>OZ244782.1:1515000-3701229 GCA_965219625.1 Candidatus Multivoraceae bacterium | reverse complement strand
AGACCGCCCTGGAGCGCGCGTTCCCGATTGACCGCGACGCGGATCTCGTCGTCGCCGCTCTCCAGAGAGTTGTCGACGTCCGCGATGAACGGGATCTGCTTCAGAGTTTCGGTGATCCGTGGCGCGAGCAGGGCGAGAATGTCCAAATCGTCGCCGATGAGTTCCATGTCGATTCCCGACCTCCCCGCGCCTGGGGGACCGAACTGCGTCTCGCCCACCTTGAACTGCACCCCCACCCGCGTCGGCAGGGCCTCGCGGATACGGTCCTGCACCTCGGTCGTCGTCAGCTCCGCCGTCTCCTCGGGCTCCAAGTAGATCTCGAACCGATTGCTGCCGCCGAAGCCACGGCTCCTCGAACGCCCGCTCCCTCGTCGCAACTGGTGGGCGATGTCTGCGATCTCCCACTCACCGCGATTCGAATCGAGCAGCTCGTAGACCTCGTCGTAAAGCGCAAGGCGCTCGTCGGTCCCCATCTGACGTGGAGCGTCGACGAAGATGGTCAGAGCGCGACCTTGCGATGGCGGGGTGAAGCTCTGCTCGATGCTGTTGTAGAGCCGCCAGGAACCCCACAGCATGAAGACGATCAGCGCTGCGAAGATGAAACGGTGTCGCAGGGTGAATCCCAGCGTCGCGCCGTAGAGCTCGCCGATGCGGTCGAGCAGGCGGAACCTGCGCTTGCTCTCGGACCGCAGGAGGAGGGCGGCGATCATCGGCACGACGGTCAGAGAAATGACCAAGGATCCGAGCATGACGAGGCAAACCGTCGTGCCGATATCGATGAGGAAGCGACCCATGCGGCCACCTCCGCTGCCGAAGAAGATGAGAGGTACGAACACGCACATCGTCGTCGCAGTCGAGGCGATGATCGGCATCGCCACGTCCGAAGCTCCGCGCAGCGCTGCCGTCTTCGCTTCGGCGCCGAGTTCCTGCCGATGCCGGAAGATGGACTCGATGACGACGATCGAGTTGTCCAGCAGCATCCCGATCGCCAGCATCAGGCCCATCAGGCTCATCACGTTCAGCGTGATCTCCGTGACTCCGGCCTGGCGGCCGAGGTACATCATGACGAACGTCATGACGAGCGACAGCGGTACCGCGAGCGCGACCAGCAGCGTGGTGCGGAACTTGCGCAGGAACAGGAACATGAACACGATCGCGAGGCCGCCGCCGATGATCCCGCTGCGGCTCAGTTCGGTCAGACCTTGCTGCACGTCGACCGAGGTATCGTGGAAGTGTCGCGCCTCGAGCCCTTCGCCCTCCGGGGTCTGCGCAATTGCATCCAGCTCCGTCTTGACCCGGTTGACCACTTCGAGCAGATTCGCATCGGAAGCCTTGTTCACGCGCAGGCTGATCGCCTCCACGCCGTTCAGGAAGCTGTAGTTGTACTTGTCGGGGTAGCCGAACTGCACATCCGCGACGTCGTCGAGCCGCAGCCCGTCGCCTCGAATCGGCAGCCGGCGAATCTCGTTGACCGACTGGAACTCGCCGATGCTCCGCACCAGGAGCCGCCGACCGCCCTCTCGCAAGTAGCCGCCGGAGACGTTCACGTGATTCCCGCGCAGGACCTGCCCAAGCTCTCGCACATCGATCCCGTGCGCCGCCATGCGAGCGGGATCCAGCTCGATCCTGAGTTCGCGGCTGAGCAGGCCATCGACTTCGGCCTGCGCCACGCCTTCGAGGCGCTCGATCCGAGGCAGCAGGATGTCCTCGACGAAGTCGTTCAGTTTGTCCAGAGGCCACGGCGCGCTCAGCACGCTCCGCAGCACGGGAATGTCCGTGCTCTCGAAGCGGCGGATGTTGATCCGTTCGACGTCGTCCGGCAGTTCGTCGCGGACCCGGTCGACCCGGTCGCGAACGTCGACCGCCGCAAGCTCCATGTTCGTTCCGTCCTGGAACTCGACATCGATGGATGCCGACGTACTCCGCGCCCGCGAAGTCAACACCCGAACCCCGTTGATCGTGCCCAGACTGTCTTCAAGGGGCCGGACGATCGAACGCTCGACCTCTTCAGGCGAGGAGGACTGGTAGGGGACCCAGACCGAGACGTTCGACGACTGGAACAGAGGGAGAAACTCGAGCGGCAACCGGGTGAGTGACAACCACCCCAGAACCAGAACGCCCAGAGTCGCCATGAACATCGTCACCCGCCGTTCCACCGCGAAGCGGATCAACGGATGGACCTGGCGATGACTCTCCTGCGGCTCGGCCGCCTCCGACGTCTGCTGCAGGTCTGACGGCGTCTCGTTCATGTGCCCTCCGGGAGTCATCGGCAATCCTCCGGCGCGTCCCGCTCTCGATCCCACTCGCCGGTCCGACCTCGATCGCGCGAGCCGTAGCGTCGTTCGAGTTCCCGCTCGAGATGATCGAAGTGCGGCTCCTGTTCCGACCGCAGCAGCGATCGAACGCTGTCGTGGAAGTCGCGTTGCATGGAACAGAAGTCGTCCCGCGCAGCGCTCCAGTATCGGCGGCCGCGGTCCATCGCCTCGGCGACGACCGTCGCGAGCGCGACAGTCTGTTCGGCATCCAGATCGAGCTTCCGAGCCATCCGGTGGGTCAGTTCGACGCCGTTCTCGTCGTGTTGCCGGGCGCGAGCCGCCTCGGGAGCGGGCTCCTCATCCAAAACTCTCCCGGTCAACGCCGCCTGTTCCTCCTGCCAAGCGCGGCAATCGAAATGGAACATTGCCCGCCCCGTGGATCGCTCGCTCTCCGACGTCCGTGCCGGTTCGGCGCCGACCTCGTCCCGCTCGAACAGCCGATCGGCAACGACGCCGACGGACAGCCCGAGGACGAACGCCGACCCCAAGGCTACGGCCATCCAGGTCCGCACCGGCCCGCCCCCAGTCATCGTTCGGCCCCCGGAAGATAGAGCGCGGCAACGAGCTCGAATCCCGGTTCCTCGGCATCCACCACCATCGGCCTTGCCCCCGCTTCCTCGAATCCGACGGCAAGCGGGTCCCGGTAGCCGGCCAGAGTCTCTTCCGTGATCCCGACTCCGTCCCGCTGGCGCGCGCCGCCTACGCCGATGCCAAGCGCGAGGACGACGATGGCCGCCACAGCGCCGAGCGGCGCCAAGGGCAGCGCCAAGCGGCGCCAAGCCGCCGCCTGCACGCCGCGTTGCCGCCACTCATCACGGCGACGACGGAAGCCGGCAAGAAAGTCGGGCGCCGTCGGCGGCGCCGCGCACTCGAGGCCGAACATCCTCAGGCCAGCCGCGGCTGGCCCGTCGTCCTTCTGCCTCGGTTTCTTCTGATCCTCGCTCGTCACGTTACCCCTCCCAACCGGCTGGCGACCCTCAGTCGAACCTCCGTCGCAACGCGAAACGACCCCGGTGGACCCGGATCTGCACGGTCCCGATCGGGCAACCCAGCAGTTCCGCGATCTCCCGGTACTTCATGCCGACGACATCCTTCAGCACGACGGCGTCGCGTTGCGACTTCGGCAGGCGGCCGAGGGCCCGCACGAGATTCCGCCGCAGCAGCCGCGACTCGACCGCAGCCTCGGCGCCCGCCGCGGGCAGCTCCGCCATCCTCTCCTCGCCGACGCCGGGCTCGAAGCGCCGCCGCCAACGACCGGCACGGCGGAGTTCGTCGTAGGCGCGATTGATCGCGATCCGGTACAGCCAGCTCTTGAAGGCCGTCGATTCGGCCAGCCGATCAAGCCTTCGGTAGGCGAGCAGAAAGGCGTCCTGCGCGACATCCTCGGCGACTTCCCAATCGAGCACATAGCCGTACACCAACTTGCGGAGCGGCGTCTCGTAGCGAAGAACGAGCGCATCGAAGGCGCCGTCATCTCCGTCCGCAGCACGACGGACGAGCTGTCCATCCTGCTCTGCAGCGGGCGCGGTACGAGTCGCTCCCCGCCTCGACGATTCATCTGCTTCCAAGTCGCCATCCTCTGACTGCTGGGACGACCGAGGCTGGGGCCTTGTTTCGCTCATCCGTCGAGCAGCCGGTCGAGGAAGCGGAGTCCGTCGTCGCGACCCTCGAACTCGCCGTCCAACTGCGCCTGATAACAACGTTCGACGAGACGACCGATTCTCGGGCCCGGAGCGACCCCACGCTCGATCAGGTCGCGGCCGAGGACGATCCTTGGCGGGGCCTGATCGCGAATCCGAAGCGCCTCGGCGCGAGCAAGGAGCCAGTCGCACTCTGCGCAGTCGGCCGGTTCGAGCGGAGGCCGTCCGCGCGCGTCCGCCCGCGCCAGCCGCACGAGCCGGTCGATCCGCCGGACGCGATCCGCGAGCCGCCGAATCGCCGCATCCCCGGCGCCTGCGGTGTACAGCTGCCGCGGTTTCAGGTGATCGACGACCAGACGGACGACATCCTCGACGAGTCGGCGACGGCTGGTCAGCCGCCCGAGCCAACTGCGGGTGGGCTCCTCGCCCGCCGCCTCATGACCGCGCGACCGAATCCGTCCGTCCTGGAACCTGGTGGTCGCAGGCTTGCCCAAGTCATGGCAGAGGCAGGCAAGGCCCACAACGAGATCCTCGCCCTCAGCCCCCAGCCGTTCACCGGCAAACGCGTCAAGGACGTGCCCCGTATGGGTCCAGACATCTCCCTCCGGATGCCACTCCGGATCCTGCTCACAGCCCACGAGTGCCGCGAGCTCAGGATAGCCGGCGAGCCATCCGGTCGCCTCGAGGAACCGCAGCCCGCGGCCGATCGCCCGGCCACGGAGAATCAGCTTCCTCCACTCGTCGAAGACGCGCTCCCTGCTCAAGTCGTCGTCGGCCATCCGCGAGCAGAGCGAGACCGTCTCCGGGTCGGGTTCGAGGTCGAGGCGGGCGACGAACTGCATGCCGCGCAGGACGCGGAGCGGATCCTCGGCGAACCTCGGCGAAGCGTGGCGAAGCACTCCGCGTTCAAGATCGCGCCGCCCGCCCAGCGGGTCGTCAAGCCGCCCGTCCAGGGGGTCGTAGGAGATCGAGTTCATCGTGAAGTCCCGGCGCGCGGCGGCCCTCTCGAGGCTCAGCTCCGGGTCCACGTCGACCAGGAAGTCCCGATGACCGCTTCCGGCCTTGATTTCGCGCCTCGGCAGGCTGATGTCCACCGGCAGGTCGCGCAGCTTGAGCACCGAAAACGCACGCCCCACCCGGTCCACGCGGAGACGAAGGTCCAAAGCCAACCGGTCCAGCTGGTCGGGACTCAGCCGGAATGCCTCCAGATCGAACTCCTCGAACTCGCGGCCCAGCAGCGCATCCCGGACGGCGCCGCCAACGACCCGCACCGAGCCGCCCTGCGCCGCGGCCGCCCGGCAGATGTCGAGCACCCTCGGCCAAGCGGAATGGAGGGCAAGGGCTGAGCCAGGATCGCGTTCCACGGCTCTGCTATTCTAGGTACTTGCCGAAGGAGGAGATGATGAAGTCGATTTCCCCATCGTGGACCACGGGGCCGGCAGCTCGGCGAGCCACCCTTGCCGCCGCCCTGGTCCTCGCACTCGCAGCGCCCGCCGCCGCCCAGCAGCCTGGAACCGTATACGGTCAGATCTTCGATGCGACAACCGGCGAGCCGATCGAAGGCGCCCTGATCGTCTTCACGGATCCGGAGAAACCGAACTTCCGCGAGGAACATCGGTCCGGGCGAAACGGCCGTTTCCGGATCATGCTCGCGAACGTCGTCATGCCCGAGCGCAGTGGATTCACCGTCGAGTTGAGCAAGGAGGGCTACCAGTCCCGTCGCGTCGGCAACGTACGGATCCCGGCGCGTCAGGAAACGCGGCTGAGTCAGCTCTCCGGCGGCGGCGACTGGAATCTGACCTCGCTGGACGAGGCGATGAAGCTCCAACAGAGCGCGGTCAACCTCGGCGAACGCGCGGAGGTGGATCCCGAAGAGGCCGCGCGCGGCAACGCGCTCAAGCTCTATAACCAGGGCAGCGACGCTCTGAACTCCGGCGATTACGACACCGCTGAGCTGTTCTTCCAGAACGCACTCGAAAAGAAGGCGGACCTGATCTCCGCGATGGGCGGTCTGGCCCGCGTCTACTCCCATCGGGGGGATCATCCGCGGGCGGTCGAGTACGCCGAAAAGGTGGCCGCCGAAGGCGAGGACCTGGAGAACATGAACCAGATCCTCTACGCCGGCTACGACGCGATGGGATTGAGCGACAAGGCGGAAGCCGCGCTCGCTGCCCTGCAGGCGACGGACATGAGCAAGGCCGGCAAGAACATGTTCAACAAGGCTGCCGACCTGTTCAACTCGGGCCAGATTCCCGAGGCCCAGGTCGAACTGGAGAAGCTCCTCGCCGCCGACCCGAATCACCCGGAAGCGAACTACATGCTGGGCATCTGTTACGCGGGCAGCGACCCCGCGAAGGCGAAAGCCCAGTTCGAGAAGTTCCTTTCCATCGCCCCCGACCACGCTGACGCGCCCACTGCCCGGGAGATGCTCCAATACCTGGAGTAGACGCTCGAAGGCAGGTGCGCCGGGCGGCGGTCTCGGTTGTTCTCGTCCTTCTTTCCGGCGCCGCGGCATCTGCTCAGGACCTCCTGAGCCTCGAGCGGATCATGGCGGATCCCGATTGGCTGGGGCGACAACCGGAACGGGCCTACTGGAGCGCCGACAGCCGAAGCGTGTACTTCTTGCGCAAGCGGGCAGGAGAAGAGACGCGCGATCTGTACCGGATCGCGCTGTCGAGCGGCCAGGTGACCCTCATCGATGGGGAGGCCCGGGCGAACGCCGACGCGAGGGCTTCGGGTTTCGATCGCGAGCGGCGGCGGGCGGTGTTCGTCAAGTCCGGAGATGTCTTCGTCCGAGAACTCGCAAGAGATGGCGAACTCGTCCAGATGACTCGAACTGCCGCCGCTGAGACCTCGCCGTTCTTCACCGATGCCGGCGACGTCGCCTTCCGGCGGAACGGCGCCTGGTTCGTGCACGAGCGAGAAACCGGCCTGGTCTGGCAGCCCTTCGATCCCCGAACCGAGCCGGCGCCGGCCAGCGCCCGCGCTGAGAACGACCGAGAAGCCGGCTATCTCGAACGCCAGCAACCGCGCCTGTTCGAGATTGTCCGGGAGCGCCGGATGCGTCTGGAGCGACGCGAACGGACCGCCCGTGAACGACAGATCGCCGACCCGAGCCAACCCGCCCTGCCTCACTACCTGGGTGACGAGGTCGAGATCGTCGACTCCTACCTGTCGCCATCACTCAATGCGCTCGTGCTTCGGACGATGCCGGCTCAACGCGACGAGGGTCCACGCGACCGCATGCCGAACTACGTTACGGCGAGCGGCATGGTGGAGGTCGACGATGTACGCCGGAAGGTCGGCGCAGGCAACCCGGTCACGGAGACCCTCGTGCTGCTCCGCCCTGACGATAGGGAAGCTCTGTCCCTCGATGTGTCCGTCCTGCCCGGCATCACGGACGACCCCTTGGCGGATCTTCGGGAGGCGGCGCGGGAGCGCGGCCGCGAACGCAACGAGCCAGACGACTCCGAGACGGCCGCCGCCTCTTCGGAAGATCAAGCGGCGAAGAACGACGAAGCCTCCACCGAACAGCCTCAGCCGGAAACTCGTCCGATCCGGTTCGGTCCGGTGGCTTTCAGCCGCGACGGCGCGCGAGCGGTCGTCCAGATCACCTCCGAGGACAACAAGGATCGGTGGATCGCGGCGGTTGATCTGAACGCCGGCAAGCTCGCGCCTCTACACCGAATGTCCGATCCAGCCTGGATCAACTGGGCGTTCCGCGATCTCGGGTTCCTGCCGGACGACCGCACGATCTACTTCCTGTCGGAGGAAACCGGCTACAGCCATCTGATGTTGATGGACTCGCACCCCGGGACCTCTCCCAAGCAGCTGACGACCGGCGAGTTCGTCGTTCGTTCACCACGGCCCTCGGCAGACGGCGGCTTCATCTACTTCGAAGCGAATCCGGGGGCCCCTGGGGTCTTCGAGATCTTCAGGGTCGACCTGTCCACGATCGTCGACGGCGGTCCGACGCCGACCGTCGAGCAGGTGACCGACCTTGGCGGCTTGAACACGTACCAGCTCTCACCCGACGACCGACGTCTTCTGATCGTCCATTCGACCGCCACGCGCCCTCCCGAACTCTGGATCCAGGAGGCGGCGCCGGGGATGCCGGCGGAGGCCGTTACCGACACGCTGTCGCCTGAGTTCAGGGCGGTCGATTGGGTCGCGCCTCAGTTCATCGAGATCCCCTCATCTCACGTCGACCGACCGATTCACGCCCGCCTCTACTTGCCGCCCGCCGAGGCTCGCGGCCGGCAGGGCGGCCGCTCAGCGGTGCTCTTCGTTCACGGCGCCGGCTACCTGCAGAACGCCCATCAGGGTTGGTCGTCCTACTTCCGCGAGTTCATGTTCCACACGCTGCTCGCCCGTCGGGGCCATATCGTGCTCGACATGGATTTCCGCGCTTCTGCCGGCTACGGCCGCGATTGGCGGACCGCGATCTACCGCCAGATGGGCGCCCCCGAACTCGACGACCTCGCTGACGGAATCGACCTCCTGGTCGCCGACTACGGCGTCGATCGTCAACGGGTCGGCGTCTATGGCGGCTCCTACGGTGGTTTCGTCACCCTGATGGCGATGTTCCGCCGTCCAGAGCTGTTTGCCGCCGGCGCCGCGCTTCGCCCGGTAACCGACTGGGCGCACTACAACCATCGCTACACGTCGAACATCCTGAACACGCCGGAACTCGACCCGGAGGCCTATGAACGGAGCTCGCCGATCGAGTTCGCCGAGGGACTACGGAAACCGCTCCTCATCTGTACCGGCATGCTCGACGACAACGTCTTCTTCCAGGACTCCGTTCGCCTCGTTCAGCGCCTGATCGAGCTGGGCAAGGAAGACTGGGAACTTGCGATCTACCCCGCGGAAGCGCACGGTTTCGTCGCGCCCTCGAGTTGGCTTGACGAGTATCGTCGGATCCTCAAGCTGTTCGAGACCCACCTCCAGCCCTGAGGAGTCAGCTCCCCCGCAGCGCCGGCAGCAGTTCCTCGCTGGTCACCCGTCGCACCGCGGCGAAGCTGGCGACGGTCCCAGCCGCCATGACGAGCAGCAGAGTCAGAGCGAGTGAGAGCCACGGCACGAGAGCGTGACCCCCGAGCAGATGCGGACTCGTCGCGATCAACGCGGAGGAGGCGCCAACCGCGACACCCGAGACGAGCAGCAGGCTGTTTTCGGCAACCACGAGCCAGGCCAGGGCGCGACGCCAGAAACCGATCGCCTGAAGAGTCGCCAGTTCCCCCCGGCGTTCCAGCAGGTTCCGCAGCAGCACGACGGCGAGACCGAGCGTGCCGAGCAGCAGACCGAGACCGCCCAGAGTCTGAAACGTGCCGAGGTAGGTGTTCTCAACCGCCTGGAACGCCTGCAGCCGAGCGGCCGTCGGCACGGCGTCGAAACCGAACGCCCCCAACGTTCGTTCGAGTTCCTCCACCGTCCGGTCCTGCGCTCCCGGCGGTGTCCGCAGCAGGAAGTAGGAGGCGCCGGTCCGGCTCGGGAAGTGCGCCTCCAGATTCGCCTCCGAAATGACGAGCTCGCTCTGAAAGACGCTCTTGCGGAGCAGGCCGACCAGCCTGAGCTCGATCGTCTCGCCACGCTCCGTTTCCATCTGGATTCCCTGACCCAGTCCCGAGTGCAGGATCCACATGACCGAGTTGAAGTCGCCGATGGCCGGCACGACGCCGGGACCCAGGTCCTGTTCCAGGAGCCGCCAGGGTTCCTCCCCCGCGCCGTCGACAAGCGCCTGGAAACGGAAACCCCCGCGCGCGATGAACTCTGTTGACGCGCCCACCAGACGCGGACGCTCCGGCTGGAACAAGTTGAGGCAACTGATGTCGTCGCCAGGCACCGTTCGGAGCGCAACGATCTCGCTCTGGGCGATCAGCGCGGAGGCGTCGTCCGCGAACCCGAGTTCGAAACGGCCGTCTTCCGTGTTCAGGTCGGCGAGGATGGACACATCCGACTCGGCCATCAGGTCGAAGCCGCCGGCGCCCGAATCGAGATTGCGCGTTTCGTCGCCAAAGCGGAGTCCATAGGCGCCGACGGCAACGATGACGAACGACGCGCTCGCGACCAGCCCCGCGCACAGCAGGCTTCGTCCCGGATTCAGAGAGGCGCTGGCCGCAGCCATCTGCGATCCGGCCCGGAGCGACCAGCTCCGAAGCGGCGCTTCCGGGCGCCGTCCCAGCCACAGGGCAAAGCCGGCCAGACCGGCAACCAGGAGCGCGGCGCCGCCGCCGAAGAACAACACGGCGGCGAGCGAAGCCGGCGCGAGCGCCGAACCCAGGAGCAGCGCCACGGCGATGACCACCGCGATCGCGCCCGTCCATCGTGCTCGATGTCCAGGCTTGGCACGGGCCTCGGGTGGTCTTGCCGTTTCGCCTCGGAGCAACCGGATCGGTGACGCCGTGGCCAGGCGACCTACCGCGCCGCGAACCGCGAGCAGCACGATGAGGAGCGAGCCGATGCCCCCGAGGACAAGGGTAAGCGGCTCGACATGCAGAACCAGATGGCTCGAGCCGACCGCCGAGCGCCAGAGCGTACGAAGCGCCGCCATCATCGAACCCGCGTAGAACACAGCTCCACCGGAACCGAGAAGGACTCCCAGGCCGCCGAGCAGCGCCCCTTCGAGCAGAAAACGCCGACGCACCCGACGAGCTCCGAAGCCCAGGGCCAAGAGCAGGCCCAGTTCGTTCGCGCGGCTCTCCGTCGCAAGCCGAAAGAAGAGCCCCACGAGGAGCGCCGCCGATGCGATGAGGAACAGGCTGAAGCCGATGAACAGCCCGCCGAAGTCCGTAGCGCCCGTAGCGGCCCGCAAGCCCCGCGCCTTGATCGGTTCAACGAGCAGACCCGCGGCGGCGAACGGCGTCGAGGCGACGAGTTCGGGGCCCAGCGCTTCGGCCAGGGCCTTCGGACTCCGACCAACGGGCGGAATCAGCCGTAGCGAGGTGAACAGTCCGAACCGGCTCGACCAGAGTTCGTCGCCAAGGGCGAGGCCCACAAACAGCTTCGGCGTCGCGCCCCACTCGTCCCAATAGTCTTCGTCGCGGTCCCGAACGCGGCTCAGGTCCACCGGGAAGGTCGGATCCCAGTCGCTCATGTCGTCCGCATCCGCGACGCCGGGAAACTCGGGCGTCAAGCCGCGGTCCGCGCCCCAGCCCGTCATGTCGACCACGCCGGCCACGCCGAGTTCGATTGTCCGTTCAACCAACTGCTCACGGTCGCCGAGCTCGAAGTAGTCGATCTCTATCCGGTCGCCGACCTTCGCCTCCAGCTCGTCCGCCATCCAGGAGTTGAGGAGCGCCTCGTCGGAATCGAGCGGCGGCGACGGTCGACCGTCAACGAGCCGCAGCAATCCGAGTTCACCCGCCCGCGCTGTATCGAGCGCCGTCATCGTGGAGTACGGAACGCTGGCGCCGCTTGCCGCAGCGGTTCGATTCGCCAGATGGGTCGACACGCCAAGGGCCTCGGCGCCCTGCCCGCCGGCAGCCGCGGCCACCGCCCCCGCCAGCTCCCCGCTCAGGATGATCTGCGCACTGCCTACCTGAACTCCATGATCGCCCACCGCGACCTGGAGTCCGAGATCGTCCAGCTCCGCTTGCGCCCGAACGAGACCTTCGAGTTCCCGAGCACGAGCTTCGGCGTCGGCCGGCCGACCACCTTCACCGCCGCCGGCCTCGCCGAACAGGAGGGCATTCGCGAAGCCCCGGCGGTCGAGCGCCCGCTGCAGGTCGCGTAGCCGGGCATAGGCGACCAGCGGTTGACTCTGGTGCGGCGCCAGCTGAAATCTCCCGGGACCCTCGTCATCGAGTACGGACACCACGCTGAGACGGACACTCTCCAACTGGTCCTCGGGGTCCTTCTCCCCCATCAGGCTGGCCCGCGGCGCCTCGCTCGGACGCTCCATGTAGAGGACGACCGAGTCGCCGACATCGACGGCCAGTGCATCGGCCAGCGAGCGATTGACTGCCAGCGACGCGAACAGCTGAGACTCCCGGCGCGAAAGGTCGAGCGCACGTTCCGTGCCGGGAAAGAACGCCGGGAATTCGTCGTCGATGCCCTGGACGTTGACCCGCGCCGCCCGTCGCCCGCTCTCGGGTTCGACGACGCTCCCTTGAAGGAGAATGGCGGCCGAGATCACGCCGAACGGCCGACCGGAAGTATCGTCGCTGGCCAGGTCGTCGCGGAGCCGCTCACGGAAGAACCCGGCGCCGAACAGAGCATGGTCGATGCCGCCGAGCCGGTCGAGGGTCAGGTCGCGCAGACTGCCGCGAACCGAATCGCCAACCATCAGGGCGCCGGTCGACACGGATGACGCGACGACAGCCAAGCCGACGACAGCGAGATTCGCGCGCCAGTAGTGCCGCAGGCTGGGCAGAAGCCCGCCGGGCCGCCCGTTCCTCACGGCCGCGCCTGCTCCTGGAGTTTGCCGGCACGAAGTTCGACCCGTCGCGGCAGCCGTCCCGCGAGTTCCTCGCTGTGGGTCACGACGATGAGAGCCGTGTTCGAACGTTCGTGGAGGTCGAGGAGAAGGTCGGCTACCGCCGATGCCGTCGCCGCGTCCAGGTTCCCGGTCGGCTCGTCGCACAGCAACAGGTCCGGTTCGTTGATCAAAGCGCGCACGATGGCCGCGCGCTGCCGTTCGCCACCCGACAGCTGGGCCGGACGATGGTTCACGCGGGCGCCGAGACCCACCGCTTCGAGAAGCGTCTCCGCGCGCTCCTGCTCGTCGCCGTCTTCGCCTCGACCGCGTCCAGCGGCCGCCACCGTCGGCAGCAGGACGTTCTGGAGCATCGTGTACTGCGGCAGCAGGTAGTGATCCTGGAACACCAGACCCACCCGCCGGCTCCGAAAGGCCGCCAAGTCGCGTTCCGACAACTCGTGCGGCGCCTCGCCGCCGATCGTGATGAGCCCCGCAGTCGGCGATTCCAGCGTCGCCGCCAAGTGGAGCAGCGTACTCTTGCCACTGCCCGACGGGCCCGTCACCGCCAAAGCGCCGCCGGGACCAAGCGCAAACGAGATGCCGCGCAGTACCTCGACCGTGCCGGCCTCCGCGTCGTAGGACTTCGTCACCCGATCGAACCGGACTGCGTCGCTCATGCCGGCAAGGCTCATGACGGCGAGATGCTAACCGCAGCCGGGCTGCTCCGCCGCTCGATGCCGCGGCGATACGCGGCGAGAGTCTCGGCCGCCATCTGGTCCGTGCCGAAGTGCCGACGAACGCCGTCGCGGCCCTGTCGCCCGAGCTGTTCCCGTCGTTGCGGATCGCTGCCCAGTTCGGCCGCAACGTCTGCAAACGACGACACATCGCCAGCAGCGGCCAGGACCCCGCCGCCGGTCATCTCGAGCATCTCCGGGAAGCCGCCATGATTCGGAAGTACCGCCGGCACGCCGTTCGCCATCGCCTCGAGCGCCGGGAGCCCCTTCGCCTCGCGATAGACCGTCGGCAGGAGGAGGAGGTGGACGCTCTGGAGCAGGTCGATCTTCTCCTGCCGGCCGACTTCGCCCAGCCACTCGAAGTCTGCCTCGAGTCCCCAGTCGCCGATTCGCCGTCGCTGACGTTCGAAGTACTCCCGGTCCCGACCCCCCAGATAGCCTGCGGCTCGGAAACGGACTTGGCCCGGCCCCAGGCGGCGCGAGAGTTCCCTGAACGTCTCCGCTGCGAGGTGAAACCCCTTCTCCGGGCACACGCGGGCGAGATAGCCGAGCACGAGCGGCGGCGGCTGGGGTTTCTCGACATTCCCGTCGTGTCCTTCGAACTCGATTCCCAGACGGGCAACATCGATCCGCTCCCGCGGCACGCGGAGCAGGGTGGACATCGCATCCGCGTAGTACCCGTTCGGCGCGATGAGCACATGCGCTTCACGGACACGACGACGCATCTCCGCGAGCACTCTCGGACGATGGATGTCGTCGAGGTCCTGCAGGAAGATGTCCTCGCCCTGAAGTCCGCAGACCATCAGTGCATCGGGCAGCGCTTCCCGCAACAGGTGGACCATCCCGAGGAGCATGGAGTTCGTCAGGTGAACCACTTCCGGCCGGAATTCGGCCGCCAGCCAACGGGCCAAGCTCCTGAGCTCCGCAACTTGGCGTCCCTCCTCGCCACGAACCATGGACAGCGCAAGTTCCCCGAGCTGGCGAGCATCCGTCGACCCGGCGCCCCGGGCGAGTCTTGCCAGGAGCCGGGGGTTGTCGAGCAGCCGACGGACGGCGGCCGGCATCCGGCTCCACACCGGCGCCTTCTGTTCCAGGTAGATGTTCACGGCGCCGTAGAAGACGCGGTCGTAGCTGACGTTCTCCTCATCGGTTCTGAGCGGTGTGTAGATCGGCAAGAGGAGCGCGTCGTGGCCCCGCCGGTGGAACGCCCGCACGAGAGCATTGTCGTGGATGCAGCTTCCGCAGAGCATGCCGCCGGCCCCGGCAGCCAGATACGCGATCCGCAACGGCTGTTCCGGTGAAGTCACCGCTTCCCTTCCCTGACCGGGATGAAGCGAGCGACCCGCTCAGGCGACGGCGGCCGACTCAGCAAGGAGCCGACGACGATGGCCGCAACCGAGGCGGCGAACACGACGGCGACCGGCATGACTCCGGTGCCTGCGACGCTGTAGTCCGCGTTGCCGAAGCCCCGGAGGAAGAAGAAGCACCAAAGCGCGATGACCGTGACGATCGCGGCGCCAGCGCCAGCCGCAGTGCTGCGGCGCCAGTAGAGGGCGGCGACGACGACCGGCAGAAGCGATGCGAAGCCGGTGAAGGACCACACGGAGAGAGCGAAGATGCTCCGCTCCGCTACCAAGGACAGGAGGAAGACGAGGGTCACGACGCCGACGACGAACAGGCGGCCCAGAAGCACCTGACGCGCTTCGCTCAGATCTCCTCCCCAACGCCGGTGGCGAACGATGTCCTGCGTGAACATCGTCCCGAGCGAGAGCGACTGGGAATCGAGCGACGACATGATTGCCGCGAATACGCCGGCGCCGAGAAGCCCCGCGAGCACGTCCGGCGCATGTAGAGAGATCATCCGTACGAGCACGGAGCTCGCCTCTCCGCCCTGAAGACCCGGGAAGTCGATGTTGCCGAACACGCCGAGCAGCACGCTCGGAATCCACACCAAGCCGATACAAACCGGGTAGAGGACGATCGAGGCCTTGAAGGTCTGGGCGCGCCGTGCCGACAGCCAGTGCGCGAAGATGTGCGGAAACGTCCCGACCGACAGCGGAATCAGGGTGTAGGTCAGAAGCCGGAGCGGGTGGATCGCCTCCCCCCGCACGAGCAGTTCGGGTCGGCTCTCCGCCACGCGGTCGAGGGCGGCGCCAACACCGCCGAGGCGAGTCACGATAAGCACCGCCGTGACCGCGCCCAGCAGCATGAACATCGCCGTCTGGAACGTGTTCACCCAGGCCGTGCCGCGTAATCCCCCACTCGTCACGTAGCCGATGACCACCGCGCAGACGAGCAGGCTGCCGAACCACTCCGGCGCGGCCCCGTCCGTGATCTGCGCCAACACGATGCCGCCGCCCATCACGCCGATCAGAAGGTAGGGCACGAGCAGCAGGACGAGGACGATGAACAGCAACAACCCGAGGCCGTCGGAACCCCAACGCGCCCGGACGAATTCCACCTGAGTCAGGAGTCCCAGCCGCCGTCCGATGGCCCAGACCCGCGTGCCGACGAAGAAGAAGACGATGGGCGCCATCAACGCTGACGACGATGCCATCAGCGCGAAGACCCCGATACCGATCCGATACGACTCCGCCGACGCGCCGAGCAACGCGAAGGACGTCATGTGCGTCCCGAACAGGGTCATCAGCAAGACGAACGGACCGATCGTCCGCGCGGCGACAAAGAAGTCCTCGCCGGTCGCGCGAAGCCGACGGCTGCTCCACAGGCCGATCAGCAGCACCGCCGCCAGGTAAACGAAGATGATCGCCAGTGTCACGAGCTGCACCTCTCGCCGGCTTCGTCGGCATCTCCCATTCCCTCGCCGCCGTCGTCCTCCCCCGCGAGTTCCGCGAGGGCGGCTTCCGGCCAGTAGAACCGAACCAGCCAGCCCATCGCCGCGACGACCGCTGCGACGAACAGCAGGTGGTAGCTGAGCCCCACCGGAAGCCCGAAGAGCCGGCTCGGCTCGTGCCACCACCAGATGTCATTCCGCAGAACGTAGAGCGCCACGAGCAGCGCCCAGGCAGCGCGGCGGCCGGAGCTAGCCGTCATCGACCCGTTCGAACCGTGCTCGGCCGGTCAGGCGCGACCGGCTCCGGCCGCGTTCGCAACCGCTGCCGGCTCGCGGATCGACCGGCCGCCGCCCGCCGCAGCGAACACCGCCATATCGTCAAACATCGATGTGAAGTCCAACTCGAACACGTCGCCGATCAGAATGCGCGTGACTTTCCCCTGGTGCTCGGGATGGAGCTTCAGGAACGAGCCCACGCTGAAGTTCGGGTCGTAGAAGACCTGAACGAGTTGCCGGACCGCCTCGACGCCGCGCATCAGGAGCGGCTGGAACGCCCCCAGGCGTGCTTCGGAAAGGTCCCCGTCCCGGACGGCTTCGACTGCCGTTTCCGCCGCCATCTCACCTGACTTGAGCGCGAGGAAGACGCCGGACGAGTAGACGGGGTCGATGAAGGAGAAGGCGTCGCCGATCGCGATCCAACCGTCGCCCGCCATCTTCTCGAGCCGGTAGGAGAAGTCCCGAAGCACCGAGACGGGACGCGACTGGTAGCCGGGCGCGATTCGGCGTTCGATCTCGGCGCAGTTGCGGACCTCCTCGAAGAAGATCTCGTGCGGCCGGCCCTTCCGGTTGCGAATCAGCCTGTCGACCGGCCCGACGACGCCCACGCTGACGACGTCTCCCGCCAACGGGATGTACCAGAACCAGCATTCGCCGGACTTCGTATGCAGGATGAGGGTCGCTCCTTCGTCCTTCCCCTCGTCCCGGATCGCGCCGCGGAAGTGCGTGTAGATCGAGGCGTGTCGGAGCCCGTAGTCGACCCGACCCAGATCGAGCCGCCGCGCGAGGAGGGCGCTCTGGCCGGTCGCGTCGATGACCACCCGCGCGCCCAGATCCACCGTACCGCCGTTCCCGGCCAGGGCCGCGCGAACCCCGACCGCGCGGCCGCCGTCGAACAACACATCGCGGACGTTCACTCCGCGATGGGTCTCGGCGCCCTGCTCTGCCGCCGTCTCCATCAGAAGTTCATCGAACTCCGATCGGCGCACCTGCCAAGTGCGGGCGCTGTCACAACCGGGGCGCTCGCGCTCGAAGTAGAACGGCAGGGATGCCTTGCCGGTCTTCGTGAAGAACTGCACCGAGTGCTTCTCGGTGAAGTGGCTCCGCTGCATTCGTTCGAGCGCTCCCATCTTCTCGAACACCCCGTGAGTGTCCGGCATCAGGGATTCGCCGATCTTGAAGACCGGCGCAGGATCGCGCTCGAGCAGCAGAGTGCGGAGCCCGCCGCGGGCGGCAATCGCCGCCGCGGCCGAGCCGCCTGGCCCGGCGCCAACGACGATCAGGTCGTAGGATGCCGCCTCGAACATGCGCGCGAGACTATGGCACATGAAGGCCAGGCGGATTGCGATAGGTTCCGCCGGACTCGCCCCGACCCGCACGAAGAGGAGTTCCGTCATGACTTTCGTACGTTCCATGGCCGGCATGGCCGGCGTCGCCCTCCTGCTCGCGGGAAACCCTCTCTCGGCCCAGACCCCAACCGTGACCGAGGAGGTGACCGTCACCGCGCAGCGGGTCGAGGAGTCCCTTCAGGACGTACCTATCTCGATCATCACTCGCTCGGGCGAAGAACTTGAGGAGCAGGCGATCGGCGATGTCCAGGCTCTCGCCGAGACAGCTCCCGGAGTCGTCGTCTCCGGCCAGAGCTCGACGACCGGGGAGGTCGCGGTGTACATCCGCGGCATCGGTTCGAGCACGCTCGGCCTCGGCACCGAACCCACCGTCGGTTACTACGTGGACGGCGTCTACATGCCCCGGCCACAGGCGCTCGTCGCGCCCTTCGTCGATCTCGAGCGCATCGAGATTCTGCGCGGGCCGCAGGGCACGCTCTGGGGCCGGAACTCGACTGCCGGCGCGATCAACGTCGTGACGAGAGCCCCCGAAAACGAGTTCCACGGTCGCCTGTTCCTGTCCGGCAGCGAGTTCGACGCAAGCCCCAGCGCTTCGGGCTCGCGCTACGGCCTGTCGCTGACCGGGCCGGTGACGGACAAGGTCTGGGGCCGGCTCACCGGCACGGCAAGTTCCATCGATGATCCGACGTTCAACGAGTTTCTCGACGCCGGCAGCGACAACTTCGACGGCGCCTCCCTGCGCGCCGCGCTCACCTTCGTGCCAGCCGATTCGCTGATCTACACGATCCGTGCGGACAGCACGAACGACGACGCCCACGCGAACTTCCATCTGAAGCCCGGCGATGTCTCTGCCTACAGCACGGTGGGGACGCTGAACCGTTTCTACGGCTTCTCCGATCCGAACGACGTCCATCGCGTCGCCGTCGACACGGCGCCGCTCTCCGAGCACTCCGAGGCCGGCTTCTCGCTCGATATCGACAAAGCGATGAACGGTGGCATGAGCTTCAAGTCGATCAGCAGTTGGCGCGAGTTCGATTCCCTGCGCGACGCGGACGTCGATGGCTCGCCGCTGCGAATCGCCACGACCTCGGGTGCGTTCGACTCGGCGTGGTGGTCGCAGGAGGTGCAGTGGAGCGGCGCGAACGACCGGGCGAACTGGGTGGCCGGCGCCTACGCATTCGGTGAGGACAGCCGGAGCGACGTCGACACCGTCAGCGATACCGCGCTGCTTGGGGTCTGGGCTTTCGCGAACAGCCCACAGCTCTTCCTGTTCGACCCGACGACATTCTGCTCGCTCGGCGTGCTCGCACCGCCCACCCTTTGTGGCCCGCAGTACTTTCAGGCGCTCGCCCCGCTTCTGGGCCTACCGCTGCCCGGCAACCCGACGCCGCTGCCGTTCCAGACGGACCTGGACAGTTCCCTTTACGCCGTCTACGGTCAGGCGAACTGGTCGCTCGGCGAACGAACGACGGTCACCACCGGCGCCCGGTACACGGCGGACGAGAAGACGCATACCCAGCAGACGGTCAATTTCCAGACCTTCCAGCCAGCAACGCAGACCCTCTCCGACAACTGGAGCGCTCTGACGCCCAAGCTGGGCCTCGAGCACCGGCCGAACGAGAATCTGATGCTCTACGGCGCGATCACCGCCGGCTACAAGAGCGGCGGCTACAACTCGATCTCCTTGCAGCCGGCTTTCGACGAAGAGACGGTGACCAGCTACGAGGTCGGCCTCAAGTCCCAACTTGCGGACCGCCGGGTGAGAATCAACCTCGCCGCCTTCAGCTACGACTACGACGACCTGCAGGTCGCCGTCCTCTACCCCGACCGCTCGGTCGTCGAGAACGCCGCCAGCGCCCGGATTCAGGGCCTGGACGTCGAGCTCTCGGCGCGGCCCAACCCGCGCTTCGGCTTCGACCTGGCGCTCGAGTTCCTCGACGACGAGTTCCGGCAGTTCGAGTCGCTCGACCCGGTGGGGCTCGCCGCGTTCGTCGAACAGCTCCTCGCAATCGGCGCCATCGATCCCAGCGACGTCCTCCTCGGCGGCGGCAGCTCGCTGCCGGTGGCCCCGACCGACCTGTCCGGGAATGGCCTGCCGCGAGCGCCGGACCTGTCCGCCACGGCTTCCATGCACTACACCTTCGACCTCGGCGCGAGTGGCTCGTTGCTCGCCCGCGGCGAGTATCAATACACGGACGACGTCACGTTCGACGCCTTCGAGCACTTCACTCAGCCTTCCTACGGACTCTTCCACGCGCAGATCCGCTGGACCGCGGCTCGAGGCGGGTTGTTCGTCGCCGCCTACGGGCGGAACCTCGGCGACGAGGAGTACCGAGTGAGCGAGCTGTTCACGAACTACACGGGGTCGCTCCGGGTATGGGCGCCGCCGGCCGAGATCGGCCTTCAGTTCGGGTTCGACTTCTGATCGCCAGCAGCGGTTCTGATCAGGTGTAGCGTGCGCCGCGGTAGCGTTCCTCGTAGAACCGCGGCAAGAGCTGGTCGACCCGCAGTACGCTGCCTGGCGACAGTTCGACCCGCTCCGGCCGGACGACTGCCAGGTTCTGTTCGCTGAGGCTCCGGAACGCATCGGAGTATTCGTCCACCACATCCACACCGAACTTCCGCTTGAACGGCGCCCGGTCGATGAAGCCGCGTTTCAGCTGAAGGATGAGCTCGCGGGTCAGACGTTCCTGCCGGTTCGTAGCGAACGCGCGGCGGGTCGCCAGGCCGCCGGCCTCGATCGCCGCCAGATAGTCGCTCCAGCGGTCGTGGTTCTGCAGGTGAACGCCGTTCATGTGACCGAACGACGAGACGCCGATGGGGATCATGTCCGCTCCGCTCCAGACCTCCCGGGCGTAGACGAACTTGCAGCCGCGATCCCGACGCATCATCGTGTAGGCGCTCCACCGCTCGAACCCCGCTCGCTCGAACTGCTCGAAGGCGTAAGCGTGCCACTCACGCTTCGTCCGCCAGTCGGCGAACGCCGGCACGTCGTCGCCGCGTAGCCGGGCCTTCGAGTACACCGTATTGAACGGCAGCTCCATCTGGTAGAGCGTGATCGAGTCCGGGTCGTAGTCGATCGTCGCTTCCACCGTCCGCTTCCAGCTCTCCCAGGTCTCCCCCACCATGCCGGCGATCAGGTCGACGTTCAACTGTCGGAAGCCCTGCGCTCGGATCCAGTCCCGCACGCGGTGGATCTCCGTCGACACGTGAGCGCGTCCGTTCTCCTTCAGAATCGCGTCGTCGAAGTTCTCGACTCCGAGGCTCAGTCGGGTGACGCCGATGCCCCGGATCGCCTCCAGCTTCGACTGCGTCAGCGTCCCCGGCTCGCACTCGAACGCCACCTCCTCGGCGTCGTCCCAGGAGATGACCTCTTGAAGCCGCTCGGCGAGCGGAATCAACTGCTTGGCGGCAATGTAGGACGGCGTGCCGCCGCCGACATAGACGAAATCGAGCTTGCGACCCCTGACCGCAGTTCGCTCCGCGTAACGCTCAAGCTCAACGCCCAGAGCGTCGAGGTAACGCCCGATCTCCTCGTGCTTCTTGTCCACGTAGACGCGGAAGTAGCAGAACTTGCACCGCTTGCGACAGAAAGGGATGTGAACGTAGAGCCCCAGCGACGTTCCTTCCCGCGCGGGCCGGTCGAGCGCGGCGAAGCCGTCCTCGACCGCCCCCTCGTTCCAGGCCGAATACGGCGGGTAGTTCGACACGAAGACCGAACCGATCTCCGTCGCTTCCAGGTCAAGCACGCCCGTCGCCGGCTCCGGCAACGCCCGCGGATCCACATCCGTCATGAGTTCCTCAACCGAAGCAGTAGAGGACGCCGTCGAGGCTGCCAATGACGAGCCGATGGGAGGCGATGGCCGGCGAGGCGATGATCGCGGAGCCGGTGTCGTACTCCCAGACGGGTTCTCCGGTCGCTTTGTCGAGGGCGTGGACGAAGCCGCGCTTCGAGCCGAGGAAGACGCGATCGCCGACGATCACCGGAGAGGAGTCAAGGCGGGCGCCGCTGTTCCACTGCCACTTCCGCTCGCCGCTCGCCGGATCGAGGGCATGCACGATCTTGTCGCGGCCGCCGATGACGACAATCTCTCCGTCCGCCGCGGCCGAACCATAGTAGGGGAACTTGCGGGTCTCGTGCTCGTAGGCCCAGGCCACCTGGCGACGTGCGAGATCAATCGCGAGGACCTCGTTCTCGAAGGTGCCGACATAGGCCATCCCGTCGACCACTGCCGGGCTCGCCGCAGCCTGGCCACGCAGGTCGATCTTGTGGATCGTTTCGCCCGTCTCGATGTCGATGAGCCACATGTAGCCGTCGCAACCGGACACCGTCGTCAGGCCGTCGACGACGGCAGGCGTGCCGTGGACGTAACCTTCCGTCTCGACCTGCCAGAGCTTCTCGCCGGTATCCCGCGCCAGGCAGTAAAGAGAGTTGTCGTAGGAACCGGCGAGCAACCGGTCACCGTGGAGCGAGACCCCCGCATAGATCTCTCCCAGGGTCTCGAACTGCCAGAGCTCTTCGCCGGTCTCCGCATTCAAGGCGTGGATGATGCCGTACTCGTCGCCGACGTAGACGACGTCGTCGAAGACCGACACCGGCGCCTTGATCGGCGTGCCGGAATCGAACCTCCACAGCTCGCGGCCGGAGTCAAGCGTCACGGCGTAGACGCGGCCTTCGTAGTCCGCGAAGAAGACGACCCCGTCGACGATGGCGGCCGTACTCTCGATCTCGCTTTGGGTGTCGAACGTCCACAGCAAGTCAGGATCATCCGGCAAGGTCGTCGCGGCGACGCCTGTCCCCAGGAGGTTGCCTCGGAATACCGGCCAGGCCTCCGGATCCGGTTCGAACAGTGAGCTTGCGGTGGCGGAGGCCCGATCTTCTCCGTCCGCGGACAAGGCGAAGGAGACCGCTCGACCGACACCGAGGAGCGCCAAGATCGACACCAGGGCGACGACGATAGGGGAACGCGCTTGAACGAGTCTGGCCATGGGTCGATGTGCCTGGTACGAGAAGCTCAGAATGCCGCCTGGTAGAGCGCCAGCATATCGGAGGCTGCAGCCGGTCGGGGGTTGAAGCCGGTCGTCCACTGCTCGGCAGCCCGCGTCGCGAGCACCTCCAGGTCGGCCTCCGCGACACCCGCATCGCGGAGCCGGCCGCTGACCCCCGCCCGGCTGCGCAAGCGGCTCCACGCACCGGCCAACCGAGCGCTCGCGGTCTGATCGCCTCCTGGATCCCACCCGTCGAGATGGCGAACGAGCGAGGCATAGCGACCGTCGACCGTCTCTCCGTTGTAGAGAATCACGTGGTCGAGCATCACGGCAACCGCGACGCCGTGGGCCATCTCGTAATCGGCCGTCAGGGGATTCGCCAGGCCGTGAGCGGCACCCAGCATGGACGCCTCGATGGCAGCGCCGGCGAAGTGCGCGCCGAGCAGCATCTCGCCCCAAGGCTCCGTCTCGTCGGACCCCAACTCTCCATTCGGCCCAGCGCTCTCCTTCTGCGCCCGCTCGACCGCCTCGAACCCGCGAAGCAGACGGCGGAATCCCTCGGTCGAGAACATCTGCGAGAACGGATTCGCAACGGTCGTGACGAAGCTCTCGATGGCGTGCGAGAGCGCATCCAGGCCGCTCGCCGCCATCACCTCCCGCGGAGCGGTCGAAACGAGTTCCGGGTCGAGGAGGGTCGCGCGAAACCGCACCTTCGGATCGCCGCAGGCCATCTTCCGATGGTCGCCGTCCCGCGAGATGACGGCGAACGACTGGGCTTCGCTCCCCGTGCCGGCAGTGCACGGCACGCCGACCGACGGCAGCATCCGGGCCTTCGCCTTGCCGAAGCCCCAGTAGTCCTCCATCCGGCCACCGTTCGTGACGACGAAGTTCGCCCCCTTCGCGCAGTCCATCGCCGAACCGCCGCCGAGCCCGACAAGGAAGCCGGCGCCGTGTTCTCGCGCAGCGTCAGCGGCTGCTGCGACGTGCCGCTCGCCGGGATTCTCCTCGACCCGATCGAAGATCGCCGCCGCGACCCCCGCCCGCGACAGGGACTCCGAGGCTCGCTCCGCGTGGCCGGCGGCGGCGACGCCCGGATCGGTGACGACCAGCGCGCGTTCGCCGCCCATGCTGCGGACGACCTCGCCAAGACTCTGAATGACGCCTGCACCGAAGAACACCCGCCCGGTCGGGCCGTCGACGTTCCAGGAATCGACCCCCTCGAGGACTTGCCGGCCCGCGCCGAAATCCGTCCCTCCCACCATCCGAAGGGAGCGGGCGCTCCTACTTGGAACCGATGGCGAACACGTCGGAACGGGTCGCCACGTAGATTCGTCCGTCTTCCGCGACAGGAGTCGTGTAGACCGCCGAGCCCATGTTGTGCTCGGCGATCACATCCTCTTCGCGCCCGGCCCGGAGGATGACGATGTCGCCATCCTCGTCGCCGAGGTAGACCTTGCCGTCAGCGACGAAGGGAGAGCCCCAGACGGCAGCGAACGTATCGTGGGTCCACAGGTGTTCTCCCGTCTCCACGTCGAGCACATAGAGGAAGCCGCTCAGGTCCGTGATGTAGAGCAGACCTCCGTGAATGGCCGCGGTCGAGATCGTGCGGTTGAAGTCCTCGTTGCCGAAATGCCAGTCCGCGGCGCTGTCCGTCGCGTCGCCTTCCACATCCGCATCGATCGCGTAGAAGTGGCCCGGCCCTTCGCCGTGCTCCGGATCCTGGCCGACGCCAATGTAGAAGCGGTTCTCGTAGAAGACCGGCGTCGAGATCACGTTGTTCCTGGTCCCGGCGCCGCCGAGCTCCCAAATCGAGTCCTTCGGGTTCAGGTCGAACTTCCAGAGCAGGTTGCCGGTCGCCGGCTCGTAGGTGTAGAGCCAGCCATCGCCGCCGGGGAAGGCAATCTGGGGTTGCCCATCGACCACGCCGTAGGCCGGGTTCGACCAGGAGCCGTGCAGGATCGCATCGCTCGAGTCGAGACTCTCCCACACGAGCTCGCCGGTGTTCTTGTCGAGCGCGATGAAACTCGGCGAGGCGGGCGACGGCAGGTTGATGTGCCCCTCGTCGACACCCGCGCCAGTGACCGTGAACAGAAGGTCGCCGACGACAAGCGGCGAACCGGCGGCCAGGTTGTGCGGGAACACGTCGAGCTCGCCGATCATGTCGAACTCCCAAACGAGGTCCGCGTCGAGTTCCTGGGTGTACTGCTCGTCCGTCATCCCGTCGTTCGCGCCGTCCCGGAAGCCGTCCACGTCCGCCGCGACGACCGTTGCTCGATTCGAGACGTAGTAGACCCGGTCGTCCTCCACGTAGGGCGTGGAGCAGATTCCCTGGAGCGGCCAGTCGTTCACCCGGCCCGCGCCGAGCTTGTCGTGAGTCGCCTGCCACAGAAGATCGCCTGTCTCCTTGTCCAGCGCGATGAGCACGCCCTTGTCGCCCTCGATGCCGGGCCGGCGAAGCCCCTCGTTGTTCGTGCCGACGAAGACACGGCCGTCCCGCACGACCGGGCCGGCATACGTCTGCGAGCCGACCTTCGCGCGCCAGAGGATGTTCTCGCCGCTGCCGACGTCCCATTCCGTCGGCAGGTTGACGGCGTCCGACACCATGTTCCGGGCCGGCGTGTTGCCGAACATGGCGGGCGGCTCGTTCGCCGCCGCTCCACCGGTCGTCAGAAGAACTGCGAGGGCGCAGCTGGGGAGAGGCGGGAGAGTTCGGGTCTTCATGAGCTTCGATCCGTGAGCTGTCAAGCGTCCGCGCCGTCGCCGGAACCCCGAGCGGTCAGCGCGTAGAGGGTGTCGCTCGTCGCCAGAAAGACGACGGAGCCATCCGTGGCGGGCGAAGTGTACACCGGCCCCGGCATCGTGTTCTCGGCGAGTACTTCGAGCGTTCGACCGCTCCTCAGTACCGTGACGTCGCCCTCCGTGTCTGCGGCGTAGACCTTCCCGTCGGCGACGAGCGGCGAACTCCAGAACGGGGCGAGCGCGTCGTAGACCCACAGCTTCTCGCCGCTCCTCGCGTCGAGCGCGAAGAGGAAGCCGTTCAGATCCGCCGCATGGACGACGCCCTCGTCCACCGCCACGGTGGCGATCGCGCGCCCGAGGTCGGCATCCTCGAAGCGCCAGCGAACGTGGCTCGACGTGACATCGCCGCTGCCTCCCGCGTCGATGGACCAGAGAACGCCCGCCCTGAGCGAGGCTTCCGGGTCCCGACCCGCCCCGATGTAGACGCTGCCGCCAAGAAGCGCCGGGGTGGCGACGAAGACGTGCCGCGAGTCGGCGCCGACCGACCTGCCGCCGGCAAGCAGCGAGTTCCCGTCGAAGCGCCAGAGGCGGCGCCCGGTCGCCGGCTCGAAGGCATGGAGCCAACCGTCTCCGCCCGGGAAGACGACCTGTTCCCGATCGCCCACCCTGCCGTACGAGGGACTCCCCCACTGGCCGTCGATCAGCCCGGCGCCCGGGCTCCCGTCATGCCACACCGGCCGGCCCGTCGCGCGCTCGAACGCCGCGAAGCTCGGCGCCTCCGGCGCCGGCACGCGGCCGTCGTCCGTCACCCCGTTGCTCGTCGAAGCGAACACCAGATCCCCGACGACGAGAGGCGTCGACGCGGCCATGTGCTTGGGGAAGACGCCCCACTCTCCGACCATGTCGAACGACCACTCGACCGCGCCGTCCGTGTCCGCCGCGACGAGCTCGCCCCGGTTCGAGACGTAGTACAGCCGCTCGCCATCGAACGAGGGCGTGGAGCAGACCCCCTGAAGCGGCCAGTCGTTCGCGTCCCCCGTCTCGAGTTTCGAGTGCGTGATCTGCCAACGAAAGCTGCCGTCCCGACGATCAAAGGCCATGACGACGCCCCGGTCGCCGGTCGCCGTCTCATCCCGAGGCCGCTCGTTGTTCGTGCCGACGACGATCAGGTCGTCGGCAATCGTCGGGCCGCCGTAGGTCACCGTACCGAGCGCGGCCGACCACAGAACGCCTTTCCCCGACACGACGTCCCAGGTAACCGGCAGGTTCCGGGCCGTCGCCACCCGGTTCCGCCCGGGGTTCGGATCATCCGCCCGGAGCGGCGGAACGGCGAGCCACAGCGCGACGTACGCCGCGATACCGACAGACAGCCTCACGTGAACGGCAGGCCCCGGGCCGCTACTCCTGCGGCGGTGCGTACACCAGCATCCAGTTGATCCCGAAGCGGTCCGTGCACATGCCAAAGTAGGCGCCCCAGAACTGATCCTCCATCGGCAGCGTCACCACGCCGCCGGCCGAGAGCTTCGCCTGGAGTTCGTCCGCGTGCTCTCTGCTCTCCGCGTCGACCGAAATGGAAAAGTTGTTGCCGACTTGAAGCGGCGGCCCGAACGTCGTGCTGTCGCTCCCCATCAGCACGCTGTCGCCGACCGGCAGGGACACGTGCATCACCTGATCCTCCTGGCCCTCGGCAAGCGGCAGCCCCTCTGGACCTTCGCCGAAGGTCGTGAAGTCCAAGAGCTCGCCGCCGAAGACGGACCGGTAGAACTCGAACGCCTCCCGACAGTTGCCGCCGAAAGTGAGATAGGTGCTGAGAGCCATGCGAATCACTCCTTGAATCAGGCCGGCACGAGAACGACGTCGACTCATCCGGCCGCGGTGCAGTGGCCAGCTTACGCCAGTCCCCTGGCGCGCGTGGCTGGCGTCGCCTGGAGTCAGCCTGCGACCCGTCTGGCGGCGCTATCCGCTGCGTCACCTACCTTGGCAGAGAGCGCTCCTCCAGCCGCTCGAGCCAGCGGTGGAAGTGTGGGCATTCCGCCCGGATCTTCTCCAGGCCGATTTCCAAGACGCCCAGCGTGCCCATCTGCGGCTTCTGGTACTCCGGAAACAGGCTGCAGATTCGCTTCGACGGCGCCGTCTCCCGGCTGTCGTCAATCTCCTCGGGCGTGTCGAAGGACTCGCGGATGGCCTGAAGTTCACCGCACAGTTCCGGCTCCCCGATCGCGCGACTGAAGCTGCGACAGTCGCTGAAGAGCATCGCCTCGAACTCGTGCATCATCACGTACGGCACGAAACGACGCGGGTTGAAGGAGCCGCCCATCGCCTCCTGTACGGCTGCGGCCAGGGAGCGTTCGACTGCCTCAACCCGCTCTTCGACCGTCCCGGAGATGCGCGATGCCTCGACGCGCCCGGGCCAAGCGCCTTCGCCGTCGGCGGGCAGGCCGTAGTAGTCCACCAGAGTTCCCGCGATGCAGTCGGAGTCCTCCCGGAGGTGATTCCGAATGTCGCGCAGGGCTATCTTCCACGGAGGGACGCCTCCCCTCTCGCTTCGCTGACGCGCCTTACCCAAGCGCCGGGCGCTGACGGAGGAGTACCCTCGGGAGACCAGATGGTCTTGAAGCACTTCGTTGACGAAGGTCTCCTCCGTCTGACCCTCCACGTGGAGCAGCAGCCGCGGCACTACTCGCTTCCAGGACGGCCGCCGAGTTCGTTCTTCTCCCAGAGCTCGCCCAGGCTGTAGTCCTCGAGCCACTCCTTGAGCGGCGCCGCCTCCAGGCGTCGCAGCGTCGTTTCCTCGTTCGTTCTTCCCGCGACGAGCACGTCCTCCGGCTCGAAGTGATCCAGGAGAATGGGCGACTGGGTGGCCACGACGACCTGCGTCTCCACGGAGGCGGAGCGGATCATCGAGGCGAGGAGTCCGATCGCGTAAGGGTGGAGGCCGAGCTCGGGTTCGTCGATGAGGATGACCTGGGGTCGAAGTTCGACGGGCTGCATGAGAAGCGTCGTCAACGCGATGAACCGGAGCGTGCCATCCGAGAGCGAAGACGCATCGAAGTAGTCCTCCGAACCACGGTGCCGCCACTCGAGCCGTATCTTCTCGGCATTCAGGGCCAGCGGTTCGAGCTGGAAATCCTCGAAGAAGGGGGCAGCGAGGCGAACTGTCCGGCAGATCGTCGCGTAGCTCGCGGCGTCCGTCTTACGCAGTCTGTAGAGGTAGGCCGCCAGGTTCGCTCCGTCCTCGCGGAGAAACCGGTTGTCGTGCACATCGCAGGTCCTCTTCATCGGCGAGTCGCGGCTCGTGTCATGGAACTGGAAGCACCGCCAACTCCGCAGTCCCTGGCGGAGGTTCCAGGCCAAGTGCCACTTCGACCCATGTTCGATCTGTTCGCCCTCAGGCTCGAGGTCCACGCTGATCTCCGCCTCGCCAGTTCGCGCCTTTGGCGTACCACGCGACGTCGTCGGGCGCACGCCGGACGGGGCGGCGCCTTCCGGGGCGAAATCTGCGTCGAAGGGATGCTTGTATTCGGGCGGGTTCCAGAGCAGCTTGGTCTCACGAACACTGATCAGCCTGTCCGCGTCCGTAGGCGCCAGGGTGATCCCATAGCCGGTGAACCAATCCGGTTCGTCGAGTTCAAACCAGATTTCGATCGTCAGCTCCGGCGTTCTTCGCCGACCGAAGTGGAGGATCCGATCCGCACCGCCGTGCAGTTCCACGTACTTGGCCAACCGGCCGTCAAGCACCGAGCGGAGGAAGCTGAACACCTCGAGGAAACTCGACTTCCCCGAACCGTTCGCCCCGATCAGGACGTTCATCGGGCGGAGACGAAGGTGGTTCCGGAGCGTGAAGTTCGGCATGTCCCGTTGCTCCGACCACGTCTCCCCGCCCACAGCCCGGATGCTCCGAAAGCCCTGGATCGTGATGCTGTGGAGCTCGTTGACAGGCACTGTTCGTTACCTTCCGAGCGGCGACCCGCCCAGTCTGACCTCGCCTACCCTACCGCCGCCTGGACCGCCCAGGGCGCCGGGAATCACCGCGTCTTCGGGACCCGGAACACCTTCATCACCTCGTCCCCGAGGTGGTTGATCACCTTGACGGCGACCCGGCCGGAGCCGGGGCGGTCGAAGGGGCGGGAGACGTCGCTGTGGAGGCTGTCCCAGGCTTCCCGGTCGATCTCGGCTTTCAGCGTGGTCTTCAGCGACTTGTACGGGTCGTTCGCGCCGAGGAAGTAGGCGTGGCGGACGAAGAAGCTCTCGCCGTCGTAGTCCGTGTCGATGAACCAGCAGGCGATGCCCGAGGCCGAGTCGCTGCGGACCTTGCCGGTTGCAGGATCGAAGACGTCGACGCCGTTCAGCTTGACCTGGAACTGGCGGGCGTCTCGTGAGGACGGGGCGCCGTTCGCGGCCGAGACGGGCAGGATGTCGATGTCCGGCTCGCCGAAGATGACGAAGAGGTTCCCCGTGCCGGTGTTCTTCAGTTCCTCGGCCATGTGGAGGTCCGCGTTCATCCGCGCCTTGAGCACTGGAATCTTGCCGAGCCCGTTGAACTCCGAGGCGTGCGCGTCATAGCTGAACGCGCACGAGACGACCACGTCAAAGCCGGCCTCGGCGGCTTCGCGGGCCGCTTCGACCAGGTCGGCCCGCGACACGCTGCCGAATTCAGGACCGACGAGAATGCCCGCGCGGCGATCTTTTTCGCTCTCGCCCTCGACGTAGGAGCCCTCGGCCGCGATCATCCGGCCGGGCCAGGGTCGGAGCGAGGTGAACTCGATCCGGTCTTCCCGGTGCGCCTGCTGGACACCGGCGGTTCGGAGCTGCTCGAGGATCATTCCGGCGAAGTCCTGGCCGGCGCCGTTCCGCTTCCGGGCCTCGCCGACGGTATCCACCAGATTCTCGTCCTCATCGACGAGCAGGGCGCGATGCGGCGCAAGGGACTCGACCGTGAACGGACCCGCGACGCGGACCTTCGAATTGTCCTCGTAGGGCTGATCGTAGAGGTACTCGAACTCCGCCTGGGCGGCGATCGACCCGTCGATCTCCCTCTGGCGGGCGATCCGGGCATCCCAGAATGCGTCGAAGGCGCCGCGCGCTTCGGGTGGCCAGGCGTCTGCGCCCTCACTCGGGTAGTCCCGCGGCACTTCCCACTCGAGCAGGCCGTTCCTTGGCGCCTCTTCGCCGGAAGGGAGCGCCACGGTACCCGCCGGGCCGGCGAACTCGACCGTCTCCCCCTTGCGCGCCCCGCCTCGACGACGAATCGAACGCCCGCGCCGGCCGCGTTCGTTCTCCCGACCTCGCCAGCGGCAGCTTTGGCCGCGGCCAAAGCGTCGCGACCGCCCCGCACGGCGCCAAGCTGCAGAGCCTGGTTGAGTTCCACGAGCGCCGCCTCCACCGCTGGCTGCTTCTGCTCCCAGATCACGTCGATCTCCGCGTTGTTCGCGATCGCCTTCAACGTGATGTGCGGCACCCGCCGGTAGACGAAGCCCTGGCGCAAGCGGCCGTAGGTCGCCGCGTGCTTCGGCGGCGTTCGCGTGATCTCCGCTTCCTTCTTCTGGCCCTCCGCGCTGTCGGCCAACAGGTAGTACGGGTAGCGCGCGCCCATGATCCGGGCGCGGGCCAGGGCGAGGGCCACGCGAGACGTGTCGATCGTGATCCAGCGCCGGCCCCACTGCTCGGCGACGTAGGCGGTCGTGCCGGCGCCGCAGGTCGGGTCGAGGACGAGATCGCCGGGGTCGGTTGTCATCAGGAGGCAGCGCTTGACTGCCTCGGTCGCCGTCTGCACAACGTAGACCTTCGGATCGGTTCGGCTTTGAACACCGCCGATGTCCTCCCACACGTTACTGATCGGGAAGATCGAGAAGTCGTCTAGGAACCGGAGATACCTGACCGACGATCCCTCCCGAAACAGCCTCGAAGCTGCTGCGAGACGACGTAGGCCCTCCGACTTAGTTTTCCAGTGCAGCCCGCTCTTTGGAGGATAAAGGTGGCCGTGAAGACGGATCGACTCGTCCAGCGCCGACGCGCCTTGCGACGTCAGATCAGCTGACGTCGCAAGGCGTGTCGGCGCGTAGTCGAACGAACTCGCCTGGGAAAACGTGCTCAAAGGTCGGTACTTGAGTGCGCCGGGATCGCCGGGCCGCTTCTCCCGCCAGAGACTCCGATACTTGAGGTAGTCGACTCGCCTCGCATACCAGACGAGTGTGTCCGTTACCTGCGACAGAAACCTGCCCGAAAAGCCCGTCGTTTTGCTGAACGCTATCTGGCCGACAAAGTTCTCCTCCCCGAACACCTCGTCCATCACCGCACGCACGCGGTGGACGTTCTCGTCGCCGATCTGGACGAACACGGAGCCGCTCTCCGTCAGGAGTTCCCGTGCGATGAGGAGCCGGTCCCGCAGGTAGCTCAGGTAGGAGTGGATGCCGTCCCGCCAGGTATCCCGGAATGCCTTCACCTGTTCCGGCTCCCGCGTGATGTGGTCCGCCTTGCCGTCCGTCACGTCGTGGCTCGTCGTCGACCACTGGAAGTTCGAGTTGAACTTGATGCCGTACGGCGGGTCGATGTAGATGGACTGGACCTTGCCGCGCAGACCCTCGCGGTCGGCCAGGGAAGCCATCACCTGGAGCGAATCGCCGAGGATCATCCGGTTCGACCAGTTCGCCTCGTGCGCGTAGAACTCGGTCCGCGCTTCGGCCGAAGGCAAACCGTTGAAGTCGTCCCACATCTCCACCTGCGGTTCCGCAGGCCCGCTCTCGGCCGTAACGCGCCTCAAGTCGTCGATCAGCGCCTTCGGGTGGACCTTCTCCTGGATGAACAGCGGTGGCGCCTGAACGTCGAACGCCTCGTCGTCGTTCTTGCCTCGCCAGACGAGCTGCGGGTCGAGATCCCGGTTCCGACGCTTGATCGCCCGGCGAATCGGCGCCTGGTCCTCCGCCGACATGACGGACTGGTGCTCGGCCGAGGGCAGATTCGGGCGTTTCGCCTCGTCGTGACGAAAGGACTCCACCCGCTTGGGAGTCTTGGGGCGGCGGCTTCCGGGCATCGAGTCAGTCGCCTCCCGTCGAAAGACAGTCCCTCGTCATCGCGGTTCCTCTTCGAGGAGCTTCCCGAGCGCCGCCCGAAGAGGACCCACGTCCGTCGCCGCGGTCTGCCAGACGACGCTCGAATCCACGCCCGGATAGCCCTGAATCAGGCGATTCCGCGTCGCAACGATCTCGCGCCATGACACTTCGGGATGGCGCCCGCGAATCTCGGCCGGGACCTTCGTCGCGGCTTCCCCCAGAACGATCAGGTTGTAGCGGACGCTCTCGTACCGAAGGCGATCCGCGACGAGCGAATCCCGGTCGAGCCCGGCTGTCTCTTCGAGAATCCGATCGCAACACTCGATCATATCGTGAGCAAAGCACCGCCATTCCCGCTTCGGCCTGTCCTCAGACACGGATCGCCTCGCTCTCGACGTACGGCCGGAACTCGCGCCTGAACGCCGGTTCCGTGACCAGATCGATCTCGCGTTCGAGAAGGTCCTCCAGGTAGAACATGAGGCCGAAGTAGGACTTGGAACGCGACTTCTCTCCCGTGAACTCCACAAGGAGATCCAGATCGCTGCTCTGCTCCGCCTGGTCGCGGGCCACCGAGCCGAAGAGGGCGAGACGCTCGAGGTCGAAGCGCTCGACAAACACTGGCAGGTGGGCCCGGAGAACCGCGAGTAGGTCATCGCGTCTCATCGCCGAGTCGCCGGCGCGAACCCGCGCAGTGATCTCCTCGAGATCGGCGCCGCCGACAGGCGCTCCGGCCTCCCCGGTTTGCACCCGACGAGAGGCCTTCGCTCCGGTGATCATCTCCCGTAGTCTGCCAAACGTGCCCTCCCGAAGCCGAGCCTGCTACGCGCCAGGCTCGACCTTTGCAAGTCGCTCGACCATCTTCTCAAGCTCCCAGTGGCGCGCCGGCGCCTCGTACGGGGAGTTCAGGATCGGCTGTTCGAAGAACTTCGGGTTCATCCGGCCCCTACGGCGCGAGCGCGCGAATGGTTGCCCGCAGGTCCTCGCCCGGGTGCATGATCTGGAGCGCCGGGGTGTGGACTCCCGCCTCGATGTACTCCTGGATCCGTTCGCGGCACTTGCCGGGCGAGCCGATGATCAGGATGTCGTGGAGGGCCTCTTCCGGTATGACGTCGAGAGCCTTCTTCCGGTCGCCGGCGGCCCAGGCGTCCCACATCGGGCCGAGGACGTCCCGGCGCCCGAGCCAGTCGTGGAAGGCCGCATAGACGGGCACGTTCAGATAGGCGGCCATCGAGCGCCTGCCGACGACGTCGATCACCTCCTTGTCCTCGGTTGGCAGAACGAAGATGCGTGCCGCGATCTCCTTGCCGGGACCAGCCTCGTGGACGTAGGGGACGACCGTCTTCACGTCGTCCGGCGAAAGCCAGTTGAGAATCGCCCCGTCCCCTTCGCGGCCGGCCATCCGCAGCATGCCCTGGCGAAGCGCCGCGACGAGAATCGGCGGGCACTCCTCGAGCGGGCGGCCCATGCGGAAACCGCGTACGCTGAAGGTCTCGAACTCCTCGTCGATGCGGTCGCCGGTCAGCGCCTTCTTGAGGAAGCGCACCATGTCCCGCGTCTTGTAGTACGGCCGCTCGAAGGGGATGTCGTTCCACCGTTCGACGATCACGTTGGACGAGGTGCCGATGCCCATGACGAAGCGTCCCGGCGCCGCCTCGGCCATCGCGCCGACCGTCATCGCCATCAACGCCGGCCCCCGCGTGTACGCCGGTATGATCGCAATCCCCAACCGCGCGGTCGGCGCCCAGATGGACGCCTGAACGAGCGGCGTGAACCCGTCGCTGCCGTTCGACTCGGAGGACCAGAAATCGGTGTAGCCGAGGTCGACCATTTCCTTGACCAGCTCTTCCTGCTCCGCCAAGGGCAGGCCGAAGGGAACTGTCATTCCGTATCGCTGCATCGTTCGAGGCCCCCCGGCCGCGGCGCAAGCGCGGCGACTCTCTGAGTTCAAGTAGACGTTTCGGTTGCTCGCGAGCGCCGGGATTCTACGGCAGCGACCAGCCGACGTTCTCCTATACTCGCCAGGCTGACGCCGAACGGACACTCACCTGGAGCACCGGAACATGGGACCACTCGACGGCTACCGCATTCTCGAGGTCGCCGGCATCGGCCCGGGGCCGTTCTGCGCGATGGTGTTGTCCGACCTGGGCGCCGAGGTCGTGCGCATCGACAGGTTGGCCTACGCGGGCCGCGGGTCGAAGTTCGACGTGCTGAACCGCGGGCGTCGGTCCCTGGCGATGGACCTGAAGCGTCCCGAAGCGACGGCAGCGGTGCTCGACATGGTCGAACAGGCGGACGGCCTGATCGAGGGCTTCCGCCCAGGCGTCATGGAACGCCTCGGGCTCGGTCCAGACGTGTGTCTCGAGCGGAATCCGAAGCTCGTCTTCGGCCGGATGACCGGCTGGGGCCAGAGCGGCACGATCGCCCACGCCGCCGGCCACGACATCAACTACATCGCCCTGTCCGGCGTTCTCCACTCGATCGGCAATCGGGGCGAGAAACCGGTTCCGCCCTTGAATCTCGTCGGCGATTTCGGAGGCGGGGGCATGCTCCTCGCCCTGGGCATCGTGGCGGGCCTTCTCGAGGCGCAGACCTCCGGCAAGGGCCAGGTCGTCGACGCGGCGATGACGGACGGTTCGGCACTCTTGCTGGCCGCCGTCGTCGGCATGCACGGCGCCGGCGCGTGGACGGACGAACGCGGTTCGAACATGCTGGACAGCGGCGCCCACTTCTACGACACGTACGAGTGCGCGGACGGCGAGTACGTCTCCATCGGCTCCATCGAGCCGCAGTTCTACTCTCTTCTGCTCGAGAAGACCGGGCTGGACGGCGCCGAGTGGGAGGGCCACCTCCAGAACCGGGACCGCTGGCCCGAACTCAAGGCGAAGCTCGCCGAGGTCTTCCGCACGAAGACGCGCGACGAGTGGTGCGAGACGATGGAGGGCAGCGACGTCTGCTTCGCGCCCGTTCTCCGCATCGGCGAAGCGATCGCGCATCCGCACAACGAGTCGCGAGAGACCTTCGTCGAAGTCGACGGGGTCCCCCAGCCGGCCCCGGCGCCCCGCTTCAGCCGCACGCCGACCGCAGTCCAGGGCCCCCCACCGAAGGCCGGAGAGCATAGCGACGCCGTCCTCGCCGACTGGGGATTCGCCGACGATCGGATCGACGCGTTGCGGGCAGCGGGAGCGATCTGAGCGGGAGGAGGCGCGGCCTTCGGCCGTGCGAGGCGCGGACACGTCGGCCCCGCGCCACCCGACCGGAAAGGCATGGGGATCGAGGGTATTCGTCCCGCGCACCGGCCTGGGTTAGCATCTTCGCCGCCGCGCAGCGCGCGGAACCCCGTTCCGCCGCGGCCCGAGCCCTTTGCCAGCGAACTTCGCTCTCCTTCGAGGCGCCTCGAAAGGAGGAAACGTGACGAATATGAACATGCAGGAAGATGGCGGCGGAAGTTCGCCCACGACCCTGGACGAGGTTCGCTCGAATCTGGAGGACGCCGCCCGCTGGCAGGAAGACGCTGCCCGCTGGCAGAAAGACGCTGCCCGCTGGCAGAAGGACTCCGCCCGGAGGCACAAGGAGATCCAACAGGAACTCCAGGAGACCGGTCGGCTGGTCAGGGAGACCTCCGTCCAGATGAAGGAAACCGACCGGCGGCTCAAGGCGGCGGAGGATCTGTTCACGACGCAGTGGGGAAAGCTGGTCGAGAGCCTCGTCGAGGGAGACCTCGTTCCCCTGCTCCGCCAACGAGGCGTCGACGTCACGGAGACGGCGCAACGTCTGACCGCCACTCGGAACGGCCGGCAATGCGAGCTGGACATCGTCGCCAGGAACGGCGAGGAGATCGTCGTCGTCGAAGTGAAGACGACCCTTCGGCCCAAGGACGTCAAGAGGTTCCTGGACAAGATCTCGCGCCTGGACGATTGGTTCTCCTGGTCCGTGGACCGTCCCGTCTACGGCGCGATGGCTTACATCCGGGCGGACGCCTCGGCAGCGAGGCATGCGGAACGCCAAGGCCTCTTCGTCATCCGGGCCACCGGCGCCAGCGCCAGCATCCTCAACCAGCGGAACTTCGAACCACGTGTCTTCTGACCCTTCTCGACGCCACGATGCTTCGGAACGCGCGACTCATCACGGGAGAAACGCCATGACGACGAACACCGACTCCGCCCAAGGCCTCTACCGAGCCTCTACCGCAGCTGCGACCCGCCATCGCGACGCTCGAAGACTCGCGGTGGCAGGCCTGCTCCTCCTCCTTGCCGCCTGCCGGATCGAGGTCGGCTCGGGAACCGACGATCCAGCCGCCATGGCTGAAGCCGGCGCCGGCTCGAACGACATCCTCCAGGAGTATGTGGAGGCCCCGGACCCGGCCTACGGCTGGGAAGTCGTCGCCAGCCAGGACGGCGACGGCTACACCCTTCACACGATCGAGATGACCAGCCAGACCTGGCTCACCGAAGCGGAAGTCGACCGCCCGCTCTGGACCCACTGGCTGATGCTCGTGGAACCCGACGAGGTGACGAGCGACCACGCCTTCCTCTACATTTCCGGCGGAAGGAACGGCGGCGACCCGCCGGAACAGGCGAACCCGCTGACGCTCCAACCCGCCCTGGCCACGGGTTCCTTCGCGGCGGAGCTTCGCATGGTTCCCAACCAGCCCTTGACCTTCGTCGGCGACGACTACGGCCCGCGGGTCGAGGACGAGCTGATCGCCTACGGCTGGGACAAGTTCCTGCAAGGCGAAGATCCCATCTGGTTGGCGCGGCTGCCGATGACGAAGGCGGCGGTGCGCGCGATGGACACGATGACTGCGTTCGCCGCAACCGAGGAAGGCGGCGGCGCCGAGGTGAACCGGTTCGTCGTCGCCGGCGGTTCGAAGCGCGGTTGGACGACATGGACCACCGGAATGGTCGACGACCGGGTCGCGGCCATCGCGCCGATCGTCATCGATCTGCTGAACGTCGAGCGTTCCTTCGAGCACCACTGGCAGGTCTACGGCTTCTGGGCCCCGGCCGTCGGCGACTACGAGCGGGAGGGAATCATGGAGTGGTTCGGCGACCCCCGCTACCTGGAGCTCCAGCAGATCGTCGAGCCGTACAACCATCTCGACAAGCTCCAGATGCCGAAGTATCTGATCAACGCGACCGGGGATCAGTTCTTCCTGCCCGACTCGGCCCAGTTCTACTTCGACGACCTGCTCGGCGAGAAGCACCTGCGCTACGTGCCGAATACGGAGCACTCCCTGGGCGGCAGCGACGCCGCGGTTGGCTTCCTCGCCTTCTACCAGGCGATCCTCGAAGGCGTGGAGCGTCCGGATGTCGACTGGTCGATCGCAACGGACGACGCCGGCGGCGGAGCGATCACCGCCTGGGTCGCGAACGGCATCGAGCCAAGCCAGGTGCTCCTCTGGCAAGCGACGAACCCGGAGGCGCGAGACTTCCGCGTCGACACGATCGGCCGAACGTGGACGAGCACCGAGGTCGAGGCCGGCGACGACGGCAGATGGACCGGCGCCGTCGACGCGCCGGAAGAGGGCTGGAGCGCCTTCTACCTGGAGTTCGCGTTCCCCGGACCGGGCGAGGCGCCGTTCCAGTTCTCGACGGAGGTCAAGGTCGTGCCGGAGGATCTGCCATTCGGCTGGCCGCCGAACGCAGACGGTGGCTGAGCTGACCCCCTACCGCCGGATGCTCTCCGGCAGCCAGGCGAGGATCACCGAGGCCATCCTCCAGGCTCGCGAGGTCCTGCCCCACCCTGGCGAGAAGGGCGCGGCGATCGAACGCATCTTCCGAAGCCACTTGCGCGACGTGCTGCCGGAGAAGGTCGGCGTGGCGCACGGCTTCGTGCTGGACCTCTCTGATCTCACCGGAGAGTACAGCGGCTACCTGCTGGCCGAGCACGAACGGCAGAGCGAGGATGGACCGTGACGACAAGGACACCGCGCACATCCGGCCCTGCCGAGCCGCCGACGACGCACGGCCACCGTCTGGCGGCAGCCGTGGACACGGTCACCCCGGAGCTCCTCGAGCGGATGACGCAAGCGATCGTCGACGAGGTGGACCCCGAGCAGGTCATTCTCTTCGGCTCGCGCGGCCGGGGCGAGGAGCGGCCGGGATCGGACGTCGATCTGCTCGTCATCGAGGCGGCGCCCTTCGGGCCGGAGCGGAGCCGCCACAAGGAGATGCTGCGGCTCGCGCGGGCGGTCCGCAAATTCCGAGTGCCGAAGGACGTTCTCGTCTTCTCGAAGGAGGACGTGGAGTACTGGCATGACTCGCTGAACCATGTGCTGGCAAGGGCGCTCCGTGAAGGAAGGGTGCTCTACCGGCGGACGTCCGGCGACGACGCTCGAAGAAGCGGCGCGGCGAGCGCGAAGGCAGAGGAAGGCGCCTGATGGGCGATCCGAAGTGCGCAAGGATGATGCTCGATTCGGCGGCGCGAGACGCTTCGGCGCTGGACGCGATGCGCGATCCGCTGAGAGTCTCGGAGGAGGTCTTCGGCTTCCACTTCCAGCAGGCCGCGGAGAAGGCGTTCAAGGCCTGGATCGCGACACGCGGAGGGATCTACGCACTGACCCACGATCTTGGAGAACTCCTCGAGCAACTCGCCGCCTGCGGCGCTCCCGCCGAGGATCTCGATCGTTTTCAGGACCTCGTCGCATACACGCCCTACGCCGTGGAGTTTCGCTATCAGGGTGTGGATGAGTCCGTCGAATCGATCGACCGCGATGCAGCCATCGTCCTCGTGGCCGAACTGCTGGACCATGTCCGCGCCGAGCTTGCCGGGATCGAAGGTACAAAGCCCCCTGCTTGACGCCCCGCAGGCATGAGCGACCCGGCAGCCGAAGCAACTGCTCTCCGCCGATCCAGGCGTTCGCCGCCGGAACCGGCCACGGCTCAACGGTCTGGAAGATCGAGCCAGATCGCCTTGAGGAGTTGCGGCACGTACGCCTCGAAGCGACGGTCAAGACCCTCGCGTTCTACTGGCAGGGCGCGGAGGCGCCGCCGCCAGCTGCCCGCCGCATCGTCCGTTCCGCTGAGGACCGCCGGGTCGAGGTAGTCCAGCGCATTCAGAGCCAGCAGGGCGTCGAAGACGTCGTTCTCCGTGATCGACGCGGAGGCCAGCAGCGCCTCGACCGCCGGCCTCAGGTCGGCTTCGTCCCCGAAGCGGCCCAGAGCTTCGGCGGCGTGAATGCGAACCGGCGGCGACGGATCGAGGAGCGCCGCGCGCAGCTCGGAACGGGCAGTCCGCACCGCCTCGACACCTCGCGCGCGTAAGCCTGCGGCCGCCCACGCGCGGACTGCGGAGTCCGGGTCGCCGAGCATGCGGGTCAGCCGTTCGATGGCCGGCCTCCCCCACGCCGAACGGTCCGAGGCGAGTTCGGCCGCGGCGAGCGCCCGTTCCACCTGGTAGGCGCCCTGGCCATAAGCCCAGGGCGACGCGTCCATCGCCGCCGCCCGGCGGTGCATCTCACTCTCGGGAAGGAACCCGAGATCGCGAATCGTGAGGAGGTGTTTCTTGAGCGCCGCGGCCAACCGCTGTCTCTCCGTCTCATGGTCAGGCGACGCGGCGAGGTTGTTCACGAGGTCTGGATCGTGCTTCAGGTCGTAGAGTTCCTCGCTCGGTTTCTCTCTCCAGAAGGCGGACTGCGCATCGTTCAGCGTTCCCTCCTCGAACAAGCGCAGCCAGACCCGTGTGGTCGGCGTCCGCATCTGGTACGCCAGCCGTTGTCCGTAGGGGCGGTCGACGAGGAAGTTCCGGGCGTAGACGTAGCGCTCGTCGCGAACGCTCCGCACCAGGTCGTAACGCTCGTCCATGCGATCCGCGAAGCCGAACAGGAACTCGTTCGGCGCCGCCTCGTACTCGCCGAGGAAGGCGCGCCCCTGCAAGTGAGCCGGCGGCTCGATGCCCGCGAGGCTGAGGACCGTCGGTGCGAAGTCGACGAAGCCGACGAGGCGCTCCGTACTTCCGCCCGGCTCGTACTCGGCGGGGGCCAGATGGTGGTACTTCGCGGGAATCGAGACGATCAGCGGCACGCCGAGGCCGGTCTCGAGCGCGGTGCGCTTGCCGCGTGGCAGGCCAGGCCCATGATCGCCCCAGTAGAAGACGATCGTGTCCTCCTGAAGGCCCGCCGCCTCAAGCTCCGCCAAGCGCTCGCCGACCTGGGCGTCCATCTCCGTCAGCTTGTCGTAGTACTGCGCCCAGTCTTGCCGCACCTCTGGCGTGTCCGGATGATAGGCCGGTACGCGAACGCCGGCGGGGTCGTGGACAGGAGTGTGGGGGCGACGGCGAATCTGGCTCTCGTGGGTGACCGTATGGTTGAAGACGGCGAAGAACGGCGCGCCGGGCGGGCGATTCCGCCAGTGCGCCTCGCGCGAGGATTCGTGCCATACCGCTCCCTGGCCTCCCGGCTTCTCGAGGTTGTAGTCCTCCTTCGCGTTGTTCGCCACGTAGTAGCCGGCCTCGCGCAGAACCTGCGGGAAGAACCGGAAGCCGTTCGGCAGCCGGGACTGACTCCGCATGTGCTGGGCGCCGGTCGCGGACGGGTAGAGGCCGCTGACGATCGCTGTGCGCGCCGGCGCGCAGACGGGCGCGGTCGACCAGACGTTGCGATAAAGGAGTCCGCGAGCGGCCAGGCGGTCGAGGTTCGGGGTTGTTGCGTACGCGTCGCCGTAGGCGCCGAGGTGCGGTCCGTTGTCTTCGCTCGAGACCCAGAGGATGTTCGGCGGCGGCAGGTCCCGCGGCTGTCCGAAGACAGGCGCCAGGCAAAGAGGGAGGAACAGAGCCAAGCCGGCGCCTCGAACCGGGAAGGGCAGGCCGGAGCGATCGCGCGCCGACGCCCGCCGCCGGCTGCTAGACGACACGTTCCGCCCGGAATGCGGCGATCTCGTCGCTGCTGTAGCCGAGATCGCCGAGGATCTCGTCCGTGTGCTCCCCCAGGGTGGGCGCGCGTCGACGGATCGTCGCCGGAGTCTCCGTCAGGCGCACGGAAGGTTGCGCCACCGGCGCCGGCCGGGACATCCCCGGATAGTCGAGAGGAGCGAACGACCCGACCTCCACGATGTGGGGGTCATCCAGAGCCTGCTGCATCGAGTAGACCGGCCCGGAGGGAATCCGCGCCGCGTTCAGCGCCCTGACCGCCTGATCCGTCGAGCGTGAGGCGCACCAGGCAGCCATCCGTTCGCTGATCACGTCGCCGTGATCGCCTCGCGAGAGGTCGTCGGCAAACCGCGGATCGTTCAGCCAGTCGATCGCCTCATCAGGTTCGCCCGCGGCATCCTCCTCCGCCATCAACTCGACCCAGCGCTCAAACAGCGGCGCACCGATGACCGAGCAGAGCAACCAACCGTCCGCGGTCCGGAAGATGTCTCCCGGACCGGAGGTCTGCGAGCGATTTCCCGTCGGCAGGCGGTTCCGTTCGATGACCGCCTGCTCGATCAGGTTCGCGTTTCCCATCATCAGCGCGGTCTTGAGCAGCGCGCCTTCGACCATCTGCCCCTTCCCCGTCTGATCGCGGGCCATCAGCGCCGCGAGCGTGCCGTAGGCGCAGGAGAGCGCCGTGCCGAAGTCGACGAAGGGCGCCGCCGCCCGTCGTGGCCCGTCCGCATCTCCCGTCATGTAGGCAATCCCGGACATGACCTGGCCGATGCCGTCGAACCCGACCCGGTCGCTGTAGGGACCGCCGCGGCCATAGGCGGAGACCGTCGTCAGGATGATGTCCTCCTTCGTCTCGCGCAGACTCTCCAGGTCGAGCGCCATCGCCTGGAGCGTCGGCGGCGGCAGGTTCGCGACGACCACGTCGGCCGTCGCGACGAGCCGACGGACGATCTCGCGCCCCGCCGGCTTCATCGGATTCAGGGTCAGCGAACGCTTGTTCCGATTCATCTGGAGGTACATGCCGCCTTCCCCGGTTCGCGTCACCGGAGCGATGTACCTGTCCTCGCTGCCCCGGACCTTCTCGATCCGAATGACCTCGGCGCCGAGATCACCCAACAGCGCGGCGCAGAACGGTCCGGCGATGTAACGGCCGAAATCCAGGACGCGAACGCCGGCAAGCACCTGATGCATGAGAGTCCCTCAGAGGTGAAACAGAGTCCTGACGGGCGGAACGAACGGCGAAGCGTAGCAAGGCGGACGCTCCTCTATACTCGACCGCCACCCCCCCGGACAGATGCGCTACGCCAGGAGAGACAGATGAAGGTTGACGGTGGACTCCCCAGCGACCTGACGGAGATTCCGGCCCGGATTCAGGAGCTTGAGGATGCGGGTTTCGCTGCCGCGATGACGGCGGAAACGGCGCACGATCCGTTCTTCCCGTTGCTGCTCGCGGCAGAGCACAGCGAGAAGATCGAGCTGATGACCTCGATCGCCGTCGCCTTCGCCCGTACCCCGATGAACCTGGCGAACGTCGGTCACGACCTGAACGCCTACTCGCGGGGCCGTCTGATCCTCGGCCTCGGCTCGCAGATCAAGCCGCACATCACGAAGCGCTTCAGCATGCCCTGGTCCCACCCGGCGCGGCGCATGAGGGAGTTCATTCTCGCGATGCGGGCCATCTGGAAGAACTGGCACGAGGGAGAGCGTCTTCGCTTCCAGGGCGAGTTCTACTCCCACACGCTGATGACGCCGATGTTCACGCCGACGAACACGGAACACGGCCCGCCGAGGGTCTTCCTGGCCGCCGTCGGGCCATTGATGACGGAGGTCGCCGGCGAGGTCGCGGACGGCCTGATCGTCCATCCGTTCACGACCCAGTCCTACATGCGGGACGTGACTCTCCCTGCCGTCGCCCGGGGGCTGGCCGCCGCCGGCCGGGACCGCTCCACGTTCGAGATCTCCTACCCCGGCTTCATCGTTTCCGGACAGGACGAGAAGACGTTCGAGGAGACGAAGCGGGCGGTCAAGAAGCAGATCTCCTTCTACGGCTCGACGCCCGCCTACCGGCCCGTGCTCGATTCCGAAGGTTGGGGCGACCTGCAGCTCGAGCTGAACCGGATGTCCAAACAGGGGCAGTGGGACGAGATGGGCCTTCTCATCACGGACGAGATGCTCGACGCGTTCGCCGTCGTCGGCGAACCGGGCGACCTCGCCCGTGGCGTACTCGACCGGTATGGCGAAGTCGTCGACCGGATGAGTCCGAACCTCCGCTTTCTCGACGAGGCGACGCAACGCGAGGTCATCGCCTCCCTGTCCGCGAACTGAGCCCGAACGACTGCCCTGAAGGAGCGCGCCAAAGATGAAGGAGCTGATCTTCCACCGCCTGTTCGAGCCCGCCCTGCACTACCTGGGCGACGAGGAGTCGCTTGTCGACCGGGGGTACAGCGCGACCTTCGACGAACACGCAGACCGCACGATGCGTCTCGCTGCGGCGCTCGGCGGCGAGCTGGGCGTCGGCCGCGGCGACCGCTTCGCGGTGATGGCGCTGAACTGCCACGAGTACGTCGAGCTGTACCACGCCGCCTATCTCGGCGCCGGCGTGATCAACCCGCTCAACCTGCGCTTGGCGGGCAAGGAGCTCGACTACATCGTCCGCGATTCGGGTACCGAAGTCGCGTTCGTCGACAAGACGTTCGCGCCGCTCTTCGCCCAGGCGATGGAGCTTGCCGGCGACGACTGCACCGTCCGGCGGACGGTGCTGATCGGCGACGCGGACGACGACACGGACGCTCCCTACGACGTACGCTACGAGGATCTGGTCGCCGGCAGCGACCCGGTGCTGCCGGACGAACCGGAAGAGACAGACCCCGTCGTCCTGATGTACACCGGCGGTACGACCGGTCTGCCGAAGGGCGTCCTCTGCAGCCAGCGAGCCGAGATCCTGAACACGTACCACGCCGTGATGCGCTTCCCGCAGCTCTCCGAAGGCACGGCGCTCCTGCAGACGCCGATCTTCCACGCCGCCTCGATGGTCGCGGTCATCGCGACCCAGACGATGGGCGGCAAGTTCGTCCTCATGCCGATGTTCGACCCGGGCGCCGCCATCGCCCTGATCGAGAAGTACGAGGTGACGACGACGACGATGGTTCCCACGATGATCCACATGATGATGAGCCACCCGGACTTCGCGCCGGAGAAGCTCGCGTCCGTTCGCAACCTGGCCTACGGCGCGTCGCCGATGCCGGCGGCTCTGCTGGACCGCTTGCTCGCTCTGTTCCCGGAGATGGAGATCGGCCAGGGGTACGGGATGACCGAGAGTTCCTCCCTGCTCACCGTTCTGGACCCCGAGGACCACAAGATCGGCGGCGACCGCCTGCGCTCGGTCGGGCGCGCCGTGCCGGGCGTCGTCCTGTCCATCCAGGACGAGGAAGGGAACCTCCTCCCCTCGGGCGAGGTCGGCGAGGTCTGCGCCAAGGGCGGCAACTACATGACGGAGTACTGGAACAAGCCGGAAGCGACGGAAGAGGCGTTCCGGGGCGGCTGGTACCACACCGGCGACGCCGGCTATCTCGACGAGGAGGGCTACCTGTTCCTTGTCGACCGGGTCAAGGACATGATCGTCTCGGGCGGAGAGAACGTCTACTCCGCCGAGGTCGAGAGCGCGATCTCGACCCACCCGGTCGTCGGCCAGGTGGCGGTCATCGGCATTCCCCACGACGTGTGGGGCGAGCAGGTCCACGCCATCGTCGTGCCGAGGGAAGGCGCGGAAGTGAACGACGGTACGGAGGCCTCGATCATCAGCCACGCCCGCGAGTCGATCGCCGGCTACAAGGCGCCGAAGTCCGTCGAGTTCCGGTCCGAACCGCTGCCGCTGTCCGGTGCGATGAAGGTCCTCAAGCGCGAGTTGCGCGCCCCCTACTGGGAGGGCAAGGAGCGCGGCATCAACTGAGCCGGGTTACTTCACCCCCGCGCACAGCCACTTGATCGGCTTGAACAGGACGAGGAACACGGCGCCGGCGGTCGCCACGATCAGGGCGACCGTCCGGAACAGCTCGGCCGGCGGCAGGGACTCGATGTAGCCGGCGACCCGGCCCGCGATCAGGTTGCCCAGCGCGGCGCCCATGAACCAGGTGCCCATCATCTGAGAGACGAGGCGGTCCGGCGCGAGCTTCGTCATGCTCGAGAGCCCCACCGGGCTCAGACAGAGTTCGCCGACCGTGTGGAAGAAGTAGGTCACGACGAGCCAGGCCATCGCCGCCTGTTCGCCGCCTGCCTGGGCCGTCGATGCTCCCCATGAGAGAACGCCGAACCCGACGCCGAGCAAGACGAGGCCGAGGCCGAACTTGACCGGGATCGACGGGTTCCGGTCCCCGAGCTTGACCCAGAGGGCGCCCATCACCGGCGCGAGGACGATGATGAAGAAGGGGTTGATCGCCTGGAGGGAGCCGACCGTCAACTCGCCGAGTCCGAACAGGTCGCGGTTCACGTAGTCCCGCGTGAACAGGTTGAGCGAGGAGCCGGCCTGCTCGAAACCCGACCAGAAGAGGGCCGCGCCGAGGAACAGCACGGCGCAGGCGCCGACCCGTCTTCTCTCCCCGGCGTCGCTGCAGACGAAGCCGATGACATAGGCGAAGTAGACCGCCGCCAGCACGACGACGATGAGTCCCGTCGCGTCGGCGAAGCCGACGAGCGTGATCGGCGCCGTGCCGCTCGCTCCGAGCCACCAGAGAATGCCCGCCAGCACGACGGTGCACGCGGTGCCGGCGATCAGGTTGCGCTTCGCGCCCGCCAACTGAATCGGATCAGCGGCCGGTCCGCGGGGATCGCCGGCCCCTTCGAGGTGCCTCTGGCCTCGCAGGTAGGCGACGATCGCGGCGGTCATCCCGACGCCGGCGGCGCCGAAGCCCAGATGCCAATTGTAGCCCTCGCCCAACCATGAGCAGACAAGCGGGCCGGCGAGGGCGCCGATGTTGATCCCCGAGTAGAAGATGGAGAACCCGGCGTCGCGCCGTGCCGCCGTGTCCTTCACGTAGAGATCGCCGACGACCGCCGAGACGTTCGGCTTGAGCAGCCCGGTGCCGATGACGACGAGGAAGAGCCCCAGGAAGAAGGTCGCCAGCGTCGGTACGGCGAGCGCGTAGTGACCGAGCGCGATGATCACGCCGCCCCAGAGCACGGCCCGTTTCTGGCCCAGAATCCGATCGGCTACCCAACCGCCAGGCAACGCCAGGGCGTACACACCGAAGGTGTAGAGACCGTAGATCGCCGAGCTCCTCTCGGTCGTCAACCCGAGACCGCCGGTCGCGACGTCCGTCATGTAGAGCAGGAGCAGAGCTCGCATGCCGTAGTAGCTGAAGCGCTCCCACAGCTCGGTGAAGAACAGCGTGGAGAGGCCGCGCGGGTGGCCGAACCACTGCGATGAGACGTTCGTCGTTGTAGCCATGGCGGCAGATTCTGTCACTTCCCGTTCAGACCTTTCCCGCGTTGGCGACGATTCGAAGCACCGCCGCGCCATAGCGCTTGACCGTCGTCTGGCCGATGCCAGGAATCGCCAGCAACTGGCCCCGGTTCTCCGGCCGCGCCGCAGCCACCGCCAGGATCGTGCGGTTGTTCAGCACAGTGTAGGCCGGGAGCCGCCTTGTGCGGGCGACCTCGGACCGCCATCCGCGCAACGCCGCGACGATCGTCGGGTCCGCGTCGGCTTCGGAAACCTCGGTCGGCGAGGGCGCCTTCGCTCGACGCCGACGCGCCGGCGGGTCGTCGGGCGGATCGTCCGGCAGCACGATCTGTTCACCCAGGTCCAGACCGCGCCGACGACCGCTCGGCGACAGCCCCGCCCGCTGATAGCGAATCGTCTCGCCGTCCTTGTCGAAGGAGTCCTCTTCGAGGAGGACGACGCGGGCTTGCCGGAGCGCTCCGAGCAGATCCTCGAACGCGCCGCGGTCGAGCGAGCCGTGAACCGAGCGGACCTGCTGAAACAGACGGCCGGTCGCCAGACCATCGCGCCGACGAAGCTCCGAGACAACCGTCTGCATCGCCTCGACCTCCTCCGGGAGGGGCGAGCGGAAGCGGCGGACGAGGCATGACGTCGGCGCGCAGACGTCGCAGACGCCGCAACGCGTGCCGCGGTCCGAGCGGTCGCCGAAGTGCCGTACGAGACGAAGCATCCGGCAACCCCGATGGTCGGCGAAACGGGTCATCTCGTCGATCTGGTCGAGCCGGTGGCGGCGCTGCGCGCGGTAGGTCCGCATCCAGCCGTCGTTACCCGAAGACTTCACCCGACGACCCGCTACGACGAGCGCGCCGCCATGGATCCGAAGCTGGTCGAGCGCCGCGGCGAAGACCTCGTCGTCGTCCAGATCGACCCTGCCGCGTAACTCGTCGTAGGCGAGGGGTTCCTCGGCAAGACGCCCGAACAGACTCGCCAGCACGCCGAGCGGCGGATAGGAGCGCCGATGCAGAAACTCCTGGGTCCGGCGATCGGCCCAGGAATAGAGCAACAGCGCCCGCGCCGGTTCCCCGTCTCGACCCGCCCGGCCGATTTCCTGGTAGTACCCCTCGACCGACGCCGGCATCGCGGTGTGGACCACGGTGCGAATGTTCGGCTTGTCGATGCCCATGCCGAACGCGGTCGTGGCAACGACGATCTCGAGCTCTCCTCGAAGGAAGGAGGTCTGTACGCGGTCGCGCTCAGCGGTTGGCAGTCCGGCGTGGTAAGCGGCCGCCGGGTGGTCGCCGTCGAGCCGGACGGACAGTTCCTCCGTCTCCTTGCGGGTCGGCGCATAGACGATCGCCGGACGACGCGCGTCCTCCCGCAGCGCCTCCGCGACGACGGCCGCCCGCGCCCCGGTACGCTTCCGAACGACCTCGACTGCCAGGTTGTCCCGCCGAAAGCCGTAGATGTAGCGCTCACTCCCTTCGAGACCCAGTTGTGACGCGATGTCGTCCTGGATCCGTGGCGTGGCGGTCGCCGTGAGTGCGAGTACCGGCGCCGGCCGCAGCCGGGGCAAGCGCCCGCCGAGAAGCCGGTAGTCCGGCCGAAAGTCGTGCCCCCATTGCGAAATGCAGTGCGCCTCGTCGACCGCGATCAGGCTTGGCCGACAGCGCTCGAGAAACTCGACGAAGCCCGGTACCCCGAGCCGCTCCGGGGCGATGAAAAGAAAGTCGAGTTCGCCGTCGCGGTAGCGCCGACAAGCCGCCCGAGACTCGGCTCGGGGTCGACCGGAGTGGATGCGCTCCGCTCGAAGCCCCAGGACCCGCAACTTCGCGGTCTGATCCTCCATCAACGCGATGAGCGGCGAGAAGACGAGTGTCGGCCCATCGCGAAGCAAGCCGGGAAGCTGGTAGCACAGAGACTTGCCGGCCCCGGTCGGCATGACGACCAATCCGTCCGCGCCGGCCGCCGTGCGGCGGCAGACCTCCTCCTGATGGGGACGGAAGGCCGAGTGGCCGAAGACGGTCCGCAAGCACCGTTTCAGGTCGAGAGCCGTTGCCACGAGGTCCTATATCCTCCTAGGATCAGCCTCCTTCGTCCGACAACGACTCCCCTCCAGGAGGCCTCTGCGAATGACCCGACCTTACCGAATCTTCGGCGGAGAACTCTCCCCGTACTCCATCAAGGTCCGCTCCTACTTCCGATACAAGGGCATCCCACACGAGTGGATTCCCCGCAGTCCGGCCAACCAGGACGAGTTCAAGCGCTACGCGCGGCTTCCCCTCGTGCCGCTCGTCGTCACGCCGGACGATCGCGGCATGCAGGACTCGACGCCAATCATCGAGGCGATGGAGGCCGCTGTCCCCGAGCCCTCGATCCACCCGCCGGACCCGACCGCGGCCTTCGTCTCCGTCCTGCTCGAAGAGTTCGGCGACGAGTGGGGCAACAAGTGGATGTTCCACTACCGCTGGGCCCGGCCGGTGGATCAGGACTCGGGCGCCCGCCGTATTGCGCAGGGCATGAACGCCGAAGCAGACGAAGAGGCGCTCGCGGCGATGACCGCCCAGGTGCGTGCGCGGATGGTGCCCCGCGTCTGGTTTGTTGGCTCGAACGAACAGACCGCCCCGCAGATCGAGCAGTCGTTTCTCGACGCCGTCGACCTGATCGAGGCCCACCTCGACGGACGCGACTATCTGTTCGGCGACCGTCCGGCCTTCGGCGACTTCGGCGTGGGCTTCCAGCTACATCAAGCCTGGACGGACCCGACGCCAAGGCGGCTGCTCGAGGAGCGGGCGCCCCGGACCGTCGCCTGGGTCCGACGCCTGGTCGACCCGGCCGCGAACGGCGAGTTCGAGGGCTGGGCAGCCCTCGCCCCGACCTTGACGCCCCTGCTCGAACGGCAGGTGGCCGGGCTGTTTCTGCCTTGGAGCGCCGCGAACGCCGTCGCGATCGAGGAAGGCCGCGAGGAGTTCACGGTCGAGCTCGCCAGCGGCGAGTGGACGCAGAAGCCGCAGAAATACCACGCGAGATCCCTGGCCGCGCTGCGAGCCAAGTTCGGTGAGCTGAACGGTCCTGAAGAACTCGACTCGGTGCTCGAGACGACCGGCTGCAGGCAGTGGCTGGCCCCCTGATTCAGGCATTCCGCCGCCGCCAGAACTCCTTCATCGCCCTCCTGGGTTCCTCGGACTCGTAGACCGACCGGAACGCTGCAACACCGGCCTCGACTGCTTCATCGAGCGGGAGATTGAGCCAATCGGCGATCAGCTTCTTCTGGGCGGACAATCCTGAGGGACCGTGTCTCGACAGCCGGTCGACCTTCGCATGGACCGCAGCGTCCAGGTCGGCCGCCGGAACGACCTCGCCCACCAGTCCGATGCGCGCCGCCTCGGCAGCCGCGATCGGATCGCCGAGGAACAGGAGCTCCCGAGCCCGACCGAGGCCGATGAGCCCCGGCAGAAGTGCCGCCTCGATGACCGACGGCAGGCCCACGTGGGGCTCGGGCAGACCGAAGATCGCATCCTCGGCCGCCACCGAAAGGTCACACGAAACGAGCAGCTCCAGACCCGCGCCAAGGGCCGCACCACGCACCGCGGCGACGACCGGGGCCGGATGTTCGCGAACGGCGAGGAACGCCTCGTGCAGACCGCGGATGAACCGCTCGGCGCCCGCAGCATCGAGACCCTCCATCTCACGGATGTCCGCACCGCCGCAGAAATGTCTCTCGCCCGAGACGACGACTACGCGAGGGCCGCAGGCAGCCGATTCGAGCACAGCGCGCCTTAGATCGGCCGCCATCTCGGAGTCGAGGGCGTTCGCCTTCTCCTTCCGGGTCAGGGTGATGCGAGCGACGTGGTCGTCGATGTCGAGTCGAACGTGGGACACGGCAGTCAGGATGGTACTCGCCAGACGCCTCGGCGAACCAGGACGCGTGCGCGGACGAGCACAGACGCTCTGATACAACGATCCGTCGGATGGTCGAAACCAGGCACTCGAGCCGCGTCCGAAGCGCGTTGTGGGGCTCCGCCCTGATCGCGATGACGGCCGGAGCAGCACAGCGGACGTTCGCCGACGACGCGGTTCGACTCCGTTACGAGACAGAGGCGAACGGCTTTCTCCGGCTGACGGTGACCGAGCTCGAGGGCGCCGGCGCCTCGGGAACGACCTGGACTCTCAGCGCCGACGCCGCTCAACTCGAAGCTCTGGTTCAGGAGTACCGGGAGCTCGCCGTCCTTCGGCCCCCGGCGTCGCTCGGACGCCTCGTCCGTCTGGGCGACGAACTGGGACGCCTGTTGCTCGACCCGGCCGCCGACATCCTCCGAACCGCCTCGCGACTCGTCCTGTCCATCGAGGCCGGGCCCCTGACCGAGTTGCCGTTCGCGGCCGTTCGAGCCCCGCGCTCGATCGACCCGGACGGGAGGTTCCTGACGGAAAGCCGGGTCCTCTGCTGGCTCGACCCGGCGCTGTCGACCGAAGCCGAGCCGGGCGACACCGCCGACACGAGCGAACCGTCGCCGATCGCTCTTGTCGCGGCTGACGCGATCTACCGGCCCCCCGGGCGGCCGCTCGGCGCGTCGATGAGCGACGGCGGCATCTCCTGGCGAGTCCACGCCGCCCGTCGTCACCAAGCGAATGCGGTTGGCATACTGGATCATCCCATCGTCCGCCTCTTCGGAGAGGAAGCGACGCCGCAGGCGCTCTGGCGCGAGATCCGAGGGAACGATGTCCGCGTGCTCCATCTTGCGGTCGAGGCGTTCATCGACAGGAGACACCCTGGACGTTCCGCATTGCTGCTTTCGCCGCCAAGGTATGACGACCCGCCAGTCCGCGTCACTGCAGCTCAGATCGCGGATGAGCTCGAGGCGGCTCTCGACCGTCAAGCGCTCGTCGTCCTGTCGGGCCTCGACACCGGCGGCCACCTGAGCGAGGGCAGCCGCGATGGCCCGGGCCCCCTGATCGAAGCGTTCGCCATCGCCGGCGCCGGTACGGCCGTCGCCTCGTTGTGGCCGGTCGTCGACGAATCGGCGACCCGCTTGTTCGAGGAGTTGTACCGCCACCTGGCAAAGGACCCCGGAGCGCCCGCCGAGGCACTCCAGGCGGCGCAGGTGCGACTCCTTGCCGCACCACTTCGCTTCGGAGACGGACAGAACGCCGAGCCAGCGGAACTCGATGCGTCGCATCCGTTCCACTGGGCCGGTTACCGGGTGGTTCGGGGGACGATGGCGGGTTGCAGGTAACCGATCGAGTATCATCCGCCGTGATGTTCATTCCTGTCGACAGCCTCCGCCGCGCGAGCCTCAAAGCCTCGCTCTGCCTGCTTGCTCTGTTCGCTTCCACCTCCTGCAGCGACTCCTCGACCGCCGCGCAAGCGCCCTCGCCGCGCGGCATCCTGAAAGCGTCCGAGCTCCAAACGCCGGACAGCGTCGAGGCGGCGCTGGCCCTGCCGATGGAGCAGCTCATCGCGTTCGACGCGCACATCCTGCTCTCCCAGGAGGAGGAGGACATCCGCCGCGCCGCTTTGACGGCGATTCCGGCGCCTTGCTGCAAGGACAACACGGCGTACACCTGTTGTTGCCCCTGCAATCTGGCGCGGGCCTGGTGGGGCCTATCGAAGCTCCTGATCACCGAGCATGGCCAGAATGCCGCCGAGGTACAGGCCAACGTCGAGCGTTGGATTGCCGATCTACGGCCCGAGGGGTTCCCCGGCAACTCGTGCTACACCGGCATGTGTACGACCGCGGCGAAGGACGGCGGCTGTTCCGGCATGAGTCCGAACCATATCGTCGGCTAGCGCCAGCAATCGCCGAGCTGACTCACGTCGGCCTCAGAACCCCCGTAGCCGAGCGAAGCGCTGCCGATGGAAGGCGGCATCGCCGAACGTGAATTCGCAGGCGCGCGCCCGCTTGATGAACAGGCCGATATCGTGCTCGTCCGTCATGCCGATGCCGCCGTGCATCTGCAGAGCCTCGTTCGTCACCAGGATGAGGGCATCGGAGCAGCGTGCCTTCGCGTTCGCAACCTGCTCTGCAGCGTCGTCGCCAGCTTCGTCGAGCGCCCGCGCCGCTGCCATCACGGTGGACCGGGAGAGTTCGATCTGAATGAACATCTTCGCGGCACGGTGCTTCAGCGCCTGGAAGGTGCCGATCAGCACGCCGAACTGACTCCGCGACTTGAGGTACTCGATCGTCCGCTCGAACGCCTCCGTCATCATCCCCAACATCTCGCCGCAGAGTGCGACGGTGGCACGGTCGACTGCTCGCTCTAGCGGCTTGAGTCCGCCATTCGTTTCGCCGAGTACTTCCTGGGCTCTCACCTCGACAGCGCGAAACCGGACGAGAGCGGCGTTCCGCGAATCCACGCGCTTCTGCGGCACGATCTCGACGCCCGCTGCATCGGCGGGAACGAGAAACAGCGTCAAGCCGCCGCGGCCGGCCGCGTCGACGGCCTCTGCCGAGACGACGAACCCATCGGCGCCGACGCCGTCAAGGACCTGGACCTTCTCGCCGTCAAGCGTCCAGGAACCGTCGCCGTTCGATTCCGCACGCGTTGCGACGGCGTCCAACCCGTAGCGACTGCCGGCCTCGGACAGCGCCGGCGCCAGTCGTTTCTCGCCGCCGATCAGCGGCTCGAGCCAGTCGGCGACCTGCTCGGGGGAGCCGATGTCGGCCAGCAGACCACCGCATAGAACGACCGCCGACTGAAACGGCTCGGGCGCAAGCCCCCGGCCCATCGCCTCGGTGATCAGAATCGTCTCGGCCATCCCCATGCCGAGTCCTCCCTGCTCCTCGGCGAGGGGAATGCCGAGCCAGCCGAGGTCTGCCATCTCGGACCATACGTCCGGGCTGTAGGACACGTCTGCGTTCTCGTCGCGAAGGCGCCGCTGCCGGTCGACGCCGCCGTGCTTTTCGACGAGTTCCGCGGCCGTACGGGCAAGCATCTTCTGCGGGGCGGTGAGAACCAGCGCGGCCATCAGTCCGGCAACCCCAGCACGCGCTTGGCGATGATGTTCAGCTGGATCTCCGACGTGCCGCCCTCGATGCTGTTTGCCCTCGAGCGGAGCCACGTGCGGGTCTGGTCGAGTTCGGCGGGCTCGAAGCCCGCACCCTCCCAACCCAGGGCCTGCGGGCCGCGAATCGACAGCATGAGCTCTTCGCGACGCATGTTCAACTCGGTGCCGTAGTACTTGAACATCGAACTCTCCGGGCCGGGCTGATCGCCCGCCTCGAGTCCGTCGCCGTGGCGCCTGATCGTCAAGCCGTAGGACAACGCGTCCATTTCCCATTGGACGATCCGCTCTCGAAGAGCCGCATCGTCCACGCGCCCTCGTTCGTCCCGGCCGATGTACTCGGCGGCCAAGTCCGACAAGGCGGTTCGCGCGCCGCCTCGGCCCATGCCGCCGATCGACGTTCGCTCGTGCCCGAGCAGTGCCTTCGCCACGGTCCAGCCCCCGTTCACCTCGCCGACGACCTGATGTACCGGCGTCCTCACCTCGTGAAAGAACGTCTCGCAGAACGGAGACGCGCCGCTGATCAGGCGAATCGGACGGACTTCGACTCCTGGCGAGTCCATGTCGACCAGAATGAACGTGATCCCCCGCTGCTTCTTGACGTCCGGGTTCGTGCGTACGAGCATGAAGATCCAGTCGGCGAGATCGGCGCCCGATGTCCATATCTTCTGTCCACTGATGACGTACACGTCGCCGTCTCGCACCGCTCGAGTTGCCAGCGATGCGAGATCGGATCCCGCGTTCGGTTCCGAGTAGCCCTGACACCAGCGGATCTCGCCGCGAGCGATCCTTGGGAGGTGCTCCGCTTTCTGCGCTGGCGTGCCGTGCTCGAGGAGGGTCGGCCCGATCATGCTGTAGCCGAAGCCGGTCAGCGGCAACGGAAGACCCAAGCGTGCGATCTCCTCGTGGAGGATGGCCGCCTCATCCCTCGTCAAACCGGCGCCGCCGTACTCTTGGGGCCAGGTCGGCACGGTATAGCCACGCCTCGAAGCGGCTTCGAGCCAATCGCGGCTCTCCGGATAGACGAACGGCGCCTTCCGACCACCCGCCGCCCAGGCGTCGGGATCCGACGCTCGACCACGGAGCGGTTCCGGCGCATTCTCTTCGACCCAAGAACGGGCCTCCTGGCGAAACGCAGTCAGTCGAGTCAAGGAGTCACCTCACTCCGTCAAGGACCGGCGGATTCTGCCACGAAGCGCCAAGACGCCGCCGAGTCGCGCAGGATGCGTCTGTCCCCTCGCCGGCGCCTGACGACCGTCGTCAGAACGTCAAACGGAGATCGACTCCATAGCGCGTATCCGATGGGAAACCGGCCGCCTCCCGCTTTTCGCCCACGAAGGCCGCGGCGAGACCGCGTCCCAAGGAGAACTCGATACCAGCGCCGTAGCGAGCGTAGTCATCCTCACGATGCGAGGAGTCCAGCTCGATGAACGGCGTCAGCGCGCCGCGAACAAGTGCGACGCCGTAGCCAGCCCGGGCTCGCAGGTAGAGATCCGCCGAAGTACGGAAGCGGTTCGCGTTTTCGTAGCGCCTGCCAAACACGTCGGCCTCCGACAGGGCGCCGCTGCGCAGAACGCCCCACTGCGGACCGAGGGAAAGCGACAGTCCGCCGCCGGCGCCGTCAGGAGAGACCTGAAGCGAAAGCCCGGCGCTCCACTCGTCCTTGTCGGAGTTGAGGGTCAAGACGCTGCCCGCGGCGTCCACGCTGAAGCGAGAACCCGTCGCAAGCCGGAGACCGCCTCCGACTTCCACGCCCGTTCCGGTCACCCCATCGCCGCCGTCGTGCCGCAGGTTCAGCGTGAACCGAGGCGCAAGCAGTGCGTCCGAGTCGTTCAACGCCATACCGTCGTGCGCGGCCTCGAAGCCGCCGCGCACCCGCCACACCGTTGCCTTCAGCCCGGCGATCCCCACGCTCCGGGGACCCTCCTCGGTCGACGCGTTGACCATGCCCGCATCCGCAGTCGCCGAAATCGTCAGACGGCCACGCCGCATGAGCTGCCAGTTACCGCCGAACGAGCCGAGCGTCATCTCCAGATCGGCACGCTCCAAGTCCCGATCCACCGGCTGGTGCTCCAGGTCGCCGCCGCCGGCGCCGACGAAGAAACGGACCTTCGCCTCGTCCGTTCCGCGCTGCATGTAGAAGTAGGTCGTCGTCAGATCGCTCTCCAGCCGGCCGGCAGACTCGAAGCCCTGATCGATCTTGCCGCTGCCGCGCGAAATCGCGACGCCTGCCAGCGTTCCGCCGGCCGTCCTCGCGTCAACGCCGAACCAGCCGCTCTGGAGCGAACCGTTCAGGCTCCCCCCGTCGACGTCGGCATCGAAGTGACGTCGATCGCCTCCGCCCCAAACCGTCCAACGCGGACCGGCGCCCATTCGGGCGCCGCCGGCGCCGTTCAGTTCGAGCGCAAAGGAGCTCGGCCGTTCCGGATGGACGACGCCGCTCGACGAGCCGGACGACGCGCGCAGGCCAGCCCGAGTGCCGACCGCCCCGCTCCGCTCGACGCCGGTCGAGACAAACGGGGCTGCCTGGGCGCCGCGGGCTGCCGCGCCCGGCAGCCCGGAATGAGCACTCGAGCCGCCGCCTCCCGGGGCCGCATCGAAGCGGTCCGAGAGTGTCTCCTGGGCGCTCGACAGCGTGTTGCCAGCCAGCTCCGCCAAGGTCTGCTGAAGGAAGTCGCGTTCCCCTTCCGATGGAGCCGCAATGACCTCGATCGTGAAGCTGATGCTTGCCGCGTCCGGATCGGTCGCATCCGAATCGACAACCGAGTAGATGTACCTGACCGCAGGCTGCGCTTCGCTCGGCGCGCCCGCCAACTCCCGCGTCACGGCATCGAAGCTGACGCCCGGAGGCGGTTCGGGCGTCAGGCTGTAGCTGAGCTCTCCATCGCCGCCAATCGCCGCCGGAAGGGCGAGAGTCGGTATCTTGCGGTGCTCCGTGTAGACCTGAGGGCCCACGCTCACGTCACCGAAACTCGGAGACAGGTCGAGCAGGGTCGTCGCCGCGATGGACGACGCGGCGCCGCTGCCCGCCTCGTTCATCGCCCGCAAGTGGAAGGTGTAGGCGGTGCCCTGGCTGAGATCGGCAACCGTGAAGCGGCTCGCGTTACCGCCGCCGGGCGCCTCGACCCAGTCACTCAACGCACCGCTGCCCTGAACCGAGTGGCGGACCTGATAGCTCGTCACGGGAGCGCCGCCATCGTCGGATGGCGCCGACCAGGTCAGCGACACCGCTTCGTAGTCCGCGTCTGCGGTCAGCCCTGTCGGCGGTCCGGGAGGGTCGATCGAAGACACGGGAGTCGCCGTTGCCTCCTCGCTCCAGGGTCCCTTGCCGACGGCGTTCTCCGCCCGCACACGAAAGGCGTAGGCACTGCCGTTCCGCAGTTCCGTAATCGCCGCCGTCGTGCCCGTGACCTCGACCTTCGGACCACCCGTCGTCCAGACCGAGTCGGCCTGCAGCCGATAGGCGACCTCGTACGACTCGACGGCTGCCCCACCGTCCAGCTCCGGCGCCGACCAGCTCAGGGACACCGCGGCATCGGATGCCAAAGCGACAAGACGGGTCGGCGGACCCGGAAGCTCGACCTCTTCGTCCGCCTTCTTCTCCGGCGTCAGCTCGATCTCGTTGCTCGGCGGGCCGAGACCCGTGGGATAGCGGGCCTTCACCCGGAACGTGTAGGTCGTCCCGTTCTCGAACGTGTACATGATCACGGCGACGGCGTCGACCCTCACCGACCGAGGAGATGCCGGCCACTCCGCCACGGCGGCCTGCTTGTACTCGACCGCGTAGTCCAGGACCCCGGTTCCGCCAGCGCCGGGCGCAGGCTGCCAGTCGAGCTTCACCCACTCGTCGCCAGCGACTCCGTACAGGCCGGTTGGCGCGGCCGGGGCGTCCGGTTGAGCCGCCGCCGAGCCTGCGAAGGCAACCAGAAGGAGAATCCACGCTGCGCAGCGCGGAAAGGAGACTCCATGTCTATTCATCGAAGGGCGGCCGATCTTCATCATGGAGTTTTCCCCTCTGGGGCGTAAGATGCTCTTGGAGCTGCAGCGTAACAAAGTCCCATGCATGGAACAAATGGAACGACCTGCGCGTGCCAGTCGGGCGCGGAATGTCGGCCGAGGCGCCCGGACTCAGGAGAGAGAGCGCGGAGCAGCTATCGGCGCCCACCCGGAGGGCTCTTCCGCTCTACGGCTCGCAGCCCTTGCTTGAGACGCTCAAGCCGCTCCCGCTCCTCCGCTCCGGGCGTGGGCCACAGCACCCGGCGCGTCTCCATCTGTCGTTCGAGCCGAAGCCAGAGTTCGCCGTTCTTGACGGCGCCGCCGGTCTTCGTCCGCCAGCCGCTTCGCTTCCACGAGTGAATCCACAGAGACGCCCCGCGACGGAGGTAGTCGCTGCCGGTGTACAACGCCGCCGGCTGACCCGCCGGCAGGCAAGCGAGGAGCTCGATCGCACACTCGAGTTCGAGCCGATTCGGTGTGGTAGCCCCGGTACGCCCCGTCCTTTCGACAACTCGGCCGTCCGTCTCGATCTCCGCCGCCCAAGCGCCATGTCCGTCAAGGCACCGGATCTTGAAGAACACGCGGGCGCAGTCGGTTGGCAGCTCCAGCCCGGGACCGGGTTCGGCAGCTATCCCCCCGCCAAGAGCATCGATCTCGGCACTCGCGAGCCGGTCGACCCGTTCGTTCCACGTGTTCCCGGCATGTCCCTTGACCCAATGCCAGTCGACGCGGTGGCGGCGATTCAGCACTTCGAGCCGCCTCCACAGGTCCACGTTCTTCACCGGACTGCCGTCTCGTCGTCGCCAACCCTGCGAACGCCAGCGCGCCAGCCAGGAAGAAATCCCCTGCCGCAGGTACTGGGAATCCGTGTACAGCTCGACCAGGCTCGGGCGAGCGAGATGGCTGAGCGCGGAGATGGCCGCCATGAGCTCCATCCGGTTGTTCGTAGTGCTCGGAGCGCCACCGGAGAGCTCCTCGACTCCGCCGTCACTGCTCAGGATGACCGCCGCCCAACCGCCGGGGCCCGGATTCGGGCTCGCACCGCCGTCCGTATAGATGACGCGACGATCGCCGAATCCCGGTTCCCGCCCCATGCGGAATAGACTAGCGGCCCGTGCTCACCTCCCCTCGTTCGGCCAACGCCGCCATCGGCCTTGCCTTCGTCTCTCTCGCTCTCGGCGCCGTTCCGATCTCGGGCCGGGACGATCACGGTCCCTTCGACGGCATCGACTTCCGACTCATCGGTCCCTCGCGCGGCGGCCGGGTCACCGCGGTGGCCGGCCATCCGGCACATCCCTACACGTTCTACATGGGGTCGACCGGCGGCGGGGTCTGGCGGACGACGAATGCCGGAGCGTCGTGGCAGAACCTGAGCGATGAGCACGTTCGCACCGGCTCGGTGGGCGCCATAGCCGTGGCGCCTTCCGATCCGAACGTGATCTACGTCGGCATGGGTTCCGCATGTCCCCGCGGCAACGTCTCGATCGGCGACGGGATGTACCGCTCGACCGACGCCGGCGCAACATGGGAACACATCGGCCTGGAGAGAGCGGGCGCAATCAGCCGGGTTCGGATTCACCCCGACGACCCGAATCGGATCTGGGTCGGCGTACTCGGTCAGATCTTCGGCCCGAACCCGGAACGCGGCGTCTTCCATTCGCAGGACGGCGGCGCGAGCTGGCGTCACGTACTCTCCATCTCCGACGACGCGGGTATCTCCGACCTCGAGCTCGACCCTCACAATCCGCGGGTGCTCTACGCGGCCGCTTGGCGAGTCGAGCGCAAGCCCTGGACGCTGATCGACGGCAGCGAAGAGGGCGGCTTGTTCCGCTCGACCGACGGCGGCGAGACCTGGGACCGGCTCGAAGGCGGTCTCCCCACGGGCGTACTGGGGCGCATCGGCGTGTCCGCGTCGCCAGCGAGGCGGGGACGTCTATGGACGATCGTCACGGCGGCAGACGGGCGCGGCGGCATCTTCCGTTCGGAGGATCACGGCGACACCTGGAAGCGAGTCAGCGACGAACCCGAGCTGCTCACGCGCGGCTGGTACTACAGCCATATCCACGCGGATCCGGTCGATCCGAACACCGTCTGGGGCTCGAACGTCCGGTTCTTCCGCTCCGTGGACGGCGGTGCGAATTGGGAGCGGGTGGCCACCCCCCATGGGGACAACCACGACCTGTGGATCAACCCGGATGAACCGCACATCATGGTGCAGGCAAACGACGGAGGCGCGAACGTCAGCGTGGATGGCGGGCGGTCCTGGTCAACCCAGAACAACCAACCGACGGCAGAGTTCTATCGCGTCACGGTCGACAACCAGTTCCCCTACCGCGTCTACGGAGCGCAACAGGACAACAGCACGATCTCCGTACCGTCACGACCACTGCCCGAGTTGACGGCAACCCAGCACTGGCACGCAGTCGCAGGCGCCGAAAGCGGGCACATCGCGGTGCATCCCGAGCAGCCGAACCTCGTCTACTCCGGCAACTACCTGGGTCGCATCGACCGCTACGACCACCGCAGCGGAACCGCCCGGAACATGATCCTCTATCCCCAGATGCAGGACGGCACCGCGCCCCGCGATCTGCGTTATCGCTTCCAGTGGAACGCTCCGATCCTCATCTCGCGGCATAACCCGGACGTCGTCTACCACACCTCGAACTACGTTCATCGCACCCGCGACGGAGGCTGGACCTGGGAGACGATCTCACCCGACCTGACGACCGACGACGACGAGAAGCAGGGTACGCCAGGCGGTCCGGTCCAGTTCGATCACACGGGCGTCGAGGTCTACAACACGATCTTCGCACTCGCCGAATCGCCTCGGCGGGCGGGAGAAATCTGGGCCGGCAGCGACGACGGCCGTGTCCATGTGAGCCGTGACGATGGCGTCTCCTGGGTTGACGTGACGCCGGCAGGGATGCCCGCCGACGGCACGATCAACTCGATCGACGTCTCGAACCACGACCCCGACCGGGTCTACGTCGCCGCCTACCGCTATCGGCTGAACGACTACACCCCCTACATCTTCCGAACCGACGATGGCGGTGCGAGCTGGAACCTGAAGACCGCCGGCCTGCCCGAGCGCCACTTCGTGCGGGTCGCGCGCGAGGACCCCGGCGCCGACGGACTCGTCTTCGCCGGCACCGAGTTCGGGCTCTACGCTTCGTTCGACGGCGCCGAGTCCTGGCAGGAGTTCCAGCTCGACCTGCCGCGCACACCGATCACCGATCTCCTGATCCACGACAACGTCGGCAATCCGGATCTCGTGCTGGCGACACAGGGCCGGAGCTTCTACGTCCTCGACGACCTCGGCCTCGTCAGAGAACTCGCAGCCGAGATCGCCGCCGAGACAAAGCGCGCAACCCCCAGACTGTTCGGGCCGGAGCCGACCGTCCGCGTCGACCGGCCGGGACGCGGCGGCGGCTTCATCAACGGCGCGTCGATCTGGTTTCGCCTACCCGAGACGACCGGCGAACGGGTCGAACTCACCGTTGCAACGGAGGATGGGGATCGAGTGCTGCGCCGCTTCGTGTCGGAGCCGGACGGCGACGGGGGCGACGATCGCGCGCGGCCGCGGATCGAGTCCTTCGAGGCGGCGGAAGGTCTGAATCGCGTCGTCTGGGACCTCAAGGACCAGGCGCCTCACCTGGTCGACGGAGCGATCATGTCCCTGTCGTACACCGGCGGGCCCTTCGTTCCGCCGGGGCGCTACACGGTCACGCTCGAATGGGGCGGCGGCGAAACCGAGGAAGACGGTGCGCCTGACGAGACGTGGAGCGGCAGCCGCCAGATCGAGGTGCTGGCGGATCCCCGTCTGGACGACATCACGACGGAGGACCTCGAAGAGCAGTACGCGATGCTCGACGAACTGTCGACGCGTCTGACCGCGATTCACGATGCGATCGCCGGGCTCCGCAGCGTGCGCGAGCAATCCCGAGCACTCGCCGAACGCCTCGAGGCCGCCCGCGGGGAGGACCTCGCGCCCCTGGTCGACGAGATCGCCGAACGTGCCGACGAACTCGAGGACGAGTTGATCCAGTCGAAGAGCCGCGTTTCCCAGGACGCGCTGAACTTCCAGCCCAGGATCGACAACCAGTACGCCTACCTCTACACTCACGTGTTCGGCAATACCGCCCGGCCCACCACCGGCGCTCGGCGCCGTTTCGACGACCTGGAGAACGAACTCCTTCCGATCCTCGAAGCCGTCGACGACCTCGTCGGGCCCCAACTCGACGAACTGAACCGCCGCGCCCGCGAAATGGCCATCCCAGCCGTTCAGCCGCCTCTCACCCCACCGGCAGACCAGACCTCAGACGACCGGTGATGCTCAGGCAGCGCGCAGCATTCCGGTGCGACCTCGTCGCGCTGGCGGCTCTTCTTGCGATGGTCGGTCCCGAGGACCTGGCGGGCGCCGCCCAGCTCGAGGTTCAGAGCGACCGGCCCCAGCTCCGAGCGACGCGCCTGAGTCAGACCCCGGTGATCGATGGCGACGTCCTCGGCGAAGCGCTTTGGCGAGACGTGGAGGCGGCGACCGGCTTCCAGCAAACCGAACCGTTCGAAGGCCAGCCCGCGTCCGAGAAGACGGAAGTGCGCATCGCCTTCGACGACGACTACCTGTACGTCGCGGCCGTCCTGTACGACAGCGACGTGTCGTCGCTGGCGATCTCGGACAGCCGCCGCGACGCCTCGCTCCGCGACGAGGACAGCTTCCGGTTCATCCTCGACACATACGGCGACCGCCAGAACGCCTTCATGTTCGGCACGAACGTAGGCGGAATCCAATACGACGGCCAAGTGACGAACGAGGGCAGCGGCGGCAGAGGCGGCTTTTCCTCGGGGTCCTTCTCCGGCGCGAACCTGGACTGGGACACCTCGTGGACCGTGAACACGAAGATCGGCGACTTCGGTTGGAGCGCGGAGATGGCGATTCCCTTCCGAAGTTTGCGCTACGACTCAAGCGGCCGCCATTGGGGCGTCAACTTCGAGCGGAACATCCGGCGCAAGAACGAGACGGCCTTCTGGGCTCACCTGCCCCGCCAGTACCGGCTGAACCGGGTGTCCGAAGCCGGTACGTTGGTGGGTCTCGAAACGCCCCGCCAACGCAACCTGCAGCTGACGCCGTACGCGGTCGGAACGACCCGCGACGCCGGTGTTCTCGGGTCGACCACGGACTGGGACGGGGGACTCGACGTGAAGTACGGCATCACGCCCAGCCTCACGCTCGACGTCACCCTGAATACGGACTTCGCGCAGGTCGAGGTCGACGACCAGCAGATCAACCTGGACCGCTTCAGCCTCTTCTTCCCGGAGAAGCGGCCGTTCTTCCTCGAGAACGCGGGGCTGTTCCGAGTCGGCTCGTCGGGCGGCGGAGGCCGCGGCAACGTCGACCTGTTCTTCAGCCGACGGATCGGACTCGCGGACGGCCAGCCGGTGCCGATCGTCGGCGGCGCCAGACTCTCCGGAAAGGTCGGAGGCACGAGCATCGGCCTGCTGAACATGCAGACCGACGAGGTCGGCAATCTGCCGGGCAACAACTTCAGTGTCGCGCGCGTGAGTCGGGAGTATCCCAACCGCAGCCGGGCGGGGGTGCTCGTCGTCAACCGCGAAGGAACCGGTTCCCTGGACAGCGACAGCGACTACAACCGGACCTACGCCGTGGATGGTCAACTCGGGATCGGCGAGCACACCGAACTGACCGGATGGGCGGCGCAGACGGACACGCCGGGGCGGAGCGGCCGCGAACACGGCTTCGGGCTCGGCACGTCCTATACGTCCCCGTTCTGGCGCTGGCGGGCCGGCTACTCGGAGGTCGGGGAGGACTTCAATCCGGAAGTCGGCTTCCTGAGCCGCTCGGGGTATCGGCAGTTGAACGGCTTCGCCAGACGCCGGTACCGCCCGGACGGCGACGGCAGGATCAAGGAGCTCGGACCGCGCGCGTTCTACGACAGCTTCTGGGACTTCGACGGCTTCCAGGAAACGCAACGCTACTCCGTCGGCGGCTGGATCGAGTTTCGCAACGGCGCCGAGATCAACCTCTCCATCGGCGGTCGCTACGAGGGCCTCAAGGAGTCGTTCGAGATTCACGACGGAGTGACGATCCCAGCCGGCACGTACGACGACAACGGCTTCTTTCTGTTCATGAACTCGAACCGGGGGCGGGCGGTCAGCCTCTTCGCCAGGGTTCAGGGGGGCGGGTTCTTCGGCGGCGAGCAACTCGTCATCGATCCTTCCGTCAGCATCCGACTCGGCGATTATCTGACCTCGGAGATCGGGTGGTCGTACAACGACATCGAACTCCCGGGCGGAGCGTTCGCGGCGAACCTGGGCAGTCTCCGGGTGACCTACGCATTCAGTACTCGGCTGCTGCTGCAGGCCCTCGTCCAATACAACGACGTGACGAACAACCTGTCGACGAACGTGCGCTTCAGCTGGCTGAACGAGGCGAACCGCGGGCTGTTCCTCGTCTTCAACGAGATCTCCACATTCGGCGTCCTGGGCGTCGAGGCGCCGGACCGCAGCCTGACGCTCAAGTACAACCACCTCGTCGATGTGTTCCGCTAGCAGCGGGGCCGAGTTCCGTATCGCCAGCCCCCATCGGGCCGGCCGGAGCCTGGTCATCGCGCGGCGGGGTATGGCGGCAACGTCGCATCCGCTGGCAACCCTGGCCGCCGTCGACGCACTACGAGCCGGCGGCACGGCGGTGGATGGCGCGATCGCCGCTGCGGCGATGCTCTCTGTCGTCGAACCGATGATGACGGGTATCGGCGGCGACGCCTTCCTTCTCTACTATCGGGCCGACCCGGGAGGCGGCCCCGGCCAGGTCGTCGGGCTGAACGGCAGCGGTCGGGCGCCCCTGGGCCTCGAGCGCGAGGAGATCGGCCGCGCGATCGAGCCGGACTCCTGGGCTGCGGTTACGGTGCCCGGCGCAGTCGACCTCTGGGATGTCGCCCAGGAACGATTCGGGCGCCTCCGGTTTGCCGATCTCCTCGCTCCGGCGATCGAGGCTGCCGCCGAGGGGTTCCCGGTCACGGAGCGAGTCGAGGCGACCTGGCGCGAGTCGGTTCGGCGCCTCCGTCGGGACCGGGCAGCCGGGGAGCACTTCCTTACGGGCGACGAGAAGGAGTCGCCGAGGTTGGGCGACGTGTTCCGTTCACCGGCGCTCGCACGATCGCTCGAACTCATCGCGGAAGGCGGAAGGGACGCCTTCTATCGCGGTCCGATCGCGGCCGAGATCACACGCTACGCCGGAGAGACGGGCGGATTCCTCTCGCGCGCCGACTTCGAGCGCCATGAGTCGACCTGGGTGGAGCCCATCAGCACGATCTACCGAGGTCGCGAGGTTGTCCAGTTGCCGCCCAACAGCCAGGGCCTCGGCGTCCTGCTCATCCTTGGAATCCTCGAGTCGTTCGATCTCGCCGCGATGTCGCCCGGAAGCGCCGAACATGCCCACATCCTCATCGAAGCGAAGAAGCTCGCCTACGCGGACCTGCACGCGCTCGTCGGCGACCCGGACGGTGAGCCGCTCGGAGGTCGAGGCGGAGTGCCCGTCGACGAACTGCTCGACCGGGAGTACGCTCGCGAGCGAAGTCGATCGATCGACTTGAAGCGCGCAGCAGACAACGCCCAACCAGGGGACATCCACCTACCGGCAATCCAGACCAGGGGCGGACGTCGCCCAGGCGCCGACACCGTCTACCTCGCCGTCGTCGATGGCGCGGGCAACGCCGCCTCGTTCATCAACTCCCTCTTCGCGCCCTTCGGATCAGCGATCGCGGGCGGGAACACGGGCATCCTGCTCCACAATCGGGGCAGCGGCTTCTGCCTGGAGCCGGGTCACCCGAACGAGTACCGCCCCGGCAAGCGCCCCTTCCACACGATCATCCCTGGCATCGTTCTGGACCAGGGCCGGCTCGAACTCTGCTACGGGGTCATGGGCGGGCCGTTCCAACCCCAAGGCCACGTCCAACTGCTGACGAACCACTACGATCACGGCCTCCTCCTCCAACACGCGATCGATCGGCCCCGATGGCGTCACACGGACGGCCTCGAGGTTCTTTGCGAGTACGGCATGGACCCGGGGCTTCTCGTCGGCCTCGAGGCGATGGGGCACCAGGTCCGCTCCGCCGCCGGCGCCGAGTTCGGCGGCGCCCAGGCGATCGCCGTCGACCGGCACGGCACCCTGTACGGCGCCTCGGACCCTCGCAAGGACGGCGCCGCGCTCGGCTACTGAGCGCGAGGAGCTCAGCCGATTCGAGCGGTCGACGAGACGCCGTGCCAAACTCCCCGCCATGGACGACGCGACCAGGCAGCCGGCCGGAACGCCGAAGTCGGCCAACCACGATCGGCACATCGAGCTCCGCATCGTCCAGTCGATCCAGGACGTTCCGCAGGCCTCGTGGGACAACCTGCTCCGCAACGGTGACCGTCCCTTCCTGTCGTGGACTCTCCTCGAAGCGCTCGAGCGGACCGGCTGCGTGGCGCCTGAACGGGGCTGGCTGCCGTTTCACCTGACCGCGTGGGCAGAGAACGACGAGCTGTTGGCGGCAGCTCCGGCCTACATCAAGAACGACGGCATGGGAGACTTCTCGCGTGACTGGGCGTTCGGAGAGGCGGTACGAGCGGTGGGAGGCAAGTTCTACCCGAAGTTGGTCATCGGCGTGCCGTTCTCGCCGGTCAGCGGGAGGCGCATCCTGCGCAAGCCCGGAATCCCCGACGAGCTCGCGGCGAGAATGCTTGTCCAGCTCGCAGTGCATACGGCCAGGGAAGTCGGCGTCGCATCCATTCACGTCCTCTACCACCGGGAAGCGGAGACCGGAGCGCTGGCCGCGGCCGGGCTCTCCCGTCGCGTCATGGTGCAGTACCACTGGCGCAACTACGGCTACCAAACGCCGGACGACTGGTTGGCCAGACTGCGTTCGAAGCGACGAACCCAGTGCCGCCGCGAGCGGCGCGAACCGAACCGGCAGGGAATCGGCATCCGAACCGTGCGCGGCGAGGAGATCGCCCTTGACGCGGAGCGCTGGGCCGAGACCGCCTTTCGTCTCTACTGCACGACCTGCGACAAGTACATGTGGGGAGGGCGCTATCTGAATCGGGGACTGTTCGACGACCTGTTCCGCCGGCTGAGCGACGAGGTCGAACTCGTCATCGCGGAACGCGACGGCCGGGTCATCGCCGGCGCAGTCAATCTCTGCTCCGACACGCACCTCTACGGCCGCTACTGGGGTTGCCACGAGGAGCACCGGTTTCTGCACTTCAATGTCTGCCTTTACCACTCGATCGACGAGTGCATCGCGCGAGGCATCCAGGTGTTCGAGGGTGGCGCGGGAGGCGAGCACAAGGTAAGTCGCGGCTTCGAGCCGGCGCCGGTCCTGAGTTCCCACCTCTTCCTGGATGAGCGGCTCGACCGCCTGCTCCGCCCAGCGCTCGCCCGCGACGCCGAGCGTCACCTCGAGGGCATTCGCTCCTGGCGCCTGCGACATCCTCAGCTCGGCTGACCCGCACCGCGTCTTGACGTCGACACCGGCCTATAATCCGCGTCATGCCGCAGTTCGAAGACGAGCGGGGGCCCGGTTCGAACGTCCTGACGAGGACCTCGACGAAGAAGAAGCTCGCGCGACCACGGCTCTACAAGGTGCTGTTGCACAACGACGACTTCACGCCGCGCGAGTTCGTCGTCCTCGTGCTCCAGCATGTCTTCCACCTGACCGAGTCCGACGCGGCACGGCTGATGCTCTACGTTCACAAGAACGGTGTCGGCGTCGTCGGGCTCTACCCCTACTCGGTCGCGGAAACGAAGGTCGCCGAAGTCGGCACGCTGGCCCAGCAGGCGGAGGTCCCGCTGCTTTGTACGATCGAACCCGAAACGGACAACGGTTCGAGCGCCGGCGACCCGAACGGTCCGACCGGCGACGACACGAATTGACCTTAGGGAGGTTGAGACCATCGCTTCCGTCCGCATGACCGAGGAGCTCCGGCTCACGCTGAAGCGCTCCATGATCGAGGCGTCCTCGCGCCGCCACGAGTACGTGACCCTTGAGCACCTGCTGCTCGCGCTGCTCAGCGATCCGCTCGGGGCGACCCTCCTGCAGGCGGTCGGCGTCAGCCTGACGAGACTGGCGAAGGACCTCGAGGCGTTCCTCGACCGTGAACTCGACGCGCTGCCGCCCGCGCTCTCGGCCGATCAGGCAGATCAGGACGGCGAGGCCGCCGACGGCGACTCGACGGACGACCCGGATGCGAAGCCGGTTCCGGTCCGCGTCTCCGGGCACTCGAACGATCGAGCGCCGACCGGCGAGGAGGAAACGCCCCCCAAGCAGACGATCGCCTTCTGGCGGGTGATCGAGCGAGCGGCGATGCACGCGCACGGCGCCGGCCGGCCAGCCATCGACGCCGGGGCGCTGATCGCCTCGATGATGCGGGAACAGGAGTCTCAGGCTGTCTACCTGCTGAACGAGCAGGGTGTAAGCCGTCTGGACGTCATCCGCTATCTGTCCCACGGGACGAAGAAGCTCGACGCGGGTCAGACCCCGACCGCAGACGGCGTCGAAGACGATACGGATCGCGAAGCGGCTGAGGAGGAGGCCGAAGACCCCCTTGAGCGCTTCGCGGCGAACCTGAACGAACTAGCCGCCGAGGGCGCCATCGATCCCCTCGTCGGGCGACTCGATGAGCTCCGGCTACTCGGCGAGACTCTCGCGCGCCGCCGCAAGAACAACCCGGTCCTCGTCGGCGACCCGGGCGTCGGCAAGACGGCGATCGTCGAGGGGCTGGCGCTCGCCGTTCACGAGGGGAAAGTACCAGAGCTGCTCGAGAACTCGACGATCTACGCGCTCGATATGGGCGCCCTGCTCGCCGGCACCCGTTATCGCGGCGACTTCGAGCAGCGACTCAAGGCAGTCATCGAACGCATCGTCAGCGAGCCCGAACACATCCTGTTCATCGACGAGATCCACACGATTGTCGGCGCCGGGGCGGTCTCCTCCGGTTCGCTCGACGCCTCGAACATCCTCAAGCCGGCTCTCGCCTCCGGCAAGCTCCGCTGCATCGGCTCAACGACGCATGCCGAGTACAAGGGATCGTTCGACCGCGACCGCGCTCTGGCGCGCCGCTTTCAGATGATCGAGATCGGCGAGCCGACGGTGGACGAGTCGGCCGAGATCCTGCGGGGGCTGCGCGAGCGTTACGAGGAGCACCACCGCGTCAGGTTCGCCGACGAGGCACTTGATGCGGCCGCCGATCTTGCAGCCCGCTACCTGCTCGATCGCCGACTTCCCGACAAGGCGATCGACCTCGTTGACCAGGCCGGCGCGGCGAACCGGCTACTGGCCAAGGACGATCGGAAGAGCGTCCTCGACCCGGTCGACATGGAGCGCGTTGTCGCCTCGATGGCGAAGATCCCGGAGAAGTCCGTATCGAGCGACGACCGTGCCGCGCTCTCGCACCTGGAAGAGGAGTTGAAAGCCGTCATCTTCGGCCAGGACCAGGCAATCCGGTCCATCGCGGCCGCGGTCAAGCTCGGACGCGCCGGCCTCGGCTCGCTCGAACGGCCGATCGGCAGCTTCCTCTTCTCCGGCCCCACCGGTGTCGGCAAGACGGAACTCGCCCGCCAGCTTGCCCAGGTGCTCGGCATCGCCTTCACTCGCTTCGACATGAGCGAGTACATGGAGAAACACACCGTGTCGCGGCTCATCGGCGCACCGCCCGGCTACGTCGGCTTCGACCAGGGCGGCCTGCTGACCGATGCAATTCGCCGCACCCCGCACACGGTGCTCCTGCTCGATGAGATCGAGAAGGCTCACCCGGACGTCTACAACATCCTGCTTCAGGTCATGGACCACGCGACCCTGACGGACAACAACGGCCGCAAGGCGGACTTTCGCCACGTCATTCTGATCATGACGACGAACGCAGGCGGCCGCGAGCTGGCGACCAGGCCGATGGGATTCGGTGAACGTTCGAGTCTCTCCGCCGAGGATGCCTCGAAGCCGGCTATCGAACGCCTCTTCACCCCGGAGTTTCGGAACCGGATCGATGCCTGGGTCGTGTTCAAGGCCCTCGAGATGGACTCCGTCGTCCGCATCGTGGACAAGCTGGTCGACGAACTCGAAGAACAGCTCGCCGAACGGGACATCCGGATCGAACTGACCGAGGGAGCAAGGAACTGGCTCGCCGAGCGCGGCTACGAGCCCGACTTCGGCGCCCGGCCGATGCGGCGCCTGATCGACGAGAAGATCAAGCGCAAACTCGCCGACGAGATCCTCTTCGGCAAGCTGGCGGACGGCGGCAAGATCATCGTTGACAGGAAGGACGGCGCGTCGGCGGACGACGGCCTCCTTCTCCGAACGAGGCGGAAACCCCGACGGAAGGCGAGCCGCAAGAAGCCGAACTGATTCGGCGGCCGGCGAGAGGCGGAGAGCCGGGAGGTTCGTAGACGGGGCCGGACGCTGGGCTACGCGCCGCAGACGCGCGGCAGAACCTCCGTCTTCAAGCGCTCGATTGTGGACAAGAGCTGCGCGTGCGGCAGGAGGCCGTTGTAGGCCCAGACGTAGAACCGGGTGACCGGCAAACGGCTTGTCAGCGCTTCCAGCTGCCGGGTCACCGTGTCCACGCCGCCCACCATCGCCATACCGGCTCCCAGAAAGTCCTCGAACTCCTCGCCCGTGTCCGGATCGAGCATGCCGCGACTGAAGCCGAAGGGCTCGAACCATGCGGCGCCGCAGAACGCGCCGCTCGCCTTCCACAACCGCTCCGCCTCGACATCCGTATCCGCGATGACGACGTCGCGCAGGACGCCGATTCCCTCCCCGAACGGCCGTCCGGATTCCTCCGCGAACAGCTCGAACAGCGCCCGCTCCCGCTTCGGGTGAAGCGGCGGGAGGATCGCCGTCACGCCTTCCCGAGCGCACCAGCGAATGCTCGCTTCGGACGACGCGAACGGCTGGAAGATCGGCGGATGGGGCTCCTGAACGGGCTTCGGCACGACACCAACCTGGCGGAGCACGCCGTCTTCGACGCCCGCTCCCCACTGTCTGGTCGCCTCCAGCGTCCACGGCGTGCCGCCCCCGGCGCCACGCACCGGGATCTTCCAGAATCGACCGTCGTAGTCGAGCATCGGCTCCGTCCACGCCTTGCGGATGATCGCGAAGCACTCCTCGAAGGCGGCGCGGTTCGTTCGATCGATCTCATCGTGCTGATGCGGCAGGGCGCCCGAGATGCCATGCGTCTGCTGCGCCATCACGTCGACCCAGCGCCGCTGATAACCGCGCGCGAAACCCGCGTTCGCGCGGCCGCCGGTCATCCGGTCGAGCATCGCGATGTCCTCGGCAACCCGAATCGGGTTCCTCGCCGGCAGCACGATGCCCAGCTGCCCCACGCGGATGTTCTTCGTCTGCATGCCGATGAACAGGTCGAGCAGGACCGGGTTGTTCGACAGTTCGAAGCCTTCGATGTGGAAGTGATGTTCCGTGAAGCTGATCGAGTCGTAGCCGAGTTCGTCGGCCAAGCGAGCCTGCTCCGAGACTTCGACCAGCATGCGGTCATAGAGGTCCCCTCGCAAACCGGCCATGCCCAGGCGAATGTCGGCCCGCGAACCGACGGATGGCAGATAGAAGAGGGAGAGCTTCAAGGCTCGGCGCGATCAGCGGGCCTGACCGTCGTAGCCGGAAAGCTCGCGGATCCAGACGTTGCGGAATCGGGTCGGGTTGCTGTGGTCCTGCAGCTCGATATAGCCGCGGGGCGCGTGCGGGCGGTCGTATACGCCGACCCGCCGGTGCATCGTGCGGCCGATGTACTCCTTGCGATGGTGGATGACGACGCCGTTGTGGATGACCGTCACGTACGCACTCTGCATCAGATCCCCGTCCTTCCAACGCGGCGCCTCGAAGATGATGTCGTACGTCTGCCACGCGCCCGGAGGTCGCGAGGCATTGACCAGGGGCGGAGTCTGGCCGTAGATCGCGCCGGCTTGGCCATCGGCATACGTCCGGTTCTCGTACGAATCGAGGATCTGCACCTCGTACGCTCCGTAGATCATCACACCGCTGTTCCCCCGGCCCTGGCTGCTGCTCTCCACCCGTGCCGGCGTCGCGAACTCCAAGTGGAGCTGGAAGTCCCCGAACTCATCCCGGGTGCGGATCGAGCCCGTACGAGTCACCTCCATGTAGTCGTCCTCGATCTTCCACTCCGCATCGCTCCCGTCACCCTTCTGCCACTTCGAGAGGTCCTTGCCGTCGAACAGGACGACGGCGTCCGCCGGCGCCGGCGCCATCTCGCTGAACGAATCACCCGGTGCGACGACGGGAGGCGCCGGCCGGTTCGGATCATGCACCTTCCAGGGCAAGCCCGGCAGCTTCGGAGTGTCCTCGTAGCCGACCGGCTGTTCTTGAGCGGCAGCAGCCACAGTCGCGAACAACCCGGCAGCCAGAAGAGTGAACACGGTCTGCTTCCTTCGCTTCTCTGACATCTTCGTTACCTCCCGCGTCCAGTCACGCGACCCGCGATGCGAGCAACGGTTCGGACAGTCTCAACCACTTGACGACCTCGGCACGCGTATGCCGAGGGTCAATCAGATCGTGGACCGCGAAGCCCTCGGCGCGCGGGAACGGCGTGCGCCGCTTCGCGAACTCCGCCTCGAGCTCGGCCCTCTTCTTCTCCGGGTCCGCCGCCGCCGCGATCTCGCGCCGGTAGGCGACGGCAACCCCACCCTCGATCGGCAATGCGCCGCTCTCTGCCGAAGGCCAGATCAGCACCCGACCCTTCGGGCCGTAATGCGCGGCGGCGGCGACGCCATACGCCTTGCGAATCTGAACCGAGCACCACGGCACGGTCGAGCGGACGGTGGCGGCGATCGCCTCCATGCCGTATCGGATCGTCCCTGAAGCCTCGGACTCGGACCCGATCATGAAGCCCGGCTCGTCGACCAGACTGAGTACCGGCAGGTGGAACGTCTCGCAGAACTCGACGAAGCGCCGGAACTTCTGCGCGCCGGCGGCGTCCATCGCACCGCCGATGTGCTTGCAGTCGTTCGCGACGACCCCCACCGAATGACCGTCCACACGGGCGAGACCGGTGATCTGGGAAGGCCCGTAGCCCGCCGTCATTTCGAAGAAACTCCCGCGATCGACGACCAGCGAGATGAGCTCGCGCATGTCGTACAGGAACCGGCGGTCCCGCGGCACGATCGTAAGCAGGCGCTCTTCGAGCCGGTCCACCGGGTCGCCAATGCTCCGCCGCGGCGGGAGCTCGTCCACGTTCCGCGGCAGATAACTCAGAAAGCGCCGCACCTGGTCCATCGCGTCGTCCTCGTCGTCGGCGACGTTGTCGACGACGCCGCTCCGGCTGTGAACCTGCCAACCGCCGAGTTCCTTCTTCGTCTTCTTTTCCCCCAACGCTCGCTCCACCAGCGCCGGGCCGCCGATGAGAATCTGCGCGGTGTCCCGCGTCATTACCGCGAAGTGAGACGCGACCAGACGCGCTGCCGGAAAGCCCGCCACCGCGCCGACCCCCATCGAGGCCACCGGAACGGTTCGAAGAATCTCGGCGATCGACCAGAAGCGGGCTCGCGAGTAGACCGGTTCGCCCATCGGCCGCGGCGGCGTCCGCGGGGCTCCCTTGGTTCGACCGCCACTGCCGCGCACGCTGCCGCCGCCGCCCTCGAGAAAGCGGACCAGGGGCAACCGGTACTCCAACGCGAGTTCCTCCGAGTAGACGCTCTTTCGCAGCCCGGCCGGCGACGGCGAGCCGCCCGCCTGGGTGAAGTCCTCTCCGGCGAGAATCACGCGGCCGCCATCCACCTCGGCAAAGCCGACGACGTAGTTCGCCGGCGTGAAGGCAACGACCCGACCCTGTTCGTCGACCTCGGCGGCGCCCGCCTGACGACCCTCCTCGATGAACGACCCGGGATCCGCGATCCGCTCGATCCGCTCGCGGACCGTCAGCCGGCCACGCTCGTGCTGCCGCGCCACGGCATCCTCGCCACCCATCTCGAGGGCCAGACGCCGGCGCCGTTCGATCTCGTCGACTTCGGGCTGCCAGGACATGAACAGGAATCCTAGCCCGCCTGTTTCACCGATCTTCTGCTCCCGCGGCAGAAGGTTGCCGCGTCGCGTCGTCACTCCCGTACGTCGACCACCGGAGTTCCGGTATCCTGACGGCCCTCACCGGAGACTACGCGCGAAATGACGGAGCAACGTCGCAAGCTGTGCGGCTGGGGTTACGAAGGACAGGGGCTGACCGCGGCGGAAGCGGAGGCATTCCGGGCACGGAACGAACGGCTCTTCGGAGTCCCCATCGAACCCCGAACCAGCGGGCCGCGGGTCGCCGATTTCGATCTCCGCAAGCCCCGCCTCAAGCCGCCGGCATCGCTCGGGACGCTCTTCCGGGACGATGCGTACGAGCGGCTCCTCCATTCCTACGGCAAGTCCTTCCCGGACACGGTGCGGATGTTCCGGCGCGAGGTCCCCGACCCTCCCGATCTCGTCGCCTACCCCGAGACGACGGACGATGTCGTCCGCATCCTGGACTGGGCCGGCGATGCAGGCGCCGCGGTCATCCCCTTCGGCGGCGGTTCGAGCGTCGTCGGCGGCGTCGAGCCGGCGGTCGGCGACAGTTATGCCGGCGCGGTGACGATCGACCTCCTCAAACTCGACCGGGTTCTCGAGGTCGATCGAACGAGTCGGGCCGCGCGGATCCAGGCTGGCGTTCGTGGGCCTCATCTCGAAGCCCAGCTTCGGACGTACGGTTTGACGCTCCGTCACTTCCCGCAGAGCTTCGAACACTCGACCCTGGGGGGCTGGATCGCGACCCGCTCAGGCGGCCATTTCGCCAGCCTCTACACCCACATCGACGACTTCGTCGAGGCAACGACGACCGTGACGCCCGAAGGCACGATGGAAACCCGCCGCCTACCAGGTTCAGGCGCAGGACCGTCGCCCGATCGGATGATCATCGGCTCCGAGGGCATTCTGGGCGTCATCACGGAGGCCTGGATGCGGCTCCAGGAGCGCCCCACGCACCGCGACGCGGCAGCCGTTCACTTCGCCGACTACAGCCGAGCGGCCGAGGCCGTGCGGCTGCTCGCCCAGAGCGGTCTCTACCCCTCGAACTGCCGCCTGATCGACGCCCAGGAAACGGCCAGCGCGGGCGCCGGCGACGGCAGAAGCGCGCTGCTCGTCCTCGGTTTCGAATCGGCCGACCATCCAGTCGACGCCTGGATGAAGCGCGCATTGGAGCTGACCTCGGACTGCGGCGGCGATTCCAGCGCATCGGCCGGCCGCTCTCACCGCGAGGGCGCCACCGGCGCCTGGCGCGATGCGTTCATCAAGGGCCCGTATTTCCGGGAAGTCGGCGTACCCCTGGGACTCATCGGCGACACCTTCGAAACGGCGATCACCTGGGACCGTTTCGTCGAGTTCCACGCGACGGTCACGGCCCGCACCCAGGAGATCCTGGAAGACGCAACCGGCCGCCCGGGCCACGTTACCTGCCGCTTCACCCACGTCTATCCGGACGGACCCGCGCCCTACTTCACCTTCTCGGCTCTGGGCGCCTGGGAGCGCATGGCCGACCAGTGGCGGGAGATCAAGCTCGCCGCGAACGAGGTCGTCGTCGAGGCTGGCGGGACGGTGACGCATCACCACGCGGTTGGGCGCGACCACCGACCCGCCGGCTACGACCGACAGCGTCCCGAACTGTTCGCCCGCGCCCTCCAATCGGCGAAGACCGCGGTCGACCCGGATGGTCTGATGAACCCGGGCGTCCTCATCGACCCACGCGATCGCGAAGTGGGCATCACCGGCGCGTTGGCGCCCTGCCCGTAGGGGCGTCAGGACCCAGAGTCGCCGTTCGGGTCGCGCAGGGACCGGGCCGCGTCCTCGGACGCGGCGATGAACTCCTTCTTGTACTGGACCGGGCTGCGGCCCATGTGCAGGCGAAACACGCGGCGGAAGCTGCGCTGGGTGCCGAACCCGACTTCCTCCCCGACCCGGCTGACCGGCAGGTTGTGTTCCCGCAGCATCTGGCAGGCGCGCTCGACCCGGCGTCGTCCGAGCCACGTGCGAAAACTCTCGCCAACGTGTTGCCGAAAGTAGCGCCGGAACGCGGGCGGCGACATCGCCGCGACCCGAGCGGCGGCAGCGGTGTTCAGCTCTTCGCCCAGATGCGCGTCGACGTAGGACCGGACGCGGCCCAGGCGGTCGAAGTACTCGAACGGCTCAATGTCGCGACGAAGCTCCGCCACAGCCAGCCGGCCCTCGTATACCGCGGCTCGTCGTTCTCTTGCGGTCATCAGCTCCGCGAACGCCAAGCCGTACCGTTCCACCGACCGGGTCGGCTCGACCGTCACGCGGCGCGTCCATCCCGGCGCCCACTCGACGAAGGTATGGAACTCGCCGTCTTCGCCACACACGTCGACGTGGGGTTCGAGGTCGGCGATGAAGCTCGCATCGTAGCGGCGGCCCACGAGATGAGGCGAGACATCGGCGGTCTGAACCGAGCAGACCCACGCCGAGAGCCCGGACGAGATCAACTCGGCCGCGTGACTCTTCGAGTCCCGCCCCCACAGAGCGAACACCGGTTCGAGCCCCGTGCCTTCAGCCAATCCCGTCCGACGGCCACGCACCCGGCGGGACGAAAGATCCGGGAAGGCGATCGCCTCCGCGCCGTCGCGGGCCAGTCGGCCGAGAACCCGCTTGACCGCCTCCTCGTAGGACTTGGACGGCCCCTTCCAGTCGTACTCGATCGACCGCAGGGCAAGCCCGAGAGTCGCCGCCTGCGCCTCGACCAGGCCCTGCCTCACGCCGTGCATCGCGACTCGACCGTTCGCCTGGTTCAGAGGCGTGACCAACCCCTCGACTCTCCAGGACGGATCGTCCCGCAGCACATGGTGATTCCACGCAGAGTCCTTCCCCGCGGTCCACCACAACCAGACCCGTCTGGCGCCACCGGTGGATCGACGACCGTTCATGAAGAGACTCTAGCGCCGGGAATCGGCTGCGCGAGAGTGCCGAATCCCCCGTGATAGCTTGCGCCGCCTGCTGCCAACGCGGACTGCCGATGCGTCACATCTTCGTCATCGATCCGATCGAAGATCTCGATCCGGACAAGGACACGACGATCGCATTCCTCCGCGAAGCCGCCCGGCGCAGCCACGACGTTGCCGTGTGCACGATCGACACGTTGGGACTCGGCCCGGATGGACGACCACAGGCGGAGGCGATCCCCACCCGGCCGATCGAGCCCGTCGCCGCCGGTCCCTGGTACGAGGTCGGCCGCGGAGAAACCGCGTTCCTCGACGACTTCGATGTCGTCTGGATGCGGAAGGACCCGCCGTTCGATATGACCTTCTTCTACGCCACCCATCTGCTGTCGATGACGTCGAAACAGACCCTGGTCGTGAATGAGCCCCTGTCGCTACGCGATGCGAACGAAAAGTTGTTCGCACTCCGGTTCCCGGACGTCTGCCCGCCGGCTCGGGTGTCACGTCGCATCGTCGATCTGCTCGCCTTCCAGCGGGAGATGGGCGGGGAGATGATCGTCAAGCCGCTCGACGGCGCCGGCGGTGAGGGCGTCTTCCACCTGAAGGAGGGCGATCGGAACACGAGCGCGATTCTCGAAGGCGCCACCGCGAACGAGAGCCGCTACCTGATGGCGCAGCGTTACTTGCCGGAGATCCGTCAAGGCGACAAGCGGGTCATCCTGGTTGAAGGCGAAGCGCTGGGCGCCGTCCTTCGCGTGCCGGCGGAGGGCGAGTCGCGGGCGAACTTCCACGTCGGCGGCCGAGCCGAGGCCACCGTCGTCGACGATCGCGACCGGGAAATCGCCGCCGCGATCGGCCCGGAACTCGTCCGTCTCGGCATCGTGTTCGCCGGCATCGACGTAATCGGCGGCTGGCTTACCGAGGTGAACGTGACGAGCCCGACCGGCCTCCGAGAGATTGCGGATCTTGGCGGGCCGCGGCTCGAGGCGGACGTGCTCGACGCGGTCGAGCGCCGCCGGCTGGCACTGCCGAGCGCAGGGTGACGAACTCCTCGGCCGACGTCGGGTGAATCGCCATCGCGGCGTCGAAGTCGGCCTTCGTAGCGCCCATCTTCACCGCAACAGCGAGGCCTTGGATGATCTCCGGCGCATCCGGGCCGATCATGTGGGCGCCCAGGACCCGGTCGGACGGACGATCGACGATCAGCTTGACGAGGGTTCGTTCTTCGTTGTCCGTCAACGCGAGCTTCAGCGGGCGAAACTCGCTCTTGTAGACGTCGACATCCACATGCCGCTCCGTCGCCTCCTTCTCGGTCAGACCGACTGCGGCAAGCGGCGGCTGACTGAAGACGGCTGTCGCGGACGTCGTGTGGTCCGGCGCTGACGGTTGACCGCCGAACAGCGTTCGGGCGAGACATGCGCCTTCGTGAATGGCGGCCGGCGTCAGATTCAGACGATTCGTCACGTCGCCGATCGCCCAGATGCTCGGAACGTTCGAGCGCGAGTATTCGTCCACCAGGATCTCGCCGAGATCGCCCATCGTGACGCCACAGGCGCCGAGACCAAGCTCGGCAGTCAGCGGGAGGCGGCCGGTGGCGTAGAGCACCTCGCCGCAGGTCAAGGCGCCACCGGCCCCGAGGTTCAGCCGCAGACGGTCGGCGCCCGGGTCGGAGGTCCCTGCTCCCAGCTCCTCGATCTCCGTGACCTCGCACTCGAAGCGAAGCTCGATGCCGCGCCTCTCCATTTCCCTCGCGAGATGAACGCGCAGATCCTCGTCGAATCCACGCAAGAACAGTGGGCCGCGGTAGATCAGGGTCACATCGACGCCCATACCCGCGAAGATCCCTGCGAACTCGACGCCGATGTAGCCGCCGCCGACCACCGCGATACGAGCCGGTAACTCGTCCAAGTGGAACGCCTCGTTCGAACTCATCGCGTGCTCGATGCCCGGAATCGTCGGCATCTGGGGCCAGCCACCCACCGCGACGAGAATGTGCTCGGCCGTAACGAGGCTCCCGCCGACCTCGACCGTATGCGGATCGACGATCCGAGCTCGGCCCTCGAACAGGTCGACGCCGGCGTTGCTCAGGAGTCCCCGATAGATGCCGTTCAATCGCGCAATCTCCCTGTCCTTGTTCGCGATCAGGCGACTCCAGTCAAAGCGCGGCTCGCCAGCCGTCCAGCCGAAGCCGGCAGCCTCCCGGTAGTGGTCCGCGAAGGCCGCGCCGCACACCAGCAGTTTCTTCGGCACGCAACCTGCGTTCACGCAGGTACCGCCGAGATCGCGCTCCTCTGCGACAGCCACGCGGGCGCCGTAGGCTGCCGACATCCGGCTGGCCCGTACCCCGCCCGAACCGGCGCCGATCACGAACAGGTCGACGTCGAATTCCGCCATCGCAGCCGACGCTACCGCGAGCCGGCGACGCCGGGCGCGCCGCCAGCCGAGGATGACCCCATTCTGCTGATTCCCCACGTCACGACGAAGCCAGCCGCCACGAGAACAAGCGCGACCGCCGCCTGGTGGGGGCGTGGGCGGAAGGATGCAAGCGGTTGGTTCGTGGGCTCGACACGCGCCGGCGTCTCGCCCGCGATCACGGGCGCGCCCACCATGTCGCCTGGTGTCGGCGCGACGGGCGCCTGGAACGGCCACAGCCCGATCACGGCGCCCAGCAGCAGTCCCAAGAGTGCAGCCAAGGTCATTCGCCGCCATCGGCGTAGCGCCAGGCGCACCGCGTTGCTGATCAGCGTGACGCCCACGGCGATGCCGGCGGCGAAGGGAAACAGGACGGCGGCTGGTTCGACGAGTCCCCGCGGATTCCCTGCAGCGAGTGCGTCGAGCAGGCCATCCACCGCGCTCAGGATCGGCAAGTACACGCCCAGGACCAACAGCAGGTAGCCGCCGCTCAGGCCGGGAAGCACCATCGCCGCGGCACCCGCCGCTCCGGCAACGACAAGCCCGAGCGGACCGCTGCCAGCGTCCCCGGCGGCAGCCGGGCCGCTCTGGGCCAGGGCGAGCGCCGCCATCGCCAGGAAACCCAGGGCGAGACCGGCCCAGGAGATCCGCCCCGCACCCTGGATCAGGCGCCACACGAGGGGTACGCCGCCGAGGGTGAGGCCGATGAACGCGCTGTACATCACCCAACGTCGGTGAATGACCAGGTCCCGCAGCGGGCCAGCCAGAATCAGGACCGCAAGCCCGGCGCCAACACCGACGACAACCAGGAGCAGGACAGAGACTCTCCGATAGCGGAACCTGGACAAGTCGGCCACCGCCTCGATGAAACGCGGGTAGATCCCCGAAGCGAGGAGCATCGTCCCGCCGCTCAGCCCCGGCACGAGGTTCGCCAAGCCCATCAGGAACCCGCCGAGAGCGGCCCGTGGCAGCCAACGAAGGCCGGCGTCGGAGTTCCCTGGTTCGGACATCAGCGATAGCGAGTCTACGGCTCCTCCACGGGAACCTGCGCGGATCAGCTCGAGCGCCAGTCCAACCTACCCCGCCAGGTCCACAGCCGGTGGCGACGTCGCACTCCGTTCCATCGGTGGCGCATCCCGCCGAGTGGCGTTCCACCTTGGTCGAGCATGGGCCGATATGCTCGGGCGTCGCGCCTTGCCGAGCCGGCGCCTTGCCCAACCGGCGCCTTGCCTGAGGCGCGATGTCCACTTCAACCACCGCCCGCCAGGAGGTCTCCGCCGATGACGACGACGAACCGATTCGCGCACCCTCGTGCTCTAGCAGCCATCGCCGCGCTGAGCGTCTTTCTGTTCGTTGGCTCGGCCGTCCCGCCCGCCGCGGCCGACGGACGCACCGTCATCCATGCCGGCGCGTTGGTCGACGTAGAGGCAGGTCGAGTCCTCGCTCGCCAATCGATCGTCGTCGAGGAATCGCAGATCACGGCCGTAGACGACGGTTTCGTCGAAGCGGCGGATGGCGACACGTTGATCGATCTCTCCGAACACACCGTGCTGCCCGGTCTGATGGACATGCACGTCCATCTGAACTCGGAGCAGGCGGGCGCCGCGTCCTACCTCATGCGGTTCCAGGACAACCCCGCCGACCTGGTGATCAGAACTCTGGGCTACGCGAAGAAGACGCTCCTGGCTGGTTTCACAACGGTCCGGGACGTGGGCAGCGAGACGACCTCGATGGTCGCCGTGCGCGATGCGATCAACCGCGGCGAGGTGCCCGGACCGCGCATCTTCGCTGCCACCCGAAGCCTGGCCACGACCGGCGGCCACGGCGATCCGACAAACGGCATGCGCGCGGATCTCCGTGGTGACCCAGGCCCCAAGGACGGCGTCGTGAACGGCGTCGAGGACATTCGGAAGGCCGTCCGGCAGCGCTACAAAGAAGGCGCGGACCTGATCAAGATCACGGCCACGGGCGGCGTGCTCAGCTTGGCAAAGAGCGGCCAGAATCCGCAGTTCACGGAAGCGGAAATTCGCGCGGTCGTCGAGACGGCGAACGACTACGGCTTCATCGTCGCAGCGCACGCGCACGGAGCGGAGGGCATCAAGCGCGCCATCCGGGCAGGCGTAACCACGATCGAGCACGGCACGTACATGGACGAAGAGGCGTTCGAGCTGATGAAGCAGCACGGTACCTGGTTCGTCCCGACGATTTCGGCCGGAAACTTCGTCGCCGAGAAGGCCGCGGAGCCGGGCTACTTCCCGGAGATCATCCGGCCGAAGGCGGCAGCTATCGGCCCGGTGATCAAGGAGACATTCGCCAAAGCGCTCCGCGCCGGCGTGCCGATCGCCTTCGGTACGGACTGCGGCGTATGCCCGCATGGATCGAACGCCCAGGAGTTCCTCTACATGGTCGAAGGCGGCATGGCGCCGATGGCCGCGCTCCAGTCGGCGACTGCGGTTCCAGCGAAGATCCTCGGGATCTGGGAAGAAACCGGTTCGATCGCCGCCGGCAAGCAGGCGGATGTCATCGCCGTCGCAGGCGACCCGATCGCCGACGTGACAACTCTCCGGAACGTCCGCTTCGTCATGCGAGCCGGCAGGGTCTACAAGTCGCCGGCCGAGTGAGGCCTACGTCCGTGGACGCTGAACGCCCCGGCGCTTGAAAGTGCGCTCGGCATAGCGCGCCTGCGCCTCAACAGATGCCGGGTCGGACCGTACCCACTGCAAGGCGTCCCCGTCGGCAAAGTCCGTACTGCCTGCGATCGCCCGGGCGACGGCGTTCACGTGGTCCTTCGTCATCGCGGCCGGTACAACCGGCATCCGCGCCACCTCCCGCGCCAGCGAAAACGTCTTCTCCTCGAGCTCGTCCTCCGGCACGATGCGGTTGACCATCGAGGCCACCTCCCGGGGGCCGAAGCGTCGGCAGGTGATGACGAGCTCCTTCGTCAGAGCCGGACCGATCTCCCGCACCATGCGCGGTACGCCGCCCCAGGAGAGCGGCAGACCGAGCTCCACCTCGGGGATGAAGAACACGGCGTTCTCCGCGACCACCCGCAGGTCGCACGCCAGCATGAACAGGAAGCCGCCGCCGACAGCGTAGCCTTGAACCTGGGCCACGGTCACCGCGCGCATACCTTCGAGTGCGTCCATCGCTCGACGGCCGAGCTGTCCGGCTTCCCGCCGTTCCCGCCAGGTCGTCTCGACGGCGGCGTCACGGCCCGTCTTCAAGTCTGCGCCGGCACAGAAGGCCCTGCCCTCGCCACGCAGAATGACGACATCGATCGCACTCTGCCGGTCGAACCAGGCGGACGCATCGACCAGCTCACGCAGCATCGCGCCGTCGACCGCGTTGAGCCGCTCGGGCCGCGCCAGGGTCAGAAGGCCCAGATTGCCGTCCCGCTCCACTCTCAGGGTCTCGAACGTCCTCAAGTCGACCATGAACAGGGTCCTTTCTCGGCGGGGTCTCCGCTTCGGGCCATGCGTCTCTCGCATGCTCTTCGGCAGATCGACTCGCGGGACAGTGCGCCGAAAACGTCCAGCCGTCGCCGTCGCTTACGATACGGCTCTTGTCCACGTCACAGCCGCGTGCTTTCAGCACACGTCTTTCTTCTTCCATCTGTCTCCATGACTGCGTGAATCTCTCCAGGCCCAGATTCGCGGCGAAGTCCACCAAGCCGCTCCGCCAGATCGTCCAAGCACGCTCCCGAGCGTCTCCGAGGGTCCGGGGGAAGTCCGGGGTGAACGCCACCGGATCAAGATCAGAACGGCCGTAGGTGGTCAGCGTATCGTCATCTTCCAAGTGGACCACGCGAGACATCGCGTGCACGGTCAAGGCCAAGCTCTCGCTGTCCGCGGGTGAGCCCGCAGCAATCAGGAGCCGATCCTGGGGCCGAGAGGCCGAGCGCTTACGCCAGCGTAACTCACGAATGTCGGACCCCCTCTGCCAACGTAGGTGACAAAGTGGCCATCCCGTTGAATAGTGGAGGGCACACGTTGCGCTTTCCGTCACTCGTTCATACTACGAGGCTCGGTCGGTCTCCGCCGGTTCCCGTGGCCCCTCGCCCCGCTTCCGCTTCTCCGCCTCGCAATCCAGGACGAACGCTCGTGTCCCTGACTCTCCAGGTTCTTGGCTGCGGCGATGCGTTCAACTCCGGGGGGCGCCTGCAGACGTGCTTCCTCCTCCGCAATGGGGAAGACCCGTCCGCGTTGCCGCCGACCCTGCTCGACTGCGGCGTCAACTCGCTGGCCGCGATGAAGAGCAGGGGCATCGACCCGGCCACGATTCGCACCGTACTCGTCACCCATCTCCACGGCGATCATTTCGGCGGGCTGCCCTTCCTGCTGATGGATGCGCACTATCGCGCTCGCCGCACGGAGCCGCTCACCCTCGCCGGCCCTCCGGGTCTCGGGGAACGTCTGCGGCGCGCTCAGGAAGTGCTCTACCCCTCGTCTTCGAGCCGACAACTCGCGTTCGAGCTCGAAACCGTGGAACTCGTGGAAGGCGAACCGACGGCAGTCAACGGTCTCCTCGTTCTGCCCTTCCAGGTCGTCCACCCCTCAGGTGCTCCGAGCTACGCGTTCCGCATGGAGCACGACGGCCGCGTCCTCGCGTTCTCCGGCGATACGGAATGGACGGAAGCCCTCATCCTGGCCGCCGACAACGCGGACCTCTTCCTCTGCGAGTGCAGCTCCTACGATCGCCGGATTCCGAACCACCTGAACTACCAGGAAATCAACACGCAGCGCTCCCGCTTCACGTGCCGCCGCTTCCTCCTGACCCACCTGGGACCCGACATGGTCGATCGTCAGGGTCTGGAACTCGACGTCGCCGAAGAGGGCGTCGTCTACGACGTCTAGGAGCCCGAACCGCTCGCGTTCGACGGCGCGCTCAGGCGCCAGTCGGAATCTCGCTGTACGGAACGTCGCGGTCGACCCGGATCTCCCCCGGGAGGCCGAGTACGCGCTCAGCGATGATGTTGCGGAGAATCTCGTCCGTGCCGCCGGCAATGCGGAGCCCCGGAGCATAGAGGAACGACTGCTGGAACAGCGCGTCCGATGGCATCAGGGTCGGGTCGGTGATCACCCCGCCGATGTCCATCAGATCGGCGCCGAACGACGAGACGTTCTGGAGCTTCGAAGCCGAAACGACCTTGCCGATCGAGTTCTCCGGGCCCGGGACTCTGCCCTGGGACAGCGCGGTCAACGTACGGGCCTTCGTGTGCTTCATGCCCATCGACTCGATGTACCAGTCCGCGATCCGATCGCGCACCGCGGAGTCCTCGAGTGCCGGTCGGCCGTCAAGCATGCAGTTCGCGGCGAGCTTCATCACCTCTCTGAAGTCGGGCGGAGGCGCATCGCCAACGGCGAGACGCTCGTTCATCAGTGTCGCGATCGCGACCTGCCAGCCCTCGCCGACCGCACCCAGACGCTGGCTATCCGGAATCCGAACGTTCGTGAAGAACACCTCGTTGAAGTTCGACCCGCCGTTGATCTGCTTGATCGGCTTGATGTCGATGCCGGACGACTTCATGTCGACGAAGAAGAAGGTCAGGCCCTTGTGCTTCGGCAGCGACGCGTCGTGCCGCGCGACGAGGATGCCGTAGTCCGAGTAGTGGGCGCCGGACGTCCACACCTTCTGACCGTTGACTACCCAGTCGTCGCCGTCGCGATGGCAGCGGGTGCGAAGTCCGGCGACGTCGGAGCCGGCAGCGGGCTCGGAGAACAACTGACACCACACCTCGTCGCCCCGGATCATCGGCGGCAGGTAGCGGGCCTTCTGTTCGTCCGTGGCGTACTGAGCCATCACCGGACCGCACATGCCGAGACCGATGCTGAAGAACCCCGAAGGGACATCGAACCGGGCCTCCTCCTGGTCGTAGATGATCGTCTCGATCATCGGCCGACTTCGACCGCCGTGCTCGCTCGGCCAATGACGACAGGCGTAACCCGCCTCGGCCTTCTTCGCCTGCCATCGCTTGGCCAGTGCGAGACCCTCTTCCGCGTCGAGCCGCCGGCTGACACTGGGCCGGTCCCGACGCGGCTCGGCGTTCGCTTCGAGCCACGACCGGACCTCCGCGCGGTAGGACGACTGCTCAGGCGTGTCGTTGAAGTCCATCAGGCGGCCTCCTGCTGTTCCAGGCTGGTGATCAGGCGGTTCTTCCAGACCCGCTCGCTGCCGATCGTCAGAGCGAGGAGCTTCGAACGCCGATAGAAGAGATGGCAGTCGGACTCCCAGGTGAAGCCGATCCCTCCGTGGGTCTGGATGTTCTCCTTCGAAGCGAAGTGGAAGGCCTGGGTTGCAGCTACCCGCGCCGCCGCCGCCGCGACCGGCAGTTCCGGAGCGTCGGTCGAAAGGGCCCACGCTCCGTAGTAGCAATTCGCCCTCGCCAACTCGTTCTTGATGTACATGTCGGCCAGCTTGTGCTTGATCGCCTGGAACGAGCCGATCGGCCGACCGAAGGCGTAGCGGCCCTTCGCGTAGCCGATCGCCATGTTCAGACAGGCATCCGCACCGCCCAGCTGCTCCATGCCGAACAGCACGGCAGCACGGTCGAGCACGCGATCCTTGAGGGCCCAACCCTCCTCCGCCGGACCGAGGACCTCCGCCTCGGCGCCGTCGAATGCGATACGGGCATGGGAACGAGACGGGTCGAGCGTCTCCACCTGCTCGCGAGACACGCCCGCGGCATTCAGATCGACGAGCGCGAGCGAACTGCCCCCGCCGTCCTTGGCGACGACGACACAGAAGTCCGCAACGTCGCCGTCCGGCACCGGCATCTTCATGCCGGAGAGCCGGCCGCCTTCGAGCGCCGTCTGGAGATTCGCCTCCGTCGCCAGACCAGGGCCCTCGGACAACGCGAACGTACCGATCGACTCCCCTGCAGCCAACTTCGGAAGCAGCCGCTGCTTCTGTTCCTCCGAACCACCGAGGAGCACCGCTTCGGCCGCCAGGTAGACCGACGACGAAAACGGCGCCGGAGCGATCGCCCGACCCATTTCCTCAGCCACGACGCAGAGTTCGAGGTAGCCGAAGCCGATCCCTCCGTACACTTCTGGAATCGCGATCCCAGGTGACTCGTTCGCGCAGATCTGCGCCCACAGATCGCGCGCAAACGGCTCGTCCGCATCTTCCAGAACGCGTCGCGGAACCGTCGTGTCACAAGCCGCGCGCAGGAAGTCGCGGGTTTGTTGCTTGAGTGCCTTCTGGGCATCCGAGAAATCGAAGTTCATTGCAGCTCCTGGGTCCTCGTCAGGTCTCGTTTGCGATCGCGGAGTGTAGCAGCGACGAGTCCGGCCAGGATGAGTCCGTGGAGACGTCAGGACCACTCGACCCGCTTCTGCCGGCAAGCGCCTACACGTCGGCAGCCAGATTCCTGAAGTACTCGTCAACGAGTTCCCGGTACCCGGGAGGGACCTGGTCCGCGTTGCCGAGATAGAGCCGTTCCTCGTCGGCACCACGAAGCTCGCGCCAGAGTTCATACTCGAACTGGCGAAGCCCCTCGACGATGTCGCGGCGGAGCGACTCGAGCGCGAGCGGATCCTCGTTCAGGCCCAGCAGATTCAGGTCGCCCATCTGCGCCAACACCCGCTCGATATCCGCCGTCTCCAGACGTTCGCTGCGGAGGTCTCCCTGGAGTGCCTGGAGTTCGGCGCGCCGCTGTTCGACCTCGCGTTGGAACTGCCGCAGCTCCTCCCCGGTGTAGATGCCGGGCTGGAAGTAGCCGCCCGAGCCGTCTCCGTAGTCGCTGAAGCGCCCGCCGAGCCGGCGGCCGCCTTCGCGGGCGAGGCCGCCAGGTTGGCTGCCCTGCTGACTGCCCGCCTGCCGCTCGCCCGGTTGGTCCCCCTGCTGGTCGCCGCCCGGCTGCGGGCTACCCTGCTGCCGGCCATCTTCCTGCCGCCCGCCTTGCTGACTTGGCCGCTCGCCGAGCCGGGCCATTTCCTGTTGATCCCGCAGGCGCGCTTCGAGGGATGACAGGTTCTCGACGAGTTCGCGCATTCGATCGAGCACCTGTTCCCGGCGCTCTCCTCCGCCCTCGGCGACGCTGTCCCGGGCCGCGGCGATGCGCTCCAACACGTCATCGATGTCCTGCCTGATCTGCCCTTCGAACATGCGCGCAAACTCCGCGTCGCGACCGGCGAGAACCCCTTTCGAGTAGCGGATCTTCTCCTTCAACTGCTCGTCGCGGATCACCGTCGCGGATTCGCGCAGCTTGCGTGCCATCTCCGGCTGCTCGTTGCGGGCGCCTTGGCTCATCCGGTTGAGTTCCGCCTCGAGCCCGGCCACCTCGTCCGTCAGGCGGTCCTTGCGCTCGTTGATCCGCTCGATTCGCTCCGCGCGACCGGCCGCGTCCGGAGCACGGCTCGCATCCTCTTCGCCAGCGAGTTGGCGGACCTCCTCCTCGATGCGATCCTGCATCTCCGACATTCGGCTCGCGCGCTGCTCGAGTTCCTCCATGTCCCGCCCAAGCTCCTGGCGACGGTTGCGGTCGAGGAGGCGCCGGGCCTCTCGGAGTTTGTCGAGCGCGGCGATACCGTCTCCGCCGGCGCTCTGCCGCGAACTCGACGAACCGGCCTGCGAGCGTTGCATCTGCTCGACTGCCTGGCGCAGGGCCTGGGTCGTGTCCTGGAGTTCCGGGCGCTGTCGCTCCCGCGCGAGCCGCTCGAGCCGTCTCGCCAGCTCCTCCGTCTCGTCAATCAACTGCTGCTGGCTTCCGCCGCCGCCGCCGCCCTGCTGCGAACGACTGCGCAGGCGGTTCTGGCGTTCGTTCTCGCGCTGCTGGCGACGAGCCAACTCGCGCAGTTTCTGCATGAGCTCATCGACCTCCTGCTGCGCCTGCTCCGCTTCGCCGCGCTGCACCGTCTCGTACTGGTTGCGCAGCTTGTCGAGTTCGAGCTCGAACAAGTCGGCGAGGTCCTCCGACAGCTGCTGGTTTCCGCCGCCGCCGCCACCGCCGCCCTGCTGAAACGAAACCCGCATGTCGCGGAACGTCGACTCTGCCCGCTGGAGGGATGCCAAGGCCCGCTTCTCCTCGGTCAACGCGTCGTCCGGCCGTTCGGCCTCGAGTTCCCGCTGCGCCGCCGACATCTCTACGGCGGCCCGCTCGAGATGCTGGACGATCGTCGCGAACTCCTCATCCTCCAACAGCTGCTGACCGCGGTTTCCCATCCTCGTCACCAGGGAGCCGACCTGCTCGCGAAGCCGCCCCTGCATCAACGCAATCGTCGTCAGGTTTTCGGACAGCTCCCGGGGGTTGTACTCATCCTCGTCGCGCACCAGCCGGAAGGTGGCCGAGATGATCATCTTCTGCTGGATCGACAGGGTCTGATCGAGCCCGCCACCGCCGCCGCCCATGCCGCCGCCACCTTGGTCGGCTTGGCGGTAGTTCCGGTCGAAGGGGCGAATCTCCAGAAAGTAGATGTCGCTGATCGTCGGCTGGGAACGGCTCCGATCCCAGGCCTCCGCGTAGTACGAGATCGAATCGCCAACCTGAAGTCCCATCTCCTCGAGGAACAGGGTGTGGCCGGCGCTGACCTTCTTCATCGAAAGGGAACTGTCGAAGAGGCGGATCCGTTCCTCGTCGCCGCCATTCACGGCGTACCGGATCGTCAACCTTCGTACGCCGTAGTCGTCCTCCGCCTCGACCTCGGCGAACACCTCGTCGACCATCGTCACCTGAGCGTCGCGGCCGGGTCTCGTGAAGCGAACGATCGGCGGTTGGTCCTCGAGTGCGGAGATGATGTACTCCGCCGACGCCCGGTGCCACCGACCTTCATCGTCCATCAGCTCGATGCGGTAGTAAGTGCTCCGATCGACCGTGTACGCCGCGACGAGGTTGCCGCCTCGAGCAACCAGCTCGAGCGGCTCCTCCTCGCCCTCGACCAGCAACCGGCCCTCGGGGACGTCGAAGATCGGCCGGATGCTGAACTCGACTTCGGTGCCTTCGAGAACCGCGATGTCGCCGCCGTCCTCGATGACCTCTTCGGACAGCCCGCTGTACTCGGGAAACCGGTAGACGAGGTCGATCTGTTCGACATAGGGAAGGTCCTTGACCCGGATCCGGTAGATCGGCGAGCGCACTCCCGACGCGTCGACGTAGTAGTCCGTGTCCGTCCGAACGTTCAACACGATGAAGTCGTGGGTGGCAGGAACATCGCCGATCGTGCGCTCTCCGTCGTCCTCGAAGGCGCTGCTCACGCGGTTCATCGACCGTCGCTGCCAGTCCCCGTCCGGGTCGCCTCCGGCCGTCTGAGGCCGCAGGCCGATCTCCACCCCGTCGGGGTCGAAGCCCAACACCGCCGCGTTGATCAGTTGGTCGGAACCTCGCGCGACGGTGACGTTGCCAGGGCCGACGACCAAGCGGTACGGGTTCTCGACGGCCTCGGCGCGCCAGGGCGCGAACAGGAGCATCGCACCATGCTGCAGGAAGGCCGGGCTGAGCAGTACCGCCGCCATGCCGGCGCCGGCGATACCCGCCAGGGCCGCCGAGAACCGACGGAGCGGCCCGCGCTCGATATCCGCAACAAAACCAGCGTTCTGGCACTGCTCGATCGCCTGTTCCAGAACACGCCGCTGCAGCTCCGGCGAGACGCGGCGGTCGGCGGCGGCTGATGCGGTCCGCACGGGACCCAGCTCGACGGCGCTCAAGACGGAAGCCTTCAATGCCGGCTCGTGCTCTTCGACGTACAGCGCCACCTGTCGCTTCGACACGCGCTGGAACAGCGGCACGACGAGCAACCGCACAAACAACGCAGCGAGGGCGATGTAGGTAAGCCACCGAAACACGGAAACCGCGCGGTCGCCGTAGAGGAAGTAGTCCATGCCCCATACCGAGACGGCGAACGCCGCGAACCCGGCAACAATGAGTGCCGACAGGCCGCGCAACGCGACCTTGAGCCGCCAGCGGGAGCGCACGCGACGAATGACTCCGAGCAGCTCGCCGTATGTCGGGTCGAAGATGGGGTCGAACGGTGAAGCCATCACGTCTCCTCGGTCGTCGGGGGCCCCAATCCTGCCACGACCGGCGCTCGAGCGACCCGGCGCCGGTTGCCGAACAGGCTCTCGACCGCCAGCACGGCGGCCGCGGCGGCGATCAGGTACCACCACAGTCGCTGCCTGCGCTCCCGCTCGACCGGCGTCTCGGGCCGCGCCCGTTCGGCGGTTTCCTCGTCCGAGCCGACCGGGCTGATGCGTGCCTGAAACTCGGCTACGTCGAGCGGCGCAAGATCGGATTCGCGGAGCGGCACATTCGCCGCCAGGACCAGCGGCTCGACACCGACCTCGGCGCGCACCTCGCGGAACGCATAGAACCCCGGCTCGGACACCTCGAGCAGCAGACCGCCGCGGGGGTCCACGTCGACGCGTCGCTCGCGACCGGAGGGCGCGACCGCAACGTAGCCCTCGCCGGCGCCGCCGGGACGACCCGGCAGCTCGACTTCGGCCACCTCGCCGACGCGGTACCAGGACCGGGGCAGCGCGTAGCCCGCCAGGTACTCCACCGAACGATGAACGAAGGGCAGAAAGACCGCCTGGACCGGCAAGGTGTTCCAGAACGTGTCGAACGAGGTCGGCAACACGAGGACGCGGCCTCCCGTAGAAGCGGCCTCCGCCGATCCTGGACCGGCGCTCCCTGGAGCATCCGCACGGATCGGCAAGAGGTCGAGGAGCGCAGGAGAACCATCGTCGAAGCGGGCGATCACCGCCCCGTCGTCCGGCTCGGCGAGACGGTGGTAGCGGAAGAACGATGCGGAAGAGAAGTCGCCGCTCCGGGCCGTCGCGAAGACATCGAAGACCGGATGATCGCCGTCGAACCATGCGAGCGACCCGGCAGTGCCGGAGAGCCGGTCGACCTGCGCTTCGCTCGCGACTCCGAGTTCACCCAACAACCCGGCGGTCGAGCCAAGCCCCCGCTCGACCCCCAGCAGCAAACCGCCGCCATCGCGCACGAAACCCGCAACGGCCGCCGACGCCGGCGCCGACAGTTCCTGCGCCGCGTCGTTCAGAACGACAACCGAGATGCCGGCGAGCATCGCCGGCTCGAAGCCGGACGCGCGGACCCGGCTGACGCGGAAGAGCGGTCGACGCCCCAAGGCCAGGGCTTCCTCGAGATAGCGGCCACGCCTTCGGTCGCCCGCCGGCTCGATGACGAGCACTCCGACCTCGTGCGCCGGCGACAACACGAAGTGGAATGCGTTATCCGCCTCGAGCCGATCCTCGCGTAGCCGCACGATGCCTCGAACGGTCCGCTCCCGCTCAAGCACCTCCGGAGCGAAATCGACGATCGACGACGAATTCCGCGCCAACTCGACCGCGCGCGTCTGCACGACGTCGCCGTCGAACAGGAGATCGAGTTCGGCGCGCAGAACACGGCTCGAGTCGTCTTCCGCCGCACCGCCCACGGCCTGATAACTGACTCGCGCCGCGACGCCGACCTGCTCGCGCTCGCCGCTCTCCGCGTGATCGAAGGCGACATCGGTAACGGCGGCGTTGCCCACGTCGCCGGACGCCGCTCCCACATCGACCAGCCGGACCTCGACCCCCGAGGGCAACGCGGCGGCGTGATCCGCCGCCCAGGAGGAGCGCTGGTAGTCGCTGACGATGACGAGCTCCCGCGCAGACGTGTCGCCGACCTCCGCGAACAGCCCGCGCGCCACCTGGAGTGCCGGCAAGAGCGAGGTCGCCCGCGGAGCGAGCTCCGCGTCACGGACCAGAGAAACGAGCAGTTCGCCGTTCGAGGTCGGTCCGCTGACCAGCTCCGCTTGATCGGAGTAGACGATCAGGGCGCCGCGGTCACTCCCCGCGGCGAGTCCGTCGAACTCAGCCTCCGCGGCTGTCTGTGCCCGCTGCCAGCGGTCATCGAAGCCGAGGCTGAACGAGTTGTCGAGCAACACGACGACCAAGCGGTTGCGGGCCGTGTCCTCGGCCGCGGCGCCGCTCTCAAGGAGCGGCCTGGCGAACGCGACCGCCAGCAGCGCGAGCGCGAGACAGCGCAGTGCAAGCAGCACGAGGTCCTTCACGCGTCGCCGGCGGATCGACCGGTAGGGCGCCCTGGAAATGAACATCAGCGACGGAAACTGGATCACCCGGCTCCGGTGACGGAGCCGGAGATGGATGAGGACCGGGACGGCGACCGCGGCCAGGCCGAGCAGAAAGAGCGGTGCGAGCAAGCCCACGGCAACCCGACCTAGCGCGTCTTCATCGCGTAGAGCCGCGCCGACAGGTAGCTGTACAGCGCCATGTCGAGCGGCTGGGAGGTGTCGACGAGGCTGTAGTCGATCCCCGCTTCGACCAGGGAGCGATCGAGTGTCGTCGTGTGCTCGCGAATGAGCTCCAGATACTGATCGCGCAGGATGTCGGGCATGACCGCCTCGCGCTCTCCGGTCTCCAGGTCGCGCAGATCGAGTTCACCGTCGAACTCGAACCGAAGTTCGGCTGGATCGAGGAGGTGGAACAAGATGACATCGTTGCCCTTGTGACGGAAGCCTGCCGCCGCCTGGATCACGGTCGCCGGATCCTCGTAGAAGTCGGAGACGATGGCGACCATGCTCCGACGGCGGACCGAATCGACGACCTCGAGCAACGGTTCACGAAGGCTGCCGCCGCCACCGGGTTGGATGCGGTCGATCGTGTGGAGGACGACCTGCAGGTGCTTTGCCGCCGGCGGCACATGGTCGACGATGCGATTGTCGAACGTCACGAGGCCGATCCGGTCTTTCTGTTTCGAGGCGAAGTAACCGAGACAGGCGGCAAGATAGCGCCCGTAGTCGAGCTTGGTCAGCTCCCCTGTCCCGAAGTCCATCGACCGCGAGACATCGAGGGCGATCGTCAGGTTCGTGTTCGTGTCCGCTTCGAACTCCTTGACGAAAAAGCGGTCCGTGCGGCAGAAGAGCTTCCAGTCGACGCGGCGAATGTCGTCACCCGGCTGATAGGCGCGATACTCCGCGAAGTCCATCGACCGGCCGAGGAAGGGCGACCGATGAAGGCCGCTGACGAATCCCTCGACGACCGTCTTGGCCAGCAGGTCGAGACTGCTGATCCGGCTCAATGTCCGCGTGTCGACGAACCTGCCGTAGCTCACGAACGCTCCCCGCTCAGCTCATGCCGCTTGCCGTGACCGGCGCCAACTCGAGCAACCGCGTCACGATTTCGTCGGTCTGAATGCCCTCCGACTCGGCGTGGAAGTTCGTCAGAATGCGATGGCGCATCACCGGTCTGGCAAGCTCGCGTACGTCCTCGTGCGCAACGTGGTAGCGGCCGTCCATCAGCGCCTTCGCCTTCGCGCCAAGAACCATGAACTGCGCTGCCCGCACACTCGCGCCGTACTGAACCCAGCGGTCGACGAAATCAGGCGCCTCCGGCGTGTTCGGACGGGTCATGCGGACGAGATGGACGGCATAGCGGAGGATCGGCTCGGCGATCGGCACGCGCCGCACGAGGCGATGAAAGGCCCGCAGGTCCGCTCCCGTGACGTGCGTCTCGAGCGTGAACGCTCTGACGGTCGTCGTCTGGTTGACGATCTCCATCTCCTCGTCCTCCGGTAGATGGTCGATGACGATGTTGAACATGAAGCGGTCGAGCTGCGCCTCGGGCAACGGATAGGTGCCTTCGAGCTCGATGGGATTCTGGGTGGCGAAGACGAAGAACGGCTGCTTCAAGTCATAGGTACGACCCTGCACGGTGACCCGGTGCTCCTGCATCGCCTCGAGCAGTGCCGCCTGGGTCTTCGGTGGAGTGCGGTTGATCTCGTCGGCCAGGACGATCTGGGCGAAGATCGGGCCGGGCATGAAGACCATCTCCCGACGGCCGGTATCGCTGTCCTCCTGGATGATGTCCGTTCCCGTGATGTCCGAGGGCATGAGATCGGGCGTGAACTGGATCCGGCTGAACTCCAGATCGAGGATCTCCGCGACCGTCTGCACGATGAGCGTCTTCGCCAGCCCCGGAACTCCGGTGAGGATGCTGTTGCCGCCGACGAACAGGGTCATCAGGACCTGTTCCAGGACGTCTTCCTGGCCAACGATCTGCTTGGCAAGCTGGTCCAGGATCTGGCGCCGGCCAGCTGCGAGCCGCGCGGCGAGCTCGGTATCCGACTCGCTGTCGAGGCCCACGGCCTCCGTCCGGGGAGGCGCTTCGGCATCCTCCGCTTCGACGATCTCGGGCTGCGCTTCGGGTTCGGGGGTGTCGCTCATCGGGTTCTCCGTTCAGTGAGCCGTTCGGCTCAGTGGGTCATGCCGTAGATCAGGTAGTTGACGCCCAGCCTGAAGCCCTTCTGGGTCACGTCCGCCGGGTAGAACTCGGTTGCGGACCATTCCCAGAAATCGCCGACGTCCATGTTGTAGTTGATAACCGCCATCAGGCGGCGGTTCGGGTCATTCTCCTCGAACACACCGTAGATTCGCCCCCGCACCGGGTAGAAGCGGGGATCCGTGATGTCGAAGTTGATGTCCTCGAGCGGAAAGAAGGCGCGGAACACGGGGTGGTCGACGGTCAGCGGCACCAAGGCGTAGCCGGGCAGAAGCCGCCCCATCTGCCGTTCCAGGTTCTCCCAGCGGATCGGGTAGCCGCGCACATCGAAGAAGTCGTCGACAACCAGAAAGCCGCCCTTGAGCAAGTAGTCCCGCAGGTTCCGAAGCTCCTCGTCCGTCGGATTCCAGAATCCGGGCTCGCACAGATAGGCCCATGGATGCTCGAACAGCCTCGGGTCCGTCAACTCGATCACGTTGCTGCCGTCCAGGAACACCTCGACGTCCGTCAACTCGTCGACGATCTTCGCGAAGTTCTGCTCTGCTATCGGGTAGTCGTGGTTCCACTTCAGATCGAGGCCCCACATGAAGGGACCGCCTCCCCACTCCGTGGGTTCGAATCGGATTCGCGCGAACGTGAAGCCACCCGCGTACTCGTAAGACGGCGTCTCGACCCTTGGTGCGCGCCAGAAGTCGTCCCGCGCGAACAACACGCCGCCAACGAGAAGCGCCGTGGCGACGAGTCCACAGGCGGCGAACCGGCCCCGGGGCCCGGTCACGGGCGCGCCCTCACGGCAGCACCTCGGAACGCCGCTCGACGACCTCGAGCAGCAGCTCCTGAGCCTGATCGAAGCCGGGCGCCACTTCGAGCGCCCGGAGCACGGACTTGCGCGCGGCGTCGATTCGTCCGGCGTCACGCTCGGCCCGCGCAAGCTGATAGAGCGCCGACGCCCGATCAGCCGGGTCGAGTGCGACGAGAGCGGCGCGTTCTCGGACCGCCACCTCGTGGCGCCCTGCCGCTGTCGACCGCTCGGCGAGTCGACGATGAACATCCGCGTCGAAGGGAGAGATGTAGAGCGTTCTTTCCAGGATGTCCGCCTCCTCCTCCGCGCGGTCGGCTTCGCCGAGAAGGTCTGCCAGGGCGATGTGCTCGTCCCAAGCCGTCTCGTTGCTGTCGACCAGCGTCTCGAGCGTCGCTATCGCCTCGTCGTCCCGTTCCTCGCGCCGGTAGATCTCGGCGAGCAGGGTATAGGGATTCCCAGGACCCACATACTCCGGAAACAGGTCGCGGCCCCGCCGCAGCGGCGCCTCGGCGTCGTCGAACCGCTCCTCGCGGTAGAGAGCGTAGCCGTACTCCATCTGCGAGCGGAAGTCTCCCGGGCGCTCGAGGGCGCGGCGCTCGAGACTGTCGATGTCCGGTCGACGGTTCTCGAAGGGATTCCGAGTCGGCGCTCGAGACGGTCCACCCTCCCCGGTCTCCTCGGCCCCTTCCCCGTTCTCGGCGGCCGCATCGCCGAGTGCGGCCAGCGCCCCGCCGAAGCGCTCTCGCAAGTGGTCGAAGAACAAGCTGTCGAACTCGGCGAGTTCAAGCGCCAGACTCTCCGCGAACACCTGCTCGTTGCCCAGGCCCCGACGATAGCCGTCGAGCATCGAGAGGATTGCGTCAAAGCCGCGTTGTTCGACAATCCACTCGGTGATCAAGGACGCCTGGTAGTACGACCAGCCGATCTGACGTGGCGACTTCGGCCGGATGAACCCATCGTTCATCTCACGGATGCCGAGCAGTTCGCCGTCGCGCAACGCGAAGATGAAATCGACCTGTACGTCGTCGCCCCAGGCCGGCCGTGCCCGCCGCTCCTCGAACACGGACAGGCCCTCGGTCAACCAGCGTGGAATCTTCGCGTCGGTCGCGTACAGAGTGAACGTGTGGGCGATCTCGTGCCACAGAGTCGCGCCCCAGTTGAAGTGCCCGGTCTGCCGTGCCGAAGGCGAGTCGAGCGCCAGGACGGGGCCGAAGCAGACACCGAGCGCGCCGAGACCGGTCAATCCGACCGTGCGGACAGAGAAATCGGCGTGCGACGGATACACCTCGACCCGAATCGGCGTCGGCGGCTCGAAGCGGTACCGCTCGGCGAGGACGGCGTACGCCTGCTCAGCCAACTCGACCATGTACGGGGCCAGCAGATCGACTTCCGTTTGGTGGATGTGAAACTCGAAATGCTCGCTCTGAACCTCCCGGTAGTCGCCAAACGTGTCGAGCAGGTCGAGCGTGTTCTTGATCCAGACGTTGTACGGATCGCCGGCGAAGGCGGTCTCCAGACTTTCCCGGCCGCCTGGGATGTCGCCCAGCCGGAGCCGGTTGAGGCCCAGGAGACCGTGACCGTGCCAGGACTTCGGGTCAAGCCGCACCGCCTCGGCGGCGAAATCCCGAGCCTGCGGGTACAGGCGGTTGTACACGCTCGCCTCGGCGAGATCATTGAAGAAGTCGACGGGACGCGGATTCTGCGCGAGCACCTCGGCACGAAGCCGGCCGAACTCCGCCTCATCGCCTCGCAGGAACTCCACAGCCGCCAGCACGGCACGAGCTTCGGCTGAGCCCGAGTCCGTTTGAAGCGCCCGTTCCGCTTCTTCGCGCGCCTCATCGTAGCGCTCCGCCTGAAGCCTCAACTCGGCCCGGAACACACGTGCCGGCACGAGGCGCGGATTCACCTCGAGGACCTGATCAACGAGGGCGAGCGCGCGCGGATCGTTGTCGAAGGCCATCGTCCTCGCCATCGCCAGCAGTGCCTCGGGGTGACGGGGGTTCGACTCGAGCACGGCGGCCAGCGAACTCCGAGCCTGGGCGCTGTCGTACTTCGCCAGAAACAGATCGCCGAGTCGGATGCGGGGCACTGGCCAGGACGGGTCGAGGGCGACCGCCTCGTCGAAGGCCCGGAGCGCGTCCTTGAACAGTTCGGGATCGTCGCGGCCGAGCATGCGACACGCCTCCGCCACCGCGACGAGTTCCGGGGCAGTATCGGCGAAGCCGTCGTTGTACGCGTCGATCAGCGCGTAGAACCCCTCCGTGGCCTCCTCGATGTCGCCACGCTCGAAGGCCATGCGGGCAAGCTCGAAGGACGCGACGACCGCTTCGGCGCCGCGCGCTGCGCGCGCCTTCTCGAACCACTCCGAAGCGGCCGCGCGATCGCCCAGACGCAGGGCGACGCGCCCGCGGAGTACGAGCAGGCCGAGCGCCTCGGCGTTCGCCTGGTCGAGCTTGGCCGCCGCTTCGTCGTAGCGGCCGACGTGAAGCAGCGTCTCGACCTCGAGGCGCACGGCGCGCACCCTGTCGACGTCGACAGCCCGTTCGGCGAACTGATCGAGCGCCTCCTCGTAGCGGCCGGTCAGCACGATCGCTTCGATCTCGTCCAGCGACAGCGGCTCGTCGGCCACGACCGGCAAGGAGAAGCCGTTGCCGACAGCAACCAGGAGGAGCCCCAGCAGATCCGATCTCCGCGTACGCCCGGTCACCGATCCGGCTCTCCCGATCCGTTCGGTTGCGATCGTCCGTCGTCGACGGGGCCCTCGTCCGACGCCAGCTCACGGTCGACGAGGGCCAACTCGACCATCAGGTCCTCCAACTCCCGGAGATACACCTCCTCGTCGAGGGTGTCTCGCTGCAAACGCAGCTCGTCGATGCGCCGCGCGATCCGCTCTCTCCTTGCGACGAGCTCGCGGCTCGCGGGCGTGATCGGCGAGGACGTGTCCTGGCCCAGGAACAGCAGACTCGCGAGGCGTCCATCACTGGACGCCCCCTCCTTCGCCGCTTCGACTCCGGCCGGCTCCGGGCTTCCCATGCCATCGCCGTCGTCGTCGAGCAACGCGTTCTCGGTCCGCAACAGGCCAGCCTGCCGATAGTACCTCTCGACCTCCCGCTCCGCATACCGAAAAGCCTCCAGAGCAGACGTTCGCCCATCCTTGTTCTGGTCGCCGGCGGCGCCTTCGAAGGCCGCGGCGAACCAGCCTCCGAAGAGCGACTCGTTGCCCTCTGCACCGGACCGGGTCGCCGTGATGACCACCCGGCCTTCCTTCGACAGCGGAGCGAGGAAACCTCCCGAGGCCGAGCTCGCGTTGACGAACACGATCCGGCGGTCGGCAAGCGGCCCGAGCGCCGCGGCGTATTCGTCGGCGACGAGGTCTCTGCCGGGAAGATTGAAGCGCGGCGGGCCGGACGAGCCGCTGCCGTGACCGAACAGCACGATCCAGACGTCGTCATCGGGCTTTGACCGCTCGACGAGCGCCTTCATCTCGGCCAGGACGTTCTCGCCGGTCGAGCGGCGGCTGATCCGTTCGGCATCCATCTCCGGCCGCTCGCCGAGATAGACGACGTTCTCTCGGGAGACACCCGCCTCGAGGGCCGCATCGAAGACCCGGACAGCCCACGAATGGAAGCGCTCGACATACGCCGACTCGCCGCCCACGCCGGTCACGAGCAGCAGGTGGGCATCGCCGTGAACGGGAGGGACGGTCAAGGCCAAGATCAGGAGGGCCGTCGCGCCGACGATCCGGTTCACGCTGCCGAAGCGCGCCGTCACGACAGCCCCAGACGACGGCGCGCCGCCCATTCGCCGCACAGCAGGACGACGAGGGCCAGAAAGAGAACCGGCATGTCCCAGAGGTCCCTTGCCTCGCGCACGGTCGTGCCGCCGCGGCTGACCGAGAGTTCCTCGACGAGGCGCTCCGCTTCGCTCAAGCGGTACTGCCGACCGCCGGTCTCGCGAGCGATTCGCTGAAGCACGGCATCGCGCCGGGCAGCGCCGAACAGCTCTTCATTCAAGTCGTCCACGGCGAAGCGGGACACCGCGGCGCCGAGCGGCTCCCCGTTCGACTCGACATCTACCTCGATCCGATAGAAGCCCCGCTCGCCGGCGGTGAAGACGCCGACGAACTCGCCGTCCCGCTCCACCGACCAGTCGAGCGGAACGTAGGCCTCGTCGCCCGACGGAAGCTCGATGGTCGCCGTCACCTGCGCGCGATTGACTTCCCGAAACGCCTCGTCACGCACCATTGCGCGGATGGCGACCGTGCTGCCGGGTTCGAACCGATCGCGGTCGGTCTCCACCTCGATGCGGTCCGGGACGTACGACACCAACCAGCGCAGCATCTGTCGCCACAACCGCTCGTGGGTCTGGTCCTCGAGCGGAATCTCGGCGCTCATCTGCCAGTGCCACGAGTCATGCGGCAGGAAGGCGATCGCCCGCCCACGCCCGATGCGGTGGTAGGCAAGCGCGATCAGCGGCTCGCTGCTCATCGGGGTCTCCGCCTCGATGAGTGCCGTGGCGCCCGCCTTCAGCTCGGTCATCCGCTGATAGGCCGAGAGCGGAGGCAGGTCCGGCCACAGGTCGTTCGACTCCTCCCGGCCATCGCGCAGCAGGGTGGCCGGATGGGAACGACCCTGCGCCGTCAGATCGAGCCGCAGATCGGTGATCAGTTCGGGTCGCCCGCCATCGGAAGCTCGCGGCTCAAGCACGACCGGCGAGAGTTCGGCAAGCGGCGTACCCGCGTACCCTCCCTCGGAAAACGCCCGACGCCCGCCGAGGAGAAGAACTCCGCCGCCGCGCTGGGCCGCGAAGTCGACCAGCATGCGCATCTGGTCGTGAGTGAAGAAGCTCGCCTCCATGCTGCCGAGGATGACCCCTCGGTACTCGAACAGGTCCTCCCGCCTTGTCGGAAAGCCCTCGAAACGGCGGGTGTCCTCGTCGAAGTTCATGCCGTAGAACTTGTTCGCCGCCTGTCGGGTCATCGATACGACGTGCAGGTTCTCGTCCGCCCTCAGCGCCCTTCGCAGGAACTTCGACTCGTCGCGCGGCTCTCCCTCGAAAAAGAAGATCCTCTCCCGTCGTTCGAACACCTCGATCAAGGCGAACCGTTCATTGTTCAACAGCAGCTCCTCACCCTGTTGACCGGGAACCCGGAACCGGAACAGGCGCGCGCCCTCATCCGTCGCCGCGAACATCACCCGCGCCGTGACCGCGGCCCCGCGACGCGGGAAGGTCACCTGCTCGACGTTGACGATCCGGCCGTCATCCTCCACTTCGAGGTCGACGGTGCGGCCGGAGAAGCCGTTCTGCTCGAGCGTCACTTCGACCTCGACCGTCGAACCCGAGAGAACGCGGCGAGGAGCGACCACCCGCGACACCTCGATGTCCCGGTCGAGCTGCGGCCGCCCGAGCCCGATCGTGTGGACCGGTGTTCCGGCAGAACGAAGGTCGAGAAGCGAGTCGCCCAGTTCCGTCGGCGCCGAGTCGGCGCCATCCGAAAGGAGGACCAGCCCCGACAAAGACAGACCGGAAAGTTCGTCCGAGGCAGCCGTCAAGGCAGCGCCGATCCGGCTGTCCGCACGGGAGAAGCGAAGCTGTTCCGCCGATTCGATCCGCTCGGTCCGACCGCCGAAGGCCAGCAGGCGGACCTGGAAGAGCTCTTCGAGCCGGGCAAGCAGCGAGCCGTCGACCCCGGATAGAGCGGTGCGCACTGCGCCACCCCGCGTACCATCAGCCGCGGCCGACTCGTCCGGCATCGCCATGCTGCCCGAGTCGTCAACCACGAGACCGACGAACGACTCCTGCGGCACGACCGTCGACAGGACCAGAGTCGGTTGGAGCAGGCAGAAGACGACGACGGCGATGGCGAGCGAACGCAGGATCGGCGGCAAGCGGACGAGCGCCCCGGTCTCGGCCGCCCGCGCGCGCCGATAGGTGAAGGTCGCCCATACGAGCAGAACGAGCAGAACGAGGGCAGCCACCTGCATGATGCCCGGCGCGGCAAATCCGAAGCGACCCTCCGCGAACAGCGAGGGGCGGTACTTGAACAGGAACTCGAACAGGCCGATCATGACAAGCGGAAGTGGGGCGAGACAGCGTCAGATCGCAAGTGCGGGCCGCCTCAGTGCGACATCGCGTAGACGACGAAGTTGACCCCCATCTGGTACGCGTAGTGGGAGAACCGCACCGGGTACCAAGGGTCTTCCGCCCACTCCCATGCGTCGCCCAGGTCGGTGTTCCAGTTGATGACGACCATCAGCCGGCCGTCGTCGTCGAAGATGCCGCGCACGTGGGGAACGAAGCCATCCTGCTCGTGCGTCGGCCCACCGTACCGGCCGGCGCCGACATTCGGCACCTGGACGATTTCCTCGACATCGTAGAAGCAGTGGAAGATCGGGTGCTCCAGCGGAATCTCGACGATCGCGTGGTCTGGCAGCAACAGGGAAAGCTCACGTTCCAGGTTCGCCCACTCCCAACTGCCCCAGAAGTCGTCGATGACCCAGAAGCCCCCAGCGAGAAGATAACGGCGCAGGGCGTCCCGCTCCTCGGGGCTGAGGGCCATGTAGCCGACCTCCACCGAGTAGAGGAAGGGGTACCGGTAGAGCTCGGGATCGGTAGCCACCTTCGCGTTGTCGTAGTCGTATGCGTCCAACTGGTCGAGGAGACGCTTCAGGCCGACCATGAACTGGCGATCCGCCTTGGGGAAGTCGACCGACCAACTCCCCCGCCCCATGTATGTGCGACCGCTGTAGGCGAGGCGCGTGAAGTAGAACTCGCGCGGTACCGCATCGGGATGGACCGGGCGAGGGAGGTAGCGCTCGAACACCGGCATCGCCTGGGGCGGCAAGGCGCGTCGGTAGCGATGGCGCTCGTCGGCGACGCCGGCCTGCGGCGCCGGCGCAATCACCCTGGCAGCGACGTACGCCGCGGCGGCGGTCGCCAGCAAGGTAAAGGCGCCGAACAGAAACGCGCTGCGGCGAGTTGACACGACGGCATCGTAGCGCACCCGTCGACATCGTTGCGCCGGCTCCGCGCGGCGGGAATCACTGCTCCGTCGCTGTCCACACCTCGGGCAACACTTCGGTTCCGGTCAGGGCCTCGACCAGGGTGAAGATCAGGTCGTCCTCGTCCGCGCCGAGTCTCTCCGCGAAGTCCCGCATCACGCTGTCGATGGACTCGACGAGCGCGCTGAACCTGAACTTCCAACCCCCGGCCTCGTGCACGAAGCGATACGACAACCCGTCCATTCCAGAGGCGAGCGCCGGATCCTCGAGCGAAGCGCGGGTGCGGGCTTCGGCGACCGCCTCGTCGCCCGTGACCTCAACCTGACCCAGGGCGAGCTGCCTGATCGTCTCCGCATTGATCCAACCGATGTCCATCGCTCGCACGATCACGTCGGCAAGCTCCATCTCGATGAGTTCGGCTGCTTCGAACTCGTGCCGAAAGACGACGACCAGAAAGCGGTCGACGAACGATCGCGACCGCACCTCCTCCGCGCTGCCCTCGAGCACGAGCCGCCTGAGCGTCTGGTAGTACGTCTCGGTTTCCGCATCGACGAGCGCCGCCGCGCGCTCGCCGTCGCCTTCGATGAGGGCCTGCTGGTAGGCGGCGAAGGTGGCGCGCACCGCGTCCTCGTCGGTCGCCGCCGCCGTGGCCGAGGAGAAGGCCAGACCCAGCAAAGCGATCCGAATCGCCGTCCTCACGCAATCTGCCCTTCGCGCAAGAGCCGGTTGACTCCCTTGAACTGCGGGTGGTTCTTGTCGCGCGCGAGTTCGAAGGCGACCGACTCGTGGTTCGTGATCTGGGCGCCAAGAGCCGCCATCCGTTCGAACGCGCGGCGACCGTACTCGGCGCCTCGGGAACTCGTGCAGTCCCAACAGACGTGGACGTCGACGCCCCGCGAACGGAGTTCGAGCACCGTCTGCAGGACGCAGATGTGGGTTTCCATGCCGGCCACGACGACCTGTGTCTCAGCCGGTTCCAGGTCCGGCCGGGCAGCTCTGAAGGCCGTCTCGAACCCAGGTTCGCCACAGCAACCGAAGGAGTCCTTGACCACCCGGCGGACTCGCCGCCCCTCGGGGTCGGTCTCGCGAATGACCTCCTCGATCTCGTCGTGCGTCGCGCCGAGACCCCGCGGGTACTGTTCGGTGACGATCACCGGAAGGTCGAAAATGCCCGCCAACCGCAGCAATCGCGACGTGCCGTCGAGCACCATACGAGGCCGCTCCATGAGTTCGACCAGGCGTCCCTGAATGTCGATGACGACGACGACCGCGCGCTCCCGATCAAGCAGCGAACCGGTGGACGCCGCGCCGGCGGCAGGCGATGCAGTAGCGATCATGGGCGGTCTCCGACGCTCGGTGCTGTGCGGTTCATTGAATCAGATGGAGTGTCCGGCGAAGCGCCTCGACCGCCTCGGGGCCGGAGATCGCCGCTCCCGGACGGCACGCAGCCGGTTCCTCGATGAGCCGGCACCGAAGCGCCGCGGCGCAAACGGCGTCCGGGGCGCTCTCCGGGGGGTTGCCGGCGCCGCCGACACAAGCCGCTCCGCGACCGATCCTGGCCGGCATCCGAAGCAGAGTGGCGAGCGCTGCGCCGCGCCGCATGTAGTCGTCAGGGGAAAACCGGCGAACCGCAGCGTCGATCGGAGCCATCAACCCGAGACTCAGGACCCTCGCGATCTCACGGCTCTGCGGATGCTCGACGATGTCGCTCACGATGACCGGGTTGCCAGGCGCACCGCTGCGGACACCTGGCACGAGCCAGAACGTGAGCGTCGCAAAGTCGCCGCGCTGCAGGCTGGGCCGATCGAGCAGTTCGGCCACGGAATCGGGAAGCAGCCGGGTACGCCAGGCGAAACGCGCCGTCGCCAATGCGCCCTGGATTTCCGAGTCGTCTGGATACTCGTCGCCGAGCCGCTCCCAGAGGGCGAGGCCAGCTCGGGCATCGCCGATGCTCATCTCGAGTTCAGCTTGGCGCCGAGCGAGCTCGAGTGGCGCTTTGCCGTCTGACGCGAGTGCGCGGGTCGCTCGGAGTTCGGCCCCCGCGTCACCGCGGGCCCGAGCCAAGAGCCGCCGAAGATCAAGTGTCGCCCGTTCTTCCGGGGCCCAGACTTCGAGTAACGCGTACATCCGCGTGGCGGCGGTCAATCGACCGGAATCGATCGCCGCTCGGGTGCGCGCGCCGAGTTCAGACCTGGCTCTGCCGGCGAGCGCCGCCGCGCGTTCCAAAGCGGCGGCATCGTGCTCCTTCACCATGCGGTACGCGCCGTACGCGGCGACGACATCGTTCTGGAGTTCGGCCGCGCGGCCGTATACGAGTTGGCCCGCGGTATAGCCCGGATGTTCCTCGAGCGGCTGCCCGAGCAGTTCGAGGACCCTCTCCGGCGAGCCGGAGGCCAACTCTACCTGCGCCAGCAGCACGATCGCCGGCAGCAAGGTCGGATCAATGTCGAGGAGCGCCTCCGCTGCGGCACGCGCCACGGCCGCCTCGCCGCGACCGAGCGCGGCCACGGCCTCCGTCAGTTCGTACCGGCTCTGCTCCGGGATGTTGCCAACGAAGCCCCGCAGCGGATCAACCGCAAAGACGGCCGACGACGGGTCGGCACGCTCGGGCGCTGGCGCCGACGGCTCGACCGTCGCCGTTGGAACGCAGCCCCAAGCGACAACAGCCAGGATGAGGGCGGCGATCGGCGATCGGCGCCCGGCCCACATGGCCGACCGAGCGCCCGGACGCCTGCTCATGCCGTTCCCCCTGCCCACTTCGCCGACGTCACGGCACGGACTGCTCGTTCGAGTGCCCGCTCCGTCGCTCCCGCGTTCGACGCGTCGACCCAATCGACGTCCGGCTCGCGGCGAAACCACGTTTGCTGCCGCTTGGCGAAGCGACGGGTCGCCAGAATCGTCTTCTCCAGGGCCTGCTCCAACGTCGATTCCCCATCCAGGTAAGCGGCGAGCTGTCGGTAGCCGATCGCCTGAAACGCAGGCAGCTCGATCCAGGCTCGGCCATGACGGGGCGCCAGCCGGGCCTTGAGAAGCTCCACCTCAACCAACCAACCGCACTCCAGCATGTGCCCGGCCCTCGCTCGAACGGCATCGTACAGAAGCGCTCTCGGCAGGGTCAAACCGATCTTGACGAAGGACCGTTCGAGTTTCCGTTCCGTCCCCTCCGCGTGCCACGATGACAGCGGCCGGCCGGTTCCTCGGACGACCTCGAGCGCCCGCAGCACACGCTGCGTATCGGACGTCCGAAGTGACCGGGCCACGGCTGGATCCACCTCTCGCAGCTCGGCGACCAACGCCTCGACGCCCCGCGTCTCGAGTTCCCGAAGCAGCCCGGCGCGAACCTCCCTGTCGATCGCCGGTATCGGCGCAAGGCCCGAGAGCAACGCTCGCAGATAGAAGCCGCTGCCCCCGACCAGCAAGGGAACCGCGCCGCGCGTTTCGATCTCCTGCAGAGCGGCAACTGCCCGACGAGCGAACTCCCCCGCCGAAAAGGTCTGGTGGGGTTCCAGTACATCCACAAGGTGGTGCCTCAGGCGGGTCCGATCGCGCGGAACCGGCTTGGCGGTGCCGATATCCAGCCCTCGGTACGCTTGGAGCGCGTCGGCGCTGATCAGTTCGGTCGGAATGCCCCGCTCGGCAAGCCGTGCCGTCAACTCGAGCGCGAAGGCGCTCTTCCCAGTCGCCGTCGGTCCCAGCACTGCGATCCCATCCCGGGCTGACGACATCGTGGCAGGCTAACCGAGAAGGGCCGCGTGCCGGCACAGGGTCAGCGCTCTGCCGCAGTCGGCCAGACGGCTACATCCGCGAGCAGTACCCGGCCGGCGCGAAAGCGTAGCTCGATGCGGCCGTGGCGGTCCGTGCGGAGCACAAGGACCCGGCGACGCTTCAGTCGCGACAGAACCGCCATCGCGGGATGACCATACGAGTTCTGTCGGCCGGCCGACACGAGGGCGACGCTGGGGGCGACCGCCTCGAGCAGCGTTTCGCCGGTCGACGTCCGGCTGCCATGATGGCCGACCTTCAGTGCGTCAGCGCCGAGTGACCACCCCGCACCTCGGGCGAAGGCGAGGAGCTCCCGTTCGCCGGCGAGGTCGAGGTCACCGACCAGGAGCGCACACCCGCCCCCCGCGCATGCCCGGACGACAAGCGAGGCCGAGTTGCCCCCGACGGTCTCGTCGAGCGTCGGATGATGGACCTCGAGACGAAAGGCGCCGACGCGCTCGCGGTGACGACGACCGACGAGACGAACCCGGCCCTGCAGCCGCTCGGCGAGGTCGCGGCCGCAGCCGGTACGGATCTCGACGGGGGACGCCCAGAGTGTCCCGATCTGCAGGTAACGCGAGAGTTCGAGCAGGCCCCGGCAGTGATCCGCATCCCCGTGGGACAGAACCGCGAGGTCGATACGGTGAACGCCCTCGGCGGCAAGCGCGGACAGCAGTGCGGCTTCAGCGAAGTTGCCGCGCCGAAAACCGCCGCCGTCGACGAGAATGACGGGCCCCCGGTCGCCGCTTCGAAGGAGCACCGCGTCGCCTTGCCCGACGTCCAGCATGACGAGCCGCGGTTCGCCGTCGGGCAACGCGGGCGCACAGTACAGGATGACCGACAAACCGTAGACCGCCCGCCGCACACCGGTGATCAGCACGGTGAGCCAACCTGCAAGGGCAAGGCCGGCCACCAGGTCGACACTCAACGGAAAGGCCAGCCAAGCGCCGGTCGGGAGTTCGGCGAGCAGCGCGAAACAACGACTCAGCAGGTCGAGCAACAGGAGCGAACTCGCCGCTATCGGCTCAACCAGGGCCGCAAGGACCGGGATGCCCGCAAGAGCGGCGATGGAGACCCAGAACAGGGCGAGACCGAGCATAAGCGCCGTCCACGGGACGAAGACGAGGTTGAATGCCGGCGAGAGGGGTGCGAGCAGGCCGATCTCCGCCGCGACGATCGGCATCACGGCGATCTGGGCCGCGACTGTCGCCGCCAGGCCCGCGACCAGCGGGTGCGGCGGACCTTGACGCTCTCCACCCCGCCAATGACCGGCCAACCGTGGCGACAGGACGAGGATGCCGGCGGTCGCGAGGAAACTCAGCTGGAATCCGATATCGAAGATCGCATCGGAGTCGAACAGGAGAATCAGGATGAACGCCACGCATAACGAGTTGAGCGCCTGGGGCGGCCGTTCGAGGAACAGACCGACAAGAAGGAGCAGGGCCATCAAGCCGGCCCGCAAGAGCGAGGGCCGCGGACCCACCAGGCAGCCGTAAAGGACCAGAATGAACGCCCCGCCCAGGAACGCCAGACGGATCGAAAAGGCGCCGAAGAGCCACCAGCAGCCGCCCAGAAGCAGGCCGACGTGCAGACCCGAAACGGCGAGGAGATGAGACAGGCCGGCCCGTTTGAGACCGGTTCGCCACTCCGGCGGGAGTCCACGCGGATCTCCGAAGACCAGGGCCCGCGCAATGACGGCGCCTGGCCGCGAGTTCCTCTCGACGGACCGAAACAGACGCTGCCGCATGCCCGCCGCGAACCCCGACAGCGGGCCCGGCGCTTCCCCTGCCGAGGCGACGAGCAGCCGGCTCTTCGCGTTCATTCCCCACTCTCCGGGCCGGGACCGGACGAGATTCCGATAGGACGGCCGCCGGCTCAGATAGCCGCGCACCCGTAGACGCAGTTCGGGCGGCGGGGGCTTGACGTCGGGAAACCGGAGCCACGCACGCTTCGGACCCCGAACCCGCCGCCCGCCCTGTTCCGTCGAGACGACGCGCACCCGTGCCGCCCAGCCGTCTTCCGACGGTTGCCAGGAATGCGCGCCAAGCAGCGGCACGACGACATCGAGGACGACAGGTCGCTGTGGATCGAACGTCGGCAGCTCTGCGCCACCGCTCCTCCCGGTGAACAGCGCGGCCGCGACCAGGACGGCGAGGGGCAAGAGGGGCGCGCGGACAAGTCGGAACGACGAGCGCTCCCTGTTGCTGGCCGGCGTCGGCACACCGACTAAGACGAAAACCGGGCCCGGAATGCCGTTCGGAATCCTCCGCAGCCCTTGCGCGGACCCGACGCCGGTGAGAAAGTAAACCGCCGACCCGCTGCAGCCGAGAATGGCCCCCGACTTCGTTCATCTCCACCTCCACTCCGAGTACTCGCTGCTCGACGGAGGCAACCGGATCGAACGACTCGTCGACCGAATCGCCGAACTCGGCATGGATGCCGTGGCGCTGACCGACCACGGCAACCTGTACGGCGCAGTGGCCTTCTACTCCGCCTGCCGACAACGTGGAATCAAGCCCATCCTCGGCATTGAGGCGTACGTCGCGCCCGACATCAGGACGGACACCTCGGATCGTCGCTTCAAGGAGACCCAGGGCGTTGCCGACGGCGGCTTCCACCTCGTGCTGCTCGCCCGCCACGCGATCGGCTGGAAGAACCTGGTCAAGCTCTCGACGGACAGCTTCATCGAGGGCTTCTACTACCGGCCGCGGATGGACAAGACGACGCTCGACCGCTGGAGCGAGGGCCTGATCGCCATCAACGGCCATCTCGGGTCCTCCCTCGCCTACCATCTCCGGCAGCATCTGGTCACCGGCTCGAACGAGCACTGGGAGCGCGCCAAACGGGAGGCCCTGTGGCATCAGGCGACCTTCCCGCCCGACGAACACGGCGAACCCTGCTTCTACCTCGAGCTTCAACGCCACGACACGCCCGAACAGGACGAGGTCAACGCGTCGATCCTGCGCCTTGCCGACGAACTCGAACTCCCGCTGGTCTGCGACAACGACGCCCACTTCCTGACCGGAGAGGACTGGGACAGCCACGACACGCTGATCTGCGTTGCGACCGGCAAGACGAAGAGCGAAGAGGACCGGCTTCACTACCCGAAGGAGCTCTTCGTCAAGAGCCCGTCGCAGATGGCCGAGCGCTTCGCCGACGAGGAGACGGCGGAGGCACTCCGGAACACCCGCCGCATTGCCGACCGCTGCGATGTCGAGCTCGACTTCACCGCGAATCACGCCCCCTTGGTGCAGGTCGAACGGGTGGACCCGGAACCGTTGGACGACGGCGCCGAGGAAGCCGAACGCGGAACCGCCGCCTGGTTCGCCCGCTTCTGCTCCCGTTACCGCGTCGAGCCGCTCGCCGGCAACGCGGACGCGACGGCGCTCGCGGATCAAGAGGCCGACTGCGATCAGGCGTTACGGGAACTCAGCCAGGCGGGCCTCGTCTGGCGGTACGGCGACGCGATCGAGGATGTCCACCGCGAACGTCTGGACCGCGAGCTGAAGGTCCTCGCCGACAAGAAGATCAGTGCCTACTTCCTCATCGTGTGGGACTTCGTCAATGAAGCGCAGAAGCGCGGGATACCTGCCACCGCCCGCGGCTCCGGCGTCGGCACGATGGTCGGCTACACGCTCGGCCTGTCGAACGCCTGCCCGGTTCGGTACGGCCTGTTGTTCGAGCGCTTCACGGATCCCGACCGCAGCGAGTATCCGGATATCGACATCGACCTGTGCCAGGACGGCCGGGCCGAGATCCTGGAGTACGTCCGTCAGAAGTACGGCTACGTCGCGCAGATCATCACCTTCGGCACGATGAAGGCGCGCGCCGCGATCCGCGACGTAGGCCGTGTCCATGAGTTGCCCCTTCCCAGAGTCGACCGCATCTGCAAGCTGATCGGCGCCGAACTCGGAGTGACGATCCGCGAGGCGCTCGAACGCGAGCCGGAACTGCGCTCGCTCTACGACGAGGACGAGCAGGTCCGGACCGTCATCGACACTGCGCAACAGCTCGAGGGCATCACGCGTCACAGCGGCGTCCACGCAGCGGGGCTCGTCATCGCCACCCAGCCGCTCGAGAACCTCGTGCCGCTGTCGACCAGTCGAACCCAGGGGTCGAAGTCCGTGCTGGTCACCCAGTGGGACGGCCCGACAGTCGAGAAGATGGGCCTGCTGAAGATGGACTTCCTCGGGCTGACGACTCTGTCCATCATCGAGCGCTGTCGCCAACTCGTGCGCGAGACGCTCCCCGCGGGGGCCATTCGGGCCGCGGCGCCGCAAGCGCCCGATGACCGGGATCCACTCGACCTCCAACATATCGACCTCGCCGACCGGAACGTCCTCGACATGTTCGCCCGCGCCGACACCGCCGGCATCTTCCAGTTCGAGTCCGAGGGGATGCGCAACCTGCTGCTCCAGATGAAGCCGGACCGCCTCGAGGACCTGGTCGCCGCCAACGCCTTGTTCCGCCCCGGTCCGATGGCGCTGATCCCCACCTACTGCAACCGCAAGCACGGCCGCGAGGCGACGCCGAAGGTGCACGAGATCGTCGACCGACACACCGCCGACACTCACGGCGTAATGGTCTACCAGGAACAGGTGATGCAGATCGTCCATGAGCTGGGCGACGTGCCGCTCCGCGAGGCGTACACGCTGATCAAGGCGATCAGCAAGAAGAACCGGAGCACGATCAACAAGGCGAAGGAGCGCTTCCTCGCCGGCGCCCAGAACAAGGGTCTCGGCAGCGCCCAGGCTGCCCGATTGTTCGACCTGATCGAGGAGTTCGCCGGCTACGGCTTCAACAAGTCTCACTCCGTGGGCTACTCGCTGCTCGCCTACCAGACCGCGTATCTCAAGTTCCACTTCCCGGTCCAGTACATGGCGGCGATGCTGACGTATGCCGCGGACAATACGGACAAGCTCGTCCACTACGTCGACGAGTGCGCGAGGGCGAAACTGCCCGGCGGCGGCGCGGGCATCGAGGTCGGAGCGCCGGACATCAACCGATCCGGCGAGCGCTTTCACGTCGTATTCGAACCGGGTGAGGACGAGACCGCCGGGAACGGTCATATCCGCTTTGGACTATCTGCGGTGAAGGGCGTCGGCGAAAAGGCGGTGCGAGCGATCATCGCAGCACGGGAGAAGCGGGGCGCTTTCGGGAGCCTGTGGGACTTCTGCCGGAGGGTGCCGCTCCAGCTCGTCAACCGCAGCGCCATCGAGGCCCTCATCAAGTCCGGCGCCTTCGACAGCGTCCATGGCAAGGCCCGACGCGCGGCGATGGTCCAGGCGCTGGACGCTGCGGTGAAGGCAGGTCAACGGGCGGCGGCCGATCGGGAGAGCGGTCAGGCGAGCCTCCTCTTCGGCGCCCCGTCGTCCGCCGGAAACGACGCGGAAAGGGCAGAGGAGGACAAGGCCCTGCCGGAGGCGGCGCCGTGGAGCGCGCACGAACTCCTGCAGCACGAGAAGGAAACGCTGGGTTTCTTTGCCTCGAGCCACCCTCTCGACGATCACGGGAAGGCGCTCGAACGGTTCGGAAACACCGATCTCGAGCGCCTCCGCAAGCTGCCGGCGGACACGGAGGTGACCGTCGGCGCGCTGGTCGGCTCACTGCGGACGACGCGGACCCGCAAGGGCCGCAATCCCGGCCAGCAAATGGCGATCCTCCAGCTGGAGGACCGCAGCGCTCGCGTCGAGGCCGTGCTGTTCGCCGACGTTTACGCCGAGTACCGCGAGGTACTTGAGCGAGGCGCGGTGCTGTTCTTCGTCGGTCGCGTCGACCGTCGTCGCGAGGAGCCGAGTCTCATCGTCAGCAGAGTCGTACCGGCAAGCCGCGCGGAGTCGAACCTGTCGCGCCGTCTCCGCGTCCATCTGGATGGGCGCAACTCGGAAGACGCCGACGGCGGCGAGATCGAGGACGGACTCGAACAGGTGCGCGACCTCCTGGAAGAGGGGCAGCGGCGACTGCTCCGAGCCCGCTCCGGACAGAGCGGCAGCGTCGAGGTGGAGTTCGAGATCGAACTCCACCAGAGCGTCGTGACCGCCGGCGGCAACGGCGCTCGCGCTCCGGTCGACCCGGCCGTCATCGCGAAGATCGAAGGACTGCTCGGGGGCCGTTGCCGCTGCGAGTACCTCGGACCGGCACCGCCGGCAGGAGTCCGTTGAGCCGGCTGCGAACGGTTCTCGTCCTGGTCGCCGGTCTCGCGGTCGGACTCTGGGGGCACTGCCGCGGAAGCGCCTACCGGCACTTCTTCGACCACGACCCGAGGCAGAGTCATGACTATGCACTCGACCTGCGGGATGGCTCGACCTGGGAGATCCGGCTCCGCCGCGACGGCTTCGACTGGCCGGCCCAGGCGCCGAGCGCGAACGTCACCGCCCTGCTCGAGCTCCGCGTGAAGACCCGACCGCTGCTGCCGTCGCTTGATCCAAGCATCGAGTTCCGAGTTGGCGAGCAGAGCTTCACCCAGTCCTTCGCGCCCCGCTCGACCGGCCGCCGGTATCTCAACGTGTCTCCCGCTGCCGGACCCGGCCATCAGATCGAGATGATCGGTCGGGGCATCGGTTGGCGCCTGGGCGACGCGCGGCTCGTCGTCTTCCAGAACCCGAGCATCAACGAGGAGACCCGGGTTCTGGTTGTCGCGCCCCATCCCGACGACGCCGAGATTGCCGCCTTCGGGCTCTACGCGTCGACGAACTCGGACGTCGTCACGGTAACGGCGGGCGATTACGGAGGCTTGAGGTACCGCGGGCTGTTTCCCGCTGTCTCGGAGCACGAACGCGTCAAGGGCTGGATTCGCACGTGGGACAGCATTGCCGTTCCCTTCATCGGCGGCCTCAGCAGCCACCGTGCCCGCAATCTCGGCTTCTACGACGGCACCTTGCGGATGCTCTGGTTCCGCGATCCGGCTGCCGTGCCGCCACGGAGGCATCAGCCCGCGGATCCGGGCTATTTCCGTCGCTTGAATTCCGCGCCGCAACTGGCCAGCCGACCGTTCGAGTCAACTTGGCCGGCACTCCGGGACGATCTGCGACGCGAGGTCGAGTGGACCGGACCCGACTTCATCGCCGCACCGAATCCGCTGCTCGATAGCCACCCCGACCACCAGTACGCCACCGTCGCCTTGATCGAGGCTCTCGAGGAGCGCGGTTTCGAAGGTCGATTCCTGTTCTACACGAACCACGCCACGGACGCCGAGCCGTATCCGCTGGGCCCGAACACCGCGCTCGAATCGCTGCCGCCGTGGTTCGGCGACGAACTGCCCTTCGGCAGCGTCCTGTCCTACCCGGTCGATGAACGCACCCGTCGTCTGAACTACCTCGCGCTCGAGGCGATGCACGATCTGCGGCCGTTCGAGCATCGGGTCGTCGCGCCATACGCCGAACGCGTTCGCCGCCTCGTCGCCGAGGGCTTCTGGCTTGCGCTGGGCCGCCACGACCGAACGAACGGTCCCCTCTTCGACTACCTTCGCCGCGGTCCGCGGCCGAACGAGATCTACCTGGTGGCTGACCTCGAGCAGGCTGTGCGGTTGAAGGAGCGATTTCTCGAAGGCGAGCGGGCGCAGCTGGCACGTCGGCGCTAGGGTCGCGCCGCAAACTCCACGAACACGCGTGGCGACGACGTGCGGACGTCGCCGGCGTGAGGCCTTCGGAACGAACGCGAGACGCGCAGCCGAGCCGCCGCGTGAGTCACCGGGTCAGAAACGCGAGCAGATCCGCCATGTCGGAGGGCGCCAATCCCTCCTCGAGCCCTTCCGGCATCATCGACAGACCGTCGCTTCGCACTTCGCGGATTCGCTCTGGCTCGATCTCGATGACAGCGCCCTCCGCCGCGTAGAGAACGACACCGCTGTCCGAGCTCTGGGCGAGCAGACCGGCATGAATCTCGCCGTCGGTCGTCTCCAGGATGTAATTTCCGTACGCCGTATCCAGAGCAGCATTCGGATCGAGAATGTCGTGGAGCAGGGTCTCGGCGCTCTTGCGGCCGATACCGGACAGATCCGGCCCGGGGCCGGCGCCCGAGCCGTCCTTCCGATGGCACCGAGCGCATAACTGCTCGAACCAGGCCCTGCCCTGCTCGGCGTCGCCGTCCAGAGCAAGTGCCGGTCGCATCGCCGCGATGGCCTCCGCGCGGGTAACCACGCCGGCGTCGTCGAAGAGAGCCCGCGCGCGCCGCGCGACCTCCGAATCCGGCGAGCGCAGCAGGTAGCGCCGGCGCTCCAAGTCCAAGTTCATCTCGCCGATGCCGATGCGCCCGCTCTCGATCGCATCCAGAAGCGCCCGATGCTGGCCGCGCCTCCAAATGAGGAAAGCGGCGGCGTCGCGCCTGGCTGCTGGTCCCAGTTGACGCCACCGGGCGAGAAGCTCACCGCTCACTTCGGCCTCCAGGGCGCGTGCAGAACCGAGTGCCGCCATCGCGACGCGCTGGAGTTCCCGCGGCTGACTCGCATCCAGGAACCCCGCCATCCGTTCGACCCAGGCGCCGCCGGGCGCTCCACAGTTCGTCGGGACAGCGTTGTCCGGCCAGTGGCGGCGAAGCGCGTACAACTCCAGGAACTCGAGCCGTTGCTCGGTCGGCAGGGCGTCGTCGGCCGCACTTGCGCCGGCGCAGTCGAGACGCGCCAGATCCTCCTCCGCGAGCTCCTCGCCGAGCGCGGCGCTGAGCCTCCAGGCGGCCGTCGCGACCGACGAGTCCTCGACCCGGCGAAGCGCCCGGAGGGAATGGAACACCGCGCCGCGTTCGAGGGCCTCGCCGCCGCCCGACTCGGCAGCGGCCGCGAATCCTCCGAGCAGCGCCAGGCCGGCGCCAGAACCCGCACGTGCCGCGTCGGACAGCGCCCTCTGAACGCGGCTGCTCCGAGCCGCGTCCGCCAGCTGTTCGGGCGAAATCAGCGCTGCCACCCGCTCGATCGTCTCATCGGCCCACGGGCCGCCACCCTGTTCGCCGTACGCTGCCAACAACAACTCGATCGCAGGCGCCGGTTCGCGAGCCAGCACCGTCGACGCCGCCAGGGTCAGCCACGAAGTGCCGTCTCCGCGTATCTCGTCCGTTCCGTCACCGCTGCTGTTCATCGCCGTCGCGGCCACCGCAGCGACTGCATCCCGTTCGAACGACTCGCCGAGGTCCACTCCGGCCGCGTCGAGAAACAGACCGATTGTCAGCATCGCCTGGAGTCGCACACCGGCGTCCGCGTCCGCGACCAGCGCGATGATCAACGACCCGAATTCCGCGCGATCACCCCCGCGCAGCGCCACTTCCTCCACCGCCGCCACAGCATTCCGACGCAGCTCCGGATGCGGATCGGCAAGGGCTGTCGCCAGACTCCCGACGTCGGCCGCGTCGAGACCGACGAGGGTCCAGATCGCGTGGAGCCGACGGAGTGGATTCTCGAGGTCAGCCAGACCCTCCCGCAACCTGCGGACGACCGCTGCAGGCGCAGCGCCGCCGAACTCCTCGACGAGGAGGCGCTGCGCCACCGTCCGCCTCCAACGGTTCGGGTGACCGAGAGCTGCAATCAGCTCGTCAGGGCGAGAACGATCGAAGCCGCCCCAGTCGTCTGTCTCAGCCGGCACTCCGGTCGTCGGTACGATCCGGTAGATACGACCGCGCCCGTCTCCCCGATAGAGATCGAGAGCCGCTTCCATCGAATCCGGGATCCACTCCGGATGCTCGATCACCCCGCGATACATGTCCAGCACGTAGAGCGCACCGTCCGGACCGACGCGCAGGTTGACCGGCCGGAACTGCGGATCAGTCGAGGCAAGGAACTCGACCCCTGGACGCCCTCGCCCGGCACGAGCCACCGCGCCGTCGACATCGACGAGCGCGCGATGGACGAGGTTCGCCGATGGGTCGGCGACGAAGACGCCGAAACCCGGCGCGGACGGCCTGTCTCCACCGCTCCACGCGGTGACGGCGCACGCGGCGGAGAAACGGCTCGACTGTTCGGGGTGATTCGGCCGCGTCTCCCGCCTGCCGATCGGAAACAGCTCGGCCGGACCGCCGTCAGGTCCCGGCGCCAACCTCTGACGCCCGTCCTGCCACGCTGCCGGCAATCGCGATACGTAGCGCCGCGGGACGACGACCTGGCTCAGGTGATCCAGGTTGTGGGTACCGAAGATGCGGCCCCAGGGACCGAACGTCATGCCGAAACCGCCAGCCCCGGGACCGATGGGTTCAAACCTGCGTGACGCGAAGTCGACCCGGAAGTCGTCCCCACCGAGTTCGATTCGCTGATCTGGCGCGTCAGGCCAGAATGGGCGGCCGCCATTCCCGCCGTTCACGCCCCAGATCCAGTTGTCCAGGCCATAGCGAAGGGCATTCACGTTGTGTTGCGGATTTCCCTCGGCAAAGCCGCTGAGCAACACCTCGCGACGATCCGCCCTGCCATCGCCATCTTCGTCAACCAGGTAGACGAGGTCCGGGGGCGCGGCGACGAGCAGCCCTCGCCGCCACGGCAGGATGGAATCCGTCAGGCTCGGCACGTCCGCGAAGAGACGACGATCGTCCCATCGTCCGTCCTCGTCCCGATCCGTCAACAGGACGATCCGCGACGGCCGCTCCATGTCCGGATATCCCGGCATCTCGAGCACGAACGCCCGGCCCCTCTCGTCGAAGGCGAGATCGATCGGATCCACGACGACGGGCTCCGCCGCGGCGAGCTCGAGTCGGAAGTCCGGGTGAAGCTCGAAGCCCGCCGGGACGCCGTCGAGATCAGGCCGCGCGCAGCCCACGAGCAAGAGCGCAGCCAGCGCCGCAATCGCCGAACCTACCGCCTTCGGGTGTTTCAAGACGCTGCGAATCCCTCTCTCCGCGTTCCGCGACGCGTCGCCGCCAGCCGAAGACGCGACAACGGACTCGGGCGGAACGCCCGCTCCCAACGTCGAGGTCGATCTGCGCTCCATCGGACCTTCGTCAGACTAGCAGGACAACGCTGCTACACTCCCCGTCGGAACGAACGCTGTTCCGACCGAGCCTGCCTGACCCCACCAGGAGAATCCATGAAACGCCTCGCTCCCACAGCCTTTCTCGCGACCGCAGTCGCCCTCGCCCATGCCGCTCCAGGAGCTGGCGCCTTGCAGGTCGGCGATCGAGCGCCCGACTTCACCTTGCCCGCGACGGACGGCACGGAGGTCACCCTGTCGTCTTTCGCCGGCGAGAAGAATGTCGTCCTCGCGTTCTTCCCGAAGGCCTTCACCGCCGGGTGAACGATGGAAATGAAGGGATACCAGGCTGGTATCTCCGACTTCACGGATAGTGATTCGATCGTCTTCGGCATCAGCACGGACGAGCTGGCCGAGAACAAGAGGTTCGCCGAGGAGCTGGAGCTCGACTTCGCGCTCCTGAGCGACGTCGGCGGCGAGGTTGCCAAGCAGTACGGCGGAATGATGGAGAGATTCCCCACGGCTGCCAACCGCGTCACGTACGTCGTCGGCAAGGACGGCAAGATCGCCTACATCGGCGAAGGCGCCGAGGCGATGAACCCGGCGGGCGCGAAGAACGCCTGTCTGGGTCTCGATTAGCGGCACGCGGTGAACACGGAAGCGCCGGCGCTCAGGCTCACGGCGCGTCGCCGGCCGTTGCCGGAGCCATCCCCGAACTGACCTGCCTCCGCACGCTGACGGTCTGGCGGCTCACCGGATCGTGTACGGAGACGAGAAGGTCGTGCGGCCTCCGGCGCAGGGTGAGGACCGCCTCGTAGGGCACGACGGCATCGGGCCCCGGCCGGGTTCCGCCGGCCAGACTGAGCGGTATGACCGGAATCCTCGCCTGCTGGCCGTTCCGGTCGACGACGGCGAACCGGAGTTCCAGCCGGGCCAGGAATCGACCCTCGAAGGGAAACACGGGGAAGCGGCCCACCGGGATGTGGACGGTCACCGGCACGAGCATCTTCCGGCGAAACGGTCCGGTCGGTTCGGGCGCGCCGATCTCCACGCGGAGCACCGCCTCTCCGGGTTTACGGGTCGCGTCGGGGAACAGCAGCCGCCCTTGCGTTTCCATGTCGGCTTCGGCGCGGCGCGACAGATCCACGTAGCCGCTGCGCGAGCGCACCCGCAGGCCGGACCGGCGGACCTCGACCCGCACCTCGTGAGCCCGGTCGTCGCGACGGTACTCCGGCACGAAACCGAGCCAGTAGTAGTTCGCAACGTCCTCGCTGGCCCGCCCGAGCGCCCGGAGGTTCGTACCCGCGAGGAACGCTCTGCCACCCGTTCGCTCCGCGACCTTCCGCAGGTTCTGCCAACGCCGAATGCTCGGTCCCTTCTGCTGGTCCACCGGATAGATCGTGTAGCCGAGGACGTTCGCCGTGTCGATCAGGCCGTCGAGAATGTCCCAGTCCGGGCGAAGACCTACTCCCTGACCTCCGAGACGGAACTGGCCGACCGGCCAGTCGCCCGCCACGAGGAGAAGCACCTTGCGGCCATCAGGCACATCGAGCGACCGCATCGTCGAACTGACTGCGGTGACGGAGAATTCGAGATCCCGCGCCAGGCTTTCCGACCTCGCTTCGCTCGCCGCGCTCGGCAGGTCCATCGCCGCGAACGGCAGGTCGGCGGCTACGGAGGTAAGATCCTCATCGAATCGGGCGCCCGGCGGAAGACCGCCCCCCGGTCCCTGGGCGAAACGAGACTGGTCGATCAACCGCGGCGACCTGAGAAGGCCGCCGTAGAGCCGTCCCCGCTCCAGCTGCTCGAGCGCCGCGCGGGTCCGCCGCCGATCCGACGTGAAGGGACTCAACACCTGCAACCGGCGGCGACTCTGCACGACGACCGCGACCTGATCTCGCAGGCCGAGTTGCGTCAACTGGTTCGCGAAACCCCGGATGACGGGCCGCCTGAACGTCAAGTGGGTGTGATCGTCGTCGACGAACAGGAGGTAGTTCGTCGGCACCGACTCGCCGTCGCCGACCGCCGGCGGAGCACCGCCGTCACGCGACTCGACCGCCCTGTTCTCGAGAATCTCGGTGAAGTAGTCGACTTCGACCTCGACTCCGTCCACGAGGAGCCGGAAGTCGTCCGCCTCGAGTCCGTGCACGCGGCCGCCCGACCCGTCCTCGACGACCACCTCCAGGTTGACCACCCGGACGTCGATCTCCTCGCCGAAGAACAGATCCGGCGCCGGCGCCGCGGCTTCCTGGGCGACGACCGCGCCGCCCCAGCAGGCGCAGGCGGCAAGGGCCGCCGTCAGCAACCTGAGATCGTCCGCTCTCCCGTTCATCGCTGCATCATCGTTGCACGTCGACCAGGACCGCCGCCAGCGCTCGCGCCTGCGGATGAACCACCCTGACGACGAACTCGGGCGTCGAACAGCGATTCCTGCACCCCGACCGGCATCGAGTGTGGTCTCCGGCGAACACGTTCGTCCTCCCCGTGTAGACAGTACTGCACGGAGCCCCGTCACTGCACGGAGCCCCGTCGCCGACCTGAGGCATCAGCCCGCAGCGACATCGCTGCGGACGCTGCTGGCTGCGGTTGGTACCCTCCCGACGATGACCACTGCCTCACGACGCTCGCCGGAGGCTGCGGCTGCCCCCTGGTGGACCGCAGCCGAGGCGGCGGCCGCCATTCGTGCCGGACGCATCTCTTCCCGCGACTACCTCGAGATCCTGCTTGACCGGGTGGACCGCCTGAATCCGCCGTTGAACGCCGTCGTCACGCTGGATGTGGAGCGAGCCCGACGCGAAGCGGACGCCGCCGACAAGGCGCTCGCCGCAGGCCGAACACTCGGGCCGCTCCACGGCGTCGCGATGACGATCAAGGACTCCTTTCAGACGATCGGCATGCGCACGACATCCGGAGCTCCGGAACTCTCCGACCACATTCCCGATCTCGACGCGGCGCCGGTAGCCCGTCTGCGGGCCGCCGGAGCAGTCATCTTCGGCAAGACGAATCTGCCGATCTACGCCGGCGACACGCAGAGCTACAACGAGGTCTTCGGCCAGTCGAACAACCCCTGGGACACGTCTCGTACGCCTGGCGGATCGTCAGGCGGGTCGGCGGCAGCTCTTGCCGCCGGCTTCACGGCGCTCGAACTCGGGAGCGACATCGGCGGTTCGATTCGGGGCCCGGCCTCCACCTGCGGAGTATGCGGTCACAAGCCAAGCTACGGCATCGTCCCGGCCCTGGGTCAGATTCCCGGACCGCCCGGCACCCTGACCCAGGCCGACATCGCCGTCGCCGGACCGATGGCGCGCGACGTGGCCGATCTGGAACTCGCGCTCGATCTGCTTGCAGGTCCGGACGACTGGCATCGTACCGCCTACCGACTCGACCTGCCCTTGCCGCGCCGCAAGCGGCTGGCCGACTATCGCGTCGCGGCCTGGTTCGACGAACCGTCCTGTCCTGTCGACGACGTCGTCCGCGAACGGTTGGAGGCAGCTGCGGACGCGCTCCGGGCCGCCGGCGCCACCGTCGACTGCGCGGCACGGCCCGCCTTCACCTTCGACTACGCGACGGGGGTGTTTTCGCAGCTGCTCGGCGCAGCGATGTGCGGAGGTTTCAGGCCCGACGAGATCGAGGACCTCGCCGTCCGCGGCCTGCGCGAGGACGAAGAGGGGAGTCTGGCGGCCCGCCACGCCTCCCAGCGCCACCGCGCCTGGCTGTCTGCGAACGAGCGACGACTGCAGATGCGGCGAAAGTGGCACGAGTTCTTCAAGAAGTGGGACGCCGTCCTCCTGCCCTGCCTGCCGACGACGGCGATTCCTCACGACCACAGCGAGCCGATGGGCGCGCGGTTGATTCTCGTCAACGGAGAAGAGCGAGCCTACGGCGAACAGACCTTGTGGGTCGGTCTCACGGGCGTGTCCTACCTGCCGGCCACCGTGATTCCGGCCGGCGCCGCCTCAAACGGACTGCCGGTCGGTGTCCAGGTCGCGGGGCCCTTCCTGGAAGACCGCACGACCTTGGACCTCGCCCGGCGCCTGAATGAACGCATCGGCGGTTTCGAGCGACCCCCAGGCTACTGAGACCCGGCTCGGGCTCGTCGTCGTCGAGCGGCCCGGACGCGGGATCCTCACTCGAGGAAGGACCGCAGGTCCTCCCTGCTGATCGCGGGCTCGCCGGCGGCCACCTCGTCGAGCCGTCCCGCACGAAGCCAACGTCCCAGGCGACGCACTTCGCACTCAAGCTGCTCGAAGTCCTCGACGACGAACAGCAGCGGCTGGAGCGAATCGATCTCGAAGCTCTGGTTGACGACTCTCTCGAGCTCGAACGGCACTCGCAGCACGTCCGGCCCCTCGACCGCGTGCTCGAGCTCGCCGGCGGAGCTCAGGAGTCCACTGCCGTAGGCACTCAGGGAGCCGCCCGGACGCTCCATCAGACCAAACTCGATGGTGAACCAGAAGAACCTCGCCATCGCCCGCAACCTGCTCTCGATCCGGCGGCTGTCGGACTCTCCCTCCGCCGCGCTGCGGGCGGTCTCGCCAAAGTACACGAGGACGTCGGCGAAGGCCGGGTCCGTGTGCATCGGTACGTGCCCCGCCAGATCGTGGAAGATGTCGGGTTCGGGCAGGTAGTCCAACCGGCTGCCGTCACGAATCGTGACCGTTGTTGGAAACTCCCGGCGACGAAGGCAGTCGAAGAACAAGTACGCCGGCACGTAGCCGCTCACCGCGCGCGAGGAGAAGCCGCTTAGCGGCTCCAGGAACCGATTCACGTCCGCAAGCCGCGGAATGCGCTCGGGATCGAGTGCCAGCCGCTCCACGCCCTCTCGAAAGCGCGGATGAGCGTAGACCCGCCATCTTTCGATCAGAGCGCGGTAGAGACGCCTCCAGGTTCGCTGGTTTCCCTCGCTGTACAGCTCGTAGGGCTGTTCGATGAAGAGCTCGCCCCGGGTTCTCGCGCTCTCGATGAACAGAGCCTTGCCGGTGGTCAAGTCGGCATCCGCTGCCGCTTCCCGCGGCGGCGGCGAAGCCGCGTCAACCGCGCCAGCTGTAGACATAGCCTTCGTCCTCCAGGGCAGACGCGGCGGACGTCAGCTGCAGCGGGCGAAACGTGTCGACCATCACCGCAAGCTCGTCGGTCCGCTCCTTGCCAATGGATCCCTCGTATGCGCCAGGATGCGGACCGTGCGGAAGCCCGTTCGGATGCACGGTCAGCGCGCCGCGTTCCACGCCGCGGCGCGACATGAAGTCGCCCTCGACGTAGTAGATGACCTCGTCCGAGTCGACGTTCGAGTGGTTGTAGGGCGCCGGAATCGCCTGCGGGTGGTAGTCGAACAACCTCGGTACGAAGGAGCAGACGACGAAGCCCGGGCCATCGAAGGTCTGGTGCACCGGTGGCGGCTGGTGGACCCGGCCGGTGATCGGCTCGAAGTCCTCGATGTTCAGCGCGTACGGCCAAAGGTGACCGTCCCAACCGACGACATCGAGCGGGTGTCGACGATAGACGTACCGCGTTGTGCCGCCGCGGGCCTTGACCCGGACTTCGAACTCGCCCTCCTCGTCGCGGGCCGGCACGAAGCGAGGTGCGTGGATGTCCCGCTCGCAGTATGGCGAGTTCTCCAGAAACTGCCCATAGCCGTTGACGTACCGGCGGGGCGGCTCGATGTGCCCAGCAGCCTCGACGGTCAGCACCCGATGCGGCGTCGAGTCCTCCGGCAGAACACGCCAGATCGTGCCGGTAGGCACGACCAGATAGTCGCCGGGCCGATACTCGATTTCGCCGAACTGACTCTCCAGCACCCCTCGGCCTTCGTGGATGAACAGGAGTTCGTCGCCGTGCGCGTAGCGGTACCAGTAGGACATCGGCTCGCGGAACCGGGCGATCGAAATCACCACGTCCCGGTTCGCCAACAGCGCCGTTCGACCGGTCACCGCGTCGCCCCGCTCACGAACCTCCGCCGAGCGCAGCAGGCGATGACGAAGCGGCACCGCCGTCTCGAAGTCCAGGCGATTCGCCACCCGCTCGCCGATACCTTGAATCGCGGTCGGCGGATGAAGGTGGTAGAGGATCGACTGGATTCCGGAAAAGCCCCGCAGCCCCATCACCTCTTCGTGGTGGAGGGCTCCGTCGGACTTGCGGAACTGAGTGTGGCGCTTGTGCGGAACCTCTCCGGAACGGACGTAGTAGCTCACAGGTTGCCCCTCGCCGCCTGCTCGCGTTCGAGTGCGACGAACAGACTCTTGAAGTTGCCGGCGCCGAAACCGGTCGCCCCGCGGCGCTCGATGATCTCGTAGAACAAGGTCGGCCGATCCTCCACAGGTTTCGTGAAGACCTGGAGCAAGTAGCCGTCCTCGTCGCGGTCGGCGAGGATGCCGAGCTCCGCCAGCCGGTCGAGCGGTTCGTCGATCATCCCCACCCGATCTTCCAGATCGTCGTAGTAGGTCGCCGGTACGTGCAGGAACTCCACGCCCTTCTCCCGCAGGCTGGACACGGCGCCCAGAATGTCGTCGGTACGACAGGCGATGTGCTGCACGCCCGGACCCTCGTGAAACTCGAGAAACTCCTCGATCTGAGACGTCTTCCGGCCCTCGGCCGGCTCGTTGATCGGGAACTTGATCGTGCCGGAACCGTCCTGCATCACCTTCGACATCAGAGCCGAGTACTCGGTCGAGATCGCCTGGTCGTCGAAGTGCACGAGCTGCTCGAAGCCGAGTACGCGCGAGAAGAAGGAGGCCCACTCGTTCATCCGGCCGAGTTCGACGTTCGCAACGACGTGATCGATGGCGAGCAGACCGCAGTCGGCCGTCCGCTCGGCGCCGGGCATTCCGGGCGCCGATTCGAAGCCCGGACCGAAGGCGCCCCCGTAACCGCGCCGGTCGATGAACTGCAGAACACAATCCCCGTAGAGGCGAATCGAAGCATGACGCAGCTGCCCGTAGTCGTCCCGAGCCGTTGCCGGAGCGGCCTCTGGCTCCGCGCCCCGGTCGATCGACGCGGCGAACGCGGAGTCGACATCCGGTACGGCCAGCGCGATGACGGCAACCGAGTCGCCATGACGCCGCACCGAGCGCGCCGCGCGATGCGACGAATTCAGTCCACTGGTCAGTACCAACCGAATGTCGCCCTGCTCGACGACGTAGGACGCTCGGTCACGCTCGCCCGTTTCGAGCCCCCGCAGCGCGGTGCAGCGGAAGCCGAACGCGCGGCAGTAGTAGACCGCCGACTGCTTCGCGTTGCCCACGTAGAGCTCCAGGTGATCGAAGCCCAGAATCGGGCAAAAGTCCTCTCCACCCGCCCGCGCCGGCAACCCATCCACAGCCGAGCCGGACGGACGGAACCCGCCGAGCTCCGCTGCACCGCCGGTCGGCTGGTGCGCTTGTCCCGTTGACAGAACGCTCATTCCCCAATCCTCCTTTCCTCTGTCCGTGTCGAAGCCGAACGCTGCTGACAGCAGCCCGTGGTGCGACACGCACTTCCACCACAGGCTGCTAAAGACAGGAAGCGAACCGCGCGACTGCGTCGCGCAGCACGGTCGGCTCCAGAAGCGAGAAGCTGAGCCGTGCAGCGTTCGAGGGCGCTTCGTTGTCCGCCCGATCCGCGAACACGGAAGACGGCACGAAGACCAGCTTCTGCTCGCGGATCGTCCGTTCGAGGACGTCATTGGCATCTGTTCCCTCGGGAAGCACCACCCAGACGAACATGCCGCCGCCCGGCTTGGCAAACCGGCAACCATCCGGCAGGCACTCGGTGAGCGCCTCGAGCATCGCGTCCCGACGTGGCCGGTAGGTCGATCTGAGCCGTTCCAGGTGATCGTCGAAGTCGAGCCCATCCAACAGCCGGGAAACGGCAGACATCGTCAGGCCGGAACACTCGAGATCCACGGTCTCCTTGAGGAAGGAGACCGTATCGCCCAGCGCCGCCGGACGACGCATCCAACCCAGGCGAAGCGCCGGCGCGAGAAGCTTCGAGAAGCTGCCGACGTAGATGACCCGGTCTGCGTCGAACGCGGCAAGCGGCGGCTCGAACTCTCCCTCGCAGCTCAGCAGGCCGTACGGATCGTCCTCGACGATGACGAAATCGAAATCGTGGGCCAGTTGAATCAAACGCTGGCGCTCCGCCGGAGCCAGGCTGACGCCGAGCGGATTGTGCGCATCCGGAATCACGTAGAGCAGGCGAGGCCGCTCGCCGGCGCGCAGTCGACGCTCGAACGCATCGACGTCCAGGCCTCTGTCGAGACTGCTGCGGAGCGGGAGCAGCCGCGGCCTGAGCGGCGCCAACGCGTCCCGGATGCCGGTATAGACGAAGCGCTCCAGAGCGACCGTATCGCCCGGCTCGACGAACGTGTTCACCGCGACCTGGAGGGCCTGCTGGGCGCCGGTCATCACCTGAACCTCCGACACGCTGGCCTGAACGCCTCGTCGCCGCAACAGCTCGACGATGTGCTCGCGCAGAATGCCGCTTCGCCGCCCGTACTGCAGCGCTCGCGGGTCGGCGAGTACCTCGCTCACGGCTTCGACGTACGCCTCGGCGGGGAACTGGTCGACCGCCGGCAGGCCGCCGGCCAGCGACACCACGCCAGGCTCTGACGCCTCGTCGACGAGTCGGCGCAACAGCGAGCGTTCCCTGCCGCGCAGCCACGAAGCGACGGAGTCTTCGATGGTCGGGAGCTTCGCGAGCGGTGCGGAGGACGGCGAAGTCAGGGTCATCAGAATCTCCCGGGAGGCACTCGGCCCATCGCGTGGGACCATAACAGAACCAACAGAAGCAACCAAGGATAGATTCCGTTCCGCAATCTCAGAATGCGTGTAGAGTCCGTCCATGACAAAGACGAATCGGGCTCGAACCCCGACCCCACACCGTCCTCGCTGGAGCACGTCGGTATCCCGTCCTCATCTCGATGCCACGGACCACAACATCCTCAAGCTGCTGCAGGAGGACGCAGGCCGCACGGACGCCGACCTCGCGCGCCGCATCGACCTGTCCGCATCGGGCCTGAAGAAACGGTTGCGCAAGCTGGAGCGCCAGGGCGTCATCGAGCGCCGCGTCACGCTCCTCGATCGCAACTCCGTCGACCTCGGCATCCTCTGCTACGTGCAGGTGTTCATGAGCCACCACCAGGCTCGCGAGATCCAGCCATTCGCCGATCGCGTCGGCGAGTTGGACGAGGTCCTCGAGTGCCACATCGTCACGGGCGAGCACGACTACCTGCTCAAGGTCGTCGCGCACGACTATCAGCACCTCGAACACATCCTGACCCGGGGCCTCGCCACCGTGCCGGGCGTCGACCGGCTCTTGACGAGCATCGTGCTGAACGAAGTGAAGAGTACGACCGCGCTGCCGATCGACGGCCCGAGCCGGCGCATCGCGGATGAGGCGTCAACCGACCCAGACCGGTGAACCGGGCCCTGGCATCCGCACCCCATAGCGGCTTGTTACTGTCAGCGTGCCTGCGACGACCGGTCGGAGATCGGCGGAGCGAACGTCGACCCGGGTGCGACGAAGGAGGATGAACATGCAGGTTTCGACTGAAGAAGAGCCACGTTGGAAGTGCTCCTGGACGACTTGACTCCGGCGCGGTCCGTCCCGCCGACCGGCAGATGAACGGCGCCCAGGCACTCATCCGAACCGCGGCTCAGGCCGGCGTCGAGGTCTGCTTCGCGAATCCGGGCACCTCCGAGATCCACCTCGTCGCCGCGCTGGACGAAGCGCCCGGCGTCCGCGGCGTCCTGGCCCAGTTCGAGGGCGTCGCCACCGGGGCCGCCGACGGCTACGGGAGAATGGCCCGGAAGCCGGCGCTGACCCTGGTTCATCTGGGGCCCGGGTTCGCGAACGGCATCGCGAACTTGCACAACGCCCGGCGCGGACGCACTCCTCTGGTCAACGTGATCGGCCACCATCCAACCTGGCACCGGAACTTCGATCCGCCGCTGAACACGGAGGTCGAGAGCCTGGCTCGCGCCGTCTCCGACTGGCAGCGGACCTCCGCCTCGGCGGAGCACATCTCGCGGGACATGGCGGATGCGATCTCGGCCGCGATGGTCCACCCGGGGCAGGTCGCCACCCTGATCGTTCCAACCGACTGTCAGTGGAGCGAGGCCCGCGGACCGATCATTGCGCCGCCTCCCCCACCAGGATCACGAGTCGCCTCGGACGCGGTCGAGCGCGCCCGCGCAGCGGTTGCGAGCGGCGCCGACACGATGATCCTGCTGGGCAGTTCCGGGCTGACCGAGACCGCGCAACGCGAGGCCCTGAAGGTCGCGCGGAAGACGAACTGTCGGCTCGCCGCGGAGACTTTCGCGGGGCGCATGGACCGCGGACCCCACCTGCCGCTCCTGCCGCGAGTTCCCTATTTTCCGGAGGAGGCGCTCAGGTTCTTCGACGGCGTCGACACCGTGGTCCTCGCCGGCGCGCTCGACCCGGTCGCCTTCTTCGGTTACGAGAACGGACCGAGCCGCTTCATCCCGAACGATGTCGACCTGGTCATCCTCTCCCACCCCAAGGAGGACAGCGCTCACGCACTGACGGAACTTGCGGCGGCGACGGACGCGATCGACGAGCCGCCGACCCGCACCGTCGAACGTCCGCCTCCGCCTGACGGGCCGATCGACGCCCGGGTGGCGGCGCAAGCAATCGCGGCCACCTTGCCGGAGGGCGCAGTCGTCGTGGATGAGGGGATCACGGCGGGCGCCGGCTTCTATCCGGCAACGATGACCGGCCCCGCCCACACCTACCTGCAGGAGAACGGCGGCGCGATCGGCATGGGGCTGCCCGCGTCTCTCGGTGCGGCGATCGCCTGCCCGGCTCGCAAGGTCCTCAACCTCCAGGGCGACGGCAGCGGTCTCTACACCGTCCAGGCGCTGTGGAGCCAGGTCCGCGAGGGCGCTGACGTGATCAACCTCGTCTTCGCGAACGACGCGTACCGCATCCTGCAGGTGGAACTGACGCGCGCCGGAGTCAAGATCGGACCGCAGAGTCGGAATCTGACCGAGCTCGGCGAGCCGAGGGTCGAATGGCTCGACCTGGCACGCGGTTTCGGCATGCCGGCGGTGTCGGCAGCCGACGGCCAAGAGCTCACGAGAGCCCTCGAACGGGGCTTTGCCGAACCGGGACCCTGCCTGATCGAGGCCCGCGTGAGCGACGTGCAGCCGGCGGCGACCGGGTCGTAGGCGCCGCCGGGAAGCCACGGTGTGAAGTACGCAGTCACCCTCCTTCCCGGAGACGGCATTGGTCCCGAGGTCAGCAAGGCGATGGTCCGTGTCGTCGACTTCGTGACCGGCGGTCGGATCGACTGGGAACCGGTAAGCGCCGGCAGCACGGCGGTCGATCAGGGCCTGACACCGTTGCCCGAGGAGGCGATCGAGTCCATCCGACGCAACCGGATTGCGATCAAGGGTCCGCTTGTGACCCCGGTCGCCGGCGGCTGGAGAAGCGTCAACGTACTGCTCCGCCAGTCCCTCGAACTCTACGCCTGCGTGCGGCCGGTCCAATCGATGCCCGGCTTCACCCGCGCCCGCTACGAGAACGTCGACCTGATCATCGTGCGCGAGAACACGGAAGGGCTTTACAGCGGACGCGAACATGAGGTCGTCGACGGCGTCGTCGAAGCGCTCCGGATCGTCACGCGCGAAGCGTCGCGGCGCATCATGAAGTTCGCGTTCGAATACGCCCGCAGCAATGGCCGCAAGAAGTTGACGATGGTGCACAAGGCGTCGATCACCCCCCTGTCCGACGGCTTGTTCCTCGACTGTGCGCGCGAATGCGAACGGGACTACCCCTTCTTCGAGGTCGAGTATCTGCCCCTCGACAACCTTGCCCTCGAACTCGCGAACGACCCGACCCGATTCGACATGCTCGTCATGGGCAACCTCGACGGCGATCTGATGAGCGACCTGTGCGCCGGCCTCGTCGGGGGCCTGGGCGTCGTTCCCGGCGCGAACTTCGGCAGCGGTTGCGCCGTGTTCGAAGCGGTCCACGGCACCGCGCCTGACATTGCCGGCCGTGACTTGGCGAATCCCATCGCCCTCATCCTCTCCGCGGAGATGCTGCTTCGCTACGTCGGCGAGGCGGCGGCCGCCGATCACTTGCGTGCCGGCGTCGAACGGCTGCTCGTGGACGGCTCTGCACTCACCCGCGACCTCGGAGGCAGAGCGAACACGTCGGAATTCACCGACGCCTTGCTTACCCAGCTCGAGGCGGTCGCAAGGGAACGGGAGGCAGGTTCTTGAGTGCGCCTCGCGTCGCCCTGATCGTTGCGAAGAGCGGCATCGGACCGGAGACAGCGCCGCCGGTGCTTCAGATCCTCGACGCCGTGGGGGCCGGGTTCGATTTCGTCCGCGTCGATGTGCCGACCGCGATACGCCGCGACCCGGAGACCGTGCTGGACGAAGCCGTGGCGGCAATTCGCGAATGCCGCGTGGCACTCAAGACGCGGTTGATCGGACCTGGCCCGGACGCGGTCCGCGTGGGGCCCGGACCTCGGAATCCGAATGTCGCACTTCGTCAGATGCTGGGGCTTTGGGCAAGCGTGCGTCCGGTGCGCTCGATTCCCGGCTTGCCGACCCGCTATCCCGATCTCGATCTCCTCCTGATTCGGGAGATCACCGAAGGGGTCTATCGCGGCATCGAACACGAGATCGTCGACGGTGTCGTCGAGAGCATGAAGGTCGTCAGCCGGTCCGCCTGCCACCGGATAGCCGCGTACGCTCTGCGGACCGCCCGCGATCATGGTCGCCGGAAGGTCACGGCGATCCACAAGGCGAACATCATGAAGCAGAGCGACGGCCTGTTCCTCGACACCGTGCGGGCGGTGGCCGTCGACTACCCCGATGTGGAGGTGGACGACTGCATCGTCGATGCCGCGTGCATGCGTCTCGTGCTCGATCCATACTCGTTCGACGTGCTGCTGATGGACAACCTGTACGGCGATATCCTGAGCAACCTCGGGACCGGAATCGCCGGCGGCATCTCGACCGGCCACGCGATCAACGTCGGCGACGGCTGCCATGTGTTCGAGGCGGTGCACGGCGACGCTCCCCACCTGATCGGCACCGGTCAGGCGAACCCGCTACCGCTGCTCACGCCGGCCACCGCCTTGCTCCGCCATTTCGATCGCCACGACGAAGCAGACCGCATCGACCGCGCGGTGACTGCCGTGCTCAAGGCCGGCCGCACCTTGACGCCCGATCTCGGGGGCCAGGCCTCGACCTGGCAGATGTCCCGCAGCATCATCGCCGCGCTTGACTGAGCACACGGCTCAGGCCGAACCTCAGGCGCTCCGCCTCCGCCGGCTCAAGCAAGGGATCGAAGATGAGAAAGTCGGAGGCCTCGGGCGCCACCGGCGAGCCGGCGGCCAACGCCCTCAAGGCCCTGACCTGTCGCCGGCCGAGGCGAAGCAACACGGGCCGCATGTCCTCCAATTCGAGCGTCGGCTCGGCCGCGGCGCTTCGGCGTTGCACAGCCTTCGCCAGGTCGATCTGAAGCGCGACCCAGTCCTGCACGGGGCCCGGTTCCAGCCCGAACTCGAGCGCCGTCGTCTCCGCCGAGGCCAGCACCCGTTCTTCGCGCGCCGGATCCTCGATCGGCAACCCGTTCGTCTTCTTCCAGGCCCCAATGGCCGGCATGAAGGCGAGCCGCCGCGCGGTCAGGTCGAGCAGGTGGGCGAGCTCATCGCGGGACTCGCCGCGCCCGAACCACTCCTCGCGCCGCGCCTCGAGCCAACCTTCCCTACGGCCGATCCAGCGATCGACGGCCGGACCGAGGTCGTCGGCGCGCTCCGGCGCGATCCAGAACACCTTGCGGTCGACCGGCGGCTCGCAGCGCCGTCGCCAGCCCTCGCGCGCAAAGTGCTCGACCTCGAACGAATCCGTGACAAGTGCATCCGCTTCGCCACGCTCGAGGAGCCCCGGAAGCGAGAGGTTGTCGTCGACCGCGACGACTTCGACGTGGCCGCCTTCGTCGTTCTCGAATCGATCTCGCGCCCAACGTTCGAGGATGCCGCCCCGATTGACGGCGACTCTCGTCGGCGAGGAGGGGCCGGCGACGACGAGACAGGGGCCGCCTGCGGCGACCGAACGGCTCATCCAGCCGAAGACGGCCCGTTCCGGGCGCCAGGTCACTCCGCTCATCGCCACGTCGAAGTCGCCCTCGGCTACGGAGCCGCTCAATTCCGGCCAGTCGAACGGTCTGAACTCGAGGTCGTAACCCAGATCGTCGGCCAGACGACGGGCAACCTCGACACTGAAGCCTGCCCGAGCGGCCGGGGCAATCCGCCCGCCGTCGGCCGACGAACGTGGAGCGGCCGCAGGCGGTTCGCCCAAGGAACTCCGATCCTGCTCGGTCGCCACGATGGAGAACGGTGGATAGTCCCCACTCGTCCCTACCCGAAGCACCGCCCTCGACGGCATCCCGACCGGCGCCCGAGCTGCCGCTTCGTCCAGTTCGGGCGTCGTGAAGCGCACGGACGCGACCCACGGCTCCTCGCCATGAGTGAAGTGGCCGTAGGTGGTCGTCACGAAGGCGCCGCTCGGCAGCAACTCCAGGCCGGGGTAGGCGGCATCCGCTCTGTAGGTGTTGTCCATCAACCGAACTCGCACTTCGCCCGCCCAGGGCTCTCGCCTGCCGCGACGCAGATCCTCGTAGCGGCCGAGCCAGCCCACCCAATCGCCCCGCCAGGGACTGGACGGCGCCTGGTCGCGGAAGGTCACGAACAGGCGGCCGTCGGGCGTGTAGCGGGCGACATGCCGATCGCCCGTGAGCGACGACGGCAACTCCAAGGGCCGGCTCCAGGTCCGTGCCTCGTCGCGCGAGAAGATGACGAAGGAGTTGAACCGGCGACTGTTCTCCCGAAGCAGAACGGCGATCTCGCGGCCGTCCGGAGAGCGGATGAGCCCCGGCTCGCAGAGGTGCGCTTCCGGGTGTTCCGCGATGACCTCCGGCTCGGCCCAGGTCAGACCGTCGTCGCGCGAGATCGTCTTGTAGACCTTGAACTCGGGCACGAAGCCGGAGAGCCGCTCGTCGCGGGACGCAGGACGTCGGAAGAACCTGCCGTCGTCGTGGAACAGGGCGATCAACTCACCGCCCAGGCTGCGCAGTCGCTCGACGGATGACATCGCGACGACGCCGCCGAAGTGACCGATCGGCTCAAGCTCGGTCCAGGTTTCGCCCTCATCCTCCGAGCGCGCCATCCGCACCGGGTAGAGCCCGGAGAACATGATGAGCCGCCGCCGGCCGTCCGCCAGATCGACCGGGAAGATGGTCGGGGTCTCCATCGACGTCTCCCACGTCGCGGGCGTCGGCAGGCGTTCGCTCCAGGTCAGACCGCCGTCGTCGCTCCGCTTGACGACGATCGGCCCTCGCCCGTGTCCCTTCGGATAGACGGCGAGGATGGACAGCTGGTCGGAGAGGAGAACCGTCGTCGGATGACCCAGGTACTCTCCCGGTTGCCGGTCGACCTCGACCTGACGATGCGTTTGAGCCGCCCAATCGACCCACCGGAGCGACCATTCGTCCTCACCCCGGCACGCGACGAAAGCCGGCAGCGCGGCGAAGGCGAGCAGAGCGACGATCCGTCGGCGTCCCGGATTCCCGGCAGGCGTCGTCACCGCAGATTCTTCAGCGCTTCGCGACGGCTCAGCGGGCTCAGCCGATCCTCGTGTTCCCGCACGAACCGACGCACTTCGTTCGGATCGTGCCAGGCCAGATCGCGGAGCGCCCAGCCGATCGCCTTGCGGATGAAGAACTCGTCGCCGAAGCGCGACCCCAGCATGTTCTCGCCGATCGTCGCGTGCAGGAGGGTCAGGTCCGTATCGGCTTTTCGGCCCAGCTGGCAGATCATCGAGGCCCGCCGCTTCCACATGTCCGCGGACCGGCTCCACACGCGCATCCGCTGGGCCATCGTCTTCGGGTAACGCTCGACCAGCTCGCGCAGCCGGCGGCTCGCGACTGCGTCCACGTAGTCCCACCAGGCGCCGGTCACGACGATCTCCTCGAAGAGAGGCAGAGCCTTCATCGTGCGAAGCGGGGCGTACGCCCGATAACCGCTCAGGTCGATCGCCGCGTGGCGTTCCTCGCGGCGAACGGCCGTTCGCCAGAGGCTGAGAACCGTCGAGCGCCATTCCTCGAAGCCGTCCAAGGGGTAACGCCCGAACGCTGCGCGTCCGATCTTCCGCAGTTCCGGCGTCTTCACGCCCCAGAAAGGCATCTCCGACTTCATGTAGGCCTGCTGTCCCCGCGCCTGCTCGGAATCTCCGGCGGCCTTCAACTCGCGCCGCAGCTCGATGATCAGCTTTCGGCCCGATGGCGGGAGCCTGAGTTCCGGCATTCGCACGAATGTACCAGCGAGCCCTGCTTGGCTATTCTCCTTGCCGTTCCAAGCTCGCCTCCTGGATCGCAGGGGGCTCTGCCGTCCTCTGGCTGTCCGTGTCGAACGTCCCCGCCCTCTTCGTCCCGCTTCCCGGCGTCGAGGCTCGTCCGCCAAGGTTGCAGGCCAGGCTGGAAGCAGCCCTCGCCACGCGGCCGACCGACGAGGCGCCCCGAACCGAGCACCACGACGCCCTCGGCCAACCCGTCTACCTGAACCGGCTGATTCTCGAAGCGTCGCCCTATCTCCGGCAGCACGCGCACAACCCGGTGGACTGGTTCCCCTGGGGTGACGAGGCGTTCGCTCTGGCGCAGAAGGACAACAAGCCCGTCTTCCTCTCGATCGGCTATTCGACCTGCCACTGGTGCCACGTAATGGAGCGGGAGAGCTTCGACAACGTGGACGTGGCGCGCCTGATGAACGAGCTCTTCGTCTGCATCAAGGTCGACCGCGAGCAGCGGCCCGACATCGACGACATCTACATGACCGCGGTCCAGGTCACCCAGCAGCGCGGCGGCTGGCCGATGTCGAGCTTCCTGCTTCCCGACCGCCGGCCCTTCTTTGGCGCAACGTACTTCCCGCCGGAACAGTTCGTCAACCTGATGCGCCAGGTCGACGCGGCGTGGCGGGAGCGGAGGGCCAACCTCGAAACCAGCGCCGACCAGATCACGGACCTCGTCCAGCAGATCACGTCCGCGCGCGGTGAGGCGAAGAACCTGGACCGCGCCGTGATCGACGAGGCGGTCCAGAGACTCCTCGCCAGCACGGACCGCGTCCACGGCGGCTTCGGCGGCGCCCCGAAGTTCCCCAACGAGACGAATCTGCTCCTGCTGCTCGAGGAAGCGCTTCGAACCGGCGATCGGAAACCGCTCGACGCCGCTCTGGTCGCCCTGCGCGGGATGGCCCGCGGAGGCATCTACGACCAGGTCGGCGGCGGCTTCCACCGCTACTCGGTGGACGGTCGCTGGTTCGTGCCCCACTTCGAGAAGATGCTCTACAACCAGGCCCACCTGCTCCGCGCCTACGGCTTGGCCTACCGCTTGACCGGCGACCCGTTGCTCGCGCGGGTGGCCCGCGAGACTGCCGACTACGTGCTGCGCGACATGACCTCGCCGGACGGCGCCTTCTACTCGGCGACCGACGCGGACAGCGAGGCCGGGAACGGCGAGTCGCTCGAGGGCGAGTTCTTCGTCTGGACGAAGGACGAGCTCCGAGACGCTCTGGAACCCGCCGACGCTCATCTTGCGATCCGGCTCTTCGGGGCAACCGAGGCCGGGAACTTCGAACGCCGGAACATCCTCTTCCTCGACCGGTCGCTGGATGAGACGGCGGCCGACTTCGGCGTGCCGCTCGACGAGCTGCTCGAGCGGCTCGACCGCGTCCGTGAACGGCTCTATCGGGTCCGGGAAGAGCGGCCCCATCCGCTGCGCGACGAGAAGGTCCTGACCTCCTGGAACGGGATGATGATCCGGGCCCTGGCCGAGGCGGCCGCCGCTCTCTCCGAGCCCGCGTACGGAGCGGCCGCGGTGCGGGCCGCAGACTTCCTGTGGCGCCACAACCGCCGCGACGATGGCGGTCTGTGGCGTGTCTGGCTCGACGGCGAGGCCTCGACCTCCGGACTCCTTCAGGACTACGCACAATTGGCGCATGCCTTCCTGGCGCTTGACGGCATGACCGGAAACGGCAAGTGGCTCGAACGGTCCGCCTCCGTCGCGGCGGAAATGGTCGAGCGGTTCTGGGACTCGAGCCAGAGCTTGGAGAAGGAGGGCGCTCCCACTCCACCTGGCCTCGGCGGCGGCTTCTTCGTCGCCGAGCGAAAGAAGGAGAGCCTCCTCATTGCGCGACCGAAGAGCCCGACCGACGGCGCCGTGCCGTCCGGCAACTCGGTCGCGGTCCGCGCCCTGGCGGAGCTCGGTCGTCGGACGGGCGACAAGAACGCCGTCGACCGCGCCCTCGCCACCGTCGCCGCCTTCGCCGCGAGCATCGAACGGATGCCGGCCGCCTACACCTGCATGCTGAGCGGTCTTGCGGTGGCTCTCGACGGCGAGCCGGGGCCGCAAGCCACCGGCGGCGCCGGCGCCGTGCTCGCCTCGGCAGCCGTGCGATCCGCAACCGACGCCGGGACGTACGAAATCGACATCGACCTGACGATCAAGGAAGGCTGGCGCCTGAACGGACCCGAGCCCCTCGAGGAAGACCTCGTGGGCACGAGAGTCGAAGGCGCCGGAGACCTTTACGACGTATTCGACCTCCGCTACCCGGAGGCTCGCCGCACCCGGATCGCCGCTCGGTCCGGCGACGTTCTCATCTACGAAGGCCGCCAGCGGATCACGTGCCGACTTCGCCCTTCAAGCTCCGCTTCCAGGCGGCTCCCCGTGGCAGTTCCGATCTCCATCCGACTCCAGGCATGCGACGACCGTCGTTGCCTGCTGCCGGAGACGCTTGTCCTCGAGCTGCCTCTGCTCCGGCAAGAGGGGACGGGTACGGTCTACTGACTCGCGATGCAGTACAGGTTCTCTCTGCCGCGCAGGTAGATCTCGTCGCCGACAATGGCAGGCGAGGCGTCGAAGCGGTCGTCGAGTTCGTTCTCGGCGAGGACCTCGAAGGTCGCTCCCGCCTTGGCGACGAGAAACTCCCCGTCGCGGCTCGCGAAGTAGACCCGGTCGCCGACCCCCACCGGCGAAGCGTAGATATTGCGCACGGCGCCCAGGCGCTGGTTCCGGTAGAGCTCGGCGCCCGCCTTCGCATCGAAGGCGGAGAGAATGCCCGAGTTCGATTTGGTGAAGTAGATGACGCCACCGTGAAGCAGCGGCGACGGCACGTACGGCGTGTCCCGGTCGATCGACCAGAGGACATTCTCCGTTCCGCTGATGTCGCCGGCAGCGCCGTCGAGCCGCACCGCCAGCAACTTGCTGCCGCGAAAACCGCTCGTCAGGTAGACGACGCCGTCCTCGTGTACCGGCGAGGGGATCGCATTCAGCGTCATCCCCGTCGCCTCCCAGATCGGCTCCCCGGTGTCCGCGTCGTAAGAGCGGATCCTGTTCGTCGCACTCGTGACGACCTGCGTACGGCCGTCGTGCTCAACCACCAGCGGCGTCGTCCAAGCCGTCATCTCGTCCCGATCCCGACGCCAGATCTCCTCACCCGAGTTCTTGTCGAGAGCGACGATGAAGGAGTCGTCCTCGTGGTCCCAGATGACGAACACGCGGTCGCCGTGGAGGGCCGGGGAACTGCCCTCTCCGAATCCGAGTCGAGTTCTCATGTCCCCCAGGTCGAGCCGCCAGAGCTCGGTTCCGTCGAGATCGAAGGCGAAGAGCCCTCGCGAGCCGAAGAAGGCGATCAGAACCTCCCCGTCGGTGACCGGCGATCCCGAAGCCCAGGCGCCGTCCGGATGGGTTCCCTCGTGCGGCGCCTCGCGGAGCACGGAACGCTCCCAGAGAGTCGATCCGTCGCGGCGGTCGAGTGCGTGCACCTCGTAGCTCTGGACCAGGTCCGGTGGAATGCCGTCGCGGCGTCCTGCCGGCGGTGCATCGACGACTCGATCGCCGGTGGGAACCGCCGTGGTCAGGAACAGGCGGTCCCCCCAGATGATCGGCGACGAGAGGCCGAGCCCCGGCACCGGCTTCTTCCAGCGGATGTTCTTCTCCTCCGACCACTCGACCGGTGGATTCCCGGCCGGCGCCGAACCGGATCCGCTTGGGCCGCGCCAAGCTGGCCAACTGCCTTCCGCTTCCGAGCCCGCCGGCGGCGCCGCCGTGGCGACGGCGGCAGCCAGGGCCAGCGCGGTCGCGCATGCGACGCGCTTCGAGAACTGCACTCCGTCCAGCACGGCGACCCCCTACAGGCTCTCGTAGATGGATGCGATGAACACGGGTTCCGGGATGAACCCCGAGCCCCAGCCGTCCCACTCGTCGGACAGCCCGGCGGCCTGAATGTCCTCGAGGGACCTCCCGGCGTCCTTGCCCGCCTTCACCGTGGCCACGCAGTCGGTGAGCATCCGGTGGTAGGTCCGCAGGTCATCGACGGTCGAGAGCGGGCCATGGCCTGGAATCACCTTCGCGTCCTCCGGGAGACGGTCGAGCACCCCGCCGATGCTGTCCCGAAGCCCCACGGCGTTCCCGCCGCTCGCGACGTCCACGAAGGGAAAGCGGCCGGCGAAGAACTGATCCCCGAGGTGGATCACGTTCGAATCCATGAAGTAGACGTAGCTGTCCCCGTCCGTGTGACCGCCCTCGAGGTGGCCGATCAGGATCTGCTCATCGTTGAAGTGGATGGACACGCCGATGTCGTAGGTGACGACCGGCAACGCGACCTTCGGCGCCGGTTCCCCGGACTGACCGCGGGCTCCGTCGCCGGCGGCGAGGCGCTTGCGTACGTTCGCATGAGCGACGATCAGCGCCTCCTCGCCGAACACGACGTTGCCGCCGGTGTGATCGCCGTGAAAGTGCGTGTTGATGACGAACTCCAGATCTCCGGCGGAAATCCCGGCGATCGCAGCCCGGATCCTGTCCGCCAGGGGCGCGAACTGGTCGTCGACCATCAGGACGCCGTCCTCCCCGGCGGATACGCCGATGTTGCCGCCCGCGCCGGTCAGCATGTGAACCGAGCCGGCAACATGCTCGCCAGTCACCTGGACGTCGTCAAGATTGAACTGCGCCGCGGCGGAATCTGCGAGCAATCCGCTCCAGGCAACGGCGATCAGGAAACCGGAAGAGAACGTCGTGCGCGCCATGTCTTGCTGTCCTCGCTGGAAGTGGGCATGTGGGACCGACGAACGGACCCTAACAGCCGGCGGCGCCGCTGGGGCGCCGGCCCGTCAGTGCGAGAGCGCGTAGAGCACCAGGTTGACGCCGAAGGGGTACGACTTCGTCAGCGAGAAGCGCTCGAAGAACTCTCTCGACTCCCCTTCCCGCTCCCAACCGTCCGCGATGTCCGTGTTGTGGGTCATCGCGACCATCAGCCGCCCGTGCTCGTCGAAGATCCCCCGGAAGTGCGGCTCGGCCGAGTCCATGCCGCGCTCCGAAGTGCCCGAGCCCCCCGTCATGTTCCAGAACTGGATGGACGGAATCTGCGGTACCTCGTCGACCGTGAAGAAGGTGCTGAAGATCGGATGACTGAGAGGTATGTCGACGATCGGATAGTCCGCCGGCGGCAACACCCTGCCGATCTGACTCGCCCAGCGATCCCAGGCGCCCGGACCCCAGAAATCGTCGACGTAGAGGAATCCCCCCGCCAACAGATAGTGACGCAGGTTCTCCGCCTCGGCATCGTCGATGCCGATCGTGCCGACGTCCGACATGAAAAGGAAGGGGAACTCGAAGAGGCGGGGATCGTCCAGGGTCACGACGAGATGCTCGGGATCGCCGTAGGGGGTGCGCTGGATCTCGACCGTCGTCAACTGGGACAGCCGGGTCATGAAGTTGTACTCGGAGTCCGGATAGTCCGTGAACCAACCCTGCCCCAGCCACTCGTCGATCACCTGGCGGTACTGGCCGCGGCAGAACACGAAGCCCTCCAGGTAGCGGCGGCCCTCTTCCGGGTAGCGCGCCGGCACCGGGCGCCACCATTGCGCCGGCAGCAGGGAAGCGACGAGCAGGATCGCAAGCGCGAACATCGCCGGCAACCGCCATCGTCGAGTCCACCGTGCGTCCGGCTGCATGGCGAGAATCGTAGCGCGTCCCGGCCCGAACGCTTGCGGGCTAGCCCGCATACTCCACCGAGGTTCGTCGCGAGGGCGCGCAGACGCCGCTGTAGCGGGGCCCTCGGACTGAGAGGCGGCGCAGGCGTAGCCGCTCCTACGTCGCGCCGCGGCGAGGGAGAAGGTCCCGCTACAGCGAGCGGATCAGCGGCCGCAGTAGAAGATCGGTGAAGTATGCGGGCTAAGATGAGCTTCTTCCTGAACCAGGCGACTGCCCACGAAGTCGGAGGCTGACCGATGACCACTGAATCCCTGTCTCGCCGAACTCTCCTCGCCGGCGCCGCCTCGGCAGCTACCGTCGCAGCGCTGCCACCCCGGCTCGGCGCCCTCCCGGCGCCGGTGATCACGAACGGCCGCGTCCGTCAGTCGGTGTGTCGCTGGTGCTACAACTCGATTCCCCTTGATGAACTGGCCGCAGCGGCGAAGGCGATGGGCCTCGAGTCCGTCGAGATCATCGGCCCGGACGAGTTTCCGGTCATCCAGAGGCACGGCCTTTCCTGCGCGATGGTGAACAGCCACGGCATCAGTCAAGGTCTGAACGACCAGGCGAACCACGAGGCCTGCCTGGAGGCGATCGGGGCTGGCATCGACGCCGCCGCCGACGCCGGCTTCCCCAACGTGATCACGTTCTCCGGCAACCGAGGCGAAATGTCGGACAGCGAGGGCCTCGCGAACTGCGCCGCCGCCCTGAGGCAGATCGTCGGCCACGCCGAGGCGAAGGGCGTGACGATCTGCATGGAACTGCTCAACTCGAAGGTCGATCACGCGGACTACATGGCCGACAACATGCCGTGGCTGGTTCGGCTCGTCGACCGCGTGGCTTCCGACCGTTTCAAGATCCTCTACGACATCTACCACGCGCAGGTGATGGAGGGCGACGTGATCCGGACTCTCCGCGATCATCACGAACACATCGGCCACTACCACACGGCAGGCAACCCCGGCCGCAACGAACTCGACGAGAACCAGGAGCTCTTCTACCCGGCAATCATGAGGGCCATTCTCGACACCGGCTACGCCGGGCTCGTGGGCCAGGAGTTCATTCCCAAGAGCAGCGACAAGCTCGCCGCTCTTGCGCATGGTGTGAGTGTCTGCGACGTCTGAAGACGATCGCAGACAAACCACGGCATTCCCAAGAGCAGCGACAAGCTCGCCGCTCTTGCGCATGGTGTGAGTGTCTTCGACGTCTGAAGACGATCGCGGAAAGCGCCGCTCAATCCGGCGTGGCGATCTCCTCCACGGAAGCCGGGTCCCGGAACAGTGCCGCGAAGCCGATCAGGGTCGCGACGGCGATCAAGGACAGCGTGTACCAGACGGCCTGGTAGTCCAAGACGCCGGAGTCGCTCGTGAACACCTCGGCCAGCACCTGCAGCACCGGGGCGGCGAGCACCGGGCCGAGTCCGAGGATGACGATGCCGAACACCGTCTGAGCCGAGTGGCGGACGTCGGGTTCCGAGATTCGGTCGACGTAGATGAAGGCGGCAGCAAAGAAGCAGGCGTAGCACAGGCCGTGCAAGGCCTGGCTGGCAACGATGACCGGCACGGGCAGCAGGACGCTGCCGAAGATCGCGTAGCGGGCGGCGTAGGCGAGAACGCCGATGGCAATCACGCGCCGGAAGCCGAGCCGCGACAACAGCCATCCGGTCGTCACCATGACCGCGATCTCCGCGAACTGGCCGATGCTCATCGCCGGACCGATACGACTGTCGGCCAGGCCCAGCACCTGACTCATGAACGGCGCCGTCTGCATGAAGTAGATCTGGTGAATCACCGCCACCGGCAGGCTCGCGGCGACGAGCACCGCGAACGATCTTCGCCGGAGGAGCGCGAAGGCCTTCTTGAACGCCAGTTTCTCCCGCGCGTCGCGACGCGGCGGCGTCCGCGGCAGGAACAGGCAGAACGCCGCGTAGCCGAATGCCAGCAGACCGCTCCAAACCAGCGAGTCGACGAGCCGCGCCGTCGCATCGTTGACCTCCGTGCCGACGTAGAACGGAGGCAGCCAGGAGAAGCGGACGTCGGAGAGCAACCAGAACAGCGGAAACGCCCAACTTGCCGCGATCCAACCGATCGTTCCCCACACCCTGACCTTCGGGAACTCCTGGTCGCCATCGTCTAGATGGGCGAACGCGAGGGAGTTCGACAACGCGAGCGTCGGCGTGTAGAGCACCGAGTAGAGGACGGACAGCCACAGCCAGGCGCCGAACGACGTCTGGTAGGCGGTGATCACCTTCACCGCGCCCCCGAGCGCCAAGAGCACGGCGAGGACCCGTTCGGAGGGAAACGACCGGTCCGCCAGCTGCCCCGCCACGAAGGGCGCCGTCAGCGCGCCGACCGAGCTCGCCAAGCCGAGAATCCAGCCGATCTGCCCAGGCGTGAAGCCGAGACCGCCCTCCGATTCCGTCGCCTGCAGATAGCGCGCCAGCACCGGCAGCCAGACGCCCCAGACCCCGTACTGCAGGAGCATCATGACGGACAGCCTGAGGTAGGTCGAACGGCTCACCGGGCACATCCTACGCCGACCCGCTTAGAATCGCTTCTCACTCGAATCCGATGGCACGCGAAGACACGACAGCCGGCGACGTGCCCTCTCCGGCCCCTGGCGCCCTGTCAGGCATCCGGGTGATCGACGTCGCCGGAACGGTTGCCACCGCCTACTGCGGCAAGCTGTTCCGAGACTTCGGCGCGACGGTAACGAACCTCGAACCGCCCGGCGAAGGCCACCCGATTCGCCGCCTCGACCCCCTTCATCCGCGCGCCGCCTCGCCGGAAGCCAGCGCGCTGGCAACCTGGCTCTCGCTCGGCAAGCGGAGCGTCACGGCTGCACTGGAAGATCCGGCCGCCAGCGAGTCCTCCGGCGCCGCCGACGTCCTCCTCGACGCCGACCCGTTCGAGCAGCGCGAGCGGCCGACTCGGCAGCTCCGGCTTTCCATCTCCTGGTTCGGCGCCTCCGGGCCCTATGCCGGTCGCGCCGCGACGGACCCCGTCATCAGCGCCCACACCGGCGCCGCGCGCGCTGTCGGGCCGTCTGAAGGACCGCCGATCCTCACGACGGGCCACACCCCGCAGTTCGTCGCCGGCACGCTCGCCTACGTCGCAGCCGTCGGCCATTTGTACGCGCGGGACATCGGACGCCTAGTTGATTCGTGTCACCTCGACGTCTCGATCCTCGAAGCGGCGATGTGCATCACCGAGCCCGGTCCGCCGGGCACTCTGGCGACCGGCCAGATCCGCCCGCGGATCGGCATCAACCGCTTCTGGCCCACCTATCCGGTCGGCATCTATCCGTGTCGTGACGGGTGGCTCGGCGTGACGACGGTGACGCCCTCCCAATGGGCGGGTCTCTGCTCGCTCCTGGGCCTTGACGAACTCGGCGCCGAGCCGCGCTATCGGGAGTCGATCCATCGGCTCGAAGACGCCGACCGCATCGATGCCGCCCTCCGGCCGCAACTGCTCAAACGGACCGCCCGCGAGTGGGTCGACGCCGGCCAGGCGGCCCGGATTCCACTCGCCTTCGCGCCGACTCCGGCGGAGCTGTTCGAACTCGAGCAGTTTCTCGACCGCGGCGCATGGGTTGAAGCCGAACATCCGGACCAGGGCCGCTTCCTCGCCGTCGGCGCCCCGTTCCGGCTCCCTCGGACGCCGGCTGTCGGCGGCGGGCGGGCGCCGCGCCTGGGGGAGCACAACGGCGCCGCGGAGGCGGCGCGTCAGGGCGGCGCAAGCGCCAAGGGAACCCGTCGACCCTCCCCCCGGCCGGACTCCCGCCCCACTCGTCGCCCTGCACTGCTCGGCGACGTCCGCATCGTCGACCTGACGATGGGCTGGGCCGGGCCGTTGGCCACTCGCCAGCTCGCGGACCTCGGCGCCGAGGTGATCAAGGTCGAATCCTGCCAGTACTTCGACTGGTGGCGAGGTTGGGAGTCGACGCCCGAGTCGATCGCGCAGAAGCTCTACGAGCAGTCGACTGCGTTCCATACAACGGGCCGGAACAAGCTGGGGATCACCCTCGACCTGACCAGCCGATCGGGCAGGGACCTCCTCCTTCGGCTCGTCGCCCGAGCGGACGCGTTGATCGAGAACTACACCGCGAGCGTTCTTCCCAAGCTCGGTCTCGACTACGAGCGTCTTCGCCGGGTGAACCCCGAACTCGTCATGGTCTCCATGCCGCCCTTCGGCGCGAGCGGCCCCTGGAAGAACCACCGCGCCTACGGTTCGACCGTGGAGCAGGCCTCCGGGCTCCCCCACCTGAACGGCCGGAACAGCGACCCTCCGACCATGCAGCACGTCGCTCTGGGAGATCCGATCGCCGGCATCAACGGCGCCGCCGCATTGCTCACGGCACTCCGCCACCGCCTGCGAACCGGCGAGGGCCAGTTCGTCGACGTTTCCCACGTCCAGTCCCTGTTTCCGCTCGCCGCTCACGGCCTGATCGAGCAGGCGATCCGCGGCGCGCCCCCGGAACGGGCAGGCGGCCGCCACCCGGCGCACGCGCCCTGGGGCGTCTACCCCTGCATCGGCGCCGAGCCCTGGATGACGATCACGGTCGAGTCCCGTCGTCAGTGGCTCGGTCTGTGCCGCGTGCTGGGAATGGACTCGGAGGACGAGCGCTTCGCCGACGCCTCGAGCCGGAAACGGAACGAAGACGAGCTGGACCAAGCTCTGGGCGATCGGACGCGGCGCGAGGACGGCCTGGCGCTCGAGCGCCGCCTCGCCGACGCGCGCGTGCCGGCCGCCGTGCTGCGGAACACGCTCGACGTACTCTACGATCCCCACCTCGCCGCCCGCGGCTACTGGCAGTGGCGCGCTCGCGCCCATGTCGGCGACCATCCGAACCCGTCGGCCCCCTTCCGGCCGGTGACCGAAGACAGGCAGAGCCCTCCCTACGCCGTCGAGTGGCCAGCGCCGACGCTCGGGCAACACAATCGGGAGGTCCTCACCCGGCTGCTCGGTCTGAGCAACGACGAACTCGCTGCTCTCGAACGCGACGATGTGATCGGCGCCGAGCCGGTCGTATGATCCGGTCACCGATGTCGACCACTCTGACGCTCGTCGCGACCCTCGCCCTGACGATCGGGGGCCTCGACGATGCGCCACCAGCGTTCGTCGAAGCCGCGGCGCGCGTCGGGATCGACTTCGTCCACTACAACGGAATGACCGGCCAGCTCTACACCGCCGAAGTCGTCGGCGCCGGGGTCGCCCTGTTCGACCATGACAATGACGGCGATCTCGACGTGTACCTGGGGCAGGGCCGGTCCTTCGCCGGCGACGAAGACCGCGCCGCCGTATTCGAGCCGCCGGCGGAACCCGGAGACCGCCTGTTCCAGAACCGTCTGGCCGAGACAGGAGAACTCCGGTTCATCGACGTCACGGCAGAAGTCGGACTTCGTTCTCCGGGCTACAACATCGGGGTCGCAACCGGCGACTACGACCGCGACGGCTGGGTCGACCTCTATCTGACGAACCTGGGCTCGAATCAGATGCAGCGCAACCTCGAGGGCCGGGGCTTCGAGGACACGACGAAGACCGCCGGCGTGAACGACCGCCGCTTCAGCGTGCCGGCCGTCTTCTTCGACTACGACACGGACGGCTGGCTCGACCTCTACGTCGGGAATTACCACCGCTTTCACCGCGCGAACCGCAAGCGCTGCTTTCTGACCGGCGGGCAACCCGACTACTGCGGTCCGCTGAGTCAGCCGGCGGAACCGGATCGTCTGCTGCGCAACCTGCGGAACGGCAGCTTCGTCGATGCGACGGCGAGCTCCGGACTGGGCGGCGACTCGGTAGTCCCCGGTACCGCCCTGGGCGCGGTGGCCGCCGACTTCGACGGCGACGACCTCGTCGACCTTTACGTCGCGAACGACCAGATGGCGAATCACCTCTGGCTCAACCAGGGCGACGGCACATTCGTCGAAGACGCGGTCTTCGCCGGCGCTGCGTTCGACCGCGACGGCCGGCCGCAGGCCAGCATGGGAGTCGCGGTCGGCGACTTCGACGGGAACGGCTCGCCCGACATCTTCCTCTCCCATCTGGTCCGGGAACACAACACGCTCTACCTGAACAACGGCCATGGGCTCTTCAACGACCGCAGCCGGGAAGCAGGCCTGCTCGATGCGAGCTGGCCGATGACCGGGTTCGGTGCCGCCAGCTTGGACGTCGACGGCGACGGCTTGCTCGATCTCTACGTGGTCAACGGCGCAGTCAGGAGGATCGAAGCCCAACTCGAAGCCGGCGAGCCCCACCCGCTCCGCATGGAGAACCAGCTCTTCCGCGGCCTGGGCGACGGCCGCTTCGAGACCGTGCCGGCCGAACGACGCGAACACCCGGTCCATGTCGAAGTGAGCCGCGGTCTGGCGGTCGGCGACCTGGACAACGACGGCGATCCGGACCTCGTCATCTCGAACAACGCCGGCCCGGCCCGAGTCCTCCTGAATCGGCGTCGGCCCGGGCGCAACTGGGTCGGCCTGCGCCTCGTCGAGGCGGCCGCTGCCGCGAACGGTCGGGAAGACGGTCTGTTCGTCGACGTCTACGGCGCCCAAGCCCGCGTGACCGACACCGGCGGTCCCTGGCGCCGGGTCCACACGGACGGCAGCTACGCCTCCGCCAGGGATCCCCGCCTGCTCTTCGCCCTTCCAGCCGCCGACGAACCCGAAGACGGCGCAGTCCGCCAGGTCGACGTCCGTTGGCCCGACGGTTTCTCCGAGCGAATGGAGGTTCAGGTCGGCCGCTACAACCTCCTCGTCCGAGGCGCCGGCGCCCCGGCGCAACCGCCTTGACCCGGTTGCCGCGGCCCGGTTCGCGCGGCGCGTCCGACCGGCTGACCAAGGCCCTCATCGGCCTTCACGTCGCCTGCAGCCTCGTCGCCGCCGCCCAGGGGCCGCCTGCCACGGACGATGCGCGTCGAGTGCGCGCACTCCTCGCGCTGGACGCCGTGCCGGAACCGTCGCTCGATCACCTTGACGCCGAAGTCCGCGAACAGATCGTCTCCGACCGCTCCGACGCAGCCCAGGCCCTCGCCGCCGCGGCAACGAACGAGGAGGCGCAGTACGCCGCGAACCTCTTCGCCGACGTCTGCCTCCAGTACCTCCATCACGAGATCTACGGCGCCGCCGCGGTCTGCCTGGCCCAGCTCCGCCTGCTCGCGCCGAACGACTTCCAGTGGGCCTACTACGAACTCCTGCTCCATGACGCGACCGGCAACCTCGAGCGGGCGCGGCTTGCCGCCCGGGTCGCTCTCGAACTCGACCCCACGGACACGGCAACGCTCATCCGCACGGGCGATCTCCACCTCGACGCTTCGGAACTGTCGGCTGCTCAGGCCGCGTACGAGAGGGTCCTCGAGCTTCGTCCCGAGAGCGCGGCGGCTCGGTTCGGCCTGGGTCGGGTCGCGTTGGATCGCGGTCGCACGGAGGAGGCGATCGCTGCCTTCGAACGGGTGCTTGCCTCCCAGCCGGAGGGCAGCGTCGTCCACCACCATCTCGGCATGGCCCTTCGAGCGAACGGCGACGCCTCCCGGGCGCGCGCCGAACTCGCCCTGAACCGCCAGGTCCCGATTGCCATCGTCGATCCGCTCCGCGACCGGCTCCACCTCTATGGACTGAAGACGGAGGCGCGGTTCGACCGCGCCGTGAGCGCAGCTCGCTCCGGCAGGAACGAGGAAGCGATCGCCCTCTACCGGGAACTCCTGGCCGCAGACGACGGCGACCCGGACATCCACTTCAATCTCGCCCGCTCCCTGATCGAGACGGGGGACGAGGCGGCAGCCGAGGAGCACCTCCGGCGGGCCATCCAGGCGAACTCCTCCCACGGCGCCGCCCACTTCAATCTCGCCCTCCTGCTCGGCCGGACCGGCCGCCCCGAGGAGGGCGCGCACCATCTCGAGCGAGCCGCCGAGATCGACCCGGAGAACCTGGAGTGGCGGCTGTTGCGGGCACGAGCCCGCGCCGACGCCGGGGACATCGCGGCCGCCCGAACGGAGCTCGAGGAGATCGTGCGCCTCGATCCTGGCGCAACCGAGGCGCACCGACTGCTCGCCATCCTGCTGCTCGAGGGCGGGGAACCGGCGCGGGCCGCGGATCACCTGGAAGCCCTGGTTCAACTCGTACCGGACGACCTGCGCGCCCACTTCAATCTCGGTCTCACCCGGTTCCAGAGCGGGCGTTTCGCCGCTGCCCGCGAGGCGCTCGAGGCCGCGCACGAGCGCTTTCCCGGCGACCTTGCCGTCCGCCACCTGCTCGCTCGACTCCTGGCGACGAGCCCCGAGGCCGCGGTCCGCGACGGAGCGCGCGCCGTGGAACTCGCCGGTGCCGTCGTCGACGAGCTGCCGGCTGTCGACCATCTGGAGACCCTGGCGATGGCGATGGCTGAATCGGGCCGCTTCGAGGAAGCCGTCCATTGGCAGCAACGGGCCCTCGACCGGGAACGCGAGACCTCGGGCGGCAACTCGCCGCAGCGCCGCGACCGATTGCGGCTCTACCAGGCCGGAAGGCCTCTCCGCGCTCCCCAACCCGAACGGTAGCCGGCGGGAATGAACGGGTTCACGCAGGCGTCCGGCGCGTGTCTCCTCCTTCTGTCCATGTCCGCCGCCGCGGCCCAGCAGCCCTCCGCCCGCGCCTCGGCCATCGAGATGAGCCATCGGCGCATGCTCGCGGCGCTCGAGACGATCCGGACGGAGGAACTCGATCGGAACCCCTGGCTAGGCGAAGCGGCAGCCCGGGCCGCCCGTGAGGCGCTCGCCGCAGCCGACGACGTTCCCGCCGCCGCCCGGTTTCGCCTGCTCGTCGACGTAGCGGAAGAGGAGCTCCGGCTCGGCGACGAAGCGGCTGCCCTCGAGCGCTTCGGCGAGGCCTACGCGCTCATCGAGGGTCCGACAGGCCCGCCGTCCGGGCTCGGGACCGAGGCGGCCGAGGTTCTCTTCCGTATCGCCGTCGCCTGGCTCAGATTCGGCGAGAGCCGGAACTGCACTGGAGCGCGGAGCGCCGATGCGTGCATCCTGCCGATCCGCGGCGAAGCGGTTCACCGCGAGCGCGAGGGCGCCGAGCAGGCAGCGCGTTTCCTGCGCGAGTATCTGGCCAGAACGCCACCAAACTCCGTCCAACAGGTCAAGGCGAAGTGGCTCCTCAACCTGGCCCATATGGCCCTCGGAGACCATCCCGCGGCGGTCGAGACAGAACACCGACTGTCGCTCGAGTCCTTCGGGTCGGCCGCCGACTTTCCGCGCTTCGCGAACGTCGCTCCGGAACTCGGACTCGACAGCTTCAACCTCTCGGGCGGCGCCGTCGTCGACGACTTCGACGGCGATCTCGACCTCGACATCTTCACGACGAGCCTCCATCCCGGGGAGTCGCCGCGGCTCTTTCTGAACGACGGGCGCGGCGAATTCACGAACGCTTCCGCCGCGGCGGGCATCGAGGGGCTCTACGGCGGTCTGAACGTCGTGCACGGCGACGTGGACAACGACGGCGACCTCGACCTCTTCGTCCTCCGCGGCGCCTGGTTCGGCCCGGATGGCCGTCACCCGAACTCGCTCCTGCTCGACGAATCGGCCGACGGGGACGGACTTCGATCTCCCCGATTCCGCGACGTGACCTTTCTTGCCGGCCTCGGCGGCGCCCACTTTCCGACCCAGACCGCCGCCTGGGCCGACTTCGACAACGACGGCGACCTCGACCTCTTCGTCGGCAATGAGCACAGCCCGGCGGTCGATGCACCGTCGCAGCTCTTCCGCAACGAGGGACCGGGCGAGGACGGCGTCGTCCGCTTCCGCGATGTCGGAGCGGCAGCCGGCGTTGCGGTCCGCGCCTTCGTCAAGGCAGCGGTCTGGGGTGACGTCGACGACGACCGGTTTCCCGATCTCTACCTCTCCGTCCTGGGCGGACCGAACCGTCTTTACCGCAACCGCGGCGACGGCGCCTTCGAAGATGTCGCGCCTCGACTCGGCGTCACCGAACCCCGACAGAGCTTCCCCGCCTGGTTTTGGGACGTCGACAACGACGGGAACCTGGACCTCTTCGTCTCGAGCTACACCGGCGACCGCGGCGGGCTCGGCTTTGTCGCCGCGAGCTACCAGGGCTATCCCGGGCCGTGGGAGGCCGCCCGCCTCTACCGGGGCGACGGCGACGGCGGCTTCGAGGAGGTCGCCGCCAGGAGCGGGCTCACCCGCCTCCAACTGCCGATGGGGTCGAACTTCGGCGACCTCGACCACGACGGCTACCTCGACTTCTACCTCGGCACGGGCTACCCCGACTACGAGGCGATCATGCCGAACGTCCTCTACCGGAACGTCGGCGGCCGCCGTTTCGTCGACGTGAGTCTCGCCGCCGGGTTCGGCCACCTGCAGAAGGGCCACGCCGTCGCCTTCGCCGACCTCGACGACGACGGCGACCTGGACGTGTTCGAGCAGATGGGCGGCGCATATCCCGGCGACCGCTTCGGCGACGCCCTGTTCCTCAACCCGGGTTTCGGCAATCGGTGGCTGGCGCTCCAACTCGTGGGAACACAGAGCAACCGCTCGGCGATCGGCGCTCGCATCCGCGTCGAGGTGCGGGACGCGGACGGCGGACGGCGCCTCATCCATCGCCGCGTGAACGCTGGCGGCAGCTTCGGCGGCAACCCCCTCCGCCAGACGATCGGCCTCGGCCGGCCCGAAGTCGTCGAGGAGCTGACCGTCTACTGGCCGACAACCGATCTTCTGCAGAGCTTCCGCGACGTCGAACCGGACCGGCTCTACCGCGTCGTCGAGGGACGGAACGTACTTTCCTCCGTCGGCCGGGCGCCCTGAACTTCATCCGAGACGTCGTCGCGGCCGTCCAATGCGTTGAACGTTCGACCAGCCATCCGAACAAACGCGTGGAGAACGGCCCTCTCAAGCGACCTCGGACCATCGGATTTGACATCGGGTACGCAGTCGGCAACTATTCCGGCCATTCCGTATCCGAAGCCTCATCGAACCTACAAGGAGGACGATCTCGATGAAACGTCTCATGGCGGCCGGTTTGCTGCTGCTCGTGCCCGTCGGCGCCCTTGCCGACGCGCCGGAAACGGCGACGATCAGCGGTCAGATAAAGGACCCCGGCGGCTCCGCGGTGCCCGGCGTGACCGTCACGCTGAGCGGAGACCGCGGGGACAAGTTCGGCATGACCGACCAGAACGGCGACTACCGCTTTGTCGGCGTGGCCCCGGGCGACTACACCCTGACCGCTACGCTCGAGGGTCTGGGTGAAGCGGCCGTCGAGGTGCGGGCCGCCGCCGGCGACCGGAAGAACCTCGATGTCACGCTGCAGGCCGCAATCGAGGGAGAAGACCTCCTCGTTACGAGCGAAGCGCCGATGGTCGACAAGTTCAACGTGACCGCCGGCAGCACCGTAGCGGGCGAGATCGGCGACCAGATCGGCGGCGTGACGCGGACGTACTACGGCGTGATCAACGCCTTGCCCGGCGTCACCGCCGACGCGGAGAACGACGACATCCAGCAGACTCGGCCTTCCGTCAACGGCGCGCACTTCGCCGACCAGGGCGTCTTCATCGACGGCGTGGACACGACGTTCGCCAAGTTCGGCGGCAGCCGCGTCAGAGTGCCGACGACGGCGCTCACCGAAGTCTCCATGGAAGGCGGCGGATCCTCCGCGGAGTACGGCCGCTACGTAGGCTCCCAAACGAACGTCATCGTCAAGTCGGGCACGAACCGCTTCCACGCGGACACCCTCTGGAACCACCAGCGGGTCGACTGGGGCGCGGACTACAAGGACCAGCCGTCGCTTGAGGAGCGAACGAACAAGCCCTACCCGGCCGACTGGTTCAGGCGCTGCCATGGAGACGAGCGGGACGCGGGCCGCGGGCTGATCCCCGGCGGTACGGACGGCTCCCGCGAGCTGGAACCCTGCCGACCGGGAGGCTCCGAGTGGGCTGGCGCGAGCGATGGTTTCGAAGTTTCCCTCGGCGGACCGATCGCGCGCGACAAGTTCTGGTTCTATACCGGCTACAGCGAATTCGACGATGCGTATGCCGAACGGCTGATCGGCGGCGACCCCTACGACATCAGCCTCGTCGACGACACGCGGATCATGAAGCTGAACCTGCAGGCGAGCAGCGCTCATTCCTTCAATACCTCCTGGATCGAGACGCCCACGTTCCGGAACTACTTCAATCCGCAGTCCTTCGACTACTGGACGCCGACGCCGCACGAGAACGACAGCGAGCTGACGACGGCGAACTGGAACTGGGCGATCTCGTCGAACTGGTTCCTTGAGGCGAAGATCGCCGAGCAGGAGACGCAGGAGAACAAGTTCCTCGGCTGCCACAACACGTTGGCTCTGGACAACCCAGGCGTCCTGAGCGTCGAGGGCGAGCCGATCCTCAACTGGCTCGGCCTGAGCCACCTTCCCGAGGTGCCCGCGGAAATGGTCACCACGTGTCTCCAGGCAAAGGCGCTCGACCGCGGGCCGGAGGCCGGCCACACCGAACTCGACACCTCGGGCGGCGACACGAACTGGCCGCTCCGGTTCCCGTTCGACCCGAGCCAGGGCTTCTTCTGGCCGGGCAACAACTACAACGTCTACGTGGACGGCGAGAACCTCGGCGCCTGGCATAACGGCTGGATCCTCTCGGACGGCTTCGGCTTCAACGCCTTCCCGCGCGAGCAGGCGAATGTCGGGCTCACCCAGTTCGTCGGCGCAAATCACGAGCTGAAGTACGGCATCGACTACCAGGACACGAAGTGGGAGGGCGAAAACGCCCGCACGTCGTTCATGAACGGTTGGGGTTACGACTCGTACAACCCGTTCGGCTACGGCGGCGCCGGGACACTCGTCGATGACAGTTGCTCACTCACCCGGAACGTCGCCACAAGTTCGGACAACCCCCACTGGTCAGGGCTTACGACCCGTGGCCGCGGCTGCGTTTACGTCGACTACAACTCGCCGAAGCTGAGCTGCGAGGGTGACGTCGGTTCGGAGCTGACTCCGATCGAGATCACGCGGGTCAACGGCGAAATCCAACGGACGCCCTGGAGCCATCGGACGAGTTGCATCGGCCGCGGCACCGGCGATGCGGAGATGGCGGATACGGCTTTCTACGTAAGAGACCGCTTCACCGTCGGCGACCACTGGACCTTCAACGTCGGCGTTCGCGGCGAGATCCAGGAGGGCTGGAACGACATCCGCCGCAAGGTGGTCGACGCGACGTACCTCGATCCCCGGATCAACATGACGTACGACATGAAGGGCGACGGCAGACTCCTGTTCACCCTGAACTGGGGGCAATACCACGCGATGCTCAACCAGGCCTGGATCTCCGGCGGCGGCGACACCGCGGGCGGCATGCACGACCAGTGGAACGGCTACGAAGGCTACGAAGTCTGGCTGTTCTGCGATCCGGTCGAGGCGATCGTTTTCTGCCCCGTCCCCGACCGGGAAGACACGCGGAAGGCAGGCACGGTAGGCATGGCGCTGCCGGGCTACAACTTCGCCTGGAGCACGCTCGTTCCGGGACTCATGTGGGACGCGGTTCGTCCCTGCCAGGATGGCGACGTTGCCGGGGTGAACTGCGAACTCTGGAACCATGACATCGACCCGTACTATCGGGACGATCTGATCCTTGGTCTCGAATGGCAGTTCGCTTCGAACTGGGCGCTCGACGTGAAGTACATCGACTGGAAGATGCAGGACATGATGTTCTCGAACACCCAGTACGACCACCAGTCGCGGAACATCTTCATCACGGGCAACTACCACGATCTCGCCGGAATCGTGACGTCGTTGGCGGACGCCCGGGAAGCCACGGGGCAGGAGCGGAACCTGAACGACGAAGCTCTCGCCTTGGCTGATCCCGCGAGGAACTCCTACCGGGGACTTCAGATTCAGCTGAACCGGCGCTTCGCCGAAGGCTGGGCCCTGTACAACAACGTGTCCTGGTCGGAGACGGATACGACGGGCGCCGGCGCGTGGTGGAACAACACGAACAGCAGCTACCTCGAGAACCTGAGCGTCGTCCTGACCCAAGGACACATCGATCAGTGCAACGCCGGGCAGCAGGTACCCGACCGTCGCACCGGCCGCACGGAGCTCTTCCCGGTGGACTGCACTCAGGCTCTGTCGGAGTGGCTCGGCTATCCCGTGTCGATGATCAACCGTCGCGGACTGAACAGCACGTACGATCGGACCTGGATCTACAACTCGTTCGGTTTCAAGACGTGGCGAATCGGCAGTCAGGACTTGACCCTCGGCGGCCACCTGAGCTTCCAGACGGGTACCCCCTGGGTCCGGAGCGAGGGAGTGTCCATCGACTTCGAAGGGGTGGAGCGCGTTCAGCGGAATCCGAACGACCCGAAGCCCGGCACGCCGAACGACGGGGTCGGCTTCAACCTGCATGCCCCAGGCACGCAGGGGCGCTTCACGTCGGACGAATACACGATCAACCTGAGCGGTACCTGGGCCTTCCCCATGGGCTACCGCGACGTCCGGGGTGAAGTCCGCGTCGACGTCCTGAACGCGACGGACCAACAGCGGCGACGCTCTTGGGGCGGCGACGGCCAGGTCTACCCGGTGCGGCGCTTCTTCCAGCGGCCGCGTCAGGTCCGCGCCTCGCTGAGGGTCCGCTTCTAGGAGCTGGCCTCTCAGCGCCTCGGGCTCCGTGCCCGGGGCTCAAGGCCTCTGAAGGGGGAGAGGGCTTCGGCTCTCTCCCCCTTTTCTTGTCCAGCGGTGAGTCCGCCGAAGGACCGGGCCTCGCAGTCTCCCGCGTTCCCGACGCTCACGCCGTTGCCGGTCGCGCGGATGACGAACAGCAGCTTCTCCACGAGCCAGGACTGGACGTTCGGGCGCAACGTCGTCTTGACCCCCTCCGACCGCCACGCCCCGGACCTGGCCCTTGACAAGCTGGCGGCAGGCAGGCTATAGCTAGGTTAAACGCGACAACTGAATCCGAGGAGGAGCTGATGAAGCGACTCGCATTCGTGCTGATGGTGTTCGTACCCTTGGCTGTCCTTGCCGACGCGCCGGAGACCGCGACGGTCAGCGGCCAGATCGTCGACCCCGGGGGCTCGCCGCTTCCCGGCGTCACGATGACTCTGTCCAGCCCTCGCGGCGACAAGTTCGCCCTGACGGACGCGAACGGCCAGTACCGGTTCGTCGGCGTCGTGCCAGGCGAGTACGGACTGAAGGCCGAACTCCAAGGACTCGGCGAAGCTCAAGCCACATTCCACGCCGCGGCCGGCGATCGGAAGGCGGTCGACCTCACCTTGCAGGCGCTCATCGAGGGCGAAGTCACCGTCACCGGCGAGACGCCGATGGTCGACAAGTTCAACGTGACCGCCGGCACGACCGTCACGTCGGAAATCGGCGAACAGACGGCGGGAACGACCCGCACGTACTACGGCGTGATCAACGCGATGCCGGGAGTCACTTCCGATGCACGGAACGACGACATCCAACAGACCCGGCCGTCCGTCAACGGCACGCATTTTGCCGATCAAGGCGTCTACGTGGACGGCGTGGATACGACATTCGCCAAGTTCGGCGGCAGCCGCGTCTTCCTGCCGACGACGGCCCTGACCGAAGTATCCATGGAGGCCGGCGGCTCCTCGGCGGAGTACGGGCGCTACATCGGTTCTTCGACGAACGTGATCGTCAAGTCCGGCACGAACCGGTGGCACACGGACTTGCTCTGGCAGCACCAGCGCGTCGACTGGGGCGCGGACTACAAGGACCAGACGTCATTGACGGAGCGCCAGAACAAGCCCTACCCCGCCGACTGGTTCAAACGGTGTCACGGCGACGAACGGGACGCGGGACGCGGGGAGATTCCGGGCGGCACGGACGTTTCCGAGGTGTTCAACACGAATCGGCAGGCGTGTCTGCCGGGTTCCAACGAATGGGCGGGCTCCTCGGACGGCCAGGAACTTTCCCTCGGCGGACCGATCCGCCGGGACAAGTTCTGGTTCTTCATTGGCTACAGCGAGTTCGACGACGCCTACTCCGACCGGCTGCTCGGCGGCGACCCGTACGACATCAGCCTGTTCAACGACGCCCGGATCTTCAAGTTGAACATGCAGCCCTCGGCGCCGCACTCGTTCGCGGCATCCGCAATGGACACGCCGGCGTTCCGGAACTACTTCAACGACCAGTCCTCCGACTACTGGACGCCGACGCCGCATGAAAACGACAGCGTGCTGTCGACGATCAGCTGGAACTGGGCGATCTCCGGCGACTGGTTCCTCGAAGCGAAGGTCGCGCAGCAGGAGACGCAGGAGAACAAGTTCCTCGCCTGCTACAACAAGCTGGAGGAAGAGAACCCCGAAGTGCTCATGCCGGAGGGAGTCCCGCTGCTCGAGTGGCTATCGCAGGACAACTTCCCGAACGCCCCGGCGCGCATGGTCGAAACGTGCCTGCAGGCGAAGTCGCTCGACCGCGGACCGATCGCCGGCCACACCCCGACGAACTCGTCGGGCGGCGACACGAGCTATCCGCTGCGGTTCCCGTTCAATCCGAGCCTCGGAATCTTCTATCCCGGCAACAACTACAACGTCTACCGGGACAACGAGAATCTGGCGGCATGGCACAACGGCTGGATTCTCTCGGACGGATTCGGCTTCAACGCCTTCCCGCGCGAGCAGGCGAACGTCGGGCTCACGCAGTTCGTCGGCGCGAATCATGAGCTGAAGTACGGCCTGGACTACCAGGACACGAAGTGGGAGGGCGAGAATGCCCGCGTTCCGCTGATGGACGGTTGGGCCTTCGACGCGACGAATCCGTGGGGTTTCCTCAACGCCGGCGAGGATGTCATCGACTCCTGCTCGGTGTTTCGGAATTCCGGGACGAGTGCGGACAATCCGACCGCCGACTGGGACGGCGTCCGCACGAACCGCGGCCGGACGTGCTACTTCGTCGACTACAACTCGACTCTGTTGACTTGCGAGGGCAACGCCGGTGACGGCCTCCCCCACCGGCCGACGGCCGTCGAGCGCGTCAACGGCGAGATCGTCCGCACTCCGGGCACCTGTGTCGGTCGAGGGACCGGCGATACGGAAGTCCGCGACACGGGCTTCTTCATGCGGGACCGCTTTCAGATCGGCGACCACTGGACGTTCAACGTCGGGTTCCGCGCCGAGAACCAGGAGGCGTGGAACGATGTCCGCCGTCAGGTTGTCGACGACACCTACATCGACCCGCGGTTCAGCGTGAACTACGACATCAAGGGAGACGGCGCACTCCTCCTCAACGCGTCGTACGGCCACTACCACGCGATGCTCAACCAGGCCTGGATCTCCGGGGGCGACGTCGCCCGCCCGAGCATGCACGATCTGTGGAACGGCTACGAGGGGCGCGAGGTGTTCCTGTTCTGCGATCCCGGCGACGTCGCCTCAGCGAATCTCCTGGGCGCGCTTGGCTTCATCAACTGGAGCTGCAACGTCCCGCAGCGTCGCGACACCTTGCGCAACGGCACGGTCGGCGAGGCCCTGCCCGGTTACAACGTGTCCTGGGAACTCGCGCAGCCCGGACTCATGTGGGACGCCGTTCAGGCTGGAGTCATCGACTTCGACCTTCAGACCTACTACAAGGAGGAGATGATCCTGGGTCTCGAGTGGCAGTTCAGCCCGAACTGGGCTCTCGACGTGAAGTACATCGACTGGAACATCCAGGACTCGATGTTCTCGAACTTCCAGCTCGACCATCTGGGCCGGAACATCGGCGTCACCGGCAACTACCACGACCTCGCCCAGATCGTGACTGCGTTCGACGACGCGAGAGAGGCAGCGTGGGTTGCCGCCGGCAACGAGCCGGGTACCCGGAACCCGGCCAGCGTTCTGAACCGGGAGGCTCTCGCCGAAGCCGACCCGGCGAAGAACGGCTACCGCGGACTGCAGGTCCAGTTGAACAGGCGATTCGCGAACGGCTGGGCGCTCTACAACAACATTGCCTGGTCCGAGACGGACACGACCGGCGCCGGCGTATGGTGGAACAACACGCAGGGGGATTACCTCGAAGGCGTCCACCTCGTGCTCGACGAGAACCACATCGAGCAGTGTCAGATCGGCATGGCGACACCTGATCGGCGAACCGGTCGGTTGCCCATCTATCCGGAAGATTGCGAGCAGCGGCTGAACGAGTGGCTCGGCTATCCGGTGTCCATGATCAATGCGCGCGGCGCGAACGGCATCAACGACCGCGAGTGGATCTACAACTCGTTCGGCTTCAAGACCTGGCGCCTGGGCAACCACGACCTGACCCTGGGCGGGCACGTGACATTCCAGACCGGTACGCCTTGGGCCCGCTCGGGCGGCGCGTCCTACGTCAAGGATCCAACGGATCCGAGCAACGCGAACGCGGACACCCGGCCAGGCACCGCTCAGGGCGGCGTCGGATTCCGGTTTCACCCCCTCGGTACCGAGGGTCGACGAACTTCGGACGAGTACACAGTCAATCTGAGCGGCGCCTGGGGCTTCCCCCTCGGTTACCGGGACGTCCGCAGCGAGCTGAGGGTCGAGGTGCTGAACGCGACGAACCAGCAACGGCGACGCGCATGGGACGGCGGAGGCTACGTGTATCCCGTGCGCCGCTACTTCCAGCGTCCTCGACAGATCCGGGCGAACATCCGCTTCCGGTTCTAGCAGCCCGCAGTTTCACCGGGTCCATGGCGTCACCGGGTCCATGGCGAGGGCGTGGAGGCGTCCGTTCCGGCGAGGGCACTCATGCCGGATGGCAACCACGGCGGCTTCGGAGAGCCTGCAGGTGACGCGGGGGTGGCACGCTCGACGCCGCCCCCGGACCCGCCCGTAGACCCGCCAGCCGCGCGCACAGGCGAGCCGGGGAGCCGGGTGCGCATCCCCGGTCGAGCCAGAACGCGACCATGTCCCGATGCGCTCTCGCCATCGCCCCAGGAAAGCGGTCCCCGCAGGAACACGATTCTCTCGGCGAGCATCCAGGCTCGGATTTGACATTCGCCGCAGTCCTGCGAAATAGTCCTGGCCACGCTACAACTTGCCCGAGGAGAAGCAATGAAGCGACTCGCAGTCGTTCTGATGGTGTTCGTGCCCCTGACCGTCCTGGCCGACGCGCCGGAGACGGCCACGATCAGCGGCGAGATCGTCGATCCGGGAGGTTCCCCGCTTCCCGGCGTGACGATCACTCTGTCCAGCCCTCGGGGCGACAAGTTCGCCCTGACGGACGAGAACGGTCAGTACCGGTTCGTCGGCGTCGTACCCGACGAATACACGGTGAAGGCCGAACTCCAGGGACTGGGCGAGGCTGAAGCCACGTTCCACGCGGCGGCGGGCGACCGGAGGGAGATCAACCTGACCCTTCAGGCGGCCGTGGAGGGCGTGATCACCGTGACCGGCGAGACGCCGATGGTCGACAAGTTCAATGTGACCGCCGGCACGACGGTGACCTCGGACATCGGCGAGCAGACCGCCGGCACGACACGTACTTACTACGGCGTGATCAACGCGATGCCCGGCGTGACGGCGGACGCCGAGAACGACGACATCCAACAGACCCGACCGTCCGTCAACGGGACCCATTTCGCCGATCAGGGCGTCTACGTAGACGGCGTGGATACGACATTCGCGAAGTTCGGCGGCAGCCGCGTCTTCCTGCCGACGACTGCGGTGACCGAGGTGTCGATGGAGGCCGGCGGCTCCTCGGCGGAATACGGGCGCTACATCGGTTCCTCGACGAACGTCATCGTCAAGTCCGGCACGAACCGGTTGCACACGGAAGTGCTCTGGCAGCGACAGGCGGTCGATTGGGGCGCGGACTACAAGGATCAGCCTTCGCTGGCCGAACGGCGGACGCGGCCCTATCCGATGGATTGGTTCCGCCGTTGCCACGGCGACTCGCGCGACGACGGCCGGGGAGAGATTCCGCGGAGCATCGTCGACGAAGTCTCGACGATCAACCGCGAGGCCTGCCTGCCCGGCTCGGACGAATGGGCCGGCGCGAGTGACGGCTACGAGTTCTCGATCGGCGGTCCGCTGCGACGAGACAGGTTCTGGTTCTTCCTCGGCGTCAGCGAGTTCGACGACGCCTACTCCGAGCGCCTGCTCGGCGGCGACCCGTACGACGTCAGCCTGTACAACGACGCGCGCATCTTCAAGCTGAACATGCAGCCTTCCGCAGCCCACTCCTTTTCCGCGTCGGCGATCGACACGCCCGCGTTCCGCAACTACTTCAATTGGCAGTCCTACGATTACTGGACGCCGACGCCCCACGAGAACGACAGCGTCCTGTCGACGATCAGCTGGAACTGGGCCATTTCGAGCAACTGGTTCCTCGAGGCGAAGGTCGCTCAGCAGGAGACGCAGGAGAACAAGTACCTCGCCTGTCATGACATGCTCGAACAGGAGAATCCCGCGGCGCAGGCTGTCGACGGGATACCCATCCTCGAGTGGCTGTCCCAGGACAACTACCCGAACACTCCGGCTCGCATGGTCGAGACCTGCCTCCAGGCGAAGTCGCTCGACCGTGGTCCAGTCGCGGGGCACACCGCGACGAACACCTCGGGCGGAGATACCAACTATCCGCTGCGATTCCCGTTCGACCCGTCGCTGGGCATCTTCTATCCTGGTAACAACTACAACGTATACCGGGACGCGGAAAATCTCTCGACGTGGCACAACGGCTGGATTCTCTCGGACGGCTTCGGCTTCAACGCCTTCCCGAGAGAACAGGCGAACATCGGCCTGACCCAGTTCGTCGGCGCGAATCACGAGCTGAAGTACGGCTTCGACTATCAGGACACGAAGTGGGAAGGGGAGAATGCTCGCGTGCCGCTGCTCCAGGGCTGGGGATTCGACGCGACGAACCCGTTCGGCTTCTACGGGGCCGGCACGATCGCCGACGATACGTGCGCGACCCCCTTCACTCGGACGGACACCTCGGACATCCGTGGCAGGACGTGCTACTTCGTCGACCACAACTCGACCTTCCTCACCTGCGAAGGGAATGCCCCGGACGGCCTTCCCCACCGCCCGACCACGGTCGAGCATGTGAACGGCGAGGTCGTTCGCACTCCGGGTACCTGCGTTGGCCGCGGCACCGGTGACACGGAGGTTCAGAACAACGGCTTCTTCGTGCGGGACCGCTTCCAGATCGGCGATCACTGGACGCTGAACGTCGGTCTGCGTGCCGAGACCCAGGAGGCGTGGAACGACGTCCGCCGCCAAGTAGTGGATGACGCCTACGTCGACCCGCGGATCAATCTCACGTACGACATCAAGGGGGACGGCGCCCTGCTGCTCAACGCGAGTTGGGGCCAGTACCACGCGATGCTGAATCAGGCGTGGGTGTCGGGAGGCGACTCGGACGTTCCCAGCTTGCATGACCTCTGGAACGGCTACGAAGGTCACGAGGTCTTCCTCTTCTGCGACCCGGCCGACATCGGCACGTTCGACTACCTGATGTCTCTCGGGTTGACGAACTACGGCTGCCGGGTGCCGCAGCGTCGAGACTCGCTCCACGCGGGAACCGTCGGGGAAGCGCTGCCCGGCTACAACCTCTCCTGGGAGCTGACGACGCCGGGCCTGATGTGGGATGCCGTTCAGGCCGGGATCTTCGACTACGACATCCAGACGTACTACAAGCAGGAGGCCATCCTCGGCCTCGAGTGGCAGTTCCTGCCGAACTGGGCGCTCGACGTGAAATACATCGATTGGCAGCTGCAGGACATGATGTTCTCGAACAACCAACTCGATCACAAGGGTCGGAACATCGGCGTCACGGAGAACTACCACGATCTCCTGAACATCCTGATTGCGTTCGATGACGCGAGAGCCGCGACCTGGGCCGCGCAGGGCTACGATCCGGCGGAACGTCCTTCCCAGCTGAACCGCGAGGCGCTCGACTTGGCAGACCCCGCGAGAAACGCGTTCAAGGGCGTCCAACTCCAGCTGAACCGCCGCTTCGCGAACGGCTGGGCGCTCTACAACAACGTGGCGTGGTCGGAGACGGACACGACCGGCGCCGGCGCCTGGTGGAACAACACGAACAGCAGCTATCTGGAAGCCGCCCATGTCGTCCTCAACCAGGCGAACATCGACAGTTGCCAGGGAGCGCAGACGAGGCCGGACCGTCGGACCGGGAGGACTCCGCTCTACCCCGAAGACTGCGTCGCTCGCCTGACGGATTGGCTGGGCTACCCGGCGAGCATGATCAACAAGCGGGGCGCGAACGGCTCCTCCGATCGGACCTGGGTGTACAACTCGTTCGGATTCAAGACTTGGCGGATAGGCAACCAGGACCTGACGCTCGGCGGTCACTTGACCTTCCAGACCGGGACGCCCTGGGCCACCTCGTCAGGCGCCGGTTATGAACGGCCCTGCGGCCCGAGGCCGGCCGGCATCCCGGAGAGCATTCCCATCTGTCTCCCGGTCGACGTAACGGACCAGAACGCAGACCAGCGCCCGGGAACGTCGAACACCGGCGCGGGCTTCAACCTGCACCCGCTGGGAACCGAGGGAAGGCGCACCTCCGATGAGTACACCGTGAACCTGACCGGCGCCTGGGGCTTCCCCTTGGGCTACCGGGACGTCAGAGGCGAGTTCCGCGTCGAGGTCCTCAACGCGACGAATCAGCAGCGTCGTCGCAGCTGGAACAGCGCGGGCGAAGTTCTGCCGGTGCGACGTTTCTTCCAGCGTCCTCGACAGATCCGGGCGAACATCAAGTTCCAGTTCTAGAACCGGGTAAACGGCAGCCCGTGTTCGCGGCGCCGGTTCGAGGAGCCAAGGGGAGAGGGTTTCGGCCCTCTCCCTTTTCTTCCTCCGAGTTCGGACGCCGGGCGCCCCTGGCGAGCGTCAGCGCGCCTCGATTCTCCGCGGAGTCATCCTGACGAGGAATCGCTCACGCCTCGCGGCCGCCGCGGTCCTGCTCGGGAGCGCAGGAATCCTGAACTGCGGGGACACCCCACCGCTCGGCCACGGCGCGGAGCCGGCGACTTCGAGCGCTACCGCGTCTCTGCCGGACGCTGCCGCGTTTCGCGACCGCGCAGCCGAGCTCGGCCTCGTCTTCCAGCACCGGAACGGCGCGCGCGGCCGCCACCTGCTGCCCGAGATCATGGGTTCGGGCACCGCTCTCTTCGACGCGGACGGCGATGGCGACCTGGACGCCTACCTCGTGCAGGGGGCGGAACTCGAACCGGACGTTTCCCCCGGCGCTGGCGCCGCCGGACCCGCTCGGGACCGCCTGTTCCGGAACGAGCTCATCGAGACCGGTGAGCTTCGTTTCGTCGACGCGACGGACGAGTCCGGCATTCAGTCGATTGGCTACGGAATGGGCGTCGCCGCCGGGGACTTCGATGGCGACGGCCATGTCGACCTCTACGTGACGAACCTGGGTCCGAACCAACTCTGGCGGAACACGGGCAACGGCCGATTCGAGGACGCTACGCGGACAGCCGACGCCGACGATCCCAGGTGGAGCGTGCCGGCAGCCTTCCTCGACTACGATGGAGACGGCGCGCTCGACCTGTTCATCGGGAACTACGTCGACTTCAACCTCGGCGCCCACACGCTCTGCACCTTCGGCAGCGGCGAGCCGGATTACTGCAGCCCGAAGACCTACCGCGCCGAGCCGGACCGCCTGTTACGCAACCTCGGCGGTGGACGGTTCGAGGAGGCGACGGATCGCGCCGGCCTGACGGCCGCGTTCGGAAACGGCCTCGGCGCCCTGCCGGCCGACCTGGACGGTGATGGGCGCCTGGATCTCTACGTCGCGAACGACGGTACGCCGAACCAGATGTGGGTGAACCTCGGCGCGGGACGCTTCGAGAACCGAGCGCTCTACGCCGGCGCCGCGGTCAACGGGCGCGGCGTCCCAGAGGCCGGAATGGGCGTGGACGCCGGCGACATCGACGACGACGGGGACCTCGACCTCTACGTGACCCACATCACCGGGGAGACAAGCACCTTCTACCTGAACGACGGTCTCGGCCTGTTCATCGACGCCGGAGCGGCGTTCGGTCTCGACCTGCCGAGCCTGCCGATGACCGGTTTCGGCACCGGCTGGATCGACTTCGACAACGATGGCGACCTCGACCTGCTGGCAGTCAACGGCGCGGTTCGTCGGATCCGCAGGTCAAGCGCCAGAGATGAAGGCCGTGCACCGAGCCCGCCTTCAGGCCGCGATCAAGCCGGTTCCTCTCCATTCGAGCAGCTCCTTGGGCAGCCGAATCAGCTCTTCCGGCAGGTCGCTCCCGGCCGCTTCGAGGACGCATCCGCGCTTGGCGGCCCCATTTTCGGCGCCGGCGAGGTCTCCCGCGGCGCCGCGTTCGGAGACGTCGACAACGACGGCGACGTCGACGTCCTCGTGACGAACAACTCGGGGCCGGCGCGGCTGTTCGTCAACATGGTCGGCCAGAACGCTCCCTGGATCGGTTTCCGCGTGTTGACTTCCGACGGCCGCCGGAATGCGCTCGGCAGCGTCGTCCGGCTGACCCTCGGCAACGGGCGGACGATGACGCGAACCGTGCGGACGGCGATGAGCTACGCATCGTCGAGCGATCCCCGAATCCTCGTTGGTCTCGGCGGTCCGCGAAACGACCCGTTCGATGGGAACGCCGACGATACTCAGGCCGAGGTCGAGGATGTGATGGTCACCTGGGTCGGCAGCGAAGGCAGCGAGGAGTCGTTCGGCCCATTCGCCGCCGGCGCCTACCACGAGCTGCGCCGCGGGCGGGGCGTTCCTTGAGAACCGCGATAGGGGCCCGCGGCGCCGGAACCGTCGGTCCATTCCTCCGACCGGCGCCGGGTCTCGCCGCCAGAGCCGCGCTGACCGTCGCGCTGCTCCTCCAGGGCTGCAGCAAGGCGGGCGACAGCGCGGACTTCTCTCCCGCCGGCGCCTACCAGGTCGCCGACCCGGCCGTCCGAGCCCAGATCGCGAGGATCGAGCACCGCCTGCGCGAACTCGAACGGTCCGGCGCCTCGAATGCGGAGCGAGCACGGACGACCGGCGAACTCTGCAAGCTCTACCACGGCCTCTACGTGCTGGACAGCCACTCCATCGCCGACCTCGAGAGCGCGGCCGCCTGCTATCGACAAGCCGCCCGGCTCGACCCGCGCGATGCCCGCTGGCCCTACCTGCTCGGCTTCGCGTCCCAAGCCAGCGGTGACCTGGACGCGGCCGCCGCCCACTACCGCGAAGCTCTCGCACTCGATCCAGGCCTGCTGCCGGCTCTCCACCGGCTCGCCGCAACGGAGGCGGCCCGCAACAGGCCGGACGAAGCGCAGGCAATCTGGCAACGGGCTCTCGACGTCGACCCGGAGCTCGCAGTTGCGTACTTCGGCCTCGGTACCTTGGCACTCGAGCGCGGCGAGCCGGCCGCAGCCGTCGCCCATCTGGAACGAGCGCTCGAACTCCAGCCCAAGGCGGGGCGCGGCCACTATGCGCTTGGCATGGCCCACCGGTCCCTCGGCAACGAGGAGCGCGCCGCTCAGCACCTGGCCCAGGCGAACCCTGACGACTTCACCCTCGACGACGCGACGGTTCGCGAACTCGCATACCTGCCGGCCGGCAGCCGGGCGCTCGTACGCCAGGGACTTATCGCCGTCGGCGTCGGCGAGTTCAGAGCGGCGGCGGCCCTGTTTCGCCGCGCCGTCGAAGCCGACCCGACGAACCTCGAAGCACGCGAACATCTGGCGCTCGCACACACGAACGCCCGGCAGTTCGACCAGGCAGAGACCGCCTGGGAAGAGCTGACCGCACTCGACCCGAGGAACGCAGCCGCCCACTTCGCATTGGGCCGGCTTTACGCCGACACGAATCGCCCGGACGAGGCGATCCGGCGGTTGCGGCGCGCCGCCGAAGTTGCGCCGGACTACAAGCAGGCGCACTACGAACTCGCGCTCGTGCTGGAGCGAAGCGGCCAAACGGCCGAAGCCCTCGAACGGTACGAACGCGTGCTGAGCCTCGATCCCGATTACGCGAACGCATCGAGCCGGCAAGCTGCTCTGCTCGCGACGACGGGCCGGCCGGCCGAGGCGCTGGCGACGCTCGAGCGGCTCGTCGACGAGGCGCCGTCCGACGCCGACGCGCTCCAGGCACTCAGCCTCGTGCTCCGCCAGCTGGGTCGCCTCGCCGACGCGCGGCAGGCACTTGAACGCGGTCTCGGAGGAGCGCGATTCGGCGGCCTGGAAGAGGGCCGGTTGCGGGCCGAGCTGGGCGGCGTCCTGGCTCTTCAGGGTCGGCCGGCGGAGGCCGCGGCCGAACTCGAACGAGCGCAGCGCCTCGATCCGACCCGCGTCGAAACCACCCTGCTCCTCGGCATGGTCCTCGCCGACCTCGGTCGGCTCGACGACGCTCTGCAGGCCTTCGCCGGAGCGCTCGCCCAACGCCCAGGCTTGACGCCGGCGCGTGTGCGACTCGCCGGCCTGCTGATCGAGATGACCCGTTGCGATGACGCCCTGGCACTGCTCGAGGCCGGTGCTGCCCGGGGCGAAGAAGACCCCGCGCTCGCCGAGGCGCTGGCTGCGGCGCGCCGGGTCTGCGCGTAACGGCGGCTCCCCCAGACGCCACGAAGAAGGCGAGATCTCGCGTCAGCCGAACACGATCGCTCGGTTCTCCGTGACGAGAACGCGATGCTCGAGGTGGGCCTGAACGGCACGGGCGAGGACGACTCTCTCGAGATCCCTGCCCCGCCTGACGAGCGTCGTCACCGAGTCGCGGTGACTGACCCGGGTCACGTCCTGCTCGATGATCGGACCCTGGTCGAGATCGGCTGTCGCGTAGTGGGCGGTGGCGCCGACGACCTTGACGCCCCGGAGATACGCCTGCCGGTACGGACTGCCGCCGGGAAACGCAGGCAGAAACGAGTGGTGAATGTTGATCACTCGGTTGGGGAAGCACTCGAGGAAGCGCGGCGTGAGGATCTGCATGTAGCGGGCGAGGACGACGAGGTCGACTTCGGCCTGCTCCAGGATGGCGATCATCTGCTCTTCCTGCTCCGTCCGCGTCTCGGCCGTCACGGGCAGATGGTGGTACGGCAGGCCGTTGTACTCCGCCTCCGCGGCATGCACGGGGTGATTGCTGAGTACGCACACCGGACGCCCCGGCAGCTCCCCCAGACGCCAGCGCGACAGAAGATCGTGAAGACAATGGGCCGGCTTGGAAGCCAACACGCCGACCCGCTGCACCTCGTCGGAGAAGGCGATTCGGCTGCTGACCGAGAAGTGATCGCCGATTTCCCACTCGAGCAGCGGTTGGATCGTCTCCCGGTCCAGATCGAAGTGATCCACCTCGAAGACGAGCCGCTGAAAGAACTTGTCCAACTCCTCGTCGCGATGCTGCTCGGACGAAACGATGATCCCGCCGTGATCGTTCACGAAGCCGGTCACCGTCGCAATGATGCCGACCGCGTCATCGCAGCTCAGGAGCAGGGTCGCCGTCACGGGTACGGAGTCGGCGGCGGACCCGGGGCGGGTGGCGCTCAAGGTGAAGCGAGTCTACAGCTTCCCCGGACCGGCTCGACGGAAGCGAGACACGGCGACGCTCCATGACCCAAGCCGCGATATGCTGTCCGCCGCCATGTCACAGCCTTCGAAGCGGAACTGGCCGGCGACCGCTTGCTGGGCGGCGTTCTTCTGGACTCTGCTCGCGACGGGCGGCATCGCGGCGCAGACTGCGCAGACGCCTGCGGATGGGGTCAAGCTCTTCGAGGAGAACGTCCGTCCGGTCCTCGAGCGGAAGTGCTTCGCCTGCCATGCAGACCCGGACCGGGCGAAGAACGGCCTCCTGCTGACCAGTCGGGCGGGCCTCCTCCGCGGAGGCGAGCGCGGCCCGGCGCTTTCCGCCGCCGAACCGAAGCTGAGCCTTCTGCTCCGAGCGATCGGCTATCACGACGAGCAGCTGCAGATGCCGCCTTCCGGCCGTCTCGCGGACCACGACATCGACGCGATCCGGCAGTGGGTACTGCTCGGTGCGCCGTTCGGAGGCGATGAGGACGAGCTCCTCGAGGTCGAAGCGACGAACGAATTCGAGATCACCGCCGAGGATCGCGCGTGGTGGTCCGTCAGGCCGCTCCGCCGGCCCGACCCGCCGAGAGTGGCCAACGCCGACTGGCCGCACAACCCGATCGATCGGTTCCTGCTCGCCCGCATGGAGGCGGCCGGGCTCGAACCCGCGCCGAGCGCGGACCGCCGCACCCTCATCCGGCGCGCCGCCTACGACCTGACCGGCCTGCCGCCGACGCTCGCCGAGGTCGAGGCCTTCGAAGGTGACGAACGACCCGACGCCTGGCAACGGCTGATCGACCAGCTGCTCGCGTCCCCCCACTACGGCGAGCGCTGGGGGCGGCACTGGCTCGACCTCGTCCGTTACGCCGAGACGGATGGCTACGAACGCGACCGCGAGAAGCCCTCCGCCTGGCGGTACCGCGACTGGGTGATCGACGCGCTGAACGCGGACATGCCGTACGACGAGTTCTTGCTCCACCAGCTCGCCGGCGACGAAATCGAACGTCCCAACGCCGCCTCGATCATCGCCACGGGCTATCTGCGTCTGGGCATCTGGGACGACGAGCCAACAGACACGGAGCTCGCGCAGTACGACGACCTGGACTCTGTCCTCGACACGACCTCACGGGTCATGCTCGGCATGTCGATCGGCTGCGCCCGCTGCCACAACCACCGCGGCGACCCGATTCCGCAGACCGATTACTACCGCATGCTGTCGTTCTTCCGCGGCATCGCGCCCTACAAGGTCGGCGGCGGCAACCAGCCGACCCCGGAGAACTACACGGACTGGATCCCGGCCGACCTTGGTGCGGAAGACACCGGCGGCCGGCCTCTGGAGGGTCCGCCGGCGAACCTCATCCAGGTGCTGCGGGTCAAGGAGGTCGGGCCGGCAGCTCCGGCGACCCACGTGCTCATCCGCGGCAATCCGCATGCCCCCGCCGAACGGGTCGAGCCGGGCTTTCCACTCATCCTCGGCAACGCCGACCCTGAACTCGAGCCTCGCCCTGCGGACGCCCCGACGACCGGCCGCCGGCTGGCGCTCGCGCGCTGGATCGCCGACGAGAGGAACATCCGCACGTCGCGGGTCATGGCGAACCGCCTCTGGCAATACCACTTCGGGCGCGGCTTGTCGCCGACGCCGAACGACTTCGGACGCTTCGGCGAGTTGCCGACTCACCCGGAACTGCTCGACTGGCTGGCTGCCGAGTTCGTCGCCCGCGACTGGAGCATCAAGTCGATGCACCGGTTGATCATGCAGAGCCGGGCGTACCGGATGTCGTCGCGGCCGCCGACGGGCGCGCTTGAGGTCGACCCCGCGAACGACCTGTTCAGTCGTTTCAACATGCGACGGCTCACCGCCGAGGAGATCCGGGATTCCGCGCTCGCCGCCGCGGGGCGACTCCATCTCGAGATGGGGGGCCCTTCCGTCCATCCGCCGATGCCGGCGGAAGTCCTCGCCACCGCGTCTCGGCCCGATGCCGCCTGGGGCGAGGCGACTCCGGAACAGGCGTCCCGACGAAGCGTCTACATCCACGTCAAACGCTCGCTCCTTCACCCGCTGCTCGAGAGCCTTGACCTGGCCGATACGGATGCCTCGTGCCCAGTCCGCTTCACGACGACGCAACCTACGCAGGCCCTGATCTTGCTGAACGGCGACTTCATGGGGGAACAGGCGCGTTCCCTGTCCAAGCGCATCGCCGCGGACGGCGGCGGCCTCGAGGAACGGGTCCGTCGCGCACTCGAGGTGGTCCTCGCGCGCCGACCACGGCCCACCGAGGTGGCCCGCGGCACAGGACTCGTGCGCGAACTCATCGGCGAGGAGGGTTTCGACGAGGAAACGGCGTTTTCCGGCTTCTCCCTGCTGCTGCTGAACTTGAACGAGTTCGTCTATCTCGACTAGGAGACATCCGATGACCAGAAACGGCGAACGACCACGCAACACCTTCTGCGGCCAGACGCGTCGCGAATTCCTGTGGGAAGCCGGCGGCGCCTTCACCTCCGTCGCGCTGGCCGGGATGCTGTCGACGGACAACTTCCTCGCCGCACAAACCGTCGCCGCCGATGGAACGACCGCGTGGACGAATCCCCTGGCGGCCAAGCCTCCCCACTTCGACGGCCCCGCGAAGTCCGTCATCTTCCTGTTCATGTATGGCGGGCCGAGTCAGGTCGACACCTTCGACTACAAGCCGGACCTCTACCCGCTCGACGGCAAGACGATCGACATCCAGACGAAGGGTCGCGGCGGCGCCCGCAGCCAAGGCAGGGTCGTCGGTCCGAAGTGGCAGTTCAAGCAGTACGGCGAGTGCGGCAAGTGGGTCTCCGATCTCTTCCCGAACATCGGAGGCTGCGTCGACGACATCGCCTTCATCCACTCGATGACCGCGGACGCGCCGCTTCACGGTTCGGCGATGCTGCAGATGAACAGCGGCCGCATTCTCTCGGGCAGCCCGGCGCTCGGTTCCTGGGTGAACTACGGCCTCGGTACGGAGAACGAGAATCTACCCGGCTTCGTCGTCATGCTCGATCCGACTGGCGGTCCGATCAGCGGCGCGAAGAACTGGTCGTCCGGCTACATGCCGGCGAGCTACCAGGGAACCGTGATCCGCTCGTCCGGTACGCCGATTCTGTCGCTCGACCCGCCGACGGGGATGTCGCGGCAGGCTCAGCGCCGCCTGCTCGACCGGTTGCGCGAGTTCAACGAGGAACACGCCGAGCCACGCGCCGAGAACAGCGAGCTGGCGGCACGAATCGCGAGCTACGAGCTGGCCTACCGGATGCAGCAACACGCGCCCGAAGCGGTCGATCTCTCCGGCGAATCCGAGGCGACGCGACGCCTCTACGGCCTCGACCGGCAACACACAGAGGACTTCGGCCGGCGCTGTCTGCTCGCGCGTCGCCTGGTCGAGCGCGGTGTCCGCTTCGTTCAGGTCTACTCCGGCGGCAATCACAACGACAACAACTGGGATGCTCACGGCGATCTGGTGAAGAACCACGAATACCACGCCGGGGCGACGGATCTTCCCGTCGCCGGCCTTCTGCGCGACCTGAAACAGCGCGGCCTGCTCGAGAGCACCCTGGTCATCTGGGGCGGCGAGTTCGGTCGTCAACCCACCGCCGAGTATGCCGAGGGCACCGGCCGCGATCACAACGCCTACGGCTTCACGATGTGGATGGCCGGCGGCGGAATCAAGGGCGGCACGAGCGTCGGCGAAACGGACGAACTCGGCAACCGCGCCGAGGTGGACCGCTTCCACGTGAAGAACCTCCACGCAACCGTGCTGCAGCAGCTGGGTCTCGATCCGGACGCCCTGACCTACTTCCATGCCGGCCTCGACCAGAAGCTCGTCGGCGTCGAGGGCGCCGAGCCGATCCACCAGATCATCGCTTAGCGCCGGCAGAAGCAACCAGCGGATGATCCGAACCCGCACGCTGCTTGTCGCTGCGGTCCTCTGCTCGACGCTCGCCGGCCGAGGTGCGCTTGGCCAGCAGGCCTTCACCCTCGACGCCGGCGATCAAGCAGCGCCGGCGGAACTCCTCGAGCGGCTCGCGCTTCGCATCGACGGCGTTCCCGTGGACATCGTCGCCCTGGAAGAGGCCCGAGATGCCTGGAAGACCCTCGTCTACATCGATCTCGCGCTGACCACGCCGAGTTCCGTAAGCCAGCTGGCGAACAGCCTCTCGGCCGCGCTCGACGCCCTGCTCGGGCTCGGCGACCTCGAGATCGTCGTCGCAGATCCGGACGCGCGGACGATCCTGCCGCCGACGCGGAGCCCCGAACTCGCCGGCGCCGCTCTCGACCGCCTCGCGACGAGCGGAGAGGGGGTCAGCGCCCTCGCCGAACGACGTCGCCTGTTCGCCAGCGAACGAGAGATCGAGATCTCCCGTGCCCGTCAACAGGCCGACCTCGGCGCTCAAGGCAGTGCAGCTCAAGAGCTGGACGGTCTCTTCGAGGAGATGGCGGCCGAAGCCCTTCTCGACGAAGCGAGGATGCGCCAGAACCAGATCGACGAGTTCGTTTCCTTCCTCGCCGAGCGCGAGGACGCGCGACGCGAGCGCTTGCGGAGCGAGATGGAACCTGCCGCCGGCGAGGACCAGGAGGGCGGCCGACGCCATCTCGTCATCCTCGCCGACGGCCTGGCCACCGACCCGCTCGCCTACTACCTGGAACTCGTGCCGAGCGCGGCCTCGCTGGCGGTCCAAGCCGCCACGATGCCGAGTCTCCGTCCGATCGCCCGCACCGCCGCCGCCTACGGCTTCACGATGGCGCCGGTCGCCTTCGTCCCGAACGAGGACGAGGGCGGGCCGGACGTCCGTTCGAACGATGTCACCGTCGGCTTCACGCTTCGCTTCGGTGGCGCCCGACAGGGCGCCGTACGACCCGTCGAGGAGGAGCTCGGGCTCGTCGTACAGCCAGCCGATTGGCAGCCCGCCGCGGAGATGACCGGCGGCGCCGTACTGACCAGCAGTTCCGCGATCGCCGACTGGATGACGCGTCTGCCGAACCGTCTCGAGGCTCGCTTCGAACTGCCCGACGAGACGGCGCCCGCTGCGGAGCTCGAGCTGTTCGTCATCGACTCCTCCGCGAGCGGCCGGCGCCGCGATTCGATTCAAGCGCCGACGGTCGTTCCCGGCGCCGGCTCGCCGACCGACGTCGCGGAGGTCCGGCTGCGACGAGCGTTCGAAGGTGAACTCGACAGCGAGTTCGAGCTCGGCGGCGGCGCCGCCGGTGTCGAAGTCGTCGCCTCGCTTCGCCTCGAATCGACGACTCCGGAACGGACGGTGGGCCGGCTCTCCGCCACGATCGTGCCGCCGGACGACCTCGTGGCCGGCAGCGCCTCGAACTGGCGGGTCAGCACCGGCCTCCACCGTGAAGACGGCGCCGTCGTCGCGAGTCACGGACGTCCGTTCGCGCCAGCGGGCGAGAACTACCTGTCGTTCGAACGACCCGTGCCGCTGCCTGCCGGTACGGACTCGGCGATCGTGCTCGCCGAAGACCTGGCAACCGGTCGCTGGGGCTATGCGCTGGTCGACTTCGTCGACCTCGTCGAGCAGGCAGCCGCCGACTCGCCGCCGCCGTCGCGCATGATCAACCTGCGGCCAGAGGACAGATACAAGCAGCGTGGACGGGTCGCCTTCGTCGCCGACGTCCTCGAGCCGTTCACGGAAGACGTCCGTCGGGTCATCTTCTACCTGAACGGCCGCCGGGTCGCCGCTCGCAACCGAGCGCCGTTCCGCGCCCGCATCGACCTGGGCCGCGGGGACCGGTTGGGACGGGTCGAGGCAGTCGCCTTCGACGCGGAAGACCGTGAGATCGACCGCCACGAACTGCTTGTCAACCAGCCTCCGCACGCATTCTGGGTTCGGATCACCGAGCCGGAGGCCGGCCCCGTTGCCGGCCCGGTCGAGGTCGCCGCCGAACTCAAGCTGCCGCGCGGCAGCCGACTCTCCGAGCTTCGCTTCTACGTCAAGGAGCGACTCGCGGCCACCCTTCGCGAAGCGCCGTTCCGAAGCGAGGTGCGGGTGCCGGTCGGCGATGCGGAGAACTTTCTTCGAGTCGAAGCGGAGTTGACCGACGGCCGCATCGCCGAGGATGTCATCTTCCTCAACCGCCCCGGCCTGTCGGACCGCATCGGGGTCGAGCTCGTCCAGCTCTACGTCGTCGCCACCGACCGTTCCGGCCTTCCCGTACGCGACCTCGAAGCGGCGGAGTTCGCCGTCTTCGAGGACGACCGGGCGCAGGAACTCGAGTCGTTCCGGGTCGCGTTCGACCTGCCGCTGACCTTGGGCCTGGCCATCGACACCTCGAGCAGTCTGTTCCTGCGGATGCCGGACGTGAAGCGCGCGGCTGTCTCCTTCCTCGACTCGCTCGAGGCGCGACGCGACCGCGCCTTCCTCGTCGGCTTCGGTACGGAACCCCGCTTGGTCCGCAACATCACCTCCGACTTGAACGCGGTCCGCGGAGGCATCGGCTCACTCAGACCTCGCGGCCGCACGGCGGTCTGGGGCGCCCTGTCGCTCGCGCTCGACCAGCTCGAGGGGCTCCGCGGGCGGAAGGCGCTCGTCGTCTTCTACGATGGCGACGACGAGGACTCGGACGCGGCGTTCCGGCAGAGCCTGGCTCAGGCGCGCCGAGCCCAGGTTCCGGTCTATCTCGTGCTGATGAACGACGAGGCGGCCCGCACCGACGGTCGCAGCTTCAGCACGCGCACATTCGTCAGCAAGCTCGAACGGATGGCGAAGGCAGGCGGCGGCCGGGTCTACTACGTCCGCCACGACGAGGACCTGGAACCGATCTTCGAGTCGATCAGTCGCGAACTCCGCAGCCACTATCTGCTCACGTACTACCCGAACGAGGAGCCGGGAGGACCCAACTGGCGCGAGCTCAGCATTCAACTCGAGAGGAGCGGAGTGGTCGCCAGAACGATCGAGGGCCGAGAGGTGAGGTAGATGGGCGTCTTCGTCCTGGCTGCCCTCGCCGCAGGCCCCTTGCTGTTCGCGCAGACGCCGGCGCCGCCCTTCAACCTGGAAGGCGAATCCGAGCTGATTCTCCAGGTTCCCGAGTCTCCCGATCGAGAGCTTGCGATCTCCGACATCGAGATCATCGAGAACGGCGCGGCACGCGAGCTCGTCGCCGTCGACCGAGTGACCGAGCGCTGGCAGACTCTCGTCTACGTCGACTTGCCGGGCTCGACGCCTCAGGGCGTGTCGACCGCTGCTCGCGCCGTCGAGGAGGCGGCCGAGGAACTCACAGCCCTCGGCGACGTGCGGATGATCGTCGCCGATCGGGTGGCCGACACGATCCTCGCCGCGTCGAACGACGCTGGCGACGTGCGGAGCGCCGCCGTGCAGATCGGTCAGCGCGCGTTCGAGGCGGGGGCGCTGCTCGATCAGCGGCGCGCGCTCTGGTCGCTCCACGAGGAGGGCGAGGACGACCCGGATGCCGGCCGCCCGCGAGTCGCCGATCTGCTCGAGGGTGTCCTGCTCGAGCTGAGCACCCTCGAATGGCAGCGGGAGAACCTGCTCGAGTCGCTGCTCCTGCCGCGGTCGAGCCGTGGTCCGCCACGCCTCCTCCTCCTCGTTCAGGACGCGATGGACCCCGGGGTCGATACGTTCACCGAGCGTGTGCTCGGCGGAGAACCGGTGGCGGCCTTCGAACGCGCCGCAGCGCGCGAACGACGACAGCAGCGGCGCCTCGCTCGCACGATCAGCGCCCTGGGCTGGCGGGTGTACCCCGTCCACGGAACGGCGGCCGAGACGGAACGCGAGATCGACGATCTCCTGCCCGACCGCCTGGAGCGGGCTCAGGCCTTCGCTCAGGCGAGTGGCGGCCGGGTACTGGCTGACGCTCCGGCCCTCCTCGCGGCACTCGAGCCGCTCCGTTCGTCGTGGCGGGTCCGTTATCGCTCTGCCGGGCGCCGCGACGGCGCTACCCACCCGATCGACGTGCGAGTCGCACCGACTCGAGACGGATCGCCACCTCTGACCACCTTGGCGCGTCGTTGGGGCACGGTTGCGGCGCCTGCCGACGTCGTCGCCCTGCGGGCTGGGCGGGCACTCGAAGCTCTGCTGGGGGACTCCGGCGACGAGAGCGGCGCCTCCGCGGAGAGCGAGGTTCTCTCGGTGCGGGCCGTCCTCCTGCCGCAGGGCATCGAGTCGGATGTCGAAGGGCGGCCGGCCGAGCTCGTCACCGTCGACGGGCTCGCGACGTTCGCAGGTCGTCGAACGCCCACCTCGAGCGAGGCGCTGCGGGTCACCGTCTACGGCCGCGGTCTGGACGCTCCGGTCTTCCTCGTTCAGCGGGTCGGCGACGGCGTCGCCCTCGCGCGCCGCGGATGGCGTTTCCGAACGCTCTTCGACCTGCCCTCCGCAATCGACGAACTCGTCCTCGTCGTCGAGAACTTGCGCACCGACGACTGGCGCGCGGTGTTCCTCGACGTAGGGTCGAGTCCGATCGACGATGGGTCGAACGTCGAACTGCTCGCCCCGGAAGGAGTGTCCGTCGGCGCCTCCGGAGTCACCGAAGACATGGTCATCGCCGCCGCCAGCGAAGCCGCGAGCCGTGGCGGCTCGCGAAGGGCCGCCGCGGCGCCGGAGCCGAGCCAGGTCCGCCTGCTGCCCCCGGGCGGCCAACGCTCGGGGCTCTCGGGGAGGACCCTGTTCGGCACCGTCACGACGAGCGACATCGTGCGTCGCGTCGAGTTCTTCCTCGACGACGACCTTGTCGCAAACGACCGACGCCGGCCGTTCGAGACCCGCATCGACCTCGGCCCGGATCCTGTTCCCCGCACCGTCCGAGTCGTCGGCTACGACCGAGCCGATCGTCGCCTGGGCGTCGATGAGCTGTCGATCAACCAGCCCCGACAAAGCGCCGGAGCGTTCATCAGCGAGGTCGAGCCGCGGGAGGACGGCAGCTATGCGGTCGAAGCCCGGGTCGATCTCGCGCTCGGCACGACGCTCGACCGGGTCGAGTTCTACCGCAACGAGATCCTCGCCGTGACGATGACCCGGCCTCCATTCCGCACCGTGCTTCCGGGTCCCGCGATGCCCGGCGTCGATTTCGCGCGGATCACCGTCCATCTCGACGACGGCACGACCCTCGAAGACGTCGAGTTCCTCTCCTCCGATGCCCCGGTCGCCGAGTCCGTCGTCAACCTGGTCGAGATCTACGTCGTCGTGACCGACGACCAGGACACACCCGTAACGACGCTCTCCCGGGACAGCTTCGTACTCCGCGCGGGCCGACGCGAGATCCCGATCGAACGCTTCGCGGTCGCCGAGGACGTGCCGCTCGTCATGGGGCTCGCCGTCGACAGTTCCCAGAGCATGTTCACCCTGATGCCGGATACCCGGCGCGCCGCGGCCAGGTTTCTGGGCAACACCCTGACGCCGATCGACCAGGCCTTCCTCGTCGACTTCGACGATCGGCCGCGGCTTCTGTCCGACACGACGGCCGACGTGGCGGCGCTGATCGGGAAGCTGAACGATCTGCGTGCCGACGGCCGGACAGCCCTGTACGACGCGATCGAGTTCGGCCTCGTCCAGCTCGTCCGCGACGAGGGACGCCGGGCGCTCGTCGTCCTGACGGACGGCGACGACTACGGCAGCCAGAGCGGCTATCGCCGCACCCTCCGCACGGCTCGTCAGACCGGGGTTCCGGTCTACGTCATCTCGATGGGCCAGGTGGATGGTCGCGGGGGCCGCGGCGGCGGCAAACTCGACATCGAGGGGATCTCCCAGGCGAGCGGCGGCCGCGTCTACTACGTCGGCAGCATGGACGCGGTGCTCCGGGCCTACGCCGGCATCGGCGAAGAACTGCGGAGCCAGTACATGCTCGGCTACTCGACGGACAAGCCGCTCACGCCGCAGGAAGTCGCGTCACTCGAAGTCGAACTCCGACAGAAACGTCCCGGTCACGAGATCCGGATGGCGGTCGGGCGCGGGCGCGGTTAAGCCGAGCCGAAACGCTCCGGTCCGAACCCCCCGGAAACCCCTACGGTTCGGCGATGACCGGGTTCTCGAGGACGCCGAGGCCCTCGATCGCAACCCGCACGACGTCGCCGGGAACGAGGAACCTCGGCGGATCGTAGCCGACGCCGACGCCGGCCGGCGTGCCAGTGGTCACCACGTCGCCTGGCTCGAGGGTGCACATCGTCGAGATCGTCTCGACGATCCGCGGACAGTCGAAGACGAGTTCGCGGGTGTTCGAGTCCTGCCGGAGTTCCTCGTTGACCCAGGTGCGAATACCCAGCGCGTTCGGAGCTTCCACCTCGTCCGCCGTGACGAGGTAGGGCCCCATCGGTCCGTGGGTATCCCAACCCTTGCCCAGGATCATCGTCGGCGAGCGCCGCTGCCAGTCGCGGACGGAGACGTCGTTGACGATCGTGTAGCCGGCGATGACCGAAGCGGCGTCCTCCGCCGCGACACGACGGCAGCGACGACCGATGACGAACGCGAATTCCCCCTCGTAGTCGACCGCCGACGAGGCGCGCGGAATGTGAATCGCGCCTCCCGGCGAGTTCACGCAGGTGACCTGCTTGTTGAACACCGTCGGGAACACCGGCAGCTTCTGGCCGGTCTCGGCGGCGTGGTCTACGTAGTTCAGTCCGACGGCGAAGAACTTCCGCGGACGCGGCACGGGCGCGAGCAGCTCCTGCTCGGCGAGTCGTACGCGACCGCGGCCCGAAGCCACCGCCTCGCGGGCCGCGGCGAGCGCCTCGTCGCCGGCGGCGAGGAAACGGCACATGCCGCGCGGCAGACTCGGCGCGGCGACGGAGAGGTCGACCACCGTATCGTCCGTCGCGAGCACCCCGACGGCGGCGGCGCCCTCGCGGATCATCGACAGGAGCTTCATCTCTCGGTCCTCCCCGTGCTGCCCGACGCTCTGCTCACTCCGCCTGCGGAAGCGCCAAGGCGACGATCTCGGCCCGCGCCTCGCCGCCTACCGCCATCGCGATGTACTGCCGGCCGTCCAGCTCGTAGGACATCGGCGTACCGTTCGGCTCGAGGTCGAGCTGGATCGCATGGACGACCTCTCCGGTCGCCTTGTCGTATGCGTAGAGCACCGGAGGCGGTCCACCGGCCCCCGGCGGCGCGAAGGCGCCCGCTCCCTGCGCCAGGAACAGGAGGGTCTTCGTCAGCAGCGGCCCGGCGCCCGGGGGCGCGCCGAGCGGCCCTGGATCGTCCGCGCCGGCCGCAATCACCTGCTGCCGTGGACCGTCGCCGTGCGGCGTCATCCAGGCGTGCTCGCCGGTGTTCAGGTCGATCGCCGTAATCCGGCCATACGGCGGCTTCGTCAGCGGCAGGCCGTCCGGTCCGGCGAGAAAGAAGTTCTCGACCCCGGACATCCCGCGGACGTAGTCGAAGTTCGAACGGGCGCCGTCCGGCTTGACCAGCTTGACGACCATCGGCATCGTGTACGAAGGAATGTAGATCGTCGACGTCTCCGGATCCACGGCGGCGCCGAACCAGTTCGCGCCGCCGCCCCAGCCGGGAAGAAGCAGCGTACCCTCGAGCGACGGCGGCGTGAACAGCGGCCCGTAGCGGAAGCGATCCCGGATCGCCTTCGCCTTCTCGTGGAGCTCGGGCGTGAACGAGTTCAGCATGTCGTCGCGATCGAAGCCCTGGTGCTCGTACGGCGCCGGTCGGGTGGGAAACGGCTGCGTCGGCGAGGTCCGCTCGCCCGGTACGTCGGTCTGCGGAACGGGTCGCTCCTCGATGTCCCAGACCGGCTCCCCGGTCACTCGATCGAAGACGTAGATGAAGCCCTGCTTCGTGATCTGCGCGACCGCCTTGATCGGCTTGCCGTCGACCTCGATATCCACGAGGTTCGGCGCTGCCGGCACGTCGTAGTCCCACAGGCCATGGTGAACGAACTGGAAGTGCCACACCCTCTCGCCGGTCGCGGCATCGAGACACACCAGGCTCTCGGCATAGAGGTTGTCGCCCAGGCGATGCCCGCCGTACCAGTCGTTCGTCGGCGTTCCGAACGGGATGTAGACGTAGCCAAGCTCCAGATCCGCGCTCATCAGCGACCACGCGTTCGTGTTCCCGCTGTACTGCCAGGAGTCGTTCTCCCATGTCTCGACGCCGGGCTCCCCTTCCTGCGGGATCGAGTGGAAGATCCACTTCTGCTCGCCGGTGTTCACGTCGTACCCCCGAACGTGGCCCGGCGGCATCTCCTTGCGAATCGGACCATCGAAGATGGACGAACCGACGATCACCGTATCGCCGACGATCATCGGCGCGGAAATGACCGAGTAGACGCGCCGCGGCACGGGCCGCCCGAGACCGACCGTGAGATCGACCTTGCCTTCCGTGCCGAAACCGCCGACCGGCTCGCCGGTGTAGGCGTCAAGAGCCCACAGCCAGGCCTGGTTCGTCGGCATGAGGATCCGCGCCTGTTCGCCGTCCGTCCAGTAGCCCACGCCGCGGTGGTTGTAGCCCAGGTTCGTGGGTCGACCCTGCCGCCAGTCGTCCGTATCGAACACCCACTTCGTCTTGCCGGTGGCGGCGTCGATCGCGGCAACCTGTCCGTGCGACGTCGAGGCGTAGAGCACGCCGTCGACGAACAGCGGCGTCACCTTGTAGCCGCCCGGAGTGAAACGCCGGCTCTTCGCCACCTCCGCGTTGTCGGGCGACTCCCAACGCCACGCGACCTCCAGTTCGGCGACGTTGTCGCGGTCGATCTGGCTGAGCGCGGTGTACTTCGTGCTGCCGAAGTCGCCGCCGTAGGACGGCCAGTCGCCTTGGTCGACTCCCTGTTGCGCGGCGGCAACCGCGGCGAAGGCCAAACCCGACACGGCGACACGGGTCGAGTTGCAGAGCAGGGCGGATGGTCTGAGCACTTGGGTCTCCCTGGAAGTGGCTGCGGGGAATCGCGCGATCATACCCACGAAGCGCCCGTCGAGTTCCAGGGCCGAACAGGATGAAGCGATCCCGGCTGAGATCTCGCCCGCCATGCCGTAGACTTGCGTTACCTTGAGCGACAGATTCTGACCAGCCAAGCTCAGCCGTTCGAACATTCCATGCGACTCCCGGTCAAGCTCCTCCTGGCCCTCGCGGGTCTCGCGCTGACGACGGTGAGCGCAGCCACGCCGGCGCCGCCGCCCGCGGCACGTTCCGAAGTCTCCGCGAATCCGGACGGTCTGCCCCGAGCCTCTCGGTTGCTTCAGCGCTACCTGCAGATCGACACGACGAACCCTCCCGGCAACGAGAGCGCGGCGGTCGCCTTCTTCGCCGACATTCTGGGCCGCGAGGGAATCCCCTACGAGATCGTCGAGCCCGAGCCGGGCCGCGGGAGCATCTGGGCGCGGCTCGAGGGGGGTGACGCGCCGGGCATCATTCTGCTCCACCACATCGACGTCGTACCGGCCGACCCGCGCTTCTGGAAGCACGACCCGCTGTCCGGCGCGTACGAGAACGGCTACCTGAACGGGCGCGGAGCTCTCGACACGAAGGGCCTGGGCATCATCCACCTGGAGGCCTTTCTTGCCCTTGCCCGCTCTGGAGCGGCCCTCGAGCGCGACGTCATCTTCCTGGCCACGGCCGACGAAGAGGCCGGCGGGCAGCTTGGCGCCGGCTGGATCGTCCGCAACCGCCCGGACCTGCTTCAGGGGGCCGGCCTCGTGCTGAATGAAGGCGGGAGCGGCAGCTTGCTGGGGAACCGCGTCGTCTTCAGCGTCGAGGTGACGCAGAAGGTGCCGATGTGGCTCCGCTTGAACGCCGTCGGCCCAGCCGGTCACGGATCGAGCCCCTCGGCCCGCAGCGCGGTCACCGACCTGATCGAAGCGCTCGAGCGTCTCCGCCGCGATCCGTTCGCTCCCCGCATCGTGCCGGCAGTCGGCGACTTCTTTCGGGACCTGGCCGAACTCGAGTCCGCGGCTGCCGACCTCGCCGACCCGGAAGGGCTCATCGCGAAGCCCGAACGCCTCGCCAGGCTGCACCGAACGAGCCCGGCGCTCCACGCCCTCACCCGGAACACGTGCGCCGTCACCCGCCTCAAGGCGTCGAGCAAGATCAACGTGGTCGCTCCCGCGGCGTCCGCCGAGCTGGACTGCCGGCTGCTCCCCGACCAGGGTCCGCGCGCCTTCATCCACGAGTTGAGGAGGCGCCTCAACCAGCCGTCCATCTCGATCGAAGTCCTCATGTCCTTCACGCCCTCCGTGTCGTCGACGGACACGGACCTCTACCGAGCGATCGAGACCGTCACGGCTCGCCGCTACCCCGGATCCACCCTCCTGCCCTCGGTGACCGCGGGCTTCACGGACAGCCACTTCTTCCGCGATCTCGGGATGGTCGCCTACGGCTTCTCGCCGGCTGTCATCCCCGGTGCCGACCAGGGCGGCGTCCACGGCAACAACGAGCGGATCTCCGTTCAGAACGTCGAACGCGGCTGGCGGACGATGCTGGAGATCCTGGAGACGATCGCCGTCGCACCCGGCCGTCGCCGCGCGCAGCCGACCGACGTCACGCCGACCGCCGGCGGCCAGGACTGAAGCGCCCGTGCGCCTGTTCCTCGGCCGGCGTACGGTGACGAGACGCCCGCCACCCGACGACCGGATCGACAGGAGCTCTCCACGATGAAGACCCCGTACCGCCTCGCTGCCGCCGCGTTCCTTCTCCCTCTTCTTCTCGCCTGCACCGCCGAGCCACCCGACCCGTTCCTCGTCCAGACCGCGGCCGGCCCGGTCCGGGGTTTCGCTCCCGAGGGCGCGGACAACATCGCCGCCTTTCTTGGCATCCCCTTCGCCGAGGCACCCGAGGGCGATCTCCGCTGGCGTCCGCCACAAGCCGTCGAGGCCTGGGCGGACCCGCTTCAGGCCGTCGAGTACCGCCCGATCTGCCCTCAGGGCCGGGCCCAGCTGCCTCAGAGCGAGGACTGCCTCCACCTGAACGTGTGGACGCCAACCGACCGCGCCGATGACAAGCCGCTGCCGGTCATGGTCTGGATCCACGGCGGCGGCTTCCGCGCCGGCAACGGCCGCCTCGGCGAAGCGCCCGCGACCTCCCGCGGCGCCGGCCTGGCCCGCCGCGGCGTCGTCGTCATCAGCGTCCAGTACCGGTTGGGCGCCCTCGGCTTCTTCGCGCATCCCGCCCTGGCGGCCGAAGCGACAAGCCTCGGCGAACCCGAGGGCAGCCACGGCGTCCTCGACATGATCGCCGCCCTCGAGTGGGTCGAGCGAAACGCCGCGGCCTTCGGCGGTGACCCGAACCGCGTGACGATCTTCGGCGTCTCCGCCGGCGGCATGGCCGTCAACGCGTTGATGAGCGCGCCCGCGGCGGCCGGCCTCTTCCATCGCGCGATCGCCCAGAGCGGCTACGGAACCTGGCGGCTGCCCCACTTGAGCGAGGCCCGATGGGGTCTGCCATCCGCCCGCAACCACGGCGCGGCGCTGATCGCCGACGCCTTCGACCTCGCGGACGAACCCTCGGCCGCCGACCTGCGAGCGCTTCCGGTCGAAGACCTGATCAACCTCGGCAGCGGCTTCTGGGTGCCGATCGTCGGCGCCGTACTCCCGGACGAACCCGGCATCGTCTTCGCCCGGGGCGAGCAGCACGACGTGCCCTACATCACCGGCGGCAACAGCTTCGAAGGGACGATCTTCCGTGCCTTCGACCTGACCCCCGGCGACGTCTTCGCGAGCTTCGGCGCGCGCGAAGCAGAGGCCCGCGCCCTCTACGGAGCAGAGGGCAAGACGGACCCCGACGCCGAGCAAGTCGCCGCCGCGACCCTCTTCGGCGACCAGCGCTACGTCATCTCCGCCCGCTACCTCGCGGAGCAGATGAAGACCGTCTCCTCCCCCGGGCGCGCGTACTACTTCGAGTTCCTGCCGGAGGTGCAGCGCGAGGCGTTCCCCGGCGCCCCCCACGGCTCCGAGGTCGCCTACGTCTTCGGCGACGCGGGCGAGCCCGGGACCGAGCGCTACCCCGGCGCGGACGGCGAAGCCCTGGCAGATGCGATGGCCGGCTACTGGACCCGTTTCGCCGCGACCGGCGACCCGAACGGCGACGACGCCCCGGAGTGGCCGGAGTACGACGGAGAAACGGACACCTGGATGGTGCTCGACGCCCCGGCGCCCGAAGCCGTGCCAGGAGTGCTCAAGGAGAAACTCGACCTGCTGGAAGCGGCGTACCTGGAACGGCTCGACGGCTGAACCGTCCGCCCCGCCGCCGCAGCGCACGGTTCACGGCAACAGAGCCTTGAACACGCCGTCCGTCGGGTCGCTGTAGTACTCGATGTTCAATCTCGTCCAGATGTCGTCCGGCAGCTCGTTCAGCGCCCGCCGGGCGCCGACCGGCAGGAGCAGGGTCGACGCCTGCTTCTCCACCGCGAGTTCGGCGATGCCCACCGGATTCGGGAGGATGTCGACGCTGCCGCCGAGATTCAGCGGACCGACGACGATCGCGCCGCCCCGCGTTCCACGATCGAGAAGCGCTCCCACGCAGGCGACGAGGACCGGCATGCCGAGCCCCGCGCCCGACTTGTCCGCATCGAAGTGCCGCAACTGAATCGAATGCTCGTGCGCCCGAGGATCGCGATGCCCGACCAACGCCTTCGCGGCCCGGTAGAGATTCTGTTCGCCGACCTTGGCGCTCTGCCGAAACGCCGGCGGGACGGGGTGATTCAGAATCTTCACGCCGCTCCCCGGGCCGACGGCGACCTCGATGCGGTAGAGACCGACGCCTGACTCGCCGCTCCCCGGACCGATCGCCCAGACCTGCCCCGGAGGTAGCGGATCTCTGTCGATCGCTTCGTCGCTGTGGAGCTCCGGCGTCGCGACGAACTGCTCGACCCCGTCCAGCCCCAGCGTGAACGAGAAGTGCGTGTTGCTGAACTCGCTGCGGAGGCAACGCTTCTGCTGCTCCTTGACCCGCCGCCTCGACTCCAGGGCGAGACGCGCGACCCACTCCAGGTCGTCGTCCTCGATCGTCATCTCGGGGTCGGGATAGAGGAGCTTCAGGAGGCCGGAACACGTCTTGTTCACCGCTTCGATGTCCCGGCCGCTCAGCGCCCCGCCCCAGAAGACGCGGTTCTGGAGAGCGCTCAACCGGCTCGACTCGCGCAACCGGTTCCAGCACTCGCTCAGGAAATCCGTAACCAGGCCGAAGTGATCCGTGAGGTGGACCTTCGGGTTCAGCTTGGGGAAGTCCCAGCCGGGCGCATAGGCGTGAATCCGGTCGTGGAAGGCGGTGTCGTCCCGCATCTCCTTCGGCAGCGGCGAAAGCAGATGGCCGATCCGCTGCTGCTGCTCGACGTCAACGTCGAAGTTCCCCACCATCACGATGCCGCCGTCCGCCCGGATGCTCTCCTTGCCGCGGCTGAACTCGCCCGAAGCCATGTAGCCCTTCATGATGTTCACGCCGTCCTTCTGGTCGAAGGACACGCCGGAAACCTCGTCGAAACAGACGACGTCGTACTGGCAGACCAGGCCGCGCTGGCCGTTCGCCATGTTGACGAACATCCGAGCGACGGTCGCCTTCCCGCCGGAGAGCAAGTGGGAATAGGGGGAGATCTGCTGGTAGATGTGGCTCTTGCCGGTCCCCCGCGGCCCGAGTTCGACCAGATTCGCGTTCCGCTCGACGAAGGGGACCATGCGAAGCAGCGCCACCCGCTTCGCCGTCTCGCTCAGCTCCGCCGGTTCGAGACCCGTCGAGCGGATGAGGAAGTCCCGCCACTCGTCCGTCTTGAAGCGCCGCCGGCCACGGGCGAGAACCTCGAGCACACGCGGGTCGGACATCTGAATCGGACGGAGCGACCCGATGCGAAACGGGTTGCCCCGTTCGTCCACCGCGACCAACGCGTCGTACTCCAACGTGACCTCCGCGTAGAAGCCGTCGACGAGCATCCGCTGGTGTTCCTTGACGATCGAGTCCGCAACGTCGATGTCTCGCAAACCGAGGCTCGGCAGCTCCGCGAGGTAGCGGTCGTTCCGGGCGTCGAGCCGGGCGCGCACGACGTCGATCACCTTGACCGAACCCCGTTCCCGCGCGCGAGACTTGAAGATCTCCTGCTCGCTCGGCTTCACCGTCCGCCCCTTGAGCTGCTCTTCGACGATGACGAGCCCCTCCTCGATCTCCCCCGCGTCCACGCTCGCGCAGTAGCGGCCGAGCAGAAACTCGACAACGTAGGTCGGCACCGGGTACTGCCGGGCGTAGCGGCGCACGAGGTCCTTCCGCACGAGATAGCCGGGAAACGCCTCCGCGGCGAGCTTGTCCAGGCGATCCATCTCCAGGTTCAGCGAGTTCACGAGTTCTCCCCCACGGCGGTTTGACGGCGGTCGAGGACCCGACCTTCCTTGTCGACCAGGACGAGAGCGAGCCGCGCGTCTTCGTGCTCATCGTCGGCGAGGAGCAGGCTCGCGGACCCGTCTTCCTCCAGGGGCTTGCAGGCGCGTGCCACGGAGCGCCTCAGATCCTCCTTGAGCCGCAGGTCCGCCCACGCCGCGCCTGGCTCCGCCGAAGCCTCGACGAGGCAACGGAACCCCCGCCAGGTGACGGTCCGGATGCGCGCGGGACGAGGCGAAGCGCCCTCCGCCCGCCGCGCCCGCAGGTCGGGGATCAGGCACTCCTGCAGGCTGAACGAGCCGTGGGCATACTCCACCGAGCGCCGGAAGGCGCCGATGCCCCGAGCAGCCGCGAACGACTCGTCGCCATTCCAGTGCCACGGCGCGGTCAGCGCATCCGGCTGCGACTCGCCGCTGATAACGGCGCATCTCGCGCCGCGGCTGACGGTCAAGTGCTGCGGCAGCTCGACCTTCGGCAAGCCGCCGGGCATCAAGAGCCAACCGTGATCCGTCACGACCCGGACGCTCTTCCAGCCCAGTTCGAGCAGCCGGACGATGCGTTTCGTCAGATCGTCGAGTTCCTCGGGGAGCCGCCGAGCGAAGTCCGCCGCGGCGAGTTCGTGTCCCAGCGTGTCGATCTTTCCCGACTCCACCCAGCCGCGGCTCGACGCGCCGAGCGGCGGCTCGAGGGCGCCCGAATCGAGCAGCTGATAGCCGGCTTCCTCGATCGCGGCCCGCAGGGACCGGGCGTTCACCGGCTGCCCACCTGGAGTCAAGCTCGGTGCGAAGTCGCCGCCGAGAGTCGCGTTGCCGGCGATTCGGCCGGCAACGGGCGTCACCGCGGGCTTCGCCGTTGCCGTGACCGTCGGGCAGGCCGCCCACCGATGCCCCATCTCGGTCGAACAGCCAGCCGCATCAAGCGACTCCGCCAGGTCCCGGCCGAGCTCGTAGCGCAAACCATCGACGAAGACGAGGCATTCGCCCTCTGCTGCCTCCACCATCCGCTGTTCGCCGCACAAAGGCAGCGGATGTTCCGCTGACGCCGCCTGGAAGGCCTGGGCCGAGTCCTGCTGCCACGGGAGAAGCAGGCTGCGGACGAGGCCGCCGACGAGTTCGGCGTGCTGGAGGGGAGCCGACGCCAGCGCTTCGCGCGCCGCGCGGTCCGCCTCCCAGCCGCCGTTCAGGTACGCCGCAGCCCCCTCCTGCGGCGTGCCGCCGCCAAGCACCCGCCCGACACGCGCGGCGAGCCGCGCCAGCGGCGCCAGCACCTCCGCCAAAGGCGCAAGGCCCAGGCGCGCCCAGACCCAGCCGCGGCGAGCGCCGTGGTCGCCGTCCAGTTCGGCCAATCGCCGGCACGCCTCTTCGTGGGGCAGATCCTTGACTGCTCCCAGCTGCTTCAGAAGGCGCTCCTCGTCCGCTTCGTTCAGGTCCGGCCAACGCTCCCGCTCGAAGGCGAGCGAGTCCATGGGGCGCGCGCGGCGGAGGACGTCCACCACACCGGGCCAGGCCTCCGGCGTCTGAACGAACCGCTCCCACACCTCGGCCCAGTCGCCCTCGCCCGAGCCGAGCCTCTCCCCGGCGACGACGTCCGGTTCCGACCGCGGGTCGAAGCCGAGTTCATCGCGGCACTGGCGGGCGAAGGCATCCCAGCGCTCCGGCCCGAACCGCTCCCGCAACGCGTCGCCTTCGCCCATCCAGTGGAGCACATCCCGCACCGGGTCCGGGCTCAGCCGCCGGTGGAAGAAGTCCGCGTCCAGCCGCCGCTCCCGGAGACGCCCGAGCGGCATGACCGCGACTTCAGGCAGCGCATCCAGCAATGCACGCCTGCTCGCCGCGTCGTCGGCCACATCCAGGCGAAGCGACTTCGGCGAACCCAGGAAGGCACGCACCGTCCACTCCCGACCGTTCGGATGCGCCCAGGCAGCGCCGCGATAAAGAAGCTCGACCAGGGGCTTCAGTTCGTCCGAGCACTCGTCGCCGGCCCGGAGATCCTGCCGGCGCACTCCGGGCAGATAGAGAATCGGCGCCCGGTCGTCCGGCAACGGCAGGCCCTCCACCTCGGGCTCAAGCACGGTGCGAAGCCAGATGGCGGGTCCGCGCCGCGACGCTTCGCTGTAGCTCCCCAACTCGACCAACTCAGGCAACCGCTCCCGGACTGCGCCCAGCAGCGGCCGCCACTCCTCGCCCGGGTCAGGCCAGAGAATCGCTGCCGGCGGCGCCTGGCCATCGACGGGCTGGGCCCTCTGGCGCAGGTCAGCGCAGAGGTGGTCGAGGAGCGTGTCTGGCTCCGGGCGCTGAGAACCCTCAGTTCGCATTCTCGCAAGGCGTCGCAGCGAAGATGGTCAGCCGAAGTTCAGCGTCCCCGAACAGCTCGTAGGTCGGCAAGCGGCCCGAGTGCGCTTCGCTGCGGCGCAGAATCACGCCGACACCTTCTCCCCTCCGGTCCATGAGCGTCACCCGCGAGGTCTCAAGCCCCGGAATGTCCTCTGGCACGGGACACCGGGCAAGCAGGCTGCCGACGGTGTTGTTCCTAGACGCTTGCCGATAGGCCAACGCATCAAGCGTGATTCCATTTGGAGGACCGCCCGGCGAGTACAGCTCAAGTCGGTCAGAGAACAGCCGCAGCCGGATCTTCGAGCCGTAGACAGAGTAGTCCCGATGGGCGACCGCATTCACCATGGCCTCGAAAACTGCTGTCATGTCGTACTCCGGGCGGTCCTCACGCCCCATGCTCTTGGTTGCGGCGACCCGCTGGTTCTTCGCCACGAATCTGCACGCGTCCGCCACCTGACGATCGAGGGGTCCATGGAGGTCCTGCGCGTCGAGCTGGTAGTTCGAGTAGTCCAGCGCTTCGCCGACGTCCGTTCCGCGGTAGGCCACCGCCTGGACGAACGCGTTGGGCAGCCACCGTTGCGGCCGTTCGGCAGCCAGCAACACTCCCGCAAGAGTCGCCTTCAACAGACCATCGTCCGCTCGCTTCAGCAGTCCGAGTTTCTCAGCCAGGACCTCTCGGCTGTCGGCCGTGCGGAGAGTCTGGAACCGATCCACCAAGCGTTCCTCCAAATCACCCAAGCCGGCCCCGGCGACAACGCTCTCGTCAAATGAAGACAGGCCGGTCTGGCTTCGCTCCTGAAACAACCGCGCCAGCGCGCTCGGAGGAACCTGCCTCTTGGAATTGCCCGCCCGCCGAACGTAGCCGGAGGCACTGCGATGCACGAAGAGACTCCGGTCGACAGTCGTTCGCACCAAGCACCGCCGGATGCCGGAAGCGTCGGGCAAGTCGAGGCGTTCCACGACGGGAGCAAGCGGTGGATCGATAGCATCCCGACAAACCTCCGTCACCAAACCAACGACCTCATCTAGCCGTTCCACCGGGATTCCGACGATCTCCCGGCTCTTGTCGTCCACGCCAAGCACTAGCGTGCCACCATGCGCATTTGCGAACGCCGCCAATGAATCCGAGATCGAGTCCCGTCCCGGCCCACGGACCTTGCCACCCGCGAAGACAACCTCCTTGAGCTCCAGCAGGCTGTCCTCGCCAAGTCGAATCCGCTCCAGCAGACGGGCTGCACTCTCAGGCACCGGAAGGCCCCCCACGCAATCGGCGGTATCGACTTTCGAACGCCTCCTGCCCGCCCTCCATCACCGTACAAACCTCTTTCCGCACTTCGCGATCCTGCAAACAACCACTACTCTCGCAGCGTACGCTGCACTGCCCGCCTTCATGAACCATCGACACGACCATCTCGGCATCCCCGTTGACAACGATGTTCGGATTGTGGGTCGCCACGATCACCTGCCTTGCTCGTTTTCCCTCCCGAAGCTGCGCAACGACCAAATCCGAGATCAGCCGGTTGTCAAGGTCATCCTCCGGCTGGTCCAGGATGATTGGCTCCTCACCGTGCGACAGCAGAAACGCCAGCATAGCCGCAGACTTCTGGCCCGGCGAACCCTCTCTAATCGGTGTAAACGACTTCTCGCCGGCCCGCCGATACTCGACCCGGAGTTCGTCTTCGGGCCACCAGAGCTCAAGACGGTCCACCTGCTCAGGGGACATGCTCTTCAGGTGATTCAGCAGCCACTTGCTGCGCATACCCGCCTGGTCCGTCAACCGAATCTGGAGAAGTTCTCTCTTGATCCCTTCAATCCGGGTCTCCAGTGTCTTCGTTCGCTCCTCCAGATCTTGAGGCAAGTCCTGGTAGAGTTCAGCCAATATTCCCGTGGCGTCCTCGTCCTTCGACAGAATGTCCCCCGCTAGAACCTCGTCCGGCCGGTTCACAGCCTGTCGAAAGGCGGGTTCTGCCGCGCGCGGCACTTCCCCGTAGGGGCGCACGTCTATCCGCACGAACTCGTTATCATCCAAGACGTCTGCTAGGAACTTCGCTCTGCGCTCGGACAACTGACTCCGAAGGCCCGCGACCTCTTTCAACGCGCACTCCGCATTGCACTTCGCGGTTTGCAGTTTTCCTTCCACTGCGGTCAGTTCGGCGAGCTGGCTCTCCAGCTGCTGACGCTCGTGCACAAGAACCCCGTAGCCCGACGGGTCGGTAACGCCCTCTCTATCCAGTCGTTTCACCAAGGCCTCGTACTCTGCATGAGTTTCCCGCTCCGCGGACGCCCAGTCGGAGGCGGCCAAGCTCGTCTCCCATTGCCCAATCCTCTCAGCTTCCGCGTCTGCGAGTTGCTGGATGCGGCCGCGGAATGTCTCCTGGCTTGATGCAGCATCCTGAAGAAGACGTACCGCTTCGGCCTCGGCTTGAGTGCCACCAGCAAAATCCGCCTCCGGGAGGTCCGACGGTCCGACTCGCTGCAAGACAACCCGCACCTCCTCGACTGCACGGCCCCATTCGCCTCCTCGGTCCTCCATCGCGCGGCGCTGCCGGACGAGTCGTCGGTACTGAACCAGCAGGTCCCGGTGCCCACCCTCCTCAAAGACCGCTAACTGACGCCTTACGTCGGCGAGGCCGCCTTCAATGCGCTGCCGGTCTTTGAGCCGTGCTTCCAACGCTCGGGCCTCACTGCGGAGGCTGAGGAACCGAGTGCTGACTTCTTCGTAGCGAGCGTCCCACTCACCCTTGTCAACTTCGGGAGACTCGTCGATCAGCCGGAGCAGCGAGCCCGGATTCCCTGCCATAGCAAAGACCTGCTTCTGGCTCAGAATCCTCACCGGGAACCGGCTGAAAACCTCACCTGGAGTATTCGACCAAGAATCACCCGTTCGTTGCTCGATGACGCTGTCCCCCTGGCCGTCCTGTCGCCAGCGCACTCGAAACTCCTCGCCTTCCTTGCTGAGTGTGACGATAATCTCGGTCTTCTCGGTGAGCGCAGCTCTGTCGCCGCGGGACTGATAGACCTTGCCGAAATGCTTGAGGTCTTCCTTTATCGTGTCCGGGTGATCGGCTACTCTTCGTAAACCGAGGCGCGTCATTTCGATCAGCGTAGACTTGCCGCTACCGCGCCCGCCAATGATCGCGGACAGCCATGGGCTGAAATTTGCTCTCAGCGGCGCGTCACGCCCAGCATATTGGCCGTTCCTGACCTGAATCTCCCCGATGTAGAGGCGAGCGTGCCGATTCGGGTCGCCCTCTTCTACGTCACTCCTACGAATGGAAAGAGGGGCCCGGTCGCGCAGCGCCAGCTCAAGCCCAGAGAGCGAGGGAGTGCCCATCTTGACCCAGGTGTAGCGCCTGCCGGGCGCACGACCTGCGGCTTCACCGGCTGGATGATGGCAGTCCGACCCGAGCACTTCCGAATAGCGGGATCTGATTCGGCCTCTCAAATCCTCGCTAAGGTTCGGCAGGTTCGGGTCGCAGACTTCCATCGCGAGTACGTTCTCGCAGTCGAGGAACTGCACCCGGGTCTGGCCTCTCAAAGCTGGCTCGCCGTCCCGGATCTCGAAGATCCCTGCCGGTCGGTCGATGTGGGCCGGGATTGCCAGTCCACCGTACTCAGTCACTATCCTCGCCGCTTCAACCAACGTCTTGGCGGAAGATGCATCCTGGCTTCCCTGGTTTCTACCTTGAATCCGAAGGGCACCCAGGAGCGAGACGATGTCATCCCGAGTCCTCTCGGGATCCAGGATGGCCAGGAGGTGGTACCCGCCGCTAACGGTGACTTCAGCGCCCGGGAAGATGAACAGTGGTCGAAAGTCACCCGGGCGCCTCTCGTCAAGGTCTCGATAGGCCTCTTGAAGGCGGCCGATCCAATCGCCAGAATTATGGTCCGTGATAGCGACGCAGTCGATCCGGGCACGCATGTAGTCGAGCAGCCAGTCTTTCGGGGAAATTTGACAATGCCGCTTCTGGTTCCGCCCTCTCCCGTAGTCAGATGAAGCGGGCGTATGCGTGTGGAAGTCGAACCGCCACCAACGCGAGCCGACAAAGTCCCCAGTCATCGACCGTTCCTCCTCTGGTTCCTAACGGCGCCCCTCCGCCGGCTCTCCCAATTCCAAGTTCTCATCACTCGCGGGCCTCCTGTCTCCAGCGCGCGGCCTCCTTGGCCGCCCGGGTGTAGTGAAGGTCGTTCCAGCGGATGCCGTCGTACTCCGCGTTGGGTGCGGCGACGTAGTCCGTGCGGTCGGTTTCGTTGCCGGCGCCGGGGCAGGAGTAGAACCAGGGGAAGTCCTCTCTTGACCTGAGGCTGGCGGGTTCCTTGCCGCGGTCCTTGCTCCACCTGACGTTCGGCTTGGCTCGGAGGACGCCGGCGCCCTTGCGGCCGCCGGTCTGGAGTTCGGAGCGCAGGAAGGGGCGGATGTTCAGCCTCACTCCGTCGTCGAGGTTCGGCGCCCAGCCGAGCGGCTGCTCGTGGAGCGGCCGCCAGCGGACGAAGAGGTCGAGGGGCGGCTCGCCTTCCAGGATGAGCGCGAGTTGGCCCTGCAGGTCCAGGGCGGCGGCGAGCCGGGCGTCGGCGCCTTCCTCGCCCGCCGCCTGGGCGGTTCGTTGACGCGCTACCCACTCGCCCAGGTGGTGGTAGGCGAGCGCCTCCAAGGTCCGCCGGCCTTCGCCGTCACGCCCGCATAAGCGGTGGCAGTTGACCAGAGCGTGGAAGCCGTCCTTCCTACCGTCCCAAACATGCCAGACGAACGGTCGACTGTGGAACAGCTTGCAATGCTCCTCGAAGTAGCGGTCGCGGAGCCAGTCCGCGAGGGAAACGGGCGCCTTGCCTCCCTCCGCGGCGGCAGCCGCCAGCAGAGCCTGTTCCTTCGCCGCGGACCACTCCTCGCCGTAGGCCGCGGCGAGCAGGGAGCGCAGGCGGTCAGCCGCCGGCAATTCGCCGGCCGCTGTGTGGAGGCAGACGATGCCGTCCACGTCGGCGAAGGAGTCAAGCTCCCGACAGCGTTCAACCCACTCCCGAGACTCCGCCGCCAGCCGCATCTCCGCGTCGAGCTCCGGCGGCCAGCGATAGCCGAGAAGCCGGCAGACCGCGACCTGGAGGACGGAAGCGTCCACGCGGAGCGCACCGTGTGCGGTCCGCTTCGTCTCCTCGTCCCAGACGACGGAGCCGCAGGGATGACCGTGGAAGAGCCACTGCGTCGGGTCGTCGGAGTAGGGCTCAGGGAGGCCATTGGGGTACTTCTCGGTTGCGACGCGGAACCAGCGGGGGAGGTCGAAGGGGACCTTTGCCAAAGTGGCATTCGTCACGTTGAGCTTCGGGTCGAGACTGTGAAGAGCCTGCCCGTATTCGTTGGAGGAGCAAAAGCACCAAGTCGGCAATATGTGCTCACTCGACCGGGGCACGATCGGCACGCAGCTGATGTCGAACAAGTCTCCCTCGTACAGCGTCGTTCGTAGCGACCTCATGACACCAACGATCACACCTCGCCGCCCCCAGACGTGCTCGCCCTTGACATAGGCCTTCGGGTTCTCACGATGAACTCGGCCGCCGTCTGGCCAGAAGAACACGGACTCACGGCCGGAATAGTGGGCTTCCTCCCTCGGTGGCCTCTGAAAGAACCTCCAAACGGAGTCCCTCGGCAATTCCCAAGAGAACCGCCTGAAACGGGCGTAGTCACCGGCGTGCATGCCATTGGGAGCCACCGCAAACGTCTCGAGCAGTTCGACTTGGGAGACCGGTTCCAGCGCCAAGCGAGAGTCCGCACGGTCCCGGCTCGCCTCCTGCGGAATCACACGCAAGTCTCCTCCCCGCAGCAACTCCGCCTTCTCCCGAGCCGGGATCGGCGTCTCGCCGCGCTGGGCCGAGACGTCGATGCCGCTCATGCACCAGTCCGCGTCCGGGCCCTCGGCGGAGATGACGGTCATCGCGACGAAAGCGCCAGCCGCCGTTGAGCTCTCGAATGCGTGCTCACCCAACCGCGCCGCGAGCCGCCAGGTACGTTCGCGCAGCAGCCGTTCCCGGAGCTTTCGGTAGCTGGTCAGGAACAGCCAGTTCTGCGGCGCGACGACGGCAACTGCGCCCCGTTCTCCCAGCCAGCCCAAGCTGCGCGAGAGAAACACGGTGGCGAGGTCCGCCTTGGCGTCCGGGTGGCTGACCTCGGCGAACTTCCGCAGTGCCTCGCCCTGCTTCCCGCGGGCGAGATACGGCACGTTCGTGATGACAAGGTGGTACTCCCCGGCCAGGATGCGCGCGGCGCGGGACATGCCCTGCGCGGCCGCGGCCCGTTCGCAGGCATCCGCGCCGCCGTTCTCTCCGTCGCCGCCGGTTCCGTCCTCCAGGTCGACGGCGCGAGCCAGGGACGCCTCCGCCTCCTCGAATCCGGCCTGGAACATGTGCTCCTCGAGGCCGCTCTTCGGGTCGATCAGGGCGCCCAGCGAGCCGGCCTCGGCGAACAGTTCGTGCAGCCGGTGGAGCGCCCCCTCCAGCCGCTCGTCGCCACGGGCCAGCGCCAGCCACTCCTCCCGCGAGGCCGAGGGAACCAGCCCAACGCAGGCGACCTGAAGCGGCGGCAGCTCGAACGGCCGCCCGGCCATGCGCCAAGCGGCGAACGCCAAGTTGAAGGCGGCAATCTGGGCGCAACGGGGGTCGAGTTCCAGCCCGAACAGGTTCTCGCGGAGAACGCGCCGGATGGCGGTCTCCAGGTCGAAGTCCTCCTCCTCCATTCGCAAACCCACGAGGAGTTCCAGACCCTCCGTGAGGAAGTGACCGCTGCCGCAGCACGGGTCGAGCACCCGCAGGTCCGCCGCTCGGTCCGGCCAGGAGGGAAACGCTCCCGCCGCCGGTCGCCACGGCCCAAGGGGTTCATCCGGCACTTCCCCGCCGGCCGCACCCGCGTACTTCTCGCCTTCGCCCACAGCCTCGCCAGCCGGCCCAACCATCTCCCCCGCCTCCACGGGCTCGCGGACGAAGCGCAGATACTCGAAGTCGTAAGCAGGCAGCCCAGCCCGGGGCGCAATGCGGCAGGCAGCGGCGAGTTCCGCCTCATCCTTGGCGGAGGCCACCAGTTCCGCCCGCCTCGCCAGCACACGTCCCGCCCGCCAGGCGCCCACCGTGTTGTGGAGCAGGAAGCGGACCATGTAGTTCTCGGTGAACAACTGGGTCACCGCCGGCAACTCCTCGGGGCCGATCTTCCGTTGCGAGGCCCGTTGTAAGTCGTTGACCCGCCCCTTCTCCTTCTCCTGCCAGTACTGGTAGCTCCAGCCGAGCGAATCAGAGGCCGCGAACACTGCCGACGGCAGGTCCTCCACCAGCCGCTCCAGCCGGCGGCCGTGCTCCGGCGCCAGTCGCACCGCCAGCACCGGTTCGCCCGGCCGGAAGATGGCTGGCAACAGCTTCGCCGCGAAGCTCTCCGCCACCGCCCAGCGGTCCGCGCCCTGCCCCTCGCGGGCCAGTTCCTCGCAGTCCTCCAGCGTCACCGGGGTCTTGTGCCGCGGATGGACCAGCAGCCCGTTCTCCGCCAGGAACCGGACGAACAGCATCCGGTGCCAGTGCTCATAGGCCACCTCGTGCGCCAGCCGCCCGATCTCCTGCGTGCCGCTCTCCCGGTCCCGCCGGTCGCCCAACTGGCGACCATGCGCCCGCAGCCGCACCCGCAGCATCCGTTCTTCTTCTGGCATCGACGGCCATGCCCGCGCCGCGTCCACCGCCAGCGCCCGCAAGGCTGCCGCAGCGCCCTCCTCGCCGACTCGCCGCGCTTCCACGACGGCCTTCTGCAACTGCCGCCGCAGGTTCGGATGAAGCGCCGCCATTCAGGCCGCCTTGATCGCTTCGTTCAGAGCATCGAAGAACCGCTTGCAGTGCGGGCAGCGGTCCTGGACCTTGCGGGGGTCGACCCGTGCCAGGAGGTCCCCGCCGTGGTCGACCTTCTTCTTGCTGTACAACCCCTTTCCGGTGTCCCGGGTGGCGCGGTCGAGCCCCGACTCGACCTCTTTCTTCGGCACTTCCTCTAGGTTCGAGCCCTTGGGCAGTGCTCTTCGATGGAAGGATGAACCGTAGTACCTGGAGAGAGCCTCAGCATCCGCGATCAACCAAGTCTCCATCATCTGGACCATCAGGTGGACCTGATCGTCACCCACCCCAGCCCAGAACTTCCAGTGGTCTTCCGTTGCCAAGTGCTCCTTGGGCGTCCGCCGCTCCTTCACAGCCCCCTCGGAATCCACCAGGAGAAACGGCACCTCCTCCGCTTGCTTCGCGGTCGCCGCCCTGAACTGGCGGTACGCCTGGACGCGGGAACCGCAAAGGACGACGCTCCAACCAAGCGACTCTCGGCGAGCAGCGGCCTTGGCTCCTTTGAGGAACGTGTCCATCCCCTTGCGAAGCCTCGCCCTTCCTTCCTTCTTGTCGCCGCCACCCTCCACGAAGACCACAATCCGAGTCACGGATTTCCGCCCAAGGCGCCCATGCGCCATACGTCTCCGAGGGTCTCGTACTCATCGAGCCAACTGGCGAGGTCATCGGAGTCGGGTCGCCGAAGCTCCGTTCCGGCGCCTGGGCGTTCACAGACGACGAGCGACTCCGCGTCATCGGAAAGAGCCGAGATGAGCGCATCCGAGTGGGTCGTCACTATCAACTGCATGTCCTTCCGGGTTTCCACGAACATCGGGGCCAAGTTCATCACCGCGTCAGGGTGAAGACCCAGCTCCGGTTCCTCAATGCAAACCAAGGAAAGGCTGTCAGGCGGATACAGCAACGTGGCGAGCAACGCCATGAACCGGAGCGTGCCATCCGAGATCCGGTTCGCCGGGATCGGCGACGTGAGACCTTCCTCGTGCAGGTACAACTCCATCGCGCCGCCGCCGACTCGCGTGGAGAGCCGCTCGAACCGCGGGAAGAACTCCTTCATCCTCTCTTCGAGCCGCTTCTCTCCCCGATGTTCGATGTAGTGCAGCACGTGAGCGAGATTCTGGTTCTCTGGCAGCAATCGGTGGTCTGGAAGGTCGGCGGGCTGCGGCTTGCGCAAGGGTGAAGCCGGCCCAAAGGTCCAGTTCCGAAATGTCACGGTGCGCTCCAGAACGAAGCTGGTCCACCTGAGCGCCGGGTACAGGTCGGGGTCCTTGAACTGCGCGAGTGCAGACTGCTCCGGGTTCAGGTTCTCGGGCTTAAGCGAGCGCTTGACGGATTTCCCGCCCTCGCGGAACTCGTCGATCACCGAACGACCGTTCCGGAAGCGATAGTAGAACTCGGCCTCCGCCGCGCCGGGCGCCGGCTCCACTTCTTCGAGAACCTCCTCCAACACCTGGACGCGTCGCCGAACGGCGCCGAACTCCAAAGCGTAACGACGCTTCGGCCGCTCTCTTGGCATCGGGTCTGGCTTCAGGCCGGACTCGTTGCCCAACACAACCTCGACGCGCGCCCTTCCGGTTGCTTCCGCGCCCTTCCACAGCCACTCCTCCGCCCCGCCGCCGGACCGTATTGCGGCAGCCAGGTCTCGGGGAGCCTCGCCGAGCAAGCCGAACGCATCGATGAAGTTCGACTTGCCGGCGCCGTTCGGCCCGATCAAGACGTTCAACGGCTTCAACTCGAAGGCCGGCGAGCCGGGCGGGAAAGAGAGCAAACCGTCAATCTTGATGCTCTCGATGCAGGTCATCGGCTCACCTCCAGCCGGCCACTGCTCGCGACGCCGTAGCGCTTGGCACGCCTTCGCGGAGTCCTCACTGCCCGTCTCCCTTGGTTGTACCCCTGATGATCTCGAGCAACCGCGACGAAGTCGCCTCATCCCCGCCGCCACGGGCGAAGCCGGATGGCTGGTGGCCGAAGATGCACTCGGTCGCCCTCAACAGCACGGCCTGCTTCGTCTGCTCGTCCGACGCAGCAGCGTCGAATGTCTCGAACGTGTCTAGGGCGTTCTGCCGATGTCTATTGACGACTTCGTTGTGGCTTGCGGCCCGATAGGTTCCCACGACCGAGACCAGCGCGTAGTAGAGGACGCTGAACAGGACGAGCTTGGAGAGTCCGAGCTGAATCGCACGCCCGGTCGTGATGGTGGACTCCTGAAGGCCTGAGTACAGCAAGAGGAGATTGACTGCGCCGGCAAGGACAACCACACCCGCCACAACCGCCGAAGCGATCAGCCATTTCTTCTTGTCGTCGCTGTGTGTATCGGCGGCAGCACCGAAGAGGGCCGCGTGCTTAGCGACTCCCGTTCTGGCAGCGGCACCCCGCATAGCAGCAACGATCTCTTGCGCCTCCTCAAGGCAACGCTCCACTCGGTCCCCGGTCTCCTGAACCCGCGCCAGTGCCTCATTCGCCTTCTCAACGACTCCCGCCGACTCTGCGCTACGTGTGGCCGCATAAGCGATCGCCGCCGACACGACCTCGAAGGCGTCGTCGAAACAGTTCTTCAACTGTGTGGCGAGCTCGTCGCGCCGCGCCACGTCGCCTCCCTCGCTCGGGTTGAAAGCCAACATCTCACGGAGGACACCCGAAACGCTTTCGACCTTTTCCAGAAGACCAACGACCCTCTGTTCGGGGAATCGATCGAGAGCTGAGTCGTTCTCACGAAGTGAGTCGAAGAAGTCCCGGACGTCCCGGAAGAGCTCCCGCTGCTGACTGAAGTCCAGAGTCGTGCCGAGTTCGGCGGTCCGGACGTAGTCGTCGGGGCCCAGCTCGGCAATAGCACCCAGGAGCTTCCGAAGTCTGTCCAGCGGCGTCAGTTCAGTATCTTCCATCATTTCGTTCAACCTCTCTGCGATTCACCGTGCCGACGCCGGCAACGAGGCACACTCGGGAGACGGTCGGACATCAAGAGGCACTTGCCGCCCATGACCCCAATCCCGACCCGGCCCACCCTCTCGGAGGCCTTCAACGCCCGGTGGTCCGCCCGGCCGGCGAGACCTACGGCGACGACGAAGTTCCGCAGAGGCTCCTTGGGCAACTCGAACGCGCCAGTCGGCCTCGTCTTTCCGCCGCGGTTTCGGCCCGGTCAGGACGTTCAGGGGCCTCAACTCGTCCGCCGGCGCCCTCGCCACGAACGACACGAGGGTCTCTCGCCGAATGCTCTCGTCGAATGTCATCCCAATCTCCTGAGACCAGCTCATCGGTGACACGAAGGCGAAAGCAAACAGAACTAGGAACACTGCCGCGAAGAGAGCGGGTACCAACGACTCCGCTGCGCTCAATCGCCAGTAGAGGCTGACGTTCTCGCCCTCGCCCAGCACCTTCCACTCCCGGCTGAAGAAGCGGTAGGCCAAGCGCTTCTCCAAATGGCGAAGCGTCTTGAACTTGCCCGCGTTGAGTTGTCGGTACGAGCGGATGACGACGCACCATGAAGCCGACAGCAGGGCCCCGAATGCACCGGCAGCGCCAAACAGGACGCGGGTCAAGACATCGTCCCCGCCGAACCGCAGTAATGCGCCCAGAAAGAGGAGTAGGCCCAGCAGCAGGCTCACGTAGAGGCGATTCGCACCCTCGCGCCGCTGACTCACGCGGTCAGCAAGCTCCGCATGGAGCCTGTAAACTCCGAGCAGTTCCTCTCGTCCCGTGTCGTTCACCGGGAGACCTCCCCGATCGGCCGAACGACGCTCTCCGTGTTCCAAGCAACAACTCTGTCAGCGGCCGCCCGGACCGGCGCGGAGATCCTCTGGTTGCGCCAAGGCGCAACCGCGACGATCGGCTTGCGGAGTTCCTTCGCCAAGGCGACCTCTACATTGATCCACCTGCTGTAGGTGGCATAGACCCCCGCCAAAACTAGCACTACATGGCACGGCTCTATCTTCCTTCGGATTGCGCCGCGCAGTGCTGCCGCCGACTCAGTCTGGTGGATCGGGTCGTTACGGGGCACCGAGTAGTTGCGGTGCGAGAACCATGGGCGCGCTTTCAGTAGGTCAACCAACCTCCTGTACTGAGCACCATGGCTCCACGAGTGGCTGATGAAGAGTCTGCGGGGCTTCATGATCGCCCCTTCTCGTTCGCCTCATGAAGAAAGACGATGGTGGCCGCAGTCTGGTGCACCATGAAGGCCGCCAAGTGGGCCTCCACGTCCCGCAGACGCCCCCCACTGCCGTGCGCACTACTCTTGTTCCTCGCACGCGGCACACCTTGCTTTAAGAACTCTGCCAAAGCTGTCTGCTGGCTGTCGAGAATCTTCGGCAGCAAGCCCTCCCTCTGAACAAGATCAATCAGGGTTCTCGCAGTCGCCCGATCCTCGTTGTACCTCCAACCCCGCTGGTCGCAGATTATCTTCAGCGTGCTCTCAAGAGCGTTGGAGCACCTCCCCAGTGCCTCCTCGTGGCGCTCGGCCCGATGATGCTCAAGCGCCGCACGAAACTCCTCGTTCGCTCCCGCATACGTCTTGTCGCCCAACAGACGGAGCGCCGGTTCAACCACTTCCGCATGCAGGAAATCCGAACTCACGCGGATGATTGCATCCCGCTCAAGTCTGTAACCGACGTTGTGTTCCTGAAAGCGGCAGTTGATCGTACTTTCCAGCTCACGTATTCTGGCTCCAGCGCTGTTGAACAAAATTCCCTCACGCACACACCTGAACGACAATTCGATTACATCCAGTGTATAAAATGGGTCTTCTGAATTGAGAAGAAACTCATAGAGCTGCTCCTCGGCCTTGTCCCATTCCTTGTGCCATCCTAGAGGAAGGAGATCCGAAAGTGCCAATACACCATGTTCCTCACAAAGATGTGTAACAACCTTCTGCACCATCCTGTTTCGATCTTCATGCCCAAGAGGTGACCGAGCATCACGGACTAACCCAAACAGTCGCCGAAGAACAAATATGAACTGGACACGGAGTTTCTTCGGCATGCGGTCGAGAACGGGCGGCCCTTCCGGCCCCGCGACGAGCTGCCGCTTGGAGAAGAGAGGAGTTACAGACATGCTTGGGTCAGCTCCTGACTGGTTTGAACGTGATCCGAGGACTATAAGGCCCCAGGCGGCCCTTCCGTCCCTCCGCTTCGGCCCCCTGCAGCGTCCCAGCGCGGGTCGCCATCGTGAGAATCGATGGAAGATTCAGAGTCTTCAATTGGCCGCGATCTTCTCGGGCTCCCCGAAGCAACGCGCACCGCATCGCCAGCGCACAGCCACTCGCCTGACTCGGTCAGGGCGGGGCAACCTGACCCACGCTTAGCGAGAGAACGTCGCAGAACTGGGTGGCGGTGAAGTTCGGCGGTCGTAATCCCTGTTGACGGCCGGACGGCATAGTGGGAAGACCGTCGGGGCAATGCGCACTGGACTGGACGAACGTCCTCAGCGCGAAGCGGCCCCGGACCGACAGTCGACATCCCCAGTAGCGTTGCCAGAAGGCCCGCCTTCCCCACAACGAGGAAGTTCATCAGAACGCCTACATCGCGCGTGAAACGACTCACCGGCCTCACCACTCCGTCTCACGCAAGGTCGCCGGCGAGAAACGAACTGGCGCCTGCGGACCGACTCCCGACCTCGCCGCGAGCTCCTCCAACGCATCCTCCTCGACCTCGACCAGCCGGGCCAGCTCACAGAGCTTCCGCCAGGAGATCGTCTCGCGGCGGAAGGCCTCGATGGCCAGCGCCAGCAGGCGCTTCTGCGCGACGCGTCGATAGCGAACGGCGGGACTACGCAGGCCCAGGAGGCGTGCGGTTCGGCTACCGTCGCGGCCGTCCTCCCGGGCGAGGCTCTCCCGCTGTTCCTCGTCGACCAACCGCAGGCTCTTCAGGCGGTACAGGGCCGCCGTCCTCGAGACGCCGAAATGATGGGCCAGCAGGGCGAGATCGTGAAGGCGAATCTCCTGGCTACCGGGAGGAAGTCGCCGTTCGCCGGTCTGCTCGTCGGCCCCGTCGAACACTTGCCGCCGGTCTCGGCTGCCCCGGCCCTTGGCCAGGTAGCGCACGAAACGGCGAACCCCCTCGGCCGGGAGCAGGAAGCTGGCCGCGAACGAGTTCGCCCGGACCTCCCGCAGAGAGTCGCGCTCCATCCGGAGGCTGACGGACGCCCGCAGACCACGGTCGAACAGAACGTGGGCGTACTCGTGCGCCAGCGAGAAGCGCTGACGGCTGTACACATGGCGCTCATTGACGGCGACGACGAGGCCTGCCTCCCCTCCCGCCAACATTAGGCCCGAAACGGTCGAGGGCATCGTGGCTGCCACGGCCCGCACTCCCTGACGATCCAGGAGGTCCATCAGATCGGGCAAGGCCTCCGTCCCGAAGCCCAGCCGTCGGCGCTCGGCCTCGGCCACTTGCTCCCCTTGCCGGATGGCGTCCCACTTCCGTGCGGGCGAGGACGCCGTGTAGACGGGTGCAACGGTCTCATGCCGGTCGACGCCGACCTGATCCTCGAGAATGGCGACGGCCCGGCCGAACTCGAGCGCCGCGCTGAGCGCCGCGCGGAGGTCGGCATCGGCGGCCAGGTCCGGGTGGCTGCGGAACAGCGCGGTGGCAACCCCGTCCGCCGAGAACCGGTCGCTGAAGAAATCCTCCATGTTCCGGCCGCAGAGACCGGCGAGCTGCCTGAGCTCCAGGCTCGACACGCCCCGACTGCCGGACTCCATCTGCGACACGGCTGGCCGAGAGGTGCCCAAGGCCGCCGCCACGGCGGACTGAGTAAGTCCGGCAGCCTGCCGGGCGCTCCGAATCCGCCGTCCGAGTTCTTCCGCGGAAAATGCCATGCCTGCTCGCGTTCTCTCCCGCTATCGCGCTTCTTGCGCCTGCCGGAGGTCGGCGCTCCTGGTGCGGAGGGCCGCGTTCCGCCAGCGATCGACTGAGATTAGGATAATCTGACGTCTCTCGTCAACTAAACACATATCTTGTCACCTTATCCAACAACGAAGCACTCACCGGAGAATCACCGGCCCCTTCCGCACCGCCTCCAGGAGCTTCTCCTCCTGCTCTTGCAACCAAGCCCGGACGGCGGCCTCGTCGGCGAGAGTGCCGCGGCGGAGGGTGACGCTTGTCGGCAACTGGCCGGCGTCGGCGCGCAGTTGCTCGGCCGCTTCGGCCAGTGCACGGGCGGAGCGCTCGCGGACGGCGTCGACTTCCGCCTGCCATGCGGAGAGCGGGCGCTCCTCCAGGTTGTCCAGAAGCTCGCCGGGAGTGGCGATCGGATGGGCCGTGAGAGGTTCGAGGTGGCAGCGCCGGAGGATTCGCTCCTGGTCGTTCTGGTCCAGGCGCTGCCAAGTCGCATCGCGGTCCAGCTCTTCCCGAACGTCGGCGAGGGCGGCCGCGAGTTCCTTTCGCCGTGCTCCGACCGCCTTTCGCAGAGCGCCCGTCAGCTTGCCCGCGAGCGGCGCCAAGCCGTCGGTCTCTTCGAGTAGCGAGCGCCGCTCTTCGATGGCCTCAAACTCCCCCTCCAGTGCCTCTGACTCCGCAAGGTCCCGGGCATGCCGCCGCAGGCGGGTCGCCTGCAACCAGAGGGACTCGCGGCTCTCTCTCCGTTCGGCCAGCGCCTTCCACTCCGCAATCGACTCGCGGATGCTCTCCTGCCGTTCGTGGATGGCGGCCAGCTGCTCGGCGCCGGCAAGCTGCGTGAGATCCCCGATGAAGGACGTGTCCGGCCGGGGCGGCAACGGCGCCTCGCCGCCAGCGGATTCGGCCAACTCGCGCAAGGCGTCGAGAAAGGCGCGCGCAACCTGCCCCTCTTCCCCGCTTCGGGCGCGGATCCCGAGTTCCTGGAAGAGACCGCGCAGGGCGATGCGTTCCGTCGCGGCCAGCACGACCTTCTCCCGCCGGAACTCCGCACTCTTTACGGCGGCCTGGTCGAGCGCGCCCGGGGCGACCGGCGCGCTGTTCCGCTCCGCCAGGAGATGTCCGCTCCGGTGGAGCGCAATGAGCACCGCGTCGACCGCGTCCTGGGGCCAGCCCCGGGGCGCCGCTTTCATCTCCTGCTGAATCGTCCCGCCACGCTTGCCGCCGCCGACGGCGGCGAGTGCGTCGCGAGCCACCGGGTGCTCGGCCGTGTCCCGCTCCCAGCCGACTGCCTGGAGCGGCTTGTCCGCGCCTTCGCGGGCTCGGCGCAGGGCGAGTTCCCAGGAGCGGTGGTCGCCCTTGTCGAACTCCGGGAACAGCCGTTCCACGGAGGCCCGCAGGCCGTTCTCGAGCTTGGCGCGCAGGTTGTCCGCGAAGAGCTCGGCGCCGCCGCCCTGGAAGGCCCTGGCGGCAGTCAGGACGTCGAGAAGCAGCCCATCCCGCCGCTGGACCTCCTCGTCGCGACGGCTCGCCATGCCGTCCCGGGCGTCGTGCCCTTCCCGCCCGGACGGGTCTCCCTTGAGTTCCAGAACGCGCGTGGCCGCCGCCGCGCCGAGGATGCGGTCCCGCAACTGGTCGGCGTTCGCCCGGGGCAGAAAGACGAACAACGTCGGATCCTGCGCCCCGGCCTGCCGTGCCGCCGTCTCCACCTCCTTCAGGCGGCAAGACCAGCCGTCGCGCAGCCAGACTGCCACCACTTGGTCGTCGGCGGGCGGCGGCTGGTCGCCGACGTGGAGCCTGAGGGTCCGGCGAACCCTCGAATCGCCGTGGAAGAAGCGGATGGAAGCGACGTCCGCTGCGACGCGCTCGCCGAGCAGTTCGTTCCGCAGCCGGGCCGCCTCCACCTCGTCCTGCCGCATCGCCCGCAGCTGTTCACGCCAAGCGCGGTCCCATTCGGCGCCTTCCGTCGTCTGGATCCGATACTCGTCGCCGACCTTGAGCAGCGTCCCCTCGTCGGCGAGGGATTCGAGTTCCACCTGCACCTCGCTTCGAAACGCCGACGCGTCGCGCGCGATGTCGTCCACAAGCAGGTCCGCCAGGGTCGAGGCGGTGGCGCGCACCCCCGTATCGACTGCCTTTTCCCGGGACAGCCTGCCGATCAGAAAGGCGAGGCCGCAGAGGTCGCGGCGGAGGCGGCCCCTCTTTGTTTCGTCGTCCAGCCGGCGAATCCGGGTGTCGAGCTCGCCCAGGAGAACGCCGGTGCTGACCATGTCGGCCGCCAGCGCGTCGAAAAGGTCCGAAGCCGGGATGGCCGCTCCCAGATCCCGCGGGGCAAGCGCCTCCAGCGAATCGTGAAGAATGCGGAGCTGCGAACGGAGCTGACTGTGCCCGCCGCCGATATCCACGGCCCGGAAGCACGCTTCCCAGAAGCGGCGGCGCGTCGGCAGAAGGGGGTAGTCGCCCACGCGATGCCGGCGGTCCTCCTCGCGGCCGGCCAGCCGCGTGCCGCGCAGGTGCCGGGCGACCTCGCCAGAATGAGCCTCGAAGAGCTCCTCGATCTCGAGGACGGCGCTCGGCCTCTTGCCGAGAAGAACCCGGCGCGTCACCGCCTCGACGTCGGCATCCGTCAACTCCACGCGGATGACGAAGCGGTCACGGAGCTTGCCGAGGTGCGGCGTGTTCGCCGAGAGCGCCGACTGGCCGGCGCCGACGAGCATCACCCTGCTGTCGAAGCGGGTCTGAATCGCCTCGGCAAGCTCGGTGATCGCCGAGGATCGGTCTTCGTCGACACCGATGTACTGCTGCACTTCATCGAGAACAAGCACGGTGTGCGGGACTTCGTCTCCGTCCGAAAGAGCGAGGCGGGCGGCTTCCACGAACTCCTCCGTCGTGATGTCCGCGCCGCCCGGCGGAAACTGGGCGCGCAGGGCCTTCAACGCGGCCCCCTGGTCCGGTGCAAAGCCGGGCACGGCATTGATGACCGCTTTCGCCAGAACAGGGCTGACGTAGAGGTTGTTCAGTTCGCGCAGCCAGTTGCGCTTCTGTGCCTCGACCGCCGCCTGGGCCGCGGCGAGGGCGCCCTCCTCTCGCAGCCAGAAACAGAATCTTGCCTGGGCGTACTGGTCCGGCAAGCCGCGTGCGCGCAGGAGAATGCCGAGCACGTCGCGGCGCACTTGGCCGTTGCCGCCGAGGAGCGTGCCTGCAGCTGCCGCCGGGGGAAGCCCCGCCCGCTTGGCCCGGGTGTCCAGTTCACGGAGCGCGGCGTGAACGTCCTGAGGCAGGGAGCTCTCCACCAGGCCGCGGGGCGTGGCACCGTCCGGAAACGCCGTGTTCTCCCAAAGATGGGCGGCCATCTTGAGCAAGTGGGACTTGCCGCTGCCGAAGAACCCGCTGATCCAGGCGCCGTCTTGCCGTTCCGCGTCGAGGTTCTTCAGGTAGCGGTCGAGGATTCGTTGGAGGGCATCGCCGAAGCGCCCGTCGCAGACGAAGGACGAGAGTTCCTCCCGCAGCACCTTCAACTCCGGGTCGCTGCTGACGTCGATGCGGGCCTGGCCGTTGTTCGCCAGACGGGCGCCCCGCGGGTCGCGCTCGAGCATCTCGTGGATCTTCATCGCAGGTTCACCCCTTCGTCGTGCAGCGTGATCGCCTGAGCCAAGTAGTTCCAGCCGTCCCGGGCGTCCAGCAGGCGGAAGTTGTTCTCGTTCTTCGTGCCCGGAAAGAACACGACGAGCCGGCCCCGGACGGCGGGCTCGACGGCCCGGATCAGATCCGACACCCGGAGAAAGCCATACAGGGAGGCCACGCCCAGAAGCGCGACGACATCGTCCTCACCCGCTTTCTCCAGCGCGATGACGAGTTTCTGCGCCGCTTCCACGCGGAACTCGCCATCGAGCTTCAGCTCGAGCAGAGACGGATCCTCGAAGTAGGCGTCGCAATACTCTTCCCGGGCCATCCACTCCGCGAACCACGACGTGCAGTCGACCAGGGCCCAGTCGTGACCGGCGGCGCGGGTCGCCTGCTCGAACTCACCGATCCTGGCGCGGAGCGCGCGCTCCATCTCCTTCGCGTAGACAACGAAGATCACCCGTTGAGCTCCGGCAAGCGTCCGCCGCCACGGCGCCGCAATGTGCCGCTCGTAGGCGCGGGCGAGCCTCTCCATCCGGGACTTCGTCACCCGCCGGCTCCCGTTGCGACGCCCCCGCCGCCGGGCCGGACGACCGGATCCAGCGACCTCGGGTCGATCTCGATGATGTCCGCGGTGGCTCGGGCCCGAATCAGACCCAGCTGGGAGGCTGCGAGAGCGAGCGGCAGAAGGGATGCGCCGGACCGCCCGAGGAAGCGAGCCCACGACGAGTCGAGCAAAGCGCCGCCCCCGCGACCTCCCAGCCACCCAAGCCACAGAGCAAGTGCGACGGCGCCGGGCGTCGGTCTGGCGGCAACGCGGACCTTCCTGACGCGACCCTCCAGCAACCCGGCCTGCGTCCAGGAACTCGCCAGATGCCGCGCCAGCTTGTCCAGAGAAGCCGCGTTCAGCCTCTCGCCCAATGCCGGCCGAAGTCGCTCCAGGAGTACGGAGCGGACGAGCTCGCGGCCGGGCGGCAGTTCGACGAGAACCGGGGCAGCCAGCCGCAGCAGCGGGTCGCGAGCCGTCGCTGCAAGCAGCACGACAAGGGGCCTGCCCGCCACATCGACGTCCCAGAGCCGGCGCAACACGCGGAAGAGGGGCACCCGCGGGTCGAACGTGTAGAGCTCCCGGAGCCGCTGGAGGCTGTGCCGCCTGGTCGCTGCCGTCTGCTTCCCCAACGCATTCTCTTCCACGATGGCCGCTGCGTAGGCCTCCACGCCCGCGTCGGGCGGCACGGCGGCGAAGAGCTCCGCCAGGTCCGCCAGCATGATCGTCCGGCTGGAATGCGTTCCCCCAACGAAGCGGCAGCCCGCTCGCTCAAGGCCTGAGCGCCTTTCCGGATCGTCGAAACTCTCCCACATCGCGGGCGAGTCTAAGCGCGCCGGGTAGCAGCGTCAAGTTCGCCGGCAAGTTTGCCGGCGAATCGACCCTCGTGATCGCTAGAAGCGGCGACTCCCGTCGCGGGCAGTCAAGGTTTCCTCGGTCGTCACGGAAGGCCGCCTGCTCCGCGCCGCCCTGACCCACTCGATGACCGCGGTTGTCGCCTCTTCATCGTCGCCCGTCCACGCCAACGATCCGAGCGACAGGCGCGCCGCGCCGCGTTATCGTCACGACCTCGCCCCGTTCCACGGCTCGCAACAGTTCCGGAAGCCGTTCGCTTCATAGGATTCCGACTGTTGTCATCTCTGTCCTCCCGTAGACCAGACCTGAAGACCGGTCTACCCTACGCCCGCCGGCTCGCGATGCTGCTCCTCTTGACCCTCGTCCTGACTGCCGGAACGATGGCCGCCTCGCTCCAGGACTCGGAGTCGGGCGGTTTGGAGATGGACGCAGACCTCGGGCGCCAGGCCTTTCTCCGCTACTGCCGCGAGTGCCACGGCGAAACGGGAGACGGGCTCGGCAAGTTCAGTTTCACGACCGGTGAACGGCCACGGAGCTTCCAGTCGGGGCGGTTCAAGCTGGCGACGACGGAGAACGGGGTTCCTTCCGACCGGGACCTGGAAGAGACGATCCGCCGGGGCATGCCGGGCACGGGGATGTCCGGCTGGGGGCAGGTTCCAGACGCCGAGATCGAAGCGATGGCGCGCTACGTGCGGAGCTTCAGCCTGAACGCCATTCGGGAAGGGCTCGACCGTCGGGTCGGCGCCGGCGAGTTGACCGCCGCTCAGGCCGAAGCGGAGTTCGCGCGGCGGACGACGCCCGGCCCGACGATCGAGATCCCGCCGGAACCGCCGTTCGACGAGGAGCGCCGGGCGAGCGGAGAGCGCCTCTATCTGGAAGCCTGCGCCTCCTGCCACGGCCCGAACGGCAGCAGGCTGCGGCACGATCCGATGCCCGATTTCGAGGGGAACCACACCCTGCCGACGAACATCGTCGACGGCGTCTTCAAGGGCGGCGCCGGCAACCGCGATCTCTACGCTCGGCTGTACATCGGCATGGACGGAACGGCGATGCCGGGCTACCGCGACGCCTACAGCCGGGACGAGATCTGGAACCTCGTCCACACCGTCGAGCGGATCATCGCGGAGGGCGGCCTGGGCCTGCCGGAAGACGAAACCGCCATCGCTGCGGCTCGCCCGCCGGTCGACGGGGCGGCAGAGTACACGGAGTTCTTCGATGGCACGGGAAACGAACACGTCCCGGACACGGACGACGGCGCGTCGCCCCTCCTGGTCTGGGGCGGAGGCGCCCTCCTGTTCGTCGTCATCGCCGGGTCCGCGCTCTTGACCGCTCGGCGGTAGACGCCCGGCGCGCCCCGCCGCCGACCCAAACCAGCCCCGCGCTTCCCGCACCTCCGCGGGGTACGATTCGCGCCCCTGGCGTCTCCACCCGACCCGTCCGCTACCCCACCTGCATTGATGAAACCGACCCGCGACTCCCGAACCGTTGCCCCGCGCGCGCCCGGCCGACGGGTGTTCAACTTCTCGCCGGGTCCGGCGGTGCTGCCGCTTCGCGTACTCGAAGACGTCCAGCGCAATCTGATTGCGCTTCCCGGCGTCGGCAGTTCGATCCTCGAGATCAGCCACCGCTCCGAGACGTTCGACGACATCCTCGCCGAGGCGGAATCCAACCTCCGCGAACTGCTGGACGTCCCGGACGACTATCGGGTGCTCTTCCTCCAGGGCGGCGCCCAGCTCCAGTTCTCGATGATTCCGATGAATCTCCTCCGCCAGAGCGAGTTGCCGGCAACCTACATCCTGACCGGCTCCTGGGGCGCGAAGGCGGCAGCGGAAGCGCGCCGCGAGGGCAGCGTCCACGTCGCCTGGGACGGCGGCAGCGAGGAGAGCAGAGGGAACTACGTCCGCGTTCCGGCCGACGGAGAACTCGACCTGCCCCCGGCCTCGGCTTATGTTCACTACACCTCGAACGAGACGATCCAGGGAGTCCAGTTCCACATGCCCCCGACGGTCGGTGACGCCCCCCGCGTATGCGACGTCTCCTCCGACTTCCTCTCCGGCCCCGTCCCGGTCGGCGACTTCGGTCTGCTCTATGCCTGCGCTCAGAAGAACGCGGGGCCTGCCGGCTTGACCGTGGTCATCGTGTCGGACCGCCTGCTCGAGCGCTGCGGCCGCGACGTGCACTCCACGCTCAGCTACCGGCGCCATGCAGAGAGAGGATCCCGCCTGAACACACCGAACGTCTTCGGCGTCTACGTCTTCCTGCTCGTCACCCGCTGGCTGCGCGACGAGGTCGGCGGTCTGGAGGCGGCTGCCGCGCAGGCGAGAGCGAAGACCGGGCTGATCTACGACGTCCTGGATCGCGATGCCGGCGAGTTCTACGTTCCCCACGCCGAGCCTGGGAGCCGCTCCCGGATGAACGTGACCTTCCGGCTCCGTCGCACGGAACTCGAGCCGGCGTTCGTCGCCGCCGCGGCCGAAAGGGACCTCGTCGCGCTGAAGGGGCACCGCAGCGTCGGCGGCTTCCGCGCCTCTCTCTACAACGCGATGCCGATGGAGGGAGCGGAACGCCTGCGCGACCTCCTGCTCGAGTTCCGCGCCGCGAACTGAGAGCTGCGGGGTATACGCTCTTGCCGATGACGCTCGCCGCCCCCTCATCTCCCGCGCCAGACGGCCCGACGATCCACCAGACCGCCTGCACCCTCGACTGCCCGGATTCCTGCTCGCTCGAGGTCGAAGTCGAGGACGGCCGCGTCACGAAGGTGCGGGCGGCGCCCCCCGGCACTGCGCACCCGTTGACGAACGGCTTCATCTGCTCGAAGGTCGGCCGTATCTCGCGGCACCTGTACGGCGAGGACCGCCTGCTCCATCCGGCCCGGCGGGTCGGCGCAAAGGGCGAGGGGCGGTTCGAGCGGATCCCCTGGGATGCCGCTCTCGACCTGGTCGCCCGGCGGATGAGGGAGGCGAAGACGGCCTTCGGCGGCGAGTCCGTGCTGCCGCTCAGCTACGGCGGGTCGAATGGCCTGCTCACGCAGGATACGGCGGACGCGGTCCTGTTCCGCCGGTTCGGCGCCTCCCAGCTCGCGCGTACCGTCTGCGCGGCGCCCAGCACGGCCGCCGCCCAGGGGCTCTACGGGAAGATGGCCGGGGTGGCGCTGGAGGACTACGAACAAGCCTCCCTTGCCGTCGTCTGGGGCGCGAATCCCTCCTCCACCGGCATCCACCTCGTGCCCATCCTGCGCGCGGCGCAGGCCGCCGGCGGCAAGCTCGTCGTCGTCGACCCGCGGCGCACGCCGTTGGCGAAGCAGGCGGATCTCCACCTTCAGCCGCGGCCCGGTACCGACCTGTGTCTTGCGCTCGCGCTCCATCGCGAGCTCTTCCGCCGCGACGATGCGGACCTCGAGTTCCTGGGCGAACACGCGACCGGCGTGGATGCGCTCCGCCGACGCGCCGAGCCCTGGAGCTTCAAGCGCGCCGCGGAGGTCACCGGAGTCCCGAAGGAGGACATCGCCCGCTGCTACGAGCTCTACAGCTCGTCCTCGCCGGCCGTCATCCGTTGCGGCTGGGGAGTCGAGCGGAACCGGAACGGAGGCTCGGCGGTTGCGGCGATTCTCGCCCTGCCCGCGGTGGCCGGCAAGTTCAAGGTCCGCGCCGGCGGCTACACGATGAGCAACAGCCGCGCGTTCCAGGACATCGGCCGACACGAACCGTCGCCCGGAACGCGGATCGTGAACATGAACCACGTCGGCCGGGTATTGACCGACCCGAACGCGATCTCCGGCCCTCCGGTCAAGGTGCTGTTCGTCTACAACGCGAACCCGCTCGCGACACTGCCGAACCAGGAGCTCGTCCGGAGCGGCCTGGTGCGGGAGGACCTGTTCACCGTCGTCTTCGACCAGGTGATGACGGACACCGCGGCCTACGCCGACCTCGTGTTGCCGGCAACGACCTTCCTGGAGCACGACGACGTCGCGATGGGCTACGGCGCGATGGTGCTGCACGACACGAGGCCGGTCGTCCCGGCCGTCGGCGAGGCCCGCCCGAACAACCTGGTGTTCGGCGAACTCGCGCGTCGACTTCGCCTGCTTGAGGACGGCGACCCGCGCTCGGAGGCGGAATGGCGGAGCGCGGTCCTCGGCCGGGAACGAGCAAGGCGTCTCGGCGAAGGGGAAATCGTGGCGCCTGCGGCGGGCGCCCGGCCCGTTCAGTTCGTTGACGTCTTCCCCCATACGGTCGACCGGAAGGTCCATCTCTGCCCGAGCTCGCTCGACGCGGAAGCCGCGAAGGGGCTTTACGCCTTCCATCCCGAGCCCGGCTACGGCCGCTATCCGCTCGCCCTCATCTCTCCTTCCGTGCCGCAGACGGTGAGTTCGACCTTCGGCCAGTTGCGGCCCGGCCAGGTTCACCTGGAGATGCACCCGGACGATGCCGCCGCGCGCGGTCTGGGGGCCGACAAGCCGAGAGCGCGGGTGTTCAACGAGTACGGCGAGGTCCGCTGCCGCGTCCGCCTGAACGCGAACCTCAAGCCCGGGGTGGCCCTGTTTCCCAAGGGGGTCTGGGCGAAGAGCACGGAGTCAGGGACGAACGCCTGCGCCCTCGCCCCGGACACGCTGACGGACATCGGAGCGGGGGCCTGCTTCAACGACGCTCGCGTCGAGGTCGAGGCCCTGGCCGACAGAGCGATACCCAACCCGGAGGCCGGCCGGCCTCGAACCGCAAGGTGAACCGAGGAGCCCTGGCAGCGTTCGCAGCGATGCCGCTGGCTGCAGCAACGCTTCTGTTCCTGGCGGCGCTTGCTGCTCCAAGGGACGACGACGACGGGGCCTCGGAGGATGCCGTGACGTCGCCTGCCAAGATCGTCATCGCCCACCGCGGCGCCAGCGGCTATCTACCCGAGCACACCCTTCCGGCCTATGCCCTCGCTCATGGCATGGGCGCCGACTACATCGAGCCGGACCTCGTTCTGACCCGGGACGGCCAGCTGATCTGCCTGCACGACATCCACCTGGAAGCGACGACCAACGTCGAGCAGGTCTTTCCCGACCGCGCCCGCGACGACGGCCGCTGGTACGCCGCCGACTTTTCGCTCGACGAAATCAGGGGACTCGAGGCCGAAGAACGCCTGAGCAGCCGGTTTCCCCAGGGAAGGAGCCGCTTCGGCGTGCCCTCCTTCGCCGAGATGGTCGAGTTGGTCCAAGGGCTGAACGAACGTACCGGCAGAACCGTCGGGATCTACCCGGAACTCAAGGCGCCGGCGTGGCACCGCACCGAGGGCCTGCCGATGGAAGAGGTCCTGCTCGGAGTCCTCGACCGGTACGGCTACGGGGAGCGCGGCGCGCCGGTCTTCGTCCAGAGCTTCGAGGAAGAGAGTCTTCGGCGCCTGCGCGATCTGGGATCCGAACTGCCTCAAGTGTTCTTGATGGCCGAGGTCGAGCAGGTCGAGCCCTTCCTGAGCGCCGAGGGAATCGCCGGCGTGACCGCGTTCGCCGACGGCATCGGCCCGGCGAAGACGATGCTCGAGCGGCAACCCGAGCTCATCGAGTGGGCCCACGCCGCCGGCCTGACCGTCCACCCATACACCTTCCGGGCCGACGACGTGCCGGAGGGCTACGCCAGCCACCTCGCGGAACTGGAACGCCACTTGTTCGAGCTCGGAGTCGACGGCGTCTTCACCGACTTTCCGGATCTGGCGCGGGCGGTTCTGGATCGTTGACGACGAGCGTCTCGAGGACACGGCGCCGTTCCCCCGGTTCGAGGTCCGCCAGCCGCTCCACTTTCGCGTAGAAGGCGGGGAAACTGCCCCCCGCAGAGTCGAGCAGGGCCCGGAAGGCCGGCACGTGGTCGTTGTACGTCGCGACCGCCGCGAGGTCCGCGTTGTTCAGCCGCGAAAGCCAACTGCCAAGGCTCGACTCCCCGCCTGCGTCGACGCTCGCCGCGCGCCAGGAAGGGACGAGTTCACGCCGGTAGCGGGAGGGCAAGGCCCGAAACAGCTCCGCCTTTCGGGCGAGCTTCCGCTCGTCGCTGTCCTTGCTCTCGTAGATGGACGCGAGCTCCGTACGCACCTCGAACAGGAACGCGTTCAGGTCAAGGCGTCGCCGCCGACCGTTCTCGAAAGCGGCGAGTTCCTCGTCGCGCCCCAGCGAACCGAGCCACCGGCGAACGCCCTCGACCTCGACTGCGGTAGCGAAGGACTCGTTGAAGGCACTGTCGTCCCTCACGTAGACGACCTGATGGGCGAGTTCGTGGAAGATGAGGGCCGCGAGGTCCGCCTCCGCATAGTCGAGAAACGTACTCAGCACCGGATCCGCGAACCAACCGAGAGTCGAGTACGCCGCCACGCCGCCGACGCGCACGTCGTAGCCATCGGCGGCCAATCGATCGCCGAGACGCCGAGCGGTGCGCTCGTTGAAGTAGCCGCGGTAGGCAGCGCATCCGGCGAACGGGTAGCACCACGTCTTCGGTTCCAGGCTGAGCCGGGGCGCGGCGACTACGTTCCAGACCGCGTAGGGCCGGCCCAGGTCGGCGTAGCTTCGATAGCTCCGGTTGTCCGGCAGCGCGAGCTCGCGACTGGCAAAATCCCGGATCTCCTGTGTGAGGCGCAGTTGCCCGCGGATCGCGGCCGAGAGCACCTGGGCGCGGCTCGATTCGAGCAGGCGGTCGATCGACCGTCGCTTGACGAGGACATCGGCGCCACCCCAGACCGCCTGGGAGTAGTAGCGGACGCTGCCGCAGCTCGCGACAAGACCCGCCGCCACGAGGCCGGCTGCCAGCGCGAGGAAACTCCGACGACGCCAAGACGGCCGGCGAGCCCGCCGCTTGCGCGTGCTAGCCTGCGCCGTCATGAAACTCGCACTTCACTGGCAGGTACTCATCGGAATGGCGCTGGGGCTGTGCTTCGCCCTGGTCTTCGGCGAGGTGGGCTGGATCTCATGGCTGGCCGACCTCTTCATGCGTTTGCTCAGGATGGTCATCGTGCCCCTGATCTTCACCTCGATCGTCCACGGCGTGTCCGGCATCGGAGACGGCAGGTCGATCGGTCGGCTGGGCGGAAAGACGCTCCTCTGGTACACGCTGAGCAGTTTCATGGCGATCCTGGTCGGCCTCGTGCTGGCGAACAGCATACGCCCCGGAAGGGGTCTCGTCATGCCCGAGGGCCTGGACCCGCTCACGCCGGACGATCTGCAGACCCCCGGTTCGATGGCGGACATCATCCAGCGCCTCGTCCCCGACAACCCTGTCGGGGCGGCGGCCGCGGGCGACATCCTCGGGCTCATCTTCTTCTCGATCGTGCTCGGCGCCGCCATCGGGGTGATGCGCGGCAAACCCGGCGACCTGCTTCGCCAGGGGTTCAGCGCCGGCTTCGAGGCGATGATGAAGGTGACGACCTGGGTCATCCGCCTGCTGCCCATCGGCGTCTTCGCCCTGCTCGCCCGCGCGGTCAGCCAGATGGGCCTCGACGTATTCGAGCAGGTCGGCAAGTACATGCTGACCATCGCAGCTGGTCTCACCCTCCACCTGTTCGTCGTCCTGCCGCTGTTGTTCAGCCTGCTCGCTCGGAAGAACCCCCTCGATCACTACCGGGCGATGGCTTCCGCCATGGCGATGGCCTTCTCGACGAGTTCCTCGGCCGCCACCCTGCCGATGACGATGAAGTGCCTGCGGGAGAAGGTCGGCGCGTCGAACCGGGTGACCAGCTTCGTCACCCCGATGGGCGCGACAGTGAACATGGACGGCACCGCCCTCTTCGAGTGCGTCGGAGCGCTCTTCATCGCTCAGGCCCTCGGCGTCGAACTCTCGTTCTACACGCAGCTCGTCGTCGTGCTGACGGCGCTGCTCGCATCGGTCGGCGCCGCCGCGATTCCCTCGGCCGGCCTCGTCATGATCTTCATCGTGCTCGAAGCGATCGACCTGACGACGCCCGAGGCGTACGCTCTCGCCGGTCTGATGCTCAGCGTCGACCGTCCGCTCGACATGTATCGGACGATGGTGAACATCACGTCCGACTCCGTCGGCGCTGCCGTCATCGCGAGGTCCGAAGGCGAGGAGCTGAACTACTGACGAGGCTCGGAGCGGAGCGGGTCCGACGGCCGATCAGGCGCCCAGCGCGGCGTAGCCGTCGAGCCGCGGCAACGCCTTCTCCCTGCCTTCTGGAGGCAGCGGGAGGATGACACGGTCGACCCCCGCTTCGGCGTATGCGTCGAGCACTTCCCACCGCGGCGGCGCACCGAAGACGCTGATCGAGATCGTCTCCAGCGCGCGACCGGCACGGGCCGCGCGCGCCTTCAGGTCCTCGATTCCCTCAAGCACCGCCTCGGTCGAGCGGCCGATGGGCAACCAGCCGTCGCAGTGATCGACGACGCGCTGGCGGGTGTAGCCGGTGCCGCCCCCGAGCACAATCGGTGGATGGGGCTTCTGCTCGGGCTTCGGCCAGGACCAGATCGGCTCGAAGTCCACGTGGCGACCGTGAAACTCCGCCTCGTCCTCCGTCCAGATCGTCTTGAACGCCTCGACCTGCTCCTCGAGCTTCGCGAAGCGCGAGGGATAGTCCGTGCCGTGGTGCTCCATCTCCTCGCGATTCCAACCACCGCCGATGCCGAAGATGAAGCGGCCGCCGGACAGTACGTCGAGGCTCGCGACCGCCTTGGCCGTCGTGATCGTGTCGCGCTCGATGATCAGGCAGATGCCCGTGCCGAGCTTGATCGTCTTCGTCCTCGCCGCCGCCGCGGTCAGCGCGACAAACGGGTCGTACGTCCGCGAGTACTCGGGGGGAAGCTCGCCGCCGCCGGGGAACGGCGTCCGCCGAGACGTTGGAATGTGGGTGTGCTCCGGGAACCAGAGCGACTCGAAGCCGCGCGCTTCGACCTCCGCGCCGAGCTCGTCGGGGCGAATCGACTCGCCGGTCGGAAACATGAAGATACCTGTGTCCATCGGCGCCGGAGTCTACGTCAGCGACCCATGGGCAGGAGATCGTCCAGATCGGCGGTGACTTCCTCTGCGAGCGACGGGCTGAGCTCGACGACCAGCCGGGTGAACGGCGAGCGAGCGAACCACATCTGATCCAAGCCGTCGGCGCCGACGGCCGACGCGTCGGCCTCGTCCGTTCCCGAAGCTGCGTCCGCCCCTGACGCCGCCGTCGACGCCGACCAGATATCGACTGCTGCGTCTCTCGAACCGCGCGCCTCGACCGTAACGCGGGCTTCGAACCGCCAATTCGGCGCTGGCTCGCCGCCGCGATAGCCAGCCGCGGACAGACGGAAGAACTTGTCAACCCAGGCGCCGACTTCCGTCTCCACCACATCCGAGCCATCCAGGGTCCAGTGCGTGTCGGCGAGGCTCGCACCGTTCCGCTGGACGATGCGAAGCGGCGCGGCGCCGTTCGCGCCGACCGGCCGCTCGAGCGTCATCGCCTCCACTTCCGGACGCGCCGCCTCGAGCAACCGCCGCTCCATCAGCAACGAGGCGCCGCCCGCGAGTCCGGCGACGACTTGAGACGGCAGGACGAGCACGCGGCCGGTCGTCTCGGCCGCGAACGGACCGCCGTCGTCCGCAGCGCCTTCTCGAATCGCATAGCGGTCACTCGCGCCGAAGGGACTGTCGCCGAACCGGAAACGCACCTCCCGGCCGCCGATCCTCAGACTCAACGATTCCGAGGGCCGGTCGCCGCCGGCCAGCCCGAGCTCTTCCCGCTTCGTCGCCGTCACCTCGTCGATCACCCGCAGCGCGCGGAGCGGCTCGAGCGCGCGGAAGATGGCCGCCACCTCCTGCCCGCCGTTGAACCTGCCGCCCGCGCCGTCGACGCCGAGAAACCAGCGGCCGCGGTCGTCCCAGCGGGATTCGATGTCGAGCCGCTGCTCGCCGCGTTCCCAAACCAACCGCTCGACGTCGCCTTCCGCCGCGTCGACGACGACGACGCGTGTTGCCGCCGTCGGGTCGTCGTCGAACGGTCGAGAGAAGGTCAGCCAGGCGCCGACCAACGTCAGCCCAAGGAGCGTCAGGTGGAAACAGGTCGACCGCCACGGCGAACCCGAGTTCACGACACGCCCCCGCTCTCCGCGATGGCCCCCACGCCGCCCCGCCGCCGGTGACGGACGGTGAGAAAACCGACGAGCAGGACGAACGCCGGGACACCGAATACGGTGCCGAGGAACCAGCGAATCGCCTCGCCGCGACTTCGCTGGAGCGGCGGATCGTCGTCGCCCGGCACGCTCGCCACCGCCGACTCGCCTTCGCGGGCCAGCCAGGCGTAGGCGTCGAGCAGCAGCTTCGCGTTGGCGGACATGACGCCCCCGGCCGTCGCGTAGACGTAGTCATCGCCCAGCAGATCGACGTCGCCGATGACGACGGCCCGGCTCTCGGCGCGCGGGTCGTCATCGTCCTCTCCCTTCGCCTCGCGGACGGACGCCATCGCCAGCGCCTCGACCGGCGTCGCCTCCGCCTGGCGGTCGTGCTCAAAGTCGCCGCTCGTCTCAAGCCAACTCCCGGCCATCGGTCGAACGAGCGCAGCGGTACGCGACTGGGCGCCCGCGACCCCTTCGAGTCCGGCGGCGCCTTCAAGCACCAGGCCGATCCGACGCGCCGCCCGCGACAGGTCGCTGACCGTCGGGTGGCTGCCGAAGCGATTCGTCAACAGCAAACGTCGGTCGCTCGGCCCGCCGTCCCTCCGCAGGTGATAACGCGCGTTCGCGACCGTACCCGTCATCTGACGGATCCCCAGCTCAGCCAGCAGCGCGCCTAGCCCATGGTCGACGTCGGGCTCGAGCAGCAGCAGCAGGGATCCGCCCTGCCGCCAGAACCGGACAAGGCTGTCCACCTCCTCGGGAAGGAACCGCTGTCTGGGTCCTGGAACGGCGACGAATCGTGTGTCGGCCGGCAGACCAGCCACGAGGTCGGTCACCGGCAGCTCGCGGGTACTCACGTTCAGCGCTCGCAGAATGGCGTGAGCGTTGCGCAGCCCCGGAACGCCGTCGTCTCCGCCGTACTCTCTCCGCTCGCCGTGGCCAACCGTGAGATGGACGGTACGACGTTCGCGGCCGATCTCAAGCAGCGCTTCCTGCAGATCGCGGTCGAGCGAACCGATCCGAGTCTTCGCGCGCTCATCGTCCGTACCCAGGTCGATCCGCCGTTCGTCGTCGCCGCGAACCACGAACAGGACGCCGTTTTCGAGCGCGCCCAGGTCCGCGGCCCGAGCCGGTTCGAGAGCGTGATCGATCACCGTGACCTCGACGGGGCCCGCGCCCTCGAGCTCCCTCACGTAGGGGTCGATTCGCCGGAGCACGGAGTTCGCAGGCGGAAAGAAGAGGACGAGCTCGACCGGCTCGCGGAGGCCCGCGACCAGGTCGAGCGTTGCTTGGGAGGCCCGCGGTCGATTGCGGGCGCTCCACTCCCAGAGCCGGTCCCGCTCGCCGGCCGTGTAGTTCAGCGCGAACACCCAGGCCGTGGCGAGCGCGAAGCTCGACATGGCAGCGGCCGCCGCCCGAACCCGGCGCGGTTCGACGTCGACGGCGGCGCGCGAGCGAGTCCAGTCGGCGCCGACGGCGGTTGCCGTGCCGACCCACCAGCACAACAGCGCCGCGACAATCCAGATCGCGCGCCAGGTCGCGAGGCCGTCGTCCACCAAGCCGAGCCGTTCGGTGATCTCACGGGTGGTCGCGGCATAGGCCAGGAGACCGGCCGCTCCGAGTGCGTACCAGCCGAACGTGCGGCGGGAATCGAGAGCGCAGAGCACGAGGACGAGGACGGCGAGAGCCGCGCCCGCTCCATCGAAGGCAAAGCGGAGCACGTCCGACCCGGCGTAGCGCTCCCCGACGAGCGCGAACGCGGAGCCCAACAGCCAAAGAACCGGCGCGAACCGGCGGAGTCCGGTCATCGCCGCCTCCGCGCCTCGAGCACCCGGACGCTGGCGAACAGGAACAGGAAGGAGACGGAAGGCGCGTAGACCAGAGTCTTCAGCTGGACCGTGCCCTCCTGGAACGGCTCGAAGTGCTCCCGATAGAGATCCATCGCCGCGAAGACACCATCGAGCGGCGGGTCGCTGATGCCGGACAGCAACCAGAAGAGGACCTGCAACGTGACCAGAAAGCCGGCGGCGACTCCCGCCGCCAACTGGTTGGGCGCCAGCGCCGAACAGGAGATGCCGATGGCGACGCAAACCGCCGCTGCCAAGACGAGGCCCAGATAGCCCGCCGCGGCCTGGCCCCACTCCAGGTTGCCCTTCCACCAGACCATCGCCGGAATGTACGAGGCGGCAAGTACGGTCGACAGGACGAAGCCGAGGGCCCCGAAGTACTTTCCCAGGACGAGCTGCCACTCGGACGCAGGCGACGTGAGCAGCACGACGAGCGTCCGCTGTTCGCGCTCGGCGGCGAACGAGCGCATCGTCACGAACACGGCGGCCGCCATCGTGACGCCGAAGTTCGTGTAGAAGAACAGGCTCAGCACTTCGCTCGACGGCCGCGGGCTGCCCAGGGTGTATGCATTGAAGAACAGCCCGTCAAGCATCAGCAGGAGCGCGAGGATCGCCCAACCGTAGAGGCTCGCGAAGGCGGCCCGGAGCTCGCGGCCGGCGATCAGAACGACCGCTCTCATCGTGGCGTCGCTCCTGCCGGCACGCGTCCGTACGGACCGATGCCTGCTGCATCCACCAGCCGCCCGGAGCGCGAGCCGCGATCCGACACGAGGTCGAGAAACAGCCGTTCGAGATCGGTTCGCAGCGGCTCGACCCGGCGCACGCCGAAACCGGCGCCGACCAGCGCGGCGACCACCTGCTCCCGCTCCACCGCGACGAGGTCGAGCGTCAGCGCGCAGACGCCGCCGTCGCCGCCGATATCCCGCGAGGAGACGAGCTCGGTTCCGGCCGGCAGGGCTCTGCGCGCCTCCAGCGCTCCGCCGCGCAGTTCGACTTCGATCCGTTGACGACCGGCGAGGGCGCCCAGTTCCTCCTGGGACCCGTGCGCCAGGAGCTCGCCTTCGTGAAGAACCAGGATCGAATCGCAGGTCTCGTGGACTTCGCGCAGGTGATGCGACGACGTGAAGACCGTGCGGGCCCCGCCGAGCGACCGAACCAACTCCCGCATCCCGACGATCTCCGCCGGGTCGAGCGACGAAACCGGCTCATCGAGGAGCACGACAGCCGGCTCGTGCAGAATCGCCTGAGCGATGCCGACGCGCTTGCGGTAGCCCATCGACAGCTCGCCGATCACCCGATCGAGCTGATCCGCTACGTGAACCCGTTCGGCAACCACCCTCACCCGCTCCGTCAACTCCCGTCGCGGGACGCCGTTCAACGCGCCGACGAAGCGCAGGTAGTCCCGCACCCGCATCTCCCGGTAAAGCGGCGGTTCCTCGGGGAGGTATCCGACCTTCTTTCGCATCGCCCGAGCTTCGGCGCCGGACCCGACGTCTCCCACGGTGACTTCGCCGCTGCTGGGCAGCAGTTCGCCGGCGAGAATCCGCAGCAGGGTCGACTTCCCGGCGCCGTTCAGCCCCAGGACGCCAACCACCTCGCCGGCGGCGCAGGCAAAGTCCACCCCGGCGAGTGCCGTCACCTGGCCAAAATGCCTGCTCAGCCGCTCCGTGCGGACGATTGCCGTCAACTTCCGAAGTTCCGTCGAAGAGGGCTCCCCATGGCGGGACGAAGCGAGATCCTGCCCCAGTGCCTCGAATGGGGCAAGTCAGAGCTCCGACCAGAGCCACTTCACGCACCCGAGTAGACTTGGGGCAACGTGACGGGATGTGTCAGCTTCGGTCCGCTCAGGACCTCCGCGGACCTGGAGGCGCTGGCCTACCACGAGTCCCTGGCCTTCAACACGCCCTACGAAGCGTGTATCTCCTGGCTGCGGGCAACCCGCGACCACGTTCGGGTCGCCCGCGCCGGCGGCGAGGTCATCGGCGGGCTGGTCCAATACGACATGGGGCAGTTCTTCGGAGGTCGGGCCGTCCGAAACGTCGGCATCGCGGGAGTCGCGATCAGCCCCACCGCTCGCGGTCGGGGCGCGGCGAAGTCGCTGATGGCCTCGACGCTTGCCGAACTGTACGACGACGCCGTAGCGGTATCGACCCTCTATCCCACGACCTTCACGCTGTACGGGCGCGCCGGCTACGCGGTTGCCGGCCACCGTTACGAATACCGCCTGCCGCTCGCCCGCTTGGGCCGAATCCGGGCGAGCGGTGAAATTCGCCGGGTCGACCTGAAAGTGGACGCCGACCGGCTCGCGCAGTTCTACCGGAAACTGGCCGCGAACCGTCCGGGTTGGCTCGACCGTAGCGAGCACATCTGGCAGCGCGTCCACAACCACCCGGCCGGCCGGGACGTGCATGGCTACGTCCTCCCGGCAGTTGACGGCGACATGGACGGTTACGTTGTCTACACGCTGAGCGCGGAGGGTCGATATCCGTACGACCTGGAGCTCCGGGACGTTCAAGCAGCGAATCCCGACGCGGCGCGGCGCATCCTGGCTCTGCTCTCGGACTGCCGTACCCTCGCCCGGTACGCTATCTGGCACGGTCCGCTGGACGACCCACTGCTCCTCGCCGTGCCGGAGCTCGGGACCGAGATCTCCATCGCCGAGACCTGGATGCTCCGCATCGTCGACGTGCGGGCGGCGTTCGCCGAACGCGGCTATCCGGCGGCTCTGACGGCGAAGCTCGACCTGGACCTGACGGACGACGTCCTCCCCGGAAACGCGGGCCATTGGCTGATCGAGATCGAAGGCGGCAGGGCGAAAGCGAATCGGGTCGACCTGGATGCGGGACCCGACACGCTGAGGATGGACACCCGCGCCCTCAGCTCTCTCTATACCGGCCACCTGAGCGCTCGCCGCCTCGCGGCGATGGGATCCCTCCGGGGATCGGGCGCCGCAGTGGAAGAGGCGGACCGCGTCTTCGCGGCGGAACCGCCGTCCATGCCGGACTACTTCTGAATCAGGGGCGGCTCCACTGCTAGTAGACTCGCCCCTCGCAAACGCCCGGACCTGTCCACAGGAATCGCCGTTCACCAGGAGTTCTCCCGGCATGGCACGAAAACCCAATCATCAAAGACCCTCTGTTCTGCCGTTGCTGACTGCCCTTCTGCTGGCGGTCCCGGCAGTGTCCCAGGAGCCGCCGCCGGAACCAGCTCCGGCCGAGCGGGCCGACACCACCGAGATCGAGCCCTTTCTCGGCGAGTGGGTGCTCGAGGTGTTCACGCAACAAGGCTCGCTGAACAGCCTGATCACGTTCACCGACGACAACGGAAAAGCGAGCGCCGACTTCTATCTGGCGCGCTTGGCCGACGTCGTGATCGAGAACATCGCAAGCACCGAGACGGGCGTTCAACTCAAGTGGAACCTGGACTTCGACGGTCAACTCGTACCGGTCGAAATGGACCTCGCGCGGGAGGGAGACGAGCTCGTCGGCAAGTTGGAAACCGGGTTCTTCAACGCCGACGTGAAGGGCATAACCAAGGATGCGGCCGAGGCCGCCGGCGTTGTCGTCCAGCGACAGCCGATCGGTGAAGACGACGACTTGGGCCTGTCCCGCGTGGAAGTCGACGGCCAGACGATCCGTCTGCGTTTCGACCGACTACCCTCTCCCGGTCCGGACTACGAACGGCTGGAGAACCTGGCTCACGGCGAGGTTCTGGGACCTGTTCACGGCAAGCCCTTCAAGTTCTGGACCGACACCGACATAGCATTTGAAGACGCAAGGATCGCCGCGCACAACCACGGCCCAACCTATCCCGGCGTCTACAGCGTATGGCTGAAACGAGAAGGCGCCGGCTGGAAACTGGTGTTCAACCATCTGGCCGACGTGTGGGGAACGATGCATACGGCGGAGCAAGACGCCGGCGAGACGCCCCTGACCTTCCGCAGACTCGCGGAGCCGGTCGACCGGACCGAGGGCGCGCTTGAGATGGACGGAGACAGCGGCCTTCTGACGATCCGCTGGGGCTCGATGGAGTGGTCCGCGCCCTTTCAGATCGCCAAGTAACCAGGTGAGCCGCCGCCGGCTCTCGAGCAGCTGGCAGCTCGGTTCGAATGGCCGCTGTGTCACCTACGTTGGCAGAGAGGGGGTTCGAGCAGGACGAAGAGATGGCGATGCTGAACGAGTTGCCGAAGGAGTCATCGCCCCTCTCTCCTCCTGATGGGACGAATCAGAGCTCGGCCTCTACACGGGATCCGTCTTCCAGACTGTCGCTCGGATAGACGACGACCTGCTGACCTGGAGACAGACCGGCCAGCACCTGGGCCTCCCGCTGATTCCGCTCCCCGACCTGGATCGACCTGATCGCCGCCCGGCCGTCCTCGACGGCAAACACCGCCCAGCCATCGTCACGGCGGACGAGAGCGCCCGTCGGCGTCTTCAGTTCGTCGTCGCTCTGCCAGACGACGATCCGGGTCTCGACCCGGAAACCGTCGCCGAGTCCGGACCAGGTCTCCGGCGGGTCGACCAGATCGATCACCACATTCACACGCTGCTCCTCGACGCCAAGCGCCGAGATCTTCGTGAACCCCGAGGGCTCGACCCGACGAACGCGGCCTGCCAACGGCCGGTCGCCGCCCCAACGGTCAACCTGGACTCTCTGGGCAGGCCGCATGCGTACGGCGTCCTTCGAGAGATAGTCGGTGACGATCTCGATCTGCCGCGGGTCGCCGACCTCGAGCAATGCCTCGCCGGCAGGCACGACAGATTCGCTCTCGCGGACACGGCGCAGGACGACGCCGGAGACCGGCGAGATGATCCGGATGGCGGAGCTGCCGGAATCGTCCGCACTCTCGGCTGAGAATCGCTGAAGCCGCACGCGCGCCGCCTGGAGTTCGCTGCGCGCGGTTCGGACCGCGTAGTCGGCCGCTTCGAGCGCCTCCCGCCGGGTGTCCAGGTCAAGCTGCGCAGTCTCCATCGCCTCCACGGACACGATCCCCTCCCGGCTCAGACTCAAGTAGCGCGCCGCCTCGGAACGCGCAAACGCAAGTTCGGCAGCCGCCCGCTCGTACAGCGCCTCGGCCTGGCCAAGCGCAGCCGACGCGGTCTCCACCACCGCCTGCGCCTCGGCCCGGCTGCGCGCGTCGAGCAGTACCGGCGCCGACGGCAGGAAGACCGCAAGCACGGTCTCGCCGGCGACGACCGTATCGCCCGGCTCGAGCTCGATGCGCAGCACCCGGCCGGCGAACGGCGCCGAGATGACGAACCGGTCACGGACCCTCGTCTCCCCCTCCTCGTCGATCGTCACTTCGAGCGGTCCTCGCTCCACCGTGGCGAGCTCGACAGGCACCGACTGCGGTCGGATGCCGACGACGACCGCGACGACGGCCACGACCGCGAACACGCCCCAAAGCGCCCAACGCCGACCCTTCATCGAAAGGCCCCTTCCCTTCTACTCACGTGTCTTCAGAACGGCCACCAGGTCCAACTCGTGGAGCTTGCGGCGGACGGTCCAGGCGGAGATGGCCATCGACCCGATGACGGTCGCCGTTGAGGCGAGAAACGTCTTCGTCTCCAAGACGAACGGGAGACGGAACAACTCGCTCTCGAACGCGTTGAGCGCGGCCGCGATCATGCCGTATCCGAGCATGAGCCCGAGCGGAACGGACGCCAGGGTCAGTACCGTCAGCTCGCCGACCAGGATCGAGGAGATCTCGCCGCGGGTGAACCCGATGACCCGGAGACTCGCCAGCTCACGGCTCGTCTCCGAGAGCGAAATGCGAGCCGTGTTGTAGATCACCCCGAAGGCGATGATCACGGCGAACAGCAGGTTGATTCCCATGATCATCGACATGTTGTCGACCATGTAGGTCTGGATGTTCTGAAGCGCTGCGCTGCGAAGCGTCACGCCGGCCACGAGGGGCATCGCCTTGAGCTCGGAGAACACGCGCTCCTCGACCGAACGATCGACCTTCAGCATCGCGCCGTTCAGAACATTGTCCCGGCGCATCAACCGGGAGAGCGAATCCTGCTCCATGTAGGCCGCAGCCCCCAGCAGATCGTCGACCACATCCGTCAGCACGACCTCTCGCACCGGCCGGGCGCCCTCCATGACTTCGACGAGCAACGTGTCTCCGGGCTCGACGCGGAGGCCCTCGGCCAACACCCTGGACAGGACGAGTCCAGGTCGATCGAGCCGGATGGTCCGGTAATCCACGTCGACCACCCGCCGCAGCCGGGCGTCGGGCGCGAGTCCCTGAATCGCCGTCTGCTTGTGCAGGTTGCCGTTTCGAAGCCGTGCCGCGACTGCGCTCGTCGGTTCGACCTGCAATACGCCAGGCAGCGAGACAAGTTCGTGGTAGGCGCCGCGTTCGACCGGTTCGAAGAAGCTGACGGCAACGTCCTGTCGCTGAACGATGTTGAACTGCACCTCGAGCAATTCGTCCATCGAGTCGATCATCGCGTTGCCGACGACCATGATCGCGCCGGCGAAGGCGATGCCGACGATCGACAGGACCGCCCGGAGCGGTCGACGCGACAGGTTCCGCAGCACCATGCGGGCCGGTTGAGACAGGAACCTCTTCGCGCCAAGACGTTCGAAGAGAGACACGCGGAAGGCATCCGGCGCGGCCGGACGCATCGCCTCGGCGGGCGGCAACGAGACAACGCTCCGCACCGCACCCGTCGCGCCGACGCCCGCCGCAACGAAGCTGACCAGAACTGCGGCCAGGATGCTCGGGATGGACACCTCGTAGACAAGGAACGGGAACCGGAAGTACTCCATGTAGACGCCCAACATGCCCTCCGCAAGGAGTAGACCAGCCACGATTCCAATGACGGCGCCCAACGTCACGACCGTGACCGCCCACTGGACGTAGTGAAGCCCGAGACGGGCGTTCGAATAGCCCAGAGCCTTCAGCGCGGCGATCTGTTCCCGCTGGACGGCGATCGTCCGCCGCAGGACGACGTTCAGCAGAAAGGCGGCGACGGCCAGGAAGATCGTCGGCACGATGAACGCCATGTTCTCAAGCTGCGTCAGCTCGTTCTGCAGGTACCAGTGCGAGGCCTGATCGGCTCGCGGAATGGCGCCCAGGCCCCCGTAGGCGTCGAGAAGCGCGTCGAGTTTCGTGATGACCGCCCGCTCGACCCCAGGCGCCGTGCTGGTCAACGACAGGGCGACATCGTTGAAGCCGCCCTCCATCTCGAATGCGGTCGCCAGATGCCGCCGACCCATCCACAGCAGCCCGAAGCGCTTCGGATCCGGGACGAACTCGCCCGGACCGATCGTGTAGACGTACTCCGGACAGAGGACGACGCCGACGATCTCGAGCGGTTGCCGCCGGCCATTGACGACCGCGGCGATCTGGTCGCCGAGTTGAAGCCCGTGGGCCTCCGCGAATCCCTCGTCGACCAAGGCCTCCTCCGCCCGGTCCGGGTCGAGCCAGCGGCCGCGACGGAGCACGACGTCGTTCAGCACCGGCCGGCCACGTTCCGGAAAGGAGATCAGGCGGCCGTTCATCGGCTCCGCAACCCCCGCGACGTCCAGCGTCACGCCGACGACCACGCGCGTCTGGACCTTTTCCACCCCCGGAATCGCCTCGATCCGCTGCCGGATTCCGTTCGGAACCCGCTTCGCCCCGGCGAAGACGTCGGCGAAGGCGTAGCGCGCGTAGTAGCTGTCCCGCGTCGTGCTGAGCGAGCCGAAGACGCCGAGGGCCATGACGAGCAACGCGATGCCCGAGGACACGACGAGCGCGATGGCCAGCACCTGGGAACGCACGTTCCAGAGGTCCCGCAGCAGTTTGCGGTCGAGAGCTCTCATCGGCTGCATCCTGCTGACACGCGACGCCCTACCACTCGATCGAAGTTGCCGGCAGCTTCCGGCTGTTCTCTTGGTTGCCGACGATTCTGCCGTCCGCGAGCGACACGACACGATCCGCCATCGCCGCAATCGCCGCGTTGTGCGTGATGACTGCCGTCGACGTACCCAACTCGGCATTCACTCTCTCGATCGCCTCGAGCACCGCGACACCTGTGCTGATATCGAGCGCGCCGGTCGGTTCGTCGCAGAGGAGCACGTCCGGCCGCTTGGCGATGGCGCGGGCTATCGCCACCCGTTGCTGCTCGCCGCCCGACATCTGCGAAGGAAAGTGGTCCATCCGGGGGCCGAGGCCGACCATCTCCAGAGCCTCCTCCGGGGGAAGCGGATCGTCGGCGATCTCCGTCACGAGGGCGACGTTCTCGAGCGCGGTGAGCGATGGAATCAGGTTGTAGAACTGGAACACGAAGCCCACATGGCGACGCCGGTACCGGGTGAGCCGCCGCTCACTCGCCGAACTCAGATCGGCGCCCCGATAGGAGACCTCCCCCGCCGTCGGCCGGTCGAGACCGCCCAGGATATTCAGCAGCGTCGACTTGCCGCTGCCGGAAGGACCCAGCAACACGACGAACTCGCCTTCTCCGAGGATCACGTCGATGCCACGGAGGGCATGGACCTCGACCTCCCCCATCGCGTAGACCTTCGTTACGCCCCGCATGGCGAAGACGGACGCCGGAGGCGACGGCTCGGCCCGTGTTCGTGTCGTAACGGCTACCTTCATGCGTTTCGACCCATCCCTGAGGCGCCGCCCGCAAGGGGCGGATCCGCCGACGTGGACCGCCCGGGATGCTATCGCGGCAGGGTCGGGAGACCGATGGCGCTGCCGCGCGCCGTCGCCGAGATCCTCTCCATCCGCGCGAGGTTCAACGGAGGCAATCCGGCCTACGGCAGGTCGAAGGCCGGCGGCGCGGCGGAGAGCTCGACGATCATCTCCGTGTACTCGCCGGTCTCCGTCTCGACCCGGATCATCCCGCCGTGCTCACGCACGATGTCAGCCGAGAGTGCGAGTCCCAGGCCGGTACCCTGATCGGTGGGCTTCGTCGTGAAGAACGGGTTGAAGATCTTGTCGACGACGTCCGGCGGGATACCGTTGCCGTTATCGCGCACCCGGACCTCGACGCCGTCGTCCATCTTCCGCGTCGTCACGGTAAGCGTCGGCATGTAGTCCTCGTCGTCACCGATGCGGCGCCGCTCGTCCGTGGCATAACAGGCGTTGCCGACGAGGTTGAGGAACACCCTGCCCACATCCTGGGTTACGACCTCCAGGGGTTCGAGATCGTCCGCGTAGTCCTTCTCGATCGTCAGATTGAAGTTCGGATCGGTGGCCCGCGCGCTGTGGTAGGCGAGCGCCACATGCTCGTCGACCAGACGGTTGATGTCGGCCGCCTCCCGCTGGGCCTGGCCCCGGCCCATCTTCAGCATGTCCGTCACGATCCGGTTCGCGCGCTCGCCGTGGTCGTGAATGAGCTTCAGGTTTCCGGTCAGATCGTCGAAGATCTCCCCGATCTCCTCGCGCTGATCCTTCGAGAGGACCCCGTCCTCGCTCTCGCCGATCAGCTCGACGATCTCCTCGATCAGCTCGGATGACACCTCCGAGAAGTTCTTGACGAAGTTCAGGGGGTTCTTGATCTCGTGGGCGACGCCCGCCGTCAGCTCCCCCAGGGCCGCAAGCTTCTCCCGCATGACGATCTGGTCCTGCGCGGCATGCAGATCGGCGAGCACGACCTCGAGCTCGGCGTTCTTCTCCTTCAGCTCGTCCGCCAGCTTCTCCACCAGATTCAGCCGCTGGACCTCGAGCGCGTGGCGGCGGAACACCTCGAGCGCCGCCGCCATGTCCGCCACTTCGTCCCGACCGCCGATGCCGATTTCGGCCTCCAGGTTCCCCTCCGCCATCTCCCGCATACTGCTCGACAGCGCCGCGAAACGCCGCACGAGGAGGCGGCCGACGAACAACCAGGCGATGACGACGGCGCCGGCCAGGCAGAGTACGTTGAGAGCCAGGAGCAACGATCGACCCGTTCGGATCGCCTGAGACGACGCCAGGGTCGCCGCATCGGCTCGTACCCGCGAGGCCGCGACCAGGCGTTCGACGTCTCCGCCGAGCTCGAGTGCGAGATTCTGATTCTCATTCAGCAGTTCCTGCTGCCGTTCGATCAGGTCGACCTGGCGTCGCCTGACCTCGAAGGCGGCCGGACCCAGTTCGAGCAACTCCCCGAACAGCGGCTTGAGCCGGAGGGAAATGGCCGTCTCGTCCATCGCGCTCAGCGCCCGTTCGATGCTCGTTGCCGACGACTCGTAGCGCTCTTCCAACGGCACGATCAACGGGCCGTCCACGATGGCCGCCATGCCCGTCAGGAGCTGATCGACGATCGCAAGGTCCTGCTGGAGGCCGACGAGCAAGCGGTAGCGGTTCATCTCCTGTTCGGAGAAATGGACTTCTCGGGGCGCCGGCGGCTCGTCAAACGACCGGAACCCGGTCATCGCGTAGAACAGCTGCTCGTCAAGCGCGGGCACGAGGAGAGCGCCGAGAGCGTCCCGCAGCCCGGTCAGCCTGGCGCGCAGCGCGACGCTCTCGGCGCTCAACTCGAAACCCGAAGCCACGGACTCCTCGATCGCCTCGATGTTGCCGATGAGTTCACTGCCGTGGTCGAGAACGCTCCCATAGCCGGTCTCCTCTCCCGGCGGCTCGCCGGTCTCGGCACGAGCCATGAGCAACTCGAGCTCCGATTCGAAGGCCCGTCGGTCCTCGGCGAACTCGACAACGGCCCGTTCGAGCTCCTCGGCCGAGCCGGCGGCGATGAACCGCGGGCCAGCAGCCACCAGAGTGCCGCTGCCGCGGGCGACCCCGAACGCGGCGGCCAGCTCCGGCACCGTGCCCTCGTTGACCCGGCTCTGCGAATCGCCGACCTGGGCGAACGCGAACAGGGCAACGAGGCTGGCGGCGAGAGTCAGCGCGACCGCTCCGCCGATCCCGAAGTAGATCTGGGCGGCGATCCGAAAGCGGCCCTGAGAGAGGCGCCTGAACCAGGACGTCATTTCTTCGTTACGGGTTCCAGGCGCCGGGTCGGTCGGTAGCGGCCCTGTTCGTCGATCATCGTCAGAAACACCGCGTCCGAACCCTGGTTGTCGCCTTCGCCGAACTTGAGCGGGAAACCCTCCAGGTCGATCCGTCCCGCATCCCGGAGCGCCTCGACGAAGCGGTCGCGGTCGACCTCCACGCCACAACGGTGAAGCGCCTCGATCGCCAGCCTGCCCGCCAGGTAGCCCTCGAACGACACGAAGCCCGGTTCGGCCTGGGGAGCGTGAGCGCCGAGCGCGCGGCGATAGACCGCGGCGATCCGCGGCTCTCGGGCGGTCGGAAACGGGACGACCTGCGTGACGTAGACGCCGGCGCCTCGAGGCCCCAGTTCGTTCGCCAGCGCATTGCTGCCGACGAACGAGAGAGTCATGTAGACCGCATTCAGCCCGATCTGCCGCCCCCAGGCAACCAGGCTCGCCACCGGCTGGTAGGCCCCAACCATGATCACCGCCTGCGGGTCGCCGATCAGAATGTCGAGCAGGGCCGTGCGGACTGCGGTCGTGTTCCGGGGATAGACGCCGATGGACACTGCCGACATGCCGCGCCGGTCGAGCGCGGACCGAACGCCCTCGAGGCCGGCGCGGCCGAACGAGTCGTTCTGGATGACGACTGCGATCCGGTCGAAGCCCAGATCGGTGGTCAACCGGGCGACCATCTCTTCCGTCTCCTGGGCGTACGAAGCACGGAGGTTCAGCACGTTCGGCTCGTTCCGCAGAAAGCCGGCGCCGGTGAAGGGCGCAACATAGGGTACGCCGGCGGCTGCGGCTACCGGTACCGCAGACCGCGAGGTCGGTGTACCGACCCCGCCGATCAACGCGAACACCTCCTCTTGTTCGATCAAGAGCCGCGTGTTCTCGATCGCCGCCTCAGGTTCGTAGCCATCGTCGAGCGAAAGCAGATCCAGGCGGCGCCCATGAACGCCGCCGACGCCGTTCACTTCCGAGAAGGCGGCCTGGATGCCGAGTCGCATGCCCCGCCCCAACGCCGCGGCCGGGCCGTTGAACGCCGCTGACTGACCGAAGAGCACTCGCTCGGCGGTTACTCCCGGGCGAGCCTGCGACTGCGCGAGGGCCGCTCCGACCGCGAACCCCAGAAGGAGCCCGCCAACGACGACCCTGGTCGGAAGCTGGAAGCGGGCGCGCACGGGACCCTTCAGGTCCTGCGCTTGACCATCGTCACGTGGTTCGAGTCGCCCACGCGCTCATACGACATCTCGTCCATCAGCATCCTGACGAAGTGGACGCCGAGACCACCGGGATTCCGGTCTTCGAGTGCCAGATCGGTGTCCGGCCGCGGCGCCTCCGCGAACGGGTCGAACGGAAGACCATCGTCCCGGAGCTCGACTCGCACCTCCCCGTCCGTCGAGCGGACGTCGATCCGAATCTCGCCCTCGGCAGCTTTGCCGCCCCCATGCCGAACCACGTTCGTCGCGAGCTCCTCGATCGCCAACACGACGGCGTAGGAAAGTTCCGGCCCCCAGCTGTCCTGCTGTCCGAGCGCCTCCACCGCCTCCGAGACTCCTGGAAGCTCCTCGATCCGGCTCGGAACCCGCAGCGAGAGCTCAGCGCTCACTCGTCGTCGACCTTCAGGGTCAGGCAGGTCAGATCGTCGAACTGCGGCGCCTCGCCGGCGAATCCCTGGACGGCAGTCATCACCCTCTCGGCCGCCTCCACTGCGTCGGGGACGCCGCCGGATCCAAAGAGCTCCTGAACCGCCGCGAGGCCGAACTCCTCTTCGTCCGTGTTGATCGCCTCGGTCACGCCGTCGGTGAAGAAGATGACGAGATCACCCGGAGCGAGTTGCTTCGTCGCCTGACCGAACTCGAATCCCGACAAGGCGCCAAGAGCGATGCCGCCAGTCAACTCGAGCTCCTCGGAGGTTCCGTCGGCATGAACGACGAGCGGCGGGTTATGACCGCCGTTGGCAAACGTCAGCATCCGCATGGAAGGGTCGTACTCGGCATAGAACACGGTCACGAACATCGACGCGTCGTTCCGCTCCTGGAGCAGGTCGTTCACTTCGCTGAGGACGGCGCCCGGACCGGAGGCGCCGACCGCGGCGCCCTTGAGCAGGGTGCGACTCGACATCATGAACAGCGCCGCCGGCACGCCCTTGTCCGACACGTCGGCCACCGCCAGACCGATGCGCCCCCGGTCGAGCCGGATGACGTCGAAGAAGTCGCCGCCGACGTTGCGCGCCGCCTGCATGCAGCCGAAGACCTCGCAGCCCTCGACCGCCGGGAATCGATCGGGGAGAATCGACTGCTGGATCTTGTTCGCCACGTCGAGCTCGTTCTGAAGGGCGACCAACTTGTCGCGCGAGGCGAGGGCGTCCCGCCACTCGTCGAGATGCCGGAGCGTGCGCTCGATCGTGACTTCCAGATCCGTGAAGTCGATCGGTTTCGTGACGAAATCGAAGGCGCCGCGGTTCATCGCCGTTCGGATGTTCTCCATGTCGCCGTACGCCGAGACGATGACCGAGCGGATGTCCGGGTCGACCTGGGGGATCTGCTGGAGCAGACTCAGCCCGTCCATCTTCGGCATGTTGATGTCGGACAAGACGATGTCGATGTCCCGCTGCTCGGCCAGCTTCTCCAGCGCCTCGAGACCGTTGCCGGCGAACTCGAAGCCATAGCGGCCGGAGCGGATCTGGCGGCGCATCCGCTGGCGAACCAGCCGCTCGAGATCCGGTTCGTCGTCGACGACGAGGATTCTGTAGGTGGGTCGTTCCGAGTGCGTGGAGCGAGCGCTCACGTGAACCGCCCGGTGATGACCAGCTAACGCCCAGCGGCGGCGACGGCGTCGGCCTGGGTATCGTGGATCTGGATGATCCGGTTGAAGCCGCTGATCTCGAAGACCGACTGGACGGGATCCGAGAGGGCGCACAGAGAAATGCTGACGTTGCGCTGACCCAGGGTCTTCGCGATCAACAGGACGACCCGCAGCCCGGCGCTGCTGATGTACGCCAGCGCGCCCAGGTCGAGTACGACGGCGCCAACGTCCTCCCCCATTGCCGCCTGCAGCTGGCGCTCGAAGTCCTGGGAGTTCGAACTGTCGACGCGGCCCTCGACCTTCGCCACCAGGACCCCGTCGCGATGCTCTACCTGGACATTCATCCTCTCTGCCTCCTCTTCCATCCGCTCTCGGCTTGATGCCGCGCGGAAGAATCCACGGGCAATGGTAGCCGAGATTGCGGCCGGATCTCCATCCGGCAGGGGATCGACCGATGGCCGGACCTGCGGGATCGTCCTCGACGCGAGCGGGCCGCTACGGTTGCCCGCCCGGTCGCCGCGGCGCGGATACCCGGCGGATGCTCGGTCGGCCACCGGATGGACGTTCTCTGCCGCCACTTCGTATCATCCTGTAGACCGCCGACCCCACGAGCAATCGGCGGCATCCACTCGAACTCACCGCAGGAGCACGAAGATGAGAGGAGCGCGCTCCCCATTCCGCGCCGCCGGCTTCACCCTGATCGAGCTGTTGATCGTCGTCGCGATCATCGGCATCATCTCCGCGTTGCTGGTGCCCAACCTGATGACCGGGCTCCAGAACGCGAACCAGACCCGAACCCAGGCCGACATGAAGGCCGTGGGCTCCGCCTGGATGCAGTGGCTGACCGATCAGGTAAGCGCCGCCGCCGCCGGGTCGAGCACGACGGCGACCTTCAGTTGGAGCGAGTTCACGCAGGCCGACTTTTCCCACGCCGACCTGTCCGCACTGCTCCGGCCATCGCCGACGTTCTTCTACATACAGGACGTACCGGAGCGTGACGGCTGGAACAACCCCTATCGATTCGGATTCGCGGGGTCGGACAGCCTGCTCAGCACGCAGGTAATCGGCATCTGGAGCGGGGGCCGCGACGGTTCGGCCACCGCACAGCCGCAAGCCACCTACCAGATCGGCGCCTTCCCGGGCACCGACTTCAACCAGGATCTCGTCTGGGCGGACGGCTACTGGGTGCGTTGGCCCGGCAGCGCCGCCGAAGCCGCCGAATCGCCCGCGGAGAGCGCCGAGTAGCTCCGCGGCGTTTCGCCGCGCGAGCGTTCCGTCAGATCTGCGAGAAGGCGGTCGGGCGCAGGAAGACGTTCTCGATTCGCGAGACCGTACCCTTGTACATCTCCATCTCGCGCATCCGTTCCCACTCGGGATGGCCGCCGAACGCCCGCCAATGTTCGCGGTGCGACTCCATATCCGGCGCGGAGAGAATGTAGACGAGAGCCGGTACGTCCGCCCCGACGAGCAGCTCAGCGAAGAGAACCGGCGCCATCTCGACATCGCGCATGATGTCGATCTCGCCGTTGTCGAACATGTGGACCTTCCGGCGCGCCGCGTCCTCGTTGTGGCTCTCGTACAGGCGGAGCTCGAAGATGCGGTCTTCACCGGTCGTCGTCTGCGGCGGCAGCTCCATCACCGGCATGCCGACGAAGGCGCGGAGGAGCCAGCTCTCGACCCGCTCGTAAATCGGTTCGTCGCGCGACGTCGCGTACATCGGGCTGGCAGCCTCCAGGTAGACGGCATCCGCCTCGAGCGTCGACTTCATCGCGGCGAAGTCATCGATATCGGGGAACGCGATGATCGTCCAGACCGACATCCCCTCGGCCCCGTCCTCCGGCGTCTCGTCGCTCGACGGTTCCACCGTGAACACGCCGACGCGGTCGATTCCCGCTCGATTCAGAGCGGGCGACAAGGCGTTCTCGAGGTAAGCCAGGACCGTCTTTCGACCGTCTTCGTCGGCCACCCGATAGCGGCGGATCTCGTAGTACTCGCGACCTGTGGCGCCTTCTGCCGCGGCGCCTTCCCCACCGGCCGGCGCCGGCTGTTCACCGCAGGCCAGGAACCCGCCGACGATCGCCAACGAGACCGCAACGAAAGCGAGCCCGACGCGGCGAACGCCGCTGATCTTGTTTCTCGTAGCGTCCGACTTCGCCATCACATCCCCTCTCGTTCTTCTCGGTAGCCGTCTCGGCAACACGCCGCCGAACCTACTCGCGGGCGAGCAGCCAAGCGCGCATCGTGTCGGACACCAGCGGAGCCGCCTCCAGTTGCACCCAGTGGCCGACCGACGGGACGGTCACCAGAGTGTAGTCGCGATCGATCCAGTCCCAGGTATTCCTCAGGCCGTCCTTGTCCACGGCCGTATCCAGCAGACCATGGAACTGCAGAACCGGCATCGTGAGATTCGGCAGTTCGCCGCCGCCCGAGATGCCGCCGTAGTTCGCACGGTAGTAGTTCAGCATGCCATCCCAGTACGACCGGGACAACGCCTCGCGATAGTGGCCGGCGACCTTCTCGCCCTGGTCGGCATAGCGGCCGAGGAGACTTTCCGGCACCGGGCTGCCGTCCGGTTCGGACGTCGCGAAGTTCCGAGCGTATTCCGTGTTGCGACGCTGCGCCTCGGAGGCGTTCGCGATGACGGCAGCGTAACCCTTCGGATGGGTCAGGTTCAGGATGACGAGTCGGGCGACCATTTCCGGGTGAGCCATCGCGAACCGCCAGGCGATCGCGCCACCCCAGTCGTGCCCGACCAGCGTCACCTGGCCGCCGAGATCCTCGACCACCGCGCGCACGTCTCCCAGGAGCAGCGGCATGCGATAGTCCTCGACCTTCTTCGGCTGGCCGCTCAGGTTGTAGCCCCTGAGATCCATCGCCGCGGTGCGGAAGTCGCCTTCGAGCGCGGCCATCTGATGACGCCACGAGTACCAGACGTCCGGGAAGCCATGCAGGAAGAGCACGGGCGAGCCCGAACCGAGAGTCACGTAGTGGATGGAGACGTCGCCGTGCGCCGCGTCGTGGTGTTCGACCCGATCCCAGACGTCGGCGGCCGGGTCCGAGTCGGCGGCGGACGCGGCGGTCGCCAGCGCAACGGCGAAGACGGTCGAAGCGAGGACGGGGATGGCAAGGGGCGCTTTCGTCAGACGCACGTGGTTTCCTCCTCTGTCGAGTCGAACGAGCGTACCAGTCTTCGTCCACCGACCGGAGCAACGCGCAGGTCGAGTTACCGGCGGCACGGCCCTCACGGCACCCGCGGCTTCTCTGCGGCGTCGTCCTCGAAGCGCTTGTAGTTGCGGCCGTAGTCGGGCCTCGTGCGCTGGTGGCACACCACGCAGGACATGTAGACCTGCTCGTTCAGCGCGATCAGGGCGTCCAGGTCTTGATCGAGCGCCGCCTCGTAGGCCGCCGCGCCGGCCTCGAACATGAGCCGCGCATCGCGCATCCACTCGTCCGGGTCCCCCACCACGCGGCTGGGCATCATGATCAGATTCGCCGACTCGGCAAGCAGCAGCGCCTGCGCCTGGAGTTCGTTCCACTCGACTTCGTTCGTCGGGGCCCGGCTCTCGACGTAGAGAATCGCGTCCGATGCCGGGTACATCAGCTTGATCATCAGCTCGCTCATCGTGCCGATGGGTTCCGGCGCCGGCGCCGGGTCCTTCTGCGCTCCGAACCCCGCCGCCGCGATGACGGCGATGGCCGCCAGGACCGCACTGATCGTGCCCGGCCCGCTCTTCATCCAACCGTACCTCATGGCGCCTCCTGTCTTCGTCCCGAGTTCCGACTATGATGGCATGATGAACGAACGCAGAACTCAGGCTGGAACAAGGCCGGATCAGAATCCATTCAACGGAGACCACTCGACGCGATGAAGCACCACATCCTCTATCTTGCAACGGCAGCCCTCATCGTTCAGGGCTGCGCCGAGCAGAACGGACCCCTGCGCCCCGGACAAGACGACCACAAGACCCTGCAGGAAGCCCTCCTGGTCGCCGAACCCGGCGCGGTGATTCAACTCGGCGCGGGACGATTCGACCTCGACGCCACCCTCTCGCTCGACGTGGAGGGAGTCACGTTACGGGGCGAGGGCATGGACGACACGATCCTCGATTTCTCGAACCAGGAGCCCGGTACCGGCGGCGAGGGCATCCTCGTCACCGCCGACGACTTCACGGTCGAGGGACTTGCGGTCGAGAATCCACGCGGCGATGGCATCAAGGTGGAGGGTACGACCGGCGCCGCCTTCCGCAGCGTCCGCGTCGAGTGGACGAACGGTCCGAACACGGACAACGGCGCGTATGGCCTGTATCCGGTCCAAGTCACGAACGTTCTGATCGAGGACAGCCGGGTGCGCGGCGCATCGGACGCCGGCATCTATGTCGGCCAGTCGGCGAACGTGGTCGTTCGGCGCAACGAGGCCTGGGAAAACGTCGCCGGCATCGAGATAGAGAACTCGACCGGCGCCGACGTCTATGAGAATCTGGTCCACGGGAACACGGGCGGCCTGCTCGTCTTCTCGCTGCCGGAACTGCCGGTCAAGGACGGCCGCGACGCCCGCGTCCACGACAACGAGATCCGGGAGAACAACCTGCCGAACTTCGGCAAGGAGGGGGCGATCGTTTCGACGATTCCGGCCGGCTCCGGCGTCATCCTGATGGCGAGCGACAACATCGAGTTGTTCGGCAACCGGTTCGCGAACAACAAGAACGCGAACCTCGCGATCGTCTCCTACCTGTCCACGGTTCGGGACTACAACGACGCGGACTACGACCCGTACACGGAAGGCGTCTACATTCACGACAACACCTTCGAGGGCGGCGGCGAGGAACCGAACGGCGACTTCGCGGACGCCTTCGCGGACCTGGTCGGCGGCGTCTTCCCCGACATCGTCTGGGACGGCATCGTCGATCCGAACAAGCTCGTGGACGGCGCCCTGCCGGACGAATACCGGCTGTACATCGAGGACAACGGCGACGCGGACTTCGTCAACCTCGACGTAGGCGCTGCGATGGCCGGCCGGAGCCCGAACGTGAGTACCGATCTGGCGCCGCACCGGGGCGCGCTGCCCGCCGTGCCGAAACCGGTCGACCTCGGCGTCGCGACCGGCGCCGCCGGTCTCTGAGGCAACGATGACGCGGCCGCCCGGCCGAGTCTTCGCGAGGCGGTTCGCGAGGGGACTTCCCGCAGCGATCGCGCTCCTCGTCGCCGGCTGCACGGCCAGCGGCGAACGCAACGCCGGCGGACCCTTCGCGCACTATCCGCAGAAGCTCTCCGCGTGGGAGCTGTTCCGCAACGTCGGCGCGCCCCACCAGCCAGCGGAGGGCGTCGAGCCCTACGAACTGAACACGCCGCTGTTCTCGGACTACGCCCTGAAGTTCCGCTTCGTGCGTCTGCCCCAGGGAACCGACGGGCGGATCGTGCCGGCGCAGTACCGCGAGGACGGACCGTTCGACTTCCCGCCCGGCACCGTCATCGCGAAGACGTTCGCCTACCCCGCCGACTTCCGGGCGCAGACGGAGAACCTCCGCCTGCTCGAGACGCGCCTCCTCATCCACGAGGACGCTGGCTGGGTCGGCCTTCCCTACATTTGGAACGACGATCAGACGGAGGCCGAGCTGGCGATCATCGGGGGCGCCGTCGAGGTGTCGTGGATCGACGACGCCGGCGGCGCGATCGAACACACGTACCGGGTACCCAACGTGAATCAGTGCAAGACCTGCCACCGGACGGACGGGACGAACCTGCTGCCGATCGGCCCGCGGGCGGACCAGATGAACCGGGCGCTCGCCTACCCGGCAGCCGCCAACGGCCTTCGCGGGGAGGAGAACCAACTCGACCGCTGGCGCCGCATCGGCTGGCTCGACGGGGCGCCGACCGCCGACCGCGCGCCGCGAGCACCGGTCTGGAACGAGGCCTCGTCCGGCAGTCTGAACGAGCGCGCCCGAACCTGGCTCGACATGAACTGCGCCCATTGCCACAACTTGACGGGCAGCGGACGCACCTCCGGGCTGGACCTCCGTTCCTCCCACGACGACCGCACCCGGCTCGGCATCTACAAGTACCCGGTAGCCGCAGGACTCGGTACCGGCGACCGGAAGTACAGTCTCGTTCCGGGCCGTCCCGACGAGTCGATTCTGCTCTATCGCCTCGAGTCGACGCACCCCGGAGTCATGATGCCGGAAATCGGACGGAGCCTCGTGGACGTCGAGGCAGCAGCGGTCATCCGCGAGTGGATCGAATCGATGGGCGCTCCAGCCGCCGGCTGATCGCGCGTTACTCCGCCAGCACCTGACGAGTGCGGTGGAAGATCTCGTCCAGCCCCACGTCGTCCGAGCCGTAGTCGCCGCGGACGGCGCCCGAGCGGTCGACCAGCACCAGGCGCGCCGTGTGAGCGAAATCGACGAACCCCCCGGGCAGATCAAGCCGCTCCCCCATCGGCAGCGCAAAGCCGTCACGAACGAGCGAGCGGACATCGGCGCGCGAACCGGTGACCAACGCCCAGTCGTCAAGGTCGATGCCCCGGCTCTCTCCGTAGGCGCGCAGACGTTCCGGCGTGTCGTGCTCGGGGTCCACCGAGAAGCTGACGATCCGCGTGCCGTCGACGCCTTCCTCGCGGAAGCGGCGCTGCAGTCGCCCGAGGGACGAAGTCAGCTGCGGACAAACCGTCGTACAACGGGTGAACAGGAACGAAGCAATCCAGACCTCGCCCTCGAGCTCCGCACTGCCGATCGACCGGCCGTCCTGATCGATGAGCCGCCACGCCGGCAACTCGCGTTGAACCGGCGGCGGGTCGGGCTCGAAACGGAGCAGCGGCCGGATGGCCGGAATCAGGATCAGACCCGCAACGGCAGCCAGCAACCACGGATTCATCCAGCCGCGCCGGACCTCTCCGGCGTTCCCGTCAAGGTCTCCGAGGGCCCCCTTCGACATCGGTCGACCATATCCTTTGACCGCCTCGTCGGCAGGCTGTACACTCCCCGCCATCCTGGATCGGGCAGGGGCTTCCGGCCCTGCTTCGGGGTACGGAACATTGGCTCAGATCTTCCCGAAATGGACACTTCGAGTGCCGTTGTACGCGGCCCTCGCTCTGCCTCTATGCGGTGCAGCCGCGGTCGGGGCGGTCTGGTACTACGGATCGCCCGAGTACACGGATGTCGGCTACAGGCCTACCCAGCCGGTTCCGTACAGCCACGCGCTCCACGTGGCGGACCTGGGTCTCGACTGCCGCTACTGCCACGCATCGGTTGACGAATCCGCCGTGTCGAACATCCCGCCGACCCAGGTGTGCATGAACTGCCACCATGTCGCCGCTCCCGAGAGCGAGCTGCTCGAGCCGATTCGCAAGAGCGCCGCGACCGGGCGCCCGATGCGCTGGGTACGGGTTCACAACCTGCCGGACTACGCCTATTTCGACCACAGCGTTCACGTCGGGGCCGGCGTCGGCTGCCGGAGCTGCCACGGCCCCGTCCACGAGATGGAGGTCGTCTTCCAGGCCGAACCGTTGAGCATGGGTTGGTGTCTCGACTGCCACCGAAATCCTGAACCGCACCTCCGACCGCTCGATGCCGTAACGGACATGAACTGGACGCCGGCCGGCGACCACGCCGCCTTCGCCGAGCAGGCGGTACTCGAACGTGGCCTGGCGCCGCCGGAGGACTGCACCGGATGCCATCGATGAGCGGCGCAAACGGTCACCGAGCGACGAAGACGTACTTCCGCAGCCGTGAACAGGCGCGGAGCGAGGCCGGAGTCCAGGACTTCCTGCACCGGGAGTTCCCCGAGGGCGCCTCGCAGGCGCCGCCGGCGCTGATCGAGAACGGCATCAGCCGCCGCAACGTCCTGGCGATGCTCGGCTCGACCGCCTCGCTGGCCGGGCTCACCGGCTGCGAGGTCATCCGTCGGCCGGTCGAGCACATCGTTCCGTACGTCAACGCGCCGGAGGGGATGGTCCCAGGGGTTCCGCAGGTCTACGCGACGACGATGCCGCTCGGCACGACGGCGCTGGGTGTCCTCGTCGAGAGCCACGAAGGACGTCCGACGAAGATCGAGGGCAACGACCAGCATCCGTTCTCGGGCGGCTCATCCAGCGTGTGGGCGCAGTCGTCCATTCTCGACCTCTACGATCCCGACCGTTCGCAGACGGTCCGCTTCGGCGACGAACCGTCGACCTGGGACGAGTTCGTCGCCGCGTGGGCCGAGGGCAATCTCGCGCCGGCAGCCGACGGCGGCGGGTTCGCCGTGTTGTCCGAGCCATCCTCGTCGCCGACCGCGGAACGACTCAAGCTGGCGCTGCTCGAGCGCTACCCGCGAACCCGCTGGGTGACATGGGAGCCGAGCAGCGACGAGAACCTGGACCGCGGCACGGAGCAGGCGGCCGGCGCGCGCTACCGTGCTCTCCATCACGTCGACCAGGCTCGCGTCCTCGTCACGCTGGACTCTGATTTTCTCAGCACGGAAGGCGACACCGTCCGCAATCTGCGCGGCTACGCCCAGGCCAGGCGGCGCGACGGTGACGCGATGCTCCGTCACTACGCGATCGAGGGCGTCCACTCCCTGACGGGGGCCAGCGCCGATCATCGACTTCGGCTTCAGAGCGGCAGGGTCGCGGCCTTCGTCGCTCGACTCGGGCAAGCCCTGAGTGCGCAGGGCCTCGACCTGCCGGTGGGCGACGGAGCCCCCGCGGACGACATCGACGACGCCTTCGTCGACGCGGTTGCGGGCGACTTGATGGCCCACCGAGGCGCCGGCCTGATCGTCGCCGGTCAACGCCAGCCGCAAGCCGTCCATGCCGCCGTCTACGCGCTGAATTCGGCGCTACGCAACGCCGGTGCAACGGTCACCTACCACGGAGCTTCCGATAGCGGCGTCTCGAGCAATGCGGACCTGTCGGCTCTCGTGACGGCGATCCATGAGGGGCAGGTCGACCGGCTGCTCATTCTCGGCGCGAACCCGGCCTACAGTGCACCGGTGGACCTGGACATGGCCGGCGCCCTGGCGGGCCTCGCCGAGAACGGCGCCGTCATCCACGTCGGCGCGATGCGCGACGAGACGAGCCACCTCGCCCGCTGGCACATCCCGCTCGCCCACTACCTCGAGAGCTGGGGCGACGCCCGCGCCGCCGACGGTACCGCGAGCGTCGTCCAACCCCTGATCGAACCTCTCTACGGTGCGAAGAGCGTGATCGAAGTGCTGGCCGTCGCCGCATTCGGGGAGGTCCGCGACGGCCGCGACCTGGTCAGGGAGACCTGGGCCGGAATTCTCGGCCTGCCGATCGACGGCGCCGAGGACGAGACCGTCGCTGCCGCCGAGAGCGACGACGTTGCTTCCTCGAGCGCGGCGGCTCCGGCAGAGGTCGCGACGCCGGTCGACCCGATGTCCCTGCCGCTCCCGGTCGCTCTCTCTCCGTTCGAAATCGCCTGGCGCCGCGTACTCCACGACGGCTTGCTCGCCGACAGCGCGACGCCCGCGGCGGATTTGGCGGCGGTCTCGCCCGAGGACTGCGCCGCGGCCGTCCGCGCTGCGGGAAACGCCGCATTCGACCGGGCGACGGGGGAAGGGCTCGAAGTCGTCTTCCGTTGCTCGCCGGCGATCCACGACGGACGCTTCGCGAACAACGGCTGGCTGCAGGAACTGCCGGACCCGATCACCAAGCTGACCTGGGACAACGCAGCGCTGATCAGCCCCGCCACCGCGGATGCCCTCGGGCTGGACAACGAAGACCTGGTCGTCGTGAGCCATGGCGGGCGCGAACTTGAGCTGCCGGTCTGGCAGGTGCCGGGGCAGGCGGACGACACGGTCACTCTGGACCTGGGCTACGGTCGCGACGGGAACTTCAGAGGCCGGATCGCGAACCCCGCTGGCCGCTCGCCGGGTGCGAACGCCTACCTCCTGCGAACCACGGATGCGCCCAGCATCGGCAGAGGCGCGACGCTGCGTGCCACTGGCGGCTCGCTCGATCTGGCGCAGACGCAGGATCACCACTCGATGGAGGGCCGGGCGATCATCCGCGAGGCGGATGTCGACTACTTCGAAACGCACCCGGACTTCGCGACCGCCCACGACGAGAAGCCCCACGAGAACTCGATGTGGGAAGAGTGGGCGTACGAGGACTCTCCGCAGTGGGGGATGTCCATTGATCTGAACGCCTGCGTCGGCTGCAACGCCTGCGTCATCGCCTGCCAGAGCGAGAACAACGTACCGATCGTGGGGCGCGACCAGGTGCGGGAAGGGCGCGAGATGCACTGGCTGCGGATCGACCGCTACTTCTCTGCCGACGTCGGCGCGGAGAAGGACGGACTGGTCGACGATCTGCCGCACGACCCGCAGACCAGCTTTCAGCCGGTGCCCTGCATGCACTGCGAGAACGCGCCGTGCGAACAGGTCTGCCCGGTCACCGCGACCGTGCACGACAACGAGGGGCTGAACGCGATGGTCTACAACCGTTGCATCGGCACGCGCTACTGCTCGAACAACTGCCCCTACAAGGTCCGGCGGTTCAACTACTTCAACTTCACGAAGGACACCCCGGAAGTGTCGCGGCTGGGCAAGAACCCGGACGTCACGATCCGCTCGCGGGGGGTCATGGAGAAGTGCACGTACTGCGTGCAGCGGATCAGCCGAGCGAAGATCGACGCGCGACAGGACGGGCGGCAGATCGTCGACGGCGACGTCGTTACCGCCTGCCAGCAAGCCTGCCCCGCCGACGCGATCCACTTCGGCGACATCACGGATGCCGAAAGCCGCGTATCCGCGGCGAAGAGCAGCCCGCGGAGCTACTCGTTGCTCAACGACCTGCACACGAAACCGCGGACGACCTACCTGGCGAAACTGCGGCATCCGAATCGTCGTCTCGTACCGGCCCCGGAGGCGGCGGACGACCACGCCGCGGAAGCTGGCAGCCACGACGGCGCCGAGGATGCCCATTGATGGGCCGTCCGGAACGGCTTCCGACGCGGGCGGCGCTTGCGGCGGGCGCCGGCCTGCTGCTTCTCGCCGGCTGCCGCGGCATGCCGTCGCCGTTCCCGCCGATACACCCGAATCCGAACATGGACTACCAGGAGCGCTACGACTCGCAGCAGGCGAGCGACTTCTTCTACGACGGGATGGCGATGCGTCAACCCGTCCCCGGCACGGTCGCCCGCGGCCAGCTCGCGGTCGACCATCGCCTGTCGTTCGGGCGTGACGACGACGGTTACTTTCTCGATAGTTCGCCGCTGCCTGTGACCGCGGAGCTACTGGCCCGCGGCAACGACCTCTACACGATCTACTGCCAGCCCTGCCACGACGAACGCGGCACCGGCCAAGGCATCCTGTTCGAGCGCGCCAGCACGCCGACCGCGTCGCTCCACGATGAACTGCGGGCCGGCTACTCCGACGGTCGGATGTACGACATCATCACGAACGGCTCCGGGCTGATGGCGGGCTACCGCTACCCGCTGGATGTGGAGGATCGCTGGGCGGTCGTCGCCTACGTCCGCCAGCTGCAGCAGGAGCGCCGGACGATGCAGGCCGAGCGGGCAGCCCGCCAGTAACCCCTGAGGGAAAGAGAGTCTCGTGAACAGAAGCAGGATCCTGTTCGGCATCGGCGTCCTCGCCTTCGTGTCCGTCATCGTCGTCGTGCGCCTTGGCGGCTTCCTCGTCGAAGGCGAGTACCGCCAACCGGACCGTCTCGCCGCAACCGAAGAGACTGCCGGGACCATCGAGCAGACGCCGCGACTCCAGGGCATCGCGGACGAGCAGGCGGCGGACGAGGCGGAGGCGCGGGCTGAACCCTACGTCGAAGCCGAGTACCGACAGATGCCCTTCGTCGGCAGCCGGGTCACCGTGTGGGTGCTCGCCCAACTCCACCTGCTGTTCGCGGCCTTCGTACTCGCCGTGCCGCTCTTCGCGTTCATCATCGAACTCATCGGCTACATCAACAAGGAAGAGCGGTACGACCGACTGGCCTACGAGTTCACCAAGCTGCTCAGCGTGTCGTTCTCGATGACGGCGACCTTCGGGGCGTTCCTGACCTTCGGACTCATCATCCTCTATCCGAAGTTCACGAACTACCTGATGCACATCTTCTCGCCGACGTTCCTCCCCTACGTGCTCCTCTTCTTCCTGGAAGCGGTCTTCCTCTACAGCTACTACTACGGCTGGGGCAAGTTCGGACCGAAGGTGCACCTGTTCCTGGGGTTGATGCTGAATCTGGTCGGCACCGCGATCATGTTCATCGCGAACGCCTGGCTGACGTTCATGATGTCGCCCGGCAGGCGCGGCGAGGACCTCGACGGCGACGGCGTGCCCGACTTCGTTTCCGCGGTGTCCGAAAGCGGCGCGCTGCTCAGCCTCCGGGACGCCTTCTTCAACTACACCTGGATGCCGATCAACATCCACCGAATCATCGCGAACGTTGCGTTCGGCGGGTCCATCGCGGCCGCCTACGCGGCCTTCCGTTACCTGCAGGCGAAGACCGAGGAGGACCGGGCCCACTTCGACTGGATGGGCTACGTCGGGAACTTCGTCGCGATCATCGCCTTTCTGCCGCTGCCGTTCGCCGGCTACTACCTGGCGGCGGAGATCTACGCGTTCAGCCAGACGCTGGGCATCCAGATGATGGGCGGCACGTTCTCCTGGCTGTTCGTCATCCAGGCGGCGCTGATCGGCAATCTCTTTCTGGGTGCGAACTACTACCTGTGGCTGGGAATGGGCCGCATCGAGGGCACCGCCCACTTCCAGAAGTTCATCAAATGGCTGCTCATTGCGATTGCCGTTTGTTTCGCCGTATGGGCGACGCCGCGCTACGCGATCTCATCGGTGTCGGAGATCGCGGCGATGGGCGGGAACAGCCATCCGCAGCTCTCCTACCTGGGCCAGATGTCGGCGAAGAACACGGCGGTCAACATCCTCATCCTGTCGACCTACATGAGCTTCCTGCTCTACCGTCGAACCGGACGGCAGTCGATTCATCCCCACCGACAACTGCTGAACCGAGCCCAGGCGATCGTCTTCGCCTCCGCCGCCTCGCTGGTCATCTTCTACGGGGTCTACGGCTACCAGGTCGACGCGGCAACCCGCGTCCGATTCGCCATACCCCAGGTCTATTCCGTGCTCGCCGCGATGGTCGTCATCACGGTCATCGACCTCCCCCTCTATCGCAACGCCAGGCAGGAGACGAGGACCCAGTGGGGCCGGATGCCGGCGATTTCCCAGTATGCGCTGATCTTCATCGCCCTGAGTTTCACCTGGCTGATGGGGCTGATGGGCTACGTGCGCTCCGGTCTGCGCCAGGAGTGGCACGTGTACGGCGTCGTGCTCGACACCTCGCCGGAGGCGTTTACCCCGAGTCTGGGTTATGCGACCCAGGTCGTCTCGGTCACCGTACTCATCTTCTTCGGGCTCATCGGCGTCGTCTTCTGGCTGAGTTCGCTGGGCGGCAAGACGCCCTGGGCGCCGAAGCCTGCGGTTGACGCCGGCCAGAGCCGGCTCGAGGAGGCACAGACGGCATGAAGCTCTCCGTCCCGATGCCCGTCAAGATGGTCCTCCTGGTGCTCGCCACGACCGCCTTCTACATGTACCTCGGGCAGATCGTGCCCCAGAAGGAGGCTCATCCGCCGCCGCCGGTGTTGATCAGTGCCGAGATGACCACGGATGATCTCGTCGCGGTCGGGCAGGAACTCGCGAACGGCAAGGGGCAGTGCCTGATCGGCTGCCACACGATCGGTCAGAGCGGGCCGATGCGCTATCCCGACCTCGACGGTATCGGCAGCCGCGCCGGCAGCGTGATCGAGGGCCTGTCCGACGTCCAGTACCTCGCGCAGTCGCTCTACGATCCGAACAGCTTCATCGTGCCCGGGTTCGCCCAGGGCATGCAAGCGATCGACGAGCCGCCCATCGGTCTCTCGGACGACGAGATCAAGGCGGTCATCGCCTGGCTCCAGAGCCTGGGCGGCACGCCGACGGTGACGCTCGACACGGACCTGAGCTACTGATCGCCAGATCTTCAGAACTTTCTGAATTCCGGGAACAAGGAGGCGCCGACGTCTGTTACTTGTGGAGGACAACGCCTTCGGGCCGTCGTCCAACCCACTCACCACGACTTGGAATGAACTCATGTACGGACTCGAACTGCCCGTCGTTCTCGTTCTCGCCGCCGTCGGCGGCCTGCTCGCCTGGCGACGCGCGAATACTCTCACCTGGCTCCTGTTCAGCTGGGTCGCCCTGTGGGCCTTCTTCAAGTTTGGCTTCACCGTGCCGATCCCGCAGTCGGTCACCACGATCTACGTGGGCATCGCCACCCTGGCCATCGTGTGCTACGCGTCCTCGAGCGAAGAGCGGCTTCGGGAGACGGTCGCGCCGATCAGGCGTCTGATCCTCGATCCCCGCTACCGACTCGGGCTGGCCGGAGTGCTCGTCGCACTGCCGGCGCTCGCCGCCTTCAACGTCTACGCCGAGATGACGCTGCCGCTCGAGGCGCCCGGGTTCGGCCGCGAGGTCCATCCGCCGCCGCCCCCCGAACTCGACGTTCATGGCGAGACGCTGAACATGGCGACTGCGGACAATCCCTACCTCCACCTGCACGACGACGATCCGGAGGCCTGGCAGCGACACCTGGAGAACGGACGCCGGGTCTACTACCAGAACTGCTTCTGGTGCCACGGCGACGGGATGGGCGGCGACGGCATGTTCGCGCACGGATTGAACCCGATTCCCACGAACTTCAACGATGTCGGCGTCCTGCCGATTCTCCAGTCGTCGTACATCCACTGGCGCATCGCGAAGGGCGCACCGGGACTGCCAGGAGCGGGAACGCCGTGGGACAGCGCGATGCCGGCGTGGGAGAACTTCTTGACCACCGAGGAGATGTGGGACGTCAATCTCTTCCTCTACGACTTCAACAACTATGAGCCGCGCGCTCTGGGGCAGCACTGATGGCCGGCACTGTCCGTCTCGGTCTCCTCCCCGCGGCAGCGGTGTTTGCCGGCTTCCTGTTGGCCCCACCGGCCCTTGGTCAGATTCAACCGGACCTCGGCACCGAGGAGCAGCGCGCTGCCGGCAAGGTCGTCTACGACAAGTACTGCGGCCAGTGTCACGGCGACACGGGCGATGGGAATGGCTACGCGACTCTCCGGGTCAAGCCGAAACCGCGCGACTTCACGACCGGCAAGTACAAGTTCCGCACGACCCCGACCGGAACCCTCCCCACGGACGACGATCTGCGCCGGGCGATCGAAGTCGGCCTGCCTTACACGTCGATGCCGGGATGGCCCAACTTGACCCGCGCCGAGATCGACAACGTCATCTACTACATCAAGTCGTTCTCGCCGGACTTCGAGAACCCGGACCGCTACGGCGAGCCGATCGCCATCCCGCGGCCGCTCGAATCGACGGAGGAGTCGATCGACCGCGGCCGCCTGGTCTACGAGGAACAGGCATGCGCCGCCTGCCATGGCGTCCTTGGGCGCGGCGACGGCCCGTCCGCTCCGACCCTCGTCGACGACAAGGGCGATCCGATCAAGGTCGCCGACCTGACTCAACGCTGGACGTTCCGCGGAGGTCCGACGAAGGAGGACATCTACCGCACGTTCTCGACCGGGCTGAACGGAACGCCGATGCCCTCCTATGCGGACTCGCTCGAGGTCGAGGACCGGCAGCACCTCGTGAACTACGTTTACTCCATGGGCGAAGGCGACGCGCCGAACTACGGCAACCTGCTGACCGCCGCGTGGACCGAGGAACCGATCGACCTCGACGACGCGCCCTCGCTGGACCGCCAGTTCGCCGCGGCGCCGACCGTGCGCTTTCCTCTCGTCGGCCAGATCATGGAACCGGGCCGCAACTTCTACCCCTCCGCGACCTCGGTCCAGGCACAGGCGATCTACAACCGGGAGGACATCGCCTTCCGGGTGCGTTGGAACGATCTGCGCGCCGACACGACGGGCCGGAACCTCCCCAACCTCGAGGTGCCGACGTGGGATGAGGACAACGGCTTCGACGACGCGGAGTCCCTGGAAGACGACGGCGGGTTCTTCGGCATCGAGGAACTCGAGGAGCCCGCCGACGCGGATGACTTCTTCGGCGTGGAGACGTTGGACGAAGGCGTCGACGACTTCTTCGGCGCGGACGACGATTTCTTCGGTACGGGCGACAGCGGCGGCGAGGGCGCCGAGTTCTCGGATGCGGTCGCGCTCCAGTTCCCCGCATCGCTGGCGCCGGAGGACACGCCGGAGCTCAAACCGTACTTCCTGTTCGGCGACAGTTCGAACCCGGTCGACCTCTGGTTCGTCAACCTGACCTACGGTGTCGCGGACACGTTCCGAGGGCGTGGCAGCGACGCAATCGAGCCGACCGAGGCGGACATCGTGGAGGCGAAGGCGTCGTACGACCAGGGCGAGTGGACGGTGACGTTCAAGCGCCGCCGCTCATCGCGAGCCGGAGTCAGTTTCGCCCAGCAGCAGTACACGCCGATCGCATTCAGCGTCTGGGATGGATTCAACAGGGAACGCGGCAACAAGCGCGCCCTGTCCTCCTGGTTCCACGTCTACACCGAGCCAAGCGTCCAGAAGGCGCTGGCGCCGCCGATTCTTCGCGCGGCGCTCATCGTGCTTCTGATCGAGCTGCTCGTCGTCTTCCTCGTCCGCCGGAATGCGCGCTCGGCAGCAGGTCGCGAGGAGACGAACAGCGGTTCGCTCACCGGCGCCGAAGCGACGGCCGTCTGACCCGATCGACTACCCTTCAGCCGACCAGAGACCTCGAGACCCGACAATACCAAACCGAGAGACCCATCATGTACAAGACGATCTACGTCCCCGTCGACAACTCGGACTACTCGAACCAGGCGATCGCCTCGGCGGTCGAACTCGGCCGCGAGTTCGACTCCACGATGGTCGGCTGTCACGTCTACGCGGCGAGCATGCACGACTATCGGTTCAAGCAGATGGAGTACACGCTGCCGGACGAGTACCTGGAGGAGACGGAACTCGACCGCCAGCGGAAGATTCACGACTCCCTGATCACGATGGGGCTCGAGCTCATCTCGGAGAGCTACCTCGAGCCGATGAAGGCGGTCTGCGACGACGCCGGGCTCGAGTTCGAGCCGAAGATGATGGACGGCAAGCACCACGTCGAGATCGTCCGGGACATCCGCGAATCCGGCTACGACCTGACCGTGCTCGGGGTGATGGGCATCGGCAGGGTCCGCGACACGCAGATCGGCTCCGTTTGCGAACGCGTCGCCCGCACCGCCGACAAGGACGTACTGATCATCAAGCGCCTGCCGGCGAAGGCCGCCGGAGCCGCGAACGGCAACGGGAACGGCCACGAGGATCGGACAGATACCGAGGCCGAAGGCCGTGACACGATCCTCGTCGGAGTCGACGGCTCGCCTCAGTCCTTCGGGGCCCTGATGACCGCCATCGACCTCGCGAAGACCTTCGGGAAGAAGGTCGAGGCGATCTCCGTCTACGACCCGTACCTGCACTACTCCGTGTTCAAGGGCGTCGTCGACGTGTTGACCGAGCGGGCAGCGAAGATCTTCCGTTTCGAGGAGCAGAACCAGCTCCACGAGGAGATCATCGACACCGGCCTGGCGCAGATCTACCAGTCCCACCTCGACGTCGCCGAGACGATGGCTCGGGAGGTCGACGTCGAACTGACGAAGACGCTGCTCGACGGGAAGGCCTTCCAGAAGATCCTCGACCACGCGCGGAAGATCGATCCCTGGATGCTCGTCATCGGACGGGTCGGAGTCCACAGCGACGAAGGCGAGAGCGGCCTCGGCAGCAACGCAGAGAACCTGTTGCGGAGTTGCCCCTCGGACCTGCTGTTGACCACGCGGCTTGAGTACCCCGAACTCGATGTGAAGGCGGAAGAGAGCATTCGCTGGACGCCGGAGGCAGAGGAGCGCTTCGAGCGCGTTCCCGAACAGGTGCGCGGCATCGCCCGCACGGCCCTGTACCGCCTGGCTGTCGAACAGGGTCACAGCGTGATCTCGAGCGACGTGCTCGACGAGGCGATGGACCGCTACATGCCGAAGTACACCGCACGCGAAACAGAAGCGCTCGCAGAGACGATCGCCCTGCAGCTCGCGCGCAGCCGGCCGACCTTCATCTGTCGGAAGTGCGGAGTGACGTCGGCGGAGCCGAATCCGGTGCGCTGCGGCGTCTGCGGGAGCGAGTCGTTCGAGCAGATCACCGAGGAGATGCTCGACCGGATCGCCGAGATGGAAGGCGGCCTCGAGGTGGAGACTACGTACGACGGACGCAAGCTGAAGTGGACCGCCGACGCCCGCCTGGCTCTGAAGACGATCGAGGACGCCTACCGCCGTCGTCGAGCGAAGGCACGGATCGAGAAGAAGGCGCGGATGAGCAAGCTGCCGACCGTCACCTTCGAGTTCGCGCGGGTGATGATCGAGGACGAAACCGGCGAGCCGGTGACGATCGAGGCCCGCGAGCAGGCGGCTGAATCGAACGGCAGCGGAGGCGCCGAAGCGCCCGCGAACGAGCGGAAGCTGATTGCCCGCGACGAGGACAACGTTCCGCTGCTCTCGAATCACGACTGGACCGCCGAAGCCGTCGAGCGCATCCTCAGAGTGCCCGCCGGCTTCATGCGCGACCGGACCCAGGAGCGCGTCGAGCTCGTCGCCCGTGAGAAGCACGTCCCGAAGATCGGCGTGAAGACGGTCGAGGAGGGCATCGAACTCGGCCGCGAGCTGATGGAACAGATGATTGCGGCCTATGAGATCGGCAAGGCGGAAGGACCCCAGTCAAGCGAAGTCGCCGAGGCGGAGACGAAGGCGGCCCAGGCCGCGGGAAGATGCCCCTTCTCAGCTCTCGCCGAAGCCGGCGCCAGCGAGGCGCAGGTCGCGGCGGCCAAGGACGCGAAGGCCGGGACCTACCTGAACGAGGTCGGCCTCATGTCGGCCCTCGACGAGAAGCGCAATCGCGACGATCACGGTTGAGATTCGGACCGAGGCGGCGGCTTGCCGCTCGAGTCCGCTGACACGACGCATGGCGGAAGCGTACGGATGACCAGACCCAAGGACATCGGCGTCGTCGACCTGTTTCTCGACATCCCCGCCGGGGGCAAGGGGATGGGGATGGAGGCCGTCCGTCGACTGAGCCGCGACTCCGGCACGGAGGGCTTCTCCCATCACCCGGCCCAGTACCTGTTCAAGGATGCCGGACGGCGGATGGACAAAGCCTGGACCGCTGCCGACGTCGTCGCGATGATGGACGCGTTCGGCGTCCAGATCGCCCAGATCGGCGTCAGCGCCCAGAACCCGGAACCGGCGCTCAAGGTGTTCGAGGAGTTCCCCGGGCGCTTCTTCGGCGCCGTCGGGGTCGATCCGAACGCGGGGATGGACGGCGTTCGCGCGCTCGAGGCGACCGTCAACCTTCACCCGGCGATCCGGGCCGCGTCCGCCGCTCCGTGTCTCGCCTACCCCCAGGCGCCGATCGACGACAAGCGCTTCTACCCGATCTATGCCAAGTGCATCGAGCTGGACATTCCGATGAACATGCTGGTCGGCGTGCCGGGGCCGCGGGTCCCCTACAAGTGCCAGTACCCGGGTCTGCTCGACGAGGTCGCCTGGTTCTTCCCCGAACTCCGGGTCGTCATGCGCCACGGCGGCGATCCCTGGACCGACCTGTGCGTCAAACTGCTGCTCAAGTGGCCGAACCTCTACTACTCGCCGTCGGCGTGGGCGCCCAAGCACTATCCACGGAGCATCATCGAGTTCGCCAACCGGCGCTGTCCGGACAAGTTCCTCTACGCAGGCTACTTTCCGGGGCTGTCGTACGAGCGCATCTTCGGCGAGATGGACGATCTTCCTCTGCGGCAGCACGTGTGGTCCAAGTTCCTCCGCGAGAATGCGGTTTCCGTGTTCCGCCTGGACGACCTGCTGGACGGATAGTCACGCGGCCCGTGGCGGCTTCGCGACATGCATCTGACGGTGGTTAGGCGCCCGGACTCGAATGTCCCTGCCTGACCCCCCGGCAGGCGCCATCTTCCACGGCTGGAAGATCGTCGCCGTCGCCTTTGTCTCGCTGTTCGTGTCCGTCGGCTTTGGCTTCTACTCGTTCGGGGCCTTCTTTCTCGCGCTGACGGAAGAGTTCGGCGGCGGCCGCGCGGGAGTCGCAGTCGGGCCGGCCGTGTTCGCGATCACGAACGGTCTCGTCGGTCCGTTCCTCGGGCGGGCGCTCGACCGGGGCAACGCAAAACGGATGATGAGCATCGGCACGGGGCTTCTGGCCGCAAGCCTGCTCCTCGTCGCGACGGTCCAGAATCTGTTCCAGTTCTACCTCGTCGTCGGCACTCTGATGGCCCTGGGCGCCGCGCTGATCGGCGGCCTTGTCGCCTCCACTCTGGTAGCCAACTGGTTCGTTCAGAAGCGGGCCATGGCGCTCGGAATCGCCACGATGGGCATCTCGCTCTCCGGCGTCGTCATGGCGCCGGTCGCTACGCGGCTCATCGCGCTCATCGGTTGGCGCGGCACGTTCGTCGTCTACGGCGTCCTGACTCTGCTCGTCGTGCTGCCGGCGGTACGCCGCTGGGTGGTCGACCAGCCGGAGGATATGGGGCTCAACCCGGACGGCAAAGCCACCTCCCTCGTCTCCGGCTGGACGCCAGAGCCCGCCGCCGGGGAAGGACCTGTCGGCATCGAACCGGTGACGCCGGCGCCACGAACGAGCGAAGCGACGCCCCGGAGACCGCGCGTCGAGTGGATGGAGCCTCTTCGCAACCGGAACTTCTGGGTCATCACCCTGGTCGTCGCGCTGAATTTCTGCTCGAACGGCGCCGTCCTCACCCACATCATCGCTCACTCCACCGATCTGGGCTTCGACCCGATCCGGGCTGCTCTCAGCCTCTCCGTGCTCGCGGCACTGGGAGTCGCTGGCAAGGTTCTGTTCGGTTGGATCGGCGACCGCGTGAGCAGCCGCGGTGCGATGTGGCTGGCCATCGGTCTGCAGACCCTTGGCGTCTCCGTCCTGCTCGGCGCTCGGAGCTACCCCGCCCTGCTCGGATCGGCGGCCGTCTTCGGGCTTGGGATGGGCGGCATGATGCCGCTCTGGGGAGCGCTCATCGGCGCCTGCTTCGGACGCCGCTCCTTCGGTCGCGTCATGGGCCTGATGGGCCCCGTGTTGCTGCCGATCCAGATTCCGGGCGTGCCCTTCGCCGGCTACATCTTCGACCGGACCGGAAGCTACGACTTCGCGTTCGCCACCTTCATCTGCCTGTACTTATCCGCGATGCTCATTCTCCTGCTGCTTCGCATACCGCCGACCGAACCGGATCCGGTTCGGCCGGCGACGCGACGGTGAAGAGATGACGATCCGTCGAACAGCTCGAAGCAGCCGCTCTCCTGCGATTCGAGCATCTACTCGCTCTTCGACCGCTCGATCGCTGCCTAAAGCCGCGCAGCGTCTGACGTCGTAAAACACCCGTGACTTCAGCCGTCGAGCCATCGTGACCGCCTATCGGTTCTGTCGTTCCGACGACGTCCCTCTCATCGTCGAAACGTACCGGCGCTGCAATGTGGGTCCCGACGCTTTGCCGTGGCAAGTCTCCGTGGAGTACATCAAGCGGCTGTCCCGGGAGTTCGACCTGTGGACCAGCAGCTGTATGGTCGCGTTCGAGGGCCGGAACCCGATCGGGCTTCTCATCGCGGCGAAACGAGAGCCGATGGCGAACCTGGTTCTCCATGTCGGCGTCCATCCGGACCACCGGCGGAAGGGCCATGCGCGGCACATGATGACCTCCCTGCAGCAGAAGATGGCAATCCTCGAGCCGACGCGGATGATCGCCGAAGCGCCGATGGAGGCGGGGAATCCGTCCGTCGCCGCGGAGTTTCTCGGGGCCTGCGGCTACCAGGCCGAGGCGACTCTCACGGATTACGTTGCGCCGCATCGCGCTGGCGGTTCGTCCCTGCCGCTCGCGGCGCCGCTCACGGCGCCCGAGGCTCTTCAGGCCGGCCTGTTGGACAACGGAGACGACCTCTGCTGGCAGCGCCAGACGCGGACTCTCCTCGATCTCCGGGAGAAAGCGGAGGGCCTGGCGATCGCCAGCGAGCAACAGATCGAGGCCTTCGTGCTCTACCGCGACGACCACGACGTGAAGAACCCCCTGCCGTTCTTTTCCCCGAATCCGCAGGCGGACCAGGAAGGAACCGCCGCGGCGCCGTCCGAGATTCTCGCTTGCGGCGCCGCCGATCTCGAGCGCGGCGGCCCGCTCGTCGCCGCCCTGTTGCAGACCGTCGCGGCGAGAACCGGAAGGTCCCTCTACCTGGCGCGCGTCAGCGCGGACGAACCGATCGCCCCTTGGCTCCCCCGCTGGGGATTCGCCGCGAAACAGCAGTACCGCCGGTTCGCCGCGAACGCATCCAAGGGCTGAGCTTGAGCGCGAGTCGGCCTCGTTCGGTGCTCACCGAGCTAACGCACGCGGAACGACCGCGCTACCCGGAAACCCGTATCGTCCGCCGCGAACCAGGCCGCTTCCCGCCGCACAGGGGGAAGGCGCAGCTTGGACGCCTCGACCCGGAAGGAACCGCCGCACAGAGTCCGCGCTCCGCCGGCGACCGCGGGGTCCTCCGGCGCAACCCACTCCCAGACGCTGCCCAGCATGCCGTGGAGGCCAAAGCCGTTCGCAGCCTTCTGTTCGGGTGGCTTGACGAGGCCTTCCGAGTTGCCGACATGCCAGCAACGACGGTCGATCTCGGCCAGGTCGTCGGTTCGGTCCACAGCCGATCCTCCGGCTCGATCCGTGCCGCCCTGGCAAGCGTACCGCCACTCGGTACTCGTCGGCAGGCGCATCGGCTTCTTCGACAGTTCCGCGTACCAGCGGCAGTAGGCGTCCGCCTGCTCCCAACTGACGCCCACGGCGAGATCACGGTCGCCCGGGGACAGCGTCGACCGCTCGTAGGCTTGGTCGAACGCCTCGAATTGCTCATTCGTCACCGGCCACTTGCTCAGGTAGAACGGCTCGACGGCGATCATCCTCTCGGCTGCAGCCGCACCCTCTTCAACCCGCAACTCGCCACCCGGAATCAGCCACAAGATCGTTCGCGGAACGTGAGCGTAGGTGCGGGGCCGACGCCGCTCCCAAACCGTCACGACGGGTCCCCCGATCAGGAGGGACGATTGCCGAACACCTTCGGCGTCGGCATCCGAGCCCGAATCGACTCGATCTCCTCGACCGTGACCGTGGAGATCCCGTTCTTCCGGCAGTGCGATTCGACGGAACGGACGACCATGCCCCGCACGAACGCCGGCACGCGCTTCATTCGGCGCCTCGCCTCCGGTTCCCACGTGATCGTCGTCGTGCTGTCTTCGCCGTAGCTTGCGAACGAACCGACTCCCGAACGGTCGCCGAGCTCGACGAGCTGCTCCGGGGAGAAGGTGCCCGGCTGATGGGTGCACAGCGGATCCTCGGCCATCAGATCGCCGGTCATTCCGTATGCTCGCGCCCGGCAACCGCCGCACACGGAGTTCAGCTCGCACGAGCCGCAGCGCCCGCCGAGTTCGTTCCGCTTGCGGATGTCCTTGAACAAGTCGGAATCCCGCCACACGTCGCTCAAGGTCGAGCGCTTCAGATTACCGCCGAACACCGGCAGATAAGGGCAAGGCGTGACGTCGCCGTTCGGGCGGATGCCCATGTAGTGGGTACCGGCCGGACAACCGCCGGCGCCACCGTCGAACGCCTTGAGGAACGGCGATTCGGAATCGCCGGCAAGCAGCTGACGAACGTAGTGCGGCGCGCACTTCGCATTGACGACCATCCGGCCGCGGTACGTCCGCTGGATCGACTCGAGCGACCGGAGCACCTCGTCGTAGTCAGCCGGCTCGAGGTCGGACACGAACTGCCCCCGGCCCGTCGGCACCAGGAAGTAGAGGTTCCATACGCGGGCCGCGAGCTCACCGTAGGCGAACTCGGCGATCTCCTCGAGTTCGCCGCGGTTATGGGCGCCGGCGGTCGTCTGGATGATGAACGGCAGGTTCGCGGCGGCGAGGTTTCTCGCGCCGTCGACGGTGTTCTGCCAAGCGCCTCGTACGCGCCGAAAGCCGTCGTGGACCTCCGCGTCCAGCGCATCCAGCGACAGCGCGAGTCCGCGCACGCCCTCGTCGGCGAGGATCCTGGCGAGGTTCTCGGTGATCCGCACGCCGTTGCTCCCCACGACGACCCACAGGTCCCGCTCTGCGGCGTAGCGCACGATGTCCAGGATGTCGCGGCGAAGCAGCGGTTCGCCGCCGGTCAGGATGACCAGGGCCTCGGGAGCGAACTCGCAGATGTCGTCGATCACCTTCCGGCACTGCTCGGTCGAGAGCTCGGAACGATCGGCGAAGTTCGCCGTCTCGACGAGGGGCTTGCCTCCGGCGTCGAGATAGCAGTGTTCGCAGGCCAGATTGCACCGGTAGGTCAGGTTCCACGAGATGACGTAGGGCCGTGCGAAGCCCGCTTCGCCGCCGTTCCCGGCTGCGGGACGTTCAAGCGGCGACAGGGTCATTGCTCGGCTCAGGCTGGCCAGGCCGTCGTCAGGCCATGCCGAAGTACGTGCGCGCCCGTTCGAGCACCGAGGCGTCGACCTCTTCGTAACCATGATCGACGGCGTACTTCTCGATTCCGGCGACCGCCGAGGCGCGAACGATATCCGGGATGTTCGCCATCCGCTCGCGCGCCTCGTCCGTCCAGGCAATTCCTGCTGCCCGACCATTGTCCGCGGACTTCCGTTCCGCTCCCGTCACCGGTACGTCCATGTCCGCCAACATCCCGGTAAACGGACACTTCGAGGCCGCTGCCTGAGCCTCCGGGTCGTCGGCCGAGCCGATGCGAACTCCCAGCGACGCGACGACCTGCGTCTCGTGCGCATTCGTCAACATCGCCATCTCCGAAGCGCAGGTCGGACAGGAGTAGACGAGCGCGACCGAACCGCCGTCAGGGCCGACGGCGTGCTTGAGCGACATCTGTTCGTCACAGGGCACGCAGAGGAACTTCACTTCGATCTCCAGAGTGACTTCCGCAGTTGAGGAGGATGGAGTCAGTTCGCCTGGAACTCGGCCAACCGTTCCCGAATCGTCTCGGCGGCCGCCTCGATAGCGCGTGCTGCCGCACTCTCCGACCGTTCCAGGTCACCCAGGTCGGACGCCACGGCCAACCGCGGGTCGAACGGTATCGAAGCAAGCCGCCGCAGTCCAAGCGCCGGCGACTCCTCCCTCTCCTCAAACAACGGACGGACTTCGCCGCAATCGGCGCACCAGTAACCGCTCATGTTCTCGATGTAGCCAAGTGCCTCGTTCGGCGTGCCCTCGAGCGCCGCCAACGAACGCGCGACGACCCCGGTGGCAAGCGCGGTGGGAATCGTCACCAGCACGAAGCGCGCCTCGGGACCCAGCGTCTCCGCGTACTGGACGGTCCGCTCGGCGCCGGGGGGCAAATCGACAAGCAGCACGTCAAGTGAACCCCAATCGACCAACCCCAACATCTGCTGGAACAAGTTGAACTCGCGCGTCGCCCGCCAGACATGGGAATCGCCCTCGGCCACGCTCGCGAAGTCGAGGTGAGCCGACTCGGGCACGATCGAGCCGACCGAAACGACGCCCAGCCCGCCCGGCGTCCGGGGCAGGGCCATTCCCCGCTCGCCGGGCAGAAGCGGCGCCTGTTCGAGCCCGGCGAGGCGCGCCTGACAGGGGCCGTTCAAGTCGGCATCCAGGATCGCGCAGCGTTGTCCTGCGCGTTCCATCGCCAGCGCCAGCTGCATCGTCAGAGTGCTCTTGCCGACACCGCCCTTGCCGGAACCGATGGCGACGACATGCTGGACGTCGGCCAGCGCCTCGGCGACCCGCCGACGCTGCCGGACGACCTGGCCCAACACATCGGAACCGCCGTCGGCGGGCAGATCAGCGTAAGTCTTCATGCCGACCGCCATCCTATCCGGCGACCGGGCTCTCTCACAGCGTCAGCGGCTGCCGCGTACGACGGCCGTCGGCGGCTCCTCGCCCGAGTGAAGCGCCAGCACGTTCCGAACGGCCAGATCGGCCATCGCCTGGCGCGTCGGGATCGAGGCGCTCGCGATATGGGGCAGAAGTACGACGTTGTCCAGCTCGAGGAGGTCCGGGTGGACGTCCGGCTCGCGCTCGAAGACATCGAGGCCGGCCGCCCAGATGCCGCCGGCCCGAAGCGCCGCAGCCAGCGCAGCCTCATCGACGATCGGGCCGCGCGCCGTGTTGACGAGAACCGCCGTCGGCTTCATCCGCGCCAGACGTTCGGCGTCGATGAGTCCGGCGGTATCTTCCGTCAGCGGCAGGTGGATGGAAAGAAAGTCGCACCGTGCCAGCAACTCGTCGAGCTCGACACGCGTTGCGGCCAGTTCTCGTTCCACGCCGGGTCGGTCCAGCTCGTCCGTATAGAGGATGTCCATCCCAAAGCCCAGTCGTCCGCGTCTAGCGACTGCCTCCCCGATCCGGCCCATACCGAGAATGCCGAGAAGCCGGCCGTGGACTTCCTGGCCGGTCAAGAGGAGCGGACCCCAGCGGCGGTAGCGGCCAGCGCGGAGGTAGCGCTCCGCCTCGGGCAGCCGACGCGCCGCGGCGAGGAGGAGGCCAAACGCGAGGTCGGCAGTCGCTCCGTCGAGCACTCCGGGCGTGTTCGTCACCCAGATACCCCGCTCCCTCGCCCCTTCGACATCCACGTTGTCGAAACCGACCGCCATGTTCGCCACCAGGCGAAGCTCAGGCGACCGATCGAACAACTCGGCATCCATGCGCTCGGTCAGCAGGGACAGGATGACGTCCGCCCGCGACGCAGCGGCAAGCAGTGTCGCCCGGTCAAGCGCGGCATCCTCTTCGAGAACCGTCACGTCGATTCCTGGCGCCCGTTCGAGCCGCGCGATTGCCTGCTCCGGAATCGGTCGGGTTACGAGGACTCTCACCGCACGAGAACTCCGGCGCCGCTGTCGATCTCCCATTCGTGCGCAACCTCGAACAGGCTCGGCTCGAAGCGCTGGGCCTCGATCTCGAGGACATTCGCGCGCACCTTGCGATCGTAAACGTGCAGAGACTCCTCGTCCAGCAGGAACACCGAGGCCGAGTAGTCACCCTTCGTCATCGGCAGCCGAGGTACGCGGACGACGGCGCGGTGAAGGCCACTTCCCCGCACAGGCTCAAGCCCGGCGCGCTCGGTCGTGAAGGCACACACCTGCACGCCGTCTGCGGTATCCAAGCCAACCGCCAGGTGACAGCCCAGTTCGTCGTCGCCACTCTCCCACTCGATCTCAAGCGACCAGGGTTCGTTCGTTCGTCTGGGCGCCACGCCATCGCCCGGCCGAATGTCCACGATGCGCGCCGGCGAAGCAGCCGCATCCCGTTCCGTCGCCTCGCCTGCGCCGTTGCCTGAGCGCTCGCCACTCTTCGCCATGAGGAAGCGCTCGTACTCGCCGACGACCTCGAGCGACGGCCCGAGGGCCGCCGTTCGACCGTCGCGAAGCCACAGCGCCTGCTGACAGAACGTGGTCACGTAGTACATCGCATGGGAGCAGAACAGGAGGGTGCCGCCACCGGCGGCAAACCGCCTGAGGCGCTCCATGCACTTCTTCTGGAAGTAGCCGTCTCCGACCGACAAGGCCTCATCGACCACGAGAACGTCAGGCGCCACCTGAACGGCAATCGAGAAGCCCAGCCGCATGGTCATGCCGGTCGAGTAGGAACGGACGGGCTGATCGATCGCCCCGCCAAGCTCGCTGAACTCGATGATGTCATCCGCGCGCTCGGCGACTTCCCGTTCGTCCAGACCGACGATTGCAGCGCAGAGCCGGATGTTCTGGCGGCCGGTGAATTCGTGGTGGAAGCCCGAACCGAGCTCCAGAATGGACGCCACCCGGCCGTGGACGGTGAGGCTGCCCGCAGTCGGTTGAGTCACGCCGGCAGCGATCTTCAGCAGAGTGCTCTTTCCCGCGCCGTTCTCCCCGATCACACCCAGTCCCTCGCCGCCCGGCAACTCGAAGCTCACGTCTCGGAGCGCATGAAGCGGCCTGTGCGCGGTCCGTCGGAGCAGCGCCTCCCGGAGCCGGCCCCAGGGACTCGAGTAGACCCGGTAGACCTTCGTCACGCGCTCGGCGACGACCTTGGGAGAGACCGTCGTCACGTCGTCACGGGGCCGCATCCTCGCCCGATGCAGCGATCATCGCCGCCACCTGTTCCGGCCGCACGCGGGTGATCAGCGGCTCGAATCGCCCGATCTCGTGGTCGACGAGCGGAGCGTGGACATCGTTCCACACGAGCGGATCGACGCGCAGAAACGCTTCCGCCCGCGCGGCGATCGCCGGCACGACGGGCTTGAGATACACGATCAGCTGACGAAACAGCTCGATGCCGGTGGAGCAGATCGCCTGGACCTCGGCCGTCCGTTCTGGATCGCGCGCCACCTCCCAAGGCTTCTTCTCGTCAATGTAACGGTTCGCTCGGTCGGCCAGGGCGATCACCATGCGTAACGCCTGGTTGTACTTGCGATTCTCATACAGCGCCGCGATCTCCTCCGCCTTGCCGGCGGCCTCTCTTGCCAGCCCCGGTGCATCGAGCGTCGACGCCAGATGCCCATCGCAGAGTCGATGCAGAAAGCCGGCTGAACGACTCGCGATGTTGACCACCTTTCCGACCAGGTCCGAGTTCACGCGGAGCACGAAGTCTTCCAGGTTCATGTCGATGTCGGCCAGTCCGCTGCCGAACTTGGCCGCGATGTAGTAGCGGAACGCCTCCGGATCCAGGTGCTGCAGATATGTGCGGGCGTTCACGAACGTTCCGCGAGACTTCGACATCTTCTCGCCATCGACGGTCAGGAACCCGTGGACGAACACGGAATCAGGGATCCGATAGCCGCCGCCGTGGAGCATTGCCGGCCAGAACAGACAGTGGAAATAGAGAATGTCCTTGCCGATGAAGTGATACAGCTCGGCGTCGCTGTCCCGTCCCCAGAAGTCGGAGAACGCGATCCCCTCCCGATCGCAGAACTGGCGGAAACTCGCCATATAGCCGACCGGCGCGTCGACCCAGACGTAGAAGTACTTGTTCGGCGCGTCGGGAATCTCGAAGCCGAAGTACGGCGCGTCTCGGGAGATGTCCCAGTCTCGCAGGCCGTCATCGAACCACTCGCGAAGCTTGTTCCTCACCTCGCTCTGCAGGCCGTCGCCGCCAACCCACGACTCGAGCAATTCCTGGTAGTCCGACAGGCGAAGAAACAGGTGCTCGGACTCGCGCTCAACCGGCAGCGCTCCGGTGACGATCGATCGCGGGTCGATCAGATCCGCCGGCGTGTACGTTGACCCGCACTCGTCGCAACTGTCGCCGTTCTGGTCGCGGGCGCCGCAGCGCGGACACGTTCCCTTGACGAAGCGATCGGGCAGGAACATCTCCCGCTCGGGATCGTAGAACTGGCGCACCCTCCGCCGATCGATCGAACCACGCGCCTTGAGCCGCTCGTAGATGCCCTCGACCAGCGCTCTGTTCTCCGGCGAGTGGGTCGTGTAGTAGTTGTCGAAATGGATGGAGAACGCCCGATAGTCCTCCAGGTGCTCCGCCGCCAGGCGTACGATGAGGTCCTCGGGCGAAACGCCCTCCCGCTCCGCCCGCAGCATGATCGGCGTGCCGTGAGCGTCCTCGGCGCAGACGTAGTAGCACTCGTGCCCGCGCATCCGTTGCAGGCGACACCAGACATCCGTCTGCACCGCCTCGACCAGATGTCCCATGTGAATCGGACCGTTTGCGTAGGGCAGGCCGCTCGTCACCAGGATGCGTCGTCTTTCCGGCATGACAGTCTCGCCGCGGGAGCCCCGCGCGAACGGTGGATTATGCAGGATAGACCGGAGGACGAGCCCGGAATCGTCGTTCGCCGGGAACTTCATCGGCCTCGTCCTCGTCTTCGTGGTCAGAGAAACATGTCCAGGCTGTCTCAAGTGTCGACGTCGAATCCCGACCTTTTCCTGTCCAGGCGAGCCGCCGCCGGTCACCCCGACGCCTGGGCCGAGCTGATCGAGCGCTACGGCCGCCGCATCTACAACCTCGCGTTCCAGTTCACCGGGAACACGGCCGAAGCCGAGGACCTGACCCAGGAGATCTTCCTCCGCCTCTACCGCAACCTCGGACGCTACCGTGGCGACGTGCCGCTCACAGGCTGGACGCTCCGCCTGTCTCGCAACCTGTGCATCGACCACTACCGTCGAACGCGGAGCGAGCGACGGTCCGTCATCGTGTCCGATGAAGTGCTGGCGCACCAGCCGGCTGCTTCCGGCAATCCGGCGGCCCGTGCCGAGCGTCGCGAGCAGCTTCGTCTCGTCTACCAGACCCTGGAGGAGCTGCCGGAGGCCTTCGCCGAGGTTCTGATGCTCCGTGACCTGCAGGGGCTCAGCTACGCCGAAATCTGCGCCTTCCTCGACCTGCCGGAAGGCACGATGAAATCTCGACTGCGCCGTGCCCGGCTCGAGCTGATCCGCCGGATCGACCAACGCAGGCAGGCTCTCGGCGATCGCACACCGGAGCGCAGAGGAGGCTACCGATGATCCGCCGGGAACCCGGGCGGATCGTTCTCGCTTCGATGCGGAACCCAGCCGATCGCTACGGCCCGGCCGGCGGCGAACTCGCGCTGCCGGAGGAACTGCGGCGCCGGCTGCTCGACATCGCCATCGGCGAGTTCCCCGAGCGCGATGGAGATGGACGTACCGCCGAGTTGGATTCGTTCGCATGGCCTCGACTCGAGCCGTCCGCGGCACTCTTCGAGCGCCTTCGGGCGATTCCGGATCGGACCGGCATCCGCCGGACGATCGCCTCGCGGCGTCCTCTGCGCACCCCGGGCCTGGCGATCGCCGCCAGCTATCTCCTCGCGGTGGCCCTGACCCTCGCTGTCGGGGACCCGGTCGGAGCTGGCCGGGAGGCTTCGGCCGATCTCCTCCTTGCCGCCGACGAGCACCTGATCGATCCGGCTGCGCGCGCCGGCGCCGTACTCCGAACCGAGTTCGGCAAGCGCTTCGGCGCCCCCCTGAGCACCCTGAGCCCCCTGGCGATCTTCGACCAGCCGCTCGATCTCCCCACCGACCGAATCCAGGCCTGGTTTCGACGCGGGGTCGACGAGACGTCGGAGGCGGTGCGGAGCCTCGGCGGTCTGCTGCCGACGCCAGGCGGCGCTTGGGTGGGCGAGACTCGGGATGGGGCCGGTCCGACGGATACCGAAGACAAACAGCGGCCTCCGACGAACAGAACCGGATCGGACGCCGATCCAGAGAGGACCTTCGCATGAATGCCGAAAGAGAGACGAACGCCGGCGCGGCCGCCAAGCCCGCCACACCGCCGACACCACCCGCTCCGCCGCCAGCGCCCAGAACCGGCGGACTCACCGTGCGGCACGCCGTGAGCGTGATCCTCGCCCTGTTTCCCGGCCTCGGCCACATCTACAACGGCCTGTACCAGCGCGGGATCGTGTTCTTCCTGTTCGCCGTCGGGTCGATCTTCCTCGCCACCGAGGAGGGGTTGATGGGACTGGTCGTCGCCTTCGTTTGGCTCTTCAACATCATCGATGCGTATCGTCAGGCCACTCTGATCGAACTCGGCCACCTTCCCGATCTGGGGGTCGAGGACAGCGCGACGCCGCCGCCGGCCGGGCAGTTCGCCCTGTTCGCCGGCGCCGGCCTGTTCGTCATCGGCTTCCTCGCCCTCCTCGACTACACGCTCGGCTACGACATGGATCGGGTCTGGGAATTCTGGCCGCTTGGCTTGCTCGCCGTCGGCGCCTGGTTGATGATCGGCGCACTCGTCGAGCGACGCCGCCGCGCCCAGGCGCAGGACGAACCGCAGAGCGAAACGGACTGACGGCGGAAGAGCCGTCGGATCGTCGACCGCTCGGTCGACAGGGAACCGTTCCCGAACGCCTCAGCCCAGCTCGGCTCGCAGCTTGTCGTGAAGGGCCCGAGCCGCGTCGATCATCGCCGGCACGCTGCGAGCGCCGGCGAGGAACACGCCGGTCAGATTCAGGGCTACGCCGCCGAATCCCATCGCCTGCAGTTTCGCCGCGGCGGCGGCGACGCGGTCGGGCTCAATGTAGAAGCGACGGTCATCCTCGTTGCCGGGTCGCGGCGGTGGGGAAACCTGCGCCTGGAACCCGAGAGCGTCCGGATCCCGCCCCGCCTCCTCGGCGTGGTGACAGACGGACGCGATCGCCCGGTCGCCGTGTTCGAACAGCTCCGGCGAGGCGACGGCCATCCAGCCGTTACCCAGCCGACCCGCGCGGCGAAGGGCAGCTTCGCTGTGGCCGCCGATCCAGATCGAAAGCTCCGCTCCCTGCGGCGGCTTCGGCTCCATCGCCATCGCATGAACCCGGTAGAACTCACCGTTGAAGTTGATCGGATCATCGCTCCAGCAAGCGCGAAGCACGGCGATCGCCTCGTCCATGCGTTGGCCGCGGTCGCGGAAGTTCCATCCCAACGCCTCGTACTCCGATGCCTGCCAGCCGACACCAAGACCCAGCCGGAGCCGGCCGCCGGACAGGGTGTCGAGCGTCGAAGCCTGCTTCGCTGCAAGAACCGGGTCGCGCTGTGGCAGCACGAGGACCTCCGTCCCCAGGCCGATCCTGGATGTGCAGGCGGCCAGGTATGCAAGCGTCGCGAACGCCTCGAGTACGGGCATCTTCGCCGGGTACCGGTTCTTCTCCCGGCCCTCGGTATCGTGGCCCATGACGACATGATCGAAGATATCGAGTTGATCGAAACCGATCTCATCCATCGCCCGGGCCAGCTCTGCGACCGCCTCGGGGCCCTCCCGGTAGACGACACTCGGGAACTCGACGGCTAGCTTCATCGTGCAGTGGCTCCTGGGAGGCGGTCGAGGGCGAGCCGTCTCGAAGACGACCCGCCACCGTTCGCGTCCATCCGGTGAGTGAGGATTCGTCGCGCGACCCTACAACGACTCGCAGGCGCCCCGGTGGCGAAGGCCGGCCTACTGTCCGGCGAGGAACCGCTCGCGAAGCCGCTTCATGCCGTTCAACCAGCGGTCGTAGTCTGCCGTCTTCCGCCTCATGTACTCAAGGACCTCGCCATGCGGCAGGATGAGGAAGCGCTCCTGCTCGATCGCCCGCGCGACGACGTCGGCGACCTCGTCCGGTTCGAGCATCCCGTCGACGCCGGCAACCCCGGGCCCCCCTGCCGTCATCGCGGTCCGCACCGCTTGCGGACACAGCACGGACACCCGGATCCCCTCGTGACCGTGGGTGATTGCAATCCACTCGGCAAGCGCCACCGCGGCATGCTTCGTCACGGCATAGGGCGCCGAACCGATCTGCGACAGGAGCCCCGCCGCCGAGGAGGTGCTGGCGATGTAGCCCTCGCCGCGCGCGATCATCTTCGGCAGCACGGCCCGCGCTGCATAGACGTGGGCCATCACGTTGATTTCCCAGATGTTCTGCCAGCCTTCGTCCGTCACGTCGACGCCGCCCATCGTGCCGACGCCAGCGTTCGAGAAGATCAGGTCGACGTCGCCGAATGCAGCTTCCGCGCGCGCCACCATGTCCTGCACCTCCGTCTCGACCGCCACGTCGACGGTCACGGCGATCGCGCCGCTGCCGATCTCTGCCGCCACCGCAGCCGCGCCGTCCCCGTCGCGGTCCGCCACGACGACGCCGCGCGCCCCGAGAGCGGAGAACCTCCGGCACAGGGAGCGCCCGATACCCGAAGCGCCGCCCGTGATGACGCAGTTCCTGCCTCGGATCTCCATCGCCTCCCGATCAGCCCGAAACGACCCGGAACAGCTTCTTCAGGGGATCGTAGAACTCGGACACGACGCGCTCCTTCAGCGGAATGATCGCATTGTCCGTGATCGTGATGTGCTCCGGGCAGACCTTCGTGCAGCACTTCGTGATGTTGCAGTAGCCGATGCCGTCCTCGTCCTTCAGCGCGGCCAACCGATTGCCGGTGTCGAGCGGGTGCATCTCGAGCGCAGCGCTGTAGACGAAGAAGCGCGGGCCCGCGAACTCATCGTGCAGGTGGTGATCACGCAGCACGTGACAGACGTCCTGGCACAGGAAGCACTCGATGCACTTGCGGAACTCCTGCACCCGCTCGACATCCTCCTGCTCGATACGCCAGGTGCCGTCTTCGGCGTCGGGCGGCCGTGGATCGAACGGGGCGATCCGCTTCTTCACCTCGTAGTTCCACGATACGTCGCAGACCAGGTCGCGGATGACCGGGAAGGCTCGCATCGGCTCGACGGTAACCGGCCGATCGGTCGGCAGATCGCTCATCCGGGTCATGCACATGAGTTTGGGCATGCCGTTCACTTCCGCCGAGCACGAGCCGCACTTTCCGGCCTTGCAATTCCAGCGCACGGCCAGATCGTTCGCCGACTCGGCCTGGATCTGATGAACGGCGTCGAGCACAACCATGCCCTCTGTCACCTCGGTGGCGTATTCGCGGTAGGCGCCCTCGCCTCGCGCGCCATCCTGCCGCCAGATCCTGAACCTGGTTGCGGCCATGTCAGCCCATCTCCTCGACCAACCTGGTCAGTTCGTCACTCATCGGCTCCACCGGAATCTCCTCGACGATCATCTCCCCGTCCGCGCCCTTCGCGACACGAACATTCACCGTGGCAAAGTGGTCGTCCTTTTGCGGGTAGTCCTCACGAAACTGAGCGCCGCGACTCTCACGACGCAACAGTCCCGCCTTCGCCACGGCTTCGGAGACGACGAGCAGATTGTGCAGGTCGAGGGCGGTGTGCCAGCCAGGGTTGTACTCCCGATTGCCGGGCGACGAAACCGCCTCCGCGCGCTCCGAGAGCGCCGCAATCTCGGTGACCGCCTCCTCGAGTTCCGACTCGACGCGGACGATGCCGACCTTCTCCTGCATCAGATCCTGGAGCTCATGCTGAATCTGGTAGGGCCCTTCCCCTTCCTCGCGCTCGAGCGGCGACAGCGCATCTCGAATGCCTGCGTCGACCTCAGTCCGGTCGAACCGCACCTCGCCCGCATCCCGTGCGAATCCTGCGGCGTACTCCCCCGCTCGCTGCCCGAAAACGAGCAGGTCGGAGAGCGAGTTGCCGCCCAGCCGATTCGCGCCGTGAAGTCCTGCCGCGCACTCGCCGGCCGCAAACAGGCCGGGCACGGTGGACATCTGGCTCTCCGCGTCGACCCGAACGCCGCCCATCACGTAGTGCGTCGTCGGTCCGACCTCCATCCTCTCCCTGGTGATGTCGATGCCGGCCAGCTCCTTGAACTGGTGGTACATGGACGGCAGCTTCTTGCGGATGTGCTCCTCGGAGTTCTTCATCTTCTCCGCGATCCAGGCGATATCCAGATAGACGCCGCCGTGGGGCGAGCCCTTGCCCGACTTGATCTGCGCGACGATGCACCTCGCCACGTGGTCTCGGGTCAGAAGCTCCGGCGGTCTTCGCGCGTCCCGGTCGCCGACGACATAGCGCCATCCCTCTTCCGCATCGTCCGCAGTCTGGTCCCGGTAGAGCTCCGGAATATCGTCGAACATGAACCGCTCGCCGTCCGAGTTGAGCAGGATCCCACCTTCGCCGCGCACTCCCTCTGTGACGAGAATCCCGCGCACGCTGGGCGGCCAGACCATCCCCGTCGGGTGGAACTGGACGAACTCCATGTCGATCAGATCGGCGCCGGCGTCGTAGGCCAGAGTGTGCCCGTCACCGGTGTACTCCCAGCTGTTGCTCGTGATCCTGAACGCTCTCCCGATGCCGCCCGTCGCGAGGACGACCGCCTTCGCCCGGAAGACCCGGAAGCGCCCGCGCTCCCGGTCGTAGGCCAGAGCGCCGGCAACCCGTCCGTCGTCGAGCAGCAGCCGAAACACGGTCTGCTCCTGGTGGAAGTCGATGCCGCGATGAACGCCATGATCCTGGAGGGTCCGGATCATCTCCAGACCCGTCCGATCGCCGACATGGGCGAGCCGGGGATAGCGGTGACCGCCGAAGTTCCGTTGCAGAATGCGGCCGTCGCGCGTGCGGTCGAACAAGGCGCCCCAGGCCTCGAGTTCGAGCGCCCTCTCCGGCGCCTCCTTCGCGTGAATCTCGGCCATCCGAGGATTGCTCAGGTACTGGCCGCCGCGCAGCGTGTCCGTGACGTGGACCCGCCAGTCATCGCGCTCGTCGACGTTGCCGATCGCGGCCGCCATGCCGCCCTCCGCCATCACGGTATGCGCCTTGCCCAGCAGGGACTTGCAGACGACGCCGCAGGACGAGCCCGCCGCCGAAGCCTCGATCGCCGCGCGAAGGCCCGCGCCGCCGGCGCCGATGACCAGCACGTCGTAGTCGTAGGTCGACTGGTCCATCAGACGATTCTCCAGTCCGCCCAGATGCCCATCGAGCAAAGGCGCACGTAGATGTCGGAAAACGTGACCCAGACCAGGCTGAACCAGGCCCAGGCCATGTGGCGACGGTTCAGGCAGGAAACGCAGCGGTAGCACGCGCGCTCAACCGGTCGCCCCGCGAACACGTCGCGAAAGCCGCCGACCACGTGACGCATCGAGTGACAGCCGAGGGCGTAGCCACTCAGCATGATCCAGTTGACCAGGATAACCAGGCTGCCGACGCCGATACCGAACCCGTGCCCGCCGCCGACGACCTCGAACTGGAAGCCGCGATACACGTCGATCGGAAAGAAGACGAGGATCCAGACCATCATCGCGTACATGAAGTAGCGATGGACGTTCTGGAGGATCAGGGGAAAGGAGTTCTCGCCGCGATAGCCCTTGCGGGGCTCCCCGACGGCACAGGACGGCGGATCGGCCCAGAACGCCTTGTAGTAGGCCCCCCGATAGTAATAGCAGGTAGCGCGAAACCCGAGCGGGAGGATGAGAATGACGAACGCCGGCGACTCGGGGATCCAACTCGGCCACCAACTCGGAAAGCCCTCGAACCAGGCGTGATGCGTGAAGCCGAACACCTCCGGCGAGTACAACGGCGACAGGTAGCCGCCAAACGCGTAGTGCTCGCCCTGGAACGCGGCCCAGGTCGTGTAGATCGTCGCGAAACCAAGCCCGGTGATCACCGCCGCCGGCTGCAGCCACCACGCATCGCGACGTTGGGTCTCACCGAACGAGCGCCGCTTCATCGCGGCAGAGATAGCCATCGTCGGTTTCCGTCCTCCCCTGCGAGTCTCCTTGGCGGAGCGAAGACGACCGTCTCGGCCCCGGCGGCAATCATAGCCAGAACACGCCGGCTGCGCAGACCCCGCCGAGCTCCGTCGAGAGCGCCTGTTCCCCTGGTGACCGAGGATGCCGACAGAGCGTTGGAACCGAACGCCGATCGCCTCGAGGGGCCGTCCGAGTACACTCCGATCATCCGGTTCGCAAGTCGGTTCCTGGTCGGTTCAGGGAGTAGTCCATGGTTCGTCAAGCCGTAGCCCGAGGGCCTTCATGAGCTGGAAGAAGGAGATCGAAGAGCTCGAGCGGCGCCGTGGCCTGCGGCGGAAGATGGGAGGCCCGGAGGGCGTCGCCCGCCAGCGCAGGCGGGGCAAACTGACGGTCCGCGAGCGGATGGCGGCTCTGACCGACGAGGGGTCCTTCCGTGAACTCTGGAGCCTCGCAGGCAGCGGCGAGTACCGGAACGAGGAACTCGCCGACTTCGTACCGCGAGCCGTGGTCGAGGGGTTCTGCCGTCTCGACGGAAGACCGGCCGTCGTTAGCGGCGGCGACTTCACGGTCCGCGGCGGCTCGGCTACCGGAGCCGGCGGCCTTGGCGCCGAACCTCAAGCGAACCAACGCGCGCTGGAATGGCGCGTACCGTTCGTTCGACTTCTCGATGCCGCGGGTGGCAGCGTCCGCTCCTTCGAGGAGATCGGCCGCACGTATCTTCCGGACGGCAACATCTGGTCGAGCGTCGATGCCCGGCTCCTGAGTCGCATACCCGTCGTCTCGGCAGTGCTCGGTTCCGTCGCCGGTCTGCCGGCGGTGAACGCCTGCATGGCCCACTTCAACTTGATGGTCCGGGGCAAGTCCCACCTGTTTCCCGGCGGTCCGCCGGTGGTCAAGGCAGCGAGCGGAGTCGACATCACGAAGGAGGAGCTCGGCGGCGAACAGGTCCACGTTCACCAGAGCGGAGTCATCGACAATCTCGCCGAAACGGAGGACGAGGCGTTCGAGATGATCCGCGCCTTCCTCTCCTACCTGCCGAGCAACGTGTGGGAATCGGCGCCGCGGGTCGTGACCGACGATCCGCCCGACCGTCGCGAGGCCGACCTGCTCGATGCGGTGCCACGCGACCGGCGCGCACCCTACGACGTGTTTCGCATCCTCGAAAGCGTCGTCGACCGCGGCTCGCTCTTCGTCATCGCCCCCGGCTTCGGTCGTTCGCGGATCACCGCGCTGGCCCGCTTCGACGGCTACCCGGTCGGGCTGATGGCGAACGACCCGCAGCACGGAGGAGGCTCGACAGATGTCGCCGGCGGCGCGAAGGTCATCCGCCTGATCCAGCTCTGCGACACCTTCCACCTGCCCCTCGTGTCGTTCGCCGACGAGCCGGGCTTCATGGTCGGCCTGGAGTCCGAGAAACAGGGAATCGAGCGCGCCGGCGCCCGCCTGGTCTGCGTGACGTGCGGGTCGAGCATGCCCTGGCTCACGATCGTCATCCGCCGGCTCTACGGCGTCGCCGGCCAGTGCCAGCATCGCCCTTCCGGCATGTTCCGCCGCTTCGCGTGGCCCTCCGCGCGTTGGGGGTCGATGCACATCGAAGGCGGCGCCATGGCAGCCTACCGGCGAGAAATCGAGACGGCGTCCGACCCGGACGCGAAGCGACGGGAGATCGAGGACCGGCTCCAGGCGATCGCCTCGCCGTTCCGGACCGCGGAGGCAACCGGGCAGGACATCATCGATCCGCGGGAGACGAGGGAGAGGATCTGCGAGTTCGTTGCCGATGCGCAGAGGGTTCTCGTCGCGCAGCTGGGACCAACGGCGCCTCCCTACCTGCCGTAGGCGGCGGATCGGCTACCCCGCCGGCGACGAGCTGAGATCGTCCATGTCGACGCGAGCCGCAGCGCCGTCCGAGGTCGGCGCCCGCTCGGCGTCGATCAGGGCCGCGCCACGCTCGGTCCAGCCGGCGCCGCGAACTCGGTACGCCAGGAATCCCGCCAACAGCATCATGTGGACGATGAAGCAGCTCCACGCGCCGACCAGCCCCCAGTGACGGGTGGCAAGGACCACGAGCGGAACGAAGACCAACCAGGCGACAGCGATGTTGACGACCATCGGGTAGGTCGTGTCGCCGGCGCCGCGCAGCGCGCCGTAGAACACGTTGAACGGCAACTCGAAGACGAGGCAGAGGGCAGCGATGAGAAACAAGGGCTGGGCATAAGGCAGCACTGCCGCGAGTTCGGCGCCATCCCGGATGAAGAGACGCATCAACCAACCAGGAAATCCGATGTAGACGACGGCCATCGCCGCCAGCGCCACGGAGGCCAGCCACATCACCCGACGAACGACCAGGCGGGCCTCTTCGAGCTGCTTGGCGCCCAGGCACTGGCCTACCAGCGTCGTGCACCCGACCGCAAGCGCTGCGGCGAGCATGAAGGAGACGGACCACGCCTGGATCGCCGCGTTCGTAGCGGCCATCTCCGCGTCGCCCAACCGCGCGACGAGGGCGGTGAAGACGCTGATGCCACCCATCTCCATGAAGAACTGAACGCCGATCGGCAGGCTGACTCGGAGCATCGTGCCGAGGAGCGCAGTCTCCGGCGGCCGCGGTCGGGTCGCGCCGTAGTCCCGGCCCATCGCGGTCGTCAGGACTCCCGCGAGCAGCCCGAGGGCGACGATGAACTGCGCGATGACGGTCCCCACCGCCGCGCCTGCGGCGCCAAGCTCCGGAAATCCCCAGGCGCCGAAGATGAACAGGTAGTTCAGGCCGCAGTTCAGCGCCAACTGGATGAGCCCTGCCAGCATCGGCACGTCGGTCCGACCCAAGCCGCGGTAGTAGTTCTCCGCCACCAGGAAGACCATCAGACCGCAAGCAGCCGCCAGGCGAACTTCCATGTACTGGGTCGCGATCGCCTGGGATTCCGGCGAAGCCGCAGTCAGACCGAACACCCACCCGGACAACGGAGCAAGCAGGAAGAGAACGACGCCGGCGCCGGCCGCCAGGTAGAGCCCCTGCCAGAAGGCGAGCCCCACCCGGTCCTTCCTCCCCGCGCCGAAGAACTGGGCCACGAAGGTATTCACGCCCTGCAGCAAGCCGACGAAGAAGCTCAACAGCCACCACGCGATGATCGCGCCCAGGCCGACGCCTGCAAGTGCCGTGACGCCCAGCCGACCGACCATCATCGTGTCGATCAGACCCATCGCGGTATGGGTCATCTGGGTGATGACCACGGGGAGGGTCAGCGCCAGGATGCGCCGATAGGAGATGTCGATCGTCATCTTCATCCGTCGGGTTCCGAGATCAGGGGTTCGAACGCGGCCGCCAGACGCGGACCAGCCCCTTCGTCCTCGTGCTTGAAGAAGACGTAAACCTCCTTCCAGGGTTGCAACCTGATCCGTCGAGCCCAGGCCTCGAGCGCTCTCGCATCGTAGTCGGCGCGGCGGAGGCGCAGATAGCCGAAACCGGTCGTCGCGACGAGTGGCGCATCGTAGTCGCCGCCGCTGTCGGCGATACAGAGTGCAGCTCCGGCATCCCGCAGCAACGCGAACACGGAATCCTCGAACCAACTCGCGTGCCGAAACTCGAACGCGGACCGCATACCTCCCGGCAGCTCGCCCAGAAACGCCGCCAGACGCTCCTCATCCCGCTTCAGGTAGGGCGGCAACTGGAACAAGGTCGGGCCCAGGCGTTCCCCAAGCGCGCCGGAAGTGCGATGGAGATACTCGACCGCGTCGCCGGCGTCCCTGAGCCGCCGATGATGGGTGATCCGTCGCGAGGCCTTCAGCGCAAACCGGAAGTCCCTCGGCACGGCGTCCCGCCAACGCTCGAGCTGATCCGCCTTCGGCATGCGGTAGAACGTATTGTTCATCTCCACCGCGCCGAGCCGCGAGGCGTAGAACGAGAGCATCCCCGACCGCTTCGTGCCGGGCGGATAGAACGGCCCTTCCCATGCCGGATAGGAGAACCCGCTCGTGCCGGTGCGAACCCTCACAGGTCTAACGGCCCGTCATGGAAGCGCGGGTCGCACCAAAACGGGTCAGGCGCCCGCCCAGCCAAGCGCGATGAGGGAGCATGTCGGACCATGTTCGAGCGAAGAGCAACGATGTTCGGCGGGATGCATGGCCGCTCGCATGCAGCCCGACGTTCGCCACGGGCTGCTACGCGCTGCCTTCGTCGAGGAAGGGACGCAACTTCTGCGCCCAGTCCGGGTGACGGAGCTTGCGGAGCGCCTTCGACTCGATCTGGCGGATCCGCTCGCGAGTCACGTTGAACGACTTGCCGACTTCTTCGAGCGTGTGCTCGGAGCCTTCGCCAACGCCGAAGCGCATCCGCAGGACGAGCTCTTCGCGTGGAGACAGCGAGCGCAGGACGTTGCCCGTCTGCTCCCGCAGGTTCGCCGTGATCACCTCGTCGATCGGCGACGGCGAGTTCTTGTCCTCGATGAAGTCTCCGAGGTGGGAATCCTCCTCCTCGCCGACCGGCGTCTCGAGCGACACGGGCGCCTGCGCGATCTTCATGATCTTCCGCACCTTGGAGGCCGGCAGGTCCATGTGTTCGCCGATCTCCTCGGCAGTCGGCTCGCGGCCGAGTTCCTGTACGAGCGAACGCGAGGTGCGCGTCAGCTTGTTGATGTTCTCGATCATATGGACCGGGATGCGGATCGTGCGCGACTGGTCGGCGATCGCGCGGGCCACCGCCTGACGAATCCACCACGTGGCGTAGGTCGAGAACTTGTAGCCGCGCCGATACTCGAACTTCTCCACTGCCTTCATCAGGCCGATGTTCCCCTCCTGGATCAGATCCAGGAACTGGAGACCGCGATTCGTGTACTTCTTCGCGATGGACACGACGAGGCGCAGGTTCGACATGATGAGCTGCTCCTTCGCGCGCTCGCTCTTCGCCTCGCCGCGCTTGACCTTCGCGACCATCGCCCGCAAATCGCCCTGGGTGATCGAGTAGCGGGCCTCGAGGCCCCGCACGGCTTCGCGGTACTTCTGGATCCGTCGCCGATGGAGAGCCTTGAGCTCTTCGTTCGTCTCCCGCTCCAAGGCGACCTGCGCGCGGCTGATGTCCCGCTCGCTCCGTCGAAAGCGGTTGTCGATCAACTTGACGAGATCGACGACCCGGTTGCGGTCCGGACCGGTGAACGCCAAGTCGACGATCAGCGAGGAGACCCGTTCCTCCAGCCGGTCGATGTCCCGCGCAATCTCCTGGTAGCGATCACCCCTGGGGCTGTACCGCTGCTGCTTCTTTCGCGTCTTCGCGAGTTCGACTTCGAGTTCCTCCATCTTCTCGAACACGCCGACCCGGCTGGCGATTCGTTTCAGGCCGTTCTCGTCGAGCAGTGAGAGCGGATGCTCGATCTCCACGAGTTGGGACAGCGGCTTCGCGTTCTTCCGATCCGCCAACTCGGTGAGGGCAAGAAGTCGGGTCATCAGGTCCGGGTTGCCCGCCATTGCCTGGAAGATGTCCCACTCGCCGTCTTCCAGCGCCCTTGCGATCTCCACTTCGCCGTCACGGTCGAGCAGCGGAACGATGCTCATCTCCCGCAGGTACATCCGCACCGGATCGCTGGTATTCAGCGGTTCGACGAGAGTCGGCGTCGCCGGGTCGTCATCCGCCTTGTCGATCTCGAGGGTGACTGGCTCGTCGAGATTCGCGACGTACCAGTCTGGACGCCTGATCACGCCGACGCGAAGTTCCCGCAGCCGGTCGTAGAGCTCGCGGATCTCCGCGTCGACGCCGATCATGTCGGCCGGCATCATGTCGACGATCTCGTCGTTCAGCAGGTAGGTCTTCGCCTTCCCCAACTCGAACAACTGTCGAATGGCTGAGTAGCGCCGTTCCAGCGGCTTGTTCACGTCCTTGACTGAGGCAACTGCCATCATGCGGTCTCCGGGAGTATCGATGGAGAGGCGGCTCTCCGAGCATCGGATCGGTCTTCGGCCTGCAAAGTCCCTTACCGCCTGAGCCGTGCCCAGTGGACTGCCAACGGATAGGGAGCGCCGATGACGCTCAAGTGTAGCAGTGTGAAGACGATCAGCGAGTCGGATCTGTTTCCCCGGCCTCGCTGGCGGGGCGAGTCGATCGTCAGGATGAACCTCGAGACCCTTCGCGATTCTTCCCGCTTGAGCTCGACCGCGACGTCGCGCGACCGGACGATCGGCCGGAGTCTCGCCGTTGCGGCTCGCGCCCCCATGGCGATGCCAGGACACGCCGCTGTCGGCGGCGAACGGATCGCGGAGAATCAGAGGCGCCGGCGTGCCGATGCCGGCGATCAACCGGCAACGCGATTCCGCGATGCTCTACGATCTGTCCTGCGTTGAACCGCTGATCCCCTCGACGCGCAGCGCCAGCGAACCGGCAGTCGGCGCCGGCCGAAAGAAGATGCGACCACCCGCAACCCGAGACGCATGCAGGCCGAACCGCTGCGGCGCCGATCGGGGGCGAGCGCGGTTTCGCCGATGACGAGCCGAAGGAAACCCACGCTGAACGCGGTGCAGCGCCTGGCAGGCCGCTTCGCGGTGCGGAGTCAGGTGACCTCGGCCGAAGAGATGCTCGCCGGCCACATCAACGACTCCTACGTCATCACGACGACCGAGAGAAGCCGGTTTCTGCTCCAACGGATGAACGCCTACGTGTTTCCGCGCCCCGACGTGGTCATGTCGAACCTGGAGCGCGTTCTGAACCACCTGGCAGGGCTTGCCGATACTCGGAGCCGACGGCGCCGCTTGACGCTCGTTCCGACGAGGAACGGCGCGTCCTGGGTCGAGTGCAGAGCCGACGACGAAGCGCCGGGAGCTTGGCGCATGGTCGAGATGATTGAGGACGTCGTCACCGCGCTTCGCGCTTCGTCCGCCGAACAGGCATTCGCGGCGGCCCACGCCTTCGGCCGTTTCGAGGCGCAGTTGACGGATCTGCCGCCGCCTCCCCTCCAGGAGACGATTCCCGGCTTTCACGACACGCCGGCAAGGTTCGAGGCACTCGACGCCGCCCTTCGCCGAGCGAGCGACGGCTCGAACCCGGAGGTTGCCGAACGGCGACGGCAGGCGGCCGCGGAGATCGAGGAGGCGACGAGCCGGCGCGGCCTGGCTCGGCGCCTGGTCGACGCGTCGGCCCGCGGCCTGCTCCCCCGGCGAACCGTCCACAACGACTGCAAGATCAGCAACGTTCTCTTCGACCGGAGGACCGACGAGGCGCTCTGCGTCGTCGACCTCGACACGACGATGCCGGGGCTCGTCGCCTTCGACTTCGGCGACATGGTCCGTTCGATGGGACACCACGCGGACGAGGACGACCGAGATCCCGAATCGGCGGAGGTCGATCTCGAGCTCTTCCGGGCTCTCGCCGCCGGCTATCTCGAAGGCGCCCACTTCGTCGATGACGACGAGCGTCGAAGCCTGGTCGACGGCGCCCTGGTCCTGACGCTCGAGCAGGCCGTGCGCTTCCTGGCCGACCATCTATGCGGCGACGTCTACTTCCGCGTTGAACGTCCCGGCCAGAACCTCGAACGCTGCCGCGTCCAGTTGCGGCTGCTCCGCTCCCTCGTCGCGCATGAGCGGGAGCTGCGCCGGATCGTCGGTTGAACGCCGAGCCCGGCGAGCGGGCGGCTCTGGACGGCCTCGAGCGGTGTGCACAGCGACAGCGCCGCGGACGCTGCTCGGGGTAGGCTGACAAAGTAGAGTACTCACGCTTCCGGCGACCGTCCCGCCGCGTTACCCATCCTCCAGGAGGGCTCATGACTCTGCGAATCAACGACGAAGCCCCGAACTTCACTGCCCAGACGACCGAGGGGGAGATCGAGTTTCACGACTGGATCGGCGACGGTTGGTGCGTTCTGTTCTCTCACCCGAAGGACTTCACCCCGGTATGCACGACCGAGCTGGGAACCGTCGCCGGCCTGAAGACCGAATTCGAGCGCCGTGACTGCAAGGTCATCGGCATCAGTGTCGATGGTGTCTCCGACCACCTGAAATGGTCGAAAGACATCGAGACAACCGGCGGACACCCTCTGAACTACCCGCTGATCGGCGATCCCTCCCTGGAGATCGTGAAGAGCTACGACATGCTGCCCGCCGATGCGGGGAGTACTTCCGAGGACCGTACGCCGATGGACAACGCGACTGCCCGCTCGGTCTTCGTCATCGGCCCGGACAAGAAGATCAAGGCGACCCTGACCTACCCGATGAGCACGGGGCGGAACTTCGCCGAGATCCTCCGCCTGGTCGACTCGGTCCAGTTGACCGCCAAGGAACAGGTGGCGACGCCGGCGGACTGGGAGCAGGGCGACGACGTGATCATTCTTCCCGCCGTGTCCGACGAGGCAGCCCGCGCGAAGTACCCACAGGGCTGGCAGCAGCCCTTACCGTACATCCGCGTCGTCCCGCAGCCCTGACCCGGCCGGAATCCGCTGTTCTCAGCGCGGGCGATCCAACCGAGCCCCGCCCCGACAGTCCGGCGACACGCTGCGGGTCTCCCCGCGAGCGCGCCACTCCGCGGGAGACAGTGCGTCGATCGCCAAGGCGTGAACGGGGCCGGCCAGTTCCTCGGCGAGCACGCGGTTCACGATGCGATGCCTCGAAAGCCGCGACAGGCCGTCAAACCTGCCGCTGACGACGACGACCCGAAAGTGGGACTCGGCGTCCGCAGGCACGTTGTGCATGCTGCTCTCGTTCAGCACTTCGAGTACGTCCGCCTCGACCGCAGCGAGGAGCTTGCTGCGAATCGTCCGCTCAAGGGCCGTGTCCCGCACCACCGGGCCTCCGCTCCTGCCCGCCCTTCGGGACCCCTCGCCACGCCCGACCAAGCTCATTCTCGCAGCATAGCGCGAAGGCGGCGGGCGCTCTCCCGCCGCGGCGCCCCGGACCTTCCCTTCGCTTGGATCCTGCGGCGCAGCTCATCCAGCTCGCTGCGGTCCGGGCGCAGGTTCGCCGCGCCGTTGATGTAGACATGTTCGATATCGCCGGCAGGCCGGGTCGTGTTCCAGTGGAGGAGGATGCGGACGCAGCGTTCGAGGCCTCCAGGCACCGTCATCTCGTGGCCGCAGAGCAAGGCGACGTCCCGCCAGCCCATCAGACGCGCCGCGAGCGCCGGGTACTCGGCGGTCAGATCGGGCGACGTCGTGAAGATCGCACTGGCAACATCCTCCGGTTCGATGCCGTTCGCCCGCACCATCCGCTCGAGGAGTTCCGCCGTCGCGGTGAGCACCTGCTCCCGCGTCGAACCCTCGACGGTCGTCGCGCCACGTACGCCGCGGCAAACCGGATAGCGCGATGGCCTGGCCCGCTTACGAGACGATGGAACCATGGGCCGGAGAAAGGAAGTGAAGTGCGATGGACGGCCTGCGGCCAGTCGCTGACTCGACGAACGACGGCCCGGCCGGGGGGCTACTCTTCCCCATCGGCGCCCTCGGCTCCCTCGTCCAGGAAGCGCATCAGACTGACCAGGTCCGAGAGCGTCATCGCGTCGAGGAGGCCCTCGGGCATGATGGACAGTGCTGACGGCTCCACGCTCGACACGGCACGACGATCCACGTCGCGGCGGGTACCCGTCGCGTCGATCAGGATCAGCCGCTCCGCCGTGTCCTCGACGACCATGCCGCTATACGAGGCGCCGTCCTCGAGGACCACGTCGAGCGCTCGATACTGGTCGGAGATGATCCGTGACGGAAACATGATCGACTCGAGCACCTCGCGGCGACGAAAGCGCTTGACCACCGTCGAGAGGTCGGGTCCGCCGCCGCTGCCGATGTCCCCGAATACGTGGCAGGCCGAGCATCGGGCCCGGTGGAAGACCCGCTCGCCCTGCACCGGGTCGTAGCGCTCATAGGCCATCACGTCGTACTCCAGGTACTCGGCCAGTTCGTCGAAGCTCATCTGGGCCAAATCGCTTCTGCCAGGCAGGTCACCCTCGACATCGGCGATCAGGTCGGCTGCCCTCCTCGCCCGATCGGCCCGCAACCGCTCGAGCTGTTGTTCCGCGATACGCCTCTCACCGTCGGGGAAGTGGCCGAGCACGTCTCTCCAGATCGCGTCGATGTAGCCCTCCATGCTGGCCGCCCCGCGGAACTCCCGTGCGCTGTTGAACCAGGCGATCACCCGATCCCGATGCAGCCGCGTCCAGCCGCGGTCCATCGCCCGCAGGCAGTAGACGGTGTGAATCTGCTCCACCTCGGGTCGACCGGAAGACAGCAAGGAGACCATCCGGTCGAGCGCTCCCTCGGGCTGGAGGTGGGAGAGCAGACGCTCGAGCTGCCGGTTCACCCGCGGATCCTCGTGCGGATAGCGCTCGAGCAACAGCAGGCCCAGGGAGGCGCGTGCCTCGTCGCGTCCCGGTGCATCCGGCGCCTCGTCGCGGATCAGAGCGAGCTCGGTGAAGCGCAGGAAGTCGAGCTGACCCTCGAGGTCCAAGTCGGACCGCGCCGCCTGGATGAGCTTGTTCATCAGGAAGTTGTATTCGAGCTTGTGCTCCTGTCGGTAGATCATCGCGAGCAGAGCCTCGAAAAACCCGCGAGGCCGCTGCTGTGGAGCGGCCAACAATGCCGCGTCGATCCAGAAGCCGTGGTCGATTCGGTGAATCGTCTCGCGCGCCGCGTAGCGAAGGAACCGATCCTCGTCGTCGAGGAGTTCGTACAGCCGCTCGGCTGTCGCCTGGCGAACGCCCCGCGTGCGGCGGTCGAGCCCCGAGCGGGCAAGCGACTCCGCCGCGCGGCGCGCGACGAGCGGGTCGGCGTCACGAAGTGCATCGCGAAGAGGCGTCTGGACCTGGGCGAACGTATAGCCCCCGAGGAGAGCCGCCGCCGCCGCCCGCACCAGCGGTTCGTCGCTCTGAATGAGCTCCGCGGTCCGTTCGAGGCTCGGCGCCGGGCCGTGGACCTGGAGAAGTTCGAGGGCCCGGATACGGTCGACCGCAGGCCGCGCCGCGTCGCCGACGATCCGCCACAACGCCGGGGCCCAATCGGCGCCGGCCTCGGTACGCGCCGCCCGAATCGCCTCGCGGCCCCAGGCCGAACGCGGCATCGCCTGGCGAACGGCCCGTTCGACTCCCGTGTATCCGGACGCCGATCCCGGCTGGGAGTACGTCACGCGGTAGAGGCCGCCGGACGTTCCTCGACCCCCGGTGGCGAAATAGAGCCAACCGTCCGGCCCGACATCCATGTCCGTCACGTTCAGCGGCTCGCCGAGTACGAAGTCGTGCGCTTCGCCGGTCCAGGTCGCGCCAACGCGCTCCGGGAACAGGACGCGGATCCGCCCACGCGACCAGTCGCCCATGAAGTAGGCGCCGCGATACCTCTCGGGATACGCATGGTGGTAATAGAAGGCAACCCCGACCGGCGACCCGCGGCCGACATCGACCACGCCGGGAAGGGTGTCCATCTCGTAGAACGCGAACTTGCCGGAGCCGGTACGCCAGCCGTAGTCGCCACCCGGAATCAGGTGGACGACGCGGGTAGGGCGGAACCAAGGCAACCCGCGGTCCCACTCCATGTCCGCCTCGTAAGCGAAGATCTCGCCCGCGGCCCCGATGGCAAGGTCGAACGGATTCCGCAGGCCGCCCGCAATCCGCTCCCAGGCGTTCGTCTCGAGATCGACGCGGTAGACCGTGCCGCCAGGGGCGCGCAGGTTGTTCGCATGACCGCGCGGATCGAGAATCCGCGGCACGAGCTGGTCTTCCCGCAACTCGCGCAACGAGGAGCTCTCCGCCAAACGCACGTCGGGAGATGAGTAGTTGCCGTAGAGCAGGTAGAACGCCCCATCCGGGCCACGGGCGATCGTGTGGGGACCGTGTTCCTGGATTCGCCCGTCGACGCGGGCGATCCGCTCGACCGCGTCCACCTCGTCGTCGCCATCCGTGTCGCGCAGACGGTAGAGGCCGGTGTCGTCAGGCAGGCTGCCACTCGAGCCGATGTCCAACTCGATGCCCGCGGCAGCCGCGAGGCGTCCGTCGCCGTTCGCGTGGACGAGCACGTCACCAGGACCCATGACGTACAGGCCATGCGCGGTCGCCACCTGCGGCGCGAAGTCGATCCGCCGATCGAAAACACCGTCGTCGTCGCCATCCTCAAGCAGCGCCAAACCCTCGCCCTCGAGCGCGAGCAGCGGCCTGCCGAGGGAATCGAAGGTCATGTTGACGACCGAACCGAACAGATCCGCCGACGCGGTCGACTCGACGACGAACCCCTCCGCGGTGCGAAATCGCTCACCCGCATAGTCAAGCCGCTCGCGCCGGGTGGCGTCATGGTCGGGCATCAGTTCCTGCCCGGCGGCGCCGGCCGCGAGCCAGAAGACGAGGCAGAGGCCTAGCGATGTCGCTGCGCTGTCGCAGAGGGAACGAACCGGGCGAACACTGCGAGATCGCAGGGTCGCGTGATCGTCGGGAACCAGACCGCGGTACGAAGCGCACCCATGCCTGTCCGGGGCGTTCTTCGCGTTCCCGCCGTGAGCGGTCGTCGGCGCGCTGTCTACGGTCATTCGGCTCCCTCCCCAGCTCGTTGGACGACCGCTTGAGCCCCTGCTGTCCCCCAGATCGAAGCGATACGACTCCGGCGATCCTACCCGCAAGGGGCAACCGACCGTCCGCCGCCTTCGCCCTCGGGATAGAGTGCGCCTACGCCAACCTGACTGTGATTGCCGGGCGCTCTCGTCGTGGGCGCCCCGTCGTGGGCGTCCCGTCGTGTCTCCGCAGCGGGACTCGATCCGCCCTGGGTCGTCCGCCCCGCGTCGTGGACAGCCCGCTTCATCCCATGAACTCTCCGAGGAAGCACATGAAGACGAATCCGAAACGGCTATCGACCCGCCCGGCGCTCAGCGCACTCCTGGCTGGAGTCGTCCTTCTGCTCGTCTCCTCCGCGGCCTGGGCCCAGACGCCGGGCGAGGCCGCGTTCGTGTTCAACACCTACGCGTTCCTCGTCTGGGGCGCGTTCATCATGTGGATGTGCGCCGGGTTCACGATGCTCGAAGCCGGCTCGGTTCGAACGAAGAACGCCTCGGTCATCTGTCTGAAGAACATCGGGCTGTACTCGATCGCCGGCATCGCGTACTACGCGATCGGCTACAACCTGATGTACGTCGACGTCGACCCGGGAGGATGGTTGGGCGCGGTCAGGTTGTTCTTCGAGGCCTCCGCGGACGAAGTCGCATTCCTCGGCGGCGACGCGACGAAGGCTGCGAGCGTCATCGGCAGCGGCTACTCCGAGATGTCCAGCTGGTTCTTCCAGATGACGTTCGTCGCCACGACCGCCTCCATCGTATCCGGCGCCCTCGCGGAACGAGTCAAGCTGTGGTCGTTCCTCATCTTCACCACGGTGCTGACCGCCGTGATCTACCCCATCGTCGGCGCCTGGACCTGGGGCGGGGGCTGGTTGGCAGAACTCGGCTTCCAGGACTTCGCCGGGTCGACGATCGTTCACTCGACGGGCGGCTGGGCGGCGCTGGCCGGAATCATCGTCGTCGGCGCGCGGAGCAACAAGTTCCGCGCTGACGGCAGCGTGAAGGCGACGCCGCCGTCCAACGTGCCGATCGTCACCTTGGGCGTCTTCATTCTGTGGTTGGGTTGGTTCGGCTTCAACGGCGGCTCGCAGTTGGCCCTGGGCGGCGCCGCCGATGCGACGGCAATGGCCAACCTCCTGATCAACACGAACCTGGGGGCGGCCGGCGGCGTCGTCGCCGCGCTCGCGCTGTCGCGGCCGGTGCTCCGACGCATCGACCTGATGGTTGTGCTGAACGGCGCGCTCGGCGGCCTGGTAGGCATTACCGCGGGCCCCGACCTCATCGGTCACCACTGGGCGATCCTGATCGGCGCGATCGGCGGCGCGATGACGCTCGGCGGCAGCGTCCTGCTCGGGAAGCTGAAGCTCGATGACGTGGTCGGCGCGGTGCCCGTCCATCTGTTCGCCGGCATCTGGGGCACCCTGGCGGTGTGCCTCGCGGCCGGCGGGAACATCGTCCCTCAGCTCATCGGGATCGGTGCGGTCGGCGTCTTCGTCTTCGCCATCTCCAGCGTCCTCTGGATCGTGCTCGACCGGACGATCGGCGTCCGCGTCTCGCCCGCGGTCGAGGAACTCGGCCAGGACATGGCCGAGCTCGGCATCGAGTCCTATCCGGAGTTCATCCTGATGCCGGATGAGGACGACCTGCAGGCCGCCAGCGCGGCCCAGGAGCAAGCGCGCAACGCGAAGAAAGACGACACGGAAGCATGAGTCCCGCGAGCCTCGACTGACTTGCGGAATCCACGGGGATCATCGCTTGCTAGGCGAGTATCTCCTCCACCACGCGGCCGTGGACGTCCGTCAACCGGAAATCACGGCCGCTGTAGCGGTAGGTCAGCCGTTCGTGGTCGATCCCCAACTGGTGAAGGATCGTGGCGTTCAGGTCATGGATGTGGACGCCGCCATCTACGATGTTGTAGCAGTGATCATCCGTCTCGCCGTAGGTCATGCCGGGCGTGACCCCGGCGCCGGCCATCCAGACCGTGTAGCACCGGCCATGGTGGTCCCGGCCGTAGTTGTCCTCGGTCAGCCGTCCCTGGCAATACACGGTGCGGCCGAACTCGCCGCCCCAAACGACGAGGGTGTCATCGAGCAGACCGCGCTGTTCGAGGTCGAGGACCAGCGCAGCTGATGCCTGATCGACATCTCGACACTGCAACGAGAGGTCGCTCGGAAGATCACCGTGCTGGTCCCAGCCGCGGTGGTAGAGCTGGATGAAGCGGACGTCCCGCTCGGCCAGGCGCCGAGCAAGCAGACAGTTCGCCGCGAATGTGCCCGGCAACCGCGCCTCTTCGCCGTACAAATCGAAGGTGCTCTTCGGTTCGTCCGACGTATCGACAAGCTCGGGGACCGAAGCCTGCATCCGATACGCCATCTCGTACTGCGCGATCCGGGCGGCTATCTCCGGGTCGCCGAACTCATCGTAGTGCCGCTCGTTCAGCTCGGCGACGACGTCGAGCATCCGGCGGCGGACTCCCCGGTCGATACCCGGCGGATCGGAAAGATAGAGCACCGGGTCCTCCGCCGCGCGCAGGTTGACCCCCTGGTGCTCGGAGGGCAGGAAGCCCGCGCCCCAGAGTCGCTGGAACAGCGCCTGAGACTCGCGCTTCGCGCTGCCTTGGGAGATCAGGACGATGAACGCCGGCAGGTCGTCGTTCTCGGAACCGATGCCATAACTCAGCCACGCCCCGAGGCTCGGGCGCCCGGGCTGCTGATGGCCGGTCTGAAGGTAGGTGATCCCCGGATCGTGGTTGATCGCCTCCGTGTTGACTGCCTTGAGAAAGCAGAGCCTGTCGACAACGCCGGCCGTATGGGGCATCAGTTCGCTGACCCAGGCGCCGCTCTCGCCGTGCCGAGCGAACTCGAACATCGAGGCCGTGATCGGAAACGACTCCTGGTTCGCGGTCATGCCCGTCACCCGTTGGTCGCCTCGGACGGAGGCCGGAAGTTCCTGCCCGTGCCAGTCGGACAACCGCGGCTTGTAGTCGAACAGGTCGATCTGCGACGGCGCACCGGACTGGAACAGGTAGATCACCCGCTTCGCCTTCGCCGGAAGGTGGGCGCCGAGGGCCTCCCGTGGCACGCCGGGAACAGCCCGGGCCGGCTCGCTACCCAGGAGCGACGACAGGGCCGCGACGCCGATGCCGGTCGACGCAAGACCGAAGAACTGCCGCCTGCTGACGCCCAGAGCGTAGTCCGCCCTGGGGTCGATTCCGAGTTCCAGGCCGGAGCCAGGGCACGTCTTGCCGGGAGGTTGCCTCGTCATCGTCGGGTCACCGCCTCGTCCAGGTTGAGAACCGCGCTCGCGGCCACCGTCCAGGCCGCGAGGTCGACGCTCGCGATTCTGTCGTTCACAGGCACCTCGCCAACCCGAAGCAGCGCCGCCGCCGCGCGAACGTCCTGCCCGTAGCCAAAGCGCAGATCCCTGACCAGGGCGAGCAGCGCCTCGCTCTCGATTCCGGTCGGCGACCGCGCGAGGACGAGCCGGTATAAAGCGTCGACCCTGTCGACATCGCTCGCCACGGCGAACAGACGCGTCGCCAACGCCCGAGCCGCTTCGACGAACTGCGGGTCATTCATCAACACGAGAGCCTGAAGCGGCGTGTTCGAACGTGACCGTTCGACGACGCAGGTCTCGCGGTTCGGTGCGTCGAACACGAGCATGTTCGGCGGCGGCACGGTGCGCTTCCAGAAGGTGTACAAACTCCGCCGGTAGAGGCCCTCCCCTTCGTCCTGCACGAACTCCCCGGCGGTGAAACGCCCCCGACTCTCGTAGCCGATCTCCCGCCACAGCCCGGGCGGCTGGTAGGGCTTGACGCTCGGCCCCCCGAGCTTCTCGACGAGCAGCCCCGCGACGGCGAGCGCGCTGTCCCGTATCACCTCGGCGTCGAGGCGGAATCCGGAGGCCCGGGCCAGCAGCCGATTCTCGGGATCGCGCTCGAACAGCTCGGCACTTGCCCTCGACGTCTGCCGATAGGTCGAAGACAGGAGGATCGTCTTCTGCAGCGCCTTCAGATCCCAGTCGAGGCGTACGAATTCCGTCGCCAGCCAATCGAGGAGTTCCGGGTGACTCGGCCACTCCCCCTGCGAACCGAAGTCTCCGGATGTCGCGACCAGACCGCGGCCGAAGAACCGCTGCCACAGACGGTTCACGGCAACGCGCGCAGTCAGCGGGTGCTTGCCGTCCACGAGCCAGCTCGCGAGTCCGAGGCGGTTTCGGGGCAGGCCGGGAGGTAGCGGCGGCAGGAAGCTCGGCGTCGACGCCTTCACTTCGTCCAATTGCTGGTCGTACTCGCCACGGCGCAGCATGAACGTCGGGCGCGGCGCGTCCATCTCGCGCATGATCATCGTCGTCGGCACGTCCGCCTCGATCTCCAGCCGACGCGCAACCAACTCCGCGTAGCGTTCCTCGTTCGCCCGCCAGGGCGCCCAGTGTCCACGACGAAACAGGCGCCGAATCCGATCCTCCTGACGCTGGGTTCGCTGCTCGGCGGGCAACCCGAGGAGATACTCGTACTCCCGCAGCCGTTCGGCGAACGGCGCGAGGGGCGCGAATGCAGAGGAGGCCTCGAGTCCAGGAAACGCTGCCTCCGGTGCGCTCGACAGAGACAGACGGAAACGCCGGATGTTCCGCTGCGGAGCGTCCGCGAGTTCCTGCCGGAGCGTGATGCGCAACCGTGCGCCGCCTGGATGCGGAGCGGCCCCCGCCCCGACGACGAACACGGCCGTCCGCGCCGTCTTGCTGCCCGGATAGTCGGCCGACCATCCGGTTGCCGGGTCACCGTCGATCGCGAGGTGAATCGGTAGCGCGGGGAGCGAGTGATCCGCCCAGGCGTGGACGAAATCAAGTACCTCGGTCGGCCCGCCGGCGGCAAGCGGAGTCACCTCGACTTCGACCTCGGTGACGACGAGACTGCCGTTGTCCGCGCGGCCGATGCCCAGGCTCGGTCGTTCCGGATCGCGGAGTGCCTCGAGACGGAGCGCTGTGATCCGGTCGAGATCGACCTCCGCTTGAATCACGTACACGTCGGTGTCCGGGTTGGAGCCCGAGACCTGAAGCGAGCCGTCCTCGAGCAGCGTCATCTCGGCGCCCTGCTCTGAACGGAACGACAGCGGTTCGACATGGCGCCACTTCGCCGCCAGGCGACGTTCCCACTCGGCCTGCCACTCTGCCTGGGCGGCCACGGCATCCGATGCTTGATCGTCGAGCAACGCGACAAGCGGTTCAAGCTCGGCGTCGACCTCCTCGAGCAGCTCCTGCTGACCGCGATCCGGCGTCCGCGTTTGCGGATTCGCGTTTCCCCGACTGCCGTCGAGGCCAACTTCGTCGACCGTGTTGAAGAAGGCGGAGAACTCGTAGTACTCGCGCTGGCTGATCGGATCGAACTTGTGGTCGTGACACTTCGCGCAGCCAACGGTCAGCCCCATCCAGACCGTCGCGGTCGTGTCGGTACGATCAAAGACGTACTGCACCCGATACTCCTCGGGGATCGCACCGCCTTCGAAGTTGATCATGTGGTTCCGGTTGAAGCCCGTCGCCAACAGCTGGTCGGGCCTCGGATCCGGCAGCAGGTCGCCGGCCAACTGCTCGATCGTGAACTCGTCGAACGGCTGATTCCGATTGAACGCTTCGATCACCCAGTCACGCCAACGCCACATGACGCGCTCGTTGTCGATGTGGTAGCCATTCGTGTCGGCGTAGCGCGCAGCGTCCAGCCAGAACCGCGCCATATGCTCGCCGTAGCGTTCCGAGTCGAGCAGTCTGTCGATCAGTCGCTCGTACGCATCCTCGCGCCGATCCTCAACAAAGGCGTCAACTTCGGTCGGCGTCGGCGGCAGTCCGGTCAGGTCGAGCGCCAGGCGTCGGGCAAGCGTGCGGCGGTCGGCCTCCGGCGAGGGGTGAAGCCCCTCGGCCTGGAGCCGGGCGAAAACGAATCGGTCGACATCGCCGCGCGACCAGTCGTCGGCCTCCTGGACCGGAGGCGTCGGACGCTGGGGCGCCTGGTACGCCCAGTGCTCCTCGAACGCGGCGCCCTGCAGGATGAAGCGTCCGAGAACGTCGATCTCCTCCGCCGAGAGGTCCGATCCAGCGTGGGGCGGCGGCATGCGATCGAGCTGATCGACAGCAGCGATCCGCCGAAAGAGCTGACTCTGCTCGAGACTCCCCGGCACGACGGCGCGTCGGCCCGACGGCAGCACCGCCAGCGCCCCGTCCGCCACGTCAAGCCGAAGCCCCGCCTGGCGCACCGCAGCGTCCGGGCCGTGACACTCGTAGCAGTTGTCGGACAGGATCGGGCGCACGTCCCGCGTGAACGAGAGCGGCGCTCCGGGCCCGGAGATCTCGCGGAGGACCGAAGGCACCTCGCGGGCAGCGACCGTCGCAGCCGGCCCGGCATCCAGGCTCCCCCCTGCTCCGTGATCCAAGGGCCAACGGGCTCCGGCGGCCACCCAGGCTTCGAGCACCTCGCGCTCCCCGTCGTCGAGCGGCCGCGGAGGCGGCATCCGTACATCGCCCTCGCGCCGAATCGCCTGGACCAGCAGACTGGCCTCCACGTCACCGGGCACGATCGCCGCCCCACGGGCGCCGCCGATCAACATCGCTGGCCGCGAATCGAGGCGCAGGTCTCCGCGCTGCCGCAACGGCCCATGACAGGCGAAACACCGGCGCTCGAGGACCGGCAAGACCTCGCTCGCGAAGTCCGGCGCGGTCAGAGCCGTGACCGGCAGCGCCTCGAGGGCGAGACTCAGCCCGAGGAACGCGGCGAGAATCGACGGCCCTGCCTCCGCCTGCGCCCGTCCCGTCATCTCCTCGTCATTCACTCCCGGAGTCTGCTTGAACAAACCCGGTCATCCTATCGTCACCGACGACCATTCGACGCAAAGAGCGGCTTGCCGCTGACGGGTAGACTGCCGGTCGCCCATGGACTTCGGCATCTGCGTCGCGAGCAAGATCGACGACATCGGCTACATCGAGCGAGCCGAGTCGTTGGGCTACAGCCACGCCTGGGTCGCCGACAGTCAGATGATCTGGTCCGACTGCTACGCCGTCTTGGCGCTGGCCGCGGAGCGAACGAACCGAATCCGGCTCGGTACCGGGGTGGCGATCACGGGCACGCGGATCGCTCCGGTGACGGCGCACAGCATCGCGACGATCAATCGCTTGGCGCCGGGGAGGACGTTTCTGGGGATCGGCGCCGGCAATACGGCGATGCGACTGATGGGCCACCAGCCAGTCGGCGTCGCGGAGTTCGGCGAGTACTTGCGGGTCGTGCGCGGTCTGCTCAAGGGCGAGAAGGTCGACTTCACCTTCCGCGGCCGCACAGAGCCGTTGCGCTTCCAGATGGAGCATCTGGGCTTCGTCGCCACCGAGCCGCGCATTCCGATCTACGTTTCCGGGTTCGGACCGAAGAGCCAGCGCTTGGCGGGCGCCCTGGGAGATGGCCTGGTGATGTCCATTCCGCCGAAGGCAGCGCTGTTCGAACGGGCCCTCCAGCACTGCCGGCAAGGCGCCGAGGAGGCAGGTCGACGCTTCGACCGAGACCGCTTCTACACCTGTTCGTTGACCACCGCGGTCCTTCTCGAACCCGGCGAAGACCTGACGTCACCGCGGGTGATCCAGGAATGCGGGCCGTTCGTACTCTCCGGCCTGCACTACCTCTACGATCAAAAGCGCCAGTTCCACCGTGAACCTCCGCCCCACGTTCAAGCGGTGTGGGAGGACTACTGCCGGCTGGTCGAGCGGACGCCGGAACGCGGCCGCCACCTCCGGGTCCACGCCGGTCACTGCACGTATTCGTTGCCAGACGAGGAACGATTCGTCACCCCGGAGCTGATTCGCGCCACGTGCCTCGCAGGTACTGCGGCGGAAGTGCGCGACCAGGTCCGAAACCTCGCCGCCGCCGGTCTCGATCAACTCATGCTGCTGCCATCGCTTGCCACCCAGGAACGCGTGATCGAACGGTTCAACGACCAGGTCATGGCCCGGCTGTGAAACCAGGCGCGGTCAACCGATGACCTGTCTCTTCCTGATCCTTCACTTCTCCGCCATCGTCTTTCTGTGGCCCGCACTGTTCGTCACCGTGCCGCTCCACATCATTGCGGCGATCCTGGCAAGAAAGCGGTAGACGGCGGATCGCGGGTTCGCCGATCAGAGCGACGGTACGATTCGGCCCGTGTTGCTGCTCGTCCTACCCTGGAACGAAGAGGCGGAGGCGTCTCCCGAGTGGTGGTATCTGCGCCGCTGGCTGATCGCTGAGGCGAGGGCCGCGTACGAGAGAGTCGACGTGCTCGACGAGCTTCCCGAGGAACTCCCACCGGAGACAAACGCCGTCCTGGCGCTCGCCTCGCACCGGGTCCTCATCGGCCGCAGGTCGATCTCCCGCATGCGCGACGAACTCGCAGCGGGCACGGGCCAAGAGACCGGAGTCGTCTACGCCGCCGAGCTGACCGCGACCGGGCCGGAGGCAACGACCGATCTCTTCACCCTGGTCGACTTCGAGCAGGCCGAGGCGGCGTTCCTGAACAGCGACGCCCAGAGGTCAAGGCTGCGACCGGCCAACGAAACGACCTGCCCCGCCGTGATGCTCTCGCCCCGGGCCGCGAGGCAGTGGGCAGACCGCCGCAGCGATGCGGCGAAGGCTTGGCCGGCCGGACCGCAAGCGGGGTTCTGCTACGAATTCAACGACTACTACGGAGGCGAACGGGCGGACGTCATCCCGCTGCTGCCCCCCGACCTGGGCAGCGCGTCATCCGTGCTCGAAGTCGGCTGCGGTCGCGGTGCGACGGGGGCGTTGATCAGGGCCAGGTTCGGCTGTCGAGTCGTCGGCATCGAACTTCATCCGGAGGCCGCAAGCCATGCCGAATCGCAGCTCGACCGGGTGATTCAGGCGGATGTGCAGAATGTCGAACCTGGCGAGACGTTCGACGCGGTAGTCGCCTTCGAGCTCTTCGAACACCTGACGGACGGGCAGGCTCTCCTCGAGCGCGCAGTCGGTTGGCTCCGCCCCGGCGGCCGCATGGTGTTCTCGGTACCGAATGTCGGCCACTATTCGATCGTGGAAGACCTCATCGCCGGACGCTGGGACTACGTGCCGATGGGCATCCTCTGCGCCACGCACTTCCGCTTCTTCACGCGCCGTACCCTCGAGACGTGGCTCCATGCTGCCGGCTTGAACGACTATCGCATCGACCCCCAGAGGACGACCCTGCCCAGGCGAATCGACGAGTTGCCGGCCACGCTCCGGCCCGACCGCGACAGCCTGCGAACCAGCGGCTTCTACGTATCGATCTTCGTCTGACGCAAGCGGCGAAGCGCGGACGGTCTCTCTGAACCAGAATCGAGGCCCGGACCACCCGGCAGCGCCTTCCTGGGCGTCCATCGCAGCCGACGTTGTACGCTCTGGGAATGAGTCATCCTCGAACGCTGTGGGCACGACGCGAGTTGCTGAAGGCGGCCTGGATCGGCCCGCTGGCGGCATCGGCCGCCGTTGCTCTGCCGCGGGCCAGAGCGGCGGGAACTCCACAAACCCATGATGACGCCGTCGCCGCCTACCGGGCCGGGTTCGCGGCCCCGCCCCTCGAACGGGTGCGAATGGGGTTCGTTGGCGTCGGCAACCAGGGCGGAAGTCACGTGCGGAACTTCCTGCGTCTCGACGGAGTCGACGTGGTCGCCATCTGCGATATCAACGAATCCCGAGCCAGCGAGGTCGCCTCCTGGGTCACGGGCGCCGGCAGGGAATCCCCGACGCTCTACACCCGCGGTGATTCCGACTATCGGCGGATGTGCGAACGCGACGACATCGACCTCGTGTTCAACGCAACGCCCTGGCGCTGGCACGTGCCAATCTGCGTCGAGGCGATGGAGACCGGCAAGCACGCCGCGGTCGAGGTACCCGCGGCGATCACCCTCGAGGGCTGCTGGCGCTTGGTCGAGACCGCCGAGCGCGCGAGCCGCCACTGCGTGATGATGGAGAACTGCAACTACGGTCAAAGCGAGATGATGGTGCTGAACATGGTGCGCCAGGGCGTGCTCGGCGAGTTGCTGCACGGCGAAGCCGCCTACATCCACGACCTGCGAGCGCTCAAGTTCTCGGACGACTTCTACCAGGGGGCCTGGCGCATCGCCCACTCGGTGACGCGCAACGCGAATCTCTACCCTACGCACGGCCTGGGTCCCGTGGCGCAGTGCATGGACATCAACCGCGGCGACTGCTTCGACTACCTCGTGTCCTTGTCGAGCCCGGCCCGCGGTCTCAAACTCTTCGCGGCCGAGCACTTCGGCGCCGACGATCCGCGCACCCGGGTGGACTACGCCCTCGGTGACATGAACTCGAGCCTGATCCGCACGAAGAAGGGGCGCAGCATCCTGCTCCAGCACGACACGACAACGCCGCGCCCCTACAGCCGACTCAACCTGGTCCAGGGCACCCGGGGCGTATTCGCCGGCTTCCCGGACCGCATCTTCATCGAAGGCGAAGCTCGTTCGGAACTGGCCCACGACGAGTGGGGCGACATCGACGCCTACCGCGAACGCTACGAACATCCGCTCTGGGCCGGGCACGGCAAGGACGCCGAGGGCGCCGGTCACGGTGGCATGGACTACCTCGAGGACTACCGCCTCGTACGCTGCCTGCTCGACGGAACGCCGATGGACATGGATGTCTACGACGCGGCTGCACTGTCGGCGCCCGTCGAACTCAGCGAACAGTCCGTGGCGAACGGCAGCGCCCCGGTGTCCTTCCCCGACTTCACCCGCGGCGCCTACGAGACCCGGCCGCCACTCGGGATCGTCGCCTGAACGTCGTCTATCTCCTGCCCGGGGCCGCGCTCTTCGGCGGCGTGAAGGTCGTGTTCCAGCACGCGCGCTCTCTTCGACGCCGCGGCGTGAAGGTCGCCGTCTGCTCGCCCGATCCCCTGCCCGCCTGGTTTCCCGAAGCCGAGACGTTCTACTTGCGGGTCGAGTCGACCGCGCCCCGGCATCTGCCCCGGTCAGAAGTCGCCGTCGGCACGATGGCGATGACGATCTCTCCCGCGATCGAGATCGCGAGTCGCCTCGCCTGCCACCTCTGCCAGGGCTACGAGCCGGGCCATGTGACGCCAACGCCGAGCGAGCGAAACGCGATTCGTACGGCCTACGACCTGCCAGCGAAGAAGCTCGTCGTCTCGCCCCACCTCGCAAGAGTCCTGCGTGAGGAGCACGGCGCGGACGCCCTCCTCATCCCGCAGCCGTTCGAGCCGGATCTGTTCCGTCCGCCGCCACGCGAGCGCCCTGACGACGACCGGCTGCGCGTGCTCGTCAGCGGCCACTGGGGACTCGAAGTCAAGGGCGTCGCCTGGTCCCTCCGCGCCTTGCGGCCGCTGTTCGAGCGATCAGCCGGTCGACTCGACCTGGTTCGGCTCTCTCTCGACGCGGATCCGGCGGAGGTCTCCCTGTGGCCCGAAGCGGAACGCCACCGTCACCTGGCCCCCGCCGAGGTGCCGACCCTGATCCAGAGCGTCGACGTCTGCATCGGCCCCTCCTCGCCACTCGAGGGCTTCGGTCTGGTCGCTCTCGAAGCGATGGGCTGCGCCCGCCCCACGGTGCTCACGGACATCCCTTCCCACCGCGACCTCGACCCGGACGGGAGAGCATCCCTCAGGGTCCCGTTCCGTAACGAGGAGGCATTACGCTCGGCGGTGGAACGGCTCTGGGAAGACCGCGCACTCCGCCGTCGGCTCGGCGCGGCCGGACGCAGAATCGCGACGAGGTACACGGAGGACCGAACCGCCGACGCACTCCTTGACGCGCTCGAGCTCCAACCGGCAAGTCTTGACCGAGCACTTGCGTGCAAGGCCCCTGCCGGGCAGCGTTCGCAGCGCGGTCGCTGCTAGTTGAAGAAGTCGTCCGTGTCGTCGCCGCCGAGGTACGAAGCTTCCTCGTCGAGCCAGGCCTGGAACTCATCCTGGGAGTGGACGGTCAAGAAACCGCGCATCGAGTAGTGGCTGTTGCCGCAGAGCTGAGCGCAGGCGATTTCGTAGACGTAGTCCGGATTGCCCGTCTCCTCGCGGATCTGGGCGGTCGTCTTCGTCGGCACGAACCAGAGCGGAATGACCAAGCCGGGAATCGCATCCTGCTTGATCCGCATGTTCGGCAGGTTGAAGCTGTGAATCACGTCCTTCGACGACAGGTGGATGATCGCGGGCTTGTCGACCGGCAAGTGAAGCTGGTTGACGGTCCAGATGTCGTCCGCGCCGGCCGGATCGTCGCGGTTCAGGCCGATGGGATTCGTCGCTTCGTCGGTGAGTGCCGGATCCGCCTCGCCGAAAACGCCGTCGGCGCCCGGATACCAGATGTTCCAGGCGAATTGCTGCGCTACGACGCGGACGACTGTCGATTCGGACTCGCTGGGCAACTCGTCGACCCGCTCGGCCCACAGTGGTATGGAAAAGCCGAGCAGCAGGACGCCCTCGAAGATGGCCACTGCAACCTCGCCATACGTGCTCATCTTGCTCTTCACGCCGACGTAGTCCGCCTTCGGGTTCCGCCGGGCGCGGAAGCGATAGAGAACGTAAACGAAGAACGCGCCCCACACGATGAACAGCGCGAACATCAGGTAGTGCACCACATCGATCATGTTGTCGATCGCTCCGGCGTGCGCCGAAGCCGCGGCAGGGAACATGGCATCCATCATGGCGAGAAATGCTCCTCAGGGCCCCGCGTCAGGCGGGGACTCGGACGTTACGGGACGAACAGTCACGTCGGGCGATCACGACTTGACCGGCTCCTCGATCGTGCTCCACCAGGGCGGCACGTCGGAATCTTGGAACTGACGCGCTCGGCGGCGAAGATAGAGAAAGAACAGGACGAGAGCTCCCTGGATCAGGAACACGGAACCGAGCAGGAACCAGGCCCCGGCACGGGACGCGTCAAGCATCGGCCCGCCGCCGTCGGCGAGACCGAGGCCGCCGTAACAACCGGAACAGGCCCAGGCAGATCGCTCGGCTGCCAGCCAGGACGCGCCGGCGAGCACGGGCACGGTCCGGAACAACCGGCGACGACGCTCCCGTTCCTCCTCCGGCGTCGTGATCTTGCGCCAGAACCAGAACCCGTAGACGACGAGCCCGACGGCCGCAAGGAGGCTCAACACCCCCAAGGCGGTGTACCCGCTGGTCTGCGTCATCGCCCATCCGGCGACGAACAGCGCGAGGAGTACTGCGCTCGTCACGAAGACGATGTGGATGACCTTCAGGTTCATGGCGAAGCCCTCCGAACGAGAGGGGGAGTCAGCTTCCGATCTGGTCGGTTACCGAGGTGAGAATGGGCAACGCGATCAACGCGACGAAGAAGGCGCCCGTGAGCGCCAACGTCCACAGAACGAGGCGCTTCTCGGAAATCAGGTGCATGAAGAAGCAGGCGACCAGGGATGCCTTCAAGCTGGCGATGAACAGGCCGATGACGAGCGCCACCGGCACGGAAACGTCGAGGTAAGACACCGCGACCGTCACGATCGTCAGTACGAAAAGGGAGGAGAAGACAAGGATGTACGTGCGTACGTGCTTGTCGATGTCGACGTGTTCACTCATGGAATGCGCTCTCTCGAATGACCAGAAGTACCAAGGGCGAAAAGGCCGTCTAGAGAAGGTAGAAGACGGGGAAGAGGAAGATCCACACGAGGTCGACGAAGTGCCAGAACAGCCCCGAGTGCTCCACCCGATCGGTCAGCCATTGCCGATTCGTATGGAAGAGCTTCGAGCCCGGGCCTGTGAAGTAGGCGTTCCAGGCCATGCCGCCGATCACGTGAAGGGCATGAAGCCCGGTCATCGCAAAGTAGATGGCGAGGAACGTGTTCGTTTCCGGGTAGTGGTGGTGATCGAACTTGGCGGTGTACTCGAAGTACTTGATGACAAGGAAGATACCGCCGCAACCGACGGTCAGCCAGCCGAACAGGCGGAAGCGACCCAATTCGCCCCGCACGAGCGATGCCCAGGCCATGACCATCGTCAGACTCGAGGCGATCAGGACTGCGGTGTTCAGTGTCGCGAGCGGGATGTTCAACTCCGCCTCGGCCTGCATCTCGGCCCAGCGGCCGTCCGACCCAAGCCGCAGCATGATGAACGTCGCGAACAGCGCCCCGAAGAGCATGACCTCGGAGGTCAGGAAGAGCCAGATCCCGATCTTGCCGTTGTTCAGCCCTGTCTCGGGGTGGGCCTTTACCGTGTACGGAATTTCCATTCTCTTGATCCCTCGGACGGTCAGGTTCGGGCCGGTTCGGCCTGGGGAAGGAAGTCCTGTTCGCTCCCGGGCACGCTGTACTCGTACGGGCCGCGCTTGACTTCGACCGGCTGGTCGAAGTTGCCGTGCGGCGCCGGGGATGGAGCAAGCCACTCGACAGTCGTCGAGTGCCACGGATTGCGTCCCGCCTTCTCGCCGTTGCGGATGCTGATGAAGAAGTTGATGATGAACGGAATCTGGGAAATGGCCAAGCACCACGCGGACACGGACATCATCCGGTTGAGTCCGGCGACCTCGCCGGCGAATTCATAGGTGATGCCGCCATCGGCGAGGCGGCGGGACACGCCGTTCAGGCCTTGAATCAGCATCGGGAAGAAAACGCCGTTCATGAAGACGAGGGAAGGCCAGAAGTGCAACTTGCCCAGGAACTCGTTCATCTTGCGCCCGGTGACCTTCGGGAACCAGTAGTAGACGCCGGCGAACAAGGCGAACAGTGTGCCCGGAGCGACGACGTAGTGGAAATGCCCGATCACGTAGTACGTGTCGTGGAGCGGGATGTCCGCTGCCGAGAGCCCGAGCGGCAAACCGGTCAGACCGCCGATGCCGAACATGGGCAGGAACCCGAGCGCGAAGAGCATCGGCGTGTTGAAGCGGATGGATCCGCCCCACAGCGAGATGAACAGCGCACTGAGAATGATCACGGATGGAATCGAGATGATCATCGTCGTCGTCTGGAAGAACGTGGACATGACGGAACCCATGCCGGTGATGAACATGTGGTGCGCCCAGACGATGAACGACATGAAGCCCAGGAAGATGAGCGAATAGACGAGCGAACGGTAGCCCCAGAGCGGCTTGCGGGAGTTGTTCGCGATGACCTCCGCAACGATTCCCATCGCCGGGAGAATCAGCACGTAGACCTCGGGGTGGGCGAGGAACCAGAACAGGTGCTGCCAGAGAAGCGGACTGCCTCCGCCGCTCCGCTCGATCACCTCGCCGCCCATCACCAGACCCTCCGGGATGAAGAAGCTGGTGTTCACGACGCGGTCCATGAGCTGCAGCACGCCGGCCGCCTCGAGCGGCGGGAAGGCGAGCAGCAACAGGAAGGCGGTCACGATCTGCGCCCAACAGAAGAACGGCAAGCGCATCCAGGTCAACCCCGGCGCCCGGAGTTGAATCGCGGTCGTGATGAAGTTGATCGCGCCGAGCAGGGAGGACGTGATCAGGAAGATCATCCCGATCAACCACGCCGTCTGACCGTTCAAGGCCAAGTCAGCAAGAGGCGAATAGGAGGTCCAGCCGTTGCCGGCGGCGCCCCCGGGCAGGAAGAAGCTCGCGAACATCGTGACGCCGCCCAGGAACAGGCACCAGTAGCTGATCATGTTCAGCCGCGGGAAAGCCATGTCCGGCGCACCGAGCTGAAGCGGCATGACGAAGTTCCCGAAGCCGCCGACGGCAAGCGGCACCACGCCAAGGAACACCATGATCGTGCCGTGCATCGCACCGAGTTCGTTGTAGAAGTCGGGCAGCATGATCCCGCCGGGCGCCCGGTTCTCTCCGAACAGATTGCCGATGAACGGGATCGGCTCGCCCGGATAGGCGAGCTGCCAACGCATGACGAGCATCAGCAGGAACCCGAAGAACAGGAACGCGAGCCCCGTGACCGCGTACTGGACGCCGATCACCTTGTGGTCGGTCGAGAAGATGAACTTCCGCCAGAAGCTCAACGCGTCGTGATGCTCCTCGGGTGAGTGTGTAGCGTGAACGGGCTCGGCCATCTAAGCCGCTCCTTTCGTGATCCTCTGGTTCTCGAACCGGTGGTTCCGGCCCTGTGAAGCCTACTTCGGGCCCTCGAAGACGAAGTCTACTGTCTGGGTATCGTCGGCGCCGACGGTCACGGTCTTCCTGATCGCTCCGCCGTCACCGAACCGCTCGACCTCATGGCGCGCCTCGATCGTGTACGTTCCGGCGGGGACGTTCTCGATCCGGAACGTACCGTCGTTCGCCGTCACGTCGTAGAACGGGTGCTCGACGACCGTGACGAACGAACTCATCCACGGGTGTACGTCGCACTTGATACGGAAGCGTTCGGGCTTCGCAAACTCGTAGTCCGCCTCGGTCACGTTCGCCGGCATCGCCCGGTTGAACGGCGGGTTGACCTTCGACAGCGAGTGCACGTTGTGCAGCAGGCCATCCGAGTTCTTCACCTTGAACGTCTGGCCGGCGCGCACCCCCATCACGTGCGGGGTGTAGATGCAGCCGTCCTGGTCCATGACGACAGGCTCGGCGGGGACGGGGTAGTCCTTGCCGTCCAGGCCGTCCGTGATCATGACGAAGACCCACTGCAGCGCGTTGTCGTCGCCAAGGACCAGGGTCTCCGGCTTCACGGCGCCGCTGTGCTTCGCCTCGCATCCGGGATCCGCGCTCATCCTGAGCGGCGGGAAGTTCGGCACCTTGCCGTCGTAGGTGATCTTGCCCACGATCGTTCCGCCGAGAGCCGCCGAAGCGGACGTCAGCACGATGGCGAGAAGAACGGCACAGACGCGGGTCGTCTGCTTGGAGATCATCTTGAAGGCTCCTTGTCAGGGAGTGTGTTCGGATTCGCGAAGAGCAACCGACAGTCACGCCTGAGGCGCCGGCTGTCGGCGAACGCCCCGGAAATTGCGTGTCCTCCAGGGCCCGGGCAGAGTAACAGGGACCGGCGCGCCAAACAAGACGAAGAGCCGATGAGCGCGGGAGCCGTCAGATGTTCTCGAACGCGAGCGACTCGACGAGCCGCGGGTCGCGGGACGGCACGAGTGAGCCCCGGCACAGCAACCATGCGAACAGGGCGACAACGAGCCCGCCGACGCCGAGCAGACACGTCAAGTCGAGCAGCGTAAGGTGCGGACCGTCGTGGTGAAGCGTGGGCATGACGAGCCAATGGACATCCCACAGGTGAACGCCCAGCAACCACAACGCCCCGACGAGCAGCAGCGGCCGGTTGCGCTTGATCGTCCTCGGCATGAGGAAGAAGAAGGGAATCGCGAAGTGGCCCACCGCGAGGATCATCGTTGCCGGCCGCCAGCTTCCCTCCAACCGATGGAGGAACCAGGCCGTCTCTTCGGGGATGTTCGCGTACCAGATGAGGAAGAACTGGCTGAATGCGATGTACGCCCAGAACACGGTGAAGGCGAACAGCAGCTTGCCCAGATCGTGCCGGTGCTCTCCGGTGACCACGCCGCGGAAGTGACCCGAGAAGTCGAGAGCCAGGGTGACGACGGTGAGCGCCGCGAAGGCGCCCACGATCGATCCGGCGAAGACGTAGACGCCGAACATCGTCGAGTACCAGTGCGGGTCGAGAGACATGAGCCAATCGAAACCGGCAAAGGTGATCGTCGCCGCGAACACCGCCAGACCCGGGGCGCTGAACCGACTCATCCGCCGCGACAGGGTTCCGTCGCCGGTCTCGTCCTGGCGCGTCGACAAGCGCCGCAGGAAGAGCGCCATCGCCGTCCACAGCGCAAAATAGACGACCGCCCGGAACCAGAAACCGCCCAGGTTCAGCCACGGCTCCTTTTCCGCGATCAGCCGGTCGTGGTCGCCGGCGCCCTCGTGGGCCCAGTGGAAGAGGTCCTCCATCCCCGCGTAGATCGCCGGGATGAACAGCAGCGCGAGCAACGGCACGGTCGACGCGACGTTCTCGGCCAGCCGCCGCAGGACGATGCCCCATCCGGCCTTCGCGGCATGGTGGATGAGAACGAAAAACAGACAGCCGAGACCGAGGCCGAGGAAGAAGACGACCGCCACGAGCCAGGAGTGGTAGAACTGCTTCCAGCCCTCCCCGTCGTCGCTGGCGCCCGCCAGCAGCAGGGACAGCGTCGCGAACACGACGCCGACGGCGCCGGCAATCAGCGGCAGCCGCGCCCAGACGCTCCCCGGCCGGATGACGAGCTGGTCCAGGCGAACGATGCGCGGCCCGTGGGCCATCAGTCTGCAGCCTCCGTGCCAGTGAGGTCCGGATCCTCGATCGGCACATGCTCGACTTCGACCGCGCCGAGTCCATTCAGGAACTCGGCCGTGGCCTGATCGTCGTACTTCGGATCCCACGCCTCGATCGCGATGAACAGACCGTCATCCGTCACTCGGGCGAAGTTCTCGGACCGGAACAACGGGTGGTGGTAGGTCGGGAGCCGGTTCATCGCGAACATCCCGAGCACGGCGCCCAGCGCCGCGCCGAGCACGCCGAGTTCGAAGGTCACCGGAACGAAGGCCGGCCACGAGAACAGCGGCTTGCCGCTGATGATCAACGGGTAGGCGTCGATGTGGACCCAACTCTGCAGAGCAAACCCCAGGGCGGCGCCGCCAAGCCCCGTCGTCAGCACGACGAACGGCAGCTTCGACGGCTTGAGCCCCATCGCCTTCTCCAAGCCGTGAACCGGGAACGGGGTCAGGGCGTCCCACTTCGAGTAGCCGGCGTCGCGGACCGCCTCACAGGCGTGGTACAGCGCCTTGGCGGACGGGAACCGCGCGAGCACTCCGTAGTGGGCGAAACCGTCCGCCGCCTCCGGCACATCCAGCTGCATCAGCCCCACGTCAGACTCCTCCCCCGCCCGCCGGCGCCGCGTGGGGCAGCGGCCCGTCGCCGGCGGCGCCGCCCTCGACCCGCACGAGTTCCTCGCCCTGATGCGGATCCGCCTCCGGCAGCACCGTCTTCACTTCGGCCGTCGCGACGAGCGGCAGGAACCGCGCGAACAGGCAGAACATCGTGAAGAACAGGCCGAAGCTGCCGATCAGTGAGGCGAAGTCCCAGAACGTCGCCTGGTAGTAGTCCCAGCTCGCCGGCAGGAAGTCGCGGTGCAGGGACGACGCGACGATGACGAAGCGCTCGAACCACATGCCGATGTTGATCAGAATCGACGAGACGAAAAGCCAGCCGATGTGGTTCCGCAGCTTCTTGAACCAGAAGAGCTGAGGGGTGATCACGTTGCAGCTGACCATGATCCAGTACGCCCAAGCGTACGGGCCCATCACCCGGTTGGCGAAGGCGAACTGCTCGAAGGGGTTGCCGCTGTACCAGGCGATGAACAGCTCGATGCCGTACGCGTAGCCGACCATGCAGCCGGTGAGCAGCATGATCTTCGCCATGTTCTCGAGATGGCGCATCGTGATGATGTCCTCCATCTCGAACAGGACCCGGCAGATGAGCATCAGGGTCATGACCATCGCGAAGCCCGAGAAGATCGCGCCGGCGACGAAGTACGGCGGGAAGATCGTCGTATGCCAGCCGGGCAACTGAGCGGTCGCGAAGTCCATCGAGACGACCGAGTGAACGGACAGCACGAGCGGCGTCGCCAGACCGGCCAGCATCAGATAGGCCCGCTCGTAGTGCAGCCAGTTCCGGTGCGAACCGCGCCAGCCGAGCGCGAAGACGCCGTAGACGAGCTTGCGGAGCCGGGTCTTCGCACGGTCCCGGATCGTCGCCAGGTCCGGGATCAGGCCGACGTACCAGAACATGAGCGACACCGTGCCGTAGATCGACACCGCGAACACGTCCCAGATCAACGGACTGCGGAAATTCGGCCACATGTCCATCTGGTTCGGCAGCGGGAACATCCAGTAGGCGACCCACACCCGGCCCACGTGAATTCCGGGAAACACGAGGGCGCACATGACCGCGAAGATGGTCATCGCCTCCGCGGCGCGGTTGATCGACGTCCGCCACTTCTGCCGGAAGAGGAAGAGGATCGCCGAAATCAGAGTGCCGGCATGACCGATGCCGACCCAGAAGACGAAGTTGACGATCGCGAAGCCCCAGTTGACCGGGTTGTTCAGACCCCAGATGCCGGTCCCTTCCCAGAACAGCCAGGCGATGGAAACCCCGAACAGACCCAGCAGCCCCAGCGACGGCAGGAAGAAGAACCACCAGCCGACCGGCGTCTTCCGCTCGACCGGAACGGCGACCGCCTCGGTAAGCGAGCGGAAGTCGTAGCCGCCGACGATGAGCGGTGCGCGCCCGGCTACGGGTTCGTGGGTGTTGTCCTGACTCTGTGCCATCGAGGGCTGGGCGAAGAGGCGGCAGTGCCCCCAAGGGCCGGGCCTGACCTTGAACGGCGGCGAAGCTAACACCCACCTCCGAGCGGGTCAAGAAGGGCGAGGAAGAGGACCGGCGTCGACCCCGCCCTGAAGATGGCTCCGGGCGCCCCGGCACGCGGTTCCGCCTTAGAATCCGGGAATGAAGACATCTCTATCCCTCCGCCGCCTGTCGACCACTCTGATTTCCCTCCTGCCGCTCCTCGCGCTCGCCTGTTCGAGCGCCGAAGACGAAGGCGGCGCCGGCGCAGCGCGACCAGCCGAGGCCTCGCCTGCCGAACCTCTCGGCAACAGCACGGTCGCCGGCGTCGTCCGCTTCGACGGCGAGCTGCCGCCCGCGCGGCCGCTCGACATGAACGCCGACCCGGCGTGCGCCGCGAAGCACGTCGCGCCCGTGTTCCCCGAAAGCGCCGTCGTCGACGATGCGGCCGGGCTCGCGAACGTCCTCGTCCACGTGACGAACGGTCTGCCCGAAGGCCCCTATCCGCGCGCCGAGCCGCCGATCATCGACCAGCAGGGTTGCCGCTACACGCCGCGGGTGACCGGCATCATGGTCGGGCAAGAGCTCGAGGTTCTCAATTCGGACGACCTGTTGCACAACGTCCACTCGCTCTCCGAGGTGAACCGGCCGTTCAACCGGGCCATGCCGGCGGCGATCAAGCGGGCCGCCTTCACCTTCACGCAGCCGGAGCCTGCCTTCCGGATCAAGTGCGACGTGCACCCCTGGATGTCAACCTTCGTCGCGGTCTTCGACCATCCCTACTTTGCGGTCAGCGGCAGCGACGGCTCGTTCGAGATCACCGGCCTGCCCGCCGGCACCTACGAGGTCGAGGCCTGGCACGAGCGGTTCGGCGTGCAGACCGCCGCCGTGACCCTGCTCGACGGGTTGACGGCGACCGTCGACGTCACGTTCGCCGCGGAGTAGCGCCAGCTTCCGGCGAAGGCGCGGGCCGCCGGTTCAGTTGGAGCCGAGGGTGCGCCACAGCTCCCGAAGCGCCTCGTCCGGATCGTCGACCTTGATCGTCGTCATGCCGAGCGATCGAGCGCTCTTCAGGTTGGAACCGATGTCGTCCAGAAACACCGTCTCCGAAGGCTCGACCCCGATCTGCCGGCAAGCGAGCCGATAGATCGCCGGGTCCGGCTTGCGCAAGCCGACGACGCTCGACTCGATGTACTCATCGAACAGCGTGCGGACTTCCGCGCGGACCGCAGCGTCCTCTTCGTCGAGCGACTCGCGCTCCTCTTCGCTGACCCAGTTGTTCGTCAGAGCGGCGACCGCATAGCCTTCATCCCGAAGCCTTCGCAGCGCGGCGATCATCTGCGGCCGTGGATGAGACTCCTCGGCGATCAGGGTCATCATCTCCTCCGTCGAGAACCGCTTCGCCGCCACCGGATCGGCGGCCGCGACCTCCCGGTCGAACGCGGCGAAGAAACCGGGCCCCATCGTCAATTCGCCACGCTCCATTCGCTGCCAGGCGCCGTCGCGCCCGGCTTCGACGACCAACCGGTTGACGAAGTTCTCCTCGATGTCAAGCCGTCGCTCGTAGCGGCGGATGGCGTGGAGGGGCGAGCCGAACACGACGCCGCCAAGATCGAAGATCACCGCACGATAGGCCATTCGCAAGCTCCCATTCTCTCGTTCGGCCCGCGAGCCGGCCGACCCGGCCCTACCGGAGAAGCGTCCTCGGCAACCGCGGCAGCCGCTCCGGCGCGGCGACCGGCTCGCCGATCAAGGCGCCTTCGTTCCGCCAGCGATAGTCGAGCATATGAAGTCGCGGGTCGACCGGCACGTAGCCACCGTCGCTCCGAAGGCGCAGCACGCCGTAATGGAGGTTCGGTCCCGCACTCCAACCGGTCTCCCCCACCGAACCGATCCGCTGACCCCGCTCGACGAGATCGCCCGCCCGCACGTTCGTCCCGTCGAGATGGCCGAACAGGGTGATGAAGCGGTCACCGTGCCGAATCGCGACGAGAAGACCGTAACGCCGGTACGCCTCGCCCAGCCTCGCACCCCGGCCGACGTACGTCACCCGACCCGCCGCCGTGGCGCCCACCGGCATACCCGCAGGTGCGGCGAGGTCGATGCCGGCATGAAACTCGACGGCGTCGAGCAGACCGTTCCTGACCTCCCCGAACGGCGCCGTCAGCACGAAGTCATCGCCCGCAAGCGGTGAGGTGGAGGGCGTCAGCGCGACGATGCCCGGCTGTTCCTCCTCGACGGCATACGCCGCCCGCAACCGTTGCTCCATCCGCCTGAGAACGTGACCGACATCGCGCTCGGCGGCGGCCAGAAGCGGCTCGAGATCGTCTACGTTCCCTCCGGTGGGCGACGTCACCGTCGCCGCCGCCTGACCACAGTGCTCCGTCACCGCCCCTTCGAGACCGTAGACGAGGGTGATCCGGCACAGCCTGTTGTCGAGCTCGAGCGCTGCCTGCTTGAGTTCCGCGTAGCGGCCGAGCAGAGCATCGAAACGGCCGAGGTGGCGCGTTCGTTCAGCCTGCACGGCGGCGGCCCGCCCCCCGCCGAACTCGACCCGGGCGACGACGGACGCGGACGGTACGGCAAAGGCGACGATCGTCACCGCAAGCAATGCGGCGATGAAGACGAACTGCGCCATGAGCCAGGTCAACGTGATGTAGCGCGTCCGGCCAGGTCGGGACATCACCTGGATCTCACCAAGCACGGGGTTGCCGAGATCGCCTCGCTCAGCCAACGTAGAGCGCCGCTCCCCGACCGGCGGGTGTTTCAGGCGCCGAACCCGGCAACGCGACGACCCGGCCGCCAACCACGGTGCCAGCGGGAGCTCCCAGGAGCCTCCAGCCTGCGAACGGTGTGTTCCGCGATCTACTCTGCATCAGAGCCGGAACGACCGTCATCTCGCGTTTCAGGTCGATCAGGGTGACATCGCCGGGAGCACCGGGCGCCAGGCTGCCGCCGGGAACCCCCAGGAGTCGCGCCGGCCCGCACGACAAGAGCTCGACGAGCCTGGACAGTCCGATGACGCCGGAGCCGACGAGTCGGTCGAGGCAGAGGCTCAGCGTCGTCTCCAGACCGATGACCCCGTTCGGCGCGGCGACGAAGTCGAGTTCCTTCTCATCCGGATGATGCGGAGCGTGGTCGGATGCGATCGCTTCGATCGTGCCGTCGACGATACCGGCCACAAGTGCATCCCGGTCGACGGCGCTGCGAAGCGGCGGGTGCATCTTGAAGTCCGGGTCGAGACCCGAGTCGAACACGTCCTCGTCGGTCAGCAGAAGGTGGTGCGCCGTCACCTCGCCGCTGACTCGATAGCCGCTACCCTTCGCTGAGCGAATGAGCTCGACGCTGCGCGACGTGGACATATGCGCGAGGTGGTAGCGCCCGCCCGTCTCGGCGGCGAGAACGAGGTCGCGGCAGATCATCACGTCGTCCGCCGAGTTCGGAATTCCGGCAATCCCGAGCCGGGTCGAGAACGCGCCCTCGTGCATCACGCCGTCACCCGACAGGGAGCGTTCCTCGGCGTGCTGGATCACCGGCAGATCGAAGTGCTGGGCATAGCGAAGCGCTTGGCGCATGAGTTCTGCGTCCCCGACCGGCCGGCCATCGTCCGACACCGCTACCGCGCCGGCCCGCCGCTGAGCTCCGAACTCGGTGAGTTCCCGTCCCTCGAGCCCTCGGCTCACCGCGGAGATCGGATGGACCCGCGCCCAGCCCGCTCGTGCCGCTTGCCCGAGAATGAACTCGGTGATCGACGGTTCGTCGTTGACGGGCGCCGTGTTCGGCATGCAGGCAACCGCCGTGAAGCCGCCTGCGGCCGCCGCACGGGTACCGCTTTCGATCGTCTCCTTGTACTCCTGACCCGGCTCGCGGAGATGAACATGCATGTCGATCAGACCCGGCGCGACGACGAACCCGGACGCGTCGAGTTCCCGCACCGCATCGGCCGGCGGCGCCGCGTCGCGACCGCAGGCCGCCACCAGGCCGTTCTCGATCAGCACGTCCGCCGGGCCGTCGAGGTTCTGGCTCGGATCGATCACCCGACCGCCACGGATGACAAGCGCCTCCGTCACCCGATCCCCGCTTCGGGCCTGGCCCTCTTGCCGTCCAAGAGATAGAGCACCGCCATTCGTACCGCCACGCCGTTCGCTACCTGTTCGAGGATGACCGACCACGGCCCGTCGGCGACCTCGCTGGCAATCTCGATGCCACGGTTCATCGGCCCGGGATGCATGATGATCGCGTCGTCCTTCGCCAAGCGGAGACGTTCCGAGGTCAGCCCGAAGAACTCGAAGTACTCGCGCTCCGACGGGAACAGAGCTTGCTCCTGGCGCTCCAGCTGGAGACGCAGCATCATCACCACGTCCGCGTCGCGGATCGCCTCCTCGAGCGAGAAGGCGACCGCCGCGCCCAGAGCCTCCGGCTCGACCGGCATCATCGTCCGTGGGCCGGCGACGACGACTTCCGCGCCGAGCCTGGACAGACACAGCACGTTCGAGCGGACCACCCGACTGTGAGCGACATCGCCGACGATCGCCACCTTGAGTCCGTCGATCCGCCCCTTGCGCCGCCGGATCGTGAAGGCGTCGAGCAACGCCTGGGTCGGGTGCTCGTGCGCGCCGTCGCCGGCGTTGATCACGCCGGCATCGATCCGCTCCGCCAACGCGTGCGGCACCCGCGGATGGGCGTGCCGAATGACGACGAGGTCCGGCGTCATGGCTTCCAGGTTGCGGGTCGTGTCCAGAAGGGTCTCGCCCTTCGACAGAGACGAACCGGAAGTCGCGAAGTTGATCGCGTCTGCGGACAACCGCTTCTCGGCGATCTCGAAGCTCGACCGGGTCCGGGTCGATGCCTCGAAGAACAGGTTGATCACGGTGCGCCCCCGGAGCGTCGGCACCTTCTTGATCGGCCGTTCCGCGACCTCGACGAACGACTCCGCCGTATCGAGGACGTGGACGATTTCGTCTGCGGACAACTCGGCGACCCCGAGCAGGTCGCCGTGTCGCCAATCCACTTCGCCTACTCCGAGCGCTCGAGGAGCTGCACCGACTCGAGGCCGTCGTCGGTAGCGGCGTAGGAGACCTTGATCACCTCGCTGGCCGTCGTCTGGACGACTTCGCCAATGCAATCCGCGTGAATCGGCAACTCGCGATGCCCACGATCGATCAGCACCGCCAGCCGAATCGCCTGCGGCCGGCCGTAGTCCATCAGCGCGTCCATCGCGGCCCGAATCGTCCGGCCGCTGTACAGCACGTCGTCGCAAAGCACGACGAGCCTGTCGTCGAGCGGCACCGGCAACACGCTCTCCTTGACGACGGGCTGCGGAGCGATCGTCGAAAGGTCGTCCCGGTAGAGCGTGATGTCGAGCACTCCCTCCGGCAGGTCGACCCCTTCCGTCCGACGGATCTCGTTCGCGAGGAAACTCGCCAGCGGCACCCCCCGGGTGCGGACGCCAACCAGCATCAACGACTCCGTTCCGCCGGCCCGCTCGACGAGTTCCGCCGCCATCCGCCGCATCATCCGCGCCATCTGCCGGGCATCGAAGAGCGTCCTCTTCAGGGTCAGCTCGCTCACCGCAGGCATCGTAGGAAGCAGCTTGTCGGATGTCAATGGACAGACCGAACGCCACCGCCGCCGGGTTGATCCGGCCCACGCTCATCCAGGGTCCATACGGCGAACGCCCTCAACATCTTGTGGCCGTCGGCGAACGGGATACAAGCGCTTGTGACTCATGCGCCGATCCTGCTATGTTCGGCCGCTGGAACGTCCGCGAGCTCGACGCCTGTCAACGATGCTGAAACTCGAACGCCTCGAAGTCAACGGCTTCAAGACCTTCGTCGATCCGGTGACCAGCGTTTTCGCGCCGGGGATCACGGCGATCGTCGGGCCGAACGGGTGCGGGAAGAGCAATCTGGCCGAGGCGGTGACCTGGGTTCTCGGCGAGCAGAGCCCGAAGTCGCTCCGCGGTCGATCGATGGAGGAGGTCATCTTCAACGGCAGCCGGGAGCGCAAGCCGCTGGGAATGGCGGAGGTCAACCTCAGCTTCCTCACGGATGACAGCGTCGAGCAGGCGGAAGACGGCCGGATCACGATCGGGCGACGGATCTTCCGCGGCGGCGCGACGCAGTACAGGCTGAACGACAAGGCAGTCCGCCTGAAGGACATTCGCGATCTGTTGATGGACACGGGGCTCGGCATCCGCGCGTACTCCGTCATCGAACAGGGACGCATCGGGATGATCCTCTCGGGCAAACCGAGAGATCGTCGCAAGCTGATCGAAGAGGCCGCCGGCATCACCCGCTACAAGAACCGCAAGCGGCTCGCCGAACTCAAGCTCGAGGACGCGACCGCCGATCTGCTCCGGCTGAACGACATCATCGCCGAAGTCGAGAGGAGTCTCCGCTCGTTGAAGAGGCAGGCGAACGCGGCGCGACGCTTCGGCGCCCGCCAGGAGGCCTATCTCGAACTGCTCGACGAGGTGCTGCGACGCCGCCATCGGGCGATCGCGCGAGAACTTGCCGACCTGACCGAACGGATCGGCGAACGAGGCGACCGCGAAGCGGAGCTGCTCGCCGAGATCGCCCGCGCGAACGCCGACCTCGCGAAGTGCCGCGAGAGCATCGACGTCCGCACCGAGGCGGCGGTCCGCTCGAACGAGCGCCAGGCTCGCCTGCTCGCGAAGATCGAGGGTTGCCAGGCGTCCATCCGGGGCAACCGCGCCACGCTTGCCGAGATCGCCGAGCGGCTGGAAGCCGGCAAGGCCGCCGCCGCGCGTCGTCGGGCCGACCTGGAGCAAGCCGAACAGACGCTCGAAGGCCTGACGGCGCGCCGACGGGAACTCGGAGCCGAGCGCGATCAGGCGGTGCTCAGGGTCCAGGAAGATCGCGAGCAGCTCAAGAGCGCCGATGCGGCGATCGCCGGCGCGCGGAAGCACCATCAGACCCAGGTCGACGAGTTGGCCGCGGTCGGCGAGACGATGAACGGCCTGCAGAGCGGCCTCGTTGCCGAACGAATCGCCAGCGAGAAAGCGGTCGACCGCCGGATGCGGACTGCCCAGGCTCTGGTTGACGCCGACAGCGCGCTCGACGCCGTCGACCGCGAAGTCCAGGCGGCCGGCGAGGAGATCGAACGTCTGGAGAACGATCTCGCTTCCGAAATCCAGACCGCCCGGCGCGTCGCCGCCGATCTGGAAGCGAACCGCAACCGGCGGCGGAAGGCGAAGGCGGAGCTCGCCGCCTGCCGCGATGAGTTGATCGAGGCGCAGAAGCGCGCCGCCGTCCTTGCCGAGCTCGGCCAACGCGATGCCGAACGCCGTCGCGAGCTGCACGACGCGCTCTTTCAGCTCGGCCTCGGCGAAGCGCGCTTTCTCAGCGATGAGGTCGACGTGCCGAAGGGCTGGGAGCATACCCTCGACCTCTTCCTCGGGCGACTGCAAGGCGCGGTACTCGTTCCCGAAGACGAAGACGCTCTCGCCATCGCCCTGGCAGTCGGCGGTTCTCACCTCGAAGCGACGCTGCTCCGCCCGGCCGGAGTCACCGACGAACGGCCCGCCGTGGACGACCCGTCGATCGTCGGTGAGCTTGCAGCCGTACTCGATCTGCCCGAGCCGCTACGGACCGCGCTGCCGCCGGCCTACCTCGTCGCCAGCCACGACGACGCCGAACGCCTCGCCGCGCTTCATCGCGGCGTCGCCTTCCTGTGCCGGGATCGGCTGTGGGTCGAAGCAGGGAGGGTCACCGTGCGTGGCGAGCAGGCAGCGCCGGGAGCACTCGGTCGCCAACGGGAGACGGACGACCTCAGGCTCCGCATCAACGAACTGTCCGAGCACCGAGACCTCCTCGATCGGCGGATCGCCGAAGCCGACGAACAGGCCGAGCGGACCGCGCTCGAGAGCCAGCGTCTGCAGGCGGCCGCGGCCAAGCTGAGCCAACAACTCGCCGTGGCGAAGTCGAGACTCACGGACATCGGCGCGCGTCGCGCCGGGCTCGACCGGGACCGCTCCCGAGCGAGTGCGGAGCACGGGGAGCTCGAACGGGAGATCGCCGAACGGACCCAGCGCATCGAGGAACACGAGGGGAACCTGCGCCGCGCGGGAGAGCGGCGACGGGCGCTGGAACAGGAGGTCAAGGCGGCGAGCGACGCCGTCGAACGCGCTCGGGAAGTCCGCGAGGCGCGCATCACCGCCGGCGCCGTCCGTCACGGCCAACTCGAGCTGCTCGAGGAACGCGCGGCGGCCGAGCGCAGGGAAACCGAGCGGACCGCACGGCAGATCGCCGATCTGCGCGAAGCCGAAGACTCCTGGACCGAGGAACGGAACCGACTCCAGGACCGCGTCACCCAACTCGACGCGGAAACGGCGACTGCGCAGACGGAGCTCGGCGAGGCCCTGGCAGAGCGGACGGAAGCCGGCGACGAGGCGTCCGCCGCCCAACAGGCCCTCGAGGCCGAGCGAGCAGAGGGACGGGCGCTCGATCGGCAGGTGGAGGAGTTGGGCGTCCGCCGCGACGAACTGCGCGACGAACTCGAGGCACTGCGCGTGAACGAAGCGTCGCTCCGCGGCGACCTGACCCATGTGGAGCAGGAGTACCTGGACAAGTTGAAGCGCGAAATGCCGACCGGCGCCGTGACGCCGACGGCAAGGGGCGACGAGCACGCCGAACGCGAGGCCGACGCCCGCGACCTCGACGAACTGACGGAGGAGCTCGAGCGGCAACGCGGTCTGCTCCAGCGGATGGGCCCGGTGAACGTCCTCGCCGCCACCGAGTACGACGAACACCAGGAGCGCCACGAGTTCCTCATCGGGCAGCGCGCCGACGTCAGCGAGTCGGTCGAAAGCCTGAAGCGAACGATCCGCGACATCGACCGCACCTCCTCCGAGCGCTTCGTCGCCGCCTTCCGCGAGGTGAACGAGAACTTCGGACGCACCTTCGTCGAGCTGTTCCGCGGCGGCGAGGCGGACATGCGGCTGATGGACGAGGACGACCCGCTCGACTGCGGCATCGAGATCACTGCCCGCCCGCCCGGCAAACGGCCGCAGAACATCATGCTCCTCTCGGGCGGCGAGAAGGCGCTGACCGCCATCGCGCTCCTCTTCGCGCTGTTCCAAGCCAAGCCATCTCCGTTCTGCATCCTCGACGAGGTCGATGCGCCGCTCGACGACGCGAACATCCTGCGCTTCGTCGACATGCTGCAGCGGATGTCGGCGGAGACGCAGTTCCTCGTCATCACCCACAACAAGTTGACGATGCAGGCCGCCAGCACGCTCTACGGGGTGACGATGGAGGAACGCGGGGTCTCGAAGATCGTCGGCGTCGACGTCGACGAGATGCACCCCGAACGCCAGTTCGCCAGCGCCTGACCGGCGACGGCCCCCCGGCTCCGCCGGAACCTGACGCGCGACGTCGAACGGGCGGCGCGTTCTATCCGCGCGACATCGAGCGGGCGACGAGCAGAAACGCCCCCGCAATAACCAGACCCAGCAACTCCCGGCTCTCCTCGATGTACATCCGCTCGGCGGACATCGGCGCGAGCAGGTCCGCCGCCGGCCGATGGAGAAGCCAGTCGAAGAAGCCAGGCGAGGCGAACGCGACGCCGAGCACGGTCAGAGCGGCAAGGGGCCAGAAGAGGAGCGCGGGCATCGGTCGGTAGGCGGCCACGGCGCACGCGACGGAGACGGCGACGTAGTAGCCGACCCAGACGAACGGGTCCGGATCGTCCAACTGGAGCAGGCCGAAGGTCAGCATGACCAGGCCGAGGACCCGCAGCAGGATGAGCGGGCGCGGGCGGCGCTCCGGGTTGCTCATCGATCGAGCCCTGCGAGCTCCACGCGCCTCAGGGCTCGTCGACGGCGGCCGCGCTCATCATGAACCCCATCATCATCTCGTCGGTCGACGGCTGGCCGAAGCGGACGGTGCGGTTCGAGTCGAAGCCGTAGAGAGCGGCCTTCTCGGATGAGTTGTCGTACCAGGCGGTGTACTCGACGCGGGTGCCCTTGGGAATCCGCTTGAGCTCGTCGTAGTAGTACACGGTCTGCCAGGAGAAGTCGAACTGGGGCACGTCGAGCAGAACCTCGCTCGTGCCGTCGGGATAGAACGCCTCGAAGCGGGCCGACTTCCCGCGCATGTGCATGTGCGGCATCAGCGCGATGATGTCCGTGTCGCTCTGCGCCACCGTGGCGTAGGGCCCCACCTGGTGGTTCGCTGCGCCGGGCGGTATGGCGAAGGTGAAGTTCATGATCGGCCGCAGCCCCGAACCAAGAGAGCGCCGAACCGGCTCGTCGGCAAACACGAAGCCGATGGACGATTGATCCCATACGCCGGTTTCCGCGCCCGGCTCCTTGTGGTAGTGGATGTCGAAGGTCACCCGCGAGCCCTTGCGGAGCAGGAAGCCGAAACCCTCCGGGTAGCGGTTCGCGTCGCTGCCCGATGACACGCCGCCCATGTAGTTGCCGGCGTTCTCGGGCGAAGGAGCGATCTGGTCCTGGTTCGGAAACTCGGGCGGCGGCGGGAGTTCGCCGTGCTCGTCCGGCTCGAGCAGATGAAGATTGAAATGATGGATGATCTCGCTGTCCGGCTTGCACTGGAAGGCGACCACCCAACGATCCTCGGGCAGGTCCTCTTCGGTGAGAACGTAGGAAAACGCGGCGTACAGGTCTTCGACGTCGTCCTCGACGAAGTAGGGCTCGGGCATCGTCACGACGAGGTCCGGTTCGCCGACGAGCCAGCCGCCGCTGCTCGGGTACTCGCGGGCTGGCGGCGCGTCCGCGATGTCGCCGGCAGGCGCCCCCGCCGCTACCCAGTTCACGAGCGTCTCGATCTCGCTCGCGTCGAGGACTCGCTCGTTGGCGAACGTGCCGTCGTGCTGCGGATGGGCATCCCAGGGCGGCATCTCGCGCCGAGCCACGGTGCGGGCAATCGACCGCGCCCACGGCCGCGTCTCCGCATAGGTGGTCAGCGCCATCGGCGCCCGCATGCCGCCGTAGTTCGCGCCGGCGGGCCGGTGGCAGTCCTGGCAGTGCTGCTGAATCACCGGCAGCGCATCGCCGTAGAAGGTCGGCGCCTCGCGCTCGGCGGCGAAGGCCGAAATCGGCAACGCGACCAGGGCAAGGAGCAACCTGGAGGCAGACAGTCGAAGCCGGGCTGAGACGCGCATAGCGAAGAGCCTAGCACGCTCCCGACGGTTCGTTCATCACGTTCAGTGTTGACAAAACAAACCGGACGTTTCAAAATCACCGGCCAATGGCTGTCTCCGAACGCACGTCCGCCGCGTACCAAAGCGACGGCAGCGCCCTCGCCGCCGACATCCCGCTCCGCGAGGCCGAGGAGCACTTCGTCGAAGGCATGGGGCTCGCGCTCGAGGAGGACCGCCTGCCTCGAATCGCCGGCCGCCTCGTCGGTCTCCTCATGCTCTCGCCCGAGCCGGTTCGTTTCGACCATCTGGCCGCCCGACTGCAGGTCAGCCGCGGCAGCGTCAGCACGAATACCCGTCTGCTCGAGAACATGGGCGTCATCGAGCGGGTCACGCGGCCCGGCGATCGGCGCGACTACTTCCAGATCAACGAGCAGCCCGGACTGCTCCGACGGATCGCCGATCGCTATCGCGACCGACAGGCGATGGCGCAGGAGATGAAGGACGCGCTCGGGCAGCATGCCGGCGGCAATGCGAAAAGCGCCGTCGTCGAACAGCGCCTCGAGCGGCTTGTCCGCTTCTTCTCGATCCTCGCCCAGAGCCTGGACACCGTGCTGGCCTCGACCGCGGACCGGAACGAGACCTGACCTCCCACCGATCCTCAACCGCCTATCCCGACCCCTCAGCCTGAACCCTCAGACAGCGAGATCACACGTATGGCAATCATCAATGCCCGGCAAACCGCGAGCCGAGGAACCCCTGAGTCATCTCCCGGCTCCCCTGCTCCACCGACGCCGCACGCCGCGGCGCCGAAGGCCGGCATGGCCGCCGTGTTCCACTACGGCCTGAACCATCCCTGGATCGCCGTCGCCGCCACGACGACCCTGCTTCTTGTCGCGGCGATGGTCGTCGCGGTGGGCCGCGCTCCCCAGGAAGCGCCGGCAGGAATGGCCGCCGGCCCGGAGGCTCAGGCGATCCCCGTCCGCGCCACGTCCGCGAAGCGCGGCGATCTGTCCGTACGCACCTCCTATTCGGGCGAACTGATCGGCGAGGTCGCGGATATCTCGCCCCAGGTAGCCGGCCTCCTCGTCGACGTTCCCACCCGCATCGGCCAGCGGGTGGCGAACGGCGCCGTGCTCGCGTTGATCGAGGACGTCGACCTGAAGAACCAGCTCCAGGAGGCGCGCGGACAGCTCGGGGTCGCCCAGGCGAACCGGGAGAAGGCCGCCGCCGAACTCGTCGGCATCGAGGCCGACCACCGAAGAGCGATGGAACTCTACGATCAGGACCTCCTGTCCGAGCAGGAGCAGCAACAGGTGACTTCGCAGTACGCCACCGCCCGAGCCAACCTCGCAGCCGCCGAGGCCCAGGTGGTCCAGTCGGCGGCGCGCGAGGCGATCCTCGCCGAGCAGTTCGCGAACACGCGCGTGCGCGCCCCGTTCCAAGCCGTCGTCGCCGACCGCTATCTCGACCGCGGCGCCAGGGTCCAGCCCGGCACCCCGATCCTCCGCCTGGTCGAAGAGAAGCCGCTGCTCGTCCAGTTCCGGGTGCCGGAGCGCGACCTCTCGTCCGTGCTCGTCGGCGCCGACGTCTTCGTCGCGACCGAGGCGACCGGCGAGCGGACCTTCCACGGCGTCGTTCGGCGGGTCGCCGGCGAAGTGCGGCGCAACGACCGCACGGTGCTCGTCGAGGGCGAGCTGGACGAGACGGACGATCTGCTCCGGCCGGGGATGTACGCCGAAGTATCCGTCAGCCTGCGCGACCTGGACGACGCGTTGATCGTTCCCGGCGCCGCTCTGCTCGAGCGCGTCGCGATGGACGGCTCGCGATCGACGGGCGTCATGGTCCCCGTCGATGGTCTGGCCGAGTGGCGGCCGGTCACGGTCGCCGGCCGTTCGGGAGAGTGGAGCGCGGTCGCTGGACGCCTGGAAGTCGGCGACCTCGTATTGACGTTGGGACACACCGAGCTCGGCAACGGCGCGCCGATACGAATCGTCAACTCGGAAGACACCGCGCAGGCGCCGTCGCCCGCCGGCGCGGCGGGGCCGTAGGAGTCGCCAGGTGAATCTCCCCAGACTGTCCGCCAACCGCCCCGTGGGGGTGGGAATGCTCTACGTCTGCATCACCGTCCTCGGTCTGGTCGCGCTCCGGCAGCTCGCCGTCGACTTGATGCCCGAAGTCGACATGCCGCAGATCTCCATCACGACGACCTACGAGGGGGTGGCGCCCCAGGAAATCGAAACACTGCTCACCCGGCCGATCGAACAGGCGATCTACACGGTCGACGGACTCGACCAGCTGACCTCGATGTCGGCCGAGGGGATGAGCAGCATCCGCGCGATGTTCCAGTGGGGCGTCGACCTCGACGAGGTCGTCAACGACATCCGCGAGCAACTCGACTTCGTTCGCGGCATGCTGCCGGACGACGCGACCCAGCCGACCCTGTTCAAGTTCAACCTGTCGGACATCCCGATCGCCTTCCTCGGCGTCTCCGGCGAAGGCGACGCGCGCCAGCTCCGACATCTAGCAGAGGAGACGCTGAGCCGCCGCCTCGAGCGGATTCCCGGTATCGCCGCCGTCGACATCCAGGGCGGCCGGGTCCGCGAGATCCAGGTGCAGCTCGCCGCCGACCGGATGGCCGCGCTGGGCGTCACGCCGAACGAGGTCACGATGGCTCTCGCCCGCGAGAACCGCAACGTGTCCGCCGGGGACATGCTCGAAACGGGGCGCGAGGTCCTCATCCGCACCGTCGGCGAGTTCGAGCGGACGGCCGACATCGAGAACACGATCGTCACCGTCCGCGAGGGCCGACCGATCCTGGTCAAGGACCTCGGCCGGGTCGACGACGGCATCCGCGAACTGACGAACGAGCTGTGGATCAACGGAACGCCCGGCATGCGCATGTACGTGCAGAAGCAGTCGGGATCGAACACGGTCGAGGTCGCCGAACGCCTGAACCGCGAGATCGAGGCGATCAACCGGGACTACGCCGGCCGCGCGCGGATTTCCGTGCTGATGGACAGCTCGGTGTTCATCCGTCAGGCGGTGAACAACGTCCAGATGGGCGCCGCGTTCGGCGCCGCGCTCGCCGTTCTCGTCCTCTTCCTCTTCCTGCGGGACATGCGGGCGACGTTGATCGTCGGCGCCGCGATTCCGATCTCCGTGCTGGCCACGATCGCGTTGATGTACTTCAACGGCTTCACGCTGAACGTCATCTCGCTCGGCGGCATCGCGCTCGGAGTCGGCATGCTGGTCGACGGTTCGATCGTCGTCCTCGAGAGCATCTACCGCCGCCTGCACGAAGGCGAACGTCCGACCGCCGCGGCGGTCGCCGGCAGCAACGAGGTGGCGATGGCGATTGCCGCGGGGACGCTGACCACCGTCTCGGTCTTCCTGCCGGTCGTCTTCATCTCCGGCTTCGCCGGCATCTTCTTCAACCAGTTGGCCATCACGGTCAGCTTCGCGCTCCTCTGCGCCCTGTTCGTCGCCCTGACGCTGATTCCGGCCGCCGCCGCCCGCTGGCTCCGGCGCGTCCCGGAGAGCCGCCAGATGGACGTCGACCAGGCGGCGGCGCTGGGCCCGGTCGACATGGCCTACGGCCGCCTGATCGAGCGCGCTCTTCGCCATCCCGGACGCGTCCTGCTGGGCGCCGTCCTCCTGCTGTTCGCCTCCTTCGCCCTCTTGCCGACGATCGGACTCGAGCTCATGCCCGAGAGCGACGAGGGCCGGCTCGGCATCCAGGTCGAGATGCCAGTCGGCGCCCCGCTCGAGACGACCACGGCGACGATGGCCGACATCGAGTCGCGGGTGCGCGGCGTCTTGCTGCCCGGTGAACTCGACAACCTCGTGACGACCGCCGGCCCCGAGAGCTGGTGGCGACCGGCCCAGTCGAACCAGGGTTCGATGGAGATCATGCTCACGCCGGTCACCGAACGAACCCGCGGCCAGGACCGGATCGTCTCCGCGATCAGGAGCGCGGTCGCGGACGTTCCCGCCGCCCGCATCCAGATCTACGCCTCTTCGGGAAACATGATGATGCGGATGATGCGAGGTGGGCAGGATGCCCGCCTCGTCGCGAGGATCCGCGGCCACGACCTGGACGAAGCGAACGAACTCGCCGAGCGGGTGATCGCCGCGATGGCCTCGGTGCCTGGGGTCGTCCATCCGCGTCTCGACCGCGAGGCCGGCCAGATCGAACGGAAGCTCCGGGTCGACCGCGCCCGCCTCGCCGAACTCGGGCTGAACGGCAGCGAGGTCGCCAGCGCGGTCGAGAACTATGTCCTGGGACGCGTAGCGACGACCTTCCGCGACCAGGGGAACGAGTTCGACATCCGGGTCCAACTCCAGCCCGAAGACCGCCTGCAACTCGAACAGCTCGGTCAACTGCCGATCGTGACTCAACGCTCCGACGTCATTCCTCTGGGCTCGATTGCCGAAATCGAAGCCGGGGCCGGACCGCTCTCGATCAACCGCGAGGACCAGCAACGGGTGATGCGGGTGATGGCCGGTATCGACGGGCGGCCGTTCGGCGATGTCGCCGCCGAGGTTCAGGCGGCGCTCAACCGGGTCGAAACCCCTTACGGATTCACCGTCGAGATGGGCGGCGAGCTCGAGGAGCAGCGCGAGGTCTTCCTCGATCTGATCATCGGCGTGTTGCTTGCCGTCTTCCTCGTCTACACCGTGATGGCAGTCCAATTCGAGTCACTGCTCCAGCCGCTCGTCATCATGACCGCGGTGCCGTTCTCCCTGATCGGCGTGTTCCTGACCCTGGCGCTCACCGGCACGACGCTGAACATGACCTCCTTCCTCGGCCTCGTCGTCCTCGTCGGCATCGTCGTGAACAACGCGATCGTCCTGGTCGACAACGTGAATCGCATGCGCCGCGAGGTCGGCCTCGACCTGCGCGAAGCGCTGATCCGTGGTTCCAGGCGCCGCCTGCGGCCGATCCTGATGACCACGCTGACGACCGCGCTCGGCCTGATGCCGCTCACCCTCGGACTCGGCGAAGGCGCCGAACTCCAGGCGCCGCTCGCCCGCGTCGTCGTCGGCGGCCTGCTCACGTCGACGATGATCACGCTGCTCTTCGTGCCCTCGCTCTACCTCATCGTCGAGCGGGGTCGGGCACGGCGACGAGCTCGCCGCGCCCGTCGGAAGCCCGCTCGGAACGACGGCATGAAGCTGCCGCAGGCCGCTCCGGCGCTCCAGCGATCCCGGGTTCAGGCTTGACGTCGGAACCGACTCACCCGTCGCTTCCCCAGCGGTACCCAAGCCGCGCATAGGCGTAGGTTCCGCTCACGTCGAACGGCGCCCGGGCGCTGTACAGGTTGCCCAGCATCATCGGCGTCGGGTTGCCGTCGCCGGCTGCCCCCAGGGCGTTCCTGGCGCCGATCGCCAACCGGGCGCCGGCGGGCAAGGGGAGCTCCTGGAAGCACTTCGAGCGAGCCACGCAGCTGCCGACTCTCATCTCTCCGGCCGCCGCCTCGGCTTGACTCCGCCCACGGAGATCAGAGACTCCACGCAGTCGCGCAGCGACTCGTCGAAGGGGCGGAACGTGATGCCCGTCAGAGCCCTCATCCGGTCGTTCCGCAGTTCGACGCCAGCCCAGATCCCGCGGAGTTCCTTCTCCCGCTTCCGAATGTGCTCGGGATGGCCGTCTTCGACCTCCGGGCGGTCGTGGCGGAGTTCGGGCAACACCCGGTCGATGCCGGCGTTGATCTCCTCCACGGGCACCGCGTCCGCAGACCAGGCGATGAAACGCTCGCCGTTCCGGACATCCACACTCTCGAGCAGGCGGATGTGGCACTCGGCGTCGTCGCGCACGTCGACCGTCATCCAGGGCCGGTAGGCCTGGGTCTGCTTGCACTCGCCGAGCAGCATCAGCTCGATGTTGTGCTGCCACGGGCCTTTGTCCTTCTGATGCGCCGACAGAATCGGTCCGACGTTGTCGCCCGGGCAACAGGTGATCGCGTCCCAACGGCCGCTCTTCAGAGCGGCCTCCGCAAAGGCCTGCTGAGCGTAGATCTTGCTCATCGAGTAGCCGTGACCGCGCTCCGGCGTGCGCTTCGGGTTCAGCTCGTCCGGGTAGCGGTCCTCGTAGAGCACCGGCCTCTGAACGAACTCGTAGATGTCGGCCTCCATGATGACCGCGGCGATGCTCGACGTGACGACGACGCGCGTCACCGAGCCCGAGTCGTCGATGCTCTTGATCATGTGATCGCACACTCGCTTGACGTAGTCGAAGTCGTCGTAATCGCTGATGTGAGCGACATGGCAGACGCCGTGACAGCCCGCGAAGATGTCGTCGAAGCAGCCCTCCTCGTCGAGATTCGCCGAATGGAGGGTGAGCCGGCCGGACGCGTAGCCCGGCAGCTCGCGAAGGAACGTCGTCTTCGTTGCGTCGTCTCGGTCCCGGACCGACGCCCGCACCCGATAGCCCTTGTCGAGCAGCAGCCGCACGACCCAACCGCCAACGAATCCGGCCGCGCCGGTTACTGCGACCACTCCACCGCCTGGAATCGGAGCCATCCGGCTGCCCTCCCTTCTGTTGTCCGGAGCTCTCGGTCCCCTCTGACTCTTCGGTCTCCCGGGGCGCCGACGTTACCTGAGGTTCGATATGGAAGAGCGGGAACTACGGGCCGCCCAAGGAAGCCCGCAGCTCCGCGTACGACCGGTGACCGGTCGCCGGCTGGACGACGCGGCGCCACTGTTCGTCCCACGCCTCCCGCACGGACGGCGGCAGTTCGCGGACGCTGTCGCCGACGCGGCCGGCGCGTACCTTCGTGCCGGCGGCGTCGGCGGGGAGTCCGCAAGCGGCGTTGCGGCGCCGGCGCACGAGGTTGTCATCGAACTTCGTCCCGTGGGCGCGCATGAAGTCGATCTTCGCCTGGCGGGTGGCGACCCGAATGCGGCGGGGGTCGCCGTCCAGATCGAGAAACCCCGCCACCCGGGCGACGGCAGCCGGCAGGTCGGCGACGATGTCCTCGAAACAAAGCCACAACGTGTCGTCAGAGAGCCGTTTCGGCCACCACGAGACGAGATGCTCCCAGTAGCGGCCGCTGCGCGAGCCGTCGATCAGGTACTCGAGCGCAAAGGTCTCGATCGAGATCGCGTCGCCCTCGAACACCCAGCCCCGAAGGAAGTGGTAGAACGACACGAGCGAGTCGCCGGGATCCCGCACGACGACGATGTAGCGACCGCCCGCGGGCGCGGCGTGTCGCGAAAAGTGGGTCTTGAACGCGCGCGGCGCCGCTCGCTGCGGTGCGTGCAAGTCGAGCCCGAGGTCGTGGGCCAGCTCGAGCCACGGGACGACCTCGCAGATCTCCCGGAACTCCATATCCCCGCCGGTGCGAAGACCGTGGACGATCTGCTGCATCAACGTCGTGCCGGCCTTGGGATACGTCGCGATCAGCACGTCGTCCGGACGGAGAGGGAAGTCCTTGCCGAGCGCCAACCCTCTGGGCGTGGAGAAGCCGCGCATCCGCCGCCGAATGCCGGCGACGGTTCGCGCGCGGCTCGGCGCCGCGGCCGGCGCCCGTTCGGCATCGCTTCCCGTCCGGGCGCCGCTCAGGACAGCGCCTCCGCCGACAGATCGACGCCCACCGGACAGTGATCGGAGCCGAACACGTCGGTCGCGATGAAGGCGCGCTCGACGAACTGCATCGCCGCCTCGGAGGCCAGGACGAGGTCGATTCGCCAGCCTACGTTGCGTGCCCGGGCATCGTACGCCTGTCGCCACCAGGAGTAGCGCACGGTGTCGGGGTGCAGACGCCGGAAGGTGTCGACCCATCCGGCAGCGAACCAGCGTTCGAGCTCGGCGCGCTCCTCCGGGAGAAAGCCCGAGTTCCGCCGGTTGTCCTTCGGCCGGGCAAGGTCGATCGGCTGCGGAGCGGTGTTGAAATCGCCGATGACCAGCACCCGGTAGCCGTCTTGCCGAGCCTGGTCGAGCTGATCGAACAGGGCGCGGTAGAAGGCCAACTTGTACGGCACGCGGCTGTTGTCGCGCTTCGTCCCGCTGCCCTTGGGAAAGTAGACGTTCGCGACGACGAGGCGGCCGAAGAGCGCGATCTGAAGGCGCCCCTCGGCGTCGAACCGTGGCTCGCCGAGCGAGGTCTGTATCCAGGTCGGTTCGAGTCGCGAGTAGAGGCCGACGCCGGAGTAGCCGGGCCGCTCCGCGGAGGAAAACGCGGTGTGCCAGCGGGCGGGCCGCCTGAGCTCGGGCAAGAGCTGCTCGGCGCGCGCCTTCGTCTCCTGGAGACCCACGATCTGCGCCCGGCTGCGGCTCAACCAGTCGAGAAACCCCTTCCGCGCGCAAGCCCGCAGCCCATTCACGTTCCAAGAGACGACGCGCAGGCGACGCCGCGGCCGGGGACTCAGAACTCGCTCCGATTCGCGGCGCCCAGGTCGCACGACATGATCATCATGTCGCGGGTGCAGCCGGAGCGGTCGATCACCCAGTCATTCAGCAGCGCCTCGGCCGAGAAGCCGAGCTGTTCGAAGAGCCGCCGGGCGCCCAGCTGTTCGCGGGTCATCTGCGCGACGAGCTTGAGCAGGCCCTGCTCGCGGGCGAGATCAAACGCGCGTTGACTGAGAATCCGCCCCAGGCCGCTCCGACGATGACCCTCCGCGATGATCACGCGGATCTCCCCCAGGTGACTCATCCACTGGAGCGGGCGCAGGTTGAGGGAGCCGTAGCCGACCAGCTCGTCTCGGTGGTGGGCAAGCGTCGCAAACCGGCTGCCGGTACCCGCGTCGCGAATCCAGCCCTCGACGACCTCCGGATCCGTCAGATCGGTACGCAGGAACTGCAGGTCGACCTCGGGCAAGGCGCGGGCGAGAGCGACGATGCTGTCCCGGTCATCCGGCCGCAGCCGCCGCAAGGTGTACGTGCGCTCGCCGCACTCGACCTCCTCGACGACGACGTCGTCGTCTCCGCCGCGAACGTCGACGGCGCCGCTGTCGGCGGCCTGGGATGCCGTGGCAGTCGTCACGCCGAGTCAGGGGAACATCGAAGCGATTCGGTAGCGATCAGCCGCCGACTGGCGGGGCACGTCTCACGCCCAGTCATGACGACGGGGAGACAATAGCAGCTAGCCGGGCGTCGATCGCATCGGCTGGAACCTGGCATAGGTCAGCGATCGCCACAGCCACTCGAGGGGGCCGAACCGATAGCGCGCAAGCCACCACGGCGACCAGAAGAGCTGGGCGATCCAGATCGCGACGACGATGAGGACCTGGCCCGGCCGGCCGATCTGCGCGAACTGTCCGAGCCCGTGGCCGTAGAAGATGAGCGTGCAGAGGACGCTCTGGCCGATGTAGTTCGTCAGCGCCATACGGCCCGCGGCCTGCAGTCGACGCTGCAGACCAGGCAGCCACTCGTTCCGCACGGCGAGCATGACGAGTCCGATGTACCCGAGGAACACCCCCAGCGAGCCGACCTGGTTGAACGTCTGCCCCTGGAACATCGAGTGCTCGAACGCGAAGTCGTGGCGCAGGTTGTACGCAACGCCAAGGACGACGAGCGGCAGGCCGGCGCCGAGCCCGGCCCACGCCATTCGCCGGTAGACGGCGCCAGAGCTCCTCGCCGAGAGAACGCCGAGCTTGTAGAGGCCCATGCCGACCAGCATCAGGCCGCCGCAGCGCCACAGGAAGAAGACCGCGAAGACAACCGTCTCCATCTCGAGCGCAACGGCGCTTCGAGCCGGCAGCTGGGCGAACAGACCGGCTTGATACGTCGCGACCTCGGCTGCCGTCACGTCCGCCGGCGGCGCCCAGTCGCCGGCAAGTGCGTCGCGCACCTCGGCGGGCATGCTCGGCAGCGCGAGAGCGTTCAGCAGGTAGAACAGAGGGGGGACGAGCGTCATCGCGAAGCCGGCGGCGATCAGCCGGCCGGGCTTCAGGTTGCGGAGCCCGAAGAGCAGGAAGCCGCATAGCGCGTAGGGGACGAGAATGTCGCCGAACCAGATGACGTGGGCGTGCGCCAAGCCGATGACGAGCAGCCAGAACTGCCGCCGGTAGTGGATGCCGACGCGACCGCCCCGCGCCGCAGAGCGCTCCGCCATCAGCGCCATCCCGGCGCCGAACAGGACGGAGAAGACGGAGATGAACTTCGTATCGAAGAAGACGTGGGTGATCACCCAGACCCAGAGCCCGGCGCCATTCAGACTGTCGTTCGCGGCCGGATTGAAGTAGGCCGCCTCGACCATCGCGTAGGACTGGACGTTGACGATGAGAATGCCCAGAACCGCGAAGCCGCGCAGCACGTCGAGCGACGCGATCCGTTCGATCGACCGGACGGGTCCGGAGCTCACCGTCGGTCCTCCAGGAACGCTCGGGTCGCCGCGACGAACTCGTCGAGCTGGTCGTGATGAACCCAGTGGCCGGCGCCCTCGAAGTTGCGGAGTTCCGCGTCGCGGAAGGCGTCGAAGCGACCGTCCTCGACGGGGTCGCTCGCCCAGCTCTCGGTGCCTCGGACCAGCAGCGTCGGGCAGGCGATGCGACCCCAGAGGATCCGCAATTCGTCCTCGTCGTAGCGGTAGGGCGGGCTCGAGCGCACGTAGTTGTCGAACTTCCAGGTGAACGTGCCGTCCTCGTTCCGCGCCATGCCGTTGACGGTCAGATGGCGCGCCTGCTCGCGGCTGAGGAAGGTGTTCACCTCCTGCATCCGCTCGGCAGCCGCCTCGAGCGAGGGATAGCGGCGCGGCTGACGACCGGCCAACTTCTGCATGCTGCCGATCCAGCGCCGAAGCCGCGCATCGACCGGACGCGACAGCCGCTCCTCGAGCATCTGCGGTGGCGGCCCCAAACCCTCGATCGCGACGAGTTTGTGGACATTCTCGGGGTAGAGCCCGGCGTAGTGAAGCGCGATGACCGCCCCCAGCGAATGGGCGACGATACGCACCGGGAAGCGGTCGAGCGCTTCCAGCAGCTGCGCGATATCGAGCACGAAATCGGTGATCGCGTACATGCCGCCGACCGCCCATTGGCTGTCGCCGTGACCGCGCAGGTCGGGAGCGACGATGTGGTAATCCCGCCGGAGCGCATTCGCCACCCAATCCCAGTTGTGCGCGTGGTCGCGGCCGCCGTGGATCAGGACGAGCGGCGGCTGCTCTTCGTTGCCCCAGTTCAGATAGTGGAGGCGGAGCCGCTGCGAGATGTAGAACTGCGACGAGGGGCCGACGATGTCGCGGAAGGGGCTCTCCCGGAAGGCGCTGCTCATCACTCGCCGTTGCCCGGTCGCGGCGGGTTGATCATCACGTGGGCGCCGGCGGTGCCGGGCGCCATCAACCACGGCGCGCCGACCGTGGGGCGGGTGGAGAGCCCGGTGGATTCCCCCGTCGCAAACGGCGTGTAGATCACCCACCTGAGATACGGGTCGATCACCTCGCCGCTCTCGGCATCGAAGCCGCTGCCCATCAGCACGTAGAGGGTCCGCGGCTCACGCGGCATCGTCAGGCTGCCCTCTTCGATCTCCTTCTCGCGGGTCCGCACCCGCTCCTGGCCGGTGATGCCGAGCGCCGCGAGTTCGCGGCCACGGGCCATGAACGGCTCGAGCGACTCGTGGTAACAGGCCACGCTCCAGCGCGACTCGCCGGGCTTGGCCGAGAGACAGACGAGGTCGTTGCTGCCGGCGCGAAGCTCGACGACCTTGCCGTCGACGGTCCAGCCGAGCACGCGCGCGCCCTCCCGACGGTCCTCCGGGGCCGCCTGAACGGCGGCCGCAAGCTGGTCCTCCGCATCGTCCGGCAGGTCGGCGGCGCCGGCGGCCAACGCGATGAAAACGGCGAAGATGAGTAATCCGGGCGCGGCTCGGCGTGTCGTCAACTCGTCACTCAAAATTCGTCCTCCGGTTCCGCAGGGGGGGCCTTGTTCAACGTCCGTCACAGCGTATCGCGGCGTCCCGGCGTCAAAGCCCGCGGCGCGATAACGTCGCTTGGACATACGTGCCCACCAAGGTCTCTGTTCTTCTGTTCTTGCTGGTCCAAACCGGGAGGTTGACATGATCCGACGCTCGAAGATGGCCCTCGCCGTTGCCGCCGCCGCGACGACGGCCCTGGCCGCAGGAGGAACCGGCATGGCCCAGACTCGACCCGAACCCGAACAGATCCAGAGACTCCTCGAGGGTCCCGCCGACACGCCCGTCGTGATGGTCAACCTCCTGCGGTTCAAGGACCGAGCCGACGCTCCGGACGAGGGCCTGTCCGGCGCCGACGCCTACCGGAAGTACGGCGAGCAGATGATCGAGTGGGTGACTTCCCAGGGCGGCCGGCTGATCTGGACCGGGAGGGTCGACTCGATGGTCATCGGCGACACGAACGAGCGCTTCCACACCGTCGCCTTGGTCGAGTACCCGTCGCGCGAGGAGTTCCTGCGCATCGCTGGCGACCCGCGCGTCGCCGAGTTCGCGGTCCACCGCGCTGCCGGTCTCGAGATGCAGTGGTTGATCGCTGCCACGGCGGACCAGGCGGCAGCCGTCACGAACGAGGACGGAGAAGACGACTGAAGTCGTTGCCGGTGACCTCCAGTCCAAGCCGCCGCCCGCTGACGTGCAGGCTCGCACGGATGCGTTACACTCCGACCTCTTCCCTGGTCGACTTTGACGAAACCCGCTCGCGAAACCCACCGGTAAGCCGACCGCGCAGTACAGCCTGAACCCCGACTCAAGGAGACTTCGGAGATGCGTTCGAGAAGATTGGCGCTTGGCCTCGTCGTAGCGGTGATCTGCACAGCCGGCGCCTCGATCATCGCCCCGACCGCCACGGCCGCGGAGCCTGACGAGCCCGTCGGCAACCTGGCCGAGCTGATGCGCGCCATCCTGTTCCCGAACTCGAACTTCCTGTTCGACGTGCAGATGACGGACCCCGGAAGCCCGCCGGACCCGGCCGAAGATGGGGACGGCACCGTGTCCTCTCTCTTCTCCGGCATCTACACCGGCTGGCAGGTGCCCCAGCAGGCCGCCTTGGCGCTCGCCGAAGTCGAATCGCTGATCATGAACCCGGACCGCATGTGCCAGAACGGAACACCGGCGCCGGTGGCGAACGAGGACTACCAGAAGTACGCGAAACAGCTGACCGAGGTCGCGAAGCAGATCTACGCTGCCGCGCACGCCGAGGACCGCGAAACGGTGAGCGACCTGACGAACGCACTCGCCGGAGCGTGCGAGGACTGCCACGCGATCTACCGTCGCTATCCCGAGTCGTCTCGCTGCAAGTAGTTCTCCTCCGGCGCCCTCCGGGCCTCTGAACCACCCGTCATCTCCATGCGCAGCGCCTTCGAGTGGGTCGACGCACTTCCCAGCAGCATCGCTCTGCGGGAGTCCCTGAACGCCTACCCCACCCTGTTGACGACCCACGTCGTCAGCATGTGCCTGTTCGCCGGCCTGATCGCCTTCTGGGACATGCGTCTGATCGGCCTGACGCTGAAGAGGGTGCCTGTTTCGAACATCCCGACCCGCATCTTCCCCTGGGCGCTGACCGGCTACGGCATCAACCTGATCACCGGCGGGCTCCTGCTCTACAGCCAGCCGATGCGCTACTACGACAACTTCTACTTCTGGGCGAAGATGCTCCTCATGTTGCTCGCCGGCGTGAACATGTTCTGGTTCCACTACGCGACCTACAAGTCCGTTCAGGCCTGGGACCAGGGCCGGGAGATCCCGCTGAACGCCCGGCTCGCCGGCGTCGTGTCCCTCGGGCTGTGGGCGGGCGTCGTCGTCACCGGGCGGATGATGGCCTACAGCGGCTTGATGCCCGGCTGGTGGAACGACCTGGGAATCGGCGCTTGAATCGCCGATAGCCGTTGCCAGGGCAACCCGGCCGGAAGACGACCGCAACCGACTGACGAGAGGAATACACCGTGGTCCAGTCCTTCTTTCAGTGGATGCAGGGTCTGTCCTTCAGCGCCTGGATGCTCGAGGAGACCTGGGCGTCGCCGATCATCCAGTGCGCCCATCTGCTCGCCCTCGTCGCGTTCGCCGGCGCCGTGCTCGTCGTCGACATCCGGCTGCTCGGCCGCGGCCTGGTCAAGATGCCGACCGCCCAGCTTGCCCGGGAGTTGGACCGCTGGATGATCTGGAGTTTCGTCGCCCTGTTCGCAACTGGAGCGCCGCAGGTCCTCTCCACCGCCCTCAAGCAGTACTACAGCCCCTTCTTCTGGTGGAAGATGCAGATCATCGTCATCGGCCTCCTCTTCACCTTCACGATCCGTCGCCGCGTCTCATTCGCCGAGGAAGGCAGTCTCGGTCACTGGCCGAAGGTCGTCGGCTGTCTCTCGATAGGAATCTGGACGAGCGTCTCGGTGTGGGCGCGCCTGATCGGACTCCTGTCCTGATCGCGCGCCGCCCTTCGGCGCGTTCCATTCGTCGTCGAGCGACGAGCCGGTCGGCTCTCGCAGGCATGTTTCACCGAGCTCCTGCTGCGGCCGCCATCGCGGCTGCAGCGGTACGATGCCGACACTCGTCGACCTGGCTCTGCCTGTAGCCGAAGAGGAACCGAAATCATGAAGGTCAACGCTCCGATCGCCGGGCTCGCCGCGCTTCTGCTGGCCGCCGCCGCATCCTCCCAACCTCCTCCCCGCCGCGCCGAAGCTGCCTACACCGTCGACGACGCGGCGCTGGTCGGCGCGGCCGGTCGCACCGGGGACTGGCTGACCTACGGCGGCACGTACAAGGAGCAGCGCTACAGCACGCTCGACCAGATCAACGACGGCAACGTGGATCAGCTCGGCATCGCCTGGGTCCATCAGACGAACACGAAGCGAGGCCTCGAGGCGACCCCGCTGATCGTCGACGGCGTGATGTACGCGACCGGCGCGTGGAACGTGATCTACGCGATGGATGCGGCGACCGGCGAACCGTTGTGGACGCACGACCCGGAGGTACCGCGCTCCGTCGCGATGAAGACCTGCTGCGACGCGGTGAACCGCGGCGCCGCCCTGTACCGCGGAAAGGTGATCTCCGCCACCCTCGACGGACGCCTCATCGCGCTCGACGCGGAGACCGGGGAGGTCGCGTGGTCCACGATGACCGTGCCTGCGGATTCTCTGTACACGATCACCGGCGCGCCGCGGATCGCCAAGGGCAAGGTGATCATCGGCAGCAGCGGCGCCGAGTACGGCGTGCGCGGCTACGTCGACGCGTACGACGCGGAGACCGGGGAGCGCGTCTGGCGGTTCTACACCGTGCCCGGCAATCCGGCGGACGGCTTCGAGAACGAGGCGATGCGGATGGCCGCGGAGACCTGGACCGGCGAGTGGTGGACCGGCGGAGGCGGCGGCACGGTCTGGGACTCGATCGTCTACGACCCGGAACTCGACCTGCTCTACGTCGGCGTAGGCAACGGCTCGCCCTGGGACCGGAACATCCGCAGTCCCGAGGGCGGCGACAATCTCTTCCTGTCGTCCATCGTCGCGCTCCGACCCGACACCGGAGAGTACGTCTGGCACTACCAGACGACCCCGGGCGACACCTGGGACTACACCGCCACGCAACCGATCGTGCTCGCCGAGCTGCCGATTGGCGGCAGGGTGCGCCAGGTCCTCATGCAGGCGCCGAAGAACGGCTTCTTCTACGTGCTGGACCGCCGCACCGGCGAGCTGATCTCCGCCGAAGAGTTCGTCACCGTCACCTGGGCCAGCCACGTCGACCTTGCGACCGGAAGACCCGTCGAGCTGGCCGGCGCCCGCTACACGGACCAGACGGTCGCCGTGTCGCCAGGTCCGCTCGGCGGGCACAACTGGCACCCGATGGCGTTCAGCCCGGACACCGGCCTCGTCTACATTCCCGCGATGGAGATTTCGGGCTTCTACGTGCCCGACCCGAACTACGAGTACACGCCCGGCCAATGGAACCTCGGCGTGCGCGCCGCCGCGCCGGAGGACATTCCCCAGGCGGTCGTCGACGCGACCGGTCTCCCTGCCCGGATGCTCGCCGAGGATGCACCGCCGGCCGCACTCTCCGGTCACCTCCTCGCTTGGGATCCGGTCGCGCAGCGCGAGGTCTGGCGGGCCCAGTACACGATGCCCTGGTCTGGCGGCACGCTCGCCACCGCCGGCAACCTCGTGTTCCAGGGAACCCCCTTCGGGCAGTTGACCGCGTACCGGGCCGACGACGGCGAGAAGCTCTGGGAAAGCTACACGGGGAGCGGCGTCATCGCGCCGCCGATCACCTTCGAGTCCGGCGGTACGCAGTACATCGCGGTCCTGTCCGGCTGGGGCGGCGCATTCGGCATCGTCGGCAGCCGCTCCGCCCGGCAGGCAGTCGACTCCGAGGGCCGGATCCTCGTCTACGCCCTCGGCGCCACCGGACAGCGAGTCGAACCGGCGCCGCGACGCGAAATCCGCGTCACCCGCGTCGATCACGGCGCCTCGAGCGAGAACATCGACGCCGGCCGACGTCTGTTCAACCAGTACTGCCTCGTGTGCCACGGCTACGGCGCGGTCGGAGGCGGCGTCACCCCCGACCTGCGGCAGTCGTCGGAACGCGTGTTCGCCTCCTACGAGGCGGCCCTGCTGGAGGGCGCCCTGGTCGAACTGGGAATGCCGAGTTTCGCGCCGGTCCTCGACCGGAACGAGGTCGCGCTGATCAAGGCCTACGTCCTCCACCGCCGGAACATGCTTGCCGACGAGCAAGCGGGGGCCGCACCGTGATCATCGAGCGCTGGCGACGCTACCTGCTGTACATCGTCCTCTTCGGCGCGGCGGGGTTGCTGGCGGAGCTCTACCTGCTGGACCACTACGAGGATTGGAAGCAATGGACGCCTCTCGTCCTTCTCGTTGGCGGAACGTTCGCGGGGACGTGGCTGGCGGTCCGGCCGTCCGCCGCTGCCGTCCGCGCGTTCCGGGCGTTCTTCGCGGCCTGCGTTCCGGCGGGCCTCCTCGGCGTGTACTTCCATTTCGAGTCGAACATCGAGTTCGAGCGAGAACTGCACCCAGGCTCGAGCGGGCTCGGACTCATCGGCGAGAGTCTCGGCGGCGCGATGCCGACGCTGGCGCCGGGAGCGATGATCTCGCTCGGGCTCGTCGGTATACTCGTTGCCCTGGAGCACCCGGCCTGCGACCGGACCGCCCGCTGATCCGGACTTCCCGCCCCCTCAGGTCGAAGAGGGAGACCGCCATGATCGAACCCGCCCCGGACACGGTCTACCCGATCGTGTTCCGATTGCAGATCCCCGTACAAGGCCCCGGCTTCGCCGCCGGAGTCGAGTTTCGTGGGGGCGCAGTCGTCACCGTGGACGAGGACGGCTTCCTCGCGCACGGCCTGAAGCCGGGCGGCGTCGCCGGCGTGGGCGCCACCTTGGTCGAGGCCTACCTCGACCTGAAGGCGAACACGGAGCTCGCGCTCTATGACATCGCGGCAGACGCGCCAGACTTCAACGTGTTCGAGCGGAGAGTGTCCACGTTCTTCAAGGACACGGACGCCTGGGCCGCGCAAGCGTTCGAAACGGCCCGGAGAAGGGTCGCGGCCGGCCAGGTCGAGTCCGAACTTCCGGTGCGACCGAATCCCGCCCTTCGTCACCGTGTCACGTTGTTCGTCGAGACCACACCTGCCAACAACCCCAAGCCATCCGAGCTGGTCCTTGCCGGACTACCCGCTGCCGCCTGATTCGTGGCGCAAATCCAGCTTCGGAACGTCTTCGCCATGCTGGACGTCTGTGCTCCCGGCCACAAGGCCAAGCGCGGTCAGCACAACTGGATCATCATCTACAACGACTGCCAGACGTTTCTTCCGAGCGGCCAGCACAGCCGGCAGCGGTCGAGCCGCGGCGAAGTCCAGCGCCGCTTCGTCAAGGCACTCATCCGACGCTTCCAGATCGAGGCCTGCGCCGAGGCCGAACTGCCCCAGCTTCGGCAGTGAGCCCCGGACGCCCGCCGATCTCGCTCGGGCTCGTCGGTATACTCGTCGCCCTGGAGCACCCGGCCTGCGGCGGTGCGACGTCCTCACACGAAGGACTGAGCTCAGCGGGCGCCGCCGAGCCGACGACTTGCCCACACCTGCCACTCGGCGCCGAGGATTTCCGATGACTCGAAACAACCCGATCTGGACCGCGTCCGTTCTCTTCCTTCTCGCCATTCCCGCCGCGGCTCAAGTCGGCGGGAATCAGGGCCTGCTCAACCCGAATCTGGCGAGCGAAGAGGAACTTGCAGCCGTGAACGGCCTCAACGGCGAAGCGGTCGAGGCGCTGCTCGAAGCCCGCCCCTTCCTGCGAGCGGCCGAGCTTCACGCCGTCGTCTCCCGGCACGTCGCCGAGGACGGGTTCGACGCGATTTACGGCGCTCTCTGGGTCCCCATCGACCTGAACGACGCGACCTCCGAGGAGATCGGCCTGATTCCCGGCGTCGGTCGGCGAATGACCCACGAGTTCGAGGAGTACCGCCCCTACCAGGCCCTGGCGCAGTTCCACCGGGAGATCGGCAAGTACGTCGACGACGACGAGGTGGCACGCCTCGCCCAGTACGTCTACGTCCGCATCGATCTGAACACTGCCTCCGGCGAGGAGATTCTGAGCATTCCCGGCGTCGGCCCGCGAATGCGGCACGAGTTCGAAGAGTACCGGCCCTATGAAGCGATGGCCCAGTTCCGCCGCGAGATCGGCAAGTACGTCGACGACGACGAGGTGGCACGCCTCGCGCGCTACGTGGAGATCCGGTAGGCCTACGCCGTCTCGCCGGCGAGGAGCGCGGTCAACCCCACAAGTCCGATGACCTCGATCCCCGGCGCGACCGGGTAGCGCTCCTCGCCGCCGCCGACGATCCAGGTGCGACCGGGTTTCACGTCCTCGCGGGCGTGGTGGAAGCCCCGGCTGGGCCGTGGCGCCAGTGCGCGCTTGATCTCGACGGCCCACGGCCGTTCCTCGCCGGGGAGTTCGAGGACGAGGTCGATCTCCGCGCCGGAGCGGGTGCGGTAGAACCCCGCGCGGGCGCCCTGCGGCGCCGCCCCGAGGAGATTCTCCACGACGAAGCCCTCCCAGCTCGCGCCGGCAACGGGGTGGCCCGCCAGGGCGTTGTAATCCGCGATGCCGAGCAGAGCATGCACCAAGCCGCTGTCCCGGACGTAGACCTTGGGCGACTTGACGAGCCGCTTCCCGACGTTCGCCCGAACCGGGGGCAGCCGCCGCACGAGCATCAGATCGACGAGAAGATCGACGTAGGTCGAGACGGTCGGTGCGCTGACGGCCAGACCCGCGGCCAGTCTCGACGCATTCAGCGTCGTGCCCTGCGAGTGCGCGAGCATCGTCCACAGGCGCTCCAGCGTCTCGGCGGGCAACCGCCTCCCCGTCAGATCGAACACGTCTCGATGGAGATACGTGCGGACGAAACTCTGCCGCAGCGCGAGGCTCTCCGCGTCACTCTCCGCGAGCAGACTGTCCGGGAATCCTCCGCGCAGCCATAACGAGTGGAGCGGCGATGCCCCCGTGATCTCCAGGACATCCACCGGTCCGAGTTCCACGTACTCGATCCTCCCGGCAAGACTCTCGCCGGACTGCCGAAGAAGCTCGATGCTCGCCGATCCCAGGATGAGGAAGCGGCCGTGACGGCGACCCCGCCGCCTTCCCCGGTCGATCAGCCCACGCAGGTCACGGAAGAGCTCCGGCGCCCGGTGAATCTCGTCCAGCACGACGAGCCGATCCTCGAACTCGCCGAGAAACAGGTTCGGGTCGGCCAGTTTCGCCCTGTCGGCGCTGGACTCCAGGTCGAGATAGAGAGCGTCCCGGCTCTCGGCGATCCGCCAGGCCAGGGTCGTCTTGCCCACCTGACGAGGACCGATCAGGCCGACCGCAGCCTGGCGGCCAAGCGCCTCGCTCACGGCTCGCTCCACCCGTCGCGGAAGGACACCCCTCTCCGTCATCATGACGGATTGTAATCACGACTTGGGATAAGCCATGTTGCCGGGCGGGAGTTCAGGCCTGGAGGTAGCGGAGGTGCCTCATCCTCTCGCGGCGCTTCCCGCCCTTGCTGCTTGACGGCTGGGCATCCTCGTCTCGACCGTCTGCCGGGAGATGAACACGTCCGAATCCACGAGGTAGGTGCTCGCCGCCGTCATGGAAGATCAACGCCCAGCCGCCTGGCGTAACGCTCGAACGTGCCGCCGCGCAGATCCGTCAGGTCGTAGGCCTGCTTGAAGCCGATGCGCCCTTCCATCGCGGCGCGGACTACGTGGCTCGCGAAGTACTCGCCGACGCGGGTGTTCTGGTTGTTGTAGAAGTCGCCCCCGCTCAGCTTGGCGCCGCCCTTCCGCTCTCGGCTGACATGGCGCTCGTGGAAGTCGAAGAAGGCAGCGCGGTCGATCAGGCGCAGGTCGAGAGCGCGGCGGGCGGCGACTACGGGGCTGACCTTGAATGCGCGCGCAAGCGCCCCAAAGCGATCCGTCGCCCGCTTGACGTCCTCCCAACGAAGCCGAACCTCCTTCTCCGGGGCGAGAAGCTCGGCCGCCGCGCGGTTGCACCAGTCCTCCACGTCCGTACCGCCCGGAAGCAGAGCCTCGAAGCCGGACAGCCCCTCCTTGCCGAGCCAGACATGCGCCAACTCGTGAGCGAGGGTGAACATCTGCGCCGACTTCGCGTCGGCCCCGTTCACGAAGATGAGCGGCGCGTACGGATCGGTCAACGCAAAGCCGCGAAACTCGTTCACGCTCAGCCGACGGTGCGTGTTGTTCCCCACGACGCCGTTGATCACCGCCATCACGCCCAGGTCCTCGATCGTTCGACGCAACTCGCTCACGGCACTCTGCCACGTGCGCACCTCCGCGGCCCAGCCGCCGTCGAGCCCCAACATCCGCCGCATCTCGCGTCCCACGCCGTCCGGGGCATCCGTCAAGCGTGCCGTTCCGACGAACCCGGGAGGTTCCGCGCCGTCCTCGACCAGGCAGTCCCGAAGCCAATCCTGCCGGCGCTGCATCGCATGGAGGGTGTCCAGCAGCTCCGGGCTCGGCCTTCCTCGGGTGGCAGCCGCCACCGTTCGATAGTCAGGAACCGGGAGCTTCTCTTCAGGGGGTTCGGCAAGGAAGAGGTAGCCGAGGGGCGTGCGCGTAGCCTTGGCCAGCTTCTCCAGCTGCTTGAACGTCGGCTGCCTCTCCCGCCCGACCCAGGACGGAAGCTGGGGAATGCGCGCCGCGAAGTGCGCCACGTCGTGGCCGGCGCGCTCGCAGGCCCACCGGAGCATCTTCGGGGGAACGGCTACGCGGGTCACGCACGGATTCTCCCGACGGGCCCGGCAGCGCGAAGAGCGGGCATGATGAACTTCGTCTGGATGTCGGCCTCCGTCAGTTTCCGCTTGTCCATCCGCTTCCACCGCCTCCGTACCGTTTTCGCGCTACTCCGGGAATCCAAGTTCCGGGAATCGAGAACTGGATCGCCCCCGCGGCGGCAAGCCTACGTCGGGCCGAAGAGCGGCAGCGGCGGAAAGTCGCCCTTGAGGATCGCGGAGGCGTCGTCCATGCCCATCCAGCTTTCGATCATCGACGCGTAGACCCGCCGGAAGTCGGTTGTCATCTTCAGGTTGCCATCGTCAAGGTCGGTCAGGCTCGGCGTATCGCCGTAGAAGCCGCCGGAGACGCCCTTGCCGGCGACGAACATCGGGCCGGCCGTGCCGTGGTCCGTGCCGAGGCTCGCGTTCTCCTCCACCCGACGCCCGAACTCGGTGAACATGAGCACCGCAACGTCGTCCGCCCTGCCAATCCGTTCGACGTCGCGCAGGAAGCCCGCGACGGCGTCGGACATGTACATCAGGAGCCGGGCGTGGGTGTCCGCCTGGTGCACGTGCGTGTCGAAGGAGTTCCCGCGAAAGCTGACGTAGTAGATGCGGGTCGGCAACTCGGCCTGGATGAGCGCCGCCACCTTGCGGAGATCGGCCCCCAGACCGCCGATGCCGTAGTCGACCGGCGTGCGGTAGCCGGCCCAGGCGTCGCGGACCAGCGCGGCGCTCGAGGCGGCGTTCGCGGCCGTTCCCCGCAGGAAGTCGAGCGCATCGTTGCCGCTCGCCTCGTCCGCGCCGAGCTGCTCGAGCGCCTTCTTCTCGCTCGTCGTACCCTGGCGCCGCAAGCGGCCCGGGTCGTCGAACACGAGCGGCGAGTGCCGCGCCGCGCGCACCGCGGGAGACTGGGAGCTTGCCACGTTGACGATGTAGTTCGGCGTCCCGTCGGGCCCGTGATCGTCTGCAAATCGCCCGAGCCAACCGAGCGGCTCACCGCCGTTCGGCACGCCCGTGTGCCAAAAGCCCATCGAGGAGAAGTGGGACAGGCTTGGATTCGGGTAGCCGCAGCCTTCGACGACCGCCAGGTTCCCGTCCTTGTAGAGACCCTCCATGCCGACGAGGGACGGATGGAACCCGGCTTCCTCCGTGAGCGCGATGGCCTGCTTGCGCCGGATGCCGAGGTTCGGGCGCACGCGGTAGTACTCGTCATCCCGGAACGGGATGACCGTGTTCAGGCCGTCGTTGCCGCCGGAGAGCTCCACCACGACCAGGGTCCGTCCCGAGGGGTCGGAGACACCGCTTCGCAGCTCCTCGAGCGCGAGCGCCGCGGACGTACGGCCAAGAACCGCCGGAAGGCCGGCGGCGACGCCGAGTCCGAGGAGACCGCGGTGCAGGAAGTCGCGCCGCGAACAGCCGCAAGGTAGTCGTTCAGCCATGTCGGCTCCTCCTTGATTCCTGGTCCTCAACCCAACTGATACTCGGGCGAACTGAAGACGAGGTAGAGCGTCGAACGGAGCGCCGCCTCGACCTTCTCCACCGCGGCCTCCGCCGGGTCGCCCAGCCGCGTCGACTCGAGCTCACGCTCAAGGTGCCGCACGAGCGCTCGACGCCCCTGCTCGGCCAGCGGAACGCGCAGGAACCGGCGCAGCAGGTGATCCACCGCGCCCTCCGCGTCGACCGCGCCGGCCGTCAGGACGATCGCCCGCAGGTCGACATCGAGCACGTGACGCGGCACCGGGGGTATCCGCTCGTATGCCATGACGTAGCCCCGGTAGCCGCCGTAACGGGTGTTGTAGTCCTCGTCCGCGTCGGCCATCGCGTTCGACGCCGCGTCGCCCTGGCGGGTAGCGGCGGTGATGCTCAACCCCTGCTTCAGGCGCTCGCCAACCTGGCGGTAGATGCCGGGCATCCGCCGGTCGGGCCGACCATACTCCTCGAGCGACGGCGGGAACAGCACGGCCCGGAACGCGTTGCCACGCTCGAGCAGGGTCGCTGGAGTGATCCAGGTTCGGCCGCCCGCCCAGCCCGCCACGTTCGGCGGATAGAACAACTGCTGACCCAACCGTCCGGTCAACCGGTTGAGATCAGGAACGGTCGGCGCCGTGTCGACGCCCAGCTTGCGGTACGTCGACACGAACAACTGGACCGGGCTCTTGATCTGCGTCGCCACCGCCGGCGGACTGTAGAAGTCACGCGAGCGGAAGATCGCCGCAAGCAACGGCTTGATCTCCCAGCCGGACCGCACGAGAACGTCGGCCAACTCGCCCTCGAGCGCCACGCCGAGGTCGGTCCGCACGAGTTCCCGGTAGATCTTGCCGGCGACGAAGCGGGGCGCTGCCGGGTGTTCCAGAATGATGTCGAGCACCTCCTCGCCCCCGAACCTGCCGGTGCGGCCGAGGAACGTCTTCTCGCCCTCGTCGTGGAGTTCGGACTCGAACCGGAACGCCAGCACGTCGTTCGTCCAGCCCGTGAAGGCCCGCGACGCCTCGCGGATGTCGCGCTCCGAGTAGTTGCCGACGCCCATCGTGAACAGCTCGAGCAGTTCGCGGCCGAAGTTCTCGTTCGGGTGGTCCTTCACGTTCTCCCGGTTGTCGAGATAGACGAGCATCGCCGGATCGCGCATGACCGCGAGCAGCAGCGCGCGGAAGTTGCCGGTTGCGTGCCGGCGAAACGTCCAGTGCTGCAGGTGCATCTGCCGGTAGTCGCGAACCTTGACCTCCGAGGTCGCGAAGTGGTCGTGCCAGACGAGCGTCATCCGTTCTTCGAGCGGCCGCGGCGTCGCGACCATTCGCTGTCCCCACCACAGGGCCAGCCGCCGGGTCTCGAGCGCGTTGCCGCGCAGACCGTAGAAGAACTTGTCGACGACCGGCTGGAGCCGTCGCGACGAACCCTCCGGCAGCACGTCGACGCCGAGCGCCCGCCCATCGCGGCGCCCCAACCGGACCGCCTGCGCCCGACTCGCAGGGAACGGATCCATGCCGGGGTCCCAGAGGTTCGAGTCGTCGAACGGAGGAAGCCCGGAGTCGTCGATCGCCTCGTAGTCGACGAGCCAGGCAACCGCGCCATCCAGGCCGAGGGCGGCGAGTTGCTCGATCTGGCTCGGCGTTCCCCCGAAGCCGGCGCGCTCGAGCAGATGCGCCGCCTGTTCGTAGCCGAAGTCCGAGTCGGCCAGCGGGGAGAGATCGCCGACCCAGGGGTGAATCTCCGGTTCCACCGGCGGCGCCGTGACCGCCGGCGCCCCACCGCCGCCAATCAGGGCGGCGGCAACCGGAGCAAGAACGGCAAGGCGCGGGCAGGAACGCGGCAAACAGATACTCCCCTTACATGTCTGCGGGTGACGCGGACGATCATACCCACTCCGCCCGGCCTTGCCCGTCGCGGTTACGCTATCGTCCGGCCCGGCAACGGAGGGAGACGCCGTGACACAGACGCTAGAGGCAGTTCAACTCGGCTGGAAGTGCGGACTCCGCGTGTCCGAGCTCTGCCTCGGGACGATGAACTTCGGCGAGCCGGGCCGGGGTCACCAGGCGGACTGGACGCTCGACCTCGACGAGTCGCGGCCGATCTTCCAGGCGGCCATCGAGCACGGGCTGTTCTACTTCGACTGCGCGGACATCTACGGCATCGGCGCCTGCGAGCGCGTGGTCGGTTCCCTCCTGCGCGAACTCCTGCCGCGCGACGAGTACGTCCTGTCGACGAAGGTGTCCATGCCGATGGGCCGTCATCCGAACCAGGGCGGGCTGTCGCGCAAGCACGTGATGGAGGGCGTGGACGCCTGTCTCAGCCGCCTTCGCCTGGACTACATCGACCAGCTGATCATCCACCGTCACCCGCACGGCATTCCCGGCCAGGTCGCTGCGCCCATCGAGGAGACGATGGAGGCGCTCCACGACGTCGTCAAGGCGGGCAAGGCCCTCTACCTAGGCGCCTCGTCGATGTTCGCGTGGCAATTCGTCGAACTCCAGATGACCGCGCAACGGAACGGCTGGACCGAGTTCGTGTCGATGCAGAACCACTACAACCTCGTCTACCGCGAGGAAGAGCGGGAGATGAACCCCTACTGCGTCTCGACCGGCGTGGCGCTCACGCCGTGGTCGCCGCTGGCCCGCGGCATCCTCACCGGCTCCTACAGCGGCGGATTCGGCAGCGGCGGGACAGACCGTTCGAAGGGCCAGGACCGCGCCCGCACGGAGGGCCTCTACCGCGGCGCGGCCACCTTCCAGATCGCGGACCGCGTCGTCGAGGTCGCGAAGAAGTACGGCCGGACCCCAGCCCAGATCGCCCTCGCCTGGCTCGTCGGCAAGCCCGAGATCTGCGCTCCCGTCGTCGGCGTCTCGAAGGTCGGTCAGATCGAGCAACTCGTCGAAGCGACGACGATCGAGCTCGACGACGACGACGTCCGGTATCTCGAAGAGCTCTACCAGCCGGTAGAGAACCTGCTCGCCCTGGGCCACTCGTAGTCCGCGGACAGCGCGCCGTTCAAGCGGGCCGCGCCCAAGTGTGGCGCCCCTTCATCGAGCCAGAGCGCCCTCGTTCCGCATGGCGCCTCGACCCGGCATTGCCCGATCGCCGAGACGGCGCCCGGTAGGATCAAGCGTCAGGTTCCGGGCGGGTGAGTTGCTTGAACCGGCTGGAGTGTCGACGAGCCATGAACAGAGAGACGACGCCCCTCTGCCTTCCCCGTCGAGCGGCGAGCAGTCGGAGAGGGAGGAGAGGTCGCGATGGTTGAAGATCGCCCGCCTGAGGCAATGGTCTCTCACCGTTGGGCTCGCATCGAGGACCTGCCGCAGGGCTGGGAGGATCTCTGCCGGCAGGACCTGCACGCCGTGCACGAACAGTGGGTCAAGGACCGCCGGCTGATCCACGACGAGGAGAAGATCAAGAAGTTCCAGGAGGAACTCGCCCTCCACTGGGCGATCGAAACCGGCCTGATCGAGCGCCTCTACTCGGCCGATCGCGGCGTTACCATCCAGATCGCGAGCGCCGGTCTCGAGGCTCTGGGCCGGTTTCACGCGAAGGGCAAGATCACTTCGGACGCAAGGGCGCTGATCACCGATCAGCGCGAGGCGTTGGAAATGGTGATGGACGTCGTCGGCGGCGACCAAGAGCTGACGAGCTCCTACTTGAAGGAGCTGCAGCAGCGCCTTACCCTGAGCCAACCGACTTGCGAAGCGATCGACCAGTTCGGGAACACGAGACAGGTCCCTCTGCTCAAGGGTCAGTGGAAGGCCACGCCGAACAACCCGAAGAAACCGGACGGTTCCGTTCACGAATACTGTCCGCCGGACTTCGTCCAGGAGGAACTCGACCAGCTGCTCGACTGGTATCGCGGCCACGAGGAACCGCTCCGGCGCGCCCCGGAGGTCTTGGCCGCTTGGCTGCATCACCGCTTCGCCCAGATCCACCCGTTCCAGGACGGCAACGGCAGAGTGGCAAGGGCCCTCACCGCAGTTGTCTTCTTGAAGGCCGACTATCTGGTTCTCGTGATTCGAAACGATGAGCACCGGGAGCGCTACTTCGATGCCCTGGAGAGCGCGGACGAAGGCGACCTCGGGCCGCTGGTCGACCTGTTTGCCGACGTGCAGAAGGCTGACCTGTTGGACGCCATCGAGTCGCTTCGCGACCTCCGGGGCAAGCCGCTCGTAGCTGTCGTGAAGTCCGCCGCGCAGAGGGCGAAACAGAAAGAAGCGGAGCGCTCTCAGGCGGCGAACAAGATGATGGACGCTCTAGTAAACGCAGCGGCGACGAGGCTGAAGGAAGTCGAGGGCGAACTACGGAGGTCCTTTGCAGAGGAAGGCGTGAAGATCGTCACGAAGGTCGAGCTCGACCGGAACATGGAGAGGCGGTGGTACCCGCAGATCGTCGAAGCGGCGAAGAAGCACGGGTACTTCGCGGAACTCAACCAGCCCCGTCGGTGGTCGGGGCTCAAGCTCGAGTTGCCCAAGGGCGGCGTAGGCGATGCGAGACTCGTCGTCTCCTTTCACCCGGTCGGCCGTGCCGCTGGCCTCCGCGCGGCGACGGCGTTCCTTACCGGCAAGACGGACGACGGCGACAAGTCCTCGGCCTGGTGGACGAACGTGGTCTCGGAGAAGCCCTTCAACTTCGGGTTCCGCGGCGCCGGCGGGTTCGTCCGCGATGACCCCGAAGCTCGCGAGAAGCGATTCAAGGAGTGGCTTGAGCGCGCAATCGAGGCTGGCTTGAGCCAGTGGGGAGGGCGCCTCTAGCTCTTAGCCCTGGCAGCCCGTCATCCGTTCGTCAGGCCGCGGTCATCCAGCCGTCAGCCGAAGAGCAGAATCCGCTCCCCCAGAGGCTGCACGGGGCGGCAGTTGCACCCGTACTTCGCCGCGAACGCCTCGATCTGCTCCGGCGACACGCTGAGCGTTCCCGCCAGGATGACCCACGCGACGCCCTCGTCGCAGGGCGGCGTGGTCAGCGACCCCCGGTAGCGCCAGGTCGCTTGCCCGTCCGGCAGCAGGCTGGGCAGATGGACGACCAGGGCGCGGTCGGCGGCAGCGCGCGGGCGAGCAATGAACTCCCAGACCCCCGCCAACGCCTCGCAGCTCTCCCCGGCGCGAAGCAACACCCCGACGACCAACAACCCGCCTTCGCCGTCACGGTGAACGAGGTGGAGCTCCATCGCGAACGGCGCACCGTTCACCAAGTGCTCGCTCGGGCGATGGAAGTGGAACTGCTCCAACTCGTAACGCACGCCGTCAACCACGACCCCGTGCCCCGGCGCCGGGTTCACCTGCAGGGTGGGCCCCGCGTCCTCCACCTCAGAGCGGGCCGGCCCGTAGTCGAACTCGACCGGTGGGAGATCCACTTCCTGCGCATCCGTCAGGTCGATCGGGGATTGCTCCGTACCCAGGGAACACATCGCGTACGCCGGATCAAGCCGCCCCCAGGCAGCCGGGCCGTCATCTTCGCCGTATCCCCAACGCACGCCATATCCTCTCGTCTGGCTCCAGCCCCCGAAGGCTACACGACCCGGCATGCCATGTTCGCCCGGGAAAGTCCGCTGCTCCGTACGGCGCCGAGGCCCGCGCCTGGCCGCCGGCGGTTACGCGACGCTGCTCGACCCGACGGACGGCCCCGCCGCCGTACGCCAACGGACGGCTAGTCCGGCTCGCAGGCGAAAGCGGTCGTGTCGAACATCGACGGGAACAGCGAGCCTTCAGCGTTCGCGTAGGTCTTCGTCGCATCGGACAACGAATCGGACACCGTAACCTCGACGCCGACATCCGTCAGGCCGCCGAGCAGCACCCAGCGATGACCGTTCACGGCGCAGCCGTCGAGGACCTTCGCCACCAGTTCGACGTTCTCGGGGGCAAAGAACCAGAACATGCCGGAATCCACCGTCCGGGCGAGGCTGCCGGCAGCCCCGTCCACGTCGCCGGCGCTGAACCTGGCGCGCACTTCGTACCGCCCTTGTTGCAGGCAGAGGGCGCCGTCGTCCGCCTTGCATGCGGCCGCCAGTGGAGCGGAAGCCTGGCCGGAACGCTCCAGGCTCTCGCGATAGAGCCTCCCGACCTGCCCGCCGGGGAAGCCGCTCAACGAGGCGCCGGCGCCGACGCTGTCTTTCTCCACCTCCTCGCAGGCGAACGCCGCGGTGTCGAAGACCGGTTCGAACGCGTTGCCGCGCTCGTTCGTCCAGGTCCGCTCGGACCCGTCGCGGAGGTTCCGCACGGTCGTCGTCACGCCGACATCCGTCAGCCCGGTTGCCATCACCCAGTGGTGGCCGTTATACCAGCAGCCGTCGAGCACCTTGATCACCATGTCGATGTTGTCCGGGTGGAAGAACCAGAAATCCGCGCTGTCCGCGGTGAGGCGCTCACCGACTGCCCGGCCGCTGCCGCCGTCTCCGGCATCCCAGTCGATCTCGACCTGGAACCTGCCAAGGCAGACCACATCCTCGGCCGCGCAGCGCGCCGTGTCGGCAGTCCAGGTCGTCGCGGCAGCGACGTTCGACCTGGCGGACGGCAGATCGCCGTTCCGCGCCTCGACCGCGAAGTTGTACGTGATGCTCGGCACGAGGTCGACCACCGTCATCGAGGTGGCGTCCGCGGGCGCGACACCGATCTGACGCAACCTCGAATCGCCAGGCCCCTGCAGGAAAACGGCGAACCCGGTCTCGACGTTCGAGTTGTCCTGCCAGACGAGCTTGACCTCCGTTTCGCTGATCGCCTCCGCGACGAGACGTGTTGGCGCCATCGGCCGCCCGAGCGGCGCGGCCAAATCGACGATGTCGTTGCCGCCGACAGGATCGGGGTAGCGGCTCGTCACCTCGCCTCGATAGCTGATCGGCAATTCGCTCGCCTGCGAAGTCTTCACGTTGATGAAAAAGGCCTTCTGCTCACCGACCTCGATCGTTCCGAGACTGCATGTCGGCACGCCGTTCGGGTCTTCCGCACAGCGCAGGGTCGACGACGTGACGCTCGCCGCCGAGCTCAGGGAGCTCTGCACCTTGACGTCCAGCGCGTCGGCCGGCCCCGCGTTCCGGACCCGCACGAGGTAACGGAGTGTGTTCCCATCGACCAGGTCACTGGCGGCCGAGATCGCAAGATCCGAGAGCGCCGGCGGCGGCTGCTGGCACGGCGACCGCTCGACCGGGTCCTTCGGGGTCGAAGAGAGGTAGACGACGAAGCCGTCATGGTCGGAGGCGTTCAGAATGTTCGTTGCATCGAACCGCTCGTCCCTCGGAGCGTCCGTGTTGCCGCGGCCGTACTCGATGCCGACGACGTGCCGCTCGAGGCTCTGATTGACGAGAGCATGATCGAGGGTCTGGGCGCTGCCGCCGAAGATGTAGGAGTAGCGATCCGCGCTCGGCGCTCGCTCCGTCAGGACGCACAGATCCCGGCTGACGAGGTCCGGTCCGGACAGCAAGCTCTCGCTCGGATCGACCCAACCGCGCATCTGCCCGATCACGTCGACGTATCCGTCGCTGAACTCGAACGCGTTGTAGTCGCCGACGATGATCAGCTTCGAGCCTTGCAACGATTCGGCAAGCCGCGCCAGGGACTGCGCCTGCTCGAGCCGCTTGGCCCGCGCAAACGCGCTCGTTTCGATATCGATCAACGACCTGCTGTGGATCACGACGACGGTGAACGACAGGTCGCCGACGGAGACGTCGGCAACCAGGGGCGGTCGATCGTGCAGCGTGATAACCCGGTCGTCGGGGTCGACGAAGGTCTCGCCCGCTCCGTACTCCCGCGCCGAACGAACGGTGATTCCGGCACGCGTCAGCAGGGCGAGCCGCTGGCTGCCGGATGTCGCCGGCAGCGTCACGCTATAGGAGATCGTCGGGTCGTCGGTGCGGATCCGGGTCGCCAGGGCTTCCAGCTCGGACTTGGAGGGAACCTCCTGGAGACCGAGTATGTCGGGCGCACCGAGCACGTCGCGAATGTAGCCGGAGAGCTTCTGCCTTCTGGTTGCGCTGCCGAAGCTGCTGCTCAGAACGTTCAGGGAACCGACGGTGATCTCCCCCGATCGCCTCGCCCGCACCGCCCGCGGCAGAGTTGCGGTCTCGCCGATGACGCTCCGCGACGTAGCCCAGAGCTCGTAGCCGCTGAACTCATAGCCGAGAATCCCGGTCGCTGTGAACGTGGTTCCGGGCACCCAGACCTGGTTGTCCAGCCCGAGCCGGTCCGGGTCGAGTTCGAACAGCTCTGGGTTGCCGTCCCAAACCGGCAGTCCCTCGATTCCCGGAAACGCGATGCCCGGCTCGCGGTAGGCGCGTGACGTCGTCGCCGTGACGAACATCTCCTCCAGGTTGCTGCTACTGCCGAAGTACTGATTCGGCGAGCTGACTGTTCCCTTGGCGACACGGACGCGCATTCCCTCGTAGCACTCATACTCGATCGCGCAACTCGGTTGGGTGGGATCTGGCGACGGCCTCGCCGCGTCGAACTCGACCGGGTCGGGAACGGCGCCGGTACCGGTTTCCGTCACGGAACCGCCGGCGCCGGAGCTCGCGTTCAGGCGCGTCATGCCATAGGCGGGGCTCGCCGGGCCATCCTCCACCAGGCCGACGACGGTGACGACGTCGCCGACGGCGAGGTTCGAGTCGCCCGGCGCCGCGCCGAGATGGACGTAGATGCCGTCCGACGTGTCCGCGTTCCCGTCGCTTGAAGCTGTCGGCGTCTGCATGAAGAAGCCTGACGAGTCGAGCGCCGTGATCACGTTGCCTGCCGTCGTTGCATTGAAGCCGACGTACGGCGACGCCGCGCCCTCGCCCTGGATGGCATAGATCGCGCCAGTGAAGGTCCGCGGCGGGCAGTCGTTCGCGGCGCCGGGTGTCCCGCTGTCCGTTCCGCCCGTCCAGTCGTTCGGTGAAGTGCACCAGTTTCCACCCACGCTGTTGTCCAGCGACGGCGAGCGAAGAGCCATCGAGGCGCCATTCGGATCGGGAAACGTGCTGCCGTTGTCCCACTTCACACTGTCCTGCTCCACGTCGCTGCCGTCCGTCAGGACGAGCCCGTCCGTACCGTTGCCGAGTGAGATTCGAGAGTAGACGTAATCCACGGTGACGCCGCCGTTCGAGGTCGTGTCCGAGTTGAGGCCCAGGACCAGATAACCGCCAGCCGAGATGCTCAAGCCGCCGGTGCTGTCGATCGTGTGCGTTTCGCTCGCGGTCGCGTCGTCCTTGATCTTCCAGCCATTGATGTCGACGGCGGAGCTCCCTCCGTTGTAGAGCTCGAACCACTCACCAGAACTATCGCCGACCGCGGCGGGGTTCTGCATGATCTCGTTGATGACGATCTGACCGACCGCCGCACCGGGCAGCCCAGCCAGCCACACTCCGCACACCGCCAGCCATCGGGCGTTCCGACCGCAACCACGCATCATTCGTACCCCTCCGTCAGGATCGACCCGCCCTCCGCATGATCTGGACCAAGACCAGGGGAAGGCGATCCTCCTCATCCAACAGAAACGGTACGCCGGTTCCGGCCCGCGCGCCGCCACCGGAATTCTCGCGACAAAGCAAGACCGATGAATCCGGGTCATCCGGCCCGGCGTTCAACCGTGCCGTTCACCCATCGCCTCTCGGCGCCAAGTCGACCTTCATCCGGCGAGAACCCGACGAAGACCGGCCCGACCCGGCGCCCAGCAACGAATAGGACATGCTAGCGCGTCGAGCCTGAGCTCACCGCGAGCTTCGCGGAAGCGGCCCCGGACGCGCGCTCCCTGCGCCCCGTAAACCCCGGCCCCCGCTAGAGATCCGGCGGTCCCTGCGGGGCTGGCGGCGAACCGCCGATGCTGTGGAGAATCTCCCGCGCGCGAGGGTGCTCCGGATCGATCTCGAGGGCCTTCTCGAGCTGAACGATCGCCTCGGCGGCCCGGCCGGTCTTGATGTAGGCGATCGTCAGCAGGGCGTACGCGTCGGCTCGCCCGGGGTCGAGCCGAATCGCCTGCTCGAGCGACAGGGCGGCCTCCCGGTTCCGGTCGAGCAGTCCATAGACCACGCCCAGATTGAGATGGGCGTCGTAGGACCGGGAGTCGAGTTCGAGCGCCTCGCGGTAGAGGCGCTCCGCCGCCGGGTAGTCCCCCGCTTCGAGGCGCTCCGTGCCGCGGCGCACGAGGGCTGGGGCGGTCGCGGGGCCCGAGTAGACGGCCACCAGAAGCGGATCCGTCAACTGGGCCGCCTCGAGGTCCTCCAGATCGCGCAGGAGTTCGAGCGCTCGCTCGGCACGGCCCGACTTCCGCTCGGTCATCGCGAGCAGGTACCGCGCCTCGCGCTGGTCGGGCTCGAGTGCGAGCGCCGCCTCGAGGTGCCGCGCAGCCGCCTCGCGGTCGTCGCGCCGGCGGGCCGCCTTGCCGAGACCGAGGTGCGGCCAAAGACTCCGCGGCGCCGCCGCGCGGGCGAGCCGAAACGCCTGTTCGGCGGCGGCGACGTCGTCCTGAGCGAGGAACACGTCGCCGAGGCGGATGCGGGCCGGCCAGTAGCCCGGGTCGAGGGCGAGAACCCGCTCGAAGTGCGCGGCCGCTTCGGCGTGCGCCCCTCGTTGGGCGGCGAGATAGCCGAGGTAGTACGGCCAGGCCGGGGCGGACGGATCGAGGGCCTCCGCCCGGGCATAGGCGCGGCGGGCCTGGTCGAGATAGCGGTTCCGCTGATAGACCCGGCCGAGTCCGCCGACGGCTTCCGCCGAGCCAGGGGCCGCCGTTGCAGCCGCGACCGCGCCGGAAACGGTCTCGGCAAAGCCGGGGTCCACATCGTCGAGGTCGATTCGGGGAATGGCCGGGAGCTCGCTCCTCCCGGCCGATGTGGACTCCAACACCGACGCGGGCACGGGCGCCGGGTCCTGCCGCTCCGGGCCGGCGCAGGCCTTGAGCACGAGGATGGCGGTCAGGACGGCCAGCAGACGCGCTCCCCTCGCGGCACGAAGCCCCCTGGCCCTCGCGGCCTCGGGTCGACGGCGCACCTCAGGCGGCCGCACCGCAAGTCTCCGTCGGTTCGCCGTTCCCCGGCTCAAGCCGCAGGATCCGACGCGCGGGCACGCTGGCGAGCTCCGTCATCGTGCCATCCGGCCAGCGGACGGCCAGCCTGTCAACCAGCTTCAGGTCGCCGAGCCCGAAGTGGATTCGCGGGTCGTTCGCCACCCCGAAGCTGTAGGCCGGCCGGACTTCGCGGGTCACGCGACGGCCGCCGGCCTCTACGGTGACCCTCGCGCCGACCGCGTTCCGGTCGAAGGCGCCGCCGCCGCAGAGCTCGACGAGCAGCCAGGAACGCCGAGTGCCGACGTCGTTCCGGTAGAGCCGCACCGGACCGTCCACGTTGACGACGAGAACGTCGATGTCGCCGTCATTGTCCAGGTCCCCGAACGCCGCGCCGCGGCTCGTCTCGAGCAGGTCGAACGCGGCGCCTGATCGCTCCGAGACGTCTTCGTATCCGCCGGCGGCGAGGCCGCGCAGCAACTGGTTCGGTTCGCGGTAATCGAAGGCCGCCGTATCTCCCGGGGTGACCTTGCCGTTCGCGATGAACAGATCGAGCGTTCCGTCCGCGTCGAAGTCGAACCAGCCGACGCCGAAGCCGGTGTAGGCCTGGCTGACGCCGCCGAGCCGGAGCGCGTCCGTCTCGTCGACGAAGAAGCCGGCGCCGGTGTTCCGGTAGAACGTGTTCGTCTCGCCGGACAGGTGGGTCACGAAGAGGTCGAGGTCGCCGTCGCCGTCCGGGTCCGCAACGGCGACGCCCATGCCAGCCTCGGGATGTCCCAGCTCGTTGAACGCCGCGCCGCGGGCCAAGCCGTCCTCGCGGAACGTGCCGTCGCCGCGGTTGAGCCAAAGGTGGTTCGGGCCTTGGTCGTTCGCCACGTAGACGTCCGACAAGCCGTCGCCGTCGAAGTCGGCCGCGACGACCCCCAGCCCGCGCTCGGCGGCGGTCTCGCCCGAGCGGATCCCCGCCTCCCCGCTCACCTCGACGAACCTCCCGTCGCCCTCGTTGCGGTAGAGCGTGTCGGGGGCTGGCGGATACTCGTGCGGGTTGCAGTAGTTCCGCAGTCCGTTCGGTCCCAGGCACGGCCGCTCCCTTCGAGCCCGCCAGACGACGTAATTCGCGACGAACAGGTCGAGGTCGAGATCCCCGTCGTAATCGAAGAAGACGGCCCCCGCGGACCACGCCCGGTCGCCGACGCCGGCCCGATTCGTCGTCTCTTCGAATGCCCCGTCGCCCAGGTTCCGATACAGGCGATTCGGACCCACGTTCAGCACGTACAGGTCGACCCGGCCGTCCGCGTCGTAGTCCGCCGCCGTGGCGCCTGCGCCGTAGCTCGTGTCGCCGACGCCGGCCGCCGCCGTTGCATCCTCGAATGCCCCGTCGCCCAGATTCCGATACAGGCGATTCTGCGGCCTGTCCGCGTCGTCCGCATCGACCGTGCCGGGCGTCGGGCCGCCCTGGACGAGGTAGACGTCGAGGAACCCGTCATCGTCCACGTCGAGGAGCGCTCCGCCGCCGACGAGGAGCTCGGGGTAGTTGTAGTCGCCCACCGCTCCGTTCCGATGGACGAAGTCGAGCCCCGCCGCGGATGCGCGCTCGACGAAGATCGGTTCCGTCGCGGCGACGAGCGGCGAGGTCTCCGGGCCGCGGGGCGCATCGGCGCATGCCAGGACGGCCAAGGCCGAACCGGCGAAGAAGAAGACGAAGCAACTTCGCATGGGAGATGCGAAGACTATCCCCAGGCGCCCGGCTTCGTTGACCGGAATCCGGCCCAGGTGATACAGATTTCCTGATGAAGACGACGCTGAACCTCGACGATCGCCTGCTCAAGGCGGCGAAGGTCCGCGCAGCCGAAGATGGCGAACCGCTGACGCGCCTGACCGAGCGAGCGATCCGTCAGTATCTGGAGTCTGCGGAACGGACCGAAGAGCCGTTCAAGCTGCAACTCGTCACGAAGAACACGCGCACCCTGCCGGGCGTTCGCGTCGCCGACCGGCACTCCCTCTACGACATGATGGACGGCTTGGAGTGATCGCCGTCGACGCGAGCACCCTCGTGTACTCCCACGACCGCGACTTCGACCGCTTCCAGGGACTCCAGACGGAGAGACTCGAGGAGTGAGGCAGTCCGCCGGCGCCGGGGCCGTCCCGCCCGCAGAGCCCCGGGCATGAAGCTCCTCGCCTTCAGCGACGTTCATCTGGACTCGAAGTTCGGCTGGGCGAGCCGAGAGACCGCCCGCCGGCAGCGCCAGCGGCTGCGCGACGGAGTGACCTGGGCATTCGACGAGGCAGAGCGCCGGGGCGCCGCCGCCGTGCTGATCGGCGGCGACCTGTTCGAGCAGGAACTCGTCTCGCCGGATACGGTCGAGTTCCTGCGCCGCACCTTCGAACGCTCGGGGCTCCGAATCTTCGCGGCCCCCGGCAACCACGACTACGCGGATACCGAGAGTCCCTACCGGCGAGTCGGCTGGCCGGACAACGTCCACATCTTCGGCGACACGCGCTTCACGTCGACGACGCTCGCCGACGGGTTGACGATCTGGGGCGCCGCCCATCGGAAGCCCGCGGACACGCCCGGCTTCTTCGACGACGGGTTCCGGGTCGAAGGATCGGGCACCCACATCGCTGTCTTCCACGGCGAGGAACGCAACGCCGCGTTCCAGGGGGACTACCGGCATGCCCCGTTCGCAGGCGACCAGATCGCCGCCGCCGGTTTCGACCACGCCGTCGTCGGCCACTCCCACAAGCCCGCCGACCGCCCGACGTGGACCCGCCTCGGTTCTCTGGAACGCCTGAAGTTCAACGAGGCCTACGGCAGCGCCGTGCTGCTCGAGGTCGCGAACGGCGAGGTCGAACGACGCCGGCTTAAGCCCCGACCTCCCGCGCTCCACAGTCTGAGCGTCGACTTGACGGGCGCGGAGAGCGCCGACGACGCGAGATCGCGGATCGCCGCCGCCCTCGACCGTCTGACAGGCGCCGCGCGCGTCCGACTGACCGGCGAGCCGGAGTACGTCCACCTCCATGCGGACGACCTGCGTGTCGGCCTGCTCGATCGTCTGGACGGAATCGACCAGGTCCTCGTCGACGCGTCCGCGCTCGCGTCTCCCTACGACCACACGCTGATCGAACAGGAACCGACCGTCCGCGGCATGTTCGTCCGCCAGGCGCGAGCCGAGGGGCTCGACACGGAAACGGAACGCCTCGTCCTCCTCGTCGGTCTGCGCGCCCTGGACGGCCGGGACATCGGCCTCGTGGACGAGCTTCGGATGCGGGCCGGAGGCGAAGAGACGGCCTCGGCCGGAACGAGCGCGGCCCCAGCCGAGGAAGGCGCCGCGTGAAGATCCTCCGCGTCCAGGCCCACGATTTCGGCAGACTCTCCGGAGCTCTGGACCTCGCGCCGGGCCTGACCGTCGTCCACGGTGCGAACGAAGCCGGCAAGTCGACCTGGCTGCAGGCGATCTTCGCCGGACTCTGCGGCCGGCGCCGCGGACGCGGCGCGAACACCCTGGAAGAGCGTGAATTCGAGCGCCAGTACAAGCCCTGGAACGGGCGCCCATGGCGCGCCACGGTGAAGCTCCAGCTCGACAACGGCCGACGAGTCGAGATCCAGCAGCGCGACCTCGTCACGAAGGAGAGCGTCGCCCACGATGCGGACACCGGACGCCCGGTCGACGACGAGGTGAACTACAGCGGGAATGTCGACGGTTCGCGCTTCCTCGGCCTGAACCGCCAGATCATGCCGTCGACCCTCGTCATCGGACAGGGCGACATCCAGAGACTGCGCCAGAAGAGCGAGAGGAAGGGCGACGAGGCATCGGCGCTCAAGAAAGAGCTTCAGCGAGCGGCGGCATCGGCCGGCGGCGCTGCAACCGCGGTCGAAGCGCTCCGCACCTTGGGGGAGTATGCGAGCAAGGAGATCGGCCTGGAGCGCCGGAGTTCGACGAAGCCGCTCCAGCGGTCCATCGACCGCGCGGCCGCCGCCAGCACAGCCCTGGAGGCCGGCAGGCGCCGCCACCGCGAGCGCACGCGGCTGGAGAGCGACCTGAGAACCGCCCGCGACCGGGCGCGTCGTGCCGGAGCGCGGCTCCGCGCCTGCGAGGGGGAACGGGCCGAACGGGAGCTCGCACGGCTCGATCGCCGGCTCTCCAGGATCGACCGCCTCGCGGCGAGGTTCCCGAACGGAGAGGGGCCCGCGTCCCCGGGCGACGAAGCCGACGCGAAGGCAGCACGCGAACTCCGCGAGGCCGCGGAGGCGTTCCGTTGGCGTCCAGGAGCGCCTGCGGACCGCGGCGGCCCGAGTGCGGACGAGATCGCGGCGCGATTGGCCGACTTGCCCGAGGCGCCGGACGGCGACTGCGAAGTGGCGGCCGCGGTCGCCGCCGCGGCAAGCTCCTGGCGCGCGGCCACCGAGGCGCGGACGCTACGCGAGCAACTCGGGCCCGGCGAAGCCCCGGAGACCGTCCTCTCCCAGGCCGACGCAGCTCGGGCGAAACGGGCTCTGGCGATCCTCGAGCTGCCGCCCGCGGAGCCCCTTGACGAAGCGGAACGACGGGTGGAGCAACTCCGCGAACAGCTGAAGGAACCGAAGCGTCGACTCGAGCAAGCTACACCGTTCGGCCGCTGGCCGGCGATCGGCGCTGTCGGCGGCGGCCTCCTCGTCATGCTCGGGAACCTCGACCTCCTTCCGCGGGCGATCAGCGTAGGCGGCGCGCTTTTCACGCTCGCCTGCTGCCTTCTCCTCTACCGCGGACAACGGAACTTCGGGACTTCTCGACGTCGTCCCGTCGAAGAAACCGCGCTGGGCCTGGACCTGGCGGATGCCAGGGCGGACCTGCGGGACCTCAAGCGGAAGCGGACGCAGCGGGACCGTCAAGCCGAGGCGGCGCGCCGGGAGCTCGCGTCCCTCGGCCTGGAAGCGGATGCGGACGGCGTCCGCGCAGCTCTCGCCGCGCTCGAAGACCGCAACGCGTGGGAGCGCGAGCACGTCGTATGGCAGACCCGCCTCGACGCCGCCCGCGAGGCCGAGTCGAGCGGCGAAACGGCGCTCCGCGCGGCCCTCGCCGACCGGGGAGTCGAGGATCCGGACGCGGCCGCAGGGAGCCTTCTCGAAGCGTACGAAGAACGTTGCCGCCGGAACGCGGAACTCGCGTCGGGAACGTCCAGGCGCGAGGCACTGGAATCCCGGCTGGAAGCGGAGCGACAGAAGGAACGGGCGGCGGCCGCGCGGGAGGCTGCGGAGCGGCGTTTTCGCGTCGCGCTCGACGCGGTCTCCTTCCCCACGGACTCCAAGGAGGATCCCGAACGCTGGACCGCCCGCTGGCTTGAGAATCGGGAACGCCGACTCGCGGAGGAGCGACGTGACTGGGACCTCCTGGAACGCCTCCTCGAGGGTGCGGACCGCCAGACGCTCGCGGCCCGGCGCGACGCGGCCGCGGCGCTTCATGACCGCGCGGTCGACTCGACGGCCGACGAAGCCGAAGGACTCCGGAACCTCGGCGACGATGCCCTCGAGCGAACGCTCGCGGACGCCCGCGTCGAGGCGGAAGACGCGCGGGTCGAAGCCAACCGGCGGGAAGGCCAGCTTGCGGCCGACAGCGACCTCCCCACCCTCGCCGAACTTGAGGAGGAGCACGCCGCCGCGGAGCGCGAGGTCGCCCTGCTCCGGCGGGCAACCAACATCCTCGAGAAGACGACGGAACACCTGGAAGCAGCTCAGGACGAGGTCCACCGCCTCCTCGCTCCCGATCTCGGCGAAGCGCTGGAGAAGCGGCTCCGCCTGGTCACCGACGGGCGTTACTCCGCCGTTCGCATCGACCCGGAAGCGGGTCTCGAAGTCCGACTCGAGGTCGAGGACGGCGAGTATCGCTCCGCCTCGGAACTGTCCCACGGCACGATCGATCAGGTCTACCTGCTGCTCCGCATCGGCCTTGCCGAGGCTCTGGGCGACAAGAAGGAGTCCGCTCCTCTGTTCCTGGACGACGCGACGGTGCACATCGATTCCGCTCGCACGACGCGTTTTCTGGATCTCCTCCTCGCGCTGAGCAAGGAACGTCAGATCGTCGCCTTCAGTCAGGAGGAGGAGGTCAGGGACTGGGCTCTCGAGCGCCTCGCCGGGAACCCACGCGATCGTCTGATCGAACTTGGCCCGGACGGCCTGCCGCGCGAGCGGGGAACCGAGGTCGGACCGGTGACCGCCGAAGCAGCCGAGTCCCCGCCCGACCCGAAGCGCCAGCACTCCCTCCTATAATCCGGGTCCCCATGTCTCCGAACAAGCGCGCGGCGAACCGCGCGGCTCGAACGCAGCCTCCGGGCCGCAGGCTCGGCAACCGATGCAGCGCCTCCTGATCGCCAATCGCGGCGAGATCGCGGTACGGATCGCCCGCGCTGCGCTCGACCTCGGCATCCGCGCCGTGGCGGTCCATTCCGAGGACGACGCGAACGGTCTCCACCTGCGGACCGCGGACGAGGCGGTCGCGCTACGCGGACGCGGGGTGCCGGCCTATCTCGACATCGAGGACATCGTGGCCAGGGCGGTCGATGCGAAATGTGACGCGGTCCATCCGGGCTATGGTTTCCTCGCGGAGAACGTCGACTTCGCCGCCGCCTGCGCCCAGGCCGGGATCGCCTTCGTCGGTCCCCGGCCGGACGTGCTCGAGCTCTTCGGCGACAAGGGCCGGGCGCGGTCGGCCGCCGCCGCCGAGGACGTGCCCATCCTCGGCGGCACGGACCGGGCGACCGGCCTCGAGGAGGCGCGCGAGTTCTTCGCAGCCCTCGGCGACGGCCAAGCGATGATCATCAAGGCGCTCGCCGGCGGCGGCGGACGCGGAACCCGGATCGTCAGCGCCGCCGATGAGATCGAGCAGGCCTGGGAACGCTGCCGGTCCGAAGCCGAGCGGGCCTTCGGCAACGGCGGCCTCTACGTCGAGGAGCTCATCCCGCGAGCCCGTCATATCGAGGTCCAGCTCCTCGGCGACGCGGCCGGCGGCCTGGTCGACTTCGGCGAGCGGGAATGCAGCGCCCAGCGGCGTCACCAGAAGGTCGTCGAGACGGCGCCCGCGCCGAACCTCTGCCCGGAGCTCCGTTCCGCGATCGTCGACGCCGCGTTGCGCCTGGGCGCCGCGACGAGCTACAGCAGTCTCGGTACCTTCGAGTTCCTCGTCGATGCCGGCAACGGCGCGGAAGGGGACGGGGACGGCAGCCGCTTCGCCTTCATCGAGGCGAACGCCCGCCTCCAGGTCGAGCACACGGTAACCGAGGCCGTGACCGGGGTCGACCTGGTCCAGGCGCAACTGCGGGTGGCCCGCGGCGAGTCTCTCGCGGACCTCGGGCTCGAGGATGCGAACGCCCGCCGGACCCGCGGCTTCGCGATACAGGCCCGCGTGAATCTCGAGACCCTGGACGCCGAGGGCAACGTCAGGCCATCGTCCGGGACCCTCGCCGCGTACGAGCCGCCGAGCGGTCCGGGAGTCCGGGTCGACGGCTGCGGTTACGCCGGCTACGAGCCGAACCCCGCCTTCGACTCGCTCCTCGCGAAGGTGATCGCCCACTCGTCTTCGGACGACTTCGGCGCCGTCGTCAAGCGGGCTTCACGCTCCCTCGACGAGTTCCGGATCGGCGGCCTCGCGACGAACATCCCCTGGCTTCAGAGCGTGCTGAACCATCCCGACTTCGAGACCGGTCGTCTTTACACCCGCTGGCTCGACGATCACGCCGGCGAGCTGGCGGCGGCAGCCGGCAACGGCCGGAAGCTGCGCTTCATGCCGACGCCGAGCGACTCCCCCGGCGCTCCGCCCACCGGGCAGGACGCGCGCGACAGCGGCTTCGCCGGCGCCCGCGTCGACACCGCGGACCCGCTCGCGCTCTTCACCTACGACGAGGAGACGAAGGCGGCCGAAGACGCCGGCCGCCGGAGGAGTGCAGAACCGGCCGCCGCCTCCATCGAGGATGGCGTCGTCGGCATCGTCGCGCCGATCCAGGGGACGATCGTCAGCATCGATGTGGCGGAGGGCGACGACGTCCTCCGCGGGCAGCAGGTCGCGGTCATCGAGGCGATGAAGATGGAGCACGTCCTCCGCTCCGAAACGAGCGGCACGGTCAGCCGGGTGACGATGGCGGCAGGCGACACGATCCGCGAGGGCTATCCGCTCGTCCTCGTCGAGGAGGCCGAAGGGGGTGAAGAGGCGGCCGCGGTCGAGGAGGTCGATCCCGACCACATCCGGTCGGATCTCGAGGAGAACATCCGCCGCCACGCGTACACCCTGGACGAGAACCGCCCCGAGGCGGTCGCCCGGCGGCGGCGGTTCGGCTACCGCACGCCGCGCGAGAACATCGCGCAGCTCGTCGACGAGGGTTCCTTCAAGGAGTACTGGCCGCTGATCGTCGCCCGTCAGCACCAGAAGTTCGACGACGAGACGCTCCGCGAATACACGCCGGCCGACGGCGTGGTCGCCGGCACCGCGGCAATCAACGGCGAGCTGTTCGGCGACGAGCAGTCCCGGGCGATGGTCCTCTCGTACGACTACACCGTGCTCGCCGGTACGCAGGGCGGTCGGAACCACTACAAGCAGGACCGGCTGTTCGATCTCGCGAACCGCTATCGCCTCCCGCTCGTCTTCTTCACCGAAGGCGGCGGCGGGCGGCCCGGCGACGACTACACCGGGCCGCGCGTCGCGTTCGACACGTACACGTTCACGCAGTTCTCGAAGCTCTCCGGGCTCGTCCCGCTGGTCGGAGTGAACAACGGCCGTTGCTTCGCGGGGAACACGGCGCTCCTCGCGTGCTGCGACGTGATCATCGCCACGGCGAGCTCGACGATCGCGATGGGCGGCCCGGCGATGATCGAGGGTGGCGGTCTCGGCATCTACACGCCGGAGGAAGTCGGCCCGATGTCCTTCCAGGTCCCGAACGGCGTCGTCGACATTCTCGTCGACGACGAACAGGCGGCGGTCGACACGGCGAAGCAGTACCTCTCCTACTTCCAGGGCGCCGTCGCCGACTGGGAGGCGCCGGATCAACGCCGGCTCCGCCATGTGGTGCCCGAGAACCGCCTGCGGCTCTACGACATGAAGGAGATCGTCCACACCCTGGCGGACGTCGGTTCGGTGCTCGAGATCCGCGAGCGGTTCGGCGTCGGCGTCGTCACCGCGTTCATCCGCGTCGAGGGCCGACCGCTGGGCGTCATCGCGAACAATCCACACCACCTCGCCGGCGCGATCGACTCCGACGGCGCGGACAAGGGCGCGCGCTTCCTCCAGCTCTGCGACGCGTTCGACATCCCGGTGCTCAGCCTGATGGACTGCCCCGGCATCATGGTCGGACCGGATCACGAGAAGACCGCCCTCGTCCGCCACTGCGCCCGGATGTTCAACACCGGCGCGAATCTCTCCGTGCCGCTGTTCGGCGTCGTCGTCCGCAAGGCGTACGGTCTCGGGGTTCAGGCGATGTGCGGCGCCTCCGCTCTGGTCGGCTTCTTCACCGTCGCCTGGCCGACTGCCGAGTTCGCGGGGATGAACATCGAAGGCGCGGTGAAGCTCGGCTATCGCAAGGAACTCGCGGCGATCGAGGATCCGGAGGAACGCCGGCTCGAGTTCGAACGCCGCGTAGCCGCCTCCTACGACCGGGCGAAGGCAGTCAACGCCGCGGCCGGTGGAGGGATCGACGACGTGATCGACCCCGCCGACACCCGCTCCTGGATCGCCGAGAGCATGAAGCGCCTGCCGGCGCCCGCGCCCCGCCGCGGCAAGAAGCGGCCCTACATCGACACCTGGTAAGGCGTTCCGCCAGCGCTAGCGACCCTTCCAGTTCGGCGGACGCTTCTCGGCGAAGGCCCGCGGGCCTTCCACGAGATCCTCGGAGGCGTTCATCGCCGCCGTCCAGGGGAAGATCGAACCGGCGGCCTGCTCGAGCGCCATGCCGAGCCCCTTGTTCGCGGCCTCCTTGCTCGCTCGGACGGACAGCGGCGCGCACTCGAGAATCTGGGCCGCCCAGGCGCGGGCGCGGTCGAGCAGTTCGTCGTGGGCGCAGACCTCGTTGACGATGCCGAGTTCCTTCGCCTCCTGCGGCGTGATGTGGCGGCCGGTCAGCAGCATCCCCATCGCTTGGTGATACGGAATCTGCCGCGGCAGGCGATGGACGCCGAGCGCGCCGGCCATCAGGCCGACCCGCGGTTCGGGAAGGCCGAACGTCGCCTTCTCGGAAGCCAGAATGATGTCGCAGGCGAGGACGAGTTCGAAGCCTCCGCCCAACGCGAAGCCATTCACGGCGGCGATCATCGGCTTGTGGAGGTCGAAGCGCGAGGTGATGCCGCCGAAGCCGCCGCGGACGCCCTTCATTCCCGCGCGAACGACCTTGCTGCCGTGCTCGGCCTGGTACTTCAGGTCGTTGCCGGCCGAAAACGCGCGGTCACCCGCGCCAGTGAGGATCGCCACCCAGGCGTCGTCATCGGCCGCGAAGTCGTTGAACACGGAGTCGAGTTCCCGGCTCGTCGGCGGATGGATGGCGTTCATCCTCTCCGGCCGGTTGATCGTCACCGTCCACACGTGACCGTCCTTCTCTACCTCGAGAAACTCGTAACTCACCTTGCCTGCTCCTGTTCGATTGGGGCCGCGACGCGGCCGTATCCTGGGGAAGGCCGAAGCGTAGCAGCGCAGGGGCGCCGCTCCCGCGCCGCAGGGTTGCGGACCCTTGCCGAGGGACTCGCCGACGCCCCCGATCGGCTGCTACCGTCCGAGACGGGATGACTCTCCTGCCGCTTCCCTCCGGCCCCGGACCGAAGGCCGACGAATACAACTGCAGCGCCTGGTCCTACGATCCGGATGCGAATCGGGTTCATCAGGCCGCCGCAGCCTGGCGGCGCCGGCACGATCTGCCTGCCGCCGCGAAGGACGACGCGCGGCGCGTGCTCCTCCTCGTCGACGAGCAGCGCGACTTCTGCCTGCCGGAAGGCTCTCTCTACGTCGGCGGCCGCTCGGGGCGCGGCGCGGTCGAGGACACGAACCGCCTCGTCCGCTTCATCTACCGCAACCTCGGCAACCTGACCGAGATCACGTCCAGCCTGGACAGCCATGTCCCGCTGCAGGTCTTCCTTGCCTCATTCTGGGTCGACCGCGAAGGCCGCAACCTCGAAAGTTGGCGGGAAGTCGCGAGCGAAGAGATCGAGGCCGGCGACGTCGCGCCGAACCCGGCCCTGGCCGGTTCGTTCGGCGACGGCACGCCGGAGTGGCTCAGGCGCCAGGCCCTCGACTACACGCGGCGCCTTGAAGCCACCGGGCGTTACCGGCTCTACCTCTGGCCGCCCCACTGCCTGCTGGGCAGCGAGGGGCACGCGCTGGTCGGCGCGGTTCAGGAGGCGCGGCTGTTCTTCAGTTACGCCCGCCAGGCCGAGGCGCCCATTCTGATCAAGGGGACGAACCCGCTGACCGAGTACTACTCCGTCCTGTCGCCGGAAGTCCAGGTCCGGCACGACGGCGAACCGCTCGCCGAGCGGAACGAGACGTTCATCGCCCGGCTGCTTGAGGCCGACGCGATCATCGTCGCCGGGCAGGCCGCAAGCCACTGCGTCCGCTACACGGTCGACGATCTTCTCGCCGAGATGAGCCGACGGGGCGTGCCGGCGGCGCGGCTCCATCTGTTGACCGACTGCATGTCCGCGGTCGCCGTTCCCGACCCGGCAAGGAAGGGCGAATTCGTCGCCGACTTCACGTCCGAGGTCGACGCCGCGATCACGCGCTGGCGAGAGGCCGGCGCGCATATCCGAAGCTCCGAGGACGACGCCTCGGAGTGGAGCTAGGCCTCAACCGGCCGCAACGACGCCCCCGTCGACGACGAAGCTCTGACCGGTCGTCCAGGCGCCGGCCCGAGACGCGAGGTAGACCGCGATGCCGGCGCAGTCGACCGGCTCGCCCAGCCGGCGAAGCGGCATACCGGCTTCGACGCGCTTGCGGGTCTCCGGGTTCTCCCACAGGGCGCGGGCGAAATCCGTCTTGACGAGTCCCGGACAGATGGCGTTCACGCGGATGTTGTCCGGCCCGAACTCGGCAGCCAGGTTCCGCGCGAGCTGCATGTCGGCAGCCTTCGAGATCGCGTAGGCGCCCAACACGGTGCTCCCGCGGAAGCCGCCGATGGACGAGACGATGACGATCGAGCCGTCCTTCCGGTCCTGCATCTCGGGAATGACCATCTGACAGGCCCAGGCGTTGCTCTTGATGTTCACGTCCATGATCTTGTCGAACGCCGAATCGGGAATGCCGAGACTCGTGCCGTAGTACGGATTGACCGCCGCGTTCAGCACGAGCACATCGATCTTGCCCCAGCGCTCCCGAGTGGCGGTCATCAGCGATTCGAGTTGGTCCTTGTGGGAGATGTTGCAGGGATGGGCCAGCGCTTCGCCGCCGGCCTCCTTGATCTCCGCCGCGACCCGGTCGCAGGCGTCCGCCTTGCGACTCGAGATGACGACCTTCGAGCCGAACGCCGCGAGCGCCTCGGCGATCGCCTTGCCGATTCCCTTTGTCGACCCGGTGATCACGCTGACCTTGCCGGTGAGGTCGAATAGGTCCTTCATCTGTCGATTCTCCGTTCTCGCGGCCTGTCGTCGGCCGGCGTCTGTGCAAGCGGCCGAGGCCGGGAGCGCTGTTCGATGGACGGCCGAGCGTAGCAAGTCGAACGCGCTTGCTACAGTGCCCGACGCGATGAACGACGCTTCCGATCACGCGGAACCCATCGAACTCCGGATCGGCATGACGCCGCCGGAGGCGTTCCCGGCCGCCGAACTCGCCGAGGCCGCCGGGCGGGCGATTCTCGACGTAGGGCGCGACTTCGCCTTCTACCCCGGCGACCTGGGGCACCAGGGCCTGCGCGAGGTCCTCGCGGCGCGCGAGGCGAGCCGCGAGGGCACGGACGTCGACCCGGACGAGATCGCCCTGACGAACGGCTCGATGCAGGCAGTGACTCTCGTCGGCCGAGCGCTTCAGGAACGACCGGGCGACATCGTGATCACCGAAGAGACGACCTACTCGGGCACCCTGAACGCCTATCGCGGGCTGGGCTACCGGCTCGTCGGCGTGCCGACGGATGTCGACGGGATGGACGTCGGAGCTCTTCGCTCTACGCTCCGCCGCCTCGCCGCCGACGGCGAGAAGCCGCGGTTCGTCTACACGTTGCCGACCTACCACAACCCGACTGGCGCGGTGATGCCTCGCGCCCGCAGGCTGGAACTCATCGAAACCGCCCGCGAGCACGATCTCCTGCTGGTCGAGGACAACTGCTACGCCGACGTCCACTACGACGACGCGCCAACGCCGCCGCAGAGCCTCTACACGCTTGCCGGCGGCGAACGCGTCGTCTACATCGGCTCGCTGTCGAAGATCCTCGGCGCCGGTGTACGCATCGGCTACTTCATCGCCAGGCAGCCGCTCCAGCAGCGCTTTCTGGACCGTCGCTTCGACGCCGGCCACAGTACGCTCTCGGCAAGCGTCGTCGCCGAGTTCCTGCGCGGTCGGCTGGCCACCCAGATCGAACGAAACAACGCCGCGTTGCGGCCCAGGCGCGACGCCCTGCTTGCAGCGCTCGCCGCCCACTTCGGCGACGGCGGCGAGGAGGGCTCCGCGAACGGCAGCATCTGCACCTGGCGACGCCCCGCCGGCGCGATGTTCCTGTGGGTCGGCCTGCCGCCCGAGGTCGACCGCTCGGCGCTCACCGCTCTGGCCGAACAGCGCGGCCTCCATTTCGGTTACGGCGCGGACTACCACGCGCCAGGCCGCGACATCCCCTGGCTCCGCCTCGCCTACGGCCGCGCCGACGCTGCCGAGATCAAGAGGGGGGTCGAACGCCTCGTCGACTGCCTGCGCGATCTCGTGCCGGAACGGTTCGGTTGACGCCCTTTGCGCGCCCGCGCCAAACGCCTCGTCGACGGACTCCTCGACCGGCTCGTCACGCTGCGGATGCGCCTCAGCGTTTCCCTCGAACGGGCGGAGAGTCTCGACACCGCGGAACTCCTCGAACGAACGGACGAGTTGAACCGAGCGGCCGAGCGCTACTTCCGCGATGCCGCCGACACCGGCTTCCTGCGGCGTAAGCCGTTCAGTTCGCCCGAGTACGCCCGGCAGCTCTTCAACCTCGGCGTTCTGTTCCACTGGGGCCGGGTGTCGCCGGGCGATACCGTGGCGGATTTCGGCGCCGGAAGCTGCTGGGTCGCCCACTTCCTCAACCTCTACGGTTGCCGGACGATCGCTGTCGACGTCTCGCCGACGGCGCTCGAACTCGGCGAGCAGCTGTTTCGCGAACATCCCTGGACCCGCTGGGATCTCGACCCGCGGTTCATCGCCTACGACGGCTACTCGATCCCGTTGGAAGACAGCGCCTGCGACCGCGTGATCATCCACGACGCCTTCCACCACGTGCCGAACCAGGAGGGCATCCTGCGAGAGCTCGCCCGGATCACCAGGGACGGCGGGATCGTCGCGATGTGCGAGCCGGGGCGGATGCACTCCTGCACCGAGGAAAGCCGGCACGAGGTCGAAACGACGGGCGTACTCGAGAACGACATCGTCGTCGAGGAGCTCGCGCGGCTCGCCCGGGACTGCGGCTTCCGCGACGTGAACGTCGTGCCGCTCAGCCTGGGCGGCGCATCCGAGGTCGCCGCCGAGAACGTGCCGGCGTTCCTCACCGGCCGCGGGCTGATGAGCTACTGGAGTCACCACGCGCAGGCGCTCCTGGGCAACCACTTCATCCTCCTCTACAAGGGCGCGTTCCGGCCGACCAGCCGCCAACCCGGAGGACTGCGGGCCGGAATCGAACTGCTGGGCGACCGCCGGATGGAGACGACGCCTGGCGCCCCCGTCGCCGTACCCGTCCGCGTGGTCAACGAGGGCGAAGCGCGCTGGCTCGACGAGAGCGGCGGGGTCCCGGGCGCCACCCGGCTGGGGGCGCACCTGAACGACTCGGACGGCGCGGTTGTCGACTACGACTGGTATCGCCTGGCGCTTCCCGGCGAAATCGCGCCGGGCCAGCGAGAAGAGTTGACCCTCGAACTGATCGCCCCAGCGGAGCCCGGCCGCTACACCGTCGAGATCGACCTCGTCGCCGAGGGGGTCGCCTGGTTCGCCCAGAACGGTTCGCCGACGGCAACGCTGACCCTCGACGTGACCGCTTCCGGCGCCGGAGGCAACCCTCGTCAGTCGAGGTAGCCCAACGCCTCGAGTTGGCGCCGAAGCTCCGGGTCCAGCTCGTCCTCGGGAAGCTCGGCGATCGGCTCGACCTCGCCGATGAACCCCCCTTCGTCGAGCAGTTCGAGCATCCGTTCCGTCACCCGGGGCAGTTCGAGCGCCAGGTTCGCAAGTTCCTCCGGATCCGCCTCCAGGTCGAACAGCATCGGCCCGGAGCCCCCGGCAGACCGGGTCTGCGGCAGGACGAGCTTGTAACGCCCTCTGATCAGCGCCGCGCTCCGTCGTCCGTCCAGGTCGAGATGCGCCCAGACGTCCCGCCGGCCGTCGCCGGCGCTTTCCGCCAGGAGGAGATCCCGACCGTCGCTCGGCGGCGCCTCGATTCCCAGGTAACCGAGCAAGGTCGGCGCCAGATCGACGAGCTGCGCCGGACCGTCGATCCGCCTCGGCGCCACCCCGGGCAGGCGGATGACGAACGGGATCCGCAGCGACTCCTCGTACAGGGCGTTTCCGTGACCCCATCTCTCGTGTTCGCCGAACTCCTCCCCGTGATCGGAAACGAAGATGACGACCGTGTCCTCCAACAGGCGCCGGGCTTCGAGTTCGGCGAGGAGGCGCCCGAAGAGGCGGTCGTTCTCCGCAACTTCCGCGTCGTAGAGCCGGGAAAGAAGCTCCGCGGTCCGCGCTTCGGGTTCCTCCAGGCCCCCGTCGAGTCGCTGAATGTACCTGAGCCGCCGATAGCGCTCCGGCGCCTCGTCGGCACGGAACGCTTCCGCGAGTTCGAGCGGCGGGTCGTACGGGGCGTGCGGACCGACGGTGTGAATGTGGACGAAGAACGGCCGCTCCTTCGAACGATCGTCCAGCCAGGCGAGCGCTCTGTCGACGAGCGGCTCGTCGTCCTGGCTCCGAACGTTGCGAAACTCCGAGAAGCCCTGGGCAAACCCGAAGGACCGGCCAGCGTTCTCGTTGCGGGTGAGCCCGAACGACTCCCAGCCGTAGGCCGTGAGGATCTCGGCGAGCGTCGCCGCCTGCTCGGGGAGCATCGAATCGCGATCGACGGCGCGATGAGATGTCGGCAGCAGCCCCGTGAACATCGATGCCACGGAGGGCCGAGTCCAGGCCGACTCCGCCCAGGCGTTCTCGAAGACGACGGCGCCATCCGCAAAGGCGTCGAGCGCCGGCGACGTCGGCTTGTCGTAGCCGTAAACCCCCAGGCGATCCGCCCGCAGAGTGTCGACGAGGAAGATGACGACGTTCGGCCGCGCGAGGCGGGCGCCGATGTCTGCTGCATCCGGCGGAATCGCGTACGGCTCGAAGTCCAGGCCGGGCGAACCGCCGCAGGCGCCGAAAACGACGAGCAGGACGCCGCCGAACGAGTTCGCCCTCGCCGCGGAGAAGGCGCGGATGCGATGGGCTTTCCGAGTCACGAACAAAGGGGCGCAGAAGCTGCCGAACACGAACGGGGGCAAGACATTAGCAGGATCGAGACGCTCCTCCCCGCCGCACACGCTCATCAGAGCCCGCGTCGGCCGGACGGTCGCTGCGCAAGCTGTTAGCCTCCACGAACTGGCAATCCCCTGCTGCGCTTGGCGCTTGAGTCCCGCCGAGCACGGGCCCCAGACCAGCTGCTTCGCTCTCGCCATTTCGCCGGCCTGCCCGGCCCAACAGGAAGACACTCGGCGCCGCGCGCCAGGAGACCCTCGGAAGATGACCCAACTGACAGACATGGTCGACTACGAAGTCCGCGGCAAGATTGCCCTCCTCGTCATCGACAATCCGCCGGTCAACGCCCTCAGCCATGGCGTCCGGGCCGGCCTGGTCGCCGGGCTCGAGCAAGCCGCCGCGGACGACGACGTGGCCGCGATCCTCCTCGTCTGCCGCGGCCGCACGTTCATCGCCGGCGCCGACATCACCGAGTTCGGCAAACCGATGAAGGCGCCGGGGCTGAACGAGGCGATCGAGGGCATGGAAGGCTCGCGGAAGCCGGTCGTTGCGGCCATCCACGGCACCGCGCTCGGCGGCGGGCTGGAGACGGCGATGGCCTGTCATTACCGAGTCGGCGTCGCCTCGGCGCGCTTCGGCCAGCCCGAGGTCAAGCTCGGGATCCTGCCCGGCGCCGGCGGTACGCAGCGGTTGCCGCGCCTGGTCGGCTATCCGAAGGCGCTCGAGATGTGCGCGATCGGCAACCCGGTCGGCGCCGACGAAGCTCTCGCCGCCGGGCTCATCGATGAGATCGTCGATGAGCCGTTCGAGGGCGGCATCGCCTTCGCCGAGAAGCTGATCGCCGCGGGAAGCCCGCTGCGGAAGATCCGCGACCTCGAGGAGAAGGTGATCGAGGCGAGGTCGAATCGACAGATCTTCGACGACTTTCGGCGCCGGATAGCGCGCCGCACTCGTGGCTTCGAGGCCCCGGAAGCGAACGTCCGCGCGATCGAGGCCGGGCTCGACCTGTCGTTCGACGACGCGCTCGATCTCGAGCGCAAGCTGTTCGCCGAGCTGATGAAGGGCAGGCAGTCGATCGCTCAGCGCTACTACTTCTTCGCCGAGCGCGAGGCGGGCAAGGTGCCCGACGTGCCGCGCGATACGAAGCTGCGCGACATCCGCCGGGTCGGCGTGCTCGGCTGCGGAACGATGGGCGGCGGCATCTCGATGAACTTCGCGAACCGCGGCATCCGCGTGACGATCGTCGAGGCCGAGCAGAACCGGCTCGACCACGGCTTCGGCGTCATCCGCAAGAACTACGAGCGCACCGCCAGCCGCGGCCGGATGACGATGGACGAGGTCGAGGAGAGGATGGGCCTGCTCCAGGGCGTCACGGACCGCGAAGCCCTCGCCGACTGCGACCTGGTCATCGAAGCGGTTTTCGAGAACATGGCGCTCAAGAAGGAGATCTTCGCCAGCCTGGATCGGATCGTGAAGCCGGGGGCGATCCTCGCGACGAACACCTCCGCCCTCGACGTGAACGAGATCGCCGGCGTGACGTCGAGGCCGGAGGACGTGATCGGCATGCACTTCTTCTCGCCCGCGAACGTCATGCGGCTCGTCGAAGTCGTCCGCGGCGAGAAGACGGCGAAGGACGTCATCCACACCTCGATGACGATCTCGAAGCAGATCGGCAAGGTGCCCGTGCTCGTCGGGGTCTGCCGCGGCTTCGTGGGCAACCGGATCCTCTACCAACGCCAGCAACAGGCACAGCAGATCATCCTCGAGGGCGCGAAGTACTACGACGTCGACCGCGTGCTCTACGACTTCGGTTTCCCGATGGGCCCGTTCGCGATGAGCGACCTCGCCGGCCTGGATATCGGCTGGAACGAGGAAGAGTCCGCCTCGCGCGACGTGCGGGACATCCTCTGCGAGTCCGGCAGGCGGGGCCAGAAGAACGGCCGCGGTTACTACGTCTACGACGCCCAGACGCGAGCCTCTGCCCCCGACCCGGAGGTCGAGCGGATGATCGCCGACTTCGGCGCCGGGCGCGGCATCGCCCAGCGGGATGTCGGCGAAGACGAGATTCTCGAGCGCTGCCTCTACCCGATGGTCAACGAGGGCGCGAGGATCCTCGAAGAGGGGATCGCCATCCGGCCCTCGGACATCGACGTGATCTGGGTGAACGGCTACGGCTGGCCGGTCTACCGGGGAGGACCGATGCACTGGGGCGACAGCGTGGGCCTCGGCCGAATCGCCGCGCGGATGCGTGAGTTCGCGGACCAGACGGGAGACGAGTTCTGGCAGCCCTCGGCGCTACTCGCCGAACTCGGCGACGCCGGCGGGAGTTTCGGCGACTGGCGGACTGGCTGAGACCTGCCGAGGAAGCGGGAGGCCAGGCATCGAGATCGGACTGACCCCCTGGGTCGAACGGCTGGGCGACGAGGTCGACGCGATCGCCGGTCAGGCCGAGTTTGCGGAGGCGCTCGGCTTTCACTCGCTCTTCCTGCCCGAGAGCCATTTCACCGGCGGCGAAGCATGCCCCTCGCCGCTCGTCGTCCTCGCCGCGGCGGCCGCCCGCACGGAGCGCCTTCGGCTCGGCACGACGTCCTACCTGCTGCCGGTGCGGAACGCACTTCAGGCGGCCGAGGAGGTCGCCGTGCTCGACCGGCTCTCCGGAGGACGCGTCATCCTCGGTTTGGGACGCGGCTTTCGCCCGGCGTTGTTCGCCGCCTTCGAGGTCGACCCGAGGACGAAGCGGGAGCGCTTCAGCGAATCGCTGGACGTCATGCGACGGGCCTGGCTCGGCGAAGCGATCGAAGTCGGCGAAGGCGACGCTCGGCAGATGATCCGGATCGCACCCCTGCCGATCCAACAGCCGCATCCCGAACTCTGGGTCGCCGCGTTCGGCCCGCTCGCGCTCGAACAGGCCGGCAAGCTGGGGCTCCCCTACCTGTCGTCCCCGCTCGAACCGCTCGGCCGGTTGCTCACGAACCATGAACGGCACCGGGCGGCATTGCCCGAGGACGCGGCGTTCCCGCTCGTCCCGGTGATGCGGACCGTCTTCGTGTCGAACGACCCGGCCGCAAGCGAACGCGTGCGCACTGCGCTCGTCGCGCAGGCGATCCGTCTCTCCCGCTCCGCAACGCGGCTCGTGCGAGAGGAGGACGTCGCGGACATCTCGAACTGGGCGATCGTCGGCGACCCCGGCGAGGTACGAGGCGGTATCGAGACGTATCGCGAGCGGGTCGGGATGACGCACCTGATCGCCCGCTGCGGTGTCCCCGGCGCGACCCCGGAGGAGATACGGCAGAGCCTCCGCATGCTCGCCGAGCTTCAGAGCTGAGGCGACGCGACCGCGACCCTCCGGGTCGGCGTCAGGCGATGACGGATTCTGACGGCCCTGGAGCGACCGCTACCAGAACAACGAACCGCGCAGGCCGACGACGAAGCTGGGAGAGCCGTTGCCGACGCGTTGGGCGCCTTCGAGGCCGACCTCCAGAGAATCCCAGAGACGGAATCGGGCGCCGAAGCGGTAGGCGTGCCCCGACTGGTCGGAAATGCCCGCGCCGAGATACGGCATGAGCTTCACCCGATCGCCCAGCCCGCCCAGGCGGTAGCCGAGATCGACCTCGGTCGTTGAGTTCATCGGACCCCCGCCGTAGCCGAAGTGGGACTGCGTCTGCTGCTGTTGCCAGAGTTGGCCGACGCCGCTGTAGGCATTGCCGAGGGAGGAACTCACGTTGAAGGACAGGCCCTGGCTCGAGGGGTCGAAGCGGACAGCCCCGGAGACGCCCCATTCCGTCAACTCGCCGGATTGGTGGGTCAGGAGCGACCGCCCCTTCAGCTCGACCTGCAGGCCACGCGGCGGATCGGCGTAGCTCAGGCCAGCGCCCACCTCCATGCCGCCTCCGGTCTCCGCGTCGCCGCCGTCATAGCGAACACCCAGCTCGAGCGACGGAACGAACAGGCCGCCCGACTTGAGCTGCTGCGTCCTCGAACCTTCCATCATCAGACGCATGCGGCTCACGTCCCGCGACAACCCCGGCAGACCGACGAGCTGCTCGGAGGTCGCGTTGAGAAGGAGGACATCCGACTTGATCGCGAGGTCGAAGCAGCGGCACTGCGAGGCGTTCTTCCTCAGATCGCGCCGGAAGCCGAAGACACCCATGTCCATTCCGATATCCGTCTCGACCGAGCCGAGGCCCTCCCGGCCCATCGTCATCGTGCCCTCGCCATGGCCAAGCGCGCCCCAGATCGCCATGTTCTCGCCGAGAGAGACTCTCAGATACGGGAGGCCCGTGACGAGCGTGCTCTCCAGATCCGTCTCTTGAGCAACTTCACCGCCGCCACCGTGCCCGAAGAGGTCGCCCTTGCCAACGGTGTGGGAAGCGGCGACGCCGAAGACGACGCGCCCGCGCTCGAAGTCCATGCCCAGAGTACCGGTCGTCACGCTGCCGTTGATCGACAGGTCGTTCTGGCCGCCGCCGAAGTGGGTGACGGCCCCGCGGCCCCAGATGGACCAGCCGTAGCCACCCGTGCTCTCCTCCGCCGGCTCGTCCTCATCCTGGAAGCTGTTCAACTCGAAGGAGCTGCTCAGGAGGAGACCGCCGAGCGTGCTACCACGACCGCGATCACCGCTCATTCCACCATCCGGAGCGCCACCCTGGGCGCCGAGAGGCGCTCCCAGCCGGTCGAACTCGCTCCCGAAGGCCGACGAATCCAAGCTCGGACTCCCGGCGCCTCCCAGAGGACTCGACGGCCCTTGCAACTGACCGCCGGCGTGGAGACCTCTCCTGTTCGCGCCGCTGCCGTCTTCCGCCTCGTCAGCGGACAGATCGATCCGGCGCCCCGCGATCGTGACGTGCGAGGTGCGTAATCCGCGCTGCTCCGTCACCCTTTCCTCGACCGCCTCGAGCGCCTGCGTGCCGGCCGTACGGGCGAAGCGCGTAAGCCAGGTCTCGGCGACTGCGGGACCGTCGTCGTCGCCGATGACTCCGTTCGCGGCGCCGGTCGCGATCGTCAGGTTGACCGGATCGGAGAGCGTGACACGGAACGTCTCGACGCCTTCCTCGAGCAGGTCGTCGACCAGGGCGACCGGAATGCTGGCGGTCGTCTGGCCCGGCTCGAAGGTCAAGGTCCCGCTGCTCTCGACGTAGTCGAGGCCGGCCGTCGCGCTACCGTCCGACGTGGACCAGCGGACCGTGCCCGTCGCGGTGGCTGCTCGATCGAGCGTAGCGGTGAAGACGATCTGCGCCGCCGACTCGGTAGCGGCGCCGTCGGCGATCCGGACTTCGGGATCCGCCGGACGAACTTCGTCGTCGTCACGAATCGTGCCGGTCGCCGTTTCCCGGCCGTCTTCGAGGATCGCGTTCGTTGGCGCGCTCAGAGTGACGAGGACGGTCTCGTCTTCCTCGTTCATCTCGTCGTCGAGAATCGTCACACGCAGAGTCTGGGCCGTCTCACCGGCATCGAAGGTCACCGTGCCGCTCGCTTCGATGTAGTCGTTGCCGGCGCCCGGCGTCGCCGTTCCGCCCGAAGTGCTCCAGTCGACCGTCACGGCTACGGCTTGCGCGGCACTCAGCGTGACCGGGAACTCGAGCGCACCGTCCCCTTCGGAGGCGCTCGTGTCCGCGATACGGAGAACTGCCGGTTCGGCGACGTCGAACACCGTCACGTCGAACATGTCGTCCACCGTGCCGCCCTTGCCGTCGTCAGCCGTCACCGTGATCGTCGCCCCACCGGCGGCAACACCCGTCACCGTCACCGTGTTCGCGTCGTTGTCCACCGACACCGTCGTCGTGGACTCAGCACTCGACGACGCGGCGTAGCTCAGATCGTCACCGTCCGCGTCCGCAAACACCTCGCTGCCGGACGCCTCGAGCTCCACCGTGAACGTCGAGCCGACCTCCACCGACTGGTCAGCGATCGCGTTGGCCACCGTCGGCGCGCTGTTCGGAGGCGGCTCCGTCGTCACCGTCACCGTGAAGGTGTCGGTGACCGTGCCGCCGTTGCTGTCGTCAGCCGTCACCGTGATGTCCGCCGTTCCCGCAGCCACGCCGGTCACCGAAACCGTCGAACCGGACACCTCGGCTGTCGCCTTCTCAGCGTCGCTCGACGACACCGTGTAGGTCAGATCATCGCCGTCCGCATCGGTGAACACTTCGCTGCCCGACGTCTCGAGCTCCACTGTGACCGTCGAGCCGGCTGCCACGGACTGGTCGGCAATCGCGTTGGACACCGTCGGCGCGTTGTTCGGAGGCGGCTCCGTCGTCACCGTCAAGGTGAACGTGTCGGTGACCGTGCCGCCGTTGCCGTCGCTTGCTGTGACGGTGATCTCCGACGTGCCCGCCGCGATGCCGTTCAGCGTGAGCGTGTTCGCGTCGTTGTCCACCGTAACCGTCGCCGCGGCCTCGGTGGCGGAAGACGCCGAGTAGGTCAGCGTGTCGCCGTCAACGTCGTTGAAGACTTCGCTGCCGGCTGTCTCAAGCTCCACGGTCAGCGTCGAGCCCGCCGCCACCGAGCGGGCGCCGATCGCGTTCGCCACGGTCGGCGCGTCGTTCACCGGCGTGACGTCGATCGTCATCGTGTAGGACGCGGCGCTGTCGTCGGCGCCGTCGTTCACGCTGAACTCGAAGGTCGCGTAGGGGTCGCCGTTCGCGTTGGCCGCCGGGGTGAAGACCAAGTTGTCGGCGTCGATGTCCGCCGCGGTGACCACCTCGTCCTGGGTCACGTCAACGCCGCTCAGCTGCAACGCGCCGGCGGTTTCGAGGCCGGTGATCTTCACGCTGGCGAGCGTGTCCCCGGTGTCGACGTCGCTGAAGTTGAAGTCGGCGGCGCCAAACGTGTAGGCGGTGTCCTCGTTGGTGGTGACCGTGTTGTCGGAAGCCGTCGGCGGGTTGTTCGTCGGGGCAACCGGCGTGGCCGTCACCTCGTCCGAGGCGTTGCTGTTGCCGATGGCGTTCACCGCGCGGATCTCGAAGGCGTACTGAGTGCCGTTGGTCAGACCCGTCACGCTGTGGGTGGTCGTCGTGGCGCCGCTGCCTGCGATTCGCGTCCAGGTCGCGCTGTCCGGCACGGTAGAGCCGTCGCCGTAGCGCAACTCGTACCTGGTGATGCTGTCGTCGCTCGGGTTGTCCCAGGTCAGATCGACCTTGGTGTCGCCCGCCACCGCAGCCAGACCGGTTGGCGCGTCCGGCCTCGTCGCAGTTCTCGTCGTCGTGAAGACGATCTTCTGATTGCCAATGCTGTGTTCGATGTGGAAGTCATCGTCCAGCAAGCTGTTGAGCAGGGTGCCCGTGAAGGTCGCCAGACCGTCCGTTATCGCGTAAACGGCGCCATATCTGGTTGTGAAATTGTCGTGGTCCAACTGGAGATAGTCATCGGATGTATCGAATGAGATGTGGAAATTGGCGGTGTAGTTACTCATCCGAGTGAGATCAACGGAACTACTCAAGGATCCTCGGCCAGTGGTCACGATGGTCGGCAGTGAGTCGAAGTTCCTGAACGATATTTGATCGGCCGGATTGATTCTCCAAGCGCCCATCCGGTCCATCCTGACGGATGGCTGGCCGGCGGGAACAAAACCCTCGGTATAAACATAATCAAAGCCGCTGAGATCCACACTGCCCGAGGCGGCGATGGTCACGGTCGTGCCGTCATCGGAGAAGGTGTACGTCAGCGTGCGGGCCATGACCGGCGTGCGCGTCGTGCTGGCGGCGTCACCGGGGCCGGCGGCGTTCACCGCGCGGATTTCGAACGCGTACTGGGTGCCGTTCGTCAGTCGGGTCACGACGTGACTGGTGGTCGTGGCGCCGCTTCCCGTGATGTCCACCCAGGCGGTGGTGGACGGCACGCTTGAGCCGACGGCGTAGCGGACCTGGTAGTTCGTGATGCTGGAATCACTCGGGTCGTTCCAGCTCAAGGTGACCTGTGCGTCGCCCGCTTCCGCAGCCAGGCCGGTGGGCGCGTCCGGCGGTCCGACCACCGTGATATCGAAGGTATCCGAGACTTGGCCGTTGTTGCCGTCGTTCGCAGTCACCTGCACCGACAACGTGCCTTCATCGGCCGTCTGCGGCGTGCCGGAGAAGGTGCGCGTGGCCGCGGCGAAGCTCAACCAGGTCGGCAGCGCGGTGCCGTCGGACTTCTGCGCGGTGTAGGTCAAGGTCTCGTTGTCCACATCCGCGAAGGTGTTCGCCGGGAAGGCGTAGCTGAAGGCGCTGGCCACAACCGCGGTCTGGTTCGGAATCGCGTTCGCAACGGTGGGCGCGTCGTTCACGGCGGTGACGTCAATGGTCATCGTGTAGGACGCCGTGCTGTCGGCTTCGCCGTCGTTGACCGAGAACCGGAAGGTTGCGTAGGGGTCGCCGTTCGCGTTGGCCGCCGGGGTGAAGGTCAGGTTGTCGCCGTCAATGTTGGCCGCGGTGATCACTTGGTCCTGGGTCACGTCGGCGCCGCTGAGTTGCAACGCGCCGGCGGTTTCGAGGCCGGTGATCTTCACGCTGGCGAGGGTGTCGCCGCTGTCGACGTCGCTGAAGTTGAAGTCGGCGGCGTCAAACGTGTAGGCGGTGTCTTCGTCCGTGGTGACCGTGCTGTCGGAAGCCGTCGGCGGGGTGTTCGTCGGGCCGGGGTCCGAGGTCACGGTCAAGGTGAAGGTGTCGGTGACGCTGCCGCCGTTGCCGTCGGCCGCGGTGACGGTGATCACCGACGTGCCCGCCGCGACGCCGGTCAGCGTGATTGTGTTCGCGTCGTTGTCCACGGTTACGGTCGCCGCGGTCTCCGTGGCGGAAGACGCCGAATAGGTCAGCGTGTCGCCGTCGACGTCGTTGAACACCTCGCTGCCGGCCGTCTCGAGCTCCACGGACAGGTCCGAGCCGGCGGCCACGGTGCGGGCGCCGATCGCGTTCGCCACGGTCGGCGCGTCGTTCACCGCGGTGACGTCGATCGTCATCGTGTAGGACGCCGTGCTGTCGTCCGTGCCGTCGTTCACGCTGAACTCGAATGTTGCGTAGGGGGCGCCGTTCGCGTTGGCCGCCGGGGTGAAGGTCAGGTTGTCGCCGTCAATATCGGTGGCGGTGATCACCTGGTCCTGGGTCACATCGGCGCCGCTGAGCTGCAACGCGCCGGCGGTTTCAAGACCGGTGATCTTCACGCTGGCGAGGGTGTCGCCGCTGTCGGTGTCGCTGAAGTTGAAGTCGGCGGCGTCAAACGTGTAGGCGGTGTCTTCGTCCGTGGTGACCGTGCTGTCGGAAGCCGTCGGTGGGGTGTTCGTCGGCGGCGCGGCCGTCACCGTCAGTGTGAAGGTGTCGTCCACCGTGCCGCCGTTGCCGTCGGCCGCGGTCACGGTGACCTCCGACGTGCCCGCCGCGACGCCGGTCAGCGTGATCGTGTTCGCGTCGTTGTCCACGGTTACGGTCGCCGCGGTCTCGGTGGCGGAAGACGCCGAATAGGTCAGCGTGTCGCCGTCAACGTCGTTGAACACCTCGCTGCCGGCCGTCTCGAGCTCCACGGTCAGCGTCGAGCCGGCGGCCACCGAGCGAGCGCCGATCGCGTTCGCCACGGTCGGCGCGTCGTTCACCGCGGTGACGTCGATCGTCATCGTGTAGGACGCGGTGCTGTCGTCCGTGCCGTCGTTCACACTGAACTGGAACGTTGCGTAGGGGTCGCCGTTCGCGTTGGCCGCCGGGGTGAAGGTCAGGTTGTCGCCGTCAATGTTGGCCGCGGTGATCACCTGGTCCTGAGTCACGTCGGCGCCGCTGAGTTGCAACGCGCCGGCGGTTTCGAGGCCGGTGATCTTCACGCTGGCGAGGGTGTCGCCGCTGTCGACGTCGCTGAAGTTGAAGTCGGCGGCGTCAAACGTGTAGGCGGTGTCTTCGTCCGTGGTGACCGTGCTGTCGGAAGCCGTCGGCGGGTTGTTCGTCGGCGGCGCGGCCGTCACCGTCAGTGTGAAGGTGTCGTTCACCGTGCCGCCGTTGCCGTCGGCCGCGGTCACGGTGATCTCCGAAGTGCCCGCCGCGACGCCGGTCAGCGTGATCGTGTTCGCGTCGTTGTCCACGGTCACCGTCGCCGCGGTCTCCGTGGCGGAAGACGCCGAATAGGTCAGCGTGTCGCCGTCGACGTCGTTGAACACCTCGCTGCCGGCCGTCTCGAGCTCCACGGTCAGCGTCGAGCCGGCGGCCAGCGAGCGAGCGCCGATCGCGTTCGCCACGGTCGGCGCGTCGTTCACCGGCGTCACGTCGATGGTCATCGTGTAGGACGCCGTGCTGTCGTCCGTGCCGTCGTTCACGCTGAACTCGAATGTTGCGTAGGGGGCGCCGTTCGCGTTGGCCGCCGGGGTGAAGGTCAGGTTGTCGCCGTCAATATCGGCAGCGGTGATCACCTGGTCCTGGGTCACATCGGCGCCGCTGAGTTGCAATGCGCCGGCGGTTTCAAGACCGGTGATCTTCACGCTGGCGAGGGTGTCGTCGCTGTCGATGTCGCTGAAGTTGAAGTCGGCGGCGTCGAAGGTGTAAACGGTGTCTTCGTTGGTGGTGACCGTGTTGTCGGAAGCCGTCGGTGGGGTGTTCGTCGGGCCGGGGTCCGAGGTCACGGTCAAGGTGAAGGTGTCGGTGACGCTGCCGCCGTTGCCGTCGGCCGCGGTGACGGTGATGGCCGAAGTGCCCGCCGCGACGCCACTGAGGGTGATCGTGTTCGCGTCGTTGTCCACGGTCACCGTCGCCGCGGTCTCGGTGGCGGAAGACGCCGAATAGGTCAGCGTGTCGCCGTCAACGTCGTTGAACACCTCGCTGCCGGCCGTCTCGAGCTCCACGGTCAGCGTCGAGCCGGCGGCCACCGAGCGAGCGCCGATCGCGTTCGCCACGGTCGGCGCGTCGTTCACCGCGGTGACGTCGATCGTCATCGTGTAGGACGCGGTGCTGTCGTCGGTGCCGTCGTTCACGCTGAACTCGAAGGTCGCGTAGGGGTCGCCGTTCGCGTTGGCCGCCGGGGTGAAGGTCAGGTTGTCGCCGTCAATGTTGGCCGCGGTGATCACCTGGTCCTGGGTCACATCGGCGCCGCTGAGTTGCAATGCGCCGGCGGTTTCAAGACCGGTGATCTTCACGCTGGCGAGGGTGTCGCCGGCGTCGGTGTCGCTGAAGTTGAAGTCGGCGGCGTCAAACGTGTAGGCGGTGTCTTCGTCCGTGGTGACCGTGCTGTCGGAAGCCGTCGGCGGGGTGTTCGTCGGGCCGGGGTCCGAGGTCACGGTCAAGGTGAAGGTGTCGGTGACGCTGCCGCCGTTGCCGTCGGCCGCGGTGACGGTGATCACCGACGTGCCCGCCGCGACGCCGGTCAGCGTGATTGTGTTCGCGTCGTTGTCCACGGTTACGGTCGCCGCGGTCTCGGTGGCGGAAGACGCCGAATAGGTCAGCGTGTCGCCGTCGACGTCGTTGAACACCTCGCTGCCGGCCGTCTCGAGCTCCACGGACAGGTCCGAGCCGGCGGCCACGGTGCGGGCGCCGATCGCGTTCGCCACGGTCGGCGCGTCGTTCACCGCGGTGACGTCGATCGTCATCGTGTAGGACGCCGTGCTGTCGTCCGTGCCGTCGTTCACGCTGAACTCGAATGTTGCGTAGGGGGCGCCGTTCGCGTTGGCCGCCGGGGTGAAGGTCAGGTTGTCGCCGTCAATATCGGTGGCGGTGATCACCTGGTCCTGGGTCACATCGGCGCCGCTGAGCTGCAACGCGCCGGCGGTTTCAAGACCGGTGATCTTCACGCTGGCGAGGGTGTCGCCGCTGTCGGTGTCGCTGAAGTTGAAGTCGGCGGCGTCAAACGTGTAGGCGGTGTCTTCGTCCGTGGTGACCGTGCTGTCGGAAGCCGTCGGTGGGGTGTTCGTCGGCGGCGCGGCCGTCACCGTCAGTGTGAAGGTGTCGTCCACCGTGCCGCCGTTGCCGTCGGCCGCGGTCACGGTGATCTCCGAAGTGCCCGCCGCGACGCCACTGAGGGTGATCGTGTTCGCGTCGTTGTCCACGGTCACCGTCGCCGCGGTCTCGGTGGCGGAAGACGCCGAATAGGTCAGCGTGTCGCCGTCGACGTCGTTGAACACCTCGCTGCCGGCCGTCTCGAGCTCCACGGTCAGCGTCGAGCCGGCGGCCACCGAGCGAGCACCGATCGCGTTCGCCACGGTCGGCGCGTCGTTCACCGCGGTGACGTCGATCGTCATCGTGTAGGACGCGGTGCTGTCGTCCGTGCCGTCGTTCACACTGAACTGGAACGTTGCGTAGGGATCGCCGTTCGCGTTGGCCGCCGGGGTGAAGGTCAGGTTGTCGCCGTCAATATCGGCGGCGGTGATCACCTGGTCCTGGGTCACATCGGCGCCGCTGAGTTGCAATGCGCCGGCGGTTTCAAGACCGGTGATCTTCACGCTGGCGAGGGTGTCGCCGCTGTCCACGTCACTGAAGTTGAAGTCGGTGGCGTCGAAGGTGTAGGCGGTGTCTTCGTCCGTGGTGACGGTGTTGTCGGAAGCCGTCGGCGGGGTGTTCACCGCGGGCACCGGCGTTACCGTCACTTCATCCGACTCGGCGCCCGCGCCTTGCTCGTGAACCCCGCGCACCTTGAAGGTATAGGTGGTGCCGTTGGTCAGGCCCGAGACGTCCTTGTCGGAAATCGTCAAGGAAGCGCTGTCGGCGATGTCGGTCCAGTCAATGTAGGTGCCGGCGGCGCCCACTTTGTAGGTGTACTGCCACTTCTGGATCGCCGGGCCGCGCTGCGCCACTGTTGCCGCCAGCGTCGCCTTCGCGTCACCCGCGGTTGCGGTGAAGCTGGTCGGCTTGCCCAGCAGGTAGAGCGGCCTGCCGCTTTCGTGGTCTGGATAGTCTTGGTCCAACTCAAAGCAGACGAGTGACCAGATGCGGATACGGACATCGTAAGGGGTGTCATCCAGCGTTACGCCGACCTCACCGGGATTGTGACCAAGGGTCTGCAAGTTGATCGTGTTGCGCTTGTTGGTGACCCCGGTACCAAGGTCCTCATAGAATTCAAACACCCCATGCTCTGGCGAGTTCGGCTCAAATGCGGCGTGGTCGTTCCACTCGGAGGTATCGCTTCTCTTGTATTCGATCGTGTAGGAATTGATTGTGCATGGCGAATTGCCGAGGCTCCAGTTCCAGACAATGTCGAGGTCTTTGTCGTTGGTGCCCGGACCCACGCTGACTATGGTCGCGGGGGGCGGTCGACCCTCGATCGACGGCCTTGCCGTCACCGTTGCCGAGGGGGCGCTCTCGCCGCCGGCGTTCACCGCGCGGATCTGGAACGCGTATTCGAAACCGTTGAGGAGACCGGTCACTTGGTGCGTTGTGGTCGTGTCATCGCTGCCGGGGATGTCCTCCCAGCCGGCGGTGTCGGGCACGGTTGGGCCTTCACGGTAGCGGAACTGGTACTTGGTGATGGAGGTGTTGCCCGGGTCCGTCCAGGTCAATGTGACCGTGGAGTCGCTGCCCACCGCGGCCAAGCCGGTGGGCGCGTCCGGCGCCGGCGGCAAGGTGATTGTGATGTTGAACGTGAGGCTTGCCGCGTCGCCGTTGTCATCGGTGACGGTGTAGGTGTATGGCGTCGCAACCTGGACCGCGGTCGGCGTGCCGGCGAGGGTGCGGTTTGCGGCGTCGAAGACCAATCCTGCCGGGGGCGTTGGCGTCAGCGTGTAGGTCAGCGGGGTGTCGCCGCCGGTGGCTTCGGGCAGGTTCAAGGTGGTGATGGCCAGATCCTGGCTGTAGGTCTGGTCCGCCACCGTCTGCGTGCCGAAGCTGGGCACGGGCTCCAGGCTCACCGCCACCGAGGCGGTCACGCCGGCGTAGCCTCCGCCGCTGGCGGCCAGGTTGATGGTCGCGTTGCCGTCGTCCGGGTTCGTAACCATGCTCACGGTCACCGTTTGAGGCGTCGCGTAATTCGCGGCGGTGAAGGTCAGGCTGGATGAAGCCGAATCCACCGTCACGTCGCTGTCGTTGCTGGTGACGGCCACGGTCACCGTGCCGCTCGGCGCGACGGACAGAGCCGCGGTGAAGGAGGCGCTGCCGGCCGGCCTGATCTGGAGGCTGTCCGGCGACACCGCAATAGCCAGCGGCAGCGCCGGTGTGGCCGCGGCCGTGGCCGCGGGGCCGTCGCCGGCGGTGTTCGTGGCGCGCACTTCAAAGGTGTAGCCGGTGCCGTTGGTCAGGCCCGTCGCCGTGTAGGCGGTGGCCGTGCCGGCGAGGTCGGTCCAGGCGTCGCTGGCGGTGAACGGCAGGTCGGCGGTGGCCTTCCAGCGCACCTGCACCGCGCCGATCACGCTGGCGTTCGTCGGCAGGGTCCAGCTCAATTCGACCTGGGCGTTGCCGCCGGTTGCCGTCAGGCTCGTCGGGGCTTCCGGCACCGCCAGCTTCGGCTGGGCGTCCACGGCCACCGAGTCGCTGCTGCCGGCGCCGTTGGTGGCGCGGACCTCGAACTCGTAGGTCACGCCGTTGTCGAGGTCGGTCACGGTGCTGGTGGTGGCATCCGCCGCCAGCTGGGTCCAGAGGCTCCAGGCCGTGTCCGTCTTCCTCTTGTGGCGCACGTCGATGGTGTCCACGGTGCCCTTGTCCGGCAGGTCCCAGGTCAGGGTCACCTGGGTGTCGCCGGCGCTGGCCTGCAGGTTGCTGGGGGACGAGGGCTTCGCCAGCTGCGGCGTGCCCTCCACGCTCGCCGACGGGCCGGTGCCCGCGGTGTTCACCGCGCGGACTTCGAACAGGTATTCGGTGCCGTTGACTAGGCCCGTCACCCGGGAACGCTCCGCCGTGCCCGCCAGGGAGGTCCACACGCTCCAGCCGGTGTCGGGGTCCGTCTTCACCTTGTGGCGCAGCTCGACGCTGTCGATCTGCCTGGTGTTCGTGGGCAGGGTCCACAGCACCACGACCTCGGTGTCGCCGGGCACCGTGCTCAAGTTGGTCGGCACGCCAGGCGCAACCAGCGGGGGAACCGGGGTGGCCGAGACCGACGCCGCCGCGCCGGGGCCGGAGGCGTTCTCCGCCCGCACCTCGAAGTTGTAGAGCTGGCCGTTGGTCAGGCCGGTCACGGTGTGGGTGGTGGCGTTCGCCGCCAGGTCAACCCAGGCCTCCCAGTCCTTCGCCGTGTCCGCCTTGTGGCGCGCCTGCACCTTGGTCAGCACGCCGGAACCGGTCGGCAGGGTCCAGCTCAGGACGACCTGGGTGTCGCCGGGGGCCGCCGCCAGGCCGGTCGGCGCGGCCGGCACCGCTACCGGCGTCGCGTCCACCTCCGCCACGGCGCCGCGGCCCGCGCCGTTCAGCGCGCGCACGATGAACGTGTACTCGCTGCCGTTGGTCAGGCCGGTGACCTCGTAACTGGTCGCGTCCTTCGCCAGGTCAACCCAGGGCTGGAAGTTCGCCGCGCTCTTCAGCTTGTGTGCCACCTGCATCCCGTCGATTTCGCTGGTGTTGGTGGGCAGGTCCCAAGTCAGGCCGACCTTCCCGTCGCCGGGGGCCGCGGTCAGGTTGCCGGGGGCGTCGGGAATCGCCAGCTTCGGCGTCGCCGTCACCGCCGAGGCCGCGCCCGCGCCGTCGGCGTTCACCGCGCGGATCTCGAAGGCGTGTTGCTTGCCGTTGGCCAGGCCGGTCACCGTGTGACCGGTGGTGCCGGCGTTGCTGCCGGCGATATCGGTCCAAGGCTCGCTGTCGGGCACGCTGGCGCCTTCAACATAGCGGACCTGGTACTTGGTGATGCTGTTGTTCCGCGCATGGGTCCACGTCAACGTCACTTGGGCGTCGCCGGCCGTCGCCGCCAGGTCGGCGGGCGCGGACGGCACCTTGCCCGGCCCCGCCTCGGGCGTCGCGTCCACCTTCGCCTCGGCGCCGCGGCCCGCGCCGTTCAGCGCGCGCACGATGAAGTTGTATTCGGTGCCGTTGGTCAGGCCGGTGACGTCGTAGCTGGTGGCGTCCTTCGCCAGGTCGACCCAGGGCAGGTAGTTCGCCGCGCCCGACTCCCGGTAGGCGACCTGCATCTTGTCGATTTCGCTGGTGTTGGTGGGCAGGTCCCAGGTCAGGCCCACCGCGCCGTCACCCACGGTGGCGGTCAGGTTGCCGGGAGCGTCCGGAACCGCCAGCTTCGGCGTTCCGGCCACGGCCACCGAGTCGCTGCTGCCGGCGGCGTTCGTGGCGCGGACCTCGAACTCGTAGGGCACGCCGTTGTCGAGGCCGGTCACGGTGCGGGTGGTGGCGTCCGCCGCCAGCAGGGTCCATTGGCCCCAGCTTGTGTCCGCCCTCTTCTTGTGGCGCACGTCGATGCTGTCGACCGTGCCCTTGTCCGGCAGGTCCCAGGTCAGGGTCACCTGGGTGTCGCCGGCGCTGGCCTGCAGGTTGCTCGGGGCCGAAGGCTTCGCCAGCTGCGGCGTGCCCTCCACGCTGGCCGACGGGCCCGTGCCCGCGGTGTTCACCGCGCGGACTTCGAATACGTAGTCGGTGCCGTTGACCAGGCCCGTCACCCGGGAACGCTCCGCGGTGCCCGCCAGGGAGGTCCACTGGCTCCAGCCGGTGTCGGGGGCCGTCTTCACCTTGTGGCGCAGCTCGACGCTGTCGATCTGGCTGGTGTTCGTCGGCAGGGTCCACAGCACCACCACCTCGGTGTCGCCGGGCACCGTGCTCAAGTTGGTCGGCGCGCCGGGCGTAACCAGTGGCGGCGCCCGCGGCGTCGCCGCGCCGGTGGCCGGATCGCCGTTGCCGGCGCTGTTGGTGGCGCGCACCTGGAAGGTGTAGCCGGTGCCGTTGGTCAGGCCGGTGACCTTGTGGCTGGTGGCGTCGGCGGACGGAAGGTCGGTCCACTTGTCGCGGGCGTCGTCGAAGGGCAGGTTCACCGTGGCCTTCCAGCGCACCTGCACGGCGTCGATCTCGCTGGTATTCGTGGGCAGCGTCCAGGCCAGGTCCACTTCGGCGTTGCCCGCCGTGGCGCTGAGCCTGGTCGGGGCGCCGGGAACCGCCAGCTCCGGCGTTCCGGCCACCCGCGCCGCCGGGCCGGTGCCGGACGCGCTCTCCGCGCGCACTTCGAAGAGGTAGTCCTGGCCGTTCTTCAGGTTGGCCACGGTGTGGGTGGTGGCGTCCGCGGCCAGGTCGGTCCAGGGCTCCCAAGTCGTCTCGCCCCGGGCCTGGTGGCGTACCTGCACCTTGTCCAGCACGCTGGCGTTGGTGGGCAGGTCCCAGCTCAGGCTCACCGAGCGGTCGCCCGCGGTGGCCGTCAGGTTGTCCGGGGCGTTCGGGACAGCCACTTGCGGCGTCGCCTTGACCGCGTCGGAGGCGTCGCCCGGGAGGCTGCCGGCCACGGCGCGGATCTGGAAGGTGTACTCGGTGCCGTTGGTCAGGCCGGTCACTGTGTGGGTGATGGTGTCGGCGCCGCTGCCGGGAATGTCATCCCACAGGTCGATCCCAACGGTTTCGAAGTTGAAAATCTGGTACTTGGTGATGCTGTCGTCACCGGGGTTGGCCCAGATCAGGGTGACTTCCGCGTCGCCGGCTGTGGCGACCAGGCTCCTCGGCTTGGCGGGCGGCTCGACCGCCTTGGCGATGGTGATGTTGAACGTCAGGCTGGCCGTGTCGCCGTCGGCGTCGGTGGCGGTGTAGGTGTACTGCGTCGCATCCTGGACCGCGCTCGGGGTGCCGGTGAGAGTGCGGTTGGTGGCGTCGAAGTTCAGGCCCGCCGGGGCGTTCGGGCTCAGGCTGTAGGTCAGCGTGCCGTTGCCGCCGGTGGCTTCCGGCAGGGTCAGCGTGGCGATGGCCGTGTTCCGGGTGTAGTTCTGGTCGGCGATCGTCTGGGTGCCGAAGCTGGGATCAGTGTCGACCCGCGGCGTCGCGGTGACGGTGTCGGAGGCGTCGCTGTTGCCGCCGTTGTTCACCGCCCGGATCTGGAAGGCGTATTGCTGGCCATTGGTCAGGCCGGTGACCGTGTGGCTGGTGGTGCCGGCGCCGCTGCCGGTGATGTCGGTCCAGGCGGTGCTGCCGGGCACGGTTGCGCCCTGGGCCTGGCGGAACTGGTACTTGGTGATGCTGGAATCGTTCGGGTTGTTCCAGCTCAGCGTGACTTCGGTGTCGCCGGGCGCGGCGGCTAGGTTGGCGGGCGCGGCGGGTACCGGCGGCGGTGTTGCCGTGTAAACGATCTTCTGATTGCCAAACGCAAGCTCGATGCGGAAGTCGTTGTCGCCCAAGGTATCGAGCACGGTGCCGGAGTACGTTACCGTCTTGCCTGTCGGGTTATAGATGTCCCCGTTGAGGCTGCCCTTGTCCACGACCATGTACTTGCGGTAGGTGTTGAACAGGATGGTGAAATCGTTGCTGTAGTTGGCCAGGTTTAAGATTTCGTTGTAACCCGTGAAGGAACTCCTACCGGTCTTGGTGAAGTCCGGCAGATCCTCGTAGCGCCTAGATGGGGCGCCGTTGGCGAGCGACGCCGGATGAAAAGCCCAGAGTTCATCGGTATCGTCTATCTTGATGTAAATGACGTGTTGCGGCACGGTATCCCCGACATCTGTGAAGCCAGACATATCCAGGCTTCCGGAGGCGGCAATGGTGGTGGTGGTGCCGTCATCGGAGAAGGTGAACGTCAGCGTGCGCGCTGGAGTCGGGGCCCGCGGCGTCGCATCCACCGTCGCCGCGCCTTCGCCCGCATTGTTCTGCACCTGCACCTGGAACGTGTACGCCGTGCCGTTGGTCAGGCCCGTTGCCGTGTAGGAGGTCGCCGTTCTCGACAGCAACTGCGGCGTCCCCCATTCGGTTTCCGACGCCTCGCGGTAACGCACCACCACCTTGCCAATGAAACTCGTGTTCGTCGGCAGCGTCCAGTTGAGCGTGACCTGGGCGTTGCCGGCGGTGGCCGTCAGGTTGGTCGGCGCATCGGGCGCCGCCAGCTTCGGCTGGGCGTCCACGGCCACCGAGTCGCTGCTGCCGGCGCCGTTGCTGGCGCGGACTTCGAACTCGTAGGTCACGCCGTTGTCGAGGGCGGTCACGGTGGTGGTGGTGGCGTCCGCCGCCAGCAGGGTCCATTGGCCCCAGCTTGTGTCCGTCTTCCTCTTGTGGCGCACGTCGATGGTGTCCACGGTGCCCTTGTCCGGCAGGTCCCAGGTCAGGGTCACCGTTGTGTCGCCGGCGCTGGCCTGCAGGTTGCTGGGGGACGACGGCTTCGCCAGCTGCGGCGTGCCCTCGACGCTGGCCGACGGGCCCGTGCCCGCGGTGTTGACCGCGCGGACCTCGAACAGGTAGTCGGTGCCGTTGACCAGGCCCGTCACCCGGGAACGCTCCGCCGTGCCGGCCAGGGAGGTCCACTGGCTCCAGCCGGTGTCGGGGGCCGACTTCACCTTGTGGCGCAGCTCGACGCTGTCGATCTGCCTGGTGTTGGTCGGCAGCGTCCACAGCACCACCACCTCGGTGTCGCCGGCCACCGCGCTCAGGTTGGTCGGCGCGCCAGGCGCCACCAGCGGGGGAACCGGGGTGGCCGAGACCGACGCCGCCGCGCCGGGGCCGGAGGCGTTCTCCGCCCGCACCTCGAAGTTGTAGAGCTCGCCGTTGGTCAGGCCGGTCACGGTGTGGGTGGTGGCGTTCGCGGCCAGGTCAACCCAGGCCTCCCAATCTTTCGCCGTGTCCGCCTTGTGGCGCGCCTGCACCTTGGTCAGCAAGCCGGAGTTTGCCGGCAGGGTCCAGCTCAGGACGACTTGCGTGTCGCCGGGGGCCGCCGCCAGGCCGGTCGGCGCGGTCGGCACCGCAACCGGCGTCGCGTCCACCTGCGCCTCGGCACCGCGGCCCGCGCCGTTCAGCGCGCGCACGATGAACGTGTACTCGCTGCCGTTGGTCAGGCCGGTGACTTCGTGGCTGGTCGCGTCCTTCGCCAGGTCAACCCAGGGCTGGAAGTTCGCCGCGCTCTTCAGCTTGTGTGCCACCTGCATCCTGTCGATTTCGCTGGTGTTGGTCGGCAGGTCCCAGGTCAGGCCGACCTTGCCGTCGCCGGGCGCCGCGGTCAGGTTGCCGGGGGCTTCGGGGATCGCCAGCTTCGGCGTCGCCGTCACCGCCGAGGCCGCGCCGGCGCCGTTGGCGTTCACCGCGCGGACCTCGAAGGCGTGCAGGGTGTCGTTGGTCAGGCCCGTCACTTCGTGGCCGGTCGTGCCGGCGCCGCTGCCGGCGATGTCGGTCCAGCTCTCGGTGCCGGGCACGGACGCGCCTTCGGCGTAGCGGAACTGGTACTTGGTGATGCTGCTGTCGCGGGACTGGGTCCACGCCAGCGCCACCTTGGTGTCGCCCGCCGTCGCCGCCAGGTCGGCCGGCGCGGACGGCACCTTGCCCGGAGGCGCTTCGGGCGTCGCGTCTACCTTCGCCTCGGCGCCGCGGCCCGCGCCGTTCAGCGCGCGCACGATGAAGTTGTACTCGGTGCCGTTGGTCAGCCCGGTGACGTCGTAACTGGTGGCGTCCTTCGCCAGGTCAATCCAGGGCAGGTAGTTCGCCGCGCCGGACTCCCGGTAGGCGACCTGCATCTTGTCGATTTCACTGGTGTTGGTCGGCAGGTCCCAGGTCAGGGCCACCGCGCCGTCGCCGGGCGCCGCGGTCAGGTTGCCGGGGGCTTCGGGGATCGCCAGCTTCGGCGTGGCCGTGACGGCCGAGGCCGCACCGGCGCCGTCGGCGTTCACCGCGCGGATTTCGAAGGCGTGCAGGGTGTCGTTGGTCAGGCCGGTCACTTCGTGGCCGGTGGTGCCGGCGCCGCTGCCGGCGATGTCGGTCCAGCTCTCGGTGTCGGGCACGGACGCGCCTTCGGCGTAGCGGAACTGGTACCTGGTGATGCTGCTGTCGCGGGACTGGGTCCACGCCAGCGAAACCTTGGTGTCGCCCGCCGTCGCCGCCAGGCCGGCCGGCGCGGACGGCACCTTGCCCGGAGGCGCTTCGGGCGTCGCGTCCACCTTCGCCTCGGCGCCGCGGCCCGCGCCGTTCAGCGCGCGCACGATGAAGTTGTACTCGGTGCCGTTGGTCAGGCCGGTGACGTCGTAGCTGGTGGCGTCCTTCGCCAGGTCGATCCAGGGCAGGTAGTTGGCCGCGCCCGACTCCCGGTAGGCCACCTGCATCTTGTCGATTTCGCTGGTGTTGGTGGGCAGGTCCCAGGTCAGGGCCACCGCGCCGTCGCCCGCGGCGGCGGTCAGGTTGCCGGGGGCGTCCGGGACCGCCAGCTTCGGCTGGGCGGCCACGGCCACCGGGTCGCTGCTGCCGGCGGCGTTGGTGGCGCGGACCTCGAACTCGTAGGGCACGCCGTTGTCGAGGCCGGTCACGGTGCGGGTGGTCGCGTCCTTGGCCAGCAGGGTCCATTGGCCCCAGCTCGTGTCCGCCCTCTTCTTGTGGCGCACGTCGATGCTGTCGACCGTGCCCTTGTCCGGCAGGTCCCAGGTCAGGGTCACCGTTGTGTCGCCGGCGCTGGCCTGCAGGTTGCTGGGGGACGACGGCTTCGCCAGCTGCGGCGTGCCCTCGACGCTGGCGGACGGGCCCGTGCCCGCGGTGTTCACGGCGCGGACCTCGAACAGGTAGTCGGTGCCGTTGACCAGGCCCGTCACCCGGGAACGCTCCGCCGTGCCGGCCAGGGAGGTCCACTGGCTCCAGCCGGTGTCGGGGTCCGCCTTCACCTTGTGGCGCAGCTCGACGCTGTCGATCTGGCTGGTGTTCGTGGGCAGGGTCCACAGCACCACCACCTCGGTGTCGCCGGGCACCGTGCTCAGGTTGGTCGGCGCGCCCGGCGCAACCAGCGGCGGCGCCCGCGGGGTCGCCGCGCCGGTGGCGGGGTCGCCGTTGCCGGCGCTGTTGGTGGCGCGCACCTGGAAGGTGTAGCCGGTGCCGTTGGTCAGCCCGGTGACCTTGTGGCTGGTGGCGTCGGCGGACGGCAGGTCGGTCCACTTGTCGCGGGCGTCGTCGAACGGCAGGTCCACCGTGGCCTTCCAGCGCACCTGCACGGCGTCGATCTCGCTGGTGTTGGTGGGCAGCGTCCAGGCCAGGTCCACTTCGGCGTTGCCCGCCGAGGCGCTGAGCCTGGTCGGGGCGCCGGGGACCGCCAGCTCCGGCCTTCCGGCCACCCGCGCCGCCGGGCCGGTGCCGGACGCGCTCTCCGCGCGCACTTCGAAGAAGTAGTCCTGGCCGTTCTTCAGGTTGGCCACGGTGTGCGTGGTGGCGTCCGCGGCCAGGTCGGTCCAGGGCTCCCAGGTGGTCTCGCCCCGGGCCTGGTGGCGCACCTGCACCTTGTCCAGCACGCTGGCGTTGGTGGGCAGGTCCCAGCTCAGGGTCACCGAGCGGTCGCCCGCGGTGGCCGTCAGGTTCTCCGGGGCGTCCGGGACCGCCACTTGCGGCGTCGCCTTGATTGCGTCGGAGGCGTCGCCCGGCAGGCTGCCGGCCACGGCGCGGATCTGGAAGGTGTACTCGGTGCCGTTGGTCAGGCCGGTCACCGTGTGGGTGGCGGTGGTGGCGCCGCTGCCCGGAATGTCATCCCACAGGTCAAAGCCCACGTTTTCAAAGTCGAATATCTGGTACTTGGTGATGCTGTCGTCCCGGGGATCTTCCCAGTTCAGGGTGACTTCCGTGTCGCCGGCTACGGCGGTGAAGTTCCTGGGCTTGGCGGGCGGCACCACCGCTTCCGCGACGGTGATGGTGAACTTGAGGCTGGCCGTGTCGCCGTCGGCGTCGGTGACGGTGTAGGTGTAGGCCGTCGCACTCTGGATCTCGGTCGGGGTGCCGCTGAGGGTGCGGGCGTCGGCGTCGAAGGCCAGGCCCTTCGGGAGGGCCGAGCTGAGGCTGTAGGTCAGGGTGCCGTTGCCGCCGGTGGCTGCGGGCAGGGTCAGCGTGGCGATGGCCGTGTTCCGGGTGTAGTTCTGGTCGGCGATGGTCTGGGTGCCGAAGCTTGGCGTGGTGTCCGCCTCCACCGTCACGGTGAAATCGTTGTCCGCCGTGCCCGACTTGTTGTCGTCCGCCGTCACCGTCACCGTGGCCGCGCCAGCCGCGACCCCGGCAACCGTCACCGTCGACGCCTTCACCGTCACCGTCGCCTTCGACGTGTCGTCCGAGCTTGCCGTATAGGTCAACGGGTCCTTGTCCGGGTCGTTGAACACCAGCGACACGTCCACGTCCCGACTTTCGCCAACCAACAGCGTCAAGTCTTCGATCGGCTTGACGACCTCCGGCGGATCGTTTAGCAACGCGTGCACCGTCACCGTGAACGTGGTCGAGACCGTGCCGCCCCGGCCGTCGTCCGCGGTCACCGTCACCGTCGGCTTGCCGGCCGACACTGACGTGAACGTGAGCTCGGACCCATTCACCGCCACGGTCACCTGCGTGGTGTCGCTCGACTCCGCGCTGAAGGTCAGCGGGTCGTTGTCGGGGTCGCTGAACACCGCCGACAGGTCCACGGTGCCGGACTTGCCCTCGTTCAGCTCCTGATCCGGGATGGTCTTGTCCACCACCGGCGGGTTGTTCGGCAACTGGTAGGTTGCGGTGACCGTTGTCGCGGCCGTGTTGGCATTGCCCGCGGTGTCCTTCGCCACATTTGCCGCCACGCCAACGCTGAATTCGCCAGCAGCCTTCGGCGTGATCTTGGCGGTGTAGGTCGACCCGTCCCCGCTGCCCGATTGAGCGAAATCCGAAGCGTCGGCATTGGTCAGCGTGATGTCGCCGGCCTCGAAGCCGGTGACCGGCTCGCTGAAGGTGAAGGTGGCGTCAACAGCGGCGGTGACCGTGCCTGAAACGCCCGTGATGGCCACCGTTGGCGCGATATTGTCCAGCGTGAACGACTCAACCGGTCCGGTCGGCGTTCGGTCTCCGATCGACACGCCGGTGCAGCTTCGGATTCTCGCATCCGGTTTCAGCGTCAGCGTGACCGTTCCGTTGTAGTCGTCCAGAGTGGTGATTGCGTTAAAGTCGCCAATATCCACGTCGTAGGTTCGGCTGCCATTGCAACCCGGCAGGAGAGCCCCTGCGGAAACGACGGGTGCGGGCGGGTTCGCCAACAGCGGACTGTAGGAAATCACGTACGACGAGGACTTGAACGCGTCGTCGAAGTGGACGCGCTCGCTGAAGGAGACTTTCCAGCGCACTCTATCCGCGTTGGTGACCGGTTCGGTCGGCTTGATCCGCTCGATCGATTTCAAGACGGGCACGGACGCAACCTGCACGGACGCGGCGATGCCGTCGTAGCCGCCGCCGCTGGCACTCAGGGCCACTGTGCCATTGCCGCCAAACGGCCTGCGATACTCGGCCATGTTCACCGTCACGGTTTGGGGCGTGGCGTAGTTCGTGGTGGAGAAGTTCAGGGTGGCCGGGTTCACGGTCACATCGGATTCGTTGCTGGACACCGCCACCGCAACCGGGCCGCTGGGCGCGGTCGCCAACTTCACGGTGAAGGTATCGCTGCTGCCTCCGGGCACCCAGAGGTTGGTCTCCGATACATCAAGTTCCGCCACTGGCGCCGGTGTGGCCGAGGCGGTGGCCGCGGGGCCGTCGCCGGCGGTGTTGGTGGCGCGCACTGCGAAGGTGTAGCCGGTGCCGTTGGTCAGGCCGGTGGCCGTGTAGGCGGTGGCCGTGCCGGCGAGGTCGGTCCAGGCGTCGCTGGCGGTGAACGGCAGGTCCGCCGTCGCCTTCCAGCGCACCTGCACGGCGCCGATCACGCTGGCGTTGGTGGGCAGGGTCCAGCTCAATTCGACCTGGGCGTTGCCGCCGGTTGCCGTCAGGTTCGTCGGGGCTTCGGGGACCGCCAGCTTCGGCTGGGCGTCCACGGCCACCGAGTCGCTGCTGCCGGCGAGGTTGCTGGCGCGGACCTCGAACTCGTAGGTCACGCCGTTGTCGAGGGCGGTCACGGTGGTGGTGGTGGCGTCCTTGGCCAGCAGGGTCCAGAGGCCCCAGGCCGTGTCCGTCTTCCTCTTGTGGCGCACGTCGATGGTGTCCACGGTGCCCTTGTCCGGCAGGTCCCAGGTCAGGGTCACCGTTGTGTCGCCGGCGCTGGCCTGCAGGTTGCTGGGGGACGAAGGCTTCGCCAGCTGCGGCGTGCCCTCGACGCTGGCCGACGGGCCCGTGCCCGCGGCGTTCACCGCGCGGACTTCGAACAGGTAGTCGGTGCCGTTGACCAGGCCCGTCACCCGGGAGCGCTCCGCCGTGCCCGCCAGGGCGCTCCACTGGCTCCAGCCGGTGTCGGGGTCCGTCTTCACCTTGTGGCGCAGCTCGACGCTGTCGATCTGCCTGGTGTTGGTGGGCAGGGTCCACAGCACCACCACCTCGGTGTCGCCGGGCACCGCGCTCAGGTTGGTCGGCGCGCCCGGCGCCACCAGCGGGGGCACCGGGGTGGCCGAGACCGACGCCGCCGCGCCGGGGCCGGAGGCGTTCTCCGCCCGCACCTCGAAGTTGTACAGCTCGCCGTTGGTCAGGTCGGTCACGGTGTGGGTGGTGGCGTTCGCCGCCAGGTCAACCCAGGCCTCCCAGTCCTTCGCCGCGTCCGCCTTGTGGCGCGCCTGCACCCTGGTCAGCGCGCCGGAGTTTGCCGGCAGGGTCCAGCTCAGGACGACCTGGGTGTCGCCGGGGGCCGCCGCCAGGCCGGTCGGCGCGGTCGGCACCGCCACCGGCGTCGAATCCACCTCCGCCACGGCGCCGCGGCCCGCGCCGTTCAGCGCGCGCACGATGAACGTGTACTCGCTGCCGTTGGTCAGGCCGGTGACTTCGTAACTGGTCGCGTCCTTCGCCAGGTCAACCCAGGGCTGGAAGTTCGCCGCGCCCTTCAGCTTGTATGCCACCTGCATCCTGTCGATTTCGCTGGTGTTGGTGGGCAGGTCCCAGGTCAGGCCGACCTTGCCGTCGCCGGGCGCCGCGGTCAGGTTGCCGGGGGCGTCGGGGATCGCCAGCTTCGGCGTCGCCGTCACCGCCGAGGCCGCGCCGGCGCCGTTGGCGTTCACCGCGCGGATTTCGAAGGCGTGCAGGGTATCGTTGGCCAGGCCGGTCACCGTGTGGCCGGTGGTGCCGGCGCCGCTGCCGGCGACGTCGGTCCAGCTCTCGGTGCCGGGTACGCTCGCGCCTTCGGCGTAGCGGAACTGGTACTTGGTGATGCTGTTGTCGCGGGACTGGGTCCACGCCAGCGAAACCTTGGTGTCGCCCGCCGTCGCCGCCAGGTCGGCGGGCGCGGACGGCACCTTGCCCGGCCCCGCCTCGGGCGTCGCGTCCACCTCCGCCTCGGCGCCGCGGCCGGCGTCGTTCAGCGCGCGCACGACGAACGTGTACTCGGTGCCGTTGGTGAGGCCGGTGACGTCGTGGCTGGTGGCGTCCTTCGCCAGGTCAACCCAAGGCAGGAAGTTCGCCGCGCCCTTCACCTTGTAAGCCACCTGCATCTTGTCGATTTCGCTGGTGTTGGTCGGCAGGTCCCAAGTCAGGCCTACCGCGCCGTCGCCGGGCGCCGCGGTCAGGTTGCCGGGGGCTTCGGGAACCGCCAGCTCCGGCCGTCCGGCCGTCCGCGCTGCCGGGCCGGTGCCGGACGCGCTCTCCGCGCGCACTTCGAAGAAGTAGTCCTGGCCGTTCTTCAGGTCGGCCACGGTGTGGGTGGTGGCGTCCGCGGCCAGGTCGGTCCAGGGCTCCCAGGTGGTCTCGCCCCGGGCCTGGTGGCGCACCTGCACCTTGTCCAGCACGCTGGCGTTGGTGGGCAGGTCCCAGCTCAGGCTCACCGAGCGGTCGCCCGCGGTGGCCGTCAGGTTGTCCGGGGCGTCGGGAACCGCCACCTGCGGCGTCGCCTTGACCGCGATCGAGGGATCGCCCGGGACTTTGCCGGCCACGGCGCGGATCTGGAAGGTGTACTCCGTGCCGTTGACCAGGTTCTCCACGGTGTGGCGGGTGGTCGTGGCGTCGCTGCCCTCGATGGGCTCCCAGGGGTCGGAGCCGAATTGGTAGAGAACCTCGTACCCGGTGATGGTGGGGTCGTTCGGGTCTGTCCAGGCCAGGGTGACCCTGGTGTCGCCGGCTATGGCGATCAGGTTGCTGGGGCTGGCGGGCGGCTCGACCGCCTCGGCGACGGTGATGTTGAACGTCAGGCTGGCCGTGTCGCCGTCGGCGTCGGTGGCGGTGTAGGTGTAGGCCGTCTCATCCTGGACCGCGCTCGGGGTGCCGGTGAGGGTGCGGTTGGTGGCGTCGAAGTTCAGGCCCGCGGGGGCGGCCGGGTTCAGGCTGTAGGTCAGGGTGCCGTTGCCGCCGGTGGCTTCGGGCAGGGTCAGCGTGGCTATCGCCGTGTCCTTGGTGTAGCTCTGGTCGGCGATGGTCTCGGTGCCGAAGCTCGGCGTGGTGTCGGCCTCCGTTGTCGCCGTCACCGTGGTGGAGGCGGCGCTGTTGCCGCGCGCGTTTATGGCGCGGATTTCGAAGGCGTATTGGGTGCCATTGGCGAGGCCGCTGACGGTGTGGGTGGTGGTGCCGGCGCCGCTGCCGCTGATGTCTTCCCAGGTGGCGGTGGCGGGGACGGTGGCGCCTGCGCCGTAGCGGACCTGGTATTTGGTGATGTTGCTGTCGTTCGGGTTGGCCCAAGCCAAGTCAACCTGGGCATTGCCCGCCGTCGCCGCCAGGCCGGTTGGCGCGGCGGGGACTGTGGCTGGGGATGCTGTCTTGAAGACGATCTTCTGATTGCCGAACGCGTGTTCGATGTCGAAGTCGTTGTCGCCCAAGGTGCTTTGCAGGGTGCCCGTGAACGTGACCTGGTCTCCTGTTGGATCGTAGATGTCTCCTGTGAGATTGTCCTGGTCTACCAGCATCCGGTTATAGAAGGTGGTGAATCGGAGGTAGAATTCAGCACTATAGTTGGACAAGTTTTCGGCTGAAGAGGGACCTGAGAAAGGCTCATTAACCGTGGTCGTCAAGGCAGAGAGTTGATACGAACTCACCGGGCTGTTGATGCCGGACGAGTCCGCCCCGATGGCCCAGATGTCAGTGTCATCGACAAAAATGGCGTTTAGGAATCCGATCGTTGAATCAGGCCGGGAACCGGCTGCTGAGAAATCCAAACTGCCAGCGGCGTCGATGGTCACGGTGCTGCCGTCATCGGAGAAGGTCAAGGTCAGCGTGCGCGACTGGGTCGGGGCCTGGGCAATGGTGATGTTGAACGTGAGGCTTGCCGCGTCGCCGTCGGCGTCGGTGGCGGTGTAGGTGTAGGCCGTCTGGCTCTGGGCCGTTGTGGGCGTGCCCGTCAGGGTGCGGTTGACGGCGTCAAACAGCAGGCCCGCGGGGGCGGCCGGGCTCAGGCTGTAGGTCAGCGGGGCGTTGCCACCGGTGGCTGCGGGCAAGTTCAGCGTGGCGATGGCCGTGTTCTGGGTGTAGTTCTGGTCGGCGATGGTCTGGGTGCCAAAGCTGGGCGCGGTGTCGGCCCGCGGCGTTGCGGTGACGGTGTCGGAGTCGTCGCTGTTGCCGCCGTTGTTCACCGCCCGGATCTGGAAGCTGTACCCGGTGCCGTTGGTCAGGCCGGTCACCGTGTAGCTGGTGGTGCCGGCGCCGCTGCCCGGAATGTCCTGCCACAGACCAATCCCCAAGCCTTCCCGGGAGACATACTGGTACTTGGTGATGCTGGCGTCGTTGGGGTTATCCCAGTTCAAGGTGACTTCGGTGTCGCCGGCCGTGGCGGTGAGGTTGCCGGGCTTGGCGGGCGGCGCCTGCGGGTCCCTGATGGTGATGTTGAAACTCAGGCTCGCCGTGTCGCCGTCGGCGTCGGTGACGGTGTAGGTGTAGGCCGTGGCGGGCCGGGCCGCGGTGGGCGTGCCGGTCAGCGTGCGGGCGTCAGCGTCGAAGGTCAGGCCCGCGGGGGCGGCCGGGCTCAGGCTGTAGGTCAGCGGGGCGTTGCCGCCGGTGGCTGCGGGGAAGTTCAGCGTGGCGATGGCCGTGTTCAGGGTGTAGTGCTGGTGGGCGATGGTATCGGTGCCGAAGCTGGGCAGCTCGTTCGCCACCACCGTCACGACAAACACATCGTTAACCTTGCCGCCTTTGTTGTCGTCCGCGGTCACCGTCAGCGTCGGCGCGCCGGCCGACACCGCCGTGAACGTGAGAGTGGAACCCACCAACGCCACCGTCACCTGGGCCGGGTCGCTGGACACTGCGCCGAAGGTCAGCGGGTCATTCTCCGGGTCGCTGAACACCGTCGACAGGTCCACGGTGCCGGACTTGCCCTCACTCAGCGTCTGGTCCGGGATCGGATTGTCCACCACTGGCGGTTGGTTCACCGGCGCCACCACTTCAATGGTGAACGTCAAGGTTGCCGCGTCGCCATCCGCGTCCGTCGCCGTGTAGCTGTAGGTCGCCTCCGCCGTCACCGCCGTCGGCGTTCCGTTGATCTCCCGTTTGCCGGCGCTGAATACCAGGCCGTTCGGCAGCGCCGGCTGTACCGCGTAGGTCAGCGCGCCGTTGCCGCCGGTCGCGGCGGGCAACTGCAGGGCGGTGATCGCCTCGCCCCGCGTGTACGTCTGCGCCGGCACCGTGGCCGTGCCGAAGCTTGGCGCAGTGTTCGGCTTGACTTCGATGGTGAACTTCAGGGTGGCCGTGTCGCCGTCCGCGTCCGTCGCCGTGTAGTCGTAGGAAGCCGCCGCGCTCACCGCCGTGGGCGTTCCCGTGATCTCCCGGCTGTTCGCGTCAAACGCCAAGCCGGCTGGCAGCGTCGGCTGAAGCGTGTAGCTCAGGGTGCGGTTGCCGCCGGTCGCTTCGGGCAGGGTCAGCTTCGTGACGGCCACGCCCTGCGTGTAGAGCTGGTTGTCGATGGTCGCCGTGCCGAAGTTCGGCGCAAGGTCCGCCTCCACCGTGACCACGAACTCATCGTCCACCTTGCCGTCTTTGCCGTCGTCCGCCGTCACGGTCACCGTCGAGGTGCCCGCCGCAACCCCTTCAACCGTGACTATCGCGTCCTTCACCGATACGGTCGCCTTGGACGGGTCGGCCGAAGTTGCCAGGTAGGTCAGCGGGTCGTTGTCCGGGTCGCTGAACACCTTTGAAACATCCACATCCCGCGTTTCGCCCGCGGTCAGCGTGAGGTCGGCGAGCGGGTTGTCCAGGGTCGGCGGATCGTTCGGTGGCACGAGGGTGGTCACCTCGAACACATCGTCCACCGTGCCGCCTTTGCCGTCGTCGGCCGTCACCGTCACCGTGGCCACGCCGCCGGGCACCAGCGCCTTGTAGGTGAGCGTGTTGCCATCCACAGACGCCGACACCAGGTCGGTGTCGCTCGACACCGCGCTGAAGGTCAGCGGGTCGTTGTCCGGGTCGCTGAACACCGTCGACAGGTCCACGGTTTCGGAAACGCCCTCGTTCAGGTCCACGTCCGGGATTGGGTTGACCACCACCGGCGGGTTGTTCGGCGGCTGGTAGGTCGCGGTGAGGGTTGTCGCGGCCGTGTTGCCGTTGCCGGCAGCGTCCTCGGCCTCATCCGCGTCCACGCCAACGCTGAACTCGCCGGCGGCCTTCGGCGTGATCTTGGCGGTGTAGGTCGTCCCGTTCCCGCTGCCCGCTTGGGCGAATTCCGACGGGTCGGCGTTGGTCAGATTGATGTCGCTGATCTCGAAGCCGGTGACCGGCTCGCTGAAGGTGAAGGTGGCGTCCACCGCCGCGGTGACCGTGCCTGAAACGCCGGTGATGGTCACCGTGGGCGCGATATTGTCCAAAGTGAACGACTCAACCGGTTCGGTTGGCGTTCGGTCTCCAATTGCGACGCCGGTGCAGCTTTGGATTCTTGCATCCGCCTTCAGCGTTAGCGTGACCGTGCCGTTGTAGTCGTCCAGCGTGGTGATTGCGTTGGCGTCGCCGACGTCCACATCAAAGTACTGGCTGCCGTTGCAACCCGGCAGGAGAGCCCCTGGAGACACCACGGGCGCGGGCGGGTTCGCCAAACTCGGGCTGAACGAAGTGGCGTAGGACGCGGACTTGGATGCGTCGTCGAAGTCGACACGCTCGCTGAAGGTGACTCTCCAGCGCACTCGATCGGCGTTGGTGAGCGAGGCGGTCGGGTCCTGGCGCTTGATCGACTTCAGGACGGGCACGGACGCGACCTCCACGGACGCGGCGATGCCGTTGTAGCCGCCGCCGCTGGCGCTCAGGGCCACTGTGCCATTGCCGCCCAACGGCCTGCGATACACGGCCATGTTGACGGTCACGGTTTGCGGCGTGGCGTAGTTCGTGGCGTCGAAGTTGAGGATGACCGGGCTTACGGTCACGTCGGATTCGTTGCTGGCCACCGCCACCGTGACCGGACCGCTGGGCGCGGCCGCCAACTTCACGGTGAAGGTGTCGCTGCTGCCTCCGGGCACGCGGAGGAAGGTCTCGGAAACATCGAGACCCGCCGCCGCCGCCGGTGTGGCCGCGGCGGTGGCCGCGGGGCCGTCGCCGGCGGTGTTGGTGGCGCGCACTTCGAAGGTGTAGCCGGTGCCATTGGTCAGGCCGGTGGCGGTGTAGGCGGTGGCCGTGCCGGCGAGGTCGGTCCAGGCGTCGCTGGCGGTGAACGGCAGGTCCGCCGTGGCCTTCCAGCGCACCTGCACGGCGCCGATCACGCTGGCGTTGGTGGGCAGGGTCCAGCTCAATTCGACCTGGGCGTTGCCGCCGGTTGCCGTCAGGCTCGTCGGGGCTTCGGGGACCTCCAGCTTCGGCTGGGCGTCCACGGCCACCGAGTCGCTGCTGCCGGCGCCGTTGCTGGCGCGGACCTCGAACTCGTAGGTCACGCCGTTGTCGAGGCCGGCCACGGTGCTGGTGGTGGCGTCCTTGGCCAGCTGGGTCCAGAGGCCCCAGACCGTGTCCGTCTTCCTCTTGTGGCGCACGTCGATGGTGTCGACGGTGCCCTTGTCCGGCAGGTCCCAGGTCAGGGTCACCTGGGTGTCGCCGGCGCTGGCCTGCAGGTTGCTGGGGGACGAGGGCTTCGCCAGCTGCGGCGTGCCCTCCACGCTGGCCGACGGGCCCGTGCCCGCGGCGTTCACCGCGCGGACCTCGAACAGATAGTCGGTGCCGTTGACCAGGCCCGTCATCCGGGAACGCTCCGCCGTGCCCGCCAGGGAGGTCCATGCGCTCCAGCCGGTGTCGGGGGCCGACTTCACCTTGTGGCGCAGCTCGACGCTGTCGATCTGCCTGGTGTTGGTCGGCAGGGTCCACAGCACCACCACCTCGGTGTCGCCGGGCACCGTGCTCAGGTTGGTCGGCGCGCCCGGTGCCACCAGCGGGGGCACCGGGGTGGCCGAGACCGACGCCGCCGCGCCGGGGCCGGAGGCGTTCTCCGCCCGCACCTCGAAGTTGTACAGCTCGCCGTTGGTCAGGCCGGTCACGGTGTGGGTGGTGGCGTTGGCCGCCAGGTCAACCCAGGCCTCCCAGTCCTTCGCCGTGTCCGCCTTGTGGCGCGCCTGCACCTTGGTCAGCGCGCCGGAGTTTGCCGGCAGGGTCCAGCTCAGGACGACCTGGGTGTCGCCGGGGGTGGCCGCCAGGCCGGTCGGCGCGGTCGGCACCGCCACCGGCGTCGCGTCCACCTGCGCCTCGGCACCGCGGCCGGCGCCGTTAAGGGCGCGCACGATGAACGTGTACTCGCTGCCGTTGGTCAGGCCGGTGACCTCGTGGCTGGTGGCGTCCTTCGCCAGGTCAACCCAGGGCTGGAAGTTCGCCGCGCCCTTCAGCTTGTATGCCACCTGCATCCTGTCGATTTCGCTGGTGTTGGTGGGCAGGTCCCAGGTCAGGCCGACCTTGCCATCGCCGGGCGCCGCGGTCAGGTTGCCGGGGGCGTCCGGGACCGCCAGCTTCGGCTGGGCGTCCACGGCCACCGAGTCGCTGCTGCCGGCGGCGTTGGTGGCGCGGACTTCGAACTCGTAGGTCACGCCGTTGTCGAGGGCGGTCACGGTGTGGGTGGTGGCATCCTTGGCCAGCAGGGTCCATTGGCCCCAGCTTGTGTCCGTCTTCTTCTTGTGGCGCACGTCGATGGTGTCGACCGCGCCCTTGTCCGGCAGGTCCCAGGTCAGGGTGACCGTTGTGTCGCCGGCGCTGGCCTGCAGGTTGCTGGGGGACGAGGGCTTCGCCAGATTCGGCGTGCCCTCGACGCTGGCCGACGGGCCGGTGCCCGCGGTGTTCACCGCGCGGACCTCGAACAGGTAGTCGGTGCCATTGACCAGGCCCGTCACCCGGGAACGCTCCGCCGTGCCCGCCAGGGAGGTCCACTGGCTCCAGCCGGTGTCGGGGGCCGTCTTCACCTTGTGGCGCAGCTCGACGCTGTCGATCTGGCTGGTGTTGGTGGGCAGGGTCCACAGCACCACCACCTCGGTGTCGCCGGGCACCGTGCTCAGGTTGGTCGGCGCGCCCGGCGTAACCAGTGGCGGCGCGCGGGGCGTCGCCGCGCCGGTGGCGGGGTCGCCGTTGCCGGCGCTGTTGGTGGCGCGCACCTGGAAGGTGTAGCCGGTGCCATTGGTCAGGCCGGTGACCTTGTGGCTGGTGGCGTCGGCGGACGGCAGGTCGGTCCACTTGTCGCGGGCGTCGTCGAAGGGCAGGTCCGCCGTGGCCTTCCAGCGCACCTGCACGGCGTCGATCTCGCTGGTGTTGGTGGGCAGCGTCCAATTCAGGTCCACTTCGGCGTTGCCCACCGTGGCGCTGAGCCCGGTCGGGGCGCCGGGGACCGCCAGCTCCGGCGTTCCGGCCGTCCGCGCCGCCGGGCCGGTGCCGGACGCGCTCTCCGCGCGCACTTCGAAGAGGTAGTCCTGGCCGTTCTTCAGGTTGGCCACGGTGTGGGCGGTGGCGTCCGCGGCCAAGTCGGTCCAGGGCTCCCAGGTGGTCTCGCCCCGGGCCTGGTGGCGCACCTGCACCTTGTCCAGCACGCTGGCGTTGGTGGGCAGGTCCCAGCTCAGGCTCACGGAGCGGTCGCCCGCGGTGGCCGTCAGGTTGTCCGGGGCGTCGGGAACCGCCACTTGCGGCGTCGCCTTGACCGCGTCGGAGGCTTCGCCCAGCAGGCTGCCGGCCACGGCGCGGATCTGGAAGGTGTACTCGGTGCCGTTGGTCAGGCCGGTCACGGTGTGGGTGACGGTGTCGGCGCCGCTGTCCGGAATGTCATCCCACAGGTTGATTCCCACGGTTTCAGAATTGAAAACCTGGTATTTGGTGATGCTGTCGTCACCGGGGTTGGCCCAGATCAGGGTGACTTCCGCGTCGCCGGCTACGGCGACCAGGCTCCTCGGCTTGGCGGGCGGCTCCAGTTCGTCATAGATAGCGGTGACCGTGGTCGCGGCGGCGTTGTCGTTGCCGGCGGCGTCCTGGGCCACGCCTGCCGCCACGGCGACGCTGAACTCGCCCTCGGCCTTCGGCGTGATCTTCGCCGTGTAGACCGGCGCCGCCGGATCCGGCTGGGCGAAGTCCGAAGCGTCGGCATTGGTCAATGTGATGTCGCCGGCCTCGAAGCCGGTGACGGACTCGCTGAAGGTGAAGGTGGCATCCACCGCTGCGTTGACCGTTCCGGAAACGCCCGTGATGGCCACCGTCGGCGCCGTGTTGTCCAGCTCGTACGTAATCTGATTGCCGCGGGGCGGGGTCCGGTTACGGAGCGTATTGCCAACGCAGTCCGTGACCTGCGCATGATTCAGCGTCAAGGTGGCCGTGCCGTTGTAGCCAGCCAACGCGCCGCCGGAAATGTTTACGACGTAGGGAGCGTAGACTCCGCAGGTATTCGGATCATCGGCCCCCGGAGTCACGGTCAGCGTCGGCTCCTGCGTGATCGCCGGCACGAAGGTAACCGTATAGGCAGCCACACTGCCGGCCCCCGAATGGCGCATGCTTTCGTTGTATTGAACCGCCCACTGCACCGAATCCCGGTTGGTCGGGGACTTCGCGTCGGTGTTCCCGGTTTCGCTGTCGTAACGGTGAATTGAAGTTACGTGTGGAGGGGTCCTGTCCAGCAGGTAGGTGTCGTCGTTGGTCCCCGTTGGCGTGGTGTCGGTCAGCGCGTTGCCGGCGACATCCTCGATGTCCTGGCCTTGCACGAACTCCAGGTTCACCGTGCCGGCCAGCACCACCAAATTGCCACCGGCCACGTTCACGTCCCAGGTGGTGCCGTCCGTGCCGACTGCCGTCGCCGTCTCCGTCCCGTCCGTACCCCCAACGTGGAAGTCATCGTCGGTCACATTCACCACCGCCTCGCTGAACGTCACCCGCCAGGTCAAGGACACCGCGTTGGTGGGCGAAGTTGGCGGATCATGTCGCACGATGCTCGCCACCCGCGGCGCTTGGGTGTCCGCAGTGACGGTGATGTTGAACGTGAGGCTGGCCGTGTCGCCGTCGGCGTCGGTGGCGGTGTACGTGTAGGCTGTGGCGCTCTGGGCCGTAGTCGGAGTGCCCGTGATGGTGCGGGCGGTGGCGTCGAAGGCCAGGCCCGCCGGGGCGGCCGGGGTCAAGCTGTAGGTCAGGGTGCCGTCGCCGCCGGTGGCCGCGGGCAGGTTCAAGGTGGCGATGGCGGCGTTCTGGGCGTAGGTCTGGTCGGCAATCGTGACGCCGGCGGCGAAGCTGGGCGCGGAGTCGGCCTGCGGCGTTGCGGTCACCGTGGCCGAGGTGGCGCCGTCGCCGGTGGCGTTTACGGCGCGGATTTGGAAGGCGTAGGCCTGGCCGTTGGTCAGGCCGGTGACGATGTGGCTGATGGTGGCGGCGCCGCTGCCGGTGATGTCGGTCCAGGCGGTGCTGTCGGGCACGGAGGTGCCCTGGGCCTGGCGCAACTGGTACTTGCTGATGCTGGTGTCGGAGGGGTTGTCCCAGTTCAGGGTCACCTGGCCGTCGCCCGGCGTTGCCCGGAGGTTGGATGGCTGCGCGGGGGCGATGGCGCCGGTTACGGTGACGGTGAAGGTCTCGGTCACATCGGCGGCAAGGGAGGAATTGGCGGTGACAGTGACCGTCGTCACGCCGGTTCCCACCGCGGTCACACGCACGTTGAACGTTGCGAACGAGAATCCGCGAACGCCATTAACCCGATTGATAATCTCCGCCGTGGCCACGGACGGGTTGGCGCTGGTTGCCGTTAGAGCCAATCCAGAGAACGAGCTGGCGGTGGCTGCACTGGCGACTGCCGGCAACGGGGGATTGACGTACTGCCTGCCGCCATTGACAGAGATCGTGACGTCATCGAACGAAGTCATATGTCCCGAGCCGTTCGAATCAATGACGGTGATGTTGAACTTGTCCTCCGCCCAGGCGCCGCTCGGGTCCGTCGCCCTGAGCGTAATCTCCGCGGTGCCCACCGTTACCCCCAGGACTTCCAAGCTGGCCAACCCGTCGGGTACCACGTTTAACACATTCCTGATGCTGGCCACGGCGGGGTTGGCGCTGGTGGCCGAGTAGGTCAGCGCATCGCCATCGGCATCGGAGAATATTTCCTCGCCCGCTAGTTCCAAGCGCCGGGCAAAAACTTCATGGCCAAATGGAGTGTTTAGCCACACGCCGCTATCCGGTATCGGCCTCACCACCACCGGTGCCCGGTTGCCCGCCGCCACGGTGATCTTGAAGCTCAGGCTGGCGGTGGTGCTGGCGGCGTCGGTGGCGGTGTAGGTAAAGGTGGTTTCCGCCAGGGAGGCAGTGGGCGTGCCGCTGAGGACGCGGGTGGCGGTGTCGAAGCTGACGCCCGCGGGCAGCGCCGGGGACAGGCTGTAGCTCAGCGCGCCGCTGCCGCCGGTGGCTTGGGGCAGCGTGACGTCGGTGATCTGGACGAACTGGGTCCAGGATTGGTCAGCGATGGTTTGGGTGCCGAAGCTGAGGGTGGCGGCGGTCACCGTGACCTTGAACGTGGTGGAGGCGGTGCCGCCCGTTTTGCCGTCATCGGCGGTTACGGTGATGGTGGACTCGCCTTCCGCCACGCCGGTTACGGTTACCGTGGAACCGGAAACCGCCACCGTGGCCTTGGCGGTGTCGCTGGACGCCACCGTGTAGGTCAGGGTGTCGCCGTCGGGGTCGGTGAAGGTTTCGCTGCCGGAGGTTTCCAGCGCCACGCTCACGTCCGAGCCGACCTGCACGGTCTGGTCGGCGATGGCGTTGGCCACCGTCGGCGCGTTGTTCAACGCGGTGGTTGCGATGGCGGAGTAGTCGCTGTTGGGATCGCGCGGCTCCACCGAACTGTCTTCACAAGGCCCGCTGTAGGCGAGTATGCGAACGTCGTAGTCCACCGGGTCGAGGGCGACCCCGATTTGACCGTCGCCGTTCCCCGTCGCACCCTCCTTGATCACGAATTGCCGCAGGCCGCCCCGGCCCGGGCCGGTCAATTCGAACACGCCATGGTCGACGTCGTTGGGATGGGGGTCATGGGCCAGGTGCCAATCGTCCCCCAGCGAGGTTTTCTTGTATTCGACCTCAAAGCCCGACCGGTTTCCGGTGAGCAGGCAGACCCCGCCGGTGTTGTCGGCCCAGCTCCAGGTCACCGTGATTTCGCCGACGCCGGCCACGAGGCTCAAATTGGTCGGCGCCGCGGGCCGGATGGTGTTCTGGACCGTGACTACGAACTGGTCCGAGACCGAAGCGCCGCTCGTGTCGGTTGCCGTCACCGTCACCGTCGCGGTGCCTAGGGAGAAGGCTCCGCTCACCGTCAGCGTCGAGCCCGTCAGCGAAACCGAGGCGAGACTGGTGTCGCTGGATGAGGCGCTGTAGGTCAAGGTGTCTCCATCCGGGTCGCTGAACACCGGCGTCAGGTCGATGTCGCGCGGAACGACCGTCGAGATTCTGATATCCGCGATCGGGTTCGCCACCACCGGCGCGCTGGAGGTCACGGTGACGTCGAAGGTGTCCGAGGCCTGGCCGCCGTTGCCGTCGTCCGCCGTCAGCGTCACCTGGGCCGTGCCCTGGGCGACGCCGGTCAGGGTCAAGGTGGTGCCGGTCAGCGTTGCGGTCGCGGTCGCGGTGGCGGAGGAAGTCACTGACAGCGTCAGCGTGTCGTTGTCGAGGTCGGAGAACACGGCGGAGACGTCCACGTCCACCGTCGCGTTCACCGCCACGGATTGGTCGTCCACCGAGTTCGCCACCGTCGGCGCCCGGTTCCCCTGGTTCACCGTGACGATGAAATCGTCGCTGACCGTGCCGCCGTAGCCGTCGCTCGCGGTCACGGTGATGGTCGGCGCGCCCGCGGCGACGCCGGTCACGGTGACGGTGTTGGCCGCGTTGTCCACCGCCACCGTGGCCAGCGTTGTGTCGCTGGAAGTGGCGGAGTACGTCAGGGCGTGGCTGTCCGGGTCCGCGAACGCTTCACTGCCGGCGGTTTCCAGCGCAACCGTCACGTCCGAACCCATGTTCACCGTCTGGTCCGCAATCGCGTTCGCCACCGTGGGCGCGTTGTTGGTGACCGTGACGTCGAATTCGTCGGATACGGAATCGCCGTAGGGGTCGGTGGCGGTTACGGTGATTTTCGCGCTGCCGGCCCCCGTGCCCGTCAGCGTCAGCGTGGTGCCGGACAGCGCCACCGTGGCCTTGGACGTGTCGTTCGAGGACGCCGCGTAGGTCAAGGCGTCGTTCTCCGGGTCGCTGAACGTTGACGAGATGTCCACCGTCACGCTGGCCTCGGCCACCACCGACTGGTCCGCGATGGCGCTGGCAACGGTGGGCGCCTGGTTGGACGGAAGCACGGTGACGCTGGCGATCGTGCTGTACGCGCTGTATGTGTCGTCGCAGGAAGCGCTGTCGCTTTGGGCGAACATGCGAACCTGGTACTGGACGGCGTCCAGCGCCACGCCGGACTGGGAGCCAGGCTCCCTGCCCAGGGAGTTCGCCTCGATGGTGAACATGGTGAGCAAGGTGCCGCTGGGCACCAGGCCCCGGCTCCAATTCTCGGAGTTGTACAACTCGAACACGCCATGATCGGCGCTGTTGGGGGTGAGTTGGCTGGCTCCCTTCCAGTTCGGCTCCGTGGCTTTCTTGTATTCGAGCACGAATCTCGAATTGGCTCCGGCCATGGAACAGGCGCCGCCGGTGGTGTCGACCCAGTTCCAGTTCACCACCATGCCGGCGCGTCCCGCTTGCAGCAAGCTGATCGACGGCGCGTTGGTTTGCGAGGTCTGGGACTGGGCGGGCGTCGCGGTGACGGTGCTGGAGGCGTCGCTGTTGCCGTCGGCGTTGACGGCGCGGATTTCGAAGGCGTATTGGGTGCCGTTGGTCAGGCCGGTGACGGTGTGGCTGGTGGTGCCCGCGCCGCTGCCGGTGACGTCGCCCCAGGTTGCCGTGGCGGGCACGGCGGAACCCGCACCGTAGCGGACCTGGTACTTGGTGATGTTGCTGTCCTGCGGATTGGACCAGGCCAGCGCGACCAGGGCGTCGCCCGCCGTGGCGCTCAGACCGGTGGGCGCGGCCGGCGTCAGCGACTCGATGGTGATGTTGAACGTGAGGCTGACCGTGTCGCCGTCCGCGTCCGTGGCGGTGTAGGTGTAGGCCGTGGCTTGCTGGAGCGTGGTCGGGGTGCCGGTGAGGGTGCGGGCGGTGGCGTCGAAGGCCAGGCCCGCCGGGGCGGCCGGGGTCAAGCTGTAGGTCAGGGTGCCGTTGCCGCTGGTGGCTTCGGGCAGGGTCAAGGTGGTGATGGCGGCGTTCTGGGTGTAGGTCTGGTCGGCAATCGTGACGCCGGCGCCGAAGCTGGGCGTGGCATCGTACTGCGCGGTCACGGTGGTCGCCGCCACATTGTCGTTGCCGGCGGCGTCTTGCGCCGCGCCCGCCGCCACGCCGACGCTGAAGGCGCCGCCGACGGCCGGCGTGATCATCGCCTTGTAGGTCGTCCCCGACCCGGAGAATTCCGATGCGGCGGCGTTGGTCAGAAAGATGTCGCCGACGTCGAATCCGGTGACCGCCTCGGTGAACGTGAAGGTCGCCTCAACCGCTGCGGTGACCGTCCCGGAAACGCCCGTGACCGTCACTGTCGGCGCCACGTTGTCCACCACGAAGGTGTTGTCGTTGGTGCCGGTCGGCGTCCGCACCCGGACCGCAGTGCCGTCGCAGTTTCGGATAACCCCGGTCGGCTTCAACGTCATCGTCACCGTGCCGTTGTAGTTGGCCAGGTCGCCGCCGTAAACCTCGACGGAGAAAGCCAGCCCCGCATCCCCGCGGCGCACGCATCTGCGGGCCGCACCCAACCTGTTCGCGACCAGCGTCGGCGCGTTCGCGATCGGCGGGTCGTAGGCAACCTCGTATGCCCCCGGCCCGCCGGCCTGCCCGTACAGCACCAGTTCGCTGAACACAACCTGCCACGTCAACGTGTCCGCGTTCGTCGGGGAGGTTGTTGGCATGTGCCGCGTGATGTCCTCCACGCTGGGCACCGTGCCCGTCGTCACGCTCACCTCGCTCGCCGCGCCGTTGCCGGCGGCGTTGATGGCGCGCACTTGAAACCTGTATTCGGTGTCGGGGGTCGGGTCAAACGCGTCGAATTCCGTGCGCGTGGCAGCGAGATTGGTCCAAAGGTCGGTGGTGTCATCGAACGGCAGGTCAGCCGCGGGCTTGTAGCGGACCTGGATGTTGGTAATCGAGCTGGTGTTGGTCGGGATGGTCCAGGTCAGGTAAACGTGCGTGCCGCCAGCGCTGGCGGTCAGGTTCGCCGGCGCGTCGGGGACGGCCAGTGCCGGTGTTGCGGTGACAGTGTTGGAGGCGTCGCTGTTGCCGTTGGCGTTGACGGCGCGGATTTCGAAAGCGTATTGGGTGACGTTGGTGAGGCCGGTGACGGTGTGGCTGGTGGTCTGGTCGTCACTGGGGTCGATATCGTCCCAGGTGGCGGTGGCCGGCACGGTGGAACCCGCGCCGTAGCGGACCTGGTACTTGGTGATGCTGGTGTCGGACGGGTCGGTCCAGTTCAGCGTGACCGCAGTGTCGCCCGCGGTGGCGGCCAGGCCGGTGGGCGCGGCGGGCGCCGGTGCCGGCGCCTCGACGGTGATGTTGAACGTCAGGCTGGCCGTGTCGCCGTCGTTGTCGGTGACGGTGTAGGTGTAGGCCGTCGCGCTCTGGACTGTGGTGGGGGTGCCGGTGAGGGTGCGGTTGGTGGCGTCGAAGGCCAGGCCCGCCGGGGCGTTCGGGGTCAGGCTGTAGGTCAGGGTGCCGTTGCCGCCGGTGGCTTCAGGCAGGGTCAAGGTGGCGATGGCGGCGTTCTGGGTGTAGGTCTGGTCGGCAATCGTGACGCCGGTGCCGAAGCTGGGCGTGGTGTCGGGCTCCGCTGGCGTCGCGGTGGCGGAGGCGGTGCTGTTGCCGCGGGCGTTCACGGCCCGAATCTCGAAGGCGTACCCGGTGGCGTTGGTCAGGCCGGAGACGGTGTGGGTGGTGGTGCCGGCGCCGCTGCCGCTGATGTCTTCCCAGGTGGCGGTGGCGGGGACGGTGGCGCCTGCGCCGTAGCGGACTTGGTATTTCGTGATGTTGCTGTCGTTCGGGTTGGTCCAAGCCAAGTCAACCTGGGCATTGCCCGCCGTCGCCGCCAAGCCGGTTGGCGCGGCGGGGATTGTGGCTGGGGATGCTGTCTTGAAGACGATCTTCTGATTGCCGAACGCGTGTTCGATGTCGAAGTCGTTGTCGCCCAAGGTGCTTTGCAGGGTGCCCGTGAACGTGACCTCGTCTCCTGTTGGATCGTAGATGTCTCCTGTGAGATTGTCCGGGTCTACCCCCATCCAGTTGTGGAATGGGGTGAATCGGAGGAAGAATTCGGCACTATAGTTGGGCAAGTTTTCGGCTGTAGTGGGACCTGAGAAAGGCTCATTAACCGTGGTCGTCAAGGCAGAGAGTTGATACCAACTCATCAGGCTGCTGACGCCGGACGAGTCCGCCCCGATCGCCCAGATGCTAGTGTCACCGAAATAAATGGCGTTTTCGATTCCGATCGTTGCATCAGGCCGGGAGCCGGCTGCTGAGAAATCCAAACTGCCAGCGGCGTCGATGGTCACGGTGCTGCCATTGTCGGAGAAGGTCAAGGTCAGCGTCTGGGCCTGGGCGGACGCCCCCAGCACTCCCGAGAACGAGGCGACCAGCAAGATGGCGTGCGCGACGAGGAAGACCCGAGCGAGGGCGCCTCGGCGAAGACGACCCGGACCAGCTGCCGGAACCCTCCCGGCGCTGTCGCTACCGGCGCCGAGCGGCCCTCGCACGTCAGTCCCCATGCTTCACCGGGTCCGCGGCCGGGGCTGAGTGCCGGCCGCCGTCGAGGGGCCCTCGAACGGAGATGCGGAGCAGAAGGGGCCGACTCGACGTCGGGATGAACGCGAACGAACGGCCGGGCGGCACGGCACGGCCACGCGACCCGCGTCCCGATCCGCAGCGTCCTCTGCGACGGGACGGGCTGAAGCTCCAGCCAGCGCGAACCGGCCCGCGTTCGCAGTGGAAGATCGGCGAGACAGGCGAGCTGGTCGCTGTCATTGGCGAGGGTCGCTTCAGGGGCCTGCGGGGGCGACGCCCAAGCACCGACCACCCCTGGTAAGTCTGTAGATCAGTCAACTCAACCGCTTCCCCGCCGCGCTCGTAGCATCCGCCCCTCAAGTCGAACGCCGCGAACTCCTAAGTCCCAGCCCACTGCAAGCAGCCCCGGAGTGTAGCACAACGTTGCGCCTGTCAAGCGGTTAGCCGAGCGGCTGCCGTTCAGCGAACCGTCGCGCTCGGCGGGTCGTCGACGTCCAACAACCGTCTCGACCTCCATGCAGGCCGACCCGGAGGAGCCGAGCCGCGGGCGCCGCGTGTAGAGTCCACACACGATATCCCACCATTTACGCTCGCCACAGAGCCTGGAGACGTCATGGCCGACACCTGCTGCCGCAGACATCCGTTCCTCTGGGTCGCCGCCGTGATCGCGGCAATCCACTTGGCCGCCGCGGTCGCTATCGCCGGTACCGGCGAGACCGTGGTTACGACAGAGTCCGGCAAGGTGCGCGGCGCACTGCTCGACGAATCGAGCGGACTCGCGGTCTACCGCGGGATTCCCTTTGCCGCGCCGCCGGTAGGCGACCTGCGTTGGAGGCCGCCGCAGCCGGCCGCCGGTTGGGAGGGCGTCCGCGACGCGACCGCGTTCGGCGCAGTCTGCCCGCAGACCCCCCAACTCGCGATGATGATGGGCGAACCGCTGCCCGAGACGTCGGAGGACTGCCTGTACCTGAACGTCTGGACGACCGCGAGCTCTGGCGACGATCTCCGCCCCGTCATGGTCTGGATCCACGGCGGAGGACTCAACCTCGGCTGGAGCCACCAGGCAGGCTACGACGGCGCCGCCTTCGCCAAGCGCGGCGTCGTCCTCGTGTCGGTGAACTACCGGCTCGGTCCGCTCGGCTATCTCGCTCATCCGGCACTGTCCAAGGAGAGGGGAGAATCCGGGAACTACGGTTTCCTCGACCAGCTCGCGGCGCTCGAGTGGGTCGAGCGGAACATCGCGGCGTTCGGCGGAGACCCCGGCAACGTGACGATCTTCGGCGAGTCCGCCGGGGGCACGAGCGTCCACGCGCTGTTGGCGAGCCCGCTCGCGAGCGGGCTTCTCCACCGGGCGATCGCCGAGAGTCCCTGGATCACCGAGACGAACATCCGGCCTCTCAGGAACCGGGCCGACCGGGGACCCGCGAGCGCCGAGGAGGTGGGGACGATGTGGGCGACGTCGATGCTCGGAGACGGCGTCGAGCAGACCGCGGCGGCCCTCCGCGCTCTCGACGCGACAGCGATCGTCACCCGTACCGCCCAGGCCGGGGCTCCCGGCGCGGACGGCAGCTACGAGCCGCACCTGACCTGGGGCACGGAGTTCATGCCCGCATCAAGCGAAGACATCTTCGCGCATGGCAAGCAAAACGACGTCCCGTTGTTGGCAGGTACGAATCTGAACGAAGGCACGATGTTCCTCGCCTTCATGCCGCTGACCGAGCGCGGCCACTTCGTCGACCTGGCGCGTCCGGCCTACGGCGCCCGCGCCGAGGAGGTCACGGCCCTCTACCCATCGGCGAACCTCGAGGAACTCAAAACACAGGTCGACCGCTTCGTCACGGATGCCTGGTTCCTGCGTGGCACGCGCCGAATGTTGATCGGTCACGCGAAGGTCGCATCGCCCGCGTTTCAATATCACTTCACGCGGGTCAACCCCGAGAATCCGGCGTGGGGCGCTCACCACGCCGCCGAACTGGGTTACGTGTTCAACACCCTGGTGGGCAACAACTACGACGAGACGGACCACGCCCTCGCGCAGCTGATCATCGACTACTGGGTCGCGTTCGCCCGCAGCGGCGACCCGAACGGCGGCGACCGGCCGCATTGGCCGCCTTTCGAACCGGACCGGCAGGCATACCTTGAACTCGGCGACGAAGTGAAGGTCGGCGCCGCTCTCTACCGAGACACGAACGACCGACTCGAGGAGATCCGCGGACACTGAGCGGCGCTCGACGACGTCAGGCGAAGCTCGAAGCGAACCGAAAAGAATGACGCCGCCCCGTCGCTTCCTCGGTTGGCAGATGGTGGGCCTCGGCTCGCTCTGCTACGGCTTCGGCATCTCGCCGATGTACTACGGTTGGGGTCTCTTTCTGCTGGAGATGCAGCGGGACCTCGACCTGAACGACGCGCAATCGGGGCTGGTCTTCACCGTCTTCAGTTACGGCTACCATCTGCTCGGTCCCGTGGTCGGGGTCGTGATGGGACGCTTGGGCGTCCGCTCCGTCATGGTCTTCGGCGCCACCGTCGGCGTGCTCGCCTACTGGTTGATGAGCCGGGCGGAGTCCCTCGCCGACTGCATGTTCGCCTACGGAGTGCTGGGCGGCATCGCGATCGGCTTCGGCACCATCCTGCCCGTTCAGACGCTGGCCTCGAACTGGTTTGTTCGCTCTCGATCGAGGGCTATCGCTCTGGTTCTCGGCGGCGGCGCCGTGGTCGGCTTCGCCATCAACCTCTTCGCGCCGGCGATGCTCCGGGTCACCGACTGGCGCACCGGCTGGCTGATCATCTCCGGCATCTCGGCAACCGTCGCCGTCATCGCCGCGCTCTTCATCCGCGGCACGCCCGAGAAGGTGGGCCAGCAGCCGGACGGAGGCGCCGCCGGCAGCGATGCGGAACTCGAGGATCCGAGCGGTCCAACCGGTCTGGGCGAGTGGACCGCGCCGCTCGCGCTGCGGACGACCCAGTTCTACGTCCTGGTCGGTCTGTCGGTGGCCTACGGCGTGCCCTGGGGCATCGTCGCCGTCTTCGGCCGCGCTCACCTGGAGGCCGTCGGCTTTACCACCGCGATGGCCGGAGCCATCCTCAGCATCCGCGTCCTGATGAGCCTGTTCGGACGGTTCAGCGGCTCCATCGGCGACTTCATGTCGCCCCAACGGCTGCTAAGCATCGTTCTGATCGTGGAAGGCGCCGGCTGCGCCCTGTTGATCGCGGCGAAGACCGCGCTCCTGGCCTACGCGGCGATGGCGCTGATCGGACTGGGCTTCGGCGCCGCCTACGTCTGCATCCCCGTCGTCTACTCGTCGTTCTACGGCCGCCGCGCGTTCGGCACCACGGTCGGCATCCGCTTCGCGATCACCGGAGGGATCTCGCCGTCCGCACCGTTCCTGGCGGGAATGCTCTCCGATTGGTCCGGTTCGCATACGCTGACGCTCACCATCCTGTCCGTACTCTGCCTGGTCGGCTCCTTGGTGGCCCTCGGGCTGCGAGCCCCCTCGCTCGGGGCGCGTCCGATCGCAGCCGCGACCCGCTGAGGTCGCTGGCGTTGCTTCAGTCGTCTCGACCGGCCGCCACCGTCGTCCACCAGCGGTGCTCGCCCCAGGACAGCTCGAGCTTGCCGGGGGTCTCTCCCGCCGGCGGTTCGATGTCGATCGTCAGGCTCGACTTGCCACCCTCGACGATCGAGTGCCGAAGCGGGGTCTCGCCGAGGTCCTTCGCCGGATCGTGCATCGTGCCCCAGACGTCCGGCTCGTGGTTGACGAGCAGAGACCAGCTGCCGTCGTCGCCGAGTCGGAGCCAGAGGCTGTAAAGGCCGGGGAAGCCCGGAGCGACGTTGCCGGCGGGCACCTCGAGGTCGCCAACGCGAATGTCGGCCGCCGTGCGGAGCTTGATCGCCGCGAACGTCTCGAACTCGAGCAGGCCCTGTTCGTGCTCGACAAAGGACAGCCAGTCGATTCCCTCGAGCGGAATCCTGCCGGCATTCACCTCGACCTCGCCGCCGCCGATGACTGCACGGTCGATCGAGCGCGTCGCGTTGACCAGCAGGGCGAAACCGGCGGTCAGTCCGGACGCGTCGAGCTTCCGGCCCTCGCCCTCCTTCGAGGGCTTCTCGATGACCTCGTTCGTGGCAGCGAACTGGCCCGACGCGGGAAGAACCGCCGCGAACAGCAGGAAGGGCGCGCCGACCCACGGCAGCCTCCCCGTGCGCCGAACGGCCCTCGCCGTCGTTCTACTCTCCACCGGCGCTTTGAACCGTGGCGAGCCCGAGCCGGAGCTTGATCGGATCGACCGGCTCGACCGGCGACCAGGCGACGAAGCCGAGCATCATCTCATCCGTCGTGGCGGTCCCGTTCACCACGTTGTCCGCCGGGTCGAAGCCGCGGACCTCGCCGCGTTCCGGCGTGTTCTCGAACCACATCGAGACCTCGACGCGGGTACCCGCGGGAATCGTCTTCGGTTCCTTGTACTGGTAGGTCGTTTGCCACTCCTGATCGTAGTTCGGCACGTCCAGCAGAACCTCGCTCGTGCCGTCCGGGTAGTGCGCGTCGTAACGGACCGCAACCGCGCGCAAGTGGGCGTGAGGCCACAACGCGAGGATGTCCGTCTCCACCGGGAACACCCGCGCCGCGCCGACCTTCCAGCGCTCGTGGCCGGGCGGGATCTCGAACGTCAGGTTGCCGATCGAATCGAACTTGACCTCGCGAAGCTCGCTCTCCGGGACGTCCGCGAACACGAAGCCGATCTCCGACCGATCGTAGAAGCCGCTGCCCTCGCCGGCCTCCTTGTTGTAATGCATCGAGAACTCGATCGTCGAACCCGGCTCGAGCTTCATCGCGTATCCCGGCGCCATCAGACGACTCTCGGCGCCGAGGGCGATGCAGCCGAGCGAGCTGTCGCTGAACTTGCCGAGGGCGGTCGCGCCGCCGGGAGGCCGGACGCTGGCGCACATGTGATGAACGTCGCTGCCGCCGACCTTGAACTCAACGCCCCGCACCCAGACCGGCTCGGGCAGCATCTCCTCCGTCAACTCGGTTTCGAAGTTGATGTTGATGTCCGCGATGTCGTCGGCCACCCAGTACTCCTCCGGCATCGGCACGACGAGGTCGGGCCGGCCAAGAGACCAGCCGCCGGAGCCCTCCTCGACGAACGTCCGCGGCGGCGGCGCGGCGGCCGGGTCGCCGGCAGGCGAACCGCCTCGCGCCCAGGCTCGAATCGTCTCGATCTCGTCGTCGTTCAGCACCCGCTCGTGGTGGAACTGCCCGCGCGTGGCCTCAGTCGCGAACCACGGCGGCATCGAACGGCTCTCCACCGCCCGCGCGATGGAGCGCGCCCAGGGGCGCGTCTGCTCGTAGGTCATCAGAGGCATCGGGGCGATCATCCCGCCGATGTTCTCGCCCTCGCCTTCCGGCCGGTGACAGGTCTGGCAGTTCTCCTGGAGGAGCGGCAAAACGTCGCGATGGAAGGTCGGCGCGGACGCTTCCGCCGCGGCGCCGGCGCCAGCCAGGAGGGCGCCCGCCAACGCAAGGAGGGCGATGTGAAGGGCCACCGGGTTCATCCTGTTCTTCTTCATTCCGAGGCTCCTGTTCATGCTCGACACGGCGCAGCGCCGGTGTCCGGCCCGCGTCCCCAGAGTTCCTGTCCCGCCACTCTACTCAAACCGGAGCGGCGCTTGCCCGGGCGGCCCCTCGACGCCCCTGTCGAGGGGGGAGAATCCACATCCCGCGAAAGGACAACGGACGCTGTATAGTTCCATTGTCCCACCCTTAACGGAGTGGCATTCAATGAACAGAACATGCCCGATCCTGCTGGCGCTCATGTCGGCAATCGGCGGCTCGGCAGCGTTCCCCCAAGGCGACGACGACGGAACGTCGACCGAGCCCGCAACCTTCGGCCAGGCGATCCGCGACGGCGACGTCTCGGTCGGTCTTCGCTATCGGGTCGAGCAGGTCGACGAAGACGCCTTCGACGACGCTGCGCTCGCCTCGACCCTGCGCACGACGCTCAAACTGCAGACGAAGGCACTTCGCGGCTTCTCCTTCCTGCTCGAAGCGGAAGACGTGACCCCGGTGGGCAACGACGCCTTGTACCGGAACCTCGGCTTCGGAGGACTCGACAATGGCGTCCGCGACCGCCCGACGATCGCCGACCCGGCGACCACCGCGCTGAATCAGGCGGCGGCGCGACTCGAGCGTGGACCGGTCGCCTTCACGTTGGGCCGCTTCGAACTCCTCGTCGGGGACCAGCGCTTCGTCGGTGCGGTCGGCTGGCGGCAGCACCACCAAGCCTTCGACGCCGCCGTTCTCGACGCACGTCTCAGCGCCGACTGGACGCTTCGCTACGCCTTCCTCGATCGCGCCCACCGGATCACCGGCGCCGAGGAGGCCATGGATTCCCATGTGCTCTACGCATCCGGCGCCGTGGGTCCGGGAACCCTGTCGCTCTTCGGCTACCTGCTGGACTACGACGTGCCGGAAGAGGCCTCGAACTCGACGTCGACCTGGGGCGCCGGCTACGCCGGCAGGACGAGCGGCGATCCCGTGTCCGTGCTCTACGAGCTCCAGTACGCCGTCCAGCAGGACTGGGCGAACCACCCCGGCCGCGTCGACCTGGCCTACGAGAGGGCAATCGTCGGCCTGGCCCGCGGCAACGTCAGCGTGCGCGCGGTCCGCGAGGCGCTCGGTGGCGACGGAACGTACGGCCTCCGCACGCCCCTGGCGACGATGCACGGATACAACGGCTGGGCCGACAAGTTCCTGTCCCACCACGCCTCGCCGCCCCACGGCGTCATCGACACCCACCTGCGCGTCGACCAGGACCTGGAGGCCTGGTCCTGGACTGCCCGCTGGCACGAGTTCCGTTCCGCCGTCGGCGGTATCGACTACGGCGACGAGTTCGACGCGATGGCCGTGTGGCGCAGTCCCTGGGAGCAGGAGTTCGGCATCAAGCTCGCGCGGTACGACGCCGACGAGAGGAGCAGCGACACGTTGAAGGTCTGGCTGTGGACCTCCTGGAACGTCAGCCTGCGATCCGCAGACGGCCGTTGACGTCGACCGAGACGAACATCCCCTCGCCCAGCGCCTGCCAGTCGGCGGGCGCCATGAGGACGACGGGGGGCGCCTGCTCGTAGAGTTCGCGACCGACCGTGGCGCCGAGCGCCAGGATGCCGTCGACCTCGCGGAGGACGATGGCCGCCGGCGCAGCCCGCAGGCGCACGCCCTCGAGCAGGACGGAGCTCGAACTGCTCGACCCGCGCCCCCAGGGCATGACGAGGACCCGGCCGGAAACGCACTCGCCGCACCGCGGGTGGCGGCGGTCGATGATCCGCCCGGACGGCGCATCCACCCCGCCCCAGAAGGACAGCGGCTCGTCGAGCCGCAGCACGGACCCGCGCGCCGTTCCCGCCACGAGCGGCCGTCCGCGGAGTTCGACCGCGCTCACGGCCAAAGATCCAGGTCGCGTCGGAGCGCGCCCGCGTGCGCCGAGCGCACGCACTCTCGAAGACTCCCGAACACGACGTCGAAGCCGACGTTGCCGGGCGCGTAGTGCGCGAACTTCCCCGAGTTCGTCATCAGGACGCCGCCCGCCGGCGTCCGCAGGATGGGCGCGACGACGACGCAGGTGTCGACGACGACGCGGACGCCGAGCTCACGGAGCCGCGCCAGGCCGCCGCTCTGCTCGAGGGCGGCGAGCGACCAGCGGTTCGTGCAGACGACGAACTCCACGCTCGACGCCGGCGGATGCTGTTCGACGAGCGGGAGCAGCTCGCGAAACTCGCGAGGCGAGAAGTGCGGGCTTCCCAGCGCGACGACGTCGATCGTCGGCGGCTCGGCACACGCCGCGCCGCGGCCGCGCGCGGGCACGGTCGACAGGCTGTCGAGCCCGGCGCGCAGGTCGTCCAAGGCGACCTCGACCCACTCCTCGGCCTCCCGGTCCGCGCCGCCCAGCGCCGCCTCGAGGGTCGGCGCCTCCGGCGTGATGCCGACGGCATGGAACAGCGCGACCGCGCCCGAGGATGCCGCCGCCGCGCCGAGCGCCTTGAGTCCATCCTCGCTTGCCGGGGGCAGGCCCAGCAGCACCGGCACCCGGTTGCCGCAGCGCTCGCCGACCAGATAGCCGACCGCAGGAAGCAGCCAAGACTGCGCCCGCAGCGTCGCGGACACCGGACGCAGGTCGAACACGACCTGGCCGCGCCGGTTCTCGCTCAGGTGGAAGCCGACTGCCGGCGCCCGACCGGTGATCGCGGCACAGATATCGATGAAGTCGCCGTAGCGGTGGGTGCGGGCGCCGAGCACCGAGTTCGCGAAGACGATCGCGTTGCTTTCCGCCCAGGCGACCTGGGCGCCGAAGGCCGGCCGCGGCGTCGTCTGGTACGGAGCGCAGGTCCAGATCGTCCGGCATCCCATTTCCCGATAGCACTCCATCAACCGCAACGCCTTCGCCCGTTGCGCGGCGGCGCCGGCGAACTCCTCCGGGTGAAGCAAGTCGAGGCCGCCCACGTTCAGGGTCGTCGGCACGCGCACGCGGGCGCCTCCGGCGACGAGCATCTCCGCGAAATCGACCCCCGAATCCCCGTGATACAGACAACCGTCGATATGCGCGCTCTCGATGTCCAGCAGCCGGCGCGCACCGTAGACGCCGGCCATCGTGACGAGGATGCGCATCGCGACGCGAGCCGCCTCGCCGCGTTCGCCACCGAGCAGCGCCCGGTCGCCTTCGGACAAGGCGAGGGACGGAGACGAACTGCTCGCCCCGGTCGTCGTCTCGCGAAGCATGGGAGCGGCGGACATCCGCGGCAGTGTAGCCATCGCCGGCCTGCGGTCCGCCCCCGAACCGCGGTGGCCCGCGGCGGTAGACTCGCCGACCCGCAAGAACCAGACGGAACGCGCCGTTCGCTGGCGGTGCGCGGAGGAAGCCCCGATGGCGATCGATCCCGAACTGCAGGAACGACTCATGGCGGCAGCGCCCTACGGCATGGGCGTCGCCGTCCACGCCGACGAGGCCCCCGATCGCATGGCGGTGCTCTCGAAGTACGGCGGCCGCACCCTGGGCGAGCTGAACGCGAACGCGAACCGGCTCGCCCGGGTGCTCCGCGCGCACGGCATCGGCCCCGACAAGGGCGTCGCCCTGCTCTGCCGCAATCGGCCGGAGTTCGTCGACGCGGTCGTCGCCTGCTCCCGTTCCGGCGCCAGGTTGACGCCGATCAACTGGCACGGGACGCCGGACGAAGTCGCCTACATCGTCGACAACTGCGAGGCGCTCGTCCTGATCGCCGATGCCGCCTTCGCCCCCGCGGCCGCGGCGGCGCAGGCGAAATCGACTCATCTTCGGCTCACCCTCGCCGTGGGCGGAGAGATCAAGGGCGCCGCGCCCTACGACGAGGCGTTAGCGGCGGAGGACGGTTCGAACATCGACGATCCGATCCTCGGCGCGCCGATGCTCTACACGTCCGGCACGACGGGGCGCCCGAAGGGCGTCTACCGCAAGCCCGACGCGACGCCCACGCCGTTCCTCCTCGAGGTTCGCGAATCGGCCGACTTCGAGCCGGCCACGGACTGCTCGCTGGTCACCGGACCGCTCTACCACGCGGCGCCGCTCGGTCTGAACCTGGCGATGCCGATGGGCGCCGGCGTCGGTTCCGTGCTGATGGACAAGTGGGACGCCGAGGAGACCCTCGCGCTGATCGACCGCCACGGGGTGACGCATAGCCACCTGGTCGCCACGATGTTCCACCGCATGCTCGCCCTGCCGGAGGAGGTGCGGAACCGCTACGACGTGTCGTCCATGCGCTGGCTCATCCACGGCGCCGCGCCGACGCCGGTGCATACGAAACGCCAGATGATCGAGTGGTTCGGGCCGGTCGTCTGGGAGTATTACGCCGCAACCGAGGGCGGGACGTTCTACATCGACTCGAAGCAGTGGCTCCGCAAGCCCGGCAGCGTCGGCCGGACCGTCGAGGGCACGAAGTACAGGGTGCTCGACGACGACGGCCGGCCGACGCCGACCGGCAAGACGGGGACCGTCTACTTCGCGGCGCCCGAGAACCGGTTCGAGTACTTCAAGGCCCCCGAGAAGACCGCCTCCGCCTATCGCGACGACTACTTCACGATGGGCGACATGGGCCACGTCGACGAGGACGGCTACCTGTTTCTCACCGGACGTTCGGCGGAGACGATCATCGCCGGCGGCGTGAACATCTATCCCCAGGAGATCGACGACGTGCTGACCCGCCATCCCGCCGTCTACGAGGTGTGCACGGTCGGCGTGCCGCACGAGGAATGGGGCGAGAGCGTCAAATCGGTCGTCGAACTCGACGACGGCTACGAAGCGAGCGACGACCTCGCCGAGGAGCTCCTCGCGTGGTGCCGCGAACAGCTTCCCGACTTCAAGCGGCCCCGCTCGATCGACTTCGCCACGGACCTGCCGCGAATGCCCACCGGGAAGATCCAGCGCGGGCTGGTTCGCGCTCCGTACTGGAAGGGCCGCGAGCGCGCGATCTAGCGCCGGGCTCGAATGACGGCCGGGACGGGCGGCGCCGCTCTCGTCTATGCTCCCGCCTCCCGTCGCATCCCCGACGTCGAACCACCGAGGAACCCATGAAGGCAGTCGTTTGCAACGAGTTCGGCCCCCCCGAGAAGCTCGCGATCGAAGAACTTCCCGATCCGGTTGCGGGACCCGGCGAGGTCATCGTCGAGGTGCTTGCGGCGGCAATCACCTTCCCGGACACGCTGATCATCGAGAACCGCTACCAGTTCCGGGGCGAGCCTCCCTTCGTCGTTGGCGGTGAGGCAGCCGGCGTCGTGCGGGCGGTCGGGCCGCAGGTCGAGAAGTTCCAGGTCGGCGATCACGTGATCGGCGGCGCCGGGGTCGGCGGCTTTGCCGAGAAGCTGCTCGCGCCGGCGAAGGCGCTCCGCAAGCTGCCGAAAGGACTGGACCATGCCGAGGCAACCGGCTTCGGCTACGCCTACGGCACCGGACTCTACGGGCTGAAACACCGCGGACAGCTTCAGGCTGGGGAGACCCTGCTCGTGCTGGGGGCCGCCGGCGGCGTCGGGCTCGCCGCGCTCGAACTCGGCAAGGTGATCGGCGCCCGGGTCATCGCCGCCGCCTCGACGGAAGAGAAGCTGAGGCTCTGCCGGGAACGCGGCGCCGACGAGACGATCAACTACGCCACGGAAGACCTGAAGAACCGTGCGAAGGAACTCACCGCAGGCAAGGGAGTCGACGTGGTCTACGACGCGGTCGGCGGCGAGTACGCCGAGGCGGCACTCCGCGCGACGAACTGGCGCGGCCGCTTCCTCGTCATCGGCTTCACCGCCGGGATCCCGCGCATGCCGCTGAACCTCGCACTGCTCAAGGGCTGCGACATCCGCGGCGTATTCTGGGGCGCCTCGAGACAGCGAGAACCCGAGATCTTCGAGGCGACCCGCGTCGAGACGGAGGACCTGGCGGCTCGCGGCCTGATCAGACCGTACATCTCGCGCCGCTACCCGCTCGAGGACGTCCCGAGGGCGCTGCGCGACATGATGGATCGGAAGATCATCGGCAAGATGGTCATGGCCAGGGCGCCAGCGGCAGGCGGATGACGTTCGGCGCTCCGGCCGCCTGGGTCGAACGGACCTTGGGTCGCATCCGCGGCGCTTCCCTGCCGCTCGATCCCGGTCTTCCGCCAGCGAAGCCCACGCCCGCGAGGCCGCCGAACCGCAGCCGGGTATGCTGAGGCCACCGCTGGACAACAAGGAAGGAACTGGAGGGTCAGCCGATGGAATCGAACCGTTCGTACTCTGTTCCGGGCGCACTCGCCGCGGCGCTCACGCTCGCGGCGCTCTCGACCGCCTGCGCCGGCAACGGCGGCGCGGACACCGCGAACGCAGACGGCGATGCCCGCCTCGCGCCGCGCTTCGAGGTCGATCCGTTCTGGCCGAAGCCGCTGCCGAACCACTGGATTCTCGGGCCGGCGATCGGCGTCGCCGTCGACTCGCGCGATCACGTCTGGATCGTCCACCGGAATACCCCGGATGCCTTCGGCGCGTTCAACGAGATCGGCGCGGCGCAGGATCCGCCCCTTTCCGCGTGCTGCGTTCCGGCGCCGCCGGTGCTCGAGTTCGACCCGGACGGCAATCTGGTCGGACATTGGGGCGGTCCAAGCGAGAACGGCGAGTACGAGTGGCCGTCCTCGAACCACGGCATTCTGGTCGACCACATGGACAACGTGTGGATCGGAGGCAACGGCGCCGGCGACTCGCATACGGTCAAGTTCACCCGCGACGGAGAGTTCCTGATGCAGGTCGGTCGAGCGAACGCTCGCGCCACGGGCGCGTCGGGCGAGGATGCCCCGGCCTTCGCGCGGAACAGTCACGACGAGGAGAACTTCGGCCGAGTCGCCAAGCTCTCCGCTGATCCCGAGGCGAACGAAATCTACGTCGCCGACGGCTACTTCAACCGACGGGTCGTCGTCATCGATGCGGACACCGGCGAATTCAAGCGTTTCTGGGGCGCCTACGGCGAGCCGCCCGACGACGAAGTCGACCTCGGCCGTTACGTCCCCGACGAGCCGCCCGCCACCCAGTTCCGGGGGCCGGTCCACTGCGCGGACATCTCCACGGACGGCCTGGTCTACGTTTGCGACCGAGCTGCCGACCGCATCCAGGTATTCGAGCGCGACGGCACGTTCGTCAACGAGGCGATCATCGCCCCGGAGACCCTGGCACAGGGGTCGACCTGGGACGTCGCCTTCTCTCCGGATCCCGAGCAGAGGTTCCTCTACCTCGCCGACGGCCAGAACATGAAGGTCTACGTCATCGAGCGCGCCAGCATGGAGGTTCTCTACGCCTTCGGGGACGGCGGTCGTCAGCCCGGCCAGTTCTTCGCCGTGCACAGCATCGCGACGGACTCGATGGGCAACATCTACACGACGGAGACCTACGAGGGAAAGCGGCTCCAGAAGTTCGTCAACCTCGGCATGGAACCGGCGCCGGAGGAGGATCTGGGCACGCCCTGGCCCTCCGACTGAAGCCGCGATGCGGCAGACCAACCGACGGCTGTTGCCTTCCGGCCGGAGAGGACTCCACAACCGCCGCCTCCACCGTTCCGCCGCGCTCGCCCTGTCGTTTCTGGCAGCTGGGGCGACCCCCGCGGCAGCGCACGAAGTCCCCGGCAGCGTGACCGTCCAGGTGATCGTCCGCGAGCAGGAAGACCGGCTCGCGATCCTCGTCCGCGCGCCGCTCGAGGCGATGCAGGAGATGGGTATTCCCGCCGACGTCCGCGGCATCCTCGACCTGGAGGCAGCTCAAGCGGGCGGAGCGCTGGTCCGCGCCGCAGAGGTCTGGATCGCGGACAACCTTGCCCTGTTCCTCGGCGGTCGGGAGTTGGAGCGTCCCACGGTGGAGTCCGTCCGCGTCTCGCTGCCGTCCGACCGGTCGTTCTCGAGCTACGACGGCGCCATGAACCACATGCGCGGCCCTCCCCTTCCGCCGACCACCCGGATCCCCTGGAAGCAGGCGATGCTCGACGCGCTGCTCACGACACCGCTCGAGACGGCGCAAGCCGCCGACGACCGGCGCCGGTTCGCCGTGGACCCGCGTTTCGGACGACTCGGACTCGAGGTTCTCGTCACGCTTCGCTACGAGTCGGCCGACGGCGAAGCGCGCGCCTTTCGGCTCGCGGCAGAGCCGGGCCGGGTGCGACTCGACCCGCGCCGGGGGCAGGCAGCGTTCCAGTTCCTGTGGCTCGGCGTCGAGCACATTCTGGGCGGTCTGGACCACTTGCTCTTCCTGGCCTGCCTCGTCGTCCCGCTCCGCCGCTTCAAGCGGCTGCTGCTCGTCGTCACCTCGTTCACTCTCGCCCACTCGATGACTCTGATCGTCGCGGCGGCCGGCTTCGCGCCGCGCGCACTCTGGTTCCCGGCCCTCGTCGAGACGCTCATCGCCCTGTCGATCGTCCATGTGGCGTTCGAGAACATCCTCGGCATCGGCCGTGACCGTCGCTGGCTCGCCGCGTTCGGTTTCGGACTCGTTCACGGCTTCGGTTTCTCGTTCGCGCTCAGCGAGTCGCTTCAGTTCGCCGGCGCCCACTTCGTCACCTCGCTCCTCGCGTTCAACCTGGGCGTCGAGATCGGCCAGATCCTCGTCCTCATCCTCCTCGTCCCGTCGCTCGACCTTCTCTTCCGACGCACGGCCGGCGAGCGCCTGCCGACGATTCTGATCTCTGCACTCATCGCGCACACCGCTTGGCACTGGATGACCGCGCGCGGATCGGATCTTCTGGCCTACCGGCCCGCGGCGCCCCTCCTCGACCGCCTGCCCGACGACGCGCTGCTCGGCGGTTTCGTGGCAGTGGCACTCGCCACGACGGCGTGGCGTTCGTTCCGTCGACGGGGGGCGGGTTTGCGGCGTCAGGACCCAAGCGCCGCCGGGTCGCAGTCGGCGTAGATCTCCTCCTCCGCGACGACTTCCGGCTCCGCCCGCGCGGCCTCGGTCCAGGCGCGCATCGCTCTCGTTGCGAGCAGAACGCGGCAGTACGCGGCGGTATCGCTCGCGAGCGGCGGCTGATAGGTGGCAAAGCGCGAAGCGACCGGCAGGAAGAAGGCATCGACGGCCGAGAAGTCACCGAACAGAAACGGACCGCCGGCGCCGAACTCGGCTTGCGCCGCTCGCCAAAGCCGCGCAAGCTGGCTGATCTCGGCCTCTACCTCCCGGGTCAAGCCGCACCCTGGATACCGCGAGCGGACGTTCATCGGCATCGCCGACCGGAGCGCCGGATAACCGGAGTGGAAGTTCGCGACGAGGGACCGGGCGCGGGCGCGCGCCCGGTCGTTGGCAGGCCACACGCGGCGGTCGGGGAAGAGCTCGGCGATTCGCTCGACGATCGCCGACGTGTCGAACGTGACGAAACCGCTCCCCGGCTCTCCCTCCCAAAGCACGGGTACCAGCCCGGTTGGGGACAGGGACTCGATATGCCGTTCCCAGTCATCCGAATCGAACTTGAGTACCCGCTCGCTGAACGGAATGTCGAGCTGATGGAGCAGGGCCCACGGCCGCAGCGACCAGGACGAGTAGTTCCTGTTGCCGATGACCAGAGTCAGAGATCGTGCCGCCACCGCGCGAGCTTAGCTAGTCAGGCAACGTCGCCTGGCCGACCGCGGACCCCATCGCGTCATCCCGGTGCACCCACCAGCCGGGGCTGGTCCACCAGTCGCTGCCGGGTGGCGGGGTCGGTTGGAACAGGAAGACCCCGGAAGGCGCGAACTCGACTCCGCGCAGCCGTTTGCTGAAGGCGCGGATCTCGGAGTAGTTCCACATCATCGTGAACGGCTGATCCTCGGCAACGACGCGGGCCAACTCGCGGTAGATCGCGGCTCGGGCCTCCGGGTCGAACTCGCGTCGACCACGCTCCAGCAGATCGTCGACCCTCTCGCTCTTGTAGCCGACGTAGTTCCGGGCGTTCTCGTAGCTCGTCGAATGCAGGCGAATCGTCCACTGGTCCGGATCGCTCGTCACTTCGTCAGCATCCGCGTGGGCCTGGAACTCGTGCTCCAGCAGGTGCTGTTCATGGGTCGCGTTCTCGAACATGCGTAGAGTCAGCTCGACGCCGATGCTCCGCAGATCCTCGCGGTAGATGTCCGCCATCTTCACTGCGTCGGCGAAGGTCTGGGCGATCTCCAGCTCGAAGGAGAACTTCACGCGTTCGCCGTCGACCTCCTTGTAGCGCCAGCCGTCGTCCGGGTCCGGCAACCACCCGGCCTCGTCGAGCAGCTCGCCGGCGCGGTCGAGATCGAACGGGTACTTCGGAACATCCGGGTTGTAACCCATATGCTCCTTGTCCCAAAGTTGATCCGTCTCGAGATAGACGCCATAGGTCACGTCGCGGATGACCCGCTTCATGTCGTAGGCGTGGGTCATCGCCCGTCGCACGCGGACGTCCGTGAAGAACGGGTTGCTGCCGTCCTGGTTCCAACCGATCCTCGAGATGCGGCGCGCCGGCGCCCAACCCTTGACGCCCACCCGCCGGAACTCATCGTCGTTGCTCTGGGTGGCGAATTGCTGCGGCGTGAACCAGTACTCGTCGAGTTCGCCCTTCTTGAACAGCAGAAGCCCCAGATTCCGATCGCTCTGCGGGCGGTAGATCACGCGCTTGAACGGCGCCACCCGCGCAGCGTCCGGAAAGTCGTCCCAGCGGTCGACGACGATCCGGTCGGTCGGGGTCCAGGACACGAACCGATAGGGCCCCGAGCCGACGACCTCCTCCCGCGCGTAGCGGTTGAAGTACTCGCTGCTCCGCATCGTCGGATCGTTCGCGAGTTCCTCCGGGTTGTTCCAGATATGCCGCGGAATCGGCGGCACCCGCATCGCCAGCATGTTCGTGACGAGAGCGTCCTTGAAGTGGAACTCGACCGTCAGGTCGTCGATCACGTCGATCCGGTCGATCTGGTCGACGTCGTGTTTGTACATCGCCGCCGGAACATCGTCCGAGGCGACCGCGTCGTAGGTGAACTTGAGGTCATCCATCGTCCACGGCCGGCCGTCGTGCCAGGTCAACCCCGGGCGAATGCGCACGCGGGCGCTCTTCCAGTCGTCCGCGATCACGCCTTCCTCGACGACCGTCTCGTTCCACACCGTCGTCATCTCCGCGTTCCGCGTGACGAGCGCCTGAAACAGCGCGCCCGAAAGGTAGTAGTCCTCCCAGAAGATCGCGAAGATCGGGTTCAGGGTGCGGGGATCGCCGAGCAGGTAGCGAACGAGCGTCTCGTCGCGGGCCACGACCCCCGGACGGTCGAACGGATACGGCTCGGTCAGCGTCGGCGGGTTGACGAGCGGGTCGCCGGCCGGATCGTAGACCGGGCCGGAGGGTCCGGTCGGCCCTTCCGGGAGCGGCCCCGCGCAGGCAGACGCGAACAGGACGAAGAAGCAGAGGGCCGGAGCGGCGGCGCCGCGGGAACAAGGCAGCGAACGGACGTGCATCCGCGGACTCTACCCGGCGCCGAGGCGTCGCTTCGGGTGGACCACGCATCGAGCTTCACCGGCGCTCGGGCTAGCGCAACCGGTCGATCAGCCTCCGATCGCGCTTCGTCGGACGGCCGGCGCCGCGACGACGTCGACCCGCGGCAAGGGGTTCGGAGCGCTCGTCGCGGGGAACCGGCGCGGGCCGCGGCGGGCTCTGATCCTCGTACAGACGCGGCGCCTCCGCCTTGGGCAGCGGCTTGTCGCGCAGCTCGCGGACAATGAGGATGCGCTTCCAGTCGCGGATCCTGAACTCGATCCGGTCGCCCACCCGAAGCTGGCGGTGCGCCTTCGCCCGTTGACCGTTCACGAGCACCCGGCCGGACTCGCAGGCCGCCGCGGCCCTTGACCGCGCGCGGAACATGCGGGACACCTGAAGCCACTTGTCGAGACGGTTCATCGCGCGACCTCCGAGCTACCTCAGCTCGAGACGGTGGGTCCTCCGGATCCGCTGCAGGTCCCGCTTCTTGACGCCCGCCTCGGATGCGAACGAGGGCCAGTCGGCAACCGCGTCGAGTACGCGCCCGACGACGCGACGAGCTCGTACGGTCTTCAGGCCGGAGGTCTCCGCGAGGCGGAGCAGGTCGGCGCGTTGGAAGCCCCGGCGCTTGCCTGACAAGCTCATCTGATGTTGACCGGTCCACGGCCCTCGCCGGTTGTAGGCATACGTCACGTCGTAGGCCGGCGACAGCCGCCACTCCCCACGACGGTTCATCAGGAATGCGATGTTCTTCACGTGATCATCCTGGTTCCGAGCGGCAAGATTGAAGACCGCCCGGCGGTACTGCTCCTCGACGACCGCCGATCCGAGACCGAGTTCTCGAATCGTCTCCAGCGCCTGCTCATAGGAGTATGCCCCCGATTCGTTGTAGTCGAAGTGCCGCAGAGCGGCGAGGGACTGCATGTGGATCTTGCCGCCCTCCCCGTCGCGGTCGAACCGGCGTGTCATGAAGTGGCTCCGTCCGCCTTCAAGATGAAGCCGGCACTCGGACATCTCGATTCCGGCTTCCCGCGCCATCAGGTGGTAGGCGTACTCGATCCGCCCGTAACCCAGCGGATCCGCCAACTCCCGGTCACGGTTGTCCGCTACGCCATCGAACTTGAGGATCCAGTGCTCGAAGCCGGCTGACGTGTCCACCTGGCCGGAACGGAACTCCCCGGTATCCGGATTCCAGGCGAGCACGGCCTTCGCCCTCGCGCCGCCGGCGGAAGTTCCGACGGTCAGGATGTCCTCGAACGCTTCGTCGTCGTCGAAGCGCCCCGAGATCCTTCTTCGGTCGTCCAGAGCCCTCTCCGCAAGATGGACGAGTCGGGCGATCTCGACCTCTTCACGCCGACCTCCCCTGGGTTCCGCCGGCTGGTATTCCAAGGCGCCCACGCCGCGCGTGCCGATGTAGCAGAGCCGGTCCACCGGATTGAAGCTGTCGCGGCGCCGTCCGATCTCCGCCAGCCAGACATCGATCAGCCTGTTGCCGAACCGGTCAGGAAGCGAGTCCGCGACGAAACCCGGCAACCCGAGGAAGGACGCGCCGAGCGCCGGAAATACGTACGGTTCTTCACGGACGGGCATCGCAAGCGGAGCGACCTCGATGCCGGCCGCCAGGAACTCGGGGGCGTACTGGAAGACGCCGAGCTCACGCCGAGCATCCCACGAAACGGCGCCGATCCGGCGTCCCCACAGGTCGACGCTGGCATCAGTCATTCAAGTCGTCTCGCCCCAGGACCACGGCTCGTCCTGCGAACCGCGGCGCCGGGGGCGGGCGCGCCGTCGTTCCCGGCCACCCGACTCCACGCGTTCGATCGGCCGCATCTCGTCTGCGGGTATGGCATTCAGCAGACTGTCCGCCAATCCGAGTTGAATCGCCACGCGGAGCAGGCTGTCCAGACTGCTTGGGCGACCAGCCTCGATGTTGCGAAGCGTGCGCAACCCGAGGCCTGCATCCGCCGCCAACGCCCGTTGCGTGACGTTCCTGGCAAGGCGCAGCTTTGCCAGGCGATGCCCCAGCTCCCCACGAAGTGCAGCCGAGGTTGGACGTCGACTAGATGTTCCGGTGGTCATCAAGGGCGCCTCCACAGGGAATCGCTCATCGGCACGATTCCCCATCTTGCCCTTTGTTCGACGAATTCGCAAGAGGCAAAAAACTGCCTCTTGATGGCCTCTACAGATGATTAGAGGTGTGATATCGCCTTTTCCGTAGGCTCCCCGAGCCGTAGCTGGCCCTTCCCGCGACGCGGCAGATAGAGGTCCGTGATCGTCCCCTCGAACGCCTCGGCGGCGAACGCGATCGTCTCGGACAGCGTCGGATGCGGATGAACGGTGAGCCCGAGGTCGGCGGCCTCGGCGTTCATCTCGATCGCGTGGGCGGCTTCGGCGATCAGATCCCCGGCGTTGACGCCGACGATTCCGGCGCCGACGATCCGCTTCGTTGCCGGGTCGAAGAGGAGTTTCGTCATGCCGTCCTCGCGCCCGAGGGTGAGCGCCCGGCCGGAGGCGGCCCAGGGGAACACGCCCTTCTCGTAGCGGATGCCCTCGCGGCGGGCGTTCGTCTCCGTCAGACCGACCCAGGCGACCTCCGGATCCGTGTAGGCGACGGACGGGATGACCCGCGCCTCGAAGCCGCTCTTCTGCCCGGCCGCGACCTCCGCGGCGACCTTGCCCTCGTGGGCCGCCTTATGGGCCAGCATCGGTCCCGGAACCAGATCGCCGATCGCGAAGATGTGGGGAACGTTCGTCCGCTGCTGACTGTCCACCGGCAGGAAGCCGCGGGGATCGACCTGCACGCCGGCCGCCTCGGCGCCGATGCGGTCGCTGTTCGGCCGGCGGCCGACCGCGACGAGGACGCGGCCGAACAGGCGGGCGCTCTCTTCGCCGTCCTTCTCGAAGGACACCCGAAGACCGTTCTTCTGCGCCTTGACGGCGGTGACCCGGGTGTTCAGGAGAACCGACTCGAGCCGACCTGCCAGGCGCCGCTCGAGCGGCCGCGCGAGGTCCCGGTCGACGCCGCTCAAGAGCTGCGGCAGGAGTTCGACGACCGTGACCCGATAACCCAGCGCAGCGTAGACGGTCGCCATTTCGAGGCCGATGATGCCGCCGCCTATGACGAGCAGCCGGCTGCCGGGCTCGAACGTCGGGTCGAGTTCGAGGGCGCCCGTCGAGTCCCAGACCCGTGGATCGCCGTCGGGCAAGCCGGGGATCATCATCGGCCGCGACCCGGTGGCGAGAATCGCGTGACGGAACGTCAACCGTCGCACCTCGCCTTCGTCGTGAACCTCGACCTCCCCCGGGCCGACCAGGCGGCCAGCGCCCCGGACGACCTCGACGCTCCGTCGCTCGGCAAGCTGGGAGAGTCCGGCGACGAGCTTCCCCACGACCTCGCTCTTCCAGGCGCGAAGCCGCGCGTGGTCGATCTCCGGCGCACCGAACCGAACGCCGTGATCTGCGAAGTCGGCCGCCTCGTCGATCACCCGAGCCGCGTGGAGCAGCGCCTTCGAGGGAATGCAGCCGACGTTCAGACACACCCCGCCCAGGTTCGCATGCGGCTCGACGAGGACGACCTGCCGGCCCAGGTCTGCCGCGCGGAATGCCGCGGTGTAGCCGCCGGGGCCGGCGCCGAGGACGAGCACCTCCGCCTCGACCTCCCTTCCGGCAGCCGGTCTCGGCGCCGCAGACGGCGTCGGCAAGGCCGCCGCGTCGTCCCCCCTTGCGCCTTCGGCGTCGGCTTCCGGCGCCGCAAACGTCTGTATCGGCGCCGGATGCTCGAGCGGATGCCGCATGCTCTGGGAGCGCTCGTCCGGATGCGCTTCGCCCGCCGGGTCGAGAACGACGATCACGTCGCCTGCGGACACCTTGTCGCCGAGCGAAACGCCGACCTCCTGAACGACGCCGCTGTGAGTCGACGGCACCTCCATCGACGCCTTGTCGCTCTCCAGAGTGATGAGCCCTGCGTCCACATCGACGTGTTCTCCCGGCGAAACGAGGACCTCGACGACGTCGACGGATTCGAAGTCGCCAAGGTCGGGCACGACGATGCGGACGGGTTCGACCATGTTCCAAGCGTCAGAAGACGATGCGCCGGATGTCCGAGAGCAGAGCGCAGAGATGCGACGTGAAACGGACCGCGTACGCTCCGTCGATCACGCGGTGGTCATAGGAGAGCGAGAGCGGGAGCATCAGCCGCGGCGCCAGACCGGCGCCGACGTAGACCGGCCGCCGCACCGAGCGGGAAACACCGAGGATGCCGACCTCCGGCGCGTTGACGATCGGCGTGAAGGCGGTGCCGCCGATACCGCCGAGGCTCGAGATCGTGAACGTCGCCCCCTGAATGTCGGCGGGACGGAGTTTGCGCTCCCGGGCGCGGCGACTCAGCTCCATCAGCTCGCTCGCCAGATCGCGGACGCCCTTCTTGTCCACATCCCGCACGACCGGCACGACGAGGCCCTCCGGCGTGTCCACGGCGACGCCGAGGTGAACGTAGCGCTTGAGGATGAGCGACTCTCCACCCGGCGCAAGAGACGAGTTCATCTCCGGAAACTCGGCAAGCGACGCGGAAACCGCCTTCATCAGAAAGGCGAGCAGGGTGAGCCGGACGCCACGCTCGCGCGCCTCCTCCAGGTGGGCCCGGCGAAACGCTTCGAGATCCGTGATGTCCGCCTCGTCGTGTTGGGTGACATGCGGTACGTTCAGCCAGCTTCGATGGAGGTTCCGCGCCGACAGCCGGCGAACGCGACCGAGCGCCTTTTCCTCTACCGGGCCGAACTTCGAGAAATCGATCTCGGGGACCGGCGGAAGGCTCAGGCCGGCAGGCGCCGGGCCGCCGCCCGCCATCGCCTGCTTGACGAAACCCTCGACATCTTCGCGCAGGATGCGACCCCGTTTGCCGCTGCCGGAGACCCGACGGAGGTCGACGCCCAACACTCGCGCGAATCGCCGAACAGCGGGGCTCGCATAGGGCGGAGCGCCAGTCGAAGGGGCAGGCGCGGTCGCCGCCGGCGGCAGCTGGGGGGCCGATCGAGCGGCGGCCGCCATGGGTTCCGGCGACGGGGATGCCGGCGCCGGCGAAGGGTCCTCTGGAGCGTCCTCGCGTCGCGGCGGCCCTTCCTCGGTCGCCCCCGCTTCCACCTCCACCTCCGCCATGGCGGACACCTCGATCGTCAGGATGAGGTCGCCCTCTCCCACCTGGCCGCCGATCTCGACGGCGAGATCGACTACCCGGCCGGCCGCCGGCGAGGGCACCTCCATCGAGGCCTTGTCGCTCTCCAGAGTGATCAGCGACTGGTCGACGGCGACCTCGTCTCCCGCCTGGACGAGGAGTTCGACGACGTCGACCTGATCGAAGTCGCCAATGTCTGGAACCCGTACCTCCGTGACGCTCACGACATGTTCACGCACGGCTCGGGTTCGGGACGTCGGGGTCGATCCCGTAGGCGGCGATCGCCCGCTCGGCAACGTCCGCTTCCATCTCGCCGGCCGCGACGAGCGAGGAGAGCGCCGTCACCGCAATATGTCGTCGGTCCACCTCGAAGAAGGATCGGAGTTCCTCACGGGTATCGCTGCGGCCGAAACCGTCCGTGCCCAGCACGCGGTACGGCGCCGGCACGAACGCCCGGATCTGGTCCGCGTAGACCTTCAGATAGTCGGTAGCGCCGACGACGACCCCCCCGCGACCTGCAAGGCACTTCGTCACGTAGGGAGTCCGCGCCTCCTCCGCGGGATGCAGCCGGTTCCAGCGTTCCGCCGCGAGCCCGTCGCGGCGAAGCTCGTTGAAGCTCGTCGCGGACCAGACCTCGGTCGAGACCTTCCACTCCGCCTCGAGCATCTCGGCCGCCGCCTCCGCCTCGCGCAGGATCGCGCCCGAGCCGAGCAGAGTCGCCCTCCGGCGATGCCGAGACCCGGCCCTCACCCGGTGCAAACCGCGACGAATGCCGTCCTCGGCGCCCTCCGGCATCGCCGGATGCTCGTAGTTCTCGTTCAGCGTCGTCACGTAGTAGAAGACAGGCTCTCCGTCGGCGTACATGCGACGCAAACCGTCCCGCAGGATGACGGCGAGCTCGTAGGCGTACGTCGGGTCGTAGGAGATGCAGTTCGGCACCGTCGACGCCGCCAGATGACTGTGCCCGTCCTGGTGCTGCAGACCCTCGCCATTCAGCGTCGTTCGGCCGGACGTGCCGCCGATGAGGAATCCCCGCGCCTGCATGTCCGCCGCCGCCCAGATCAAGTCGCCCACCCGCTGGAAGCCGAACATCGAATAGAAGATGAAGAACGGGATCATGTGGAAGCCGTGGTTCGCGGCCGACGTACCGGCCGCCATCCACGAGCACAGGGCCCCCGCCTCGTTGATCCCCTCCTGGAGGATCTGGCCGTCCCGGGCTTCCTTGTAGGGAGCGATCTTGTGGGCGTCGACCGGCTCGTAGAGCTGACCGGTCGGGGCGTAGATACCGAGTTGCCGGAACATCCCCTCCATGCCGAAAGTCCGCGCCTCGTCGGCGACGATGGGAACCAGCCGTTCCCGGATCTCCGGATTCCGGGTGAGCAACGTGAGCACCCGGACGAACGCCATCGTCGTCGAGAACTGGCGACCGCGGCTCGACCGCAGCAAGGCGTCGAACGTGTCGAGCGTCGGAATCTCGAGCGGCGGCGCCGACTCTGCGCGCGCCGGCAGGAAACCGCCCAGCTTCTCGCGCCGCTCTCTCAGGTAACGAACCTCCGGGCTGTTCTCGGGCGGCCGGTAGAACGGAGTTTCCTCGAGTTCCTCGTCGGAGACCGGGATGTTCAGACGGTCGCGGTAGGCAGACAGGGCGCGCAGCCCCATCTTCTTCTGCTGGTGAGTGATGTTCATTCCCTCGCCGGCTTCGCCCATCCCGTAGCCCTTGACCGTCTTCGCCAGAATCACGGTCGGCTGCCCCCGGTGCCGCACCGCGGCGGCGTAGGCGGCGTAGATCTTGTGCGGATCGTGGCCGCCCCGATTCAGCCGCCAGATGTCCTCGTCCGTCAGGTGGGCGACCATCGCCTTGAGCTCCGGGTGCTTGCCGAAGAAGTGCTCCCGTACGAAGCCACCGTCCTGGCTCGCCTTGTACGCCTGGTACTCGCCGTCGACTGCCTCCTCCATCCGTCGCCTGAGCAGGCCGTGGCGGTCGCGGGCGAGCAGCGGATCCCAGTATGAACCCCACACCAGCTTGATCACGTTCCAACCGGCGCCGCGGAAGACCGCCTCGAGCTCCTGAATGATCTTGCCGTTGCCGCGCACCGGACCATCGAGCCGCTGCAGATTGCAGTTGACGACGAAGATCAGGTTGTCCAGTTTCTCCCGGGAAGCGAGCGAAATGGAGCCGAGCGACTCCGGCTCGTCCATCTCGCCGTCGCCCATGAACGCCCAGACCTTACGGTCTGCCGTATCGGCCAACCCGCGATGATGAAGGTACTTCATGAACCGCGCCTGGAAGATCGCCATCAGCGGGCCGAGGCCCATCGAAACGGTCGGGAACTGCCAGAAGCTCGGCATGAGCCACGGATGCGGATAGGACGACAGGCCGCCGCTTCCCGCCTCGCGCCGGAACCGAAGCAGATCGTCCTCGCTCAAGCGCCCCTCCAGGAACGCTCGGGCGTAGATGCCGGGCGAAGAGTGCCCCTGGATCATCACCATGTCGCCGCCGTGTTCGGCGGAGGGGGCATGAAAGAAGTGGTTGAAGCCGACGTCGTACAGCGTCGCCGCGGACGCAAACGACGCAATGTGCCCTCCCAGGCCCTCGTAGTCGTGGTTCGCTCGGACGACCATCGCCATCGCGTTCCAGCGGATCATGCTGCGGATCCGCCACTCGAGCTCGGCGTCGCCCGGGGACGGTTCCTGGGCGTGAGGCGGAATCGTGTTCAGGTAGGCCGTCGTCGCCTTGTACGGCAGGTAGGCGCCGGAACGACGCGCCTTGTCGACCAGGGCTTCGAGCAGAAAGTGGGCCCGTTCGGGGCCTTCGCGGTCCATCACCGCGTCGAGCGCGTCGAGCCACTCGGCGGTCTCGGTCGGATCGATGTCCTCGCGCGCCTTGTCGATATGTTCCATGTCCATGCCGGTGTGCTGGCCGCCCGCGTCTCAAGAGAAGGCCGCCCCTCCTTCCCGGACTGACCGAGTCTACCGCCGAACGGACGAAACGGCGCCCTTCTCTCGCCGAATCGAGAGCGCGTCGATTGGACTGCTATCGTTCCTCCTTGCTGGGTGCGGCTGACAACGACAGCCTGAGACCGCGTTGGACCGGCCAAGCCGGCGCCTGCACGCGGGAGCCTTCGAACCTGAAACGGTTGACACCGACGTAGGGAATGCAGACATGACGATTGCCGATCGAATCCCGGAAGACGCCGCGCCGCTCCTGAGCCGCGAACCACTCCCGAACTCCCGGAGGATCTACGTCGAGGGATCGGACCCTTCGATTCGCGTGCCGATGCGCGAGATCAGCCAATCACCGACCGGCGCCGGCCCGTCGGCACGCGGCGCAACGGAAGGTGACGGACTCACCGTGCTGGAGAGCCGCGAGGAGAACCCGCCGGTCGTCGTCTACGACACCTCCGGACCCTACGCCGACCCGGACGTAGACATCGACGTGCGGCGCGGTCTGGCGGCGCTCCGTCGTCCGTGGATCGAGGCCCGAGAGGATGTCGACGAACTCGACCGGATCTCATCGCGCTACGGACGCGAGCGAGCGCTCGACCCCCGGCTCGATCACGTGCGCTTCGTCGCGCAACGAAAGCCGCTCGTGGCCCGTTCCGGACGTCGCGTGACCCAGATGCACTACGCGAAGCGCGGCGAGATCACGCCGGAGATGGAATTCGTCGCCATCCGCGAGAATCAGCGGCGAGAGCTGGTCCCCGAGGAGATCCGGGCGCAGCACGCGGGCGAGAGCTTCGGCGCGGCGATTCCCGACCCGATCACTGCGGAGTTCGTCCGCTCCGAGGTGGCCCGCGGCCGCGCGATCATCCCCGCGAACATCAACCACCCGGAACTCGAACCGATGGCCATCGGCCGCAACTTCCTGGTCAAGGTGAACGCGAACATCGGCAACTCCGCCGTCACCTCGTCGATCGAGGAGGAGGTCGAGAAGATGGTGTGGGCGATCCGGTGGGGGGCCGACACGGTGATGGACCTCTCGACCGGCCGGAACATCCACGAGACCCGCGAGTGGATCCTGCGGAACTCGCCCGTGCCGATTGGCACCGTGCCGATCTACCAGGCGCTCGAGAAGGTCGACGGCAGCCCCGAAGACCTGACCTGGGAGGTGTTCCGCGACACGCTGATCGAGCAGGCGGAACAGGGCGTCGACTACTTCACGATCCACGCCGGCGTGCTTCTGCGCTACGTGCCGCTCACGGCGAAGCGGCGCACCGGGATCGTCAGCCGCGGCGGCTCGATCATGGCGAAGTGGTGCCTGGCGCACCATCAGGAGAGCTTCCTCTACACGCGCTGGGACGAGATCTGCGAAATCATGGCCGCCTACGACGTTTCCTTCTCGATCGGCGACGGCCTCCGCCCGGGCTCGATCGAGGACGCGAACGACGAGGCGCAGTTCGCCGAGCTTCGGACCCAGGGCGAGCTGACCCGCCGCGCCTGGGACTTCGACGTCCAGGTGATGAACGAGGGCCCCGGTCACGTGCCGATGCACATGATCAAGGAGAACATGGACAAGCAGCTCGAGTGGTGCGACGAGGCGCCCTTCTACACGCTCGGGCCCCTCACCACCGACATCGCGCCCGGCTACGACCACATCACGTCCGGCATCGGCGCCGCGATGATCGGCTGGTTCGGCACGGCGATGCTCTGCTACGTCACGCCGAAGGAACACCTCGGCCTCCCCGACCGCGAAGACGTCCGCGAGGGCGTGATCACGTACAAGATCGCCGCCCACGCCGCCGACCTGGCGAAGGGCCATCCCGGCGCTCAAGCCCGGGACAACGCCGTCTCCAAGGCCCGCTTCGAGTTCCGCTGGGAGGACCAGTTCAACCTGTCCCTCGACCCGGAACGCGCCCGCGCCTTCCACGATGAAACCCTGCCCCAGGAAGGCGCGAAGGTCGCCCACTTCTGCTCGATGTGCGGCCCGAAGTTCTGCTCGATGGAGATCACGCAGCAGATCCGCGACTACGCAGCAGCGAAGGGACTCGACGACGCGGACGCCCTGGAGGCCGGGCTGAAGGAGAAGGCCGGCGAGTTCCGTAAGGCCGGCGGCGAGGTCTATCTGCCGGCGAAGTAGACGGAGGGGGCGGGCAAGCTCCGCGCTATCATCCGCCGCGCATGACGGAGAGCCGCCAGGAGAAGTTCTCGGGAATCAAGGAGGTCACGGAGCGGCTGCGCTTCGACCTCGCTCCCCTGCAGCGCTACCTCGAGGAGAACGTCGAGGGGTTTTCGGGCGAACTCCGTGTCCGGCAGTTCAAGGGCGGCCAGTCCTGCCCCACCTACCTGCTCGAGGCAGGCGGCAAGAGCTACGTGCTGCGGCGCAAGCCGCCGGGCAAACTGCTGCCCTCGGCGCACGCGGTGGACCGCGAGTATCGGGTGATGACCGCGCTCCGCGATACGGACGTTCCGGTGCCGCGAACGTACTGCCTGTGCACGGACGAGTCCGTCGTCGGGACGACCTTCTTCGTGATGGAGCGCGTCGAGGGGAGGATCCTCTGGGAGGCGCTGCTGCCGGGCATGGAACCGGCCGAGCGGTTCGCGATCTACGACGCGATGAACAGCACCCTGGCCAGGCTGCACCAGGTCGACTACGACGCGGTCGGCCTGTCCAGCTACGGCAAGCCGGGGAACTACTTCGCGCGTCAGATCCACCGCTGGACGAAGCAGTACCTGGCTTCGGAGACACAGGACATCCCGGCGATGAACGCGTTGATCGAGTGGCTGCCGGCGAACATCCCCGCGGGCGACGAGACGACGATCGTCCACGGCGACTTTCGACTCGACAACATGATCCTCCACCCCGAGCGCGCGGAGGTCATCGCCATCCTCGACTGGGAACTCGGCACGCTCGGCCATCCCCTCGCCGACTTCAGCTACCACACGATGCAGTGGGAGATCCCGAAGGCCCAGGGTGGACTCAAGGGCCACGATCTCGAGGGAATCGGCATACCCACGCTCGACCGCTACCGCGACGCCTACTGCCGCCGGACCGGCCGCGAGCGCATCGAGCACTGGAACTTCTACCTCGCCTACAACCTGTTTCGAAGCGCCGGCATCGCCCAGGGCATCGCCGGCCGGGTGCGTGACGGCACGGCCGCCAGCGCCCACGCGAAGGAAGTCGGAGCATCCGTCCCGCGGACAGCCGGACTCGCCTGGGAAGTCGCCCAACACGCCTGAACCGCGGGCGCGCCAGCGACGCCGGAGAGCTCCGGGTCAGTTCACCCAGGGGCCACGACGCACCGGGTCGTCGTCGTCGCGCTTCCTGCCGCCCGGCACGACGCGGAAGCGCCGTCGACCGCGGGCGAGCTTCTGCCGCACGTACCAACGTTCCGCCCGAAGCCTCGCATCCCGGAACACGCGAGCCGCCCGACGGGGCCGCAGCAGGACAAACGCTGCGCCGACCGCGGTGCAGATGCCGAGGAATCCCGCCAGGTCCCCGGTGCCCAGAAAACCCACCCAGGCGAACACGAGCTCGATGGCGATGAACCACTTCGCGCGAATCGGAAGAACGAAGAAGAGCAGGATCGTCGCGTTGCCCTGGACCAGCGCAAAGGCGGCGATGGCGATGACCAGCAACATCCTCTGGCCCTGCATCAACAGGAACGCGTTGCCTGCATCCGCACCGCCGCCCGAGACGCCCGACAGCAGATACTGAACCGCCACCGCGACGACCGCGGCAACAGCCGACGTCATCCACAGGAGGTTCCAGAAGCGTCGCCGTCCCAACGCCCACCGCACCTGGTTCGCGAACATGTAGAAGATGAGGAGCTGGAGCAGAAACCAGATGGACGGTCCGCCCCACCCGGCCGCCGGATAGGACACGAGCTGCCAGACCATGCCCTGCCGCCAGACCGACGTCGACAGGCGCATCGATTCCGGCACGAGCGACAGTCCCGGCAGGAACTGCATCGAGAACGTGACGAAGAGAACGCCGACGAGCAGCAGCAGGTCTCTCGCGTGGGGTCCGGACAGACCGCCGAAGCTGATCCTGCGGGCGTAAGGGCCTCCGACCGTCATCGCCGGTTGATTGTAGTCAGGTCTCTCGGAGAGCGAGGCCCTCCTGCACTTCTCACCGTACGCTGATCGCGTCGCCATAGAATCGCGACCTCGCACAAGGGAGTGGAGGAACGACCCGATGAACCGAGACGCAGCCTGGATGACGGTGCAGGAGTTCGTTCAGGCGCCGGGCTTGAGGAAGCACATGCTGGCCGTCGAGGCAGCGATGCGGTGGTACGCGGACCGGCTTGGCGGGAACGTCGAATCCTGGGGACTTGCCGGGCTGCTCCACGACTTCGACTGGGAGATCCACCCCACCCTGGAGCAGCATCCAGCCGACGGCGCCGCGATCCTCCGGGGACGCGGGCTCGACGAGGGCATCATCCGCACGATCCTCTCCCACAACACGGAGGGCACCGGCGTCGAGCGGGAGACCTCGCGCGACTACGCACTGCTGGCCTGCGACGAGATCACCGGGCTGATCAGCGCGGCTGCACTCATCCGACCCAGCAAGGACGTGCGCGACGTGCCCCTCAAATCCGTGCGCAAGCGTTGGAAGCAGCGTGCCTTTGCCGCCGGCGTCGACCGCGAGCACGTCGAGCAGGTGACCCGGGACTTCAGCCGCGAGTGCTTCGACGGCGAGCTCGAGCTGTGGCAGCACACGCAGAACGTGCTCACGGCAATGCAGGGGGTTGCCGCCGAACTCGAGCTCGACGGCCGGTTGGCCAACTGATCCTCATGTCGCGGGCCCATCGCAGCACGACCCACGCGGTCGATGTCGGCGGCGTCAGGGTCGGAGGCGGAGCGCCAGTCGTCGTCCAGTCGATGACCAGCACGGACACCGCGGACGTCGACGCGACGACGAAGCAGGCCCTGGCTCTCGCCGAGGCCGGTTCGGAGCTCGTGCGCGTCACGGTGAACACGGATGCGGCCGCGGGCGCGGTACCCGAGATCCGGGCGCGGCTCGATGCCGAGGGTTGCACCGTGCCGCTGGTCGGCGACTTCCATTACAACGGGCACGTCCTGCTCGTCCGACATCCCGGATGCGCCGAAGCGCTGGCGAAGCTCCGCATCAACCCCGGCAACGTCGGCCATGGCGGTCGGCGCGACCCGCACTTCGCGGCGATCTGCGAGGTCGCGCGCGAGCGCGACAAACCGGTCCGCATCGGCGTGAACGGCGGTTCGCTCGACCAGGACCTGCTCATCGCAAAGATGGAGGAGAACACCGACCGCGACCTCGGCAGAACGTCGGCCGAGATCTTCGGCGAGTGCATGGTGCTCTCCGCGCTCCACTCGACCGAGATGGCGCTCGACTGCGGCTTGACCGAGAAGCAGATCGTCATCTCATGCAAGACCTCCTCGCCGCCCGACCTCATCGCCGTCTACCGCGATCTCGCGCGCCGCACCCGACAGCCTCTCCACCTCGGCTTGACCGAGGCCGGCATGGGGCTCAAGGGGATCGTGTGGTCGTCTTCCGCGATGTCCGTCCTGCTGGCCGAGGGAATCGGCGACACGATTCGCGTATCCCTCACGCCGCGCCCCGGCGGCGACCGCCGCGACGAGGTCCGCGCCTGCCGGGAGCTCCTCCAGTCGCTCGGCCTGCGAGCGTTCGCGCCAAGCGTCACCGCGTGCCCGGGATGCGGCCGCACGACGAGCACGACCTTCCAGGAGCTCGCGCTCCGCGTAGAGGCCTGGGTCGAGGAGCAGATGCCCGGATGGAGCCGTCGCTACGAGGGCGTCGAAGAGTTGAAGCTGGCGGTGATGGGCTGCGTGGTGAACGGTCCGGGCGAATCGAAGGCAGCGGATATCGGCATCTCCCTCCCAGGAACCGGCGAGGCCCCGACCTGCCCGGTCTATGTCGACGGGCGCCAGTTCACGACGCTCCGCGGCAATCCGGCGGAGCTGTCCGAGCAGTTCAACCGCATCGTCGCGGACTACGTGGAACGCAGGTACCCGCGCCGCGTGTAGTTGGCCGGTCGGCGGATCGCCCGGAGCGCTTCCTCAGGTCTCCGAGCCGTGACTCGATGCCCTCTGGGCGGTTGTAGCATCACCGCCGATGACAGGAGCAGGAGCACCCGCGGCCGCTTCCCGGGACTCGACTCAAGGTCCGGCTCTCGGCCCCGGAGTCCTCGCGATCGCAGGCCTCGCGAGCCTCGCGGTCGCGCAGCCGATCTACGATGTGCTCCGCCGCGCGCCCGAGTTCTTCGCCATCCGCGGCCTGCTGACGGCCGATGTCCTCGCCCTGATCGGCCTGCTCGCCCTCGCGCCGACACTCCTCCTCTCGTTGCCCGCGCTCATCGTGCGGCTGGCGGTCCCCGCCCGCCCGACCTGGACGCGGACAGCCGTCGCCCTGACGCTCGGCCCGTTGGTTGCCGTCATCGTCCTGCAGGCGACCCCAGGGATGGCCGCCTCGCTTGCGGCGACGTTCGCGCTGGCGGCCGGCGCGGCAACCGCCTGGAGCTACTCGCGGCATCAGGCCACGCGGTCCTTCGCGCTGCTGCTCTCCGCGGCGGTCGTCGCGGCGCCGGCCCTGCTCCTGCTCGACACCCGGGTCCGCGAGAGCCTCTCCGCTCCGGCGTCGCCCTCGATCCAGCGCGCGACGGGCGCCCAGGACTCCGGCGCGCGCGCTCCGGTGGTGCTCGTTGTCTTCGACGAATGGTCGCTCACGTCCGTGCTCGACGCGAACGGCCGGATCGACGGCGACCGCCTGCCCAACCTCCGCCGGCTTGCCGATGCATCAACCTGGTACCCGAACGCCACCGCGGCGGCGGATGTTTCTGAACTCGCCCTGCCGGCGATGCTCAGCGGTTCGAGGGCGGAGCGAGGCGCGTTGCCCACTCTCGCTGAGCGTCCGGACAACCTGTTCACGGCGCTCGCGCCCACCCACGACCTCTACGCGAAGGAGGCGATCACGTCGCTCTGCCCGCCCGAGGCGAACCTGCTCGCCCAGCAGAAGCCGGCACTCGGCGAGCGCCTCGGGCTTCTCCTGTCCGATCTGAAAGTGCTTTGGCTTCAGGTGACGCTGCCATCGGCCTGGAGCGGCGACCTGCCATCCGTGACGCGGACCTGGAGCAACTTCGAAGGTTCCGAGCCAAGCGCCGCAACCCGGGCGGAGAGCCGCGACACGGCAACCGCCGCGGCCGCCCCGACCCACGACCCGGTCGCCCTCGCCCTGCAGCATCTGCGGCGGACGGATCGCGCCGCCGCGTTCCGCCAATTCGTCGCCGCCATCGAACCACCGCGCGACCGCCCGGCCTTCTATTTCCTCCACTCGATGCTTCCCCACCTGCCGTGGGAGTACCTGCCCTCCGGTCGCTCCTACCGGACACCGCACAGCAGGGTTCACGGACTGGATCGGGAGTTCTGGGACGACGACCCGTGGCCCGCGCTTCACTATCGGAAACGCTACCTTCTGCAGGTCGAGTTCGTCGACAAGCTGATCGGCGAACTCCTCGACCGGCTCGAAGCGCAGGGCCTGTTCGACGACAGCGTGATCGTGATCACCGCCGACCACGGTGTCGCGTTTCGCCCCGGAAGGTCGCGCCGGCTCCTCGAGCTGACGGACCTCGAAGGCAGTCAGACGCTCGACCTCGCCGCCGTGCCGCTGATCGTCAAGGCGCCGCGGCAACAACTGCCGGCCGTCGATCGCACGCCGATCTCGCTTGCCGGACTCGCACCGCTCGTGCTCAAGCTCGCGGGCGCCGACCCGGACGCCGTGGAGCTGCCGTCCGCGCCCCCTGAACCGGCAGACGGCGCTCTCGTTATCGTCGGCAAGTACGCCGAGGATGTCCATCTGGCCGCGGACCGCTCGTCATGGCTCGACCGGGAAGGCGCCGAGCTGGCCGAACTTCTCGGCGCGAACGACGATCCGATGGCCATCGGTGTCCGTCCGGATCTCCACGAACGGCGGATCGCCGCCTTGCCGCAGCGCACCGGAAGCTACAGCGTCCTCCTGGAAGCGGCTGAACGCTGGCGCGATGTGGCGCTCGGTCAGACGACCCTTCCGGCGATTGTCCACGGTACCTTCGACGGCCCTCCCGGCGCCGTCCAAGCTCTCCTCGAACGGACGGCCGCCGTGGCGCTGAACGGGGTGATCGCGGCGACGGTCAAGCCGCACCGGGGAAACAACCGGACGATCCGGCTGACTGCGCTCCTGCCGGAGCGGCTGTTCGTCGCCGGCCGGAATGAGGTCGAGGTCTACCTCCTTCCGGCGGGCGGCGGCAACGCCGAGCCGACCGACGAACCCGAGCTCGAGCGCGTCACCCGCGCCTCCATCGGCGTCTACGAGCTGACGGAGAGCCCCGTCGGCACCGGCGAGGCGCTGCTGCGGCGATCGAGCGATGCGGCCGACGAAGAACCGAGGTTCATCCCGGTCTTCATCCAGAGCGAGACCCGCCTCGTCGGCTTTCTGGATGGAGACGGCAGCGCCGCAGGCGCCGTCCAGGGCTGGGCGGTCGATCTGCTGAATCCGGGGAAGGCGCTCGAAATCGTCATCTTCCTGAACGGGGAGCCGATCTGGAACGGCGCGACGAGCTCGCCTCGAGCCGGCGTCGCCGAGCGTTACGGCGACGAGTACCTGTATTCCGGTTTCTACCGCCAGCCCGGTTTCGGCCTGGATCCCGGGTCGAGGCGGGCGCGGCGTCTGCTCGAGACGATGCACCGCGACGGGGTCGTCGCCTACGCGGTCGCCGACCGCGGCATCGCAACGAAGCTCCGAATTCTCTACTCCGACCTCGAGGAGGAAGAAGGCCGCGAGATCCTGCCGATCACGGATGGCCGCAGGCTGACGCTGGCGCCGGCCGACAGTCGCGTCGGCGGCTTTCTCGACAGCGTCAGCCGATCCGGGACGCGGACGGAGATTACCGGCTGGGCGGCCGACATCCAACGCGGCGAGCCGCCGCTTCAGTTCGTCGTCTACCGGGACGGCGACTATCTGACCCGTTTCAATCCGCTCGAGGAGCGCCCCGACGTCGTCCAGGCCCACGGCGACGACGATCTGCTCCGTTCCGGCTTCCTTGGCTCCGTTCCGGGAGGCCCCGACCCGGAGACGTTCCGCGAGAACCACCGCGTGTTCGGCGTGCTGCAGCGCGGCGTCGCGGTGGAACTGCCGATGTGACCGCCCCGACCAGAGGCCTGCAGCCTGCGGCCTGCCGACGACGGCGGGCGCCGGACGCGAGTGGAGAAGGAGTCTCCCTCGCCGCCGGTGCGGCGCACATCGCCGGCCTGTGGGCGTTCGCAATCGCCCAGCCGATCTTCGACCTCGTCGGCGGAGAACCAGCGTTCCTCGTCGCCCACCGACTGAGCGGTCTGCCCCTGGTCGCCCTGACGTTCGTCCTCGCCGTGGGCGGACCTCTGGTCCTCGCGGCGCCGACGGCACTCCACGGCTTGCGCTCGAACCGTGCCCGCCCGTTCCGTCGGCTCGGCGTCGTCTGGCTCCATCTGACGCGAGCCGTGCTGGCTGGGGCGTTCGCGCTGCAGCTTCTTCACGGGTTGCCGTGGCTCGCCGCACTCGCACTCGCCGCGGCCCTTGGCGCGTTCGTCGTCGCCGGATCGAACCGCTATCGGCCGCTCTCGCATCTCGTGGCCGTGACCGCCGTCGCCGCGCTGATTGCGCCGGGAGCGTTCCTCTTGCGACCCGACATCCGCGGGTTGATCTCACCCGAGTCGACGACGACGTTCGAGCCGGTTTCCGGAATAGCCGAAGCGCCGCGCATCGAAAGCACGGTACCTGTAGTCCTCATCGTCTTCGACGAACTGCCGCTCAGCTCGTTGCAACGGCGCGACGGCACGATCGATACCGAGCGCTACCCGTCGTTCGCCGCACTCGCGGCGGAAGCGGACTGGTACCGCCGGGCCGTCACCGTCGCGATGCAGACCTTCCGCGCGATTCCGGCCATCCTCACCGGGCGGCTCCCCGACCCCGACCGGGACCTGCGTCCAGACCATCGCGACCAGCCGGAAAACCTGTTCACCTGGCTCGCCGCCAGCGGCGGCTACCGCGTAGTCGCCCAGGAGACCCTGTCTCGGCTCTGCCCGCCCGGCATCTGCGAGGTCCAGGCGCTGCCGCCGCCGTGGCAGCGGCTCGCCCTCGCCGTGGACGATCTGAGCGTCGTCTACGGCCATCTTCTGTTGCCGCCCGCGCTCAGCGCGCGCCTGCCCGAAATCGGCAGCGCCTGGACCGGCTTTCGCCGCGCCGCCGTCGGCGAGCAGACCGCGGAACGCCGACGCGGCAGGGGGCTGCAGCAGAACGTGCCCGGCCTGGTCGACGACTTCCTCGAACGCCTTGGCGAACGCGGAGAGCGTGGCCGGAGTCTGCACTACCTCCACCTGAATCTCCCCCACCGGCCCTGGAAGTACCTCCCCTCCGGCCGCGAGTACGCTCCGGTCGGAGCGCCTCTGCTCCCGCCCGGATTCGGTGCAACCACGCTACCCAACGAAGCAGGGAAGATCGTACCCGGCCTGAAGCGTCATCTGCTTCAGGTGGGCTACGCCGACCGGGTGCTGGGCCAGGTGCTCGACCGACTGCGGCGTCTCGGTGTCTACGACCGCGCGTTGATCGTCGTGACTGCCGACCATGGGATGAGCTTTCGCCCCGGCGAGCGGCGCCGCGCCGCGACCGCGAAGAATGTCGAGGATGTCCTCGAGGTTCCCCTCTTCATCAAGAGGCCGGGCAGGAACGAGGGCGCCGCGTTCGATCACGTCGTGCGAACGGTCGATATCGTGCCGACGATCGCGGATGCGCTCGGCGTCGAGGTCCCTTGGCCGGTCGACGGCCGGCCGGTACGCGATCCCGCGCCCCGAGCGGTCAGCGTCTGTTGCTACGCGGACGGCGAGCGAAGACGAGAGTTCGAAACCGACGCGCGCCGGCGTCAGGAGACCCTCGACCGTTTGGACGAGTTGTTCTCCCAGACGCCCGCCGGCGAAATCCAGGATGGGAGGAACGGCGATACGACGAGCGACCCCTTCGCCGGCGTCTACGCCGCCGGACCGCGACCGCAACTCATCGGACGGCGCGCCAAGGAACTCGTCGCCACCGCACCGAGTTCGACGGAATCCGGGACGCCGCCGCCCCGGATCATCCTGGCCGGGCGGCACGCCTACGCGGACGTCCGCCCCGATTCCGGCTTCGTGCCGAGCCTGGTCAGCGGCAGCATCGAGCCCCGCGTCGCGGATGGCGCCGAACTCGCGGTCGCCGTCAACGGGATCGTTCGGGCAACCGCCGCCGTCTTCACCGACCGCGGCGCCTCGCGGTTCGCCGCCCTGATCCCCGAACGGCGGCTTCCGGCCGGCAGCCACGAGATCGATGTCTACGCCATCGCTGTCGGCGCCGGGGAGAGCGGCAGCGACGCGGCGACCCTCAGGCTGCTCGGGAGTTTCGACCAACCGCCCCGGGCCGTTCTTCGAGCCGGTCGGGTCCAGGAGATCGCACTTCCCGGCGGCGAATCGCTCCCGGCGGTCGACCATCTCTTCCAGGCCGAGGTCGACAACCGAAGCGGCGGCCTGTTCGGTCGGCTGACGCCAGGTCGAGCGGAACTCGAGCCGCCGCCGGGCATCGACGAGTTCTTTCTCTTCCGCGGCGCCGAACTCCTCTACCGCGGCGAGGACGATCCCTATCAGCGGCGTTTCGAGGAACTGCCGGATGGAAGGGTCCGGACCACGTTTCGCATCTTCCTTCCCGAGGCCGCCCTGGCCGACGACAGGTCGCTCCGACTGCTGGTTCGAAGCGGAGCTCGGGTGCAGCCGGTGTATCGCTCGAAGGGCCTCGAGGGGAGCTACGAGCTCGCCCAGGAGGCGGACGGGCGCGAAGTGCTGCTCCGGCGAGCTCGCGGCGAACCGAAGGCGGAACCGGAGCGCATCGCCGTGACGGCCGACGAGGACCGCGTAATCGGCCGCATCGACGGACGAGCCGAAGGCGGAGGTCCTGGCGTCATCGACTCGATCTTCGGCTGGGCCGCCGACCGTGCCACGCCGGAGGACAGCCTGGAGGTCGTCGCGTTCCTCGAGAACCGACAGGTAGGAATCGCCTGGACGGGTTGGCCGCGAAGCGACGTGGCCGAGAGGCACGGAGACGGCTACCTGCGGACCGGTTTTCGGCTCCGCGAGACCGCGGCCGCGGTCGTCGGCGCGTCGCCGAACTCGTTGCGCCGGCTCATCCGTCGGAGCGCTTCACGCAAGGCAACCGGAACCGACGAAGCGATCGTTCGCCAGGGCGTCACCGCGTTCGCCGTTACCCGCGACGGCGTAGCCAGCCGACTGAGCTTCAGCCTCCGACCCCTCGACGTCTCCTTGGCAGGCGCCGAGGTCCTCCCCATCGGCGACGGTCGCATCCTCCCCATCCAGGGCGTCGACCGCGAGCTGCGCGGCCACCTCGACGTGGTCGAACGCACCGGCGAACGCACCCGATTCCAGGGATGGGCCGCGGATGTCGAGCGCGGCGAGGCCCCGGTTCTCGTCGTCGTCTACCGCGAGGGCCAACCCTTGGCAAGGCTGAACATCGACCGGCCGCGACCCGACGTGGCCGCCGCCCACGACTCCCCTCGGCTCGACCGCACCGGATTCATCGGCTCGGTGCCCAACCGTGCCGAGGCCGAACCTCTCGCCGCAGGCGATCGCGTGTTCGCCGTGTTCGCCCGCGGCGTCGCGGTCGAGCTCGCGAGGTAACCGTCAAGACGAGCGGCTCGCCGACCTGAAGCGCACGCTCAAGCTTGCTAAGCTGTTCCGAATCCTCGAACAAGGAGATCGTGATGCGCTCGACTCGCTTGGCCCCTGTCTCGCTGGCCGTCCTCTCGTTCGTCCTGTTCGGCTGCGCCGCCGACAATCGGGAGGCCGGCCAAGGAGACCGCGGCGAGCGCGACATCCCCGCGCCGAACCCGCTCCGGGACGCCTACTTCGGCGACCTTCACGTCCACACGAAGTACTCCTTCGACGCCTACCTGTTCAGCACCCGCACGGATCCGGACGCCGCGTACCGGTTCGCGAAGGGCGAGGCGATCGATCACCCCAGCGGCCACCGGATCCAACTTCAGAGCGGCGCGCTCGACTTCCAGGCGGTCACGGACCACGGCCTGTACCTTGGCGTTCTGCCGCGGATGGACGACCCGGAGAACCCCCTCTACGCGACCCAGCTCGGGATGGACCTCCGGGAGGGCGGCGGTTTCGCCCGCGCGATCCAGGCACTTCGACGCGGAGAGTTCGCGGAACTGCCCGCGGATGCGGTCGATCAGGCCGCCCGCACGGCGTGGCAGGCGATCATCGATGCCGCCGAGGCCCACAACGATCCGGGCCGCTTCACGACGTTCATCGGCTACGAGTACACGACCTCGTCCGACGATCGCGGCAACCTGCACCGCAACGTGATCTTCAAGGGCGGCGACGTGCCGCCGAAGCCGTTCGCAACGACCGATTCCCGGAATCCGGAGGACCTCTGGCGCTGGCTCGACGGTCTGCGCGCCGAGGGCATCGAGGGCCTCGCGATTCCGCACAACTCGAACGGCAGCAACGGTCACATGTTCAAGCTTCAGACGGTCGGCGGCGAACCGCTCGATGCGGCCTACGCCGATCTGCGGATGCGGAACGAACCCTTGGTCGAGATGACCCAGGTCAAGGGGACGTCGGAAACTCATCCGCTCCTCTCCCCGAACGACGAGTGGGCCGACTTCGAGATCTTCCCGTATCGAATCGCAACGACCCTCTACAGCGAGCCGAAGGGCAGCTACGTCCGCGAGGCCTACATGAACGGTCTTCGGCTCCAGGAGACCCGGGGTTTCAATCCGTTCCGTTTCGGCATCGTGGCCGCCACGGACACGCACAACTCCGGCGGCACGCCGGAGGAGGACAACTTCCACGGCAAGGTCGGGGTCGGCGACGGCGACGGTCAGCGGCGAGGCGCCGTGCCGCTCGACGAACCGACGGAAGACGGCCAGCCCTATATCGAGAACTCCTTCAAGTACTGGGGCGGCTCGGGCCTCGCCGGCGTATGGGCCGAGGAGAACACCCGCGAGGCGATCTACGGCGCCTTCCGGCGCAGGGAGACGTTTGCCACCAGCGGCCCGAGGATGCGGGTCCGGTTCTTCGCCGGCTACCGCTACACGGACGACCTGACGAACGACCCGGAGATGATCGCCGCAGCATACGAGGGCGGCGTGCCGATGGGCGGCGACCTGCTGGCGAACGAAGGCAGGCGCCCGCGCTTCCTCGCCTGGGCAGCGCGCGGCCCCGCCAGCGCCCCGCTCCAACGTCTGCAGATGATCAAGGCCTGGGTCGAGGGCGGCGAACCGCGCGAGACGGTCGTCGACATCGCCTGCGCCGACGGAGCGATCCCGTCGGGTGACCCGCTCCGCTGCCCCGACAACGGCGCCGCCGTCGACCTCTCGGACTGCAGCTACTCCGAGGACCTCGGCGCCGCCGAACTGTCGACGATCTGGAGCGACCCGGACTTCGACCCGACGGAGCACGCCGTCTACTACCTCCGCGTGCTGGAGAACCCGACCTGCCGTTGGTCGACCTGGGACGCGATCCGCGCCGGCGTGGCGCCGAATCCCGACCTGCCGTCGACGATCCAGGAGCGCGCCTGGTCTTCGCCGATCTGGTACGTACCGGGGGATCTGGAATGACCAGCGCAACGCGAACGGACAGCAGGAGAACCCGATGAACGCCAAGGGAACGAGTCGAACCGCCTTTGTCCTTGCCGTAGCGATCGCCGCCACCGGCGCCGCCTCGGGAGACGATCTCCCCCGCACCCCGACCGGCAAACCCGACTTTTCAGGCAACTACGACATCAGTACCCTGACGCCGATCCAGCGGAGCCCCGCTCTGGGTGATCGCCTGACCCTGACGGACGAAGAAGCCGAGCAGGTCAGGGCGGAGGAAGCAGCGAGGATCGATCGGAGCGGAAGACCGAGCGATCCGAACCGCGCCGCACCCGCCGCCGGCGCCAGCGTGGGCGGCTACAACTACTTCTTCATGGACCGCGGCACCTCGGCGGTCAGGGTCGGCGGAAAGTACCGCACCTCCCTGCTCGTCGACCCGCCGGACGGCCGGTTTCCGCGGTTGACCGATCGCGGCAAGGCCCGCCGAGACGGCGTCTATGGCTTCTTTCTCCAGAACGAAGGAAAGGCCTGGTGGCGTGACCGCGAGGTCGGGCCCTACGACGATCCGGAATCCCTGTCGATCGCCGACCGCTGCATCTTCTCGCTCGAGGGCACGATCCCGATCTACCCCAAGTTCTACAACAACCTGAAGACCGTCGTGCAAACCGACACGCACCTGATGATCCTCATCGAGTGGATGCACTATGCGCGGATCATCCCGATCAGCGCGTCCCGCGAAGAAGCTCGCCACGCCCCGCAAGGCTACCGCTCGAGGGCCGGCGATTCCGTCGCCTGGTGGGAGGGAGACACGCTGGTCATCGAGACAACGAACTTCCAGGAAGAGAACTGGGTGACGTTCGCCCTCTACGGCGATCCCTCGCCACCCGCCGATCAACGCGTCGTCGAGCGATTCTCGTTCGAGGACGGGAACACCCTCCTCTACCGATTCACCGTCGAGAGCGGCGACTGGGAAGCCCCGTACACCGCCGAATACACCTGGCCCGCGACGAGCGACAAGCTCTACGAGTACGCCTGCCACGAGGGGAACTACTCCCTGGGGAATACGCTCCGCGGCGCGCGCCTTGAAGAAAGGGAGGTTGAGGCGGACAACGGCGGCTAGCCGGCTTCCCGGCGGGTCGCCTCGATCGATGGGAGGAACGTGCGGGCCCCGCGGGGAACGCCGTGGACTGCGTCAGAGTTCGGCGCGCCGCCGGTCGTCCAAACCGGTGGCCGCTTCGAGCAGGTAGGACAGCAGGTCCCCGTCGACGTAGTCGTTGTCGACCACGTTGACCAGGAAGTACGTGTCGTGGATGCGCTCGAGCAACCGGCGCGATTCGCCTCCCTCTTCGTACACCGACGCCCACGCGGTCAGCCAGAGACCGAAGGCCTCGTCCTTCCAGACCTCGAAGGAACGCGGATCGACGATCGTCGGCTGGCGGATCTCCCGGCCCGGAAACACGCCCCAGGTCACCGCGTTGACCGTGTCGCAGTTCCTGTAGGCGGTACCGCGTCGGTCGATCGCGTGGTAGGTCAGGCTGGCTCGTGAATCGAGCCTCTCGAGCAGAGGCGCCAGCTGTTCGGGCGCGACGAAGAACTCGACGTACGCCTTCTGATAGACGAGCCCGCCGGCGCCGCCCCAACCGACTGCCGGGTCATCCGACGGAGCGCCGTTCACCCGTGGCTGCGAGTTGATCGTCAAGAGGCCCGCTCGGTTGAGCCCCACGAGCGAAGCTCGCAGCGGCTCGCTCTCGACATCAAGCGGGTAGTCGAACCACGGGATGCCCTGAATCTCGCCGCCGCAGAAGTCCGCGAACACCCGACGCACGTCGTCGACCGAGTGCAACTCCTCGCCCCAGCGCTGCCGCGCCACGTCCGGTCTGATCGGCCGGAATGCCAGGTGATGGTCTGCCAGATCGCCGAATGCGGGCGATCCCGAATCGCCCCAGCGACCGTTCGGAAACTCGTCCCAGTCCTGGGTGCGGGCGAGGTAGCTTTTCGGACGGTTCGCCCAGAAGATGGGCCGCACATCCTCCCGCGGACGACGGACCGCGCTCGCGCTCCGCCAGGGCAGCACCTTCTCCGCCCGTTCTGAAACCAGGCCCAGGCGCTCGAGGATGATCTGCACCGAACGCTCCAGGTTCAGCGTGAAGAAGTGCAACCCTGGAGCTTTGCCGTCGAGGAGTTCGCGGCAGATGCCAACGAGCAGGTCCTGGCCGTACTCCCGGACCGAGGCGTCGTGGTAGCGGCGCGACTCGATTTCCCGGACGATCTCGGGCGGCGCCGACGCACCGAAGTCGGTGATGCGCAGAAAGGACTCGTAGCCGTTGAGCGGCGCCAGGCCGGGCAGGATCGGGCACTCGATCCCATGGTCGCGACAGCCCTCGACGAAGCGAAAGTACAGCTCCGGCTCGTAGAACATCTGCGTAATGACGAAGTCGGCCCCGGCGTGCACCTTGGTCGCCAGCCGCTCGAGGTCGCGCTCCCGGCTCGGCGACTCCGGGTGTCCTTCCGGGTAACCCGCCACGGCGATGCCGAAGTCGTCGCCCTGCTCCTCGCGGATGAACCGGACGAGGTCCGAGGCGTGGGTCAAGCCATCGGCAATCGGAGTCCACGAGCCGCTGCCGCGCGGCGGGTCGCCACGAAGCGCGAGCAGATTCAAGACGCCGCGGGCGCGGCAGTCCTCGAGCACCTTCGCGATCGCGCGCCGCGGCATGTTCGTGCAGGTGAGGTGCATCATCGTCTCGATGCCCAGCACGTTCTCGATCGTCTCGGCGAGCTCGAACGTCAGCTCGGCGGTGCTGCCGCCGGCGCCCCAGGTCACGTCGACGAACGCGGGTTCGAGCTTGCCCATCCGCTCGATGCGCGCGTAGAGGTTCTCGATACCCCGCTTCGTTTTCGGCGGGAAGTACTCGAACGAGTAGAACGGCCGCCCCTTGGCGGACGACGCGCCGAGCTTGTCGATCAGCTTCATCGCGGGGTCCGGGTTCCAGCTAGCGGGTCTGAAGGGACCGCTGCAGACGATCCACTTGAGCTCCCAGATCGGGCGCCCGAAGCATGTCGGCTACCGCGGAGAGCGCCGCCGTCGGACCCTGCCAGCACAGCTCGTCGACCGTCGAGCTGACCGGCGCGTCGCGGCGCATCGTCGCCAGATCGCGGAACAGGTAGGCGAGCTCCCGCTCCGCAGCAAGCGTGGACGCGAGTCGGAGCCGCCCACGCACTTCGACCTCCCAGTCCGACGCGAGATCCGGGATGTCCTCGAGATGTCCATAGTGCGAAACGACCGCGGCGGTCGACTTGGCGCCCCAGCCTCGAAGCCCCGGAAAACCGTCCGCGCTGTCGCCGACCAATGCCTGATAGTCCGGCATGGACTCCGGCTCGACGCCGAAGCGGGCGACCACGCCGTCCGCGTCGTAGCGAATTCCCTTCCGCCGGTCGAGCTGCACGACCTTGCCGCCCCGCCCCAGCGTCACGCACTGGGCAAGGTCCTTGTCCGGCGTCATCACTTGCACCTCGGCGACGCGCTCGTCAGCAGCCGCCATCGCCGCGCCGGAAGCCAGCCCGTCGTCGGCCTCGTACTCGACCATCGGCCATACCGTGACGCCGACCGCCGCCAGAGCCTCTTCGACCAGCGGGAACTGGTCCAGGAGCTCTGGTTCGACTCCCTCGCCCGATTTGTACCCGGGCCAGAGCTCGTTGCGGAACGACTCGATCACCTGGTCCGTGGCGACGGCGAGATGGGTGGCGCCGCCGCGGAGCAGACCAAGTACCGAGAACACGACGCCGCGGGCCGCGCCGACCTCCATGCCGGCGTCGTTGCGGTAGCTCGGCGCACCGAAATGGTGACGGAAGAGCTCGTAGGTGCCGTCGATGAGATGGACCTTCATGCCGTGTCGGGTTGCCAGGCGGCGGAACGCGTCGGAGAACGACTCCGTCCGTCAAGCTACCATCAGCCGACATGGCCTCCCCGACAGTTCGTTTCTCGACGCTGGTTCTGCTGGCCGCGACCGCCGCGCCGACGATCGCGGCGCTGCCCGGCGATCCGCTGACTGGATCGGGCAATGTGGGACGTTCGCTGTTGCCGGCGGCGCAGCTTCTCGCCGGCGAGTTCGATACGCCCGTCGACCATTCCGCCTTCACCGTGCCGAACGAGGCAGCGCCGCCGCGCCACGCGATGCGGGGGACGCTCGAACTGTTCGGCGGCGCTCCGCTGTCCTTCACGCCCCACGTGGACACGTACTTCCGAGCCGAAGAGCCGCCGATCGTCGCGACGCTGCGGCGAGTGCCCCGGCTCGAGGTCGTCCTCTCCCAGACCGGCTCGCACCTGGTACCCGCAAACCGCGGACTTCGCTTCACCGGCGACAGCTACTGGAACGCAATCGTCGGTCCGGGACGCATCTGGAGCGAGCAGGGAGACGAAGGACGAAGCCGGGCCTCCCTCCCGATCACCCTGGTCGAGCGGAACCAGAACTGCGCCTACCACGGCGTCCTGTCCTTCCTGTTCGACGGAGCCACGACATCGAAGGCCGCGTTCCAGGTCGCCCAGGAGACCTGCAAGTACTTCCAGTTCGACCTCTGGGGCGCCATCCCCACCCGGTTCCAGGCCGCTGATCGGTCTCCCGAGGAGGAGGAGGAGGCCGTCGTCGCCGCCTACGAGGCGGAAGTGGCGTCCCGCCTTCCGGTCCGCCCGCTCGACGAGATCCGCAACGACCATCCACAGGCCCAGGTCTACCCCCAATCGTTCATCTCCGGCTTCGATCGTCAGCATCTGACGACCTGGGGCGTCGCCTTCGACGGCGTGCACTACCAGGGCCCGGTCAGAACCCGCTACGGCGACTATCCGTATCCGGGACAGATCCGGCTACCGTCCTATTCCACCGCGAAGACCGCGGTTGTCGCGGTCGCCCTGATGCGGCTCGCCCAGCTCTACGGACCGGAGGCGGCGAACCTGAAGTTGAAGGACTACCTGCCGAAGACGCCGAAGGGCCTCTGGCAGGGCGTCACCTTCCAGCACGCACTCGACATGGCGACGGGGCACTACCGCCATCCCGGCAACCAGGTCGACGAGAAGGACGCGACGACGGAGAGCAACTTCTTTCTGGTCGAGCGGGGCCCCCGCAAGCTGCGCGGCGCTCTGGCCTACCCCAGAAAGGAACCGCCGGGGCAGCGTTGGGTCTACCACACGACGAACTCCTTCCTGCTCGTCCACGCGATGACCGAGTACCTGAACCGCCAGACCGGCGCGGACCCGAAGCAACCTGTCGATCTGCTCGAGTTCCTGGCCGCCGAGGTCTACCGGCCACTCGGCGTTTCCGCCGGCGCGCTCGAGTCGCTGCGCACGGGGAACCGGGCCGACGGCGTGATCTACGGGGGCTACGGGATGTTCTGGACCGCCGATGACGTGATCAAGATCGCCAACCTGCTGAACATACAGCGCGGGCGCATTCGGGACCGCCAGCTGTTGCACCCCGGCATGCTTGCCGCCGCGATGCAGGAGGACGAGAACGACCGCGGTCTCGACGCCCTTCACGACGGGAAGCCGACGAGGTACAAGAACTCCGTCTGGTCACGACCGATCGAAGTCGCCGACGGATCAACCGGCGCGACGATGATCGAGGTGCGACAGATGCTCGGCTACGGGGGTATCGGCGTACTCATGCTGCCGAACGGCGCCGTCTTCTACTACTTCGGCGACGGTGACGAGCACAACTGGCTGCGCGGCGCGCGAGAGGCGTACAAGCTCCGATGACGAACGGGCCCTTCGCCGGACTTCGCGTGGTCGAGATGGCGGACGGCGCCGCCGGGCCCTACTGCGGCAAGCTGCTCGCCGATCTGGGCGCCGACGTGATCAAGGTCGAGTCGCCAACGGGCGACCAGTCGCGCGGCGCAGGCGACGATGATGCGCCTCTCTTTCTCTACTGCAACACGAGCAAGCGCGGCATCGTCGTCGACCCGGCAGACGAAGCCGACCGGAAGCTGCTGGACACTCTGCTCCGGTCGGCCGACGCAGTCATCCTGGATCGCGAACCGCCGGCCGGGCTGCCGGACGATCTGATCGTCGGCTCGATCACCCCCTGGGGGCTTTCCGGACCGCGCGCCGGCGCGGCGGCCGGCGAACTCACATTGGCCCACGCCGGCGGTTTGGCGAACCTGATGCCGGCGCGCTCGCGCGACGTCGACCGCGCGCCGGTCACCCTGGGCGGCCACCCGGCGAGTTTCCACGGCGGCCTCGTCTTGGCGCTCGCGCTCGCCTCGCTGCTCTACGAACGCCGCTCGGAAGGACGGCGCAAGGACGGCGGCCAGGGGGTGCTCGTCGACGTGTCCATCCAGGATGTACTCCTCAGCCTGATGGCGCCCACACTCGCTTCCGCCCGCTACCACGAGACGACCTGGTCCCGCGTGCCCGACCGACCGCCGGCGATGGGTCGTCTGCAGACCAGCGACGGGTACGTCATCCTCAACGCGTTCGACGACCACCACTTCGAGCTCTTCCGCGAGCTCATGGGCAATCCGGCGTGGTGCGAGGGCGATGAGTGGAAGGACATGGCGTATCGCAGCCATCACCTGATGGAGCTCGCGGACAAGGTGGACGCCTGGGCCCTCGCACAAACCCGAGACGACCTGTACCACCGGGCCGCCGGGCTCGGCATTCCCGTCGGCCCGATAAACGATGCCGCGGACGTGATGGGATACCGGCAGTACGAGGCGCGGGACTACTTCGTCGAGGTCGACCATCCGCAGACCGGGCCGCGCCGGTATGCCGGCTGGCCGTATCGGATGTCCTCGTCTCCGCCAGGAGTATGCCGCCCGGCGCCGTTGCTTGATGAACACGCCGCCGAGGTCGAAGCCGAGCTGGGGGCAGCAAGCACGGCGAGTCAGGCCCTCGACGAATCGACGCGGGCATCCGGGACCGTCTCCGCTCCCGCGGCCCCGCGCCTGCCGCTTGCGGGCATCCGAGTGGCCGAGTTCGCCTGGGTCTGGGCGGGGCCACGCAGGCGTCCTCCTGTCCTCCCTGGGCGCCGAGGTGATCAAGGTCGAGGGACCGAACCGCCTCGATCTGACGCGGCGCTCCGTCGTCTGGCCGCGCGCCAGCGAGGAACCCGAGTCGCTCGGACCGAACGCCGGCATGACGTTCAACACGATGAACCTGAACAAGCGCTCCTTGACTCTGGATCTTTCGGCGCCGGAGGGTCGTCAACTCGCGGTCCGACTCGCCGCCGAGTGCGATGTGATCTACGACAACATGCGGCCCGGCGCGATGATCAAGCTCGGCCTCGGCTACGAGGAACTCCGGCAGGCGAACTCCGCCTTGATCGTCGCCTCGTCGTCCGGACGCGGTCACGGCGGCCCCGAGTCCGAGTACCTCGGCTACGCGATGGTCCACCAGGGTGTCGGCGGCGGCGCCTACATCTCGGGTTACTCGGACGATCATCCGACCCATAGCGGTGGCGATGTCGACCTGATGAACGCGATCACGCTCGCCTTCTCCGTCGTCTCCGCGCTCCATCACCGCGACCGCACCGGTGAAGGCCAGTTCATCGACTACTCGCAGTGTGAAGGCGTCAGCTCGCTGATTGGCGACGTGCTGTTGGAGTACGAATTGACCGGCCACGTCCCCGAGCGAAACGGCAATCGCCATCGCCGCCACGCACCGCACAACGTCTACCGTTGCTGGGGCGTCGACCGGTGGCTGGCGATCGAGGTCCACGACGACGACGAGTTCGGGCGCCTTGCCGAGGCGCTCGGCCAACCGGAACTGGCCCGAGATCCCCGGTTCGCCAAGGCCGCGGCGCGCAAACGGAACGAGGCCGAACTGGACCGCATCGTCGGCGCCTGGACGCGGGAGCGCGACCGGGATTGGATGGCCGGCGAGCTCCTTGCCGCCGGGGTCGCCGCCGCCCCATCCCGCGACGCCCGAGACCTCTACGCCGACTCCCACCTCCGACACCGCGGCGCCTTCGTCAAGGTCGATCACCCCGAGTGGGGGCCGCTCGAGCTCGTCGCCCCGCCCTTCCGCTTCGACGGTCGCGAACCGACCCTCCGTCGCGCCCCTCTTCTCGGCGAACACAACGATGAGATCCTGGGAGACTTGCTCGGCCTCACGGCCGAGGAACGTGCCGACTATCGGCGGAGGGGCATCCTCGGCTGACGAGAACGGGCTAGACTCGACGGCTCCCTCGGAACATCCTGTCAAGGAGGACCGCCGTGACCCGATCCTGCCGCACCTTCCTGCCCGCCGTCCGCCGCGCTGCCGCCGTCGCCGTGGCGCTTCCCCTGTTCATCGCCACGCCTGCCGCGGTCTCGGCCCAGTCCGACGACTCGCCCGCAGTCGACATGATGAGCCGCTATCGCGTGGCAGCGAACATCACCTACCTCGTCGCCGACGGCTACGAGTCGAAGCTCGACGTGATGACGCCGTTCCGGGCCGAGTCGCCGGCGCCCACGCTGATCTACATCCACGGTGGCGGCTGGGTCGGCGGAACGAAGGAAGGCAGCGTGCTCAGCGCCCTGCCCTACCTGGAGATGGGCTGGGCGGTGGTCAACGTCGAGTATCGACTCGGTCGGCATGCCCTTGCGCCGGGAGCGGTCGAGGACTGCCGCTGCGCTCTTCGCTGGGTTCACCAGAACGCCGAAGAGTACGGTTTCGACACGAATCGCATCGTGATCAGCGGCGCCTCGGCGGGCGGTCACCTGTCGCTGACCACCGGCATGCTGCCCGCCTCCGCCGGCCTCGACCGGCTGTGTCCGGTGCGGGATCCCTCGACGCCCGGATGGGCGAAGGCGCTCGAACCCGAGATGCCCGTAGCGGCAATCGTCAACTGGTTCGGAATCACCGATGTCGGCGACCTGCTCGAAGGCGAGAACGCGAAGACCTACGCCGTTGCCTGGATGGGCTCGAAGCTCGACCGAATGACCCTCGCGAAGCGCGTGTCGCCGATGACCTACGTGCGAGCCGGCCTGCCGCCGATCCTCACGATCCACGGCGATGTGGACAACATCGTGCCCTACCGGCACGCCCTCGACCTGCACGCCGCCCTCAACGACGCCGGCGTGGCGAACCGGCTGCATACGGTCCCGGGCAAGGGTCACGGCAACTTCACGCCGGAGGAACAGCAAGAGAACTTCCGCGTCATCCGGGCGTTCCTGGCGGAACATGTGACCGGCGGCGGCGCGCCGAGCTCCGGCGGCGAGTAACGCCGCTTGAACGACCGGAGCGGCCAGATCGGTCCGCTGGACATCGCGGGCTGCCCCGAGCTCTGCCTGAAGACGGCGGTCGAGCTCCGCGCGCTGATCGCCCGCGGCGAGGTCTCCGCAGTCGAGGTGCTCGACGCGCATCTCGGTTGGATCGACGAACGGAACCCGGAGCTCAACGCGATCTGCACGCTGGATCGCTCTCATGCCCTCGAGCAGGCCCGCGCCGCAGACGATCTGCTACGGAGCGATCCGGACGCTGCCGCGGCGCATCCCCTCCTCGGCCTGCCGATCGGAATCAAGGACCTCGTCCCGACGAAGAACATCCGCACCACCTTTGGATCGCCGATCTTCGCGGAGAACGTCCCGGACTTCGACGCCCTCCTCGTCGAACGGATCCGGGATGCCGGCGCCGTCGTCGTCGGCAAGACGAACACGCCTGAATTCGGCGCAGGCTCACAGACGTTCAATCCGGTCTTCGGCAAGACGCGGAATCCTCACGATCCGAGCCGAACCTGCGGTGGGTCAAGCGGCGGCGCGGCGGCAGCGCTCGCCAGCGGAATGCTGCCGCTTGCCGACGGCAGCGACCTCGGCGGATCGCTGCGCAACCCGGCGAGCTTCTGCGGCGTCGTCGGCTTCCGCCCCACGCCCGGCCGCGTGCCCCGAGTGCCGCCGGAGCAGGCCTGGGACGATCTCTCCGTACTCGGACCGATGGGCCGAACCGTGGCCGACGCGGCACTCCTTTTCTCGGTCATCGCCGGGCCCGACCCGCGCGATCCGATCGCCGTGCCAGGCGCCGGCGGCGCCTTCTTCCCGATCGAACCGCTCGACATCCACGGCCTGCGGCTCGCTTTCTCGCCGGATCTCGGCCTCTACCCGGTCGAGCGGGAGGTCGTGGACACCTGCGAAGCGGCAGTCGCAATGTTCCAGGCCGCCGGCGCGGCAATCGAACGTTCGGCGCCCGACCTCGCCGGCGCTCGCGAGGTCTTCCGCACTCTGCGCGCCCATCAGTTTGCCGCGAAACTCGGGCCGCTGCTCGATGAACACCGGGACCAGATGAAGGACACCGTCATCGACGAGCTCGAACGCGGTCTGTCTCTGACCGGCCCGGACATCGCCCGCGCTCACGACGAGCGAACGAAGCTCCACTGTCGCATGGTCGAGTTCTTCGCCGACCTCGACGCCCTCTTGCTGCCTACGGTCCAGGTTCTCCCGTTCGACGTCGATGTCCCCTACCCGACCGCGATCGAAGGCGAACCGATGCCCACCTACACGGACTGGATGGCCTCATGCTTCACGATCACGGTCACCGGCTGTCCGGCCATCTCCATCCCGTGCGGCCTGGGCCCATCCGGGCTGCCGGTCGGGCTCCAGATCGTCACGCCGCGAGGCAGCGACGTAACGGCGCTCCGCCTGGCGACCGCCTTCGAGGTGGCAGCGGGAGCAGCGCATGCCGGGTGAAACAACCGGGCTAGGCCCTGCGGCGCCGGTAACGTAGACTCGTCCCGCCTTGAGAATGTCCACGCAATCGACTCGCCCGCTGACGCTGGCCCTGGTCAGCGTCTCGGCGCTGCTGGCCGTGCCGGAAGCGACCTACGCTTACCTCGATCCGGCCTCGGGCAGCATGATCCTTCAGGCCGTCATCGGCGGTGTCGCCGCCGCGGCAATCGCGTTCAAGTACTACTGGCGGCGGGTCGCCTCCTTCTTCGGTATCGGCCGCGAAGACGCGGACGACGCCGAATAGTGGTCAACCGTCCGGCGAACGCGGAGCGACGCCGACGGGCGATCGATTCGCCCCGGGCGGAGCCTTCCTCCTTCCGCGATCCGGCCGGCCGGGTCATCGAGGGACGAGACGGCCGCATCTTCCGTAGCGTGGCGCCGGCCGCGGTCGAGGACTATCGCTTCGCGCAAGAATCCAGCGTCGTCGAGGCCCTGATCGTCGAGGGCGCCCTGGTTGCCGCCGAGGAGGTCGAGCCGACGGAAGCCGGGATTCTGCCGCCGCCGGGCGGCCTGGTGCTCGAGCATCCGCGACTGCCGTTCATCTCCTACCCGTACGAGTGGCCGTTCTCGCTGCTCAAGTCGGCGGCGCTCCACCACCTGGACATGCAGATTCGGTTGCTCGACCGTGGCATCGCATTGTCCGACGCAAGCGCCTACAACGTCCAGTTCCTCGGCACGAAGCCGGTGTTCATCGACTGGCTGTCGCTCCGGCGGTACCGCGACGGCGAGTACTGGCACGGTCACTCGCAGTTCTGCGAGCAGTTCCTGACTCCGCTCCTGCTGCAGGCCAAGCTGGGGACCCCCCACAACGGCTGGTATCGCGGCCTGCAGGAGGGAATACCGGTCAGGGAGCTGGCGGCACTCCTGCCGCGGCGGATGCGCTGGTCGCCGAGAATGCAGGCGCACGTGCTGCTCCCGCTCCGCTTCGAACGCAAAGCCGGATCGCGGACCGAGGCCGCGCGGCGAACCGGCAGACGTCCCCTGCCCCGCAACGCCTACCGGGGGCTGCTCGTCCAACTCCGCAACTGGATTCGTCATCTGGAAGCGGGCAACCCGGACACGACGTGGAGCGACTACTCGTCAGCCGCGAGTTACGCCTGCGGCGAAGCGTCGCGCAAGGCCGAAGCGGTACGCGCCTTCATCGCCGACAAGCCGCCCGAACAGCTCTGGGACCTTGGCTGCAACACCGGCGAGTTTGCCGCCGTTGCGCTCGAGAGCGGCGCCCGCGACGTGATCGGCTTCGACGCCGACGTCGGCGCGCTGGAGAAGGCGTGCGCGCGCGCCCGATCGGACCGCCTGCGCCTGTTGCCGCTCTACCAGGACCTCGCGAACCCCTCGCCCGACCAGGGCTGGGACCAGGCCGAACGCCGCTCCCTCAAGCGCCGCTCGCAGCGCGCGGATGCGCTGCTCGCGCTCGCCGTCATCCACCATCTCGCGATCGGCCGGAACGTCCCCCTGCCTCGAATCGCCGCCTGGCTCGTCTCCCTCGCTCCACGCGGCTTGGTCGAGTTCGTACCGCAGGGAGATCCACGCGTCGACGACCTCCTGACTCTGCGCGGCGACCGCTTCGCCGACTACACCGCGGAGGCCTGGGAGGCGGCGCTCAAGCCCTTTGCCGAGATCACGGGCGTTCAGACCGTCTCCGCCAGCGGACGGACGCTGTACGCCTATCGACGGCGCTAGCCTTCAACCTCTTTCCGGTCAACCTGGAATCTCGACCGCCAGGTACTCTCCCTCGCGCGTCACGCGGTACGTCTCGGCGACATATGGGCCGCGGACCATGCCGGGGGCGGGGGCTTCCGGATCTTCCGCTGTCGACGCGGACCGGAGTTCGCCGCCGCGGACCTTCTCCACGTCGTAACGGCGGACGCGCAGTCGGTCCGGAGAGCACCAGGATGCGCCGGTCCGTACGTGGAACTCCCAGCCATGCCAAGGGCAGGCGAGAATCTCACGGCTCGGGAGATACGCGAAGGCGCCCGGCCGATCGGAACGGAGGACGCCCCACAGCCTGCCTTCGCAGAGTCGGCCGCCCTGGTGGGGGCAGCTGTTGCGCAAGGCGAAGAAGTCGCCGCCGAGATTGAAGATGCCGATCGAGCGGCCCGCGACGTCGACGATCTTCCGCTCGCCCGGCTTGATCTCGGACGCTTCCGCGACGACATACCTCAAGGCCGGACTCCGAATGAGCGAAGCGCCACGAGGAACTCAGAGGCCGTAGAGAGCGCGGGCGTTCTCGAACCGAATGCCGGCGACGACATCGTCGCCGAGGCCCGCCGGCAGGACGACGTCGGGATTGTCCCCGTCCCAGTGCGGGTAGTCGCTGGCGAGCAGGATGTGCTCGGTCATCTCGCCGAAATGCTCGAGCAGGGTCAGAAAGTCACTTCGACGCGGCGGCTCCTCGATCGGCTGCGTCGTCACGTAGACATGCTCCGCGATGATCTCGGACGGCGGGCGGTCGAGGTGCGGCGTCTCTTCACGCAGCAGACTCCAGGCGTCGTCGAGCCTCCACATGAGCGACGGCAACCAGGCGAAACCGTTCTCCACCGAGATCAGGCGGAGGCCGGGAAACCGGTCGAAGACGCCCTCGACGACCATGCTCGTGATGTTCGCCTGCACCGCCTGGGGCGGGCTCGTGTGGTCCTCGATGTAGTACGAGGCGTGCCCGGCGCCGGTGATCGGATGTCCGTAGGCGCCGAACGCGTGCGATGCGACGTGGAGGCCAGTCTCCGCGCAGGCCTCGTAGATGGGCCAGAACATGCGGCGACCCATCGGCTCCTGCTGCCGCCCCATGAAGAGGACCTGGACGAACCGGTCGTCCGCACTGCAACGTCTGATCTCGGCTGCGGCAGCGAGAGGATCCTGCGGCGTGATGACGACCGACGCGCGCATCCGGGGTTCCGGTTCGAGCCACTCGGCGACCTGCCAGTCGTTGACCGCCGAGGCCATCGCCGCTCCCAGATCGAGGTCGAGAGCGGAAGCGACCCCGGTCAGCGGGTTCATCACCGCGTAGGCAACGTTGAAGGGCGCCAGGTAATCGTCCCGGGCGAAGCCGACTTCCGACCCCGCCTTGCGCCCCGAAGGAGGACGCGCCTCCTCCCGGTTGTCCATGAAACGCGGGTAGTAGCCGCTGTTCGGGTGTCGCATTCCGAAGGTGTCCAGGTGATCGCGCCAGCGCTTCGCGAGGTACGGATAGAGATCACGCACGGAGTCGATCTCATTGTGGAAGTCGCAGTCGATGATCGGCGGTCGTTCCGACGCGAGCTGGGTCGGCGGCATCGGAGTCCGGGTGGTCGGCTGAACCGGGGAGACGGTCATGGGCTACCCTCCAGTAGACAAGCGATACAGGTTCTGGGCGCTCACGGACTCGAGTTTACGCTGCCGGTCCGCCGAAAGGAGCGGCAGCAGGCGCTCACCCGCATTCGACCGATGGACGTGCGGATAGTCGCTGGCATAGAGCAGCAGGTCGTCCGTGCCGAGCTGATCGACGATGTCAAGCAACTGCCCCGAATCGGCCGGCGCGTCGAGCGGCTCGATGCTGACGCGCACGTGCTCGCGGAAGTAGTCGGACGGCGGTCTCCGCACCCAGGGCACCAGCCTTCTCAGGTTCCGCCACTCCTTGTCCATCCGCCACAGATGGGCCGGAATCCAGGTAAACCCGGATTCGAGCAGCACGACTCGCAGGTTCGGGCAGAGGTCGAACACGCCTTCGACGATCATGCTCGTCATCTGCGTCGCGAACACCTGCGCCATCGCCGTGTACTCCTCGAGGAAGTACGATGGCCAGCCGGTGGGCGTCGGCGGCGTGACGGGCGCCCCGCCGAAGTGGACCGCCGCCACCAGGCCGCTCGCCTCGATCGTCTTCCAGAGCGGATGGTAGTGCCGACTCCCCAGCGGATGTTCGGTGCGCACCGGGACGAGAACCTGAACGAACCGCGGATCCTCCAGAGCGCGCCCGATCTCGGCGGCGGCGGCGGCCGGAAGCTGAATCGGAACGACGACCGAACCGCGCAGTCGCGGCTCGGGTTCGAGCCACTCGCGCACCTGCCAGTCGTTCACCGCAGCGGCCAGGGCGACAGCGACATCCGGGTTGTGGATGCTGTCCACGGCATACAGGCAGCTCGCGATCGCCAACTCGGCGCCGCCCTGCTCGAATACCGCGCGATGGAGGTCCCCCAGGTCGCCGGGGCGCCCTGCCAGGGGCGACCGAGGCGGGTAGTACTGCTGCGAAGCGCCCTTGTCGAGAGTGTTCGTGAAGTGCTCTACCCAGTGCTCGGGAAGGTGCGGCAGCAGATCCCTGAGGCGCGGGTTCGGAATATGGACATCGACGTCGATCATCGCCCCGGTGGGGTTCTCCAGTTCGAAGGGCGAGCGAGAATGAACCTCGCCCCAACAGAGCCTATCCGTCCGTCGGAACGCCCCACTTGCTACGCTCCGCCTTCCGCGACGAATCCCGGGAGGAGACATGCCAGCACTCGATGGACTCCGCATCCTCGACCTGACCCAGTACGAAGCCGGGCCCTCGTGTACGCAGGCGCTCGCCTGGCTCGGCGCCGACGTGGTCAAGGTGGAACGACCGGTCACCGGCGACCCGGGTCGCGGCCTGTTTCGCCGCGGAGCTCACGGTGAATCCCAGCCGCAGGACTCGGAGTACTTCATCAACTGGAACAGCAACAAGCGGAGCGTGGCGATCGACCTCGCCTCGGACCGGGGGCGCGATCTTCTGCTCCAGCTCGCGCCCCGATTCGACATCCTGATCGAGAATTTCGGACCGGGGGTCGTCGAGAAGCACCGGCTCGACTACGACTCGGTCAAGGAAGCCCATCCGCAGGTCATCTATGGCCGGATCAAGGGGTTCGGGGCAAGCGGGCCCTACAGCGAGTACAAGTGCTTCGACCCGGTCGCGCAGGCCGCGGGCGGAGCCCTGTCCGTCACGGGCGAGATCGGTGGACCGCCGATGCGCCCAGGTACGACGATCGGCGACTGCGGCACCGGATCGCTGATGGCCACGTCGCTGCTCGCCGCCTACATTCACCGGCTCAAGACCGGCAAGGGGCAGTTGGTCGAGCTGTCGATGCAGGAAGGCGTGACCTTCTTCATGCGCACTGCCGTGGCGATGGGCAGCAAGTTCGGCGCCGAGGCCGCCGACCGCAGCGGCACGGGCCGCGGGCCGATGATGAACATCTTTCCGTGCAAGCCCTTCGGCCCGAACGACTACATCTACCTTCTGGCGGCCACGAATCGGATGTGGCAGGCGCTCGCCCGCGTGATCGGCAGGCCGGACCTCGAAGACGACCCGCGCTACGCGACGCCGGCACTTCGCTTCGAGAACGGCGCGGAGTTGACGGAGATGATCACCGAATGGTCCAGCCGGCACACGAAGCAGGAGGCGATGACGATCCTCGGCGAGGCCGGCGTTCCGGCGAGCGCGGTGCTTGACACCCGGGACCTCTTCGCGGACCCCCATCTGCGGGAGCGCGGCTTCATCGTCCCTGTCGACCACGAGAGCCGAGGGCGGATCGAGCTTCTCGGCGCGCCGATGCGGTTCAGCGACACCCCCGTCGAAGTCCGGGCGGCGCCGCTCCTCGGGCGCCACACGGACAGCGTCCTGGCCGAGGAACTCGAGCTCACCCAAACCCAGATCGACCGCCTGCGCGCCGACGGCGTGATCGGCGACACGCCCACGACACCGGCCGCCACCTGCCAGGAGTCCGCGCCATGACGAAGCTGAACGGAGACACCCTGATCGCCCGGAGCCTGAAGCAACAGGGCGTAGACACGATGTTCGGAATCGTCGGCTTTCCGGTCCACGGCATCGCGCACGCGGCTCAGAAGGCGGGAATCGACTACTACGGCTTCCGCAACGAGCAGGCGGCGAGCTACGCAGCCGGCGCGATCGGCTACATGACCGGGCGACCGGGCGCCTGCCTGGCCGTGTCCGGCCCGGGCATGGTCCACGGCATCGCCGGGCTCGCCAACGCCGAGTCGAACTGCTGGCCGATGCTGCTCCTCGCCGGCGCGAACGACCGCTACCAGAACGGCCAGGGCGCCTTCCAAGAATGCCGCCAGGTCGAGGCGGCACGAACGTTCACGAAGTACTCGGCCGAGATCGACACCGTCGGTCGCGCTCCCTACTACATCGAGCAGGCGGTGCGAACGTCGATCTACGGTCGCCCCGGCGCATCCTTCGTCAACCTCACGAACGACATCCTGACGGCCAAGGTCGACGAGGACGACGTCGCCTTCCCGCCGCGTTGTCCCGACCCGCCGAAGAGCCTCGCCGATCCGGCCGCCGTCGACCAGGCGCTCGCCGCACTGCGCGAAGCGAAGGCGCCGCTCGTCATCGTCGGCAAGGGCGCGGCCTACGCCCGCGCCGAACACGAGGTTCGCCGGTTCATCGACCGCACGAACCTGCCGATCCTGCCGACGCCGATGGGCAAGGGCGTCGTCTCCGACCTCGACCCGCACTCGGTTGCGCCGGCGCGGTCGTTCGCTCTCCAGAACGCCGACGTCGTCCTGCTCATCGGCGCCCGCCTGAACTGGATCCTCCACTTCGGTCTGCCGCCACGCTTCAAGGAGGGCGTACGCGTGCTGCAGATCGATCTCGCCGCGGAGGAGATCGGCACGAACGTGCCGACCGAAGTCGCGATGGTCGGCGATGCGCGGGCGGTCGTCGAGCAGTTGAACGAGGCTCTCGACGCCGACCCGTGGTCGCTGGACGACGATTCGGAGTGGCTGGTCAAGCTGCGCGAGAACGGGGCGAACAACCTCGCCGCCGTCGAAGCGATGCTGAACGATGATGCGGAGCCGATGGGCTACTACCGTGCGCTGCGAGCCATTCGTGACCGGATGAAGCCAAGCGACATGCTCATCGCCGAGGGTGCGAACACGATGGACATCTCCCGCACGGTGCTGCCGAACGTCGAACCGCGCACCCGCCTCGACGCCGGCACGTTCGGCACGATGGGCGTAGGGCTGGGGCTCGCCATCGCGTCCGCCGCGGTCCACCCCGACCGTCGGACGATCTGTGTCCAGGGCGACTCGGCCTTCGGCTTCTCCGGCATGGAGGTCGAGGTCGCCTGCCGCTACAACCTGCCGATCACCTTCGTCATCATCAACAACAACGGGATCGGCATGGGCGTCAGCGAGTTCGCCGAGGACAAGCCGCTGCCCACCTACACCTATACCCTGGGCGCGAACTACGAACGGGTGATCGAAGCCTTCGGCGGCGCCGGCTACCGCGTCTCCAGAGTGGCGGAGCTCGGGCCGGCCCTCGACGCGGCGCTCGCGTCGGACCGACCAGCCCTCGTCAACGTCCTGATCGATCCGATGGCCTCCCGCAAACCGCAGAAATTCAACTGGCTTACGCGTTGACCAGGTCCAACGAGGAACGCGAAGTGGGCCGGAACGCCATCGGAACAGGAGCCGGAGAACACCCGTGGGCATGAAGATCGGCGACGTCTCGATCACCCCGATCATCGAAATCGACTATCCCGTGCCGGCCTCGTTCCTGTTGCCGGACGCGACGCCGGAGAACCTCGAGCCCGATCTCGACTGGCTCGAGCCGCACTTCGTAACTCCCGGCGGCGAGCGGCTCAAGATGATCATCCAGGCCTTCCTCGTCGAGTCGCGAGGTCGGAGGATCGTCGTCGACACATGCGTCGGCAACGACAAGCAGCGAAGTCTGCCCGCCTGGAACGAACTCGACGGGCCCTTTCTCGAAGAGATCCGCGACGCCGGTTTTCCCCGCGAACGGGTCGACACGGTCGTCTGCACCCACCTCCACGTCGACCACGTGGGCTGGAACACGATGAAGGTGAACGGCGAGTGGACGCCCACCTTCCCGAATGCCCGCTACGTCATCGCCCGGCCGGAGTTCGAGTACTGGCGCGACGCCGAGGCAGGGAGCTGGGGCGACGTCTTCGGTGACTCCGTGGCGCCGGTCTTCGAAGCAGGTCTGGTCGACCTCGTCGACTGCAACCACGTCATCACGCCGGAACTGCAGTTCTTCCCGACTCCCGGCCACACGCCGGGCCACTGCAGCATTCTCGTCTCGTCCGGCGCCGATGAAGGCGTCATCTCCGGCGACGTGATCCATCACCCCTGTCAGTGCGCGCATCCGGAGTGGTGTTCCATAGCGGACGTCGACCGTCACGCCGCCACCGTCGCCCGACGGAGTTTCTGCGAGCGCTTCGGCGACACGGGCATCACGATCGTCGGCACGCACTGGGCGCATCCGACCGCCGCTCGGATCACGGCCCACGGCGACACTTGGCGAACGGCCATCGCCTGACCTCCTTTCGCTAGCAGCGTCCGCAGCGCGGTCGCTGCGGACACTGCTAGGCTCGGCGACCGTCATGAAGACAAGCCGAAGACCCCTCGCCGCGGCAACGGCCGCTCTCGCCCTGCCGTTCGCCTCTTGTGGCGGCGAAGAGGCAGCGCCCCCCTTCCGTGAGGTCGCCGGGGTGCGACTCCTCATGGCGTCGGTCATGGAACCGGCCGCCGACCACCTCTGGGCTTCCGTCGGCTGGATCATCAGCCCCGAAGGCGAAGAGCGGATCGAGCCGGAAACCGACGAGGAGTGGACGCTCGTTCGGAACGCCGCGGTCACCGTCGCCGAGTCCGGCAACCTGCTGATGATGGACCGTCGGAAGATGGACGACGAGAATTGGGTCGCCTGGAGCCGAGACCTGATCGATGCGGGGGACGCCGCGATGGAGGCAGCGAACGCCCGCGATATTCAGGGCGTGTTCGATACCGGCGAGCAGGTCTACTTCGCCTGCGCAGGCTGCCACGCCCAGTACTGGGCGAACGATCCGAACCAGTTGTTCCGGCAGTAGGCCCCGGGCGACAGGCTACGCGCCCGATGCGTAATGAAGGCCTGACGAGAAACCCGGCTCCCGAGAATGGGCATCGCCCATGTTCTCGGAAGCCGGGCGTTCTCGGAAGCCGGGCGTTTCTTGGCGGGACGCGGCCCCGAAGGCCGCCGCGCCCTCGACTTGGCGAGACGGACCTAGCGAGGCGGCTCGGTCGGGTCGCGGCCGTCGCGCGGTGCGCCGGTACCCGACGAGCCCATGAAGATCTTGCTGCCGTCTTCGAAGGTCACGTCGCGGCCGTTCGCCCGCCGCGAGCGGTCCTTGCTCTGATAGCCGTCGACGATGATGACGGTACCCGGCTGGAGATCATCCCGGGAAAGACCGCGACGCAGCAGGGTGTTCGGCGTGCCGCCCTCGACCATCCAGACGTGCTTCGTGCCGTCTTCCTCGGTGTGCTCCATGTGAATCCAGGTGTGCGGATTGACCCATTCGACCTTGACGACCGGGCCCTTCAGCAACAGCGGACGGTTGGGATCGAACTCGGCGCCGAAGGCGTGGTGCGCCACCAAGGGCATCGTCACCGCGATGGCTGCGACGACGAAGCTGATCCCCGTGATGATCATGGTTCGCTTACTCATGGGTGTCTCTGACTCCTCGGTTGTGATGTAGGTGGGTGGAACCGTCGGTTCTCGTTGAGTGGAGCCCACGCTCCGCGATGAAACTCTCCAGAAGCGATCGAACGACTCTAGCAGGATGGCGAAACGCGGGCCTACTCCCCGGACCCGGTCGCCCCGGCCGACTTGGCCAGAGCTTCCTCTTCCAGCAGGCGCGCCCCACGCATGATGTTCCCCAGGGCGTAGTTCCCCTCGTGGCAGGCGTACTCGTACAAGAGCGCGTCCGTCCGCGGCCAGACGTACTCGCCGCTCCACGACTCGGTCCATGTATTCGGGTCCTCGACCGTGAACTGGTAGAGGAGGCTGTCCTTGTCGCTCACCGAGAACCGCTCGACCGTGCGCATGTCCCGCGTGCCGCCCCGGAGCCCCGTGCGGTCACCGAAGTTCGTCGTCTCGATGACCAGCGTGTCCTCTTCCCACCAGCCGATCGAGTCGCCCAGCCAGCGACGCTCGGCTTCCGGCAGGCGCTCGCCGCCGATGCGGACGACGCGCGCGTCATGAACCATCTCGACGAGAATCATCATGTGGTTCTCGGTCTGCACGATGCGCTTCACGTTGTTGTAGAGCGCCGGCAGCATCGGCGGCCCGGCGGTCGAACTGAAACCCAGCAGGCAACGCTCCGCCAACGGCCGCAGCTCCGGATCGTCATACGGTCCGACCCCTTTGCGTTCGAGCCACCACGCCTCGCCCGTGTTCGTGCGCCAGAAGGCGCGCCGGGCAGCATTCCGCTCCCTGGCGGCTTCCGTCAGCGGCGGGTGCCGGCCGTTCTTCGGATGCGTGATGATCGAGGTCCGAAACTTGCCGTCGATCTCGAAGACATCCGTACCGTTGTCGATCCAGAACGAGTTGTAGCCGCCGACGTTTCCCGAAGCGCCCGGCGAGCCGTCGCCACCGTCGGGAGGCGCCTCGCGGTCAGGATCGCTGGCCCGCGAACTCGCGGCCCGTAGCGACGCGGCCTGCCGCACCCTCTTCTCCGCTTCCTCCCTGGTCAGGAAGAGACTGTCGCCAAAGGCCTCAGGCCGCACGAGAGGCGTCAACGTCGCGACATCGTAGTGCCCGGTGAAATCAGGCCGGCCCGATGAGGTGCGGGGCATGTCCCCGTCGTCGGCCGCCGACGTGGGAACGACGATTCCGACGAGCGCCGACAGGGTTACCAGAGCGACCTTGAGTCCGAATTCGCGCATGCCTGACCTCGCTTTCGACGCGAGGCGACCCGCACGATGCGAGCCGCCTCCCTTGGAAGACTCCTACTCGACGAGCCTCATCCGCGGCAGCGGGTTCCGCCGATACTCGCCGTACATCAGCTCTTCCACGAACTCGACGCAGCGGAAGTCCATCAGCCGGGCGTTCGGCTCCATCCGCCGGTAGAGCGGCATCTCGATCGTCCACGGCGCCGTGTACGTCTGCGGGTCCGTCAACGTCGCCTCGTAGTGGATGTGGTTCGGGCTCGCTACCGTGTAGCGCTCGACGACCGTCAGCTGGTTGCTGTAGTGATTGCCCGAGCGGTCGAGCCAGCCGCCGCAGCCCGGCATGTCTTCCTCGCGCTGGGCGCAATCCTTCGCCAGCAGACCGTTCACCTCGACGACGAGGGTGTCGCCTTCCCAGCGGCCGTAGGACATGCCCATCCAGCTGTCGATCTGGGCCGGCTTCGGATCCTCGAGGTAGATGTCCCGTACCGCGCCGGCGTATTGGTAGGCGATGAAGATCGCGTTCTCGCTATGGAAGATCTGAAAGGGCTGCGGCATGTACGTCGCTCGCGGCACGCCCGGCAGATAACAGAAGATCTCCTGGTCGCGCGTCGACCAGTTCGCCCGGTTCTCGTCTCTCTTCGCCAAGGCTTCTTCCGTGTACGGGATCTTCCCGCCGCCCTTGATGACTCCCATTCCCGGCGGAACGGAAGCGACCGCGCCCAGATAGAGGATCTCGGCCGCCGGCAGCGGACCATGCGGCCCCTCGCGCAACTGGAGGCCCGCCCGCGCCATGTGCAGCTCGAGGTCGTAGTTCGCCTCGTTCAAGGCCTGCCAGATGCCGTTCAAGTCCGGCTTGCCGTCCGACAGCCGCTTCGGCTCGAAGTCTTGGGCCGCAAGCGGCGCTGCCGCCAAGGCCAGGACCGCGGCCACAGCCACGGCAGTTCGAGAAGACACGCTAGTTCCCAGATTCATCACGTTGGCCTTACTCCTCTTCGGCGAAGCGCCGAGTAGTCTGAGCGGAATGCGCGAACCCTGTCACCTTCGGCCCATGCGGTCAACCCCGGCCCGAGCGGCTGCCGAGACTCTACCTGCCGCCGACAGGGCATGCGAACGGCGCCTTGCTCGAACGCCTATGGCCGGAAGCCGGTCTACCTCCGGCTGAGCACCCGCTCCCGCACCGCAGCGAGCACCCGACGGAGCGTGCGAGTCGCCAGGTAGTCGACGACCCGCGCCGGGAGGCGACCGCCCGGGTCGGTCAGCAGGCGGTAGACGACGACCGTGCGTTCCGGATGAAGCGGAACGAGCGTCCAGGAGCCCGTGCTTTCCCGGACGTTTCCCGAGCCCTGGACGTAGGACCAGCGGGCCTGCCAGCCCGAACCGACGCCGGTCTCTACGACTTCCGTCTCGATGCGGACGGTGTAGCGGCGGTCGCGAACCGGGTAGGGCATGTCCAGGATCTGCCGGTTCAGGTAGACGCCGGGGGAAACGACCTCGACCTCGGACTCCAGGATCCGCGGCATGAACTCGTCGTAATCCCCCGCCGCCTCAATGACCTCGCGCACGTCAAGCAGCCGCGCCTCGATGACGCCGACGCCGCATCCCTCGCGGACGCGCCTGCCCGCGTCCTTCTTTGCGACGCGCCACGTCCCGGTTCGCGGAAGATCCCAGCTCAGAGGACTGTCCCCGAGCTGCGCCTCCGACCCGCCAGCGAAGTCGACCTCGCATGGGTCGATCGCCTGCGCCTGTGGGGCGACGAGCGCCGCAAGAGCCGCGAGCGCGCCGATCACTCTGCCCATGGCCCGGCACTCTACCGCCGACGCCGCGGATTCCCGCCCTGTTCGCCGGACCTTCCTCAAGCGACATACGATATGGAGATCGATCATGGTACCGTCGTACGGCGATGCCGGAAGTCACCCTCTCGCCCAAGTACCAGGTCGTCATCCCGCTCGAGATCCGCAAGGCTCTACGGCTTGAGCCGGGCCAGAAGCTCCAGGCGACCCGCATCGACCGCTCGATTCAGCTCATTCCGGTCAAACCGATGCGGGAGTACCGCGGGTTCGCCAAGGGCATCGACACGACGGTCGACAGGGAACCGGACCGGGCGTGAACGTCATCGACTCGTCGGTGTGAGTGGATAGCTCAAAGGCCGCCGAAAACCTCAGCCCTGACTGGCCGTGAATTGCATGGCCGGGTCATGCGCACGGACTTCATGGACTTCTATGTGGAGCGTGTCGGGTTATGACTGCGATTAAAGGTCAATGCCGTTGCGGCTATATTTCGTACCGTTCAATCGACCTCGGGCGCGTCGGCTACTACGCCTGTCATTGCGGTCAGTGCCAGAGGCTATTGGGCACTTCCTATGCATTGAACCTCCCTATTCGCAAGAATAGTCTTGAAATAACAGGCAAGCTCGAGGGTCGTGACTATCAATTGTCCGAAACACGAGGAAATCGCTTCTATTTCTGCCCGAAGTGCCACTCTCATGTCTTCTTCGCCAATAGCTGGCGCAAAGGCGTTCTTGGGGTGCGAGCGGGCACCATCACGAACTTGAACGAATGCGAGATGCTCGGCCACATATGGACTTCGAGCAAGCACGACTGGGTCATCATCGAGGCCGCCGAAAACACTTTTAGTAAAAGCCCGACTGAGGATGAGTGGCGCGCACTCTTCGAAGAAAAGAACCGTCTCTACGATGATTCCTGATACCTGGTCTTGAGACGATCATAGGGCGAGCTGGGACGGAGTCCCTCCAAGCTGGAGCGTGAGCTCGAGTACTTCGCCGACTCCGAGCGCGCCGACCTGGACGAGGCGCCGATCCTCACGACCGCCGGTTCCGAGCAGGCGAAACTCTGGACCCACGACGCGAACTTTGGGGGCTTGGCGGAAGTGCGCTATCTCCGGAAGCGGCAAGCGCGCTCGCGAAGCTAGCCTCGTCGCTCCGCCCGCAGCCGCTCGAAGTAGTCGGTCGCCGCCGCCTTCACCTTCGGTGCGAGGAGCAGCGTCGCAATCAGGTTCGGCACGGCCATCAGGGCCAGGGCGGTGTCGATCAGGTTGATCACCATGCTCGCGCTCACCCAGGCGCCGAAGAAGATGCCGGCGAGGTAGAGCCAGGTGTAGAGCCCGTCGCGCTTCGCTCCGAACAGATAGGCGAAGCAACGCTTGCCGTAGTACGAATAGCTGACCATCGTCGAGATCGCGAACATCATGACGACGAGGACGAGCAAGGCGCGGCCCGGCGCGCCCAGGGCGCTTTGAACCGCATCCGCGGTCAACGACACGCCGGTGATCTCGCCGACCGTCTCGAGCCCGCTGGAGAGGATGACGAAGGCGGTCAAGGAGCACACCACGATCGTGTCGATGAAGGGGCCGAGCATCGCCACCAGGCCTTCACGCACGGGTTCATTCGTCTTCGCGGCGCCGTGCGCGAGCGGGGCCGTGCCGAGGCCGGCTTCGTTCGAGAATGCCGCGCGGCGAACGCCGATCATCATCGCCTGCTGGAAGCCGATCCCCATTGCGCCGCCCGCGGCGGCCGTGCCGGTGAACGCCTCGCGAAAGATCCGACCGAACACCTCGATGGCGACCTCCGAGCGGACGAACAGGACGCAAAGCGCCATGCCCAGGTAGAGAACGCACATGATCGGCACGAACCGTCCCGTAACGAGGCCGATCCGTTCGACTCCACCGAAGGCGACCAGCGCGACGAGGGCGACGCAGCCCACCCCGGTCAGGATCGGGTCGAGTCCGAACTGGGCGTTCAGAAGTTCGGCGACCTGGTTGCTCTGGAACATCGGCAGGCAGCCGAACAGGCCGAAGGTGCAGAACATGATCGCGAGCGGCTTGAACTTCCGCCCGAGGCCGAGCTCGATCGTGTACATCGGTCCGCCCTGAAGCGTGCCCCGCTCGTCGCGTCCGCGGTAGAGCTGCGACAGGGTGCAGGAGCAGAACTTCGTCGCCATGCCGACGAACGCGGCCACCCACATCCAGAACACGGCGCCGGCGCCCCCCTGCGTCACCGCGATCGCCACGCCGCCGATGTTCCCGACGCCGATCGTTGCCGCCAGCGCCGTCGAGAGGGCCTGGAAGTGGCTGATGTGCCCCGGATCGTCGGGATCGTCATACCTGCCCAAGGTCACCGCCGTCGCATGCCCCATGTGGAGCAGAGGCCGCAGACGGAGGTAAAGGCAGAAGAAGGCGCCCGAACCGATCAACAGGACGACCAGGGGCAGGCCCCAGGCGTAACCGACCGCCACCTCCAGGAAGCGGTCCAGTGGTCCGAGCATCAGGATGAGGCGGCCCCAACCGCCGGGCCGGGCTTCACCGGCTGACCACTTCCAGGGTCACGGGATCCCGTTCCGGCAGCATCGTGATCCCGCCGCCGATCTTCCCCGCGACTTCGGCCATCGTCGCGCGGCCATCGGCGTCGCCCGGCTCGATCGCCTCCCAGTCGCCGACGATCAACAAGACGAGCCGGTCGGGAAGCAGATGACGCTCGGCCACGCGCATCACGTCGGCCGGAGTCACCGCCTCGACGTTCGCGCGGTAGGTCCGCCAGTAGTCGTGAGGTCGGTCGAGAAACTCGTCCTGCGCGAAGATGGACGCGATCGCCTCCGCCGACTCGAAGTTGCTCGGAAACGTCTCGACGGCGGCTGCCTTGACCGTCTGGAGTTCGTCTTCCGACACGAGTTCAGCTCGCAGCCGGTCGACCTCCTCGAGCGCGATCTTCGCGGCAAACGCGACCGTCTCGCTCTTCGACTGGAAGCGGATGCCGAGATTCCCGGGCCAGTAGTTGCCGATGCGGAAGTTCGAGGAGACGCCGTACGCCAGGCCCTCGTCCGAACGGATCCGCTTCATCAGCCGCGAGGTGAAGCCGCCGCCACCGAGCACGTCGTTCATCATCGACAGCGCGAAGTGGTCGGGATGGCTCCAGTCCTCGCGCTGGAACGTGCGGTGGCCGATCTGCACGCGGCCTTGCGGAATGTCCTGCTGCGCCACGTAGACGCCGGGCGCGGGCTCGTATGCCGTTGCCCGCGGCGGCCACGGCGCCTGTTCACGACCTGCCTTCTCGAAGCGCCCGAGCAGCGCGGAGAGCTTCGCCGCGAGTTCGTCGCTGTCGAAGTCGCCTGCGGCCGCGACGACCATGTGATCCGGGTGAACGTAGCGCCGGTGGAACCCGATCAGGTCGTCGCGACGGATCGCGTCGAGCGACGCCGCGGTAACGAAGCGCGATTCCACGTGGTCCGGCCCGTACAGCAGCCACTGACCTTCACGGCCGGCGACATCGACAGGATCGTCGTTCCGCTGCTTCAGGCTCTCCAGCTCGTTCTCCTTCGCAAGGTCCAGCCGTTCGCCGTCGAAGCGGGGCGCCGTGAGCATGGAGAAGAACAGGTCCAGACATTCGTCGAGCACCGTGGAGAGGCAGTTCATCGCCATCAGCGCGCTCGTGCTCCCGATGAACGTCGAAAAGTCGCCCGCGACTGCCTCCACGGCTTCATCGAAGGCCTTCGCGTCGAGTTCGCCGGCCCCGCCGGTGCGCATCAGATCGCCGGTCAGAGAGGCCAGCCCGGTTTGCTCGGCGGCTTCCAGATAGCTGCCGATGCGAAACCGTACGGTGACGTCGACGAGCGGCAGCGAACGATCCGGAACGAGGTAGGCCGGGACGCCGCCAGCGAGTTCTCGGCGGTAGCCCTCCGCGTCCGGCAGTTCGAAGTCCAGCGGACCGTAGGTAAGTTGGCTTGGATGGGCGACGATCTCTGAACTGCTCTGGGCGCCGGCCGCCGACGCGAGCCCCAGGCAAGGAACGACGAGAACGAGAACCCCGACAAGGATGCGTCCACTCACTGCTCACCTCCCCCGTCTTCCTCCGCCTGCAGTTCGGCCAGCCGCTCCTCCATCACGCCCCGCATCCAGTCGAGCGCAGGCAGCATCTCCTCCGGTACCTGGGCTGCCTGGGCCTCCATCTGCTCGATCGCCATCTCCAATGCGGCCGAATCGTCGATCTGGGCGATTGCCTCGGCCTGGGACAGGAGCGCAGAGCGCATCTCCGGCGGCAGCGCCTCGAGTTCGGAGGGCGTCTCCTTCACTTCGGCGCCCTCCCTGCGGTAGTACAAGCTGACGAGGCGCTTCGAAGGCTCGAAGTACTTCGCCGCAACGCGTTGGACGTCCGCCGCGGTGACTTCCTTCGTCCGCTCCGCGACGGTATTCAGGTAGCGCCAGTCCCCCAGCGCGTCCATGACGGCCAACTGAACCATCAGAAAGAACGGATCTCGGAGTTGTCGGTAGGTGTCCGCCGACACTCGGTTCCGTACCTTCGCCAGTTCGTCCTCCGGCACCGGCTCGGCGACAAGGTCCGCGACGATCTCGTCCCAGGCGGCAAGGAGCTCTTCGGGTGTTGCAGCCCCCTTCGTTTCGGCGCGCAGATTGAAGACGCCGGCGTACTTCCTCGCCTCGTTGAAGGCGCTCGCGTTGGCAGCGATCTCGGCGCCCTCCACCATCTCCTTGTAGAGACGCCCAGTGCGGCCGTTCAGCACTCCAGCCGCCACATCCAGCGCGTAGCCGTCGCGATGGCCGAAAGGCGGCGCGTGATAGCGCACGTGGAGCTGGGGTTGACAGTCGCACGCCGCCGTCATCCGCTTCTCGGCGAGTTGCTCGGCCTCGAGCGTGACCACGTCCGGCACAGGCCGCTCGGCCCGCGCGAGGCGACCGAAGTAGCGCTCGGCGAGTTCACGCACCTCGACCGCGTCGAAGTTCCCGACCAGCACCGCGCTCAGGTTGTTCGGAGCGTAGTAGGTCGCGAAGAACTCGTCGGCCTGGGCTTTGCTGATGACCTCCAGATCGGAAGCCCAGCCGATCACCGGCCAACTGTACGGATGGGACTGCCAGAACATCGCATCCGCCTGCTCGTCGTAGCGGCCGGTCGGCGTCGACTCGGTGCGCAGGCGCCTCTCTTCGTAGACCACGTCGCGTTCGGCGTAGAACTCGCGGAACACGGGATTCAGCAGGCGATCCGACTCGAGCCAGAACCAGAGTTCGAGCCGATTCGCCGGCAACTGGTTGATGTAGACCGTGAAGTCGTAGCTGGTGAACGCGTTCAGGCTGGTGCCGCCGCCGTCCGTGTAGACCTTGTCCAGTTCGTCCTTGACCATCAGTTCGCGCTGCTCTTCGACGAGTTCCTGGAACTCCGCCCGCAGCTCGTTCAACGTATCCGTGCGATGAGCCGGAGCGTACGGATCGTCGATTTCTCCCAGGCGCCAGCGCCGACGCTGTTCGCGGAGTTCGCCGCGAATCCGCTCCTGGACCGCCTCCTGCTCGGCGATGATCTCCAGGTCGCGCTCGATGTCCTTTGTGCCGATCGTGTGCGTTCCCTTGAACATCATGTGCTCGAAGAAGTGGGCAAGACCGGTGATTCCGGGTCGCTCGTTCACGGAACCCACGTGAGCTGCCCAGGCCGCGGCCACGGTCGTCAGTTCCGGCCGGCTGACGAGCAGGAAGCGCATCCCGTTGTCGAGTTCGAACTCCTCGACCGGCACCGCCGCGGCGGCCGGCGCGCTCTGGGCCGCGGCACCGACCGGCCAGGCGAACGCCGCCACCAGCGCGGCGAGCAAGGCGATGCGGGCAGCAAGGGCAGCGCCGTTCCGTTCAGGGCCGCCGTTTCGTTCCTGAGGCGAGATGACCAAGGAGTCTCCTTTCCGATCCCTGCTACCGGTCCTGCAACCAGCGACCGCAGCGCCGTGGTCGGGAGACTCTACCCCCTGCGCATGCTCTACCCGTTTCCTCGAGCCTCCTCGGCTGTTGACAAGGGCGCCGCCGACCTTCTATTGTCAGCACTCGATTCGGGCGAGTGCTGACAGCTGCCTCGTCCAACCAGCAAGAACCACATCCACCAATCCAAGAAGAGGAGATCGCTGGTGAGTGTACGTCCGCTTCATGATCGGGTGCTCGTCAAGAGACTCGAGGAGGAGGAGCAGGTCCGCGGCGGGATCATCATCCCGGACGCGGCGAAGGAGAAGCCGCAGGAGGCCGAGGTCGTCGCCGTCGGTCCCGGCAAGCGGCAGGACGACGGAGAGCGCGCCGCGCTGGACGTCAGTGTCGGCGACCGGGTACTCATCGGAAAGTACTCGGGCAGCGACATCAAGATCGACGACGAAGACATGGTCATCCTGCGCGAGGACGAGATCCTCGCGATCGTGGACTGAACGCCGGACAACCGGCCGGAGATATCGATACATGGCAAAGCAGATCGTCTACTCCGAGGACGCGCGCGGCGCAGTCCTGCGCGGAGTCAACAAGCTCGCCGACGCGGTCAAGGTCACGCTCGGCCCGAAGGGCCGCAACGTCGTCCTCGAGAAGTCGTTCGGCTCCCCCACGATCACCAAGGACGGCGTGACCGTCGCCAAGGAGATCGAACTGAAGGACGGCCTCGAGAACATGGGCGCCCAGATGGTGCGCGAAGTCGCCTCGAAGACGTCCGACGTTGCCGGTGACGGCACGACCACCGCTACCGTGCTCGCTCAGGCCATTCTGCGCGAGGGGGCGAAGAACGTGACCGCCGGCGCGAATCCGATGGAGCTGAAGCGCGGCATCGACCTCGCGGTGGGCGCCGCCGTCGATGCGATCCATGCCCTCTCCACGGACGTGAAGGACAGCGAGGAGATCGCGAACGTCGGCACGATTTCCGCGAACAACGACGCGGAGATCGGCCAGATCATCGCCGAGGCGATGGACAAGGTCGGCAAGGACGGCGTGATCACGGTCGAGGAGGCGAAGGGCCTGCAGACCGAACTCGAGGTCGTCGAAGGCATGCAGTTCGATCGCGGTTACTTGTCGCCCTACTTCGTCAGCGACGCCGACCGGATGGAGTGCGTGCTGGAGAACTGCGTCCTGCTCCTCCACGAGAAGAAGATCAGTTCGATGAAGGACCTCCTTCCCGTCCTCGAGCAGGTCGCCAAGCAGGGCAAGCCGATGTTGATCGTCGCCGAGGATGTCGAGGGCGAAGCCCTGGCCACCCTGGTCGTCAACAAGCTGCGGGGGACGCTGCAGGCGGCCGCGGTCAAGGCGCCCGGCTTCGGCGATCGCCGCAAGGCGATGCTCGAGGACATCGCGATCCTGACCGGCGGTCGGGTGATCACCGAGGACCTCGGCATCAAGCTGGAGAACGTCCAGTGGCAGGATCTGGGTGAAGCGAAGAAGATCGTTCTGTCCAAGGACGAAACGACGATCGTCACCGAGTCCGGCGACACCGGCCGTCAGGCGGCGATTGCCGGTCGCGTGAAGCAGATCCGCAACCAGATCGAGGAGACGACCTCCGACTACGACCGCGAGAAGCTCCAGGAGCGGCTGGCGAAGCTGGTCGGCGGTGTCGCCGTCATCCGGGTGGGCGCCGCGACAGAGACCGAGATGAAGGAGAAGAAGGCTCGGGTCGAGGACGCGATGCACGCGACGAAGGCAGCCGTCGAGGAGGGGGTCGTCCCCGGCGGCGGCGTGGCGCTGCTCCGGGCGATCGAAGCGGTCGCCGGCCTCTCCGAGGACGGCGACCTGGGCATCGGCATCTCGATCGTCAAGCGCGCGCTCGAGGAGCCGACCCGGCAGATCGCGGAGAACGCCGGCGTGGAAGGCTCGGTCATCGTCCGCGACGCAAAGGCGAAGACGGGCGCGGTCGGCTACAACGCGGCGAACGGCGAGATGGAAGACCTCCTCGCCGCCGGCGTGATCGACCCGGCCAAGGTGACGACGACGGCGCTTCAGAACGCGGCGTCGATCGCCGGCTTGATGCTGACGACGGAGGCCCTCGTCTCCGAGATCAAGGAAGAGAAGCCGGAAGCCCCGCCCGCGCCCGACATGGGCGGCATGGGCGGCATGATGTAGGCGATTCGACCGTTCAGGTCGACAGCCTGCGAAAGGAAATCAGGGCGGCCCTCCGGGGCCGCCCTTTCTCGTTCAGCAAGTTCGGCCGCAACCGACAAGGCGGCGCCAAGGCACGAACCGACAACCGGCCTGAACGAACCAAGAATCTCCGCATCTGAAGTCTCCTACTCCTCGACTCGAGTCTCGGCCCACGGCAGAACGCGGGCCGGGCTACAGACTCCCTGCGTCGACGGGCACCACAGATACGTTCCGGGAGACAGATCCCGAACGACGATCTCGTCTCCGTCGTCCACGACGGCGCGGCTGGCAAGACTCCTCAGACGGTGCAACTCGATTTCTGCTCCCGACTCCGTGACGAGTCTCCCCGCCGACCGCTGCCCCAACCGGAGGGCGCCTCGGCTACGACCCAGTTCCACGGTGATCACGTCGCCCGGCATGACGTTCCGTCGCACCCCCGTCGCGCCAAACTCGTCTGCCCAAACGAAGATGTCCACCGTCGAAACCGGCGGTGGAAGCCAGAACACCCCTTGTCCATCCAAGGACAAGGGCGATCTGCCGTCAACGGCCGCCCCGGAGCGGATCCAGACTGCCGCTCCGTTCACCGGCGCTCCGCCAGAGCCGACGGCCACCCTGATTGCCTGCTGCTCTTCCAAGCGCAACTCCAGATCGGGAGGAGCGAGATTCTCGTCGAGGCGAAACTCGACATCGTTGGACGCGCGCCGGCGTTCCCCCGTGTCCCTCGCTTCGGCTGCAGCGATGTAGGTGCCGACCGGCAACCCCTCGACGGTGAACGCGCCGGACTCCTCGGACCGCGTCTGCCATGGGCCTATGCCGACGGCCCCCCGCCTGAAGGACTCTTCCGCACGCTGGATCGTGACCCGGACGCCGTCTACTCCGCGCAGACCAGCCTCTTCGACAACGACAACGCGGCCGTTCACACGGCCCGCGGGCAGATCGATCTCCATGCGGACAACGCCATCATCGTCCGCCTTCGCGTCAATGAACCCGACGCGCTCGACGGTCTCCGAGTCAAGTCCCTGCCAACCCTGTTCCCAAGACCCCTCACAGGGATCGCACAGCGGCGCGGCGGTGACTTCCAGGAACCAGTCCCGTTCCTCCGGCAAGAACCCTCGGAAGACGCCGCCCTCCCGGCTCCGCATGCCAACTCGCTGAGCGCCTCGCATGCCGCCGAACCAGAGCATTGCCCCCTCCACCGGATCGTCTCCGCGACGGAGGATTCCCTCCAACGGCAGCAACTCGACGTCCAGAACGGTGTAGTCCATGCCCAGGAAGTCGATCAGCTGCTGGCGATACCTGTCTCCCTGTTGACTCGAGACGTCAAGCTCGTAGTGACCCCGCGGAAGCCCCTCCCACGTGAAGAGACCGCCCTGGTGCGGCGTTCCACGGGCCGATGATCCGTAGCTGACGACCTGACCCTGGCTGTTCAGCTCGACCGGCGTGGCGGCGACGACGAGCTCCGCCAGCGAAGCCCCCTGAGCACCCCTGAGCTCGACCGTCAAACGGTTCGACGCCGCACTCTGCAGGTCGCCCAAATCGACTCGATCTTCCAGAGACTGAACGACGACCGGCCATTGGTCCAGCGGCGAGTTGACGAGCCTCAGCGTAAAGCGCCCTGGAGACAGTCCCTCGAGCGCGAACGAGCCCGTCGAATCAGTCCACGCCGCCAACGGAATGCGTCCGTCATCGGCAGCCAGGAAGACCGCGGCTGGCGACGCGGATACGCGCCCGGATACCACTGCGCCGATCCTCGGCTCCTCCAACTCGAACGTCAGGTCATCCAAGCCGTCTCCGATCGTCGTCTTCCACGCCTGGAAGGGGCCCAGCCAAACCAGGACCCGCGCGGTCTCGCCGCCGACGAAAGGACACGTGACGAGGAACTCGCTCTCGCCATCCGTCCAGTCCCCGTGGCAGGGCCCTCGATAGAGGCCCGGCGGCAATCGCCTTCCTCGCCCCCGCACCCGACCAAGGACGTAGAGGTTCTCGTGGGGCAGACGCTCCAATGCCCGGTTCGAACTACGAATCCGCAGGACGATTCTGCGTTCCGGAACCAGAAACAGCGGTTCCAGCTCACCCCCCGGGGGCACATACGACGATGGCGACCACGCCCCTGGCGCGGTCGCCCGAACGACTACGCCGACTTCAGACGCGGGAACTTCGACCCGGACCCCCTCCAAGGCGGCCTGGTTGGAGAGTTCCCAGGAGGCGATTCGCTCGCGGGTGATCGGCCCGATTGCGTCGAACGTTACCGACTGCAGACCCGCCGACCCCTGGTCCGTGACCACCTTCAACTCCAACTGCATCTGCGATGCGACGGGCGCCGCGATGCAGGAGAGCAGCACACACGAGACAGCCGTGGCGGCGCGCCTCACAGCTCGGGCCTGCCGAATCACGTCGCGCATCGGCGCGGACCTCCTGCAGAACTCGTGCATCGAACCTCTCCTCGTGTTCGGCTGTCGTCTACCTGGATTCCCTCCCGACGGCAATCACGCTAGCGGATCTCTCGATGCGATGGACACGCTCGCGAGACACGGAATCCGGACAAGAGGCGACAGGAAGCGGACAAGAGCTACCGGAGCTCTCCCGGCAGCTCCGGGCGCGCTGGCTTCCCGACCGTCAGGAAGGGCCGGTCCGGGGGCCGGCAGAACCAGATGGAGGCCGCCCCGAGGACGGCCAGCGCGGCGAGAGTCCAGAGCGTGCCGGCATAGGAGCCCGTTCGATCCGCCGCCGCGCCTGCCAGGGGCGGCCCGAGAGCGCCGATGACGCCGATCAGGAAGAGCCGGACGCCGGTCGAGCCGACGAACGCCGCTCGCCCGAAGAACCAGCCGAAGACGACGACTTCGCTCGTGTACGCCGTGCCGTAGGCAACTCCCATCGCAAGGACGCAGAGATACGCCGCGACCGCGGACTCCGCCGCACCGAACGCCGACAGCGCGACCGCGTTGACCAGCAGGGCGAGCGCGAGAACCCGCGTCGGCGACATGAAGTCCCCCGCCGAACCGGCCAACCGGCCGAACAGGCTGGCGCCGACCCGTACGCCGAGGATCGTCGACGCAGCGAGGGTTGCGAATCCGAGATCTGCCAGGTGCACGCCACCGTGCGCGGACACGACTCGCCACGGGACGGTGTTCGCAGCCGTCGCGAAGGTAGCGATCCAGAACTGCGGAGTGCGGAGAGCCCAGGCCAGGGCGCCCTTCCGCGTCGATGCGTCAGCTGCTCCAACGCCGACGCCGGCCCGGCGCCCGGGGCCGCCCAAGCCCGGAACATCCCCGTCCAGACAGTCCGAATCCGGACCGCCGGCATCGGCCGGCGGCAACCCGTCACGACGCTGCCCGATGTCGCTCGGCTGGTTGCGGATGAAGAGAACGGCGACCGCCGCGACAAGCAGCGAGATGCCGGCGACGATGCGCCATCCGACGCGCCAGTCCCACGATTCGAGCACGATCCCGGCCGCCGGTTGCCAAAGGAAGCCGACGATCGCGGCGCCCGTCAGGATGATCGCCGTCGCGCGCGCCCGGTACCTGCGGAACCAGAAGACCGGGATCGCCTGGGCGGGCAGGAGAGTCGAGAAACCGATCCCTATGCCACCGACGAGCGAGTAACCGAGGTAGAGCTCCGTCACGCTCGCGGCCTCGCTGACGACCCAGAAGCCGGCGGCGGCGCAAAGTGCGCCAGCCGTCACGGTTGAGCGGATGCCCCAGCGACGGATGACCGCCGCCGCAACCGGACTGATCAGGCCATACGAGAAGGTGAACGCCCCGAACACCTCGCCGATCTGTTGGCGGGTCAGGCCCAGATCGTCGATCAGCGCCGACGCGAAGATGCCCAAGCCGTAGTACGCCGGAGCGATGCCCAGGCCGTAGGTCACAAAACCGACGGCGACCATCGGCCAGCCGTAGAATCTCCGGTGCTCCCTCGGCACGGTCAAACCGCCTCGCCATTTGGAGCACGGACGTCAACCAGCGCCGACGGCCCGCGGTTCGAGGCGACGCGGACCTCCGGCGCCCCCGACCGAACCCTGAGCGGACAGTGTCGGACGCCGCGATGGTCCGCTTTCCGTCCGTCCCCGTCCGTTTCCGGGTACGATTCCTGCCTGCGCGGCCGCATCCGCACTGCTAGCGTTTTGACGAAGAACAAGTCCTTGGCCCCTGGCCAACCTGTCGCGATGAAGTTCGAGTCGAGACGAACGAGGATAACGTGAAGCCCGTTGATCGAAGGCGCGTACTTGCCCGGGTTTCGCGGTTCGTGATGACCGCAGGTCTGGTCGGGGGTTACGGGGGCTTCGCCCTGATCGGCGCCCGCTTCCTCTTTCCTCCCGCGCCGCCACGGACGACGCGCCAGTACGTGACGCGGGCCCGCGATCTGCCGGTCGGGGGATCGATGCTCTATCGCGCACCGAATGGCGAGCCAATCAACGTCACCCGTCTGGGCGAGGGCGCGAGCGACGGAGACTTCATCGCGCTGTCGAGCACGTGTCCCCACCTCGGCTGTCGCGTCCATTGGGAAGCGCTGAACAACCGCTACTTCTGCCCCTGTCACAACGGTGTGTTCGATCCGTCCGGCGAGGCGATTTCCGGACCGCCGGCCGACGCGGGGCAGTCGCTGCTGCGTTATCCGCTCGAGGTCGAAGACGGCTTGGTCTTCGTGGAGGTCCCCGCCGAGCCCCTCCGCGCACCGGGACTCGACGAATGACGTCCGGCCGGTGGCTGAGCGAACGGCTGCCGGCGCCGAAGGGCGTCATCCGCGAACTGACGAACGAGCCGGTCCCTTACCACCTGAAACGCTGGTGGTTCGCGCTCGGCGGCACCCCGGCGTACCTGTTCGTCGTCCAGATCGTCACCGGAATCCTGCTGGCCTTCTACTACCAGGCATCCGCGGCAACGGCCTACGAGTCCGTTCGTTACATCACCGAGGAAGCCGCCTACGGCTGGTATCTGCGAAGCGTCCACAAGTGGGCGGCGACGCTGATGATCGCCGCCGTCATCCTCCATCAGATGCGGGTGTTCTTCACCGGCGCATATCGGAAGCCGCGCGAATTGAACTGGGTGGTCGGCATGTTCATGCTGGCCTGTACGCTGATGCTCGGCTTCACCGGCTACAGCCTCGTGTTCGAGCAGCTGAGCTACTGGGGCGCCACCGTGGGCGCGAACATCGCGGACACCTTCCCGGTCGTCGGCGGCGCGCTGAAGAGCCTGCTGCTCGCGGGCGAAACGTACAACGACCGTACCCTCGCCCGCTTCTACATCCTCCACGCGGCGCTCCTGCCGGCAGCGCTCGTCGCGCTGATCGTCGTCCACCTCGTCCTGGTCAGGCTCCAGGGAGTCACCGAATTCGAGTTCGAGGACGAACGGCCCGACGAGCCGAAGACCTTCGACTTCTTCCCCGACCACCTCTATACCGAACTGATCATCGGGCTCGTCCTGATGGTCCTGCTCAGCGCCCTGGCGACCTTCATGCCGGCGACGCTCGGCCCACCCGCCAACCCGCTCGACACACCCGACGTGATCAAGCCCGAGTGGTTCTTCTACGTCGCGTTCCGCTGGCTCAAGCTGTGGAGCGGCACGGCGGCCGTCCTCAGCCTCGGCTTCATTGCCTTCGTGATGTTCATCTGGCCCTTCATCGATGCCTTCATTCGCCGCCGTACGCGCTTCAAGGAAGCGAGCGTCTGGATCGGCATCGTCGCGGTGATCGTCGTCATCGCGTTGACCCTCTGGGAAGCCCGGGTCGACCATTGACCACCGCCACCCAAGGAGCAAACTCATGACACTGGAGATCAAACGACTCGTCATCGGCGGACTCGGTCTGCTGTTCCTGCTGTCACTCGCCCAGGTGCAGTGCACGGAGATGGAGCGGCGCGCAGCTGCCGAAACCGTGGGCGCTCAACGCGGACTCGCCGCTCAGCGCGGCCGCGGCCCGATGGCGCCCAGGGGCTCGCGTCAATGCGTCAACTGCCACGCCGAAACGACTCCAGGAATCGTCGAGCACTGGCGGAACAGCACCCACGCGGAGACCGGCGTAGCCTGCGTCGAGTGCCATCAGGCGGCGGAGGCCGAAGCCGACGCCTTCACCCACTACGGCGTCGTCATTGCGACGGTCGTCACGCCCCGGGACTGCTCCGCCTGCCACGTCACGGAAGCCGCCGAGTTCGCCGTGAGTCATCACGCGAAGGGCGGCAATATCCTCGCCTCGCTCGACAACTTCCTCGCCGAGACGGTCGAGGGCGCGCGCGCCCCGTTCGACCCCCACTCGCCGACGCCTGGCCGCATGAGCGCACCCGTCAACGGACTCGCCAGCGCCTTCTCCGGTTGCCAGCAGTGTCACGGTTCGAAGGTCGGACTCCAGTCGGTCGACGGCGGCATGATCACGGTCGACCACCTCGCGCCGGACGAGAACGGCCTGCCGACGAACCTGGACGTGATGGAGAGAATCGCCCGCAGCTCGGAGGGCAGACCCCTCTACCACGCCGGCACCTGGCCGAACACCGGGATCGGCCGCCTGAACCTCGACGGCTCTCGGGGATCCTGTTCGGCCTGCCACAGCAGGCACGACTTCTCTCCGCGTCGGGCGCGCCAACCGGAGAACTGTGGCAAATGCCACCTCGGACCGGATCACCCCCAGAAGGAGATCTACGAGGAATCGAAGCACGGCGTGGCCTATCGCGACCTGAAGGATCAGCTGAACCTCGACGCGGACGAGTGGGTTCTCGGCGTCGACTACGCCGCGGCGCCGACCTGTGCCACCTGCCACATGTCCGGGCACTCGCGCAACGACGGGAAGGTCACCCACGACCCGGGCGAGCGCATCTCGTGGAGCAATCGGCCGCCGGTCAGCTTGTGGATGGACACGGACGTCGATCACAACATCGTCCGGACGACCGACCCCGCAGAGCGCCAAGTGCAGATTCACGACACCGGCGAGGCGAAACGAGGCCGTATGCAGCAGGTGTGCGGGCACTGCCACACCCAGGACTACGTCAGCGCCTTCTACAAGCAGTACGACGACCTCGTCATCCTCTACAACGAGAAGTTCGCGAAGGCCGGTCAGATGATCATGGCTTCTCTCCGCGAAGCGGAACTGTTGACTCCGACCCAGTTCGACGAGGAAATCGAGTGGACCTGGTTCTACCTGTGGCACCACGAAGGACGTCGGGCCCGCCACGGCGCGTCGATGATGGCCCCCGACTACACTCACTGGCACGGGATGTTCGAGGTCGCCGAGCGCTTCTACATGGAGCTCGTACCCCAGGCCCAGGAGCTCATCTCGCATGCGGCCGGCGCCGGCCACGGGTTGGCCGCAGCCCAGGCCGAGCGCACCCTCGAGGCCGTCCTCAACCGCCCGGAGCATGCCTGGTTCATCGAGGGCGCCGAAGGCGAGGCGGCCCGCATCCGAGCCGAGATGGAGCGGCGCTACGGCGAGGCGGGCGCCGAGGGCTAGCAGCGTCCGCAGCGATGTCGCTGCGCTGACAGCGGGGATGGAAGCGGCAGCCGGACGGCGGGTTCCGCGCGCTCGGCGCCTCGCCCTCGATCAACCGGTGCGGCCGGGCCGCTTCGCAGACGGGGTCGGGAGTCGGCGCCTGTTCGTCTGATCGTCCGACGTCTCGAGAGACGGGCACTCAAAAGCCCATCTCCCGCTTCATTTCCTGGTCGATCCAGAGCCGCGCGTAGATCGGACCGGGACGCACCGCACCAGCCCGGAGTTCGCCTCCGTAGTTCTTCACCCACGGCCACCAGGCAGTGTAGATGTACGGCACGGGCAGCCAGAGATAGGGCGCCTCGTCGAGGATCTCCCTCGTGATCCGCTTGACGATCCGCTGACGCTCCATCTCGTCCCTGGTCAAGAACATCTCGTGGATGCGGCGGTCAAGCTCCGGATCCGACCACATCGATGGATTCCAGGTCTGGCCGGTCACGAAGTTCTTGCGCAGCGTCGTCGTCGGATTCACGTGGCCACTCGCCATCAGATAGCCCGGGCCGTGAGTTCGGGTCGTCATCATCGACAGGTACGCCGCGTACTCCACGACCTCGCTCTCCATCGTCACGCCGACCCGGTCCAGGTAGCTCGCGAGGAGCGGCGCGAGTTCCATCCGCATCGGGTTGCTCGCCGCGACCTGCATCCTGAACGAGAAGCCGTCCGGATAGCCCGCTTCGGCGATCATGCGGCGCGCCTTCTCGGGCTTGTACTCGAACAACTCCTGGACCGACGGCGGCATCGCCTCGAGCGGCTCGAAGTAGCCGTCGAACTCCGGATGCTGGGGAAAGGCGAACAGCTCGGCGTTGCCGCCGAAGAAGAGGTCGACGATCTCCCGCTGGTTCACCGCCAGGTTGACGGCGCGCCGGACTCGGACATCGTCGAAGGGCGCCTGATCGACTCTCATCACCATGAAGGTGCCGGCCGTCGACAGCCAACGCGACCAGCGGAGCTCGGGGGTCGTCTTCTTCAGGTGGTCGACTGCGATCCAGCGAATGTACTCGAGGATGTCCAGCTTGCCGGTGCGAATGGCCGTCAGGTAGGTCGCCTCGTCCTTGATCGTGCGGTAGGTGAGGCGGTCGATGAAGGGAATCTCGTAGGTTTCGCCTCCGACCGAGGCCCGGTCCCAGTAGTTCGGATTCCGCAGGTAGGTCTGCGAGTTGCCCGGGATGAACCGCTCCAGAGAGAACGGGCCGGTACCCGTCACGTTCCGCCAGTTCTTCGCATCGACGTCGGCCAGTTCCCGGGGAACGATGCCCGAGAAGTACCCGTAGCCGAAGCGGTAGTCCCACTCCGCGTTGAACTCGCCGAACTCGAAGACAACCGTGTGGTCGTCCCTGGCGACGACCCTGTCGATGTGGTCGAAGTAGGTCGGGATCGCCTTCGGGCTGTCGCGCAGACGTTCGTAGCTGAACACGACGTCGTGGGCGTCCAACTCCCGCGCCTCCATCACGCCCGACTTGTCCGGGAACATCATGCCCCGCCTGATCTCGATGACCAGGGTCAGCGGATCTTCCCAGTCCCAGTTCGCGGCGACTTCGCCGCGAATCGTCTCAGGCGACAGGTACGCCTCGGATACGAACCGCTGCTCGCCTCCCCGCACCGCCGCCTGGTCAAGGTCGGCGACGAAGAGCTGCTCGTAGAGCATCCCCGTGTCGTGGTTCTGCTTCCAGTTCCAGTCCGTCGTGTCCCAGGACAACGCAGACAGGGTGACGAAGACCGTGCCCACGTTCAGCTCGCCGCCGTAACGCGGCGGCTCGACGGCCGAAGGCCCGACCGCTGAGGACAGTTCGCTTCCCATGTCCGTACCCCCACCCGATGTGGTCGAGGGGCCGCCAACCACCTCGCCGCATCCGTAGAGAGACAGAAAGAGAGCGATTCGCGCAACGATGCCGACAATCGGCATGGAGCAGAGGGAGGCCGGCCGTCTAGCCCGCATGCGTCAGGTTCCTCTCATCCGCGGGTCGAGCAGATCGCGCAAGGCATCTCCGAACACGTTCGCAGCGTAGACGACGACGGTCAGGCAGATCCCGGGCGCCAAGGCCAGCCAAGGCCCCAGGTAGAGGTAGGTGCGGCCGTCGCCCGAGAGCATCCCGCCCCAGGTGGGCACCGGCGGCGGCACGCCGAGACCCAGGAACGAAAGCGCAGCCTCCGAGAGGATGACGGCGCCGACACGAGTCGTGAAGAGGACGATGACGACCGGCATCACGTTGGGAAGAACGTGGCGCCGCAGGATACGAAACGTCCCGGCGCCGGTCGACTCCGCGGCGCGGGTATAGCCGTGCTCGCGAACCGAGGACACCGCCCCGCGCACGATCCGGGAGCCGGCGATGCCGTAGAGCAGGCCCAGGATGATGACGATCTGCGTGATCCCGGGCCCTACGACGGAGACGACGACGATCAAGAGCACGAGGTCGGGGAACGTCATCCAGGCGTCGACCAGACGCTGGGTCAGCATGTCGAACCAGCCGCCGAGATAGCCGGAGAGCACTCCGATCAGAATGGACACGACGGTGGCCAAGGCAGCGGCGCAGAAGCCGACGATCATCGACAGGCGAGCACCCATCAGGACCCGCGAAAACAGGTCGCGGCCCAGGTGATCCGTGCCGAGCAGGAACTGCCGGGACGGCGGCTCGAGCCGATGCGCCAGGTCCGTCTCGTTGATGCCGTAGGGAGCGAGCACTCCGGCGAAGACGCCGGCGAGCAGAAAGACCGCGAAGACGACCGCGCCCGCGGCGCCCAGCGGCTTCGTTCGAAACAGGCGGACGATGAAGCGCCGCCAGAGCGCTTCGTCGGGCACCGGCAAGGCCTCTGGAGCGACCGCGGCGACGGTCGTCACGAGGGATTCATCCGAAACGCACCTTCGGATCGAGCCAGCCGTAGCTCAGGTCGACCAGCAGGTTGATCAGCAGGACCGCGACGCCGACGACCAGGAAGACACCCGAAATGACCGGATAGTCCCGCTCGTAGACCCCCTCCAGCAGAAGCAGGCCCATGCCGGGAATCACGAAGATCTGCTCCATGACCACCGCGCCGCCGATCAAGAGCGGCGCCTGCAGCCCGATCAGGGTCACGACCGGAATCAGACCGTTCTTCAGCGCATGCTGGACAACGACCGCCCGCTCGGGCAGTCCTTTCGCGCGGGCGGTGCGCACGTAATCCTGACGCATCACCTCGAGCATCATCGTCCGCGTCATCCGCATGGTCACCGCGGACATGGACAACCCGAGGAGGATCGCCGGCACGATGAGGTGGCTCAGGTTCGCGATCGGATCGACAAAGAACGGCGTGTACTCGAGCTCCGGCGCCCAGCGCCACCAGACCGACGGAAACACCATGACGAGAGTGCCGAGCCAAAAGCCGGGCACCGCCAGCATGAGAAGCGAGAACGACCGCGCCGTGTAGTCCACCGCGGAGTCCTGGCGGGTCGCGGACAGGATGCCGACCGGCACCGCGACGGACAGCGCAATGATCAAGCCCAGCAGTCCGAGTTCGAACGTAACCGGCAACCGTTCCAGGATCTGCTCCAGCACCGGCGTGCTCCGCCACAGGGACCGACCCAGGTCGCCGCGGAGCGCGTTGCCCGCCCAGCGTACGTACTGGGCGACCATCGGCTGGTCGAGACCCATCGCCGACTCGAGCGTCTCCCGGTCCATGCTCGTCGAGACGTCGTTCTGCGCGAGCATCAGGTCGATCACGTCGCCCGGGATGACTCGCATCGACACGAAGACGATCAGGCTCGCGAAGAAAAGCGTCGGCGCCATCGCCAGCAGCCGACGCAGGATGTAGGTCCTCATCAACCGTCGAGGATATCGGGCGCCGCCTCACCGAGAGGACGGCGGCGTCCCCGGAAGTCGCCAAGTGCGCGCGCGGAGGTCCTGGAGGCGAACGCTTCGAAGCAACGCGCACGCCGTCGGACTTCAGAGCCGGGCGATCAGGCTGCGAAGCTCGCACCTGGCCTGTTTCCTGCAAGGATAGGCGGCAATGGCGAAGGAAGCCCAGTGCGGAGTGACGACCAGCGACAAGAACCCGCGCCGCGGAGCGCGCGAGGCCGAGTACCGCAGAGGCTCGCTCGGGAGGGGGGCGCTCGGCGCGCTTCTCTGCGCGCTCGCTGCGGCGCCGGGTGTCGGCCAGGAAGCCGGTCCGGCGGACAGCTCCGCCACGACGGTGGCCGACGATCCGGTCGCCGCGATCCCGGGCATCTGGGTCCGGGACGAACGACTGAGCGAGGACCCGATCGAGAAGCTGGAGGAGGCCTACGGGCAGACCTTCGGCGGCGGACCAGGCCGGTCGGCCGGCGCAAACCCCGGCAGCGGACCCACCGGCGGATTCGGCCGCGGGGGAGTCGGCGGCCGTGGCGGATTCGGCGGCGGCCGCGGCGCCAGACGGCCGGGCAGCTCCCAGGACGGTCCGTCGGGGATGCGCGAGATGGCGAGGGAACTGGCGGAACGTCTCGACGTCCTGCTCATTCGCATCGACGACCCCCAGCTTCTGATCCGCAACGCGAAGCGCGAGGACCGGCTTCTCTACCTCGACGGACGCGACATGGCAGACGGCTTCGGCGGCCGGAGCCGCGCCCGCATTCTCGGCGACTCCCTCGAGGTCGAGACCTCCTCCCAGGGTCGACAGCGGATCGAGACGTTCTACCTGGAGGAGAACCGGCTCGTGCTCGTCACGGATCTCCAGGGCGGCCGCTTCGCCGATCTCTCGTTCCGCACCGTGTACGAGCGATCGGGCGACGCGCCCGCGACACCGGTTTCGGCGGCCGCGGCGGCGCGCCCGCGCGAGATCGGCGCCGAACCGGACGAAGACAGCTTGAACAAGGCGGACTTCCTGCCGCCGGTCGAGGGCAGTCGCGCTCGCCGCCGACCGGAACGGGCGGACGCCGCGCGAAGCGCGCGTCCCGCAACGATCCGGATCCTCCCACCTGAACGCGGCTACCGTGAACTTCTCGCCGGCCGCGTTCTCATCCAGACCCTGACGATCGACCCCCAGATCGCTGTCGTCGACTTTCTGCTCGATGGCGAACCGGTGGGTCGCGCCACGACACCGCCGTTCGAAGAACGGGTTCGACTCGCCGATCCGCCACGCGAGCAGACAGTCGAGGTCCGGGCAACGACCGCCCGAGGCGCCCACGCGGGAACCGACAAGATCGTCCTGAACCGCCTCGATCCGCCGTTCGCGGTGCGCATCGTCGGGATGACTGCCGGCGAAACCGACGGGCAGGCGGTCGTTCGCGTCGAAGCCGGCATCTCGGTACCGCGCTCCGAGGCGCTCGAGCGGGTCGAGTTCTACCGTATGGAACGGCTTGTCGCTTCGTTCGAGGACTTCGAGGGGGAGGCCGGGCCGACCGGCGTGTGGTCAGCGGCGGCCGACGTTCCGACGTCCGACGTCACGCCTCAGGACTTCGTGCGGGTCGTCGGGCGCCTGAAGGACGGTCGGGAGCTCGAAGACGTCGAACTGCTCCAGGGCGCCGAGTTCCAGGCCGAGATCGACGTCCAACTCGTCCAACTCCAGGTCCTCGTCGTCGATCGAGGCGGCAACCCGGTCGGCGATCTCGGCCCCGAGGACTTCGTGGTCCGCGAAGACGGGGAGCGGAGAGAGGTCGAGAGCCTCTACATCTCGAACGAGATCCCCCTGTCCCTGGGGCTCGCGATCGACTCCTCCGGCAGCATGGAGCCGATCTGGCGTCAGACGAACGCGATCGCCGAGGCCTTCCTGAACGGCGCCCTGACTTGGCGCGATCAGGCGTTTCTCGTCGACTTCGACTCGACTCTCCGCCTCGTCCAGCCGCTCACCGGCAGCAAGCCGCTGCTGGTCCGCGGACTCGAACGCCTCTTCCCGCAGGGCAGCACCGTTCTCTACGACGCGATCCTCTTCTCGCTGCTTCAGTACGGCGACGCGCCCGGCCGCCGGGCCCTCGTCGTCGTCACGGACGGATTCGACTCGAACAGCCGTTCCGACCCGGCCCGCGCGATCGACTTCGGCAAGCGGTTGGGCGTTCCGGTCTATGTCGTCGCGATGCGCTCCCTCGGCTTCGGCCCGACGACGATGGAGGACGCGAACCTCCGGAACAGCATGCGGCTGATCACCGGGCCGACCGGCGGCCGCCTGTTCCAGATCGAGTCGATCGACCAGATGGCGAACGTGTTCGACCACATCGAAGAGGAGTTGCGGCGGCAGTACGTGCTGACGTACTACAGCGAGCGCCCGTTCGGCTCCGCTATCGAGCCCGAGGTCCGGATGACCAGACGAGGCCTTCGCGTGCGGAGCGCACTGCCGCTCGAGTCGATCGAGTAGGCGGACTCGACCTTCCCGTCCAGGCGGGTCTTGCGCGAAGACAACGTCGCGATGCGCCAGCTCCGGCGCTCGACACGCTCAGCCGTCCGTCTCGCGCTCCTCAGCGCGCGCCCCGGACAGAATGTTCGTCAGGCCGTAGTTCCCCTCGTGGCAGGCGTACTCGAAGATGGGGTCCTCGGTGCGTGCGAGCCGGATCATCATCGTCCAGGGACGCACCCAGGTCGCCTCGTCCTCGTACGTGATCTCCCACTCGATCGTCTCCGGCCCGGTCCGCGTGAAGCGCTCGACGACCCTCAGGCCGTCCGTCGCCCGGCCCCTGGAACTCCCGGCCTCGGAGTAGTGCGTCGTCTCGACGACGAGCGAGTCGTCCTCGAACCAGCCCCGAGAGGCGCCGTGCCAGAGTCGCAGGTCTTCGGGCAGCGGCGCCGGCTCGCCCAGCGGGATGATCCGCACGTCATGGATGAGTTCCTGGAGGATCGCAACGTGGTCCGCCGTCTGGAAGAACTGGAAGTAGCTGTTGTAGCCAGCCAGGGTGTTCGGCACGCCGTAGCTGATGCAGCGCACGCTGACCGGCATGTCCTCCGGGCCGGCCGGCGCCTCGTCACCGTACGCCACCGCCGCCCGCATCCGTTCCCTCGCCTGCTCCGTCAGCGCCGGAATACGCCCGTTCGGCGGGTCGACTACCAAGGAGGTCCGGTTATCGAGTTCCCGGTCGACGAGCCAGAAGGAGTTGTAGTTCCCCGTCACCTGGTCGAAACCGCGAAACTCGGGATCCTCGAGTACGCGCTGAATCAGATAGTCGCCAAGCAGGTCGCCGGCCTGCGAGCCCTCGCGGATCTCCTCCAGGCGACGTCTCAGGTCGGCGAGTTCCTCGTCGGTCAACGTCGCCTTGTCGCCAAACGCCTCCGGCCGCTCGAGCGGCGTGGCGCTGTTGTTCGCCCAGATGCCCTGGAAATCCGGGTGGCCATCGGCGGTCCGCGGCGCGACCCACTCTTCCGCCGACGCGGCCCCGGCGACCAGTATGAGCATCGGAATCGTCGGCATGAGGGCACGCTCGGGATTGCATCTCGACATCGTTCCATCTCCTGGGTTGGCGGAACCCGCAGTATACGGGCGTCGAGGTATCCGTCGTTCAACCTGCCGAAGGCCGACCGGCTCCAAGGCGCCCGACCTGACGCCGCTGCTACTGTTCCCACATGCTCACGCGGTTTCGTCGGTCGGGAGTGCTCGGGGCACTCGCCTGCCTGTCTCTCGGCAGCGCCGCCGCAGGGGGGCGACAACCCCGCGACACGGATTGGCAGGTCCCCACCGGCAACGACGGAAGCCAGCGCTACGCGCCGCTCGATCAGATCGATCGGAGCAACTTCGATGAGCTGGAGATCGCCTGGCGATGGTCGTCGCCGGACAACGAGTTGATGGCGGGCGACGCCGGGCAGGGCGGCCGACGCATGAGGCCGCGGAACCACGAGTCGATCCCGATCAAGGTCGGTGACCGGCTCTACGTGACGACCGGCTACGGCCAGATCGCGGCGGTCGACATCGAAGAGGGAACGAACCTCTGGACCTACGATCCCCAGGCGTACACCCACGGCCGCCCGACGAACCTCGGGTTCGTGCACCGTGGCGCCGCCTACTGGAACGACCCCGACCTTCCCGAGTCGGGCGGAAGGTTGATCTGGGCAGCCGGTGACGCCGTTCTGCGGGCAGTGGACACGTTGAACGGGGAGCCGATCGTCTCCTTCGGCGATGGCGGCGCCGTCGACCTCACCCTTGGCCTCCGCCGCGAGGTCGCGCGCCGCGCCTACAGCGTGAGTTCGCCGGTCGTCCTCTGCCGAGACGTTGCGATCGTCGGTTCCTCGATCTCGGACGGTCCGCGCACGCCGGAAGCGCCGCCGGGCGACGTCCGCGGCTTCGACGTCCGCACCGGCGAACAGCTCTGGACGTTCCATTCGATTCCGCAGGAGGGCGAGCCCGGGCGCGACACCTGGGAGGACGGTTCCTGGAAGTACAGCGGCAACACGAACGTATGGACGCTGATGAGCGTCGACCAGGACCTCGGCCTCGCCTACCTCCCCTTCGGTACGCCGACCAACGACTGGTACGGCGGCCATCGCCTCGGAGACAATCTCTACGCCGAGTCGCTCGTCGCGGTCGACTGCGAGACGGGCCAGCGTCGCTGGCACTTCCAGATGGTCCACCACGGCCTTTGGGACTACGACCTGCCGACATCGGCGATCCTCGGCGATATCGAGGTCGAAGGTCGGCGGCTCCGCGCTGCGATGCAGCTGTCGAAGCAGGGCTTCCTCTACGTTTTCGACGCCGAAACCGGCAAGCCGGTCTGGCCCATCCTGGAACGGGAGGTTCCGCAGACCGGCATCCCCGGCGAACGGACGTCGCCGACTCAACCCTTCCCGACGAAGCCGCCACCGTTCGAACGACAGGGCATCACCCTGGGCGATCTCGCCGACTTCACTCCGTCGATCCGCACCGCTTCCCGCGAGGTCGTCTCCGAGTACCAGTACGGACCCCTGTTCACGCCGCCGACGGAGCGCGGAACCTGGCTGATGCCGGGCTATGGCGGCGGCGCGAGCTGGCCCGGCGGCGCCTTCGACCCCGACACCGGCATGCTCTACGTGCCGTCGTTCACCTGGCCCGTGGTCAACACGCTGCGCAAGCCCGACGCCAGCCGGTCGGCGTTCGACTACATCGGGCGCATCAACAGCGACATCCGAGGCCCGGACGACCTGCCCCTGGTCAAGCCGCCCTACTCGCGGGTCACGGCCTACGACCTGAACCGCGGCGAGATCGTCTGGACCGCGGTCCTCGGCGACGGGCCCCGCCGTCATCCCCGGCTGATGGACCTCGATCTGCCTCCGTTGGGCTCCGGCGCTCGCGGCCATGTCGTCGCGACTAAGACGCTCCTGTTCGTTACTTCCGGTCTGTCCCTTGCGTTCCGCAGAATCGCGGACGAGGCAATAGCGGAGGGCGCGGGACCCGACGACTGGCGGGTCGAGACGCCGGCGCTCAGGGCCTTCGACAAGGCGACCGGCGAACTCGTCGGCGAGATCGACCTGCCCGCGCACACCGACGGGAGCCCCATCGCGTTTCTGCATCGAGGCCGGCAGTACCTCGTGTTCGCCCTCGGCGGCCGCGGCGCGCCGTTCGAGCTGATCGCCTACCGGCTATCGGCGAACATGTAGGCCGGCGCCGCGACCTCTGCGCAGGCACCCGACGATAGATCTGGAAGCGTTCGCAGCGAGGACAAACACGATGAAACGAAAGACCGCCACTCTGACACTCTGGTCCATTCCGCTCCTCGGCGGGGCTCTGGCCTGCGCTCCGCCCGGCGGCGACCTCCCAGCCGGCGGCGAGCATGCCGGCTTCGGCGAGTACACGCGCGACGCGACCTACGACGGCTGGAACCGCTATTCCGTCTACGTGCCGATGCCGGACGGCGTCCGCGTTGCGGTGGACTACTTCCTCCCGACCGCCGGCGACGTCGAAGCGTCCGAACCGCTGCCGACGATTCTCCACTACACGCGCTACACCCGAGCCCGTGAAGTCCAGGACGAGAACGGCGAGACCCGCATCTCCTCGCAAGTCGACGGGGACCCGATCCTCCAGCACATGCTGGAACGCGGCTACACGGTTGCGGTCGCCGACGCCCGCGGCACTGGCGCTTCCTTCGGGGTCCACAACGGCGCGTTCTCGCTCGAGGAGACCGCCGACTCCTACCACATCGTTGCGTGGATCGCCGCGCAACCCTGGTCGGACGGCAACGTCGGCATGCAGGGACGCTCGTACCCCGGGATGACGCAATACCAGGCCGCCACACAGGCCCCGCCCGCGCTGAAGGCCATCTTCGCCGAGATGGCCGGGCCATCGCCGTACGATTTCGTCTTCCGCGGCGGCACGTACAAGAACGAGTTCATCGAGACCTGGGGCGCCGGAACGAAGGCGGCCGACCTGTCGACCGCTGCGGCGCCGGTCGACGAGGATCCACACGGCATTCTTCGCGACGGCGCGGTCGCGGAGCACGCCGCGAACCTGTGGGCGCAGGACATGGTCGAGGACAGGGGTTCGAGATTCCGCAACTGGAAGCTCGCTGTCGACGGCGGCAGCCACGTGTCCTGGGACACGACCGGCACGATCGACGACCTCGCCGCCATCGATGCGTCGGGCGTCGCCGTCTACCATCTGGTCGGCTGGTACGACATCTACACCTCGCAGCAGCCGATGCTCTACGCCAGCCTCGAGTCGACGCCGCAGAAGATGATGATCGGTCCGTGGGTTCACAGCGGCGGCTACGGCGGCGACCTGCACAAGGCCGAGTTCCTGCGCTGGTACGACTACTGGCTGAAGGGCATCGAGAACGGCGTGATGGACGAGCCGCCCGTCCACTACTACGTCATGGAAGGCAACCACACCCTGCCCGACGATCCAAAGGTCGCACTCAGCCTGGACGAGGAGCGTTCCGAAGACAGTTCCACCTGGATCGGCACGACCGCCTGGCCCCCGGAGGGACTCGGCGTCCGGCGTTTCCGGCTCGACGCCGGCGGCATGCTCGGCGAGGGCGCCGGCGAACCCGAAGAAGACGAGTACCCGGTCGACTACACCTCGACGAAGGGCGCCTTCTCCCGGTGGATGAACGGTCACGGATCCCGACGCGAGGACCGGCCCGGCGCGACCTTCTTCGACGAGCGCTCAGTCGAAAACGACAAGGCCCTGACGTACACGACGGAGGCGCTGTCCGAGCCGATGACGATTACCGGTTACCCGGTCGTCCGCCTCTTCGTCACCTCGACCCACGATGACGGCGACTTCTTCGTCTATCTCGAGGAGATCGACGCGGACGGCCGTTCGCACTACGTCACCGAGGGGGCTCTCCGCGCCTCCTACCGCAAGGTCGACGAAGCGCCGTGGAACGACTTCGGCCTGCCCTTCCATCGCGGCAACCCGGAGGATGTCGAGCCGCTGCCCGACGGACCAGCCGAACTCCTGATCGACCTGATGGGTACCGCGATCACGATCGACGAAGGCCACCGTCTGCGGCTGACGATCGCCGGCGCCGACGCCGCGAATCATGCGCTCTACCCGGATCCGGAAGGTCTCGAAGCCCCGACGGTGACGATTCACCGAGGCGGCGACGACGGCTCCTGGCTCGACGTGCCGGTCGCGCCGCCGATCAGGTGAACAGCCGCCGATCCGTCGCCAGCGCCTCCGTGACCACGGTCCACACGCAGGCCGCGGCGCCGTTCGTCCGTTCGGCCTGACCGTCCGAGACGGCGTACCAGCCGAACAGAGCTTCCGTCGCTCCCGCGTCGAGCGGAAGCTCTGCCCGGAGCCACAGCGAACCGGCACGTTCGGCGCCCCGCCAGGCGTCGCGCCGTTCCAACTCGACATCCGAGAAGCCGAGCACCTGCCGGTAGCGGGGAAACAGCGCCTTGTATGCGCTCTCCTTGGCCGAGAAGACGAGGGTGAACATCTCCGCCTTCGTCAGGCCGCCGACGGCCCCCCGGCGGAGACTCATCTCGCGCTCGTTCAGCACCCGCGCCGCGAGCCGCCCGGCCTGGCGGGCGGATACGACCCGCTCCACATCGACGCCGAGCCCCCGGCGCCGCTCGGCCGCGGCCACGGCGGCGAAGCCGAAGCCGGCGCCGTGGGAGATCGAGCCGACGAGACCCTCCGGCCACTGCGGAACGTCGTCGCCGTCGGCCGGCAATCCGGCCTTCGACGCGGCGGGACCAAGCAGCCGCCGCAGCGCGTGCCCGGCGCTGATCCGGCCGGCGAGATACTCACGCCGCCGCTTGTCGATTGCGTTCTGAAGGGCGGCGGGCAGGCTGAAGCCGAGCTCTCGGGCCTCCTCGATCAGCTCCTCGAGCGGGCCGATCTCCCGGGCCGCAACGCTGATGTCGCCGGGAAGCCGGACCGCCAGGCTCGGGGGCACTCCCCGGGCTCCGCTCACGCGAGAAAGTGGCGTCGCTGCTCCGGCGTCGGCACGGGACACGCGGCCAGCCGACGGCCCACTCGTTCGCGGTTCCGCGCGACGACCCGGTAGCCCCAGTCGAGCAAGGCTCTCGGCACAATCCTCCCCAGCAGGGCGAGACGACGTTCCGGGCCGCCCAACCGCGCCGCCAGCCAGAGAGCGGCATCGCTTCGAACCTTGATCTCACCCGGCAAAGCCGCGTCCGAAGCCGCACCGGCGTGGGCCGGCGGCAGCACCTGGAGCACCATGCTGTCCAGCTCCGCAAGATCTGGACGGACGGCGGTCAGCCGCTCGAAGGACGGTCCGTCCTGAGGCGCGAAGCGGACCCCGGGCGGTACGCCTCGGGACAGACACCTGGCAATCAACCAGTTGCAGAGTCCGCAGTCACCGTCGTAGTAGACGATCGCCCGCGGCGACCGGTTCTCGCGACGTTCGCCCATCCGGCAGCGGCCCTACCTGTTCGCCGCCGCATCCAGAACGCGCAGAAAGGAACGGCCGCTCATCAGGCGAAGTTCGCCGTCGATCATCTCCATCCGGTCAACGTAGGAGGCCGTCTCGCCATCCGCGCCATACATGACGAGGGTCGGATAGCCCCGGACGCCGAGGCGCCGGGCCAAACGACCCTCCTCTGCTCCCGATTCCGGGTTCAGTCGCACCGCAAGGACTGCGTCGAGGTAGCTGTCCACCTCGTCGTCCGTCAGCAGCTCGACCTCGAACTGGCGGCAGTAGGGGCACCAGTCCGTGTAAACGTAGAGGAACAGCGGCAGGCGGTCGCGCTGCTGAACCTCGAGCGCTTCGGCCAGTCCCGCCGCCCCTTCGTACCAGCCTTCGAAGTCGGGGCGGCGCTCCGCCGAATCGGTGGCCTCCGCAGGCGACGCGACCGAGGACGCCACGGCCACTGCGATTCCCGCCACGAGAAGCGCCGCGAACGCCCCCCAACCGATCCTCCGGAGCCCGGGACAGCACATCATCGCGGGGCGGATCTTAGCAGCGAGGGGGCGCCGCTCCGTGTCGAACCTGTGCTCCCGGCAAGAGCGGAGCGGCGCGCCCCATCGCCTCCTCGGCGCGGTCGATCAACCGACCGAACCCGGCTCGGGTGCGGGCGCTGACGGCGACCGCATCGAGCTGGCCGGCCATCGCCCGGACGCGTTCATCCGCAACCAGGTCACACTTGTTCAGGACGACGAGGAGCGGTTTCGCGTTCAGCGAGAGCTCATCCAGCAGCCGCTCGACCGCCTCGATCTTCGTTCGCCAGGCCTTGTCCGCGGCATCTACGACATGCAGCAGCAGGTCCGCGTCGCCAAGCTCCTCGAGAGTCGCACGAAAGGCGCGGACGAGATCGGGCGGCAACTCGGCAATGAAGCCGACCGTATCCGTGACGACAACCTCGCCCTCGCGCGGGAAGCGGATGCGACGGCTCGTCGGGTCCAGAGTCACGAAGAGCTTGCCGGCCGTCGCGACCTCACTCCGGGTCAGTGCATTCAGCAGAGTGCTCTTCCCCGCGTTCGTGTAACCGATCAGCGAGAGCACCGGCACCCGCCGGTCGCGCCGACGGCTGCGCGCGACGTCGCGCTGGCGGGAGAGCTTCTGAACCTGGCGTTCCAGCTTGCGGATCCGGTCCCGGATCCGCCGGCGCCCGACCTCGAGCACCGTCTCGCCCGGGCCGCGGCCGCCGATGCCACCGGCGAGCCGAGACAGGCCCTTGTCCTTCTCCGTCAGCCGCGGCAGGGAGTAGCGCAGCTGGGCGAGTTCGACCTGCAACTTGCCGTCCCGGGAGCGCGCGCGCTGGGCGAACACGTCGAGGATCAACTGCGTGCGGTCGATCGCCTTGAGCCCGGTGGCGTCCTCGAAGGCGCGCGCCTGGGCCGGCTTCAGGTCGATGTCGAAGATCGCCACATCCGCGCCCGCCCGCATGCTCTGGAGGACGATCTCGGTCAGCTTGCCGCGCCCGACCACCGTGCGCGGGTGAACCCGCGAACGTCTCTGTCGCAGCTCTCCAGCTACCTCGACACCGGCCGAATGAACGAGTTCGACGGTCTCCTCGAAGTGCCCATCCTCGGGCCGCACGCCGATGACCAGCGCCCGCTCGCGGGTCGCCGCGCGGCCCCTCGAATGACGACCGTACTCGCGCTCTACCTCGCGGATGGTCGCGGCGAAGTCCAGGTCGAGCTCGTAGACCCGCGGCGCCTCGACGCGTAGAAAAAGGGAATCGCCGTTCTCTTCGTCCGACTCCGCCGAGGGCGACAGATAGGCGACCTCGATCGCCCCGGCGTCGCCGTTCGGCTCGGCCTGCACGACGGCGACAAGGTCGAGACGCAGGAGCGCCAAGTCCGTCAGATCATCGGTCGAGAGCGCTTCGCCCCGAAGGTGCGTGTGGACGAGACGAAGCCGGCGAAAGCGCCCGGGTCCGCCTCGCAGCCGACCGACATCCGGGATCTCGAGACCCCGCGCATCGCCCAGGATCACGCGGTCGACGGCGCCTTCCCGGGTCAGCAGAACGCCGACCTGCCGGCCGAGATCGCGGGACACGGCGCACAAGTGACGCGCCAGCTCCGTCGACACGACCTGCTCCGGCCGCACTCGCCGACGATAGGTCCGTTCGAGGGCGCTTCGCTGCGCCGCCCGGAGACCTCGAAGGTCGCCATGGATCGGTCTCATCGCCGTCTCGGAGGCCTCGTCCTTGGGAGCAACAGCGCCGCGGTTTCGGGTGTTTCAGACGCGAAATTGCAGAAACTGCTATGCTTGCGGGCACGGCGGCAGCGCTCGCCACCCATGGCGAGCGCCCTCCGACTCGATACCGCGAGTCCCACGCTTGGTCTCAGCCCGAATTTCCTCGACAGTCTGTACGTTGTCAAGCGATTCGCGTTCGCTCGGTAGTCCGTGCTGATCCCAAGGCTACACCCGCCGACCGAAGAGACGACCCCGCTCGAGCACATCTTGGCTCAACTGGTACCGCAGCGTAAGGCAAGCGGCCGTCTGGCGACGGTTCCTCCGGGAACCTCGCCGTGGCGGCGCGCCCGCGCGGCCGGAGTCGTCTCCACCGATTCACCCGGCGGCCTTCCGGCCGTCCACCGGAGATTCCGTGACCCGAAGAATGTTGATCAACGCGCAGAGCTCGAGCGAGCTCCGCATCGCCATCGCGAACGACTCCGTCCTCGAAGACCTGAAGGTCGACGTTGCTGAACGGGGACTCACGCGGGGCAACATCTACTACGGCAAGATCGCAAACATCGAACCGAGCCTGAACGCCGCATTCATCGAATACGGCGCCCAGAAGCATGGCTTCCTGGCCATCCAGGACGTCGTACCCGACGCCTACTACCAGGCGGCGCCCAAGTCGAAACGACCGAAGATCGAGGACGTGCTGGTTCGCGGCCGGCCGATCGTCGTGCAGGTCAGTCGTGAACCGGAAGGGACGAAGGGCGCCGCGCTGACCACGAACCTGAGTCTGGCCGGGCGCTATCTCGTCCTGACGCCGTTCGACAAGTCGAGCGGCGTCTCGCGGAAGGTCGACACCGAAGACGTGCGTCTGAAACTCAAGGCAATGGCCGAGTCCCTGCCGCTGCCCGAGGGCGGCGGCGTGATCGTCCGCACGAACGCTCTGGGCCAGACGAAGGCCGCGCTCAGCCGCGACATGAACGCTCTGCTTCGACTCTGGAAGCGGATCTCGAGAGACGCCCGCGACGCGAAGGGCACCCGCCTTCTGTACAGCGATCAGGACATCGTGCTGCAGGGGTTGCGCGACTATCTCGACAACACGATCGAAGAAGTGTGGGTAGACGAGGACACCGCCCATGCGCGGGCCGAGCAGTACATGCGAGCCTTCATGCCGCGAAGCAAGACGGTGCTCCAGCGTTACACCGGCCGCAAGCCGCTGTTCTCGCTCTACGGCCTGGAACCGCAGATCGAGAACATCTACAAGCGACGCGCCGAGTTACCGTCCGGCGGCTCGATCGTCATCGATCCGACCGAGGCGTTGACCGCGATCGATGTGAACTCCGGCCGCTCGAAGAAGGGCGCCAGCCAGGAAGAAACGGCTCTGAACACGAACGTGGAGGCCGCGGCCGAAGTCGGTCGCCAGCTCCGCCTGCGGGATATCGGCGGTCTGATCGTCGTCGACTTCATCGACATGCGGAGTCCGCGCAACCGCCGCAAGGTGGAAAAGGCGATGAGAGACGCGATGAAGGCGGACAAGGCGAGGTCAAGCGCCAGCCGCATCTCGGCGAACGGCCTGCTGGAAATCAACCGCCAGCGCATTCACCAGGCGTTGCAGATGCGCACCCACGGCGATTGTCCGCAATGCGCAGGCACCGGCCGGGTTGCGAGTCCGGATCTCGTCGCGCTTCACCTGTTGCGCAACATCGAGTCCCACGGCGCCGCCGGCTACATGCAAAGCGTGCGGATTGCCCTTCCCCCTTCCCTGGCCGACTTCATTCAGAACCGATACCGGCAGGCACTCCTCGACTTGAGCCGCGAGTTCGCGGTCGACATCGAGATCGTCGGCGAAGCCCGGATGCAGGGCAGCGAACCGGACTATCGCTGGCTCGCCAGGGACCTCGACCAAGTCAAGAGGCGGGAACGCGAGGAGGCGAAGGAGAGGAGGATCGAACAGGAGCTTCTCGCCACGCCGTCGATCGGCGACCCCGGCGGCGAAGACGAAGACGAAGCTCCCGACGAGCGGAGGGCAACTGCTGCCGCCGAGCCGGACCTGGAAGAGCCGAAGAAGGAGGCGCCAAGGAAGCGACGGCGACGTGGAGGTCGTCGGCATCGTTCCTCCGCGGCGCGGAAAGCGCGGGCGAAGGGCGGTCAACAGGATGAGACGGCCGCCGACGGCCATGTCACGACCGAGGGCAAGCCGGTCGCGGCGGACGCCGGGGCGCCGGGGAACGGTGGCGCTCATCCTGCGATCAAGGTGCCGGGCGTCGATGCGCCGACCGCCGAAGCCGCCCCTGCAGCCGCCGCACCTTCCGGCAAGGACGCTGCCGAGAGCGGCAACGGCGCCGACCGGCCCGTCCGCAAGACGAAGCGCCGGCGTCGCCGGCGGCGTCCCCGACGGCCGCCGGCAACGGACGGAACGCCGTCCCAGGCCGCCACGGATCGTCCGTAAACCACTCAAGACAAGGGCGTTTGACAACGGACCCGGAATCGGCGAGCATCGCCGATCTAGTCGTTCCGTCAGCGCTCGAGCATGACCAGCAGAGATTGCCTGGGGCGTTGGCGGCGGTTCCGGGGTCATTCGGGGCGATCTCGTGGCCGGGCGGGGTGGGACCCGCCATTTGTGGATGAGCCCGGAAAGGAGGTGGTCCAGTGGAGTATTGCAGTCGCGGTTCGATGGAGGTGGCGGCTACCTAGAAGGGACACCTGCCTGGGCGTAGGCATACCTCTCTGAGGGGCAATCCCACGCCATCCCATCGGCCAAGAACGCTCGGCCGAGCCGCGCCAGCCGCGGTCGCAGAGCGAAACCGGAGCCCCGGAGGCCCAAGCGCCTCCGGGGTTTCCTGCATTCAGTGGGAAGACGACCCTTCCCCGACCCGCTCCGGTTGGGTAACAATCCGTCCCACGGCCTCGCGGCAGGCTCGCGCGATCAGAGAATCAGAGACGGACGGAGACGACACGAATGACTCGAATCGGCACCCCGACGAAGCTCCTCGAGGGCAAACCGAAGGTCAAGGGCTCGCTCCGTTACTGCGGTGATCTCGACCGGCCGGGAATGCTCCACGCTCGCCTGGTCACGAGTCCATACGCGCACGCTCGGGTGCTCCGCGTGAACCGGACAGCCGCCGAAGCGGCGCCCGGCGTCGTCACCGTGCTGATCGCCGACGATCTGCCCGACCTGCCAGCCCGGAATCGGGCATTGCTCATGCTTGCTCGCGACCGCGCGATCTTCGTTGGCCACCCGGTGGCTGTCGTGCTGGCCGAGAGCGAAGCGGCCGCGAGCGATGCCGCCGAACTCGTCGATGTGGACTACGAACCTCTCGAAGCCGTCGTCACCCTGGAACAGGCGGAGGCGCCCGGAGCGCCGCCGGTATGGCCCGACGGCCTGCCCGGTCAGTCCGCCGAAGCGGCCGCGCACGGCGCCGGGGCCGCCGGCGACGACAGCGTTGCGGCGCCCTCCTCGCCGAACGTGACGAATCGCATGACGTTTCGGCGTGGCGACCTCGAAGCAGGCTTTGCCGCCGCAGACGCCGTGGTCGAGCGACAGTTCACCTCCGCCGGCGTTCACCAGTCCTACCTCGAGCCTCATGCCTGCTTGATCGATCCCGACCCGATGGGCAACGGGATGACGATCTACAGCTCGACCCAGGCTACGTTCTTCATTCGCGACACGGTTTCCTACGTACTCGGTCTGCCCCACGATGAGGTGCGGGTCGTCGGCACTCCGGTAGGAGGCGGCTTCGGCGGGAAGTTCGTGCTCTACGAGCCGATGCTGGCGATTGCGGCGACGATGCTCGAGCGGCCGGTGCGGCTGATGATGACCCGCACCGAGGAGATGCTGGCAGCTACGCCGGCGCCGAACACCCGGATCACGATTCGAGCCGGCGCCAGGCGAAGCGGCGAACTGACCGCGCTCGAGGCCGAGTTGGCCATGGACTCCGGGTGTTTCCCGTCGTCGATGACCGCACTCGCCGGCACTCTGCTCGGCAGCTCCTACCAGACCCCGAACCAATCGGTCGGCGGTTACGAAGTCGTGACGAACAAGCCGTCCATCGGCGCCTACCGCGCCCCGCTGGCGCCGCAGGCGGCGTTCGTCGTCGAGACCGTGCTCGACGAGCTCGCTCAGGAACTGGGCCTCGACCCGATCGAGATGCGGTTGATCAACGCGTCCGAACCGGGCCAGCCGATGGCGGCCGGCCAACCCTGGGCCGGCATGGGCCAGCGACAGGTCCTCGAGGCGCTCCAGGCCCATCCTGCATGGCGAAACCGGGCCGAGGCGCGGGCCCGGGGCCGCGGAATAGGGATTGCACTCGGCGCTTGGCCCGGAGGCACGGAACCGGCGGCCGCGGCCTGCGCTCTGCAGGGCGACGGCACGCTGAAGGTGCATCTGGGCAGCGCGGACATCACGGGCACGAACACGAGTCTGGCGCTGATTGCGGCCGAGGCCTTCGGGATCGAACCTGAGCGGGTGACGATCGCCACCGGCGATACGGCCAGCGCGCCGTTTGCCGGTTCGTCGGGAGGCAGCAAGATCCTCTACACCGTCGGCGTCCCGGTCATCCAGGCTGCCAGGGAAGCCCGTCAGCAGACGCTGGAACTCGCAGCGGCGACCTTCGAGGCGGACGTTCAGGATCTCGAGATCGTGGACGGCGCGGTGCGGGTCAAGGGCTCGCCCGACACGGCGATTCCGCTGAAGAAGATCGCGCAGAGAACGATGCGCTTCGGCAGCCGGCAGGCGCCGGTCTTCGGCCACGGACGCCACGCGCAGACAAGTCAGGCGCCCGGCTTCTGCGCTCAGCTCGCCGAAGTCGTCGTCGACCCGGACACCGGCCGGGTCGAGGTTGAGCGGCTCGTCGTCGTACAGGACTGTGGCCGCGCGATCAACCCGCCGGCGGTGGAGGGTCAGCTGATGGGCGGCGCGATGCAAGGCGTCGGCTGGGCCCTCTACGAGGAGATGGCGTACAGCGAAGACGGCCAACTGCTGACCGCAACTCTGAACGACTACGCTCTCCCCCACTTCGTTCACGGCCCGAAGTTCGAGACCGTGCTCGTCGAAGTCCCGTCGGAACACGGCCCCTTCGGCGCCCGTGGCGTCGGCGAACCCCCGGTCATCCCAACCGCCGCCGCGATCGCGAACGCAATCGCCGATGCCAGCGGCGCCCGTCTCTCTGAACTCCCGATGACGCCGCCGCGAGTCCTCACGGCGATGAACGACTCGTAGTTCCAGCAGCCCGAAGCGACGAGGAGCCGGGCGGTGTCCCACATGGTCCGCAACGAGATGGACGGCTGGGCGCTGGCGGCGGCGCTGACCTTGGTCGCGGCGGCTCTCGGGATGCCGTTGCTCGGCATCACGGGCCTCGAGAGGATCGTCTTCGCCGCAGCGGTGGCAGGAGGTCTGCTCTACCTGGGAAGCCGCGCCGTCTCGCTCGTGACCGCACTCGAACGGACCAGCGGAACGGGGAGGCCGCCCCTCGTCTTCCTGTTCCTCCCCCTCGCCTTCTACCTGGCGCTCGTGCCCTGGTCCATCGCGGCGCGGATGCCGGACGGCGACGAGCCCTGGTTTCTGCTCGGCGCCCACAGCATCGCGTACGACGTCGACCTCGACCTGGCGAACAACTATCGGAATCGGGATTCGCTGGCATTCATGGACCGGGCGATCGAGCCGCAGCCCGGAGATCCCGAACGTGCCGATGGCGCCGTTCACTCACGCCACGGGGGCCTGCTGCAGGCTGTCATCGCGCCGGCCTACCGCATCGGCGGCAGAGCCGGGGCCATCGTCACCGTTGCGGCGCTCGCTGCCCTGGGCGCATGGCTGTTGCTTGACTTGACCGCGTTCAGCACGGACGCGCGGGCCCGGCTTCTCGCCTGGATACCTTTCGCCTTCGGCGCGCCGTTCGTCATCTACAGCCAACAGATCTGGGCGGAGACAGCCGCCGTCCTGCTCGCGGTTGCCGCCTACCGCTGGATTGCGCGGCTGACAAGCGACGGACGGATTCGGGGCGCCGGGGCGCCGGCTGCGGACGACCGTGCGACGTGGCTGATGCTCCTGCTCGCGCTCGCCGCCCTGCCGGCTCTCAAGCTCCGACTCGTCCTCGTCAGCGCCGCACTCGCGGTGATTCTCCTGTTGCGAATCGACGCGCACCACCGGCGGCGGTTCGCCGCCGTCCTCTCCCTCGGACTCGCGCCCGCCGGAGCCCTCGTCCTCTGGTCGAATCGCGCGTTGTTCGGCAGCGTGCTCGGCATGCACTCCTGGAGCGAGCTCGCGCTCTCCCCCGAGTCCACGGTCCGAATCGCCACCGGCCTCGCCGGTCTGTTCTTCGATCTCGCCTACGGCCTGGTCGCCTGCGCGCCGATCTGGCTGCTGCTCTTTCCGAGCGCGATAGCCACCTTCCGCTATCGGCGGAGACTGCTGTTCGAGATCGCGTTGATCGCCCTGCCGACGCTGCTCCTCGCCTCCACGCGTCGCGAGTGGTACGGCGGCTGGTCGCCTCCCTTCCGCTATGGCCTCGTCGTCCTGCCGTTCCTCTCCCTTCTCCTCGTGTCTCTGCTGGAACGCCGGGAACGAATCCCAGGAGAATCCGCGAGCGGCCCGGCGACAGGTGTCGTCGCGCTGGCGCTCGTGCTCGCGACGCTCTCCGGCGCGCTCCTCGTGCTCTTCGTCGTCGAGCCCGGCTGGACCTACAACCTCGCGGACGGTCGCCACGACTTCATTCACTACCTGGAAGCCCGTACCGGCGTCGATTTTGCGCGCTTCCTACCCTCGGCCACCCGTACCCGGACGGCCACCTGGCTGGCGCCCGTCCTGCTCATCGGGCTGTCACTGGCAGCGATGCGAGTCCGGCGGAGGCTGACCGGCGCCCTTCTCGCCGTCGGGCTGGCGCTCAGTCTCGCGGTCGCGCCGACCCTGGCCGGCTCCGTACCCACACGACGGATCGAACTCGAGAGCGCGGCTGTCGAACGAACACGCGGCAACATGGAACCCGAACGGTGGACGATGGACCGAACCCGCTATCGGGAAGGCTGGGTCCTCCCGGAGGGCGGCCGTGCCGAAGCGAAGGTCGTCCCTGGCGGCGACCGAGTCGAGATCGCCGTCACTCTCCGGGTCGTCCGAAACCGCCCGGCGCCCCTCTCCCTGGTCGCCCGTTCCGGTCGCGCGGAACTCGGCCGACTGACCTTCGCCGAAGGCGACGACGACGGCTGGCAGACCCGCACTCTCCCTCCGACGCCATGGCCGGCTGAAGACACCCTTGTCCTCGAGGTCCCGCACGGAAACGCCACGCCCCCGAACGGTGTGGCAATCGACCGCGTCGACCTGCGCTGGGACTGAACGCAGCCCGCGCAGCCCGCAGCGGCTCGGTTCCCGAAGGCTACGAGAAGTCCCTGCCGCTGGTTTGAATCCAGCAGACCATTGACGTAGCGTATGAAGCTGATCGCCCCTTTCCGGCCCCCGACCCTCTCGCGCCGGTTCGCGTGCCCGCAGACATGAACGAGTATCAGGCCACCCAGCTCCAACGGATAGAGATCGACGGCCTGTTCGGGATCTTCGATCACCGCATCGAGCTCAACCACGAAGACCATGTAACCGTCCTGCACGGGCCGAACGGTGTCGGGAAGACACATACTCTTGGCCTGATCAACTCCCTTCTCACCGGAAACACTCGCCACTTTCAACGAATCCCTTGCAAGCGACTGCGGTTGACCTTCGAGGACGGTTTCCTCGAGTTGCTCGTGGAGCTGGACCGTGCCAAGGGCAAGCTCGAACTGAGCCAGGGTAGCAAGACAAATCACGAGCAGATCGCCCTTTCCCGAAGCCGTTCCGGGCGCTCCTCCAATCCACCTTCAGCTACGCTCCGCGAGCGAGATTGGACACCTACTTGGGTGACTCCCAACCCCCCGGTGCTGCCCGAGCCCAGCCTTCCGACATGGTACGAGGACTTCCTCAAGAACTCGAGCGTGTACTTCATCGAGACGCAGCGCCTCGTTTCATTCGAACAAGAGTCGACGAGGAGACACTGGTCACCTGAGGAGGTGAAGCGCGCCGCATCGGGGATCCTCCCCTCCACCTATCCCTCGACTACCTCGACGGTCTGGGACCGCAACAAGGACCTCCGCGATCTCCTTCGCGAGACGATGGCCACCTACGGTCGACGCGCGCAAGCACTGGACCAGACATTTCCGCAGAGACTCGTGGCCGCGAAGAACAGCTTGGCCGATGACCGAATCACTGAGCGCATGGCTGCGTTGACGAAGGAGGTCGAGGAACTGGAGCAACTGGGAATACTGGACGACTCCTCGGAGCAAGCCCACTACCTGCCTGGTGCTCACGACGAAAATGATGACGAGCAGACCCGCGCGATGACTGCAGGGGTGATGGCTCTCTATGTTCAAGACACGGAGCAGAAGCTGGAGGCTCTCCGCGACTTCTCGAAACGCCTGCGGAGTCTCCTGGGCAGCATCAACAGCAAGTTCCGCAACAAGAAACTGCGGTTTGACCGCGCGAAAGGTCTCGTGGCCGAGACGACATCAGGCCGGCATCTCCCACTGAACAGTCTCTCGTCAGGAGAGCAGCACGAACTCGTGATGCACTACGACCTTCTCTTCAGAACCCGGCCGAACGCCATCGTGCTCATCGATGAACCTGAACTCTCCCTGCACGTCTCGTGGCAGAAGCGGTTTCTCCCGGACCTCCTGGAGTTTGCGAAGCTGTCGGCGTTCGATGCCATCGTAGCGACCCATTCCCCGTACATCATCGGCGAGCGTGACGACCTCATGGTGGCACTTGGCGACGCGGTCTGAGGACCCTCGAGCCGGCCAAACACCCGAGGTGTAGGGCGTTCCTCTGGGCGACCGAGTGAGACCATGCCGCACGGCTACAAGACACCGGGAGTCCTAGCGGCCGAGATCAAGATACACCGCAAGACGCATCCCGATCCCGGCGCCTTCCTTCTGGTCGAGGGCAAGGACGACGTGAGGTTCTGGAAGAGCCACCGCGACAAGCGCTGCGAACTCATCTACGGCGAGGGCAAGAAGAATGTGCTTGGGGCACTTGGTCGCCTGGAGCGCGACAGCGTTAGTGGCGTTCTCGGTGTGGTCGACAGCGATTACGACACCTTCAAGGCCTCAAACGAGAGCCCTTCGCGGCCATCTCGGAATCTCGTGGTTACGGATGCGCACGACCTGGAATGCGTCCTTCTCAGGTCGGAGGCCCTCGAGCGCGTCCTCGCGGAGCACGCCGACGATTCCAAGGTCAGGAGATTCGAGGACACCAACGGCACGACCGTTCGAGAAGCGCTCCTGGAGCGGGCCCTGGTCTTCGGCCGTGTCAGATTGGTTGCTACGCTTTGGAACGCCTCGGAGGTCATGCCTGAGATCCGCGTCCACCGATTCGTCGACGAGGAGACGTGGGATGTAGACGCTGACAGCCTCATTGATGCCGTTGCGGACAACTCGCATCGGTGTCGACGAACCTGGAAGGAGGAGACGTCCAAGGTCCTTGGCGAAGACCCCTGGTTTGTCGCCCGGGGCCACGACATGCTGGAGATCCTGCGGGTCGGCTTGAAGAAGGTGCTGGGTGACATGCCGCAGAACATCGGCACGAGCGCACTCGCCGGAAATCTGCGTCTAGCGATGTCTCGGGAGTGGTTGGAAGCAACGAAACTGTGGGAGGGAATGCGCTTCTGGGAAGACAAGAACCCTCCGTTCAGGGTCCTTCCGCAGTGACGTGCCAGCGGGTCCCATCCGGTCCTCGCGCCGATCATCGCCGCCCGCAGCGGCAGACGGACGGCGTCGAACTACGGCCGGACTTCGTAGTAGAGATTCGCCGGATCGTCGAAGTCGTGCATGCGGAATCGGCTGAAACCGCCTTCCCGGACCATCCGCTCGGCGACCTCCGGGTTGAACCCCAGGGTGCCCAGACCAAGACCGTCCGGTTCGGACAGGGCCGACGACATGCAGGCGGATACGGAGAAGCCGTAGAGCAGCGCGAGCATCGGGTTGCGCAGGTTGTCCTCGAACCGGGGGCTGCTGCGAATGTCCTTGATCAGCCAGGTGCCGTCGTCCCGGATCGCACGGCGGATGGCGGCGATGACGAGATCGGGCCGGGTCATGTCGTGCACGCAGTCGAAGGTCACGACAAGGTCGAAGGACGGCTCGCCGGGAAGCTCCTCGCCACGCGCTACGCGCCAATCGACGTTCGCCACGCCGGCTTCCCGGGTGCGCTCCTTCGCGATCTCGATGGCGTGCGCCGACGGGTCGATCCCGACGAAGCGCGACGCCGGAAAGGCCCGCGCCAGGGATAACAGCGCAACTCCGCCGCCGCAGCCGACATCGACGACGTCGATGCCGTCGCAGAGACGATCTTCCACGCCATCGAGAGCCGGAATGATGCGCGGCACGAGCGCCTGCCGTGTCCAGGGGCCGAGCATGCGTTCCGTGCGGTGGGCGGCGCACGGGCCGAGCTGTTCGTACGACAGGCCGATGCCGGTTCGGAACGCCTCGGCGAGACCGTCGATCACGCCGTGCTCGGGCGGATAGCCGAACGCACCGCCGGCAAACGCGACGGAACGCTCTTCGTCGGCGAGCACCGCCGCCGCGACGTCGGTGAACTCGAACCGCGGCGCATCCCCGTTCTCTGGCGGCCGATACTCGACCAGCCCGGCCGCCGCCTGCCCGCGGAGCCACTCGAGCAGCCAGCGTTCCTGGAGCCCGCTTGCCGCAGCCAGTTCAGAGACCGTCACCGGCCCCATGCCGCGGAGCGTGCGGTAGATGCCGAGTCGATCACCCAGGTGGATCATCAGCGATACGAGTTCACCCTGCTTGTACTGCCAGACCTTCAGCGCAAACGCGCCGACCTCATCCGGATGAAGAGCGCCGTAGAGACCTTGAGTGTCGACTTGTTCGTCGGTCATGCGGACTCCTCCTCCAACTGGACGACAGGTTGGCGTGCGCCGAACTCGACGCAAAGCGGACGGAACAGAACCGGAACGAGCTGCACGGTATCATCGCCTTCGCCCGAAACCGCGGACCTCGCGCGGCGTTCGGCGATCACCCTGACCAACCTGGAGAGTGACGATGTTCCGCACCCTGATCGGTCCGCTCGCAGGAGCCATCGCTGCCCTGTTTCTCCTTCCGGCGCCGAACGCCGCCCAGGAGGAGGGCGTGGCTGCGCCGCCTCGGAACTACTGGCCTCCCGCGGGCGACGTCGGCGACGGCGCCGGTCCCGTCGACCAGGACATGCTCGATCAAGCGCCGACCCGGGAGTCCTGGCTCCACTACGGCGGAAACTACGCAAGCTGGCGACACTCGCCGATCACCGAGCTGACTCCGGAGAGTGCGTCCAGGCTTCGTGTCGCGTGGATCGCCCAAACCGGCATTCCCGGCCAACTCGAGTCCTCGCCCGTCGTCTACGACGGCGTCCTTTACCTCACGTCGTCGATGAACCGGTTACTCGCCTACGATGCCGGCGACGGTACGCTGCTGTGGCGCTACGACCACGAGAACCCGCCGGATCTGCGGATCTGCTGCGGTCCGGCGAATCGGGGCGTGGGCATCGTCGGCGACCTGGTCATCATGGGCACGCTCGACGCTCAGCTGATCGCCTTCCATCGGAAGACCGGCGAAATCGTCTGGGAAGTCGAAGTCGTCCCCTACGCGAAGGGCTTCTCCATCACCTCGGCGCCGCTGATTGCGGAAGGCGTCGCCGTGATTGGCATCGGCGGCGGCGAGTACGGCGTACGTGGTTTCTTCGACGGCTACGACGTACAGACAGGCGAACGACTCTGGCGCCACTACACGGTGCCCGCCGAAGGCGAGCCGGGCGTCGAGACGTGGGCCGGCGAGTCGTACAAGACCGGAGGCGCCGCCACCTGGGCCACCGGCAGCTACGATCCGAGGACGGAAACTCTGTTCTGGACGACCGGCAACCCGTCCCCGGACTGGAACGGAGATACGCGGAAGGGCGACAATCTCTTCAGCGACAGCGTGCTCGCCGTCGACATCAGGACGGGTGAACGCAAGTGGCACTTTCAGTTCACGCCCCACGACGTGTGGGACTACGACGGAAACTCCGAAGTATGGCTGGTCGACGTGGAGGTCAACGAGCAGACGATCCCCGCCCTCGTCCAGGCGAACCGGAACGGCTACTTCTACGTGCTCGACCGCCGTAACGGCAGCTTCCTCCACGCCAGCCAGTACGTCGACCAGTTGAACTGGGCGACCCTGGACGAGAACGGCCGGCCGGTGGTCGACCCGGCGATGATGCCGGCGGACGAACCCACCCAGCGCGTCTGTCCCGGGCTCGCCGGCGGCAACAACGCGGCCTATGCCGGCGCGTACAGTCCGGATACCGGGCTCGCCTACGTGCCGACGATCGAGAGCTGCATGATGTTCCGCAAGGGCCTCGTCACGTTCATCGAGGGCATACCGTTCTTCGGCGGGGAGCCGATTCCGACGGATACGGCGGAGGGGCTGTCCTATGGCCACCTGTCGGCCATCGACGTGAGTACCGGCGAAACGAAGTGGCGCTATCAGGATCCCGTGCCGATGCTGGCCGGCGTGTTGAGCACCGCGGGCGGCCTGGTCGTCACCGGCAACGCCTCCGGCGAGCTGCTTGGCTTCAACGGCGAAACCGGGGAAGAGGTGTGGCGCTACCAGACCGGTTCCGGCATTCGCAGCCATCCGATTGCCTACGAGTACGAGGGCAAGACCTTTCTCGCCGTCGGATCCGGCGGTGGCGGCATCGTTCAGACGACGGTCGGCACCGCGCCGGCGCTGCCTGAGGGCAGCGTGCTGCTCGTCTTCGCGCTGGGCGAATGACGACCGCCGCGGCCAGGATGACCCGGCGGACGCTTCGAACGGCAGCGGCGGCGTTCGTCGTTCTCGCGGCAAACGCCGCAAGGCTCCCGGCAAGTGGAGGCGACCTCCGCGTCTGCCTGATCGACGACGACCTGCCGCGCGCCCATCGCCTGCAGGCGGCCGGCTTCGACCATGACCTGTTTCGGGAGGTGGCCGAGCGGCTCGAGCTGCGTTTCGTCCCCGTGTGGCGGCCGAGCGCGCCGCCGTACTCCGAGATCGACGACACGGACCTGCCGCTCGACAGTCTGCTCGAGGAGGCGTGCGATGTCGTGCCGTCCGTTCCGGGCGAGATCGCGCTCGGACGACTCGGCGACCAACTCAGCCTGACGCCCCCTTACTATGCCGCCGCATTCGAGTTCTACCGACCGGCGGGTGACAGGCCCCTCGACTGGAACGACCTGGCCCGCACGTTCGGAGATGACAGAGTCGCCGTGCGGCTCCAGTCGCTGGGTCACTTCGCAGCCGAGGCGGCGGGGCTCGACTGGACGACCGAACCGACGGCCGCCGAGGTGACTCGGGCCGTTGACGACCGGCGCGCCGCCGCCGCGCTGATCTGGGGTCCCGCTCTGGCCGCTCTCGGCAAGACGCCCGTAGCGGACTGGGAGCCTCCCCCGGGGCTCCGGTTCAACGAGCACGCCGCCACGCGGGCGAGCTATTCTGCTCTCCGCCGCATCGAACAGGTTCTCGAAGACCTGCGTCGGGACGGTACGCTCCGCCGGCTGGCAGAGGAGTACGGCATTCTTCGTATCGACCCCTTTCCCACCGTGTCGTCGCCGGAGGCGATCCGCGCTCTCGGCATTGGCGGCCCGTAGCTCGCCTGCCGGGACCCCCGAAACAGAGGAGAGACGCCTTGCCCGAATCCAGCGTTCATCCGAACGGACTCCACAGCAGCAGCGCCACGTTGCTCACCACCATCGGGATCGCGCTCGCCGGCTGCGCTACCGGCAGCGCCCCGATGCCTGGAGCGCCCGCCGCCGAAGCCGAGGCGCCGGTCAGCCAGACTGTCCCCCTCGAGACGGCTGCAGAGGCCGCGCCCGCAACCGCAGTCGACAGGAGCGCGGCCGACGCGACCTCGCCGGTCGCCGCCTACCTCGACGACCCGGCGGCGGTCACCGCCGGCCGACGCCTGTTTCGCGCCGTCTGCACCGGCTACTGCCACTCGACGACACCCGGCGTTACGAAGGACGCCCCGAACCTGTTCGACTGCGAGCAGACTCACGGCAACGAGGACGACGATCTCTTCAACGTGATCACCCAGGGCGTCCCCGACACGGAGATGCTCCCCTTCGACGGCAAGATCACCGAAGAGCAGATCTGGCAGGTCATCGCGTACATCCGAACGAACAGCATGGACTGCGGCTAGCCCAGCCCGTTCACGTTCGCCTGACGCGGCCGAGCCGGTTCCACTGGCAACCGGCGAGCCGGTCAGGACCTGCGCCCGACCGCCTCCGCTCCGCACCCGCCATGCGTCGCGCACGAAGGAGACCCCGGATTCGTCCTTGACAACGTGGACCGAATCGGTTCTATTTGAACCATGGTCCTGTTGACGACTCCGCGACACGCCCTCCGTCTCTTCGGCGCTGCCGTTCTCGTCGCCTTCGGAGCGACCAGCGCACAGACCAGAACGAGCGAGGACGCGTCCGCGACGAAGCAGGAATCGCCGGCCATCGCCGCCCTGCCGCTCGCGATCGCCAGCTTCGGCGCCGACTACCTCGATGGCTCGCTCTACGTCTACGGCGGTCACATCGGACGTCGGCACGAGCACTCGTTCGAGAACCTGAGCCAGTACGTCCTGCGCTACCCGCTGAACGGACAGGCGGCCGAATGGCTCGCTCTGCCACCGGGGCCGCCGCTCCAGGGCACGGCTCTCATCGCATACGGCGACGCCCTCTACCGCGTCGGCGGCATGCGAGCCGACAATCCGAAACGAGAGCCCGGTGAACTCGACTCCGTGGCGAGCTCTGCACGCCTTCCGCTCGGCGGCCGCGCCTGGGAGCAGCTGCCGCCCTTGCCGGCAGGCCGCTCATCGCACGATCTGGCGCTCCTCGACGACAGGTTGATCGTAGCGGGCGGCTGGGAACTTCGCGGTTCGGCTGAGGATCCGCTCTGGGATTCCACGGTCTTCGCGCTCGATCTGACCGGAGTCGACGACGGCGATGTCGAGTGGACGTCATTTACCGAGATGCCGATGGCGGTCCGCGCGAACGCGGCCGTGGGCTTCGACGGCAAGCTGTGGGTTCTGGGCGGAATCGACGAGAACGGTGACACGACCCGTCGAGTCCAGGTCTACGACCCGACCGCCGACTCCTGGCGTGCCGGCCCTGACTTGCCCCATTCAGGGACGATGCAAGGCTTCGGCGCCGACGCGGTCGTCGTCGAAGACAGCCTGCTCGTCAGCCAGGCGGACGGGCGCATCCACCGCATCCGAAGGGGCGAAAGCGACTGGACCCACGTCGGCGATCTGAACGAGCCGAGGTTCTTCCATCGTCTGGTCAGTGACGGCGCATCGCTGTTCGCCATCGGCGGCGCGAATCGAACCGGACATCTTCGTTCGGTCGAACGGCATCCGCTCGAAGAGCTCGGCGCTCCCTCCAGGGACCCGTCCGTCGGCGCGGATTGGGCGTCGTTTCGGAACGGCGGCGTGAACGTGATCGACGGCGAGGCCTTGCCCCTGAAGTGGACGGAGCCCTCCTGGACTGCAGAGCTTCCCGCCTTCGGACACTCGAGCCCGATCATCTGGCGCGGTACGGCCTATGCGACGTCCGTCGCCGCCGACGAAACCGGCGCGAAGGACACACTCTGGCTGACCGCCATCCGCGTCGCCGACGGGGCCGAGCTCTGGCGCCGGAGCTGGCCGGCATCCGAGCGACTGCCATTCAACGAGTACACCGCCCGCGCGGCGCCAACGCCCGCGGCAGACGAACAGAGGATCGTCCTGTTCTTCGGCACCGGCGACCTGTTCGCGACGGATGTTGACGGGAAGCGCATCTGGCACCGCAACCTCGCCGGCGAGTACGGCAGCTTTGCCGGAAACCACGGCGTCGGCGGCTCCGTCCTGTTGACCGCCGACCAGGCGATCGTGCTTCTGGCGCGCAAGACGTACTCCTACCTGCTCTCCGTCGATCCGGCGACCGGTCGAGACCGCTGGAAGGCGGAACGGGCGCCCGGCGTCTCCTGGTCCTCCCCGACGCTCTCGCCCGACGGGCGCGAGATCGTCGTCAGCTCGACAGGCTCGGTCGAAGGTTACGACGCAACCACCGGCGAGCGGCTCTGGCGAATGAACGGGGTGACGTCGAACACGACGCAGTCGCCCCTCGTCACGGACGATCTGATCATCGTCGCCGGCTCCGAACGCCCCGCGAACTTCGCCTTACGGCGCGGCCTGCGGGGCGAACTCGGTCCAGGCGACGTGGCCTGGTTCTCCGCATCGACGAGTCACTTCGGCTCTCCGGTACTGGCCAACGACTGCATCTACTGGGTGAACGCGGCCGCCGTCGCGCAGTGCATCGACCCGGCGAACGGAACGTCCCTCTGGCGGCAGAGGCTTTCCGAACCGAGTTGGGCAACGCCGCTTGTAGCCGGCAACCGCGTCTACTTCTTCGGCGAGAAGGGCGCGGTCGACGTCCTCAGCGCCGGACCGAACGGCGGCGGAACGCTGGCGACAAACCACATCGCGACGAGGGACTACCTGACTGCCGCGGTGGCGACGCCCGACACCCTCCTGCTTCGCTCCGGCAACTACCTCTACGGCATCCGATCGGTCTCGAACGCCGGAGTCGCAGCCGCGACCACTTTCCTGGATGAGGTCACCGTCACCGCCGACCACGTCCCCTCCCCTCTTCGCGAGACTCCGGGACAGGTGTCCATCGTCACGGACGAGGACATCGAGGATCAGCTCTTCGAAGACATCGCGGATCTCGTCAGGTACGAGCCAGGCGTCCACGTCGAGGGGGACTCCACGCGGCTCGGCCTGAACGGATTCAACATCCGCGGCATCCGCGGCAACCGGGTCCTGACCCAGGTCGACGGCGTTCGAAGCGCGGAGCAGTTCGACTTCGGGCCGTTCAACGTGCACCAGCAGGCGATCGACATCGACACGCTGAAGTCGGCCGAGATCGTCCGCAGCGCCGGCTCGGCTCTCTACGGCAGCGACGCAGTCGGCGGCGTCATCTCGCTGATCACGAAGAACCCCTCGGACTACCTCGGAGGAGGTAACCGCCATGTCGGCCTGAAGGCGGGATTCGACGGACGGAGCAACGACTCGAACCTGAACCTCGCCCTGGCGGGCGGCGGCGAGAAGAGACGCGCATCGCTGTTCGTCAGTTCGAGTGACGGCGCCTCGCTGGACAACGGCGGGCGGACCGGCGGCGCCGGCATGGACAGGGACCGCCCGAACCCGCAGAAACGGGAGCGACTGCAGGCGCTCGGCAAGGCGGCCTACGACGTCGCCCCCGGGAACACCGTCCGCGCGGCCCTCGAACTCAACGAGGCGGACGTAGAGACGGAGGCCCTCTCGGCCCTCGGCGCGAGTCGACTCGGCCCGTTGACGATCACGAACCTCGACGTCCTGGCGAACGACGCCCAGAATCGCCACCGGGCATCGCTCGAGCAGACGGTGAGACGCGGCGGCGCCGTCGACGAGTGGAGCTGGCGAATCCACACGCAGAATGTCGACACGGAACAGAATCTCGCGGAACAGCGGTTGACCGCGAGCTTCGGCCCGCCGGTCGCGACGAACCGAAACGGCAAGATGTGGTTCGAACAGAAGTCGTTCGGCGCCGAAGTGAGCGGCCTCGTCGAGACGGAAACAGGCGACTCGTTCAGCAGCGCGACCCGCTTCGGCGGGAGTCTTCGGGTCGACGAGTTCGACATGCTGCGCGATCGGGTCGAGCGAGACCTCTCGGGCCGCACCGTGCCCACGCAGTTCGTCTTCCCCAGCAAGTACTTCCCGCGGACGAAGACGGAAGAGACGGGCGTCTACACTCAGTCCGAACTTCGCTGGAAGCGCCTCTCGCTGATCCCGGGCGTTCGCTACGACCGCTTCGTCGTCGATGCCGACCCGAGCGACGCGGTCTACGCGGCCGCCGGCGGCCTGCCCGCGGCCAGCCTGGACGAGGCCGCCGTCTCACCGAAGCTGGGCGCGGCGATCGAACTCCACCCCACGACGACCCTGACCGCCCAGTACGCCGCAGGCTTCAGGGCGCCGCCCTACAGCTCGATCAATACCGGCTTCACGAACCTGGCCGGCGGTTACCGGACGCTCGCGAACCCCGGCCTTGACCCCGAGATCAGTGACAACGTCGAGCTCGGCTTGCGCTTCAGCGTCGGGGGCACGAGCTGGAGCGTCAACGGGTTCCGGAACCGCTACGACGACTTCATCGAGCTCCGGACGGTCGGCTTCAACCGACAGCTGAACGTCGCGGAGTTCCAGAACGTGAACCTGACCGAGGTCGAGATCGATGGCATCGAATTCCGGCTCGAGTCGCACCTGGGAGACAACGTCCGGCTCCGCGCCGCCTACGCTCGCATCGACGGCCGCGACGTGACCGGTAACCCGGAAAGACCCCTCGCTTCGGTGGCGCCGAACGAAGGCGTCCTCGGCCTGCGCTACCTGGCCGACTCGACGAAGTGGGGGCTTTACACCTCGCTGCGGGTCGTGGACGACCGCGATCCGGGGAAGGTCCCCACCGGCGAGTACGTTCCAGAGAGTTACCGGCTCCTCGACATCGTCGCCTTCTTCAGGCTGCCGGCGGACATCAGGCTGCGGGTCGGCATGCTGAACGCGACGGACGAGACGTACTTCGACTCGTGGCAGGTCCTCGGCCGACAGGCGGATGATCCACGGCTGCTGCTCTATTCGAGCCCGGGTCGGAACGTCGTCGCTTCGCTGACGTACAACTGGTAGCCGCGGCCCGGCGACCGACTCTCAGCGCGAAGTCCGGTCCCGCCGCCGGCCGATATAGTTCCGGGGCCCTCCGCACTCCGCGGCGCGGAGAGGCAGCTTCCAACCGTCCCCGGAGAACCCGTGCTCGACGTCCAGACGATTCCCGTCCTCAGCGACAACTACTCCTACCTGCTCCGCGACGAGGCCAGCGGCAAGACGGCGGTCGTCGATCCGCCGGAGACCGGTCCGATCGAGGCGGCACTCGAAGCGAAGGGCCTGAGTATCGACTGGATCGTCCTGACCCACCACCACATGGACCACATCGCCGCGGTACCGGCGCTGAAGGAAGCGCATGGCTGCAAGGTCGTTGGTCCCGCCGCCGACGAGCGCCGGATTCCCGGGCTCGACCTGAAGGTCCGTCAGGGCGACCGCTTCGAGCTCGGCGAGGCGGTTGCAGAGGTCATCGACACGCCCGGACACACCTCGGGGCACATCAGCTACTGGTTCGAGGCGGACCGGGCGCTGTTCTGTGCCGACACGCTGTTCGCCCTGGGCTGCGGCCGGGTGTTCGAGGGCACGATGGAGCAGATGTGGGAGTCGCTCGCCAAGTTGCGCGCCTTGCCCGACGACGCGATCGTCCACTCCGGCCACGAGTACACGCTCTCGAACGCCCACTTCGCCGTCACGATCGACCCGGACAACGAAGAGCTGATCGAGCGGGTCGCCGAGATCGAGGCGTTGCGGCGCGACGACAAGCCGACGGTTCCCTCGAACCTGGGCGTCGAGAAAAGGACGAACCCCTTCCTGCGGCCCGACGATCCTGGCATTCGGGCGCTCCTCGGAATGCAGAACGCCACGGACGCGGAGGTCTTCGGCGAGATCCGCAACCGCAAGGACAACGCCTGACCCGAACGAACTCGCGAGCGCGCGGGACGTTCCGCCACGCCTCCAGACAGGAGCCACCAGGATGAACGAGCAGGAAACGGCGTGGCTGGCGCAATCGGTCGAAGAGCCCCTCCACCCCGAGCAGGAGATCTGCGACCCCCACCACCATCTCTGGGACTATCCGAGGGATCCGAAGGAGCCGAAGCGGGACAGCCATCCCGCGTCACGCTACATGCTGGAGGAACTCCACGCGGACACCGGCGCCGGCCACAACGTGACCTCGACCGTCTTCGTCGAATGCGCCTCGGGCTACTACGAGGACGGCCCGGAGGACATGCGACCGGTCGGCGAGACGGAGTTCGTGCTCGCCGAGGCCATCCGCAGCGATCGGGGCGGGGCCCGGATCGCGGGAATCGTGAGCCACGCGAACATGCTGCTCGGCGATCGCGTGAAGCCGGTCCTCGAAAGGCACATCGAGGTCGGTGGCGGACGTTTCCGCGGCATCCGCCATTCCGCCGCTTTCGATCCGAGCCCGGAGATCCGCATCTCCCACTCGAGGCCGCCCGAGGGCATGCTGCTCCGCCCCGATTTCCGCGCCGGCTTCGCCTGTCTCGGACCCCTTGAACTCAGCTTCGACGCCTGGCTGTACCACCCGCAGATCGAGGAGCTGACCGACCTGGCCCATGCGTTTCCAGACACGCGGATCATCCTCGACCATGTCGGCGGCCCGCTGGGCATCGGTCCGTACCGCGACCGGCGACGCGAGGTCCAGGCGGAGTGGCGCCGCTCGATCGCCGAACTTGCCCGCTGCGAGAACGTCGTCGTCAAGCTCGGCGGCCTGGCGATGAAGATCTGCGGCTGGGGCTGGCACAAACGCGACGCGCCACCGTCCTCGGCCGAGCTTGCGGAGGCCTTCCGCCCCTACTATCTGCACTGTATCGACCACTTCGGGACGGACCGCTCGATGTTCGAGTCGAACTTCCCGGTCGACCGCGCAGGCGGCTCATACACCCTGCTCTGGAACGCGCTGAAGCGCATCGTCGCCGACTTCTCGGCCGACGAGAGACAGGCTCTGTTCCGCGACACCGCGCGGCAGGTCTACCGCCTCGAGGACTGAGCCGCAACGAATGCGCACGGGTCGGCAGCGCGAGGCGATTCTCGGCGCGCCCGAACGTAGCGAATAGACTCGGCGCGACGCCATGTCGCAACGGGTACCACGCCGCGCCCTTCTGTTCGCCGTTGCGGCGGCGCTCGTCGCCTCGAATCCGGCCGAGGCGGCGCGCAAGAAACTGCCGCCTTGCGAGGACGGACGCGCCCCGGAGGCCGCCGCTCTTTCCGCAGAGCACGAAGAGTGGGTCGCGGAGGTCGCGTTGATCCTCTCCGACGACGAGCGGCGGTCCTTTCTCTGTCTGTCGCAGAACTACCAGCGAGACGCCTTCATCGACTCCTTCTGGAAGGCGCGCGATCCGTATCCTGAAACGGCCCGCAACGAGTTCAAGGAGCACTGGGGCGAGCGGCTCCTCATGGTGCGCCAGCTCTTCGACGGCCCGGACGACAGCCGGGCCGAGTACTACCTGCTGAACGGACCGCCCGAGATTCGCGTCGTCGTCTGCCCCGAACGTTCGAGTACGCAGATCGAGGCCTGGTTCTACGGCTTCGCCGACATGAGCGAGGTCATCTCGACGCTCTACAGCCGGAGACTTCGCCCGCAGCAGTACGCGGTCGTCTTCTATCGACCGCTGGGGGTCGGCGCCTGGCGGGTGTGGCTGCCAAGTGACGCGATCGGCAGACAGATGCTCCAATCGCCCAGCACGAGCGGACTCGGCGCGGCTCTCGGCGGACTCGGCCGAGAGGAGTTGTCGGCCGGCTGCAAGCGAGAGGAACTCGGCTACGCGGTCGGCGTCATCCAGCTGATCAACGGGGTGGGCGGCGCGCTCGGGTTCTTCTACGAGCGGCTCGTGGCGGAGAAGATGGAACCGATCGAGGCGCCGTCCGACGAGTGGTTGCGCACGTTCGAGTCGTACTCCACCGATCTTCCGCCCGATGCACTCGAGCTCGAGGCGACGCTCGAGGTGAGCTTTCCCGGACGCCGCGAGAGCCGTACCGTGGTCCAGACCTTGGTCCAGGTCGCGACGAACGGCGCGACCCTGGCCGACCTTGCCGGCGCGCGCTCATACGCCTTCGAACTCATCGGCGAGGTGCTGCGCGCCGATGCGGACACCGGGGCCGATCGGCTGTTCGAGAGCTTTCGCTATCGCTTCGAGTTTCCTGTCGACGACGACGAAGCTGCCGCCCAGGAGTCCACAAGAGCCATGCCCCTCGTCGCCCAGCGCTACCTGCGACCTGGAGAGTACAAGCTGATTCTCCGAGTCGACGACCTGAACGGCGATGCGGTATGGCGCCACGCCGAGCCGATCGTCGTGCCGCGAGTCGACGAACTCGCCGCCTGGACCGACGCCGATCTGGAGCCCATCTTTGCCGAGGCGAACCGCGCGCTCGCCTCGGGTGAACCGACGATCCGCATCATCGCGCCGGGCGGAGAACTCGTGTCCGGCTACCTCCGCTTCGACACCGCGGTCTCCGGGCCGATCGACAAGGTCCGGTTCACGCTGGACGAGAAGGACCTGTTCACGACGAAGCGAGCGCCGTACAGCGTCGACGTTCGACTTGGGGACCTGCCGCGGGCGCAGATGCTGCGCGCCATCGCCTACGATGCCGGCGGCGCCGAGATCGCGAGCGACTCGTACCTCATCAACGGTTCGCCGCACCGCTTCGACGTCCGCATCATCGAGCCGATCCCCGGCGGTCGCTACACGGACAGCACTCGCCTGCGCGCCCAGGTCACGGTGCCGGAAGGCCGAAGCCTCGAGGAACTCCAGGTCTTCCGCAACGACGACCGGGTCGCGACGCTCTACGCGGCGCCATTCACGGTACCCATCGAACTGCCCGACGGACCGGGGCTCGCGATCGTCCGCATCGTCGGCAAGCTGGCGAATGCGGAGGGCCCGGCGGCACTCGTCGAGGACACGGTGATCATCAACGGCCCGGCGAATCTGGAAGAGGTCCAGGTCGATTTCGTCGAGCTGTACACGACCGTCGACGACCGGGAGCGGCGACCTCTTCTCGACCTGGAGGAGGCCGCGTTCACCGTGCTGGAGAATGGAGTCGAGCAGGAGATCCTGCGCTTCGAGCGGGTCGACGATACGCCGCTCGTCGGGACCATCCTGCTCGATGTCTCCGCGTCGATGGATGAACGCCTCGAGCAGTCGGTGAAGGCCGCCGCCGATTTCTTCTCCCAGGTGGTCACCGAGAAGGACGAGCTCTCCATCGTCACGTTCAACGACCGCCCCCACCTGGCGGCGCCCTTCACCCGCGACAGGATCGAATTCGCCAAGGGTCTGCTCGGGCTCCGCGCCGAACGCGGAACCGCGCTCTACGACAGCCTGATCTTCACCCTGTATCACCTGAACGGTCTGCCCGGGCAGCGAGCCGTACTCCTCCTCTCCGACGGCGTCGATGAACACAGCCGCTACGACCTGAACGACGCCCTCGAGTACGCCCGTCGATCAGAAGCCGCGATCTACGCGATCGGGCTCGCCCTGCCACGCAAGGCAAAGGAGAGCCCGAAGAAGGTCCTCGAACAGCTCGCCGCCGAAACCGGCGGGCGCGCGTTCTTCGTCGACGGCACGGCCGAACTCGCCGCCGTCTACGACACGATCGCGCTCGAGCTCCGAACGAAGTACTTTCTCGCCTACCAGTCGTCCAGCACGGAGCCCTCCGATGCGTTTCGCCGCGTCGAGGTCCTCGTTGACGAAAGGGGAGCGAAGGCCCGGACGATTCGCGGCTACTACCCGTGACCGGCCGGCGGCGGAACTCCCCGGCGGAAGAGACCCCGTGCGAGAGACCGTGACGCGCTGCAGTTGGGTGAACGACGATCCGCTCTACGTCGAGTACCACGACGAGGAGTGGGGCGTGCCCATCCGCGATGACCGGAAGCTCTTCGAAATGCTCGTCCTCGAGGGAGCTCAGGCCGGCTTGAGCTGGTACACGATCCTCAAGAAGCGAGCGGGCTACCGACGAGCGTTCGACGGCTTCGAGCCAGAGCGGATCGCGCGGTACGACGAAACGAAGGTCGCCGCGCTGCTCAAGGACCCCGGCATCGTGCGTAACCGCCTGAAGGTGCACGCCGCGATCGGGAACGCCCAGGCGTGGTTGGACCTGAGAGACTCGGGAATCAGCTTCTCGGAGTTCCTCTGGGGATTCAGCGACGGCGCACCGGTGGTCAACGCCTGGCGTCAAGAGGACGACGTTCCCGCCGCTACCCCGGCCTCGAGAGAGATGAGCAAGGCGCTCCGGCGCCGCGGATTCCGTTTCGTCGGTCCGACGATCTGCTACGCCTTCATGCAGGCGGTCGGCATGGTGAACGACCACGTCACCTCCTGCTTCCGCTGGCGGGAATGCAGGGACTGGGAGAAAGTCGGGCGTTCAGCCAGAGCCAGGGCAGATGCAGACGTCATCAGGCGTGGAGGACCCGGCCTCTGCCGTTCAGCTTCGTCCTCGCGCCGGCCGCTCAGACCAGAACACGGCCTTCCCGGTTGAGCGCGACGCGATTGCCGGCGAGGAGCGCTGGCGAAACATGCAACCGCGCCCGGCGACGACGCGGGCTGCCTTGCCGTATGCTCCAGACCATGTCCTCCGCAACCACCCGAGCCGCGGGAGCACCGCTCATCGCCTCGCTGCTCGTTCTGCTGGGTACGCCGACGGCCGCCAGCCAGACCGAGCGTGACGTCAGAGGCCGCTGGGAAGGGACGATCCTCATCCCCGGCCAACCGCTCGTCGTCAAGATCGATCTCGAACCAAACGAGGACTCGTGGTCGGGAACGATCGACATTCCCGCTCAGGGCGCCTCCGGGCTGCCCCTGGTCGACGTCACGGTGAATGGCGACGACCTGCAGTTCACGATTCAAGACGTACCCGGGGCGCCGACATTTGCCGGCGCATTCGCCGACGGCGTCATCTCGGGCGAGTTTCGACAGGGCCCGGCTCGCTTTCCGTTCGAACTCGGGCGCGAGCCGGTCGAGGACGCCGGGCCGCACCGACCCCAGACGCCGAAGCCGCCCTTCCCCTACGACGTGGAAGAAGTCAGCTACCGGAACGGCGGCGTGACGATCGCCGGCACGCTGACCCTTCCACCCGGTGACGAGCGTGCTCCCGCAGCACTCCTCATCTCCGGCAGCGGCGCGATGAACCGGGACCTGGAGCTTCTCGGCCACAAGACCTTTCTCCTCCTGGCCGATCATCTGACCCGACTCGGGATCGCCGTGCTGCGGGTCGACGACCGCGGGGTCGGCGGCTCGACTGGCAGCACCCTGGACTCGACGAGTCTCGACAAGGCCGAGGACGTTGTCGCCGGGGTTCGCTTTCTGCGTGGCCATTCCCGGATCGACCCGGATCGCGTCGGCCTGATCGGGATCTCGGAGGGCGGACTCGTCGCGCCGCTCGCGGTCAACCGAACTCCGCCGGGCGACGTTGCGTTCGTCGTCCTGCTCGCCGGGCCGGGCGTGCCGGGCGCCGACGTCCTGCGCGCCCAGCTCCGCCGCATCGCGGCCGCCAACGGCGCCTCGGAGGAGGAGATCGAGCAGCTCGCGGCGCTTCAGGAGCAGGCTCTCGAACTGCTCTCCTCCGACCTTTCGCCGGACGAGATGACGGAACGGATGATCGAGGTCGCGATGAAGCAGGCGCAGCTCGCGCCCGAGACCGCGAACCTGGACAGCGAGGACATTCGTGCCGCCGCCGAGGCGTCCGTGGCGCCGCAGACCGGCGCCTGGTTCCGCTTCTTCGTGTCCTACGATCCGGGGCCGGCTCTGGGAGGGCTCAGCGTGCCGGTACTCGCGATGAACGGGGAACTGGATACCCAGGTCGACGTAGACCAGAACCTGTCCGCCATCCAGGCGGCGCTTGCGACGAGCGGCAACAACGACGTGACGATCCTCCGCATGCCGGGCCTGAACCACCTGTTTCAGACCGCCCGGACGGGTTCGCCAGCCGAGTACGGGACAATCGAAGAAACGATGGCCCCGGAAGCGCTCCAGACGATCAGCGACTGGATCCTCGAACGCTTCGACGGTTGAGGATCTCAAGCTACGGCGGAGCAATGAGCTCCAGCGCGGCGAGCCGGCCGCGGCCGCGGACATACAACACGCCCTGGGCCAGGACCGGCGCCGCCCAGGCCGGATAGCGCAGCAGGTCGAGGTCGCGGCTGCCGACGGCAGCGCGAAGCCGCAGGCGAGCGACCTGCCGATAACTCTCCCTCGTCGCGCGAACGAGGAGCAGGTCGCCGACCTCGCTCAGCACGACGAGGTGGTCGTCAACCCAGAGCAGCTGCACGCGGGAAAGCCGCGGCGTCGACCAATACACCTCGCCGGTTGCCCAATCGACGGCGCGAAGCTCCGCGTTCGGAGACTTCTCCCCGCTCGACACGTAGACGACGCCACCGTCGTGAACGGGCGTGTTCCAATGCGCCGCAATCGCCTGATCGCGCCGGCCATCCCGCCACACCGGCCGGAAGCCGACCCTGCCATCTTCGCGACGCTCGACGTCAAGCAGAACAGCGCCCTTCTCGTACGATTCGGTCAGTAGAACCTGCGACCCGACGACGACCGGGTTCGCCGCGTTCACGCTGGTCAACCGACGCGCCCTGAACGGGAAGCTGCCCAATTCGCGCCCTTGGACCGGGTCGAAGGCCAGCAGGCCGGATCGCGCAAAGTAGAGTCCAAGCCGCCGACCGTTCATCTCGACGACCGCCGGGCTCGCATAGCTCGCGAGGTCCGCGCCGAGCCGATAGCGCTCCTCGCCGGTTCGTCGGTCGAAGGCGACGACTGCCGTTCCGTCCGACGGTACATGGCCGCTGTGGATACCCGGAGAGCCGGGCGGGCTGCCGCCTACGGCGACGATCAAGAGGTCGCCCTCGACCCAAGGCGAGCTGGCTGCTCCGAAGAAGTTCTGCATGACTGTGTACTCAAGGTGGAGGTCGCGCTCCCAGAGCACCTCACCGTCGAGCACGCGATGGCAGCGAAGCACGCCCTCCGCGCCGACCGCATACACCCGAGCTCCATCGACCAGGGGCGCAGCGCGCGGACCGCCGTCGTAGCCGTAGTAGTCCTCGTAGTTCGTGCGGTACTCTGAACGCCACAACTCTTCGCCGGTTTCCGCCCGCGCGGCGACCAGCCGGACGACATCGCCGAAACGGGAGAAGTGAAACAGCCGGCCCCGCGCTACCGACGGCGCCGCGTAGCCCTCGCCGAGCTCGAGGTGCCACAGAAGAGGCAGGCCGTCGCCTTCCCAGTCCGTCCGGATGCCGGTCTCGGGCGACTTCGAGTCCCGATTCGGGCCGAGAAAGCCAGGCCAGTCGCTGCCGTCGCTTCGGGTCCGCAGGTCAGGAGGCAGGAGGTCGCGCGAACCTGCGTCCTCCACGCCGCGCGCCCCCGCGGCTGTCGCCCAGGAGATGCTGAGGAGTCCCGCTACGACGAACCGCAGCGAGGCCGCACTCAAACCAGGTCGATCCGATCCGGTCCGTTCGGTACCAGGCACAAGAACTCGAACGGCGCCTCGATCACGTCGTAGGAATGCGGCAGACCGGCAGGAATCAACAGAACGTCATCCGCAGCCACCTCGACCGTCTCCGCACCCAGGACGACACGGGCGCGGCCGCGAAGAACGTACTGCTCGTGCTCGACCCGATTCGTGTGGAGAGGCATGCCGCCGCCGGGGCCCATCGAGAACCGACGCATCGCGAAGTGCGGCGCCGCTTCGTCCTCGCCCAGCAACACCTGCGTCGTCGTCGCGGCGCCCAGTGCGACGGGCTCTGCCGGCGCGTCGTCGGCGCGCCGGACGACCGCGGTCAGGCCGGGTTCTTCGGCATTCGTCTTCACGGATTCCATCCTGTCACGGGACCCTCGTTCGCTTCGAACGACCACGACGTCGCCGCCGCGTTCCTGTTCCCCATCCAAGTCGTCTTGTTCAGGGGCTCTTCGGCACGCCTGAACATCGCGCTCCGAGAAGCTCCTAGAAGCTGTACTCCGCGCCGACGTAGGCACTCCGGCCGAGCTCGGCGATCCGCATCCGAGTGAACGGATTGAACGAATTCAGGTGGTTCACGTAGAACTCGTCCGTCAGGTTCATCACCCCCGCGCGGAGACGCACGCGGTTCGCCAGCCGGAAACCGCCGTGCAGGTCGACGGTGGTCCAGCCCTCCGTCGGCGCCTCGAACCGAGCGGTTGCGACTCGGTCCTGGTCGGCTTGCGTCGTCATGACGACCTCGACGAAGCGTTCGCCGCCATCGGCCTGGGCCCGCAGACCGAGACGGTGCTCCCGCCCTGGAATGCCGAACAGCGGCTCGTCGAAGCGCGTGTCCTCGGCGCGAACGTAACTCAGCGTGCCGTGCCCCACCAGCCAGGGGAGGAAACCGTACTCGACGCGCAGGTCGCCGCCGACGAATCGCGCCTCGTCGCTCTGCACGTAGCGGAAAACGACCGGGGGACTCAGGGGCAAGCGCTTCCCGAGCGTCGGGTCGGGCGCGACCGTGATGTAGTCGTCGATCGTCCGATGGAACAAGTCCGCTTCGAAGGTGAAGTTCCCGGTTACGGCGATCAGGCCGGCGCTCACTTCGCGGCTCGTCTCCGGCACGAGACTCGGCGTGCCCATGAACTCGGCCGCCGTCTGGAACTTGACGGCGGGAAAGCGGTCGGAATAGCGCTCGAGAACGGAAGGACTACGCACCGCCTGCCCGGCGCCCAGACTCAGAACGACGCCCTCGGCAAGCGTGACGTTCAGGCTGCCCGCGGCGCTCACGCTCGTGTTCTTCTGAGAAAGATCGCCGTCCGTGTTCGCGAGGAAGAAGTCCGTCACCTCGCCCACCCGCGCTCGTTCCTGGTCCACCCGTACGGTGCCGCCCAGCGTGGCCCGGCCCATCGAGTAGATCAACTGGCCGTAGGCGCCCGTGTTCTCGACCCGCGCGTCCGGCCACACGGCGTCCTGGAACAGGGTGAAGCCGTTGCTCCGCCGCATGATCGTCCGTTCCGCGTTCTGTTCGACCCGGTAGGTGTCCAGGCCGACCTTCGAGCGGAGGTCGCCGCGCCCCATCTCCACGTGCATCCGGGCGCCGGTCGTCGTCGTCTCGGCGGGCAGATCGATCTCCAGACCGAACGGGGGCATCCGCCCGGGCATGTCGAGCGCCGTCGGTTTCTCGTGGTTGTTCATCCGGTGGCTTTTGTCGTTCACGTAGGCCCGCACTGCGAACTCGGTCACTGGACCGTTCGCCCGCGTATGAGTCAACTCGACCGCGTGCGAGTTCGTTCGGAAGTACGTCGCGTCGAGGATCCGGCCCGGATAGTCCAGGTCGTTCTGCTGCTGGTAGCCGCCGGCGTACTCCAGCACCGTGCCGTCGCTCAGGCGGCCGCCGAGGCTCCACATCGTCTCGAACGACTCGTAGTCTCCCGCCACCTCGCTGCCGTTGCCGTCCTTGTAGTCGTTGCCCAGGCGGGAGTTGTGCTTCAGGGTGAAGCGGAAGCGCTCGCTGCTCCCCCACAGGCTGACGTAACCGTCGCTCGTGCCCCCGTTCTCGCCGTAGTTGTAGCCGACCCGGCCCCCGACCTCGAGGTTCCCCGGCTCGAATGCGGGACGAAAGGTGTCGACCTTGATCGCGCTGAGCGTTCCGGCGCCCCAGGTCAGGGCGAACGGACCTCGCACGACGCTGACCGACTGGAGCGAATGCGGACTCACGTGGCTCAGAGCCGAGTCCATCCGCGCCGGGCCGGCAGCGAACGTTCGCGTACCGTCGACGAAGATGCCGATCTGCTCGGCATAGAGACCGCGAACCGACGGGTCCAGGTTGACTGAGCCCCGACGAAGCGCCGTCACTCCGGCCTGCTCTCGCAGCGACAACGCGAGATCCTGCGCCACGCGCTGCTCGATCTGCCGCGCCGGAATGAGCTGCTCGAACGCCACATCCGGCAACGTGCCGGAGACCGTGATCGTCTGAGCGAAGGGGCGAATCGCCAGTTCGGCTTGAACCACGGCCCCGGCCTCCCCGACGTCGACCGGCTCCTCGTAGTCCTCGAAGCCGCTCAGTTCGGCCATCAACGTGTACGCGCCCGGCGCGACGGCAATGCGGAACGCCCCCGTCTCGTCGCTGAACGCGCTGGCCGCCAGGTCGCCTCCGTCAGTCGCCAATTCGATGCGGACGCCAGGCAACGGGACGCCCTCCTGATCGACGACGGTGCCGCTGACCGCAGCGTCCTGGCCCTGGACCGAGGCGGGCAGGGCAGCCAAGCAGGCCAGCCCAAGCGACAGGGTGAGCCGAACCGAGAGATTCGTCGCGAAGTTCATGCGGTTTCCCTCCTAGCGAGAGAGTCGGTCAGTCTTCAACGAAAAGGAGTCGAACGTCGTCTCGGCAGGGAGCGCGGACTATTCGCCCCCGGCGCCCGCGCCAGCCGTCTCGGCCTGCTCCCTCTGCTCGGACATCTGCTCCAGGAAGGCGTTCGCCGCACGGGCCTCGTCCATGCTGACCGCGCCGTCCTTGTCCTCGTCCATCATTTCGAAGTACGGCTTGACCATGCCGGGAGCTTCGTCCAGCTGCATCAGGCCGTCGCGGCTCGAGTCGGACATCGCGACGATCGCGGTGACGTCGATGCCGCCCTCCTCGCTCGTGAAGGCGACGTGGCCCTCGTTCTCCTCGTTGATGTAGGCCATGAAGCCGTAGCTCATCTCGTCCGTCGTCGGCTCTCCCCAACGGACGGTCATCGTCGGATCGGGATTCGCCGGGTTCTCGGCCGAATTGTCGAACACGGTCGTCAGGAGGACGCGCGTGCCGGCCGGCACCTTCTTCCGTTTCTCGTAGAGATACGTCGTCTGCCAGTTGAAGTCGTAGTTCGGCACGTCGAGCAGGACTTCATGGCTGCCGTCCGGGTAGAAGGCCTCGTACTTCGCCGCCTTCCCGCGCAGGTGCATGTGCGGCAGGTAGCTCACGATCTCGGAATCCGTCGGGAAGGTCCACTCCGTCTGAATCGTGTAGTCCGTCGCCCCCGCCGGCACGGCGAAGTCGTACTTGCCCATGTCCGCATTGAAGACCTTGTACTTCACCTCGTCCTCGCTGTCGTAGAACTTGAGCGCAACCGAGGACTGGTCCCATCGTCCGGTTCCCGGGCCCGGCTCCTTGTGGTAGTGCATCTGCCACTGGAGGTCGCGGCCGGCCCTGAGGACGTCCGCCAGCCCGTCCGCGTGGATGACCGGATCGTTGCCCGGGGCGATGCCGCCCAGACCGGGAACGATGATGTGATGGACCACGGAACTCCCGGGCCGGAACTCGATCGCCTTCACGTAGCGATCCTCGGGCACCATCTCTTCGGTGATCGTCGTCTTGAAGTAGATGTAGAGGTCCTCCACGTCATCCTCGACGAAGTACGGCTCGTCGAACTGAAGGACGAGGTCCGGCTCGCCGATCAGCCAGCCTTCGTCGCTGGGCCACTCGAGCGGCTCGGGAGCGTCCGCCGGGTCGCCGGCCGGCGCGCCCGACTTCGCCCAGTCGACGAAGACGTCGATCTCTTCCTGGGTCAGAGTCCGCTCGTTCGCGAACAGGCCGTGCTGCTCCGGGGAAGCGTCCCACGGAGGCATCTCGCGTGACGCGACGAGGCGGGCGATCGAACGAGCCCAGGGGCGCGTCTCCTCGTACGTCGTCAGCGCCATCGGCGCGACCATGCCGCCGAGATTCGCGCCGTTCGGACGATGGCAGACTTGGCATTCCTGTTGGAGGAGCGGGGCGACGTCCCGGTGGAACGTCATCTGCTCGCGGTCGACACCGGCGGCGGCAGCGACGCCGGCAAGCGCCAGGGCGCCGGCGATTCCGAGGGCGAGGATTCGAATCCGGGATGAGTTGCGGGCAAGAATCACTGGAGACCTCCGAGACACCCGAGTGTCCAAGGTTGTTGTCGGGAGCGCCGTTCTCTCGGCGAAGGACATACTATATCCCTACGCTCGAAACGGGCATCGTGTTCCGCCCCGACAGGCGCGACTTCCTTCCTGGAACCAACTGCGGTCGGCGAGCGTATGTAGGCCTGAGGAGGAAGAAGCACCGTGAGCGCGACAGTCGACGTGCAGGATCTGCGACATGTGTACCGCGGCGGTACGGTCGCCCTGGACGGAGTGAACCTCTCGATCGGCGCCGGCCTGTTCGGACTCCTCGGCCCGAACGGCGCCGGGAAGAGCACCCTGATGCGCATTCTCTGCACCCTGCTCGCCCCGAGCGGCGGTCGGGCGAGCGTTTTCGGCCACGACGTCGTCGGCGACCGGCGCGGAGTGCGATCCCAGCTCGGCTATCTGCCGCAGGAGTTCGGCGCCTGGCGGCTCCACCGGGTCGCCGACGTCCTCGACACGCTGGCCGAGCTCTCCGGGCTCGAGGGGCGCGCCTCCCGACGCGCCAGGGTGCGGGAAGTCCTCGACAGCGTCGGGCTGGGCGAGGTCGGCCATCGCCGGGTGAAGAAGCTCTCCGGCGGCATGACCCGGAGGCTCGGCATCGCCCAGGCCCTGATTCACCGCCCCAGACTGCTGATCGTCGACGAACCGACGGTCGGCCTCGACCCGGAGGAGCGCATCCGCTTCCGGCAGTTGATGACGACCCTGGGCCGGGAACGGACGATCATCCTCTCGACCCACATCGTCGCCGATCTCGGCGCCGGCTGCAACGACCTCGCTCTGCTCGACGGCGGTCGGGTCGCGTTCCGCGGGTCGCCCGCCGAACTCCTCGCCGGAGCGAAGGGCCAGGTCTTCGAACTCACCTCGCCCACCTCGGCGCCGGCCCCCCAGGGCGACTTCGAGATCGTCTCGCGCACCGTCGGCGCCGCGGAGACGACCTACCGAAGCGTCGCGGCGCCGGGAAGCGTGCCGGAAGGCGCCCGGATCGCCGAGTCGCCCACGCTCGAGGAGGGCTATCTAGCCTTCATGCTCGCCCGCGGACGCGCCGATGACGTCCTCGGAGATGCGCAGTTCGAGGACGGCGCCGGAGAGGAGGACCCTTCGTGATTTCGTTCGCCGCCGTCTGGACGCTCGCCCGCGCCGAGATGCGCACGATCCGCCGCCTCTTCCGGTTCTGGTTCTTCTCCGGCGCCGCGCTCCTCCTGGGCGTCGTGATGTACGCGTACTACTGGACCTTCCACGGTCTCGCCTCGTCGTTCTCGGCCACGATCGGCGCTCTGAGCCCGAAGTACCTGATGGCGCAGACGGCCTCGTGGCAAACAGCCATTCTCGCCGTCGGCGTCGTCTTCCTCGCGTTCGATCTGCGTTCCCGCGACCGGCGCGACCGCGTGCTCGAGGTCCTGGACAGCCGCCCGTACACGAACGCCGAGCTCGTCCTCGGTCGTTTCGTCGGCTCGCTGGCGATGGTGATGAGCGTCGCCTTCCTCGCGCTCCTCATCATCCAGGGCTTCGGCTATCTGGCGCTGCTGTTCGGCTGGTACGTCGGCGAACCCGCGCTGTGGAGTTCCGTCTGGGCATACCTTCTCCTCGACGCATTGCCGGCGCTGGCGCTCTACGTCGCCTTCGTGCAGGCTGTGTCCCTGGTCAGCCGGAATCGTCTCGTCGCCGCGATCGCGGGCATCGGGCTCGCCGTCGGCGGCATCTGGCTGAGTCTCGAGTCGCCGATCTATGCCCTTCCGGTCCTCGCCATCCACGGGGGATTCACCGGCAACGTGTCGGAACTCGCACCTCAGATCTGGACCCTTGCGAATCTCGCGAACCGCGCCACGGTCGTCGCCATCGCCGCGGGCCTGCTCGGCATCACGGCCGCCGTTCATCCCCGGCTCGACGACGGCCGCCGCCAGCTCTGGGGACTCGGCGGCGGCGCCCTGGCGGCGGCCGGCGTCGCATTGGGCGCTGTCCTGATCTTCGCAGCGCGCGCCGATCTCGCGCAGGTCGACGAGTGGCGGGCCGCCCACCGGGACCGCGCGGACGAGGAGACGGTCGACATCGAGCACATTCGCGGCACGCTGGACATTCGGGCCGGGGGGCGCCTCGAGATGGACATCGAGGTCGGCTTCACCGGCGCGATGGGCGAGCGGGCGCTGTTCAGCCTGAATCCCGGCCTGAACGTCGACGCGCTGACCGACGGCGCCGGCGAAGCACTCCCGTTCAGCCACCGGCACGGTCTGCTCGAGGTCACGCTGGCGAGCGCTCCGCCGGCCTCGGAACGCGTCGACCTCCGTCTTGCGGTCCGCGGCCGACCCGACCTCCGCTTCGCCTACCTGGATTCGTCGATCGACTTTCTCCGCCTCGACTACCAGGACGCCCAGGTCGTCCTCCTCGGTTCCGAGAACGGCGTCCTCGAGCGCCGGTTCGTCACCCTGATGCCGGGAATGGCCTGGCTACCCCGTTCCGGCGCCCTGATCGGCGTAGACGACCCACGGCGCCGACCGCGTGACTTCTTCGAGCTCGACCTGGAGGTCGGCGCGCCCTCCGGCTGGACGGTCGCCGGCCCGGACCGCGGCGAACCCGCCAGCGGTCGGCAGCGCTTTCGTCCCGCTCAGCCGGTACCTGAGGCGGCGCTCATCGCGGGCGTCTTCGAACGGCGCGTGACGGAAGTCGACGGGGTCGAGATCGAGCTTCTGTTCGATCGCCGCCACGAGCGCAATCTGGATTTCTTCGCCGACGCCCGCGAGGCAATCGAGGAACGGGCCGGCGAGCACTTCGCCGCCGCCCGCGACATCGGCCTCCCCTATCCGTACGGTCAACTCACGCTGGTCGAAGTCCCGTGGACCCTGCGGGGCTACTCCGGCGGCTGGCGAATGGACACCGCGAGGGCGCCCCCGGGCCTGCTTCTGATCGGCGAGAACAGTCTGCCGACGTCACGCTTCGAGTTCGCCTTCCGCAATCCGGAACGGTTCGAGCAACGCGAAGGAGGCCTGCCGCGAGCGAAGGCGCTCGTGCTCGAGAACTTCTTCGCGAATGACTTCACAGGCGGCAACATCCTCGTCGGCGGGGCGCGGAACCTGTTCCTCTACCAGACCGGCGCCCGCGGCCCCGAAGCGCTCGCGCTCGAGGCCCTGTGTCACAACCTCGTCAACCGGCTCGTGATGGACGGCGAGTCCTACTTTTCCGTTCATCTGTTCGACCGGTCGATGGGCTGGACAGTCGCCAGCGTGATCCAGAGCGTGCTCTTGGGTCAGGGCGGGGGCGGCTCGATCGCAAGCGGCATCGTGAACGGCATCACCGACCGCCCGGAGGTCTGGGACGCGGTCCTCCGCAGTTCGCTCGTCGGCATCGACGTCGAGGAGAACCCGAAGCGGGCGGTCAACGCGATCTACCTGAAGACGTCCGCGCTCGCCCGAGCCATCCTCGACGGCGCGGGTCGGGAGCGCACCGCGGCGATGATTGCGCATCTCGTCCGGCGCCACCGCGGCGGAACATTCGAGGTCGCCGATCTGGAGCGCGCCGCCACCGAGGCCGGGATCGACCTCGCGGCGCTCGTCGGCGACTTCCTGCACGCCACCGATCTGCCCGGCTTCGTCACGTCGACGGCCGCATTCACTCGCCTGCCGGACGACAACCAGGGCACGCCGCAGTACGAGACCCGGTTCTTCGTGCACAACGGCGAACCGCAGCCTGGGCTGTTCCGCGTCCGCTACGCCGTCCGCACGGACAGCGGCCCGCGCTGGGACTCGAGCGAGCCCGTCCTCATCGCCGGACGGTCCTCCGTCGAGTTCGGTCTGATCACGTCGACACCCCCCCGCATCATGTTGGGTTCCCCCTACCTGTCGCTGAATCGGCGGGAGTTTCCGATCGAACTGCCGCGGCTCGACAGCGAGCAGATCGTCACCCGCGAAGGTCTCCATGGCGCCCGCCCGTCCGATTGGCTGCCGGCCTTTCTCGACCATCAGCGCGAGATGATCGTCGTCGACGACCTGGACGACGGCTTCGTCATCGCGAACGAGGCGGCCGACGATGGCGGCTTTCGCCTCCAGGGAGGTCTCGCCGGCTACTTCGCGCCGATGAACGAGAGCGATCAGGGCCTGCCTGTCTATCAGGCGTTCGCCGGCCCCCCTCGCGAGTGGTCGCGGGCCGAGCAGGCAAGAAGCTGGGGACGCTATCGCCGGACGGCCGTGGTCGGCCCGGCCGGCGATGGCAACCGCAAGGTCCACTTCAAGGCTGAACTGCCCCGAGATGGCCGTTGGCGGGTTGAACTCCACATCCCCTCCCTCTCGCCCCTGCCGCCGGGCGCCGCGCCGGTACGCCGCGAGGTCCGGATCGGTGACGACGGTGGAGGCGGAGGTCCAGGCGAAGGTGGGGGCGACGGGGTCCGGGTCGAAGTGAGCCTGGGCCTTCGCCTCGGCAGCTACGACCTGGAACTTCAGAACGGCGAAGCTCCCCGACCGATCGACTTCGACGCCGCGGCAGCCGGCGCCGGCTGGGCAACGCTCGGCGACTTCGATCTCGTGAGCGGCCCCGTCTCGCTCGTACTCAGCGACGCCACGACGGGTACCGCGGTCGCAGCGGACGCGGTGCGCTTCGTTCCGCTCGACGGCGACGAACAGAGCGGCGCAACCGGCGTAGGGGGCGGCCTCCAGTGAGGGCGGGCACGAGTTCCGTCGCCTGTCGGCTCCTTCTCGCCGCAGCGCTCAGCGCCGGCGTCCTCGGCTGCCAAGCTGCCGGCACGCCGACCGAAGTCGACTTCCTCGTTCCGGTCAGCGCCGCCGAGGTGACGACCGGCGACGTCGAGGACACAATCATCGCCACCGGTACGCTGCGGGCAGCCGAAAGCGTCGTCCTCCAGGTCGAGACTCCCGGCCGTCTCGAGGTTGCTCGGCATCCGTCCGGAAGGCGACTCGCCGAGGGAGACCGCGTCGAACCGGATGAGCAGATCGCCGAAGTCACCGGCGAGGACGCCCGTCTTGCCGCCCGGGTCGAGGTCACCCACAAGGCCTACCTTTCGGCGCTGGCCGAACGGGACGCCCGCGCGAGACTGTTCGAACAGGAGTTGATCAGCGCGGAGGAACTCCGGCGCGCCGAGACGTCCCTCGAGGAAGCGAAGGCGAGTTGGGAGCAGAGTCTGCTGACCGAGGACCGCGCCCGCATGCTGACGCCTATCGGCGGCGTGCTGATGGAAGTGGCCCGCGATGCGAACGGCATGCCGGTCGCCGACGGCCAGTTGGTCGCGCAGGGCTTCCAGGTCGCCCGCATCTCGCCGGTCGACTCCCTGGTCGCCGACATCGACCTCGTCGGCCCCGAGCTGGCGCGCGTCCGCCCGGGCCAGCAGGCGAGGCTCCGGCACTTCGCCTGGCCGGGCCGGAGTTTCGGCGGCCGGGTCGTCCGGCTTTCGCCCGAGGTCGACCCGGTGACCCATACCTTCCGCGCCGAAGTCGCGGTGCGGAACCCCGGCGGACTCCTGCGGCCCGGGATGTTCGTCGAGGTCAGCCTGGTCGTCGAGCAGCGAAACGAGGTGCCGGTCGTGCCGCGCGAGGCGGTGACGGATCGCGGCGGAAGGCGCGTCGTGTTCGTTCTCGACGGCCAGCGCGTCGTCCGGCGCGAGGTCGTCCTGGGACTCGGCGACGACGAGGTCGCCGAAGTGCGACAGGGCCTCGAGGTCGGCGAGCGGATCGTCGTTCGCGGGCTCGAAACCCTGACTGACGGCACCCGCGTCAGCGTCTCCGGATAGGGGGCCGACCCATCGCCACCGCCGTCACGACCGCAGCTCCGGGGATCGCCTCGGCAGCGGCCCGCCTCGCCGCGCGACGGCCGGTGGCGGTCACCGTAACCGCCCTGGCCTTCGCGCTCGTCGGCTGGATCTCCTGGCGCGAGCTGCCGATCGACCTGCTGCCGGACCTCCGTTCGCCGACGATCGTCGTCGCCGTCCGTTCAGGCGATCGACCGCCGACCGAGATGGAGCGCCTGTACGGCGAGCAGGTCGAGCAGCGGCTGTTCACGGTTCGCGGGATCCGCGAAGTGCAGCAGGTGGCTCGCTCCGGGCGGCTCATCGCGACCGTTCGCTTCGACTGGGACGCCGACATGGATTTCGCGTTGATCGAGGTCCAGAAGGCCGTGAATCCGGTCGCCGCGGACCCGGAGGTCGACGAAGTCCTCGTCCGCCATCTGGACCCCCGCCAAGCGCCCGTGATGACGCTCGGCCTGGTTGCGGAGGCCGAGGGGCCCGATCTCGCCGAACTCCGCCGGCTCGCGCGGCGGCAGCTGGCGCCGGCGATGGAGGAACTCCCGGACGTCGCCGAAGTCCGTGTCCTCGGGGGGCGGGAACTCGAGGTCCAGGTCCGGGTCGACCGCTACCGGCTCGAGGCGTTCGGCGTCACCCTGGGTCAACTCGAGCAGCGCTTGACCGCGGAGAACCTCGACATCGACGCCGGTACGCTGGAAGACGGAGGCGAGGTCTACCTCGTCCGCGGCATCGCCCGTTTCCGCAACGCCCGCGACGTCGAACGGGTCGTCGTCCGCTACCGAACCCAGCAGGGCGCCGCCGGCCAGATGACCCGGCAGCCGATCCGGGTCTCCGACGTTGCCGAGGTCGCGCTCGCCCACGCCGAGATCGACCACCTGGTCCGGGTCGGAGGCGTGGAAGGCGTCGGCCTCCAAGTGTTCAAGGAGGCCGGCGCGAATACCGTCGCGGTGTCCCGCACGGTTCGCGGCGCCCTGGACGATCTGGAACGGGATCTGCCGAACGTGCGCGTATCCATGGTCAACGACGACGCGGCTCTGGTCGAGAACGCGATGGACGACCTGATGAACGCCGCCCTGGTCGGGATCGCCCTGGCGATCGTCGTCCTCGCGCTCTTTCTCCGCTCGTTCGGGCCCACCGTTGTCGTCGCGTCGGCGGTGCCGGTCTCCCTGTTCGTCGCTCTGTTCGCCATGCGGCTGGCGGACCACTCGCTGAACATCATCACCCTCGCCGGTCTGGCGCTCGGCGCCGGGATGCTCGTCGACAACGCGATCGTCGTCGTCGAGAGCATTCATCGCCGCCACCGACCGGGAGCGTCGGCAGCGGACACCGCGGCCCGCGGCGCCTCCGAGGTGGCTGGCGCGATTACCGCGTCCACTCTGACGACCTGCGTCGTGTTCCTGCCGGTTCTCTTCGTTCAGGGTCTGGCGGCGCGTCTGATCGAAGGCATCTCGTTCACCGTCGTCGCTTCCCTGGGCGCCTCGCTGGCCGTCGCGATGATGTTGATCCCGGCGCTCTCTCGCTGGTTGCTGCCGCGGGCGGAGGCTCGAACCGACGAAGTCGCGCCAGCCGAGACCGAAGAGGACGAGGCGCCCCCGCTCGGCCGCGCGTTCAGGGCAACCGAGAGCCTGGTTCTCGCCCTGCTCCGGCTGCGTTGGGCGGTCGTCCCGGCAGCCGTTCTGGCCGCGGCCGGCGCGGTCTACGTCCTCCTCGGCTTGGGCGGCGAGCTGCTGCCGCCCTCCGACCCGCGACAATTCTCGATACGAATGGTCGGTCCGGCCGGACAGCGGGTGGAGGCCACGGCGAGCGCCGTCTCAACCCTTGAATCCGCGATCCGAGGAGCCGCCGGGGACTACCTGGAGGCGATGCAGGCAGAGGTCGGCCGCTTGCCGGAGGACGACCGACTCGTCACGACGGAGTTGACCGAAGAGAACACGGCGAGACTGCTCGTCCGGCTGGCGGCCGACGGCCCGACCGGCAGCCAGATCGTCGACGCTCTGTCACCGCAGTTCCTCGACATACCCGACACCGAGTTCGAGTGGGAGGTTGGCGCTTCGGCCTTGGCCGAAGCGCTGGGCTCGACCGGTCCGCCGATCGTCGTCGAGATCGCGAGCCAATCCCTGCCCGATCTTCGCTCCGCGGCCGCCGACTTGCGCAACGCCCTCGCGGCGCGGCCCGAGGTCTGGAACGTCCGGTCTTCGTTCGAGGGCGGCCCGCCGGAACTGCGCGTCGAGTTGGACCGCGCGATGGCGGATGGCCTGGGCGTCACTCTTCAGACGATCGCGCGGGTTCTCGAGTCGGCTCTCGACGGCCGACGGGTCACTCTGCTCTCGACCGGCGACGAGGAGCGCCACGTCGTTCTCACCCTGCCCCAACCACGGCCGGAGGAGCTGGTTGGACTCCGCTTCACGAGCAACAGCGGCGCCCAGCTCGCCCTCGGTCAGGTCGCCCGCTTCGAGCCTGCCGAGGGCGCCAGGGAGGTCTTCCGCCGTGACCAGCGCCGCGTCGCTCAGGTGACCGCCCGCATCGCGTCCGGAAGCGACTATCCGCGAGCGGTCGCCGCGACCGAGGAGGTGCTCGAGGCGGCCGAGCTTCCGCCCGGCATGCTCGTTCGATTGGCCGGCGAGGAGGAAGAGCGGGAACAGGCGGTCGGCGAACTCCGATTGGCCGGTGTCCTGGCGATCGTCCTCGTCTTCATGGTCCTCGCCGGCACATTCGAGTCCCTGCTCCAACCCCTCACCGTGTTGTTCTCGATTCCGCTGGCTCTCGTCGGCGTCGCCTGCACTCTGGGGCCGCTGGGCGAACCGGTAGGCGTCATGGCGCTACTCGGGCTGATCGTTCTGTCCGGGGTTGCCGTGAACGACGCGGTGCTGCTGCTCGCCGCCGCGCGACGGCTGATGGCCGCCGGCATCAAGCGGCGCGCCGCTCTGGCCCGCGCCGCAGCGATCCGTCTCCGTCCCATCCTGATGACGACGCTGACCACCGTCCTCGTCCTTCTGCCGCTCGCGGTCGGCGCCGGCGAAGCGGCCGAGCTCCGCGGACCGATGGCGTACACGATCATCGGCGGCATCCTGACCTCGACCGTCGGTTCGCTCCTCGTCCTTCCCTGCGTCTACCTGATTCTCGACTCGTTCCGCCTGACCCGGCGTCGGTCGGCGGCCGCCTGATCGGAAGCGGGCTGTGAGGACCGGCCTGGACACCCTCGCGATCCGACGCCCGGTCGCCGTCGCGATGTTCTTCCTCGGCCTGGTCCTGGTCGGCGTCGTCGGCTGGCAACGGTTGCCGGTCGAGCTCTTCCCGAACGTGAGCGGCGACCACCTGTACGTTTCCTTCCTGCGCCCCGGCAGCGAGCCGGAGACGGTCGAGCGGGAGATCCTGCTGCCCCTCGAAGCGCGGGTCCGCACCCTCAGCGGCGTCGCCGAGACCTGGGGCGAGGTGACCGGCGCCGGCGGCAGCTTCACCATCCGGTTCGAACGCGGCACGGACCTGAAGGTCCGGGAACTCGACCTGAACCGGATCGCGGCGGACATCGCCCGCACCCAACCCCGCGACGCCTTCCTCAGCGTCCAGGCGAACGACAGCAGTGTCGTCTCCAGCTTCGCGATGAACCTGCAGGCTACGGGCGCCGCGGACCGGAACGCGCTCCACGAGCTGATCGAAGACCTCGTCCTGCCCAGGTTGGCGGCGGTGCCGGGGGTCAGCCAGACTCTTGTCGGCGGCGGCGCCTCGCGTCAGTTGACGGTCTGGGTCGATCCGAACCGCTGCGCGGCGCTCGGCGTGACGCCCCAGGACGTCGTCGACGCGATCCGCGGGGCATCCGGTCGGCTCCGCTATCTCGGCAGCCTGGAGGACGAGACAGGACGTACCGCGGTCATGCTCGACGGCCGACCCGCCGGGCCGGTGTCCCTCGGCGAGGTGCGCGTCAGGCCGGACCGACCGGTGCTTGTCCGCCATGTGGCGCAGGTCGAGGTCGGCCCGGGCCGCCGACAAATGGCCTATCGGGTGAACGGCGAACCTTCCGTAAGTGTCGTCGTCTTCCAGGAGGAGGGCGCAAACCTGGTCCAGCTCGGCCGCGACCTCAGACGCCGGTTGGACGAGATGAACGAGGAGCTCGCGCCGATCGGAGTGCGGCTCCTGATCAGTTTCGACGCCGCCGAACTCGTCGAGGAACAGACGGAACGGCTGCGGAACCTCGGCCTCTCGGGATTTGTGATCGCGCTTCTCGTCCTCTTCCTGTTCCTTCGCCAGTGGCGCGCGGTCGCGGTCGTCGGGATCGCCGTACCGGTCAGTCTGGCGGCGGCGCTCGGCTTTCTCTATCTCGCCGGCCAGTCGCTCAACCTCATCTCGCTCTTCGGCCTGGCGGTCGGCGTCGGCCTCCTCGTCGACAACAGCGTCGTCGTCTACGAATCCGTGCAGCGCCGCCTGGAGCGCGGCCACAGCCCGGACGACGCTGCCGCGGGCGGCATCCGTCGGACCGGCCGAGCGATCATCGCCGCATCCGCGACGACCGCAGTCGTCTTCCTGCCGCCGATGATCATCGACCTGGGCTCCTCCACGATCCGGAACTTGATCGGCATTGCCGCGCTCGCCATCTTGTTGCCGCTGCTCGGTTCGCTGCTCGTCGCGATCGGCCTCGTGCCCCTGCTGGCACGCTGGCTCGCGGCCCCTGCGGCGCTCACCCGACTCGCCGTTCTTCGCGAGCGCCGGGAACGACTCGGGGGCGCATTGGCGCCGGCGCCCGCCAGAGTCCTCTTCGGTGGGTGGCTGGCCGCGTCGCTCAGACGGCCGGCGACCCTGGTCACTCTCGTCGCCTTGGGGATCCTCCTGACCGCGGTCATCGCGCTGCCGTTCGTCGTCGGCGGGAGTGCGCCGCAGGCCCGGATTGCCGACGAGGTACAGCTTTCCGTGCAGCTCACAGAGGGTCGCAGCTCCCTGGATGGCGCCCTGCAGGTCTTCGAACGCCTCGAGGCATCCGTACGGGACGTCGATGGCGTCGACCGGGTCGAGAGCATCGTCCGCGAGGAAGGCGGCTCGCTGACGGTCCACCTCGTCCCCGAGGCCGAGCGCCCGGCCGAGCTCACGGCGAACCGCGTCCGCCGGCTCGTCCGCGACGCCGCGAGGCGGCTGCCGATCAGGCTCAGTCGGCCAGGCGAGAGTGACGGTCGCGGCGGCGGGGGAGGAGGGAGCGGCGGCGGCGCCGATGAGCTCCTCGGCAGCGGACCCCAGCGAGTCGTCATTTCCGGTAGCGACAATGAACAACTGACGGACTTGGCGACAGAGATCGCCGACCGCCTGAGGAACATCGAGGGGGTCGCCTACGCGGTGCCTTCCGTGCTGCCCGGTCCGGAGGAGATCCACGTCGGCCCGAATCGCCGCGCGTTCGAGGCCTTCGGCGTCCTCCTCGACGACGTCCTGCCAATGCTCAATCTGGCCGGCCGGGAAGGCAGCCGGATGAACAGCGGCTATCCCCTGCCCAGCGGACGCGAGTTGCCGATCGTCGTCCAGCGTCTGGAGGGCGGCCTCGCCGGACCCGACGTTCTGGACGGCGCCGGAATGGACCGCGACGTGTCCCTCGCCGGCCTGTCACGACTCCAGATCGCAACAAGCGCCGGTATCCTGCCGATCGCCGCCCTGGCCGAAGTGCGGCAAGCGCCGGCGGCCGCGGTCATCACCCACCACAACGGCCGTCGCGAACGGGTCGTGATGTTCGGGCCCTCCGGCGACGTGCCCGGCAGCGGTCCCGCGCGGCTGGCTTTCGACCGCAGCGTCGAGGACGCGTTGGCCGCCGTCTACCGGCCCGCCGGCACGACCGTCCAGCTGGACCGGTCGAAGCAAGGCACCGACTGGTTCCGAAAGGTCCTCGTGCCGGTCGTCGCCCTCTTGTTCCTCGTCCTGGCGATTGCGTTCGAGTCGATGACTCTGCCGGTTCTCGTTCTGCTCGCGCTGCCGCTCACCCTTCTCGGCTCGCTCTGGGCTCTCTTCCTGAGCGGCATGGGACTCGTCGGGATGGCCCTGCTCGGCGCGCTTGTCCTCCTCGGCCTCGCCGTGAACCCGGCGGTCCTGCTCGTCGACCGCATGCAACAGCGGACGCTCGGCACGGGCTGGAGCGCCGGCGCGGCGGCCCTCGCGGCGGTCAGGGAGCGGACCCGACCGGTCCTCATGACGAGCGCGACGACGATCGCGGCGCTCGTCCCGCTCGCCATCCCCACCGGCCGCGCAAACGAGATCTGGCCGCCCTTCGCCGTCCTCGTCATCGGCGGACTCCTGACGACGACCGTGCTGACCCTGCTCGTCATCCCGGTCGGCTACGTGTTCCTTCGTCGACTCGACGACCTCTTCAGCCGCGTCGGGCCCTGGGTGGTCATCGCCTGGCTGGGCGTCACGATCGCCGCGACTGTCCCGCTGTTCGCGTTCGGCGTCATCGAGTCGATGTTCTGGCAGATCACGACCACGCTGCTGATTGCCGGAGCGCTGCTCGGCCTCACCGTGGCGGCGCTGCCGAGAACGCGAGGGCCGGCGCCTCTTGCCGACGGCGGACCGCCGCGCCTCGTCGTCCGCAACCTGCGTAAGGTCTACGGTCTGCCCGGCCCGTTGCGGCGTGCGCTCCGCGCTTCATCCGACTTCGCGCGCCGGGTGATCGCGCGGGGCGGACAGCCGTTCCACCCGGCCGACGCCCGCGAGCGCCTGCTGCCCCTCGGCGTGCTCTGCGCCGGAGCGATCGCCGCCGCGGCGCGGCTCGGACAGGGCTTCTGGATGCTCGTCCTCCTGTTTGTTTCGGCCGGCCTCGCTGGCCGGCTGCTCAAGGAGATCCGGCGCTCCCGCGGCCGCGTCGATGCCCTCGGGCGGGTACTCCCCGGCGGCGTCGAGGGCCTGCTCGCGACGCTCATGCCATGGCTGGCCTGGGCCACGATCGGAGGAACGGCCATCGCGAACGACGACGACGAGTTCGTCGGCATCGTCGTCCTCCTGCTGCTGCTCGCCACGCTCATCGCGCTGGTTCAGACCGGACGCGCGACCGCGCGGCGGGAAGCAACGCGGCGGGAGGAGGAAGCGGCGCGACGCCGGAGACGCGAGCGGACCCTGATCGGCCGCGTGTGGACGAACGTGGCGACCCGCCTCTTCGGCCTGGCTATTCCGCTCGATACGGTGACGGCGCTCGGCGCGGTCAGCTTCGAGGTCGACCGCGGCATGGTCGGCGTGCTCGGCCCGAACGGCGCCGGCAAGACGACGCTGCTCCGGCAGTTGACCGGCATTCTCGACTCGACCCGTGGCCGGATCACCCTCGGCGGCGTGCCGTTGCTCACCGTGCGGAAGGTGCTCGCGCGCTACGTCGGCTATCTGCCGCAGGACGCCGGCCTTCCCGGTCACCTGACGGCCCGGCAGTACCTCGAGTACTACGCCACGCTCTACCAGATCGAAACGGCAAGGAGGACCGAACGGATCACCTCGCTGCTCCGCGAGGTCGGCCTGGCGGAGCGCGCCGACGAACGGATCGGCGGCTACTCGGGCGGTATGCGACAGCGCGTGGCGGTAGCTCGCACCCTGCTCCGACTGCCTCCGATCATCGTCGTCGATGAGCCGACCGTCGGTCTCGATCCCCGGGAGCGGGTGCGCTTCCGCAACCTGCTCGCCCGTCTGGCGAAGGACCGCATCGTCCTGTTCTCGACCCACGTCGTCGAAGACGTCGCGGTCGCCTGCGAACGGGTCCTCGTGCTGTCTCGCGGGAGGCTCGTATTCGACGGCGTGCCGGACGCGCTGTCGCGAGAGGCGGAGGGCAAGGTCTGGTCCCTCGCCGCGACGGGCGACGCGGAACTCGACCTGCCAGAAGGCGCCGTGCTTGCGGACTCGATCCCCGAACCAGACGGCACGAACCGACTCCGCATCCTCGCGGCGGACCGTCCCGGCGAGACCGCGACGCCGGTCGCGCCGACGCTTCAGGACGGCTATCTCTGGCTCGCCCGGGCAGCAGAAGGAGTCGCGCCGGCGTGATGACGATCCTCCGCCTCTCCGCCCTGTTGCTCGCGGGTCGGAAATTCTGGATCCTGCCCCTGCTGCCTCTCCTCTGGCTCCTGATCCAGGCACTCCTGCTGCTCGTCGGCGCAAGCGAGACCTTCGAGCCCGCCGCCGCCCAGAACACGCTGATCGGCATTCCCGCCGCGGTGCTCTCCGTCTTCCTGGGCGGTCGCGTGATCACCGGTGAACTCGACCAGAGGAGCCTCGAGATCGCGTACACCGTACCGGGTGGCGCTCACCGGGTGTGGCTCGGCAAGATGGCCGCGGCAGCCCTCATCCTGCTCTCCGCCATCCTGCTTCAGTCACTCGTCACGTACGCCTTCTTCACGTCGTTCCCCATCGCCCAGAGCATCTACGGCGCTCTCCAGGGCGTGACCTTCTACCTCGTCACCGCGATGGGCTTCGCCACCCTTCTCCGCAGCGAAGTCGCCGGCGCCCTCGCTACCGTCAGCCTGCTCGGCCTGAATGGCCTGATCACCGGTTTCGGCGCGAACCCGCTCCGCATTTCACCGTTCTGGAACCCGCTCTCCCTCTCGGAAACCGACTCTGAACGCCTGCTTGCCCTCGCGCTTCAGAACCGGATCGGCGTCGGCCTCGCCATCGCCGCGATCGTCGCCTTGACCTTCGCCCGGGCCGAACGCCGCGAGAAGATGCTCAGCGGCTGAACTCCCGCTCGGGCTTACCGGTTCTGACGCCAGGCGACCCGCTGAATCACCGCAAAGCGGGAGAACCGGTCAGAAGTCGCAGGTCAGACCCGGGTAGCGAAACACGACGCCAGGATCGAGCTGCTTCGGCTTGTTCGCCGCCTCCTCGGCCCGCGCGCCGGCGAGCATGCCCTCCATCCCGTAGTTCCCTTCGTGACAGGCGTACTCGTAGATCGCGTCCTCGGTCCGCTTGAGCGGAATCGACGCCGTCCAGGGCGTGGTCCACGTCCCCGGATCGGTCACCGTGATCTCCCACTCCAGGGTCTCCGCGTCCGTGAGCGTGAACCGCTCGGTGATCTCGAGCTGCTCCGAGGAACCCATGAAGTCGTTCTTCTTCGAGTAGTTCGTCGTCTTGATGACGAGAGTGTCGCCGTCCCAGTGGCCGCGGGAGTCGCCGTTCCAGAGCCGGACGTCGTCGTCGAGGGCGGACTCGTCGCCCAATCGAACGACCCGCGCGTCGTGGATCATCTCCTGGTGAATCACGACGTGGTCGGGAGTCTGGAAGATCTGGTGATAGCCGTTGTACCCCGGGAAGATGAACGGCGCGCCGTAGCTGATGCAGCGCTCCGGAATCGGCCGGTCGAGCCAAGAGTCGGCCGGATGCTCCATCAGGTGCTTGACCCGCTTGCAGAGGCGCTCGGTGGCGGCCTCGGTAAACGGCGGAATGAGCCCGTCCGGCGGATCGACGACGAGCGACGTCCGCTTCGTGAAGTACCGGTCGGCGATCCAGAACTGGTTGTAGTTCCCGGTCGTCGGGTCGTAGGACGTCGCCTTCGTCCGCTCGATCGCCGCCAGGACGAGCTGGTCGCCGAACAGGGCATCCGCGCCCGGGTCCGTCGCCTCGGCGACGGCCGCCATCAGCTCCTGGAACTCCTCGTCCGTCAAGCGTTCCTTCCCCGCCCAGGCGGCGGGCCGCTGGAGCGGCGTACCGTTGTTGTTCGCCCAGACGCCCTGGAGATCGGGATGGCCATAGGCGGTGCGGGGCGCCGTCCAGTCGGCATCCTTCGCATTGCCGTCCGCTGCCGAAGCTGCGCCCGCGGCGGCGAGCCCGAGGAACAGGACGATCGCGCCGATCGTCGCTCGGTCCGTAGACTGTTCGTTCTCTCTCATCCGACGACCCTCCAAGGAGCGGGTGAACCCAAGATCGCAAACCGACGTTCGTTCATCATAGCTGGGGACCTACGCGGTGGCTTCACGTCCAGCCCCACTCCTTCGCTTCCTCGTCCCACAACGCGAAGCACTCGGTCGCCAGACCGGCGGCGAGAACCCAGTGGGGCATGTCCGTCATCGGCCCGGCGGGGCCCTGCCAGACCCTGATCGGGCGGCCGTTCGCACTCCAGGCCGAGAGCACGCGACCGAGTATCCGCGCCCCCTCGCCTTCCTCGGAGACGACCTCGAGGGCATCGATCCGCACCCGCCACTCGACGTCTTCGCCCGAACCGTCCGAGCGAGCGAAGCGAATCTCGTCGCCGTCGACCTCGAGGTCCGCCACGAGGTGAATCGACTCGATCTGCGCGACGAAGGACGCGCGCAACGTATCGGCGTCCGGTTGAGGCTCCGTTCGCGACGGGCCTGCCGACGGACCGCAGGCCGCGAACGCTCCAGCCACGGTCATCGCCGCCAAGGCTCCCCGCCGCCTCGATCGAGTTGTTCCGACCATGTCGATCATCGCGTCAACTCTAACGCTTGGCGGACCTCCTGCCCGCCGTCGCCTCGGTACAACCCCGGCGAACATGCGGGCTAGAATCGACTCGCCCAAGGAGGTTGCCACATGCCATTCGACCATTCGTCACTCCCGATACGACTCTTCACGGCTTCCCACGAGCGTTCCTGGAACCCGGCCGATATCGACTTCTCGCAGGAACGGTCCGACTGGATGTCCTTCTCGGACGACGAGCGACGCCTGCTCATCCGCCTGATCTCCGGCTTCCGCGTCGGCGAGCGCGGCGTAACCCACGAACTCGCGCCGCTCCAGTTCCGCTTCCGCCAGGACGGCCGTCTGGAAGACGAGATGTACGTCACCGCGCAGATGTACGAGGAGGCGCGCCACGTCCAGTTCTTCGAGACCTGGCTCATCGAGGCGCTGCCGGGCCGATTCGGCGTCGACATCCCCTACCCCGACCTCCAGGGCGACATGTTCTCGACACGGCTGCCAGCAACGATGCGCGCTCTGTTCGAGGACGACAGCCCGGAAGCGCTGCTACGCGCCGTCATGCTCTACCACTTCTATGTCGAGGGAGTCGGCGCGGAGGCCAGCTACCCGATGTACTACCGGATCTTCGAGCGAACGGGCCGGCTGCCGGCGCTCCACCGCGGGATTCGCCTGATCCAGCGCGACGAAGCCCGCCATATCGGGTTCGGCGTCTACGTGCTCCAGCGCCTGCTGGCGGAGCATCCCCGTCTTGTCGATCTGTTCGAGGAGCAGGTCGAGGAGATGCGTCGGTTCGCCGAAGACGGCCCGAACCAGACCTTCGCCGGCTTCGACAGGAAGGAAGCGCCGTTCGGGCTCGAGTACGAGGAGTACCGCCAGCTCTACATCGACAAACTGGAAGAGATGCGGCAGAGCATCTACGACGGCCGGCTCGCGGCGGCGGTCTAGCCCGTGGTGCAAGAACGCGTCGCACCGAGACCGATCATGAAGGCCGCCATGGGCAGCGACCAAGGGCGCGGACTTCGGGGTCTTCCCGCCGTCGCCGGCGGCGTCCTCTGCGGCCTCCTCCTGACTGCCGGTCCGCTCGCGGCGCAGGCGGGGGCGCGCGCGGACCACGTCGTGCTCGTCTCCGTCGACGGCTTCCGGCCGGACTTCTACCTTCCCGGTTCCGCGTGGCCGGCGCCGAACATCCAGCAGATGGCTCGCGACGGGGCGCACGCCGAGGGCGTGCGCGGCGTGTTTCCCACCGTCACCTATCCGTCGCATACGACGATCGTCACCGGAGCGTTGCCTGCCCGGCACGGCGTCTACTACAACCAGCCCTTCGAGCCCTCGGGCCAGACGGGGCGCTGGTATTGGCACGAGTCGGCGATCCGGGCCGCCACTCTCTGGGATGCTCTGCGCGGCGCCGCCAAGCAGACGGCGGCGGTCTCCTGGCCGGTCACGGTCGGGGCGCCGATCGACTGGTTCGTGCCCGAGGTCTGGTCGCTCGACCCGAACGAGGACCGGCTGAAGCCGATGCGCGAGGGCAGCAGCCCCGGCCTCTGGCAGGAACTCGAGCGGGAAGCCACCGGGCGGCTCAACCTGCGGAACTACTCCGCCAGCTACATCACCCGCGATGACACGACGGGCGCGATCGCCGCGTATATCCTGGAGACCCACCGGCCGGCGCTTATCGCGGTCCACCTCATCTTCACGGACTCCGCTCAGCACGCTCGCGGCCGGGAGTCGGACGATGCGCGGCGAGCGGTCGCCGGCGCCGACCGGGCGATCGGCGCGATCCGTGACGCCGCGGAACGCGCCGGCATCCGCGAGCGGACCGCCTTCATCATCACCGGCGACCACGGCTTCGTCGATCTCCACACCCAGGTCATGCCGAACGTCTGGCTCGCCGAGGCGGGCCTCCACGGCGTCGAGCCGGACCGCGGCGAGTGGCGCGCCTCCTTCCATACGACGGGCGGCGCGGCGTTCCTCCACCTGCGAGACGGGGCGGACACGGAAGCGGGCAGAACCGCGCGCCGAATCGTCGACAATCTGCCGCAAGTCGTCGGCCGGCTTTTCCGGGTCGTCGACCGCGACGAACTCGACGGAGCAGGCGCCGACCCGAACGTCCGCTTCGCCCTGACCGGCAGCCTCGGCGTCAGCTTCGGCGCCGACGCCTCCGGCGACGCGATACGAGCCACGAGCGGCGGTACCCACGGCTTCTTCCCCACCGACTTCCCCGAAATCCTGACCGGCTTCGTCGGTTGGGGCGCCGGCTTCGAAGCGGGCCGGACCGTCCACCGGATGGGGCTGACGGACATCGCCGACCTCGTCGCGATGCTGCTCGACGTGGACTTCCAGAGTCCGGACGGCGCGCCGCCTCTCGGGGTGCTGACACCCCGATAGAAAGCTCCTTCGCGCCAAGCGCCAGCAGCGGCGGCGCGACGTCGCTGCGATCGCCGCTAGGCAGTCAACCCGCGATAGACCTTCGGCAACTGACTGGGAAGAGCGGCGATTTCGTCGATGACGAGATAGCGGCGCTCCGGACACATCTCGCGCAGGTAGTCGTGACCGGCGGGGTCGACCGTGATGCAGAAGGTAGAGATGCCCCGACGTTCCGTCTCGCGGAGAGCCATCATCGTGTCGCGGATGCCGTACGCGCGGCTCGCCCGGTTGCTACCGTAGTCGAAGTCCTGCGGGTAACCGTCGGAGAGGATGAGAAGCACCTTGACCTTCGCGTCGCGCGCGTGGAGCTTCGCGGCTGTGTGCCGGATCGCCGGCCCCATCCGGGTACTCCGTTTCGGCTCCATTGCCGCGATGCGGTCCTCGGCGTCGCGATCGAGGGCGTCATCGAACTCCTTCGCGACGAAGAACTCGACCTCCTTGCGCCCGAAACCGGAGAAACCGTAGATCGCGTACTCGTCGCCAAGGGTCTCCAGCGCATCGGCCATCAGGACGAGGGACTCCTTCTCGATGTCGATCACGCGTCGGCCAGGCGGATGAGGCTGGGGGTCGTCGGGCCAGTCGAAGTCATCGAAGACGCCGACGAACTCGGGCTCCGGCTCGCGGCCGACCGCCATCGCCGGCTGATCGACCGGCGCCTCGGCGTCGGTGGAAGCGCTCATGTCGAGCAGGAAGGCAGCGGCAACATCGCGGCGTTCGCGGCGGCGGCTCATGTAGACCGCGCCGTCCGGCGGACGGCCGACACGGCGGTCGACATGGGCCTCGACGACCCGGTCGAGGTCCAGCTCCTCGCCCTCGATCAGCCGCCGCACGCGCCGGAACTCCGCCGGCTTGAGCAACTCGAACTGGCGCCGGACACGCCGCAGCAGATCGGCATGCAGACGCCTCGTTTCGTCGACGAAGCGATCGGGCGACGCGGCGTCCGCGCCGCCGACACCGGCGACAAAGACGCCCGAAGCGCCCGGCGGCGACGGTTGAATCGTCCGCTCGCGCAGGTGGCACCAGCGTCGACGGTAACGGTCGAGCTCGTCGTCCCATTCGTCGTAGTAGAAGACCTGTTCGCGGTCACCGTCGAGACCCGCCGCCTCGCGCTCCGTGGCGAGTCGCGCCGAGAGCTCCTCGAGACGGGCGACGAGTTCGTCAGGGTCGAGCTCGACCGGCTCGGCGCCGTCGTCCCTCGCCGCCCCGGCCTCCGCGTCGACGACGCCGGCAGCGTCCAGATCGGTGAGCGGCATTCCCGTCGTGCCGGACAGATCGCCGTCCTGAAGCGAGAGCACGCCGAACTCGTCGAGCTGGAGCTCGTCCAACAGACCCGAAGCAAGCGGGCCAGGCTCCGCGTCGGCGCGGCGTTGGAGTTCCTCGGCGAGCTCGGCCCACTCGCCGACAAGCTCCACCCGTTCGGGCGCGGGGTCGCCATGGTGGGCCAGGCCGGGGACGTCGAGCGATCGACGCGCCTGGGGTTCGTCGTCGGCCCGGGCGGGTTCGCCGTTCGGATCTGCCGCGCCGGCGACTCGACCCGGACGGAGCGAGGCGATCCGCGAATAGAGGACGCGGACTGCGTACCGGGTATCGGCAGCCCGCGCACCGGGGCGGAGCAAGGCGGCCGCCTCGACGGGAAGCCGCTCCTCCTCGACGTCGGGTTCGCCGGTCGGCGCCAGCCGGGCGCGCTGGGCGACAAGCAGGGCTTGGGAGAGTTCGAGCATCGCCGCCTGGCGGGTGTCGGGGCGCCGGACGCGGGCCTTGGCGGCGAGCCGCGGCGGAGCCGCCGGCAACGCCTCCAGCGCATCATCGATCAGCAGGAGGAGGTCTCTACCGACGCCGCGGAAACAGTCCGCCAGCGCGGCATCGATCCGGGCGCCTTCGAGCCGCGCGAACAGAGCCCGCGCCAAGTGCGGCTCGTCGAAGCCGGCGAAGAACTCGGCGAAACGCTCGGCGCCCGGGCGATACGTACCGAACAGGACGCCGCCCACCTGGTGGAGCACCGCCATCCGGTAGACGACGAAGTTCGCCCGGGCCACGGCGAAGCGGGCCATCCGCGAAGGCAGGTAGAACGCCGTTCCGTCCGTCGTCGGGCGTCCGGCCGAGGCGACGCCTTCCAGATCGACATGACGCTCGCCGCCCGGCGCGACGTCGTCCAGCGGCCGCACGGCGGCGGGTCGGCCGAGCATCGCCTCGACATAGATCTCGAGCACGCGGCCGACATCGTCGAGTTCGACGGCCCCCTCCGCGGCGCCATCCGTTGGCGCCCTCACCGGCGCCCCGACCACCCCGCTCACCGCCGCCGCATCGCGAACGAACCGGTCAAGGCAGAATCGTCAGAGCAACCTCCGCCACCGCCCGCTGAACCTCCTCGTCGTCGGTGATCGCCCGGCAGATGGCGGCGCTACAGGCATCGCGCACGCCGATGCCGCCGGCAATCAACTGCGCCGCGTAGATGAGCAGCCGGGTGCTGACGCCTTCGTCGAAGCCGCGATGCTGGAGATGGCGGACCCGCCGGCCAAGCTCGGCCAGATCACGAGCCAACTCGAGCGGAACGCCGGCTTCGTGGGCAATGATCTCGGCTTCGATCGCCGGCGGCGGATAACCGAACTCGAGCGCGACGAACCGTTGCCGAGTGCTCGGCTTCAGGTCCTTCGCGACGCTCTGATAGCCCGGGTTGTAGGACAGAACGAGCAGGAAGTCCGAGTGGGCAGGCAGAATCTCGCCGCGCTTCTCCACCGGCAGGATCCGGCGATGATCGGACAGGGCGTGGATCAACACCGTCGTGTCCTTCCGCGCCTCGACGATCTCGTCGAGATAGCAGATCGATCCCGCGCGCACCGCCCGGGTCAGCGGACCGTCCATCCACACCGTGTCGTCGCCCTCGAGCAGGTAGCGGCCGACGAGATCCGTCGCCGTCAGATCCTCGTGACAGGCAACCGTGACCAGCGCCGGGTCGATCGCGGCACGCTCCCCGGCATCGTCGCCGCGGTAGAGGCGATGCGTCATGTGCTCGAGGAAGCGCGTCTTGCCGCAACCGGTGGGGCCCTTGAGCAGCACCGGCATGCGTGCCCCGTAGGCGGCCAGAAAGAGCTCGACTTCGTTCCCGACCGGGCGATAGTAGGGCACGCGAGAGGCGTCCGTCGGCGCCGACTCAAGCCGCACCTCCGCCCCGAGCGTCCGGGTCATCCGAGCAGCACCGTCAACGTCCGGGCAGCCGGTCCGGCCACCGCTCAGGCCTGGTCGACGGCGCGGGCAAGGTCGAAGTCCTTCGCCGTCACGCCACCGGCGGAGTGAGTGCTCACGACGAGCCGGACGCGGTTGTAGCGGATGTCGATGTCCGGGTGGTGGTCCGCAGCCTCGGCCAACTCCGCGACGAAATCGACAAACCGAACTGCCGCAACGAAGCTCGGGAACTCGTACTGCCGGCCGATCGACAGGCCGTCCGCGGCCGCCGCCCAACCGCTCAACTCATCGCAGGCGGCACGTACTTCGGCCGCGGTCATCGCCTCGTCTGCCATCATTGCTCCTCCGGCCGAGACGATAGCAGCCGCAGGCCGCCGGAACGGCAGTGCTACTGTCCGAGGCCATGAAGTTCGGCATCTTCTACGAGCATCAGCTACCGAAGCCTTGGGCTCCGGACTCCGAGCATCGCCTCCTTCAGCAGTCGCTGGAGCAGATCGAGTTGGCCGACCAGCTGGGCTATGACTACGCCTGGGAGGTGGAGCACCACTTCCTCGAGGAGTACTCGCACAGCTCGGCGCCGGAGGTCTTCCTGGCCGCCGCCTCGCAGCGCACGAAGAACATCCGGCTGGGCCACGGCATCGTCCAACTGACGACGAACCACCCCGCGCGGGTAGCCGAGCGCGTTTCGACGCTCGATCTCGTCTCGAGCGGGCGGGTCGAGCTCGGCCTGGGAGAAGGTTCGAGCGTCACCGAACTCCACCCGTTCGGCCGCAGCTTCCGCGACAAGCGGATCGTGTGGGAGGAAGCGGTCCAGGCCTGCCTGCCGATGTTCTGGAAGGAAGGCTGGGAGTACCACGGCCACTACTTCGACTTCCCGCTGCGCAACGTGATCCCCAAGCCGCTTCAACGGCCCCACCCGCCGCTCTGGATCGCCTGCTCCCAGCTCGACACGATCCGCTACGCCGCTCACCGCGGGATGGGCGCGCTCTGCTTCAAGTTCGCCGACCTCGCCTCGGCGCGCGCCTGGGTCAACGCGTACTACAACACCTTCATCCACGACCAGAAGACGCTCTGCGACTATCGGACGAATCCGAATCTCGCGACGGTCAGCGGCTTCATGTGCGCGGAGACGGACGAAGAGGCGCGGCAGAAGGCCGACGGCTGGACGTTCTTCCAGTTCGCGCTCCAGCTCTACAACAAGGAGGGGCCGTTCGAGCCCGGCACGAACGACTTCTGGCAGCGCTACGAGGAGTGGAAGCAGACGCCGGCCGGCCGCAAGCGCTCCGACAGCGAGCTGATCGGCTCGCCGGCGACGATCAGGGACCGCCTGCGCGAACTCGAGAACGCCCACGTCGACCAGGTCATTCTGCTGAACCAGGCCGGCAAGAACACCGATGAAGACATCAAGAGCAGCCTGGAGCTGTTCGCCCGCGAGGTGATGCCCGAGTTCCAGGCCCGCGACGAGGAGCACCAGGCGTGGAAACGGTCGGTGCTCGCCGGCGAACTCCCGCTCGACAAGATCGATACGGAGCCGTTCAACGTGACCGCCCGACTCAAGCCCAGCCTGCCGCCGTCCGAAGAGGCTCTCCGAGCCGCGAAGCGCTGGGCAAGCTGACTCCGCCTCGGCGCAACCGCACGACGGATCCTGCGTAGTCGGATACGCTGGAACAAACTTCGAACCCGAACCCTCAGGAGACACCGATGTCCCTCGACCCAAGCCGCCGCTTCGCGGCCTCCCCCTTCTTCACTCTCCTCCTCGCGGCCGCCCTCGCCGGCGCTCCGCTCGCCGCAGACGACGAACTCCCATCCGCCGCCGAAGTGATTGCCCGCTACGTCGAAGCGATCGGCGGCGAGGAGGCGATCCGGGCGCATACGTCGATGACGGAAACCGGGTCGTTCGACATGCCGGCGATGGGCATGTCCGCCGAGACGACGACCTACAGCATGGCGCCGGACAAGACCCTGTTCAGGATGACGATGCCCGGGATGGGCGAGACCGTTCAGGGCTACAACGGAGAGATCGCGTGGGCCGAGGATCCGATGCAGGGTACGCGTCTCATCGAGGGCGAAATGCTCGTTCAGATCCAGCGCGACAACCGCTTCTACGGCGAACTCGAGTACGACGAGATCTACCCCGAGCAGACCGTCGCAGGCGAGGTCGAGCGGAACGGCCAGGCCGCCTACCAGCTCGACCTCGTCGACGCTTCCGGCAACGAGTCACGGCAGTACTTCGCGAAGGACACCGGCCTCCTCATCGGCATGGAAGGCAGCCAGACGTCCGACATGGGTACCGCGGACATCAGCACGGACTTCGAGGACTACCAGGAATTCGGCGGCGTGCTGCTCCCGACCACGCAGACGCTGAGCATGATGGGCATGGAGATCATCGTCACGAGAACGAACGTCACGTTCGACGATGTCGACCTGAACGTCTTCGAGCCCTCGGACGCGGTCAAGGCGCTCCTGCCGGAGTAACGCCTCGATTCGAACGAACGAGCGGCTCGGCTGGGGCCTCCGGCGGCACGGAGCGACCGTTGCCGCGGGATGGCTGGCAACGGCAGGAGTCCTCGCCTCGGCCGGCGCCGCGCCGGCCGAAGGCCAGGACCGACGCCGGCCCCAGCCGCGTCTGCCCGGTCATTACGAGGCGTGGCTCGCCGAGGTGGCCCCGCTCCTGCTCGAGCGCGAGCGGCGAGCGTTCCTGGACCTCGAAGGCGACGGTCAGCGCGAGCGGTTCATCCGCGCCTTCTGGGCAGCGCGGCCGGCCGGTCAGCTCGAGCGCTGGCAGGCGAACCGACGCGCCGCCCTGCAGCTCCGGGAACGGGCGCCGGCGATGGAGCGGGCCGTGTTCCTCGCCGGCAAACCGGTGGAGCGCCGCACGGTCGACCCGTGCGAGACCTCGCTCCGGCGTATCGAATTCTGGACATACGATCGTTCGCGACTCGAACTCCAGCTCGGACGGCCGCCGTCGCCCGACGTGGACGAACTCGTGCTGGCCTTCGTCCAAGAGGTGAACTTCGACCCGCGGTCGATGCGGCTGTGGTCGCCGAACGCGCCGCAGCCGCTCGGTTTCGCCGACGACGACTCCGACGCCGCAGCCGAGTCCGCGTCGGTCGACCCAGGGCGGGTGTTCGAGCGGGCCGAGCGGCGCCGCTGCCTGACTGCGGCCGAGCGGCAACGCCTCGAGCGGCGGCTTGCCCTCGCCGTCGGCTGGCCGGCGATCATCGACCGCCTCGGATGGAGCGGCTCGTCGACGGACTGGCTCGAGGACTTCACGCGGGTCGAGGCGGTGCTCGACCCGAACGAGATGGCGGCGTCCGGCGCGGAGCTCACCTTCGAGGCGCTCGGCGGCGGAAACCGGCGCACCGCGATGCGCGGGCGGCTGCGGCTGCCGATCCGCCACCTCGCCGCACTCGGGGCCGGCCAGATTCTCGACCGGGTGACGCTCACCGGCGACATCTACTACGGCTCGCGGTTCGTCGACTCGTTCGTCGTCACCCACCACATCGGCGGCGGTTCCCAGGTGGCGACCGACGTGACGCTCGACTTCTTCCGGCGCCTGCCGCCAGGGAGGTACCGCCTCGAACTGCGCGCCGCGGATCGCGCAGGAAGCGGCCTGCTGCGCACGAGCCGCAGCCTCGACGTCCCCCCGCTGACGACGGCCCCGGAGGTTCCCGGGCTGGCGCTCGAGAGCCGCCGCGAGACGATCGTCCTGACTCAGCTGCCGAGCGTCGAGCTCCTCGCGCCGGAGGGACCGGTGCTCGGCAGTGCCTTCACCGCCCGAGTCGTCGCAAGCCCCGACATCGCCCGGGTCGACTTCCTGCGCGACGACACGGTGGCGGCAACCGCGACCGAAGCGCCCTTCGTCGCGGACATCGAACTGCCCCGCCGTCGCCATCGGATCGAGGTCCGCGGGCTCGACCGCGATGGGGTCGTCCTCGCCCGTCACGGCCTGAGCATCGAGCGGGCCGAGCGGCCCTTCGCCATCCGACTCGAGCGGCCAGACCCGGACGAACTCGAGGAGGAACTGACGCTCGACGTCGAAGTCGACGTGCCGAGCGGCAGCGAGCTCGAGCTCGTCCAGTGCTTCCTTGGCGCCGAGCCCTTCGCCCGGATGACGTCGCCGCCGTTCCGCTGCGAGATTTCGCCCGGCAAGCGACGTCCGCTGAGCTTCGTTCGCGCCGCGGCAGCGCTTCGTTCCGGTGAGCAGGTCGAAGATCTTGCGTTCCTCGGTCTGCGCGGCGCCGAGCAGGTCGAGGTGCGCCTCGTCGAACTCCTCGTCTCCGTCAGCGGCGGAGCGGCCCCGGCCGCGGACCTCTCCATCGGCGACTTCGTCATCCGCCACCGCGGTCGCCAGGAGCCCGTCCGCGACTTCCGTCGCCTCGCCGAGCGGCCGCTGAACGTGGCCCTGCTGATGGACGTCTCGAGCTCTCTGGGGCGCGGCGTGCGGGTCGCCGTCGCGAGCGCGGAGCGGTTCTTCCTCGACATCCTCACCGAACGGGACGCCGCCAGCCTGATGACCTTCAACCACGACCTCGAGCGGCTCGTTCCGTTCACGAATGACCGGGACGAGCTCCGCTACGCCGCCGAGGGATTGCGAGCCTGGGGCGCCACCCGCCTGTACGACGGGATCGCCTACGCTGCGTCATCGTTCGCCGGCAGGCCGGACCGGCGCGCGCTCGTCGTCCTGAGCGACGGCGCGGACACGGACAGCAGCCTCGACTTCGACCGGGTCCTCGGCCAGCTCGAACGAGCGAACGTCGTCGTCTATCCGATCGCGCTCCGCGTCAGCGACGAGACGACCGTCGATGCGCTCCGGCGTCTGGCCGCGGCGACCGGCGGCGAGTATCACGCCGCGAACGCGCTGGACGATCTGGACCGGATCTACGAGCGCATCGCGCGCGCGCTCCGCTCGCAGTACCTGCTTGCCTTCGAACCTTCGGCGGACAGGGGCGACGGCAGCGGGAGCGGTTTGCGCGACATTCAAGTCGGCGTGCTGCGACCGGGTCTCTCGGCCACCGGAGTGCGCAGCAGACCGCGCTGATCTTCGCCGAACCGGACGCCTACGCGACACGGCCGGCGCATAGACTGACCCGATGTCCGGAGTGCGGATGACGGGAATCCAGCGCGCGATCGTCGCGCCCTGCAGGAGCGCCCGGGGCAGCCCCGGGTACTGGCTGTTTCTCGCGCATCTGGCAACGACGTTCGGCCTTGCCCTGTCGAACGCCCTGCTCTTCGTGACCCTTGTCTGGAGCGCCATGCGGCGGCGCGGACTCCACTTCGCGGTCGACGACGACGATCGCCGGCGCCGCGGCCGCCTGCTCGCGCCGCTCTACGCCTACATCGGCTGCTTCGTCGTCTCGGCAGCGTTCTCCTACCGGCCCGAAACGAGCCTCCTGGAACTCTCGCAGCTCTACTCGATTCTCACTCTTCCGTTGGCGCTGCTGCTGGTCAGGGGAGAACGGCAGACCCGGCTGATCGTCGCCTTCCTCATCGGAGCGGCAGCGGTGCTCGGGCTTTACGGCATCGCCCAGTTCGCCTTCACCGACCATGGATCGCTCGACCAGCGGATCCCGGGCCCGTTCTCGCACTACATGACCTACTCGGGCGTGCTCATGCTCGGCTTGGCTCTTCTCGTCGGGCGGCTGGCGCGGGCCGAAGGGTATCGCCAGGCACTCGACTGGGCGGCGCTCGCCGTCGTCGGCGGCGCGCTGGCGCTGACGCTGACCCGGAGCGCCTGGCTCGGCGCGGTGGTCGTCGTCATCGCGGCGTGCCTGGTCCAGCGCCCGCGGGTCATCGCGCTCTGCGGCGGCGGAATCGTTGTCGCCGCCCTGGCGCTCGCGGCAGCCGCGAACGCCCGGTGGCCGACGTACACGGAGCGCGCCGCATCCACCTTCGACATCCAGGACAGCTCGAACTACGACCGGCTCTGCATGCTTTGGGCGGGGGGACGGATGATCCGCGACCGCCCCCTCACCGGCATCGGTCCGGCCATGGTGCGCGAGTGGTACCCGGCCTACCGACATCCGAACGCGGTGCGGCCTCGGGTGAAGCACCTCCACAACACGTTCGTTCACCTCGCGGCGAGCCGCGGCATCCCGTCGCTCATTGCCTACCTGTGGTTGATGGGCGCGGCCGCAGTGCTTGCGCTTCGCGCCTATCGACGCGAGGGGGGCCGCAACGGGCCGCGAGCCGATCTCCACCTGGGGGTCCTCTTCGCCCTGCTGGCACTCAACGTCGCCGGCCTGTTCGAGGCGAACTGGCGCGATACGGAGATCCAGCGCTGGTGCCTGTTCCTGCTCGCGCTCCCGGCTTGCCTGGACGCCCGCCAGGGCGACGGCGAAACGCCGAACGAGCAACCGGCATGAGCCCTCAGGCGATGCGCGCCGGGGTCTACCTGGCGCCCGGCCGCGTCGCGCTCGCCGAGCGGCCGCTGCCCGTGCCCCGACGCGGCGAGGTCCGTGTGCGGATCACCGCATGCGGACTCTGCGGCAGCGACCTCCATGTGGTCCGCAGTCCGCGACCGATCGTCCAGCCGGGGACGATCCTGGGCCACGAGATGACCGGCGCCGTCGATGCGCTCGGACCGGGCGTTGACGAGCCGGCGGAAGGTACGTCCGTCGTCATCGAGCCGCTGTCGTCATGCGGAACCTGCGGACCGTGCCGCGAGGGTCGCGACTCGGTCTGCCGCGAGCTCGAGATCTACGGGCTGCAACGAGCCGGCGGCTTCGCGGATGCGGTCGTCGTTCCGGCGCAACGGTTGTACGTCGTACCGAACGAGCTCAAGCCGCCGCTCGCCGCATTGGCCGAACCCTTCGCGGTCGCCGTTCACGGACTCAGGATCGCCGGCTTCGGCCCAGGGAATCCGCCGCGAAACGCCCTTGTCCTCGGCGCCGGCGCGATCGGGCTGGCCGTCTCCGCGGTGGCTCGGGCCTGGGGCTTCGAAGAGCTCTCGATCACCGCGCGCTATCCCCACCAGGCGCGGTTGGCCAAGCAGCTCGGAGTCGCTCAGGTGATCGACGCGGGAACCGACGATCTGGACGGCTTCGACGCCGGCCTGGTCATCGAAACCGTGGGCGGTACGGCGGACACGATGACTGCGGCGACACGGGCGCTTGCGCCCGGCGGCTCGATCTCGGTCCTCGGCGTGTTCACCGAACCAATGACTCTCGATCCACACGTGCTGCTCCGTCGGGAGGCTCGCCTTCTGTGGTCGAACTGCTACGCGCGACGGCCCGGGGAAGAGGACTTCGTCGAGGCGGTGCGGATCCTGACCGAGGACCGAGCGGCCGAACGCTACGGCGGGCTCCTTACCCACGAAGCGCCACTGGACGACATCGAAGAGGCATTCGAGATCGCCGGCGACAAGAGGAGCAACGCAGTCAAGGTGACGATCACGCCCTGACAGCGAACGACCGCTGCCAGGTCGGGCTCAGAGCTCCGGCCAGTGCGGATGCCACGGGCGGGCGCGCTCGAAGACCCGCGCCGCCTGAAGCACGAGGTCGTCCCGGTGCCGCGGACCGACGATCTGCAGACCCACCGGCAGCCCGGCGTCGGACAGGCCGGCACGCACCGTGGCCGCGGGATGGCCGGACATGTTGAACGGAATCGTGAACGCGGCGACGCCAGCGGGCGGCTGCTCGCGACCTTCCGTGTGGGTCGGGAACGGGCCGCGGGCGGGCGGTGGATCGTAGGGCACGGTGGGCGTGAGCAAGAGGTCGAAACGCTCGAACACGGCGCCGCACCAGCTGTTCAGCTCGCTCCGCTCGCGCGCAGCAGCGCCGAACGACTCAGGCGTGACGTCCCACGCCCGTTCGAGCGCCGCGGCGAAGGAGTGGGTCATCTCGCCGCGCTGCTTCCTCAGCGGCTCGTCAAGCTGTCCGGCGAGAAAGAAGTTCCCCAGCGTGCCCCAGGCGCCGGTCAGCATCGGCGGACCTTGGGGAACCTGCTCCTCGAGAGGTTCGACGGCGAAGCCCGCCTGCTCGAAGGCGCCAGCTGCCTCCGCCGCCACCCTGCCGACATCGGACTGCACGCGCGCGTAGCCGAGGTCTCCAGACCAGGCGATCCGCGTTCCCGGCGGAAGCCCGGCATCGAACACCGCCCGATAGCTTTGGAGCGGAGAGGGCAGCGACGCCGGGTCACACGGCGACGGTCCGGCAACCAGGTCGAGAAACAGGGCGGCGTCCTCGACCGTTCGGGTCAACGGACCGTACACCGCGGTCATCGTGTAGTCCCAGGCGTTCATCGGCCCGCGCGGCACCCGGCCCTGGCTCGGCTTCAGACCAAGGGCGCCGGTGAAGCTGGCCGGAATCCGGATCGAGCCGCCGCCGTCCGACGACGTGACGAGCGGCAGGACGCCGCCCGCCAGCACCGCGGACGAGCCGCCGCTCGACCCGCCGGGGGTACGGTCAGCGCGCCAGGGCGAGCAGGTCACGCCGAACAGCGGGTTCTTCGTGATCGCCGTGAAGCCGAATTCGGGCGTGTTCGTCTTGCCGACGACGATCGCCCCGGCGGCCCGGAGCCGCGCGACCTGCGTCGAGTCGCCGGCGGCAACGCGATCCCGGAACAGTCGAGAGCCCATCGACGTCACCATGCCCGCGACGTCCTCGAGGTCCTTCACGCCGAGCGGAACGCCCTCGAGCGGGCCGGCTTCGCCGGCCGACCGGCGCCGGTCGGCGGCCTCGGCATCCGCCATGAGTTCATCCCGCGGACGAAGGGCGACCACCGCGTTCAGCCGCTCGTGGGTCGCCTCGACGCGTTCCAGCGTATGCGCCATGACATCGACGCAGGAGACCTTCCTCGAGCCGAGCTGCTCCAGCAGCTCCGTCAGGCAGAGACGCTCGAAGGGCACGCGAGCCGGGTTCCGAACCTGTTCGCTCTAGCGAGGAAAGCCCGGCAGTCCGGAACAGTCCGTCGACGCGCCGTTCACGGTGCAGGCGCAGTCGCCGCCGTCGCACTCGACCGTCACGTCGCACTCGGCAGCGTCGCCGCAGTCGACCGCTTCGAAGACGAAGGCATCCTCGCCATCGACATCGACGGCGCAATCCCCCTCGCCGTCGCAGTCGACCTCGACGGAAATGACCCGGGAGTCGCTCAGAGCCGAAGCTCCCCGCTCGATGCGAATCACCCGTTCCTCGACTCCTTGGCTGTCGCCCGCCTCAGCGCGGGAGATCCGGAACCGCGGCTCGTCTTCCCGCTCTTCCAGGGCGGCGTCGATCTTCTCCACGCGGCCGTCGCGCCACACCTCGAGCACGACCGTGTCGCCGTCCTGGCGGCCGCGAATCTCCCGCCGCAGGGCCTGGGAGGACGCCACCGGTTCGCCGTCCACCGCGGTGACGATGTCGCCGACCTCGACCCCCGCGCGAAACGCCGGGCTGTCGTCGACGACCTGGCCGACGATGACGCCGGCATCGTCGGGAACCCCGAAGTGAGTGCGAAGCTCCGGCGTCAGGTCGGAGAGCTGAACCCCCAGGAAGGCGCCGCCTTCGGGACCGTCGCCGTGGCGATGAAGGGCCGACAGGCTCTTCATCCTCTTCATCACGCGGTGAAGCCGGTCGACCCCAGCGTCGCCCTCGGCCTCGTCGGCGCGGAAAATGAGGACCTGGTGATCGTCACCGCTCACCCACTCGTTCTCTTCCGCGTCGCCGGCCAGGACCCGCACCTCGCCATCGTCGCCGACGAAGACGCCCCAGGCAGGCTGCTCTTCGCGGTCTACGCACTCCTCGCCGTCCTCGCAGTGGACGATCTTCTCGACCCGCACCTTGTGGATCTTCTTCTCGACATCCTGGGCCAGCCCCGGCGTCGCCACCGCGAGCGCCAGAGCAACCAACCAGACGACCTTCATTCGCGACATCGCTTCATCCTCTCCAAGTGTCCGTCTTTCTCTCCCGGCCGTTGACGATACAACCCGTCGTTGGCCGCCGTCTCTGTACATGTAACGACAACCCGGCCTCCAGGTTCCGATCACGTCCCCTTCATCGACGCCCGCACGGTCCGCAGATCGGCCGACGCCGCCTTCGCCATCGAGCCCCCGTCCCGCGCGACCTCGACGAAGCGGAAACCTTGAGCGATCCGTTTCGGCGCCTCGGCGACCGTGCCGGCGATGCCCGCAAACACGCCATGTCGCCGACAGCCATCGAGGATCCGGTCGATCGCCCGCGTGAAGCGCGCGTCGTCCTGGTCCGGCCTGGGTTTGAGCCCCAGGGACACGCTGAGATCGCTCGGGCCGACGTAGACGCCGTCGACGCCGGGTACGGACAGGATCTCGTCGAGTTCTTCGAGAGCCTGCTCCGTCTCGATCATCGGGATGCAGTACACCTGCTCGTTCGCGTCGTCGAGATACGTCGGACCATGAAGCAACCCGGCCCGGAACGGACCGAAGCTCCGCTTCCCCAGCGGCGGATAACGGCAGGCGGCGGCGGCCGCCTCGGCCTCGGCGCGGCTGTTCACCATCGGAACGATGATGCCGTGCGCTCCCGCGTCGAGCATCTTGCCGATGATCCCCGGCTCGTTCCACGGCACCCGCACGATCGGCGTCGTGTCGGACGCCGTCATCGCCTGCAACATCTCCGTGGCGCGCTGGTAGTCGACCAGGCCGTGCTGCATGTCGATCGTCGCCCAATCGAAGCCCAGGCGGGACATGAGTTCGGCGCTGTGGGTTCCCGGAAAGGCCAACCAGGCGCCGAGGACCGGCTCGCCGTTGTCGATCTTCTGGCGAAGGTGGTTCGTCATGGGCATGGACGATGTCTCCGAAGGTGCCGTTCGAGACGTGAGCGGGAAGACCGAAGGCTAGCAGCCCGTGGCGGGCTACGGAATGAGCGACTCGGCCGGGTCGAGCGACGAAGCGAACCCTGCGAGCAGGTCGGCGGCATGATCGATGTCGTCCAGCGAGATCGTCTCGACTGCGCTGTGCATGTAGCGATTCGGGATGCTGACGAGCCCGGTGGCAACGCCGGCACGGGTGATCTGAATCGGGTTCGCGTCGTTCGGCGCGGCGCGACTCAGCGCCGCCAACTGGAACGGCATCTTCTGTTCCTCCGCGACCGCTTCCAGGCGGTCGCTGACCTTCGGGTTCATGTTCGGACCGCGCACGATGACGGGGCCGCCGCCCAGCTTGACGTCGCCCTCCTGGCGCTTGCTGATCGTCGGACAGTCCGTCGCGTGGGTGACGTCGACGGCGATGCCGACATCCGGGTCGACGCCATGGGCGCTCGTGCGTGCGCCGCGCAGCCCGATCTCCTCGCATACCGTGGACACGGCGTAGACCGCTACTTGCGGGTTCCTGTCCTTCACCCGGCGCAGCGCTTCGATGACGACCCAGAGCCCCGTCGTGTTGTCCATCTTCGGCGCATTCGCGAGGCGATTGCGTAGCTCCCGGTAGCCGAGGTCGAGAGTCACCGGATCGCCGACCCGCACGGCGGAACGGGCATCGTCGCCGTCGACGGCGCCGATATCGAGCCACAGATTCTCCATCTTCACCGCTTTCCGCCGCTCCTCCGCGTCGAGCAGGTGAATCGGCTTCCGGGCGATGACCGCAGCGACCGGGCCGTCCTTGGCCCAGACGGTCATTCGCTGGCCGATGAGCTGCTGGGGATCCCAGCCGCCGATCGGCTGTACCCAGAGAAACCCCTTGTCGTCGATGTAGCTGACCAGGAGCCCGATCTGGTCGCAGTGCCCGGCGAACAGAACCCGGAGGCCGTCCGGCTTCGCGCCCGCCTCGACGTTGACCGCCGCGATCACGTTGCCGTGAACGTCTGTCGTCATCTCGTCCGCGAAGTCGCCGGCGTACGCGCGAACCACCTCCTGGACGGGTTCCTCGTGCCCGGACGGACTCGGCGCCGCCAACAGATCCCGCAGGAATTTCTTCGGTGCCCTCTTCAAGTCTCCACTCCCTCTCGGCCGATGTCCCTCTCAACGTCCCTTGCGCCGCTGACGGCTGCTGTAGGAGCGCAACGCGCGCAGGAGGTCGATCTTACGCAGAGCGGGCCAGTGCGTGTCGCAGAAGTAGTACTCCGAGTAGGTGCTCTGCCAAAGCAGAAAGCCGCTCAGGCGGACTTCCCCGCTCGTGCGCAGGATGAGATCGGGCTCCGGCTGACCCGAGGTGTAGAGATAGCGCTCGATGGACTCGGCGCCGAACTCCTCCGCCACCTCGTCGAGCGATTTGCCGACCGCCGAGCTGTCGAGCAGGTAGTTTCGGAAGGCACTCGCGATCTCCTCGCGACCGCCATAGGCCATCGCGATGTTCAGGCGAAATCGCTCGTAGCCGGCGGTCGCCTGCTCGGCCTCGCGAATCGCCGTCTGCAGGCTCTCCGGCAACAACTCGACCTGGCCCAGGAACCGGACCCGGATTCGCTGTTCGTGAACGTCGTCGTGCTGAGCGAGTTCGCGCGTCTTCTCCTCGAACAGATCGAACAGCGCCTGAACCTCCCGCGCCGAACGGTTCAGGTTGTCAAGCGACATGCTCCACACGGTGACCGTCGAGACCTGCGCCTCGTAGCACCAGCTCAACACCTCCCAGAGCTTCTCGGCGCCCCGAAAATGGCCGGCGCCGACGGATTCGAGGCCCTGCTCGCGTGCGTAGCGTCGGTTGCCGTCCATGATCAGCCCGATGTGCTCCGGCAACCGCCAGGTCCTCACCTTCTGCTCCAGCCGCCGCTGATAGACGTAGTAGAAGGGCCGCTTGATCAGCGCCTTGACCTGAGCCCAGACCTCGCTCGCCCGTCCGACTGCGCGAGTCGATGCGGAAGGCGGGGCGAACGCCCGTTCCTTTGTCATCCGGTCGAACGTCCAGAGGTCGCACGCCGCCGCGAATCACCGGAGACGATCCCCGCGGGCATGCTTCGACTTCGAATCAACGTGTTTCCCTGTGGTAACTTAGGCCGCTCTTGGAACCTCGTTGGTCCCTTCTCCCACGAAGCAACCCGAAGAGCGTCGCGCCACCGATGAAGACGGGAGCTCTCCGCGCCCACGGCCGCGATGATAGCTGCCATCGGTCGGCCCTCGCCTCAGACCGCTTCGCCCGGAAACCGGCACCCCGTGGCGGAAGCCCGCGTCCCGCGTTCCGGTTGCTCATCGGGCTCGCGGCCGCTTTGCTCTCTCTGGCCGCGGCGGCGAAGGCGAGTTCGCCCGAGAACGCGGAGGGCACCGAGGCTCTGCGGCTCTATCTCGACTGCGACAGCGGCTGCGACTTCAACTTCCTGCGCAGCGAGATCGCCTACGTGAACTGGGTACGCGACCGGATGGACGCAGAGGTCCACGTCCTCGTCACGAGTCGCTGGGGCGGAGCGATTCGGGAGTACACGTTCAACTTCATCGGCCTCGAGCGCTTCGAGGGCGTCGATCACCGGCTGCTGCTCGCTTCCTCGTCGACCGACACGGACGACGAGCGGCGCCGCGCCGTCGCTCGCACGCTGCAGTTGGGACTCGTCCGCTACGTGCTCGACACGCCGCAGGCGGCGGGCCTGAGCGTCGGCTTCGAGAACGGCGAAGGCGACCAGGGCGAAGCTCAGGGCGGCCCGCGCAGCCAGGTCGGCGCCGACGCCAGCCAGGATCCCTGGAACTACTGGGTGTATCGCCTGCGCATGGAGACGGACTTCCGCGACGAGGACCGGCGCGACAGCCAGTCCTACCGGGCGAGCGCATCCGCCGGCCGCACGACGGACCTGTGGCGCATGGGGATGGGCGTCTACTACTCGTATCGCGAAGACAACTTCGAATTCGAAGACGCGAGCACCTACAAGAACGTCTCGCGCGGAACGAACTTCTTCGGCCAGGTCATCCGTACCCTGGCCCCGCACTGGGGCCTCGGGGTCGGCGCGAGCAGCCGCGAGTCGACCTACCTCAACCTCGAAGACTCGTATCGCGCAGCGGCGGCCATCGAGTACAACGTCTTCCCCTACAGCGAGTCGTCCGAGCGGGAGTTCACGTTCGCCTACTTCATCGGCAGCACCCGACTCGACTACGAGGAAATCACCGTGTTCGACAAGCTGACCGAGTCGTTCACGAACCAGGGCACGTACATCGCCTTCGGCATGGAACGTCCGTGGGGCGAGGCCCACGTCGACCTTCAGTACAGCCACTTCCTGGAGGACCTCGACCGCAGCCGCATCGAGTTCGGTACCGAAGTCGAGTACCGCATTCTTCGCGGTCTGAGCTTCGACGTCTGGGCGAGCGTGTCCAGGATCAGAGACCAGATCTACCTGCCGAAGGGAGGCGCCACCGACGAGGAGGTTCTCGTTGCCCGACGGCAGTTGGAGACGGACCTCTCGATTCGCGGCGGCATCCAGCTCCGCTACACCTTCGGGTCGATCTACAACAACGTGGTGAACTCCCGCCTGAGCAGCGAGAGCGGGGGCTTCTCGAGAATCTTCTAGGCGCAGACACGGGCCGCCCGCGGCGCGTGTATCGTTCGCTGCCATGGCCGTCGTCATCGCCGGGGGCGGAGACCTCGCCTATCTGCTCGCCTCCTCGCTGGCGCGCGGGAAGGACGTGTCCGTCATCGTCCCGGCGGAAGCGGACCGCCAGCGTTTCGAGCATCTCGACGTCCAGCTGACGACCGGAACGGCCGCGAGTCGGGCCACGCTGAAGCAAGTCCGTCTGGCGGACGACGACATCTTCGTTGCCTGCGCGGGTTCGGACGAACGGAACATCATCGCCTGTCTGGCCGCCCGGGGGCGGGCGCCCCGTGCAACGACGTACTGCTTCATCTCCCGCGACGAGCACCACGAGAGCTTCAGCGACCCGGAGCAGACGACGCTGGGCGGAGTCGTCGACCACCTCGTCTGGCCGCAGCGGTCCCTGGCGCAGGAGATCTCCCGCATCGTCCTCGAACCGCAGGCTCTCGACGTCCAGAAGTTCCACCGTGGACGGATCTGGCTGATGGAGTATCGGCTGCCTGCCAGCTCGAAACTCTGCGGCCAGACGCTCGCGAATGCGCCTCTGCCGCGGAACACGCTCGTCGTCAGCCGGGTTCGGGACGGCGAACTCATCGTGCCTCGGGGTCAGGACCGGTTGCTTTCGGGCGACAAGGTGCTGTTCATGGGCCGGCGAACCCCGCTCCGGGAGGTTGCGACGCGCTTCTTCGCGGCGACGGACGAACCGGTCCGGACGGTGACGATCGTCGGCGGCGGACGGACCGGCAGACTGCTCGCCCGGGAGTTGACGCGCGGTCTCTGGCCAGAGGTCCAGATCATCGAGCAGGCGAGGGAGCGCTGCGACCAGATTGCGGGCCTGGTTGGCCGGGCCCTCGTCTTCTGCGGCGACGCAACGGACCTGAACGTGCTCGAGGAGATCGGCGTCGCCCGTAGCGACGCGCTCGCGGCCCTGACGGGAGAAGATCAAACGAACCTGCTCTGTTCGCTGATCGCCAAGCAGCTCGGTATCCCGAAGGTCGTCACGGGCGTCAGCAACGAGGCGACGAGCGCCCTGTTCGACCGAGTCGGCGTCGACGTCACCCTGAATGCCCGAGCCGCCGCAATCGCCGAGGTCCTCCACCAGATCCAGGCGCCGCGGATCGAGTACCGCGCGACGCTCGAGGACGGGAGGGCGGAGGTCGTCGAGATCCTCGTGCCCGACGAGTTCGTCAGCCGACCGCTCTCTGACGTCGACGTGCCGACCGGCGTCATCGTCGGCGCCGTGCTTCGCCAGTTCAACACGATCGTTCCAGGCGGCGCCGACGACATACGACCCGGCGACCGCCTGCTGATCGTCGCCGCCGCCGAGGCAGCCGCTAGCGTCGGCCCCACCTTCGGCTTGGCGCCGGACGACGGCTGACGCCCCTCTGTCGACGATGCGGCTCTCCCTCGTACTCCGCACGGCGGCTGCTCTCGTCGGCTGCTTCGGCGTTGTCCTCCTGGCGCCGGCAGTCGTCGAGTTCTGCTACGGCAACCGCCAGAGCGGCGGCGGCTTCCTCGCCGCGGCGGCGCTCGCTCTGGTGGCGGGGCTCGGCTCCCGCGCGCTCCCCGGGCGCGGGATGGAGCTGCGCCGCACGGAAGGGCTTCTCGTCGTCGCCGGGTCGTGGCTCGTCCTCGTCCTGATCGGGGCTGTCCCCTACCTGGCGAACGACTTCGACCCCTACGACGCGCTGTTCGAGTCGATGTCCGGGTTGACGGGTACCGGCGCGACGATTCTCACCGACTTCGACCGCGCCAGCGAGGGGATCTTCCTGTGGCGGAGCCTGAGCGAGTGGGTCGGCAGCATGGGCATCATCGCCCTGTTCATCGCCGTCCTGCCCGCGCTCGGCATCGCCGGCAGGCAGCTCTTCTTCGCCGAAGCCCCTGGACCGACCGAAGAACGTCTGACGCCCCGCATCCGGAACACCGCCGTCGCGCTCTACGGCCTCTACGTCAGCCTGACGATCCTCGAGGTCGGACTCCTCATCTGGTTCGACATGCCGGTCTTCGACGCGTTCTGCAACGCGCTGAGCACGGTCTCGGCGGGTGGCTTCTCGCCACATCCGGGCAGCATCGGCGGCTACGGCAGCACCGCCATCGAGTGGACGGTCATCGCGTTCATGCTGCTCGCCGGCGCGAACTATGCCCTGCAGTTCCAGCTCGTTCGCGGCCGGCCGTTCGCGCTGTTCCGCAGCGAGGAGTTTCGGCTGTATCTCGCCGTCGTCGTCCTTGCCTCGCTGCTCCTGGGGATCACTCTGAGGCCCGAAGACATCACCCTGTGGCAGTGGGTCGGCGCCGAGTTGTGGAGCGAGGAGACGCTACGCCGCGCCGGGTTCCAGACCCTGACGATCCTGACGACAAGCGGATTCGCCACCGAGGACTTCACGCTGTGGGCGCCGGCAGGCCAGACCATCCTCCTCTTGCTCATGTTCTGCGGCGGTTGCGGCGGTTCGGCCGCGGGCGGGCCCAAGCTCGTCCGGCTTTGGCTCATCGCGAAGGCGTCCCTGATCGAGCTCTTCCGCACCGTCTTCCCCCGCGCCGTCCGCCCGCTCCGACTCGACGGCCGCCCGGTGGCGGACGACATCCACCGCGCCATCGTCTCCTTCCTCCTCCTCTACCTCGTCCTGTTCGCACTCAGCGTCGGCGTGCTGGGCCTGAGCGGCGCCCCGATGGAGACCGCGGTCACCGCGAGCATCGCCACCCTCGGCAACATCGGCCCTGGCCTGGGAGACGTCGGCCCCTACGGGAACTACGCGCACTTCTCCGGGCCGATCAAGGTCTACCTGTCCCTGAACATGTGGGCCGGCCGGCTGGAGATCATCACCGTCCTCATCTTCCTCCACCCTGCCGCGTGGCGAGGCGTGCGCTGGCGCTCCAGCTCTAGCTAGAGGAACTTCGTCTGGAACGCCGACTCGAACGCGGCGGCGGCCTGATCTCGAACCATGGAGCACACCCTAATCCGGGCCTGGAGTTTGGAGTTGCCCCGGTTTAGTGGACAGTTTGTGTTTAGGTAATCAAGCAGCCTCTCGGTATCGTCTTTCGAAATTGGCGGGCGACAGGTATCCGATCGCGGAGCGTCTCCGATGGGTGTTGTACCGGCCCTCGATGTACCGGAAGAGCTCGGTCTTCGCCTCGGAGTGAGTGCGGAAGGTAGTTCGGGCTAGCAGTTCGCATTCCAAGCTGGCAAAGAAGCTCTCGGCCATCGCGTTGTCATAGCAATCTCCGATCGAACCCATCGAGAGGGCGATCCCGGCGTCGCTGCAGCGCTCGCCGAAGGCCAGCGAAGTGTACTGACTGCCCTGATCCGAATGGTGGACCACCTCATCGGGGCGCCGCTGGGTGATGGCCATCTCCAAGGCCCCCAGGACGAGGTCCGTCGCCATCGACCGGTCCATGGACCAACCGACGATTCTCCGGCTGAACACGTCCAGTACGATCGCCAGGTAGAGGAAACCCCCGAGAGTCGGCACGTGCGTGATGTCCGCGACCCACAGCCGGTCAGGGGCCTCCGCCGCGAACTCCCGGACGACCAGGTCGGGAGCTGGCCGGGCCGTCTTGGCCCGCCGCGTTGTACTTGGCTTCTTGCGGCGGCTGACACCCGGCAAACCCGATTCCCTCAGGAGTCTTGCTACCCGCTTGCGCCCCACTGGGAGGCCTTCGTCTGCCAGTTCAGCCTGAATCCGTGGCGCCCCGTAAGTCCCCCGGCTGCGCTCGTGAATCGCTCGCACACGCTCCGCGAGAGCGGCGTCTGACTTCTCCCTCGCCGACTCGGGGCGACGAAGCCAAGCGTAGTACCCGCTCGTGGAGACACCGAGCACCCGGACCATCGTCGTAACACGGAACTCGGCCTGATGCGCCCTCATGAACCTGAAGACCCCCTTCAGACCCGTCCCCCGGGCGAACCAAGCCGTGGCTCTTGCCAGAATCGCACGCTCCTCGCGCAGCCGACGGACCTCACGTCGCAGCCGGCGCAGCTCCTCCCGCTCCGCTGTCGTGCGGCCGTCATTCCGGCGGCCCTCATCACGGTCAGCCTGACTGACCCAGTTGCGGACGGACTGAGCGGAAGGCTCGAACTCCCTGGCTAAGTCGTCCGGGCTGCGCCCGGACCGGACCAGTTCCACCATCTGCCGCCGGTACTCTGCCGGGTACCGAGGTCTCGATCTTCCCATCGTGGATACCTCCTTCTCCAAGGAAGTAGTGTCCACGAAACCGGGTCAACCTCAATTGTCCAACGAACTAGACCGGCGCTGCCCGGCCACGAAAGGCCGCCAGGAAGCGGGGAACGAAGCGAGACGCTCTAACAAAGGTCTCCAGGCTGGAGTTGCCCCGACGAGCACCTGTTCGCCAGACTGTCGCAGCCGCGCGGCTGCCAACCGCGGTACCACTGCGGTGGTCCGAACTCGCCCCTGCTGTCGTACCAGTCCTTCCTCCAACACTCCTGCATCTCCAGGACGTGAGCCAAGTGGTGTCTCTGCGCATCCAGACACGCTTGGCTTCTCAAGCCGAGGGGCTTTCCCTGGCATTCTCGGCCCATCTTGATCTCCGCGTCAAGCACATAGTGCGCTCGCTCGCCGCAGCTTCCATCTTGAATGGGCACCGACACGCACAAGTCGACCAAGTTCCACATGATGTTGATGCGGACGGCGTCGGCATGCTGTCTGCGTAAAGGCGAACCTAAAGGCGACTCGCGGCAGTCCCTCTCCGACCATGGCTCGTCTCTCATCGGAGACGCCAATCCCATCAACCCTGGTTCCGCAGGCAAGCTATGGACTTTTGGGAACAGCCTCTCCAGACGTTCCTCCAAGCGCTTTTCTCTATACTCGCGCAAGAGCAAGTAGGCAAGAGAGGATCGCTCTTCATCCGCCGTGAGAATGAACTCCTCGGCTTCGCGACGCATCTCGACCAGCACGGGCGGAAAGGACAAAGGAACATCGCTCTCTCTGCGGAACGCGACGGCCCACACCTGGTGGACATGGAACAACTCGAAGTCGCTCATCGCATCGAGCGCCAGCAGAAGCTGATGGCGATCCGTGATGCCGTCGACGCTTGGCGGCATCGGTCTCAAACCCGGGACTGGGGACTCGAGTATCTCGATGTCCCGGTGTTCAATCTCTGGGCTGTCGCCGGTGCGATTCTGCGCGTATGCGACCCCAACGCTTGCGGCGAGAACGGAAGACAGGACGGCGGCGAGCATAGGGCAATGGCATCTCATCATCGCGGAGACCCTCCGTGTGCAGTTTCAGTCAGCTTAGCAGGCTCATCCTGAGGTTGACCCGGCTAGCCTCCTACCACGGCCGCGGAACCGCTCGCTGTAGCGGGACGTAGTTCAGGTGCGCGACGACGTGGAACCGTTCGTGCACGATCGCCGCGTTCGTGTACGCCTTCAACGAAGTGATGCAGGCCGGCCACATGTCCATCGCCACCTGCTCGATGCCCGCGCAGGTCGTCTCGCCCGGACCCTCGAAGTAACCGTCGATGGCCGAACGGCCACGACCGTCGGGCACATGGCCCATCACGCCGCGCTCCGGATCGTTGACCACCGAACGGGCGCGGCTGTTCGGTACCAGGCTTGCCGGCGCTTGCTAGAGTCGCCCGCGACGGCGCCACGCGATGGAACTTCTTGCATCCGGCTACACCCTGATCGAAGGGCCGCGGGTCGACGACGAGGACCGGCTCTACTTCAGCGACGTGCACAAGGGCGGCGTCTATCGACGAAGTCCGAACGGCGACGTCGAGACGGTCGTGCCGAAGAGGCGCGGCGTTGGCGGCATCGCGCTCCACGCGGACGGCGGCATCGTCTGCTCGGGACGGAACATCTGTCACGTCCAGCGCGGCGAGACGCGCATCCTGTTCGACCCGCCCGACACGCCTGGCTTCAACGATCTGTTCATCGATTCCGCCGGTTGCGTGATCACCGGCACGATGCGTACCGACCCGTTCGGGGGCGCAACCGAGCGAACTCCCGGCGAGTGCTGGAGAGTGGAAGCCGAGCACAGAGCGAAGATGCTCTACGACGACGTGAGCCTGACGAACGGCATCGGCTTCTCGCCGGACGGCGGGACGCTCTACCACGTGGATACGGCGCGCAACCACGTGATCGCCCACGACGTGAACGAGGATGGCAGTTGCTCGAATCGGCGCGCTCTCGCAGAGCCCGAACGCGGGCGACCGGATGGCCTGGCGGTCGACGAGGAGGGCTGCCTGTGGGTCGCCTGCTTCGCCGGCGGCTCTGTGACTCGCTTCGCGCCCGACGGCCGCATCCTCGGCCGCCTCGACGTACCCGCGCGGAACGTCACGAGCCTCTGCTTCGGGGGCTGTGACCGACGGGACCTGTACATCGTCACCGCGGACAACCGCGACGAACCGGAACGCGGCGGCTCGATCTTCCGCACCCGGGCGCCGCTCGCCGGCCTGCCGACTCCGCTGGCCTCCATCTGAAACGCACGGGCCGGGCTCTACGGCGCGAAGCGAAGACGTTCGAGTCCCTCGAGCGGGCTACGGTACGTTCCGCCGCAGCTCCTCGACCCACGCCGCCGGGCTGCCGTCCGACGGCGCCCGCCAGTCGCCGCGCGGCGACAGGGCGCCGCCCGAACCGACCTTGGGACCGTTCGGCAGAGCCGAGCGCTTGAACTGGCTGACGCCGAAGAAACGGACGAGGAACACCTCGAGCCAATGCTTGATCTGGTCGAGGGAGTACTCGTTCCGGTCCTCCCCGGCGAGCGTGTCGAGCCAGGCGCCTCGGTTCCGGTCGCCCCAGGCCTCGCGCGCGAGGTAGGCGACGCGGCTCGGCCGGTAGCCGTAGCGACTCACGTAGTAGAGATGAAAGTCCTGCAGTTCGAACGGGCCGATGACCTCTTCGGTCGACTGCGCGGGTTCACCGTCCGCGTGGGCGCCGGCGGCTGCCGCCGGCACGAGTTCCGGCGAGATCTCCGTGTCGAGGATCGACTGCAGCGTCTCGCTGGCGTCGGAGCCGAACTCCCCGCGCTCGACGACCCAGCGGATGAGGTGCTGGATCAGCGTCTTCGGCACGGAGGCATTCACGCTGTAGTGCGCCATCTGGTCACCAACGCCGTAGGTGCACCAGCCGAGCGCGAGCTCCGAGAGATCGCCGGTGCCGACGACGAGTGCCTGGTTCCGATTCGCGAGCCGGAACAGATGGGAGGTCCGCTCGCCGGCCTGGACGTTCTCGAACGTCGCGTCGTAGACCTCGGCGCCGCGCTCACCGCGCCCCCAGGGATGATCGATCGCCTCGAGCATCCGCTCGCTCGGCGGCCGGATGTCGATCTCGGACGCCGAGACACCGAGCGCTTCCATCAGCCGATTCGCGTTCTCGTAGGTGCGCGCGGAGGTGCCGAAGCCGGGAAGCGTGTAGGCGAGCACGTTCGACGCCGGCAAACCCAGGCGGTCGAGCGCCTGGACGCAGACGATCAGAGCATGGCTCGAGTCGAGACCGCCCGAGACGCCGATGACGACCTTCTCGATGCCGGTCGCCCGAAGCCGCTGGGCCAGGCCGGCGACCTGGATCTCGAACGCTTCGGCGCAGCGCTCATCGCGCGCGTCGACCTCTGCCGGAACGTAAGGAAACCGCTGAATCTCCCGTTCGAGGAGGACCGGACCGGCACGCCGTTCCACAGAAACCTGAACCGGCCGCACCGAACGACCGGATTGCTCGAGCCGCGTCGCGTCGCGAAACGTCGACACCCGCAGACGCTCCTGGCGAAGTCGTTCCAGGTCGACGTCGGCGGTGATCATTTGCGCCTCCTGGTTGAAGCGCTCCGACTCGGCCAGGCGCTCGCCGTTCTCGTAGATCAGGCCGTGACTGTCCCAGGCGAGATCCGTCGTCGACTCGCCGGCCCCTGCGCCTGCGTAGACGTACGCCGCGAGCGTCCGGCCAGACTGCGACGCGCAGAGAAGCCGCCGGTAGTCCGCCTTGCCGATCGTCACGTTGCTGGCCGACAGGTTGAACAACACGGACGCGCCGGCAAGCGCGCCGAACGTGCTCGGCGGCAGCGGCGACCACAGGTCCTCACAGATCTCCACGTGAAAACGGAACGAAGGTCGCGGGCCCATGTCGAACACGAGGTCTTCGCCGAAGGGCACATCCTCCGTACCCAGACGGACCTGAACCGAACGCCGGACCTCGGCGGCCGCGAAGTAACGCTGCTCGTAGTACTCGCGGTAGTTCGGCAGATATGTCTTCGGCACGATGCCGGCCACTCGTCCACGGTTCACCACCGCGGCGACATTGAACACGGCGCCGTCAATCAAGAGCGGCAGGCCGACGATGAGCGTCGTTCGAAGGTCCTTCGACGCTGCGGCCAACTCGACGAGCGCCGCGCGCGAGGCCTCGATCACTGCGGACTGGTGGAACAGATCGTCGAGCGAGTAGCCGGAGAGATTGAGCTCCGGAAACAGGGCGACCGCGGCGCCGGCCTCGTCCGCCTGGCGACCGAGTTCGAGCGCGCGCGCTCCGTTCGTCGCCGGATCAGCGATCTCGACGCGTGGCAGGCAAACCGCAACGCGAGCGAACCCGTGCTCGTAGAGATCGTCGAACCGTTGCGCCGCGACCTCGGCGCTCGAAGCAGACATTCCCGGATTATGAATGACCCGGCGCCGCGGCGCCCCGCCGCCGCGCCAGATCGTCGCACGTTCGACGCAACGAGGAAGCGACCTCGACCGGCGCCGCCGCCTCGCAGTCGAGCGCCAAGAGCCCCGGCGGCAGGGAGGCAACCTCCCGCGCCGCAAGATCCCGGCACGCCTCGAGATCCGGCAGCGGCGCGAGCAACCGGCCACGGTCGAGAACGGGCAGCAGAAGATCGCTGCCGCCGACCGGCTCGTCGTCCAGGCTGTAGATCACGTCGCGGGCGAGCTGTCCCCCGCTCCCTCGATAGCGCCGCACGCCGAGCCGGCCGGGCAGGGACGCCTTCTCCACGCCCGCGCCGAACTTGAAGACGGGCCGCCAACGCTCCTCGGTGCGAGCCCTGATCGCCGACAGCTTGTACACGCCGCCCAGAGCCCCTCCCCCCGCGGCGGTCACCAGCCGCGTTCCGACGCCCCAGATGTCGATGGCGGCGCCGGCGCTCCTGAGTTCCATGATCCGCTTCTCGTCCAGGTTGTCGCTGACGACGATCGCGACGTTCTCGAGCCCGGCCTGATCGAGCCGTTCCCGCGCTCGGCGGCTCAGCTGGAGCAGATCCCCAGAGTCGAGCCGGATACCCGACAGACGCTGCCCGCGCTGTTCGAGACGATGCGCCGTCGCAATCGCGTGCTCGACCCCTGCGTCGACGTCATACGTGTCCACCAGGAGCACGCAGTTGTTCGGCATCGTCTCGGCGAACGCGTCGAAGGCCCGGGCCTCCGAATCGAAGGCCTGCACCCAACTGTGGGCATGGGTGCCGCGCACCGGGATGCCGTAACGATCGCCCGCCTCGAGGTTGGACGTCGCGATGCAGCCCCCGAGATAGGCAGCGCGGCTCGCGCTCAGAGCGCCGTCGAAGCCCTGCGCCCGCCTGAGCCCGAACTCGAGCACCGGCTGGCCAGCCGCAGCCAGGTGGCAGATCCGCGCCGCCTTCGTCGCGACCAGGGTCTGGAAGTTGATCATGTTCAGCACGGGAGTCTCGATCAACTGCCCGACGAGCAGCGGCGCCTCGACGCGAAGCAACGGCTCGCGCGCGAACACGGCCGTCCCCTCCGGCGCCGCCGCCAACGATACGGCGAGGTCGAGCGTCGGCAGCGCGTCGAGAAAGTCGCGGGCGAACAGCGGCCTCTCGTCGTGGCCATTCAGACTCGCGAGGTACTCGATGTCCTCCACCCGGAAGCGGAGCCCGTCCAGGAACGACACGACCTGCTCGAGGCCGGCCGCGACAGCGAATCCGCCGCCGAACGGCGTTCGGCGCATCGAAAGGTAGAAGCTGGCACGGTCGAGATGAAGGCCGTGCTGCCAGTACCCCTGCGCCATCGTCAACTGGTAGAGGTCGGTGACCAGAGCGTTCAACGAGGCGCCTCCCCGGGGCTCTGTCGGGGGCTCGATTCGAGGCCCGGACGCGTCGGCCGATGCTGGTACAGCTCGCCGTCGCTGAAGCCGAGCCGCCGATAGTACGCGCGCGTACCGACCGAGGAAATGACCGCGACGCGCTCGAATCCGGCGGCCGCTGCGATGTCGAGCGCCTCCGCGATCAGTCTGCGGCCGAGTCCAGCGTGCTGGGAGCGACCGGCGCCGCGCTCCCCAAAGCCCACCACCGCACCGTAGACGTGGACCTCGCGGATCAGCGCAGCGCCCGCGATTTCGGCGATCGGAGGCGGCTCGCCCAGAGCCCGTCCGGACCGCGGCGGAAGACGAAGCCGCAGAAAGCCGGCGAGCAGGTCCTGTCCGGCCACGAACTCCAGGAACACCTCGGTACCCAGAGCCGCCTCATACTCCATCCGCCGCAAACGAAGCCGGTCCGGGGCGACCCGCCGGTGAGCGATCTCGCGGGCGCGGATATCCCGGCACTTGACTCCCCGCTCGCGTGTCGCCGTCTCGGCCGCCTGGCGCAGGTTCGTCGTTCGATTCCCGGTCACGATCTCGGTCCCCGGAATGTCCCGGATCACCCGCGACAGCCGACAGTAACGAGGCGTTTTGCCCAGACAGTGAACGAGGACCTCAAGCAGCTCCGCACCCTCGTACGGCTGCCACGCTCCGCGCTGGAAATGGGCCATCAGCGCCGCGCTCTCGAGCAGGGAGCAGGGGTAGATCTTCAACTCGTCCGGCCGCGCCCCGGGGTCGTCGAACAGCCGGTCGAAATCGCGGCAGTCCTCCGCCGGGGTCGACCGGTAGAGATTCGGCATCCAGTGCGCCTGGATCTTGAAGCCGCAGTGACGCAGCGTTCGCACCGCGCGGCGGGTCTGCTCCACATCATGGCCGCGGCCATTCGCGAGAAGCACCTCGTCGTCCATGCTCTGGATGCCGATCTGCACCTTCGTAGCGCCGAGCCGGCGCATGCAGAGCGCCTCGGCGGGATCGACGCGGTCCGGGCGGGTCTCGAGCGAGAGACCGACCAAGCGCACCCGCGACGTCTCGTTCAAGCGCTGGGCCGCCTCGAGGTCCGCCCAGGACGCGGTCTGACGCGCGGCCTCGGATGCCGCCCGCGGATGGGCCGCCGTCCAATCCCGGACGACCCGGTTGTAGTCTCTTTCGGCTCGGCGACGCCGGCTCGGCTGGACGCGAGCGCGGTCGCCGTCGGCCTCGGTCGCGGTCCAGCCCACCGCTCGGCCATCGACCGCCTCCTCGAGTTGCCGGTAGTCGACCGCCGGCTCGAACCCGTCGAAGGGGTCTTCCTGCTCTCCGAGGACATCGAAGAACGAGTTCATCGCCTCCAGGCAACGGAGCACGAACCAGACCTGGTACGCCTCGGGATAGCTCGACCAGGTACCGCCGAGGACGATCAACTCGACCTTGTTCACCGGATGCCCCGTGTGGTGAAGCGCTCGCAGCCGCGCGAGAGTCTGGCGGTACGGGTCGAACTGATGCGCCGCCGCGCGTCGGGCTCCCGGCTCCGAAGAGAGGTAGCTCTTCGGCATCCGCACGTCGCTCGGACAGAAGATGCAGCGGCCCGGGCAAGGGTAGGGCTTCGTCAGCACGGTGACCGGCGCCACGCCGCTCAGTGTTCGCACCGGCTTCATCCGCACCCGGTCGACGAACCGGTCCTCCCCGGCGGACTCGGGCCGCAGCGCCCGGTAGCCGCGGATCAACTCGCTCTTCGAAAAGAACCCGCGGCCGTCCTTCGGGTGGCGGCGAAGCAGCGTCTCGAGATCGCGAGCCTCGAACCGTGCCGCGCTCTCGATGGCGCCGATGATCGCCTCGAGTTCGGTGACGTGTCGTTCCGGTTCGAACCGATAGCTGCCCCGCTCGGAACTCACCGCCGCGCCTCGTACGGACGTGCCCGCGGTCCGGCCAGGGCGGCGTTCCGCCGCGACCCGGAAGGCGTCCGTTCCGACGTTCCCTCGATACGCTCGAGGCTGGCGGTTATCGTCCCGTTCATGATGGGAACCTACTACGGCAAGGGCGAGCATTCCGAGCCTGACGACCCAGCGAAACCGGTCGGCGAGACAGATGTCCCGGTCGCCGAAACGGAGCGTTTCCGCGGAGGCAAGGCCCTGGTCACCGGCGGCGGCAGCGGCATCGGGCGCGAAATCGCCGACGCGCTGGCTCGCGGCGGCTGCCGCGTCGCGCTGGCCGGAAGGCGAAGTCATCTCGTGGAGGCCGCTGCCGAGCAGATCCGGACGGCCGGCGGCAAGGCGTTCGCGGTGACCGGCGACGTCTCAACCAGCTCGGGCGCAGCGGCGATTGTCCATCGCGCTGCGACGGAACTCCGGGGCCTCGACCTGCTGGTCAACTCTGCCGGCGTCTATCGGGCCGGGCCACTCGCCTGTGGCGGAGACCGCGAGGAGACGGGGCCGGACCCGGTCGACCTCGTCGTCGACATCGACCTGAAGGGTGTGTTGTTCGCGACCCGCGCGGCAATTCCCTACCTGCGGGACGCCGGCCGCGGCGCGATCGTCAACATCTCTTCGTCGGTCACCCTGTCCGCTGTAGCCGACTGCTCGGTCTACTCCGCCGCGAAGGCGGGCGTCGACGCTCTGACCCGCAGCCTGGCGCTCGAGCTTGCGCGCGACCGCATCCGCGTGAATGCGGTGCTCCCGGGCGTCGTACAAACGCCGATCTTCGAGACGATCATGCCGCCGAACGAAGCCTCCGCCTTCCTGGACGGTTTCGGCCCGGCCGTGCCCCTCGGGCGGGTCGGCAGGCCCGGCGACATCGCCCGCGCCGTTCTCTTCCTGAGCGACCCCCGGAACGACTGGATCACAGGCGCGCTGCTGCCCGTAGACGGCGGCCTCAGCCTGGGTGCCCCATAGGGCGCAAGATCCGCCCCGAAGCCCGTGGACGCCCGAACGCGCGACAGGCTGCGGCAGATGAACGCCGCGTTCTACGCGAGGAACGCCCGCGACTTCGACCGGACGAGACACGCCGCCGGCTGGCCCGGCTGGCGGCGGGTCGTCCGGCTTGCGGCCGCGGCCGACGAAGGCGACGACGGCGCCCGCGGCGGTCCGAGCAGAAGGGCCGCGGCGCTCAGAGTCCTCGACCTGGGTTGCGGCAACGGCCGCTTCGCCCTGTTCCTCGAACGGAATTCCGAACTGCGGAGTCGGCGGCCGTTTCACTATCGCGGCATCGATCTGAGCCCGAACCTCGTCGGCCGCGCTCGGCGCGCGAGCGCGGCACACCTGAACATCCGGTTCGACATCGCCGACCTCGAGTCGTGCCCACTCGACCTCGGCGCCTTCGACCTCGTCGTTCTCTTCGGCGTTCTCCATCACCTGCCGGGCCTCGCTCTGCGCCGCCAAGCGATCGAACGGGCTGCCGCCGCGCTGGCGCCCGGAGGACTGCTCGCGATCACCTGCTGGCAGTTCACGGATGCTCCCGACTTCGCTCGCCGCCGGCTCGACTGGGACGTCGAGACCGATGTCGACCCGGCCCGGCTCGAAAACGGCGATCATCTGCTCCGCTGGGGCGGCGCGGATTCGACGGCCCGTCGCTATTGCCACGAGACGACCGAGGACGAGCTCGCCCTGCTGATTCAGGACCTCGCACTCAACGAGGTCGACCGCTACCGCGCGGACGGGGCGGACGGCCGAAGAAACCTCTACTGGTTGGGCCGTGCCTCGAACCGCCAGGCTGGCGGGACACTTCGGAAGACGAGGCCGCGGACTACAGCCAATCCCGATCCGCGATCTTCCTGGGAAGAAACTCCTCGGTAACGAAGGAGAGACCGCGGCTCGACAGGGCCTCGAGCTCCCATTTGACCCCGGAGCGCAGCATGTTGCGAATCTCCTTCTGCCAGGCACGAGCGGAAAACCACTCGTAGTCGAGAATCTCCCTCGCTCGGGCGCGATCCTGATCGTTCAACCGGATGCTGACATCCTCGGAGAGCCCGTAGATCTTCGGATCGAAGCTCGACAGGCCGATGAACCGGGCCTTCGGCACTGCCATTCTCTTCGATTCGAAGGCCAGGCCGATCGACCCCTGCTTGACCACCGAGTGGATGTAGTAGCCCCAAGGGTCGTTGTCGACGAAGACGTAGAGCGGCAGCTTGAGTTCCTCGACCATGCGGTAGAGGAGGCGCCGAACGCCGCGCGGCGGCTGCCCCTGGCCGGTCACCAGAATGCACTTGTGGCGCTTCCAGAACTTGTCCTCGTTCAGACGCGCCCAAACCGCCTCTTTCTCGACGAGCAGGATGAACTCCGCGCCGTGGCCGACGAACCGGATCGTGTCCGGCTCGACGATTCCGGGCACGGACCAGCCGCCCGAGCCCATCCGCGACAGATCGATGACGTCGCCGGCGTCGACCAGCGTCAGCGGGCCGACGACCGAGCCCCGCTTTGCGGCGAACAGGTGAAGCTCCTCGCGCAACGCCCCGAGCGCAACCTCCAGATCCTCGATGATGGGATCCGACTCCTCCTGGCCCTCGAACGTGTTCTCCCGGCCGTCGGCGAGCGTGTGCTTGCTCATGTAGTAGAGATCGCGGATGCTCGTCGTCTTCTGTTCGTCGAGGAGCTGAGAGCAACCGCGCGCGACGAGCATCGTCTGCATGTACTTCCGCGCCTGGTTCAGATTGAACAGCGAACGCCGCTGGGTCGCGTCGCCCATTTCGAGGATCTTCTTGCGCTTCGAAAACGACACATTCGACAGGGTCCGGGACGGGATATCGACGAAGGGCTCGATCTCGCCCCGGGCCATCCGGACGGTCTGCCGCGCCAGGTAGTCGATCTTGCCGCGTGCGTCGAGGCGCGCCGGGATCTTCAGTCGCGGCGGCTGCGCCGGCCTCGACGCATCCTCGCCGACGCCGTTCGCGCCGCTGCTGCCGCCGCCCTGGTCCACGTTCTCCTTCCCGGCCACGCTACGAACTCCAGATCGTCCGGTCCGGAGAGTCAGCCGAGTTCCATCTGCAGACTCGTCTGCGACGCCGAGTCGGCGGCGACGACGGGCGCCGGCGCCGACGGTTCGCCATCCCCATCGACGACCAGCACATTCTCGCTCTCCTCCAACGCCTCGGCGACCGCTGCGCCGTTCGCTTCTTCGAGCATTCCCGCGAGTTCCGTCTTCCGTTCGCTGATGGCGAGCAGATGCTCGCGGAAGCGCTTCTGATCGCGGCCCGTGATCGCCTCGACCGAGTTGACGACCTCCTCGATGTAGAGGTTGAAGACCTCGCGACGACGCGCTTCGCTCTTTGCCCGTGCCTTGCGTTTGACGTACTGGCCCAATCGGCGACCGCAGGTCTGGACGGCCAGCTTGATTTCCTTTCGAATCTCGTCATAGTCCGCAACGGCGACCTTGCTCTCGGAACTGAAGGGCACCCAGACCGAAGCCAGGTGAACGAGGACGATCAGCGGGCCTGAAGGCAAGGCGCCGCGGGACTGAGAGAGTCCATAGTTCTTCCAGGATACGTCCATGACGGCCTTCGTGATGCAGCAGGAGCCGGCGAAGTACTGGAGAGGAACTCGATTCGCGAAGCGCAGCACGCGGGCCAGGTCGTCGGCGGGAAGATCCCCACCCCAGGCCACCCCGACCTCGACCTGGAACGGATTCCCTCGGTAGACCACCGGTCGACGGGTCTCGACGGTGTAGAACTCGGCCCGGACGCCGCGCGTGAGCCCGGCGAGAAGCTCCTGTACGCCAATCGGAGACAGGCAGTCCGTCGAGGGCGGCCGGATGCGGGTCTTCTTGTCATTCAGGGCGCCATAGAGCGCATCGACGGCCTGCCGGGCGACCGTGTTCGGCCTCGCCTTCGGGTTGATTCCGGCGCGTTTCGCCAAGCCGCCGGCCAGCTGCGGCGAGATCCGGCTGAAGTCGCGGGAAAGGAACTGGGTAATCGTCCGGTGTCGCGTCGACTGGAGCATCTTCATGAGCACCCCCAATTCGACGCCGTGGGGATGCGGCCTGATCTCGCGCGGGGCAACCGGATTCCGTTCGACCGTTCGCAGATAGGAAACGCTCTCGCCGCCAGGGTCCTCATAGTGCAACGTCGCGTGAGGGTTCGCCACGGCCACCTGGTAGAGGAACTCCTCCACCGACTGCCGGCCACGCAGGTACTTCGCCTCCAGCTCGATCTCGACCAGGGTGCCGTGGTCCAGGGGCCAGTCGGGAAGGGTGCGTCGGTTGATTGGCTTCGGTTTGTTCGTGTTCGTGTCGACCATCACCTCCAACGCGTAGGCCTTCGCGTCGGGACCGGTCCGCGACTCGATCGTCGCCGGTCGACCAGTGGTCAACTGGCCGTACATCGCCGCCGCCGAGATGCCGATTCCCTGCTGTCCCCGGCTCTGCTTCAGGCTGTGGAACTTCGAGCCGTAGAGGAGCTGTCCGAAGATCTTCGGCGCCTGCTCGGGGACCACGCCGGGCCCGTTGTCCGTAACGCGGACGATGTACCGGTTCGCCTGCTCGCCAGCGACGAGTTCGACGCGGATCTCCGGCAGGATGCCCGCTTCCTCGCAGGCATCGAGCGAGTTGTCGACCGCCTCCTTGATCGTCGTCAGCAGGGCCTTGCGGGGCGAGTCGAAACCGAGCAGGTGCCGGTTCTTCGCGAAGAACTCCGAGACGGATATCTCCCGCTGCCGCCGCGAGAGCGTCTCGGCTGTCACTCGGGTCGCCAACTCGGCTCCCCGCGGCTCTATGGCCCGACCGCCAACCGAACTCCTGCGTGCACCATCCGCGGAGCGCCGATCGTCACCAGACCCGTTCCCGAGATGCCGACCTGGACGTTCTCATCGAGCAGATTGTCGAGACCGGCAAAAGCCTGCCAGCGCCCGCCGAACCGACGCGCCAAAGCGAGATCGACGACGGTGAAGCTCTCGAGCGGCCGCGCGTTCAGGTCGTCCTCGAACTGCGAGCCGACGAGGCGCACGCCCAAGCGGGCATCCAGCAGTTTCGCGTTCGAATACTCGAGGCCCAGGCTCGCCGCGTGTTCCGGAGTCTGCGCCAGGCGACGGCCTTCGAGTTCCGGGAAGCTCGCAGCACTCTCCACTTCGGCATTGCTGTAGAGGTAGGACACGTAGACCTTCCACTCGTCATCGATGCGTTGCCGAAGCTCCGCTTCGAGCCCCTGAACCCGGGTGCGATCCAGGTTGAGCCGTTGCCGGCAGGCGCCGCCACCGGGTACGAAACCGCAAGGGGCGAAGACCTGGCTCGTCGCGATCGAGGCCAGAGTCACGTTGGCGATCGGGTCCTCGATCCGATTGTAGAAGGCGTTGAAGGAAAGCCGCGAGCCGCCCTGGTAGCGCTCGGCGCCGAACTCGACGCCTCGCAGCCGCTCAGGCTCGAGCAACTCGTTCGCCTCGGTGATGTCGTTCCGCACCCGGAAGGGCCGATAGAGCTCGTTCACGGTCGGCGCCCGGAACGCGCCGTACGCCGAGCCCCGCAGGCGCCAGCCGAGGTCGAGACGATAGAGGAAACCGACGCGGGGCGACGCCGCCGTTTCCCGCCGATCGTCGAACGCGTCGTCACGGCGGATCGAACCGTCCGCCTTGTTCGTCTCGAGCCGGAGCCCCGAACCGGTCTGCCATCGATCAATCCGGGCGCCGAGCTCGAGTTCCAGCCGTTCGCCAAGACTCAGACGTCGCTTGAGGTAGGCGCCGCCGATCGTCTGGTCGCCTCCGGCCATCCGACGCCGATTGAACTGGGTCGTGTAGAAGAAGTCCTCGTTCGTCGCGCCATCGACGCTCCGCCACTCGGCGCCCGCCGTCCACGCGCCGGAGTCCGCCCCGCGTCGCCACTGGGCGCCGAGGCCCACGGCATTCGAGTCGACCAGCCACTGGTCGAGCGCCGGCCGCTCCGCCGACCGATCCGCCTCCTGAGCGCTGAAGCTGCTCGCGAACTCCTGTTCGTGAGAGAAGCCTCGAACTGTCCAGGAATCACCGTTGCCGAGGACGAAGTCGGCAGTCACCCTGGCCGACATCGACTCCGTATCGTTGCCGGTCAGCGGCGTGCCGTTGCCACGGTCCTCGTCCAGCGTGTCGCCGCCGATGCCGAACGACAGTCGTTCGTTCGGCGACAGGTTCAGCCGGCCGCCGAAGCTCGTCTGCTCCGAGTAGGCGTCGACGTCGATCACGCCGCGCTGGTCCGCACGCACGACCGGGTAGCCATCGCTGTCGAAGCTGCGCGCGGAGAGCGTGAGCGACCCCCGCTCGAAGCCCTGGCCGAACCAGACGTCCCCGGAAACCACACCCTGATCGCCGGCCATTGCGGACAGACGTACCGAACTGCCCGACGGCGACGGCGAAGAGGTGACGAGGTGGATGACGCCGCCAAGCGCAGCGTTGCCCCACAAGCTGGAACCGCCTCCGCGCACGACCTCGATCCGGTCGAGGCCCTCGCGGCCCACCCGACCCCAGTAGATCCAGCCGCCGAACGGATCGTTCAGCGGCAGACCGTCGAGCAGCACGAGCGTCCTGCTCACGCCACTCGGTCCGATGCCGCGAAGCGACACGCCCTGGCTCGTCGGATGCGCGACGAGGGAACTGTTCCGACGAAACAGACTGAAGCCCGGGAGCCTCCGCAGCGTATCGTCGAGCGCGAGCGACGAACTCGCCCGGAGTTCCTCGCCGCTCAATACGGAGACGTTCGCGGTCACCTCGCCGAGCTGCTGCTCGGCCCGCGAAGCCGTGACGACAATCGTCTCGGCCAGGTCGACGGCGGGTTCGCCGTCGTCATCCGTCGCCCCCGCGAACGCAGGCGTCAGGATGAACAGGGTGCATGCCAACGCGCCGAAGGAAGCCGGGCAAGCGGCAAACCGCGACGCCATCCGAGAGTGGGAATTCGGCATCAGAATCGCTCCTTGAGTCAAGCGGCCGGATCTCCTGCCGCCTCCGGTTCAGGGGGAGCGGGCATGCTAAACGAACCCGGGGCGAACTCGACCCCGGCTTCAGCTTCCTGGATCCGGAGTTCGGCGGCGACCTGGCCGTCCACCGCGATGCGGATCGTTCCAGGAACCTGAAGACCGCCGACGTCCAGGTAATCGGCCAACGTCACCTCGATCCGTCCCGCCGAGCCGAGAAACGCTCCGTCGAAAGCGAACTGGCGTTCGAGAAAGTCCTCGCCGCCGACCTGGAGAATGCGGCTTTCGCCCTCGGCGGTCGTCAGGTCGAGCCGGTACGTCTCGTCACGGTCCACCTTGTCGATCCCGGCCAGCGTCACCTCGAGGCCGTTCGCGTCTCGATTCGCGAGCATCCCCCAGAGGAAGTCGGCGAGAATCGCGGCGCCGGCCGCCGTCTCGGCAGGCAGAGGCGTCGGCAGCGTAATGCCCTGCATCGGCGACACGTTCCAGGCGGTCTCGCCGTCGTAGGCCAGGATCATCGCCAGGCCCTGGAGGTCGATGTCGATACGAAACGCCCCCGGCCGCGCGAACTTCACCGTCATCGGCACCTCGAATCCCAAGAAGACGATCGTGCCGCTGCCGCTCACCGTCTCGACCTCGGCCGCATCGCCGCCGCCGCGAGCTTCGAGATGACGGGCCAGGACGTCGTCAAGCCCCAACGAGGCGTCCGCCGCCTGTCCCGGGAGGAAGAACACGTCGGGGTCGATCTCCGGATTCAGCTCGAACGACTCGAACACGAGCGGCAGTTCGCCCATCGGGCTGGTCGCCGTATGGCGATGAGCGATGACCAGCCCGTCGACCTCGCGGAAGTCCTCGTACGTCGTCACGGACTCCTGGACCCCGAAGCCGAAGTCCGCGTCCGCCACGCGCCGCTTCATCAGGCCGTCGGCGACATCGATGAACACCTGCTGGACGCTCCCCTGCGGCGTCGTGACGACGAGCTTCCAGGCCTCGCCGCCGGCGATCTGTTCACGCCCGGCCAGCTCGACCTGGTAGCCGTCCTCCTGGAACTCGAACCACGGCGTGTTCATCGCCGCCTCGGCAGCCACCGCCGCCGCTTCTGCACCGTCGAGCGTCGAAGGCTTCGGATCACCGGGCTGCTGCGCCCACGCCTGCTGACCGTCGTAGGCCTGGATCAGCGCCATGCCGGGGCCGAATTCCGCGTCGATCCGCAACTGGTTCGGACGCCGCGACAGGACGGTGAACGGCGCCTCCATGCCCTGCATCCGAAGCGTCGCCCGAGCGCGCATCGTTTGAACCGCCCGCAGAGCTTCGAGACCGCCGCGGGCCTCGTTGTGCATGGCGAGTACGCGGTCAAGCTCGTTCGAGTCGGCTGCCTCCTGTCCGAGCGCAGGCAAACCGGCGAGCAGTGCGAGGGGCGCCGCCGTCAGCAACCAGAAACCAGGAACGGCGATACGCCGACACCTGGCGCCGACCTTTCGTGAATCGATCGCTGCAGGTCTCCTCATCTCGTCCTCCGCTGATCGTCCGCCGCGGGCCGCGGCCGGCGGCTCCGCAAGGAACGTCATGATAGCCGAAACCGGCCTCCCGCGGGCCGACGAGGCTGCTTCTCGGCGACTCCGGGATTGTCACGCAACTCGTGAAAACACGGAAGTTACGGCATCCGCACGCACTCGCCGAGCCACCCGGCGAACGCTCTCGCCGCCGCCCTGCCCGGGACCTTACGACTCGTCTCCGAGGCCGTCCGCCTCTTCCATGCTGCGGGCTCGTTCCGCGGCGCCCGGGTGGCTCAACAGCCAGGCCGGAGCGTCCACCGCTCCGCTCTCGAGGCGTTGGAGAATATCGCCCAACCGGGTCGGCGAGATCCCCTGCCGCTTGAGAAGGCGGGCTGCGAGCGCATCTGCCTCCCGCTCGAAGGCGCGGGAGTAGCGCTGAGCCAGAAGCTGGTCCGGCCCGAGAACGGCCAGAAACGAGGCGGACACATCGCCGGTGAACGCCGACCACAGAACGAGCATCGACGATGTCTGAGCGAGTCGGCGCAGCACGTGGCGGCCCTGGACATGCCCCAGCTCGTGGGCGAGAACGGCCAGGATCTCCTCGTCGTGCTCGGCGAGTTCGATCAACTCGTCCGTGACGACGACCGTTCCGCCGGGAAGCGCGAACGCGTTCGCGCCGATCCGCCGGCCGAGATAGAACTTGAGCGTCGACTCCTCGACGCCCGCAAGATCCCGCATCGCGACGAACGAGGCGAGGAGCTCGTTCCGTCGGTCCGGCTCGAGCTCGGAAGGCGCCACCAAGCGGAGGTCCTCCATCAGACCCAGCGCATTCCGACCCAGCAGGGCCTCCACCTCGGGCGGGGTCGCGGCGACGACGGACCGAGCCAGGAGCGGAGCGCCCCACTCGGTGAACGAGAAGAGAACCGCCGCAACCGCCGCCAGCGCCACCGCGGAGCCAAGCCAGCTGTTCGACAGGGCGTGAACGGCACGGCCGAACATGCGTGGGCGACGGACTTCGTGCCGCAAGCCCGCGAGGAGCGCGTCGAGAGCGTCGTTGTCGCGAACCTCGCATACCCTGCCCTCGGGCAGCCGGATGAAGCGCGGGGTCCGTGCGATCCGATCCGGGACGACGACCTCGGACCACCGATAGCGTTGACGAGCCGCCTCGCCGGAGACGGCGACGACGAGCCACCCGTCGCGCTCGATGTCCAGCGCGGCCTCGCGCCGGGAGGACGTGCGGCCGTCGAAGTAGAGGCAGGGAATGCCGCTCATATCCCGATCTCGAGCCCCCACTCGCCCGCAGCCTCGGCCCCGGCGGCCCCTACGCGCCGTCTTTCGCCGGCCTGGAAGGCGTCCTCGTCCTCACGCTGAACGACGAGGAACTCGCCGACGATGTAGCGCAGTACGCGCACCCGAGCAAACGGGGCGAACAGGCCGAACGTACAGACGATCGCTGCGGCGTTGCTCACGTAGAGCCAGAGCATCGTCCCGAAGGACAGCGACAGGTGGAACTCGTTCTCGCCGAGCCGGGTCGAGTTCCAGCGGTAGTTCAAGAGCGCGGTGCGCAGGTACGCGGCGTAGAACAGGCTGGCAGCGACAGCCACCGCGGCGAGGACGTAGAACGGAGAGCTCGGGTCCACATCTCCCGCCGACGGGTCCGCGATGGACCCCGCCACGGAGGCGACCAGAGCGAAACACGTACCGATCATCAGAAAGAAGCCGAACAGCCAGGCCAGAGTGTAGATCCCGTAGTAGCGGCCGGGCTCGCCGGTGAAATCGAACCGCCTGTTGCCGAACAGCGACTCGCGGACGAGATACCGGTCGCGCCCGAACACGCGAAACGGCCAGAGCAGGCCGAAGGTCGCCACCGAGCCGAACCAGGTCAGCGGATACCAGATGGCGGCTTCCCGGAAACCGCCCTGGAAGTCGAACGGGATGCCGCAGTAGCTCGAGTTCCGCAGCTGAAACGACCGGGCGCGGACGACGATCCAGGGAACGAGCGGCGCCAGCAGGAGAAGCGCACCGTAGTAGTACCAGAGCGAGACCAGGTTCGTGAACCAGAGCGCGGCCGCCACGGCAACGACCAGAATGCGTCCGCGCAGGATCGCGATCGGGCGCGCCGTGTAGTCGAAGGCCGCATCGCCGAGCCGGATGTTGCCGTAGAAGTAGCGACGCGACCGCACCTTCGCCCAGGCCGAGAAGACGCCCAGCGTGAGCAGCGTCAGCGCAACGTGGACGATCCAGATTCGAAAGTACTCGGCGCCGCTGCCGGTGAACTCGAGCAACCGCTCTCCGGGAGGGCTTTCCGCTCCATCTTCGAACGGGTCGCGCAGCGAGCGCACCGCCAGGTCGGACACCTCGGACGCTCGGCTCAGCGAACCGCTGCCGCGAGCGCCTCGACGACCGCGGAGCGATGGCGTGACCACTCACGGTTCGTCGCATCCGGCCAGGCGCTGTGGACGACGATGACGGTGTTCCGAGCGGGGTCCATCCACAGGAACTGACCGAAGATGCCGATGCCCGAGAAGACGCCGTCATCGCCAAGCCACCAGAGATAGCCGTAGCCTTCGAAGCCGCTGCTGGGGCTCGTCGATTCGGCGATGTACCCCTCGGGCAGTACCTGGGTGCCGTCTCGCAGCGTGCCGCCGCCGAGCGCGAACAGGCCCAGCCGGGCGTAGTCGCGCAGAGTGGCGCTGATGCAGCAGCCGCCGAGTTCGCCGCCGCCAGGTTCGTGGAGCACCCAGTTCGCGTCGGCCTCCATGCCGAAGGGGCTCCAGATTCGGTGTTGAAGGTACGTGCTCAGGTTGTTGCCGATGGCCGCCCGGAGCACGGCGCCGGCCATGTTCGTCTCCCCCGTGTTGTAGTTGAATTCCTCACCCGCGGGATGAAGCTGCTCGCGGGCCGCCATGAAGCGAATCTGCTCGACGACTCCGCCCGGGGTCGAGGCAACGTCCGACTCGGGATCCGCGTAGTCCTCGTTCCAGCGAACGCCCGAGGACATCTGAAGCACGTCGCGAATCGACACCCCGTCGTAGCCGCCGCCGGCAAGAAGCGGCAGGTACTTCGTCACCGGCTCGTTCAGGCTCCCGATGTAGCCGTCCATCAACGCGGCCCCATAGAGCATGGACACGACCGATTTGGCGATCGAGAACGAGATCCAGCGGCTGTTCTCGTCGTTGCCGAGGCCGTAATGCTCGAAAGCGATCGCGTCGTCCTTGACGACGAGGAGTCCGGCCACCCGCCGGTCACGCAGGTAGTCCTCGACCGTGAACGACTCGCCCTCCACGTCGTAGGCGACGCCGAGAAGCTCCTGAGGTGCGGCAGCCAGCGGATACGGGTCGTCGGACGCCTCGACCCAGCGGACCGCGGTCACCTGCTCCATGTTCCGATAGCCGGCGACCTGCTGCTCCGGCGTCCAGAACAGGATCTCGCCCCGCTCGCCGAGCTTCTCGAGGTCTGGATTCTTCGCCTCGCCGACGGCCGACTCGCCGTCGCCGGCCGGCGCCGCGCAGGCGGCGAACAGCGTCAGCACGGCAGCCGCGCCCGCCGTCAGCAGAAGGGGCATCGTCGACCAGAGCGGGTTGCGGTCTCTTCCTCGGGCCATGTCATCTCCTTCACGGTGAAGCGCCCATCGTAACGACTGTCCGCCTCTGCCGCTGCCCGCCGTCCCGCCAAGTCATCTATCGTTGCCGGCATGAAGGCATCCGTGCATACCGTCGAGAGCGACCGGGCGGCGGGCGAGCTGTTCGAGGCCCGAGGCCTGACCGACGGCCTGCCGATCGTCCCGCCCACGCTCGAGCGCGTGACGGCGCTGCTCGAAGCGGCAGTGCTCGAGCCGGGGCAGGCGCTGGGAACGGAGACCGTGCGCAATCGGGCGATCACGGCCGAGAAAGCGGCGATCAACGCGGTGATGGCCGGCTGTCGGCCGCGCGATTTCGCGGTCGTCGCCGCGGCGGTCGAGGCAATGTGCGATCCCGCGTTCCTGCTCCACGGAGCGACCTCGAGCACCGGTGGCTGTGCCGTGATGATCATCGTCAACGGACCGATACGTCACGAACTGAACATGACCGGGACGTTCAACGCTCTGGGCGGCGCCGACCGCGCATCCCTCGCGATTGGCCGGGCCGTCCGGCTCATCCTGCGGAATCTGCTCGACGTTCGGCCCGGCGAACTCGACCGTGCGACGCTCGGCCACCCGGGCAAGCTCTGCTACTGCCTGGCGGAGGACGAAGAAGGCTCGACCTGGCCCTCGCTCGCGACCGACCGCGGCGCTCCCGCCGGCAGTTCGACGGTGACCGTATTCGCCGCTGGCGCGCCAAGGCAGGTGATGAACGAGTGGACGAGGGCGCCCGAGCGGATCCTCGACACGGTCGCGGCCGAGATGCGCGCGAACCAGCTTCACTACTCGATCTGGGGCGGCAACCACTGCCTCGTGCTGCCGCCGCAGCTGCGGGACCGCTTCGCCGCCGCCGGCTGGGGCCGCGCAGACATCCAGGAGTACCTGTGGCGAACGGCGCGAGTACGGCGCGGCGAGTGGCGCCGGGTCGGCAAGGGCGCCGTCGTCACCGACGAGAACAGCGACCGCGAGTACCGCGCCCTGACGTCGCCCGCCGACCTGCTCGTCGTCGCGGCCGGCGGTCCGGCCGGCGGTTTCGCGGCGGTCATTCCGCCCTGGTTCGGCAACAAGTCACGCGCTGTGACCGCCGGCGTAGGCTTCTGTCTCGACTGCTGAACTCGACGACGACGACCGGGTGGAACGTCAGCGAGCGCAAGCCCCGACGACAACGGCTTCCCGCGCCGCGGGGCCGACCGCGCCACGATGACGAGCACAGACGACGCCGTTCTCCAACCGCGCAACGAATACCGCATCCGCCTCGTCTTCCGCGGCGCCGCTCGAGCCGACGAGGGCGCGCCAAGCCTCGGCGTCCGCCTCGACGATCAGGTAGGACCCGTGCCGATCGGGCGGCACGTCGCCCCGAAGCGTCCGCGAAACCATCCGCCTGATCATCCCCGGAGCGCCCTCCAGAACGACGACGCTGTAGACGGACCACTCCGCCGTTCGCGGGTCATCATCGAGAGCGCTCCGCCATCTCCGCGCGGCCTGGTTCGCCGCGCGGTGGAAGGAAGCGACGAGCAGCGTCCGCGGCGCCAGGTCGTCGAGCGAACTTATCTGACGCCCGTCGAGCGTGACGGCGCGCACATCCTGCGCCGCCTCGTCGCCGACGGCGACGACCGGCAGAGCAACCGCGACGGCGACGACGACGGCAACCACCAGCTGATTCACTCGACCCTCCGGAACCGCATCAGGCGGTACTGCCGGGATCGGGCAAACCGATCCGGGTCGATCAACCGGTCCAGGCGGTCGAGCCGGCTGAGCAGGGGCCGCGCGAGCCACCAGCCGCACCTTGCCAGCAGCGGTACGCGTCGCAACGAAGCCTCGCGCGCAACCTGGAGTCCGCGACGACCCAGACGGTCGAGCAGCACTCGCGCCAATCGCAGCGTGGGCAACGCCGCCGCCGTCACGTCCTCGTCGACATCGAGCGCCAGACCGGCAGCCGCGGCACGAGACCGGAACTCATCCAACGGATGGCCGCTGCGAGACTCTCCGGCGAACTGCGGCGCGACGACGAAGTAGTCGCACACGAGGACCGAGCCGCCGGGTTCGAGCGCTCGGAGGACCGCCGGGAACAGCTCGGCCAGCCACACGTACTGCGCCGACTCGCACAGAAGGAGAACGTCGTAGCGGCGGTCCGGCTCGAACTCCTGGAACCTGCCCAGGTGAAAGCGCCGTCCCGGAAGCCGCTCGGCAAACAGCTCGCCGTGATACGGATCGGGCGACAGGCCCTCGACGTCGTACCCCAAGGCCGTCAGCCGTTCCGAGACGACTCCGGTGCCGGAGCCGACATCGAGAACCGAGGAAGCGCCGGCCGGCAGGAGCTCGAGCATCCTCGTCACGAGCCGCTCCTGGGCGCGCTCCAGGCCGGTCAGATCGAGCGGGTCGTCGTCGTGCCACAAGCCGAAGTTCAAGTAGTCGAGCCCGACCACGCGGTGCAGGAACTTCAGCGCAACGCTCGTCTTCACCTGTCGCGGGCTCTTCGGATCCCTCGACCGGCGGAACAACTGGCGTCCCTGGAGCGCGGATGGCCAGCGCCCCCCCCGCGCCGGCGCCGGCGCGGCCTGGGGCGCAGCGCTCGCGCGCGGCGACGCTGTAACGATGCGCAGACTCACCACGACTGAGCGTAGCAGTCGACACGGCGGGTTAGACTCAAGTCAAACCAGCTTGCCACCGTAAGGAGCCGTTCATGCTCAAGCGCGCCCCCGTTCTCCCGGCAATCGTCCTCTGTATCGCTCTTCCCGCGGCAGCCGCCGCGGCGGACCATCCGCTCGATCCGCTCAGCTACCAGGAAGTGTGGCAGGCGCTCGAGATCCTCCGAGACGCCGGCCGCCTCGACCGCGAGACGACGTTCTCCCAGCTCACTCTCGACGAGCCGGCAAAGGAGGCCGTGCTCGGATGGCGCGACGGCGAGCCGATCCCCCGCGCGGCCTACGCCCTCGTACGACGCGAGGAGGGCGCATTCGAGGCGATCGTCGACCTTGTCGCGGGTGACGTGACGTCATGGACGCCGCTCGAAGGCGTCCAGCCGAATTACAGCCTCGCGGAGTTCTCCCAGACCGTCGATGCGGCGCTCGAACACCCCGAGTTCGTCGCCGGTCTCGAGCGACGCGGCATCACCGACTTCACGTTCCTCGACTGCACGGCGATACCTCCCGGCTACTTTGGAACAAAGGAGGAACAGGGACGACGACTCGGGCATGTCCGTTGCTCGGAGCCCCGGGGCGCCCGGAACACCTGGGCGCGGCAGGTCGAGGGGTTGACCGCGGTCGTCGATCTCGACAGCGGCGAGGTGCTCAGCGTGGTCGACGACGGCATCGCACCGATACCGACCGCCGACGCGGACTTCGATCGGACGACCCTCGACGCACCCCGCGATATCCCGGGTCCCTTCGAGGTCACCAGGCCGAACGGCGTGGGCTTCCAGCTCGACGGCTACGAACTGAGCTGGCAGAACTGGAGTTTCCACCTGCGGCCCGACCAGCGCACCGCCCTCGTCGTCTCGCTCATCCGCTATCGCGAGGGCGACGATGCGGCGCCGCGTTCCGTGATGTACCAGGGGAACCTCTCGGAGATCTACGTTCCCTACATGGATCCGGCCTTCGCCTGGTACGCGCGGAACTTCATCGACGCAGGCGAGTTTCCGGCCGGCGGCCTGGTCAAACCCCTGCTCCCGGGCCGCGACTGCCCGGATCACGCGATCTACCTGGACTCCACCCACACGAACCACCTGGGACGTCCGGCCACCGTGCCGCAGACGACCTGCATCTACGAGCGCGAGACCGGCGACCCCTCCTGGCGCCACTACGCGAATGAGCAGCCCGACAGTCGAGCGAGCCGCGATCTCGTCGTTCGCAGCGGCGCCGTCGTCGGCAACTACGACTACCTGCTCGACTGGATCTTCCGCCAGGACGGCTCCATCGAGGTCCGTGTCGGCGCCACCGGCCTGCTCGAGGTCAAGGCGACGACCGCCGCTTCAGCCCACGAGCTCGCCCCGACCGCCGGGCCGGTCGCCGCCGCGGCCGCCGATGCGCTCCAGGCGAAAGCGCAGGCGGACTCCTACGGCCGCTTCGTCGATCGGAACATCATCGGCGTGAACCACGATCACTACTTCAGCTATCGACTCGACATCGACATCGACGGCCGGGACAACCGCTTCGTCGCCGATCGTCTCGTCACCCGCGAATTGCCGGCGGGACATCCTCGCCGGAGTCTGTGGGTCCAGGAGTCGCACGCCGCCGCGACCGAGGGTGACGGGCAACTCGACATCGACTTCAGCCGGCCCACCCTCTGGCGCGTGCTGAGCACCGAACGCCTGAACAGGAACGGCTATCCGACGAGCTACCACCTGATGCCGGGCCGGAACGCGAATCACCTGTTCCTTGCCGACGACTATTCGCTCCGCCGCGCCGGCTTCATCGACCACCACCTCTGGGTGACCCCCTACCACCCGGACGAGCGCTACGCCGCCGGCGACCACCCCACGCTCAGCGAACCCGGCCTCGGCCTGCCGTCGTGGACGCGGAACGACCGCTCGATCAGCGATACGGACGTCGTCCTCTGGCACACGGTCGGCATGCACCACCTGCCGCGCGCCGAGGACTGGCCGGTGATGCCGGTCATGTGGCACGGTTTCGAACTCCGGCCGTTCGACTTCTTCGACCGAAATCCGGCGCTCGATCTGCCGTAGCGCGGTCGCGACCCTGCCGCGGACCGACCGTCGCCCGCCACCCGTCCCGGCGACAAAACTGTCGGATCGCGGCCTCGACCGAACAAGAACGTACAGCGAGTCTTGCCTTTCGCGCGTCCGAAAGGGGCTGGGAACATCTGTCCCGATGACTCCCGATGACTCCCGATGACTGTCGAGAACGCGGCGAGGCAAAGAAACACCCCGTCAGCGCTTCGATCTGCCCGATTGGGGGAAGCGTCGGAGGTGACGTGCCGCACGGCCCGGCGGGGATCGCTCGGGTTGGCACGATTCTCGATAAACCGGGAAGTACGCCCGGCCGTCAGTTCCGGAACCTGACCTCGACCGCGCGGCGCGAAGGCGCCGCTGATCGGGCCTTCGCCGGGTGGATCAAGGACAAGGAGGAACCTGTATGACCTTTGGAACGCGCGGTCGGACTTCCCGTCTGAGCGCTGCCCTGGGACTCGTTCTGCTGCTCTGCCTCGTCTCCGCGGCGCCGGCGGCGGCACAGGACGGCGTCGACAGCGGCGATACGGCGTGGATGCTGACCGCTTCCGCCCTCGTGCTGCTGATGACTCCGGGGCTGGCTTTCTTCTATGGCGGGCTGGTACGGCGCAAGAACGTGCTGTCGATCCTCATGCAGTGCTTCCTGTGCATGGGGCTGATGACGGTGCTGTGGGTCGTCATCGGCTTCAGTCTCGCCTTCGGCCGCGACGTGCTCGGTGGCGTAATCGGCGGCGGGGATTACTTCCTGCTCAGCGGGCTGGGATACGACGCCTGGGACGGCACGGGCATTCCGGCGCCGCTGTTCATGATCTTCCAGGGCATGTTCGCGATCATCACCCCGGCGCTGATGATCGGCGCCTTCGCCGAACGAATGAAGTTCAGTGCGATCTGCCTGTTCATGGCCGCATGGTTGCTCCTCGTCTACGCTCCGGTCTGCCACTGGGTATGGGGCGGCTCGGAGGGCTTCTTCGGCCTCGGCGGCGACGGCGCGCTCGATTTCGCCGGCGGCACCGTGGTCCACATCAACGCCGGCGTCTCCGCCCTGGTCGCAGCGATCGTCCTCGGCCGGCGCCGGGACTATCCGGAACACTCGTCACCGCCGCACAATCTGCCGTTTGCGGTCCTCGGTACCGGACTGCTCTGGTTCGGCTGGTTCGGTTTCAACGCCGGCAGCGCGGTCGCGGCGAACGGTTCGGCGGCGAACGCCTTCGTCGTCACGCAGGTCGCCACTGCAGCCGCAGCCGCGGCCTGGGGCCTGATCGACTGGTTCCGCGAATCGCGGCCGACGCTGCTCGGCGTGATCACCGGCGCCGTCGCCGGCCTCGTCGCCATCACACCCGCCTCCGGCTCGGTGACCGCCATCGGCGCGATCGGAGTGGGCGCCGGCGCCTCGCTGTTCGCCTACCTTGCCGTGACCTGGCTCAAACCGAAACTGGGCTACGACGACTCGCTCGACGTCTTCGGCGTCCATGGCGTCGCCGGCATCTGGGGCGCCATCGCCGCCGGGCTCTGGGCGACGGAAGTCGTCCCCGGCAACGACGCGAACGGGTTGTTCCACGGGAATCCCGGACAGGTCGCCATCCAACTCAAGGCGGTGTTCTTCACGATCGTCTGGGCGGCTGTCCTGTCCTTCATCCTGCTGAAAATCGTCGATCTGATCGTCGGCCTGCGCGTCAACGACGACGAGGAACGGATTGGCCTCGACCTCACCGACCACCGCGAAAACGCCTACACCCTGGTCGACTAGGGCCGAAGGAGGAAACTCATGAAGTACATCGTGGCCATCGTTCAGCCCGACCGCATGCAGGAGATCCTCGATCTCCTCGAGGAGAAGGAGATCCACCTCCTGACCGTGTCCAACGTGATGGGCCGCGGCCGCCAGCGCGGCGTCCCCGAGGTCTACCGCGGGCACAAGGAGGCCGGCGCCCTGCTCCGCAAGTTGAAGCTCGAGATCGCCGTGAACGACGACTACGTCGACGTGGTCGTCGATGCGATCGGCCGGGGCGCGAAAACCGGCCGCGTCGGCGACGGGAAGATCTTCGTCCTCCCACTCGAGGAGACGATCCGTATCCGCACCGGCGAAACCGGCAACGTGGCGATCGGCTGAGTCAGCCGTCACCGCCGCGAACGAGCGCGCGCCGCGGAGCCGGCCTCCGCGGCGCGTCGTTCGTCCGGGCTCAGCCTCCCTCGGGCGCCAGGCCGTCGAACAGCCTCTCGAGCTCTCCCATCCGCTCGGCGATCCGTTCCCAGGCGCCGTCCTCGCTCGGCAGCTGCGCCAGGCCATGCAGGTGGCGGGTCAGAAATCGGAACTCGGCCGTCGAAGGATCGGGAATGACGAGATCCCGACTATGGCCGCGGACGATTCGCAGACAGTTGATGATCGCCCGCAGCAGCCGATAGCCCTTCTCGACCTGCTCGAACTCCGCGGCTTCGAGGTGACCCCGGTCGAGAAGCGCCCGCGCGGCCTCGAGCGTGTTCGTCTGGCGCACCTCCGGGTCGACGGCGCCGGCGGCGATCTGCCGCACCTGCACGAAGTACTCGGCGTCGAGCAACCCGCCGGCACTGAACTTCGCGTTCGTCGTGCCTGGCGCAACGAGCTCCGAGCGCTGGCGGTTGCGCAGATGCTGGATGCGGGCGACATCGTGCGGAGAGCGGTCGAACACGAACCGATCGCGCTCTGCCTCGACCCGGGCACAGAGCGACGCATCCCCGGCCACGGTCCGCAGCCGGAGCAGGGCCTGCCGTTCGTACGGATCCGCCGCTCCGTCCATGCTGTAGTGGTCGACGAAGCGATGGAACGACGTCGCGAGCGGTGACGACGAGCCGCCCGGCCGCAGGCGCCAGTCGAGTTCGAAGACGCCGTCCCGCTTCGCCCGAATGAGTCTCGAGAGTCTCTGCGCGGCGCGTTCGTAGAGCTCGCCGGCTTCCGCCTGCTCCGGCCACTCGGCGCTCCAGATGAACATCAGTTCGATGTCCGAGGCATAGCCCAATTCGCGTCCGCCCCACTTGCCGAGAGCGCCGAGGCACCAGGCGCCCGGCATGCCGTCCGCAGCCGCGACTTCGGCCACCGCGAGCTCGGCCGCCCTGCCGAGAACGACGTCGGTAAGCGTCGAGAGCTCGGCGCCGAAGTCGCTGAAGCGCTCGATCCGCCGGGTCAGGTGCCGCAGATCGATGCGACCGATTTCGTCGTCCTTCAAACGGTTCAGCGCCTCGTCTGGACGTTCCTCGCCGCGGAGCGCGTCGTCGAGACGTCGACGGAGGTCCTCGGCGCCGGTCGCAATGTCCAGATCGGCCATGTTCGCGAGCAGGGGCATCAGGTTCTCGTGCTGCCGACGCAGGAACTCCTCCCACATCCAGGTGCCGGCGCCCAGCACCCGCGCCATCTCGTCGAGCGACGAGACGAGCGGCAGGGTCGGGTCGGACACCTGCTCGCAGGCGGCGTCGAGCAGAGCGCCGAACTGACGCAACGCCAACTGCGGGTTCGGCGCTACCGCGAGCCGTCGCGCAAACTGCTTCATCAGGGTAACGGTCAGCCGCAGATGATCGACCCGAACCGGGTCCTCGATCTTCGCGCCGCGGCGGGTCGTCACAAAGAGCCGGTCCCGCACCTCCCCATCGACCGTGTCGAACTCGACCTTGTCGATCCAGTAGTCGCGGGTCGACAGCACGTTCGCAAACTCGAAGAGGAACATGAAGCTGTCGGGACTGCGAATCTCGAGAATCGTGCAGTTCTCGTCCGAGTCGTTGTCGATCGAGATGGAGATCGGCGGCAGCACGCCGTCATCGCCGGTATCGGGTGGAGCGACGGCGTCCAGGGACCGCGCCGCCTCCATCACGCGCAGGGTGAGCTCCTCGTTCGCTCTCCGCGTCTCGCCGCGAGCCAGCAATCCCAGGAGTCGGTTCAAGTCCGCCTCGAAGTCGGCGGCCGAGAACTCGGCGGCCGGTTCATCGGACGGCGCCGGCCGGACGTCGGCCGAGTAGACGATCCGCGTCGCTTGCTTCGTCGAGAGCGGGCGATCCGCAGCCCGACGACGCCGGCGTCGTGGGCGTCGGAGGCGGCGGCGCGACGTCCGCCGCGGTCGGCGATAGAACTCGAGCGAGCCCGTATCGTGGTAGGTGTACGAATGTCCGCTGATGATCGACTGGCCGTACGCGGCGAGCAAGCCGCATATCTTGGCGAACAGCCCGAGGTGATCGTCGGCGACGACCGTTACCCTGACGGCTTTGCCGGTCTCGCGCGCGTCGACCCGGCACAGCCGATCGTCCTCGAGCTCGTCGATCATCTCCACGTGACGCGCCACGTCTTCGACCGGATGCGCCATGAAGTAGGCGCTCTCCATCCGCCGGAAGTGCTCGTCGATGAGACGAGCGGGGACCTCCGGGCAGAGTTCCCGCACCTGACGCTTGCGCTCCAGAAACTCGATCGTCTCGTCGAAGAACTCGGCGAAGATGCGACGAACCGTGGCCGCCGTCTGTTCATAACGACCGCCGAGGTCGAGCGTGTCCCGTGGCTGCCCAAGCGCGAACGCGACCCGCCACTGGAACGTGGCCCACTGTTTCTCCTCCGCCGGCAGCTGACGAACCGGCAGGTCCCTCTCCAACTGGAGTACGTGCTCGACCTCCCGCAGGAAGATGTAGGCCTCGCGCAACTCGTCGTGCTCGAGCCGGGTGATCACGCGGTGGGCCCGAAGTCGCTTCATCGCCCGCAGGGTGTTCGGCGAACGGAGGCTCTTGTTCGCGGCGCCGTGGTAGAGCTGCAGCAACTGGACGATGAACTCGATGTCACGGATGCTGCCGCGGCCGAGCTTCACGTTGCCGACCTCCGTGCCACGGGAACGCAGCGACCCCTCGATCATCTGCTTCATCTCGAAGACCTCGCGGAGCAGGGTCTCCGGGGAGCGCTCGGGATTGAACACGAAGCGCCGCGAACCGTCGATCAGCGCCTTCGCCGCCGCTTCGTCGCCGGCAGCGAAGCGCGCCTTGATCAGTGCCTGGAAGGTCCAGTTCATCCCGTAGCGCTCGTAGAACCGCAGGTACTGGGAGACGGTGCGCACCAGCGGCCCCAGCTTCCCTTCCGGCCGGAGGCGCATGTCGACCCGGAATACGAAGCCATCGGCGGTCTGGTCGGCGATCAGCTTGATGAGCTCGGGCGCCCGACGCTGGAGTTTGTGGAGCTCCTCCTGGTTCACATCGTCCGAGGCAACGAAGAGAGCGTCGATGTCCGAGCTGTAGTTCACCTCCCGGCCGCCCCACTTGCCCATCGCGATGACCGCAAAGGGCTCGCGGTCGAGGCCCACCGCCTCGAGTGCGCGCTGGACGCAGGTATCCGCGACCTGCGAGATCTTCGCCACCGTGGTGGCGAAGTCGTCGAGACCGCCCATGTCGGCGACCGCCACCCGGATCAGCTCCGAGTAGCGGAGTACGCGCAGCCAGCGGCGGAAATCCCCGTCCGGCGCGGGCTTGAGCGTCGCCATACGCTGCCGCTGCTCTTCCGCCGACTCCTTCTCGACGGGAAACAGCCCGTCCGCGACATTCGGGTGCGCCTCCAGCCAACGCGTGTAGGCCGGCGCGTACTCGCGAAGGATGTAGCGTTGGGACATCGCCCGCGTCTCGCGCGGATCCTCCACATCCTCGATGTCGACGGCCGCCAGGGCCTCGATCGTGTCCTCCAGGCGAGAGCTCATTGCGGTCCTCCCGAGACCGGCGTCCCGAAAGGGCCGCCTGCTCGATCACGGCAGCGACGAGCCTGCATTCGCGACGTCATCGAGCGGAACATCGTCGATGTTAGCGCCTTCGGTCGGGCAAGAAAGGCCGTTCGGAGATAATCGTCGCTTCGTCAAGAGGAGTGCCTGTCATGAAGTCCGCCGCCCCGTACGCCTCGTTGTTCGCTCTGCTCGCCGTCATCGTCCCGGCCGACGGCTGGGCGCAGACGAGCTACCTGGAGCCGCCCAAGGAGATCGTCGACATCCTTGATGCACCGCCCCCGCCCTCGGTGATCGTCGGACCGACGCGCGACGTACTCCTGCTCATCGAACAACGGAGCATGCCGCCGATCTCGTGGCAGGCGCGGCCGCTGCTGCGCCTCGCGGGTTACCGGATCGACCCGAGGAACAGTGGGCCGTGGCGGTCGCCGCAGATCGCAGCACTCACCCTGAGGCATGTCGACCGAGCGGCCGACAGTGAAGGCACGCGCATCGAGGCGCCGCTCGGGGCGACCATCGGTTGGCCCGAGTTCTCGCCGGACGGCAGCCATCTGTCCTACACGGTGCTGCGCGACACCGGAATCGAGCTCTGGGCCGCACCGGTCATCGGAGGCAGTCCGCGGGCACTCACGTCGGCGTCCCTCAACGCGGTGTGGGGGAATCCGTGCGCCTGGCTCAACGATGGCAGCGGCGTCTTGTGCCGGTTCCTTCGATCCGGGCGAGGAGCGGCCCCGACCGCGCCGCGGACGCCCTCGGGTCCGAACATCCAAGAGCACGACGGTCGGCTGGCGCCGGTCCGCACCTACCAGGACCTGCTCGGAAGCGCACACGATGAAGCGCTGTTCGAGTACCACTTCGAGAGCCGCATCGAGATTGTCGAGCTCGCCACCGGCGCCAGGACGGCGATCGGCGAGCCCGGACTCTACGCCCGCGTCTCCGCCGCCCCGGACAGCCGCCATCTGCTCGTCGAACGTCTCGAGCGTCCCTTCTCGCGGCTTCACCCGGCAAGCCGCTTCCCCCGCTCCGTCGAAGTCTGGACGCGGGATGGCGGAGTGGCGACCGTGGCAAGCCTGCCGCTCGCCGACGCGGTGCCGATCGGCGGCGTGCCGACGGGTCCACGCGGTCACCGCTGGCATTCAACCGAACAGGCCACGTTGGTCTGGAGCGAAGCCCGGGACGGCGGAAACCCGAAGGCGGAGGTCCCGCACCGCGACCAGGTCCTCGCGCTGGCGGCGCCGTTCGACGGCGAACCGAAGGAGCTGATGCGCACCCAGCACCGCTTCGCGGGCATCTCGTGGACGGCCGATGGCACGGCGCTCGTTCGCGAGGTCGACCGAAGGACACGCTGGACGCGGACGTCGTTGCTCGACGTGAAGGGCGACGAACCGCGCACCCTGTTCGACCTGAGCGCCGAAGACCGCTACGCGGACCCCGGGTTCTTCTGGAGACGACCGGGAGGCGGCACGGCCGGCTCAACGCTCGTCCAGGACGAGGGCGGCCTGTACCTCATCGGCCGGGGCGCTTCGCCAGAGGGAGATCGCCCGTTCCTCGACCGCCTGGACCTGGTCTCGCTCGAGAAGGAACGGCTCTTCCAGAGCGACGAAGAGGTCTACGAGACCGTCGTTGCCGTCCTCTCGGCGGACGGCGCCTCGCTGCTGACGCGCCGCGAGAGCGCGTCCTCGCCTCCCAACTACTTCGTCGTCGATCGCTCGACCGGCGACCGACGGGCGCTGACCGCAACAACGGATCCGGCGCCCATCCTCCGCCAGGTCGAGAAGCGGCTGCTGACCTATACGCGTGACGACGGCGTCGGCCTGTCGGCCACGCTCTACTTGCCGCCCGCCTATCGCGAAGGCGACCGTCTACCGGTGCTCGTCTGGGCCTATCCGCGCGAGTTCACGAACCCGGCCGCCGCAAGCCAGGTCACCGGATCCACACACCGCTTCACGACGCTGCGCGGCGCTTCCCACCTCCTCCTGTTGACCCAGGGCTACGCGATTCTGGACGGACCCACGATGCCGATCGTGGGCGAAGGAGAGACCGCGAACGACACCTACGTCGAGCAGTTGGTCGCCAGCGCATCCGCGGCGATCGACCACATCGTCGAACTGGGCGTTGCGGACCGCGACCGGATCGCGATCGGCGGCCACAGCTATGGCGCGTTCATGACCGCGAATCTGCTCGCCCATTCCGACCTCTTCGCCGCCGGCATCGCCCGCAGCGGCGCCTACAACCGTTCACTCACGCCGTTCGGCTTCCAGAACGAACGACGCACGTTCTGGGAAGCCCAACACGTCTACGCCGCGATGTCGCCCTTCTTCTTCGCGGACCGCGTGAACGAGCCGATACTGCTGATTCACGGCGAGATCGACAACAACTCCGGGACCTTCCCCATCCAGTCCGAGCGCTTCTACCAGGCGCTCAAGGGCCACGGCGCAACGGTCCGCTACGTGACTCTGCCCCACGAGTCCCACGGCTACGCGGCACGCGAGTCCGTCCTCCACACCGTCGCCGAGATGCTGAACTGGCTTGACGCGCACCTGCGGCCAGACGGGGAGACAGGCGACAGGTCGAGCTCGCTCTAGCAGCGCCGTGCGGAGAGAGGCCGGAACGACCCGGGTCGCCGACATCGATTGGTCCACCTGGCAGGCCGTCGATCGGGCAACGCTGACCTTCGTCCTCCGCGCCGACCAGGTCCTGCTCATCCGCAAGAAACGAGGACTCGGCGCCGGCAAGATCAACGGCCCCGGAGGGCGGATCGACCCGGGCGAAACACCGCTCGAATGCTCCATTCGCGAGGTGGAGGAAGAGCTCGGCGTGACGCCGCTTGAGCTCGAGCCACGGGGGGAGCACTCGTTCCAGTTCGTCGACGGCTATTCGATCCACGTCTACTCGTTCGTCGCCCAGGACCTCAGAGGCGACCTCCGGGAAACGGACGAAGCGGCGCCGCTTTGGACGGACCTTTCCCGGATCCCCTACGACGAGATGTGGGAGGATGACCGGCTGTGGCTGCCATTCGCGCTCGCCGGATCCGCGCCTCGCGGCCGTTACGTCTTCCAGGGCGACCGGATGCTCGACTGGGTGCTGGAAGTCGACGGCCGGCGCTACGACCCGAAGACGCCGCCACCCCGGCCCTAGCAGCGGCCGCGGCGATGTCGCCTTGCGCGCTGCGAGCGCTACTCGCCGCCGCCGGTCGAACCCGCTCCGGCGGCACGGATCGTCGCTGCGTCCTCCGGCTCGACATACGTCCAGGCCAGGAACGGCGCCATCATCTCGTCCGTGCTCGCCGAACCCCAATCAACCGCGCGCTGGACGTCCAGGAACGGGTACTCGTCGCGCTTGCTTTCCGAGTTGTCGTACACCGCCTCGATCTCGACCCGCGTACCTGCCGGCAGCACCTTCGGCTGGCGGTAGATGTAGTTCGTCTGCCAGCTGTAGTCGTACTTCGGCACGTCGAGCAGCAGTTCCGTGCCGCCGTCCGGGTAGTGGGCGGTGTACTTCATGCTCTCGCCGCGGAAGTGCATGTGCGGGTGAAGCGACAACAGGACGGTGTCCTTCTCGAACACCCGTGAGGCGCCGACCCGCCAACGGCCATGGCCGGGCGGGATCTCGAAGGCGCCGCTGCCGATCGTGTTCCAGGTCACCTTGTGGCGCACCTCGGCGCCCACCGGATGGAACCTGAACGCCACCGCTGACCGATCGTGAACGGCCGTGCCGGGGCCTGGTTCCTTGTGGTAGTGGACGTTCAGCCGAATGACCAGACCGGCCTCCAGCAGATTCCCGAAGCCCGGCGGGTAGATCGTCGGATCCTCGCCGGCGGCGATCGAGCCGAGCGAGAACGTGCTCGCGCTCTGCAGGTCGATCTCGCCGTCCTCGTCCGGCACGAGCGCCCGACCGGTGATGTGATGAACGACCTCGCTGTCCGGTTGATACTCGATCGCCTGAATCCAACGCGGCTCGGGCAGCATGTCCTCGGTCAGCGTGATGTAGAAGTTCGGCTGCTCGTCTTCCACGTCGTCGCTGACGAAGTACGGCTCCTCCATGTAGACGATCAAGTCCGGCTTGCCGATCAGAAAGCCGCCGGTGTCCTCGAACACGCGGGGCGCGGGACCGCTTGCCGGATCGCCCTTCTTCGCTCCCTGCCGGACCCAGTTCGTCACGGTGGCGATCTCCTCGTCGCTCAAGGTCCGCTCGTTGACGAACACCCCGGCCGTATGGTCCGTCGCATCCCAGGGCGGCATCTCACGGGACTGGACCAGCCGGGCGATCGAGCGCGCCCAGGGCCGGACCTCCTCGTACGTCATCAGGGACATCGGCGCGACCATGCCGGCCACGTTGTCGCCGCCGGGCCGATGACAGGTCTGGCAGTTCTGCTGAAAGATCGGCAGTACATGCTCGTGGAACGTGATCCCGGCCTGCGTGTCGGGAGCGCCCGCGGCCGACACGACAACCGGCGCGGCGAGAACGAGGAATACGGCAATCGAGCGGTCCATGCGGTCCTCCGGTTCCAGAACTTGAACTGTCGCGATGCGCTGAACGCCGGATACTAACAGTTTGCGCAGCGACGCCCTGAAGGGCGAAACACCCGAGCTCGCCAGGTGACGGCAAGCAGGGGAAGCGCCGCGTCAGCCCGCAGCCGACACCGGCCGAACGGACGCGCCGCGGAGCGCGACGAACCGGCAGGCCTCGAACAGCGCGGACGCGAACGGAGCTGGACGAACGACGCAGGCGTAGTGATCGCCATCGACCGGATGAACCGAACAATCCGGAATCAGGCCGGCCAGCTGCGACTGCGCCTCGGCAGGCACGTGCTGGTCGCGCCGGGTGAGAACGACGGCAGCCGGCGCATCGACGCCGCCCAGCCAGGGGCTCGAGTCGAAGCGCGCGAGCGCCGCGCCGGCCTCGATGACCGCCGACGGCTCCGTATGTTCGAGCTCCCGCGCGAGCACGCGACGACGTTGCGGGTCAACGACGCGCTCGAGGAGTCGCTCGCTGGCGCCCTGCCACAGGGAATCCGGCGCCGCCCGCGCCGCCAGCGAAAGGAGCGGCCCGAGCGCAGCCGCGGCACGTTCCGTTCGCGGACCGCCGAAGCGGAAGCTCGTCGCACAGAGGACGAGTCCGGCCGTCCGGTCCGGATGGCGGCGCCAGAAGAGCTGAGCTACCGCGCCGCCCATCGAGTAGCCGACCGGTATCAGCCGTTCGACGCCGAACAGGTCGGCCAACGCTGCCGCGTCGTCGGCACAGTCCTCCAGCTTGAAGCCGCCGATCGGCCGAATGCCCCGGCCATGTCCACGTTGATCGAGAGCAACCACGCGGAACGCGCGACGGAGCGGTTCGAAGCAGAAGCTCCAGTTCAGCTGCGCCGTCGCCGTCAATCCGTGGAGCAGAAGCAGAACGGGCGCGCCGGGAGGCCCCTCGACCTCGCGCACGAATGTTGCGCCGCGCCCCGGCAGGTGGACGCTCCGACCCCTGGCTGCCGTCTCCACCCGACGGATGGTAACCAAGGGAGGCGGCCCGAGTGAGGGGACGTGTCGCGAACAGCGGAACGCTCCGGCTGCCGGGCGCCGGCGGCGGTGACGTAGGCTTGGCGCCATGCGCAAGACACTCCTCTGGGCAGGCGCCGCCTTTCTCGCGTTCATCCTGTTCGGCGCCGGGTATGGCATCGGCTGGCTCTCCGGCATCGCCGGCGTGGGCCGAACGGTGCCGATCGAGGAACTCTCGGCTCGTGAACAGGCGTTCGCCGAACGGATGCAGAACGTCGATCTGGTCGGGCACTTCACGATCGAGGGCGTCGACCGCGAGCTCGAGGAGCGCGGCGTTCGACGAGACCGGAACCCGGAACGTTACGAAATCGCAAGCGTCGCGAAGCTCGAAGGAGAAGGGAACCGCTGGCGCTTCGACGTCCGCGTCATCTACATGACCGTCGATGTCGAGGTGCCGGTCGTCGTGCCGATCGTCTGGGCCGGCGACACGCCGATGGTCAGCATCACCGACTTCGAACTCCCCGGACTGGGGGATGAGTTCGGCGCGCGGGTCCTGTTCTACGATGACCGCTACGCCGGAACCTGGGATCACGGGCCGTACGGCGGCCTGATGTACGGCGTGATCGAACCCGCCGAGTAGCGGCCGCCCGTCGAACGGAGCAGCCGATGGGCCTAGAATTGCCCAGCCTCATGCTGCGCCTTCTCATCGTCGCCCCGCGCGTGGGGCTTCTCATCCTGGCCGCAACCGCCTCCGCGCACAGCCAGGAACTCACTGGCGAGCCATGGTCCGACATGGACTACGGGCCGTTCAAGGTCCACTCCTACATCGTCGAGCCGGGGAACAACGCGAACAAGGGAATCGCACTCCGCGTCGATCCGGGGCCGGGCGGAATCGCGAAGGGGACGGAGTTTCTGCTCTTCGACACGGACACGCTGCGTTGGGCGGCCGGTTTCGTCGGGCCGGGGTTCATGGACTGGAACTCGATCAACTACAACGGCCGACACGTCGTCGAGCCGGCGATCGTCGGCGAACTCGTGTTCACGAATCCGGACCGTCCCGGATGGTCCCGGAGCGGCGACGACTTCCCGGATACGCGCCTGGTCGGTCGAGGCGGCCGCCGCTTCGGGCCGCAGAACGCGGCTGTCGCGCGCTGGCTGGGTCTCTACCGGCACGGACCGGACATCGTCCTCCACTATCGAATCGGTGACGCGGAGGTCCATGAGCTCGGCGGTTCGGTCGGAGGCGGGCTGTTCCATCGAACGATCGAGATCGGGCCCCGCCCCGCCGGTCTGATCATCCAGGTGGCGCACCAGAAGGGCGGCCAGGCATGGACGGACGGCAACGCCGCCGGCTTCAGGGCGCCGCGGTCGGGGGCGGCGGACCGTGGCGAACAAAGCGGTCCGACGGTCGCCGCACTCATCGGAGCGAGGAACGATGTCCGCTGGCTGGAGAGCGACGACGCGAGCGACGATCTCCGCCTGCAGGTCGAAGCCGGCGACGCGCCCATCCGCTTCCAGATCGCCATCGGACGTCGCGGCCGGTCGGTAGCCGGCTTCCTCGGCCGAGCCGAGGGCATCGCTCCCGCCCGCAACCTGAGGGCGTTGACCCGCGGCGGCCCGCCGCAGTGGACGGAGACGGCGAAGACGACGCCACGTCCGATCGGCCGCCGGAACGGCCCCTTCGTACTCGAGGCGATCACGACTCCGCTCGACAATCCGTACCGCTCCTGGATGCGGCTTGGCGGTTTCGACTTCCTGGACGGCGGGCGGCGCGCCGCGGTCGCTACCTGGATGGGCGATGTCTGGATCGTCGACGGCCTCGGCGCGGAAGACCTGGGACCGGTCGCCTGGAAGCGATTCGCGGCCGGCCTCTACGAGCCACTCGGGCTCAAGGTGCGAGGCGACGAGATCTTCGTCACCGGCCGCGACCAGATCACCCGTCTTCGCGATCTCGACGGCGACGGCGAGGCCGACCACTACGAGGCGTTCAATCACGATGCCCAAACGTCGGCCCACTTCCACGAGTTCGCCGTCGGCCTCGAGACGGACGCGGAGGGCAACTTCTACTACGCGAAGGGAGCGGGGCACGACTTCGACGCCCGCGTACCCCAACACGGCGCCGTTCTGAAGGTCGCCGCGGATGGCAGCGCGACGGAGATCGTCGCCACTGGCTTCCGAGCGCCGAACGGTCTCGTCGTTCATCCCGACGGCAGCGTGATCCTCACCGACCAGGAGGGGCACTGGATTCCCGAGAACCGGCTGAACTGGGTGGAGCCGGGGACGTTCCACGGCTACATGCGCGCCTGGCGGGCGCCGGACCGGGATCCGGACGACTTCGTCGCGCCGCTCACGTTCATTCACCACGACGTGGATCGCTCGCCCTCCGCGCCGGTATGGGTCAGGAGCCCGCGTTGGGGACCGCTCGACCGCTCGCTGATCTACCTCTCCTACGGCACCGGCAGGATGTTCTCCGTGCTGTTCGACCAGGCCTTCGGAGGCGGACCGACCGAAGGTCGGCCTCCACGCCAGGCAGCGGTCGTCGAGCTGCCCGTGGCGGCGGCGCCGACCGGGCTCGTACGCGGACGCTTCAATCCCAGCGACGACCATCTCTACGTCTGCGGCCTGTTCGCTTGGGCCGGCGACAGGACCCAGCCGGGAGGCTTCTATCGCGTGCGCCGGACGGCAGCGCCGATTCGGATGCCGATCGGCTACGAGACGGCGCAAGACGGCATCATCGTTCACTTGAGTACCGCTCTCGACAGAATCGAGGCGACCGACCCCGGCAACTACTCGGTCCGCGCCTGGCGGTACCTGCGACAGGCGAGCTACGGTTCGGAGGACTACCGGGTGCTCGACGGAGGGGTACCCGCCGAGGTGGGTCGCGACGAACTCGAGGTCGCATCGGCTCAGGTCACGGCGGACGGGCGAACCGTGTTCGTCGAGATTCCCGAACTCCAGCCGGTAGAGCAGTTCCATCTCGAGATGAACCTGCTCAGCGCGGATGGCCAACGCATGCGGGAGTTCGTCCACGGCACGATCCACGAGCTGGGGCCACGCACCGGCGCCGATGGAATTGCAGCAGTGGAGTGACGACAAGGACGAGCCGGATGAACGAGCGGACCCGGCGACGGACACCGGAGGCGGCGGCAGTCGCGGGCGCCCGCGATTCGACGCCGCTTCGAGCCCGAATGAGCCGCGGGAGCATTGCCCTGCCGGTCCTCATCGCGTTCGCGACAGCCGCTCCCGCTCCAGCCGCAAGGGCGGAGAAACAGGACCCTTCCGGCCGCAACGCCTTCGACGCAACGGGACTCGAGCTCGTCCTCCGATCAACCGCTACCGGCGAGACGGACGCGCGGGTCGCCCGCTTGGCGGCCCTGCGGGTTCCGGCCGGCCAGCCGCCCAGCCCATTCCTCGAGGCGGGGCCTTTCGAAGCCACGCTTCACGGCGCGATCGAGGTCGATCTGAACGACCGCTACAGATTCCGCCTCCTCGGCGCCGGGTCGGCGGAACTTCTCGTCGACGGCGAGGTCGTGCTTGGCCCGGCCGAACTGCCCGCGAACGGCGGAACGCTGGAGACGGAACGCGAGGTGCCGCTTCGCAAGGGCCGCAACCCAGTCGAACTCCGCTTTCGCAGTCCGGCTTCCGGCACTGCGGCCGTTCGGCTCGAATGGAGCGGCTACGACTTGGCGAGCGAGCCGGTGCCGCCGACCTCGCTCTGGCGCCGGAGTGCATCGCCGATCATCGAACGCGGCGCCGCGCGACGAAGGGGTCGGCGTTCCGTCGCCGCTCGAATGTGCACCCGCTGCCATCAGGCAGCCGCAGGTTCAGGCCCGATCGACAACGGCATGCCCGAACTCGCCGCCATGGCGCCGATCCTCGACGGAATCGGGTCGCGCCTCCATCCCCGCTGGATCGAGCAGTGGCTGCTGGGCGACCCGGCGAATGGAACACACTCGCCGCGACTCCTCTCGTTCGACGTCGCCAAGGCCAGACGGCAGGCCGCGGACTTGGCGGCATACCTCGCTTCAACGGCGAGCAGCGACACGTCGCCGCCTGCACCGGTCAGCGCGAACCCGCTTGACGCGGCGGAGTTCGGGCGCCGGCTCTACCGCGAGATCGGCTGTGCGGCCTGCCACGGCGACGACACGTTCCGGAGCGCAGACGGCATCGGCAGAAAGGTACCGCTGGACGAGAAGTGGCGCTCCGAGGCGCTCGCCCGCTACCTGCTCGATCCAGCGGCCTTCGACCCGTGGACCGAAATGCCGGGGATGGGTCTCGAGCCGCCGGAAGCCGCGGCCCTCGCTCGCTACCTGCTCGCGATGACGGAAGATCGAGGGGCGGCGCCGAACGACCCGGCCAGCCGAGCAGACCTCGCGCCTCGGGCCACCGCCGGCGATCCGGAGCGCGGCCGCCGGTTGGCCCGAGAACTGCGCTGTCGGAGCTGCCACGAACTCGCCGGCGACGATCCGCCGCCCGCCGCGGCCCCGCTCGATCAGCTCGCCGGCGGCGACCGCGTCTGGACTCTCGAACCCGCCGCGGACGACGGCTCGAACCATGCCCGCTACGACGCCGAACCCGCGGAGATCGAGGCGATCGAGCGCCTTCTCGCCGCGGACACGGCGTCGCTCGGTCGCCGCGTACGAATCGAATTCGCCGAGCGCCGGATCGCAACGAGCGGCTGCCTTCGCTGCCATGCGCGCGACCGGGTCGCCGCCTCGTGGTCGACGCCGATGGCGCCACCCGTCGCGGACCAGGCCGACGACGACTCCGCGGGCAGCGGCGGCTTCTTCCGTTCGGCGAACGCGCCGACGGGCGGGGACCGAGGCACGGACCAGCGGCCGCCGGCGCTGACCTGGGCTGGCGAGAAGCTGCGGAGCGATTGGCTCGCGAACTACATCGCCGGAAACGCCGTCGGTCGGCCGCGGCCGCATCTCCGGGTTCGCATGCCGGTGTTTGCCGCTCACGCCGAGCTTCTCGCCGCGGGCCTCCACGACCAGCACGGACTCAGCCGGTCGCCGCCGCGTCCGTTCTCCGGCGCGGCCGGACGGTCGTTTGTCGCGGACGAGCTCGCCGCTATCGGCCGGGACCTCGTTCAAGCCGAGCGCCTCGGCTGTCATTCGTGCCACGCCCTCGGCACTGCGGAGGCCCTGGGCGGCGAGGGTTCGATCGAGACGATCGACCTCGCGCTCGCTCGCCCTCGATTGCGACGGTCCTGGTTCGACCGCTTTCTGCGCGATCCGCAGCGATTCCTGCCGGGCACGAAGATGCCTCGGTTCGTCGACGAGGACGGCTTCACCGCGCTCTACGACGTGCTCGACGGCGACGCCGAGCGCCAGTTCGAAGCGATCTGGCACTACCTGGGAACACTCGAGTAGTGGACGGGGCTCCTGCCGTCGGTTCAAGCGACCGTCCTCAAAGACCCGGCGGCCCGCGAAACACGCCGGAACACGGGAACCCGCGAGCGGCGTTCTGCCATGATGAAGACGGATCGAAAGGAGGCGTCTGTTGCAGAGCAAGCTGAACTTCCCAGTCCGCATACGCAGCCAAAACGTCGAGCTCGACGACAGCCTGAAGCGCGTGATCGAAACCGAAGCGATGGGTCTTCAGCGCTTCAACTCGCGCATCGTCGACTGCGAGGTCGCCGTGACGGGAACCGGGAAACACCACCGCAACGGCGCGAGCGTCGACATCGTCGTCCGCGTCTCCCTCCCCGGGCCGGACGTCGTCGTCCATCGCTCCTCAGCGAGCTCCATCCCGGTCGCGATCAACCAGACATTCGACACGGCTCGTCGCCGCGTCAAGCGACAGGCCCACCTGCGCAGACGTCGCGTACCGCTCGGCCGCACGGCCGGAGTTGGTCAACGCGGCCGGCACGGAAGCCACAGGCGCACCCGGAGTCCAAGCCGCTAGCCCGTCATCGGACGTCCCACGGCGCCTCGAAGATAGACGTCCACGAGCCGCGGCAGAGACGGGATGTCGTAGCCGCCCTCGAGGATGGAGACGAACCGGCCGTCGCAGACCTCCTCCGCCAGATCGGCGAGGACGGCGCCGAACCGATGGAAGCCGGTTTCCGTCACCTGCATGCCGGCCAGCGGATCGTCCCGCCAGGCGTCGAAGCCGGCCGACACGAGCAAGACGTCCGGGGCGAACGACCGAACCGCCGGCGCCAGCAGATCGTCGAATGCCTCGCGATACGCATCGTCGCCGCCGCCCGCGGAGAGCGGGACGTTGATCGTCGCGCCCAGGCCCTCCCCCACGCCGCGCTCGTTCGCGGCGCCTGTCCCCGGGTAGAACGGATACTGGTGAACGCTCAGATAGCAGACGTCCGCGCGGTGGTCGAACAGGTGCTGGGTCCCATTCCCGTGGTGGACGTCGAAGTCGAGAATCGCCACCCGCCCAACGCCGTGTTCCGTGAGCAACCCATGGGCCAGAATCGCGATCTGGTTGAGAAAGCAGAAGCCCATCGCCCGGTCGCGCTCAGCGTGATGGCCCGGCGGACGAGTGACGCTCATTGCCCGATGCCCGGCGCCGAGCATCGCGTGGTCTCCGGCAAGGAGAGCCGCCTGAACCGCAGCCCAGACGGCGTCCGCGGTGCCGGGAGAGATCGGATTGTCATCCGTATCGAACCGTGGATGACGGAGCGGCCTGGGGTCGCCCGCCCGCTCGGCCTCCGCCAAGGCCGCGACCGCGGCTTCCATGCGCTCGACGTACTCCGGAGCGTGAACCTCACCGGCGAGCCGGCGAGCCCTGACGGCAAGAGCGGGCGCCGCGTCGACGGCGCCGGCCTCGACCAGGTCCCAACCGCGGTCCTCGAGGTAGGGCAGCGTGTGCGTCAGACGTTCCGGCCGCTCGGGAAACCGCGGCGGCACGGTGTGCCGAGCGCAACGGGCATCCCAGAAGATACTCATCGGCGAACTCATGCGAATCTCCTTCCGGTTGACGACCTGAACCGAGGAACAGGAAGGACAGGGATAATAGAGGCATGACGAATCACGGCGCCCGACCCCGTCTCTCTCTCCGTTCAACTGCCATGCGGTGGTTCCTCCCCGCCATCTTCGCCGCAGCCGCCATGCCGCTCGGCGCCTCGGACAACTGGCCCTCGTTCCGCGGAAACGGCGCGGACGGAGCCGGCAACGGCGCGCCGCCAACGAATTGGAGCGTCGAGACCGGCGAGAACATCCTGTTCAAGGTCGCCGTTCCGGGTCTGGGCCACTCGAGCCCGGTGATCTGGGGCGACCGGCTGTTCCTGACGACCTCGATTCCAGAGGGCGAGGAAGCTTCACTCAAGGTCGGGCTCTACGGAGACATCGCACCGGTCACGGGCGAACCGCCGCAGGACTTCGACGTCCTCGCCTACGACAAGCGAAGCGGCGAACTCCTCTGGCAGCGCACGGCCTTCTCCGGCGCGCCCGCGGTGAAGAGGCACACGAAGGCATCCCACACGAACTCGACACCAGCCACCGACGGCGAGGTCCTCGTCGCGTTCTTCGGCTCGGAGGGCATCCACGCCTACGATCTGGACGGGAACCCGCTGTGGCAACGGCAGTTCGGTCTGCTCGACTCGGGTTACTACGTGGTGAAGACTGCCCAGTGGGGATTCGCCAGCTCGCCGATCGTTCATGACGGCCGCGTGTTCGTTCAGGTCGACGTGCAGGGCGAGTCCTTCGTCGCCGCGCTCGACGCCCGCACGGGGGAGGACATCTGGCGGGCCGAACGCGACGAAATCCCGACCTGGAGCACGCCCGCCGTGTTCCCCCGCGCCGGCGGCAGGCGTCAGATCGTGCTGAACGGCTACCGGCATATCGGCGGCTACGATTTCGAAACGGGCGAGGAACTCTGGCGGCTTGCAGGAGGAGGCGACATCCCTGTCCCGACGCCGATTCGCGCCGGGAGCGATGGCCCGATCCTGATCACCAGCGCACACGGCCGGATGCGTCCGGTCTACGCGATCCATCCGGACGCCGAGGGCGGGCTCGACCCCAAGGACGACGCGATGCTCTGGTTCCACGAACGGCTCGGAAACTACATGCAGACGCCGATCGTCGTCGGCGACCTCGCGTACTTCGGCTTCGACAACGGCGTCGTCACGGTGTTCGACTGGAGAAGCGGCGAGCGGGTGGCGCAGCAGCGCCTCGGCCGCGGCGCTTCGGGCTTCACCGCGTCGCCGGTCGCGGCCGACGACCGCATCTACTGGAGCAGCGAGGACGGCGACGTCTACGTCATCCAAGCCGGCGCGGAGCTCGACGAACTCGCCGTCAACGAACTCGGCGAGACGTTGATGGCGACGCCGGCGATCTCCGACGGCGTCATCTACTTCCGCGCCCGCCGTCACCTGATCGCGATAGGCTCGAGCTCCTGAATTCGCCATGGCAACTTCCTTCCGAGCACCGACCGCCAGGGCGATCGCCGGGGCCGCCCTCCTCGCGGCAACTGCCCTGCCCGTCACCGCTTCCGACAACTGGCCCTCCTTCCGCGGCAACGGCGCGGATGGCGCCGGAACCGGCTCGCCGCCCGCGACCTGGAACGCGGAGACCGGCGAGAACATCCTGTTTCGCGTTCCCGTGCCCGGCCTCGGGCATTCGAGTCCGGTCATCTGGGGCGACCGCCTGTTTCTGACGTCCGCAGTGCCCGACGGCGGCGAGGCGTCGCTCAAGGTCGGGCTCTACGGCGACGGTACGCCGGTCGAGGGCGAGCCGCCCCAGCGCTTCCAGGTGTTGGCCTTCGACAAGACGACCGGCGAACTCCTCTGGGAGCGAACGGCATTTGAGGGCACGCCGGCGATCAAGCGCCACACGAAGGCGTCCCATACGAACTCGACGCCCGCGACGGACGGCAAGGTCCTCGTCGCCTTCTTCGGCTCGGAGGGACTCCACGCCTACGACCTCGACGGGAACCCGCTGTGGAACCGGCAGTTCGGCGTGCTCGACTCGGGCCCCTACGACTTCCCGACCTACGAGTGGGGATTCGCCAGCTCGCCGATCGTCCATGACGACCGCGTGATCGTCCAGGTCGATATCTTGAGTCAGTCCTTCGTCGCAGTTCTCGATGCGGCAACGGGCGAGGATGTCTGGCGGAAGCCGCGCGAGGAAGTGGCCACGTGGAGCACGCCCGCCGTCTTCACGCGGGCGGACGGCCGCAAGCAGGTCGTGCTGAACGGCTACCGACACATCGGCGGTTACGACCTGGACACCGGCGAGGAACTCTGGCGTCTCGAAGGCGGCGGCGACATCCCGGTACCCACGCCAATCCGCGCCGGCGACGGTCCCATCCTGATCACGAACGCCCATGGCCGCCTGAAGCCGATCTACGCGATTCACGCCGACGCTGAAGGCGACCTCGATCCCGAACACGACGCGATGGTCTGGTTCCACGAGCGCCTCGGCAACTACATGCAAACGCCGATCGTCGTCGGCGACCTCGCCTACTTCTGCTACGACAACGGCGTCGTGACCGTCGTCGACTGGCGCTCGGGCGACCGATTGGCGCAGAAACGCCTGGGACGCGGCGCATCGGGCTTCAGCGCCTCGGCGGTCGCTGCCGGCGGCTACATCTACTTCAACAGCGAGGACGGCGACGTCTACGTCATCGAGCCGGGTCCCGAGTTGAACGAGATCGCCGTCAACGAACTCGGCGAGACCCTGATGGCGACGCCGGCCATCTCCGACGGCATCATCTACTTCCGGGCGCGCCGCCACCTCGTAGCCGTCGGCGGGGGCTCCTGACGCCAAACACGAACAGCAATCCCAGGGCGTGCCTTGTGTCGTGCCTCCTTGCGTCGTGGGCGCCACAACAGCGGCGCGTCGGGCCTCGGACTCCGAGGACAACGACGTGACGGGGCAGGACATTCTCTGGCGGCCTTCTGCGGAGCGGGTCGAGGGCGCCAACCTGACCCGCTACCTGCGCTGGCTCGAGTCCAACCGTGGCCAACGCTTCTCCGGCTACGACGATCTGTGGCGCTGGTCGGTCACCGACCTCGAGGAATTCTGGGCTTCGATCGCCGACTACTTCGACGTCCGCTTCGTCGCATCGCCGGAGCGCGTGCTCGCCACCCGCGCGATGCCCGGCGCGCGCTGGTTTCCCGGCGCCCAGCTGAACTACGCGGAGCACGCGCTCTCACCTGCCGGCCGCGAACCGGCGCTCATCTGCCGGGCCGAAACGGGAGAGCGGCGCGAGTTCAGCCGCGACGATCTGCGCCGCGAGGTGGGCGCCGCCAGAGCCGGCCTGATCCGCCTCGGAGTCGAGCGCGGCGACCGGGTCGTCGCCTACCTGCCGAACGATGCGGAGGCCGTGATCGCCTTCCTGGCCACGGCCAGCCTGGGCGCGATCTGGTCGAGTTGTCCACCCGAGTTCGGAGTCGAGAGCGTGCTCGACCGCTTTCGGCAGATCGAACCGAAGGTGCTCATCGGGGTCGACGGCTACACGTACAACGGCCGCGACTGGGACCGCAGGGGCGACCTCGACCAGATCGTCGACTCGTTGCCGACGCTACGCGCCGCAGTTGCCATTCTCACGTCCGGCGAGCCTCCCACCCACACGGAGAACGGCCCGCGACGTCTCTCCTGGCGGGAGCTGACCGCCGAACCGGGTGAGCTCGCCTTCGAGCCCGTCCCTTTCGACCACCCGCTCTGGATCCTCTACTCCTCCGGCACCACCGGACTGCCGAAGGCGATCGTCCAGGGCCATGGCGGCATCCTCCTCGAACACCTGAAGCAGTTGGCGCTGCACACCGACCTGGGCCCGGGCGACCGTTTCTTCTGGTACACGACGACCGGCTGGATGATGTGGAACTACCTCGTCTCGGGCCTGCTCCTCGGCGCGACCGTCGTCCTCTACGACGGCTCGCCGAGCTGGCCCGACCTGATGGCCCTCTACCGCCTGGCCGAGGAGGAGGCGGTGACGTGCTTCGGCGTCAGCGCGCCCTTCCTGACGGCCTGCCGCGCCGCCGGTCTCCGGCCCGGCAGGCAGTTGCGGTTCGATGCGCTCCGCGCCATCGGCTCGACCGGGGCGCCGCTGCCGGCCGAGGGCTTCGACTGGGTCTACGAGCAGGTGAAGTCCGACGTATGGCTCGGCTCGCTGTCGGGCGGCACGGACGTCTGCACCGGTTTCGTCGGACCGAACCCGCTCCAACCGGTTCGCAGGGGCCGCATCCAGTGCCGCTCGCTCGGTGCGAAGGTCAAGGCGTTCGCCGCCGACGGCCGCGCCGTCACCGGCGAGGTCGGTGAACTCGTGCTCACCGAGCCGCTGCCGTCGATGCCCCTCTTCTTCTGGGCCGACGAGGACGGCGAGCGCTATCGCGAGAGCTACTTCGACGACTGGCCCGGGATCTGGCGCCACGGCGACTGGATCGAGTTCGACGAGGACGGAAGTTCCGTCATCCACGGCCGCTCCGACTCGACGCTGAACCGCGGCGGTGTGCGGATGGGCACCGCCGAGTTCTACCGAGCCGCAGCCGAGCTGCCGGAGATCGAGGACTGCGTGATCGTCGACACCGGCAGCCTGGACCGCGAGGGGAAGCTGTGGCTGTTCGTCGTCCTGGCGGAGGGCGTCGTCCTCGATCCCGCGCTCGCCGACCGCATCCGTCGGCATCTGCGCACCCGGCTCTCCCCGCGCCACGGCCCGGACGAGATCCGCGCAATCCCCGAGGTCCCGACGACGCTCTCGGGCAAGAAGCTCGAAGTGCCGATCAAGCGGATCCTCGCCGGCGAGCCGGTCGAGAGCGCGGTGAACGTCGGAACGCTCCAGAACCCGGAGTCGATCGCCGCCCTCGTCGCGGCCTTGTAGCCTGCGCCGGCCGAAGGCCGGATCCGCCCTGGCTACTGGTTCAACTTGTTCGCGAAGTCCCCGCCCCGGAAGATCGAGATGTCGTCGAGCGAGATGTACTTCCGCAGGGCCTCGTTGACCTCTGCCAACGACAGTTCGGCAATCGCCCGCTCCTGGGCGGCCGTGAACTCCATCGTCCTGCCGGTGAACAGATTGTTGTTCAGCAACGACGCGACGGCCCGGTCCTGCGAGCGGCCATTCTGCTGCGCGTCGAGGTAACCGCGCCTCGCCGCCTCGAACTCCTCCTCGGTGAAGCCGTCTTCGAGCGCCTTGCTCATCTCGTCGCGGAAGGCGGCGACCACCTTGTCGGCGTTCTCGGGCGCGAAGATCGCGAAGGTCAGGAAGAGAGCGCCGTCGTCGATCGGAGGCGCTACGATCTGCGAACCGACGCCATAGGACAGGCCCTCGTCCTGACGAATCCGCGTCGCGAGCCGCGAACTCAGGAAGCCGCCGCCGAGCATGTAGTTCGCCATGACCAGAGCCGGGTAATCCTCGCTGTCATCGCGCATGGGGAACGTCGTCACCGCCATCATCATCGCGTTCGTCTTGTCCGGCGTCTCGAGGTCGACGTTGACCGTTTCGACGGCGCGATACGGATCGGCGACCCGCTCGTACGGCTCGTCCGCCTCCCAGTCCCCGAACAGCGCCTCGAGCTCGCCGGCTACCTGTTCCGGGTCGAAGTCCCCGACCACCGCGATCGTGCCGCCTGCCGCTCCATAGAAGGACGACCAGAACGCCCGGGCCTCCTCGACGGTCGCCGCATTCAGGCGTTCGATCTGCTCGTCGAATGTCGGCGAGTACCGCGGATGCTCCGCCGGCCACGGGTTGAAGTGCCGGGACATCGCCTGCGGCACCTGAACCATCGGCTCCGAGCGCTGGGACTCGATGGCTGCCAGACGCTCCTCGCGGAGCAGGTCGAACTCCTTCGCGTCGAAGGCGGGCGCCTGGAGAATCTCGGCAGCGACGCGAAGAACCGGCACGAGGTTCTCCCGCACCGTCGTCAGGGAACCGCTCGTTGCGAGCGCGCTGCCACTCACGCCGCCCTGGGCCTTCAGGCGATCCAGCTCGTCGCTGATCTCCTGTCGCGAGCGGTTCTTCGTGCCGCGCATCAGCATCGAACCGGCGAGATCGCCAGCGACCGCGCGGCCCATCAGCGCGTCTTCCGTGCCATGGCGAAAGGTGAGCTGGACGGTGACGGACTCACCGCGGGTCTCCTTCGGCAGCAATGCCACCTTGACGCCGGAGGGAAGCGTCAAGAGTCGCGTGCGGCGATCGATGTTCGCGGGGGTCGGATCGAAGGCCTCGCCCTCGGCGACCGCCTCGCGACCGGCGTAGTCGGCGACGAGGGCGGCGACATCCGGCGGCGCCGGAATCTCCGCCCGTTCCGGCGTCTCGTCCGTCGGACGAAAGTAGCCGACGGTCCGGTTCGAGTTCAGCAAGTAGGACTGCGCGACTTCGTGGACACCCTCCGCGGTCACCTCCTCCAAGCGATCCCGGTGGAGGAAGAAGAGCCGCCAATCGCCCATCGATGCCCATTCGCTCAGCTCGAGCGCAATCCGCTGCGGATTGTTGAAGGCGAGTTCGATCCGCGAGAGATAGTCCCGCTTCGCGCGCTCGACCTCCTCGTCGGTCGGCGGCGCCGCAGCGAGCTCGTCGAACGTGGCGAAGAGCGCGTCGGCGGCGGCCTCGAGCGAATCCTCCCGGCGGACCTCGACGGCCGCCGTCAGCACCCCCGGCTCGTTCAACTGGAAGCTGGAAGAGAACGCGGAGGCCGCAAGGCCGGGTTCGACGAGGTTCCGGTAGAGGCGCCCCGCAGGCTCGACGCCCAGGATATGGGTGAGCACCTCCACCGCGGCGAACTGCTCGTGGGCGCCCGACGGCACGTGGTAGACGGACATGACGTACTGGGTGTCTCCCACCCGCTCAAGCGTCACCGTCCGTTCGCCGTCCTGAGCCGGTTCCGCCGTGTACGTCTCGAACAGCCGATTCGCGCCGGTCCGATCGGGGCGCGGGATGACGCCGAACTTCTCCGCCACGAGCTCGAGCGCCCGCTCGACCTCGAACCGCCCGGCGACGACCAGGACTGCATTGTCCGGCTGGTAGTACTTCCGGTAGAAGGCCTGCAGCCGCTCGATCGGCACGTTCTCCAGGTCGGAGCGCGCTCCGATCGTAGAGTTGCCGTAGTTGTGCCAGTCGAAGGCAGCCGACATGACCCGCTTGCGCAGCACGCCCATCGGCTGGTTCTCGCCGCTCTCCCACTCGTTCCGCACGACGGTCATTTCCGATTCGAGGTCCTCGGCCGAGATGAAGGAGTTGACCATCCGGTCCGCCTCGAGATCGAGGGCCCATTCCAGGTTCTCGTCCGTCGCCGGGAAGGTCTCGAAGTAGTTCGTCCGATCGAACCAGGTCGTACCGTTCGGGAATGCGCCGCGCTCGCTGAGTTCGGCCGGAATGTCGGGGTGGTTCGGCGTGCCCTTGAACACGAGGTGCTCGAGCAGGTGCGCCATTCCTGTCTCGCCGTAACCTTCGTGCCGCGAGCCGACGAGGTAGGTGATGTTCACCGTGATCTGCTGCTTGCTCTGATCCGGGAAGAGAAGGAACCGCAGCCCGTTCTCCAGCCGGTACTCGGTAATCCCCTCGACCGACGCCACTCGGGCAACACCGTCCGGCAAGTCCTGCGCCGGAAGGGACATGGCGGCAGCCAGCCAGACGAGAAGTCCGGCGGTCACCTTGAACAGTCGTTTCGTCGTCCACTTCGTCATGTCGCCTCCCAATGCAACGCGCGCAGACTCTCCCGCGCGTCGCCCCTTCAGATCGTGAAAACCGCGAATGCTCCGGCGCAGAGCGACGCCGTCACCATTCCAGACTGCCTATCGTACAAACGTCACGACGATTCGTTTGTTCCGATTCCGCCTATGCCGGACCGGGTGTCCAGGCTGACGCTCTTGAGCAGCGCAAAGACCGGTGAACCGACCGCGAGGCCGAGTTCGGCCGCCGACGCCCGAGTGATCCGCGCTCGCAGCCGGTAGGACCCCAGGTCGACCGTCGCCTCGGCAAACGCGGTCGACTCGTCCTGATGAAGACCAACCAGCACCCCGGAGAGCACGTTCCGGATGCTCGTCGGCGACGGACGTTCGGTGGCCAGCGAGACGTCCCGGGCGCGGACGAGCAGACGCGCCGACTCGCCGAGCCTCAAGCCCTCGATTCGCGGCACGCTGAGCCTCTGGCCGCCCAGGTCGAGCCAGGTCAGCCGGTACTCGTCGTCGTGGTGGTCGACGCGCGCCTCGAGCACCGCCGCGGCCTGGAAGCGCTCGGTGAGCGGCGCGAGGTCGAGCTGTTCCAGCACCTCGACCGTGCCGCCGAACGCCTGCACTTGGCCGTCGGCCAGAACGAGAACGTAGTCGGCGAGCAACGCGACCTCGTCGACCGCGTGGCTGACGTAGAGGGTCGGGATGCCGAAACGCGGGTGGAGCGCCAGCAGGTACGGCATGATCTCCGCCTTCCGGCGTCGGTCGAGCGCGGACAGCGGCTCGTCGAGGAGCAGAAGGCGCGGCCGGCTGAGCAAGGCCCGCCCCAAGGCGGCACGCTGACGCTCGCCCCCCGAAAGCGTGTCCGGCCGCCGGTCGAGCAGCGGTCCCAGATCCAGCGCGTCGACGACGTCGTCGCGTGTGATGGACGCTGCGGCGCCAGGTTCCCGCGCACTCCGCCGGTCCGCGTAGCCGAGATTGCCCCCGACATCGAGATGCCCGAACAGGCGGCCATCCTGGAAGGTGCAGCCCACGGGGCGTCGATGCGGCGGCACGCGCACGGACCGTTCGCTGTCGAGCCAGGTCTCGCCGCCGAGCGCGATGCGCCCACGGGCGCCGGCCTCGAAGCCGAGCACCGCCCGGAGCAGCGTCGTCTTCCCGCTGCCGGACGGGCCGAAGACCGCCGTCACGCCGGCGGCAGGAATCGCCTGCTCGACGTCCAGCTCGAAGCCGGAGAAACCGACCCTGACGTCGAGTTCGAGGGTCGCGACCTCGCGGTCAGCCAACACGGACCGGCAGCCTCCGGTTGAACACGTAGACGAACACGAGCGTGACGAACGCGAAAAGGAGCAGACCGGCGGCCAGCGTGTGCGCTTCACCGTAGCGCAGCGTCTCCACGTGCTCGTAGATGGCAATCGAGATGACCCGCGTCTTGCCCGGGATGTTCCCGCCCACCATCAGGACGACGCCGAACTCTCCGATCGTGTGGGCGAAGGTGAGGACCGCCGCGGTCAGGAAGCCGCGCAGCGAAAGCGGCGCCGCCACCGTCAGGAAGGCGTCGACAGGCGAGGCGCGCAGAGCGGCCGCCGCCTCCAGGGGACCCCTTCCCAACGACTCGAAGGCAGCCTGAAGCGGCTGGACCATGAACGGCAGCGAATAGACGACGGAGGCGACGAGCAGGCCCGTGAACGAGAACGTAAGCGTGGTATCCGTCACCTCCACCCAGAGCCCGCCGAGCCAGGACCGCGGGCTCATCAGCAGCAGCAGATAGAAGCCCAGCACCGTCGGCGGCAAGACGAGAGGAAGAGCCGTCACCGCCTCGATGACCGGCTTGAGCCGCGACCGGGTAGCGGACAGCCACCACGCAAGCGGCGTTCCGAGCAGAAGGAGCACCGCCGTCGCCGCCGCCGCAAGCTGAAGGCTGAGCCACAGGGGGCTGAGTTCGGGCAGGCGGATCATCCGTAGGCCTCAGGGTAACCGGATCTGGCGACCCTGACCGTCGACCACGAAGCCGAACGACTTGATCGTCTCGAGTGCGCTCGGACTGCCCAGGAACGAGTGGAACTCGCGGGCGGCCGAGTTGTCTCGGCCGCGGTCGAGCAGAACTGCGCCCTGGCGGATCGGCCGGTGGAGATGCTCGGGAATCTCCCAGTAACTTCCCGGTCTCCGGTTGCCCAAACGGAGCACGGAGGACAGCGCGACGAGACCCAACTCCGCGTTGCCCGAAGCGGCCATCGCGAAGCTCTGACCGACGTTCTCGCCGACGACGATCTTCGAACGGAGACTCTCCCAAAGGCCGAGTTCGCGCAGGGCGTCCCGCGCCGCCGCGCCGTACGGCGCGAGATCGGGGTTCGCGATTGCGAGTCGCCGGAACGAGCCCGCGCCCAGGGTTGCGGCCGTCGCCTCGAGCGATGCGTCGGAGCTCCACAGCGCCAACCGTCCGATCGCGTAGGTCCGCTGGGAGCCCTCGACGGCGAGTCCCCGTTCGACGAGGAGGCGGGGACGCTCCTCGTCCGCGGCAAGGAACACGTCGAAGGGCGCCCCGTGGAGGATCTGGGCGTAGAGCTTGCCGGTCGATCCGACGCTGACCGTGGCCCGATGACCGGTCCGCCGCTCGAAGTCGTCCGCGAGCGTTTGGATTGCTTCCGCGGCGTTCGCCGCGACGGCGACGGTGACCTCCCCGCCGGAGGCGCCGGTCGCCGAGAGGAGCAGCGCCGCCGCAAGAGCCAGCAGCGTTCGGAGCGATGCCGCCCTCAAACAGCGACCGCCTGCGCCGTCCGCCGCGGGTCGCCGCAGGCCGTGGCGCCGTCCTCCTCGATCAGGATCCCCTCGAAGGAACCGCAGAGCCAGTTCCAAGGATTCACGACCTCGACCGTCGCCCCGGACTCCGAGAGCAGCGCCGCGGGGTCGCCGGCCAGGTCCGCTTCGACGATCAGCGCCCCGGGGCACGTTCATCGACGAACCGCCGAACCGCGGCTTGTGGACGGAGCTCTCGAGGTCCAGGCCGAAGTCGAGCAGGTTCGTCGTGTTCTGGACGATGTTCTCCGTCAGCGAGACGCTCGGCGAACCGGAGGCAAGCACTGGCTTGCCGTCGCGCGTGAACATGTTCGGGCAGATCCTCGCGTGCGCCCGGCCGCCCGGTTCGACCGGACCAGATCCGAGGTGCACGCCCGAGGCGCAGGCGTAGACGCCGTCGACGTAGATGCCGGTGCGAAACGGCATGGACATGACGGAGTGCAGCACGGTGGCGACGTTGCCTGCGGCGTCGACCACCGTGACGTGGTTCGACCCGGGAGGAGGAGGCGTCACGCCGAACGCCTCGTAGCGGTCGTTCGGGCTCGCCGGCTTTCCCTCGAGCGCCGCGAATCGCTCCGCCGCGTACTCCTTCGAGATCGCCCGCTCGACCTCGGGCAGAGTGCCGTCGAACCTCCCGCCGACCGCGTCGGCGTAGACCCGGCCGATGATCTGCATCATCGCAAGCGTCGTCTCGCCCGACTCGAAGGCCGGACCGCTCTGCTGGAGGTCGAGCAACTCGACCATGTTCATGATCTCGACCAGGGCCTGGCCGCCGAAGTCCGGCGCCGGCGAGCCGACGACCCCGTAGTCGCGGTACGTTCCGTGGACCGGCTCGTCCCAGAACGCCTCGTAGGACGCCATGTCCTCGGGCGTGATCAAGCCTCCATGTGCCTGCACCGTTTCGGCGTAACGTCGGCCGAACTCGCCTCGGTAGAAGTGGTCGCTGCCTTCGGAGGCGAGCCGGTCGAGCGTGTCGGCGAGCGCGCTCTGGACCAGCATCTCGCCGATGTCACGGAGCGTTCTGCCCTTGAAGTAGATCTCCCGGCTGAAGGGCTCGCGTCCCAGCACCGCCGCCTCGACGAACATCTCGCCCCACAGGAAGGGGTGGATCTCGAAGCCGTGGCGGGCGTAGTGAATCGCCGGCGCCATCACGGTCGCCCGCGGCAAGAGCCCGTGGCGCTCATGCCCGGCCTCGAATCCGCCCCAGAACCCCGGCACGAAGCAGAGCGTGCCATCCGTCTTCGCCATCAGCGCGCCGAACTCGGCCAGGTCCATGTTCCGCACGTCCGGCACCGCCTGCGGCGCGGCCATCATCCCGTTGACGTATGTGTACTCCGCCGAAGCCGCGTCGTAGTACAGCATGGACAGGCAGCCCGACAGGGTCGTCATGTGTGGCTCGACGACGGCCTGCGCAATGCTCGCCGCGAGGACGGCGTCGCAGGCGTTGCCGCCCAGGGCGAGCATGTCGGAAGCGGCGGCGGACGCCAGGGGATGGGTGCAGATCGCGATCCCGTTCGCACTCCGAACGGCCTGCTTGGGCCCGAACCGGGCGGCCTCCACGAGGGCCCGGCGCTCCGATTCGTCAGGGGGCGTCCAGCCGCCAGCTGCTGCCGCTCGCGGGACAGACGAATCGCCAGACGGTTCCGAAGCTCCCCCGCAACCCAGTGCGAGAGCCGTACCGCCGGCCGCCGCCGCGAGCAGGGCCCGGCGGTCGAAGACCAACCCTTCCAAGTCCGTCCCGAGTGCCAGCTTCCGTGCCATCGCGCCGTCCTCCTTCGTCGTTCCAGAGAGGCTATCCGAGGAAGACGAGACGATCCCCCAAGCCCGCAAGTACGCCGAGGTCCGTTAGCGAGCACCGATGCCGCTCAAGCGAGCGAGCGCCAACGGACTCAGGAGTCCTCGGCGGATCCGTCGAAGTACTTCTCGACGATCCAGTCGGGCTGCCAACGGTCGGGTTCGCGTTCGGCGCCGCTCAAGTCCCGGTGAAGCGGCGCGGGGTCGACGACGGAGAGCGGCGCGGCATCGCCCATCGCGGCCTGCCAGCCTTCGAGCAGCGCTTCGAGACGGGCCGCAGTCTGCGCGTGGTCGGGCTGGTCGACGAGGTTGTCGAGTTCATCCGGATCCTCGGCGAGATCGAAGAGCTGGCGGTGGTTCACCTTGGGATAGACGATCAGCTTGTAGCGGTCATCCCGTACGGCGCGCATCACGTCGCGATACGGCAGGAAGACGCTCTGCCGCCATGCGGGCTCGCCGCCAGACCAGAGAGGCGCCAGATCGCGGCCGTCGATGCCGGGCGGCGCCGCGACGCGACCGATGGTCAGCAGAGTGGGGAACAGGTCGTGAAGATACGTGAACGCGTCGGTCGAGCCTTGCGGCACGCCCGGACCGCGGATGATCAGCGGGCAACGCATGGAGTGTTCGTAGAGGTTCTGCTTGCCGAGGAGCCCGTGGCTGCCGACCGCCAGCCCGTGGTCGGCGGCGTAGACGACGATCGTGTTCCGGGACTGGGCGTTCGCCTCCAGGGCCGCGAGAATCCGCCCGACCTGCTCGTCGAGGTGGGTGATCAGGCCGTAGTACTCGGCGAGCTGGTCGCGGATCACGTCCTCGCTCCGCGGCCAGGCCGCGAGGTTCTCGTCGCGCAGTACGAGAGCGCCGTTGTCGAACGGGTGCTGCGGCTTGTAGTTCGCCGGCAACGGCAGGTTTCGGTCGTAGTAGCGCTCGCGGTACGCGGGCGGCGGCTGCCGCGGATCGTGAGGCGCCGTGAAGGGCACGTAGGCGAAGAACGGCGGCGCCGATTCGCCGCTCCGCTTCGCTTCGACCTGCTCATCGAGGAACTCGATCACCGCGTCGGCGAACAGCTCGCTCGAGAACTTCTCGCCTACCCGCCGACGGACGAAGCGGCCACCCTCGATGTCCACGACGTCCGTCCGCGTGTGATCGGCCATGCCGCCCAGATGGACCGCCGCGCCACGGTCGAAGCTCCGCAGCAGCGCCTCCTCGCCGTTGTGCCATTTCCCGGTGATGAACGTGCGGTAGCCCGTCGCCCCGAGCAGACGGGGCAGCGTGGGAACACCCTCCATGTCGTTCGGCGAGCGCATCCAGCTCCTGCCGGTCATCACCATCGCCCGGCTCGGAACGCACACGGCGCCGCTGTTCGAGCCGAACACGTAGTTCCGTCGGAAACTCCATCCTTCGGCCACCAGACGATCGAGAGTCGGCGTGTCGATCAGGTCGTTGCCCCAGGCGCCGATCGTGTCCGCCCGCTGGTCGTCCGCGAACAGGAAGAGGATGTTCGGCCGAGGCGACTGTGGCTCGCCGACGCCGGAGGCCTCATCGGCCACCCGCGGCGCGCAGGAGAGAACCGCCAGGACCGTCGCGACCGGCGCCAGGACTCCCCGGCCAGCGACGCGAAGAAACGTCACGGCCCTTGCCCGGCGGGCCGCGCGAGCGCGGCCACCTCGACGATCGCGTCGAGCTTCTCTACAACCTCGGAGTCGATCTCATCCTCCGGCACGAACTCCGCCAGCCGATGAAAATTGGTCTTCTCCATCAAGTTCGGTTCGTTGAGTTTCTGGAAGTAGCTCTTGAACAACGGCGTCAGGACATCGTCGCTCGCCTTGACCTCCGCGGACCAGATCGCCGGCCTCCCTAACGTCTGGAGCGCCGACTCCACTTCGACGATCGCGCCGTGCAAGGCGTCGAGGCGGCGCTCCACTGCTGAAGCCTCGAACAAGGGACCCTCCGCAACCTTGCTCGCCGTTGCGCGAACGTAGTTCTCAAGCGTTGCCTGCGTACAGAAGTAGTTCTCTATCTCTCGTCGTCTCCAACCGAGCCGTCGCAATTTACCGCCGCGATCCGAGGGTTCCTCGTCAAGAACTGCGACGCCACGAAGTCCGGCCACCGCTTCTCTAAGTCCCCAATAGTGTTCCTCCGCCGCTGAGAATTGATTCCCTATGTACCGAACGAAGGGACGGCCAAGGACCCTTTCTCCCTCCTCATGGCCAAGCCGCTTGGCGAAGGACCTGAGGATCTCGAAGTCCGTGGATCCCTCGAGGTACAAGACCCATCCCACCTGCTCCGCCTGTACGTACTGCTCGAAACCGATCTTCTTAAGCGCCTTGGACACCTGACTACCGCGATCATCGATTCGATGCGGCTTGCCAACGAAGGCAATTACCGTATCCGTACCAGCAGCTTCGTTGAGGAGTACCTCGGAGTGACTGGCCGCCACGATCTGACTGCCGCTCTCGGCTGCAACCTCCCGGATGAGCGAGTAGATCTGGCGCTGACGCAAGAACTCAAGGTGTGCATCAGGCTCGTCGAGCAGCAGTACTGATCCGGGATTTGCGTGCATGTACGCAAGGATCAGCATTGTCTGCTGCAAACCCCGTCCGCTATTCGACAGATCCAACCAGACGCCGTTCTCGCGATAGCGCATGGTGATCTCACCTCGCTCCTCCACGTACTGTGGCCGCTCGAGACGCGCTCCAAAGAGCGACTGAATCCGAGAACAGAGTCCCTCCCAGGACTCTGGGGCGTCCTGGTGAATCTGCCAACACAAGTTGCGAAGAACTTCTGCGGTTCGACCCTCGCCAACTCGGACGTTTACGGCGCCCCGGTCGAGGCGCGTCTCAGTCGCCGCAAGCCCAGACATCGGAGGCAAGTAGGCGACCGCCAGACCACCGGCTTCGTCCGGGATCGGCATGCGCTCAGGGGCACTTCCCTCGCCCAGGCGGAGCGGTCGGCAGTAGAAGGACTCCTGATTCGCGTAGTCGAACTCCAGGCCACACTTCCAAGGCGGACCGATCGAGTCGGCGCGCCTTGGGGCGTCATGACCGGAAGTACCCTGGCGGCTGGGGCTCGCGCCCTCCACGATCACGTCGACGCGGATGTTGTCGGTCCGCTGGCGGCCGTTCACCTTGTGCACGTTCCTGGTGTGCAGCTCTCGCCACAGGAGGTTCGCGTTCGGTACCGGTATCGCCACCAGGTCCCGCCTGTTGACCGTGACGCCAGGGCGCTTCTCTGGCGCCGTCCTACCCTTCCTCTTCTCGTTCCAGCGGCGAAGGCCGATATCCCAAAGTGCCAGCGCCTGCATGGCGGACGTCTTGCCCGAGTTGTTCGGTCCGATGAACACCACGGGGTTGGCCAAGTCGATCTCGACCTCCCCGAAGCGCTTGAAGTTGCGGACCGTGAGCTTCGTGAACACTGGACGAACCTCCTGAAACAGGGGGCTACGTTAGCGCAGCGGTAGGCCGGGATCCGGAGGGTGACGGGCAGGCTACACTCGCCAGTCCGGTTCCCGGCTCGACAGCGACTTCGAGCCCCAGAGGGCAAAGCACACGATGACGACCCACACACCTGTTCTCGTCGGCATCGCTCAGGTCCTCCAGCGCGCTGACGATCCCGCCAAGGCCCGCTCGCCGATCGACTTGATGACTCAGGCGGTCAGGGCCTCTCTCGATGACGCGGAAGCGCCCGCGCTACGTCAGCGGATCGACTCGGTCCGCGCGATGAAGGGCGTCTGGGGGTACAGGAACCCCGCGCTCCGAGTGACCGAGACGTTGGACCTTCCTCGCGCCGAAACCGGGCTCTCCGTGGTCAGCGGCAACCAGGTGCAGGCCGTGTTCAACCAGAGCGCGCTGGACATCCAGGCCGGACGGCGCGATGCGATCGTGCTCTGCTCCGCCGAATGCGGCCGCACGATGGGTAGAGCGGCGAAGGCCGGGCTGGAGCTCGACTGGCTCGATGACGACGAGCCGCCGAAACTGCCCGATGCGAGCTACGGGGACACCCGCTGGACCCGGCACGAGATGGAGATGGCGCGCGGCGTCCAACAGGCAGTCCAGTACTACTCGCTGTTCGAGCTCGCGCTTCGCCGCCGGAACGGCGAAACGGTGGCCGGGCACCGCGCCCGCATCGCCGAACTGTGGGCAGGCTTGAACCGCATAGCCCAGGGCAACCCGAATGCCTGGATCCGGAAGCCGTTCACCGCCGAGGAGATCGCCACGGTGTCGCCCGCCAACCGCGCCGTGACCTGTCCCTACCCGAAACTGATGAACGCGAACATGCGGGTCGACATGGCGGCCGCGCTCGTTCTCTGCTCGCTCGAGCTCGCGCGCTCTCTCGGCGTGCCGGAGTCGAAGATCGTCTTCCCCGCAAGCGGCACGGACGCGGTCGACCACTACTTCGTCTCGGAGCGCGACAACCTCCACTCCTCGCCGGCCATTCGGCTCGCGGGAACGAGGGCCCTGGAGCTCGCCGGCGTCGAGGTGGCGGACCTCGACTTCATCGACGTCTACAGCTGCTTCCCCAGCGCGGTCCAGATCGCGGCACGAGAACTCGGCCTCGATCTCGACCGTCCGCTCTCCGTGACGGGGGGGCTCACGTTCGGCGGCGGGCCGCTGAACAGCTACGTGATGCACTCGATCGCCCGTACGGCGGAGCTGCTTCGCGAGAAGGAGGGCGGCCGCGCCCTCGTGACCGCGAACGGCGGCATGCTGACGAAGCACTCCTTCGCCGTCTACTCGAAGAACCAGCCGGCTACGCCGTACCGCCACGAGGATCTCACGGCGGAGGTCCACGCGCTTCCCGGGCGCAAGGCCGTGGCCGATTACAGAGGACCGGCCGAGATCGAGTCCTACACGGTCATGTTCGGGGGCGCCGCGAGGTCGACGACGTCCTTCCGCTCGGTGTACGGGAAGCGCGCCGCGCCGACCACCGAACCCTCCCTCGCCCACCTCGCCTGCCGGCTGCCCGACGGCCGGAGAACCTGGGCCAACGTCGACGACGCGGAAACGCTGAGCGCCATGTGCGAAGAGGAGTTCTGCGGCCGTCCCGTTCAGCTGGACGGCGCCGGCGCCGCCGAGTGCCGGTGATCGCTCGACTCGCCCTCGCCGCGCTGGCCGCCCTGCTGCTTGTGGGCTGCCTGGGCCAGCCCGCCAGCCCGGCCCGGAGCGCGATGTTCGACTACGACCCGCGCGCGGACCCGATCTCCAACCCCGATTCCCTGTTCGCGCCCTTCGACCCGGAGCGAGCCGACACCGAGGCGACGATCAACCGCTACTCGCTCGACCAACCGACCTCGCTCAACCCGCTCTTCATCCGCGCCTGGACCGACGGCTTCCTCTACCGTCTCCTGTTCGACCCGATCGCTCACCGCGCTTCGGACCTGACCGCGGAATGGAATCCGGCGATGGTCGACGAGGTCGAGGAACTGGAGGACGGCCGCGTCCACCGCATCAAGCTCCATGCGGGCATGCGCTGGCACGACGGCGCGCCGGTCACCTCCGAAGACGTCCGCTTCACCTGGGAGGCCATCGCCGACGACAACGTGCCGGCGGTCGACTACAAGTACAAGGCGGCCGAGATCGAGGACATCCGCATCATCGACGACCTCACCTTCGACGTCGTCCACCGGCAGGTCTCGGCGCTTCGCATCGACAACCTCTACTTCCCCATCGTCCCGGCGCACATCCTGAACAACCCCGAGGAGCGCGCGGCGGACCCGACGCTGCGGACGAGCGCCTACTACAACCGCTACCTGAGGGAACTCGGCATCGGCAACGGGCCGTTCCGCTTCGTCGAGTGGATCAACGCCGACCGGGTCGTCGTCGAACGGTGGGAGGACTACCACCATGACAAGCCGCCCATCCGCCGCCAGGCGATCACGACGCACAGCGACCGCAACGCCGCTCTGCTCCAGTTCCGCAAGGGGCAGCTCGACGACATCTGGCTCACCGTTCAACAACACGGCAGCCAGACGAACGACGACGAATTCCACGCCGTCGGCGTCAAGGCCTGGGGACCGCGCTGGATGCAGGCATACATCGGCTGGCAGCAGGGCGGCAACAACCACTTCTTCGGCGACGTCCGGGTGCGGCGGGCGATGGCCCACGCCTACGACGCCGAGCGCGTCCTCCGACAGGTCAGCTGGAACGTCTACACCAGGTCGAACGGCATGTTCCCGCCCAGCCACTGGAGCCACAATCCGCAGGTCGAGCCGCTCGCGTACGACCTCGAGAAGGCCGCCGCGCTGCTGGAGGAGGCCGGCTGGCTGACCAGCCCCGACGACGGCTGGCGCTACAAGGAAATCGACGGCGAGCAGGTCCGCTTCCACTTCATGATGAACCTCCCGCAGTCCTTCGTCGACGCCCGCCGGATGGTCGACATCTACCGCGAGGACCTCCGCCGCATCGGCGTCTCCTTCGACACGGAGATCCAGGAGAACGCGAGCCGCTCACCGCTTCTGATCCAGCACGAGATGATCGCCCATGTCGACACCTACCAGGTCTTCGCCGACCCGGACATCTGGCGGAACTTCCTCCACACCGAAGCGATCGACAACGGCCGGAACTACGACAGCTACAGCAACCCGAAGGTCGACGAGCTGTTCGATCGCTCACGCCTCGAACTCGACCGCGACCGACGCGCCGAATTGCTCCGCGAACTCCAGGCCCACGTCCAAGCCGACCAGCCGGCCCTCTTCCTCTGGAACTACAGCACGACCTGGGGCTTCAGCAGGCGGATGCGCGGCGTCGAACTCGGCCCGTCCGGCGTGACGGCATTCGTCCCCGGTCCACGGGCGTGGTGGGTGGAACGGGAGGAGTAGACGATGATCCTGCTGGTCCGCAATCGGGTGAAGGACATCGACGTTTGGAAGCGCGTCTTCGACGAGCAGGAGGCAGCTGGCCTGGCCGCCGGCCTGTCCGTCAAGCGCGTCTGGCGCTCCGCAGACCAGGCCGACGAGGTGTTCTTCATCCTTGGCGTCGAGGATCGAGCGAAGGCGGAGGCCTACATGGCGACGCCCGAAGCCGCCGCGGTCGGCGAAGAAGCCGGCGCCTTGGACGACGAGTACTGGTTTCTGGAGGAGTTCCCGGCGCCGGGCGGCGGCTGAGCTGAGGGCCGTCCCGCTATCCGCAGGCCTCCATTCCGCGAGTTCCTATCGGATGCCGCCCGCGTCGAGCGGCTGATCGACCGACTGACCGTACAGTTCCTCGACCGACGTATCCAGGAGTTGCGCCGCCTTGGGGGCCGTTACGTGGCCCTCGCTGAGTGCCCGCAGGCAGAGCCCGCGGAAGCGACTGGGAACCTCGGGCTTGGACACCTCCGGCTCGTCGTAGGGGGGGCGACTCCACCCGCGGCGCGCAAACTCCCGCTGAAGCTGGCGCGCAAGCGCCACGTTGAAGATCCCCAATTCTCGACAGCGAAACGTAAGAGCTTGGAGGCTCACGCCGAACAACCGCTTGAGTACGAGGAGTTCGTCCCAGGCAACCGAAGTGCGCCCCACACCAAGCCGATCCCGCAACGCCGCCTCCGGCATCAGGAGGGCGCCGGCGAAACGGTGGGCCGCCTGCTCCGACTCCCCACCCTCCCGAGCGCCGGTCAGGAGGTGGTGCAGTTCGTGCGCCACGGTAAACCGTCGACGCTCGCCGTCCTCCTTCCTCTCGTTTACCACGATGACCGGCATCGCCTTTCCGTCAGCCCGCCGGGCTACGGCCTTGAAACCATCCAGCCTGCCGCTCCCTAGATCCAGCGAGATGACTCGGATCCCCTTGTCTTCGACCAAGCCGATCATGCTGCGGATGGGATCGTCACCCAGGCGCCAGGACCGGCGAACGCGTTCGGCGACGCTCTCCGCCTCGGAAGGCGCGCTCGGCTGAGCGACACCACCCAACGGAACCTCCGACCCCGGGCTTGACACTCCCAGAACGTCTTCAACGGCCAAGTAACGCTCGAGCGCGTCAACTGCCCGGGCCTGAATTCTCGCCAACTGGCGCTTCCCCAAGCGCCCCTTCCGTCGAAACTCGACGGAGGAGATCCTGAGCGAATCCTCCTCGAACAGGTGATCCACCGTAACGCCGAGGGCCCGCGTCAGGGCCTCCAGCACATGGGACCGCGGCGACGCCTCGCCACGTTCGTACTTGCCAATCGCCTGCGCAGTGACGAGCCGGCCCATCCGTGACTCCAGACCCCGGAGGGACAAGCCCGCTCTCGTGCGAGCCAGTTTCAGGCGGGTTCCGTTCATGTCGCAGGGAGCACGCGGCCTGCGTGGACAGGCCACCCAGCACGAGCGAGCTTACGCCCCAAGGTACTGATCGTCAACAACTTCACGCTCCTGTTCGAGGCTCTGGGCCGGTTCAACGAGGCCCATACGCACAAGCACCAGCCATCTCGGAAGTTTACAAATGGCACTTTGGAATAGACTGAAGACAACTTTCCCGTGTATACTTCTGCTGCTTTGGACAACGAGCCGACGCGACGATGCTGCAACCTGATGAGGAACTGAAGTGAGAGATTACGACAAACCAGCCCAGGAGCCGCCCGGCGGCGACAGTTGGGGGCAAGGGCTCGGCGACATCCTGCTCGCCGATATCGCGATCCGGGTCCAGCTCAGCCCAACTCAGCATCGCTTGGCCACCGAAAGGTACAAGACGCTGGACCAGTGGATTCAACGTGAAGACAGCCCTCTCCATGGCCGCGTCGAGGCCACGTACGCGCAGGGTTCGATGAGCATCGGGGCGACGATCAACTCCCGCGTCACGGACGACGAGTTCGACATCGACGCGATGACACAGCTGCGCCTGCCGGTCGACACCGAAGCTGACCTCGTCCTCGACAGCCTGTTCGACGCTGTTCGCGGCGAAAAGGGGTCGCGATACTCGGAGTGCACAAGTCGCCGCAGCCGCTGTGTGACGGTCAGCTACAGCGACGGAATGCACGTGGACCTCACGCCCGCGATTCGTCAAGTCGGAACGCCCCGGCGGCAGAGCTTGATCTTCGAACACAAGCGGAGCCATCGGTCCGACGCTGGCTCCAGCCTGATCGCGAACCCGTTCGGCTTCGCCGAGTGGTTCAAGGGGAAGCTACCGGACGATCACGACTTCTCCAGGTGGTTCACGGATCGCGTGGAGGCTCACGAGGCGAGCGTCCTGGCCGCCCAACCAGTGCCTCCGCCGGAAGGGGTGGACCAGAAATCCCGGGCCGTCGTCGCTCTCCAGCTGTTGAAGCGCTGGCGGAATGTCCAGCACGAAGAGCGGGCTGGACGGCGACCTCCGTCTGTGGTGCTGTCCAAGCTCGTCGCCGAGAACGCCGTTGAGGCAGCAAGCAGAGGCCCAGGTCTGCTGCCCGTCCTGCTCTGCCTGGCTCGTGCGATCCTTCGCGATCTTGACTGTGCACAGTCGCGCAGACAGTGCATCCATGTCGCGAACCCCGTCTGTCCTGAGGACATCCTGACGGATCGCTGGCCAGGGAACCTCAAGGCCCAGGAAGCGTTCATCTCTGACTTGAAGAACTTCGTCGCCGGCCTGCGAGCGTTCCAACGAAGCCCCGACCTCGAGGAGCGAAGGAAGATCCTGGTCCGCCTCTTCGGCGAAGCCCCAGCCCTCAAGGCAATCGAGCCGCACAGCAGGGCGATCCCGCGAGGGCCCGTCGGCGTCACGTCGACGGGCGGCATCATCGTCGGCGCCGCAGTCGCGGCGAACGCCGACTGCAGGACCGTGCCCCACCACACTTTTCACGGCGACGGCGACGACGGGACATGATCCGGTCGACCTACGAACAGCATCGCCGCATGCAGAAACGCTGGACGGCCTTCAAGGTACTCGACAGGACCACGAACACGATCCAGTGGGAAGGGGAGCTAAAGCCTCGGAGCCAGCCCTACAGAGTCGAGGTTCTGCACCGACTGAACCGGCAGAAGCCAAGGGGCCGTCACCCGATGCCCGAAGTGCGCGTCACGGCGCCCCTGCTTCGCCGTCGTTCGGCGGAACCGAACAACCCGATCCCGCATGTGTACATGAACCCACACACGCCGTACCTGCCGCTCCTGTGCCTCTACGACCCTACCGGCGACGAATGGCACCCGGGACGCTTCATCGCCGACACGATCGTGCCTTGGACGGCCGAATGGCTTTGGCGCTACGAGTTCTGGCTCCAGACGGGCATCTGGCCGGTCCCCGGCTGAAGTGAGCATCAAGGGACCAGCGCCACGGTCGGCGGGTTCCCTGAAGGACCGGAGGGAACGTCTGCCATGGCCCAGAGACCGCGAGTTCCGAGTTCTCTCCATCGACGGCGGCGGCATCAAGGGGATCTTCCCCGCTTCCTTCCTGGCCGGACTCGAAGAACGCTACCTGGAAGGCGAGTCGATCACCGCCTACTTCGACCTGATCGCCGGGACGTCGACTGGGGGGATCATCGCGCTGGGCCTAGGCGCAGGCCTGCCCGCGGCGCGCCTGCGAAACCTCTATATCGACCGGGGAGACGAGGTGTTCCCGCCGCTGAAAGCCGGGCCATTCGCCGCGCTTCGTCGCTGCACCCGTGGCTTGGTGCGCTATCGCTACGGCCGCGATTCCCTGAACCGCCTGCTCCAAGGGTCGCTCGGCGGCTTGAGCCTTGGGCAGTCCCGCGCACGTCTCTGTATCCCCGCCTCGGAGGGACGCCACGGCGAGGTTTGGGTCTACAAGACGCCCCACCATCCCGACTACCGGCTCGACTCCCGAAAGCCGATGGTCGCGGTTGCCGAGGCAACGTCGGCGGCGCCCACCTTCTTCCAACCGCTGAAGGACGACAGCGGGTACGTCCTCGTCGACGGAGGCATCTGGGCGAACAACCCCACGATGGTCGCGCTGACTGAGACTCTGTCCTGCTTCAACGTGTCCCGCAATCGAGTTCGCATCCTCAGCCTGGGGTGCGGAACCGCCCGACGGACTGTTGGCAAGTGGAAGATGCGGTTGGGGGGAAAGCTGCTTTGGTGGGACCTCGTTCTCTCCGCGATGGACCTTCAATCCCAGAGCGCCAATGGTCAAGCCGGGTTGCTCGTTGGCGCGGACAGGCTCGTTCGCGTCGAACCACCGGCGAACGCAAAGGCCATCCAGCTGGACGACTGGCGGAGGGCCGCCAGCGAACTGCCGGCGGCCGCCGAAGCGGCTCTTCATGCGTACGGCGACGAGGTCGCAACCCGGTTCCTGGACCGGCCGGCAGAGCCGTACGAGCCCTTCAACATCACCGACCGGGGTCAGACCCTGGAGGCGCTATCCTTCCGCCGAAGTGACCATCCGAACGATCTTCGAGACCTGCCAACCGCGTGAGGACATCCTCAGCGGCGCGGTTGCGGACGCCGACTTCGCCGCCGATCTCGCCTCGGTCATCGGCGGAAGAGGCAGCTCGGCGTACGTCGACCCCTCCCGGTTCTTCGCCAACACCTACCCGACCCGCGGCCTGCGGAACCTCCTCGCCAACGTCTGCCAGCGGCTCAGCGGAACCGGCGACGAGGCGGCGGCGATCTTCCGGCTGGACACGTCCTACGGCGGTGGCAAGACGCACGGGCTGATCGCGCTGGTCCATGCGGCGCGCGGGATGAAGGGTGTTGCCGACGCTTCCGAGTTCCTCGATCCCGGCATTCTGCCGGCCGGTACCGTGCGTGTAGCCGCGTTCGACGGAGAGGACGCCGACCCCGCCAACGGAAGAGCGCTCGGCGACGACGTTCTCGCCTATACGCCTTGGGGCGAGATCGCCCATGCCCTCGCCGGAGTCGAAGGCTACGAGCGTGTGCGCAACAGCGACGAAATGCGGGTGGCCCCAGGCGCCGAGACGCTCCGAGAGCTCTTCGGCGGCGAGCCGACGCTCATTCTCCTCGACGAACTCTCCGTATATCTGCGGAAGGTCCGCCCGATCGACGACGCGCAGAACCAGTTGACGGCCTTCCTGACGTCGCTCTTCAAAGCGGTCGAGAGCGCTCCGAACGCGGCCCTCGTCTACACGCTGGCGATCGGAAAAGAGACGAGCGGCACGCCAGACGCGTACGGCGAGGAGAACCGGTTCATCGCCGATCAGATGGCCGAGGCCGAAAGCGTTTCGGCCCGCAAGGCGACGCTGCTCAACCCGACCGCCGACGACGAGACGATTCAGGTCCTGCGCAGGCGGTTGTTCGACGCCATCGACGCGGACGCAGCGAAGGAAGCGGCTCGGGCCTACCGTCGACTCTGGTCCGCCCACGCGGACGCGCTCCCGGCTTCCGCGAGCCACGCGGAAACCGCCGAGGCCCTTGAAGCGAGCTACCCCCTGCACCCCGAAGTGCTGGAGACTCTGACCGGCAAGACGGCTACCCTCGCCACCTTCCAGCGCGTGCGCGGCATGCTCCGGTTGCTCGCACGAACTGTCGGCCAGCTCTGGACGGAACGGCTTGACGACGCAACGGCGATTCACCTGCACCACATCGACCCGGGCCATGAGCCGATCCGCCAGGAGATCCTCACCCGTCTCGTCCAGGAAGCCTACGCGCCGGCGATTGCCAACGACGTCGCCGGCCCGAGCGGCAAGATGTCACTCGCAGAGGAGATAGACGCTGAACACCACGCGGGCCTTCCGCCATACGCAGGGTACGCGGCCAGGACGATCTTCATGCACACGCTGGCATTCAACGAGCCCCTCAAAGGGCTGGCGCCGGACCGCCTCCGCTACTCCATGCTCGCGCCCGCGCTCGACATCAGCTTCATCGAGGAGGCGCGCAAGAGGTTCGTCGCCGACTCCGCCTATCTGGACGATCGGCCGGCTGCTCCGCTGCGCTTCCTGGCCGAAGCGAACCTGAGCCAGATCATCCGTCGCGAGGAACAGCATGTCGACAACGGTGAGGTCCGCGCGGAGCTGAAGGATGCCATCCGCCGCATCTTCGCAGGCGCCGTCTTCGACGCTGTCCACTTTCCCGGCGGCCCCTTCGACGTACCGGACGAAGTCGGCGACGGCCGACCGAAGCTGGTCGTGCTGTCCTACGACGCGGTCTCCGTGGGTCCCGCGGTCGATGAAGCGCCCGCCCTGATCGAACGCATCTACGCGCGCAAAGGCGCGGAGAGCGTTTCGCTCAGAGCCCTGCGCAACCACCTCGTGTTCGTGGCGGCGGAGGACGCCCGCAAAGCGAACATGCAGGATCGGAGCCGCAGGCGGCTCGCACTCCGTGAGTTGAAGAAGCCCGATCGTCTGGCCGACCTGGCCGAACATCAGCAGGATCAGGTGCGTGAACAGCACCAGCGGTCGGAACACGAACTCGCGGTCGCCATCCAGCAGGCCTACCGGCACGTGTTCTACCCGTCCAGGAACAGGTTGGGAAGCCAACCAGTGGACTTGGCGCATACCGCCATCGACATGCACTCGTCTTCCGAGAGTCCCGGCGCCGGACAACGACAGGTCGTCCGCGCGCTCCGGGAGCTCGGGAAGTTGCGGCTCTCCGAGGATCAGCCCGACTCTCCAACCTACGTTCGCGACCGCACCCCGCTGAAGAAGGGTCAGATCTCAACCGGCGCCCTGCGCGACGAGTTCCGGCGCGACCCCGGCCTGCCGGTGCTCTCGGGCGACGACGTGTTCGTCCGCGGGATCCGCCGAGGAGTCGAGCTCAGCGAGTACGTCTACCAGCGCGGCGATCTTCTGTTCGGCCCCGGCGATCCCGCCCCGACGATCGAGATCGACGAACAGTCGATGATCTTCACGATGGCCTACGCCCGCAACGAACGGATCTGGCCCCGCGCTGGCAAGGAGGAGCCGGAGGGTCGCACCTCGAGCGAGATCCGGGAAGGGGCCATGCACGAAACGCCCACGCCGGCCTCGCCCGACGCCGCCGGGCCGCTTGCGGCGCCCATCGGCCAGTTCTCCGCCGAGGGACCATTCAACGAGGCGCTTACCGAGCTCTGGGAACAGGCCCGCGACCAGGGCGTCGAGGCACTCGGGAACCTCACGATCCGCATGTTCGAGGGGCGCGACGTCTTTCCGCTGGTGAGCGGCGTCGGCGCGGTGGCCGGCGCCTCGAAGACCGTTCGCCTCGAAGGCGGCTACGAGACCCGCGACGGCGGGTCCTTCGAACTCGAGTTCAGCGGTTCGCCACCCGACGCGCAACCCGTGCGGGAGTTCCTCCAACCGCAGCTGCGCGACGCCGCCGATTCGAGGATCGAGGCCTCGTTCGAACTGGAGTTCAACGACGGGCTGCACTTGACCGGCGACTCGCCGGAGAAACTCGCCGAACAACTCGTCCGGTTTGCCTCCGGCGCAACCCACGTCTCGGCCTCCGCGCGGGCCCTGCCGCAGGCGGTCGCGGAGGAGGCGGCCAAGGCCGACAAGGCATGACGCCCCATCCCCGGCAAACGGCCAGCGCGAGAGTCCAGCCGTTCGACCCACCCGTTTCGGCGCCACGCTACGAATTGCGGGTACGCCCGCTGGGCCCGGCCCTCCTGAACTACGAGGTCTGGCAACTCCCCGCAGCGTCAACGCCTCAGATCACCGCTGCGACCCGCGTGGCAGGACTCAAGGGTCGCAACCTGGAGCTCGTCGAGCATCGCGTCCTCCGGCGGCTCGCTCAAGCCGGCATCAAGCTGGCTCGTGTCGCGGGTCAGCCACTACCCGGGATTCCTCTCCCCGAGGATCTGGCTCTCCATGTCGGCCTGACGTTCCGAGCCCTCGCGCCGATGAGAAGCCGCGACCGGATGCGTGCCGTCGCCGAGGGCATCGAGCGGATGGACCACGAAGAAGCCGCCTACTGGCTCGGCATGGCCATGCACCGCCGGCGCCCGAGGCGGGTGCTGGCGGCGCTTCGGATGTTGTTGACGGAGGCACGGGCGTGAGCGTCCCACGGGCGCCCAGGTCCAAGCTCCCGAGAGTGCCGCCCGAACAACGACAGAGCTCGCTCCGAAGACGCGGCACGCTGTGACTGTCCCCACGGCAGCGGACAATGCGGGAACGACCCTGAACCTCCCGTTCCGGCCACGCGCACGACTGTTGCAACTGCTCGGCGACCAGCTGATCGGCTCCGCCCGGCTCGCGGTCTTCGAACTCGTCAAGAACGCCTACGACGCCGACGCCGGGACGGTCACCGTCACGCTGCGGGACCTCGAGCGGGAGACGGCCTCGATCGTCGTCGAAGACGACGGAGAGGGCATGTCCCTCGACGTCATCCGCGACATCTGGCTCGTGCCCGGCCACGACCACCGTGAACGCCAGCGCAAGAAGATGAAACGAACAAGGAAGGGGCGTCTCCCGCTCGGAGAGAAAGGAGTCGGCCGGTTCGCGGCACACAAGCTGGGCGACCACATCGAAGTCGTCAGTCGTTCGCCGGACCAGCCCGAGTGCGTGGTCTTCGTCGACTGGCGGCGCCTCATCCGAGAGACGGAACTGGCGGACGCGCTGGTCGAAGTCTCTACGCGTGAACCCGACGTGTTCGCCGGCGCCCGGAGTGGAACTCGCATCACGATTTCCGAACTACGCGACAGCTGGACACGCGGAGAGGTGCGCCGGCTGCAGCGGCAGATCACGACGCTTGCCTCGCCCTATGCCAAGCGAGAAGGCCATTTCGATGCCCGTTTGACCACGCCCGACCGCAACTGGCTGGACGACATGCCCGACGCGGCCGCCCTTCTCAAGTGGGCGCCCTGGGACTACCGCTTCCGATTCGCCGAAGGCCGGTTCGATTGGCACTACAGCTTCAAGGGTGTCCCCGGCATTCAACTGGAGGCCCGAGCGGCCGAGCAGCAGCGGGCGCCCCTCCTCGTCGAACCGGAGCGTGACCTGGACAACTCGAACGAAGGCGATCAGCGCCCCTTGGGTGGCCGACGGAGCGTCATCGCGGAACCAAACCTCGCCGAGGGGATCGGCCCGGTCGAAGGCCACTTCCAGGTGTTCGATCGGGACCGGGAGGTTCTGAGCAGGATGGCCGAGAGCCGGCTGCTCACGCAGTACCTGGACGGAAACGGCGGCGTACGCGTCTACCGGGACGGTATTCGCGTCTACACGTACGGGGAACCGGAAGACGATTGGCTGGGCCTGGACCTGGGTCGAGTCAACCGGCCGAGGAGAGGCTTCAGCCGCAACATCGTGGTCGGTGCGATCGACCTGTCCCTCGCCGAAAGCAGCGGTCTGAGAGAAAAGACGAACCGCGAGGGTTTCGTCGAGAACGATGCCCAGGCGCGGCTCCGACGCATCGTTCGCGGGGCGCTGGCTCCACTCGAGGCCGAGCGAACGAAGGACAAGGCCAGGATTCGCGATCTCACATCCACCGGACGCACCCGCAAAGCCCGTCGGATGGAGGGCAGCCTGAAGAGGCTGCGGACCGCGGCACGGAGAACGGGCCACGCCGGGCAGCTCGAACCTCTGATCGACGATGTCGAACGCGAGTACGGAGAGCTGAGAGACTCCATGCTGAGAGCAGGCCTGTCAGGTGTGGGGCTGGCCGTGGTCTTCCACGAGGTCGAACATGGAGTGCGGGCCCTCTGCGAACTGATCGAGTCCGGCGGCGAGCGGACCGCCATTCGTCGTCGCGCCAGGGAACTGGCCCGCATCCTGGAGGGTTTCACGGAACTCCTGCAGAAGGGACCCAGAAAAACGAACAGCCTGACGAAACTGGCCCGCCGAGCATGTGAAATCAACCGCGTGCGCTTCCGCAAGCACAGCGTCCGCCTGGTTTGTGATGACGCCAAAGAGAACGCGCCGGACGTCGGGTCGAAATTCGTGTTCGGCCTGGCGCTCGGCGCTCTGAACAATCTTCTGGACAACTCCTTCTATTGGCTCAAGGTGCGCTGGCCTGACGAGAGTGCCGAACGGCGGGCTCTCTACATCGACGTCAAGGAGGAGCTGGATGGCTGCCCGGCAATCGTCGTGGCGGACAACGGCACGGGCTTCGATGACGACCCGTCCGACATGGTGAGGCCGTTCTTCAGTCGACGCCCCGAAGGCATGGGACTCGGCCTCTACTACGCGAACCTCGTCATGGAGTTGTCCGACGGGCGCCTTGTGTTCCCCACGCTCCAGCAGTCGGGCACGCCCGACGACTTCGACGGCGCCGTCGCCGCCATGGTGTTCCCGCGAGACGCAAGTAGATGATCTTCCCGCCTCCGCGATTCGTGGTCGTCGACGACAGGCGGGACCATCTCCGGGCGCTGGAGAGAGCCTTCGGGGAGCTCGGCGCACCTTGCCTCGCCCTCCACTACGACGAAGAGAACGACTTGGGCTCAGGCGCCAAGGAGAGCCTGAGAGGCGTGCGGGTTCTCTGCGTGGATCTCCACCTCATCGAGTCTCTCGCCACGAGCGACTCGAACCGGCACTTTGCCGTCATCGCCAGGCTCCTTGAAGCCAACATCAGCAGCACTGGCGGCCCCTTCATCCTGGTGGTGTGGACCGAACACGAGAACGAGGCCGGGAACCTGGGCGAATACCTCGAGGGTGCCTTCGCAAGCGCCGGAAAGGTGCACGCACGCCCGCTCAAGGTCCTTCCACTCGCCAAGCGGAAGTTCATCAACGTTGACGACGGCAAAACTCTCGAAGGCGGAGCGGACGACCTGCGGCGAGCTTTGTTGGACGCCGTCGAGGGCGTCCCGCAGCTCGCGGCGTTGCTGGAGTGGGAAACCGAGGTCCAGACGGCCACGGGCGCAACGCTCTCGGCCCTGGCCGAGTGTGTGCCCCCAGAGAGGCAAGAGTCCATGAAAGACGTTGCCGGCGGTCTCGGAACGGTCCTGGCCGCACTCGCAAGCGCTGCTGCGGGAGGCGAGAACGCCAGGCAAGACCCTCGGTCAGCGGTCAGAGCCGCGCTCGTTCCGCTCCTTGCGGACCGGGTCGCACATCGGCGGCAACCTGAAGGGCCTTCGAAATCTTGGAATAGCGCCCTGGACTGGAACAACGTCACGCAACTTGAATCGGACGCCAAGGCGAGGATCAACCGCATGATCCACCTCGACGAAGTGACGGACAGCGCCGGTGCTCACGCCTGGGGCGCCGTCGTTGAACTCCCTGAAGACTGGCGGCAGTCCGACGAGCTGCAGCGTCGCTTCGCAGTCTGTGAAGCCAACCTCGCCAAGAGGGAGTTCAAGCTGAAGTCGGAGACGCTGCCGACACCCCGCCTTGTTCGCATCGGCGCGGTCTGTGACCATGCCATGAACCGACAAGGTCCACTGACCTACCTGCTCGGCGTCGAGGCGTCCACGAACCAGACGCGCGACAAGCCGCCGGCATCCGTCTGGACATCACCGCCTTTCCTTCGCGACTCCAGTCAGGACCCCTTCAAGCTTCGGGTAAACGCTCGCTTCACCGTCACCGCAGCGCCGGAAGACGTCGCGTGTTGGAAGCCGGTCTACAGGCTTCGCGAACAACTCCTCATGCAGCTTGTCTCCCACGCCGCCAATCATCTCTCGCGCCCCGGAATCCTCCAATTGTAGGCCGCGCCCGGCCCGGCAGAGCGGAGCAGGCTGGCTCTGCGGCTACGCGACCATCCGTCCCCCGGTCGACGAATTCCCGTGGTCCCCCGAACCAAGCGTCCCGACGTCCGGCACGGCGTCGCCCCGCTCAGCGGCGCCCCCGATCAAGGCTTCGACGACAGCCCGCATGACCGGCGGACAGACCCCGTTCCCGAGCAGCTTGATCCGCTCCCGCCGGGTACCGAAACTCAGGTCCAGTTCGTCGCCGAATCCCATTGCGCGGGCCAGCTCCGGCGGCTGAAGCATCCGCAGCGTAAGCCCCTGCGGACCAGGTTCGCACAGCCCGAATCGGTCGAGCGTCGTCACGGTCCGAAGCGGCGCCGAAAGAGGCTGCCAGCCGCCCGCGCCGTCGTTGCCGTAGTACACGATCAGGAAGGCCTCGCCGGCGCCCAGCTCCCGAACCGCCCGCGCCGCTCTCCTGAGTGTGGCTTCGGCCCTCCGAGGCCGGTCAAGGAGACGGTGCGGCCACCGGCCGGGTGGATCCAGGATGGTACGGGCGGAGCGCCTGTGCCCCGGCCACTTCACGATGTGCGATGGCGGCTTCTCCTCCCGGTCGCAAAGCAGAAACAGCCGCCGCCGCCGCTGCGGCACGCCGAAATCGGCAGCGTCGAGAACCTGTTCCGCGACCCGATAGCCAGCGAGTCGAAGGCTGGCCACGAACTCCTCGTATCGACGCCAGCGGCGCATCCCCACCACGTTCTCCACGACGACCCATCGCGGTCCCATCGCTCCCGCATAACGGAGGACCTCGAAGGCAGTGTTCCTGCTGTCCTCGGAGCGAGGCCGGGACCCGCGGGCACAGCTGTGGCTCGTGCATTCGGGCGAAGCGAGCAGCAGGTCGACCGGGCCGAGTTCCGCCGCCACGCGGGCCGGATCCTCGTCCTGCGTTCTGGATGACAGGACCGCTGCCGAGGGGAAGTTCCGGGAGAACGCCTCCGTCGCCACGTGCCACGAGTCGATGCCGCCGACGACTGTCGCCCCGGCGGCCACCGCGCCACGGCTGCTCCCCCCCAGCCCGCAGAACATGTCGAAGGCGCGGAGCGTGTTCTTCCCGGCTCTCATCCTTCGCGACCTCCGGTGATGGACGGACTGTAGCAGTCCGCCGCCGCGGTCGGCCGAACCACGGCCGGTCGCCTCGCCGCCTCGACTACGACCAACGGGGCGGACCCAGGAAAGCGGTGAGCCGTTCCATGAGGGCCGGGTCGCTGTCTATCTCGCACTCCCAGGCGACGAACACCCGCCATCCGTCGCGCTCCAGACCGCCCTGGACACGGGCGTCCCGCTCGATGTTCGCCGCGAACTTCCGCTCCCAGAAGCTGCGGCGGGACTTCGGCGTGTAGGTTCTGGAACAGCCGTGACGATGCCAGAAGCAGCCGTGGACAAACACCGCTGCCCGACGCCTCGAGAAGACGACGTCGGGCCTTCCCGGAAGGCCGGCGACGTGCGTGCGGAACCTGTAACCCAACCCGTGCAGGGCCCGCCGAACGCGCCGTTCAGGCCCGGTATCCCTGCCCCGAATCCGGCCCATCAGTGCGCTTCGCGCCTGGGGCGTCAGTATGTCCGTCGTGCCGCGCCTCCCCTCCAAGAGCAGCGGTAAGTGAGACGAGTCTGCCACGCCCCACGACGGATCTCGGTGCAGCCGGTATTCTCCGTGCGAAGTGCCTTGGTCCTCCATTTCTTCCAACTCGTTCACGACGCTGTTGACGGGGGCGCGGGCGTGAGCGTGGCTCCGCCGGCGGAGTCACCGTCAGGTCACCCCGCATGCCCCAAGTAAACCCGGACATCCTCTCCTGGGCGCGCGAGAGCGCGGGTCTGTCGCGGGACGAAGCGGTCGCCAAGCTCCCGATCAACGCCGCCTACGGGAAGACGCCGGCGGAACGCCTGGAGGAGCTCGAGTCTGGAGTCCGGTCGCCTTCGAGGCCGATGCTGGTCAAGATGGCGAAGCTGTACCGGCGCCCGCTGGTCGCCTTCTATCTTCCGAAGCCGCCGCGCCAAGGCAGCCGCGGGACGGACTTCCGGAGTCTGTCGGGAGTCCGGCCGGCGGGCGTCGATGCCGGAGTCCAGGCCCTCGTTCGTCAAATCCTGGCACGCCAGAGCGTTCTGCGCGACATCCTCGCCGAAGACGAGGCGCCCGAGGTGCCCTTCGTGGGCGCTCTCAAGCTGGACGACGGCGAGGAAGCGGCGCTCAACCTCGCCCGCGAAGTTCTCGGCGATTCACCCGCAAGCCAGGCGGCCAGTCCAACCGAAGCCTTCGAGAAGCTGAGGGCCGCAGTCCATGAGGCCGGCGTGTTCGTCCTGCTGAAGGGCGACCTGGGCAGTTACCAGACGGCGCTCGATACGGAGACGTTCCGAGGCTTCGCCCTGGCCGATCCGGTGGCGCCGTTCATCGTGATCAACGACAACGACGCGCGGGCCGCCTGGTCGTTCACTCTGATCCACGAACTCGTCCACCTGTTTCTGGGCGACACCGGGATCAGCGGCGCCCGCGCCCGGCCCGGTAATCAGGTCGAACGATTCTGCAACGACGTCGCCAGCGCGTTCCTGTTGCCGGAAGAAGCCCTCGACGCCCTGGGACCCCATCGTCTCGATTCCGACGAGCTTGTCAGGCGGATCGAGGCCGTAGCCAAGACGCACAATGTGAGCCGTGCCTTGGTGGCATACCGGCTTTTCCGAGCGGGCCGGATCGACAGACGAAGCTACCGGCGGCTCGTTTCCGACTTTCAAACCCTGTGGCGGCAACGGAAAGAACAAAGAAGAGAGGCGGCGCGAGCCACTGACGGCGGCCCCAGCTTCTATACGGTACGGCGCCATCGGGTCGGCAGCGCCCTGTTGGAGGCCGTCAAACGCTCCCACTTGGCGGGCGACCTGGCGACGACCGGCGCCGCCCTCGTCCTGGGCGTCAAACCCACCCAGGTCGGCCGGTTGCTGGCCGGCTGACCCGGGCCGCCCCCCTTGCGTTATCTCCTGGACTCGAACGTCTTGATCGACGCAGACCGCGACTACTATCCGATCGACCGTGTACCTGAGTTCTGGGACTGGTTGCTTCACGTTGCCGAGCAGGGTCTCGTCAAGGTGCCGCAGGACGCCTTCGAGGAGATCACGGACGGCAACGGCAGACTCGTCGAGTGGATCAAGGAGCACAAGGCTGTGCTGCTGGAAGAAACGGAGTTGGAGACCGGCCCCGTGCGGCGCGTCGTCGAGCAGGGCTACGCTCCCGATCTTCGGGACGACGAGTTGGAGAAGCTGAAAGCCGACCCGTTCATCGTCGCCTACGGAGTCGCCTTGCGCGGCGCGGTCACCATCGTGACGACGGAGCGGAGCAAGCCGACGAGGAAGCGCGCGAATCGGCACATCCCGGATGTCTGCACCACGCTCGACGTCCCTTGCATCGACACGTACGAGTTGCTGCGCGTGCTGGACTTCCGGACCGACTGGCGGAGGCCGTGAGCGATGCCTGACCGGCGGCTGATCGAAGACTGGCTTCCGATCACGGAACTCGGGATCGAGAGCGTCCGGGAACGCACGCCGATGACGCCGTTCCCTGCACCGAACAGACTGCACGTGTGGTGGGCTCGGCGACCCCTCGTCGCTTCGCGGGCCGCAGTCCTCGCCTCGCTGCTTCCGGCGGAGGCGGACCGGGAGCGGTTCCTGCATGTGTTGGGGATTCACGGCGACCCGGTGGCGGCGAAGCTCAGAATCGATGCCGCCAAGAGGGACGGCATCAAGCTCGGGCCAAACCCCTACGGCTACAAGCGCGCCTTCAGCTACCTGCCGGGCTCAACGGACCGGCAGTGGATTCGATCGGCCAAGCCCAAGCCACTCGAGTGCCTTGGAGTCCTCGACCCCACAGCCGGCGGAGGGAGCATCCCGTTCGAAGCTAGCCGACTGGGCCTGCGCCCCATCGCCAACGACTTGAATCACGTAGCCAGCCTGATCCTGCATGCAACGAGCGATTGGCCAGCGCGATTCGGCGCGGGTGTGCTCGAGCACTTCCTGGAACTGGCTCGGGGCTTTCTTGATAGGGCAGCGCACCACTACTGCGGGATCTTCCCGCCGGAACCCGAAGATGCCAGGGTTGAGGGCTACCTCTGGGCCCGCACCGTCACCTGTCCCTACTGCGAAGGGCTCGTGCCCCTGTCGCCGAACTGGCGGCTGGCCCCAGGAGGCACCGGCGTCCGCCTGCGGCCGAACATGGGCGTAGGCCCAGGAAGCGCGGGGCGGGTCTGCTCGTTCGAAATCGTGGAGACCGCCCGCGGCCAGTCGCCGGGAACGGTCGCCCGTGGCGACGGGACCTGCCCGTTCCCCGACTGCCGCCGGGTGATCGACGGGAACGAGATCAAGCGTCAGGCGCAGGCCGGACGGATGGGGGAACAGCTCTACGCCGTCGCGTTCAAGCGGCGGGTTCCCAGGACCCTGAAGTCCGGCAAACGGGGCAAGGACCGGTGGGTCCGGGGCTACCGGGCGCCGCGGGCCGAGGACGACAACTCGGCGCAAATCGCCGAACGGCTGGCCGCGAAGCTGCCGGACTGGGAGGCGTTCGACATCATGCCCTCCGAACGCATTCCCGAAGGCGCCAAGACGGCCGAACCGATCCGCTACGGCATGACCAAATGGCGCGACCTGTTCTCGCCTCGGCAGCTCCTCTGCCACGGCACGAGCGTGGAGATCTACCGCCAAATGCTGGAGGCGGACCGGGCCGCGGGACGGCTCGACGACGTGCGGAAGGCGGCCTACGGGTACCTGGCGTTGGCGCTTGACAAGCTCCTGAACTACAACTCGCGCATGTCTGTGTGGATGCCCACACGAGAAGTCGTGGCCAACACGTTCAATCGACATGACTTCGCCTTCGTCTGGTCCTACGCCGAGATGGCGCCGCTCGTCACCGGCCTCGGCTACGACTGGGCGATCGACAACACCGCCAAGTGCATCCGGGAACTCGCCCAGCTCGTCCATGGGCACGCCGGATCGGCGAGCGACGCCCGCGCCACGAACCAGATGCGGCTCGCCGAACCAAATGAGCCGAGCCGGCCGAGCTCGCCCGAAGCGACAATCACCTGCAAGCCCGGCGACAGCCTCGACCACATCGAAGACGCGTCCATCGACGTCGTCGTGATGGACCCGCCGTACTACGACAACGTGATGTACGCCGAACTCTCGGACTTCTTCTACGTCTGGCTCAAGCGCACCGCCGGGTACGTGTTCCCCGAGCTGTTCCGCCGCCAACTGACCGACAAGGAGAACGAGGCGGTCGCCAACCCGGCGCGGTTCAAGGGGAGGAAGGGCGCCAAGGCGCTTGCCGGCCGCGACTACCAGGAACGGATGGCGGCGATCTTCCGCGAGTGCCGCCGCGTGCTCAAGCCGGACGGCATGATGACCTTGATGTTCACCCACAAGGCGAGCGGCGCGTGGGACGCCTTGACGACGGGGCTCCTCGAAGCGGGCTTCCGCATCACGGCGTCCTGGCCGATCAACACGGAGGCGGCCGGCAGCCTGCACATCAAGGACAAGGCGGCCGCGAAGAGCACGATCTTCCTCGCCTGCCGGCCGCCGAACGACCGAAAGGCGGAGGAAGACCCCGAAGGCGCCGCCTACTGGGAGGACGTCGAACCCCAGGTCGCCACGGCAGTCCGCGACCGCGTCGGCGGCTTCCAGGACGCCGGCATCGGCGGCGTGGACCTCTACCTGGCGTGCTTCGGCCCGGCGCTGCAGCGCTTCTCCGAGAACTGGCCGCTCCGGAGGGGCACGCCGCGGGAACTGCCGCTGCGCCAGAAGCGAAAGCGAAAGCGCGCCCAGGCGGCGTTCGAGTTCGAGGAGGTCGATCCCTACGCGGTCACCCCCGAAGACGCACTCGACGTGGCGCGCCGCGAGGTCAAGAGCTGGCGGCTGGAGCAGTTGACCCAACTGCAGGCGAACGTCGATCTGGACCCTCCGACCGCCTTCTTCGTGCTCGCATGGGACGCGTTCTCGGCCCCGGAATTCTCCTACGACGAGGCGTTGCGGCTCGCCCGCGCCACCGGCGCCGACCTCGACCGCGAAATCGTCGGGCGGCTGGCGGCGAAGAAGGGCGCCAACGTCGTTCTGTGGGACAGCGAGCTCCGGGCCGCGCGCGGCTCGCTCGGACCGGCCGACGGAGCGCAGGGGATGATCGACGCCCTGCACCGTGCAGCGCACTTGGCGCGCAGCCGCTCGCTGGCGGAGGCACGCGATCTGCTGGAACGCGCCGAGATGGGCGAGAACCCGCACTTCCTCGCCGCGTTCGAAGCCGTGCTCGAAGTCCTCCCGGTCTCCGCGGCCTTTTCCGGCGTCGCGCTCGAGGGGGCGGCGGCCGCCGCCAGCAGCGACTTCGAGGCCCTCTACAACCTCAGGCTCTTCGCCTTCAGCGACCAGATCGACGAGCCGGAGCAACTTGCGTTCTGGCAGCAGGACGCGGACTGAGGATCCGCGCGAGGCGACGCCTGGTCCTTTGCGGCGATGTGTACGAACGGCTGAGGCGCGGGTGAGCCGGCGAGAATCCACATGCTGATCGATCGCGACTGGCGTCTGAAGTACACGCCGGAGGACGGCGACCTGGTGCGTGCCTTCTATCTCCCGGCGCTGGAGGACGCGGAGCGCTACGATCGGCTGACCGGTTACTTCAGGGCGGACGCTCTGACCCTCGCGGCACGCGGCCTCGAGGGGCTCGTCCGCAACGCCGGGCGGATGAGGCTCCTCGTTGGCTGCACCCTGGAACCGCCCGAGATCGACGCGATCGAGCGAGGCGAGGACCTTCGGGACGCCGTCGAGAGGCGGCTGCGCGCCATGCCGCTCGAACCGACGGATCAGAAGTCCAGCGACGCGCTGGAACTGTTGGCCTGGATGGTCGCCCACGGCCATCTCGAAGTGAAGGTGGCCGTACCCTGCGACAGGAACCGGAGGCCGATCTCCGCAGACGGGATCTTCCACGAGAAATCCGGCGTGATCGAAGACCGCGTGGGCGACCGGATCGCCTGGACCGGCAGCCTGAACGAGACGGCGGCCGGCTGGCAGCGGAACTGGGAGAGCATCAGCGTCTTCAAGAGCTGGGGCGAAGGGTCCGAACCCGAGCGCGTTGTCCACGAACAAGCGAACTTCGCTCGCCTCTGGGCCGACGAGTCGCCCCACGTCGTCGTGCTCGACACCCCCGAGGCCGCCCACCGGGACCTGCTCCGCTTCATGCCGAAGAACGACCGGCCCGCCCGGCTTCTGCCGACCGAGGAACAGCCGCAGCCAGAGAAGTCGCCGGGACGGCCGGTGGCGGCTCAGCCAGCGCCGCAACCACCGCCGCCTGATCTCCGCTGCCGCGTTTGGCGGTTCATCGAGCAGGCGCCTTCCCGGCCCGGCGACGGCAAGCGGGTCGGCGAAGCAACGGCCGCCGTGACCCCGTGGCCGCACCAGGTGCGCGCCTTCGAGCGGCTCTACGCGGGCTGGCCACCACGGCTCTTGATTGCCGACGAAGTGGGTCTGGGGAAGACGATCCAGGCCGGCATGCTGTTGCGCCAGGCTTGGCTGGCCGGGCGGGCACAGCGGATTCTCGTCCTGGCGCCCAAGGCGGTCTGCCGCCAGTGGCAGATCGAGTTGCGGGAGAAGTTCAACTTGAACTGGCCGATCTACGACGGGCAGCGCCTGGTCCGTTATCCGTCGCCGGCGCTACGCGGAAGAAACGAACGCGATGTCGGCCGTGGAGAATGGCACGACGAGCCAGCGATCATCGTGTCGAGCCATCTGGTGAGGCGGAGCGACCGCGCCCAGAGCCTGCTGGAAGACGCCGAGCCGTGGGACCTGGTCGTCGTCGACGAGGCCCACCACGCCCGCCGCAGGGAGGTCGGAAGCAGCCACGGCGGGCAGCAGCCGAACGCATTGCTGCGGTTGCTGCAGGGCCTCCGGGACCGGACGGAGGGCCTGCTCCTGCTCACCGCGACCCCGATGCAGGTCCACCCGGTCGAAGTCTGGGATCTGCTGTCGCTCCTCGGCTTGCCCCCGGAGTGGACTCAGGAACGGTTCCTGAAGTTCTTCGAGGACATCGAAGAAGCCAATCCGTCGCACGAAGCCCTGGACCGGATCGCGGAGATGTTCCGGGCCGCCGAGGCCCGCTACGGACAGACCGCGAAGACAGCAGCCGAGCGCGTCTCCGGCCTTCGCTCGCTCGGCGCCCGCAGGGTACTGAGCGCCTTGAGAGATCCCTCCTCCATCCCCCGGCGGCGGCTGAAGGCGCCGGAACGACGGGCCGCCGTGGCCGTTGCGCGCGCGAACACGCCGGTCCGGCGGTTGGTGTCGCGCCACACGCGCAAGCTGCTGCGCACGTACCGCGACCGTGGGCTCGTCGAGACGTCGATCGCCGAACGGAGCGTCGAGGATCGTCTGGTCTCGATGAGCTCCGAGGAACGGCAGGTCTACGAGGCGGTCGGAACGTACATCTCCACCGCCTACAACCGAGCCGAAGCCCGCGACCGCAACGCGGTCGGCTTCGTGATGACCACCTACCGGCGGCGGCTCGCGAGCAGCTTCCAGGCGCTTCGCAACACGCTCCAGGATCGACTCGAGGCCTTCAGCGACCCCGACCACAGACGCCGAACGGACCCGGACGAGGACTCCTTCGAAGACGAAATCGGCACCGGTGCACGGGACGCGGAAGAGCCGGACGAGAAGGAACGAGCCGCCCTCCAGGCCGAGGAACGGGGCGCCATCGCCGGACTCCTCGATCGGACACGGCGCCTGCCGCCCGACAGCAAGCTGGCCGCCCTCAAGGCGGAACTCACCCAGCTCCGGGACGAGGGTTGCACGCAGGTCATGGTCTTCACCCAGTACACGGACACGATGGACTTCCTCCGAGAGGCGCTCGGCGCGGACCGTGCAGCGGTCAAGCTGATGTGCTACTCGGGCAGGGGCGGCGAAACGCCGACCTCCGACGGCGGTTGGCGCACGATCGATCGGGACGAAGTCAAGCGGCGCTTCCGCGAGGGCGAGGCCGAGATCCTGCTATGCACGGACGCGGCCTCCGAGGGGCTGAACTTCCAATTCTGCGGCGCTCTCGTCAACTACGACATGCCGTGGAACCCGATGCGGGTGGAGCAGCGAATCGGCCGGATCGACCGCCTGGGCCAGCGGAGCCCGACCATCCGGATCGTCAATCTGCACTACGAGGACACGGTGGAGACGGACGTGTACCAGGCACTGCGGGACCGCATCGGCCTGTTCGAGACGGTCGTCGGCCGACTGCAACCCATCCTGTCCGAGTTGCCGCGTTCGATCAAGGCGGAAGTTCTCGCCGGCCGGAACCGCTCCGACTCCCTCGTCAACCGCCTGGACGAGCAGATCGAGGGCGCAAAGGCCGCCGGTTTCGATCTCGACGAGGTGCTCGAGGACGACGTCGAAATGCCTGTTCGGGCCGAGGCGCCTCTCGCGATGCACGACCTCGAGCGCGTCATCTCGAGGCCGGACCTGATGCCTCCCGGCGCCGAAGCGCAGCCGATGCGCGACCGCGAGTACAGCCTCCTCTACCCCGGCATGAAGGAACCGCTTCGGGTGACCACCGATCCGGCCTACTACGAAGAGCATGCCGAGAGCCTCGAGCTGTGGTCCCCCGGAAACCCGCTGTTCCAGGCGCCCGAGCACGTAGCCGGAGACACCGTAGCCGCCGAAGAGGAAACGGACGGTCCGCGCATCCAATCGCTGGCCGACCTGCTGGATCCGAGCTGACGCTTGGTCGCGTCAACAGAGTTCCCCGCCCCGGAGACGGCGGACGAACGTCTTCGGCGGCAAGACCTCGATGCCGTCGTCCGTCACTCAGGCCCGTGGTTCGAAGCTGACGACGACCCGGCGGCCGACCCCCGGATGGTCCTGCACCAGACTGCGGAGGCCCGCCTGAACATGCAGCGCAGATCACCATGATGAACTGAAGCGGGAGTTCACATCTGCACACGCCCGAACGTACTCTCCGCGAGCAGCCTCCGTGCGGCGCGTGTGCGCCTTCGTGCCGGGTCCAGTCCCGGCGCCGGCTAGTTGAACTGCTCCCGGAGCAGCCGCTTCAGGATCTTCCCGGACGGGTTTCTCGGCAACTCGTCGATGAAGTGGACGGCGACCGGCTGCTTGAAGCGGGCGAGCTTGTCCTGGCAGAAGTCGAGAACGTCCTGTTCGCTCAACGTCTCGTCCGAGCGAACGACGACGGCAACGGGGGACTCGCCCCACTTCTCGCTCTCGCGGCCGATCACGCCGACTTCGAGGATCTTCTCGTGGCGGCCGATGACCTCCTCGAGCTCCGCCGGATAGACGTTCTCGCCGCCGGAGATGATCATGTCCTTCAGGCGATCCTGGATGTAGACGAAGCCGTCCTCGTCCATCACGGCGCCGTCGCCGGTATGGAGCCAGCCGTCCTGGATCGCTTCCGCAGTCGCTTCGGGACGGTTCCAGTACTCCTTCATCAGATGGCGGCCGGCGACGAGGACTTCGCCCGCCTCTCCGGGAGCGCAGTCCGCGCCCTCGTTGTCCACGACGCGCACGGAGGTGTGGAAGAACGCCTTGCCGGTCGAGCCGGCCTTCGTCATCGCGTCTTCCGGCGAGATGAGGCAGGCGGGGCCGCAGGTCTCCGTCAGGCCGTAGACCTGGTGGATCTCGATGCCGAGTTTCTCGTAGGCCTCGATCAGGTTGACCGGCACCGGCGCGGCGCCGCTCATGCACCAGCGAAGCTCATCGTGGCGACAGGTCTCCGGGTTGTAGACCTGGAGCATGAAGTTCAGCATGGCCGGCACCTTGAGCATCACGTTGATCTTCTCTTCGTCGATCAACTGCCAGGTCCGGACCGGGTCGAACGCGCGCATGACGACATTCGTGCTGCCGCGGTGCACGTTGCCCGTGGCCGGCGTCAATGCGCCGACATGAAAGAGCGGCAGGGACACGAGGTAGCGGTCGCCGTAGCGCGTGTCGGAACTCGCCATGATCGTGAAGCACGCCCACAACGCCGACTCGTGGGTGTGGACTGCGCCCTTCGGCAGTCCCGTCGTCCCCGACGTGTACATGATGTAGAGCAGGTCGCCGTCCGAAGCGCCGATGACGGGTTCCTCGTCGCTCTCAGCCGTCGTCGCTTCGAGGTAGGACACGGAGCCGTCCGGACGCTCCTCGTCCGGCCCGACATGGAGCCAAGTCTCGATCTTCGTCCCGTCCTGGCCGCCGCCACGGGCGATCAGATCAAGTACCGCCGGCCGGAACTCATCGCCGAACACGAGGGTCGCGGCGCCCGAATCGCGGAGGATGAAGGCCAGTTCCTCGGGCACGAGCCGCCAGTTCAGCGGCACGCAGACGGCGCCGATCTTCGCGATGGCGAAGAACGTCTCCATGTACTCGACGCTGTTCATCAGGAGGAGCGCCACCCGGTCGCCCTTGCCGACGCCAAGTGAGCGGAGCGCATGCGCGGTCCGGTTCGCCCTCCGATTCCACTCGGCGAACGTGAAGCGGCGCTCTGTCTCGACGTCCACGAAGCCCTCTACATCGGGCGACATGAAGGCGCGCTTCGTCAGAATGAGTCCCACATTGTCTTCCATCGATTTGTTCTCCCAGACTGCGGTTCAGGCAGGCGATCGTAGCGCGGGCAGCCGTCGGCGGGGCGCCTGCTTGCAGACGAACCGGATCAGGTCACGACGGCGACGCCGCGGCTCAGCGCCTCTTCGCCGGCGGAGTTCAGGACCCGGAAGGCGATCAGCCTGCCGCCGCCGCGAGCCTCCCCCGCCGGTGCGTGCTCGACGAGGACCGAGGAGCCGGGCATGACCATCGCGCTGAAACGGCCGTGCAGACGCTTCAATCGCGCCGGGTCGGCGTCGCCATACGCCCGCAGCACCTCGCGGCCGGCAAGCGCCCAGGTCGCCGTGCCATGGAGGATGATGTCCGGCAGACCCGCGGCGAGCGCGACCTTCCGCTCGGTGTGAATCGGATTCCAGATCCGAGCGCACTCGGTGTACACGTGCGGCATCTCTCTCGGAACGAAGATCTTCTCGCGGCGCACCCGGTCGGGATCGAGCGGGAGGCGAGGCACATCGGGCGCCGCCTCCACCTCGGCGCTGCCACCGGCCACCTCGACGCCCCGGAACATCGACCGCGACCAGGAGGTGGCGACGGGCCGCTCGCTCTCGTCGACGGTGTCGAGTCTCGTCGTCAGCAGTGTTCCGGAACGGGTGCTGCGGATGCCGACGTAGCGGCCGCTCGTCGTCAGCCGGTCGCCGGGACGAATCGGCCGGAAGAAGTGGGAATCCTGGCTGGCATGAACGCCGCGGCGAAGCTCGGCGGGTTCAGCGCCGAGCCGGTTCCGGCCATTCCCGCCGATGACGACCGCCCACTCGAGCGACACGCAGTACGAAGGAGGCGCGACGATGCCGCCCGCGCGGGAGTCGTCGAACGAAGCGGCGCCGGTCTCGCCGATGCCCGCGGCGTAGGCCAACGCGTCGCGCACGGTGACGTCACGGCTCGAAGCCGCAAGTTCAGCGCCGACGACGGTACTCGATATCGGCATTCGTCTCTTCTCCCGGCGAGCCGTCAGGCTCCGTCGTCGCCGAGACGGCGCTCGAGGTCGAGCAGCCGGCTCTTCAGTTCGTCGAGTTCGGCCCGAGTCGCCTCGCCGGCCTCGTCCTGCTGCAGCGCGGCAGAAGAAACCGGTTGAGCACGAGCGTCCCGAGCGCCGACGGCGCGGTCATCCGCCTCGCCGGGCCGGTCCTCATCCCGACGGCCGCCGAACACCGCCTCCATCTGGCGGGTCATCTGCGCGTGCATCTGTTCGGCGACGACACGCGGGTCGAAGCCGCTCAGCCAGGACAGATCCGGAGCGAACGGGCTTCTCGTCATCGATTCGCGCATCCGCTCGTAGACCTCCCCGGCACTCTTCAGGTACCACTGAAAGAAGTCGCGCCCGGCCTTGTCCCGCGCCCGTACGAGGTCCCGCAGAAACTCGAGCGGGGGGCCCTGCTCCGGGTCCTTTGCGCCGTCGACGATGATCTGGGTGAGGACGTGCCGGGTCACGTCCTCCCCGGTCTTCGAGTCGACGACGCGGACGTCCCGGCCGCTCCGGACGAGTTCCGCAACGCCGTCGAGATTCACGTACCGGCTGTGGTGCGTGTCGTAGAGCCGCCGGTTCTCGTACTTCTTGATGACGATCGTGTCGCTCATGGCGAGCAGGGTTGACACAGCGCAGCATTACGTGCAGGATACATGCTGCGTTGCACAACACGGATGCCGCCATCTGGCGCGGCGATCATCCGGTGCATCCCGCAGCAAGAAACCAGGCGCCAGACAACGAATGGACCATACGAACCTCGGATCGTAACAGCCAGGAGATTCCAGATGACCGCGAACAGCACCCCAGCCAACCCGACCCGGTTCTTCCGCGGCCCGATGATCGACGCGAACCGGCGCGCGCTCGACTTCCAGAAGCGGGTCTTCGACGGCGCCTTCGAGATGGCGACGTCCATTCAGGAGCGCCAGGAGGAAGTCCTCGGCCAGTGGGTCGAGAACTCGGAGCGCCTCCCCGTCGAAGCGAAGAGCCTCGTCCAGGAGTGGACGACGCTGTTCGAGAACGGCCGGAAGTCGTTCCGCGAGGCCGTGGACGCGAGTTTCGGTCTGGCCAACAGCTACCTCGACTCGCTGACGCCGCCGGCAACCGACGAGGCGTAGAACGGCCGGACGGGCCGCAGACTCGAGCTCCGCCCGGCGCCGCGGGACAGGAACGCCCTGATCAGGCAGAATCGGGCGCCCACGCCCTGCCGAACACGGTCCCCTGCCAGGAGCCTGAACACGATGGCCGACGACTCAGCCAAGTCCCGACCGCCGACGCCGATGGACCCCTTTGCCGCCTGGCGCGAGTGGCTTGCCCTGTCGGAGCAGCAGATGAACAGGGCGTTCAACGACCTGATGGGCACCGAGCAGTTCGCCCGCGCCTCGGGGAGTTGGGTCGAAGCGATGACGACGTTCCAGCAGACGTTCCAGGAGAGCGCCGAGCGTTACCTGGAACTCGCGCACATCCCCAGCCGGAGCGACGTGGCTTCGCTCGCCGAGCGGATGACGGCGATCGAGCAACGCCTCGAACGGGTCGAGGTGTTGCTGACCGCCGCGATGGGCCGAGGCAATCCTCCAGACGAGAAGACGCCGCGGCCCCCACGCACTCGGCGCCCGCCGTCCAAGCAGCCTGCAGTGACCGCCGATCCCCCGCGGCCAGGCAGTAGCGAAGCCGACGCCGAGTAGTCCCGAGCAGCTCAAGCAGACATGGCCGCCCCTGCCAACACAGCCTCCGTCGACCAGGCAGCGCCCGCCGAACCGGCGGGCCGGCCGGGCCCGCCGCTCGTCGACGATCGCGCTCGGATCGCACAGAGCGTTCGGCGCGAACTCGAACGTACGGTGGAGCGCAGCGTGAAGGGCCTGGAGTACGTCGCAACCAGGGATCCGGGAGTCGGCCTGACGCCGAAGGACATCGTCTACAGCCGGGGCACGCTGCGACTCCACCACTATCGCCCGCGCGCCGACGAGGTCTACCGGACGCCGTTGCTGCTCGTCATGTCGTTGATCAGCAAGCCGTACATTCTCGATCTCGCCCCCGGTCACAGCCTGGTCGAGTTCCTGCTCGACCGCGGCTTCGACGTCTACATGATCGACTGGGGAACGCCGCGCCCCGAGGACAAGCGGCTACGGCTCGAGGACTACGTGCTCGACTTCATCCCGAAGTGCGTTGACGTCGTCTGCGAGCAGAGCGGCGAGCCGGACGTGTCCATCGTCGGCTACTGCATGGGCGGTCTCCTGGCCGCCCTGTACGCGGCGCTTCATCCGGATGTTGCCGCCGACGGCCGGCTCCGCAACCTCGCCTGCTTCACGACGCCGGTCAACTACGAGGGCATGGGGTTGTTCCGGGTTTGGACGGATCCCGCGTACTTCGACGTCGACCGAATCGTCGACCGGCTGGGAAACGTCCCGCCGCAGCTGCTCTACGCGTCCTTCAACGCCCTCCGGCCGGCCTCCCAGGTGGCGGGCAGAGTACGGCTTTGGGACAATCTGTGGAACGACGAGTTCGTCACCTCCTATCGGCGGCTTCAGCGCTGGGCGGCGGACCAGATTCCGTTCCCCGGCGAGTGCTTCCGACAGACGACGAAGGAACTGCAGCAGCAGAACCTGCTGATGAAGGGCAGGTTCGAGTTGGGCGGCCGACGCGTCGACCTGTCCAGAATCCGCGTGCCCTTCATCCATGTCGTCGCAGAGCACGACCACATCGTGCCCTACGAGGCGGCACGCGACCTGCTCTCGATGATCGGTTCGGAAGACAAGCAGGAGGTCGTCCTGAAGGGCGGCCACGTCAGCCTCGTCGCCGGCCGCAACGCTGTCTTCCGTCTCTGGCCGCGGCTCGAGGAGTGGCTGGCGGAACGATCCACATGAGCGGCGAAGCGATGAACGAAGCGGCGTCGACGCCCTCCGCCAAGGACCGCGTCGCCCGCCGACTGGGAGCTGTCGACCTGACCCTGCGCCAGATGACGGCAGACGACCGCGACGCGCTGCTCGCCTTCGCCGACGCGTTGCCCGATCACGACCTGCTGTTCCTCCGCCGCGATATCCGCGACCGAGGGGTCATCGACGAGTGGGTGGCTCAGATCGAGTCCGGTCAGATGGTCACGGTGCTCGCCTCCGCCGACGACGAGCTGTTGGGCTACGGGTCGATCCAGCAGAGCCAGTTGCAGTGGTCATCCCACGTGGCCGAAATCCGGGTGGTCATCGCATCTTCGGCGCGCGGGAAGGGCCTCGGGCGTCTGCTCGTCGAAGAGGCCTTCCAGGCGGCCGTGGCAGCCGGCATCGAGAAGGTCGTTGCCCGGATGACCCCGGATCAGAAGGGCGCGGTCGCCGCCTTCGAAGGCCTCGGCTTCACCCCGGAGGGGCTCTTGCGCAACCACGTTCGGGACCTCGCCGGCGACAAGCACGATCTGCTCGTCATGGGGCTCGACATCGTCTCGTTCCACCGCACGCTCGAGAGCTACGGCGTCGGCGGCTGACGCCCGGCCGCAGCCGCCCTCAGACCGGCGTGGGTTCCGCCTTCGCGTCGACGGCGGCGTCGTGCTCCTGCTTCGCCTTGAGGAGCTGAGGCATCACCAGATCGAGATCCTGGAGGGTCCATATCGCCTCCTTGCTGAACTTCCGGATGACCTTCGGCTGCTGCATGATGCCGATCCAACCCCGCATCACGTCGATGATCTGAGCGGTCACGTCGGCGCCCGCCTCGGAAGCCAGCCAAGCGCATACGGGAGCGATCTGGCTCGGACTCTGCTCCGGGGCGTCCTCGTCGACCTCCATCCCGCGCGAAGCGCGCAGGTCCGCCGTCATCCGCGTCGTCGCCCCGGGCGAGATCGTGTTCACCGTGCAGCCGTACTTCGCGAGTTCCAGTGCCAGCACGCGCGAAAAGCCGGCGATGCCCGCCTTCGCGGCAGCGTAGTTCGACTGGCCGAAGTTGCCGTAGAGGCCCGAAACGGACGAGAAGTTGATCATCCGGCAGTCCTTCCGGTTCGTCTCGCGGATGTAGCGCGCGAAGGGCCGGCTGCAGCAATAGTGCCCCTTCAGGTGGACATCCAGGACCGCGTCCCAGTCCTCCTCCTCGAGGTTGAAGATCGTCCGGTCGCGCAGTATGCCGGCGTTGTTCACGAGGATGTCCAGGCCGTCGAAGGCGTCGATGGCGGTCTCGAAGATGCTCCGCCCGCCCTCGACGGTGGCGACCGAGTCGTAGTTCGGAACCGCAGAACCGCCGGCACTCCGGATCTCCTCGACGACATCGTCGGCGATCGCGGAACCCCCGGTGCCATCCGTCGCGCCGCCGAGGTCGTTGACCACGACGTTCGCTCCCTCTTCGGCGAACTTGAGGGCGATACCCCGGCCGATGCCGCGACCGGCTCCGGTGACGATTGCCGTCCTGCCTTCGAGGATTCCCATGTCCGTAGCCTCCGTCGTTCGTTCCCGAGGGACGAGGAGACTACTAGATCGACGGGCTGCCAGGCACTAGCGCCGGCTACGTCAACCAACGAACGTACCAGGGCGCTCCGTCCTCCTTCAGCTTCGCCTTGTACCGCTGGCGCTCGAGCTTGCGCAGGAACGCCTCGCCCTCGCCGAAGTGGCAGTCCTTGTACTTCTTGCCGCTCTCGCACGGGCAGAGCTGATTGCGCTGCACCTTGGAGAAGCTGCGCGGCCCCGTCACCACCGATCTGCGGGTCGCGATCGCGTTGCTGAGTCGTCGTCCGCCCTTCATCATGTCACCTTGCGTTCATTCAGCCCGTCCGCGCAGACGATCCGGCGCCTCGAGCCGCTGCCCGCGCATGCTCCCGCTCCGGCACGTGTTATATAACAGCGCAGGCGCTGCACGGCGGGGCCGGCACGCACTCCCAAAGGTCGCATGAAGATCTGCGTCATCGGCTCTGGCTACGTCGGCCTCGTCACCGGGGCCTGCCTTGCCGAGTTCGGCATGGAGGTCGTCTGCGTCGATCAGGACGCCGAGAAGGTCGCCCGACTCCAGGCCGGCGACGTCCCCATCTACGAGCCTGGGCTCGAGTCCCTGGCGGCCAGGAACGAGGCGGCCGGGCGGCTGCGCTTCACGACGGATCCGGGGCCGGCGCTCGAGGCCGCTGCGGCCGTGTTCATCGCGGTGGGCACGCCGCCGCGCGAAGACGGTTCTTCCGATCTTCGCTACGTGCGGGAGGTCGCTCACGCGGTCTCCGACCACCTCGACAGCTACAAGGCGATCGTGACGAAAAGCACGGTGCCGGTCGGCACGGGTCGGATGATCGAGGACATCCTGAAGCGCAGCGATTGCCGCAGCTTCTCCGTCGTCAGCAACCCGGAGTTCCTGCGCGAAGGCTCTGCGATCGAGGACTTCATGCGGCCGGACCGCCTGGTCATCGGCAGCCGCGATCAGCGCGCCACGGACATCATGCTCGAGATCTACGCGCCGCTCAGAGCCCGCGGCGTACCCATCGTCGTCACGGACGTCGAGACGGCCGAGATGATCAAGTACGCCTCGAACAGCTTCCTCGCCACCCGCATCTCGTTCATCAACGAGGTCGCGGAGCTGTGCGAACTGACCGGCGCCGATGTCGAGGTCGTCGCGAAGGGCATGGGCCTCGACCGCCGCATCGGCCCTCTGTTCCTCCAACCGGGGCCCGGCTTCGGCGGTTCCTGCTTCCCGAAGGACACCCGAGCCGTCGTGTCGATGGCGCGCGAGGCGGGCGCCCGGGCCCAGATCGTCGAAGCCACGCTCGAGGTGAACCGACGCGTTCAGGAACGGATGCTGGCCAGGATCGAGGCCGTCCTGGGGGATCCCCGCGGCCGCACCGTCGGCCTTCTGGGCCTGTCCTTCAAGGCGGACACGGACGACATCCGAGAGTCTCCGGCGCTGTTCGTGCTCGAGCGGCTGCTGGAACGGGGGGCGAAGATCCGCGCGTACGATCCGGCGGCGATGGAGAACGCGCGGCGGCGCCATCCCGAGCCGGTCTACTGCAGCGATCCGTACGACGCCGCGCGCGGCGCCGACGCGCTCGTCATCCTCACCGAGTGGCGGGAGTTCAGCGCGTTCGAGTTCGACCGTCTGCGGAAACTCGTGAAGACTCCCTCGATCGTCGATCTCCGCAACGTCTACGATCCGCAGCGAGTGGCGGCGGCGGGTTTCCGCTACGCATCGCTCGGACGCGCCGACGCCGTGCCCTCCGCAACCGGATCGAAGGCGCCGTGAACGCGCCGCTCTCGGTCGTCACCGGCGGCGCCGGCTTCATCGGCTCCCACCTCTGTGAACGGCTGCTGGCAGAGGGGCACCGCGTCTACTGCGTCGACAACTTCATCACCGGTCGCCCGGACAACATCGAACATCTGAGAGGAAGCGACCGCTTCACGCTGATCGAACACGACATCAGCAGTCCCGTCTACGTGGGGCCGCAAGTCGACAACGTGCTGCACTTCGCCTCGCCCGCGAGCCCGGTCGACTACCTCGAACTGCCCATCCAGACTCTGAAGGTCGGGTCGCTCGGCACCCACAATTCGCTCGGCCTCGCGAAACGCCACGGCGCCCGCTACCTCCTCGCCTCGACTTCGGAGGTCTACGGCGATCCGCTGGTCCATCCACAGCCGGAGAGCTACTGGGGCAACGTGAACCCGGTCGGCCCGAGAGGCGTCTACGACGAGGCGAAGCGATTCGCCGAAGCGATGGTCATGGCCTACCACCGCATCCACTCGCTCGATACCCGCATCGTCCGCATCTTCAATACCTACGGACCGAGGATGCGGCGACGAGATGGCCGGGTCGTGCCGAACTTCATCCGTCAGGCGCTGGCCGGACGACCGTTGACCGTGTACGGCAACGGCAGCCAGACACGTTCCTTCTGCTACGTCGACGACCTGGTCGAGGGCGTCTGGCGACTCCTCAACTCGTCCGAAACCGAGCCGATGAACCTCGGCAATCCGCGCGAGATGACGGTGCTCGAGTTCGCGGAAGCGGTACGGCAGCTCACCGGCAGCCGAAGCGAGATCGAGTTCCGACCGCTGCCGGAGGACGATCCCAGGATTCGCCAGCCGGACATCAGCCGCGCTGCCGAACTCCTCGACTGGCAGCCGCAGGTCGAACTCGAGCGGGGTCTCGAGGCGACGATCCGGTACTTCGCGAACCTGTCAATCGACCAGCGGCCCGATCGGAGTTAGTAGGATGTGGAGATCGCTTGACAACGTCCGTGTCCGAGATGGTCAGAGGCGCCCTTCCCGCTCTCGCCGTCGATGTCGCCGACGCCGAGGCCGCCCCAGAGGAGATATCCATGAGAGGACGAACCCGCACGTTTCACCGATCTCCTGCGCCGCTCGCGGCAGCGCTCCTCGCGCTCGCCGCGCTGGGAGTCGCGCCGCTCTCCGCCGTGAACGCCGACTTCGCCGGCATCTGGCAGCTCGATCTCGAGCGGAGCGACTCCCTCGCCCCGGGTCGCCGCGTCCAGCAGGAACAACCCTCCGTTGACGTCGAGCTCGACGTTGCCCTGGACGGCGAAGACGTCGTCATGAGCTACACCTTGCGGAGCGACGCCGCGCCGGCGCCGACCCAGGTGATCCAGAGACTCGTCGCGGATGGCAAGCCGCACGAGACCGTCGGCCTCCGCGGCGGAGAACGCATGACCCGCGTGAGGTGGCGCAAGGAGAGGCTCGCCGTCTCCTACACGACGCGGGGGCCGTTCGGGGAGTTCGATGTCACGGAGACCTGGCAACTCTCCAAGGACGGCGGCGAACTCCAAGTGACGGTGCATACCCGGATCCCGGATCGACGCCCGGACATCCGCAAGTTCATCTATACCCGCGCGACAACCGTCCAGTAGCCGACCAGATCACGGAGCGACCAGGAATGCGCACAGCGATCGGCATTGGGAGCGCCTACGCCTCCGGAACGAACTGGGACGCTCTGACGGACTACGTCGTCGAGGCGGACCGCATGGGCGTCGACGACGTCTGGTCGGCCGAGGCGTGGGGTACCGACGCGGTCACCCCGCTCGCGTTCCTCGCAGCACGCACCGAGCGGATTCGACTCGGCACCGGGATCATGCAGATCTCGGCGCGGGCGCCGTCGATGACCGCGATGACCGCCATGGCGCTCGCGTCGATGTCGAAGGACCGGTTCGCGCTCGGCTTGGGCGTCTCCGGCCCCCAGGTCGTCGAGGGACTCCACGGCGTCGCCTTCGCAAAGCCGCTCAGCCGCCTGCGCGAGTACGTCGACATCGTGCGGCTCGCCTTGTCCGGCGAGAAGATCAGCTACGGCGGCGACCACTACGTCCTGCCCCGTCCGGGCGGCGAGGGCAAGGCGATCCGAATGTCTCAGCCGCCCCGCCCCACGCTGCCGATCTACCTCGCCACCCTGGGGCCGAAGTCGCTCGAGTACACCGGGGAGGTCGCCGACGGCTGGCTCGGCACGTCGTTCATTCCGGAATACGCCGACGCGTTTCTGCCGTCGATGCGTTCTGGCGCCGAACGGGCCGGGCGGCGTCTCGCCGACATCGATATCCAGGTCGGTGGAGACGTCGAGTTCGGCGACGACCTGGAACGGCTGGCAGCAAGCCGCAAGCCGGCGATGGCCTTCACGCTCGGCGCGATGGGCTCGGCGCAGACGAACTTCTACAACGACGCGTACCGCCGCGCCGGCTTCGAGGACGCGGCGCGCGAGGTGCAAACGCTGTGGATCGCCGGACGGCGCGACGAGGCGGCAGCAAAGGTGCCCGACGAGATGGTCCTCGGCGGACCACTCGTCGGCGACGACGAACGTGTACGCGACCGCATCCGCGCCTACCGCGACGCCGGCGTCACGACGCTACGGCTCAACCCGGCCGGCGCCACGGTCTCGGAACGACTCGACACGTTGGGCCGGGTGCTGGAGCTGATCGGCGAAGCGACAGCGTGAGCGGTCCGACCGCGTGAGTTTTCCAGCCCGTCACGGCGCCGAGTTGCGCGTCCACATCGAACGGAACCTGGGCGCCTTCGAGCAACGAGAGATCGACCGGCAGGCCGCGGCCGCGCGCGCAGCCGAGGCCTCTGGACGAACCGGCGCCGCGCCGGCGAACGCTCGAGCCGCGGTAGCGGTCACGATGCTGCCCGACAAGGGTGGGCGCGGCTGCTTCCTGCTGACGAGGCGCTCGCTCCGGCTGCGGCGCCATCGCGGCCAGTGGGCGCTTCCAGGTGGCCGCATCGACGAGACGGAGACCCCGGAAGAGGCGGCGCTCCGCGAACTGCAGGAAGAAGTCGGGCTCGATCTGTCATCGACCGCGACCCTGGGGCGGCTCGACGACTTCGGCACCCGCTCCGGCTTCGTCATCACCCCCGTCGTCTTCTGGTGCGACGAGTACCGCGACCTCGAGCCGAATCCGGACGAGGTCTACCGCGCCTACCGCATTCCGCTCGTCGATCTCGACCGGCCCGACGTGCCCGTCCTCCGCGAGATCCCGGAGAGCGAGAGTCCGGTCCTGTCCATGCCGATTCGCGGCGGCCTGGTCCACGCGCCGACGGCGGCGATCATCTACCAGATGCTCGAAGTCGCGCTGCGCGGCAATCCGGTCCGCGTCGCCCACTACGAGCAACCCGTGTTCGCCTGGCGGTGACCCGGCCGGGCGCCGGGACATTGCCCGACCCGGTCAGAAACTCGTCACGCTCCGTCATGGCGCTCGACGCCGGCGCCGGTTAGAGTCCGCGCCGTCGTGCGTTGGCTGCACTTCTACCTCAGGCTGCTGGCCGCGACGTCCCTGCTGTTGATCGCTGCAGGAGGTCTGGTGACCAGCACGGACTCAGGGCTGGCGGTTCCTGATTGGCCGAACACCTACGGCTACTTCATGTTCGCCTTCCCGCTGTCGAAGATGGTCGGCGGCATTCTCTACGAGCACGGCCACCGACTCATCGCCAGCGTCGTCGGCCTGCTGACGATCGGCCTCGCCGTGTGGACGTCGCGGACGGAGACCCGCGCTTGGGTGAAACGCCTCGCCTGGGGCGCCCTCGGCGCGGTGATCGCCCAGGGCCTGCTCGGCGGGATCACCGTCATCTATCTCCTGCCGCGGCCGGTCTCCATCAGCCACGCGGGCCTCGCCCAGCTCTACTTCGCCCTGATCGTGAGCCTGGCCATCTTCACGTCTCCGGGCTGGCAGCGGAACTACGGACGGAACGCGCCGCTTGACGATCCGCAGCTCGGGCGGCTCGCGGTCGCCGTCCCGGCGCTGGTCTACGGCCAGATCCTCCTCGGAGCGACGATGCGCCACAACGACGCCGGCCTGGCGATTCCCGACTTCCCGCTTGCCTTCGGCCGCCTGCTGCCTCCAGACTGGAACTTCGGTATCGGGCTCCACTTCGCTCACCGCCTGGGAGCGCTGGCGGTCGCCGCCGTGACGACATTGCTGATCGCCCGCGTGTTCCGTCATCACCGCAAGCGGCAGGAACTCGTCCGCCCGGCATGCCTTCTGGCGGTGGTTCTGACGACTCAGATCGGCCTCGGCGCCTGGACGATCTGGAGCGGGCTCGAGCCGCGCGTGAACACCCTGCACGTGGCGACCGGGGCGCTTGTCTTCGTCGTCTCGGTGGCGCTCATGCTCCGGACCCACCGGGCCTGGTTCGGCGACGGCGTGCACCTTCGAGCGAACCCGCCGGCGCCCCCAAGCGCCGGCACGGCGGAGCAGGCTCGAGCGTGAACGTCCTGGCCGGAACGGCGGCCATCCCGAAGCGCGTCTCCATGCTGCTGGCGCTCGCGAAGCCGCGGCTGAATGCCCTGGCAGTCGCCACCGTCGGCATCGGCTACTACCTGGGAGCGCGCCCACCCGATCTCTACTCGCTGCTCCTCGTGCTGGCCGGTTCCGGCCTCGTTGCCGGCGGCGGCGCCGTCTTCAACCAGGTCACCGAGCGGGACGTGGACGCGCTGATGGCGCGGACGAGGGCGCGCCCATTGCCCGTCGGCGGCATTCCGCCGTCCGTGGCCTCGCTCTACGCCGCCACCCTCAGCGCAGCCGGACTTGCAGTGCTCTCCGTCGGCGCCAACCTGGCGGCCGCGACGATCGCTCTCGCGACGCTCGTCAGCTACGCATGGATCTACACGCCGCTCAAGCGGCGGAGCGGCTGGGCCGTGCTCGTCGGCGCCGTCCCCGGCGCGCTGCCTCCGGTGATCGGCTGGGCCGCGGCGCGCGGCACGCTCGACCTCGAGGCGTGGCTCCTGTTCGCGATCGTCTTCGCCTGGCAGTTGCCGCACTTCCTTGCCCTCGCGTGGCTCTACCGCGACGACTACGCCCGTGCCGGCATGCCGCTACTCGCCAGAGTCGACGCGAGTGGACGCCGTACCGCCGGGCAATCCCTGCTCTGGGCGGCTCTGCTCGTCGCTCTCTGCCTGCTCACCGGCGCCACCGACCTGAGCTCGATGCCCTTCGCGGTCGGCGCCGCCGCTGCCGGTTCCGCTCTCTGTCTGCTCTCCGCCCGGTTCGCTCTCAAGCAAAGCGACCGGCGGGCGCGCGCGCTGTTTCGCGGGTCCCTCGTCGTGCTGCCGCTCATCTGGCTCGCGCTGATTGCCGGCCACGCCGCGCTCTGACCCGAGCCGCCCCGCAGCCGGAGCAGCGAGGCCGCTCCGGGTCTCAGTTCGCCGTGGGCGACCCGTCCCCCGGGCCGACGACTCCCTCGCGGCGGAGCTCCTCGACCTCGGCAGCGCTCCATCCGAGACCCGTCAGCACGTCGACGGCGCCTTCCCCCAAGGCCGGTGACGCCGCGGCGGCATCGAGTTCGCTGTCGGAGAACGTCACCGCGGGGCGCGGGACGCGCATGGGACCGAGCTGCGGATGGTCGATCACCCGCAGCAGTTCGTTCTCGATCACCTGCGGATCGGTCAGCACGTCGTCACGCCTGAGAATCGGCGCGCAGGGCACATCCTCCGCCTCAAGCGCGGCAAGCCACTCGGCGGACGTTCGCTCCCCGAGCACCTCGCTGACCATCCGCAGACGCTCGTCGGCGTTCGCGATCCGACCGGCGGCCGTCCGAAAGCGCTCGTCCTCGAGCCACTCGGGATGCCCCGTGGCACGGGCCATACCCTCCCACTCGACGTCCGACAGGGTCGACGCGGTGATGTAGCCGTCCGCAGTCCGGTAGATCAGATCGCTGGTCGTTCCCGGACGACCCGGCCCGACCGGCCCGGCGACGACCATCTGACGGGCGAAGCCCTCCGGCCAGATGAACGAGATCGTCGCGTCGAGCATCGCCAGCTCGAGATGATCGCCCCTGCCCGTCCGCTCCCGGGCGAACAACGCCGCGGTGATCGCCTGAGCAGCCGTCAGCCCGGTCACCTTGTCGGGGATGATCGTGCGGACCATCTTCGGCTCGCCCGTTTCCCGGTCCGCCTGGATGTCGGCCAAGCCGGACAGGGCTTGGATGATCGGATCGTAGACCCGCTTTCCGGTGTACGGTCCCGTGCTGCCGAAACCGCTGATCGAGACATAGACGAGCCGCGGGTCGAGCCTGCGCAAGCGCTCCGCTCCCAGACCGAGTCGATCGACGACGCCGGCCCGGAAGTTCTGGACGAAGACGTCGGCGGTCTGAACCAGGTCCTGCAGAATGCGTAGCCCGCGCGCCTTCTTCAAGTCGAGCACGAGGGAGCGCTTTCCCCGATTGATCGTGGCGAACGGCGCCGTCACGCCGCCCCGCTGCGGCCCGAGCCGCCGCATCAGATCGCCGTGCGGCGGCGCCTCGATCTTGATCACCTCGGCGCCCTGATCCGCCAGCAGCATCGTCGCGATGGGCGCCGAGACCATCGTCGCCATCTCGATCACCCGAACGCCGGCGAGGGGGGCCATGGCCGCGCAGGCTAGCAGGGTTCGCAGCGATGTCGCTACGGACGCTGCTGGCGCGGGTCGCGCGCGTCGGGCGGCTGCGGGTAGCCGGGCGGGGTCTGCACGACGAGATCGAAGACGATCGTCCCGCCGCTCGTGATGACGGTCTCGTACACCGGGCTCTGCCGGTACGCGCCTCGATTGTGGGTGGCCTGGATCGTGACCGGCCCGTCGGGTACGCCCCGCATCATGTACTCGCCGGCTGGGCCTGCGCTCACCATCTGGACGCCGCCGGCGCCCTCGCGGTACCTCAGTCGAACGAGCGCCCCGGCCGCCGGCGCGCCGGTCGCCGCCACGGTGATCCGCCCGGTGACCACGGCCCGGCCAAGTCGAAGTTCGAGCGGTCGGCCGACCGGCACATCGACATCGTGAAACGACCTGAGAACCTCGCGGTCCGGCGCCGCGACGTCGACCCGCCAGCCGCTGGGACCGGGGACCGCGCCCCGGAACCAGCCGTCGTCGCCGCTCTCGAAAATCAGGTCCGGCGGCCCGTCACGGCCGCCGAAGAACAGCATGCCGGCAAGCGGCTCGCTGCCCAGGCTGAGTCGTCCGACGACCGGCGTCATCTCCAGATCGACCGTAACCGACCGGTCGCTCAAGACCTCGAGATAGTCCGAGCTTCCGTAGCGACCACCGTTCGCATCCTCGATGTCGACGACGAAGGCCCCATTTCCCGGTACATGGAACACCGCGCGGCCGGCTTCGACGACCGCCGTCTGCACCGCTTGGCGCCGCTGCCGGTACGGCCGCCGGAAGCCCGCCTCGTCGCGCTCCTTCGTCGGTCGGAGCCGCGCCACCCAGTGGCTGTCGTAAGGGGGATCGGGGGGTTCGACGAACACGCCGAGCAGGTGACTGCCCTCAAGCGCGATGCGCTGGCGCAGGAAGTTCTCACGGCCTTCCTCCACTTCGTAAGGGCCCGCTCGCGCAGCGATACGACCTTCGCAGCGCGCCTCGAGCCAACGACGACCGGCGCCGACATCGACGGCCTGAAAGAAGCCGTCCCCTGCCACGGGAACCTCCTCGACCGGTTCGCTGACGGATTCGGCGCGTCCTCGACGAAGCGGGTCGGTCTTGAGCACGCCGATCAAGCAGTCTTGCACGAGACCCCGGAAGTCCTCGCCGGCTGTCACGAACCCGGCAAGGCTCGACCCCGGCCGCAGGACCTGGCGGCCCAGCTCGATCCGTCGGCGACCGGAGAGCGCCGTATCCCAGCGATACTCCGGAGCGTAGCCGGGGCGCCAGAACACGAGATGGACAACCGTCGACGGAACCTCGCACGACCAACTCCCGTCGTCGGCGACGGGGCATTCGATCGTCACCCCCTGAACGCTGAACCGGGCATCCACCTCGTCGGGCGCCGCGTCCCCGAGCAGGATCTGAAGCTCCCCAGCCAACGGGTCCGGGCCCAGGAGACGGCCGGTCGCCGTCACCGACCGGTACATCGGCGCCTCGAACACGGGCACGATCTCGGCCGCCTCGTCAGCTCCCTCGCCGGCGTCCTCCGGCGCCGCCGGTCCTTCCGCCGTCTCGATGACCACCTGCCGACCCCAGAAGCCGCTGCCCGGTGCCGGTCCCACGAGCCATGGCCCCGGTTCGAACAGGAAGACCTCGTAGTACACATCGCTCACAACCGGCAGTTCCTGGCGAACGCCCTCCGCATTCGTCGCGAGCAGCGTGACCGGCACGGACTGCGCCCCGTGAACCAGGGCCTCGACGACGACCTGCCGAAGACCTTCGGCGTCCTGCCCGGCCGACCCGGAGGCGCCCGCCAAGAGGAAGACGCTCGCCGTCCCGAGGGACCGAAGCAAGCCGCGGCGCCGGTTCGACCGGCTCAACTCAGTTCCGTTCCGCACACCCGAAGAACCTCCGCCCGAGGCCCGGTTCTTCCCGCGCGCCGGCAGCCACGGCTACGGCAGCGTCATGACGAGCGGCCGCTTCCGGGTGATGACGACCGTGTGCTCGAACTGAACCGTCGTCGTGCCGGGTTCATTCAGAAGCGTCCAACCGTCCCTTGCCGTCGCGGCCTGCTCGCGGCCGTTCGTCAGGAAGGGCTCGATCGTCAGCACCATGCCGTCGTGAAGAAGACGCTCGTCGTCCGGATCGTCGAAGCCAGGCACGAACTTCGGCTCCTCGTGCAGCGAGCGGCCGATGCCGTGAGAACCGAGATTGCGGATGACTCCAAAGCCGGCCCGGTTCGCCGTCGTCTCGATCGCGCGGCCGATGACCCGCAGGCGACGACCGTGGCGCGCCTGCCCCATCGCGGTCCGCAGGGCCCGCTTCGTCGCGGAGATCAACCGTCGGCTCTCCTCGCTGACCGGCGACACCGGGAAGGCGGCGCCGGTATCGGCAAAATACCCGTCCAGCTCGAGCGAAACGTCGATGTGGACCATGTCGCCGGCCTCGATCACCCGGCTGCCCGCGATGCCGTGCGCAACCTCTTCGTTCACGCTGATGCAGGTGGCGGCGGGAAAGTCATAGCAGAACACGGGCGCCGACCGCGCGCCGTTCGCGGCCATCAAGTCGCCGCCGACGTCATCGAGCTCCCGAGTCGTCATGCCGGGGCGAACCAGAGCGCCCATCCGTTCCAGACAGCGGGCAGCGATGCGCCCCGCCCTGCGGAGCCCCTCCAGATCCTCTCGACCGCCGATCGTCACTGCCGCGCAGGATAACGCAGCGCTCGATCTCGCGCCGCCGCGAACGGACGGTCGTCAGTCCGGCAGTTCGAGGATGCGCAGGTTCTGGAACCAGATCTCGTCGCCGTGATCCTGGAGCGCGATGTGCCCCCTCTCCATCATCCCGTAGCCAGGCATCGACGCGAACTTGCTGGCGGCGACCAGCGCCGTCCACTCCTCGTCGTGGAGGGTGTACTCGACGACCTTCTCGCCGTTCAGCCAGTGCGTTACCTGGTCCCCCTCGACTCGCAGCGCTGCGCTGTTCAACTCTCCAACCGGCATCAACTCGCCGCCCTGACGGGCGTGAAGCGCATAGTTCGAGGCCGCCGAGGTCAGCATGCGTTCACCGTCCCGATGGCCGGCGTCGTCGAGGATCTGGTACTCGGGCCCCGTCGAGTAAGGCGCAGCGCCGTCCTCCGAGACCCGGAACATCACGCCGCTGTTGCCGGCCTCGGTAACCGCCCAGTCGAAGCGGAACTCGAAGTTCCGATACTCGGCGCGCGTGATCAGGTCGGCCCGCGGTCCGGCTTCCGGGTCCGCCGGCGGCACGAAGTGGATCGCGCCGTCGGCAACCGACCAGCCGGCCGGCACCTCGTCCAGCTTGAAGCCGCGCCAGTGCTCGAGTGACTCGCCGTCGAACAGCAACGTGTAGCCCTCCGCCGCTTCCTCGCCACTCAGCTGGTTGTCCGCGACGGCAGGCGCCTCGGCGGCCGGGTCGGCCGGGTCGGCGTCCTCCATCGTCCCGCCGCAAGCCAGAGCCAGGACCGCGCCGACAGCCGCGATCAGCCGCAAGGCCGGTCCAGTGACCGATGTGTGATTCGATTCCATCGTGTTCGTCCTCCCTGTTCGTATGTGATTCGTCATGGTGCACCCCGATTCGGGCGCGCCGTTCCACGCGGGAAACTACCCGCCATAGCGCACTCCGAGCCGCACCGAACGCTCTGGCCCGGGGAAACCGACCTGTGTCTCGTATGCCTCGTCGAGCGCATTCTCGGCCCGCAGGGAGAGCCGCCAGCGCTCCGCCGTCCGCCAGCTCAACGTGACGCCGACGAGTTCGCGCGCCGCCACGAATGTCCGAAGCGGCGCCGGGACCTGCTCGTCCAGATAGGAACCGACATGCCGCGCCTCGAGCCCGAGCAGGACCGCTTCGCTCAGATCGATGCGGACGCCCACACCGCCGTAGACGTCCGGCCGGCGCCGGAGCGACCTCCCGGTAGCGAGGTCCTCCGTCGTCTGCACGGTGAGCTGCAGGTCGACGCCGACCCGAGGGCCGGGCTCGAACCGGAGGAACGCCTCGGCGCCCTCGATCTCGGCGCGGCGCCGGTTGACGATCTGAAACGTCTCGAAGTCGAAGTCGATCAGATTCTCGAAGCGATTCGAGAACAGCGTCAGGCCGGCGCGACCCGCGCCTCCGGCGGCCGAGTACTCGACGCCTGCGTCGACGCCGCGGCTCGTCTCGGGCGCCAGAGCCGGGTTGCCGCCAATCGCACGCGGCGTGGCGAGGCCATACAGACTCGGCAGCTTGAAGGCCTCGCCCGCCGATGCCCTGAGAGACCACCGACCACTCGGCTCGGACCAGCGGAGACCGACCCGAGGGCTCAGTTCCTCGCCGCGGCCCTCGAAGCGGTCGACCCGCGCGCCGACCTCCGCCACCAGGCCGCCGCGGCGATAGCGCCATTCGGCAAAGGCGCCGGTCCGTTGCCGCTCGATCAGGTAGTCGCCAGCGAACGGTCCGCCGAACGCGCCCGGGAAGAGAAGGAGACTGCGGTTCCGACCCTCCTCCGCCAGCCCCTCGACGCCGACGCTCCATTCCCGAGACGCTTCGGCGGCAGCACGGACCGCCGTCCACGCGACGCGTAGATCGCTGAAGCGGGTCGACTCGGCGATCGGCGGCGATACCGGTGCGATCGCCGGGCTGTCCCGGTCGAGATCGTGCTCGTACAGGGTCGATCGCAGGACATGGCGCCAAGCGCCGGCAGCGCCGAACTCGAACGTCGCCGCGAACCCGACATCGCGGTGATCCGAGCTGCGGAGCTCGCCGCTGCCGAACACCGGTCCTCCCGAACCGTCGCCATAGTCCGCCGTCTCCCAATCGGCGAGCCGCGCTGCCAGCCTGATCGCGGAGGCCGGGCCCATGCCCCGGCTCCATCGCGCACTGACCGTCTGCTGCGCGAACGCGTCGTCGCCGACCAGGCCCTCTTCCTCGCGGAACGCCGCGTTGATCGAACCCGTCGACGAGGCGCCGGCCCGGCCCCAGGACAGCCGGCCGCTCAGACGGTCGTCCTCTCCAGTCTCCGCGCTCCATCCGAGAAACGGCGCTTCACCGCGCGGCGACGCGGTGATCAACTGCACCGCGCCGGCCAGCGAGCTGGAACCGTAGAACGACGAGAGCGGGCCTCGCACGACTTCGAGCCGTTCGATCTCGCTTGCCGCGACGCCGCCGAGCGGGAAGGCGCCGCCGTACTGGTCCGTGCTGTCCGCCATTGGCACGCCGTCGATGAGTACGAGGGTGAAGTTCGCATCGCCGCCGCGGACCGATGCCCCCGCAACCGCGGCGCTCGAGTCGTTCCCGAGCACGAACATCCCGGGCACGAGCCGCAGGACGTCCGCCGCGTCACTCGCCGCCATCCGCTCGATCTCGTCCGCCGAGACGACCTGGACCGAAGCCGTCGCCGCGTCGACGGAACGCGCCCGAACCGTCGCCGTTTCGTACACCGTAGCGACCGACGGCGATGACGCCGCCTCGCTCGGAGCGTCGTCCCCGGCGGCCTGAGCGGGCGCCTCGTTCGACTGAGCGGAAACGGGAAGATCGACGACGGCGACCAGGAAGAGCACGACGGCACGACCCCAGGCGCCTCGCCCAGACAGGGAGCGCAGAGCAGTCACGAAGCGCAGCTTAGCCCAGAGGATCCCGCGCTACGACGCGGTGAGCGGAGTGCTATCTTCGCCTTCTCCGTGCCTCCCCGCATCGTCAAGACGTTCCTCTTCCTGCTCATGCCGGCGGCAGCGCCTGCCGTCGCACAGCCCGCTCCCGGAGCGTTCGAGTCGACGCGATTCGAAGCGAGCGGGCTCGAGGCCCCGGTCGAGATCCTCGTCGATCGCTGGGGAGTGGCCCACGTGTTTGCCGGCGGGCAGGACGACCTGTTCTTCGCTCAGGGCTGGAACGCGGCCCGAGATCGGCTGTGGCAGATGGATCTGTGGCTCCGGCGCGGTGAGGGACGACTTGCCGAAGCGCTCGGCCCGGACTACGCAGACCAGGACCGGGCGGCGCGGCTTCTTCTCTATCGGGGGGACATGCACGCCGAGTGGCTGGCGTACGCCTCGGACACGAAGCGGATCGTCACCGCCTGGACCCGAGGCGTGAACGCCTATGTCCGCCTCGTCCGAAGACGGCCCGAACTCCTGCCGCCAGAGTTCGTGGCCCTCGACTATCCGCCGTCGTACTGGACGCCTGAGGCCGTGACGCGGATTCGGAGCCACGGACTGCTTCGCAACGCGGCCAGCGAGTTCGCCCGCGCCCGGTTCCTCGCCGCGAACGGGCCCGAAGCCCTGGCGTTTCGCGACCACTACGAACCGACTCACCGGCTGGTTGTTCCCGAGGGCCTCGACGTCGAGGTCTTCGCGAATGCCCCCGACGCGCTCGAGGAGTACCGCCTCGGTACGCGCGGCGTGCGCTTCACCGAGCCGAACCCGTTCGACCCGCCGGAGGGAAGCAACAACTGGGCGATCTCAGCTCGACGAACCGCCACCGGGCGGCCGCTCCTCGCGAACGACCCGCACCGCACCCAGGCGGCGCCGTCCCTCCGCTACATCGTTCATCTCAGCTCTCCCGGCCTGGACGTCATCGGCGCCGGCGAACCGGCACTTCCCGGCGTGTCCATCGGCCACAACGGCACGATCGCCTTCGGGCTGACGATCTTCAGCATCGACCAGGAGGACCTCTACGTCTACAGGACGAAGCCCGGCGAGCCGGATCTCTACGAGTATCGCGGTCGTTGGCAACCGATGGAGATCCTGCGGGAGACGATCACGGTCCGCGGCAGTGACGACCGGGAAGTCGAACTCCGCTTCACGCGCCACGGACCGGTGCTCTATCGGGACCCGGCGGCCGACCTCGCCGTGGCGCTCCGAGCGGCTTGGCTCGAACCGGGAATGGCGCCCTATCTCGGCTCGATCGAGTACATCCGCGCACGCAACTGGGACGAGTTCCTCGCGGCGATGAACCGCTGGGGAGCGCCGTCCGAGAATCAGGTCTACGCGGATACGGCGGGCAACATCGGCTGGAAGCCGGGCGGCCTCGCGCCGATACGGCCGAACTGGGACGGGCTGCTGCCGGTGCCCGGAGACGGTCGCTACGAGTGGCGCGGCTACCGGGACATGGACGAACTGCCGGTCGAGGCGAACCCCGAGCGCGGCTGGGTGACGACCGCGAACGAGATGAACCTGCCGCCCGGCTACAACGTGCCCCTGGGCTACGAATGGGCGCCGCCGTGGCGCCGCGAACGGATCGACGAAGTGCTCGGCGCGACCGACCGCATGTCCGTCGACGCATCGGTTCGCCTGCAGACGGACTACGTCTCGATACCGGCGCGCCGCCTGCTGAAGCTCGTCCGAGAGCTCGACCGGGCAACCGCTGCGGCCCCGGCGCTCCGTCTGTTCGACGAATGGACCGGCGAACTGTCTGCGGACAGTGCCGCCGCCGCCCTGTTCGAAGTGTGGTGGCGCGACGAACTGCCGGCGGAGGTCGGCCGACGCCTCGCTTCGACGATCGGCGCCGAGAGCGAGACCTTGACGGTCGACCGCCGGAACCTGCTCGCGTTGCTGGAGCAGGCGGATCCGATTCCGGGCGAACCGCCCGCCTTCGCCCGCGATGACATCCTGGATGCGAGTCTCCGATCCGCCTGGGACCGGACGAACGAACTGCTGGGCGACGATCCGACCGCCTGGCGCTGGGGCGATCTGCACCAGATTCGCCTCGTTCACGCCCTGTCGAGCCGCCTGCCCAGCGACCTGCGGGAGCTCGCGAATCTGGGGCCGCTGCCGCGCGGCGGTTCCGGCGACACGGTGGGCAACACCCGCTACGGAAGGGACTTCCTCCAGACCTCCGGCGCTTCGTTCCGGATGGTCATCGACGTGGGAAACTGGGACGCTTCGGTGGCAATGAACAACCCCGGGCAATCCGGCGATCCGAGAAGCCCCCACTACCGGGATCTGTTCGCACTCTGGGCCGCCGACCGGGCGTTCCCCCTGCTCTACTCCCGTCCCGCGATCCTCGAAGCGGCCACCCGTCGGATCGAACTCGTTCCGGCAGACGCCGAGTGAAGCGACGGCGCCGTTCCTCGGGAATCCGCGAGGCAAGCTCCGTTGGCAGCGGCCGCAGCGATGTCGCTGGGGACGCCGCTAGAGCTAGACGTCGGCTTCCGCCCTCCCCGCGGTGTTCTCTGCGACAGCGTCTGCGTTCTGCCCACTGTCGCCGTGACCTCCCGGCGGCGCCGCATGCGGCGTGTTCGTCGTGATCAGGACGACGGAGATCATCATGCCGACGATGCCGACCCAGAGCAGTGGGCTCACCTCGAGCCGACCACGACCCGTCCACAGGGTGAACAGCGCGGTCACCGTGACGGCGCCGCCGAAGACGACCGGCATCACGGCGTAGGGAATCCGCGCGCCGCCGCTCCACATGCTCAACGTCAAGGACAAAGCGCCCAGCGCGCCCAAGGTTCCGGCGTAAAGCCCCCAAACGCCCGAAGGTCCGGTCGGCTCGAAACTGTCCCCCATCACCCTCATGCCGATCAACCCGCCGGCAATCGCGATGACGAGGTACGCGATGCCGATGCCGACGTAGGGCTTGAACGGCGACATCGCCTCGTCGACCAGGCGCGCCTTGCCGAGAGTCGGGCCGTAGAGACCCCAGCACAGAGCCGTGCCCAGAGCGAACAGGAAGGGGAGGAAGTTCTTCATCGATGATCTCCAGGTGGACGCCGACGAGCGGAAGGCCGCGCCGGCCGAACCTCAGGGTTTGGGTAGCTGCCCGGTTTCCCGGATTCTGCGGTCGGCGCAGGTTATCGCCTGAGCAAGGAGATCGCAGCAATCCGACCTGGTAGACCGGTCACGCCGCCGCCCGGGTGGCAACCGGCGCCGCCCAGCGATAGACCGTCGACAGGAAGCGGATCGCCGGCCCAGGCAGAAGCGCCGGGCCGCAGCCACAGGCTCTGGCCGAGGTTCATCTCGCCGTGTTGAATCCCGCCCTCGGACGCGCCATAGGCATTCCGCCAGTCGGTGGGCAAGAGGAGGGACCGGTCCCGCACGAGCGCCCCGACGCCGGGCGCCCAACGCTCGAGCTCGGCGAGCATCCGCCGCTCGAGTTCTCCGCCGCCGGCCTCCCAGCCTCCCTCGAGATGGAACGGAAGATGGTGCGCGGTAAGCAGCAGGAGGTGACGGCCAGGCGGCGCCAGCGACGGGTCGAGCGCGGTCGGCAACGACGCCTCGAGCCAGGGGCGTTCCGGCAACCGCCGGTACTTCCGCGCGTCAGCGCCCCGTTCGATCTGATCCGGAGAGGCCGCCAGCACGATTCGGCCGGTCAGCGCCGGCCGCTCGAGACCCCGAAACGGCGGCAGGCCGTCGAGGGACAGAGCGAGCCGCGCCGCTGAACCTCGATGGCGGATCGCAAGCAGTCGACGGACGAAGCGGGGCTCGAGTTCCGCAGCGCCCACGAGCTCGAGGAACGTGGTAGCCGGCGTCACGGTCGAGATGACGGCCGGGGCCTCGAAGCGCTCGCCGGCGCCGAGTTCCACGCCGATGACGCGCCGCCCCTCGACGAGAATGCGACGGACCGAGGCCCCCGTCCGCAGTTCTGCGCCGGCGGCTCGTGCCGAAGCGGCGAGCGCCGCCGCCAGCGCCCCGGCGCCGCCGACGGCCCGCCTCACCGGCGCCAGACGATCTGCCGTCGACAGCGCGCATTGATACAAGAGCGACCAGCCGGCGCCGTTCGCCCGAGGGCCGAGTCCGGTCCCCGGGAGAGCGATGCCGCAAAGCAGGGCGAGCAGGGTCTCCGACTCGAACCGCTCGCGCAACAGCTCGTCGAGAGGCGACGACACGAAGCGGAGCAACGACGGATCGAGGAGCAGCCGGCCGATGTCGGCAAGCTCGGAGGGCCGGCACAGCAGCGGCTCGAGCGCCCGGCTCCGTTCGGCGAGGGTAGCCACGAAGTCGGGCCAGGCTGCCGCATCGTGTCCGCTGAGCGACCGCAGCGCCTCCGCGGTCCGAACGACATCGGGCCAGAGGACTGTCGCCGGCGTAGCGAGAGCCCCGCTCGAGCGCTCAGGCAGCGCCGGCGCCGCGGCGCATACCGGCGCTTCGATCAGGTCGAGACCGTAGCGCTCCAGCTCGAGCTCGTCGATCATCGACGGCCGGAGCATCCCGAAGTCGTTGCTCCCGACGTCGACCCGGTGACCGTCGATCAGCTCGACCGTCGACGCGAGGCCACCCAGCTCGTCGCGCGCCTCGAGCAGCAGAACGTCCCGGCCGGCCCGAGCCAGCAGAGCCGCCGCGACGAGCCCGTTGTGACCGCCACCGACGACGACGACCCGGTCGTTCACGAGGCGGCGCCGCCCATCGAGCTTCCCGGGCTGCCCGAAGCGCCTGCACCCTGACGCAGGTCGGCGAGCGCCCGGAGCGCCGCCATCCTGCCCGGAGCGCCCGAGATGCCGCCGCCCAGATGGGTCGACGATCCGCAGAGGTAGTAGCCGGAGAGCGGCGTGCGGTATGCGGAAGCCGCCGGATCGGGCCGCAGGAGGAAGAGCTGCGAGAGCCTCAACTCGCCGTGGAAGATGTTGCCGCCGGGAATGCCGGCGATCGACTCGATGTCCGGCGGAACGAGCACCTGCCGGTGGAGAATCTGGTTCTCGATCCCTGGCGCGTATTCGGCGAGGACCCGCACGACGGCGTCGCCGAAGGCCTCGCGGTCCCGGTTGCTCCACTCCGCCCCGTCGAGTTCATACGGCGCGTACTGCACGAAGCACGAGACGACGTGCCGGCCCGGCGGGGCCATGTCCGGATCGAGCACCGAGGGGATGATCATGTCGACGAACGGTCGTTCGGAGAAGCCGCCGTACTTCGCGTCGTCGTACGCGCGATCGATGTAGTCGAGACCCGGGCAGATCGTGATGCCGCCGGCAAGATGGGCCCCCGGCGCCGGCATGCACTCGAATCGCGGCAACCCGTCGAGCGCCAGGTTCACCTTGCCGGCACAGCCTCGACTCTGCCACCGAGCGGCACGCTCGATGACGCCGGCGGACGCCTCGGACTCCAGGTCGTCCTGACGAAGCAGACGACGAAGACTGATCTGCGGCGCCGCCGACGAGAGGACGACGGACGCCTCGAGTTCATCGCCGTTCTCGAGCAGGACTCCGCGGGCCCGGCCGTCGCTCGCGATCACTCGGGCCACCGGCGCATCGGTCCGAATCGTCGCGCCGTGGCGCCGCGCGGCCGAGGCGATGGCCGCCGCCACGCCGCCGGTACCGCCCTTCTGAAAGGCCCACTCGCGGTACGCGCCGTCGACTTCCCCCATGTAGTGGTGGAGGAGGACGTAGGCCGACCCCGGCATCCGCGGCGACAGGAACGAACCGATGATGCTGGAGCTCGACAAGGCAGCCTTCAGCGCGTCGCACTCGAACCAGCGGCCGAGAAAGTCGGCGGAACTCATCGTCAGCATCTGGACCAGCGTGCAAAGCCGCGCCCCGGGCAGATCGAGGACATGGCGAATGCTCGAGGCGATCTCCCGGCGCGCCGACGCATCCGGGCCGGACTCCCCCTCGTCGACCGCGGCGGAGACCGCCGCCGCCAGGTCGTCCGGCGCAAGTTCGTGCAGACGGTGCATGATGTGCGCCATCCGTCGCATCTCGAGCCGGTAGTCGGCGTAGGCCTCCGCGTCGCGTCGCGAGTGGCGGGCGATGTGGTGATACGTCCGCTCCGGATCCGCCTCGCGCAGCAGGCAGTCGCCGTCCGGCAGCGGGTTCAGCGTGCTCGCGGTCGGCACGAGGAAGAGCCCGTGCCGAACCAGGTCGAGTTCGTGGATGACCTCTGGACGCAGCAGCGAGACGAGGTAGGAGAACACGCTGTAGTGAAAGCCCGGCAACGCCTCCTCGCTGCGGGTGGCGCCGCCGATCGCCGGCCCCCGTTCGAGCACGACGACATCGAGTCCGGCGCGCGCCAGGTATGCCGCAGCGACCAGACCGTTATGGCCGGCGCCAACGACGATCGCATCGAACCTGCGGCTCGATCCGGTAGCGACTGCCGGCGCGGCAGACACGGCGCCTGTCATCCGAGCGCGTCCGCCGCTGGACCGCGAGCCGTCTTCCGCGGCGGATCGAAGAACGGTCTCGGCGCGACGCGGGCCGTCGCGCGGCGCCGACCGTAGCCCACCGCCATCTCGAGTTCGAGCCGGGCGCCCGGCTCGGCAAAGCGGGCCTCGACGGTCGCAAGGGCGATGTACTTCTTGAGCAGCGGCGAGAAGAAGCGGCTCGTCGCCTGACCGACCTGGTCGCCCCCGGGGCCGTAGACCGGCGTCGGCGTCCGGGACACCGGTTGCCCGACGACCTGCGGCCGCAAGTCGATTTCGGACCACAACCGTTCGAGCTCGAACCAGTCGACCGCGAGACCAACAAGCGCCCACTCCGGACCGTTCCGCGACTCGCGCTCGAGCGCTTGACGACCCACGAAGTCTCCGCGCTTGCCGCGCGTCACGGTGAAGCCCAGGCCGGCCTCGGCCGGGGTGACCTTGAGCGGTTCGATCTCGGCCGACCTGGCTGACACGTAGTCCACGTCGATCAACACGAGGCCCGCCTCGAGCCTCGCCATGTCCAGCGCAAGAAGGCCGACGGGAAGCAGTCCGTGCGCCGCGCCGGCAGCGACGAGTTCATCCCACAACGCCGCCGCATCCTCCGCCGCCACCCACAGCTCGTAGCCGAGATCGCCGGTGTAGCCCGTCCGCGTCACGGTCACCGGCGCCCCCCGGGAAGCCGCGCATGCCGCGCCGCGGAGTTCGCCGCGGGCGAGGTCGAAGTAGCCAAGTTCCCCGAAGTCGACGCCTCCCACCGCCGCCGCCGCGACCGCCCGGGACCGCGGCCCCTGGAGCGCGAGTGCGGCGATCTCGGCCGAAACGTCCCGGACCTCGACCTCCATTCCCCAGCCGCAGTCCTCCAGCCAGCGGAGACAGGGTTCCGCGGCACTCAGCAGGAACCGGTCAGGACCCAGCCGCTGAACGTTGCCGTCCTGCAACAGGTGACCGTCCTCGTTGCACCAGGACGAGTAGATGACCCGGCCCACGCGGCACCTCGAGACGTCACGGGTCATCACGCGGTCGAGCAGGCGCTCCGCGTCGGCGCCGGACACCTCGTACTTGAACAGCGGCGACACGTCGATCAGGCCGGCCGCGTTCCGGATTGCCCAGTACTCGCGGTTGGGCGTCGGCTCGTAGGTCTCGACGGACGCGTAGCCCGACCAGTCCCGCCAGGCGCCGCTCTCGCAAAGCGCGGCCGTTCGCCGGTGAAAGGGCGTCCGCAACGGCTCGAGCAGCCGCGAGCCGTTCCGTCGCGGCGGCCGGGCGCCGCCGGATTGGAAGTCTCCGTCCGGCTGCCACTGGTACGCCCGCGTCTTCGGATGCTGCCCGACAAGCCCTTCGACCTGAAGGGCGCCGAGGAGCCGGTGCGCGGTCGAGACGTGAAGGCCGTGGGCTGCCGCCAAGTCCGTCAGGCGATGCTCCGGTTGCTCGGCCGAGAACGACCGCAGCAAGGCAAACGCCCGTTGAATCGCCTGCGTACCTTCCGGGGCCCTTCGCGCCATGGGAGACGATGGTACAGAAGACGCAGCTCCGGTTATCCTACGCGCCGTCGTGCATTCCGAGAGGCCTCTCCGCCATCCCGAGGTCGTGCTGACGCCCCGCAAGGCGATCCGGCCGCTCGATGGACATCTCTACACGGACGCGGACGTCTTCGCTCAGGAGATGGACCGGATCTTCGCACGGTCATGGATGTGCGGCGGCCGGGTCGATGAACTCGACGAGCCCGGCCGATTCGTGACTCGGGAACTCGGCCGCGAGTCGATCGTCGCGGTACGAGCAGGGCGACGGAAAGGTGACGGCAGCGACTCCGGCCTCGCCGCGTTCTTCAACGTCTGCCGACATCGGGGCGCTCGGGTCGTCGACGACTGCGCCGGAAGCGCCAGAGTGTTTCAGTGCCCCTACCACGCCTGGACCTACGGTCTCGACGGGGGGCTTGTCGGCGCACCGCACATGGATGACGACTTCGACAAGACGGCGGCCGGCCTGGCGCCGGTCCGCATCGACACGCTCTACGGCTTCTTCTTCCTGTCGCTCGACGCCGACGGGCCGCCGCTCGCCGAAGTCGCCGCGGACGTACCGGACCTGTCACGTTTCACGCCCGACCGGCTGGTCCGTGCCGCCCGGCACGAGTACGAGGCTCAGGCAAACTGGAAGATCCTCTGCGAGAACTACAACGAGTGTTACCACTGCGCGCTCGTCCACCCGGAACTGAACCGGGTGTCGGACTACCGAAACGGAGGGAATCTGGAGTTTGGCCGCTACCACGTCGGCGGCCCGATGACGCTGAACGAGGGCTGCAACACGATGACCGCGACCGGCCTCAGTTCGCGACCCGACCTGCCCGCCATTCACGCCGCGGACCGGACGTCCGTGCAGTACTACCACCTCTATCCGAACCTGTTGATCAGCCTCCATCGGGACTACGTGGTGACCCACACGCTGTGGCCGTTCGCCGCGGACCGCACGCGGATCGTCTGCGAGTGGCTGTTCGACCCGGAGGTTGCCGCCGCTCCGGGTTTCGACCCCAGCGACGCGGTCGACTTCTGGCACCTCGTCAACCAGCAGGACTGGGCGGTCTGCGCGCGCACTCAGGAGGGCGTTGCGTCGCGCGGTTATCGGCCGACCGCATACGAGGAGAGCGAAGCCTGCATTCAGGTCTTCGACGGCTGGTACCTCGACCAGATGGGCCTGTGAATCCGGCTTTCGAGCGGCTGCAGACACGACCGCCGGTCCGGAGCGACTGAGGTCCGGTCATGTGGTTCCGCGAACACGCCCTGATCCTCGTCCTGTTCGCCCTGTACACGGGCGTGCTCGTCCACCATGCACTCATCGGTCAGCGCCGGACCCGCGACCTCGCCGATTTCCTGGTCGGCGGCCGCTCGCTCGGCGGCGTGATTCTGGGCGTCTCCTTCTTCGCGACGTACGCCAGCACGAACAGCTTCATCGGCTTCGCCGGGAGAGCCTACGGCTCCGGCATCGCCTGGCTGCTCATCATCCCGACCGCGGTCGTCCTGTCCTGGGTGGCCTGGGCCTGGCTCGCGCCGCGGCTCCGCGGGGTCACCGAGATCCTCGGGTCGGTGACGATCCCGGACTACATCGGCTTCCGATTCAACAGTCAGGCGGCCCGTTTCGCCGCCGCGGGAATCGTCATCTTCTCGAGCTTCCTCTACATGACCGCGGTGTTCAAGGGCATCGGCTCGCTGCTCGTCGAGCTGCTTGACCTGAGCTACGGGCTGTCCCTCTTCGTCGTCGTCCTGATCGTCGTTCTCTACACGATGATCGGCGGTTTCCACTCCGTCGCGCGGACCGACTTCGTCCAGGGCTTGCTGATGACCGTCGCGGCGCTGCTCATGTTCTTTGCGATCACCCGGGCCGCAGGCGGCATCGGCCGCCTCGCCGACCTGGCCCGAATCGGCGACGGATCGCTCGCCGAATGGGACACCGCCCAGCCGCTGGGCGTCCTGATCGGCGTCGTCTTCGCATCCACCGTCAAGCTGATCGTCGAGCCGCGGCAACTCTCCCGCTTCTACGCCCTGGAGACTGAAGGCGCGGCAAGGAGCGGCCTTGTCGTCTCGACGCTCAGCTTTCTCGTCGTCTTCAGCCTGCTCGCGCCGCTCGGTCTCTACGCCCACTTCGTCGTCGGCCAGGGGGTCGCCGACACGGACCAGGTCATCCCGATGATGCTGAGCGACCCAGCCATCTTCCCGCCGGTCATCCAGGCCTTCCTCTTCCTGGCACTCGTCTCCGCCGCGATGTCCTCGCTGGACAGCGTGCTCCTCGTCATGGCGTCGACCTTCCAGCGCGACCTGCTCGGCCTCCTCGTCCCTGCGGACGACCGCCACGCCGTGCGGAATACGCGGGTGTGCGTCGTCCTGTTCGCCGCCGTGACCGCGTTGCTTGCGATCGACCCGCCCGGCGGCATCGTCGAGTTGACTTCGTTCTCCGGCGCGCTCTACGCCGCCTGTTTCCTGCCCTCGCTGGCGCTGGGCCTCACCTGGCGCCGTGGCGCCGGCGCGGCGGCGCTCTCGTCCTTCGGCGCCGGCGGAGCGACCCTGGGACTGTGGATGCTGCTCGATATCCAGGGCATTCACGCGGTATTCCCGGCGATCGCCGTGTCCTTTGCGGCCTATTGCGTCACGGCCTTGCTCGTACCGGAGGCGAAGGCGGCGAGGGCTTTGTTCGGGTAGGTCGTCGAGGCCTCGTCGAGCGAACCGTAGGCAACACGGAAGCCGCGAGTCGCCCGTTCGACGGTTCGCCGCCCGAATGCGCTACCGTGTGCGTCACGATGACTGGAACAGATGCCATGCCGTCACCTCGACCGAGGCCGCGCCCTCGCCGCCAGCGTTCACCGCGCGGAACGTCGAGGGTGGGTATCCGGGCGCTACGTCAGAACCTCAGCGTCTACCTTCGGCGGATCCATCGCGGCGAACGGTTCGAGGTGACCGATCGTGGCCGGCCAGTCGCCCTGCTCACGCCGCTCGGGGAGACTCTCTCTCCCGTCGAGCGACTCGTCGCTCAGGGGCGAGCGACGATGCCGACAGGCAACTTGCTCGACCTGCCGCCTCCGCCGGAAGAGCCGTCGACGGCGGCGAGCGACGCCGTCATCGCCGAACGCGAAGATCGACTCTGAGCGCCGGTGGTCTATCTCGACTCGTCAGCCATCATCAAGCTGATCGTCGCCGCGCCGGAGTCGAACGCTCTCCGCGCCTACCTCTCCGGGCACAGTGACCATGTGTCGAGCGGTCTCGCGCGGGTCGAGGTCGTGCGAGCGCTGCGCCGGACAAACGACACGCCTGTCACGCTGCACCATGCCGAGCAGGTATTCGAGAGAATCGCGCTCGTCGCCGTGGATGGACCCGCCCTGGCCGGCGCAGCGTCCCTGAACCCGCCGCTGCTCCAAAGCCTGGACGCCATCCACCTCGCCACGGCGCTCTCCCTGGAAGGACTCGCCGCTCTGGCGACCTACGACCGGCGCCTCGGCGTCGTCGCGTCGCCGAACTGAGCCGGCGGCCGAAGGGGGGGCTCGCGACGGCGGCGCGCGACGCCGCGCCGTCTACCGCCGGTTCTTCTTCGCCTGCTGGACGGACTTGTAGAAGGCGCCCAACCGCCGTTCCTCGGCCCGGCGCGACGCCTCGTCGCGGCGCTGCTCGAGGCGCCGCTGTTCATCGCGCAGGTCGTTGTAGTTGCGTAGCCGCGCCGGATCCAACAGGCCATCCCGGATCGCCGCCTGGACCGCGCAGCCGGGCTCCCGTCCGTGGCCGCAGTCGCGAAAGCGACATCCGAGCCGGAGTTCCTCGATGTCGTCGAACGTCTCTTCCAGGCTCGCGTCGTCGTCCGCCCAGAGCTTGAGTTCGCGGATACCCGGGTTGTCGATCAAGAGGCCGCCGCCCGGCAACCGAACGAGTCGCCGATGCGTCGTCGTGTGGCGTCCGCGATCGTCACGTTCCCTGACCGGGGCCGTAGGCATGACCTCCTCGCCGCAGAGCGCGTTGAGCAGCGTGGACTTCCCCGCGCCCGACGAGCCGACCATCGCCACCGTACTGCCCGCCGCCAGGCGCCCCGCCAGCAGCTCGAGGTTCTCGCCCGCAAGGGCATTCACCGCCACGACCGTCGTTCCCGGCGCCGCGTGCTCCGCCCGCGCGAGCCTCGCCTCCGGGTCGCCGCAGAGGTCCGACTTCGTCAAGACGACGAGGGGTTCCGCGCCGCTCTCCCTGACCATGGCAACGAAGCGCTCGAGCCGCCGCGGGTTGAAGTCGCCATCAAGGCCCATCACGAGGAACACTGCGTCGACGTTCGCCGCGACGACCTGCTCCTCTGTCCGCGCGCCCGCCGCCTTGCGCGACAGCCGGCTCCGACGATCCAGGACGTGGACGATCCTCGGGTCGACGCCGGGGCCGGAGGCGGACTCGACGACCACCCAGTCACCGACCGCCGGGGCGCCGCTCGTCGAGCTTCGAACGCGCTTCAGCGAGCGGGCGGCGACCTTCCCCTTGGCGGCCGCCAAATGATGGACGCCGCGGGCGACGGACACCACCCGGGCCGCGAAGAACGGGGCTGCCTCCTCGGTCGACTCCAGGAATCGCTCGAAGGACGCCGCGAAATCGGGCGCCCAACCCCAGGCCTCGAGCCTCGCCTCGCTCATGACTTGTCGGGCCGCCTCAAGTCCACTGTCGCCTCGGATCGAACGTGTCCCGCAGCCAGTCGCCCAGCAAGTTGGAAGCCAGGCAAGACGCCATGATCGCAAGGCCCGGCATCGTGATGAGCCACCAGGCGACCTCGATGAAGTTCCGGCCGTCGGCGAGCATCCCGCCCCACGACACCTGGGGCGGCTGAATGCCAAGGCCGAGGAAGCTCAGCCCGGCCTCGAAGACGATGACACTCCCGAACTGGAGCGTCGCGAGAACGAGGAGCGTGTTCAGGACGTTCGGCGTCAAGTGCCGAATGAGGATCATCGGGCTCGTGACTCCAGACGCTCGGGCCGCGACAATGAAGTCTCGCTCGCGCAGGCTGAGCGCCTCGCCGCGCACGATCCGCGCGTACCAGGTCCAATAGGTCAGAACGATGATCGTGATGACCATCCCTTCGCCGGGCGGCAGGACGGCGGCGAACAGCATGGCGAGCGGAATCGCGGGAATCGACATCTGGATGTCGATCAGCCGCGAGATGACCGCGTCGGCGATCCCGCCGAAGTAGCCGGCCGAGAGGCCCAACAAAGCGCCGATGCCGCCGGAGAGGGCGATCGCATAGACCGCCACCGTCACCGAGACGCGGGCGCCGGCGATCACGCGGCTCAGAATGTCGCGCCCGAGCATGTCCGTTCCGAGCGGATGGTCGAAGCTCCCGCCGAACCGCCAGAAGGGAGGGGTCATCGACTCGGCAAGCGCGATCTCGGATGCCTCGTGAGGAGCAAGCCACGGTCCCGCGAGAGCGCAGAGGAGCACGAGTCCGAGGACGGCGCACGAGACGACCGGAACCCGTCGGCTGTCGACCGGCCTCGTCGCTCGAGACCGGGCCGCTTCGCGCCGCTCAACCATGACGAATCCTGGGATCGGTCAGCCCGTAGCTCAGGTCGACGAGGAGGTTGACGACGACGAAGATGACCGCGGACAACAGGACACCCGCTTGGACCACCGGAAAGTCCCGCGCGAAGACCGCATCGACCACGGCCCGCCCGACACCCGGCCAGGCGAAGACGACCTCGATGACGAACGCTCCGCCGAGCATGTTCGCGAAGTAGACGCCGATCATCGTCGCCAGGGGCACTGCGGCGTTACGCAAGGCGTAGCGCCAGATGACGGTCCGCTCCGGCAGGCCCATCACCCGACCGGTGCGGACGTAGTCGCTGTTCAGGACGTCGAGCATTGACGACCGCAGGGTGCGCGTCATCGCCGCCACGGGATACCAGCCGAGGGCGACCGCGGGCAGGATGAGGTGAAGCGGCCCCTCGCGACCGAAGGCGGGCAGCCATTGGAGCCGCACGGCCAGAAACAGGATGAGCAGGAGGCCAACCCAGAAGCCCGGCATCGCCTGACCGAGCAGAGCGAGCGCCTTCGCCAGCCGGTCGACGAGGCGACCGCGGTAGACGGCGGACAGAACACCCAGCGGCACGGCGAGAAGCAACGCAAACGCCAGACCGGCGAGCGACAGTTCGAGGGTCGCCGGCAGCCTATCGAGCAGCAGCGGCATCGCCGGCGCCTGCCACTGGTAGGACTCGCCGAAGTCGCCGCTTGCCGCGTCCCGCAGGAAGACGAGGAACTGAACCGGCAGCGGACGGTCCAGGCCCAGGGCCTCCCGCATCGCCGTGAAGTCCTCCTCGGAGGCGTCCATCGGCAACAGCAAGGCGACCGGGTCGCCGGCCAGACGCTGCGCAACGAACACGATGACGAGCGCGCCGAGCACCGCCACTGCGCCCTGCCAGAGCCTTCGGATCAGGTAGGAGCGCATGGCTTCGTTCGTCTCACCGATCAGGCGATTCGTCGGCCAACCCGATGTCCCGCATCATCCGCCAGTTCGCCTGAGGCCAAGGCACGAAGCGCAGGCTGTCTCGCCAAGCGAGGGTGACGAGCGGCCGGTAGGTCGGCAGGCCGCCGGCCACCCGCTCGTGTTTCAACCGAGCGATCTCCCGAATCAGCGCCTCCTTCGCCTCCGGGTCCACCGTGACGCGCAGCATCTCCACCATCCGGTCCAACTCCGGGTCGTCGTGGTAGGAGTACCAGCCCCAACCGTCCCCGTAGGAGTGGAGATGGCCTCCCCAAGCATCCGTCGGATCGCCAAGAACGCCGTGGCCCCACATCCAGCTCGCGATGCCGTCCATTTCGGGACGAGCGTCGCGCCGGCCCAGGTTGATCCAGGCGCCGTACTCGAGCTGGACGATCCGGCAGCGGATGCCCGCGGCGGTCAGGTAGGCGAACATCGCTTCGCCGACTTCCTTGAGGTACGGCTCGCGCGGCGTCGTCAGGTTGTAGCAGTTCACGTTGATGCCGCGGCCGTAGCCGGCCTGCCGCAAGAGTTCGCGGGAGCGGTTCGGATCGAACGCGTACGGCTTGAGCGCAGGGTCGTGCCCCGGCGCCCCCGGCGTCACCTGGACCGTCCGGATGCCCTGCCCATGCAGGATGTACCGGATGATCGCGTCGAAGTCGATCGCGTGGGCGATCGCCCGCCGCACGCTGACATCCCCCAACGGACGTCTCGGGTCGAGAGCGTTCAAGGCGAGGAACAGGTTGTTGCCCGTCGGCAGCGAGGCGACCTTCACGCCCGGCGTCCGAGCGAACTCGGCGACCTGGGCGGGAGGCACCGCATCGATCCAGTCGACGGCGCCGGTCTTGAAGGCGGCGACCCGCGTCGTGTCCTCGGGGATGATCTTGATCGTCAGCCGGCGGATGCTCGGCGCCGAGTCCTGGTCCCAGTAGTCGTCAAAGCGCTCGACGACGATCTCCTCGCGTACGCTGCGGGAGACGAACTTCCAGGGCCCGGTGCCGATCGGATGGGCCTGCACGCCTTCGTTCCCGACCTCCTCGTAGTGCCGGCGGGGGATCGCCCACAGGTCGAGGTTGAGCGGCAGCAGCGCCGAGTCCGGCAGCCCCTTGAAGACGATCTCCAATTCGTAGTCGCCGAGCACTCGCACGTCGGCGACATGCCGCCAGCGCCCGGCCTGACGCGACAGGCTCGGATCCCGTTGACGGAGCCAGGAGTACCGCAGGTCGTGCGCCGTCAGTTCGTCGCCGTTATGGAACCGGACTCCCCGGCGCAACTCGACGCCGATCAGCCAGACGCCGTCGCGCTCGAACAGCCGCCAGGACCGGGCCAGCCAGTTCCGCTGCCTGAGATCCGGGCCCGCCGCCAGCAGCTGCTCGTAGAACAGCGCGATGAAGTACTGGTCGACGCCGGCCGAAGTCCGCGTCGGGTCGATCTGGGTCGGCTCCGCGGCGAACGCGACGACGACATGCGCGTCGCCGGCGTCGTCGGATGCCTCGACCGGCAGCGACAGCAGGCAGGCGCCAGCCCCCCAAGCTGCCGCTGCCACTCCACACCGCATGGAGGGAACCTACCTCAAGGAGGCAACTGGAGAGACCCGCCTGCCAACCCGCTATCATGCGTGCATGAACTGGCGTGACCACATCGCTGTCGATCCGGAAATCTGCCATGGACAGGCCTGTATCGCCGGTACCCGAGTGCCCGTTACCGTGATACTCGACAACGTAGCCGCCGGCCTTACGCCGGAGGAGATCGTCCAGAGCTACCCCTCGATCACGACGGGCTCAGTACGGGCTGCAATGAGCTACGCAGCGGAACTGGCGAAGGAGAGGGTGGTGGCTCTCTCCGGCTAGAGGGTCCCGAATGCGTTTCAAGCTGGACGAGAATCTCCCCGTCGAACTCGCAGCCCTGCTCCGCCGGGCTGGACACGACGTAGCCACAGTTCTCGACCAGGGACTTGGCGGAGCCAAGGATCCTGAACTGGCATTCCTCTGCGCCGAGGAAGGCCGCGTTCTCGTCACGTTCGACATCGACTTCGCCGACATAAGCACCTATCCCCCGGAGGCATCCTCTGGAATCGTCGTTCTGCGGTTGAGGAACCAGTCTCGGGCAAATGTTCTCGAAACCGGGCTGCGCCTTGTTCCCGCCCTTTCCGACTCGCTGGCTCAAGGCGAGCTTTGGATCGTGGAGGAGTCGAGGATCCGGGTACGAGCCTAGGAGCCATCACTTCTCCACCGCCAGGGCCAAACCGAGCGGCAGCGGCGAGTTCTTCATAAGCAACACTCGGGATCATTGTCCTGCCTCCAGGAGCGCCTCTTCGAGTTCCGAGCGGGCATCCGCCTGCTCAACGACGCGACGCGACGCCAGCAGCTCTTCCACCTCGGGTGGCGACAACGTGCCGATTTCCGACCGCTGGACCCGCTCGAGGAGCTGCTGCGCGGAAAGCACCGGGACCGTCCGCTCCAGTTCGCGGACCAGCACCCGCCAGTTATCGGCCGCTTGGTGCTGTTCGACCCGCTCCACCAAGTACGAACGGAGAACCGTCGGATCCTCGGGCAGTTCTTCCTCCTCAAAGATGTCGCGCACCCTCCTCATACTGCTCCAACTCCGACTCGGCCTGCTCGCGTCCGTCCGACTCGCGACCGAGCATCGCCGCCAACACAAGCAGCAGCACGAAGATGATCAGGATCCCGATCTCGGCCATCGTGAAGCCGAGGACCAAACCTCGCGGCAAAGCGCGGCCCGCTTCGGGGGAGCTTCCTTCGAATGCCATCCCGTTCAGGTGCGGCGAAAGGCCGAAAAGATGCCGCGCTTGGGCCTTGACCTCGACCGGGACGCGGCGGCGAGGGAAGCGCCCGTTCTCTCGAGGGCGCCGGTCAACTCACGTAACCGTTCACCGGACACCGCAGCCTCGCGAGCCACGGCTTCCGACTGCGCCGATTGCCGCTCAAGCTGCTCAGGAACGGACGCCAAGGTGCTCGCGGCCGTGGCCAACGAGTCGGCAGAACACTGGTAGAGGCCCGCCATGTCCTCATTCTGAGCGAACGCTCGCGACAACTGCTGAAGAACCCGTCGGCTCTCAGCGACCACCCGTTCCTGCCGCGCTCATGACCGGCAAAGCTGAAGCTTACACGCAGAATCGGCCGCTCGTCAGCGAACGCTCACTCCGCGGGCAGGGCGAACGTGAACAAAGCCCGGCCGGCGGCGATCGTCACGTGCTGCTGGCCGCCTGCCTCGTAGGCGATCGGCGCCGCGTGAACGGCGCCGCCCAGGCGTCGGCTCCAGAGTTCCTCGCCGGTCTCGGCGTCGAGGGCGTAGAAGATGCCTGCGACGCTGCCGCCGAACACCAGGCCGCCCTTCGTGGCGAGCAGGCCGGACGTGGACCGGGGCTGCACCTGGTACTCCCACTTCCTGTCGCCGGTCAGAGGGTCGAGTGCGCGCACCGCGCTGACGTACTGATCTGCGGGGCCGGCCGCCTTGCCGTAACCGCCTACGAAGAGCTCGCCCTCTTCGTACTCCGCCTCGGCCATGTAGTAGAGCATCTCCGCGTCGTACGCCTGGATGTAGAACAGGCCGGTGTCCGGGCTGTAGGTGGGCGAGAACCAGTTCGCGGCGCCGCCGATCGTCGGCGCGACCAGGGTGCCGTCCTCGCTGGGGAGCATGTTTGGCACCCGGATCGGCCGGCCGGTCTCCTGGTCGATCCCTTCGGCCCAGGTCTGCCGCGCGAACTCGCGGGCGAACAGAAACTCGCCCGTCTCGCGGTCGAGCAGGTAGAAGAAGGCGTTCCGGTTGGCGAACGCCATCAGCTTGCGCTGACGACCCTGGTACTCGGCGTCGAACAGAATCGGCACCTGACAGGCGTCCCAGTCGTGGACGTCGTGCGGCGTGAACTGGAACGCCCAGACGATCTCGCCCGTGTCCGGACGAATCGCCAGCACGGAGTCGGAGTGCAGGTTGTCGCCTTCGCGGGCTTCGCCGTTCCAGTCCGGCCCCGGATTGCCCGTGCCCCAGTAGAGAAGATCGAGCTCGGGGTCGTAGGAACCGGTCATCCAGGTCGGCGCGCCGCCGGTCTTCCAGGAATCGCCTTCCCAGGTCTCGTTGCCCGGTTCGCCCGGGCCGGGAATCGTGTAGGTACGCCACCGGAGGTCGCCGGTTTCCGCGTCGTAGGCATCGAGAAATCCCCGGATGCCGTACTCGCCGCCGCCGATTCCCGTGATGACGAGATCCCGGACGACCATCGGCGCCGCCGTGATCGACTGACCCGTCCGCGGCTCGCCGACCTCCGTGTCCCAGATCACGGCGCCGGTCTTCGCATCCAGGGAAACCAGGTGCGCGTCGACCGTACCCATGTAGAGACGCTCGCCCCGAATCGCCACGCCCCGGTTCTGCTTGCCGCAGCACAGAGCGAGCTGATCCGGCAGTTCGTGCGCGTAGGACCAGTACTGCCGGCCGGTGCGCGCGTCGAGCGCTCGGACGACGTTGTCCGGCGTCGTCGCGTACATCACCTCGTCGATCACCAAGGGCGTCGTCTCCAGCCGCCCCAGCGTCGGCATCTGATGGACCCAGCGGAGCTCGAGGTCCGCCGCATTCGAGCGGTCGACCTCCTCGAGGCGGCTGAAGCGCTGACTGTCGTACTGGCCGGAGTACATCAGCCAGTTGCCCGGCTCGTCGGCCGCTGCCTGCAGCCGTTCGGCGGACACGCCGCGCTGGGCCGACAAGCCCGCGGCCGCAAGCAGGAGCGACAGGGCGAGAACCCCCGTCTTCGTCATATTCGGCATGTTCGTCATCTTCACTCCGGCCGCAACGAGTAGAGGTAGGCCACCAGATCGTCCAGATCGCGGCCGCGGAAGAAGCTGCCGAGGGGCGGCATCAGGGACTCCTCCGGCTTCTCGACCGACGCGAGGTCCTGCTTCTGGAAGGACCGCAGGTTCTCGAATTCGTCCAGAAGCTGAATCGAGTAGCGGTCCTCGTTGCGCAACAGGCCGCGAACGACGCCCCCGTCGCCGATACGGACTTCGACCGTGCGGTAGTCCGCGGCCATCTCGTCGGAGGGATCCACGATGGAAGCGCGGATGTGAGCCGGCGCCCGCCGCCAGCCCAGGTCGCTCAGATCGGGCCCCAGGCGGCCGCCCGAGCCGTTCAGACGGTGGCAATCGGAGCAGGCGCCGCGCGTCATGTAGAGACTGCGGCCGCGCCGAGGATCACCGGGCAGTTCCTCCTCGTCGCCGCTGCGGCTGAGCGATCGGACGTAGGACACGACCTGCCAGATCTTCTTGTCCGGCTGGTAGATGCCGCCCATGCCGGTGTTCGGAATGCCGGTCAAGATGTTGCGGAACAGTGCGGCGTCGCTGCTGCCGTGACGGAACACGCCGCGCGTCAGGTCCGGACCGTCTCCTCCCGTGCCGTCCGCGCCGTGACAGAGCGAGCAACTGCTGCGAAACACGAGCGCGCCGGCCTCGACGTCCGCCTCGGTCGTGTGCGGATTCTCCTGAACGCGTTCCTGGAGCGCCCTCGACAGCACGTTCTGGGCCCCGGAGGGCGCCGCCAGGACGACGACGCCGAGGAACAACAGAGCCACGGCGCCGCACCGGGTTGTCCGGCGCTCGCGGCCAAACGAGGCTGACCCATGCATGAAGCGGATCGTACCAGCCCCCCCAACGGCCGAAACCTGGACTCCCGGACCGCGTAGGATCCCGAACACGCCCGCCTTCACTTGAACGAAGCTCCCGGAGAACTTCCCATGATCCGATTCCGGCCCATCGCCCTGACGACCGCCGCGTTCCTCCTCGTCCCCATGGTTGCCGCCGGCTTGAACGTCGATCAACCGACCTTCGTCGACGACATCGCGCCGATCCTCCACGAGAACTGCGCCTCGTGCCACCGTCCCGGCGAGATCGCCCCGATGTCGCTTCGCACCTACCGCGAGGCGCGGCCCTGGGCGCGCTCGATCGCCCGGGCGGTCGAGAACCGCGACATGCCGCCCTGGGACGCCGACCCGGGCTACGGCCCCTTCTCGAACGACATCTCGCTGAGCGACGCGGAGATCCAGGCGATCACGCGCTGGACCGCGAGCGGCGCTCCCCGCGGCGAGGGCGAAGAACCCGTCTACGAACCGCCGGCCAGGAACGGCGAGTGGGCCTTCGGCGAACCGGATTGGGTCTACGAGTTCGATCCGTTCGACGTCGCCGCCGACGGCCCCGACGAGTTCGCCGTGATTCCCGTCGCAACCGGCTTCGAGGACGACCGCTGGATCCGGGCGGTCGAGATCCAACCCGGCGACCGCGAAGTCGTTCACCACTTCATCCTCTGGCGCGCCGCCCCTGGCAGCGATGTCCAGGACGCCTGGATCGACGCGTGGGCCGCCGGCGCGGGTCCGACCGAGTTTCCCGCTGGCGCCGCACGGCTGCTTCCTGCCGGCCGCAGTCTCCTCGGCGACTTTCACTACCACCCGAACGGCACAGCGACGACCGACAGGACCCGCATCGGCATCTGGTTCGCCGACCCGGACGACGTCGAGAAGGAACTGATCAACCTCTGGGTGATGAACTCGACATTCAAGATCCCGGCCGGCGATTCGAACTACCAGGCGCAAGCTCAGCATGTCTTCACCGAGGACGTCGTCATCCGTTCCCTGGCGCCCCACATGCACTATCGCGGCAAGGACATGAAGTACACCGCCTTCCTGCCGACCGGGGAGGAGAAGGAACTCCTCAGCGTCAGCCGCTACGACTTCAACTGGCAGACGGGCTACAGCTTCGTCGAGCCTGTCGCTCTACCGGCGGGTACCCGGATGGAAGTCGTTGCCCACTGGGACAACTCGGCCGACAACCCGCACAACCCGGACCCGACGGTCGACGTGACCTGGGGAACGGAGTCGACCGACGAGATGCTGATCGGCTTCGTCGACTACGTCGCCGCAGAGGGCAAGAGCCCCAGGCCGGCAAGCCCGGTCATCGCGAAGCTCGCGGAGCTGGCAACCACCCACCCCGGCCAGGCGTGGCGCTTCGACGTCGAACGCGAGCCCGGCAAGGGACTCGAGCCCACCGCGATGCTCTTGCCGCGCGACGGCGCGCCGGGCGGCTGGTTCGTCCAGTTCGGCACACTCGTCCTGCCGGCGCCGATCGTCGACATCGTCTGGGACGGCGCCAACGTGACCGCAACGGCCCAGACCCCCGGCGCCACGATGGAACTCGAGGGTTCCATCCAGGAGGACGGCACGCTGCGGATGCGCATGGGACCGGGTGAAGTCGTCGGCACGCCGGCAGAGAACGAGACGCCATCGACCCTGCCGACCGGCTGACCGTCCCTGGCGGCCCGGCGCCGTGCCGGCGGGACACCGTCGGGCGGCCGGTCTGGGTTCAAGTCGGCAGGACCGGATAGACTCCTCCAATCCAACCGAAGTCGACACCTCCTCGGAACTACGGGAGCACCTGATGAACCGAGCCTTCCGCGTCGCTATTCGACCCGCGGCCGCCGCGGCAACCGCACTCCTCCTGGCGCCGGCCACCGTCGTCGGCCTGAACCTCGACCGGCCCACCTTCATCGACGACGTGGCGCCGATCCTCCACGCGAACTGTGCCTCCTGCCATCAGCCCGGCGAAATCGGACCCATGTCGCTCCGCACCTACCGCGAGGCGCGTCCGTGGGCGCGGTCGATCGCCCGAGCGGTCGAGAACCGCGACATGCCGCCCTGGGACGCGGACCCCGGCTACGGACCCTGGGCGAACGACATCAGCCTGAGCGACGAGGAGATCGCGGCGATCACCCGCTGGGCGGCGAACGGCGCGCCCCGCGGCGACGGCGACGAGCCCGTCCACGAGCAAGCGGAAAGTACGAGCGAGTGGACCTTCGGCGAGCCGGACTGGGTGTTCGAGTTCGATCCCTACGAGGTCGCCGCCGAGGGACCGGACGAGTTCCTGAACATACCCATCGAGACCGGGTTCGACGAGGACCGCTGGATTCGGGCGGTCGAGGTGAAGGCCGGCGACCGAACGGTGCTCCACCACTTCATCCTCTGGCGGGCAAGCGAAACCAGCCCGGTGCAGGAAGGCTGGGTCGGCGCCTGGGCTGCCGGATTCTCACCCCAGCACTTCCCGCCCGGCACCGGCCGCCTGCTGCCCAAGGGGCGCAACCTGATCGGCGACTTCCACTACCACCCGACCGGCGAGGCCGCGACGGACAGAACCCGCGTCGCCCTCTGGTTCGCCGAGCCGGAAGAGATCGAGAGGGAGCTCGTCAACCTCTGGATCGTGAACAGCGACCTCGACATCCCGGCCGGCGAAGCCGACTACCAGGCGCAGGCCGCCCACGTGTTCGACCAGGACGTCGTCATTCGCTCGTTCACGCCTCACATGCACTACCGCGGCAAGTCAATGAGCTACACCGCGTTCCTGCCGAACGGCGAGCGGAAGGACCTCCTGAGCGTCAGCCGCTACGACTTCAACTGGCAGACCTCCTACGACCTGGCCGAGCCGCTCCGGTTGCCGGCCGGCACCCGTATCGAAGTCTCCGCGGCCTTCGACAACTCCGCCGACAACCCGCACAACCCCGACCCGACGGTCGACGTCGGCTGGGGCAACGAATCGACCGACGAGATGCTGATCGGCTTCATCGACTACGTGGCCGCCGACAGCGCAGCCGCCAAGGCGGCCACGCCGGCGGGCCCCGCCGGGGAGTGATCCGTTCGCCGGCCGCCGTCGCCGCGTCCCTGACTTTCGCGGTGACGGCGTTCGGCTGCGGCGACGCCGGGGCGCCTCCCTCGGGGAACAACGCCGGCCCAGCGTCGACGTCGCCGGCGGCGCCGGAGTTCGACGCCCCGATCGTCTTCCAGCGTTCCGCCAACGGAGACATCACGGCCGCCGAGCGCCCCTTCCGCGGCGGCAGCGACATCTGGATCATGGAGGGCGACGGCACGGGCCTGCGCCTGGTGCGAGCGGGCGGTCTTCGACGGCTGGATCAACCCTCCCTGACATTCGACCGTCGAAGCGTGGTCTACGCCGAGTTCACCGACGCCGAAGCCGGCTTCGAGGCCGGCGCCCGCATCTTCCGCGAGCAGCTGGCCGGCACCCACGCCCGCCCTGGGAGCGCGGGCGCCCCGCCCGGCCAAGCACGCGGCGAGCGCGAAGTGCTCCGCGAGGTGGAAGGCTGCGCGGTTCACCACGCCAGCATCTCGCCGATCACGCGGCAGCTTGCCTACACCAGAACCTGCCCCGACGGCGACGGCTTCAAGCGAGGCCTGATCCTCGAACTGAGCGACCGCCGCAGGATCGACGCCGCGAACACGACAGCGCTCGAGCTAGGCGCCGGCGTCGGCCTCCAGCGCGCCATCCTGTTCCAGGCCGAGGGCGACAGCGCAGTCGGCGAGCAGCGGTCGGAAATCGGGATCATCCGCTTCGACGGCTATGGCCAGGGCACCTACACCGCCCTTACCGACCGCGACCATCGACACCAGCGCCCGGCCATCTCACCCGACGGCCAGACGATCGCCTGGCAGACGAACCAGGCAGCCCAGACGGACGACATCTTCCTGGCCGCCATCGACGGCTCGAACCAGCGCCGGCTGACCCACTCCCCCGCGAACGACCGTCACCCCTGGTTCTCCCGCAACGGCCGCTGGATCGTGTTCGAGTCCGACCGCTCCGGCAACCGGGAGATCTGGAAGATCGAGATCGCAACCGGCCAAACCGTGCAACTGACCGACGATGAGGCCTACGCCAGCATTCGGCCGCGCTGGTAGGCGGCGCTAGCATGGCGCCATGCCATCGCCTGAAGGCTGGTCGGTCGCGCCGTCATCGACACGAGAAGCGCGTTTCACTCACTTCCGTGAAGAACATCAGGATCGCATTGCCCGAAGACATCGCCGACTGGGGTCGAGTGCGTGCGGCGCAGAGCGAGGCATGACCGCGGCGGTCTTCGCCGAGTCAACCCGCGAAGCGAAATCGCCGCGACGCCATGAAGGAACGCAACATCGAAATCGGCGAACTCCAGGCCGACCTGAGCGGCTGGCTCCGAGAGGTCCGGCAGGGCACGACTCTGTTGGTAACCGACGGCGAGCGCCGGCTGGTCCGGATCGTGCCGGAACGCGGGCAGGCCGACGCGAAGCAGGATCTCCTCATCCTCCCGGGCAGGGGAAGGCTGTCGATGAGCAGGCCGAGAGCGCGCCTCCGCGGTGAAGGCAACATGGCCGACATCGTCAGAGAGAACCGGCGTTGAGGTCTCACCACGTGAAGACGAGCGGCCGCTCAGGGGCCATGGCGAAGAAGACGGGTCGGAAGCGACGTTGTTCCAGCTTTCCGACGCCAGGTCAGTCGGTAGCGAGCTGATTGCCAAGGTCGAGGTCCGACCGCTTTGACGATGACGGTGCGGCATCGTCGGGCGGAGCTTGCGTGCCGACCTCTACGACGCGCGTCACGCGAAGGCCCTCCACCTTCTCGACGTCCCGGACGGCCGACAGGATCGCTTCGCCCAAGCTGGCCGCGTCACGGTCGAAGGCGATGTGGTGGGCTTCGTCGACACTGCCGATCGTGGCATCCGCGCAGCCGGCTTCGAACAGCGCGTCGACAACCGATCCGGACCGTAGATCGGCGCCTTCGACAATCAGAGTGAACTGCTGGTTCGGCATCGGCGCGTTCGGGTCGACTGGTTGGCTTGCGAGCGCGACGACGGACCGGTCACCGAACCCCCTGCTCCTGGCCTGGACGCCTCCGGCGGGGCCACCCGCCCGCGCAGCGCTCAGGGAAGGAGCTTGATCAGGGTCACGGTGACGCCGACGATGCCGGCGGCCATCACCCAGAGCTGCCGGTACACGTCGGCCCGGAAGGACTGAATCTCGGTCCGAAGAAACTGCGTCTCGACCTGCACTTCCGTTCGCAAAGCCTGGATCTCCGCTCGCAGCTCTTGGGTCGCCACGGCGAGATCCGCCTTCGTGACGAGGTCGCCCTCGACCGACTGCTTGAGCGTGCGCGCCACGGCATCGGCCTGGGCCTCGGTGAAGCCGCCTTCCTGAAGCTCTGCGCAGCCTGGAGCGTGTCGATCACGGAGTCATCGTACCTGCGCCTGAACGCCCCGCCAAACAGCGACAAGCTCGTTTGACGACTACGGCGGTCGCCAAGCTGAGGCTCCGCTCACACAAGAGCCGGGACCGCGCCGCGGACAACGAACCGCGCTGCACGGCAGGCCTCATCCAGCCGCGGATGATGCCAACTGATACGCCCGCGAAATGTCACGGACGATGCCGGCTCGTTCCAGTCTCCTGAACACGCGGGCAACCCGTTCGTGGCGCTACGATCGCCGCATGCTCATCACCGTGGACGTTGACGAAGACCTATTGAGGGCAGCCAAGGCTCTGGCCGCGCGGGAGGGCCACAGCTTCGGCAAGGCTCTCTCGGAACTCGCGCGACGCGGAATCAGGAGCGCCGGCGCCGCCCGAGGAGACGAAGAAAGAACGGTCTTCGCCGTCGAGGCGAATGCCGCGGCCATCTCCAACGAAGATGTGTCCCGTTGCCTGGACGCTTGGCCGTAGAGCTATCGCCCAATCAGCTCTCGCCGGCGAGTCTCAGCTCGTACGAGTTCGCCACCGAGAGGCGCCCAAGCTTGGCGAGCAGCTCGAACGGGTCATTCCCGTCGATCTTCTCAGCCTCCATGATTTCCCGCACGTCCTCCCGGCTGGTCGGTGGGATCCGTACTTCAAAGAACGGCCAAAGAAACTTGGCTCGGTAGCTCGCTTCGGTGTCCGGAAAAGCAGAAATCGGTGCCCCCGTGTACCCGCGTACGTAGCTGAAAACAAACTCGTCTTCCTCAAGTGAGAGCTCGCCAACCAGCTCTGGAGCACCGCTGTCCTCAATGCGGTCGCTGAGCCTTCGACGAAAGACCTGAACCCGTTTGCCCGCTGCCTCTGGCTCGGCCGCGGGGACACGGCCGAGTCCCCACGCCTTCGACTTCAACAGGGACGAGAAAACTGCCTTCATCGCTTGATCTCCGCGATCAAGCGCACCAGCCGCACCTCCAACAGGTCCAGGATGAGGCCGATTCGTAGCTGCGTGATGATCCGCCGGAACCTGCGTTGGAGCATGAACTCAATGTCGGTGAGCCGGACCGCCTTCAATACCTCGCGAATCCCCGGCAGCAGACGTTCCGGGTGTTCCTTGGCGATCCAGGCCACCAGATCGAAGTGACTCGCTCCGCTGCCGCCTCCGATGTCAAGAATGGGCTTCGAACCCTCCGCGTATCTCTCCAGAAAGCGCTTCCGCCCTTCCCTCTCCGACTTCGCCAAGAGGACAGCATCCGGGATTTCTCGGAAGAGCCCCCTTGCCGTGTCGAACAGTGGAGAGAACCGCGGAGCGCCGTCTTCCGACGCGACCGGCGCCAGGACGCCCCAGTTCATCGGATGCCGGTCCGGTGCGCCGATGAAGGCATCGAAGGCGATCATCTTGGCGAGTCCAGTCTCGAACGGTGAAGGTCCATCGCTGCTCCCATCGGCAGGATACACGCTGTTCAGGATGTCCAACACGTTGTCCACCGTGTAGAACTCCCGCTCCTTTCTCTTGTCGCCAAGCTGGAAGGCGCTCTCCACGTCGGCAGCCGTCGTGCCAAAGAACAAACCAGCCAGTTCGGCCCCGTGTTGAAGCTCGTAGCGTCGGCGGTCGACGAAATCGCGGGACAAGAACCGCACGTCATCCTTCTTGCCGCGCCTCGCATGGCCCGAGTCGCCGACTACCGGGATGCGGACGAGTCGCGACTTCGCCATCTTGACCGGCAGCATCCGGCCGATCTTCGAGATGATCTCCTCCGTGACGCACTCCCGCGCCGCGTCAGTTTCTGCAGCGAGGCTCCCCTTCTTGGCGATGAAACCACTGCTGGCCGTCAGCAGTCGATCCCGCGCGATCTCCTCGCCCTTCCAGTCTTTGGGCAGGCCGTAGGCCAGATAGTCCTTCGGCACCTTCCCTCCGAGAGCTATTTCTCGGGCCGGGATGAGCCGCCATCCGCTCGCCGGCAGGATCGGGATCGCCCGCAGATTCACCTCGACTCTGCTTGGCGTGGCCCGAAATCGGCGCTTCGGACGCTCCCTCACCGGCGCGGAACAGGAGTAGGGCGGAGACCCGGACCGCCCTACTCGACGCGCGCCAACAGCCACCACTTCATCGTCGTCGCGACGAGGTCGGCGGCGTCCTGCTGCACGAAGTGGTCCGCGCCGGGGACGGTGACCAGGGTCAGGTCCGCGTCCAGCCAGTCCCAGGTGTTGTTCAGGCCGTCGGAGTGGAGTGCGCGGTCGTTCAGGCCGTGGAACATGAGGACCGGCATCCCAAGGCGTGGAGTTTCCTGCCCGGGGGCCTGACCGAGGCCGCTGCCGTCTTCGCGCGGGTAGTTCCGCTTGTAGTAGGCGAGCATCGCGTCGAAGTCGGAACGCTCGAACGCCTCGACGTAGTGGGCCCGGGCCGCTTCGTCCGTCACCCAACCGGCGAGAGTCTGCGCGGTCATCGGCATGCCGAAGAAGATGTCCGGGTCGCTCGAACTGCCTTCCTGGAACGTCCGGGCGTAGCCGCTGTTCTGCTGCTGCTCCGGGTTGTTCGCGAGCTCCCGGCCCATGCCGTTCGGATGCGGCAGGTTGAGAATGATCAGCCGCTCCGTCATCTGCGGCACGTGGAAGGCGAACTGCCAGGCAACGGCGCCGCCCCAGTCGTGGCCCACGATCGTCGCCTTGTCGCGGCCGAGATGGCGGATGACCGCCGCGACATCGCCGACGAGGTAGCGCATGTCGTAGTTCTCTTCGCCGTCCGGCGAGTCGCTCTTGTTGTACCCCCGCTGGTCGATCGCGACGACCTGGAAGTCGCTCGACAACGCCTCCATCTGGTGGCGCCAGGAGTACCAGAAGTCCGGGAAACCGTGGATCATCACGACGAGCGGACCTTCGCCGATCGAAGCAAAGTGGATGTTCACGCCGTCCGAGTCGGCGTGGCCGAACTCGACGCGCTCCATCAGGTCACTGCTCATCGCCGGTCCTCCAATCGCCGTCGCCAGCAGCACGCTCGCGGCGGCACTCGCCAAACGACATGTTCTGCCACTCGATCGCCTCATCGTTCGCTCTCCCTTCCGGTTCTTCCTGCTTCACTCGGCCGGCAAGGCCCAGGCGATCAGCTCGGCGGGCGATCCGGAACCGCCCGCGGCGACGACCAGGTACTGCCTGCCATCGTGCATGTATGTCATCGGCGAGCCGCCGACGGCGGAGTCGACCTCGACCGACCAGACCGTCTCACCGGTCGTCTTGTCCAAGGCGCTGAGCGTCGACGGCTCGTAGCGCCAGTCGCGGCTCATGACGACTTCTGCCAACTCGGCGAACTGCTCGTCGCTGACCGTTCCCAATTCCTCCAGAGCGTCCTCCTCGAGGTCGACCGACGGGGAGTCCATCTCCGCCTCCGGGTGAACCACCGATTCGAGCGCGACGAAGACGAGCTCCGGCGTCAGCAGAACGTGGGCCCGGCTCCCCGAGCCCAGCGGCCCCAGGTCCAGGTCGCGAATCGCCGGGTGGCCGGTCGGGCCCTCTCCGAGCGGACGCACCCACTCGATCTCACCGCGGTTCAGGTCGTACGCCGTGAGCCGGGTATACGGCGGCTTCGTCATCGGCAGGCCGAACGGACCCGGAACTCTCGTCTGGATCGACCCGATGTAGTCGAGCGAGGACCGGTTCGGATCCGGCTTCTTGATCGTCAGCACGACCGGCTGGGTGTAGGAGGGCACGTAGAGCCAGCCGGTTTCCGGATCGAAGGCGCCCCCCGGCCAACTCGCGCCACCGGCCCAGCCCGGCAGATTCCAGGTCCCGCCGAGCGACGGCGGCTGGTAGAGCGGGCCATGCTCGTACTCCGCCATCAGCTCCTTCGCCCGCGCGAGGATCTCCGGCGTGAAGTCGATCAACTGCCCCTCGTGCATTCCCTGGCGCTCGTAGGGCGGCGGCCAGGTCGGGAACGGCTGGGTAGGCGACGAACGCTCGCCCGGCACCTCGCTTCGGGGAACCGTTCGCTCCTCGATCGGCCAGACCTCCTCGCCGCTCTCGCGGTCGAAGACGAAGACGAAACCCTGCTTCGTGAGCTGCGCGGCGATCGGCAGGGCGCGCCCGTCGACGGTGATGTCGCCCAGAATCGGCGGCGTGACGAGGTCGTAGTCCCAGAGCCCGTGACGAACGATCTGGTAGTGCCACGCACGCTCGCCCGTCGCGCAGTCGAGCGCGACCAGACTCTCGGAGAACAGATTGTCTCCCAGTCGATGACCGCCGTACCAGTCGTTCGTCGGCGTGCCGAACGGCAGGTAGACGAGACCCCGTTCCGTGTCGGCGGTGATCAGGGTCCACACGTTCGTATTGCCGGTGTACTCCCAGGCGCCGTCCTCCCAGGTGTCGTGGCCGAACTCGCCGGGCTGGGGAATCGAATGGAAGGTCCAACGGAGTTCGCCGGTTACCGCGTCGAACCCCCGAACGTCGCCGGGCGGTGCGTCGGGGTGGTTCGGCACGTCGGAGATCGAGGCGCCGACGATCACCGTGTCCTGGCAGACCATGACCGGCGAACTCACCGCGTAAGCCCGGCGAGGCTTGACTTCGCGCCGGAGGCCGGTGGCGAGATCAACGGAACCGCCGTCGCCGAAACCACCGACGGGCTCGCCGGTCGTCGGGTCGACCGCAAGCAGCCGAGCATCGCCGGTGCCGTAGAAGAGTCGGCCGGGCACGGCTTCCAGGCCGTCTTCGGCGGGCCTTCCCGGCCAGTAGCTCGCTCCCCGATGAACGAAGCCCAGGTTCGTCGGCCTGCCGGCGGCGTAAGACTCGGGGTCGAACACCCAGTCCGTCTCGCCGGTGCCCGGGTCGATGCCGGCGATCTGGGACAGGCCGGTCGTCGCGTAGAGCCGCCCGCCGATCTTGATCGGAGTGACCTGGTTGCCGCCGAGCTGCATCCGCCGACTCTGCAACCTCGGGTTCTCCGCCACCCGGTCGTTGTCCGGCGACGACCAGCGCCACGCGATCTCCAGATCGCCGACGGTCGCCCTGTCGATCTGGTCGAGCGCCGTGTAGCGACGCCCGCTCTCGTCGCCCGTCGTCACCGGCCAGTCGCTGTCCTCAGCCCGAACCGGGCCCGCGGCCGGACCTCCAAGCAGAGCGGCAAGAGCCAGGAAAGCCGTCCAGCCGACAGCCCGAGCGGAAGCCGCGCGCCGCCGGATGCCCGGAACCGCTCGACCGCCGCTCCGCGCATCGATCTTCACGCCGTTCGGCGCCATCTCGTCACTCCTCACGCGTTCACGTCGATCACCACGCGTCCCCGCGTCTCGCCGGCGAGAATCGCTGCCGCGAGCTCCTCGATTCGACTCATCGGCTCGATCGTCGTCATCGACGTCAAGGCGTCGGCAGGGAGCTCGGCCGCGAGCCGGGCCCACGCCTGCTCGCGCCTGGCCATCGGCGCGTTGACCGAGTCGACGCCAGCGAGAGTCACGCCGCGCAGAATGAACGGGTAGACGCTCGTCGGCAGGTCGAAGCCGCCTGCCAACCCGCAGGCCGCGACAGAGCCGCCGTAGGAGGTCTGCGCAACGACGTTCGCCAGAGTCGTCGAACCGACGACGTCGACCGCGCCCGCCCAGCTCTCGCGCCCGATCGGCCGCGGCTTCGCCGCCAGCGTCTCGCGGGCGATGAAGTCGGCTGCCCCCAGGCCCCGCAGGTAGTCGTGCTCCTCCTCGCGTCCGGTGGCGGCGAGCACCCGATAGCCGGAGCCGGCAAGAAGAGCGACCGCGACGGAGCCCACGCCGCCGGCGGCGCCGGTGACGACGACGTCGCCGCTGTCCGGCCCGACGCCGTGCTCCTGAAGCGCCATGACGCAGAGCATCGCTGTATAGCCGGCCGTGCCGATCGCCATTGCCTGCTTGTTCGTCAAGACCTCCGGCACGCGCACGAGCCACTCCGACTTCATCCGCGCCCGCTGGGAGTAGCCGCCCCAATGCGACTCCGAAAGCCCGTAGCCGTTGACCAGGACCCGGTCGCCGGGCGCGAACGCGTCGGTCGCCGATTCCGCGACCGTCCCGGCGAGGTCGATGCCGCAGACCATCGGGTAGGAGCGGCAGATCGGCGCTGCGCCGGTCACTGCCAAGCCGTCCTTGTAATTCAGGGTGGAGTACTCGACATCGACGAGCACGTCGTCTGCCGGGAGGTCGGCCAGCGACAGCTCGCGGACTCCGGCGGTCCGCTCGCCGTCCGTCTCATCCGCCACCACGGCACGAAAGGTCTCGCTCATCTGTCGCCTGCTCCCAGTAGCCCGATTCAGGTCAAGGTTCTATCATTCGCGAGCATGAAACTCCCGAAACCGGACCGGCCTTCGATTCTCTTCGCGTTCCTCTTCGCCGCCGTCGTCGCTCCGGGCGTCGAAGCGAGCGAACGCGCGCGGATGACCCCCGCCGCAGGCGACCCGGCCACCACCTGGCCGCGCTGGCGGGGCCCCTCCGGGCAGGGCGAGGTCGCCGGCAACGGCTACGTCGACCGCTGGGGTCCGAAGGAGAACGTGCGCTGGAAGGTCGCCGTGCCCGGCAAGGGGAACTCCTCGCCGATCGTCTGGGGAGACCGGATCTTCCTGACGACCGCGGAAGCCGACGGCGCGAAGCGCTCCGTGCTCGCCTTCGACCGGACGAACGGCAGGCAGCTCTGGACGACCGCCGCGCCCGCCGCGAACCCCGAGCGGGCCTACCCGAAGAACGGCCACGCCTCCTCGACCCCGACGACCGACGGCGAACGCGTCTACGCCTACTTCGGCAATCACGGCCTGATGGCGACCGACTTCGACGGAGAAGTCGTCTGGCGCCGATCGCTCGGCGAGTTGAACGCCTTCCACGGTACCGCGTCGTCGCCGCTCCTGCTGGGCGACCGGCTGATCATCGTCCAGGAACAGCAGCGCTCCCCCTCCTTCATCGCCGCCTTCGACCGCCGGACCGGCGAAGAGCTGTGGCGCACGGAGCGCGAGACGCAGGTCGGTTGGAGCTCGCCGGCGGCGGTCTCGGTCACCACGGACGACGGCGTCGCGCGTGACGAGATCGTCGTGAACAGTCAGGGTCACGTGATCGCCTACGCGCCGTACGACGGGCGCGAGCTGTGGCGCGCCGCCGGCACGACCTTCGAGGTCATCCCGACCCCGGTCGTAGGCCACGATCTGCTGTTCAGCACCTCCGGCCGTGCCGGCCCGACGCTCGCCATCCGCCCAGGAGGCGACGGCGACGTGACGGAAACCCACATCGCCTGGCGCGCCGCGAAGGGCTCGCCGTTCGTCGTCGCCCCGATGCTCGTCGGCGACTACCTCTACATGGTCAACGACATGGCCAGCGTGATCACGGTGTATCGGGCGAAGACCGGCGAGGTCGTCTGGCAGGAACGCCTGGGCGAACGCATGCGCGAGGGTTTCTCCGCGGCGCCGGTAGCGACCGGCGGCAAGGTCTTCTTCACGAACGACAACGGCGAGACCTTCGTCATCCGCGAAGGTCCCGACTTCGAACTGCTCCATGTCAACCGGATCGAGGAGCGGACGATCGCCTCGCCAGCACTGGTCGACGGCGTCTGGTATCTCCGTACCGACCGGCACCTTTGGGCGATCGCGGGAGACTAGAGCTCAGGGGTAGCGGAGCTTCAGGTGGACGCGGGCCACCTCCACCATGTAGCCGCGGTTCGGCAGCGCGGCCGCCCGTCGGAACGCCGCCTCGGCGCGCTCCGTCTCGCCGACGAGCTCGTGGTACAGGCCAAGGTACAGGTCGGCATAGAAGCGCGACGCCGGATCTGACGCCGCGGCCTCGACCTGACGAACGCCGCCCTCGCCCCGGAACAGATCGTCGATCTGCTTCATCGGTCGTCGAGCATCCGGGCCGACCGGCAGCATCGCCTCGCGCGCCGCGAGGAGGCCGTCCTCGGCCGCCACGCAGAGCAAGTGCCACACGGCGTTCTCCACGTCGTTCGGATTGACCAGACGATGGCGCTCGAACTGTGCCCGGCAGTCGCCGAAGCGACCGGCGTAGTAGTACGAGATGCCGCGCTGCCAGAGATACGGCTCGTCGAGTGGCTCGAGGATCGCCGCACGGTCGAAGTCCTCGATCGAACCGTCTATCCGGCCCGCCTTGAAACGCGCCGAACCCCGCAAGAGGAAGACCTGCGCATCGCTCGGCGCCGCCTCGGCCGCGCGGTCGTATCCGGCGATGGCCGCCTCGTACTCGCCTCGGGATTCGTGAAGGCTCGCCTGCCGCAGGAGCGCAGCGACACTCGTCTCGCCGGGACCGGGCGGCGGCTGCGCGTCGGCAAGTGCGACCGGCAGCATGCCGAGCGCCAGCGTCCAGGCGACCGCTCCTTCCCGCGAACGCGCTCGGCTCGTCATCTACGGCACTCTAACGACTGCGGCCGCAGGAGGAGATCGGCGAAACATGCGGGCTGGACCGCATGTTTCGACGAGGTTCGTAGCGAGGGCGCGTAGACGCCGCTGTAGCGGGGCCCTCGGACTGAGAGGCGGCGCAGGCGTAGCCGACACGACGTCGAGACGACGCGAGGGAGAAGGTCCCGCTACAGCGAGCGGATCCGCGGCCGCAGTAGAAGATCGGCGAAACATGCGGGCTAGACTCCAGGACTTCCGGGCCGAGCGCCCGAGACGATGGCGATACGACAAATCGAGACACGACGAGGAAGGAACGACGACGATGGGTCTCTTGGACGGCAAGGTTGCACTGGTTACCGGAGCGGGAGGCGGCCTCGGCCGCGCCCACGCTCTGCTTCTCGCACAGGAGGGCGCCTCGGTCGTCGTGAACGACCTGGGCGGCGCCCGGGACGGCACCGGCGCCGGCAGGGGGATGGCGGACCAGGTTGTCGACGAGATCCGAGGCGCCGGCGGTCGGGCGGTGGCCGACTACGGCTCCGTCTCGGACGCCGACGCGGCGCAGGCGATGGTACGGCGCGCGGTCGACGAGTTCGGCAAGCTCGACATCGCGATCAACAACGCGGGCATCCTGCGCGACAAGTCCTTCAAGAACATGACGAACGACATGTGGGACATCGTTCTCGACGTCCACCTGCGCGGCACGTACCTCGTCACGAAGGCCGCCTACGACCAGATGCTGGAGCAGGAATCCGGCGGTCGGATCATCATGACGAGTTCGACCTCCGGCCTGCTCGGCAACTTCGGGCAGACGAACTACGGCGCCGCGAAGGCCGGCATGGCCGGCTTCATGCGCTGTCTGGCGCTTGAAGGCGCAAAGTACGGCGTGACCGTGAATCTGCTTGCCCCGGCCGCCTGGTCCCGGTTGACCGAGGACATCATGCCGGAGGCCACGGCCGAGCCGTTGGCGCCCGAGAAGGTCTCGCCCGCGGTCGTCTGGCTGTGCACCGACGACGCCGCAGACATCACCGGACGGATCTTCGCCGTCGGCGGAAACGTGGTCACGCTCCTTTCCTGGCAGACGCTCGAGATCGCGCGCCGGCCGAACGACCAGGCGCCGTGGACCGTGGCGACGATCGGCGAGAAGATGCGTTCAGCCGCCACCGACTTCCCCAAGCCGGTCCACTTCCAGGATCTGATGTAACTGCAGGACCTGATGTAACTGCAGGACCTGATCCAGCAGCGCCTGGGCCGGCGGCGGATTGAACGCCGGTCGCGAAGATCGCGTCGCTTGGCATGGTGTTGCCCCACCCCCGCCAGCGGGCGAACCGCGATGATCATGACCATATTGGTCACGTTTGTCGTATGCTCGACGCTCCGCGCCGCGCCTTCGCGGTGCAACCTCTCCCAGAAACGACCGAGAACACGCGATGACCGAGCCCAGCCCATTCCCGGCCGCAACCTGGAAGGACCGGCTCGACGGTCGGATTCCACCCGCCCTGAAGGAGGAGGTCGAGGTCTTCGAAACGCAGATCGCCCAGAAGCGGCAGGGGCTCGTCGACGACCGAGTATTCGCCGAAACCAGGCTCCGTCGCGGCGTCTACGGCCAGCGCTACGACAACGGCCAACGCCACGACGGTACGGCGAGCCGCCCCCTCGAGTACCCGTGCGGGGAGCTGACGAAGGGGCCGAACACGGTATGGGACGCCCCGGGAATGCTGCGCATCAAGATCCCCTTCGGAGCGATGAACGGAGAACAGATGGAGGTTCTCGCCGACCTCGCCGAGGAGTACTCGGACGGCATCGCCCATGTCACGACCCGGCAGGACATCCAGCTCCACTTCATCCACATCGACGATACGCCGGACATCATGCGGCGCCTCGCTGCCGTCGGCATCACGACGAGGGAGGCGTGCGGGAACACCGTGCGGAACGTGACCGCCTGTCCGCTCGCCGGCGTCTGCCGCGACGAGCCGTTCGACGTTTCGCCCTACGCCCACGCGCTGACCCACTTCCTGCTCGGGCACAAGGACGCTCAGGACTTCGGCCGCAAGTTCAAGATCGCCTTCTCGGGCTGCGAGGAGCACGCCTGCGGTCTCGCGAACATGCACGACCTCGGCGTCGTCGCTCAGATGCGGGCCCCGCAGGGCGGCCCCGGCGCCGCGCCGGAGCGGGGATTCAAGGTCTACGTTGGCGGCGGCCTGGGCGCCGTTCCGCACCAGGCGAAGGTGCTCCGCGAGTTCGTGCGCGAGGACGAGCTCCTGCCTCTCTCCCAGGCGGTTTGTCGAGTCTTCGGGCGCCTCGGCGAGAAGCGCAACCGGGCGCGGGCGAGAGTCAAGTTCCTCGTCGCCAAGCTCGGCATCGAGGAGTTCCGCCGCCTGGTCGACGAGGAACTCGCGATCCTGCCTGAAGATGAACGGTGGAGCGCGTACCTGGGCGATCTGACCGTCACGGATGAAGCGCCGACGCGTCCCGCCGCAAACCTCGAACCGGGACGACGAACCGAAGGATTCGCCGACTGGCTGGCAACGAACGTCGTCCGGCAGCGCCAAAGCGGTTACGTCGCCGCGGCGGTCACCCTGCCCCTCGGCGACCTGACCTCCGATCAGCTCCGCGCGCTCGCGGACACCGCCCGCCGGTTGAACGGCGGCCTGGTGCGGAACACCGTGGAACAGAACATCGTCCTCCGCCACGTCAGCGAGGCGGACCTGCCGGCACTCTACGAGGACCTCCGAGCGCATGGTCTGGCGGACAGCGGCGCCTCCTCGCTCGTCGACGTGACGGCCTGCCCCGGCACGGATACCTGCAAACTCGGCATCTCGTCCTCGCGCGGGCTGGCCGGTGAACTCCGCAAGCGGATTGCGACGGCGCTCAAGTCGACCGGCGTCCTGGCCGACGAAGCCGTCGGCGCCTTGCGGATCAAGATCTCGGGCTGCTTCAACTCCTGCGGCCAGCATCACGTCGCCGACCTCGGGTTCTACGGCGTCAGCCGGAAGAGCGACGGCCGCCGCGTGCCGCACTTCCAGGTCGTCCTCGGCGGCCAGTGGACCGAGAACGCCGGTTCCTACGGGCTCGCCGTCGTCGCCGTACCCGCGAAGCGCATTCCCGAAGTCGTCGAGCGGCTCGCCGCCCTGTTCGTCGCGGAGCGGAACCCCGGCGAGAGCTTCCAGCAGGTCATCGCCCGGGTCGGCAAGGCCCGCATTCGCGAACTGCTCGATGACCTGACCCGGCTCCCGAGCTACCTGGAGAACCGCGACCTCTACTCCGACTGGGGCGACCCGCGGGAGTACTCGCTCGGCGATCTTGGCGTCGGCGAGTGCGCCGGCGAAGTCGTCTCCGCAGTCGAGTTCGGGCTCTCGGCCGCAGAGCGCGAGGTGTTCGAAGGGCTGCTCGAACTCGACCGAGGCAACGAAGAGGCCGCCTCCGCTCGTGCCTACCAGGCGATGCTCGAGGCTGCTCGGGCACTCGTCACGACGGAGAACATCGATATCGGCCGAAGTCCCGACGAGATCGTCGACGAGTTCCGCATCCGCTTCGTCGACACGCAGGTCTTCTTCGATCCGTACGCCGGCGCGAAGTTCGCGAACTACCTGTTCCGGGTCCACGGAGACCCAGAGACGACGTCCAACGAGGAAGCGCATCGACGGATCGAGGAAGCGCAGCTGTTCATCGAAGCGGCCCACGCGTGCAGCCAACGGATCACCGAGACTCAAGCAGCGCGCGTTGCCTGACCCGCATGACCAGCCAGACTCCCCAGCGCCGGACGCTCGACGACCTCGTCAAGCTCGATGTGAAGATCTTCGCCGCGGCGAAGACGACGGCATCGGCAGACGAGTTCATCCCCGTGTTTCATCGCTGGATCTCCGACAAGGTGCTGCCGGAACTGCTGATCGACGTAGCCGACTACAGCCACGTCCATCACGGGCCCGGCGTCCTTCTCGTCGGCCACGATGCGATCTACAGCTACGACCTGAGGCGTGGCGAACCCGGGCTTCTCTACAGCCGCCGCCGCGAGACGAATCGAGAGCTTGCGAACATCGCGACGCTCGACGAGCGGCTCCTGTCGCTGCTCCGCCACGCTCTAAACGCCTGCGACCTGATCGAGGCGGAACCCGCGTTGGCCGGTCGAGTCGAGTTCGAGAGACAGCGTCTGGAACTCAGGGTGAACGATCGGCTCGTCGACGACTCCGAGGACACGTCGGCAGCGCTGGCGGTCGGACTCCGACAGGCGATGACGACAACCCGAGTCGTCAACGGCAGCTCCCCGCCGCCGGTCGAGCGGATCAACGAACCGCGCGAGCGTCTGACGCTCCGCGTCGGTTGATCCGGCCGCCCCGCCCGGCAGCGCAGGCCGATAACGCGAACAGCTAAGAGCTAAGACCGGGCGGCAAGCGCCTGCGCCCGGGAGACGAGTTCGCCGAGTTCCGGCGCCAGCTTCAGCTCGAGCGCGGCCTCTCGTCCCCGATCCGACATCTTCGGCCAGGTCCGGGCAAGTACGTCGACCGTCTTGTCCGCGCCGAGACGGTTCGCGAGCGGCGCGAGATCCCGTTCGAGGAAGACGAGGCAGGCGGCATCCTCGAGGGTCTGCGCCTCGTCCGGCGCGCTGCGCATCGCTCGCTTGAGCACCAGGTTCTGGACCTGCTCGATGTTCTCCCGCCGGTAGCCCGCGTCGCGAAGCACCTCGCCCGCCACGCGCGCATGCTCGGCCGCCGCCGCTCGGCGCCACGCCAGGTAGCCCTTCCGGCCCTCCGGATAGCTGTTCCGCGGTATCGCAAAACGACGCAGATGCTGGCAGTGGGCCGCGAGCATGAGGACCTCGCCGGCATCCGGGTCGAGTTCCTTGACCCAGGCCGCCATCCTCCGCGCGTAGATCAGCTCCCGCGCGACGGGCTCGCCGTCGACCGTCTCCGTCGCCGGATCTTCGCGGTGGAATGCGTCGAATCCAGCGACCGCGTTCTCAAAACGCGGCATGAACTCGAAGCTCTTCACCTACTCGCCGGCGAGTTCGCGTTCGACGACCAGCTTCTGCTCGGCGTTTCTCTGCAGCTCCGCGAGCCAGTCGACGAAACCCTGCGGGTCGACGAAGGGATGGGGGTCGGACGACTCCCGCGACGCGAGTTGCTCCGCGCGCTCGAAGATCCCGCCCATCTCCGCGTGGTTCGTGATGTTCACCTCGATCGGGTTGCCCTCCTCGCCGGCGAGTCTCCGAATCCGGGCGACGCTGTCCAGGTAGAGGTTCGTCCGATGAACTCCCTCGAAGTTCAGGCCGACGCCGCCGAAGACGAATGCCCGATGCTCCTTCCCGCCGTCCCGCACCGGAAACTCCATCGAAAGGACGCCCTCGGTATGGCCGGGAGTGACATAGAAGCGGAGCTCCGTGTCTCCCAACTCGAGGGTGTCGCCATCCGCGATGACCATGTCGCGCACGGGAACGTCGAACTCGTAGCTGGGGTCGCTCGGCGGCTCTTCGGCGAGTTCCCAGTCCGCCTCCGTCATGCCGACCCGCGCGCCGTAGGCCTCCTGGAACCTCGCCGCCCCGCCGACATGGTCGAAGTGGCCATGGGTCACCAGGACGTACTTCACGTCCGATGGATCGAATCCCGCGGCGCGAACGCCGTCGATCACGTTGTCGATGAAATCCCCGTACAGCGAGCCGATCAAGATCAGACCATCCGTCGTCACGAGGAGATAGGACGACACCCAGTCGATGCCGACGTAGTGGAGGTTGTCGAAGATCTGGAACGGCTCGACCCGCTGCGCCGCAGGGTCGTTCCGAAGCGACCAGGCGTCTGCTTCAGGGTCCGAGGGCGTCCCGACATCCGCGTCGAACGTCTCGACCGGCGCCGGCGTCGCGCCCTCGCCGCCGTCGCAGGCCACGCCGCCCAGGGCGATGAAGAGTGCACTCGGAAGAGTCAGGAGAGAACGCGTCATCTGCAAGGACCAAGCTACCACGGGCGCTCGGCGGAGCGAACCGCTACCACCGCTCGCCGCATGGTCTGAGTTCGACCTCGAAGCTCCAGGCCGACGGATCCTGGTGCGCGACGTACCAGACGTTCTCGGCAATCGCGGCAGGCTGGATGAAGAAGTCATCCGATGCTTCGGGATATCGCCGCCGGGTCCACTCCAGGTCGATCACCGCGTCAATGACGAAGTAGGCGACGTGGATGCCCTGCGCGCCGAGGGACCGCGCCATCGATTCGGCGAGGATGCGCTGCCCGGCCTTCGTCGGCGCAAAGCCGGCGAAACGCGGCATGCCGCGACGGGCTGCGGTATTGCCGGTCACCATGATCGCTCCGCGTCCGGCTTCGATCATCGCCGGGGCCAGCGCCCGCGCGAGATGAAGCAGGCCCATCACGTTCACGTCGAAGTTCGCCCGCAGCAACTCCGGCTCGATCTCCAGGAAGTCGCCGAAGACGCCGCCGACCGCATTGTGAACGAGGACCGTAGGCGCGCCGAGATCGCCGCGCACCCGGGCGACGGTCGCCCGCACGGCCTCGGGCTTCGTCACGTCGCAGACGTAGCCGCGCGAGCCCTCGATTTCGCCTTCGAGCGCCTCGAGACGCTCCGCCGTCCGCGCGAGCATCGCCACGCGATAGCCGCCGGCGGCGAATCGACGGGCGAGCGCGGCGCCAGTGCCTGGACCCACGCCCGAGATAAGGCAGACCGGATCGTTCATTCCGAACATGAAGGCTAGCGAACATGGCGGCACCATGTGAGTTGATCTATAGCCATTCCTGTATAGTCCGAGACAGACGTTCACATCGACCGCCCTACGGCGGGAGACGGCCCCAAGCAGGAGACGACGATGACGACCCACCCGTCCCGGCGCCTTGGACTCGCGTTGCCGGCGGCAGCCGCACTGTTGCTTGGCGCCCTGTTCGGCACGTCGCCGGCCGACGCCCAGCGGGAACTCTACGTCGGCTTCCATCTCGGTCGCTCCGGCGTCGAAGTCGAGACGAGCAGCGCCCTGCGCCAGGTGCTCGACGGCGACGAGAACTCGCTGGCCTACGAGGTCGGCTATCGGTTGAGCAACCTGCTCGGCTTCGAACTCGGCTACCACGACTTGTCGAAGGTCGAGGGCCTGGCGGCATCGTGTACTCAGGATGCCTCCTGCTCGGACGTACCGATCGAGGGCGCGATCTCCGCCGTCTCCGTGTCGTTCGTGCCGCGCTATCGGATCCTCGGGCGGGTATCCGTGTTCGCGAAACTCGGCCTGGTCGCCTGGGATGCCGAGGTCGACGATGTCCGGGACGATCTCGACCTGGTCATTCAGGATCTCGACGAGGAGGATGTGATCTACGGCGCCGGCGTCGAGGTGCAGATCCTCGGGGCGCTCAGAGCGGTCGGTCGATGGGAGTCCATCGGCGGCGAGATCGAGACGTTCTCGGTCGGCGTCCGACTGTCGTTCTGAACGCCAGGTGGCAGCAGCCCGTGGCGAACGCCGCGCGGCATGCGATCGGCCAAGCATCCCGCCCAGCATCGTCGCTCTTCGGTCGAATGTGACCCGACATGCTCCCCCATCGCGCCTTGCTTCGCGGGCGCCCGACCGCTCTCGGTACGACGCGCACGTCGACCACGGGCTGCTAACGTCCGCGCATGACCGACATCACTCCGTACCGCATCGAAGTCGATGAAGAGCAACTGACGGACCTTCGCCGTCGGCTGGCCGCTACCCGCTGGCCTGAACCCGAGACGGTCGACGACTGGACCCAGGGGATCCCGCTCGACTACACGAAGCAGGTGTGCGAGTACTGGGCCGGGTCCTACGATTGGCGCCGGCTGGAGAATCGTCTGAACGATCTCGACCAGTTCCGGACCGAGATCGACGGGCTCGCCATCCACTTCCTCCACTTGCGCTCGAAGCACCGGGGCGCCGCGCCGCTCGTGTTGACCCACGGCTGGCCGGGTTCGATCGTCGAGTTCCCCGAGGTGCTCGATCCGCTGCTCGATCCGACTGCTCACGGCGGCTCGGAGGAGGATGCCTTCCACCTCGTCGTTCCCGCCCTGCCGGGATTCGGATTCTCCGACAAACCGACGAAGGCCGGCTGGAGCGTCGAGAAGATCGGCGACGCCTGGGCCGAACTCATGGCGCGGCTCGGCTACGAGTGGTACTTCGCTCAGGGCGGCGACTGGGGCGCGGCAGTCAGCACCGCGATCGCGATCCAGGATCACGAGCACTGCCACGGCATCCACCTGAACATGCCGACCTCTGGCGTTGACCGGAGCACGATGGACGACCTGACGGACATCGAGAAGGACGCGCTCGCCGGGCTCCAGCACTACCAGGACTGGGACTCGGGCTACTCGAAGCAGCAGTCGACCCGGCCGCAGACGCTCGGCTACGGCCTCGTCGACTCGCCGGCCGGCCAGGCGGCCTGGATCATCGAGAAGTTCTGGTCCTGGATGGACTGCGACGGCCATCCGGAGAACGTCCTGACGCGGGACCAGTTGCTCGACAACGTGATGATGTACTGGCTGCCGGCCTGCGGCGCTTCTTCGGGGCGCCTCTACTGGGAGAGCTTCGGCAAGGGCGGCGGCGACCCGGTCGAGATACCCGTCGGCTGCAGCATCTTTCCGAAGGAGATCTTCCGCTCGTCGCGGCGCTGGGCCGAGCGGCGGTACCGCCAGCTCGTCTACTGGAACCGGCTCGAGAAGGGCGGGCACTTCGCCGCCTTCGAGGTGCCGGACATCTTCGTCGACGAACTGCGGAAGTGCTTCCGCACGATGCGCGCGTAGGGTCAGGAACCGGATCAGGCTTCGTCGACGTTGGCTCGGAACCGAGGCGACCGGCGGTGCCAAGCGGCCTGTTCGAAGGCCCAGGCGATGCGGATCAGTGTGGGCTCGCTCCAGGCGGCGCCGAAGAACGAGACGCCGACGGGCAACCCGTGGACGTGCCCGGCCGGCACCGTGACGTTCGGATAGCCGGCGACGGCCGCCGGACCGGAGCTTCCGACGGAGAAGCTGTCGCCGTGAACCAGATCGGTGACCCAGGCTGGGCCGCCGCTCGGTCCGAGAATCGCGTGGAGGTCATGCCGGGCAAGAGTCGCGTCGAGGCCCTCCTCGCGGGCCAGCCGGTTCGCCGTCTCGCGGGCGGTGCGGTAGGCCTCGTCCGTCAGCGGGCCCTTGGCCTCCGCTTCGATCAAGATCTCCTGGCCGAAGTACGGAAGCTCCTCGGCGGCGCGCTCCTCGTTCAACGCGATGACGTCGGCAAGGGTTCTCACCGGTGCGTGTTCGCCGAGGCTGGCCAGGTACTCGTTCAAGCCGGCCTTGAACTCGTAGAGCATCGCCTCGTACTCGTGGCGCGCGATCTCCCGGTGGTGAGCGATCTCGACCGGGTCGACGATTCGGGCGCCCAGACCGTCGAGCACCCGGATCGCTTCGTCGATGAGCCCGTCGACCCGGCCGTCGCGGCCCAGGAATTGACGGCCGATGCCGATCGCGAGCCCCGACAGATCCGCGGCCGCCGGGCCGGCCAGGTGGCGGGTGAGATCGGTCGGCGTCGGCGAGCCAGCGGTCGCATCGTCCTGCGGATCGACGCCGGTCATTCCAGACAGAAGCGCAGCCGCGTCTCTCACGGTCCGTGCCATCGGACCCGCGGTGTCCTGGACCGCCGAAATCGGGATGATGCCGCTGCGGCTGACCATTCCGACGGTCGGCTTGATGCCGACCAGGCCGTTCGCCGACGAAGGGCAGATGATCGAGCCGTCGGTTTCCGTGCCCACCGCCGCGGCGCAGAGATTCGCCGACGCTGCCGCGCCGGAACCCGAGCTGGAACCGCAGGGGTTCCGGTCGAGGACGTACGGATTGCGGCACTGCCCGCCGCGGGCGCTCCAGCCCGAACTCGAGCGGCGGGAACGGAAGTTCGCCCACTCGCTCAGGTTCGCCTTGCCCAGGAGAACGGCCCCAGCGCGCCGGAGCCGCGACGCGACGAACGCGTCCCGCGGCGGGATCGAACCCTCGAGCGCCAGGGAACCGGCAGTCGTCGTCGTCCGGTCGGCGGTGGCGATGTTGTCCTTCAACAGGATCGGAACGCCGTGGAGCGGGCCGCGCACGTTGCCGGCGTTCCGCTCGCGGTCGAGTTCGCCCGCGATCTCCAAGGCGTCCGGATTCGTTTCGATCACCGAACGCAAGGTCGGCCCCTGCCTGTCGAGCGCCGCGATCCGGTCGAGGTAGAGCGCGGTGATCTCCCGGCTCGTCCGCTCGCCGTCGGCCATCTGACGCTCAAGCTCGGCGATCGTCACCTCGTCGAGTTCGAACTCGGGAACTTCGGGCGTCGCCGCCGCGCCAGACGATTCGACCGGGCCGCGGCCCGCCGGAGTGCAGGCCGAGCCGACGACCGCGGTCGCGCCGAGTGCGCTCGCCGCCGTGATGACCTCCCTGCGCGTCGCACCCTTCGTTTTGCTCATCGCGTCACGCTAACAGGCGCCAGCGGAGCGTGTGCCGCCGGCAGGCTCAGGCCGAGTCCCCAGACCCACGCGACGACCGCCCCGAGAGGCACGTACCAGGGCCAGGCAATCAACTCACCCTCGGGACCCTCGCCCCAACGCCAGATCGCCAGGACGAGGGCGCCGCCGGCCGCAAGCAGCAAGCTGGCGCCGGGCCGACGGCGGCCGTCGCCGCGCAACCAGGCGGCAAGCAACGCGGTTACGCCGAGCGCGCAGGCCCAACCCGCCGCCGGTTCATGCCATGCCGCTCCGAACACGGCGAGGACGGATAGCGGCCCGGACCACAAGTAGCCTCGGCCGTCGCGGCGAAGAGGCGCGAGCGCGAGAACGACCGCGGCAAGGAGCGCACCGCCGGTGTAGCCGGCCATCGCCAATGCCAAGTCGAGCAAGGCATCGTAGCGTGCGGCGACCTCGTCCATCATCAGCGAAACGACGCCAACCACGAACCCCCAACCGACGACCAGCAACCGGGCGAGGCGCAGGCCGCCACCGGTCCGGCGCCGCGAGCCGACCAGGGACGAGGTCGTTTGAGCCAGGGCCGCAAGGATCGAATCGAGGCTCGAGATCGCGGCGGCCAGTGCGCCCGCGACGACGAGCGCCTTCAAGCCCGTCGGCACGGCTTCCACCACGAAGACGGCGAACACGCGGTCCGGCTGTTCCGCCACGATGGACGCGGCAGCCCCGCTGAGCGGCGCTTCGCGGTAGTAGGCCCAGAGACCGACGCCAACCAGGGCAAACGCGAAGGAAACGAGCACGGACAGGCCGCTCGCGACGACCGCCTTCTGAGCGTCTCTCACGTTCCGACAGCAGAACAGGCGCTGAGCCATCAATTGATCGGCGCCGAACGCGGCAAAGCCGCCGACCGTGGCGCCAAGGAGTGCCGCCCAAAGCGTGTAGGGCGCCGACAGCGTAGTCCTCAGGTCGAAGAAGTCGAACTTCCCGTCCGCCCACGCGGCCGCAAGGGTCGAACCGACACTCGATTCCAGGTTCGCCGCGACGACCCCGAGACTGATGACGACGCCCAGCAGGAAGAGCAGGAACAGAACGGCATCCGTCCAGACGACGGCTGCCATGCCGCCCAGCCAGGTCCAGACGATCGCGACCGCAAGAACGACTCCCACCGCGGCGACCAGGGGCGGAATGCCAACCGCCTCCTCGAGCCAAGCGAGTTCGCGCTGCAGGAGGACGCCGAGCACGACCGCGGACAGGTAGACCCGGGCCGATTGCGCGAGGACGCCGCCGAGCCAGAACAGGACGGTCGCGTGCCGCCGAACCGCGGCGCCTGCCGCTCCGAGTCGACGCTCGATCAGGTCGTAGGGGCTCATCACGTCCTCGCGGTAGTAGGCGGGGACGAGGAGCCAGGCGACGAGCAGACGCGCGCCGATGTAGCCGAACACGCCGATCTGGAGGAACGTCAGATTGCCGCCCGGCCGCTCGACGATCGAGGGCAGGCTGATGTACGTGACCGCGCTGATCTCCGTTGCGATGAGCGATGCCGCGACTGCGTACCACGGCAGGTCGCGCGATCCCGCGAAGTAGTCCTTCTCTGTCTTCTGCCGCCGCGACAGGGAGCGAGCGAGCGCCGTGATGCCCGCGAACAAGGCGAGGAGGATCAGCCAGTCGAACGCGCCGAAACTGCCGCGAAGCTCCATGCGGCTCTATTCGCCCGGCGCACCGATGCCGACACGGGCGAACCGCCCGCGTTCCCGGGTCACTCGCCGCCTGCGTAGACCAGGCCTCGGGTACTCGTTCGCACCCGGTAGAGGCCGCTCCGAGCCGTCATGTAGAGGGTGCTGCCATCGCCGCCGAAGGCCGTGTTCGCCGGCAGCTCGGCGGGCGCGACGGTCCCCAGGTGACGGCCGTCGGGCGCGATGACCATCACGCCGCCCGGCCCCGTCGCGAACACGTTCCCGTCGACGTCGACGGCCAGCCCATCCGGCGCGCCGGGCGCCTCCATCGTGCTCGCGTCGAAGAACATCTCGCCTTCGCCCAGGGTCAGATCGTCGCGGACGGCGTACTTCTTCCAGTACCGGTTCGGGGCCGCGTCCGAGTTCGCCACGTAAAGGATCGTCTCGTCCGGCGACAGGCCGAGACCGTTCGGGCGGGTCTGGCCGGTCTCGAGCAGGGTGACCGTGCCGTCCGGATCCAGACGGTAGATGCCGTTGTGGTCCTGTTCCTTGTTCTCCGACTGGTTCGGGAGGCCGTATGGCGGATCGGTGAAGAAGGCGGCGCCGCTCGAGTGGAAGACGATGTCGTTCGGGCTGTTCAGCCGCCTGCCGTCGTAGCGATCGGCCAGGGTCGTCCGCTCGCCGTCGAGTTCCATCGCGGCCACCCGGCGATTGCCGTGCTCGCAGAGGACGAGGCGTCCGTCGGGGTGAAGCGCCAGGCCGTTCGATCCTCCAATGCCCCCGGTGCCGGCGTCGTCCGGCAGAACGGGTTCGAGGAACACGACCGCGCCTTCGCTCTCGGACCACCGGTACACCCTGTTCTGCGGGATGTCGCTGAAGTAGAGGCGGTCAGGATCACCGGGAACCCAGACGGGGCCCTCGGTGAACGTGAAGCCGTCCGCGACCTTCTCGACGACGGCGTCGACGGGCACGAGGCTGTCCATCGCCGGATCGTTGCGCAGCACCGTGCCGTCGCTCTCCACTTCCTCCGTCGCCTCCCCCGCCATCGTGCCCGCTTCCTCGCTGTCGCCACCGTAACCGCAACCCACGGCAAGAATGACCGCGAAACCGATCCCTACCAGAGCATCCTTCATCATCGCTCTCCTCCTCGAACCTTCCCATGTCTCCAAACAAGGCACGAGAATAGCAACCGTCGCATCCCGCGTTCGGCCCGAGCGCCCTTCGTTGCGTTCACCGGCCGAAGCCCCTATCCTGACGATCTTGCCTCCTTCGCCCGACAAGGACGCCGTGCTGAAACTCGCGAATGCACGGTCCGTCCCGCTCTTGGCGACTGTTCTGCTGCTCGCTGCCGCTTCCGCCTGTCGATCGACCCGCACTACGGCGCCCTTGTCTTCACCGCCTCCGGCCGACCCGCCCCAGGCGGCCCGTGTTCTACGCAACGCTCCGCCAGACGCGGCCGGCCTCGACCCGATACGACTCCGGCGGGCGGCCGACTTGTTGACGGAGGCGGTGGCGAACGGCGTCACGCCCGGCGGCGTTCTTCTCGCCGCCCGCCGCGGCATGGTCGTCCTCGAGCACGCCGCCGGGCGACACACCTACGAAGACGACGCCCCCGAAGTCGCTCCCTCGACGATCTACGACCTGGCCTCCCTGACGAAGGTCATCGCCACGACGACCCTGATGATGCGCCAGGTCGAGGCCGGCGCGCTCGACCTGGACGACGCGGCCAGGTCCTACCTGCCGGAACTCGCCGGATCGCCGGTGGGCGGCGCGACCTTGCGGGACCTCCTCGCCCACGCGAGCGGACTCCCCTGCTGCACCGAGCTGTTCCGCGACCTGGGCGAGGGTCTCGACCGCAACGAGGCACGCGCCCGCTACCTGGAGCACATCGCCGCGACCGAGCTCGAGGCCGGCCGACAGGAACGCGCGATCTACTCGGACCTCGGCATCCTCCTGCTCGGCGAGATCCTCGAGCGCGAGACCGGCCGCGGCCTCGTCGACCTCGTCCAGAGCGAGATCCTCGATCCGCTGGGGATGGCCGACACCGGCTACCTGCCCGCCGATTCCCTGCGGAAGCGAATCCCGCCGACCGAGTTCGATGGCTGGCGCGGCCGACTGCCCCACGGTGAAGTCCACGACGAGAACACCCACGCCCTGGGCGGCGTCGCACCCCACGCCGGCCTGTTCGGCACGGCCAGAGATGTCGCCCTGTTCGCCCAGGCAATGCTGAACGGCGGCGCCTACCGCGAACGGCGACTCGCGAACCCGGACACGGTTGCCCTGTTCACCCGTCGAGCGGACCTCGTCCCCGGCAGCAGCCGGGCGCTCGGCTGGGACACGCCGTCCCACCCGAGTTCCGCCGGCCGCTACTTCTCGGCTCGCTCCTACGGCCACACCGGCTTCACCGGTACGTCCCTGTGGGTCGACCCGAAGCACGAGCTGATCGTCGTCCTGCTGACGAACCGCGTCCACCCCACACGCGAGAACATCGCCATCCGCAGGCTTCGGCCCGCGGTCCATGACGCGATCGTCCTCGCCATCGAGGACTGGACCGTAGCCCTACGCGAGTAGCGGCCCACCGAGCAACGAAGCAGCGGGGGCGGAACCGGAACCACGTGGATGTGTACCGCCGCGAGGCCCTTGAGGACCTAGATGTGCTCGGCCGACTACGTACCCGTCGCCGCACCGACTGCTTGACAACCTACGCAGCAGGAAGTAACTTACCCATCGAATCCACATAAGAGGGACCCGGAAGGGTCCCCGCAACCAGGGGGTCCCCGCAACCAGGGGGTCCCCGCAATGCAAGCGAGCAAGTTTGTTCCTCGCTGGCCAAGCCAACCAAGGCATCTCAGCGTCGTCCACACCGACGCCTCAGTGGTTGCTACCACCGAACTTGGCCGTACTGGCCCAGCCTAGCCTTGGGCATCTTCTTCACGCTCGCCGCCGGCCCTGCGTTAGCTTGGAACACATCGCCGGACGGAAGCACCGCCTGTGACAACGGCGGAACCTGCGCCAGCAACGACAGCACGACCACCACCGCCGGCGGTGGCGGTACACCGGGTGCGGGCAACCCTTTGGGCGGCAATCCGCTGGGTGGCGACCTCACGGGCGGAATGGGAGATCCTGCACCTGTCTACAGCCCCAGCAACGCCGCCGAGCAGATCTCCGCAGCGCTCATAGAGCAATACAAGAACGTGCCCTGTGCCGCGCTCAAGGAGGGCTTCGACAACGGCTCCCTGGACAAAATCACAGGCGCACTGATAGTCGGCGGTATACTGACAGGAAACCCTGGCGCGGCAAAGTCCGGGGCGCTCATCTGGGGTCTTGCCAGAATCGGACGTGGCATCTGCAAGGGTCTTGGGAGGTGGTGAGAGCATGATTTCGTGGGTTTTGCAGATCATCGAACGATGGAAGGAACGAACTCAGCGCGATAGAGACGTGTTCTTCGGGCGAGTCGAGCCCGAGACGCGCCGAGAGAGGCGCATCCGCGCAGCGTTCTTTGGGGCCCTGGGAAGCTGACGAGCCTTGACTGGTGCAGTCGCGGTAGTTCCAGGCAGTCCTGCTGTTCGAAGCCGGACTTGTTCTTCACTTGCTAGGCAGCCGCACGGTCCCCAAGCCTCTATCGAGTCCCTATAGGGGCAGTCGCGCTTTGGCGCCCGAGGACGTTGAACGGCGCCTCATAAGTCAACGCCCAGGGCGTGCAGATCGCGCTCCGCCTGTTCTGCCCACCCTCGGTTCGCGGCCGGGCTTGCCGGGCTCGGGTGCAGAACTCGCCCGACAGGAATGTCGAGCTCCGCCAGCGCGCGTCGCGCCCGCCCTTCGGCGAACACGCCGACGCCGACGACCAGGCGGGGTTCCAGCGTTTCGACCGCTTGGCGCAGGCCCCGGTCGCACGCTTCGAAGAGGAGCGCTTTCTCACGCGCCGGCAGCCGGTCCGGAGTGAGGTTCGCGCCGCTCTCGAGCAAGAACGCGAGAGGGCAGTAGTTCCAGACGACGAACCGCTCGAAGAACGCCGACGACGAACCGAAGCGGCGACGGGCCCAGCCCCACACGCGCCGTCCGCTGACTTCGCTCCGACCGCAGCCGAAGCCGTGAATCGGGCGCTTCGGGTGTTCATCCGCGGGCGGCGCGACCTCCGCCTGGATGCCCAGCCAGTCCCGGACATGAGCCACCTCGCCGAACGGCACGCCGGTCTGGCTCATGCCCCAGGGACCGGGGTTCATGCCGAGGAGGACGACTCTTCCCGGCTGATCGCCGGCCAGACTCAGGTACGCGTGGTGCGCCGCCCTGGCGTAGACCAGGGGGTTGTAGACGTGGGCGACCGGCGGGCCGAAGCGAAGGCTGTCCACCGCGCGAGCCAGGGCGTCGGCAATCGGCACGAGCCGGGAACCCGCCACGCCGCTCCGGTCTCCACTCAGACGATCCGCGACGCGCGGCCCGTCCAGTAACGATCGCGGAGCAGGCGCTTGTAGAGCTTGCCGGTCGGCAGACGCGGCAGCTGCTCCTCGAAGTCGATCGACCTCGGCGTCTTGTAGTGGGCCAGGCGCTCGCGCGCGTACGCGATGAGTTCCTCCGCAAGCTCGGGGCTCGGAGCGACTCCGGGCATCAGCTGAACCACCGCCTTGACCTCCTCTCCCATGTCCTCGTGCGGGACGCCGATGACCGCCACGTCGGCGATCTTCGGGTGGATGACGAGCGCGTCCTCGATCTCCTGCGGATAGATGTTCACGCCGCCCGAGATGATCATGAACGCCTTGCGATCGGTCAGGAACAGGTAGTTCTCTTCATCGAGGTAGCCGACATCGCCGAGAGTCGTCCAGCGCGGGTGGACCGGATGCCGCGAGCCGCGGGTCTTCTCGTCGTCGCCGTGGTACTCGAACAGATCCGCCTCCTCCGGCGGTTCGAAGTAGATCGTGCCCGGTTCGCCCGGCGGCAGCTCGCCGCCCTCGTCGTCGCAGATGTGGATCGTCGCCGTCCGACAGACGCCGACCGTGCCGGGGCGCTCCATCCACTCCGCGGAGTCGACGAAACACATCCCGTTGCCCTCGGTGCCGGCGTAGTACTCAAGGATGATCGGGCCCCACCACTCGATCATCCTCCGCTTCGTCTCGACCGGACAGGGCGCCGCGGCGTGGATCGCTCGCCGATGGCTCGACAGGTCGTAGGGGTTCCGCACCTCGCCCGGCAGCTTGAGCATGCGGTTGAACATCGTCGGCACCCACTGGCTCACAGTGACGCGGTAATCCTCGATCGCCTTGAGCGCCAGCTCCGGGTCGAATCGCTCCAAGACGACGACCGTTCCGCCAAGTGTCTGGACGCCGCCGGAGAAACCGATCGGCGCCGAGTGGTACAGGGGCGCGGGCGACAGATAGACGGCGTCCGCATCAATGGCGAACAGACCGTTCAGCACGTCGATCCGCTCCTGAGGCACCTCCTCCACGGACAGCCCGGTCAGGGGCCGCAGAATGCCCTTCGGCCGACCGGTCGTTCCCGAGCTGTAGAGCATCGTGCCGCCGCGCGGCTGTTCGGCGAGCGGCTCGGGAGGGAACGCGGCGGTCGCCTCCGCGTAGTCGTCCCAGCCATCGGGACGGCCCAGGCCATCGTCGTCGACGATCAGCCGGCTCGAGCAGCCGGGAATCATGTCGCCGAGTTCCGCGCATGCCTCAGCCAGCTTCGCCGACGCGACGATTCCCTCGGCGCCGCAATCCTCGACGATGTAGGCCGCTTCCTCCGCGTTCAGATAGCGATTCACGGTCGTCAGGTAGAGGCCGGAACGCACCGCCGCCCAGTAGACCTCGAAGTAGCGCGGGTGGTTCTCCATGAAGATCGCCACGTGCCCCCCGGGTCGCAGGCCGCGGGCATGCCAGAGGCGGGCCAACCGATTCGAGCGGCGGTCGAGTTCCGAGTAGGTCACCTGCTCGCCGTCGCCCGCCATGATCACCGCCGGCTTGTCGGGCGTCTCGCGCGCATACTTGCCGGGATACATCGACTCCTCGCCTGGGGGGCCGCTCGAATCAGGAACCGATCGGCGACATATCCCAACTGACCGAGAACTCGGACCGGCAGGGCAGGAACTGGGTCGGATCGATGAGGACATCCGCATCGACCACCGCGCTGTCCTGCGCCTCGAAACGACCATTCACCGTCAACTCGATCAGGCCGTCGTTGTCGACCCGGAAGTCGTTCGGCGTGCGGAAGCTGAAGCCGGCGTTGCGTACCGGCACGCGAACCTCGATGTTGCCGAATGTCGAGAAGGCGCCGACGAGCGCGGCGCAGGCGTCCGCCTGACCCTGGACCATGTCGGCAAACTGCGGGAGCTCGATGACAAAGGCCGTGAGCACGGCGTCGTCGCCGTCCCGTTCGAGCAGAAAACGCAGTTCCTCACCCTGAGCGCCGACGCCGTACCACTGGCCGACGGTGAAGACGACAAGCTCGACGCCCAGCAGGTCGCCGCGGTCTTGGCATCCCCCGACCGTCAGCCCGAGGAGCGCAACGATCGATGGGAGGAAGACGCGGCTGCGGAGGAAGGCGGAGAGGGAGGGAACATCCTGGCGAGCTTCCATCGACTCACCCTATCGCAGCGCTTCGACCTCTTCGCCGCCGCGGCCGAGGAACCTCGACCAGAGCAGGCCGACGGCGAAGATCGTCAGCGTGCCGATGACCGTGATCATGTAGCTGTGAAGGGGAATCCGCAGCATCGCCAAGGCGCCGTCGAGCCGCGGCGATACCGTCATCCAGAGAATGACGAGCACGCCGACGGCAACGCCCGCCTGAGCCGCGGCCCGCCCCGCCCGCGCCGCCAGGCGATCGAGTGCGAACAGGCCGAGAAGGCCGCCGGCAAAGACGCCGGACCAGGTCCACCACACGTCGAGCAGGTCGCCGGCGCCGATCATCAGCAGCGCCGCGCCGCTCCCCAGAACGCCGAAGACCACCGTCGAGCGGCGCAGAACGCGCAGGTCCTCCGCCTCGGCGCCTCGGCGACCCGGCGCGGGGCGCAGGTAGCTTCGGTAGAGATCGGACAGAAACACGGTCGCCGAGCTGTTCAGCGACGTGTCGATGCTGCTCATCGCCGCAGCGAACAGGGCCGCGATGAGCAGACCCGCGGCGCCAACGGGCAGCCGGGTTGCAATGTAGTGCGGGAATGCCTCGTCCGCCGCTAAGCCGGCCGCCTCCGGCTCACCCTGCAGCACGACGAACAGGCCGGTGCCGATGAAGAAGAAGACGGCCGAAACCGGCAGGTAGAGGCCGGCCGCAAGCCACACCGACCGCGACGCCGCCCGATCGCTCTTCGCGGCGTGGTAGCGCTGGACGTAGCTCTGATCGATACCGAAGTTGTTCAAGTTGATGAACAGGCCGTAGATCAACACGACCCAGAACGTCTGGGTCGTCAAGTCCAGGCCGAAGCTGCCGAGAGAGAACTTGTCGGCTTCCCGCGCCGTCTCGACGAGTCCGCCGAACTGTCCCGGCGCATCGACGATGAGCAGACCGACAACGAGCACGGCGCCGACGGTAAGGACGAGGCTCTGGATCACATCCGTCCAGATGACCGCCTCGATGCCGCCGAGCAGAGTGTAGAGCGTAACGACCAGGCCGGTGACCACGATGATCCACGCGACCGGCCACTCCGTCAGGGCATGCATGGCGATCGCGACGCCGAACAAGATCGCGCCGACCCGAGCGAACTGGGTCAACAGATAACACATGACGGCGTAGGTGCGGGCCCAGCGGCCGAAGCGCGCCTCGAGATGGTGGTACGCCGATACCGCGCGCCCTCGCCGATAGAAGGGAATCCACCAACGCGCGGCGAGGAACGCCGCGACCGGCAGAGACAGCGAAAACGCGAAGGCGTTCCAGTTCCCGCCGTAGGCCTGGCCCGGCACCCCGACGAACGTGTTGCTCGACAGAAACGTGCCGAACATCGAGAGCCCCACCGCCCAGCCGGGAAGGGCGCCTCCCGCCACCATGAAACCCCTTGCGGTTCCGCTCCGGCGCGAGAGCCCCAGACCGAGAGCGATGACCACCGCCACGTAGGCGACGAAGACGGCGAGGTCGAGACCGGAGGTCACTCCGCGTCACCGGGCAGCCAGCGTCGGCGCCGCTTCGGGCCACGCGCCATCCGGCATCGGATGCCGCGGCAAGCCCGCCGGATCGAGCACGAGGTGACGGATGCGAGTCCGTCGGTGGGTGTACGTCACGTGAACCAGACCGTCGGCGGTCTGGATGACGGCCGGATAGGAGTACTCGCCGTCCTGGTCCTCGACCATGAGCGAGGCATCCCAGGTCTCCCCGTCATCCGATATCGCCAGGTTGAGCCGCGAACGGGAACCCGCCCAGCGACCGTCGATCCTCACCTTGTGGTTGTAGACGAGCAGATGACGGCCATCGTCCAGCGTGACTCCATCGATGCCGGCATCCGGATTCGGCAACCCGGTGGCGAAGATCGGCCCCCAGGTCCGCCCCGCGTCGTCGGAACGGGCCGCGCCGACCCGGCTCTGCTTCGTGCGGAACATGGAGAGGAGCCGTTCCCCGCCGAGGTGGAGGAGGGTCGGCTGGATGGCCCAGAAGTCCTCTCCCGCCGGGGTTCGGCCGGACAGGGAACCGGTCCGCGACCAGGTTGAGCCGCCGTCCGGCGAGCGTTCGAAGTGGACCCGCCAGGCCGGCGGCTCCGGCGCGTCCTCGATGCTCGAACCGGCGAGCAGCGACCCGTCGCCGAGGGTCAGCGGCTTGTTCTTGATCGGACCCAGGATGCCATCCGGCAGTCGGCGCGAGGCGCCCCAGGTGCGGCCGCCGTCGGTCGACTCGATGACCATGCCCCACCATTCCGACGGGCTGGGCCCTGCCTTGTAGAAGAGGAGGAGCGGCGATCCGGGCCGAGGCGGCAGGTAGAGGACCGGATTCCAGGTGGGATGACGGTCGCCTGTCGCCTGCACCCCGTTCGCAACCTCGACCGGAGCGCTCCACCGTTCGCCGACGCCGCCATCCGAATCGAGCCGGCTGACCCAGATGCCCACATCCGCGTTGCCCTCCGCCGTGCCGCCGAACCACGCCGCGACGAGGCGGCCCGAAGACGTCTCGACGATCGTCGACGCGTGGCACTCGGCATGCGGCGCCCGCTCGAAGACGAACTCGGCCCGCACGACGCCGTCCTGCGCTGTAGCCGGAGCGAGCGTTCCCAGCGCCGGAACGAGGCCCGCCAGCAGGCCGGCCGCGGGGAGGAACCAACGAACCGTCATCGGCCGCCCGCCGACGGCGACGATGCGGGTTTCCTGTCCGCTCGAACGGCGCCGGTCCGCACCAACTCGTCCGCCTGCTCGAGGATCGCCTCGGCGCGACCGAGCAGCTCGTCATCGTCGGCGCTGCTGATCGGATGCGCGATGACCGCGAATCCGTAGTTCTCCGCACCGCAGGCCCGAGCCATCCGCTCGGCGCCGTCGACGAAGGCGTCCGTCATGACGCCGACCGCCGGCGTCCCCGCCCGCTCGAAGCTCACCGCGTCATGCAGACTGCACGACGAGCAGCTTCCTCAATCGCCGACCCCGGTGATGACGAGCCGTCGCCGCGCGAACCGCCGGACGAGTTCGGGCGCCGCCGGCGCGCTGTAGTTCACCTTCTTCGCTCGCTCGACCCGCGTGACGCCCCAGTGTTCAGAGAGCAGCCTCTCCAGATGATCGAACAGCGGTTCGACACCCGCCTTCCCGTTCGACAGCAGGCCGACGTCGGCGCCCCGGAGCCCCGCGAGCCGCGGCGCCAGCTCGAGCGGGACCGGTGAACCCTCCCACGATGGATCGAGGACCTGCATGGGAAGGAGTCTAGCCCGCATGTCTCACCGAGCTCCGCGTGCGGCCGCGAATCCGGACGACTCAAAGCAGATCGCCGCCGCAGGCGGAGGCGCAGGTGCCGTGGGCCTCGAACGCCTGGACGACGTTCTTGCCGGTTCGCCAGCGGTGAACCTCGTCGGGCCCGTCGACCAGACGCTGCGCTCGGATGCCGCGGTACCAGCGAGCCAGCGGCGTGTCCATGCTGTAGCCCAGAGCGCCGTGAAGCTGAATCGCGGTATCGACGACCTTGTGCACCATGTTCGCGAGGAAGACCTTCGCGATGCCGTTCTCGTTCCGCAGGTCCATACCTTTCTCCGCCTTGTAGGCGATGTGGAGCAGCATGAGCCGCGCCTTGTAGAGCTCGGCGGCACAATCGGCGAGCATCCACCGAACTCCTTGGCGGTCGGCGAGACGCTTGCCGAACGTCACGCGCTTCACGGTATGCGCGACGGCGAGGTCGAGAGCCCGCTGCGCCATCGCCACATTGTGCATCCCGTGACGCAGGCGGCCGTAGGCGAGGCGATGCTGTCCCATGGCGAAGCCCTGGCCGCGGCCACCGAGGAGGTTCTCCTTCGGAACGATGAGGTTCTCGATGTGGATCTCCGAGTGCGAGGAACCGAGCTTCAACCCGAGCTCGGTGTGAGGCTGCATCGTCTCGATGTCGCGGATGATCTTGTAGCCGGGGTTCGGCAGCTCGACGAGAAAGGTAGAGAACTGGCGGTGGCGGGCGACATCGGGATCGGTCTTCGCCATGACGAGGGCGACATCGGCCACGCTTGCCGACGAGCTGAACCACTTCTCACCGTTCAGCACGTAGTTGTCACCGTCGAGAACGGCCGAAGTCTGCATGCCCGTGGCGTCCGCACCGGCGGCTCTCTCGGTCATCGAATAGCAGATGCGCTTCTCCCCCGCCAGCAGAGGCTTGAGAAAACGCTCCTTCTGGTCCTCGGTCCCGTTCTCGAGCAGCGTGAGCATCGTCGCGTCGTCGGGTCCCTGGGTGTTCAGTGAAAGAGCCCCCAGAAAGCTCTCGCCGAGTTCCATCTGGACCAGCGCATTCGCAAGCGGCTGCAGCCCCATGCCGCCGTACTCCTCCGGGATGAACGGGCACCAGAGCCCTTGGGCCTTCGCCTTCGCGCGGAGCTCAGCCAGCACCTCGTCGAAGTTCTCCGAGGTGCAGTTCTCTTCGGCCGGGATGCACTCGTTCTGGACGAACTCGCGCACCTTCGCCCGCACGGCCCTCGTCTCTTCCGGAATCTCGAAGTCGATCATCGTCTCTCCTCAAGTTGTTCTACCGTCGTCGCAGCGGAGGATAACCACCCGCGATCAGATGACGCGACGGCAGACTGCGCCGCCCGACGCGGACCGCGGAATCAGAGCGCTGGCCCTCAGAAGCGATCCGCCTCCCAGAACGCGAAGCGCTCTGGAGGAAGGCAGCGGAGCAGCAAGTCGCCTTCGTTCGCGACAGGGAGGCAGGAGGCCAAGGCCTCGTCGTCCAGGCTGCGGATCATCCAGGTGGCCGGGGGCCTCCGGTCGGGCGGCGCCTCGTCCCACGCCGGCCTTGTCTCGATCCTCGCGCCAAGAGCCGCCAACAGCCCTTCCAGTGCCTCGTCGCGAACCAGCGGCATACGAATGGACTCGACCTCCCGTGCGGCGAGCGCGGCCGCCAACAGCTCGTACAGGGCGGGGGCTTCGTCTCTCTCTCTGCCCCACTCGAGGACGCGCAAGCCTCCGTTGAAGTCGGCGACGCGAAGGTACGCGGTCGCCCGAGTTCCTTCCTCGGCAATCCAGATGTCCTCGTCCGGCGTTCCGGCAAGACGGAAACTGCCCAGCCAGTCTTCGTCCGAGCTGCGGTCGACGATGCCGTCGAGCGGCGCGCCGGTCTTGCCTTCCGCATAGACCTTCCAGAGCCGTCTGAGTTCGCCGCAATCGGTAGCCGGAGAGTAGAGGCGGACGCCGGGGATGAGCGACTCGCGCGTCTTCGGCGAATACAACGTGCGCCAGCCTCGCGACCAGGGCCGGTAGCCGTACCGCCCGTACCACTCGAGCCGCTCGGCGAGGAGGTAGGACAGCGCCATGCCCCTCTCCCGCATCGCCTGGATCGCTCGTTCGAGGAGAGCGCCCGCAACGCCGCGGCGGCGGGAATCAGGCCGGGTGAAGACGCTGCCGATGCCGCCCATCGGCAGCAACCGGCCACGAAGCCTCACCCGGCGCGGGAAGATCTGGACGCACGACACGAGTTCGCCGCCCCGCTCCGCCACCCACACGTTCCGAGGTTCGAACGCCGGGTCGAGTTCGACGTAACGCCGGAAGAAGACCCGGCCGCGTTGCCCGTCCGGGAACGGCCAGCCATCGAGAAGGTCGAGCAGTTCCTCGGTCTCGCCGGCGCGGAGGGTTCGGAGTCGCGTGTCCGCCACGGCGGACAACTCTGCCATGCAGGATGCCCCGCCTGCTTGACGGCCCGACGAGACTTAGCCAGACTTAGCCCCGACTCGGTCAGGCCGGACACCGGGAGGGGAGAACGGATGAAGGTGAACATGCACGAAGCGAAATCACAACTCTCGCGCCTGGGCAAGCTGGCCTGGGAGGGCGAGGAGGTCGTCATCGCCAAGGCGGGAGAGCCGTACCTGCGGCTCGAGCCTTACCGCGAGGAGAAGCTGGAGCCCCGCAAGCCCGGCGGTCTGGAGGGCAAGATCTGGATGTCGCCTGACTTCGACGAGCCCGCGGAGGATCTGTGGGAGTTGATGGTCAACTCGAAGATCTTCCCCGACGAGACCTGACGTTGGAACGCCTGCTGCTCGACACGCACGCGTTCCTGTGGTGGATCTCCGACGATTCGGTGCTTCGCAGGAGCGCCCACGCCGCACTGACCAACCCGCGCAATCAGATCTTCGTGAGCCCGATCACGGCCTGGGAGATCACGTTCAAGCGCCTCCGAGGCCAGATGGAAGCCCCCGACAACCTCGCCGCGATGGTCGACGAGAAGGGCTTCACCCACCTGCCGCTGACCTTCCATCACGCGGAGCTGGCCGCACGCCTGCCGCGGCATCACAAGGACCCGTTCGACCGCTTCCTGATCGCTCAGGCACAAGCGGAAGGGCTCACCATGGTCAGCCGCGACGCCCACTTCCCGCTCTACGGCGTCCGTACCCTGCGCGCCTGACGGTCCGCTACGGACTAGCGCCTCGGACACAAGCCCGCCGCTTGACGGATAGTCTCCCGGCATGAACCTGCGTCCAGCGCTACTCATCGGCTTGCTTTCGGCGCCGCTCGCTGTCGCGGCCCAGACCGAGCTGCCCGTTCCCGTCGCGCCCTTTCTGCAACAGGTCGCGGAGTACGAACCGCCTGGCGACGACATCGCCCGTGCTCCGGCAAGGGCCTCCTCCACTCTTCTGTCGGACGCGCCCGGCGAGGTCCGCCAGATCGCCACGGATGCCGCGATCCGAGTCGCTGCCGCCACGTCCACGGGGCTCTACCTCCGAGACGGCTCTCGAACCGCCTGGCAGCGCCTGTTTCCCAGCGACGACGAGCGAAGCTGGGCGCCGGTCGACGTGCGGGCGGTCGAATTCGACTACGACGGCCAGCTCTGGTTCGCCTCGCCCCAGGGCTTGGGCGCTCTCGAGGAGACAACCGGCGTCTGGCGGCTCTTCGACCGCACGGACGGCCTGCCCGGGAACGACTTCACGGACCTTGCCGCAGCGCCAGACGGCTCGATCTGGGCCGGCACGACGCGCGGTCTGATCCGCCTCATTCCCGGCGCGACACCGGGCGACCCGTCGCGCTGGCAGTATCGGCAGGGGCGGCGCTGGTTGCCCCACGATCACGTGATGTCCGTCGACGTGGATCGGGACGGTACCGTCCGGGTCGAGACCGCCGCCGGCCCCGGCGCCATCCGCATGCGCCGGATGACCCTGCGGCAGAAGGCGGAGCGCTTCCACGCGGCGATCGAACGCTTCCACCGCCGCACGCCGTACGGCTACGTCCTCGGCGTCGCCCTCGAGCGGCCCGGCGACACCTCGGCGTTTCGCCAATCCGACAGCGACAACGACGGGCTGTGGACGTCGATGTACGGCGCCGCCGAGTGCTTCCGCTGGGCCGTCACCGGCGAGCCGGAGGCACGCGAGAACGCGCGCAGGGCGTTCGAAGCGCTCCGCTTTCTGCAGACCGTGACCCAGGGCGGCACGCCGCCGGCCAGGCCCGGCTTCGTCGCCCGCACCATCCTGCCGACCGACGGACCCGACCCGAACGCGGGCCGACTCGAGAGCGACCGACGAATCCGGGAGGAACAGGACGGGCTGTGGAAGGTGATCGATCCCCGTTGGCCCACGAGCGCCGACGGCCAGTGGTACTGGAAGAGCGACACGAGCTCCGACGAACTCGACGGGCACTTCTTCTTCTATGGCCTCTATTACGACCTCGTCGCCACGGATGACCGGGAGCGCGCCGAAGTGCGCGAGACGGCGCTCTTGATCGTCGATCACTTGGTCGAGCACGACGGCGCCCTCGTCGACCACGACGGCGAACGCACCCGCTGGGCGGTTTTCGGGCCCGAGCAACTGAACCATGACCAGGACTGGTGGGAGGAACGGGGGCTCAACTCGCTCTCCTACCTGACCTACCTGCGGATCGCGGAGCACATGAGCAACACGGGTTCCGCGGCCGACGCGCGCCGCGGCCGGCGCTACGCCCAGACCGCTCAGGCACTGCTCGACGACCACGCCTATGCCGCGAATCTCCGAAATCCGAAGGTCCAAAGCGGGCCGGGCACCGGCAACCAGTCCGACGACGAGATGGCGTTCATGAACTACTACCACCTGCTGCAGTACGAAACGGACGAAGCGCTTCGGAGCGTCGCCGCCCACTCGCTGCGCCAGTACTGGAAGCTGCTGCGACCCGAACGGAACCCCCTGTTCGACTTCATCCACGCCGTCGCCATCCACGGCAACGGCTACCGCGACGCCTTCGACGACGAGACGTATCGTCGAGAGAACTTCCCGCTCGACGACGCGATCGAGAGCCTCGTCCTCTACCCTCTCGACCGCTTCGACTGGGGGCTCGCCAACAGCCACCGCCTCGACGTCGTCGCGCTGCGCGACGAGGACGAACGTCGCGGTCTTCGGGGACACTTGATCGACGGACGCGTCCTGCCGATCGACGAGCGTTTCGTCAACCACTGGAACCACGATCCATGGCGTCTCGACCACGGCGGCCAGGGCCGCTACCTGGCGGACGGCGCGAGCTTCCTGCTTCCCTACTACCTCGGTCTCTACCACGGCCTGATCGAGGAGGTCGAGGACGCTGCCGGCGCGGAGCCCCGGGAGTGACAAACGCCGCCGACGCGAACAGCGCGCCGCGGATCGCGCTCCAGCTCTACAACCTCCGGCGCCAGGCCGAGGTGGACCTCGAAGCGACTCTCGACCTGACGAGGGAAGCGGGTTATCGGGAGCTTGAGTGGTTCGGCGGAACTCGGGGCCTGACGCCGGATGCCCTGAGGCGCCTCTTGGATGACCGAGGGCTGTCGCTCGTCGCCGCCCACGTGCCGCTCGAGACGTTGGAGACGGAGACCGGCCGGTTGATGGAAACCTACCGGGCACTCGGTTGCGACCTGCTCGTCTGTCCCTGGCTCCGCCCGGAGCTGCGCGGCGACGGCAGCGTCCGGCACTACCGCAGCCTGGGCGCCCGACTCGACGTGCTGAGCTATCGGTTGCGCGCCGGCGACTTCCGTCTGGGCTACCACAACCACGAGTTCGAACTGGCGGCGGAGCGCGACGATCTCGGCCTGACCACCGGGCTCTACGCCCTCGCCTCGAGCCGCTCCCACGATGGCTGGGGCCTCGAACTCGATGTCTACTGGACCGCCTTCGCAGGTTTCGATCCGGTCGCTCTCATCCGCGAGTTCGACCACCACATCCGGGCCCTGCATCTGAAGGACGGGCTGCTGCCCGGTCAAGCGGCGAGGCGAACACCCGAGGAAGCGACTCGCAAGCGGTGGTTCCGGCCTCTCGGCGACGGCCAGGTCGACATCGCGGGCGCCGTCGAAGCCGGCCTCGCGGTCGGCGTTCGGTTGTTCGTCGTCGAACAGGACGAAACGGCCACCGCCGACGGCTCCCCGGAGGGCGACGCAGCGCGAAGCCTGCGCTTTCTGATGAAGGAAACAGCCCTGGCGGACGGCAGCGAGGGATGAACTGGACACTCTCCGGCCTGGATACGGGCATCGTCCTCACCTACTTGGCGGGGGTGCTGATCATCGGCACCACGTTCAGCCGCTACGTGAAGACCAGCGGCGACTTCCTCCTCGCCGGACGGGCGCTGCCTTTCTGGGCGATCGGCATGTCCATCGTCGTAAGCGACATCGGCGCGACGGACTTCATCGCCGTCGCCGGCGGCACCTACCGCTATGGCCTCGCCCAGGCGAACTTCGACTGGCTGGGTTCCATGCCGGCCTTGCTCGTCGCCGCCTTCCTCATCGTCCCCTTCTATTGGCGAAGCGGCGTCTATACCGTGCCCGAGTTCCTCGGGCGCCGTTACGGCAACGGCGTACGGAGCTTCCTCGCCCTGGCCTGGGGCGTCATCCTGGTGCTCAACCTGGGCATCATGATCCACGCGACGGCGCTGCTCATGCGCACCGTGTTGGGATGGGATCCACAGTTCTCCATCTGGGTCACTACCGGAATCGTCGGCATCTACACGATCAGCGGCGGGCTGGCGGCGGTCGTCATGACGGACGTGCTGCAGCTCATCATCATGTTCATCGGCGGCGCCGCCCTGGTCGCCCGCGCACTCTACGAAGTCGGCGGGCTGGCGGCGCTCCGCGAGGGCATCCTCGAGCGCGGACCCCAGTACGCCGACCACTTCTCGCTCTACCTTCCTCACGACACGACGACTCCGTTCCCCTGGACCGGGATCGTCCTCGGACTCGGGATCGTGCTCTCGCTCGCCTACTACACCGGCAACCAGACGATGGTCCAACGGGCGCTCGGCGCCCGGACGGAATGGGACGCGAAGGCCGGCGTCCTCCTCGCCGGCCTGCTCAAGCTGTTCATTCCGTTGCTCGTCGCGCTGCCGGGGCTGGCCGCGATCCTGCTCGCACCTGAACTTGCGAACGCCGACGAGGCGGTTCCGACGTTGATCGCCCAGCTGCTTCCGCCCGGACTCCGCGGCCTGATGTTCGCGGCCTTTCTCGCGGCGCTCATGTCGAGCGTCGACTCGAACCTGAACTCGGCGACGACCCTGTGGAGCCGCGATCTTCTCGGGCGTCTCCGTCGGCGCTGGAGCGGGCGCGAACTCGGAACCGCCGCAGAACTCCGCTTCGGCCGCATCCTCTCCGCCGTCTTGCTGTTGGCAGCGGCCTTCATCGCGCCCGAGATCGAGCAGCGGTTCAGCAACATCTACAACGCGATCCAGACCGTCTTTTCGCTGATCCAGGGACCGACCCTGGCCGTCCTCCTGCTCGGCATTCTCTGGCGAGGCGCGAACCGCTACGGCGGCGGCGTCGGCCTGGCCGCCGGCGTCGCCTTCTGCCTGCTCCTGAACAGCCCGGCGATGGACGGCCTGTTCGCGTCCGAGGAGCCGTTCCTCTTCGTCGCCTGGTGGTCCTTCGCGTTCACCCTCGCGGTCGTCTGGATCGTCAGCCGGTTCACCCCGCCGGAACCCGCGGAACGACTACGCGGCCTGGTCTGGGGCGAGGTGGCCCGCGACGAGGCCCTGCAGACGGCGCTCCGGCGCCGAGTCGCGCGTCTCAAGAACGGCGGAGAGACGCGATGAGGACGATCCTCGAGTTCACCCTCGGCCCGATGAACGACGCGATGGGCGCCCTGCCGCTCTGGAGCGCGCGGATTGCCGTCGCGTTCCTTCTCATCCTGCCGGCGGCAGCCGTTTGGCGCCTTCGTCGGGACTCGGTGCTCCAAGGCGCACCCGACCGCGCCCGGTGGCGGGATCTGAGAGTCTGGGCAGCGTTGTTCGTCGCGCCCTACCTGGTCATCTACCTCCTGCTGGCATGACGAACCGTTCGCGTGACGCGATGACAGCGGACCACAACCGCCGCGACCGCTCGACCGCCCGGATCCTCGGCGCGTTCCTCGCGATCCTGTCGATTCCGGTGCTGATTGGCGGCTTGAGGGCCGCGGAGGCAATCGACCTCGTCCTCGGCACCGCCGCCGGAGCGGCGTTGCTGCTTGCCGCCGTCGTGCTGACGCTCTACGGAAGCCGCGGGCGCTCGAAGAAGGAGTAACGCCTCTGTTCGACCCCGCCGAGCCGCGTTCGGCCATCGCGCCGAAGGTCACCGCGGACGAGGCGCGGCAGCGCTTGGCGCGCCGACGTTCGCTCCGACTCGCCAGCCGAACGCCCCTCGCCCTGGAACTCCTCTACCTTCCGCACTGGCTGATTGTCCACGAAACGCTCGCGCCGGCCGCGAGCGCTCGCCGGCCCGCGAACGGCCCGCCATCCAATGGGCGGCTCGCCGTTCTCGTCTGCCGACTCAGCGGTCAGGCCGCGCACATCCGACTCGAGAGCATCGACGTCCGACCGGGTCCCGAACCCCTGCCTCCGCACCTCGAACGGTCCGAAGCGGAGGCGGTCGCAGCCGACTTCGTCGACCGCGTCCTGCTCATCGCCGCGCGAGGGCGCCGCCGACGCGAACGCGGCCGGTTGCTTTGTTCCGAACCGTGCGGCTATCCCTATTGGGTCGGTTACCTGGAAGGCGGCCGCCGGATTGGTTTCCGCGCCCTGGACGCCGTGTCCGGCAAGAGGGCCGGCGCCGCAGCCCGCAGCGCCATCGCGCGCGGCATAGCGACTGCGGGCTAGTCTCTAGCAAGCCCGCGGTGAGCCGCGCTGCCGGGAGGGTCGGCGACGGCGACGCGGCGCGACCTGGAAGGTAGAAGGCGGTGAGAGCACACGGTCGGCAAGAAAATGCGATCTGGTTCTGCGTTCGGCGAAACGGCAGCGCGAGCCGAACCGGCTGGATCGACTTCGTGTCCTTTCCCGAGCTGGCCGACCGTATCGGAGCGGATCCAGACAACACGATCGAGATCTGCGTCGCGGACCGCCCTCGACGCGTCCCGCCGGAACAAGTGTCCCGCGTCTTCAACAACCGTGCCCGCGGAGTGCTCGGCCTTGAGATCGCATGTCGCGGCGAGACGGTCAGGTTCGCGCCGACCGGCATGCTCGCTGCCAACCTCCGCTTCGAGCGAGCATTCGAGAAGCTCCTCGAACCGCGGAACCTGAGCGCGTCCGACCTTGCGGCCGACGGCGGTCTCCGCGCCTTCAACGCCCATCAGTTCCTGCTTTCTGGCGCCGGCGACGCCGTCGTAACGGCCCTGTACCGTGGTTCACCCTTGATCCACCCGAGACCATCGGAAGACGAAGACCGAGCACTCGACCTGGCACGGGCTATCGGGCGATGGATGCTCCAGAACCTCTCCCCGGAAGGCGAGTTGCCGTACAAGTACTGGCCCAGTCGAGGCGAGGTCGCGCCGTCCGACAATGCGATTCGCCGCTTTCTCGCCTCGCTGGCTCTCGCGCGACTCGGGAAGCTCCAGGGCAACGCGGAGATCCGCGAGGCCGCGACACGCAATCTGCGTTACAACCTGCGGCGCTACTTTCGGAACATCGGCGGCGGACGGGGCGCGATCGTGGAACGCACCCAGGCGAAGCTCGGCGCCGCCGCGCTCGCGGCTCTGTGCATCCTGGAGAGCCCGGCCCGCCACGAGTTCGCAACCGAGCTGACCCTCCTGACGGCCGGGATCAACTCGCTGGCTGACGAAGATCTCGGCTTTCGCACCTTCTTCTTTCCGCCCGAGCGCGACGGTGAGAACTGGAACTTCTATTCCGGCGAAGCTCTCCTGTTCTGGGTCGAGGCAGCGAAGCGGGGAATCGCCGGCGCACCGACCCTCGAGCGCTGCGTGGCGACCTTCGAGCGCTGCGGCGAGCGGCATCGGCGAGCCCGGAATCCGGCGTTCGTGCCGTGGCATGCGCAGGCCGGAGCGTCCCTGTTCGCTCAGACAGGAAGCCGCGACGTCGCCGATTTCGTGTTCGAGATCTGCGACTGGCTGCTGCCGATGCAGCAGTGGGACGAAGTCGACCCGGATCTGCGCGGGCGCTTCTACGATCCGCATCAGAGGAACTTCGGGCCGCCTCACGCAGCCTCGACGGGAGCGTACCTGGAGGGGCTCGCCGACGCGCTGAGCTTGGCCCGCACGCTTCGCGACGAACGGCGCGCAATGTCCTACGAGCGCGTCATCGAGCGCGGACTGCGGTCTCTCCGGCAGCTGCAATTCCGAGGTCCGCAAGACACCTTCTACATCGCCAGGAAGGAGCGGGTTCTGGGCGCGCTGCGTACCGAGGCCTACGACAACGCGGTCCGCGTGGACTCGGCCGCTCATGCGCTCGCCGCAGCCGAGAAGCTGCTTCGGCTGAGGGAGGCTCAGCCAGTCGCCGGCAGGACGTAGTAGCCGCGCCCCGGTCCCGGCAGCACGTCGAAGATGAGGTGCACCCTTGGCTCGTCCGTGGGGTTCCCTGCATCGTGCTCAGCCTTGTTGTCGAAGGCCCATAGTTCGCCCTCCCGCATGACGACGCTCTCGCCTCCCGCCGTCAGCGGGCTGCCGCCCGGGCTCTTCAAGACGAGGTGGAAGCGATCGCGGACGCGGTAGTAGGCGCCCTCGTCGACATGTGGCCGCACCCAGCCGTGGGGCTGCAACGCGACGAGCGTCGCGCGTCCAAGTTCCCCCGCCTGGAGGGCGGCGACCTGCTCGCAGAAGGCCAAGGTCGCAGGAAACGCCGCCGCCTGTCTTCCGAGGCAACTCTCGTGAACGTCGTTCGCGTTCCTGGCGCCCCGAGGCAGAGGCTTCCTGGCTACGCGAAGGAAGATGTTCTGCGTGTCACGCTGACAACGAACCTTGCGTTGGCGGCTCGTGTCGATAAGCCATCCTTCGGACGAAGCGGCGAGTTCCGCCAGGAACGGCGCAACGTCCACGCCCTTCGCGATCCTCGTGAAGCGAGAGCCCGAGCGCGCAGCACGGGGAACGGAGAGGCCGATCGCCGCAGGAGCGAACGCCACGAACTGCCAAGGAGGAGTTGACGGATCGTCGGGGCCTTCTCCGGGACTGTCGTCGTCGCCGTCGTCATCGTCATCGTCATCGTCATCGCCGTCACCGTCGCCGTCGCCGTCACCGTCGCCATCGCCGTCACCATCGCCATCACCGTCGCCATCGCCATCGCCGTCGCCGTCACCATCGCCGTCGCCATCACCGTCACCGTCGCCGTCACCGTCGCCGTCGCCGTCACCATCGCCATCGCCGTCGCCGTCACCATCGCCATCGCCGTCACCGTCGCCATCGCCGTCGCCGTCGCCATCGCCATCGCCATCGCCGTCACCATCACCGTCACCGTCGCCATCGCCGTCACCGTCGCCATCGCCGTCACCGTCGCCATCGCCGTCGCCGTCGCCATCGCCGTCACCATCGCCATCGCCGTCGCCGTCGCCGTCGCCGTCACCATCGCCATCACCGTCGCCATCACCGTCGCCATCGCCGTCGCCGTCACCATCGCCATCACCGTCGCCATCGCCGTCGCCGTCGCCGTCGCCGTCGCCGTCGCCGTCACCATCGCCGTCGCCGTCGCCGTCGCCGTCACCATCGCCATCACCGTCGCCATCACCATCGCCATCGCCGTCACCATCACCGTCACCGTCACCGTCGCCATCGCCATCGCCGTCGCCGTCGCCGTCGCCGTCACCATCGCCATCACCGTCGCCGTCACCATCGCCATCGCCATCACCGTCACCGTCACCGTCGCCATCGCCGTCACCGTCGCCGTCACCGTCACCGTCGCCATCGCCGTCGCCGTCACCGTCGCCATCGCCGTCGCCATCGCCGTCACCGTCGCCATCGCCGTCACCATCGCCATCGCCGTCGCCATCGCCGGGGACGGGGACGGAATCGAGGAGCTCGTCACTGTCGACACGTTCCAGGCCGTCCAGCCGGTGAGTCTGGCGAGCTATCGCTACGCCTGAGTCTCCGTCCTCTGCGGCGAGAGCATCCATTCCCAATTCGTCATCGAGGCGCCCAGGGCGCCCGGAGCGGATGATGCGCCGATCGTCTGGCGCGAGGTGTTCCTTCGCGACGCGACCGGCTTCGAGGGCGATCGGCAAGACCGCTGACCCGTCATCGGCGTCACCGTCGCCGTCGCCGTCACCGTCACCGTCACCATCGCCAGCGCCACCCCCCGCATCACCCGAGGGCGGCTTCTGGAGAACGACCTTCGGTGCTGTCGGGAGGACAGGATCTCCATCCTCCATGCAACCGGCTGCGACAACAACCGCGGCGAGCAACAGAACGACCATTCTCGCCCACGGCGACGAGAGGACTGGGCGGAGGGTATGCGGCTCGACAGTCTCAGGACTCATGGCAACTCCTCTTGGGCGGGACGACCACGACGCCGATGTTCTGCTGGATCTCGACGAAAGAACCTTAGCACGCTCCCCACGCATACGGAAAACGCCGGGAACTCCGTCTTCGTTCCGGTCGGTTGGAGCGGCGGAGAGTCCTTCGCAGCGCTACCGCCGAACCTCCGCGCTCCGAGCGGCCAAGACGACGGCGGATTCCTCGGCGTTCGCTTCGTAGTAGCCAACGAAGCGCTTCGTCTCAACGGCGTCGTACTCGGCCAGATTGCGGGCCCAGCGGTAGCCGATCGTCTGGAAGAGAAGGCGGACCGAGGCGGTAACGCTCGTGACCTCGCCTGACACCGGAACACGATAGTGAACCGTGTCCGTGCCGGCCAAGAAATCTGCATCCCCGGTTGCCCGGCCGCGGACCGCGACGTCGTCTGGCGCCGACGCCTTGTCGAAACCGCTCGGCAGCAGACGGTTGTCCTTCACGTAGCGAACGCCGCGCAAGAGCGCCGTCGTCACCCGGTCCGCGTGGTCGACGATGATCGACTCGTAGATCTGGACCTGGTCCGGCGCGGAGATCTCCGCGTGGTGCGGCTCGAAGGCAGACGGATCCTCGTCATTCTCGTTGCCGGCGATCGATCCGTCCGGACGCATCGCCCCCGACTCGAAGAGGACGACGCCGTTCTCGTCGCGGAGCGTCAGGTGGAGCCAAACCCGCCGGGACGGATAGGCGGTCGGCAGCTTGTGGCCGGCCAGGTTGCTGACCTCAACCTCGACGAGTGCGCTCCGGTCCGCCTCGAAGCGGACGTCCAGGCGGTCGATACGCGCCGTGTCGTTGCCGAGGTGCTCCACGGTGCGCTCCGCCGCAGCTTCCAGCTCGTCAGCCGGCGCGGTCACGCCCAGATCCTCCCGGTACCGATTCAGCAGGCGGAGCATGAACGCATTGCCGCCCCTGAAGGCGTGTATCGAGAGGCCCTCCCGTTGCTCGCCGAGAACGGACGAGATCGGCGCCTCCGCCGCCACCGGCATGTGGCAATCCTGGCAGCTCTGTTCGCCGCGATAGCCGCTGTGGCGCCATTCCAGGTAGGGGACCTGTTCCGGAAGCCGGCCGACCTCGCGGCCCGCGTCGTCAAGCGCCGCCGTGAACAGCGTGTGGCAGGTCGCGCAGAGTTCGGACTCCTGGATGTGCGCCCCGACCGCCGGCCGCAAGCCGGAGGCGGACTCCATGACGAGTTGCAGCCCCTCGTCGATGTCGTCGAACGGGCCGAAGGCCGTCACCACGCCGGAGTCGGGCCCGCCGACGAGAAATCCTCCGTCGAAGCTCTCATGTTCGCCGAAGTTGTCCGGGCGGATCTGATGACAAACCGTGCAGGACACGCCGTCGAGCGCCGCCGCGGCGTCCTCGCCGCCGGCTCCGCCGCTCAGATGGGAGAAGACCTCGCCGAGCCTGCCAGCGGCCCGCGCCGCCGTCCTCGCCATCGGCATGTGGCATGTGGAACACGTGTCCTCGATCACGCCCGCAAGTTCCGGTTGGTCCATCACCTCGCGCCGGACCGCGGCCTGCCAGTACGGATCCCGAGCCGAGTTCGCCATCATCGTCGCCCGCCAGCCGTGACCGATCGACACATCCTGCCCGTCCGCATCGCGCAGGTTGCTGTGACAGGCGATGCACTGGTCCGACGTCTCGAACACCGGCGCGGCCTGTGGCGCCGGACCTTGCGCAACTGCAACGGACGTCCCAAGAAACCCCAGCACGGCCGCGGCCAGCCGACGGTTGGACACCCGCGCTCGGAAGCGAACGTCACCAGCCATCCAGAAGCCCTCCATCGAACCAGTCCCAAAGAAGGTAGACGATCGCCTGTACGTCCCGGCCCTCGTCCCCCTCGAGCGGCAAACGAACGCCCGCGTTCAGCAGGACGTGTTGCCGAGTATTCAGGCTGACCTGCACCTGCGGCACGAGGTCGATCTCGACCGATGCCCCCGAGGCGAACTTGCGCTCGGCGAGGACCTCCAGCATCGGCGTCCACACCCGGCCGAACTCACCCTCGCTCCAGGTGCGCCCGATCGTCGCCCGCAACGCCGCCGCGTCGCTTGCGGCGTCCTCGAGGCCGATCTCTCCGAGAGCCTGAAACTGGAGGAAGGCGTCGCCGGGCAGGAGATGCCCGTACGCTGCATAGGGTTCGAACACCGTCACGCGGTCGTCCGATCCGTCGCTTGCTTCCTCCCGCACGAGCAACGCCTCGGCGCCCAGGCTGAAGATCGATCCGCGGCGGAGATCGTGGTAGACGGTGTGCTTGTAGCCAAGTGCCAGGTCGCCCAGATCGAAGCCGCTCTCCACGCCGGCGCCGCCGCGGTGCTCGATCGGCACGGCGATCTCGATCATCCCCCGCGGCCCGAACCGCTTCTCGTAGAGGAACTCGGCTTCCGTACCGCCGCCGCCCTCCGCGTCGACGAGCGCCGTGACGACGATCTCGTCCTCCGGATACGCCTTCTCCGTGAACAGCGGCCGCGGCAAGTTGAACTCGCCCCGAGGCCAGGCGTCGTTCACGCAGAACTTCCGCACATGGCCGAGGATCGCCTGGATCTCCACTGCTCCCAAAGCGTCGCCGAACGCCGGCATCATCCGATCGAAGGCGCGCACGGGGCCGCCCTCGTGGATCACCGCGTACCAGTCGGGGTCCGGCTCCCGCGAGGCAAAGGAACAATCGGTGAAGTCCGGAAGCGGCGTATCGAAGCCGACTTCCTGTTCCGACCGGCCGCGACCGTCGTCCCCATGGCAGGCGGCACAGGCGCGGGTGTACAACTCGGCGTCGCTCGCCTGGTCGGCGAAAACAACCGCCGGCAGGACGAGAACGTGAAGGACTGCGATCAGCCGGGGAAGCGTCGGCGGCACGCCCGAACGCCCTCTTCCCGCCACGGCCACTCTCACGACATACCCTCCACGCGCGACCACTGTCTTCGAAACGGGCCGAGCGTAGCAGTACGCTCAACCCCCGCTCGACGATTCCGGCAGAGCGGTACACTTCCTTCCTTCCCTCCCCAGGAGATCCAGATGGCCGACGCTTCCGCTGCCCCCGAGACCATCCGAGGACCCTTGCGGTCTCCGAAGCAGATGCTCGCCGAGCAGGAGTACGGTGGACACATGTCCATCCACGACGACTCGACGGCCGAACGGATGGGCTTCGCGGCCGGCGGACCGATCGAGGGGCCGACGCACTTCAGCCAGTTCGTGCCCCTGCTCGTCGAGCTCTGGGGCCAGGAGTGGTTCGAGACCGGCTGTTTGAGCGCGCACTATCGAAACATGGTCGTCGAGGGAGAACAAGTGCGCGCACTCGTCGAACGGCCCGAGAACGGCCGGACTCAGGTCCGCATCCGGGCCGAGAAGGCCGACGGTACGGAGGTGCTGATCGGTACCGCCTCGATCCGCGGCGACGTCGACTCGTCGGAGATCGCGACTCGAATGGCCCGCTTGCGTCCCCCCGGGGCCCTCGTCATCCTGCGAGATCTCGAGGTCGGGATGAAGGGAAAGGGACTCGAACAGGTTCGGATGCGGTTCGATGAACACATGGGCAAGCTCTACCCCTTCAGCCTGAACCAGAAGCTCGCGAAGCTCACGGAGCCGTCGCCCTGGTACACGAAGGACGGCGGCGACTCGTCTCCCTGGGGCAGATCGATCATCCCGCTCGAGATGGTCAGCGTGCTCGGGAGCTACTCGAATCGTCAGGCCGGCTTCCCCACCCGTGGCCCGGCACTCGGCCTGTTCGCGGGCCAGCAGATCCGGATGATCGACGGACCGCTGTTCGTCGGCCGCGACTACCTGCTCGAGCGCGAGATCGTCGCACTCAGCGAAAGCCGGCGGACCGAGTCGTACTGGGTCCGCACGACGTTCATCGACGCCGAGTCCGGCGACCCGGCTGCGGAGATGATCCTGAACCACGCGACGCTCAAACACTCCTTCGCAAACTACGACAACGAGCGAGCGGCACTCGAGGCGACGAGTTGAACGAGTTGGACGACGCGAGACCGGAGGCGACGACCGAGCCGGTCCTCGGCCAGATGACCGAGGCGGAGTCCCTCGCCCACCTGACCGGCCCTGGAGGCGAGTTCGAGCTGGTCGACGAGACCGTGCGCGGCATCGAATACAAGGTGTTCAAGAACATGGCGCGGTCGCTGCGCGAGGTGTACGAACAGGCAAGGCTCGACCATGGCGACAAGGAGTTCCTCGTCTTCGAGGACACCCGGCTGACGTATGCCGAGGTCTACGAGCGCGCCGCGGCCATCGCCCATCAACTCATCCACCGCTACGGCGTCCAGAAGGGCGACCGGGTGGCCATCGGCATGCGGAACTACCCGGAGTGGGTCATCGCCTTCATGGCGATCACCTCGTCCGGCGCCATCTCGGTGTCGCTCAACGGCTGGTGGTCCGGCGAAGAGCTGGAGTACGGCCTGACGGACTCCGGAGCGAAGCTCGTCTTCTTCGATCGGCAGCGGTACGAGCGGGTAGCGGACCGTCTGGAAGAACTCGGCGTTCGAGCGATCGGCGCCCGCTGGGACGGCGCGCTGCCCGCCGACGTGGACGACTTCGATTCGCTGTGGCGAGAAGCCCAGGGCGAGCCGATGCCGAACGTGGAACTGGGCGCTGACGATGACGTGACGATCCTCTTCACTTCCGGCACGACCGGCTTCCCCAAGGGCGCCGTCTCCACGCACCGGGGCGTCCTCAGCGGACTTGCGAGCTGGGGTTTCTACAGCGCCCAACGCATCGCGATGGGGCTGCTCGATCCGCCGGCGGAGAACCCGGAGTTCCAGCCCTCGATCCTCATGCCGCTGCCCCTGTTCCACGTCAGCGGCAGCCACGCGGGCCTGCTCGCCTCGTTCGGCGTCGGACGGAAGATCGTCATGATGTACAAGTGGAATCCTGAGCTTGGGCTCGAGTTGATCGAACGGGAGCGGATCACGTCGTTCAACGGCGTTCCGACGATGACGTGGGAGATGCTCCAGTCCCCGGCGCTCGAAGACCGTGACCTGCGGAGTCTGGAGGCCGTGTCGGGAGGCGGCGCGCCAACCCCGGGCGGGATGGTCGACCGCCTCCAGGCCTTCATGCCGGACAAGCACTGGTCGTTCGGCTGGGGGATGACCGAGACGAACGCCGGAGGCGCGAGCAACACGGACGAAGGACTCGTCGAACGGCCGGACAGCTGCGGCAAACCAACGCCGATCGTCGAGCTGAAGGTGATCGACGACGACGGCAACGAACTGCCCGCCGGCGAACAGGGCGAGTTGATCATCAAGTCGTCGATGAACATCCGCGGCTACTGGGGGCGCCCGGAGGCGACCGCGGAGACGATCGTCGACGGCTGGCTTCGCACCGGCGACATCGCCGAGATCGACGAGGACGGTTATCTCTACATTCGCGACCGGAAGAAGGACATGGTGCTGCGCGGCGGGGAGAACATCTACTGCGCGGAGATCGAGCGCGTGGTCTACGAGCATCCCGCGGTGTACGAAGCTGCCGCCTTCGGCGTCCCCGACGAGCGCCTGGGCGAGGAGCTGGCCGTCGTCGTGATGACCCGACCGGGGCAGACGCTCGACGCGGCTTCCCTGCGCGCCCACATCGCCGAGCATCTCGCCCGGTTCAAGGTTCCCCGTTACGTCTGGTTCAGCGACGACCAATTGCCGCGCGGCGCGACCGGCAAGATCCACAAACGGACGCTGCGCGACCAGAGGCTCCGCGAACTCGCATGACGGCCGCTCCCATACGGATCGAGGAGGCGAGTCCGACCGACCCGGACTACCTGCGCCTGACCCGGGCCCTCGACGAGGAGCTCCACACGCTCTATCCGATCGAGAGCGTCTACAGCGTGGCGCCGGACAAGCTCGCTGCGCCCGGTTGCTGCCTGCTGCTCGCCCGCAGCGAGGACGGCCGCGTGGTCGGCTGCGGCGCACTCCGAAAGCTCGGCCCGACGCTCGCCGAGATCAAGCGGATGTACGTCGACCCGGACCTCCGCGGGCATCGGCTCGGCCGCCGCATACTCGATCAGCTCGAAGCGCGCGCCCGCGCCTTCGGCTATCGCCGGCTCCGGCTCGAGACCGGCACCCTCCAAGAGCGGGCGGTCAATCTCTACGTTTCGGCGGGGTTCACTCGGATCCCTTGCTACAACGAGTACGCCGACGATCCACACAGTCTCTGCTTCGAGAAGCGGCTGACAACTGCGTCGGGAGGCGCGGAACAAGCCCCTGGCAGTACCCGACAGGCAGGCTAGCTAGAATCCACCTGATGACGCGAACGGCGCACCAAGCGATCGAACCGTCGCCGAGCCCCAGCGAACCGTCGCACTCGATCGGTCGGCGGCGGGCGCTCAGGGTTCTCGGCGGCGCGGCCGCGGCCCCGATGCTGCCGGCGAGCCTGTTCGTCCACGCGCCCACGGCGGCGAAGGCCCATGGCCCGCACCTGCACCCGCACCAGGAATCGAGCGCAGCTGACTCGCCAGCTCCGCTCACGGTGCTCAGCGACCGCCAGGCACGCACCCTGCAGGCGATCGCCGAGCGCATCCTGCCCGCAACAGACACGCCCGGCGCCGGCGACGCGCAGATCCCCGCCTTCGTCGACCGACTGCTCGACGGCTGGCTGCCGCAGAGGGCATGCGATCACCTGCTCATCGAACTCGATCGCTTTGACGCGAGGGCCGGGGAGCGCAGCGGGCGTTCGACCGGCTTCGCCGATCTCCCCTTGGCCGAACGGGACGATCTGCTCACCGCGGTCCAGGACGAGGCGATCGCGGAGCGCGACGGGCGCAGCTTCTCGCGCAACCCGAACCGACTCCACGAGCAGCCCTTCTTCGACCTCGTCAAGTGGCTGACTCTCTTCGGCTACTACACCTCCGAGGCCGGCATGAAATCGGAACTCGGCTATCGGATCGTCCCGGGCCGCTGGGATCCCTGCGTCGATCTCGAGGACGTCTGACGCCGCTCCGGAACCCCGACGAATGGTCCAGATCATCGAGCGGAAGACCTGGGACGCGGTCGTCATCGGCTCCGGCATCACCGGCGGCTGGGCGGCGAAGGAGCTGACGGAGAAAGGCCTGGACACGCTCGTGCTCGAGGCCGGACCGCCGGTCGTTCCCGAACGGGACTACAACGAACATACGCCACCCTGGCAGATGCCTTACAGGGGCCTTCGAGACCGCAAGCGCCAAGCCGCGCGGCAGCCGGTTCAGAGCCGCGCCGGCGCCTGCGACGAGTGGTCGGGCAAGTTCTTCGTCGACGACATCGACAACCCGTACTCGATCGGCGAGGGCGGCCAGGAGTTCCTGTGGATTCGCGCCCGCCTGGTCGGCGGACGATCCCTGCTGTGGGGTCGTCAGAGCTACCGCTGGAGCGATCTCGACTTCCGAGCGAACGCTCGCGACGGGTACGGCACGGACTGGCCGATCCGCTATCGGGATCTGGCGCCATGGTACGACCATGTAGAGGCCTTCGTCGGCATCGCCGGTCAGGCGGAGAACCTCCCGCAACTCCCGGACGGGAAGTTCCTCCCGCCGATCGCCCAGAGCTGCATGGAGCAGCGGGTCCGCGAGGGGCTCGACCGGGCCTTCGGCGGCGCGCGGCGGTTCACGCCGGCCCGGGTCGCCGTGCTCACGAAGCACCACCTCGGCCGCCGCGCCTGTCACTACTGCGGCATCTGCCGCCGCGGCTGCATCAGCCGGTCCTACTTCTCCAGCCTGAACGCCACGTTGCCGGCGGCCGAAGCGACCGGCCGGTTGACCGTGCGCCCGAACAGCGTCGTGCGGAACCTGGTCTACGACGAGGAGCAGGACCGGGTGAGCGGAGTCCACCTCATCGACGCCGAATCGATGGAGTCCATCGAGGTCCGGGGCCGTATCGTCTTCCTCTGCGCTTCGGCGATCGAGTCGGCGCGCATCCTCCTGAACTCGGCTATCCCCCGGTTCGACCGAGGACTCGCGAACTCGAGCGGCCAGCTCGGGCGCAACCTGATGGACCACATCTTCCAGGTCGGAGCGAACGGGACTCTGGAAGGCCTGGAAGACAAGACGACCTTCGGCAGACGACCGAACGCCTGCTATCTGCCGCGCTTCGTGAACCTGGACGGCGACCGTGCCGAGGCGACTCGCGAGAAGAGCTTTCTGCGCGGCTTCGGCTATCAGTGCGGCGCCCGCCGCGGAACCCTCTGGCAAGGCGGCATCGGCCAGCCCGGCTTCGGCGAGGACTACAAGGCGAGCCTGCGCGGTCTCGGGCCCTGGCGGCTCAACTTCACCGGCTTCGGCGAGAATCTGCCGAACCCGGACAACCGGGTGACGATCGATCCGGAGCTCGAGGATCGCTGGGGCATACCGGCGGCGCGGATCACGATGAGCTACGGCGAGAACGAAGAGGCCATGCGCGAGAGCATCCAGACGCGCGCCGCCGAGATGCTGGAAGCCCTCGGCGCAAAGAACATCCGGACGTTCAACCGGAACTCGCTGCCCGGCTTCGCGATCCACGAAATGGGCACGGCGCGGATGGGCCGCGATCCCGAAACCTCGGTTCTGAACGGCTGGTGCCAGTCGTGGGATGTGCCAAACCTGTTCGTCACCGACGGCGCCGCGATGGCCTCGTCGGCCTGCCAGAACCCGAGCCTGACCTACATGGCGCTGACCGCCCGCGCCTGCGACTACGCCGTGCGCCAGATGCGGCGACTCGAGCTGTGACCTCGAGCCGTGACCTCGTGCGCTCCCAGACTCGCGTGCCGAGCACAGCCCATTCGGACGCGCAGGCTCTATGATCCCCGATGAACCGAAACGGAGAGGACGAACACCCATGCGCCCGAACCACCGCCTCAGAGCGACCTGCTTCGCCATCACCGCCCTGACCCTCGGCCTCGTCGCCTGCGAAGGGGGCGAAAGCGGGGAAGCTCCGTCCGGCGCCGTCATCGAGACGGCCACGCACAGTTTCGAGGAAGTTGCGCCCGGCGTCTACTTCATCGCCGGCACGGGTTCGATCTTCGTTCAGAGCAACGCGATGCTCGTCGTGACGGACGAGGATGCCCTGGTCGTCGACTCGCACGTCACGCCGGCAGCGGCGCGGGCGCTGCTCGCATCGATCGCCGAGGTGACGGACAAGCCGGTAACGCATCTGATCAACACGCACTACCACTTCGATCACGCTCACGGCAACCAGGCCTTCGACGAGAACGTCGACATCGTCGGCCACGAGTACACGCGGGAAATGCTGATGAGCAACGTGCTGGAACAGCCGACGTTCGCGATCTTCACCGGCAACATCCCGAACCAGATCGAGATGTGGAAGGAACAGGCTGAAGGGATGGAAGACGGCGAGGCGAAGGAGGCGCTGACCGCGCAGATCGCGTCTCAGGAGGCCCATGTCGTCGCCCTCGGCGAGACCAGACCGACGCCGCCCAACGTGACGCTCAGCAACCGGATGACGATCCACCGCACGTACGAGGGCCGAGACCGACCGATCGAGCTGCTGCATCTCGGCCGCGGCCACACCGGCGGCGACGTCGTCGTGTTGCTGCCGAACGAACGGGTCGTGTTCACCGGCGATCTGGTCCTCGCAGGCGCCGCGTACATCGGTGACGCCTGGGTCGACGAGTGGCTGACCACGCTCGACCGCTTCGAGGAACTCGAGTTCGATCTCATCCTGCCCGGCCACGGCGTGGCGTTCAGCGACATGGCCCAGGTCGACGCGCTGCGCGACTTCCTTCAGAGCTTCTGGGACGACGCGGTCGCTGCCCGCGACGAGGGCCTGACCGCCCCCGAAGCGATCGGTCGGATCGCATGGCAGGGGTTCCTGGCCACTGCACCCGAGGCGCTCCAGATCCACTGCGTCGAGCGCGCCTACGAGGTGATGGCGGCCGCCGAGACCGTCGCCGAGTGAAGCCGGCGTCCCCGGCGACGTGTCTGTTTCGCTAAGTTGCTCGTTTTGTGGTAGTTACACGGAAACGCAGTTAGCATCCCGTCATGGAACAGCAGCAAGTGGCCCCGGCCTCTCCAAGCCTCGACGCGCTAGGTCGCGCGGTGAGGAGAGCGACCGTCTGGCTGCTCGAACGCTACGGCGAGGAGGTCGAATGGGCGATCGAGGACCAGTTCCTCATCGGCCTCGACGACCAGGAACGGATCGACCTCGAGGAGAAACTGCAGGCGCGGAGCAATCGCGACCAGTCCCTCTTCTTCGCGAACGCGATGAGCTCGATCCTGGCCCAGGGACGCTTCGAACCGGACCGCGAGGAAGGCGACTGTCGGGCCTTCAGCTTCTCCGACAAGCTCCTCGGACGAGGCGGAGTGCTGCTCGAGGTGACGGAAAGAGCCTGGCTGGAGGCGCTCGTCGGCAGCGACCTCGGGCTCTATCGCGTCGGGCCGACGAAGTGCGGCCTGCTCACGCTGGAGGAGGTGACCCGTCGCGAGAGGTTCCGGGTCGTTCCGCAGCCGGCGGTCGATCCCCTGGAACCGGGCGACCTGGTCGGCACTCGGATCGTAGCCGGCAAGAGCGACGAGCCGGGAAGGCTCTGCGGAGTCTTCGGCTTCCCCGCCGGCGCCGCCGAGCAGGGACTCATCGACCTCGTGGAGACCGCCGCCATGCATGCTCAGACGAACAGCGGCGAGGTCCTCGGGATCGGCGAGGTCGTCGTCACCGCGTGGCTGCGCTCCTTCCTGCCCGAGAAGAGGGTCCAGGGTTCGCTGCTCGTGATGGACGGAGGAGCTTCCTCGACCCAGCCGCACCGGGTACTCGAGTGGCCGGCGTCCTCCGACTGATCGACGCCGGTCGCCGGCGTCGAACGCCTCGTCGGGCGGCCGTCGCCTTCCTCGGCCTGCTGGCCCTTCCAGCCGCTGCCGCCGCCCAGGAGAACAACAGCCAGGAGAACGGCGAGCCCGTTGGCGCACCGATTGCGGTCCGCTCGAGCGTCCTGACAACGCCGCCGGAACTCGCCGGCAGCGGCATCGACCCGGAGGTCTCCCTGAGGGTCGCAATCGACGCCGCCGGCGCCGTGACCTCGGTCGAGGTTCTCGAGATCGACCCACCGTCCGAGTTCGACGACCTGCTCCGCAACCACGTGAGGTGGAACATCGCCGGCTGGCGCTATGGCCCGGCCCGCGATGCGAACGACAACCCGGTCCCGTCCACCCTGTCATGGCGCATGAAGTTCCGGAGCCCCGAGGAAGCCCGCGCCGACCGCGACTGGAGCCGAAACTTCGACGCCGAACTCGGCGTACTCGTCGCGCCGGGAGGACTGCCGACCCAGCAATCCCGACTTACCCCCGAAGAGCGCGCGAGGGCGCTCACCCGACTCGTCGAGGTGGCGGAACAGAAGATCGACCGAGAGCACCGGAGACGCCTCGAGACGCAGCGGTTCATCGTGATCACCGATGCCGAGGACGAGTCGGTCGTCGACATTCTGGCCGGCAACATGGAGTCCATCTTCTCGATCTTCCACGCGATGTTCGACGCCCACCTCGAGCCGCTGCCCGAGCACTTCCGAAGCGTCGTCTACCTGTTCCGATCAGAGGCGAGTTTTCGGCAAGTCGCAAGCGCACTCGGAATCGGAGGGCGCCCGGGCGGCTTCTATCGCTCTCCCGGATTCCTCGCCTTTCACCAGGAAGTGAACTACTTCGACCAGCTCCTCCACACCGTTCTCCACGAGGCGTTCCGCGCGTTCAGCGACAGCCATCTCCGCCCACCCGGCCGGACGCTGCCGCGGTGGGTCGAGGAGGGCCTGGCCGAGTACTTCGCGAACTCGAAGATCCAGAAGGGGCGGCTCGTGCCCGGGAAGGTGATGCACGGCAAGTACGCGATCGCGCACGGCGGCGGCGCGCGCCGGCTGCAGAGCGTCACGAACTGGAATCTGAACGAAGCCCGGTCCGCCCTGCGACGCCGCGAGGCGCCGACCGTCGCCGAGTTGCTGGAAGCGACGCGAACCACTTTCTACGGCGACAGGCGCGAGCACTACTACGGCTTCTCCTGGCTCTTCGTCCACTTCCTTCACCACGGCCGTGAGGAATGGGAGGCGCGGCAGCCTCTCGGCGAGATGCTCCTCTACTTGACCGAGGGCTACTCGGGCCGCGACGCGCTGGAGATCGCCTTCGGCGTCACGCCGAATGAGGTCCAGTCCGAGTTCGAGCGCTACGTGCGCAGGTTCTGACCGCGCTACTCCTCGCCCAGGGCGTCGTACGCCGCCTGGTGCCGGGCAGCTTCCTCGTCCCGTCCCAACGACCGATAGCTGACCCAGAGGTTGTAGTGCGCGAGCCGCCGGTTCGGGTCGATCTCCACGGTCTGAAGCAGCCGCGGAATCGCGTCTTCCCAGCGCTCGAGGTTGACCAGGGCGACGCCAGCGAAGAAGAAGTTGTCCGCCCGCTGATCGTTGATCGCCGAGGCGCGGTCGAGGGCCTCGGCGGCCTCGAGCCAACGCTCTGCCCGGTAGTACGCAAAACCGAGGTTGTACCAGACCGCCTCCAGGTCCCCCAGCGAATCCGCTGCCCGGCTCAGAAGCTCGATCGCCTGGTCGAGGTTGCCCGCACTCAGCTGGTTCGCGCCCTCGTTCAGGAGCGAGTGGGGATCCGTCGTCCGCCGAAACTGCTCCGCCGCGAGCTCCTTGTGCGCCTCCCGCTCCTCGAGCGTGCCGTACAGGTGGACGAGGGCGCCGTTCGCCTCGAGCCGAGCCGAACTGCGCGACGACGCGTGCTCCCGGGCCAAGCGGAACATATCCTCGGCCTGTTCCAACGCCCCCGCATCCCGCAGGCCCCACGCGGCGGCGAGCACCTCTTCCGCAAAGTAGTCCGCCATCAACGGATTGCTGCCATCGATCGACTCGGCCAGCCTGGTCAGCTGCTCGTTCGCTTCGGTGACCCGCCCGGCCCGGGCCAATGCCCTCGCGTAACGCGAACGGAGCAGGGCGCCACCGCCTTCCGCCATCTCGCCGAGGAGGTCCGCCGCCTCGCTCCAACGACCGCCGCGCTGAAACAGCCGGAGGAGGGCCCATGCGACCTCGCGGTTCTCCGGCTCGAGCGCGCGAACCGAGATCAGCGTCTCCGTGCTCGCCTCAAGCAACCCCAGACGCTGCTCGAGCAAGGCTCGCAAACGCAGGAACCGTCGGCGGTCGACGCCGTCCCGTTCGAGCTGCCGCTCGACGAGACGAAGCGCCGGCTCGAGCACCCGCATGTCGACGTCCTCGCCGCGGGCGATGAACTCGAGAACCCCCGGCGGCGGCGAGCCGGTCGGATCGTCGAAGATCGCGATGAGGTCCTGGCGATAGCGCCGCAGATCGTCCTCGGGCAGGGGGTGGCGGAGATTCACGCGAAGGAGCGCAACGAGCGCCGCGGTCGGCTCGTTGCACTCGCCCCGTGCCCTCTCGAGCCACGCGAGCTCCTCGGCTACCCGCGACCGGAGCTCCTCGATGCGCGCCCGTCGCATCAACCGGAGACACTCGGGATCCGGCAGTTCGCCGACGACCTGCTGCGCGGAGACCCGCCCAGCCGTGGACAAGGCGCCCGGAACACCGAACGAAATCGCCGCGACGAGCAACGCGCCACAGAGGATTCGGGACGAAGGCCGGGCAGATCGAGGCGAAGCGAGCATGCAGATTCCCACGAAGTTCTCAGAGCCCTTCCACGGCTGCGGCCATCCGTTCCAGAATCTCCTCGAGAATCGCCCGCGACGTGGCGAAGTTGATCCGCGCACAGTGTTCGAAGCCCAGCTTCGAATCGACCGGTCCGAACTCCGGTCCCGGGTTCAGCGCAACTCTCGCCTCCCGCAGGAAGAAACGCGAAGCCGCCATCGGCAGGTCGAGCCCGCGACAATCGAGCCAATACAGGTAGGTCGCCTCTTGCGGGCCGTGGACGACCTCCGGCAGGCGCCGGTCAAGAACGTCGGCGAGAAAGGCGCGGTTCTCGTCGAGGTAGGCAAGCGCCTCGTCGAGCCAGGCGTCACCGTCGCGCCACGCCGCCCGCGCCGCTTCGACGCCGAGAATCCCGGGATGGGCGAGGACGAAGCGAGGCAATTCGTCGAAGCGCTGCTTGAGCTTCTCGCTGCCGAACACGAGGAGCGCCAGCTCCAATCCCGCGAGATTGAAGGACTTCGTCGCTGACGTGATCGTCACCGTGCGCTCCTTGACCTCCGGACCGAGCGTCTCGAACGCCACGTGGCGATGCCCCGGAAACACGAGCTCGTTGTGGATCTCATCCGCGACGACGAGCAGGTCGTGCTCGAGCGCGACCTCCGCCACCGCCTCGAGCTCGCTCCGCGTCCAGCACCGACCACTCGGATTGTGGGGATTGCAGAGCATGAACACGCGGGTGTCCGCGTCGACCGCGGCGCGAAGTCCGTCGAGGTCCATCTCGAAGCGCTCCGGCCCGCGGCGGAGCGGCGACTCGACCAGCCGTCGCCCGGTTCCTTCGACCGCCTCGAGAAAGGGAGGATAAATCGGGGTCTGCACGACGACGCCTTCGCCCTTGCCGCTGCCCAGGAGAATACCCAGGTCAAGGCCCTGCAACGCGTTGACCAGAAACCGGATGCGTTCCGGCTCGACCGTCCAGCCAAGCTGCCGCTCCATCCGACCCGCGAAGATCTCCGGCAGGTCGCCGACCTCGGGCGGTTCGCAGTAGCCCAGATCCGATTCCTCGACGAGGCGGCGCAGGACCTGAAGCACCGGCTCGGCGACGGGAAAGTCCATATCAGCCACCCAGGCAGGCAGGACGCCGTCATCCGACCGAGCGTAGCGGCTCCATTTGTAGCCCCGACGGGCCGCGAGCCGGTCCACCCGCAAACCGTCGAACTGCTCCTCGACGCTCATCCAGAGCAAGCTATCAAGCGCTGCTACGCTCTGCCGGATGACGCTCCGACTCGGACTGCAGCTCGGCTATTGGGGCGCGGGGCCACGGCCCGACTTTCTCGACATCGCCGTCGAGGCGGAGAAGCTCGGCTACGACTGCGTGTTCACCGCCGAGGCCTGGGGTTCGGATGTGTTCACGCCGCTCGCGTGGATTGGCGCGCATACGTCGAAGATCCGGCTCGGCACGGGCATCGCGCAGATCTCGGCACGCACTCCCGCCGCCACCGCGATGCACGCGATGACGCTCGACCATCTCTCGCAGGGCCGGGTGATTCTCGGGCTCGGCGTCTCCGGTCCGCAGGTGGTCGAAGGCTGGTACGGCCAGCCGTTCGCCAAGCCGCTGTCTCGTACTCGCGCCTACGTCGAGATCATCCAGAAGATCCTGGCGCGGAACGAACCGGTCACCCAGCACGGCGAGCATTACCAGCTCCCCTATACCGGCGAGGGCGCCTGGGGGCTGGGCAAGCCGCTCCGCTCGATCGTCCACCCGCTCAGAAGCGACCTGCCGATCTTCCTCGGGGCGGAAGGTCCGAAGAACGTCGCGCTGGCCGCCGAACTGTGCAGCGGCTGGCTGCCGCTCTACTACTCGCCCTACCGGCCCGAGGTCTACGCGGAGTCCCTGGCCAACCGTCGGGACGACTTCGAGGTCGCTTACGGCGCGCGGCTTCGAGTCGCCGACGACGTCGAGCAGGCGCTGCTGCCCATCAAGCAGTCGCTGGCGCTGTACGTCGGCGGAATGGGCGCGAAGAAACGCAACTTCCATCGCGAACTCATGGCGCGGATGGGCTGGGAGGCCGAGTCCTTCCGGATTCAGGAGCTGTTCATGTCCGGCAGACGCGAGGAGGCCGTGGCCGCGGTCCCCGACGACTTCGCGGACGAGATCTCCCTCGTCGGCGCCGCCGAACGAATCAGGGACCGGCTCCAGGCCTTCGAAGACAGCGACGTGACGACGTTGCTTGTCGGCGCCCAGAACAAGGCCGAACTCCGTCAAGCCGCCGAAATCGTCCTCGGCTGAGCCGCGGGGGCGGCCGTCATCGCGCGGCAGCGGTCGGATCTTCAGCCGATCGAGCCCCCGTCAAGACTCGAACTCGCGGGCGCCTGTTCACTCTCCTCCACCGCGAGCGCCCGCACCCAGGTCGCTTCGAGTCGTTCGACGTTGAGCGGCATGCCGATGTAGAAGGCGCGTTCCTTCTTCAGCTTCTCGATGTTCACCAGCGGGTAGCAAACCGGGATGTTGTTGCCGAGCATGTTCCGATGGGTCGGCGAGTTGCGGGGCTGCGGCGCCTGAAAGTCCGACTCGAAGCGGATGCCGGGAAAACCGACCGCCAGCAGCTTGATTCCGGTGTCGGCCAGCCACTTGCTCGTCTGCGCCGGCAGGGTCGGCTGCTCCTCGTCGCGGAACGGACTGCCGAGGATGACGATGTCGCCCTTGCCGACGTTGGACAGATGCTCCGGGAGAATCGGTTGGCCGACCTTGACGATCTCGCCTTCGTCGTCTTCTCCCTCGACGGGCTCGAGCTGGTCGAGGTAGCAGACCGCCGCCGGGCCGTAGAACGTGTCGAGCGGCATCTCCCACAGACCGAGAACGCCGTCGGGAAGACCATCCCAGTGATCGATGTGGCCCTTGCCCCCCTCCGTGTGCGAGCCGCCGCAGTGGCCGCTGACCCGGCCCGGCGGCCACCAGGGGTCGCCCTCCTTGCCTCCGATCAGGGTGTAGAGCGTGTCGTCGTAGGGAACGCGCCCCTCTTCGAGGATCCACGGAAGTCCGAAGACGTCCTTGTTGCCCTCTTCGACACTCCCGTCAAGCCGGGTGATGCGCCCGACCATCCGCGGACTCAGGTCCACCACGTGGTGGCCAGCGAAGTCAATCATCGTAGGAGTTCTCCAGGTCGACCGCCCACTCGCCCAGAGTGGCCAGTCCGTTCATCCGGGCGCGGTGGCTGAGAGCCGTCTGCCCGGTCGATTCCTCCGTCCTGCCGTCCCAGGCCTCGACGGCGGCGCGCCCGAGGGCACGACCGAACGAGAAGCTCAAGGACCAAGGCTGGGGTTCGAGCCGGTTCATCGCGTCGAGATGGGCCGTCGCATCCCGGTCCGACTGACCGCCGGACAGGAAACCGATTCCAGGCAGCGCCGGCGGTACGACCCGCCGCAGGCAGCGCAACGTCTCCCGCGCCACCTCGTCCACCCCGGCCGGCTGCGGCGAGTCGCTGCCCGACACGACCATGTTCGTCTTCAGCACGATCTCCTCCGGCGCGACGCCGTGTTCGTAGAGTGCCTCGAACGTCCGATGGAGGAAGCGCTCGGTGACCTCGAACTGGCGCTCGATCCCATGTTCGCCCTTCATTTCGACCTCGGGCTCGACGATCGGGACGAGGTCGAACTCGTGGGCGAGCGCCGCGCACTCGGCGACGCTCCGGGCATTCGAGACCAGCGCGCGCTCCGTCGGCAACCCCTCGCGCACCCGCGCCGCCACGCGCCACTTGACGAAGGCCACGCCGCGCTCCCGCCACGCTTCGAGCCGCTCGGCGAGTCCGTCGAGACCGCGGGGCAGGTACTCGTGCCTGGAGCCTCCGAGCAGTTGCCAACCGGTGGTCGGCGTCAGGCCGAGCAGCAAGCGGCGCTCGGCGACGAGCTCGACGAGCGGAGTTCCGTCGGCAGCTCGGCGATCGAGCACATCGGGGAAGAAGATGATGCTTGACAGGTGCTCGCCGAGCCCAGGCGTGCGGCAGATCATCTCCTGGAAGTCGGCGGCCGCCGCCTCGGTCCGAGCGTGACGCGTCGCGCCCCACCAGCCGCGGACCAGGCCCTGGAGCGGCACGTCGGCGGCGAAGATGCCCGTGCCCGGCGCCACCATCCGACGAGCCGTCGCGGCCAAGCTCGATTCGCACATCAGGCCGGGGCTCCGACGCCGTCCGCGGCGCCCGCCAGCTTCGCCCGGTAGAAGTCGAGTCCGTCGCGCGCCGCCGCGTCGAGGTCGCGGCCGCCGGTCATGTCGCGCCACACCGCGAGCAGGTTGCCGACCCCGCCGCCCATGTGGACGATCGGCTCCATGACGGTGTCCCGGTCGAAGCCGATCTGGTGAAGGGCCGCCGCGACCTCGTCCCAGGGAATATGGCCCTGACCGGGCGGCCGGCGGTTGTTCTCGCCGAGGTGAAACGTGCCGAGCTGGTCGCCGGCGCGGACGATCGCCTCGCCCAGCGAGTCCTCCTCGATGTTCATGTGGTACGTGTCGAGCATCATCTTGAGATGCGGACTGCCCACCTCGTCGAGGAAGCGGAGCGCTTCGTCGCAGGTGTTGATCAGGAAATGCTCGAAGCGATTCAGCACTTCGATGTGGAACGTGACGCCGCAGTCTTCAGCGGTCTTCATCGCCTCCTTCATCGAGGCGACGGCGTAGCTCCAGCAACGTTCCTTGTCGCGGCCGTCGAGCCCCTGGCGCATGACGCCGGTGATCGCGCCGCCCACATCCGCACCGCCGCCGCCCGCCATCTTCTGCATCTCGCTCGCGCTCTCGGCCAGGGCGCGCAAGTGCGCGACGCCGCGGCGACGGTCCTCTTCCGAGTCGGAGTTGATGTCCTGCTTCGGCCCGAGCCCGGCCATGTAGTTCACCTTCATCCCATGCTCGGCGGCCGCGCCGAGGAAACGTCTCCGCTGTTCACGGGTGTACAGGAAGAGCACGTCCTGGGAAAAGGACATCAGGTCGAAGCCAATCGCGGCCGCTCGGGCCATCCGGCGCTCGTACTCCTCGAGGTCCTCCATCCACTCGTTACCCCAGTAGTTGAAGGTGATTCCGATCCTCCCCATGCCAGTCGCTCTCCTGCTCCGCTACGGGGTAGCCGGCGGGCAGGCAAGCCTTCCCGCCGGCTGCGCGGCGATCAGAGCCTCCGCCTCGTCGAAGGAGGGAATCCCCTTGCGGTTTCCCAGCACTGTGCAATGAAGGGCCGCGACGGCGGATGCGAACGACGCGCACCGCTCGAGACTCCAGGCCCTGGCGAGCCCGACGAGATAGGCGCCGTGGAAGGTGTCGCCGGCGCCCGTCGTGTCGACGACGTCGACCTCGAACGCCGGCGTGTGGAATTCGGCATGACGCGCCACCGTGTAGCTTCCCGCAAGTCCCTCGGTCTGGACGACGACGCGCGGACCGAGGTCGAGCGCGGCGCGACCGGCTCTCCAGATGTCGCTCTCGCCGGTCAGCATCGGCGCGAAGCCCGAACCGCAGATCAGGACATCCGTCTCGGCCACGACCGACCGGGCCGGTTCGAGGACCTTGTGGCTCGTTGCGGCAGCGTCCAGCACGACGGTCCCACCCGTTTCCTTCATCCAGCGCGCCGCCGCGAGGGCGGCCTCGGAGTGACTGCCGTCGAGGTGGAGCATCCGCGCCGACGCGAGGTAACTCCGGTCGAGCTCCGAGACAGCGACCGGCCGCGAAAGGAAGCCCCGCCGGAACGAGAACACCCGCTCGCCTGTCGAAGCGTCGACGTAGACCGCGACGACATGATCCTCGGGGCCCTCGCGCGGCACGAGCCGGCTCGTGTCGACGCCGGCCCGCTCGAGTGAACGTCGACGGTGCGCGCCGAGGTCATCGTCGCCCACGGTATCGATGAAGCCGGTGCGCAAACCGAAGGTCGACGCGACGAAACACGCGGTGCCTGCCGGACCGCCATCTGCGAGAGTGAAATCCAGCAGGCCGCTGGGGTCCTCCCAAACCGGCATCCGTTCAACCCGCAGCACGACGTCCACAATGGCGAGGCCGAGGCCTACCACGTCCAGGCGCGAAATGCTGACTTCCGGGGATGTCATCGTCCGGTTGAAGAGTGATCATACGCGCGCGCCGCGGAGACGAGCAGACTGCCCCGGGCTTCGACAGGGGGCGAGCCTCTCCGCTGCACGGGCGGCAGGAATCCAGCAGAATACGCTCCTTCCGCCGATGCCGAGCCGGAAGCGGCGCGACGACAATCAAGGAGGAGCGATGACCAGAATTCAAGTGGACGAACTCGCGCCGGTCGGGGAATTCGGCTCGAAGGCCTGGTGCGAGGCGTGCGCCCGCTACGGCGTGCAGCTCCTCGAAGAAGGCGACCTGCCCGGCGACACCGCTTGGGGCTTCACCGAGATCTACACGCATCCGCCGGCGCGCCTGCTCGAGGGCGGCCGCGAGATGGCGGCGTACTACCTCATGGTCAAGGACGGTCGGGTCACCGGCGGCGACGGCGCTCCCGAGGAGTGCCGCGCGCTCCCGGGCTTTCACATCGCGATGCCCTGGGCCTCGATCTGCAACCAGTCGCGCACGAAGTACGGCCGCGAGGGTCAGATGCGGCGGTCGGCTCAAGAGAAGGTCATGTTCCAGCAGATCGAGGAGTACGTCGGGCGGCCGAATCCTCTCGGTCTCGGCGGCGGCCCGAAGCACGTCTGGCCGCGGGAGGTCGGGCTCGCGCTGGGCAAGGGCATGGAGGAAGGCGGCGGGCTGCACAACATCGCCGCCAGCCTGCAGACGTCTTCGCCGGAGTTCGCGGACATGCCGACGACCGACATGGCCGTCCCGGACTTCCAGGCGATGAGCGAGGACCAGAAGCGGCGATTCCTGCAGCTGCTCGCCGTCGAGATGCCGGCCGGAGACTGAACCTCGGGGCAGGCGGCACGGAGCCTGAGGGCGGCAGCGAGGGCCGAGTCACTGGACGGTCCGGTCGAAACGCAACGTCGTCTGGACGGCCGCCGCCACGGGTTCGCCGTCCTCCGTTGCCGGCCGGAAGACGGTTCGGCTCGCTGCCTCTACGGCGCTTTCGGTGAGCCCGTGCGACAGCCCTTCGAGCACGTCGATGTCGACGACGCAACCTTCCTCGTCGACGCGGACGCGCAGTTCGACAGCGCCTTCGATGCCGGCGCGCCGGGCCTCGTCGGTGTACTCGTGAGCGACCTGGTAGATCACTTCGCCCGGCGTGCCGCCCGAGGCGGCGCCGTCGGGTGGGTTCGCGACCTCCTCCCCCGCCGCACCTCTTGAATGACAGACGAGGACCCGCGCCCGATCGGCTATCGCGCCTTCGGACGAGATGGCCAGGATGCTCCGCGCCTCGGCGACGCCCTCCTTGGGGCGGCCGGACTCGACGAGCAGCTTGGCAAGGCTGTACCGAGGCGCCGCGGACGCCTCCTCGTCCATGACGGCGACGACGCGACGGAACGCATCCTCCGCTTCGAGCACATCCTCCTCCGTCCGGCCGGGCTTGTCGAAAAGGGCCACGCCGAGCGCGTTGTAGGCCCGGGCTCGCAAGCGGATGTCCTCGGTCAGCACGAGCGCCCGACGGGCGGCCTCCACCATCTGTTCGAGCTCGGACCGTTCGTAGTGCGCCGCGGCATCGGCGAGCCACCGCTCGGCCGTGTCCGGCAGGGGCGGCGCGTCGGCAACCGTGGCGGGGGCCTCGACGGCCGCGGCCGGCGCATTGCCGGCGTCGAGGTCGAGCGTGACGACGGAGGTCGTCAAAGAGAGGTCGTCGCGCACGCCGACCGCCACGCGATGCGGACCGGGCGCGGTGACCACGTCGATCGCGAAGGGCCACGAACGTCCCCGCGCTTCCTCGATGTCGCCCTCCGCGACGAGCACCGGAACGGCGTGCTCCGTGACGGCGGAGGCGCCGCCCTCGCTGTCGCCGACCTGCACCCAGAGACGGACCCTCGCCTCGTGCTCGTCGGCAACCGGCGCCAGAGTCAACCGACCGATCGGGATGGCGACGAGCATCCTCGACTGAACGTCGCCGCTTGGGAGGATGAGCTCGCTGCCGGGGCCGCGGAGAGGGGCGATCCGGATTCCCATCGGGTTCGCTGCCTCGCCCATCGCAAGGGCCGCAAACGTCAGGTCCGCCATCTCCGTCGAGACCGGCTTGTCGACATAACTGTCGCGATGACGGAGCGTCAGGCGTCGGCGTTCGCGCCGACGGGCCTCGTCGGTCAGCTCGACCTCGATCCGGTGCGCGGCTCCCCGTTCGACGCGAGTCGGCGAGTAGCCGAGCGAGTAGCGGTTCTGGAGGTCCCTTCCGATCAGGTCGAAACCGCCCGCGAAGTTGCGGGTGTTCACGATCGCCCGTCCGCCGGTGCGCTCGGCCAGACGGAGCAGCGGCTCCTCGAGATTCGCGGTGCGGGTGAACTCGATGCTGGAGGAGAACCGGAGATCGGCCGTGTTCATGCCGCTGATCCGCGCGCTTGCGGCGGCGACGCCGTGGAAGGTGACGCGGTTCGCGTTCGCAAGCGAAGCGAGCTCGTCGAATCGTCTCGAAAGATCGTACTGGTAGGCCTCGATCGACGCGTTGGCGACATCCATCCCGTCGTTCGTCGCGTTGAAGGGCGACTGCCCGCCGCGCCAACGCCCCCGCGAATCCGTGAACCGCTCCTCGACGGCCCGGAACAGGTCCTCGGCGGGCCGCATGGGCAGTCCGTTGCTGACATAGAGAACGGCCTTCCGCCCCGGCAGCCCCGCCATCGCCTGGATCGCGTTGCGGAGGTTCCCGAGCGAGGCCTCGACCTCGCTTCTGACCGTCGCGGCGAAGTTGCGGACGAGTCCCATCGCCTGGACGTAACTCGCATCGTCTCGGTTCAGTTCGCGCAGGATGTCGAGACGCATCGACTCGGTCGCTTCGCGGGCGCCAACCAGCTCCTCCAGCTGGTGAGTCGCTTCGGCAACGCGCCAAGCCTCGTTCGTGAACGGCTGGGCGACCTCGAACCGGCCCCGGTGGAAGACCGCGAGCATCGCTCTGTCGTACGGACTCAAGCGCGCGCTCAAGAACTGACGAAGAAAGGGGAGCAGCCGGTTGCGGTCCGTCGGCGTCAGGTTGAAGTTGTCGACGTAGACCATCAGGCTCAGCCGGTGCTCCGGCGGCGGCGGCTCGGCCGGAACGAACCGGTCCAGGTCGCTCCGCCGAGGCCGGCGGCCTCGAAAACTCGATGCCTCACGCTCCCGCGCGTTCGCGTCCAGCCCGTCCGTGAACTCGAAGAAGTTCGACAGCTCGACCGGCCGGCCGTCCTCCCGTACCTCGAAGTCGTCGGCCTGAAGACCCGTGACCGGATTGCCGTCGCGGTCGGTCACCCAGACATCCACGTTGACGACGCGCACGTCGATCGTCTCGGTGAAGCTCTCCGGAGCAGGCTGCGGGGCGCCGGCTGCCGGGCACAGCAGACACGCGATGGCGAGCGCCGCAGGTTGTTTCATCCTCGGCAAAGCGTATCGCTCCGTCGGCCCGGCTCCCGCTCCGCCAGCGACTTCAGGTCGGTTCGTGGAGCGTCACCAAGCCAGCGTCTCCGTCGACGCTGATCTCCTGCCCCGCGCTCACCCGCTGGGTAATCGTGCCCGTGCCGACAACGGCGGGGATGCCGTACTCGCGGGCGACGATCGACCCGTGCCCCAGGATGCCGCCGATGTCCGTCACGAGCCCCGAGGCATGGGCGAACAACGGCGTCCAGGCGGGATTCGTCATCGGGCAGACGAGGATGGAGCCGGACCGCATGCGGTCGAACTCGGGCGGCGACTTGATCAGGCTCGCCGGAGCGGTGACCATGCCGGGGCTCACGGGGACGCCCCGCAGCGTGGAGCTCGTCGGGTCGTTCCGCGTCTGCGTTTCCTTGAAGGCGATCGACGGATGCTCGCTCGCCTCCTCGGGTACGGTGCCGGGCGGATGCAGCCGCTTCCGCGCCTCGCGGAGTTCACGGCGTTCGGCGGCGAGCGCACCCAGACCGGGCTTCGCGACGCCGCGCGCGCGGGCCTCGATCGCCTCCCGGATCTCGTCCGTGACGCAGAAGTAGATGTCCGAGGGACGAACGAACGTGCCGGCCTCGACCATGCGCCGCCCCAGCTCCGCCGCGAGCGAGCGCAGGACGGGCCAGGAACTGCCGAGGTAGAACATCGTCTCCTCGCGGATCGCGTAGTAGCGCCGGGTGAACCAGAGGCGGAAGCGGAACTGCCAATACTCGAGACCGTCGAGCAGATCTTCGATCGCGGCCAGCGCCTTCCGCTTCTTCTCGGCCGCCTCGATCTCGTGTCGCTCCGGGCTGTAGTCCCGGTTCGCGACCATCGTCTTCAGGTTGGCGAAGAACGGCGTCGGATCCTCGCTCTGCGGCGGCTCGACGAAGTCGAGGGTGTAGCCCTGGTGCCCGAAGGTCCCGAGGTAGTCGCGGATCGCCGCGAGCGCCGGCCCGCTCGCCGGATGTTCCTCGAGCGCGGCGACCAGCTGCGATGCCGGCGTCGTCATCACGAGTTCCCATAGCGCATCGTCCGCGCGGATCCGCTTGGCGACTTCGTAGATCGCGTCGTTCGCTTCCATCGTCTTCGACTTGAAGCCGCTCAGAAACTGTCCGCTCGTGAAGCGGTGGTCCGGAAGCGTCTCGCGCAGGAAGCACTGGAGCTGGTCGTCAGTCGACTTGGCAACGCCGAACGTGTGGCTCGTGTCGTTCGACCAGTAATCGCCCTCGGCGACGGCGAGGGCGCAGATGCCTTCGAGCAGGGTCTCGTCGGAAGCCGCGGCGGGATCGACCTGGCGCCATTCGTCGGTTATCCGGACGAGGCGCGGCAGCGTTTCTTCCCGCCACTTCTTCAGCACGCCCTCGTTCCACTCCGTCCGATTGAAGGCGACGTAGGTCGGGTTCCCGCTCTCGGGCATCGTCACCCGCTGCGCGAGCCCCGCGCCGAGATTCGCCGAAGCGGCCCAGGCGTCGAAGGCGTGACGGTCCTCGGCGTTCAGCTCCTCCCGAAACAGCTTCAGGTCAGCTGCCGCCATCTGCTCGTTCGCCCCGGGAGAGTCCTTGCGCCTCTCGGCTGCCAGCCGTTCCGCCTCTTCCAGCTGGGCTTCCGTGGGCTTGGTGAACTTTTCGTTTCCGCCATCCGGGAACAGCAGCGGCCAGTCGGCGCGCTGGTAGGCGAAGCCGTTCATCGTGACGAAGACGGGGCCTCCGCCGATCATCATGCTCTTCCCCTTGCGGGCCTTCTCCAGACCGATCGTCAGGTAGAGCTCCTCGAACAGGGGACAGATCGGGTCCGGCATGTTCTCGACGATCTGCCGGCGCGTCAGGATGCGGGCCGGAGGCGTCGGCGCCCACTCGACTTCGATCGGCTGCGGCGGCAAGTTCGTGATCGGCCGCGACTGCAGCAGATGGAGCTGGCCGCTCGAGATCGCCCACTCGATGTCCTGGGGCACGCCGTCGAACTCCGCCTCGACGGAGCCGCCCAGCTCGACGAGTTCGCGAATCTCCTCCGGCGAAAGGGACGATCTTCGCCGTTCGGCTTCGGACGTCTGTTCGAGACGCGTACCCTGTTCTTCGTCCTGGACGATCTGTTGTTCCTTCGCGCCGATGACCGTCTCGGCGGCCTCGCCTGTCGCGCGGTCGACCACGTAGGTGTCCGGCGTCACCTGACCGCCGACGACGGCCTCGCCGAGCCCGAAGCTCGCGTTGATCATCGCCTCCGAGCGTTCGCCGGTCGCCGGATTCGCGGTGAACAGGATGCCGGAGACCTCGGACGAAACGAGGATCTGCACGACGACCGCCATCGCCACCCCGCCGTGACCGATCCCCATCTGGTGGCGATAAGCGATCGCGCGCGGCGTCCAAAGCGAAACCCAGCAATCGCGCACCGCGCGGACCACGGCTTCCTCCCCGCGCACGTTCAGGTAGGTGTCCTGCTGGCCGGCGAACGACGCCTCGGGAAGATCTTCCGCGTTCGCCGAGGAACGGACCGCCACCGGCGCGTTGCCGAGCGCCAGGCGGCGGTAGGCGGCGACGATCTCGGCCGCGAACTCGTCGGAAAGAGCCGGCGCGGCAAGGAGTTCCCGGATCGCCGCCGACGCCCTGTCGAACGAGACGACGCCGTTCGCCAGTTCGGGCTTGGCCAGCTCGACGATCCGCTGCTCGAGACCGTGCTCGGCAACGAACGACCGGTAGGCGGCCGTCGTCACGTGGAAGCCGGCCGGCACGGCGAAGCCCGCGCTCGCCAGACGGGACAAGGACCGACCCTTGCCCCCCAGCAGGTCGAGATCGTCGCTCCGGGTAGCCAGCGGCCGGACGACGGATGCGGCCGTTGCGGCAGTCTCGTCCATCGACTTCAGTTCCAGAAGCGGTCCAGCCGCGTCCAGGACCGGATGGGAATGACCTCGCCGGTCAGCAGGTCGGAGGCGGACGACGCGAGGAACAGGCAGAGGTCCGCGACATCCTCGGGGTCGGGCGGCCGCTCGAGGCGCGGGACCGGCGTGCCGTCCTCCTTCTCGGCCGGCTGGATGACGCCCCACTTGACCATGGCCGGCGTGGCGATCAGACCGGGCGCGACGCAGTTCACCCGGATGTTGTGCTTCGCCCACTGAAACGCGAGGTTGTTGCTCAGGCTGATCACACCCGCCTTGGCGGCGGAATAGTGGAGCATGCCGGGGTGGCCCTTCGTACCGGCGATCGACGAGATGTTGATGATGTTGCCGCTCTGCTGTTCGATCATCTGCTTGCCGGCGGCGATGCAGCAGAGCCAGGTTCCGGTCAGGTTCAAGTCGACGATGCGGCGCCACTCTTCGTAGGGCGTGTCCTCGGGCAAGCTCGGCGCGGCGCCGCCGCCGGCGTTGTTCACCATCACGTCGACCCTTCCGTACGCGTCGACGGCGGCGGCAACGAGCCCGTCGACCTGAGCAGGCGCCGTGATGTCGCAGGCGATGGCCAGCGCCTTGCCGCCGGCCGACTCGATCTCGTCGACGACAACGTCCAGGTTCTCCTTCTTGCGAGAAGCGACGACGACCCTGGCGCCTGCCTCCGCGTAGGCCTTGGCGATCGAACTGCCGATGCCGCCGGCGCCGCCGGTGACGACCGCGACGCGATCCGTCAGGTCAAGCTTGGACATGCGGACAGGGCTCTTCTCTTCGAGCGGCGCGGCGCATGCCTACTTCTTCTCGCTCTTGCCACCCGCGGCCGCGCCGGTCGGAATGCCGCCGACCGCGCCGTCGCCAGGCTTTCCGGCGACGATCCGGCCTTCGCAACCGCCGCCCGGCGGAATCGCCCAGTCGCATCCCGGCGTGTTCCCCGGGCCGTCGTCGTGGCAAGCGAGCAGCGCCGCGTAGTCCGCCTTCAGGCTGCCGGGCCTCCGCGGCGGCATGAACTCGTTCACGTGCACCTGGCCGGCCTCGAGCAGCCGGGCGGTCCGAGTCGGCGCGCGGTGGCAGTCCAGGCAGGCGTTGCCCTCGATGTGCGGGGTCCTCAGATCCCAGTGCGTTCCGCCGACCACCCAGTACGGCGCCTCCGGATCGACCCATCCCGGCAGAACGGGTTCGCTCGGATCGGACGGCAGTTTCGCCCCGTCGATCCAAGGGTCGTGCAGGAAGGCATTGTTCTGATGGCACTGCGCGCACTGGACGCCCGGAGGCGGCGGAATGAAGGCCTTGTCGAACTCGTCGGAGTCCGGCCCGGGGAGCTTCCCGGCGAGCAAGCCATCGTCGTCGAAGTGAAGGTACTCCCTGCCCTGTACCAGGTCGCCCTTCGCGTCGGGCGATTCGAAGAAGCAGGTGGCGCCCGTCGTCTTGTTGTGGCCGATCATCTGGACGGAGGCGATGCCTTTCTCGAAGAGCTCCCGACCTGCCGAGCGGCAGAGGTACGCCCAGACGACATCCTCCAACGGGCTGCCGTCGGCCGCCATGCCTTCCACCCGCCCGATCCGCGAGCCGACGTTGCAGTTGCCCTTGAAGTCCGGCGTGTCGCACTCGCGGTAGCCCGCATCTTCGAACACCTCGACGCCGTTCACGTGGATCGGGATCCGCACTCCCGCGCCGCAGTCGACGGTCGGCGGCACGCCGACATGCGGAACACACATCGCGGCGTACTCGGACGCCGTCTCCGGCATCGTCGACGCCTTGCCGCCCGGCACGCAGGCGTCCTGAGCCGCGACTTCGGGCGCCGCCAGGACAGCGAGCAACAAAGCGGCAGCGGCTGGGGGCGCCTTGTGAACTCTCATCTTCCCTCCTCGTTCTCTTCTCCTCACTATAGCCAACTTGTAACGGTGTGTCATCACGATCTCGGAACGTCCACCCAAGATCGAAGCTTGCCATGAACATGAAACGCAGTAACATGTTCAACGCACCCAGACAGAAGGTCTCCGTCGCGGCAGTCGGTCCGCGGCCGGTTGGTCGGCGTCCTCCGTTCGCCGTTGACGTCGTGCCGCGAGCCGGCGAACGACCGCGGCGCCTAAACGTCTCAGGAGGATGAGGATGAACCGCCAACATCGCAACGGGCGAAGGAACCGCCAGCTGAACCTGCTCGCTCTTCTGGCCCTGGCTCTGGTCGCCATGCCGGCCGCAGCCCAGGAGGGAAGCGTCTCGGGTACGGTGTACGACCGCGAGGGCGGCCGGCTGCCCGGAGTCACCGTCAGCCTCCAGACCGCCGACGGCCAGGATGCCGGCAAGAGCACGCGGACGGACGCCGTCGGCGCGTTCCGCATCGACGACGTAGCGGCAGGCGAGTACACGGTCCTCGCCGCGCTCGAGGGCTTCCGGTCCGCAACCGCGGAGATCGAGCTGTCCGCGGAAGGCACGGCTTCCGTCGACTTCGCTCTCGGCCTCTCGGTCGTCGAGCAGATCGTCGTCCAGGGCGAACTCGGCGAAGAGAACGTGCTGAAGCGTCCGATGACCGTCACTGGCTTCAACGAGGGCATGGTCGTCGAGCTGGGAATGAACAACAACAACGATCTCGAAGCGCTCACGCCGGGTCTTCAGATCGGCCACCAGTCGCCCGATTCGGGCCACGGCAACCACCTCTACCTGCGCGGCATCGGCTCCCAACGGAATCAGGAGTTCTTCCAGGCGACGGCGGTCGCCACCTACGTCGACGGCATCTACACCGACGAGCTCTACGCTCTCGAGCCCGGCAACCTGTTCGACGTCGAGAGCATGGACGTGGCGCGGGGTCCGCAGGGAACGACCGGTGGGCGGGCCGCGATCGCCGGAGCGATCAGTTTCAATACGATCAAGCCGACCGCCCAGTTCGATGTGAACGCGCTTGCCGAGCTGACGGATCAGACCTCAGAGCGCGGCGACCTCGCGCTCGGCGGACCGGTCGGCGACAGCGGGATGAGCTGGCGGCTGACGGCAGGAAGCTGGCAGGGCGAGGGAGCGCAGACGAACATCGGCCCCGGCGGCGACTACGACGAGCCGGACAACACCCACTGGGCCCCCCAACTCCGCTGGTTGGGCGAGACGGTGGACTTCAACGTCCGCTATGCCGGACGCGAAGACAGTGGCGCTCCGCGGACCTCGGTCGAACTGACCGGACGGGACGTCACGACGGAGTGCCTGTTGACCGGAACGGACCCGGAAGGCAATCCGACCTGCCTGTTCCCGAACCCCTTCCTCGGCGCCGCAAACCAGGCGCCGTCGGTCAGAGACTGCGATCTCAGCGATCCGAACCGGCTCATCTGTCCCGGCGACGAGCTGCGGAACGTCGTCGACTACAACACGCCCGGCAACGAGGACTCGGAACTCGAGATGGCCGTGGTCGACATGAATCTGCGGCCCGGCCGCGGAATGTCCCTGTCCTACAAGGGCGGCTATCGCGAGACGACGGAGAACGCGCAGACGGACACCGACGGCACGTCGCGCGTCGGCGGTCCCGACGATCCCTTCCTCGACGCGAACGGCTACCCGTTCGCCGACACGATGACGAACTACTTCCGCTACTCGGAACAGACCTCGCACGAGCTGCGTCTGGCGTCGAGCTTCGCCGGCGACTTCCAGTTCGTCCTGGGCGGCTTCCAGCGCGAAGGCGACGAGCCTTACAACGCCCGCTTCTTCGACTTCGCGGACCGCGTCTTCAATACGGACTCCCTGGCGACGTGCCAGGCGTCGCTCGCGGGACTGGCCGCGGACTTCGGGCTGCCTCTGCTGGAAGTGCACGGCACGACCTCGGCAATCTCGGGTCAGGGCGGCGTCTGGGCATGCCCCGGCGAGCTTCTCGACTGGTCGAACGCGCCGGGCGCCGTCGGCGCGTTCTCCAACGGCAGCATGAACGGCCACTGGCTCGACTTCTACGGCCACTCGCGGTTCGAGACCCAGGCCTGGTACGGGAACGTCGAGTACCAGGTCGGCGACGCGTGGACGCTGTTCGGCGGGATCCGGCACGATGAGGACATCAAGACCCACGTCCAGAACGACATCCGAATCGGCATCGACTTCGGCCTCGCGGTCGACCTCTGGATCTTCCGCAACGCCGCGGTGGAGGGCTTCGAGGGCAAGAACGACGCGAAGTGGACCCAGACGACGTGGAACGCCGGGTTCCAGTACTCGGCGAATCCCGCCAGCATGTGGTACGGCCGCGTCTCCAAGGGCGGCCGTCCCGGCGGCTTCGTCGGCTTCGGCAACTTCAACGAGGTGACCTTCGACTCGGAGGAGATGGTCAACTACGAGGGCGGCTGGAAGGGCCTTCTGGCCGACAACCGCCTCCAGCTGGAAGCCGCCGTCTTCTACAACGACTACCAGAGCTACTGGGTGAACTCCCAGCGCCTGATTCCCGTCGAGCGGAGGATTCCAGGCGAGGGCGTCTTCGAGGGCGAGATGAACACGATCGAGGGCAGCTGGATCTCGGGGCTCGAGTTGACCGCCGCCTTCCGGGCCACCGACCGGTTGACGATTCGCGGCTGGTACAACTATCTCGACTCGACGATGGGCGACTTCGAGACGACCTACTGCTGCGACCCGGACGCGCCGACCGAGACGGTCGAGTTCCAGGACCGCGAGGGAAACACGTTCACCCAGGAGATCGCCAGCTTCACGAACTTCGGCGGCAACCGGATGCCGCTCCAGCCCAGGCACAAGTTCTCGTTGACGGCGATCTACGATCTCGGCGACCTCCGCCTCCTCGGCACGCTCGGGCACACGACGGAGAAGAACGCGGACATCAGCAATCTGCCGAAGTACAAGATCCCCGAGTACACCCGTATCGACCTCCGGGCGATCTGGTTCACCGGGATCGAGGGTCTCCAGGTCCACGCGTTCGCAAAGAACGTGCTCGACGAGATCGCCGTGCAGCAGTGGCGGCCGAATGAAGGCTACGGCTTCGGCACCGGCGTCATCCGCGGTTCGCTGACCGACCAGCGCGAGGTCGGCGTGATGGCGAGTTTCCGGCTTGGAGGCCGGAAGACCCTCTATGGTCTCGGCGGCGGAGCGGGTCCGTCGGCCGGCGGGAAGTAGACACTCGCCGCTGGCGGTCCGACTTCCCCCGGGCATCCGGCGGGACGCTCCGGATGCGTCGGCGCTCGCTTCCGCTAACCTGCGGCGGTGAACGACGCTCCCTCCGGTTCGACCGGCATCGGGCGGCCCGAGTCCGTTCCGGGCTTCGGGCTCATCCTGCTCGCGAGCCTTCTCGCCGCGCCGCTCGAGGCGCAGCCCGTCGCCCCGGATCTCGACGGCCCGGCGGAGCTCATCGCCCGCATCGAGGCGCCGCGGGAGGCGGGCGCCGGCGACGACGCAGGCAAGAGCCTCGCCGAGCTGATGGCGACCCACGACATTCCGGCGCTCAGCATTGCCGTGGTCGAGGCCTACCAGCTGGACTGGGCCAAGGCCTGGGGCGTTGCGGACGAATCTACCGGCGCGCCCGCCGACAAGGACACGATCTTCCAGGCCGCGTCGATCAGCAAGCCGGTGTCCGCGATGGCCGTCCTGCGGGCCGTCCAGGACGGGCTCTTCGGGCTCGACGACGACATGAACTCGATCCTCCGCTCCTGGAAGCTCGTGGACGACGCCGAGCTGCTCGCCGAGACCCCGGTCACGCCGCGGATGCTCTTGAGCATGACGGCGGGAACGACGGTTTCGGGCTTCCCGGGGTACGAGCCGGGCGCCGCGCTGCCGACAGTTCCCGAGATTCTCGGACGGAAGGGCAAGAGCACGGTCGCGAACACCGAACCGGTCGTCGTTGCCTGGGCGCCGGGGTCTCGCTACGAGTACTCGGGGGGCGGTTCGACGATTCTGCAGCTTGCGCTGAGCGAGGCTCGATCGAAGCCCTTCGACCGGATCCTCCGGGAGACGGTGTTCCATCCGCTCGGCATGACCCGCAGTTGCTTCTGCCAACCGCTGCCGGCGGCGCTCTACGGCAACGCGGCGCGGGCCGGCGGCGCCGTAACGAAGGCAGACAAGGACGGGGCGCCCCGCGTGGACTGGCACGTCTACCCGGAGCTCTACGCGGCGGGGCTATGGACGACGCCGACGGACCTCGCGAAGTTCCTGATCGAGGTTCAGCTCTCCCTCGAGGGGCGCTCGAACCGGATCCTGACGACGGAGTTTGCGCGCCGGATGGTGACAAGCGGCGGCGTCGGCCACTACGCTCTCGGCTTCACCACCGGCTCGGTCTCGCCGCACCGGCCCGCACCGCCCGGCGAAGCGGACCGTCTCTTCGGGCACACCGGCGGCAACTGGGGCTTCCGCGGGAACCTCGTCGGATCGCTCGAAGGAGGCAACGGCTATGTCATTCTGGCGAACAGCAGCGAAGCGAACCCCGTCATCTTCTTCGAACTGCCGATGCGGATACGGGCGGCCTACGGGTGGGAGTAGCGTCACCGTCGCCGTCTCCGTCACCGTCACCGGCGCCGTCCTTCTCGCCTGCGCCGCCCCGCCTGCCCCGGACACGAAGTTGACGGCAACCGAGCGGGCGTTCCAGCAGCGGCTCGATGAACTCGGCGCGGAACTCGGCTTCATCGGCGCGACGGCCGCCTTCGTCCTCCCGGACGGCAGCGAGGGCGTTGCCGCGACGGGCTACGCCGACCCGGAGAACGAACTGCCGATGGATCCTGCGCACCGTATGCCCGCCGGCAGCATCGGCAAGACGATCGCCGCCGCCACCGCCCTCAGCATGGTGAACGAGGGACTGCTCGGGCTCGACGACCTCGCTTCGCGCTGGTTGGGAAACGAACCGTGGTGGCCGCGCCTTCCGAACCACGAGACGATGACCCTCCGCCACCTGCTGAGTCACTCGAGCGGGCTCACTGATCACGTCTACGACGAGGCCTGGCAGAGCAAGGCCCGGTCCCGACGCGGCCCGGCCGGCGACCCCGACGCCTGGTTCGAGCCGCGGGAGCTCGTCGAATACGTCCTCGACAAGGCGCCCCTGTTCCCGGCCGGCGAGGGTTACGCCTACACGGATACCGGCTTCATCGTGGCGGGCCTGATCCTGGAGGCGGCTTCCGGCGGCGAGTACTACGACGAAGCCCGACGCCGCGTCCTCGACCGCCACGACCTGCCGCGAACGGTGGAACAGATCGGCCGCGACTTCCCCGACCTCGCTCCGGGACACATCGGCGAGGACAACCCCTTCTCCCTTCCCGCGAAGACGGCCGAGGGCGACCTGATGGCCTTCAGCCCACAGACCGAGTGGACCGGCGGCGGTTACGTCTCGAACTCGCGCGACCTGGCCCGCTGGGCGAAGGTTCTCTACGAGGAACGCGCCCTCGACGGGCCGTACCTCGAGGACATGCTGAACTCCGGCTACCGCGGCGAAGACGCCAACGCGACGTACGGCCTCGGCGTTTACCGCGGCGACAGCCCGCACGGCGAACTCGTCGGCCACGGCGGCTGGTTCCCCGGCTGGCGCTCCACGATGTACTACCACAGGGACTCCGGCATCGCCGTCGCCGTTCAGTTCAACCAGAACGACCTCGACTTCCGCAACCGGGTGCGGGACGACCTGCTGGCGGTCCTCCTGGCGCGGCTCTGAAGAGCGGCGACGTTCGCCTGAACCTCGGCCATCCGCCGATCGTGCGGCGCCAACTAAGCTGACGTGGCAAGCACGTAGGCCGCGGCGTCGTCGGCGGCCTTGAGGAAGCGGTCGACCTCCAAGTCGCCCATCGGCGTCGAGAGAGCGCCGAAGAGACCGCGGGCGCCCATCAACATCCCCCGGTTCAGCATCTCCAGGGCGATCTTCTGAAGCTGCGGCGCCGCGGAACGCGCGTTGAACACGGCGCGAAAGTCCGCGGGCGGTTCGTTGCCTGGAACGACGGAGAAGAGCGAGCCGCGGCCGGTTGCCGTGGCCTCGATGCCGTGCCGGCGGAGGACCTCCTGGAGCCCGTCCCGCAAGCGGTCGCCCAGGCGGTCGAACTCGGCGAAGACCTCCCGCTCAAGCCGCTTCATCGTCTCGTAGCCGGCGACCATCGTCACCGGATTCCCGTTGTACGTGCCGCCGTGGTGAACGAGCTCGCCCTCCCGATGGTCGAAGACCCTCATGACCTCCGCCTTGCCGGCCACGGCGCCGACCGGGAAGCCGCCGCCAATGATCTTGCCGAGCGCTACGAGGTCCGGCTCGACGCCGAAGCGGTGGCAGGCGCCGCGGTAGTCGATGCGGAACGAGAGGACCTCGTCCGCGATGAGCAGGGCGCCGCAGTCCCGCGTCTTCGCCCGGATTCCGGCCACGAAGTCGAGATCGGGCGGGATGAGCCCGAGCGCGGCGGGCAGCGGATCGAACAGGACCGCCGCGAGGTCGTCCCGGTGCTCGTCGATCAGGGCGCTGCACACCTCGAGGTCGTTCAAAGGCAGCGTGACGACGTCCGTCTCCAGGCTCTTCGCCATGCTCGGTTCGAGCGTCGTCGCCGGCCGGGCCGACTCGCCCCAGTTCCCAGGCCGCGAGCTGTCGGAAGCCTGCGCGTAGTCGTAGATGCCGTGGTAGCAGCCTTCGAACTTCGCGATCTTCCCGCGCCCGGTCGCCGCGCGCGCGGCACGGATGGCGAGCAGGACGCCCTCGCTCCCCGAGTTCGCGAACCGCACCTGGTCGACGTAAGGGATGCGCTCGATCAGCAGTTCGGCGAGCCGGATGTCCGTCTCCGTCGGCAGCGAGAATGCCGTGCCGTTCCGGATCACCCGAGCGACCGCCTCGGTCACCCCAGGATCCGAATGCCCCAGGATGAGCGAGGTGTAGTTGTTCACGAAGTCGATGCGTTCCTCGCCTTCCACGTCCGTGACGATGCAGCCTCGGCCCGAGGCCGCATAGATCGGATACGGGTCCATGACCAGCGTGTGGCGGCTGTTGCCGCCCGGCATGACGCCGAGCGCCCGCTCGAAGAGCGACCGCGAAGCCGAGTCCTCACCGAGATACCGGTCCGTGTTCCGGGGACCGGCCGTTCCGGCGGGTACGCGTCTCGAGACGTCGTTCACGCTCCATTCCTTCCTTGCTCGTCGACGAGCGACGAAGTGTACAGCGGCGTGTGGCGGAGGGGCGGCGAGCCCGCGGCCGGAGACCAACAGACCTCGGTAGCAGGCAGGGTACCCGCGGCGGCAGATGGTGGATCTGGACCAACCCGGGCGTAGCCCGACGCGCTCAGCAGCCCGCGGTGGGAGTGGGCGTCGCGCCGAGAGCGGTCAGGAGCCGGTCCAGCAAGGCGCGATGAGGGAGCCGCCTTGTTCGTCGGCAGTGCCAGCTGGGAAGAATCGGCAGGGCGGGCTGCTTCGCCCTGTAGTCTTCACGCCCGGCGTTCGAGAGGGGACGTAACTGAAGTGATCCGGCACTTGAGTCAGAGGTACACGACCGGCGTCGCACCGACATGGGCGTTGGTGCGCACCCTTCTGAGCGATGCGTTCAGGCAGTCGGGCCTGACGAAGCGGTCCCTCGGCTTCCTTCTCGTGCTGGGCTTGGCGAACGTCGTGTTCCCGGCGATTGCGGGCATTCTGCTTCTGTGGGCGATTCTCGGACAGCAGGATGTCGGTGCGAGGCAGGTTCTTTTCGTGCTCGTCTTCACGGGTGCGTCCCTGCTTTGGTTGTTCATCCAGGTCGTGCTCGACCGGTCCATGAACTTCCTGCTGGACCTTCGGCCGTTGCTGTCCATGCCGCTCGGCTTTGGCGCGCTGTACCGCTTGCGGGTGGGCTTGAGTCTTGCAGGTTGGTGGTGCATCGCCTTCGGGCCCGGCTTCGTCTACCTCGTTCTCGCGAGGCCCGAGGGAACTGCCGGCGCCGCGATGCTGGTCCTGGGCGTGGCCGCGACGGTCGTCATTCATGCTTGGCTCGGCTCCATCCTTCAGCACTGGCGAGAGAGGCTGATCGCGGGTTGGTCCGGTTCGGTGCTCCTGCTGGGTTGCATGGTGACGGCGTTGTGGCTGTTTCTGGCAATCGTGAACGCCGCGGACGGCGCCGACTGGTTGGTGAGCGTCAGCCCGGACGGGCTTGACCCTGAGTCTCTGCGTACCGCTCCGTGGTTCACGTGGATTTCCTGGATGCCGGCGGGCCTCCTTGCTCTTGTTGTTGAAGAGCCTCGGGTCACGGGAGCAAACCTGATCCGTGTGGGGGCCCTTTGTTCAGGCGCCATCGTCCTGGGCCTGGTTGACCGGGCGCTGCTCGCGCGACAGATTCGAGGCAGTCTGCGTTCCAGGAGCGAGGGCCTGGGTCGGACAATCCCCCTCGCCTGGCTGTTGCGGAGGCTGAAGCGTCTTTCGCCGCAGTCTGCGGTCAGCCTGATCGAGTGCGAGAGCATGCTTCGCGAGCGGACCCTACGATGGCCACTGCTGTGCGGCGTCGCTCCCCTGATCGTGTTCAGCGGCATGCCGGAGCTCGCGGACGCCGCGATCCTCGTTACCGTCCTTGGAACGGCCACAAGTCTGAACGCCCACCGTGCGGAGACGACCTTGCCCACGGGCAGAATCTGGAGAGAGTCCTTTTCGCTGCCGACGACTCTCTTGGCCGGTGTCAGGGCGATGGGGCGAACGCCCTCGCTCGTTCTGGCGTCGCTGCTGAGCGGCGCGGTCCTCCTTGTGGCCTTGCGGAGCGGCCTTACGCTGAGTTGGGTGCTTCTCGCCTACCTTGCTGGAATCGCTGCTTCGGCGGTCGTCTTGGCCGACGGGTTCTACGGCTGGTACGACGTGCGTTGGCAGTCGGTGGGCCAGGAAGCGGGCGACGCGGGACACAAGATGCTGGCCCACGGAGCGTTCGTCGTTGGTTTGGGCCTGTTCGTTTCAGGCGGGTTCTTTGCTTCCCTCTTCGACGTCACCGAGGCCGCACCTGGATTTGCCGTAGGGGCCGCTCTCTCCGCCGTGGTGCTCTCGCTCGGTGTGTGGAGCGCTTTCAGGGCACGGCAGGCCCGCTTGGTCAAGGAGCGTGGGCTCGAGCTCCTGGTACGGACCGAGTCCGCTTGACTGCGGCGACACTCTTGGCGAGGTAGAAGGCGGTGTCGGAAAGAACCTCGACTGGATCTTGGGGCGGGATTCTCTCCGTCACGGTCGTACAGGCGCTAGCCCGGCCCCGGCAGTGCCTGACTCGCCTTCGGGAGGTCTCGCCCTGGCTGGGCGCGCTTCTCGCGGTCACGCTTAGCTCGGCTGCTGTTGCCGGACTCTCGAGCCCTTTCGTGGAGCAGGGCATGCGTTTGGCCATGGAAGAGAGACTCCCCGGGGGTAGCGCCGCAGTCCTGAGCGAGGAGGCTGCGGCCTTCGGCCCGTGGCTCGCAGCCGCCGGAGAGGTGTTCGTAACGCCGCCGCGAATCGTGGTTCAAGCGCTGTTCATCTGGGGTCTGATCTTGGCGTTCGGCGGTCAAGGTACGTTTCGTCAGGCGTTCTCGGTGACGGTGCACTTGAACGTGGTGAGTGAACTCCATGGCTGGGCAGGTCTTCTTTGGTTGACGTCCCGGGGCGTCGAAGCCATCGAGTCAGCCGAGGACGCATCGCCGACGCTCGGCCTGGACATGGTGTTTCGAAGCGAAGGTCCGTGGCTGGATGCCGTGCTTGGCGGTCTGAATCCGTTCTCGATCTGGTTCGTGATCCTCCTGGGCACTGCAGCGGGAATCGTCTTCGGCGTTCGGCGCTCGTCCGGAGCGGCGATTGCGGCGGCGTACTGGTTCGTCACCGTCGCACTGGCAGCGGCAGGCAGAGCTCTGGCAACACGGATTCTAGAGATCTAGTCTCGATGAGCTTTGCCGGATCAAGGCGCCGCTGCAGCCGTTGCAGGCGACTCGGCGGGTCGCGTGCAGCTGCGGCACCCCTCCCGACCGTCTCGTCGGACCGGCCGAAGGAACTCGCGCCGAGGGTGCGGAAGAACGGTCAGCCGGCGCTAGCATCAAGCTGATGGAAGCCATCAAGGCGGAAGACCTGACCCGGTCGTACGGCAACAACGTCGTCGTCGACGGCGTCGACCTGGACGTTCGCGGAGGGCAGATCCTGGGATTCGTCGGTCCGAACGGTGCCGGCAAGACGACGACATGGTCCATGCTGACCGGGCTGTTGCGGCCCACCAAGGGCAACGTGCGGCTCCTGGGCAAGACCCTCGACATCAACGATACGAAGCTCAAGCGGCAACTCGGAGTCGTGCCCGACCGCAGCACGCTGTTCGAAAGCCTGACCGGCGAGGAGCTGCTCCTGTCCTACGCGCGCATCTACGGTCTGAGCCGCGAAGATGCCGGACAACGAACCGACGAAGCCCTTGCCGTGTTCGAACTCGAGGACGCCGCCAAGCGGCCGATCACGACGTACTCGCATGGGATGCAGAAGAAGATTCGCCTGGCGGCGGCGACGCTTCACGCGCCGAGGGTCCTGTTCCTGGACGAGCCGTTCGAGGGAATGGACGCGATGAGCGCGCGGACCGTCATGTCCATCCTGCGCCAGATGGCCGAGCAGAACGGCGCCGCCGTCTTTCTGACCTCCCACATGCTGGATTACGTCGAGCGCGTGTCGACACATCTGGCGGTCATCGACAGCGGGAAGATCCTGCTGTCGTGTTCCAGGCGGGAGTTCGAGGAGTTGCCCCAGGCCGAGGCGACGGATGGGGCCGGACGACTCGAGAGCCTGATTCTGAGCATCTCCCGGCGCGAGAGAGTCTCGCGCCTTTCCTGGATCGGCGGTCGAACGAAGGCCGAGTAGCTCTCTCCGGCCGACGAGGCGGCAGGATGCGCGTTCACCGGTGACGGACGGACCGGCCGTCGCGGACTTCACCACGGGCCCGACCGAGCGACGGGCCCGACCGCGCGCGAATCGACCGCCTCCGGCGCGTCTCCGCTATCGTGACGGGCCGTGACCCCTGCACTGGCCGCCTCGAGAAGCTCCCGGCCCCGCGCGCCCTCGGGTACGGCGACAGCGGCGATGCTCGCCGTGCTGGCCTTCTTGAGCGTCAACGCCGCGCTTCCGGCCCAGCCGAGCCACGCGATCGCGTACTTCGGCGAACCGAAGTACGCCGCGGACGTCCCGCACTTCGGCTACGTGAATCCAGACGCTCCGAAGGGCGGGGAGATGCGGACCTGGCTCCCGGGAACGTTCAATAACGTCCATCCCTACGCGGACATGGGGCGTACGCCGGCCTGGTCGAACTGGCGGACCACGGTGATGACCTCGGATCGGCTGATGATGCCTTCGGAGGACGAGCTCTCGACTCTCTACTGCCTGCTCTGCGAGACGGTCGAGGTCGCCGACGACTCGAGCTGGGTGGCGTACACGCTGCGGCCCGAGGCGCGGTGGCACGACGGAGAGCCGGTCACCGTGGACGACGTCGTGTGGACGTTTCGGACGCTCAAGGCGGACGGTCCGATCAGCTTCAAGGCGGGCTGGCGGCACGTCGAGGGCATCGAGCGCCTCGGAGAGCGCTCCTTCCGCTTCCTCTTCGGCCCCGAAGGGAGGAGCCGCAGAGCGGTGATGGAAGCGTCCGCCTTCCTGCCGATGGCGAAACACTACTGGCAGGGCCGCGACTTCACGGCGACGAGTCTGGAGGGGCCGCTCGGCAACGGCGCCTACCGCCTGAAGGAGGTCGACCCGGGACGGCGCCTCGTCTTCGAGCGCGTTGCGGACTACTGGGCGAAGGACCTCAACTTCAGACGCGGCTACCACAACTTCGATCGCATCGTCGTGCTCTACTTCCGGGACATGAAGGCCGGCATCCAGGCGCTGAAGGCCCGCGTGGTCGACTACTGGCGCGACCAGGACGAGCGGGAGGTCGCCACCGCGTACGACTTCCCCGAGGTCGAGATGGGGCTCTTCAACAAGGAGACCTACCGGATGCGAACGACCTACGGGATGCACTGGTCGGTCGTCTTCAATACCCGCCGCCCCCTGTTCGCGGACATCCGCGTCCGCGAGGCGTTGACTCTGGCCTACAACTTCGACTGGGGCAACCGCGCGCTCCAGTACGGCGCGCTGCGGAGAAACACGACGTTCTTCCTGGGTTCCGGCATGGCGGCGCGCGGCCTGCCGTCGGCGGCGGAGCTCGCCTTGCTCGAGCCTCTTCGGGAACACATCCCCGAACGCGTCTTCACCCACGAGTTCACCCTGCCCGAAACCGCCGGCTACGGTCGCAACCGGGAGGCGCTGCTCTCGGCCGGGGAGCTGCTCGAGACGGCCGGCTGGGTTCTCCGCGACATGAAGCGCGTCAACGAGGCGACCGGCGAGCCGCTCCGGTTCGAGATCATCGTCATGCTCAGGGAACACGAACGGATGATGGCGCCGTTCGTCGAGAATCTGACGCGGCTCGGCATCCATGCGACCGTTCGCCGGGTCGAGTCGAACATCTTCACGAACCGCGCCCGCAAGTACGACTTCGACATGACGATGCAGAAGATCTACACCCACAGCATCCCGCAGCCGGCCCGAACGCGCAGCTACTTCTCGTCCGAGAGCGCGGATTCCCCGAACCTGTTGAACTATGCGGGGATCAGGAATCCGGCGATCGACGTCCTCGTCGAGAAGGTCATCGCGGCGGAGACCGAAGACGAGATGAACACCGCCGGCCGGGCGCTTGACCGCGTCCTGCTGTGGAGTTTCTACGTGATCCCCGAGGGCGCCCCGAAGGGCCGCCATCTCCTCTACTGGGATCGCTTCGGCCATCCGCCGTTGGGGCGCGAACACCTGAACTGGACCGGCTTTCCGCACCTCTGGTGGTTCGACGAGGAAAAGAGCGCCCGCGTCGACGCGGCCCTCGGCCAGAGCCGCTGACGAACGCTCCGCGACGCTCGACGCCCCGATGCTCCTCTACGTCCTGCGCCGCATCCTCCTCATGGCGCCGACGCTGGTCGGCGTGCTGCTCGTCAACTTCGTCATCATCCAGGCGGCCCCGGGCGGCCCGGTGGACCAGGCGATCGCCAGGCTGCAGGGGACCGGTCTCGACGCCGGCGTCGGGCTCCTGGGCGGCGCGGCGAACGCGACGCTCGAGACGGAGTTGTCGACGACCGGCGGTATCGACCCGGCTCTGATCGCGGAACTCGAGCGCCAGTTCGGCTTCGACAAGCCAGCGCACGTCCGTTTCGGCATCATGCTCCGCGACTACCTGCGTTTCGACCTGGGCGAGAGCTTCTACCAGGACGTCCCCGTCCTCGAACTCGTCCTGAACCGGCTGCCGGTATCCGTCTCGCTCGGACTCTGGACGCTCCTCATCGTCTACTCGGTGTCGATTCCGCTCGGCATCCGCAAGGCGACTGCCGACGGTTCGCCGTTCGACGTCTGGACGAGCGTCGTCATTCTCGTCGGCTACGCGATCCCCGCGTTCGTCCTCGCCGTCCTGCTCATCGTCCTCTTCGCGCGGGGCGGGATGATCGAGTACTTCCCGCTGCGGGGCCTGGTCTCCGACGGTTTCGCCGAGCTCGGAACCTGGGCGCGCGTCAAGGACTATCTCTGGCACCTCGTTCTGCCGATCTCCGCGCTCGTCGCCGGCAGCTTCGCCACCCTGACGATGCTGACGAAGAATTCGTTCCTCGACGAGATCCACAAGCAGTACGTGCTGACGGCGAAGGCGAAGGGTCTGAAGACGCGGCGCGTGCTTTACGGCCACGTGTTCCGCAACGCGATGCTCGTCATCATCGCCGGCTTCCCGCGCGCGCTCGTCGGCGCGCTGTTCAGCGGCGTGCTCCTCGCGGAAATCATCTTCTCGCTCGACGGCCTCGGACTCTTGGGCTTCGAGGCGATCGTCACCCGCGACTACCCGATCATCTTCGGGACGCTCTACATCTCCACCCTGCTGGCTCTCGTCCTGCAGCTCCTGACGGACATCACCTACACGCTGACCGATCCGCGCATCGACTTCGAAAGCCGCAACGTGTGAGCGGCCAGAAGCGCGGGAGATGGGCCGCCTTCAAGGCGAACCGGCGGGGCTGGTCGTCGCTTCGGATCTTCCTCGTCATCTTCGGCGCCAGCCTGTTCGCCGAGTTCCTGGCGAACGACAAGCCTCTGGTCGTCCGCCACGACGGCCGGTTCTACTTCCCGATTCTCGCGACCTACGCGGAGACGGAATTCGGCGGCGTTTTCGAAACGGAAGCCGACTATCGCGAGGAATTCGTGCGGGAGCTTGTGCGCGACAACGGCGGCTGGATGATCTGGCCGCCGATTCCCTACGCGCACGACACGATCGACTACGAACTTCCCGGGCCTGCCCCGTACCCGCCGTCGCGCCGCCACTGGCTCGGCACGGACGACGTCGGCAAGGACGTCCTGGCGGGGCTGATCTACGGGATCCGGCTGTCCTTCCTGTTTGGCCTGGCGCTCACCGCGTCGAGTTCGCTCATCGGCGTGCTGGTGGGCGCGGCCCAGGGCTACCTGGGAGGCAAGGTCGACCTCTTCGGCCAGCGCCTGATCGAGATCTGGGCCGGATTGCCGATCCTCTTCGTTCTGATCATCCTCGCCAGCATCGTCGAATCGAACGTGTTCTGGCTGCTGGGGATCCTCGTCGCCTTCAGTTGGATGGCGCTCGTCGGCCTGGTCCGGGCCGAAGTGCTGCGCGCGCGGAACTTCCAGTACGTGACCGCGGCGCGGGCCCTGGGCGTCCGGGACTGGACGATTGTCCGCCGTCACGTTCTGCCGAACGCGATGGTCGCGACGGCCACCTTCCTGCCCTTCATCCTCACGGGTTCCATCACGCTGCTGACGTCGCTCGACTTCCTCGGCTTCGGCTTGCCGCCGGAAGCGCCCTCGCTGGGCAGGCTGCTCGCCCAGGGACGGGCGAATCTGCACGCCCCGTGGCTTGGCGTCGTCTCCTTCTTCACCCTGGCGACGTTGCTGACGCTCGTCATCTTCATCGGCGAAGCGCTGCGCGACGCCTTCGACCCGCGTCGGACGGGGACGCCGTAGACCGTGACGCGCGGCCCCCACTTCCTCGACGTCGCGGAACTCTCGATCGCCTTCGACGGCGTCTCCGTCGTCCACGGGCTCGACCTGCGGCTCGACCATGGCGAGTCCGTGGCCCTTGTCGGCGAGTCCGGATCGGGCAAATCGGTGACCGCGCTCTCCATCCTTCAGCTGCTGCCGTACCCGCGGGCTTCGCATCCGGGCGGGTCGATCCGCATCGAGGGACGCGAGGTGATCGGCGCTGGCGAGCAGGAGATGCTCGCCATCCGAGGCAGCCGCATTTCCATCGTCTTCCAGGAACCGATGACCTCGCTGAATCCGCTCCACACGATCCAGCGACAGGTCGAGGAAGTCCTGTCCCTTCACGGTGGACTGCGTGGCCGGGCCGCCCGCGAGCGGACCGTCGAGCTCCTCGAGCTCGTCGGCCTGAAGGAGGCGCGGGAACGGTTGAATTCGTATCCCCACCAGCTCTCCGGCGGTCAGCGGCAGCGGGTGATCATCGCGATGGCGCTCGCCGGCGAGCCCGACCTGCTGATTGCCGACGAGCCGACGACGGCGCTCGACGTGACTGTCCAGGCCCGGATCCTCGCGCTGATCAAGGAGCTCAAGGAACGGCTCGGCATGGCGTTGCTCCTGATCACCCACGATCTCGGCATCGTCCGCGCGATGGCGGATCGCGTCTATGTGATGGAGCAGGGGCGCGTCGTCGAGGAGGGCGAAACCTCCGAGATCTTCAAGCGCCCGGCTCATCCCTACACGCGCAAACTCATCGACGCCGAGCCACGCGGCGCCTGCCCGATTCCGGACGACGACGCACCCTTCCTGGTCGAAACGAAGGAGCTGACGGTCGAGTTTCCGCTGCCGGGCTGGCCGCGAAAACGAACCCTCGCGGCCGTCGACGGGGTGTCTCTCCGCGTCCGCCAGGGTCACAGTCTCGGCGTCGTCGGCGAATCGGGAAGCGGCAAGACGACCCTCGCGATGGCCGTCGTCCGGCTGCTCCAGAGCCGCGGCGAGATCGTCTTCGACGGCGAACCGATCCACCGCATGGGATTCAGCCAGCTCAGGCCGCTTCGCCGGTCGATGCAGATCGTCTTCCAGGATCCCTGGGGCAGCCTGTCTCCGCGGCTGACCGTCGCGGACATCGTCGCGGAGGGACTGGGAGTCCACGAGCCGAAGCTCACCGCCGACGACCGACGGCGACGAGTCGCCCGAGTTCTCGGAGAAGTCGGTCTCGACCCGGAGATCGGACGGCGCTATCCCCACGAGTTCTCCGGTGGGCAGCGCCAGCGGATCGCCGTCGCTCGCGCGATGGTCCTTCGTCCCCGCTTCGTCGTGCTCGACGAGCCGACGTCCTCCTTGGACATGACCGTCCAGGCGCAGATCGTCGAGCTGCTCCTCGACCTGCAGCGCCGCCACGGCCTCACCTACCTGTTCATCAGCCACGACCTGAAGGTCGTCCGCGCCCTTTGCGACGAGATCCTCGTGATGAAGGACGGCAGAATCGTCGAGCAGGGGCCGGCAGCCGAGATCTTCAAAGCGCCGCGCGCCCCCTACACGCGGGCCCTCCTGACCGCGGCGTTCGATCTCGGCGCCGCGATGGCGCTCGACGGCCGCGAAGCTCGACGTCCCGACGTTCCGTAGCTTGCGACCGATCCGCCCGTTGCCGGCGCGTAACCCCAGCCGCCCGACAGCCGGGCCAAGAGCAGGCGCTCCGACTACTCTCTGCGCGCCGCCTGGCAGCGGGCGAACTCTCCGCCGATATCCGGCAACTCGCCCTCCAGGAGCGGCAGCGACTCGGTCGTCGGGCCGGCGCTGGGCGGGCCGGTCGCGAGTCGAGCGCTCATCTTCGTCAGCGTCTCGACCATCGTCTTCGCCGTACGCGGCGTGACGACGCCGGCGCCGAGCCCGAAGGGGGGCTGCGGATCGCTCACGCTTTCCTGGACGACCTCGATCGCCCCCTCCGCCGAAGCAGGCGCCAGAAACCACCGTGAACGGAGACAGAGAACCCGCTTGCCCTCGAAATCGGGCGCGAGGTCGTCCGCGCCAGCGATGTCTCCGATGACGCCTCCATCGACGGTGCGCCACCAAGCGACACGATTCGCGGTGACGCGTCGAGCGATGCCCCGCCCCGAGACGCGCTGGCGGAGACTGCGGAACGGACCTTCAAGGGCCGTTGCGCGTTCCTCCTCGCACATCGCCTGCCAGTCGGGGCACGCGTCCGCGTCCTCGAGCAGAGCGACGACCGCCGAGATCGAGCCTCGGACGACGGCGCGAGCGCGCAACAGGGGATAGTCGGCGCCCTCGATCGGACAGGACTCGACGGTCACCGCTCCGGTCGTCTCCAGAAGTTCGCATTCGGCGCCGGCGATCACCGGCAGGCCGCCGACCGCCCAGGCGAAGACGACCGGAACGAGTGCGCCGCGTCCCCGGCGAGGACGAGCTTCGAACTCAGCCGCCAAGGGCCGCCTCCGGCAATGCGAACGCGATGAGTTCATCCGGTACCCGGCGAGCGCGACCGCCGCCGCCGGCGACGACGATGTACTGCCTGCCTTCGTGCATGTAGGTGATCGGCGGACCGTGGAGCCAGGCGTCGACCTCGACCTCGCCCAGCAACTCGCCGGTCCCCTTGTCGTAGGCGCGCAGCAGTCCGCCCTCGGCCACCCGGTCGCCATCCTCGTCGACCGCCAGGAAGCCGATCAGCAGGGTGCGGGTGACGAGCAACCCCCCTTCCGCCGGCATGCCCATGTACGAACTGCCCATGTCGCCCAGCTCGAGGTGCGCGATCGCCGGGTGGTCCTTCGGGCCCGGACCGACCGGAATCCGCCACCGGTGCTCGCCCCGGTTCAGATCGATCGCCGTGATCGAGCGGTACGGCGGCTTGAGCAGCGGGAGCCCGCGCGGCCCCCGCGTGTCGACGTAGTCGATCACGTAGCGCCAGTCGGAGCGAGCTGCATCCGGCACGACGAGGGACATGCCGGTCGGCCTCATCTGCGACTCGACGAACAGAGTCCCGGTCATCGGATCGACCGAGGCGCCCGGCCAGTTCGCCCCGCCGGCAGCCCCCGGCACGACGAGAACCCCCTCCTTGCCGCCCTCGCCCTGGACGATCAGCGGCGGGAACATCGGCGCCAGGACGAGCCTGTCGGCGATCTCGAGGGCCTCGGCCCTGAGCTCCGGCGTCCAGTCGATCAGGTCGTCTTCGCTGACGCCCTGACGTTCGAACGCGGGCGGGCGGGTCGGAAACGGCTGGAGCGGCGAGAGCTTCTCGCCCGGCACGGTCGTCTTCGCGTTCACCGGCCGCTGCTCGATCGGCCAGACCGGCTCGCCGGTCGCCCGATCGAAGACGTAGGTGAAGCCCGTCTTCGAGACCTGGGCGACCGCCTTGATCAGCCGGCCGCCGACGACAATGTCGAGCAGGTTCGGCGGCGAGGCGATGTCGTAGTCCCAGATCCCGTGCCGAACGGTCTGGAAGTGCCAGACGCGTTCGCCTGTCTCCGCATCCAGGCAGACGAGGCTCTCGGCGAACAGATTGTCGCCCGGACGATCGGCGCCGTAGTAGTCGTTCGACGGCGTGCTCGTCGGCAGGTAGACGTAACCCAGTTCGTGATCGGCGCTCATCGCCGTCCAGACGTTCGTGTTCCCGGCATGCCGCCAGGACTCGTTCTCCCAGGTCTCGACGCCGAACTCGTCGTCCCTCGGAATCGTGTGGAAGCGCCACTTGAACTCGCCGGTTCGCACGTCGTAGGCGCGCACGTGGCCCGGCGGCGCGTCGCGCTTCACGGAGTAGTCGAAGATCTTCGAACCGACGATGACGCTGCCGCCGACGACGATCGGCGGCGCGCCGTGGGTGATGTGACGAATCGAGTAGTCGCCAGGGCCGAGATCCCGAGCCAGGTCGACCGTTCCGTCCTCGCCGAACGCGCGGTCCGCCTCGCCGGTCGCGGCGTCGATGGAGACGAGCTGGCGGCCGATCGTCGCAACGAACAGCCGTTCCTCGTCGCCGTCGGACCAGTACTCGATGCCGCGCGCGCCGACCGGGCGCATCGTCGTGCCGCCCCGCTCCCAGGTCCTCGGGTTGTAGAGCCAGTCCTGCTTGCCGGTCGCCGGATCGAGCAGCGCGACCTGGCCCAGGCTGGTCGGCGCGAACAGGCGACCGCCGATCTTGAGCGGTACGGACCGGAAGTGACCGGTCTCGTAGCCGGGAAGCACGTCGAGCGGAACCTCGTCGTCCGCCGAACGCCAACGCCAGGCGACCTCGAGTTCGTCGAAGTTCGAGGCGTCGATCTGGGCCGCCGACGAGTAGCGGCTCGAAGCGTGATCGCCGCCGTAGTGCCGCCAGTCGCCCTCGGGCGACTCGCCCTGCTGCTGCCCGGCAAGAGCCGAGGAGACCCCGCCGAGGGCCAGGAGCGCAAAGGCAGCGCCCGAAAGCGCCCCGGCGACGGCGGGCGGCGCAGAACGGTGAGCGAAGTTGACGATCGGGGTAGTGGCCGGCAGCGGTCTCAGCCTCCAAGCAGGTTCGAGCAGGAGTGGATTGCGCTAACCTACTCCACACAACGACAGATTCGGAAGCGGAGCAACTCCGGGAAAGGCAGGATCCGATGTCAGCAGAGAACTTGAGCCGTCGCAGCGTACTGGGCGCTGCCGCCGCCGGCGCCGGGTGGATGATCGTGCCGCGCCGGGTCCTCGGCCGCGGCGAGACGGCGCCGTCCGACCGACTGAACATCGGCATCGTCGGCGCCGGCGGCAAGGGGCGAAGCGACACCGCCGGCGTCGCGAGCGAGCACATCGCCGCAATCTGCGACATCGACTGGAAGCGCGCCGAACAGACGCTGAACGCCCATCCCGATGCGCCCCGCTATCACGATTACCGCGAAATGCTCGACGCCCACGGCGACCAGCTCGACGCGATCACCGTGTCGACCGCCGACCACACCCACGCGGTGATCAGCATCGCCGCCTTGGAGCGCGGCCTCCACGTGTTCACCCAGAAGCCGCTGACCCGGACGATCTGGGAAGCGCGGATGGTCGGCGAGGCCGCCCGCAAGGCCGGGACCGCCACCCAGATGGGCAACCAGGGCCACGCCGGCGACGGCGCCCGCCTGATCCGCGAGTGGATCGAAGCGGGGGTCATCGGCGAGGTGAACCGGATCGAGTACTGGACGAACCGACCGATCTGGCCGCAGGCGATCAAGCGCCCGGAGGACGTCCACGAGGTGCCGGAGCACGTCGCCTGGGATCTCTGGCTCGGCCCCGCACCGGACAGGCCGTACCACCCCGACTACTACCACCCGTTCGCCTGGCGCGGCTGGTGGGACTTCGGCACCGGCGCGATCGGCGACATCGCCTGCCACGCGATGGACGCCGCGTTCTGGATCTTCGATCTGCGTGATCCGTCGGCCGTCTACGCCGAATCGACGCCGCTGTTCAAGGAAACGGCGCCAGCCTCGACGCGGATCACGTTCGAGTACCCGCCCGCGGGAATCGCCCGCAGATGACCGTCGTCTGGCGCGACGGGAACCTGACTCCGAAGATGCCGAAGGGCTTCGAGGGCAAGTGGCCGCCGCGGAACAGCGGACAACTGTTCATCGGCACGAAGGGGATCATCGTCGACGACATCTACGCGAACAATCCGATGATCTACCCGTCGAAACTGCACGAGAAGATGACGAAGAACCCGCTGCCCCAGGTCTACGAACGAACGGAGGGGCACTACGTGCAGTGGCTCGATGCGATTCGGGCGGGAACGACGAACCCCGACGGTTCGAACTTCGCCGATCACGCGGGTCCGATGACGGAGACGGCTCTGCTCGGGAACCTCGCCGTCCGCACGCAGCAGGAGATCGCCTGGGACCCGAAGACACTCGAGGTAACGAACGGCGTCGACGTGCCGAGCGGCTACGTCAAGCCCGTCTACCGCGAGGGTTGGTCCTTGTAGCGGCGCCGGCCACCGCCATCACGGCGGCCCTGGACGCCGACGACTCAACCCTGGGAGACGACGGCAACGGCGGCGGCGCGGTCCTGCTCGAGCTTGACGATCAGGCTGAAGCCGCTGATCTCGAACAGCTCCTTCACCTCGTCGTTCAGCCCGCAGACAGCGAAACGCCCTTCCCGCGATTGCAACTCGCGGGCAACGACGAGCACGACGCGAAGCCCTGCGCTCGACATGTAGCGGGTTCCCGACAGGTCGAGCACGACGTGGAGGTCGTCCTCCGCGATGCCGGCCATCATCGCCTGTTCGAGTTCGGGCGCGTTCACCGCGTCGACTCGTCCTTCGGGCGCCCAGACGACGACGTCTCCGACCTTCGTGCTCTCGATCACGCCTGTACCTCTCGGGACCTCAATAGAACGGGTGATGGGCTGTCGCGGTGGCGGCGGCAATGTCTTGAATCGACTTCTGGATCGCCCGACCCATCGCCTGGCCGATCAGGTCGAAGCCACGGACGAGTTCGATGCGCGGCGCCGCGTTCCGCAGTTCCTGCGGACTCAGAATGACCTCGAAGGCGCTCGACGCATCCGCGAGACAGATCAAGGCGACGTCTCGGGGCGCCGGAATCCGATCGCTGAGCAGCACGTCGAGCAGGCGCAGCTTGACCTCCCGCTCCTCGCGGTCGTCTACCGTCGGATAACGCCGGCTGCCGAAGACCCACAGGAAGCTCCGATCTTCTACCCGCAGAATTCGCCGCTCGACGAGGCGTTCGAGCGCCATCTCCTGAGTCGCCGCGCTCTCTGCCGAGAGCCGCACGACCCAGGTGCGGGCGTCCGCTTCCTGTTCGGCCCCGGCGATTTCCGCGAGCGGCCCGTCGAGGATCGCCTCGCCCGTCGGCGCGTCGTCGACGACGACCAGCTTCCGCAAGTCGCAGTCGACCCGGCCGCGAAGCGCAAGATCCATGAGGATCGCACCGGCAAGCAGCAGTTCCATCACGTTCGGCGCGACCCGCTTCATCGCGCCGGTTTCGTCGTCCAGGAGCAGAAGGAGGATTTCCTCCACGAACGTCAGGTGCGGGTTGTCACTCACTCGTTGGCGCCTCGACGGTGTCGACCTCTGAACGTCTCTCCCGAAGCGCATCCTACAGGAAGAGCGGCCCTTGATCCGTGAACCGGCTCAGTCGCGGTAGAGAGCCGCGTCGGGACGCCACGGCGAACGCTGGCCGGAGTAAACGTCGGGTCCCTTGCGGAAATGGGCCGCCTCGTCGAGGGTCTCGACGAAGGGCATCGTACGGGAGTACAGGTCGTCGCTCCGCGGCCGCGGCCCGGACTTCGAGACGTGGCCCCAGAGAGGATGCCCGACGACCTTCTCGGCGATCCAGGCCGCTTCGATCAGCTTGTCCAGCCGATAGCCGGTCTCGATCCCCAGCTCGTGACAGAAGTCGACGAAGTCCTCCGTCGGTACATGCCCCGCAGCGCGGCCGTTCCCGCAGTAGGGGCAACCGCCCATGCCGCCGATTGACGTGTCGAACTCCCGCACGCCGAGCTTCAGCGCCTCGTAGTAGCTCGTCATCGCCGATCCGCGGGTGTTGTGCAGATGGCAGTGGAAGTCCGTGATCTCCGGCCAGCGCTCCCGGATCGCCAACAGGGTCTCGCGCACGGTATGCGGCATGTTCCAGCCCATCGCCTCGATGATCGAGCAGCGCGTCACGGGAAGGCCCGCCTGGCGCCAGCGATCGATCATCAGCGCAATCAGGTCGAGGCGCTGCTCCAGGGTGAACGGACCCTCGAAGTTCGAACCGAACGGGTTGCCGATCGCCACCGCGCCCGAGGCCGCTCCGCTCTCCACCGCGCGTTCGATCATCGCTGGAATCCGCTCGATCTGCTCGGCTTGGCTTGCGTTGTAGTTCCGGCGGGCGAAGGTGTCGCACAGCTCGACGTGGGTACCGATCCGCCGCTGCCTGACGTCGAGCTTCGGATACCAGCGGTCGGCCCGGTCGAACCCGACCTTGTTGAAGATCGCCGCGGTGTAGCGGACCCCGGGTTTCGGCACGAATCGCTCCGCGATCTCGTCGATGCAGGCCATCTGCGGCGTCCACTTCGGGTGCGCATAGGAACCGATCGAGATGACCTTCGCCCCGGTCTCGCCCAGGGCGTCGAGCAGCCTGAGCTTCTCGGATACGGGGATCTCCGCGCTCTCGATCTGCAGGCCTTCCCTCATCGTGTCGTCCGTGATCGTCACGGACTTCGGTAGCTGCCCCATCCGTCGAACCTCCGCTTCTTCCGGCGCCGGCGGCGCCCTGCCGATCGGACGACCTTATCGTCCGCCGATCGAACCGCGACGACGCCGGGCGATGAGCCGCCGTTGTGGCAGGATGTCGCCGTGCGAGGACGCCTGCTTCCCTACGTCGTCCTCGGCGCGGCCGCCTTCGCGGTGCTGGCGCCAGGCATCGGCGATCGCGACCTGTGGAACCCCGACGAGCCGCGCTACGCGGAGGTGGCGCGAGAGATGCTGCTGTCGCCGGTCGAGCTCGAGCACCTCCTCGTGCCGCGGCTGAACGGCGAAACGTACACCCACAAGCCGCCGCTCCACTTCTGGAACATCGCCCTGTTCGGCGCCTTGCGGGGCGGCGTCGACGAGGTCGCCGCCCGGTTGCCGTCGCTCGTCGCCGGCGCCGCCTCGGTCTTCGTCGTGTTTCTGCTCGCCGTGAGGTTGTTCGATCTGCGCACGGCCTGGCTGGCGGCCCCCGTCTTCCTGACCTCCGCCCTCGTCATGTGGAACGGGCGGGTCGGGCAGATCGACATGACGTTGACCATGTTCGAGCTCGCGGCGATCCTGTTCTGGGCCCGCGGCCGGTTCCCGACGGCGGACGAGTCGCCGCCCAGAGGCGCGAACCGGAACAACCTCCTGTTCTTCGCCTGCTGCGGCCTCGCGACCTTGGCGAAGGGACCGGTGGGACTCGTCGTGCCCCTGCTCGCCGTCGTCGCATTCCTCGTCGTCGAACGGGACTGGCGGGGGCTTCGCGAGCTGAACGCCGGACGCGGCCTGTTGCTCTGGGCGGCGATCGCCCTGGCCTGGTTCGCCCCTGCCGTCTGGTTCGCCGGTCAAAGCTACTTCGACGCTCTCATCCTCGACCAGACCCTGTCCCGCTACGCCGAGGGGACGTACCACCCGCGCCCTTGGCACTACTACTTCCGGACCTTGCCCGGCACCTTCGCGCCGTGGTCGTTCCTCGCGCCGGTGACGATCTGGGCGGCTTGGCGAAAACTCCGCGCCGAAGCGAACGGCCCGGAAGCGCGCGCCTTCCGCTTTCTCGCCATCTGGATCGCGAGTACGTTCGTCTTCTTCAGCGTCTCGGGCGGCAAGCGGACGGTCTACCTGCTCGCGCTGGCGGCGCCGCTCGCGATCCTTGCGGCCCGGGGAGTCCTGGCCATCCGCGCAGACTGGCCGCGGCATCGAATTGCCTTCCTGATCTCTGCGGCCTTGCCCGTGCTGCTGTTCGGCGCCGTGATCGCCGCGGCGCCCCGTCTGGCAGGCGAACTGCCGCCGGAGAGCATCCCCGACGGCCTGCTGCGGGACCTTCGACTCGTCGCCGCCCTGCCGCTGGTCGGCGGTCTCGCGGGACTCGTTCTCGCCGCCCGGCGCCGCCCCGATCTGCTGATACCCTGCTTGGCCACCGGCCTCGGACTCGCCATGTCGCTGGCCGCGGTCAGGTTGCTGCCCGCAGGAGACGCCTTCAAGTCGGCTCGGGCCCTCTCCGGCGACCTGGTCTCCTGGGCCGAACCGGACGAGCCCTACGCGATCTACCCCGTTCCCGATGCTGCCTTCCTCTTCTACACCCAACGGTTCGCCGTCGACCTCCACGGCGGTACGCAGGTCCACGACGAAGGCGATGAAGAGGCCCTGCGGCGCTTCGTCGCCGAGGACGACCGCCCCCTGTGGCTGCTCATCGAACGGGACAACCTGGAAGCGCTCGAGCCGCCGCTCGACCTCGTCGAAGTGAGCCGCGACGACGATCCCCTGCAGGGGCACGTCCTCCTGACGACGCGAGAAGGAGCTGCGCGGGTCATCGCCCGGCGGTCGGAGAACCGATGACCGAGCCGAAGTCCGTACCGCTCGCATCCGAACTCGCCGCGGAAGCGACCGGACCGAGTCTGGCGGCTGGCGGCGGCGAGGCGGGGGCTTCGTCGATCCCGGCCGATTCCCGGCGACGGTTCGGGCCCTTGAGCACTCGTCTGGCGGATCAGGGTCTGTTCCTGTTTCGGCGCCGGAGCCTCTTCGTCGTCTTTCTGCTGCCAGCGGCGGCGCTGGCGGTGCTCGAGCGCAGGTCGGCGGCGGACGCGGCCGACCAGGGGCTGGGCTGGTTCGCGCTCTGCCTGACGATCACCCTGTTCGGGCTCGCCATCCGCACGGCGGCCCTCGGCGCAGCGCCGCCGGGCGCCTCGACGCGCAGCCGACGGGCGCCGAATGCCAGCATGCTCAACGTGTCGGGCATGTACTCGCTGAGCCGCCACCCGATCTATCTGGGGAACCTGTTCGTCCTCGTGGGTTTCGCCCTCGCCCTCCGGTCGTGGTGGTTCGCGCTGACGGCGGTGCTCGTCTACTGGCTGCTGTACGAGCGGGTCATCGCAGCAGAGGAGCGCTTTCTCGGCGAGCGCTTCGGCGCCGCCCACCGACGCTGGGCCGAACGTACGCCGACGTTCTGGCCCCGACTCGGTTTGTGGCGGCGCGCGGACACCGCGTTCAGTTGGCGCACCGTCCTGCTCCGCGAGTACAACTCCCTGCTGCTTATCGCCGCGACCTTCCTCGTCCTTCGCCTGATCGACCAGGTCGTCGTCCATGGCATGAGCGTCGAGACATGGCTGGATGAAGACCGCGCGCTCGTCGTCTCCGTCCTCGCGCTGGCGCTTCTCACGGCTGCCATGCGCTGGTGGCGCAAACGGGGACGTTCCGGGCACTGACCGGAGTCACGGGGAAGAAGCCGAGGGAATCCGTTCGACCTTCGATCTGTTGGAGTTCAGCGCACAGGAGCCAGATGACTGCTCAGAGCCGATTCGCCGCCATCCTCGTCTTCGTCGTTGCGGCAGCGCCCGCTCGCGGCGCCGTCGACGAGCAGTTCGAGAGCAATGCGCCCGAGCAGGCGTCCGAGGCCCCGGAGCTCGACGGGCGCTTCGTCGAGTGGCTCGATCGGGTGGCGCCGCTGATCAGCGACGAAGAGCGCGAGTTCTTCGTCAACCTGCCGGAGGACTACCGCCGGGAGGCGTTCATCGACGCTTTCTGGAAGGCCCGCGACCCGGATACGCGGACGTCGCTGAACGAACTCCAAGTGCTCTGGGAGGACCGGGTGGACGCCGCCCTCGCCCAGTGGGGCAGGCTGGACGACGCGCGCGCGCTCGTCTACCTGCTGAACGGGCCGCCAGGCCGATTCACGCTCCCCGACGGCAGAGCGGCCTCCTTCTGTCTGTCGCGCGCGAAGGACCTCGAGATCTGGTTCTACGGCGGGAGTGATCGAACACCGCGCTCCTTCGTCGTCATCTTCCTGCGGACCGTCCGCGACGAGCCCTACGAGCTTTGGCATGAGAGCCTGTCGCGCCGCCCGACGTCGCGCCGCGACCTGCTCAGCGCGAACGTATCCGTCCTCTGCGCCGACGACTGGTTGCCCTGGGCCGCGCGAGCGGTCGAGCGCGACCTGACGAGCTCCGGCGTCATCGAACGGGTCACCTCGCCGCCGGAACCGCCCGAGGAGTGGTTGCTGACCTTCGCTGCCTTCACCACGGAGATACCGGAGGACGCGAACCGCTTCAACGTCGACGTCCTGTGGGACTTCCCCGGCCGCAACCAGAGTCGAACGGTCGCCCACGGCCTCGTCCTCGTGCCGGTGGAGACCGCCGGCCAACGGACGTTCCAGGGCCGCGCCTACCACAGCTTCCACATGAACGGCGAAGTCATCCGTGACGGCCATCTCTTCGAGAATTTCCGATATCGCTTCGAGCTCCCCGCCGACCTCGGCAACGCGGACTCCGTACCCCTCGTCTTCACCCGCTACCTGCGGCCGGGCGACGTGGAGGTCCGGCTCCGGATCGAGGATGTCTTCGGTGAGCAGTTCGCTCTGGTGGAACAGACGATCCCGGTCCCCAGCCTGGACGAGCCTTCGCTCGAGGAGAGCCTGCTCGTTACGTTTCCGGCGCTGGCGGAGGCGAACGAGGCGGCGGCGCGCGGCGAGCGCCTCCTCCGGCTCGTACCGCCGCGCGACGAGCGGATGCGGGTCGGCATGGTCCGCTTCGCCACCCACGCCGTCGGCGACTTCGACGCTGTCGCTTTCTCCCTCGACGGGCGCGAGATTCTGCGCAAACGCCGGCCGCCCTACACGGTCGAGCTGAATCTCGGCGCTCACCCGACGGAGCACCGAGTGCGGGTCGACGGCCTGAAGGACGGGAAGGTCGTCGCCTCCGACGAGATGTCCGTCAATCGCGGCGGCCAGCGCTTCCGCGCCCGCTTCATCGAACCGCGTCCCGGCGAACAGTACCTGGAGAGCACCCGCGCGGTCGTCGAGGTGACGACGCCGGACGGTGACGAGGTCGAACGCGTCGAGCTGTTCCTCGGCGAGGAACGGATCGCCACTCTTTACCAACCGCCCTGGGTGCAGCCGATCGTGCTCGATGGACCGAACCTCGTCTACCTCCGCGCGCAGGCGTTCCTCGCCGACGGCAGCAGCACGGAAGACGTCGTGTTCATCAACAGCCCGAATCCCATCGAGAGGGTCGACGTGCAGTACGTCGAGCTCTTCGCAAGCGTCGTCGACGAGCGCGGACGGCCGTTGCCGGAGTTGACGAGCGATCGCTTTCAGGTCATCGAGGATGGCGTCGAACAGACGATCCGCCGCTTCGAGTGGGTCGACGACACGCCGTTTCACGCCGGCCTGCTGATCGACACCTCCGCCTCGATGCAGGACGCGATCGAACAGGTGCAGGCCGCGGCGCAACGCTTCATCGACGACGCCCTCGAGCCACGAGACAGGATCGCGGTGCTCACGTTCGCCAACCGCCCAAGGGTCGAGACCCGATTCACGAAGGACAAGGGCCAGCTTGCGCGGGCGCTGGCGGGGCTCGAGGCGACCGGCACGACCGCGCTGTACGACAGCCTCGTCTACGCACTCAGCTACTTCGACGGGATCAGCGGCCAGAAGGCCCTGCTCCTCCTCTCGGACGGCAAGGACGAGAACAGCTCCTTCTCGTTCGGCAGAGCGCTCGAGACCGCCCGCCGCTCGGGTGTTGCCGTGTATGCCATCGGCATGGACGAAGCGGCCCGCGAACGGACCACCCGGCGGGTGCTCGAGGAAATCGCCGAGGAGACCGGAGGGCGGGCCTTCTTCGTCGAATCCGTGGACGAGGTCGGCGCCATCTACGAGCGCATCGAGCGGGAACTCCGCAACCGCTACCTGCTGACCTACCAGTCGACGAGCAACAAGCCGGACAGCCAGTTCCGCGTCGTTCGGGTCGAGGTCGACGTCCGCGACGCGGAAGTCCGCGCGATGTCGGGCTACTACCCGTAGGCGTTAGCGGCGAGCTTCAGCGCCGCGCCACTGCCTGAACGCTCGTGTCACGAAGCCAGCCGATGGCCTCTGCCTCGAACAGCGCCGGGAAACGAGAGCCCCTCGTCAGCCCAAGGCACCTTCAACTGGAGCACGCCATGCTCGACGCAGCGCATTCGAGCGAGAACAACTGCGTCAACTCCGGCTGCACGGCGCCAGGCATCAACTTGGCGGACGGCGGGCCGCAGAAGGCTGGTCGACTCGTCCTGGAAAGACCGTTGCGCCGCCGCTGTCCGAGAACGGCGTCCCTGCGGGAACGGCCACGATGCGCTCATCGATCGCATACCGCATTTCGCCGGGGTACGCCACGTACAGCGCATCCAGCCTGAGGTCGTTCAGGGCGACGGTCATCGAACGGGTCCGACGCGGCGCGTCGACGCGCTTGATCTCGACACCGACGCGACGGCCCTGCTTCAACAGCAGGAGGTCGAGTTCGGCGCGGTTGTGGGTGGCCCAGAAGTAGACCTCATCGGGCTCCGCCTCCCCGATGACCTTCTCCAGGACGAAGCCCTCCCAGGACGCGCCGATGCGAGGGTGCATCTGAAGGGCGTCCATCGTCGCAACGCCGATGAGCTGGTGGTATAGCCCCGAGTCCCGAATGTAGATCTTGGGCCGCTTCACCTGCCGCTTGCGCAGGTTCTCCCGCCACGGACGCAACTGCCGGATCAGGAACAGCTGCTCCAGCAGGTCGACGTATCTGCGCACCGTCGTCTGAGCGATCTCCAGGACCGTCGCCAGCTCGGCGACGTTGAGAACCTGCCCGTGGCAATGAGCGAGCATGGCCAGAAGCCGATGCAGGGCGGGAACGCCGAGCGCGGCGCCGAACTGGGGCAGGTCCCGTTCCACGATCGCTTGCAGGAACGCCCTCCGCCACGCAACGCTGTCGGCGTCCGTTGGCGCGAGGAACGACAGCGGGAACCCTCCGCGCACCCACAGTTCGGACATCCGCCCAACGCCGACCTCATCGACGCCGAAGCCGCCGAGTTCGATGTACTCGATACGTCCGGCCAACGACTCGGCACTTTGGCGCAGCAGATCCGGGCCGGCGCTGCCGAGCACCAGGAAGCGTGCCGGATTGTCGTCCCGGTCCACCAAGACGCGGAGCACCGGGAAGAGGTCGGGACGACGCTGCACTTCGTCGAGGACGACGAGACCGGTCAGATCCTGTAGCGCCGTCCGTGGATTCTCGAGTCGCGCCAGACTCACCGGATCCTCGAGGTCGAAGTAGTTGGGCGAATTGGCGGAAAGGAACTGCCGCGCCAGGGTCGTCTTCCCGCACTGGCGTGGACCGACGATCGTGACGACGGGGAAACGGGAGAGCGCCAGCTCAACCAGCCTCTTCGCCGTACGAGGAATCTGCGTGGCCCCCATTGGATCCATGACAATACACAACTCGCGCGTGGATTTTCATGGATCATGCCGCGACCGCCATGCGGCCGAGGTTCGGCACGCCGACGTTAGAACGCCGTCGGGAGAGCTACCCGGAAGCGGTCACCGCGAAGCGATCACCGGAACGCCGGCGCGACTTCCTCGATGAACCGGTCGAGGACCTCCTTCTGGCGCTCCTTGCCGCCCAGGTTGAAGGCAGGCACGATGAACTCGTGCACTCCGGCGGCCTGGTAGGCGCCGACCGCATCGACGATCTCCGCCACGCCGCCGATGTTGGCCGGCATCGCCGTGCCGCGCCCCCGGACCTTCGCCAGAAACGCCTCGTCGTCACTCAAGAACAGGAGAGCAACCGCCGACCGCTCGATCTCCGCAGGGTCCCGGCCCACGTTCTCGCAGTGCGCGTCCAGCACGGACATCTTGTGCTTCAGGATGTCCACCGTGCCCCAGACGTTCCACTCGTCCGCGTGCTGGGCCGTAATCCGCAGGGTCACCTTCTCCCCGCCGCCGCCGATCATCAGCGGCAGCGGATTCTGCACCGGCTTCGGTTCGAGCGGCGCCGCGGTCAGCTCATAGGCCTCGCCGATGAAGTCGGCCGTCCTCTGCCCGTAGAGAGCCTTGATCACCCGACAGGCCTCGTCCAGCCGCCGAAGCCGCTCGCCCGTCGTGTAGAACGGAATGCCGTAGGCGATGTGCTCGTTCTCCTGCCAGCCAGCACCCAACCCGAGGACGACGCGGCCACCCGAGATGTGGTCGATCGTCGCCGCCATCTTCGCCAGCACCGCCGGGTGCCGGTACGTGTTCCCCGTGACCAGCGGACCAAGGCGAACCCGCGGCACCGCCGCCGCCAAGGCGGCGATCGTCGTCCAACACTCCGCCCACGGCGCGGACGTATCCTCGCCGTTCGGCATGAAATGGTCGGCATACCAGACGCCGTCCCAACCCGTCGCCTCGACGTGCCGGGACATCTCCACCAAATCGGGCCAGGGCATCGTCGGCGCCGGCCAATAACTGAATCGCATGCGCAAGCCTCCGTGGCGGCGGACAGTAGCACCCGCACGCCGGGCATCGCCGCCCGACTGGTACCACGCCTGCCGCCCACCGCCCGTTGGGCGCTCCCCGCCTTCCCGGCCGTACTCAATGCGATACGGTTCACCGTACATCAACCAACGGAGCTTCATGCCCCGCTCTAACCAGCGTCACATGCGTCCGGTTTGCGTAGCCAGCACCGGCCGCGCTCTCACCTTGCAACAGCGCCGGGTGCGGACACGACTCGGCTATCCGAGAACCTGAATGGCCAGCGGCAACCAACTCAAGGCCCTCGTACAGTCCTACATCGACGGCGACGACGACCGCTTCCTGTCTGTCGCCTTGCAGGTCGCCGCGCACGAGGCGCGCCTCGGGCACGGAAAGCTCGCGACCGATTTGCGAGAGGCCGTCGACCAAGCCAAGCGCCAGCGTGGCGTAGCCTCGCTCATCTCCATCAGCCAGCCGCGCGGCGAGCTGGCGAACATCCTTGACGTATCGAATCCCACGAACCGCCTTTCCGACATGATCGTGGAGCCCAACCTTGCGAAACAGCTACAGCGCGTCATCCGCGAACAGCGCGTCGCGGGACGGATTCTCGACCATGGACTCTCACCACGCCGGAAGCTCCTGCTGGTTGGCCCCCCGGGAACCGGAAAGACGATGACTGCCTCAGTGCTTGCAGGCGAACTCGGCCTCCCTCTTCTGCAGATCCGCCTGGACGGACTGATTACACGATTCATGGGTGAGACAGCGGCCAAGTTGCGCCAGGTTTTCGACACTACACACCGGACCCGGGGCATCTACTTCTTCGACGAATTCGACGCCATCGGCTCAGGCAGGGACTTGACAAACGATGTCGGCGAGATCCGCCGCGTTCTCAATAGCTTTCTCTTGATGATCGAACAGGACCGCTCGCACAGTCTTGTCGTCGCTGCTACCAACCACGCCGACATCCTTGATCGGGCGCTGTTCCGGCGGTTCGACGACATCCTCCACTACGAACTCCCCAACGCCAAGCAAGCAGCCCAGTTGCTCCGTTCCCGACTACAGTCAAACGCCGCCCGCGTGCGCTGGAAGACTCTCGGCGAGGAGGCGCACGGCCTCAGCTACGCCGAAATCACTCGGGCAGCCAACGATGTCCTCAAGGACGCGCTAATTGACGGCCACGGCGAGTGCCGCGAGCGCGCCATCCGAAGCATGCTTCAGGAACGCAAGTCAATCGCAGCGCGCCTGCGCGACGGGCCCCAGTAGATGACCGACGACGGTCCGGAGACCCATCGACATTTCATCCTCGAAGGCTTCACCGACGTAGAAGAGTACCGTGCCCGCACAGGAGGAGGCGGCAGACGGACCGTTCCGCCCCGCAACCGCGAGGAGCACGCCGCCGCCCTAACTAGCCAACTGGGCGATATTCGCGCTGCGGCCCGCAGCACCGCTTTGGATGCGGACCCCGAGGACGGTCTCGGAATTCAGGTGGAATTCGAGAGCTTCCCCGACATTGACCTCGCCTTCGAGAGCCTCGCACGCGAGAAGCAGGGTATCGAATTGCGGAACGTCCGTCACCGCGACGACATCACCTACGCCACCGTATTCGTCCCCACAGGGAAGCTCAGACACTTCGAGGGGCTTATCGGCGATTATCTCGGCCGTCGGCGAGACAGCATCGGTCGCGCTCGCGACAACCAACGATTGCTCGACGCCATCCAGGCAATCCGGTCCGCAAGTGTCCGGGCTCTGTGGACGGACGAAGAGGAGGCGCTTCCCGCAAGCGATTCCGAGCGATTCGCGTGCGAGATCTGGTTGCCGGCTGGACGCGATCGGGAAGCCGTGATCAGAGCCTTCCGAGAGCGCGCCGCTTCACTCGGCATGCAGGTTTCACCAGGAGAACTGCTCTTCCCGGAGCGATCGGTGCTCGTCGCCCGTACCTCCTTCGCGGTCATTCAGCAGTCCATCGCGACCCTTAACGGCATTGCCGAACTCCGCCGCGCAAAGGAGACGGCCGACTTCTTCGACGAGCTCCCGCTCGAGGAACAATCGGAATGGCTCGATGACCTCCTTGGGCGCACCAGCTTCGAGGGCGGCTCTCAGGCACCCCACCTATGCCTACTAGACACCGGAATCAACCGTGGACATCCGCTAATCCAACCTGCTCTTCACTCCGACGACCTCCGCACGGTGGAACCTGCTTGGGGCACCAGTGACGACGAAGGGCACGGCACCCGGATGGCAGGTCTCGCCATCGCCGGCAATCTGACAGACATCCTGGAAGGAAACGCCGACATCGAGATCGAACACCGCCTCGAGTCCGTGAAACTGCTGCCTCACGATGGCGCCACCGGTACCGACTCCCTCCATCACGGTTACCTCACTGCAGAAGCCGTTTCCCGGCCCGAGATCGACCACCCGGAGCGCCCCCGAGTGTTCGGCATGGCTGTCACGGCCAAGGACAACCGGGACCGGGGACGACCGACGGGATGGTCCGCAGCCGTCGATGCGCTCGCCGCGGACAGCGACAATCAGGGCGGCAATCCGCGGCTGCTTGTCGTGTCTGCTGGCAACGTCAGAGATAACGCGGACTGGGCGCAGTACCCAGACAGCAACGAATCCGACGGCATCCACGACCCTGCCCAAGCGTGGAACGCTCTGACCGTAGGCGCCTACACGAACTTGACGCGCATTACCGAATCCGGGGCCGAGGACTACGAAGCCATAGCACCCGAAGGCGGTCTGAGCCCGTTCAGCACCACCTCCCTCCCCTGGCAGCGCGAGTGGCCCCTCAAACCGGACATCGTTCTCGAAGGCGGCAATGCCGCCGCTGACCGGTTGGGCGCGGTAACCACGCCCAGCCTCAGCCTCCTCACCACTCATCACCAGCCGGCGAGCCGCCTCTTCACGACCGCGAATGCCACCAGCGCTGCAACCGCGCTTGCCGCGCGCATGGCCGCGCAGGTCATGGCGACCTACCCCGAACTGTGGCCCGAGACCGTCCGGGCGTTGATCGTCCACTCAGCAGAATGGACTCCTACCATGCAAGAACGCTATCTGCGCGACGACCATAGGAAGGAGGCCTACGTCCGGCTTGTCCAGCGCTGCGGGTTCGGTGTCCCTGACCTTGCCCGCGCGCTCTGGACCGTCGCCAACTCCTTGACACTCGTGGTCCAGGGCACGCTCCAGCCGTTCCAGAAGGAGAGCGGCAAGAGTGCCAGCACCCACGAGATGCACCTGCATGGTCTGCCTTGGCCCCAAGACACGCTGGAGTCTCTCGGCGCTACCCAAATCCAGATGCGCGTCACCCTTTCGTACTTCATAGAACCCAATCCGTCCCGGCGAGGCAATTCCCGCTATCGTTATCCGTCGCATGGGCTGCGTTTCGACGTCAAACGACCAACCGAGACCACAGCTGACTTTCGCGCCCGCATCAACGCGACCGTCGAGCGAGAGAGACCGAACACCGGAACGTCCGATTCTCGCTGGCTCCTTGGCGCCAAGCACCGGCACCGGGGTTCGCTGCACTCCGACGTCTGGAACGGGACCGCCGCCGAACTTGCAAGCCGAGCAAAGGTCGCTGTCTTCCCGACGACCGGCTGGTGGCGCACGCGCCACGGACTCGGTTGCGCCAACCGCACCGCCCGTTACGCCCTCGTCGTCGGCATCCGCGCTCCCGACTCCAGCGTGGACCTCTATACTGAGGTAGCCAACCGGATCGCAGTGTCAATTGAAGCATGATGCACGAAACGGAACGATGCCCCCTTCTCTGCCAACAAGGCTGGGGCATAAACCCCGGCGACGGAAGTGAGGACCGCTCAACGAAGGCCGGAGCATAAGCCCCGGCGACAGGGTCGCGCTGCAGTAGCTCATGGAGAGCGCGGCGCGTCGCTCAACGAAGGCCGGAGCATAAGCCCCGGCGACAGGCGGCTGTTACCGCCGTCGTTGGTTGATTCCCGGACTCGCTCAACGAAGGCCGGAGCTGCCAAGCAGCCCGACTCCTAGTAGGAAAACGCGAGATCATACTTCAGTACGCCTTCACAGGTCAACGAGGTCGCGTCGGGAAGCGGCGGAAGGCGAGCCCGGCCCCCCGACGGTTCCTGGCCACGCCCCTCCGCCGCCAACGCTCGGAGATTGAGCCAAACGTCGCTCAGAAAGTGAGCCACCTGTCCGGCACTGCGGGTCACGCGGCCGCCATGCCGTGTACCATGGCGGACGATCCTCGTTGGCAATGGCGGCTCGATTGACCTTGGCACGATGAAACGCGGACGCGGCCGGAATGGCGCAGCACGCGGGCTGTGCTCGAAGTGCAAGCAGCGGGCGCCAGCCGACGGAAAGAAGATGTGCGATCGTTGCTTGGCAGCCACGAGACGGCGTAGTGCCGTAAATCGTCGAGCGCGGGTCGCCAAGGGACTTTGCCGCAACTGCGGCAAGCGACCGCCGGCTGAGGGCAAGAGCGCCTGCGGTCGCTGCCTCGAAGCCAAACGGAAGCGTGTCAACTCTACTCGCCAAGCGCGCGTCGAGGCGAACTTGTGCGTGCGCTGCGCCAAGCACCCGCCAGCCAGGGGCACGCAGCAATGCGAGGAATGCCTGGAGTACCTCTCGAACTACATCCAGGCGCGCGCCCGGAGGGGTTTGTGCACAGCGTGCGGCAAGCGGCCGCCAGCGGACGGCAAGAAGGCCTGCGAACCATGTCTGAAGGTCATGCGAGCGCGTTATCCTGAGCGCACAGCAAGGGGCCTCTGCGGGCACTGCGGCGAGCGTCAGCCAGCCGCCGGCAGGAAGGTATGCGAGCGTTGCCTGAAGATATCGAGAGAGCGTCGCTCCGCTTCACGGCGGGCCCGCGCAGAGCAGGCGGTGTGTACAAAGTGCGGCAAGCAGCCAGCAGCCGAGGGCAAACGCCTCTGCGACCCATGTTTCGCGCTCGACAAGGAGCACCGTTCCGCCGTTCGACAGGAGCGCATCGAGAAGGGCCTGTGCACGCACTGCGGCAAGCGGCCGGCCGACGAGGGGAAGAGAACCTGTAGAGTTTGCCTGAACGTCTGCAGGGATCGGAACCGGTCCCTTATCGAGAGAAACCTGTGCCGGCTTTGCGGGAAGGTCCCGCCAGAAAAGGGCAAACTGAGCTGCGAAACATGCTTGGAGCGCCGCAGACTCTATGAGGCCGTTCGCCGAGCAAGGGGTCTATGTACGAAGTGTCTCAAGCGGCCGCCGATGCCGGATCATCGGTTGTGCGCTCCATGCAGCGAGGGGATCGTCCAGACGTCCAAGGTCGAGCTGAAGGCCACGCTCGGCTCCTGAACTGTTGCCCGGTGACTTGAACCCGCGTCACCCTACGTTGGCAGAGAGGGGCAAGAGGGCGTCCGCAGGCGCTTCGCCGTCTCAGAAGCCGTACTTCATCCCGAAGCTGACGGACCACATGCTGAGTTCGTCCGTCGAAACGGCGTAGGTCACGTCGGCGCCTTCCGGGCTGCGGCTCGAGGGGTGGCTCCGAAGCTGGTCCCAGAGCAGCCGGCCGCTGTCGAAGTCGCCATACTCGACGAGTCGGGCCTTCACGCCGAACGTCACGCGGTCGCCGACGGAGAAGTCGACGCCCGCGAGGAACTGGTAGGCGGAGACGCTGTCCTGGAGCTTCGCGCTGGCGATCGTCGTCGTCCCGGCCAGAAGCCGGTGGAGAGCGTCCTCGTTCGGATGGCCCGCGAAGGTCGTGATCGCCGCCGGATCGCTGTTCCGCTTCCACCGGTTGAAGTAGTCGATCGAAGCATCCGCCGTGCCGAGGCCGAGGCCCACGTACGGAGAGACCCTCGCCCCCGGCGCGAAGTCCCAGTAGGCATTCGCGAAGAAGCTCTCGTACTGCACGGTTTCGATCCTCGTCTCCGCGACCTCGAGTTCCTGCTGTGCCTTGTCCACGGTCACGTCGTCGGTCGCCGCCAGGTCGGCGGTCACGTCGTAGGACAGCGCCGAGTGGGTGTACTCGAGTTCGGCGCGGACATTGCCGAAGCGATAGCCGACGGCAAGACCGCCCACCATCCCGGCGCCGCTGCCGTCGAGGTCCGACGACCAGGTCGAGTCCGGCGGATTGCAACCGACGTTCGCCCCATCGAGCGGCACGATCCAGCCGTCGCAGGTCGTCGCCACATCGTCGTCCGTGCCGTCGAGGGTCATCGACGCTCCGTTCGCGATGCCCAGCTCGAGCCCGAGATACGGGCCGTTCTGGGCAGCGGCAGGGAGCGCCGCTGCCAAGGCAAGAGCGCACACCCAGAAAACTCCGAGCGCGTTTCTCATCATGAAGAACTCACCTTTCTGTTTGTCTTTGTCTTGTCATCGTCCGTCGTTCGCCGGCCTGCTCCGCATTGCGCAGAGCTCTATGCATGGCACAGCTCGACGCGTCGCCCATCCGCAGCGGATACGTAGGCCGAGTACAAGACGCGGACGACCTCCAGGCCGAGCGAGCCGTCGGATTCCGCCGCCACGTCCTCAAGCAGGTTCGCGGCGAACGCCTGGCACATCCCGAGCTGACCGGACGTCCAGTCTTCGTCCGGCATCGGCGTCGTCCAGCCGGCGCCGGAGTCGATCTTCTCCATGATGTAGGCATCGCCGAAGACGCCGCCATCCGGCGCATACGCGCTGAGCATCTCGTTCGGGCTCAGGGAGAGCCGCAGGCGACAATTGCTGGCGAACAGGTCGAGGCCGCTCTCCATGCCGCCGAGAACGTGGTCGCCGCCCCAGGCGACGGCGCGCGAGCCGTCGTCGAAGCCGATCACGGCAGAGCCCCAGTTCTCGACCTCGCCCCAGCCGCCGGCGATGCGAAGCTCCTCCGTCGGCAGGCCGGCGACCGCGCTCAGGTCGGCGGTTTCCGCGCTGACCCAGGCCGGCCGGACCGGCTTGCCCGCCCGTCGCAGCCCTTCCGCTCGCTTGAGGTGCAGCATCGCCCCGACCGGATGGGCGGCGAGCCGGATCAGAGCGCCGCCGCCGGTGTGCCGCCAGATCCGCGAGTAAGGAGAGTGCGAACCGCTGTGGCACTCGCCGCCGCGCATCTCGAGGAGAACGGCGTCCGCCCTCTCGAGCAGGCCGAGCGCGCGGCGGAAGGCCGGCGCGTAGATCCAGTTCTCGCCGTAGAGAAGCTGGACGCCGGCCCGCTCCGCTGCCTCGACCATCGCCCGGGCATCCGCCTCGGCCACGCGGAGCATCTCGCGACGGTCGCGGCCTGCAACCTCCGCGTCGGCGGCGGTCGGCGGCAGGTCCTGCCCGGTATAGGCGGTCAGGGGCTTCGTGCAGATGACGTGCTTGCCCACAGCGGCCGCGGCTTCCGTCATCTCGCGGTGCAGGTTGTTCGGAACGCAGAGATCGACGACGTCGATCACCGGGCTCGCGAGCATCGCGTCGAGGTCGTCGAACACTGCCGGCACGTCGAAGCGCCGCGCGTAGTCCGCCGCCCGCTCGCGCCGTCGCGAGACGACGCCGGCAATCCGGGCGGAGACGACCTGCTTCCAGCAACGCGCCCTCGTCTCGGCAAGAAAGCCGGCGCCGACAACACCGACGCCCAACTGCCGCGCTCCGCCCATATCCGTTCCCCTCCGAGCCCCTCAACCCAACTCCCCGGCGAGCTTAGCGCTGACCGCCGGCGCCGGTCACAAGTTCAGCGACGAGCCGGTCACCGTCCCCGATCGGATCGCGACGCGAAACAGTACGGTGGAGGTGCTGTATAGTCTTCGCCGAACGATGACCCTTGAACCCGACCGCCGCTCGAGGCAGCGCCGCACCAGCCCCTGCTATCGTCGCCAGCCGATGCAGGATCGGAACAGATCGCCGCTCGCGCTCGTCAACGCCCTCGCGTTGACCGTCGCCACCCTGCTCACCGGGGCTTGGGACGCGGGCGGTCACGGCCACGACCACGAAGCGGCCGCGGCCAACGCGGCTCGCTGCACGGTCGATCACGAAGCCGAAGCGCAGGCGGTCGCGAGCCATGTCACCGTAGGCCCGGCCGCGCCGCTGCACGATCATTCCTGCATCCCCTGCCAACTCGGCCGCGCGACGACGAACCAGGTCGGCAAGGGCTTGGACGCGAAGCCCCTGGACCTCCCCTCGGCCACGCTGAGGCCTGAGCGTGCAGACGGGTTCGAGAGCATCGCGCACCAACCGCGGACTGCCCGCGGACCGCCCGCGGTCTGAGTCGCCGCCGGACTCCGCCCGCGACCCCTCTCCCAGCGCGAGACGGGTACGTGTCGCCGGAGACGGTCTGAACACGACCCCTCCCGCAACGGGAAAGCGGCGTCCCGAGGGCCGCCGCAACCGGGGCTGACCTTGGCGCGTCGCTGCGGGTGCACCGGACTTGCTCGGTGCACTTCCGCCGACGCTCCGACGCGACGGCCCAACCGACCTCACACCCATCGACTCTCATCGACAGCCACAGGACCTTCCAGCCATGCACTTTCTTCGAGTCAGGAACTCTCTTCTGCCCGCCCTTCTTCTTCTCCTGCCGCTTCCGGCGCTTGCGCAGGACGGCGACATCTCGGGCGCCGTGACGGACCCGACCGGCGCGGCCCTGCCGGGCGTCACCGTGGAGGCGGCAAGCCCCGCCCTTGACGGCGGCCCGCGCTACACGACGACGGACGCGGAGGGACGCTTCGTCATCGACGGTCTGCCTGCCGGGGAGTACTCGGTTGCCTTCCGTCTGAATGGCTTCGACACCCTGAACCGGGACGGCGTGTCGGTCTCCGGCGCCGGCGGCGCGAACCTGGATGTCCGCCTGGAAGTCGGGAGTCTCATCCAGGAAGTCACCGTCGTCGGCAGCAAGCTCGGCACCGGCCGGCAGGAGTTCGGCGTCAGCGTCGCCCATCTGGGCGCCGACCGCATCGACTCGGATGCGATCATCACCGTCGAGGATGCCTTCCACCGCGCCGCGAACGTCTACGTCGGCACGCCGGAGCAGGGTGGCTACGCGATCCGCGGGGTGAACAACAGCGGTCTGGAGTCCGACCACTCGAACGGCACTGCGCTCGCCTCCGTCCTCGTCAATCAGTTGGCGCTCGCACCGCGGACGAGCGACCATCTGAACCCGTCGCTGTTCGACGCCGAGTCGGTGGAGATCCTCCGCGGGCCCCAGTCGACCGTGCAGGGTCCGAACTCCCTGATCGGGTCGGTCCTCATCAACTACAACCGGCCCGAGTTCGACGGCTACGACGGGCGCGTCCGGGTCGAGGGCGGCGGTCTGGATACGGAGCGCATCCAGCTCATGCAGAACGTAGAGCTCGTCGACGACATTCTCTCCGCGCGTGTCGTCCACGAAGACCGCTACATCCGCGGCGCCGTCTCGAACATCGTGAACGGCACGGACGACCGGCACCGCACGGACGTCGAGACGACCCGCATTCTGCTCGCGTTGAGACCGCGGGCCGACGAGAGCCTCCGGTTCGATCTCACCTGGCTCCAAAGCGACTCGGACTCGATCCCCTGGGGCTACCACATGGAAGAGCCGTCGCGGGGGATCACGATGGAGGACCGGATACAGGTCTGGAACCGCGAAGACGCGTATCCTTCCGAAATCGACCTCCTGAACCTGGAAGCGCACATCGACATCGGCGAGCGCTGGGCGGTCGACGCGATCATCGGCGCGAGCGAGTTCGACGGCGCCCAGCTCTTCGACGCCGACTTCACGCCGTTCGACATCCTGAACGTCGACGCGTGGAGCCAGGACGACGTCGCAAGCCAGGAGCTCCGCGCCTCCTACCGCGGCGCCGTCGTCAACCTGCTGTTCGGCGCCTTCCACGCGGAGTCCGAGTTCGGTTACGGGTTCACCGGCGTCGGCTTCTTCCCCGACCCGAGCGGCAACATCGTCCCCTTCAATCGGACGACCAGGTTGATCGAGGACGTCGAGCAGACGGACTTCTTCGGACGCATCGAGTGGGATGCCTCGGATCGCGTGCATTTGACCGGCGGGGTCCGGCTGAGCAGAGACTCCAGAGCCAACGCGAACTTCGCGGACAACAACGGTTTCGTCAGCGAACTGGACGCGGAGAAGGACTTCGACCAGGTGCTCCCGTCCGCCTCGATTGCCTTCGACGTCGCCTCGAACACCTCGCTGGGCGCCTCGTACGCCCGCGGCTTCAAGGCCGGCGGGTTCGCCTTCGGGCTCTTCCTCGGGCTGGCGGAGCCGTACGACGAGGAGTTCACGGACAACTTCGAGCTGTTCCTGAGGCACCGCACGGCGAACGGCCGGATGATCCTCAACGCGAACGTCTACCGGATCGACTGGACCGATCAGCAGATCCCGTACACGCCCCCGGGCGGATTCCCGCAATTCGACTCACTGGTCGCGAACGCCGGGAAGTCGCGCCTCGAAGGCCTCGAAGTCGAGACCGAGGTCTTCGTCAGCACGGGGCTCAGCCTCTTCGGGTCGCTTGGCCTCGCGGACTCCGAGTTCGTGGAGTTCGTTCTCGACGGCGTCGACTACGCCAGCAGAGCGTTGCCGCAGGCGCCCTCGTGGAGCGGCGCCGTCGGTCTGAACTGGCGTTCGCCGTCCGGCTGGTTCGCCGGCGGAACGCTGAGCTACGCCGACGAGGCGTACAGCGAACTCGCGGCGCCGGAGATCACGCGGTTGAGAACCCGGACGCTGCTCGACGGCCGGTTCGGCTACCGGCGCGGCGGCTGGGCGCTCTACGCCTGGGGCAAGAACCTGCTCGACCACCAGTACGAAATCCAGTTGTACAACGGCGCCCCGTTCGGACTGCCGGGCGGCTACGGCATCTACGGTCCGCCGCGCTCGGCCGGCGTCGGCATCGACTTCAACTGGTAGGAGGCCGGAACGCCCGCAACATCCACCAGACCACGGGATCGGCAGCGACTCGCAACCGGCGAAACATCCGACAGTCAACGGAGAACCAAGCCATGCCACAGAAGCACGAGGGCCTTGAAGTCACCGGCCTGAACAAGACCTACCCGGGCGGCATCCGGGCGCTCGAGGACGTTGACCTCACGGTCGGGCCGGGCCTCTACGGTCTGCTCGGGCCGAACGGCGCCGGCAAGAGCACCCTGATGCGGACCCTGGCTACTCTGCAGGCGCCGGACAGCGGCTCGATCGAGCTCGACGGCGTCGACGTGCTCGCTGACCCGGACTATCTGCGGCGGCGGCTCGGCTACCTGCCGCAGCAGATCGGCACGTACCCGACGGTGACCGGCCGGCAGCTTCTCGATCGCTTCGCCAACCTGAAGGGGCGGACGAACGCCGCGGAGCGCCGGCGCGAAGTCGCACAGCTCCTGGAACAGGTGAATCTCAGCAAGGACGCCGACCGGGCCGTGGCCACCTACTCCGGCGGGATGATGCGCCGCTTCGGCATCGCGATCGCCCTGGCCGGCGACCCGCGCCTGCTGATCGTCGACGAACCGACCTCGGGGCTCGACCCGGCGGAACGGAGCCGCTTCCATCGCGTCCTGGCCGATATCGCGGCGGACAACGTCGTGCTGCTCTCGACCCACATCGTCGACGACGTGGAGAGCCTGTGCGAGCGGCTGTCCATTCTCGACGAAGGCAGGATCGTCGCCGAAGGAACCCCCGCTTCCCTGGCCGCGGAGCTTCACGGCCGCCTGTGGTCGCGGGTGGTTCCTCGAGGCGAACCTCTCCCGGAAAACGCCCTGCACGTCTCGGCGAAGCCTGTCGGCTCCCTGGTTGTCGTCGAGGCGTCTTCTCGCCCAGGCGACGGCTGGGAAGCCCAGGCGCCACGCCTGGAGGACGTCTACCACGCCGCGATCGCGCGCGGAAGCCGCGCGCAGGAAGAAGCGAGGGTCGCGTGAACACGCTTCGCTTCGTCGCCGCCCAGGCGTGGCAGGAGTTTCGGGCCGGCTGCCGCGGGCCGCTCCTCGCGATCGTCTTCCCCGGGCTCATCGGCTACGCGCTGATCGTCATCCTGAACGCCGACTACATGCGGGAGATGGGCGCCACCGACGTACCGCGCAACAGCCCGCACGTGATCTACCTGATGATGACCGGGCAGGCCGTCTGGATTCTGTTCGTCTGGGCGTGGCTGTTCGGCCTGGCCGTGGTCCGCGACCGAAACGCGAGTCTTCACGAAGTCGTCCTCTCGACGCCGGTCTCGCTGGCTTCCCTGCTCTTCGGCCGCTACCTGGGCGCCCTGGCTCTCTCGACCCTCCTTCCGGTGGCGACGGCCTGCGGCTTCCTGCTGGTTCCGGCGCTCGGCGCGATGGGGATCATCCCGGGGGACGCGGTGGGTCCCCATCCGTGGTTCGCGATGGGTCATTCGCTCCTGTTCTTCACGCTACCGACCGCGGCAGGCGTCGGCGCACTGTTTCTGTGCGCGGCGATCCGGACTCGAAGCGTCGCCGGGCCCTTCGCGGTCGCCGCTCTGCTCATGCTGGTCTGGATGGTCGCCATGGTCGTCATTCGCGGCGGCGACGCGAGCCCGGCGGTCGCTTCCCTGCTCGATTCCTCCGGCTTCGCCGAGATCGAGGAACAGACGAACCTGATGACGCCGCGCGAGAAGGAGGCAGCCGTCATCCAACTGACGCCGCCCCTGCTCGTCAACCGCCTGGTCTGGACGCTGCCGCCGCTGCTCCTCATGGCGATCGTCCTGCGCCGCGTCGGCCGAGAACGCCTGGCGCTCGAGCGGGCGCCGGCCGTACGGAGGCGCTACGCCGCGGCGCCCGAAGCGGCGCCCGAGACGGCGCCCGAAGCGACGAGGCGACGGCTGCCGGCAACCGCGACGTCCTGGCCGCGGGCCACCTGGAACGAAGCCGCATGGCACCTCAAGCTCTCGTTCCGAGGCTGGGGCACGCCGCTTGCCCTCGCCCTCCTCGTCATGACGGGGGTCGGCGGCGCCTTCGTTCACGTCATCTTTCACGCCGACGGTCCGCTCCAGCCCCGCTCCGGGGTGGTCGAACCGATGATCATCGATTACTTCTACCTCGTCGTCGTCTTCATGGTGGCTGCCTTCGTCGGCGTGATGGCGCGCCGCGACGACCGCACCGGCTGGAACGAGATCAGCGATGCCACCTCGGCGCCGGTCGGCACGCGCGTCGTCGGACGGGCGCTCGCGTCGCTCTGCCTGACCCTCGCCTTCGCCCTGACGCCCCTCCTGGCGGTGTGGATCGTCACCGCATTGACTCTTCCGGAAGCCTTCAGCCTCGCCCAGCCGGCCCCCTTCTTCGGCCTGCTGCTCGCGCCGGCGCTGCTTGAGATCACCGCACTCGTGTTCCTCGCGCATGCGCTGATCCGCCACGCGGGCGCGGCGCACGCTGCCTCGGTCATCTGCGCCTTCATCATCGTGGTCAACCACGAACTCGCCGTAACGACCTATCCACCGGCGGAGTTCGGCGTGCCGGTTCACGCCACGGTGTCCGAGTTCGCCAGCTGGGGACCCTGGATGACCCACGTCCTGACGGCCGACCTGTTCAAACTGGCCGTCGTCGTCGTGCTCCTCGCACTCGCCTGGCTTGCGTGGCCACGAGGCACCGCTCTCACCGTGCCCCTGCGCTGGCGAGTCGCTCTCGGCCGGGTCCCGACCGGAGCGGGAGTGCTGGCGGCGACCGGCGCCGTCCTCGCCTTCGGAGTCCACGCCGTGTTGCACGAGCAGTTCGTGACCCTGGGCGGTTACCAGTCCGAGGCAAGCGAGACGGCGGAAGACGCCGATTGGGAGACGCGGTGGTGGGCGTTGGCGACTCCGTTCTCGACGGCAGGCGGCGAAGCGGTCGTCGACGTCGATCCCGAGCGCGGCACGGCCACCGCTCGGTGGCGCCTGGAAGACGTCCGCTCGGCTTCGGGCGCGCTTCACGGATCCGTGCCGGACGGCGCCGAGATGCAGCGTGCAACCGTCGACGGCGGAGAGGTCGCGGTGACGGTAGCGCTCGATCAGTTCTCGCTCGAACTCGGTGAGTGCGGCCTGCAAGGCGCACCGGACACCGTCGAGCCTCACGACGACGAGACAGCGGCGACCGATGCGGGAGGCTGCACCGTGGAGATCGACCTGACCATCCGCGACGAGGGCTGGGCGACCCACGGCGAGAGCCGATGGTTGCACGAATCCGGCGTCTGGCTGCGTGCAGCCGATGTCCTGCCGACGCTCGGTCACGATCCCGACCGTCTCGTCCGCGCGCCGCACGACCGCGAGCTCCACGAACTCGCGGAGACGCCGCCGACTGCGCCGGCGGGCGCCTTGGCGACCGCAATGGGCGTAGCGCCCGCGGGGGACTGGCGCTGGACCGTCCGCTTCGCCGCCGACTCCAACGCGGGAGACACTGGACAGGCGCGGACGGCGACCACGGGCCAGGTCCGCGGTCCGCTCGACTTCGCCGCCGCCTGGTGGCCGCGGCAGCCGAACCAGGCAAACCGGGAAGGCGTGACCGTGTACCACGGATCGAGTCGGGCGAACGACGTCGATGTCGTCCTGGACGACGTAACCGAGATGCGTTCCTGCGTGGCGGGGCTGCTCGGAAGGGCGCCGTCCGTCGCCTCCGTGCTCCAAGCGCCCCGCGAACTGGGAGAGACCGCGCTCCACGGCGACCTGCTCTGGCTGCCGGAGCATGAGGGATGGGACGTCGCCGCCGACGGATTCGGCCACTGGCGACGACGCGCGACGATTGCCGCGGCCCTTGCGGCGCGGCAGCTTGCCGACGATGCCGGCCTGCGCAAGGAACCCGGCGAGGACTGGCTGCGTGTCGGAGTGCCGGGCTGGATCGGCATGGAGTGCGTACGCCGCGAAGACGGCAGGGACGCATGGTTGGCGCTCCACGCTCGCGTCAGCGGTCAGGTCATCGAGGCGTTCGGCGCGCTCGACGCGCCCGCGATCAGCGTCGAAGCCGCGGGTGACGTGCCGTGGATTCGTCATTACGCGCCCCTGGCGACGGCGGCATGGGTCGAGTCGATCGGCCCGGCCGATGCGATTGCGGCCGTCGACGAGGTGATCGCCGCAGCTCGTGCTGGCGACGCGCTGGCCGAAGCCCTGGCGGCCGCGGTCGGCGAAGCGGACGCCCGGGTGTTGCTCGGGCCGCCGGCGTCGTCCGACGTGCTCGTCGCGGAATCCGAGCAGGAAGTCGCGATCGCGGGTCAGCGCTGGCTCTGGCGAAACGGCGGTTGGGAACCGCTCACCGTGCCCATCCACGTGACCCAGCGCTACGAGGACGGCAGCAACGAGCGCCGCCGGATCGGACCGGTGCCCGCGACCGCCACCCCCGAAGCGCCGTTCACGGCGATTGACGCCTGGCCTTCGTTCGAGCGGACGCCGATCGACAACATCTGGCAGAACGAAGGAGGAGGAGAATGACCGAGTCGCGCACGGTCGGAAACTGATCGGCGGATACGATGCGCAATCGACATGCAAAGCAAGGGGATTGCCGTCGGCGGCTTGGCCGCCTTCCTGCTCGCCGTCCCGGCGTTCGCCCAGCGGGGCGCACCGGTCGGCGAGTGGCCGAGCTACGGCGGCGACGTCGGCTCGACGAAGTACTCGCCGCTCGATCAGATTGACGCCGAGAATTTCGCCCAACTCGAGCTGGCCTGGCGCTGGCGTTCCGTCGACGGCTTCCTCAGCAAGACGGAGGCGGGCGGAGAGTGGCACGCCAGCCGCGAGGTCATCTTCGGCCAGCTGCAGGACGACGACCCGCTGCTCTGGCGCGCCGGCCGGGCGCCCTTCGTCCGCAATCTGAAGGCGACGCCCCTCATGCAGGAGGAACTGCTGTTCCTGAACACGCCGATCTCCATCGGGGTCGCCGTCCACCCCGGCACCGGCCGGACGGTCTGGGCCTACAACCCGAAGAGCTACGAGGAAGGCACGACGACGATGACCGTCGTGTGGAACCAGCGCGGGGTCGCCTACTGGACGAACGGCAAGGAGGGCGAGGAAGCCGACAGCCGCGTCTACTGGGGCACGGGCAACGGCTACCTGCTCTCCGTCGACGCGCGCACCGGCCGCCCGAACGAGGACTTCGGCGACGGCGGCCGCGTCGACCTGATGGAAGGCCTGCCGCGCGCCAACCGCGGCGAGCGGGACTACCTGAACGCGTTGCTCTACTCGATGCAGTCGCCGCCGGTCGTCGTCCGGGACGTCGTCGTCACCGGCGCTTCGATCGCCGACCGGCGGATCACGAAGGAGTCCATCCCCGGCTGGGTGCGCGGTTGGGACGCGCGGACCGGCGAACTCCGCTGGGTGTTCCGCACCGTGCCCCAGGAGGGCGACGAAGGAGTCGAGACCTGGGGCGACGAGTCCTGGCGGTACTCGGGCAACGCGAACGTCTGGACGATGCTCTCCGGCGACGAGGAACACGGCATCGTCTATCTGCCGATAGGTACGGCGACGAACGACTTCTACGGCGGGCACCGCCCCGGCGACAACCTCTACTCCGAGAGCCTTGTTGCGGTCGACGTCGAGACGGGCGAGAAGCTCTGGCACTTCCAGGCCGTCCGCCATGGCCTGTGGGACTACGACTTTCCCGCCGCGCCGACCCTGATCGACCTGCCAGGCCGCAACGGCGCGGAGCCGCGCCAGCTCGTCGCCCAGGTCAGCAAGCAGGGCTTTCTCTACGTCTTCGACCGGGTCACGGGCGAGCCGGTGTGGGACATCGAGGACCGTCCCGTGCCCCCGGCGACGATGCCCGGCGACACGGCCGCGCCGACCCAGCCCTTCCCGACGAAGCCTCCGCCCTTCGAGTACCAGGGAGTGACCGAGGACGACCTCGTCGACTGGACGCCCGAGATCCGGCAGATGGCTCTCGACGTCATCAAGGACTACCGGATCGGTCCGCTCTACACGCCGCCTTCCCTGCCCGAACCCGGAGGCAAGCGGGGCACGATCTTCCGCCCGTCGGCCGGAGGCGGCGCGAACTGGTACGGCGCCGCGGTCGACCCGGAGTCCGGTTGGCTCTACGTGCCGTCGCGGAACGCGTTCAGCATGGTCACGTTCTACACGCCGGATCCGTTGGAGGGCGGAACGCTCCGTTTCACCCACGGCGGCCGCGGGCGGCGTCCCGAGATGCCGGAGGGGCTGCCCCTGTTCAAGCCGCCGTACACGCGGATGACCGCGATCGACCTGAACACCGGCGAACACGTCTGGATGAAGCCCCTCGGCGCCAACGACACGCTGCGCAATCACCCGCGCCTTCGGCCCCTCGACCTCCCGCCGCTCGGCGGCGACTCATACACCGGGCCGCTGCTGACGAAGACCTTGCTGATCCACGGCCAGCACGCCGCGGACGACGACGGCGGCAACCGGCTGGTGGCGCGAGACAAGCGAACCGGCGACCTGATCGCCGAGATCCGTCTGCCGGCGCGTGGGCTCGGCACGCCGATGACGTACCTCTGGGAGGGCCGGCAGTACATCGCTCTGACCGTCTCCGGCAGGCGCGAGACGGACGGCCTGCCGGAGCTGATCGCGTTTGCCCTGCCTTGACCACTGCATGAACGTCCCCGGGCAGAACAGCACCGCGATGGAAACACGCCGTCCCGCGAAGACGTCATCACCGTCATGAGAGAGGACTTGATCCTGGTCGCCCTGCTGGCCGCCGGTCTGATCGGTTGCGGCGGCAGCGCACCGCCCGACGTCACGGTTGTCGACGGCCCGGGAAGCTCCCCCATCAGGGGCGAGGTCTGGGCGGACAACTGGTTCGCCTTCCATCTCGGCGACCGGCTGATCGTCGAGGACTCCGTGCCCATCACGACGGAGCGTTCCTTCAACGCCGAAGCCTTCGTCTTCAACGCGGACTACCCCCTCCAGCTCAACTTCGTCGCCAAGGACTTCAAGGAAGACGACACGGGGCTGGAGTACATCGGTCGCGGCAATCAGCAGATGGGCGACGGCGGGCTGATCGCGCAGTTCACGGACACGGCCACCGGCGAGACGGTCGCGGTGACCGACTCCTCCTGGCGCTGCCTGGTGATCCACGAGGCGCCGCTCGACCGCGCCTGCGAAGACGAGGCCGAGCCTGTGGCCGGCGTCGGCCCCTGCCAGTTCCAGGCAACGGCGGAGCCCGAGGGCTGGAAAGCGCCCGGCTTCGACGACAGCGAATGGCCGGCAGCAGTCGAGCACAGCGCGGCGGCGGTCCGGCCGAAGGGCGGCTACGACGCCATCTCGTGGCGGGACGGAGCGCGCCTGATCTGGTCGGACGACCTCGAGACGCAGAACACGCTGCTGTGTCGGCTGACCGTGGAGAGTCCCTGAGGGCTCAGCGCTTCGCCAGAAACGCGTCGACGGCCTGGCGGTGAGCGTCGCTTCGATAGGCCATCTGGAGTTCTTCCATCTCGCGGCGGTGAACGTCGTCCAGATCATGCGACGAGCCGTTCTTCGTCAGCAGCCGCTTGACGGCGCGAAGCGAGCTGTCGGCGTTCTCGCCGATCCGCTCAGCGAGTTCGAGTGCCCGATCCAAGGTCTCTTCGTGGGGCACGACGGCATTCGCGAACCCCGTCGCCTCGAGCTCGGAGGCGTCGTAGAGACTCCCGGTCAGGCACATCTCGCTCGCCTTCGCCCAGCCGACCCGCTGCACGAGAAAGTGGGAGGAACAGAGTTCCGGCACCAGCCCCATCCGGACGAAGAACATCCCGACGCGGGCGCGTTCCGACAGCACGATCACGTCGAACGGCAGGGCGAGGGTGATGCCGACACCGACGGCGACGCCGTTGATCGCGGCGATCATCGGCTTCGATTCGCGGACGAGCTCGACCCACGGGCGCGGCGGCGTCCGGTCCGCCTCCGCCCCGGCCTCGCCACCGTCGAGCCGGGCCTTGAACTGCGCTCCGATGTCGGCGCCGGCACAGAATCCGCGTCCCGCGCCGGTGACGACGATGGCCGACAGCCCCGGATCCGCGTTCGCGTCTCCGATCGCGGAGACCAACTCGAAGTTCATCTGACGGGTCCAGGCGTTCAGCTTGTCCGGCCGGTTCAGGGTGAGGATGCGGGTGCGGCCCCGGTCCTCGACGAGGATCTGCTCAACGTTCGGCGCGCTCATGGATGGTCTCCAGTTTCTGCCCGTATGGAGGAAGGCGAGGCGGGTAAGACGATTCAGGCGCCGTCAAGCACCGGCGCCACGCGCGGCGGCGGGGAGGTCGCTTCCGCCTGCCGGCGCGCCAGGGAGATCCGGGCGCGGCGAGCCACGAACCAGACGCAGACGAGAAACAGGGCGATCGCGTTCAGGCGAAGCGGCAGGATCATCGTCGTATGCACCGTCTCCGGCGACGACTGCATCTGGTGGATGCTCCGCCACCAGTTCACCGAGTAGTAGACGAGAGGCGCGTTGACCGAAGCGACGATGCTCGCCGCCGCCGTCCACGGCGCCCTCCGGTGCTCTTCGGCGAACCGCCGGAGCGCAAGAACGCCGAGGAAGGTCAACCACATGACGAACGTGAAGGTCAGCCGAGGATCCCAGGACCAGTAGACGCCCCACGTCGGCTTCGCCCAGACGATCCCGGAAAGGAGGCCGGCAGTCTCGAGGACGACGCCGACCTCGATCACGCCGACGAGCATGCCGTCGATCCAGTCCTTCCGCTTCCACAGCGAAGCCGCCCCGACGAAGCCGGCGCCGAAGAAGCAGACGAGCGCGTTCCACTGAAGCGGCACGTGGACGTAGAGAATGCGGTAGACGTCGCCCATGAAGCGCTCGGTAGGCGCCACGAACAGCCCGACGTACACGCCCACCACGAGCAGGGCGAAGCCGACAAGGCCGAACCAGTGCTCCCAGGCCCAGGCGCGCTTGAGGTCCGCGGTCATCGCATGAGGACGTTAGCACCGGACGGCGCCTTCATTCGGTCCTGATACCGTCGGGACTCGCCTCGAAGACAGAGGAGCCTCGCGAAGATGACGGAATCCGCACACAACCTTGGGCGGCTCGGCGTATGGGCCGGTCTTGACGGCCTCTCGGCGGCCCAGGCGGCCGAGTTCGCCGCCGCCATCGAGGCTCACGGCTACGGCGCGCTATGGACACCGGAAGCGATCGGGCGCGACCCGTTCGCTCTCGTCGCGTATCTCGGCGCGCGGACCGAGCGGCTGACCCACGCGACCGGGATCGCGAACATCTACGCCCGCGACGCGATGACGACGAAAGCAGTCCACAAGACGCTCTCCGAGATGCTTCCGGGGCGCTTCGTCCTGGGCCTCGGCGTCTCCCATCCGCACCTGGTCAAGAACCTGCGCGGGCACGAGTACCGGCCGCCGGTCCCGAAGATGCGGGAGTACCTCGAAGCCGTCGGCAAGGCGTTCTACCGGGGGCCCGAACCCGAGCAGGAAGCCCCGATCGTGATTGCCGCCCTGCGGCCGCTCATGCTGAAGCTCGCCGCCACGGCTGCCGACGGCGCGCACCCCTATCTGGTGACGCCGGAGCACACCCGACGCGCCCGCGAGACGATGGGCGACGGACCGCTTCTCTGTCCCGAACAGAAGGTCATCCTGACGACGGACGCCGAGGCGGCCCGCCGAATCGGCAGAGCGAACCTCCACGTCTACCTGCGTGCCCCGAACTACCAGAACAGTCTGCTGGAACTCGGCTTCACCGAAGACGACTGGCGGGAGTTCCAGGCGAGCGACCGTCTGGTCGACGCGCTGGTCGCCTGGGGCGCCGAAGACCGGATCCGCGAACGCATCCACGAGCATTGGGACGCAGGGGCCGACCATGTGTGCATTCAGGCGTTCCGGCCAGACGGCAAGCCGGGGCCGGACCTCGACGCCCTGGCGGCCCTCGCCCCTGCCAACTGACACCGCAACCCGAAACGAAGGAGAACGAAGATGACGTACCGCCACTCCACGACGCTCGCCGCGACTGCCGCCCTCGTCGCGCTCGCCGCGCTGGCCTGCGCGCCGGCCGAGGAGGTCCCTGAACCGGTCGACCTCGAGGCGCCCCTCGCCGATCTCGCCGAAGGGTGGAACACGATCACCCCGGGCGGAAGCACGACCTGCTCGGACGGCTCGCCGTTCCGGTTCTTCGTCCGCGCCGCCGACCCGACCCAGCTCGTCTTCTACCTCCAGGGCGGCGGCGGATGCTGGAACGCGGAGACCTGCGACCCGGAGGGCCGGCCGACCTACACGATGACGGCGATCGAAGAGATGCGCTCGCCGAGCGGAACGGAACCCGAGGAGGGCGCAGCGCATGGCATCGCCGCGTTGAACCACCCCGAGAATCCGTTCGCCGACCACAGCTTCGTCTTCGTTCCTTACTGCACCGGCGACGTCCATATCGGCGACCGGGACGCCGTCTACGAGGTTCCGGCGACCGAGGAGGAAGCGGCCCGCGAGGTGACGATCCATCACCGCGGCTACACGAACGGCAGGGCGGCTCTCGACTGGACCTACGAGCACTTCATCGGCCCGGAGACGGTGTTCGTCACGGGTTCGAGCGCGGGCTCGATCCCATCGCCGGTCTACGCCCGCCACTTTGCAGAGCACTATCCGGACGCGCGAGTCACGGCTCTCGGCGACGGCGCCGGCGGCTACCGGAATCTCACGGACAGCAAGCCGCACGAGTCCTGGGGAACGCTCGCCGCACTTTCCCACTTCGCGAACATGAATGAGGTCACGAGCGACAACTTCTCGTTCGAGGCGCTCTACGTCCAGGCCGCGAAGGCCCATCCCGAGGCCATGTTCGCCCGCTACGACACTGCCGAGGACGACGTCCAGCTCCAGTTCCTGCGCATCGCCGGCACGAACGTCGACGACGGACTGCAGCCGCTTCTCGACGCGAACGAGGCGGACATCGACGCCGCGCTCGAGGGCCAGGACAACTACCGAAGCTATATCGCGGCGGGCGAACTCCACACGATCATGCTTCGGCCCGAGTTCTATACCTACGAGTCGGACGGCGTGAAGATCCGCGACTGGGTCGCGTCGCTCGCGGCCGGCGAAGCCGTGGAAGACGTCCACTGCGGCGACTGCACCGGTTCGCCGGAACCGGAGACCGACGCCGCGGCAGGCGCCGACTCGACCGGCGGTTGACTCACGGGCTCGGGCTCGCGACGCCGGACGGCCAAGCGAAGACGGTCTCGCTCCGGCGGAGCGTCACCTGGCCGACCGGCGCCCCGTGCGCCTTGCCGACATCGCGCCCCCGCGCCAGGCGTACCGCGACCCGGCCGCCGGCGCGCGACTTGGAGTAGCGCGCCGCCAACGACGCAGCGAAGTCCCGAGTCGCCCGGGGCAGACGATCCACCTTCTCGTCGTTCAGCACGAGGACATGCGAGCCGGCGCCGGAGGCCGCGTGGAGCCAGAAGTCCCCAGGACGTGCCAGGCGGAGGCTCAGGATCTCGTTGTCCGGCGCGGTCCGACCGACCAGCACGACGAAGCCATCCGGAGACTCGAAGCGACGCGCCACCACTCGGCCCCGGTATACGCCGTCCCCCCGCCGGGTCGAGCCGGCGCTCACTCGGGAAAGAGACTCCGGTCGAGGCCTGGGATGATGTTCAGCGCGTTCCTGAAGTAGATCTTCTCGAGCGCCTCGTCGGACAGGCCGAGCCCGTACATCTTCCAGTGGGCGTGGCGTTTCCGGTAGTAGTCGAAGTACTCGTCCCGCGTCTCCAGCACGCGGAAGTAGACGTGGTAGCCGTCGATCGGATCCCAGGAGTCCTTGCCCATCAGAACGCGGTCCTGGTACTTCTCGAGGAAGGCGGCGCCGGTGATCGGCTGCCGTCCGAGTTCGGCGAGCACCGCGCCGAGTTCCGTATACACGTTCGGCAGCTCGTCCAGCAGTTTGCCGAGCCGGGCCAGGTCGTTGCCGAACCAACCGAGGTGGGCGTTGATGAAGGTCGTCTTCGGGTGATTCCGGAACAGGTTGTGCTGTTCGGCCATCGTCTGTTCGAACGGCGCGAAGCGCGCGGCATCGTCGCGGCGCCGGTTGGGAAACTGCTTGAGTTCGAGCCAACGCTCGTTGTGCTCGTCCCAGGCGTCCCAGAACGACGAGGGTTCGCCGACATGGATGAGGACGGGGATGCCGAGCTCCCCGGCCATTGCCCAGACCGGATCGATCCGCGGGTCGTCAGCCGCCACTCTCTTGCCGCTGCTGTCCGTCTGGAACATGCTGAGGTTCTTGTAGATCTTCAGGCCCTGGGCGCCGGCGAGAACGTCCGCTTCGAGCTGGGCCGCCGCCTTCTCGCCCCAACCGGGTTGACCGATGCCGGAGAAGTCAACGTTCGCGTAGACGACGAACCGCCCGGGGTAGCGAGCCTTCGTCGCCGCGATGTTCGCCTTGAGGCGCTCGCCCGAGCCGCCGCTCAGGTTGACGAAGACGGCCATGTTCAGATCGTCCATCACCTTGACCATCTGGTCGATTCGGGCAGGGTCGCTGCCGCGAAGGTGGCCGTGGGCGTCGACGAAGGGGAACTTCGCGCGCGTCACCGGACCGCCCGGCACCTTGAGCGTCGACCGCGGTTCGTAGGCCTCCACAGTCATCTCCTGGGCGGCGGCAGGCAGCGCCGTCGCCAGCAGCAGGGCGCCCGGCAGAAGCCCCCTCGGTCCAGCGATGCGAATCCACTCGTTCAAACGGCATACACCCAGCATGTTCTCGTCCTCGGCTTCCAGTTTGTTCGTCAAAGGACTCGGCGAGACCGAGTCTACGGGACGGCGCCTTCAGACCGCCCGCGTATACTCGCCTCGATGTCCATCGTGCGCGCCGCCGAGGTCGTCGTGCTCCTTTGCTCCGTGTACATCGCCTGCGGGCTGGCTTTCGCCCCGCTCTTCCTCTGGCGCGGGGTCGGCGCCATCGACCCCGCCGCGAAGTCGGCCGGCCCCGGGTTCCGGCTGATCATCTTCCCCGGCGTCGTCGCACTGTGGCCCGTGCTGTTCCGCCGCTGGCGCCGCGGCCGGAAGCCACCGGTCGAGCGAAACGCGCACCGCGACGCGGCGGCCTGCCGGACGCGACGGAGTTCCGAGTGATCCGCCGCCTGCGTCAGCAGCACCGCTTCGCCTGGGCGCTCCTGTTGCCGATCCTTGCGGTCCTGCTGGCGGTCAGCTTGCTGTCGAGACCCGCAACCCCGCTCGCCGACGAGCTTCCTGCTCCGCGCGAGCACGCAACGGAACCCGCGGCGACTCCGGCGAAGCCTGAGCCCCGGGACGAGGATCGGTGAGCGCCCGTTACCAGGCGGTCCTGTGGAACCGCAACAAGGCGCTCTACGACCTGACGATCGCGGCAGGCTGCCTGGCGTTCCTCGGGCTGTTCGTCGGCATCGGCATCGCCATCCGGCCGCAGGCGACGATCGAAACGCTGCTGATTCGCGGCTTCGGGGCGGGCGCTCTGCTCCTGCTTCACGTCGTGCTGGCCACCGGACCGCTCTGCCGACTCGACCGGCGGTTCCTGCCCCTGCTCTACAACCGGCGCCACCTCGGCGTGTCCATGTTCCTGCTGGCTCTGGCTCACGGCGGTTTGTCCGTCGTCCAGTTTCACGGCCTGGGGGTTCTCAACCCACTCGTCAGCGTGCTGGCGAGCAACGGCAGCTACGACAGTCTCGCGCAGTTCCCCTTCCAGGCGCTCGGGCTGCTCGCGCTCGTCATCCTGTTCCTGATGGCGGCGACGTCTCACGACTTCTGGCTGACGAACCTGACGGCGCCGGTCTGGAAGTCGCTGCACATGCTCGTCTACGTCGCGTACGGACTCATCCTCCTCCACGTCGCGCTGGGAAGCCTGCAGGCCCCGGAACGACCGCCGGCACTCGCCGTCCTGCTCGGCATCGGACTCGCCGCCGTCGCCTCGCTCCATCTCGCCGCCGGCTGGCGCAACCGCGCAACCGCGGCGTCGAGCTCGGCAGCAGGCGCCGAGCTCGACGTCTGCGCCGTCTCCGACATCCCCCTCGACCGGGCCCGGATCTTCCTTGTCGGCGGCGAACGAATGGCGGTTTTTCGCTATCGCGAGAACGGCTGCGAACGGATCGCGGCCGTCTCGAACGTCTGCCAGCACCAGAACGGCCCACTAGGTGAGGGTCGGGTCATCGACGGTTGGATCACCTGCCCCTGGCACGGTTATCAGTACCGTCCCGAAGACGGCTGCTCGCCGCCCCCGTTCACCGAGAAGATCCCGACCTTCAACGTCCGCGTGGACGGCTGCCGGGTGCTTGTCCATCCGCGGCCGAACCTGCCCGGAACCCGCGCCGAACCGGCACGGCTCGCCGCACGAGCCGGCGACGAGGACCCCTCGTGACGGAACGCTTCGACGAAGCCCCCGACGGCGACCTCGACAAGGCGCCGCCCGGCGCCGCCGGGTTCACGCGCAGGCTGGCGGTCGGGCTGGTCGTCCTCGCCGCGGGAGTCGGCCTTGGGCTGGCCCTCCTGCTTGAGCCGTTCGACGAAGGCGTGTTCGAATACGGCCTGATTCGGGACTACGAAGGCAAACTGCTCGTCGACCCGCATCCCCGGCTGCTCGCGGCGGACGGCCCGGCCGAGGGCTACCTCCTGGTAGGTCGGGGAAAGCACGGACTAGAGCTCGACGAGGCGCCGGGAGAACTCTGGCCGTCCCCGCCGTCCAGAGAGATCGAACTGTCCGGGACACTCATCCAGAACGAGGAGGCGGCAATGCTCGAAGTCCACTCCCTGACGCTTCCGAACAGGCAAGCAGCAGGCGACGAAGGCGAAGAGCGGACTGCCGAGCGCCGCGTCGTCGCGCATGCCGACCGGATCGTCGGCGAGATCGTCGACACGAAGTGCTACCTCGGCGCGATGAAGCCCGGCCGCGGCAAGCCGCACCGGGAATGCGCCTCCCTGTGCATCCGCGGCGGGATTCCCGCCGCCCTTCTGGTACGAACGAAGAACGGCGAGCGGCGTCTGGTCCATTTGGCGAGCTTCGGCCGACCGGTGGGCAAGGAGGCGCTCGAATTCGTCGGTCAGCCGGTCGAGGCGACGGGCCTGCTGACGGCCGACAAACGCCGCCTGCTCCTGGACACGTACGTCCTCAGGGCGGTCCACTCGTCAATGCGACCGCTTGAACTCCTCCGAGAAGCCAGAGCAACCGGGCCGGAGAACAACCGATGACGGATCCGGCCCGAGAGAGCATCTCGCCGACCGCGAAGGCCGGCGGCGCAACGATCCCCAGTCCGGAATGCCTGCCCGCCGGCGAGCTCCATGCCGGCGCCTACCGACTCCGCTTCGCGCGAACCGCCGAGGATATCGACCGGCTGCTCGCGCTCCGTTTCGAGGTCTTCAACCTGGAGCTGGGCGAAGGTCTCGACGCGTCCTACGCTACCGGCCGCGACACGGACGACTTCGACAGAGGCTGTCACCACATGCTCGTCGAGCAGACGGACGGCACGATGATCGGCACCTACCGGATGCAGACGGCCGCCATGGCGGCCCGCGGCAAGGGCTTCTACTCGGCCCTCGAGTACGACCTGGACGCCCTGCCGCGCAGCGTGCTCGATGAGTCGGCCGAAATCGGACGCGCCTGCATCCACCGCCGACACCGGAAGCGGACGGTTCTGTTCCTGCTCTGGCAGGGCCTGGCTCGCTACCTGGTCCATAACCGGCTCCGCTACCTCTTCGGCTGCTGCTCCCTGACCAGCCAGAACGAGGCCGAGGGTCTCCGCCTCTACCTTCAGCTGCGGAACGCGGGCCGCGTCCATCCCGAAATCGACGTGCCGCCGCTTGCCAACACCCGCTGCCGGGCTTCAGCCGATCTGATCGCCCACGGCCCCGAAGTCGAGATTCCGCCCCTGTTTGCAACCTACCTCCGCTACGGCGCTCTCGTCTGCAGCCGGCCGGCAATCGATCGAGACTTCAAGACGATCGACTATCTCGTGCTGATGGACACGGCTGCGCTCAGCCGGCGTGTCCGGCTGATCTTCGGGCTCGACCAACCGCCGGCGAACGAATCGACGACGCGCGCCGTCGACACCTGACGATGCGTCTCCTGCGGATGTGGCGGTTGACTTGGCGGACTCCGGCGTTCCTCCTCGTCACCCTGGCCGCTTGGCTGTCGTTGCTTGTCCTCAGGCCGCTTGTCCGACGCCGCCGCTATCCGACCTGGCGGCAGATCCGCGCCGGCGTCATGCGCCGCTGGGGCCGCGCCTGCCTGGCCGTACTCGGCTGCCGGGTCACCGTGCGCGGCCGGCCGCCAGAGCCTCCATGCCTGCTCGTGTCGAACCACATCTCCTACCTCGACATCCTCGTCCTGGCGGCCCACTCGCCGGCGCGGTTCGTCTCGAAAGCGGAGATCGCGGGCTGGCCCCTGGCGGGAACCGTGTGCCGGACGGCCGACGTCATCTTCGTCGACCGCGGCCGGAGGCGCGACGTGACTCGAGTCGGCAGCCAGATCGATGAAGCGCTGCGGGCAGGCGATCCGGTCATCCTCTTTCCTGAGGGCACTTCGACGGCCGGAGACGCAGTGGCGACCTTGAAGCCATCGCTCCTCGCCCCCGCCGCGAACGGAGGACAGCCCGTCCACTGGGCGGTTCTGCGCTACGAGACCCCGGCCGACGAGGACCCCGCCTTCTTGAGCGTCGCCTGGTGGGGAGACATGCCGCTCACCCCCCACGCACCGGAACTGCTCAAGCTTCGCCGGGTCGCCGCCGAACTCGAGTTCGGAACCGAACCGTTCCGAAACGCCGACCGCAAGGAACTCGCCGTCCTGTTGCGGCGCCGGATGACGACGGCGTTCCGGCCGATGGTCTCGAGCGAGGAAGCTGCCGCTTCGATCGGCGACCGACGCTTCCCATGACGACCTCCAGGGCGCGCCGGCGCTGGCTTCGGATTGCGCTGGGCGCCTACTGCGCGCTGCTCCTTGCTTCGACGGTGTTCCGGCTGACCGGAGACGAACCGCGACGGCTGCCGGAGGATCGCAGGACGATGGAAGTCTCCACGCCGAGCAGTGAAGGCACGCTGCGCATCGCCTGGAACGAGACGCACTGGGAGGTCGACGACAGCCTTCCCCTCGTCCTCCTCCACGGATCGCCCGGCAGTGCCGACAACTTCGACCGCTTGATGCGGCCTTCAAGCCCTCGACGGACGATCGCCCCCGACCTGCCTGGCTTCGGCGCCTCCGACCACCGCGTAGCCGACTACTCCGCGCGCGGTCACGCGGACTCGACCCTCGAGCTGCTCGATCGGCTGGACGTCGAGCGGTTCCACATCCTCGGCTTCAGCATGGGCGGAGCGGTCGCGCTCTATCTTGCGGACCGGGCGCCGAACCGGGTTGCCTCCGTCATCCTCGTCTCCTCGGTCGGCGTCCAGGAACTCGAGCTCTTAGGCGACTACCGGGTCAACCACGGCTTGCACGGACTCCAACTCGGCCTGTTCTGGGGGCTTCGGAATCTGGTCCCCCATTTCGGCGCGTTCGACGTTTCCGTTGCGCGCTCCTACGCGCGGAACTTCTACGACACGGACCAGCGGCCTCTCCGCGGCATCCTGGAGTCCCTCGAAGCGCCCGTCTTCATCATCCACGGCGAACAGGATCCGCTCGTGCCGGCCGCCGCAGCTGTGGAACACCACCGCATCGTGCCGCACAGCGAGCTGTGGATGCGGCCGGACAGCCACTTCTTCCTGTTTCGCGGCGACGACGATCTGGCGATGCGTATCGAGGACTTCCTCGGCCGCGTCGAGGCCGGTGAAGCGCCCACCCGCCTCGAAGCCGAGCCGGAACGGCTGCGGCAGGCCGCCCTGCCCTTCGACGAGCGAGACCTTCCGCCGTTCACCGGGCCCGCCCTGCTCATCATCTTCCTGCTCCTCGTGTTCGCCGCGTACTTGAGCGAGGACCTGACCTGCATGACCGCCGGCCTGCTCGTGGGCCAGGGGCGCCTGGACTTCCCGGTCGCCGTCGGCGCCTGTTTTCTCGGGATTCTGAGCAGCGACCTCGGCATGGCCTGGGTGGCGCGCGTTCTCGGCCGACCGGCGCTCAGGCTGCCGCCCTTCAAGTGGTGGGTCAGCGAGGCCTCGATCGACGAAGCGTCGGCCTGGCTTCGGCGACGAGCGCTGGCGGTCGTCCTGGTCAGCCGCTTCCTTCCCGGAACGCGCCTGCCGACGTGCCTCGCCGCGGGCATCCTGCGGACGAGCCTGCTCCGGTTCTGCCTCTACTTCGCCGTCGCCGTGGCGATCTGGACTCCCGCCTTCGTCGGCTTGAACGCGCTGCTCGGACGCGAGGCGGTCGAACGCTTCGGCGGCCGGCTGCCAGGGGGCCTGCTCGGGGCCGTGCTGGCTCTTGCTCTCGTCATCTTCACCGTCCGGAGCGTCGTCCTGCCGCTCTTCACCTGGCGCGGTCGCCGCCGCTGGCGCGGCCGGCTGCTCCGCATCCGGCACTGGGAGTTCTGGCCGATGTGGGCGTTTTACCCGTTGCTCGTCGTGAACATCGTCTGGCTCGGCCTCCGCCGCGGCGGCCTGACCGCGTTCACCGCGATCAACCCGGCGATGCCGCTCGGCGGCTTGCTCGGCGAGTCGAAGAGCGACATCCTCGACGGGCTGGCCGGCATCGGCGACGCTCTGCCGGCCTGGAGGCGCCTGCCGCCCGGCAGCCCCAAGGATCGTGTCGCAACTCTCTACCGATTCCTCGAAGAGGAGAGCCTCGGCTTCCCCGTCGTGCTCAAGCCGGATACCGGCGAGCGCGGACGCGGCGTCGCCGTCGCCCGGTCGGAAGCCGACGCCGTCGCCTTCTTCGCGACGACCCCGGGGCCGGCGCTCGCCCAGGAGTACGTCGCGGGCGAGGAGTACGGCGTCTTCTGGGCCCGTTACCCCGGCCGCCGGGATGGCCGCGTCTTCTCGATCACCCACAAACTGAGGCCGACCGTCGTCGGCGATGGACTGCGCACTCTGGAGCGCTTGATCCTGAGCGATCGCCGCGCCGTCGCGATCGCCCACATCTACCGACGCGAACACCCCAAGGCGGCAGAGCGCGTGCCCGAGGCCGGCGAAGTCGTCGAACTCACCCAGGTCGGCGCGCATTCCCGCGGCACGATCTTCCTCGACGCGAACGACCTGCACAGTCCCGAGCTCGAACGGACGATGAACGCGATGAGCGCCGCCTACGACGGCTTCGATTTCGGCCGCTTCGATGTGCGCGTCCCGAGCGCCGAGGCTCTGAGCCGCGGCGAGGGACTCAAGGTGCTCGAAGTGAATGGCGTGACATCCGAAGCCACCCACATGTACGACCCCCGCTACGGCTTCTTCGCCGCCCACGCCATCCTCCGCCGCCAGTGGGCGATGGCGTTCGATCTCGCCGCCGAGCGCATTCGAAACGGCGCCAGACCGGCCACCCTCGGCGAAATCCTCCACACCGTCCGGGCCGAACGGCGGGCGCGGCGAGGCGACTAACCAGAAACGCCGCCCTGTGGCGGCTGCGGCTCTTCCCGCGCATCGAGCCGCGCCTCGATCGCACGCAGACGTTCGAGCACGACTTCCAGGTCGGCCTTGCCGGGCACACCGAGGTTCGCGAGTCGACGCTCCAGGTGCTCGTCGATTCCTGTCCGCGCCTTCTCCCTGGTCTGTTCGATTCCCTTCTCGGCCGCGGAACGCACCTGCTGGACCTTCTCCTCCGCCTTGTCGCGCCAGCCGCTCAAGGACTCCCGCCCTTGGCTCTCGACCTTCTCGCCGCGCGCCACGAGCCGTTCGAAGACCCGGACACCTGCATCCGCCGCCTCGCCGACCGCACCGACGCCGGCAAGCGCGACTCTGTGCGCCGTCGCGGCGGCGGACTCAATCACCGACTTCCGTCTCGAGTCGCCACCCCCCGTTTCCGCCGAGGATGCTGCCGTCATCTGTTCTCCCTTTCTGTTGCGTTCTTGAAGACGAACACGACGACTCCGTCAGGAACGCCGAGCCTCGGCCAGTCGCCGTTTCACGGTCTCGATGGGATTCTCATAGTCCACCGTGCCGAGGCCTCGGTTCGTCAGCTTATAGCCGATCAGCGCCTGGAGCTTCTCGGGCATCTCCACGACGACCTCCCAGGGCACGCCGACGAACTGGTTCTCCCGCTGCTTCAACCACGCCAGGTTGAAGTTGAAGTTGAGAGAGCGCCGGTACCGGTTCTCGGTCGAGTTCCCGCCACCGCGGTGCCAGACCGCTCCGTCCCAGAGGAACAGGGCGCCCGCAGGCATCTCCACCGTCACGGTCGGCACGTCGGGATCGATCGGGTCGGCCAAACGGTGGCTCCCGGGGACGATCTCGGTCGCTCCGTTCTCGGCCGTAAACGGATCGAGCGCGATCAGCGTGTTCGCGATCAGAGGGACGTGCGGGCGCGGCAGGGGATAGTGACCGTCGTCCTGGTGCATCCGTTGGGGACGGTCGCCCGGACCCGGCCGCATCGCGGCGACACCGGAGACCTGGAAGTCAGGGCCGAGCACCGCCTCGACAAGTCCCAGCAGCCGGTCATCCATCAGGAGCTCGTCGACCGCTCGCGTCTTGGCCAGCAGGTTGTGGGTGTGGACGGTCTGCTGGCCGTAGTCGTCCGTCAACCGGCTGCCGACCGCGTCGAAGACGGGCGCGAGACTCCCGCGCAACCTCGCCAACGTCTCTTCGTCGACGAAATCGGGCTCAACGGTGTAGCCCTCTTCGCGGACGCGCCGCGCTGCGCCCTGGACGTCCATGGATTCTTGCGAGAATGATCTGATTGGGGGCAGGGACAGGCGTCAGCGTAACAGAGCGAGTATCCTCTCGCTCCATGAGAGGACAAACGACGTACCGCCACCCGATGTTCCGAGCTCTCCTCGCGACGTTCATCGCGCTCGCCGCCGTGACGAACGCCTGGGGGCTGGACGCAAGCTCGACCGAGTCGTTCACGGCGAGCGACGGAGTCGAGCTCCACTACCTCGTCGAAGGCCGCGGCGACCCGGTCGTGCTGCTCCACGGCATCACCGGCACCGCCGCCTCGAACTGGGGCGCACCGGGGATCATCGGGCGGCTCGCCGAGGAGTTTCAGGTCATCGCCGTCGACCAGCGCGGCCACGGCAAGAGCGGAAAGCCGCACGACGCCGCGAGCTACGGCCAGCGGATGGCCCTGGACGTCGTCGACCTGCTCGATCATCTGAAGCTGCAGCAGGCGCACGTCGTCGGCTACTCGATGGGCGGCTTCATCGCGATGAAGCTCGTTACGCTCGCGCCTGACCGGCTCTTGTCCGCAGTCGTCGGCGGCGCCGGCTGGCCGAGCCCCGAACTCCGCGACGAGGCGATGTTCAACGCGCTGGCCGCTTCGCTCGAGGCGGGCAACGGCGGCGGCCCCCTCGTCGAGTTCCTGTGGCCCGGCGCGGAACGACCGACGCCCGAGCAGGTTCAGGCGATCGGCCAGGCGATGGTTGCCTCGAGCGATCAGCAGGCCCTCGCAGCCGTCGTCCGCGGGATGTCCGCCCTCGACGTGAGCGCGGAGCTGCTTCGGATGAACGAGGTGCCGACCTTGAACATCATCGGCAGCGACGACCCCCTGAAGCCGAATGCCGACGCCCTCGTCGGCGTCATGAAGGACCACCGTCTCCATGTGATCGAAGGCGCGAACCACATGACGACGCTCAGCTCGCCCGAGTTCTTCGACACCGTCCGCGCCTTCTTCATCGAACTCTGCAACTGCGCCTAGCGGCGGCCGAGCCTCGGCGGGTTTCTAAGCAGACAGCTGCGTCTCGACGAGGGTCGTCCAATAGCGCATGCCGACGGGCAGGACGTCGTCGTTGAAGTCGTAGCGGGGGGTGTGAAGGCCGGCGCTGTCGCCGTTGCCGAGGAACATGAACGCGCCGGGACGTTCCTCGAGCATGTAGGCGAAGTCCTCGGAGCCCATGACCGGGGCGAGGCTCGTCGTCACTTGTCGGCCGACTTCGCGGGCGGCGTTCGCGGCCTTCTCGGTCTGCTCGGCGTGGTTCACGGTGGCCGGGTAGTAGTGGCGGTACTCGAACTCGAAGCCCGCCCCGTGCGCGGTGCAGATGCCGCGGCCGATCTGGCGCATCCGGCGCTCGACCAGACTCTGCACGTCGGGCAGGAAGGCGCGGACGCAGCCGCCGTGAACGACCCGGCTCGGGATCACGTTGTCCGCGTGACCGCCATGAACGCGCGCCACCGTGATCACCGCGCTGTGGAGCGGGTCGACGTTGCGGGCGACGATCGTCTGCAGGGCGAGGACGATCTCGGCCGCGACCGGAATCGGGTCCACCGTACCGTGAGGAAACGCGGCGTGGCCGCCGGCGCTCGTCACGGCGAACTCGAAGACGTCGATGGCGGCCATCAACGGCCCGGCGCAGAGGCCGAAGGCGCCGACCTCCATTCCCGGGTAGTTGTGGACGCCGTACACCTCCTCGGCCGGAAACCGCTCGAACAGCCCATCCTCGATCATCACCCTCGCGCCGCCATCCTTCTCCTCTGCCGGCTGGAAGACGAAGTAGACCGTGCCGTCGAAGGAGCGGCTTCCGCTCAGGTACTTCGCCGCTCCAAGCAGCATCGCCGTGTGGCCGTCGTGGCCGCAGGCGTGCATCTTGCCGGGGTTCTTCGACCGATGTTCGAACTCGTTCTCCTCCTCGATCGGCAGCGCGTCCATGTCCGCGCGGAGCGCGATGCTGCGATCCGACGAGCCGGACTTGAGCACTCCGACGACACCCGTGCCGGCGAGGCCGCGATGGACCTCGATGCCGCCGAAGGACTCGAGCAGCGCGGCGACCTTGCGGCTCGTCTCCACTTCCTCGAACGCGAGCTCGGGGTGGCGATGGAAGTCCCGGCGCCAGGACCTCATCTGTTCGTGCAGCGGATCCATGAACCTGGATGGTAGCGGAGAGGCGATCGAAGCGAACGGTAGACTCCGCTGCCGTGCCGAGGCTCTCGGAGCATGAAGCCCCGAAGACGCGCACCCGGGAGCGCAGATGACGACGAAGGACGAAGCACCCAGGCCTCGCCGACATGTCTATGACGCCGCCGAGATCGAGCCGAAGTGGCAGCGGATCTGGCGCGAACGCGGCGCCTTCCGCACCCCGGACGACCCGGACATCCTTCGCAGACGGCCGAAGTACTACGTCCTCGACATGTTCCCCTACCCCTCCGGAGCGGGACTCCACATCGGGCACCCGGAGGGCTACACGGCGACCGACGTCGTCGCGCGGAAGAAGCGGATGGAGGGTTTCAACGTTCTTCACCCGATGGGCTGGGACGCCTTCGGCCTGCCGGCGGAGCGCGCCGCGGTCCGAGAGAACCGGCACCCGCGGTTGATCACGCGGCGGAACGTCGCGAACTTCCGCCGCCAGATCGAGCGCCTCGGCTTCTCGTACGACTGGGAACGGGAAGTCAACACGTCGGAGGCGGACTACTACCGCTGGACCCAGTGGATCTTCCTCGAGCTCCACGAGCGCGGCCTTGCCTATCTGGAGGACGTCCCGGTCTGGTGGTGCCCGGCGCTGGGCACGGTTCTCGCGAACGAAGAGGTCAAGGACGGCGTCTACGTCGACACCGGAGACCCGGTCGAACGGCGAACGATGCGGCAGTGGATGCTCCGGATCACCGCCTACGCCGAGCGTCTGCTCGAGGACCTCGACCAGGTCGACTGGCCCGAGTACGTCAAGGAGATGCAGCGCAACTGGATCGGCAGGTCCCACGGCGCCGAGATCCGCATGCCGGTGGCCGGCGCGGAGGACGGCTTCCCCGTCTTCACCACCCGGCCGGACACTCTCTTCGGCGCGACGTACTGCGTGCTCGCGCCGGAGCACCCGCTCGTTGCCGAGATCACGACGCCGGAACAACGCGAAGCGGTCGCTGCCTACGTCCGTGAAGCGGCGAACAAGAGCGAACTGCAGCGGACGGACCTCGCGAAGAGCAAGACCGGCGTGTTCACCGGCGCCTACGCGACGAATCCCGCGACCGGCGAGCCGATTCCGATCTGGGTCGCCGATTACGTGCTGATGACCTACGGCTCGGGGGCGATCATGGGCGTGCCCGGTCAGGACGAACGAGACTGGGACTTCGCCGTCCAGCACGATCTGCCGATCGTTCGCACCGTCGAGCCTCCCGCCGACTGGGAGGGCAACGCTTACCTGGGGGACGGACCGGCGATAAACAGCGGCTTCCTCGACGGCCTGCTCGTCGACGAAGCGAAGGAGCGGATGATCGAGTGGCTGGTCGAGCAGGGCCACGGCGCTCGACGCGTCGAGTATCGGCTGCGGGACTGGCTGTTCTCCCGCCAGCGCTACTGGGGCGAGCCCTTTCCGCTGCTCCACGTGCTCGACGATGACGGCGAACCTACGGGCGAGATCCTGCCGATACCGCGCGACGAACTGCCGGTCGAGTTGCCCGAGGTCGACGAGTTCAAGCCGACCGCCGACGGACAGCCGCCGCTCGCCCGCGCCGGAGCCGACTGGCTCATCGTGAGCTTGCCGGACGGCCGCAAGGCGAGGCGCGAGACGAACACGATGCCGCAGTGGGCCGGCTCCTGCTGGTACTTCCTGCGGTACATCGATCCGAAGAACACGGAAGCGCCCTGGTCACGCGAGCTGGAGCGCTACTGGATGCCGGTCGACCTGTACATCGGCGGCGTCGAGCATGCGGTTCTCCACCTTCTCTATGCCCGCTTCTGGCAGAAGGTCCTGTATGACGCAGGCCTGGTCTCGACTTCCGAGCCGTTCGCCCGGCTGTTCAACCAGGGGATGATCCTCGCCTACAGCTATCGCGACGCGGGGGGCAAGTACCACCATCCGGACAGCGCGGAATGGCGCGGCGAACAGTCGTTCCTTGCCGGCACGACCGAGCCGCTCGAGGCCCGGGTCGAGAAGATGTCGAAGTCGAAGCTGAACGTCGCGAATCCCGACGACGTCATCCAGCGCTGGGGCGCGGACTCGCTGCGGCTGCACGAGCTGTTCATGGGGCCGCTCGATCAGCAGAAGCCCTGGCAGACGAAGGACGTCGACGGCGTGCACCGCTTCCTCCGCCGCACCTGGAGGCTGATCGTCGATGAACGAACGGGAGAGCCTGCCGACCGCGGCGGCGCGGAGGCCGAAGCTGGCGACGATCTGGACCGCCTGCTCCACAAGACGATCCGCAAGGTCGGCGAGGACATCGACTCTCTCGACATGAACACGGCGATCTCCCAGATGATGATCTGGGTCAACGCGGCGACCGCGGCGGACTCCGTGCCGCGCCGTTCGCTTCAGGCGTTTCTCCGCATCCTGGCCCCCTTCGCTCCGCACATCGCCGAGGAGCTCTGGTCCCGCCTTGGCGGCGAAGGCCTGATCTGCCACCAGGAATGGCCCGCCTACGACCCCGGCCTCGTCGTCGATCAGACGGTGAACGTCGTCGTCCAGGTCATGGGCAAGAAGCGGGACGTGCTCCAGGCGCCCGTCGACGCGGACGGCGAGACCCTGGAGCGGCTCGCGCTCGCCTCAGAGAACGCCCAGCGGTTCATGGCAGGCAAGAAGCCGCGCAAGGTGATCGTCGTACCCGGAAGACTCGTCAATATCGTCGTGTAGCAGCGCCGAGATCGGGTATCATCTCCCGGCCTTCGACGCATCGCGGAGATCCGCCGTCAGGGGGCCAACCCAGCGAGAGACATCATGAAGAGCGACATTCATCCAGAACTCCACCCGGTCGTGTTCATCGACCCTTCGGCGAACGCGGAGTTCATCTCCCAGTCGACGATGACGAGCGACAAGACCCGGGTCATCGATGGCGTCGAGCACTACGAGATCCGCCTCGAGATCTCATCCGCATCCCACCCGTTCTACACGGGCCGCCAGCACTTCGTCGACAGCGCCGGCCAGATCGAGAAGTTCCAGCGCCGGTACGGACGGAAGTAGGCCGGACTGCGGGGTCGCCTCCGCCTTACCCCACGGCCCTCCACGCCTGCGCGACGGCGAAGCAGAGCACGAACCCGAGGGCGACCGGCAGCAACGCGGACACGGCGGTCCAGCGAACGCTGCGCGTCTCCTTCCAGATCGTGTAGAGCGTCGTCGAACAGGGGTTGTGGACGAGCGAGAAGAGCATCAGGCAGACAGCCGTAAGCAGGGTAAAACCGCCGGCCTCCAGTACGCGGGCGGTGGCGGCCTCGGAATCGAGCTCGAACATGACGCCGGCGCCGGCGCCGACTCCCGGCAGGCCGACGGCGAGCACCGTCAGCATGAGAATCGTCGGGATGACGATCTCGTTTGCCGGTACCGCGATGATGTAGGCGACGAGGATGATCCCGGACAGACCGAGCGCGTAACCGAACGGATCGAGGGCGCCGATCAGGACCGCGGCGAGCGACGCGTCGCCGGCGCGGATGTTGCCGAGCAACCAGATCAGCGCTCCGGCAGGCGCCGCGAAGACGACGGCGCGCCAGAGGACGATCAGGGTCCGATCGATGATCGAGGTGTAGATCGTCTGGAGGATCCGCGGCGGGCGGTATGGCGGCAGTTCCAACGAAAAGGCGGACGCCTCGCCGCGCAGTACGGTGCGGGACAGCAGCCAGGACACCGCGAACGTCAGGAAGACGCCGAGTACCGCGACCGCGACGACCGTCAGCGCGGAGACGACGCCCGCGACATGCGCCGGCACGAGGCCGCCGATGAAGATCGAGGCGATCAGAATCTGCGTCGGCCAGCGCCCGTTGCACAGGGCGAAGTTGTTCGTGATGATCGCGATCAGGCGCTCGCGCGGGCTGTCGATGATCCGGGTAGAGACGATCGCCGCCGCGTTGCAGCCCCAGCCCATCGCCATCGTCAACGCCTGCTTGCCATGGGCGCCGACGCGATGGAACATGCGGTCGAGGTTGAACGCCACCCGCGGCAGGTAGCCGAAGTCCTCGAGCAGCGTGAACAGGGGGAAGAAGATGGCCATCGGCGGAAGCATCACGCTGACCACCCAGGCTGTGGCCAGGTAGATGCCGTCGATGAGCAGGCCGTCGAGCCACCACGGCAGCCCGAACGCGGCCGCCACCTCCTTGAGCAGGGGATGCACGTTGTCGAGAAGCAGGGTCGCCAGCATCGCGGACGGCACGTTCGCGCCGGCGATCGTCAGCCAGAACACGGCCGTCAGGAGCAGCAGCATCAACGGGAAACCGAACACCCGACTCGTGACCAGCTGGTCGAGACGCGCGTCGAGGTCAAGACGGCGACCCTCGCCGTCCCGCGAGACCGCGCGGTCGGCGATGCGGGCGGCCTCGGCGTAGACCGTTTCGGTCAGGGCCTGGTGGAAGTTCCGGCCCACCCCCCAGCGGAGCTCGCTGGCGAGTTCGAGCACGGCGGCACGGGCTCTTGGATCGGTCGACATCCGCGGCGCCGCGGCCTCGGCGGCGGGCGGCTGAGCAGCCTTCGGCTCGATGACCGCAACGCCGGTCTCGTCCGCGTCCTCGCGCGCGCCCAGATCGACGAGTTCCGCGAGCGATCCGCTCTCGACCGCCGCGGCGAGTGTCCGGTCGCCGTCGAGGAGCCGCAGAGCGACCCACTGTGGATTCGGCAGCGCCGGGAAGGCGTCCTGAATCGCCCCGGACAACCGGCGGGTCGCCTCGCTCAAGACGGGAGATCGGCCGCCGACCCGCCGCGGACGACAACGGTAGGCGCCCGACGCGACCTCCGCGATCGCGCGATTCAAGTCGGCCAAGCCCTCGCCCGATCGTGCGGCGGTCGCCACGACGGGAACCCCCAGGTCGCGGGTCAGACGGCGCATATCGACCGTCAGCCCCTTCCGCCGCGCCTCGTCCATCAGGTTGAGACAGACGACGGCGCGGTCCGTGATCTCCAATACCTGGAGCGCCAGATTCAGGTTGCGCTCCAAGCGGGTCGCGTCGACGACGATGACCGTGACGTCGGGCCGACCGAAGAGGATGAAGTCGCGCGCGGTCTCCTCGTCGAGGCTGGACGAGAGCAGCGAGTAGGTTCCCGGCAGATCGACGAGCTTGTAGCGGTCGCCGCCGTATTCGAAGCCGCCCTCCGCGCGGGTCACCGTCTTGCCGGGCCAGTTCCCGGTGTGCTGGCGAAGCCCCGTCAACGCGTTGAACACCGTGCTCTTGCCGGTGTTCGGATTGCCGGCGAGCGCGACGACATAGTCCCAGTTGCTCATGTCGACGCCGAGCCGCACGAGGTTTCCGAGGTGGTGCACCGGGCACTGGGCGCAGTCGGGGGCGAACGCTGGCTGTGTCATGTCGACGACTCCGGTATCGATTGCCGCACCTTGATCTGACGGGCCTGGGATCGGCGGAGAGCGATGACCGCGCCGCGCACCCGATAGGCGACCGGGTCCCCGGCGGGGCTCGCCATCCGGGCCTTCACGACGGTGCCGGGCAGAAGCCCCAGGTCGAGCAGACGGCGCCGCTCGAGCCCGCGACAGCGTCGCGAGAAGCCGACGACCTCCGCCTCGTCGCCCACGCGCACGGACGATAGCGGCATCGCAGGTCCGTCCGCCACGGAAACTGCCCCGCTCGCTACCTCTTCAGCCGGAACGGCAAAGATGTTCGCCGCGACGACCGGCGCCAACTCCACCTCTTCGAAGTCGACCGCGAAACGGACGCGCTCCGGGGTCACCGATGCCAGGCTGAGCGTCATGCCTGGGTGGATCCCCTCTTCGACCAGCTGGGCAAACACCGTCGGCGGCTCATCCTCGACATGCACGACCTCGACGTCGTCGCCCGGCGTGAAGTCCGTCAGCGGCCGGCCGGCCCGCGGCGGCAACTCGCCCTCCGAGGTAGGAATCGGGTCGCCGTGCGGGTCGAACCGCGGATGACCGAGGCGCACGGACAGGTCGTCCGCCTGGGCGGGCGAGGTCAGATGTTCGCGGCGTTCCGCCTCGGGATGCCAGCGCTGCGGCTCAAGCCCCGTTTCGTCGGCGAAGTACCGTTCCCACAATCGGTGGATCCGGATCACCCGCAACGCCTCGCCGCGGCCTTCGTCGGTCAATCGGAAACCCCCCTCCCTCGACGCGAGGAGACCCAGTTCCTCCATCCCGGCGAGCAGCTCCGCGGTACGCCGGCCGCTCAATCCCAGCGCGCCGACGAGACTCTCGCGCGTTGCCGGCCGCCCGTGGTACTCACAGTCGAAGAGGTGCTTCAGCGCGTCCTCGGTGCGGGTGCGGCGGAGAGCGCGCCAACCGAAGCGCCGGAACCAGGAGCGCACCGGCTCGGGCAACGAGACGACAACCACCAGCAGGACGACCGCGATCAGAACGAGAACTGTGAGGAAGAGATTCATTGCCGGGTCGAACCAAGCTGCGGCGAAGAGACTTCGCTCGCGTGAAGCAGAGTTTTAGCCTACACTAAGTCCGTGACGCAAGCGAGAGCCCCCGAGAGCGCGCATCAAGGAAGCCGGCTGGCAGCGACGCTGCTAGGCTAGACAGACGATGACCGGTTTCGGACAGGCAACGTGGAGTGTGCTCACGGAGCTCGCTCCGTGGCTGCTGTTCGGCGCGCTGCTCGCGGCGCTGCTCTACGGACTCGTTCCCAGAAGCCTGATCGAACGCCAGCTCACCGGCTACCGCGGCGCGATAAAGGCCGTCATCTTCGGCGTGCCGCTGCCGCTGTGCTCCTGCGGCGTGATCCCCGCGGGTCTTGGACTCAAGCGCTCCGGCGCGGGCAACGGCGCCGCGATGGGGTTCCTCATCAGTACGCCACAGACCGGCGTCGACTCGATCCTCGTCAGCGCTTCCTTCCTCGGCTGGCCGTTCGCCCTGTTCAAGGTCGCCGCCGCCGCGGTGACCGGCGTACTCGGCGGTTTCTGGGCCGAGGGAACGAGGCTTGGCGACCGGCCGGACGACGACGAAGCCGCCGGTCTCTCAGCGGACGGTACCGGCGTCGCGACCGCCGACTTCTCGGACCTGCAGCTCGCGGCCAAGCTGCGAGCCATGCTCGACCACGGTGTCGAACTCCTCCGCAGCATCTGGCGCTGGATCGCGGTCGGCGTACTCGCATCGGCCGCAATCGAGGTGCTGCTGCCGCAGCAGGCGTGGCTCGATCTGGCGGCCCTGGGAGCGTTCGGAGCGGCGGCAGCCGCGCTCGTCGTCTCGTTGCCGCTCTACGTCTGCGCCACCGCATCGGTTCCGATTGCCGCCGCGCTGGTGGCGAACGGTCTGCCACTCGGCGCCGCGCTCGTCTTCCTGATGGCCGGTCCGGCCACGAACGTCGCCACCGTAGGCGCGATCTACCGGGGTTTCGGTCGCCGGGCGACAGCGATCTACCTGGCAACGGTGATCGCCGGCAGCATCGGTTTCGCCTTGCTGTTCGAGTGGCTGGTCGGTGGCGCGACGCTGACGGGTTTGCACGCGCACGACCACCAGGTCCCTTGGTGGGCCGCAGCCTCCGCGTGGGCGCTGCTCCTGCTGTTCACGTGGTTCATCCATCAAGAGTGGACCGGTTGGCGGCAGCGCCGAGCGGCTGAACGGCGCCTCCGTCGGGAGGCCTCGGACACGGAAGCGGTCGAGATCCCGGTCGCCGGCATGACCTGCAACCGGTGCGCAACGACCGTCGAGACCGCGCTCTTAGCCGAACCCGGGGTCGAATCGGCCCGCGTCGACCTCGCCCGCGGCCGCGCCACGGTATGGGGAAGGGCGCCGAAGACCGCGCTCGAAACGGCGGTCGAGAGCGCCGGCTTCCGGATCTCCTGAGTCCTGGAGCTTTGACCAAGTCGTCGGCGGCGTTTGCGCTGATCGCACGCCGGACATAACCTTCGCTTCCGATCATGCTGGTGGGTGTCGTACGCGAAACACGTTCGGGCGAGCGTCGAGTCGCGCTCGTCCCCGAGAGTGTCGCCCGCATCCGTAGCAAGGGCGTCGACCTGCTGGTCGAGGCCGACGCCGGAACGGCAGCCGGCTTCGCCGACGACGCGTACCGCGAGGCAGGCGCCGAGATCGCCGCCGACGCGAACGACGTTCTCGCCGCCGCCGACGTCGTCGCGCGTGTGCAGGCCCCTGCCGCCGAGGAAGTCGACGCCTCGAAGGCCGGCGCCGCGGTCATCAGTCTGCTGTTCCCGCTGACCGCCGGTTCGCTCGTCCACAAGCTCCGCGACGCGAAGCTCACGGCGATCGCCCTCGACCGGATTCCGCGCGTCACGCTGGCCCAGTCGATGGACGTTCTCAGCTCGCAGAGCACCGTCGCCGGCTACCGCGCCGCCGTTCTCGCGGCCTATCGACTGCCGCAGTTCTTTCCCCTGCTGATGACGGCTGCCGGGCGGATCGATCCGGCTCGGGTGCTCGTGCTCGGCGCCGGGGTCGCCGGGCTGCAGGCAATCGCCACCGCCCACCGATTGGGCGCCGTGGTCGAGGCCTACGATGTACGCGCCGCGGTCAAGGAGCAGGTCGAGAGCCTGGGCGCTTCCTTCGTCGAGGTGCCGGCGACCGAGGACGCGGAGACCGAGGGAGGCTATGCGCGCGAAGTATCCGTCGAAGCCCAGCGCCGCGCGAACGAAGTCATCGCCCGGCGCCTGCGGACGATCGACGTCTGCATCACGACCGCGCTCATCCCGGGGCGGCCGGCGCCGCGTCTGCTGACCGAGGAGATGGTAGCCGGCATGCCGAACGGTTCGATCGTCGTCGATCTCGCCGCCGAACAGGGCGGCAACTGTGAGCTCACTCGACCCGGCGAGGAGGTCACGGCTCACGGCGTCACGATCCTCGGCCCGCTCGATCTCGCGAGCGATCTCGCCGCAGATGCAAGCCGCATGTTCTCGCGCAACGTCGAGAAGTTGATTCTCTACCTGCAGAGCGACGGCGAACTCGTCATCGACCTCGACAACGAGATCACGAAGGGGTGCGTCGTCACCCACGACGGAGAGATCGTCGATCCGCAGGTCGCCGAAGCCGCCGGTTGACAAGAGCTCTCTGAACCCGCGCCAGGAGGAGGCCACCCATGCTTGAGATCTTCCTGGGGCTGTACATCTTCATGCTCGCCGCGTTCGTAGGCTACGGCGTGATCAAGGGTGTACCGGCCCTGCTCCATACTCCGCTGATGGCGTTCACGAATGCCATCTCCGGCATCTCCCTGGTCGGATCCCTGGTCGCCGCCGGGGCTCACTACAACGACGTAAGTACCGTGCTCGGCGCGATTGCCGTGCTTTGCGCGACGATCAACGTCGTCGGCGGCTTCTGGATCACCGACCGCATGCTGCGGATGTTCAAGAAGCAGGACCCGAAGAGCGACGCGGCCGGAGACGCCGCCACGTGATCAGCCAGGTCGAGACGCTCTATCTCATCGCGTCGTTCCTCTTCATCCTCGGGCTGCGCGGCTTGACCGCGGCCCACACGGCTCGCCGCGGTCTCATTCTCGCCGAGCTGGGCATGGTGTTCGCGGTTTGGGGCACGCTGCTTCACCCGGACATCGGCGCCCAGTTCGACAAGGTCGGCTTCTTCGAGACCTACAAGTGGATCCTGCTCACCGTCTTCATCGGCAGCGCAATCGGCATCGCCATCTCGGCACTCATCCCGATGACCCGGATGCCGGAGCGGATCGCCCTGTCCCACGCATTCGGAGGTCTCGCGGCGGCCCTCGTCGGCGTCTCCGAGTACTACCGAGAGGAGATCGTCGCCGGCCACATTGCACACACGACGATGGGCGCCCTCGGCTTCGAGGTGCTGTTCGGAGGGCTTACCTTCACCGGCTCACTCATGGCGTTCGGCAAGCTCTCGGGACTCATTCCCGGGCGCAACATCACCTGGCCGCTCCAGAATCAACTGAACATTCTGATGTTCGGCGGCACGTTCGTCCTCCTCGTCCTCGTCACGATCGACCCGTCGAATCACGTCCTGTTCTATGCCATGGCGGCGATGCCGCTATTGCTCGGGATCCTCTTCGTCGCGCCGATCGGCGGCGCGGATATGCCGGTCGTCATCACCCTGCTGAACTCCTACGCCGGGCTTGCCGCCTCGGCGACCGGGTTCGCGCTGAACAACAACGTTCTGATCATCGCCGGCGCTCTGGACGGCGCCTCCGGCTTCATCCTCTCCGTCGTCATGAGCAAGGCGATGAACCGGTCGTTCCGCAACGTCCTGTTCGGGGCCTTCGGCAAGGTCGACGACGAGGACATGGCGAAGGTCGCCGCCGGAGGCGAGCGGGTTCAGGAGGCCTCGGTGGGCGATGCCGCGATGCTGCTGTCAGGCGCGAGTTCCGTCATCGTCTGCCCGGGTTACGGGATGGCGGTGGCCCAGGCTCAGCACGTTGTCGGCGAATTGGCGGAGATCCTCGAAGCGAACGGGACGACGGTTCGCTACGCGATTCACCCCGTCGCCGGCCGGATGCCTGGCCACATGAACGTGCTCCTCGCCGAAGCGAAAATCCCCTACACGTCGCTCCTGGAACTCGAGGAGATCAACGACGACTTCAAGGACACGGACGTCGCGCTCGTCGTCGGCGCGAACGACGTCGTCAACCCCGCCGCCAAACAGAACCCGGCGAGCTCGATCTACGGCATGCCCGTGCTGAACGCCGACCTCGCCCGCTCCTGCATCGTGCTCAAACGGTCCATGCGACCAGGCTTCGCCGGCATCGAGAACGAGCTGTTCTTCGCCCCGAACACCGTGCTGACGTTCGGGGACGCGAAGGACACGCTGACGAAGGTGGTGGAAGCGCTGTCGTGATTGACCCTAGATCTCCTCAGAGGGTGCGGCCTCGGTGCCGTCCACTGCGCGGCCAGAAAGAGATAGAACCACCAGCACGAACGTGGTGTCTTTCCGTGATCCGCCGGCTTCACCGGAAGACCCCGGACACCTCGAAAACAGGCCAAAGCCAGTCGCGCAAGATCACCAACAGCCTCGCCTTCCTGACCCTTGCATTTCTTGCTACGGTCGTCCTCGCCACGACTCACGCCGCAGCTCCGCCCGAGCGCCACGAGACCAAGAGGAACGGCAACCTCGCCATGACGAGTCACCAGTCCGTCTCTCCGCCCGTCAAGACCTTCAAGAACTGCACAGATCTACGAGCCGCAGGCTGGGCCAGGGGAGTAACTCGAAGCGGGGGGACATACGATTCCTCCTGGAACAAAGCGGAGAAGCAGACATACACTCTCAACGCGAAGAAGGACCGGGACAAAGATGGACACGCCTGCGAAACCTGACGCTCCACAGACAAGTCGTCCCTGGAATGCCACAGGTCCTTCATGCCTGGTTCAGCTACCCGGAAGCGCCTTGAAGAGCGCGAGAGACGCCAAGACGACCCGGCCAGCGCCCGGCCTGGTCGTCCGGGAGCTCCCTCTCTGCCAACGTAGGTGACACAGAGGCCATCCCGTTGAATAGTGGGGGGCAGATCCGTGGACGGCCGAAGACTACGCTGAAGCTGTTTCTGACGCCTGCGCTCTCGCTGGACACATCTCGTGGGTGAGCGTGACATCCGGAGAGCTTGTACTCGTTGGGATCGGTATAGAGGCGTGGAAAGAAGGGCTCTCGACTTCCTCAGGAAACTGGCGAAACGCGCCGGGTTTCGCACAATTGTTACCGGAGTTGGGATAGGCGCCCTCGCTACGCTAGTTGACAATGTCTGCGGAGCTCTCGGATAATGAACGCGATGACTTATCGTCAAGAGTTGAGGACAGCGCTTTCGCCAGTTACCAGAGGGGTTGTGTCGGGGCTTACAGTGGCAGCTGCTATCAGTAGCTACTTCGTGGGAGGGCGGAGTTGGCTGGAGATGGTCTCGCTCACCGCGCTGGCCGCTTTCGTTGTGTGGCTGTTCTCGCTGAAGGTGAAAAGTCAGTGAATGACGTTGTTGCTGTAGTAGTGTTTGAGGTTGACCCGGTTTCGTGGACATTACATCCTTGGAGAAGGAGGCATCCACGATGGGAAGATCGAGACCTCGGTACCCGGCAGAGTACCGGCGGCAGATGGTGGAACTGGTCCGGTCCGGGCGCAGCCCGGACGATTTGGCCAGGGAGTTCGAGCCTTCGGCTCAGTCCATCCGCAACTGGGTCAGTCAGGCTGACCGTGATGAGGGCCGCCGGAGTGACGGCAGCACGACAGCGGAGCGGGAGGAGCTGCGCCGGCTGCGACGTGAGGTCCGGCGGCTGCGCGAGGAGCGTGCGATTCTGGCAAAAGCCACGGCCTGGTTCGCCCGGGGGACGGGCCTGAAGGGGTCTTCAGGTTCATGAGGGCGCACCAGGCCGAGTTCCGTGTTACGACGATGGCCCGAGTGCTCGGTGTCTCCACGAGCGGGTACTACGCTTGGCTTAGGCGCCCCGAGTCGGCGAGGGAGAAGTCAGACGCCGCTCTGGCGGAGCGTGTGCGAGCGATTCACGAGCGCAGCCGGGGGACTTACGGGGCGCCACGGATTCAGGCTGAACTGGCAGACGAAGGCCTCACAGTGGGGCGCAAGCGGGTAGCAAGACTCGCCGCGACGTCGCGGATGCGGCTCGTGCATACGAAGCACCGCCTCCCGCACCCGCAAGGGTGGCTTGATCCCCAAGAGCTTCTCGAACGTCCTCGCGATGGACATGTGGCCGGCCGACATCTCTTCGGTGCAGGCGTACACGAACGCGGCGATCGTGCACGACCGGTTCCACATCGTGCTGAAGCGCCCTTCTTCCTTTTCGGCATGACCTCTCCTGCCGGCCGCCCGATTCAGCGCTGGCTGCGCTTCGCGGCTCCCAGCGAGCACAGCAGAACCTCTCCTCTGTGCGCCAGAGCGTTTCCGCTCGCCAGCATCCCCAGGCGGCGCAACCAGCCTATCCAAACGCCCGGCATGGCCCCGGGAGGTACGCACGCTACGGGGCTCCTCGTTGCAGGTGTTCCAGTAACCGTCCCGCCGCCACCGCACGGACGTTCTCCGCCATCGGGAACGAGCGGTCGCCCGCATGAATGACGGTCAGTTCGGCCAGTTCCAGTTCGCGAATGGCGGAACGCATGGACGCCGTCACCCGCGGCGACGAAGTCCGCTTGATCTCGTAGCCGACGCGGTGATCTCCTCGGTCGACCAACAAGTCGATCTCGGCCCCGGTATGGGCGCGCCAGAAGTAGACCCGCTCCTCGGGCAAGTCGAGGAGCGAGATGACCTGCTCGATGATGAAGCCCTCCCAGGAGGCGCCGCACCTCGGATGCCCGAGTACGGCATCGGGGCGGTCGAGCGCGAGAAGAGCGTGCAGCAGGCCGGAGTCCCGAATATAGACCCTGGGCATCTTCACCTGTCGCTTCTTCAGGTTCGCGCGCCAAGGCTGAAGTTGACGCACGACGAGGGCCTCCGTCAAGAGGTCGAGATAGCGCCGTACCGTCACGTCCGAGACACCGAAGGACCGTCCGAACTCGGACGCGTTCCAGACCTGACCCTGCCAGTGGGCGAGCATCCCCCAGAAGCGGCGCAAGGCAGGCTCCGGAATGCGGCTGCCGAGGGCCGGGAGGTCGCGCTGCAGAAAGGTGGCGACGAACTGACGACGCCACAGATCGCTCTCCTGGTCCGTCGCTGCGAACAGGGAGGCGGGAAAGCCCCCTCGGAACCAGAGCCGGTCGATCGACTGCGCGCCGACCTCGTCGACCGAGATGCCCGGCAGGTAGTGATAGGCGATCCGCCCGGCCAGACTCTCCGAGCCTTGACGCAGCAGGTTCGGCGACGCACTTCCCAGCACAAGGAAACGGGCGGGGAGCGGGTTGCGGTCGGCGAGTACGCGAAGCACCGGGAACAACTCGGGGCGCCGCTGCACCTCGTCCAGGATCACGATCCCCCGCAGCCGGGACAGGGCGAGCCGGGCGTCGTCCAGGCGAGCCAGATCCTCGGGATCCTCGAGATCGAACCGACGAATCGGTTCCGAACGGAAGCCGTCGAACACTGAATCCGATTCGGCGGCATCCCTGGCCGTGGCGCGCTGCAGCTGCCTCTCGAACAAGCCCGCCAAGGTCGTCTTGCCGACCTGCCGGGCGCCGAGAATGCCGACAACCGGGAACTGCCGAAGGAGGCGCGCGATCGTCCGCACTTCGCGCGGTCGATCAACCGGGAAGTGACTCACCGGCACACGTTACCAGGAAAACTCGATGATCGATGTCGAGTTTTCCTGCTTTTCGTTTCGCGAGCCGTCGATCGGGCCCCTGTCACTCGCCGAGGAAGATGCCGAGATCGCGGGCGGTCGCGACGACGTCCGCCTCGAGCGGCACGCTCTTCATCCGGCTGACGGCGAGTTCCAGAGGGACGGCGCGGACATCCGGCGGGTCGAGAGCGACCATGACGCCGAACTCCCCACGCTCGATCTGGCGGACGGCGGCGGCGCCGAAGCGAAGAGCGATCAGGCGGTCATAGGCATTCGGCTGACCGCCGCGCTGGAGGTGACCAAGAGTCAGCGTTCGCGTTTCCTTGCCCGTCCGCTCGTGGATCTCGGTCGCCACCCGTTCCGCGACCCCGCCGAGACGGTCGCCATCGCCGCCGCCAATCGGCCGCGCCCGCGTGTAGTCCCCGGCGATGGGCCGCGCGCCTTCGGCGGCCACGACGATCGCCGAGTGTCGGCCGCGCGCCTCCCGTGCCATCAGGTGATCGCAGACACGTTCGATGTCGTACGGCACCTCGGGAATGAGGATGACCTGGGCCGTCGCCGCAACGCCGGCAAACAGGGCAATCCAGCCCGCGTAGCGCCCCATCAACTCGACGACGAAGATGCGGTCGTGCGCCTCGGCGGTCGAATGCAGGCGCTCGATCGCTGCGGTCGCCACGTCGACGGCAGTATGGAAACCGAACGTGACGTTCGTGCCGACCAGGTCGTTGTCGATCGTCTTCGGCACGCCGATGACCGGAACGCCGTACTCCTGCAGCCGGAGTGCCAGACGCATCGAGCCGTCGCCGCCCACGGACACCAGCGCATCGAGACCGAGACGCCGGTAGCCGGCTACCGCCTCCTCGATCAGGTCCTCCACCTCGACGGATCCGTCCGGCTGATCGACCCGCCGTTCGAACGGGTTGACGCCGCTCTGGGTACCGAGGATCGTGCCGCCCAGATGCGTCGTGCCGCGAACCGCATCGCGGTCGAGCACCCGCACCTGGGTCGGGTCGAACAGACCGGCATAGCCGCGGAGGAGACCGACGACCTCCCAACCACGGCGAACCGAACCAAGCGTAACCGCCCGGATCACCGCGTTCAGGCCGGGCGCATCGCCGCCCCCCGTGCTGATGCCTATGCGCTTCGTCATCGGGCCGTGGAGATTCGCATACTCAAGCCGCCCGAGTCCATCCCCCAGCAATTTCGAGCATGAGGCGAGGGCATGGCGCCGGCGCAGCGGCCTGACCGGCGCCGCGCCCTGGGTCACGGCGCATTCAGTCGGGGTTGTCCATCCTCTGGTACATGCGCTCTACCTCCACGAGGCTGGGCCTTCGTTCAGGGAACGGCGTGCCAGCGAGATCGATCGTCGCGCCGACCTCTGCCGCAGGAACGCCGGCCGCGTGCATCTCCGCCGTACGTTCCCAGAGAACGCGGTAGTACTCCTGGGCCTTCTCGAGGGAGCTCAGGTCGGTGACGGGTCGGCCATGACCGGGCACGAAGACGTCGAAGTCGAGGGCCCTCAGGTTCTCCAGCGTCTCGGGCCACTCGTCGACATAGCCGTCACCCAGGAACGACGGCCCGGCGAACGCGATGTCGCCGGTGAACACGAGCCGATCCTGCGGAAAGTAGACGACGACATCGCCGCCGGTGTGGGCGCGACCCAGGAAGATGATCTGGATTTCACGGCTGCCCCGGAACAGCGTCATCTTCTCGTTCATCGTCACGTCGGGAGCAAGCGGGGCGATCTCGTCGAAGTCCGCGGCATGCGCAGCGAACATCGCCCGATACGTCTCGAGCTCCTCCCGCTCTTCGTCGCTCTCGGCCGCCTCGATCTGTTCCGCGAGCCGTTCGAGCGTTGCCGCGTTGCCGCTCAGCCCCTGCACGTAGGTCGGCTCCTCAAGCGGCGCGGTCGCCATCTTCATCCGCGTGAACTCGTGACCGATGATCGGGATGTCGCCGAACTCCTGGTTTCCGTGGGCGTGGTCCCAGTGGAAGTGCGAGTTGATCAATGCGGTCACCGGCTTGTCCGTGATCGCCGGAATCGAGGCGATCAGATCGCGGGCCTTGGACGGCGTCACGTGGGAATCCACAATGACGACGTCCTCGTCATTCACGATGACGAGCGAGTTGCTGTTGAACACCCGCGCCGTCGTCTGGGTCAACCAGATGCCGTTCCGGACCTCCATGAACTGATGAGTGTCCGTCGTCGTCGTCCAATCCTGCGCCCACAGCGAGCCCGCCGCAAACGCCATCGCCGCGGCGAGCGCGCCGCGCGTCGTCCTTCGCAGAACCTGCTTCATGGTTCCTTCCTTTCGTCGTTCGCGAGTTGGAACGGGAGCTACACTATGCGAACGATGAACTTCTCCGCCCTTCGACTGTTCGCCCTGATCTGCCTCGCTACCGCTGCCGCGACGTCCCCGGCGCTCGCGGAGGAAACCGAGGGCGCATCGACGCGCACCACGACTTCGCCTGCCCCCGGCCACTGGAAGACCAGCCACTCGATCGACGTCGGCGGCGAGACCGTCGAGTACGACGCCGTCGTCACCGGCATCCAGCTCGAGAACGACGACGGCGCGGCGGCGGCCCAACTCTGGTACACGGCCTACTTTCGGACGAACGGCAGAGCGCCGCGGGAGCGCCCCCTTGTCTTCTCCTACAACGGAGGTCCCGGCTCGGCGTCCTTCTGGCTGCATATGGGAATCATGGGGCCGCGGCGCGTCGTGACGCCGGATGTCGGGCCCCAGGGCGCTCCTCCCTACCCGCTCGAGGACAACGCCTGGACCATCCTCGACATCGCCGACATCGTGATGGTCGATCCGATCGGCACCGGCTTCAGCCACACCCTGGGCGAGACCCCGGGCGCCGACTACTGGGGCATCGACGAGGACGCGAAGTCGCTTGCCCAGTTCATCCGGCGTTTTCTGAGCGCGCACGACCGCTGGAACTCGCCGCGTTATCTTCTCGGCGAAAGCTACGGCACGACCCGATCCGCGGTGCTCGCCGGCCACCTGCAGCGCGCGAACATCGACGTGAACGGCATCATCCTCGTCTCGGCGGTCCTCCAGTTCAACACGATCCAGTTCGCGCCCGGCGACGACCTCCCCTACATCGTCAACCTCCCGTCCTACGCCGTTGCGGCTCACTACCTCGACGCGCTGCCGGAGGGAGCCCCGGCGGACCTCGAAACGCTGATGGCCGAGGCGGAGGAATGGGCGCTCACGGAATACGCCGCCGCGTTGCTTCGGGGCAGCACGCTCGACGCGGCTGCACGCGCCCGAGTCATCGACCGTCTGCACCGCTACACCGGCCTCTCGCCCGACTTTCTCGACAAGTCTGACCTGCGGGTGACGGCGCCGGCCTTCGAGGCCGAGCTGCTGCGAGACGAAGGGAAGATCGTCGGCCGCCTCGACGCGCGCTTCACCGGCCCGGCGGGGGACGCGCTGGGCGCGCGGCCTTCCCACGATCCGCAGTCGACGGCGATCAGCTCGGCCTACACCTCGGCCTTCAACAGCTATCTGCGAAGCGAGCTCGGTTACAGCGGCGAGCGCGAGTACGTCCCCAGCGGTGCGGTTCGCGACTGGAACTGGGGTCGGGTGAACGCGGGTCGCTTTTCGCGCGGCGACGGCACACCGAACGTCGCCCCCGACCTTGCCGCTGCGATGCGTCGGAATCCGAAGCTTCAAGTGCTCCTGATCAACGGCCTGTACGACCTGGCAACACCGTACTTCGCGGCGGTGTGGACGATGGACCGCATGGGCCTGCCGCCGGAACTCCGGGCGAACATCGAGCGCGAGGACTTCGCCGCGGGGCACATGATGTACGTCGAGCAGTCCCTGCTGCCGCAGTGGAAGGAGACGCTCGACGCCTTCATCCTGCGGACGTCCGGCGGCGCCGCGAACGAGCCGGACTAGCCCCCGGCCGGCGACCCGAACTCAGCCGACGAAGGCGATATGCCGTGGTTCGGCCCTCCGCGTTCGTCGCCGAGGGGGAACAACTGATACGCTGTTCCAAGTTGCTCGACGCCGGAGTCCCCCTCAACCCACTCTTGTCATCCGCCATGAACCTCACCGCGGTTGCACTTCTCCTCCATGGCGCCGTCTTCGCCCTGCCTGGAGCGGGCGCGTCACGGCCAGCCAGCGAAGCGCCGGAGGCGGCGCCCAGGGCGTTGACGCCAACCGAGTACAACAACACGATCGCCGATCTTCTCGGTTTCCCGAGAGACGGAGCGAAGTGGCCCAAGCGGCCGGCGGTCGCCGATCGGATCAGTCCGCGGCGCACCGCGAGCAAGGGCGTCTTCTCACCGCCGCCGCCGCCCGATCCGTGGCCCTGGGCGTTCCCGGCCGAGCCCGGCGCGGACGGATTCGAGGGCATCGCCGAAGGTCAGCATCCGTCCTCCTACCAGGTCGAGGAGCTCCACCTCGCTGCGATGCACTTCGGCTCCTTCGCCCTGCTGTCCCCCACCTTCTTCTCCTGTTCGACCTGGGGCGAGGCGCCGCCCGTGGAGCAGGAGGCCTGCGCCCAAGCGAGCCTTCTCCGTTTCGCCGAGCGGGCCTGGCGCCGGCCGCTGCGCGACGGGGAGCGCGCGCGGATCGAGGCGTTCTGGCGGTCGAGGGTCGCCGCGGGACCGCCGGACGAAGCGGTAGCGCTCACCGTAGCCGGCATCCTCCAGGCCCCCTCGTTCCATTTCGAACTGGAGCCGGGGGCAACCGCCGCCGCCGAGCTCGGTCCATGGCAACTCGCGACCCGTCTCTCCTACTTTCTCTGGGACTCGACGCCGGATGACGAGTTGTTCCGCGCGGCCGGCGCGGGCGAACTCGACTCCGCGGAGGGCATCGAACGGCAGGCGCGACGCATGCTCGACGATCCGAAGGCCCGGCCGGCGGTCGTCCGCTTCCATCACCAGTGGCTCGGCACGGATCAGGTTCTCCTCATCGCGCCGGCCCGCCGCGCCTTCGCGAGCCGGTTCGGCCTGACTCCTCAACTGGCGAACGCCCGTGACGACGACACGAAGTGGCCGGCGATCATCGGCCCGATCCGGCACTCGATGAGGCTCGAGACCGAGCTCTTCGTCGAGGAGGCGATCTTCGACCGCACGGGGACGTTCACGGAGCTCTTGACCGGCAACCACGCCTACATGTCGCGCAACACGGCGCCGATCTACGGAACCAGGACGACAGCGGACGAAGGGCGCACTCCCGTCACCCGACAGATCGAGTACGTGACCGCATCGGTCGGGCGAAAGAAGCCCCTGACCCTCGATCCGGTCGTGCTCTCTCCCGAAGAGCGGGCAGGCGTTTTGACCCTGCCGTCGGTGCTGGCGATCGGCGCCTACGCGGTGCAGCCCGGGCCCATCCCCCGGGGCGTGCGGATCCTGGAACGCGTCGCCTGCATGGACCTCGGCGAACCGATCGAAGGCGTCGAGAGCGCGCTGCCCCCCGACGCGCTCGGCGTCGAGAGCACGAACCGCGAGCGAACCGCCGCCGCGACGAAACCGCCGGAGTGCAATTCGTGCCACCGCAGGATCAACCCCGCCGGGTTCGCATTCGAGCACTACGACGCGATGGGCGCCTGGCGGGCCGAGGACAACGGCCAACCGGTCGACGCCAGCGGTTCGCTTCGACTGCCCGGCGCCGAGGAATTCACCTTCCGCAACGGTGTCGAATTCGCGCACAAGCTGGCCGCAAGCCGCCGAGTGCGGGACTGCTATGCGCTGCACTGGACGCGCTACGCGGTCGGCAGCTATCTGGAGCGGAACGTGCCCGGCCTTCAGGCGATCCAAGAGCGTTTCCGCGAGGACGACTCGGTCACGGAGCTGCTCGTCTCCATTGCGACCAGCGATCTCTTCCGTGCCCGGGATCCGCGGTCAGACCCAGGCGCCAACTGATGATCTCGAGACGCCACCTGCTGCAACTCGGAGCGCTCTCCGCGCTCGGCGCCGGCTGGCCCGGCGGCGCCCTCAGAGCGATCGCCCGAAGCCCGGCTCAAGTTCGCCGCCTGATTCTGATCAGCCACTGCCACGGCTGGCCCTACGCCACCTGGAGGATGCGCCCGGACAGCGTGTCGGAGAGGGAACCTTGGTCGGTCGACCTGACCGAGCTCTCGGAGACCGAGTTCAGCAGGCCGCTCGCCCCGCTCTACGAGCACCGGCGCCGCATGCTCGCTCTCGACGGTCTCTCGCTTGCCACCGCCGAGCTGGACGGCGGCGGCAACCGGCACGACCGCGGCTGGGTCCACGCCTGGACCGGCGGCAACGCGGATTTTGCCGCTCGCGACACCCGATCGACCTGCGCGTCGCTCGACCAGCTCGTCGCCGCCCACGTCGCGCGGGCGGACCGATTGCCTTCGCTGGAACTCTCGGTCGACGCGGCGCTCGAAGCGGGCCGCCCGATCAGCTACAGCGGCAGCGGCGTCCGATTGCCGGCCGAGAACACGCCTCTCCGCGCCTGGAAGCGTGTCTTCGGGCCGGCTTCCTCCGGCGACACGGTCGGCGCGTACCGGCAAAGCACCCTGGATTTCGCGTACCAGGAGTACAGGTCCGTCGCCGAGCGCTTCGACGCCGAAGACCGCGCCCGGCTCGAGTCCCATTTCGGCCTCGTCGACCGGCTCGGCCGCCGGCTCGAGGGCCTCGCGACCCTCTCCTGCGACGCCCCTCCCCAGCCAGCCGCCTCGTTCGAGCGCTACGACCTGCAATTCGACGCCTTCGTCGACATCATCGCCGCGGCCTTCAGTTGCGACATCACGCGGGTCGTCTCGTTCTCCCTCGGCGAGATGCCAACCGCCGAGTTCGGCGCCGACCACATCAGCGACAAGGTCCACAAGGGCATCGCCCATTACATTCACGAGGACGTCCGCAAGCACGACGCGATGACGCACTACGTGGCGTACCACGGCCGGCAGATCGCCCGTCTCGTCAGCACTCTGGAGTCCATCCCCGACGCCGGCGGCGGTTCCTTGATGGACAACACTCTGATCGTCTGGGGCTCCGAACTCGGTGACGGTTGGCACGGTTACCGGAACTACTGCCCTGTCCTCATCGGCGGCGCCTGGGCCTTCGATTCCGGTCGCTACATGTACTGGCCCCACCAGACCCCCGCCGAAATGCGCGTCCCGGCCCAGCTTGCCGCCGGCGGCGTCACCCGCGCCTCCGGCCTCCCCCACCAGCACCTCCTCGTCTCCGTCGCCCAAGCCATGGGGCTCGACGTGAACCACGTCGGCTTGCGCCACGCGTACGGCCAGCGCGGCGATCTGATTCCCCTCGTCGGTCCATTGCCCGGCCTGCGGGCCTAGCAGCCCGGCCCGCACCTTCCGCCGATCTCCTGCTGCGGCCTTCCCGCTACCGCGGCAGCGCGAAGGCGAGAAGCTCGGACTTCCGCGGCGGCTGTCTGGGCGGTCGCGGCGGCGCATCGGCGATGGCGGTGGAAGCGATCGACGGGCCGGGACCCGGGCGTTCGCCGCCGCCAGCGATGAGGATGTACTGACGTCCTTCGTGCAGGTAGGTCATCGGACCGCCGTGGAGACTGCGGTCGACTTCGACCCGAGCGACAAGCTCGCCGGTCGCCTTGTCGAAGGCAACCAGGTGACTGCCGTTCGCCGACCGGTCGCCGAGCTCGTCGACGATCGGTTCGATCGAGATGACCAGGGTCTTCGTCACGAGGACGCCGCCTTCGGTGACGATGCCGTCCTGGGGCGGCGTGCCGAGTCGGTCGAGATGCAAGTGGCGAATCGCCGGGTGGTTCCGAGGGCCCTCCCCCAGCGGCGCCTGCCACAGAATCTCGCCGCGGTTCATGTCGATCGCCGTGATTCGCCGGTAGGGCGGCTTGAGGAGCGGCAGGCCCTGAACAAGAGGCATGGGCCGCCGGTTGATCGAGTAGCGCCAGTCCGAGCGCTCGGGATCCGGCGCCGACAGCGAAATCGCGCCGGGACGCGTGAGTGACGGCACATAGAGAACGTTCGTCTCCGGGTCGAAGGAGGCGCCGGTCCAGTTCGCTCCGCCTCCCGGACCGGGGTTCTGCAGGTAGGCGCGCTTGCCGTCCTCGCCGTGGATGATGGGCGGCGTGAAGACCGGGCCGATCACGTAGTCCCGAATCACCTCGAGCGCCTCGGCACGGAGTTCCGGCGTGAAGTCGATCAGATCGTCGTAGTCGATGCCCAGAGTCTCGAATGGCGGCGGACGGGTCGTCAACGGCTGGGTTCGCGAGAGCTTCTCGCCCGGGATCCGGGAGTGGTAGTTCACCGGCGCCTCGACGATCGGCCAGACCTCTGCCCCCGTCGCCCGGTCGAACACGTAGGTCATCGCGACCTTCGACACGACCGCCACCGCCTTGATCTCTCTCCCGTCGACCGTGATGTCGATCAGGTTCGGGGCGGACGCGAGGTCGTAGTCCCAGACGCCGTGGTGGATCGTCTGAAAGTGCCAGACGACCTCGCCGTTGCGGGCATCGAGGCAGACGATCGACTCGGCGTAGACGTTGTCGCCGTGCCGGTCGCCGCCGTAGTAGTCGTTCGTCGGCGTCCCGAACGGCAGGTAGACGTAGCCGAGCTCGTGGTCCGCGCTCATCATGGACCAGACGTTCGTGTTCCCCATCTTCCGCCAGGACTCGTTCTCCCAGGTCTCCGCGTAGGGCTCGCCTTCGCGCGGCACGGCGTGAAACGTCCACTTCAAGCTGCCGGTCCTCACGTCGAAGCCGCGGACATCGCCGGGCGGGTTGTTGTTGCGGAGGGGAAAGTCGAAGATCGTGCCGCCGACGACGATCGTGTCCGCAACGACGATCACCGGCGCCGTCCAGTTCATGTTCCGGTTGGCCCGCCCCGGCAGGAGGCCCTGCATCAGGTCGACGACTCCCTCTTCGCCGAACTCGGGATCCGGCCTTCCCGTCTTCGTGTCGATCGATACGAGCCGTCCCGCCCGGGTGGCGATCAGGATGCGGTCCGCGGCGCCGTCGGTCCAGTGCTCGATCCCTCGAATCTGCACCAGGCCCCGTCGCTGCTCGATCTCCCAGTCCCTCGGATCGTGCCGCCAAAGCTCCGCGCCGGTCGCCGGATCGAGCGCCGCGACCTGACCCAGGCCGGTCGGGATGTAGACCACGCCTTCGACCATCAGCGGCATGCCCCGAAAAGGCCCGGGTACGAGGTCCGTGACATTCCTGAGCAGAGCGTCGGCCGACTCCCACCGCCAGGCGACCTCCAACTGCTCGAAGTTCTCCCGGTCGATCTGGTCGAGGGGCGCGTAGCGGGTCGAGCCGCTGTCGCCGCCGAAGTGACGCCATTCCCCGCCCTGGGCGCCATGCTGAGCCGCGACGACGCGGGCTCCGGCCGAGGCGACGAAGCACCACGCCAACGCCGTCACGACCAGCCGATCGGGTCTCGACATCCGGCATCCTCTCAGGTTCGAACCGACGCATCTTAGCGCCGTCGACGCCGCAGGTCGGACTGTCGTAGGCTCCGCCATCACCCGTGACCGCGAAATCCACCACGATCCGTTCCCTTGCAGGCCGCGAACTGCTGGACAGCCGCGGCAATCCCACCGTAGAGGTCGAGGTCGTTCTCGAAGGCGGCGCCCGCGGTCGCGCGATCGTGCCGAGCGGCGCAAGCACCGGTCGACACGAGGCGGTCGAACTCCGCGACGGCGACCAGGAGCGATACGGCGGCAAGGGAACGACGAGCGCCGTCCACCATGTGAACGGCGAGATCGGAGCAGCGGTTCGCGGGCTCGACGCTGCCGATCAGGCTGCGCTCGACCGGGTTCTTCTGGAACTCGACGGATCGACGAACAAGCGCCGCCTGGGCGCCAACGCCATCCTCGGAACGAGCTTGGCCGCAGCCCACGCGAGGGCGGCCGCGGGCGGCCTGCCGCTCTACGCCGCGATCGGAGGCGAGAACGCGAGGATCTTGCCGGTGCCCATGCTGAACATCCTGAATGGCGGCGAGCACGCCGCCGGCTCGACCGACTTCCAGGAGTTCATGGTCATGCCGACCGGCGCCGACTCCTTCGGCGAGGGCCTGCGCTGGGGGGTCGAGATCTACCACCGGCTCAGGTCCATCCTCCACGAACGCGGCTTCCCGGTCACGGTGGGCGACGAAGGCGGCTTCGCGCCGGCCCTCGGGGGCAACGAACGGGCAGTCGAGATCATCCTCGAAGCAATCGAGGCGGCCGGACGGCGGGCCGGCGAAGAGGTCCATCTCGCCCTCGACCCGGCGACGAGCGAGCTCTACAACGAAGAGACCGGCCGCTACAGCCTGCCGATCGAGGGCCGCGAACTGGAGAGCGGCGAGCTCGTCGAGCTCTGGGCCGACTGGTGCGCGAAGTACCCCATCATCAGCATCGAGGACGGTCTGGCCGAGGACGACTGGGACGGCTGGCGGGAGCTGTCCGAGCGCCTGGGGCGCCGGGTCCAGGTCGTCGGCGACGATCTCCTCGTGACGAACATCGTTCGCATCGACAAGGCGATCGAAGAGGGCGCCTGCAACGCGCTCCTCTGCAAGGTGAACCAGATCGGCTCACTCACCGAGAGCGCGGCGGCCGTCGACCTGAGCCGGTCCGCCGGTTGGGGCGTCGTGATGAGCCACCGTTCCGGCGAAACGGAGGACGTGACGATCGCCGACCTCGCCGTCGCCTGGAACACCGGTCAGATCAAGACCGGCGCTCCCGCTCGCAGCGACCGTGTCGCGAAGTACAACCAGCTGCTGCGGATCGAGGAGCAACTCGGCGACCGCGCCGTCTATCCGGGCCTGGACGCGTTCCCTCATCGACGGTCGGCCGGGTAGGGGGACTCGCCCTCGAGAGGGTCGCCGGACAGGAACACCGCAACGTCCGCCACGTTCGTTCCTGTCGCTCCGGTTCGAAGCAGCGCGCCGCAGGCGTCGAATGCGCGGTACGCGTCGTTCGTCCTGAGTGCGGCACTCGGGTCCACGCCGGCGCGACGGATGCGCGCGATCGTTGTCGCGTCCACGATTGCGCCGGCGGCGTCGGTCGGACCGTCGCGGCCGTCCGTACCGGCAGCGAGGAACACCCAATCCTGTCGATCCGCGAGGGGGCCCTTGGCAGCTTCGAGTGCGAACGCGAGAGCGAGTTCCTGATTCCGGCCGCCCTTGCCCTGGCCTCGCACCGTGACCGTCGTCTCGCCTCCGGCGACCCAGGCCGCCGGCGGCGCTGCAGCGAATCGCTCTGCCAGCATCGCCCCGAGCTCCCGCGCCTCGCCCGCAAGCGGAGCCGTTTCGGTTTCGACTCGAGCGCCGCAGGCCAGAGCCATCGCCCGGACGCTCGCGCGGTTGCCGCCGACGACGCGGTAGATCGCTCCTTCGAACATCGCATCGCCCGGTTTCGGCGTGTCCGGAAGCTCGCCCCGTACGCCGGTGTCGAACCGCCGGCGAACGGATGCAGGGCAAGTACCCAGAACGCCGTAATCCTCGAGCACGGCGCGGGCGTCTTCGAACGTCGATGGATCGGGCGCCGTCGGCCCACTCCCGATGACCGACGGATCGTCGTCGATCACATCCGAAAGGGCCAGGGTGACGACCCGGGCGGGGCGCAACTGTCGCATCAGACCACCACCCTTGAGCGTCGAAAGATGCTTGCGCACCGCGTTCAGTTCGTGGATCGTCGCGCCGCCGCGGAGGAGCCGCCGTGTTGTGTCCAGCTTGTCGTCCAGTCGGACGCCCGGCGCCGGAGCGGGCAGCATGGCCGAGGCGCCGCCGGAAATCAGGACGAGGGCCACGTCGGCGGCGCCGAGTTCCGCGGCGCGGCGCTCCATCTCGCGAGCCGCGGCGAGACCCCGCTCGTCCGGCAAGGGATGACCCGCGCGAAGAGACCTGAAGCGGCCGAGCCGCTCGGCTTCGTCGTGAGCGACGATGAAGACGTCCGAGGCCCGAACGCGGCGACCCAACACGTCGACCGCTGCCTTCGTCATCCCGAACGCGGCCTTTCCTGCCGCCAGCACGGCGAAACGGCCTCCGGCGCCCAGGTCGAGTTCGCGAAGCGCCGAAGCCGTCGAAGCCGCGGCGTCGGCAGCTGCGACGCCCGCAAGAAAGACCTCCGTGGCTCGTCGTCTGAGAGCCTCGATCATGGATCAAGGATACGGTTCAAGCCTTGAGCGGGCTAGAATCGCGCTTGGGTACGCCATGGACTCTACGCACGCGCCGCCTCACGTCGCCCACCGGATCGGCTGGCAGTCGACGGCGCCGGTCCCCGGAGGCCACCGCTTCAACGGCTTCCTCGAGACGGCAGGAAGTCGGCTGCAGGCCCACGGCCTCGATCTCGCGGCGTTCTTCGAAGCCGGCGAGGCGCCTGCCGCCGGTCTGCCGAGCCACACGATGCCCAGCCCGCTCGAGATCGCCTTCCTTCCGAACATCCGCAGCCAGGTCCGCGCGATGGAACGGACATTCACCCGCGCGATGAACGAGACGGGCTACCCGGCGCCGTTCCACTTCGCCTTCGCCTCGAAGGCGAACACGGCGGAGGAGATCGTCCGTTCGACCTTGACCGCCGGCGCTCACCACGAGATGTCGTCCGACGTCGACGTCGAGATCGTACGCCGGATGATCCGGGCTGGTCTCCTCCCGAGTGACCGGATCGTGCTCGCGAACGGCTTCAAGGGGCCCGGCAGCGCGTACGCTCGCAACCTGCTGGCACTCGGCGATGAACACCGGCGGGTCATTCCGATTCTCGAAGACGCCGCCGAACTGGACGCCCTTGCCGGCCACGGCGCGCCGTTCGACTTCGGCATTCGGCTGAAGCGGCCGCGAGAAGCGGACGGCGCCGGCGACAGAGACTCCCGCTTCGGCATCGAGGCCGGCGAGGCCGCGCATCTGGCTCTGAGGATCGACCGCGCGCCGGCTTCCCGCTTCGTCCTTCTCCACGCGATGTTCGGCTCGGTCGGCGTCAACGAGGGCGAGTTCGTCGACGCCCTCGAACCGGGCATCGACGTGTACGCCCGCCTCCGCCGCCGGCGCCGGCATCTGCGTTTCTTCGACTTCGGCGGCGGCGTGCCGGGACGGACCACGCTCGATCAGAACTTCGACTACGACCGCTTTGCGCGGCTGCTGGTCGAGAGAACGTTGGCCGTCTGCGCGGCCCACGGCGCGCCGCCGCCGGCTCTGATCGGCGAGTTCGGGCGCTACACCGTGTCCGAGCATGCGGCGCACCTGTTCCGGGTCATCGCCGTCAAGGAAAACGGCGCCGGCCCGCCGTGGTACCTCGTCGACGGGTCGATCATGACGTCCTTTCCCGACACCTGGGCCCTGGGCGAGCACTTCATCTGCCTGCCGCTCGACCACCTCGACCGTCCCTTCCAGCGCGTCCGTCTCGGCGGCATCACCTGCGACCGGGACGACGTCTACCCTCCCCGCGGCAGCGTCTTGCCGCTCTTCCTGCCGGCGTTATCGCCAGCCGAGCTCGACGAAACGGCCCTGTACGTCGGCTTCTTCTCCGTCGGCGCCTACCAGGAGATGCTCGGCGGCGTCCGCGGCAGCAAACACTGCGTCCTCCCCGAGGCGACAGAGGTCCTCATCGACCGGAACCCGGACGGGACCTGGGACTGCGAAGTGCTGCCCGGCCACACGACGGACGATGTGCTCCGGAATCTCGGCTACGGCCGAGCGCCCCGCGCCACGGCGCCACGAACAGCCGAGACGGTGGCGTCGGGCTGAGGCTGAGGAACGTGTTCGTCCTCCGCCACGAGCCCACCGCGGCGGCCGTCACCCTCGGCCTGCTCGCCCTTGCCATGCCGGCATCGAGCGAAGACGGCAGCCCGATCTTCGTCGACCGCGCTGCCGAACTCGGCGTCGACTTCGTGCATCAGAACGGGATGTCCGGCAAGCTGTACTACGCGGAGCACATGGGAGGGGCAGTCGCCCTGTTCGACTACGACAACGACGGCGACCTCGACCTCTACCTCGGGCAGGGCCATCTGCTGACTCCGGTCGGCGACCTCGGGCCGTCCCCTGCGGTCGCAAGCTCCGGCAAAGGGCCGATGAAGGACCGTCTGTATCGCAACGATCTGGACACCGGGACGTTCCGCTTCACCGACGTCACCGAGGAGAGCGGCCTGGAGGCTCGGGGCTACGCGATGGGCGCTACGGTCGGCGATATCGACAACGATGGCGATCCCGATCTCTACATCCTGAACCTCGGGCCGAACGAACTCTGGAGGAACGACTCCCAACCGGGCAAACCACGCTTCACGAACATCACCGAAGAAAGCCGCACGGCAGACCCGCGGTGGAGCGCAGCAGCCAGCTTCTTCGATCTGGACCGCGACGGCCTGCTCGACCTGTTCGTCGGCAACTACGTCGAGTTTCGGACGTCGACCCACAAACCGTGCTCCTCCCCACAGGGAATCGTCGACTACTGTGGACCCAAGGCATTCCGTGGGGAGAGCAACCGCGTGCTGAGGAATCTGGGCGGGGGCAGATTCGAGGACTGGACCTCCCGACTCGGCATTGCCGATCTGATCGCGGGAACTCTCGGCACGGTGGCCAGTGACTTCAACGGTGACGGCTGGACGGACATCTACGTCGCGAACGACCAGAAGCCGAATGCGCTGCTCCTGAACGAACGCGGCGCCGCTCTGGTCGACGATGCGGTGATGGCCGGCGCGGCCGTCAACGCTCACGGAGAACCCGAAGCAAGCATGGGCATCGTGGCCCAGGACTTCAACGACGACGGCCTGACGGACCTCTTCATGACCCACGTCCATCGCGAGACGAACACGCTCTACATCAATCTGGGCGACGGCATGTGGGAGGACACGACCCGCGGGAGCGGTCTTGGAAATCCCAGCTTCCCCTATACCGGATTCGGCGTAGCCGCGATGGACTACGACCTGGACGGGATTCTGGACCTCTACGTGGCAAACGGCGCGGTGACGCGGATCGAGGAACAGCTTCGAGCAGGCGATCCGTTCCCGCTGAGACACCCGAACCAGCTCTTTCGGGGTCTCGGAGGCGGTCGCTTCGAGGAGATCGCGGACTTCGAGCATCCCGGAACTCCCGAGGTTGGCCGCGGAGTCGCGTACGGCGACATCGACAACGACGGCGACCCGGACCTTGTCGTCACGAACAACATGGCGGCGACCTGGATCCTCGTCAATCAGCGCGAACCCTCCGCCAGCGAGTGGTTCGGCATCGACCTGCGGCTCCCCGCCGATGACTCGGGGAGCGGCCTCGTCCAGGACGGGAGTGACGGACGATTCGGGCGGAGGCCGCTCGGCGCCTGGGTCGGCCTCAGGGACAGCGGTTCACCCGCCAACCTGACCTGGCGCCGCCATCACACGGACGGTTCCTATGCGGCGGGCAACGATCCACGGGTGCTGTTCGCTGCCGACGACGAACCTCCCGTGTCTCTCGTTGTCGCCTGGCCGGATGGCGAAAGGGAGTCGTTTCGTCTTGATGACGCCGGTCGCTACGTCACGTTCGTCCGCGGCAGCGGTGAGCCGGTCGAGACGAACCACGCAGGCAGTCGCTGAGGGCGCCCGAGCGTGACCGTCGATCCCCGTCTCACCCTGGCGGCCGTCGTGTTCGCCGCCGCTCTACCGCCTGGAAGCGAGTCGTTGTTCGCCCAACAGGCCCTGGAACCCGTGGTCGCGCCTCTGACGGAACAGTACGAGCAGGCAGTGCAAGACCAGATGGAGGCGGCTCGAGACGACGTGGAACGCCTTCAGAACGACCCGGCCACAGAGCCCGGTGAGTTGGCCGCCGCGTTCGGGCTGCTCGGGCAGCTCTACCTCCTCTACGACTTCTCGGGGCCCGCGGGCGCCGCACTGCGGAACGCGGAGCGGCTCGACCCGACGGATCCCCGTTGGCCGTACCATCTCGCGGAAATCGCGACAGCCGAGGGCGACCTCGACGCCACCGTCTCCGCGCTGGACCGCTCCTTGGCACTCGACCCCCGCAACCTGGCGGCGGTCATCCAGAGAGCGAACGCTCTCTTCGACCTGGGGCGCATCGACGAAGCGGAGACGGACTATCTGCGCATTCTCGACCGGGTTCCCGACCAATCAGCGGCACGATTCGGCGTCGGTCGGATCAGCTACGAGCGCGGCGAGTTCGAGCAGGCGATCGAGCACTTCGAGACGGCAATCCGAGCCCAGCCCGAAGGATCCGTGATCCACCACCACATCGGTCTCGCACTCCGGCGGCTTGGACGCCGTGACGAGGCGGCAACCCACCTCGCCCAGAACAAACACCGCGTCGTCCTCTTCCCCGACCCGCTCCGTGATCGAGTCGACCTGCTGAACGCCAGTTCGGAAGCGCACTATTTTCGAGGTACCGCGGCGCTTCGGCGCGGCGACGCACGGGCTGCGATCAGTGCGTTCCGGGTTGCGCTCGAGGCGAAGCCGAACGACGCGCGGACCACGTTCAGCATCGGCTTGGCCCAGATCGAACTCGGCAACAAGCAGGCTGCGGAGACACGGATGCGACAGGCAATCGCACTCGACGGAAACTACCGGGAACCGCACTTCAATCTGGGCCTCATTCTGGCGGAACGCAACGACTATGAGGCAGCCGAGCGTCACTTCGGGAGGGCGGCCGAGATCGACCCGCTCGATTTCGAGGCATCCGCGCGCCGAGCCGATGCCCTGACGCGTCTCGGGCGAGCCCAGGAGGCGATCGAGGTGCTCCACCAGGTACTCGACGCGGAGCCTGCGATGCCCGTGGCCCTGCTCACCCTCGGCGCGGCCTACCAGGCAATCGGCGAGGCGGAACAGGCCGCTGCGAAGCTCGATGAGGTGCTTGATGCCGCCCCGGGCGCTCCCCGAGAGCGTGCGGAGGCTCACTACCGGCTTTCTCTCATCTCGCTCAAAGATGGCCTGGAAGACGGCAACGCGGCGAACGACGAGAGCGCCCTGACGCACCTTCAGCAGGCTGTCGCTCTGGACCCGACCCTCACGGAGGCCCACGCACTCCTCGGTCGATTGCTGGCGAGACGCAGCGAGTACTCGGCAGCCGCCGGCGCATACGCCCGCGCAATCGCCCGGGACCCCGCGAACGCCGTCTGGCACCGCGACCGGGCGATGGCCCTCATCCTGGGCCGCCGCTATGTCGCGGCCCGGCAGGCGCTGACGAGCGGCCTGGACGCGCTCGAGCGCTCCGAGACCTCATCCTCGAACGCAACGACCCAGCACCTGGAGCTTCTGCTCGCGCGCCTTCTCGCCGCCTGCCCGGACCCACAAGTCCGCGACGGTCGGCGCGCACTGGCCTTGGCGCGTCGCCTGATGACGAATCGTCCGTCCCTCGAGCACGCGGAGACGATGGCGATGGCCCTGGCCGAGTCAGGCGATTTCGAACAGGCGGCGGACCTCCAACAGCAGGTACTCGCCGAAGTCGAGCGTCGGGGTGGAGTGCCGTCAGTCGGTCAGCGGCAGCGAATGGAGAACTACCTGGCAGGAAGTCCGGCTCGCGAACCATGGTTCTCAGGCTGAACGCGCTGCTCGTCGCACTGGCAACCGGTGCGCTCGCGGAGCCCTTGCCCGAAGACGACGGGCTGAGGTTCGTCGCTTCCGCGGCGGAGTGGGGAATCGACTTTCGGCACGGTCACGGCGGGCGCGGAGACTACTTCATGATCGAGACAGTCGGCAGCGGCGTCGTCGCCTTCGACTACGACGGGGACGGCGACGACGACCTGCTGTTCGTCGACAGCGGTCAGCCAGCGCCCTACGGCGCGGAACCAGGGCGCACGACCCTGCTCCGCAACGATCCGGCGCGAAGCGGCGCCCGTTTCGTCGACGCGACGAGCGAGGCAGGCATCGTACTCGACAGCTACGGCATGGGTGCGATCACCGGCGACATTGACGGAGACGGAGACAGCGACGTCTACTTGACGGCGTTCGGCCCGAATCGGCTGTGGCGAAACGACGGGGACGGCTCGTTCAGCCCGACGACGCCCGCGGACAGCGCGGCAGACTCGTCCTGGAGCGCGTCGGCCGCGATGGCCGACGTCGACCTGGATGGGGATCTCGACCTGTACGTCACGAATTACGTCGACTTCGGCTACGACAACAACCAGGAATGCGGCCAGCCAGAGCGGGGCCTGCGGTCGTACTGTCATCCGGATGTCTACGAGGGCCTGCAGGATCGCCTCTTCCGCAACGACAGCACCGCGAACGAATCGCCGGTTCTCGTCGACGCGACAGAGGCCGCAGGTCTCGGCGAGGCGCGCGGCGCGGGCTTGGGCGTGGTCATCACGGATCTCGACGGCGACCGGCGGCCCGACATCTACGTGGCGAACGACATGGACCCGAACTTCCAGTTCCTCAACCGGACGACCGAAGACGGCATCCGATTCGAGGACGATGCCCTGCTCGCCGGCACCGCGCTCTCCAGCCGGGGCGAACCCGAAGCCGGGATGGGCATCGCCGTCGGCGACGTCGACGGCAACGGCTTCGAGGACCTGATCGTCACCCACCTCGACCGGCAGACGAACGCGCTCTACGCGAACCGGGGCGACGGTCTGTTCCTCGAGCGGCGATTTGTCGCGGGAATCGCCGAGCCCTCGATGCCCTGGGTGGGATTCGGCGTCGATCTCGCGGACTTCGACCTCGACGGCGACCTCGACCTTGCCGTCGCAAACGGCCATGTGATCCATAACGCAGCCGCACAGGGAGGCGCCAACGGCGCCGGCTACGCGCAGCCGAACCAACTGCTCGAGAACCGGGCCGGACGCTTCACGGAAGTCGAAGAGAGCGGGATCGATGCGGTTCGCGTCAGCCGCGGCCTCGTCGTCTCCGACTTCGACCTCGACGGCGACCTTGACCTCGTCATCTCGAACTGCAACGACGAAGCCGAGGCCTACCGCAACGAAAGCGAACGACGAGGCGAAGTCGTTCAGATCGACCTCCTCGACCGCACGGCGCCGAATCGCCGGGCGATCGGCGCCGTGCTCGCGCTGCGGGCAAGCGGCGTGACGCAACGCCGCGAGGTGCGCGCTGGGTCCTCCTACCTGTCGCAGAACTCGCTGACGCAGACGTTCGGAGTCCGGCACGACGAGGCCGCCGAACCGGGCGCCCCGGTCGAGCTCGACGTGCTCTGGCCGCGGGCCGGACGTCTGCGGATCGAAGGGCTGCCGCTCGGCCGGCGCCTCCGCGTCGTTCGCTGATCGCCTGGCAGGGTCGCCGCGGCCGTCCCGCCTTCGCGGACAGAGATAGCATCGTCCGCATGACCAAGCCGCAACGTGATCGGCGCCTCCCGTTCGGCGTGGCGGCGGCTCTTCTCGCCTGTCCCTTCTTCGCAGAGGCGCAGCCACCCGGCGCGACTCCCCGAGAGACGCTTCCCACCGTCGACGACGTGGTCCGTCTGGCCGCCGCGGGTGACCTCGTCGACGCGCTCGCCGCGGCGGAGAGGATGGCCGCCGAGGACGGCGCCCCCGACAGCGCCTTCGCCATACTTGGCGGGCTCCTCGTCGAAGCCGGTCGTTTCGACCGCGCACTCGAGGTGCTTCAGCCTCTCGCCGAACGTGAAGGGGCCGATCCGGCCGCGCTCTACAACGCCGGCCGTGCAGCGGAGGGACTCGGTCGCCTGGAGGACGCAGCGGCCTGGTACCGGCGTTCCCTGGACGTCGTGCCCCAGTCGCCGGCGGCGCGGGCGCTCGGCATGCTCCTTGGCCGCAACGGTCGACCGCAGGACGCCTACGTCCTTCTCCAGGCCTGGGCCAGAGCGAACCCAGGGGACATCGAGGCGCGCAAAGCGGCCGCCGCCGGGGCAGTCGCGCTCGAGCGCGCGACCGAGGCGGTGGCTCTGCTCGACGGACTTCCCGCTGACGACATCGAAGTCAAACTGCTGCGGGCGCAGACGAAGCTCCAGAGGGGCGAGCCCTGGGGCGCGATCAGCGAGCTCCGCGAGTCCGTGGACACTGCGCCGCAGCCAATCCAGGCCGGCCTCCGCCGCACGCTCGCACGGGCCTTTCTGTTGGTGGGCGACGCAGAAGGAGCCCTGGCGCAACTGGAATCCAGCGAGACTTCGGGAGCTGAGGACGCGATCCTCCTCGCAAGCGCCTACTTTCAGGCAGAGAAGCTCGACCAGGCCATCCAGGCGTTGGCGCCATTCGCGGAACCCCTGGGCGAGAACGAACTCATGATGGACGTGCCGCCGTCCGTTGCGCATCGCTTGGCGCTCGAGTACGGCCGCTACCTCCACTCCGCGGGGGCGTCGACGAAGGCGGCCAGGTTCCTTCGCCTGGCCACCGACATCGAGCCAAGCAGTCCGGACGCATTCCAGGCGCTCAGCCAGGCACTCGCAGCAAACGGCGAGAGGGACGAAGCCCGCTTGGCGCTCGATCGCTTCCGAGCGATGACCGCCGAGGCGCCCGACGACGTGGCCGTCGCCGCAGAGCGACGTCGCGACCTCGAAGATCCGGTCGGTCGCGGGGTGCGGAGCGCCCTTGAGCGAGCCCGTGGCGACGACATCGAGGAGGCGCTCGGGATCCTCCGACGAGAGGCTCAGTTGGCGCCGAACGACCCCCGACCCGAGTACGCCGCATCGTCCATCCTCCTGAACGCCGGTCGTAGCGACGAAGCCCTCGCGGCCGCCGAGCGAGCGTTGCGCGCGGCGCCCGGGCGAGCCGACGGCCTCTACCAGCGCGGCGCCGTCCTCATCTCGCTCGACCGGCTGGGCGAAGCCGAGGAGATGTTCCGGCAGGCTCTCGCAGCGCAGCCCGATCATCCAGCGGCACTCAGCGACTACGCCGTGCTCCTGATGGGCAGCGACCGCGGCAGCGAGGCGATCCCGCTGCTTGAGCGGCGACTCGAGAAGAGGCCCGGGGACGACACGGCGCGAGGCCACCTCGAGCGACTTCTTCGCCTTGGCGGAAACGCGACCGCAGACGCGGAGCAAGAAGCGCGGATTCAAGCTGGTCGCCAGGCATTTGACCAGCAGGAATTCGGGGCAGCCGAAGCCGAGCTGAGGCGCGCAGTCGCTTCCCAGCCGGAAGACGCGGCGTTACGGATCGATCTCGGGGCCGCACTCTGGGAGAACAACCGACCGGCCGAGGCGGAAGTTCATCTGCGCGAGGCGGTCGCGCTCGACCCCTCGTCGGCCGTCGCGAACCGGGTGCTCGGCGGGCTGCTCCTTTGGCGCGGCGACCACCTGGGCGCAGCGGCTTCGCTCGAGCGAGCGGTCACGTTGGGCAACCAGGATCCCGATCTGCTGCTGGAACTCGCCAGGGCATGGGAGGGAGCGGCCGGAGAGACCGGCGATGCCGAGGAAGGGCAGGCCCGGCTTGCGAACGCCGCAGCCGCCTACCGACAGGCCGAGACGCTGATGCCCGAGAGCAAGGAGGCCGTGTACGGTCTTGCCCAGGTGCTCCGCCGACTCGGCAACGATGAGGAAGCGGAAGCTCGGATGAACCGCTATCGCGAACTCTACGAGCGAGATCAACGCTCTACCCGAGAACGGGGATTGGCGGCCTCCTCAACGGCGCCGGACGAGGGGCAGTAGCCGGCTCGCGCACGAAGGACTCGGGTCTAACGCACGTCGAGTTCGGCGAGCAGCGATCGGGCGATCGTCAGATCGCTCGAGTAGCGAGCACGCTCTCTTGGAGTCGACGCCTCGCGAAGGAAGCGCTCGAGCGCCGGCCTGGCGAGGTCCGACCGACCTGAGCCGGCAGCGACCGTACCCAGGTTGTAGAGCAGGTCGAGATCGCCGGGGTCGAGTTCGACGGCCCGCTGCCAGGCGTCAAGCGCTTCCTCGACTTGACTCTGATTGAACAGAGCGAGGCCGAGGTAGTTCCAGGACAGAGCGAGGTCCGGGTTGAGCGCCAGGGCGAAACGGGACTCCTCCTCGGCCAAGCGCCAGTTCCCGACATGGACCGCAGTCAGAGCCAGGTTCTGACGAGCGAGCGGATTCCGCTCGTCCAACGCGATGGACCGCAGGAGGACCTCGCGCGCCCGGGCCGGCGCTCCCGCCTCCGCGAGAACGAGGCCCAGCACGTTCAACGTATCCGGATCCGTCGACTCGGCGTGTCGTTCCATCAGCCGGGCGCCATCGGCGGCGCGACCAACCTCGGCCAGGGTCAGCGCCAACTGCCGATGAAGCGAAACCGGAGCGAGAAGATCCCGTTCCGCCCGGATCATGACCGCCAGGGCCTCATCCACCTTGCCGCGGTCGAGAAGGACCTGAGCCAGGTTCGCGTAGCCGATCGCCATCTGCGGGCGGCGCGACACGACGTCCCGGGCAAGCTCTTCCGCACGCTCCAGACGGCCTAACTGATACGCCTCGGAGAACTCCTGGATCAGGGCATCGAGCTCGACGAGTACCTTCGGGTCGTCTTCCCGACTGTAACTGGCCGGGCTTGGGGCGCCGCCGGACGCACTCAGGTAACCCAAGCTCTGGAGCGTTCGCCGTTCCTCTTCCGTCACCGCGCCCGCGGCAGGCGGCCACTCGGACTCAACCGGCAGAAGCGACGCAAGCTCCGCGGCGACATCGTCTTCAGCATGGAGGTTCCGCGCCTCCGCCGGGTCCGTCAGGAGGTCGTAGCGCTCCTCGATCGGCAAGGAGATGTACTTGACGAGCCCCGTGCCAGGACGTGCGACCCCGGCGCCAGCCGACTCCGGGAGCTCGCCGGCGGCGCTGTCTTCCAGCGGGTACCTGGCGATCACGCCGCGAAGAGGGGCCCAACCTCGCTGGAGGTTCGTATGAAGCGCCTCGAAGTAGATGGGCTCCAGACGAGGCGGCGCTCCACGACCTCCGCGAGCGCCTGCCGGTGAGCGCCACAGGCTCCGGCCCGCCAGATCCGGCATCGTCTCGCTTTCGAGTCCCGCCGCCTCGAGCAGCGTCGGCAGGATGTCGATGTGGCCGACCGGCGCCTGGATCCGGGCAGGGCGGAGCGGTTCCGCCCAGAGCACGAGGGGTATTTCGAGCGTCGCCCCATAGGCGAACAGGCCATGAGTCTTCTCTCCGTGATCGCCCAGCGCCTCGCCGTGATCCGAGGTCACGACGATCAAGACGTCGACTGCCGGAGGCTCCGGCACGATGACGTCGAGCAGCTGGCCGACGTAGAGATCGGTAGCGGCTACTTCACCGAGGTAGGGGTTCGTCGCGTAGCGCGCCGCAAGCTCCGGAGGCGGCTCGTAGGGTGCGTGGGGCTCATACAGATGGACCCACAGGAAACGTCGTGCCCCTTCATGCTCCTGCCACCAGGAGGATGCCGCCTGAACCACCTCATCGCCGCTCCGCTCGGCAATGGCGAAGCCGCGCGTCGAGCCTTCCCGGTAGGAATCGTCGTAGACCTCGAAGCCGCGGTCGAGGCCGAAACGCGCATCCAACGGGAACGCCGCGACGAACGCGGCCGTTCGGAAGCCGGCAGCGGCGAACGCCTCGGCAGCCGTTGGAACATCCTTCGGCAGCGCGAATCCGGCGTTATCCCGCACGCCGTGTTGGTAGGGGAGCTGGCCCGTCAACAAGTTCGCGTGCGAAGGCAGCGTCATGACGCTGTGGCCGTAAGCACGGTCGAACACCCAGCCACCCGCGGCCAGCCTGTCGAGCGCCGGCGTCTCCACCTCGCGATTTCCGGCGAAGCCAAGGGCATCCGCGCGGAGCGTGTCGATCGTGATGAACACGACATCCCGGACGAAACCCGGCGCCGGCGCCTCGGGCCACGTGTCGTCGAGCGACGGTGCCGTCGCCGTTTCGGCAGGCGGTTTCCCGCAGGCCGCGACGAGGACCGCAACGAGCAGCCAGGCGCCCGCTCCCAAGTCGCAGGGAAGCGGCTCGCCGGCCCCGGACTGCCGGTCGTCTGCCCCTTGTTTCAGAGCGACTCCAAGTACTCCGCGAACTGTCGCGCTTCCTCGGCGCGCTCGCCTTCCGGTTCAAGTTCAAGCAGCCGACGGAAATCGGCCAGCGCCGCCTCGTTCTCCCCGGACGCCATCAGGGCGAGACCGCGAAAGTAGTGTGCATCCGCCCACTCCGGCTCGAGCTGAACGACCAGGTCGAACTTCGCCCGAGCGCCCTCGAGGTCGTTCTGGTTGTAGAGCTCCACACCCTCTCGGAGCAGAATCTCCGGATCTCTCCGCAGGTCCTCGGGCAAGCGCTCCAGATAACGCTGTGCCTCGTCGTTGCGCCCGAGCGCCGCCAAGCGCCGGCTGATCAGCTGGAGGGCGTCGACGTTCGACGGCGCGTAGCCGAGCGCGCGCTCGAGGCTCGCCAGCGCCTCGTCATCCCGTTCAAGCTGCACCTGGGCCTGAGCTACCGCGACGAGGACCGCCGCCTTGCCGCCATCGCCCAGCGAAGGCAACGCTTCGCGGAAGAGGGCGATCGCGCCTTCGTAGTCGCCTTGCCGTACCAAGTCGTTCCCGCGCTCCAACGAGTCCCGCGCCGCCTGCGCAGCCGTGCCCTCGTCCAAAGCCGCGGCGGAACCGTCGGTCGCCGCCGCGTCTGCGGGTTCGAGAGCGGTCTGAACGAAGGGCCTCTCTGCCGCCGTCGCATACTCGTTCAGCCGCACCGTGTGCTGACTCGGGACAAAACCGGGCTTCGAGACGAGCACTTCCCAGCTTCCGCCAGCCAGGCCGGCCCGCGCCCAACGGCCCTTCCTGTTCGTCTGGACCTCGGCTTCTGGCCCGGCCCCGTCCAAGGTCAACCTGACGCTCGCGCCCTCGACCACATTGCCTTCGAGATCCTGGACGACGCCGTTCAGCCTCCCGCGGCCAACCCAAGCCTGAGCGAAGGCGGTGGAGGCGAAGAGCGTGCCAGCAAGCAGCGCGGCCGCAACGCGGACGCCAGAGAACTTCGGCTCTTCAACTCGTCCGCGACGTGAAGCGAGAACCGACAGCCGTCGGCGGCCGTCGGACCGAGCTGCGAGGAAATGCTCAGCTGCGCGCCCGAGCGGCGCCCGTCGTTCCGTTCGACCTGCGAGCATCCAAACCCCCAAAAGAGAAGGCCGGGGCCGGTGAGCCGTAGCTCACCGACCCCGGCAAAGGAGTTGACTTCGGCCTACCTACCGCCAACTCAGACGAACGCCCAGGCGATACACGCGCGGAGCGACGTGATCGTCCAGGTTGCCCGCATTCGCTGCACCCAAGGCGTCAATCCATGACAGGGCAGTGCCGCGGTTCGTCAAGTTGAAGATATCGATGCCGAATGTCAGGTTCATCGGACCGGACACGGCGAACTCCTTCTCGAGCCGCAGGTCCATCGTGTGGACGTCCGGCAGTCGAACGGAACCGATGTCCTCGACGACGTTGACGGATGCGCTGCTGGCGTTCTGCAGGTCCTCCGAGGAGTAGAAGCCGGCAGGCGAACCCTCTCGACCCGTCAGGTTGGCCGACACGTTGAAGCCCCAGCCTCGGTCCGGCGCGACCTGGTACATCCCGTTCAGGTTGTACGACCAGGTCGACTGGAGGTAGCGCTGACCCTTGCCGGAGCCGCTCGAACGCTGCATGTAGAGCTGACCGTCCACATCGCCGCCGCCACGGCCGGGATTCCGGCTGAAGTCGTCATAGTACGACTCCGGCACGTTCCATTCCGCATCGCCGTACTGGAAGAACCCTCGGGCCATCCAGCGATTCGACAGCCGCTTCGTCAGGCTCACGTTGTAGCCGAGGAAGTCGCGAGAGCGGACGCCCTGTCGCCAGTGGCTGCCGCCGCTGTAGTCGAGCCCATCGACGAGGTCCCAGAGCTGCACGCTGTAGCTTCCGCCGCCGCGCGGCACCGTGCCGGTTGCGACGTGGGAGCGCGTGTAGTCCGAGCCCCGTTGGAGGCGGACGTTGCCGTTCTCGTCCTCAATGTAGGAGATCGTGTCCGTGATGTCGTCGACGTTCCGCATCGTGATGCCGAAGCCGGCAACCAGCTCGGGCAGGAACTCATGTTCGACGCCGAGGATCACTTCCGTCGTGATCGGCGGGTCGATTCCGGGATCCGTCGTGTCGAGGACGTTGAACGGATTGTTCAGGTCGACATTCGCATAGAAAATGCGGCCGGGCGAGTAGCACGTGTTGTCCGCGATGCTCAGGTCGTCGCAGATGACGATGACCCGGTTGTAGCCCAAGGGGGAGTTCCGGGTGACGGAGTTCGTCGCCAGCTGATTCGCGAACTGCGACATGCTCGCCCGCAACAGGGTCGTGCGGTTCTCGCCGAGGGCGTAGGTCGCGCCGAGCCGCGGCACGATGGACGTCCAGGAGAACCCTGCCTCCGATCCGTCGAAGGTGATCGCCGGCAGCAGGTCGGGGCGCGTTGGATGCGCCCCGAGCTCGTACTCGCCATTCTCGCCGCCCTGGTCGTCCCAGCGCAGACCGACGTTCAGCGTCAACCGCCCGAACGTGATCGTGTCCTGGGCGTAGATCGCGTTGTAGTCCGCAGACAGCGCGCCGTAGTCCTCACGGACGTAGTTCGTCCAGGAGAATCTGCCGTCGTGCCAGGTGTCCCGAGGGCCGGCATAGAACGCGGAGCGGTTCTCGTAGGTGCGGAATCGCCCGCCGAGCTTCAGCTCGTGGTTGACCGTCGCGCCGGACGTGAAGAAGTAGCTCGCATCCGCCTGAAACAGATCGTTCGGAGACGCTGCGGAGCCGGAGAAGTAGTTCCCCTGCCAGACGCCGTTCGCGTACGTCGGATCCAAGGCGTCCGGATCGAGGCCGTTCTGGTTCGCCAGGTGGCCGCGCGCCAGGAGCGCGAAACCGAAGTCACCGTGCGAGTAGACCCCCTCCATGAAGAAGTCCGGCGAAAACACGTGCTGGTCCGACAGCCGGTACTGGGCGGAAGGTCCACGCTGGTTCCAGGTCGTCTGCGGCGGACGGCTCGTGCCGCCGCCGCGGCCGAACTTCAGCTTGTCGCCGTTGTTGTAGGAGGCGACCATCGAGTTCTCGTTCGAGAGCTGGCCATTCACCTTGATGACCGTGTTCTCGAGCAGGGTGTCGTCGGCCGTACCCGTCGCGTTGTTCTGGCCGATGTCCTGCTGGCCCCAGCTTCCCCACAGCCAGAGGCGATCCGTGACCGCCGCGCCGCCTGCCTCGAAGCCGAAGTCCTCGATCTTGCGGACCCGGGCCCCGGGCAGCTCCGTCTGGCCGTTGCTCTGGTAGAGCTGGCTGTCGATGTTCGGCTCGGACCCTTCGAGGAGGCCGCCGAAGTAGCCGGTCGCCTGCGTGTTGTAGAAGCGGGCGGAACCGCGGAACTCGTTCGTGCCGCGCTTCGTCACGAGGTTCACCGCGACTCCCGACGTGGCCTTCGTCACGTCGGAACCGCCGGTCGTGAACGACATCTCGGCGAACTGGTCGAAGTCGTAGTACGTCGGCGAGGCGCCCGTCGCGCGCATATCCGTGATTTCCGTGCCGTCGAGCTGGAACGTGTTCTGCTGACTCGCAACGCCCTGCGCCCGGAAGACGGACTGCTGACCGGACTCGCTACCGGCGACGTTGATCCTGTCAACGAGAACGCCCGGGGTCTGAGTCAGAATCGCCCACGGGTCGCGAGCGGTCGGAATCTTCTCGAGTTCGATCTGGCTGACGTTCGTGCCGGCGGTGATCTGCCGTTCATCAAGCAGCGGGCTCTCCGAGGTGACGGTAATCGTCTCCTCCACGGCCGCCGTCAGCGTGAGAGGCAGGTCCGTGTTCCGACCGAGCCGAATGACGACATTCGGATACTCGAGGCCGCCGAAGCCGTCGAGCTCGGCTGCCACGTCGTATTCGCCCGGGTCGAGGGCGACGAAGCGGAACGCTCCCGAAGCGTCGGTGAACTGCTCACGCGTCGCGCCGATGCCGCTGACCGTGACCATGACGCCCGGCAGCGGGGCGCCGGACTCGTCGGCCACGACGCCATAGAGATTTCCCGTTGTCTGCTGGCCCCAGGCGAGACCGCCGACAAGCAGGAAGAGAATGACGCTGAACGTCGTAACGGTGCGTCTTTTCATGGGTTGAATGCTCCCTCCGAAGTGTGGTTGCGGGCTACCCGCCTGCACGCGCGAACTGCGCGTCGTCGAAGGACCTCCCGCGGATTCAAGGGCGCGCCGAATCGGCGCCCCCAACGGATCAACGAAGTACCGCAAGGCCTGTGCCAGGACGAACCGACGACGAGCGATGAACGTCCATCTCGCAGACGCCCAAGTCCATGGGGCCTCGGACCCGAACCGGGAGCAGGCGCGCCAAAATGGCGCGTCGCGCACGGCTCGCGCAGTCCAATATCCTGAGATTCGTCCATTCTCTTGAAGGTGCTCGGTTGTCTTGTGCCTGCCCGGTACCCGAAACTACCCATGGCGGGTAATGGCGTGAAACCGGCCAAGCCGGGCATCAGACCGTCTGCGGCGTTGCGGTTGAGGCCGCAGCGTAACTACGATCAACCGCGCCAAACAACCCGCCACGGCGATGCGCCGGGCGGGTCTCCTCGTCCGATGCCGCGCAGTGTACAGTAGATCGCAGGTCCTGTCCACTTCATCCTCTGGCCGCTCTTGTTCCCGCACTCCCTGCTCACCGGCGCCGACTCTGGACGACGGATCCGAGGTGTTGCCGGGACGACGCCAGGAAGGACGGCGGCACGCCGGTCGTTCGCTCGCATGGCGGCGCCGATCGTCATCCCGGTTCTCATCGCCGGGTGCACCGGCTACGTTCCCTTCGACGTCGAACAGGTCCTGGCGTCCGAGTTCGAGCGCCGCCTGGACGGCCTCCAGGAAGAAGCGGTCGTCCCCTTCGCGATGACCGACGACCTGCGGAACGCCGTCGATCAGCGGATCAGTCCCGCCGGGAGTGAAGCGCGGCGCCGGGATGCCGTGCTCGCCTTCATCTTCGGCTGGGTCGACCTGGAGTACGCGCTGACGCCGACCCGGACCGCGACGGAGACCTTCGAAACCGGCGTCGGCAACTGCCTGTCCTTCGTCAATCTGTTCGTCGCCATCGGGCGCGAGCGGCGCCTGAACACCTTCTTCGTCGAAGTGGAGGACTACCAGCGCTGGAACTACCAGGACGGCGTCGTCGTCAGCCGCGGCCACATCGTTGGCGGCCTGTACGTCGACGGAGAGATGGCGACATACGATTTCCTGCCCTATCGGCCGAAGTCCTACCGGGACTTCACCCCGATCACGGATCTCGCCGCCGCAAGCCACTACTACAACAACCTCGGCGCCGAGGCCCTGATGGCGAACGACCTCGCCGTCGCGGAGAGGTGGCTGGACGTCGCCGTCCGCCTGGCGCCCGACTTCGACAAGGCGTTGAACAACCGCGGCATCCTCCTCCTCCGACGAGGGCGCGTGCGCGAAGCGGCCCGCGTCTACGAGGACGGGGTCGAACTCCATCCACAGAACGTGCCGCTCTTGACGAACCTCGTCCGGGCCTATCAGCTGTTGGGGGAACAGGACCGCGCCGGCGAACTGCTCGACGTGCTGGAAGACCTGGATTCCGCGAGTCCCTTCTTCTACGTCTATCGCGGCGACACCGCGCTCGCCGCCGGCGACTCGGCGTTGGCGCTCGACTACATGCGACGGGCGCTGCGGACGGACTCGGAACTGCCGGAGGTGCACGTAGGACTCGTCAGGGTCTACCTGGCGCTGGGCCGTCTGCGCGAGGCGAGGCATCACCTGGAGCGCGCTCTCCGTCTCGACGCGACCCACGAGGAAGCGCGCAGGTACGCAGCGTTGATGGAGCGCAAACCGCCCAGGGAAGTCGTCCGCTAGAGCGCGCTGCAGCACCTCGTCATCGGGCGCCGTCGCGCGTTCAGGGAACTCTCGTCGGCCAACTGCTAGGCTCCGAGCGGGGCAATGTCGAGAAACGGCACAGGTCGAGCGATGAGACCCGAGCCGCCGGCCAAGGCGCGGAACGCCTCCGGCCGCCAGCGGCCGCGCACGATCACGTCGGCGCCACGTTCCGGACCCGCGCTTCTCATCCTCGTCCTGGCTGCATTGCCGTTGGAGGCCCAGGCGCCCGACGATCTCCAGTCGTTCGACGATCAGGCGGTCGTGTTCGAGGTCCAGGTTCCCGTCAACGTGGTCAGCAGGCACGGTGAACCGGTCCGCGGACTGACCAGGGAGGACTTCCAGATTCTCGACGAAGGCGCCGTGCAGGAGGTCACCGGGTTCCAGGTCGTCGACCTCGATCTTCTGACGCCCGACGACCGTCTCGTGATCGATGCGGGCCGGGGCCTGCCGCCGGCGGTTCGGCGCCACTTCCTCCTGCTGTTCGACCTCACCTTCTCGGCGCCGACAGCCATCGCGCGAGCGCGCATCGCCGCCCAGGACTTCGTTCTCAACGAAATGCACCCCACCGATCTCGCCGCCGTTGCGGTCCACACGGCCGAGTCGGGCTCCCAACTGCTCGTGACCTTCACCCCGGACCGCGCCCAGCTCGCCCGGGCCATCGCCACGCTCGGCAATCCGCGGCTCCTTCGGCTCGTGACGAAGGACCCCCTCGGCTTCCTGATCGACACCCCGCGACCGGCCATCTCATCCGCGCTCGACACCGGCGGCGTGAACCCGAGCATCACGGAAATGGAACGGAGCGTCGACAGCTACCTCCGGATCATCGGCAACCAGATGGCGCGCTCCGAGCGGAGCTTCGCCCGCGGTCGAATATCAAGCTGGGCGGACACGCTGCAGCAGATGGCGCAGATCCTGGGCAGCGTGGAAGGTCGCAAGCACGTCATTCTCTTCTCCGAGGGTTTCGACGGACGGCTGCTGTTCGGGCGCCAACCGGACTTCGCCGACGAGGCGATGCAGCGTGAGATCCGAGCCATCGAGAACGGCCAATACGCCCAGGTCGACACGGACCAACGCTACGGCAACACGCAGCTCCAGGTTCAGATGGACCAGATGCTGCGAGAATTCGGCCGCGCGAACGCCGTGATTCACGCGGTCGACATCTCTGGACTGCGGGCGGACCTGCCGGAGGAAGACCGGGCGCGGATTGTCGGGCGTGACGCCCTCTTCTACCTGTCCAACGAGACCGGCGGCCGCTTCCATGAAGACGCGAACGACTTCGGTCGCGAACTCCGCGAGGTGCTCGCCTCGTCTACAGTGACCTACCTGCTCTCGTTCGAACCCACCGAGGCAGGGGAACCAGGTGAGCGCCAGCGCCTGACCGTGCGGGCGCGAGCTCCCAAGGGCTCCAGAGTCTCGCACCGAATGGGCTACGTCACGCCTCGACCATTCGGCGATCTCCACCCGATGGAGAAACGTCTGCTCGCCTCCGACCTGATTGCCACGGCCACGGAAACGGACGGTCTCACGCTCGACGTGTTGGCCGCCGCGTTCCGCGCTACGGAAGATGAGGCCTACGTTCCCGTGATCATCGAGATCGGCGGCGACGAACTGCTCGAGGCGCACGAGGCAGCCCATCTGCCGGTCGAAATCTACGCCTACGTCACGGACGACAAGGCCCAGATGCGCGATTTCTTCAGCAGAGTCGTCACACTGAACATCGCCGGACAGGAGGACGCGTTCGCGAACAGCGGCCTGAAGTACTACGGGCATCTCCGTCTCGGCGCCGGCGCCTATCTTCTCAGGGTGCTCGTACGAAACTCGGTGACCGGCGCCACCGGCGCCGCGACGGTCGAGTTGCAGGTCCCGACCTTCGGGGACGGCGAGCCGTCGCTCCTGCCCCCCTTCTTTCTCGAGGAACCAGGGCGCTGGTTCCTCGTCCGCGAGCAGCCCGGCGACCAGTACGCGAAGACGACGGTCTACCCGTTTACAGTGAACGGCGAACCCTACGTCCCGTCAGCGCTGCCACTGCTGCCGCTGACCCGCGATACGGGCAGCGTAGATATCTGCCTCGTGGGCTACAACTTCGGCGCCGGCGATCTGAACGTCGAGGCGACCGTCATCGACTCGAGCGGAGACCCGGCAACGGGCGGCGCGTTCCGTCTGCGCGAACGGACGGTGACCGGTATCGAGGGGCTCGACAAGATGCTCGCCTCCTTCACGCCCGCCGGTCTTCAACCGGGCGACTACACTCTGCGTGTGGCAGTAACCGACGAGGGGAGGCAGGCGACGACCGCCAGCTCCATCGCGATGAGGGTGCTGGACTGAACGCATGTCGCCGGTCTCGAAGTGCGCGGAGACCAACACGACGGAAACGGCAACCGCTCCTGAACCGGGCGATTTTCGGGAGGATCTTCAAGATGACATACCGCCAGACGATGAACCCGGCGCCGGCGAGAGCGGCACGCTCCGTCGGGGCCTTCCTCTGCACCGCAACGCTTCTGCTCGCAGCCGCGACGGCCGAGGCCCAGCGAGGCCGCCGTCAAGCGCGGCAGGCCGAGTTCAGCGACACGACGACCGTGACGGTGGTCGAGGTCCCGGTTCAGGTGAGCCGCAACGGCGCGCCTGTCCGAGGCCTTACGGCAGCCGATTTCGAAGTCACGGACAACCGCAGAGCTGTCGAGATTACGGGCTTCGACGTGGTCGACCTCGCGGACATCGACGGCCGGGCCACCGAAGAACCGGTGCCGGTGGCTGGCAGGCGCCATTTCCTGCTGCTGTTCGACCTGTTCTTCACCCCACCCGACTCCGTCGGCCGGGCGCAACAGGCAGCCGCGGATCTCGTCCTCCAAGAACTGCACCCGACGGACCTCGTCGCCCTCGCCCTATTCGACAGGCGACCGCGGCTCATCCTCGGCTTCACCTCCGACCGCAGTCAGATCCGACAGGCGATCCAAACCCTCGGACTCGCCCGAAACGAGCCCGGTCAGTTCATCCGCGACCCCCTGGGTCTCGTCATCGGCGACCTGTCCGGCGAACTGCCGACAAGCTCCGACCTGGGCGACGGCGGCGGCCGTGCCAGGGTCGATACCGAAGCCCAGACTCTTCAGACACAGAGGGAACTCCAGGCACTCCAGAACGCGGCAGAGAGAGGGCGTGCGGCCAGCCAGGTCGACGCCCTGACGGCCGGCATGGGCGAACTCGCCAACTGGATGCACCAGATTCAAGGACGCAAGCATGTCGTCTTCCTGTCCGAAGGTTTCGAGTCCTCGATCCTCGTCGGCCAGCAAGGCATGACCGTCGGACAGCAGGCGGAGATCCTCGATCGGCAGCAACGGCTGGAAAGCGGGAACTTCGAACAAGTCGACAACGAAGACCTCTTCGGCAGCAGCGCCGCCCAGAGATCGATGAACAACATGCTGGAGCGGTTTCGCGAGGCGAATTGCTCGATTCAGGCCGTCGACGTGAGCGGCGAGATTCAAACCGAAGGCCAGAGCAAGAGGGCCTCGTTGTTCATGATGGCCAAGGACACCGGCGGCGAGGTCTTCGCGAACTTCGGCGACCTCGGCGTTGCGATGTCCGAGGTCCTCGAGCAGACGAGCGTCACCTACCTGCTCTCGTTCCAGCCGGACGACCTGAAGAACGACGGTCGGTTTCGAAAGCTGAGGGTGCGGCTGAAGAACGCGCCCCGCGGTACGAGCATCGTCCACCGACCCGGCTACTACGTACCGAGAACTTATGACCAGACCAGCCCCTTCGAACGCGTACTCGACTCGGCCCAACAGGTCATGGGAGGCGTCGAGGAGGGTGAGATCGAAACTTCGATTCTCGCCTCCGCATTCCCTGCCGACACCGGCAAGGCCTATGCGCCGGTGCTGATCGAAGTCCGCGGCGAGGATCTCCTGGAAGGGAATCAGGGCGCCACGGTTCCTCTCCAGATCTACGCCTACGCCCTGGACGAACACGGCATCGTGCGCGACTTCTTCGTCCGTTCGATGGGCCTGAGCGCCACGGAAGCGCCGCCGGCGCTCTTGCAGAACGGGATCAAGTACTGGGGGCACTTCGACCTCGACCCGGGCGAATACTCCGTCAGAGTGCTCATCCGCAACGATGCGACGGGTCGCAGATCCCTCTCGACGTCCGTGCTCGCGGTTCCTGGCGAAAGCCCGACGCTGCAGCCGCCACTCTTCCCGGACTCGCCCCAGAACTGGGTTCTGTTGCGCGAAGAAGAGTCGGAGCAGCGGCTCGACGTTGCGTTTCCGTTCCTCATGGATGGCAACCCGTTCATTCCAGCCGCTCTGCCCCGCGTAACGCCCGGCAGCGAGACGCCGATCAGCCTGACCGCGACGATGCTCAGCGCCGGCCCGGTCTCCGTACGCGCGCAAGTCCTGCGGCCCGACGGCACTGCCGTGGCGGACGGCGGCGAGGTTGTCCTCTCGCCGAACGCAGCGGCGAGGGCCGGCCTCTCCCAGCTCACCGGCACCTTTGTCGCTGGCGGAAGACTCGCCTCAGGCGACTACACCTTGTCCGTCGTGGTCACGGATAAGGACAACCGCCAGCACACATCGTCGACGCCGATTCGCGTCCTCTAGCAGCGGCTCAACAAGCCGCCTTCAGCCGGAGCAGGAGAACGCCGTGACGCTGCTCTTCGGCGCCGCGGTCCGACGGAGTACGTTTTCGTGGGTCCATCGTTCACCGTCCGGGGACTCCACGACGAGATTGAAGGCCAAGTCGGTAACCGGCGCGACGAAGACCCAGCGGTGGTTGTTGATCACACATGCATCAAGCACCTTGATCAGCACCTCCGCGTTGTTCCGATCGAAAAAGTACAACAGGCCGGACTGCTCGGAATCGAGACCCCAATCGAATGCCTCGCCGACCGCATCCCCGGTGTCGTAGCACATGCTGACCTTGAATCCGCCCTTGAGCGTCAACACCTCCTGAGGTTCGCAGTCCGTCCCCTGACCGGCCTCAATCGGCTGTCGCAGGACGTCGAGACTTGGCGACAACGCATCCGGCGCGCCCTTCCGCATCGCTTTCGACACGAACGGACCCGGCGCCGCCCGGGTGGCCCAATCGGACGCGGCGACCACGTCGAGACCCACTTGCGAAGCGGGCACGGAATCCGTGCAGGGGAAGGCGGACGTATCGCTCTTCGTCGCGGCCGAACCTCCAGCCCTCGTGTGGCGATGCACCCATCGTTGTCCGGTGGCCACCTCGTCCACATAGAGATTGAAGGCGAGAGTCGTCACCGGCGCGACGAACACCCAGCGATGACCATTCACGACGCAGGCGTCGAGCACCTTGACGAGTACTTCCGCATTGTCGCGATCGAAGAAGTAGAGCAGGCCGGACTCTCTCGACGCGAGCTCGTAGTCGAGAGCGTCTCTCTGGACAGTCTCGCCGTTCTCCTCATACTCGACGCACATGCTCACCATGTAACCGTGATCGAAAACGATCTGCGCCGTACTCGGCACGCAATCCGTATAGTCGGCGGTCGGCAGCACGACGGTGACGACGTCGCTGCCGTTCCTCCCCTCCTCGTTCAGAGCGAACACTCGGAACTCGTATCTGCCGCCCGGCTCCAGGTCCGTGACGACCGCCGACGTGACGTTCGCCGGCAAGGCCCTCGTCATCCAGGCCGCCGCGCCATACAGACGGTGCTGGAGTTCGAAACCGGTCTCGTTGTCCGAGTCATCCACCCAGGTCAGGCGGACGCTGCTCGCTCCGGTCGTGGCGACGGAGAGATTGACCGGCGCCGCCGGCCCGCCGCCGGGCCCGGAGCCCAACTCGTCGCCGTAGCGGACAGCGAGGTTCACCGTACGCTGCATCGCCCTCTCGTTCTCACGCTCGTCGGCGATCCCGAGCGTCCAGCCTCGAGGCGAGATCCTCACGGTCGAGAAATACGGTTCGACCCTTCCCGAGCCGTAGCTCATGATCGTGTCGATGTTCGGTATGGGCAAGAAGTCCGTGTGGCCAAAAGCGTACGGTTCCACCGCGGTGTTCGCCCGCCGGTTGTCGTAGTCATTCGTGTTCTGCGGATCGTGGTTCGCGCCCATGTTGTGACCGACTTCATGAGCGAACGTCGAGTCGTACTCGGAACGGGGGATCGTCAGGCCGAACGCGCTGCCCGAGAAACCCTGCGCCGTCACGCCCCTCTGCAGCAGATACGCGATACCGCTGCAGCCGTCAGCGCCCCAGAAGAAGAGATGAACGACATCCGCCTTGTGCTCCGCCCGCAGCCGCGCGACGTCGGGATCCGTCCGCAGATGACTCAACATGTGACCGCAGCTAGGCAGGTCGTCATTGATAGGGTCGGCCGGCTCGTGATCGTTGATCGCCGCTGGTGCCTGCTCGAAATGCACGAGATTCGGCGTGACCCCGATCTGACCGTTGCGGAAGACGGTGCCGAGATAATCGACCGACTGCTGGATCGCCGCGGCGGGCGTCGTGCTCCGACGTCCCCAGCGTTCCTCGGCCTCGGAGGTATAGATCGCCAGGATATCCAACACATCGTGGTTCGACTCGCTCGCCGCGCTGCGCGGCGCTCCAGCCTGCTGCGCCTGCGGAACCGAGGCGACGGGCGCCTCCGGCGGCAGGACGCCTCCCGGACAGTGTTGATCTTCCGCGTCGAACACGCGAACCGACGTGTCCACCATCCGGCCCTGGCCATCCGGACCGGCGGTGATCAGGTACTTCGCGCCGCCTGGTTCGCCAAAACGACCGGCAAGGTGATCATCCTTGACCGTGATGACGACGCTCTCGTAGCCGGCCTCCGGGAAGCCACCCGCCCACATCACGTCGCCACCGCCACGGTCCTCGAAGACCCGCAGCTCGGCGACAAGCAGCCGGCCGTCCGGCGTCGGCAGTTCGAGGAGATCCGGTGCGGAGCGCACGAGGTCCGCGTCGATCTCGACACCGAACGCGACGAGCCCGTCCTCGGATTCCAGGACTTCGTCGAACGCGGCGCCCAGATGAAGCAGACGCTGCCCGTAGGCGCTCCCCGCAACGAACAGCGCGAGCGTGAAGATCGGCAACAGGAACCTGCACCGACCGAAGAGCTGAGGAAGAGGACGAGGCGGCTTCATCCCGAAACGCGTGATGTACATGGCTCGCACTATAGCAGCCGTCACTCGGAGTAACGGCTCCGGCGGAACGCGAACGGGAGCTCAGCGCACGTCGACCCCGTAGCGCAGAAACGACTGACGCCCCCCGACATCGTCTCGCAGCCCGAGGCCGATGTCGTGGTAGCCCGCCTCCATCGTCAACTCGAGGCCATAGCGCCATCTTCGCCCTTCGAGCTCTCCCAGACGATCCTCCGGCACCGCGATCGTCAACTCGCTGAGTCGCGGCTCGGTCGAGTGATCGCGCTCGTCCTTCGCTGCCAACCAGAGGCGAATCCGGCCATGGCGAATCCCCTCCCGGGGAACGAGCGCGAGTTCGGTCCACGCCACATCGACGATCAGGGGAACGTCGTAGTTGCCGTCTGAACGACGCTTTGCCGGCAGGCTCGCGACCCGTACCCCAAGCGGATTCTCGCGAACGTTCAGGTTGAGGGCCGAGAGCGTTCCTTCGACCATGCGCGATTCGACCGACTTGGTTCGGTAGCCGCGCCGATAGTTCACATCCGTACCTCGGGGGCGGTTCTTCAGCCGCACCTCGATCGAGTGGTAACGGCCGCCACCCGTCGTCGCTGGCATGTAGCCGAGCGAATAGTAGTTGCGAAAGTCGCGCGCGATCTTCAGCAGGTCGGGCATCACGCGGTTCGCGTTGAAGATCGAACGACCGCCCGTTTCCCGCGCCATCAACCGCAGTGGGCTCTGCTGATTCGTCATCCGGATCTGGTCGATCAACAGGCCCTGGCCTGGCAGGCCGGCGGCTTGTTGTTCGACCGTGCCCTGAGAGTAGACGGTCAATCCACGCGCGTCGATCGTATAGAAGCTCGTCCGGTTGGCATTCGCGGTTGCCGCCAGTTGCTGGAAGCGCCGGGACATGTCGTAGCCGGACATTTCGACCAGGGACACTGCGTCTTCGTAGGAATCTCGAATGAAATGAAACATATCCTCGGCCGCAATCATCGGCAGACCGTCCGCAACGTAGACGATCGCCTTGCGCCCGGGCGCCGCAGACAAGTTCTCGACGACGCTCGCGAGCGCGTCGACGGAGAGATGGGTGTCATTCCGGACCGAACCCGCGTACGCAATCAACTGGTTTCGAGCCAGACTGATCGGCCCGCCAACGACCCGTCCATCGCGCAGCCCCTGCTGGAACTGATCGCTCCCTCTTCGCCCTGCGGTATCGAGGTTCACGTCGTTGATCAGAGCCACGATGTCCCTGCGCTCACCGTTGCGATGAGATCTCTCGGCGGAGGTCGCTTCGAGCTCAAGCAGCGCCCGGTTCAGCTCCTCGCGATCGTTGGTGAACGGCATCAGCAGGTCGAGGGACCGGTTGTAGCTCACCAGCATCACGTTGTCCTCGGGACGGAGTTGCTCGCGGACGAAGGTCCGCAACTCCCGGAGTACCCGGTTCCGATTGAACGGCGTCAGATTCAGGTTGTCCACGTAGATGACGACATGAAGGGCCTGTTCCGAAGGAACAGTCGGCCGCGACCGGCGGGGCGAGTACGGCTCCATCCGGCGCTCAGCTTCCGCGATCAGGGGTTCCGCATCCGTGTCGCCGCGGCGTACCCACAAATCCCCGTTGCGCTCTTCGACCGCGTAGAAGTTGCTGATCGCGACACGTCGGTCGTCGACCAGCAGCTCGAAGTCGCCCGCAGTCAGCCCGAGCACCGGCTGGCCGTCGGCGCCGGTGACGTAGACGTCGATATTGATGACCTCGACGTCGACGACATCGATGAAGCCCAGGCCGGTCGGCCCCGCGCCGCGGGCTCCGGGCTCTTGCGAGCGGAGCGCAACGCTTGCGGCAAGACCCGCGACGAGGAACGACCCGATCCGGAGCGCCAGGAGTCCGCTTCGCAGAGCCATGGGAGAAGCCTATCCCGACGCTCGCATTCGGCGAAGCACCGAGCTGTCAGGCCACGACTGCAGTGCATCCTCGAGCAGTCTGGCCGCAGACCGGTCATCCCTCATCGCGCGCAGGCTTCGGACCGCCTCGGCGTAGGCCTCGGGCGTCGGGTTCGCCGTCACCATCTTCTGCAGCGTCAAGCCGGCCTCAGGCCCCCGGCCATCGAGCGCCTGCGCGAAGGCCCACGACGAGTACGCGCTCAGCAGTTCGTCGTCCAACCGGACGGACTCCCGGTAGGAGCGCTCCGCCTCGTCCATCCGTTCCAATGCCGCGAACGCGGTGCCGCGATGAAGGAACAACCGGGCCAACACGGACCGATCGCCGCGCTCACCGAACTCGGCGAGCACTTCGTCGGTTTGAGTCAACGCCTCCTCAAAGCGTCCCTGAGCATTCAGCCAGGCAGCCCGGACGATCAGGGGCGTCAGCCGTCCGCCACGCTCGGCGATGGCTCCCGTCAGGTACTCGCCCGCAGCCTCCAGGTCTCCTGCCGCCAACGCCGCCTCCGCCAGCACCTGGCGAGCCAGCGGCGAACGGTCGATGACCGCCAATGCGTGCTCTCGCGCCTCGTCGACAGCCCCCATGCGCAGCAGAAGCTCCGCCGCCTTGACGCCGGCACCGGCCGCTCGCCCCTCCGACGCCTCGAAGGCCCGCCGGTAGGCCGCCAGGGCCTGCTCGTCCTTCCCGCTTTGTTCCAGCACCTCGCCCAATTCCTGCCATGCCAGGATCAACTGCGGCTCACCCTCGAGAATCCGCCGTAGCGCCGCTTCCGCATCGGAGAGCTCGCCCTCCTGGATCAGCCGCCTGGCCCGGTCCAGGTCGGCGACCACGCCGAGGCGGCTCTTCGGGTCGGCCAGCGGGCCACTGCCGGTCTGGGCGCCGCCCGACAGATAACCCAAGGACTCGAGCCTCCGCCGGGTCTCCGGGTCGTCGACGGCCGGCGGTACGAGCGAGCGGTCGATCTCCGTCAGCAACGCCCGGAAGCGGCGGGCGGCGGCGCGCTCCTCCTGAATCAGGTTCGTGAGTTCGCGGGGGTCCTCCGACAAACGGAAGAGCTCCGGCGCCGGCGAGTCGATGAAGTGCAGGTCGCCCTCGACGATCGACGCGAGATCGCTCCATCCGAAGTGAATGCGCGGGTAGACGCTCTCGGACACGATCGGGCGCAGACTCTCCTCGTTCTCCAGGCCGAGCAGATCCGAACCGGCAAGGTCCAACGGCTCGTCGATGCCCAGCAGGCGGAAGACGGTCGGCGCGACGTCGAGGAGCTGCGCGTTCGCTCCGACCCGTTCGCCGGCGCGTTCGCCGCCGGGCAACTTGACGATCAGCGGCACCTGGAGCACCTCCCGGTAGATCAGGATGAGGTGGTCCATCTCGCCATGGTCCATCAATCCCTCACCGTGGTCGGAGATCAGGATGACGACCGCTTCGTCATAGACGCCGAGGTTCTCCAGGCGCTCGATCAGTTTCCCCACGACCGCGTCCGCCGCCGCGACCTCGCCGTCGTACGGGTCGTCATGGCGAGAGTCGAACGGCGGTGGCGGCGAGTACGGCGCGTGGGGTTCATAGAGATGCATGAACAGGAAGAACGGAGACCCCGCCACGCTGCCAAGCCACTCGGACGCCGCCGCCAGCGTGACGTCCCCGGACCGCTGGAGTTGCCCCAGCTCGCGGCGCGTCTCGAACGCGATGTCGTCATCCCAGACCTCGAAACCGCGGCCGATTCCGGTTCCGCCTCGCAACACGTAGGACGACACGAAGCCGCCGGTCGCGTAGCCGTGGGATCGGAGCTCCGCAGCCAGCGTCGGTACCGTCTCCCGCAACCGATAACCCGCGTTGTCCCGCACGCCGTGCTCGTGCGGCAAGAGACCGGTGAACACGCTGGCGTGCGACGGCAGCGTCACGTTGACATGCGTCCAAGCGCGCTCGAACAAGACCCCATCGGCGGCCAGGCGGTCGATCGCCGGCGTCTCGACGCCGTCGTAGCCGTAGGCCGGCAGCCGGTCGGCGCGCAGAGTATCGACCGAAATGAGGACGATCGGCGGCCGTTCCGCAGCGGCGCCGGTCGCTGCGCCCCGCGTCGACCCACCGTCAGGAGCGCAGGAGACGACGGAAACCGCCAGACTGACCGCTCTGACCAGCCGACGACCGCAACGGCGCGAGCAGCTCATTCGCGCCGGCGGATCATCGGAGCTCGAGCGTTCGACGGACCGTCTGCGGCAGACCGTCGACATCGCCCACAGGCGTCCACACTTCGACCGACTCGCCGTCCTCCTCGACGATCGAGACCTGAACCCAACGCGCCTCGCGGAGCCGGACGGCGACTTCGAGGAGACCGTCAGCGGGCGCCGGCCGCCCGGTCTCCGAGGTCCAGAAGTTGTAGAGCGCGACCTCGTCTGAATCTCCGGGCTCGATGACCTGGAGGAAGAGCTGTCTTTCGTACACGCGCAACGGTTGCCCGTTCAATTCGACATCGAAGCCGAAGCTGTAGACGGGCTGGTCGCCGCGATTCTCGACGGTAGCGACGAGTCGGCAAAGCGTCTCCCGGCTCGGGCTCGGCGGGGTCACCCGGATGCCGACGAGAAGAACCTGTGCAGTCTCTCTCGACTCCTCGGTCTGGGCCGCCGCCGGGCTCACCGCCCCCGACAAGAAGACGGACACGACGAGACACGCCGTCCACCCGACTGCGGAGAGCCTCGACAGGTTGCGGATGCGAGAGCGAGCGGCTCTGCCGCGGCGTGTCGGGCAATCATTCAGCACAGGAGCGATAATACTCCTGGAAGGACCTGCCAGATGCTCTCGAGCGACTACCCCAGCTCGGCTCCATACGTCGCCGCCGGCCTGCTGCTGGCCGGGGCGGCCTTCCGGCCGCTCGGCGCCCAGGACGTCGTCGTGCCGCGCGCCCCCCTTGCAAACGAGGAAGCCATCGAAGGTCCACGCATTGCGGAGGAAGGGGGCGGTCCTCTCCGCCTGCAAACGGCCCCTGCTCCCCAGACATCCGCCGACAATGAGCTCTACCGGCGTATCCGACGCTTGATGTCGAGCAAGCCGCGCGAACGGCGGCGCGCTGCGCGAGCGCTCGTCGGCGCCCAGCCTTCGGCCCTCGTACCGCTCGTCGACGCCTACTTCTTCATGACCTCCGAGGCGCGCCGCGACGCCCTGCCCGTGCTGGAGAAGCTTGCCGGAGAACAGTACGGCAGTCGCTACCGCGACTGGTTCGTCCACGTCGGCGGCAGCGAAGTGCTGCCGACTCCGCCGGGCTACACAGGTTTCAAGGGCGAGCTCTTCGCGCGCATCGACCCCGCCTACCGGCGCATCCTGAGTGACGGCGCAACGGTTCGGCTCCGCCTGCGCGAAGTCGGCTGGGGCGGCGTGCCGCTCGACGGCATCCCCGCGATCGACCACCCGGCGACCGTTCCCGGCCATGCGGCGCGCTTCATGCGCGCGACGGACACCGTCTTCGGGGTGAGTCTGGGCGGCGAACATCGCGCCTATCCGGTCAAGGTGCTCAGTTGGCACGAACTGCTGAACGACACGGTCGGCGGCACGCCGGTGACCCTGTCGTTCTGCACCCTCTGCGGCTCCGGCATCCTCTATCGGGCCAGAGGCCAGGATGGCGAACGGCTCACGTTCGGCACCTCGGGGCTGCTCTACCGGTCGAACAAGCTGATGTTCGATCGCGCCACCCTCAGCCTGTGGAGCAACCTGACCGGCGAGGCGGTCGTCGGCCCGCAGGCCGAGCGCGGTACGGCGCTCGAGATGCTGCCGATGACGCTCGCTCGATGGGACACGTGGCTTCGCCTGCACGCCGACACGACCGTCATCCAGCCGGATCCGTCCGTCGCCCAGCGCTACGGCTATCGCTACGTGGAAGGCGCCGCGGACGAGGCCCGCGCCGGCGTGGAGTTCGCCGTCGCCCGCCAGAGCGACGCTCTCGACCGGAACACCGAGATCTACGCTCTTCGCATCGAAGGCAAGGCGAAGGCCTGGCCGCTCGAGCTTCTCCGCGCGGAGCGCCTCGTCCACGACGCCCTGGGCGGCAAGAACATCGTTCTCGTTGCGGACCCGAGCGACGGTTCCGTCCGGGTCTACGAGCGGCGCAACCTGACCTTCCAGGTTCCGAGCGAGGGGGCGCCGTTACGGCAGCTCCTGTCAGAAAGCGGCGCCGGCTGGCGCCTCGCCGAGGATCGGCTGATTCCCGAAGCCGGCGGCTCGCCGCTCCTCCGCATACCCGGCCACGTCGCGTTCTGGTTCGGCTGGTACGCGTTCTACCCGGAGACCGAGATCTACCAACCGCAGTAACGCCGCGTGGACGGCCCTCCCAGAGTGCCGAGCCTCGCATCAGCCCCGATCGCGCGAGACGCGAAGCCGTTGCGGCGATCCGATCTTGTCCGCGACCGCCGACGCATCGCGGCCGGCTTCGATCCGAGCGCGCTCTCCAACGACGAGTACGGTCACCCCTGCCGGGTCGACGTGGAGCCGAGCGGCGCGGCGGATGTCCGCCGCGGTCACCGCCAGGATCCGCTCCCGGTAGACCGCCCAGTAGTCGTAAGGCCGGCCGACCAACTCGTCCTCGGCAAAGCGGCCGGCGACGGTGTCCGCGCCGTCGAAGAGCAGCGGGAAGCGGGCGAGAACCGACGTCTTCGCCGTTTCCAGCTCGGCCGCGCCGACCGCAGCTCGCTGCAGGCGCTCCAGTTCGTCGAGCACGACGGACACTGCCTCCGCCACGTGTTCCGGCGCGGTTTCAAGAAACACCCGGAACTCGCCGGCATGACCGTCCGCGGCGCCTCCCGGTTCTTCGTCGGAGGAACGGACCTGAAGATCGAAGTGAGTCACGACCCGGTAGGTCAGCCCCCGCTCCAACTGCAGCTCCGACCGCAGCCTGGACACGGCGCCCGGACCATCCAGGATCTCGACGAGGAGGATCATCGCCCAACGGTCGCGATCATCCCAGCGGTCGAAGACGGCGCCTCGGTGGCCGATCGCCACCGCAGCCTGACTGCCAGGGCGTTCGAGGATCCACCAGCCCGGCGACGACGCCGCGACGGCAGCGCTCTCGCCAACGCCGGCCGGCGGCGGAGGCGTCCGCCGGAGACTCGCGAAGGCGCTCGCCGTCGACGCCTCGCCGGCCACTTGCCGCCACGCCCCGAAGATCTCCTCGAGACGCGCAACGACAGCGTCCGGCGCCACGTCGCCGGAGACCGCGAGCACCGCGCCATCCGGCCCCCAGTGCCGCCCGTGGAACGCCGCCAACGCCTCGCGGTCGAATCTGGCGACCATCTCCTCGGTAAGCCGTCGACTTCGCGCCGCGTCCGGCCCGTGAACCAGGCTCAACCACTCCGCTTCGAGAACCGTGCGCGGATCATCCGCTTCCGCCGCCAGCCGGAGCATCAGGTTCGCCCGCAGCTGCCCGAGGCGCCGTTCATCGAACCGCGGTTCGAACACGATGGAGGCCATGAGTTCCAACCCCCGGTCGAGCCCGTCGGCGCGAACATCGAGCGCAACGACCGTCCGTGTCCACGAGCTCGCGCTCTGAATCCGGGCGCCCAGCGCATCGATCTCGTCGTCGAGTGCATCGGCGTCCAGCGAACCCGCGCCGCCCCGCCGCGCGTTGACCGCCGTCATCGAGGCCAGGCCGTCCTCGCCGGACGCCTCGTGCCGGTCCCCCACCGGCAGCGCCAGCACGACGTCTACGAGCGGCAGGCGGCGGTCGACGACGACGTAGACCGGCAGGCCGTTGCTCAACTCGTAGCGCATGCCATCGATCGACGGCGCTTCGAACGAAGACCGGTCGAAGCGAAGATCCTCCGGCCGCTCCGGAATCGGCTGCGCGAAGGCGGACAGGCCAGCGGCCAGCAGCCAACCTGCCGCAACCGCCAGGCATCCGATGAACGAGTGAGGCATCCGATCCGCTTCGCTTCTCCGGGGAGTGAGCGACCTCACTCCGCCGCCCGACGAAGCGACAGGACCGCCCGCCGATCGGCAACCAGGTAGCGGTCGATGACCCGTGCGAGAGCGTCGGAGTCGACGGCCGCCGCCGCTTCGAACCACGCACCGATCTGCTCGAATCCGCCGAGCGCTTCGGCTGCCGCGAGCCGTCCGGCCAGGGCCGCATCCTGATCGATCTCCCTCCAGGCGTTCGTGGCCAATTGGCGGCGGGTGCGAGCAAGTTCCGCGCGATGAACGCCGCCTTCGCGGAGCCGGGCGAGCAGGCCGTCCCAGGCCGCGACGAGATCGGACGTCGTTGCTCCGGCGGCTGCCTCCAGACGTACCGCGAGGTAGCCCCCAAGCGACCTCGAGACGTGTTCGGACACCGCGGCGGCAGCAACGGGCCCTGCACCCTCGCCGATCTCCTCTTGCCGGTGACCGCCGACCGCGAGTTCCCGGTAGAGCCGGCCCGAGCGGCTGTTCAGCACGCCCGCGAGGACGTCGAGCGCAACCGCGTCGCCCAGAGGAGCGCGCGGCGTCGTCTGGTAGCGGATCTCCACTTGGCTCGGACACGCGCAGACACCCTCCACCGACCCCAGCGCGGCGGCCGGCGCCTTCAGGGCGAGTTCGTCCTCGTCCGTCGACCGGGAGGTCCTAACGCGCTCAGCGGACAGCCGACCGAAGTAGCGATCAGCCAACCGCCGCACCCGTCCCACCGTGACGTCTCCCACGAGCACGGCTGCGAGGCGTTCCGGCCGATACGCGGCTTCGAAGTGTTCGCGCGCATGGCGCGGCAGGAGTTGTCGAAGCGTCAGCTCGTCGCCTCCCGGCGAATGGGCGTACGGATGGCCCTCGCCCCACCAGGCCGCGTCGAAGCGTTCGAACCAGATCCCGGCCGGCGTCGAGTCGATCCGTTGACGACGTTCCTGCAAGACGACAGCCAGTTCCCGGCGAAAGCCGCGGAATACCGGCTCCTTGAGCCGGTCGGACTCGAGCCAGAACCAGAGTTCGAGCTTCTCGGCCGGCACGAGAACCTGGAATGTCGTCACGTCGTGCCGGGTCGCCGCATCGAGCCCCAGCGCACCGGCCCGCGTGTACACCGACGCATACTCCCCCGGCCGCTCGAGTTCCCGAAGTTCTGCGTCGAGCCGGAGCAACCGCGTTGACGGCGAGCCGGCTCGAACGGACGCTTCGTACGCCCGTTCCCATCGCCCGAGCAGGCGTTCTTCCCGCCGCCAGTCCCGGGTACCGATCGTTCGGCTGCCCGCGTACAGCAGGTGCTCGACGACGTGCGCAAGACCCGGTTGGCCGGGTGGGTCCTCCGCCGACCCGCCGCGAACGGCCCAGGCCGCAGCCACCAGCGGCTTGTCCGGCTGTTCGACGACCAGGAAGGTCATCCCGTTGTCGAGCGCGACCCGGGTCGGTTCCAGGGACGGCGAGGCGGCGAGAATGGACGAATGCGCCGCGAAGACGAGCGCGGCCAGACAGCCAAGCCGGACGAGCGCCCGCAACGAACGGCTCCGGGGAGGCGGAGAAGGCGGACCATTCGGCGAGCGAGAGCTGGATGTCACGGTCGTTCCTGAACGACAGCGTAGGCACCTACCGGCGGATCCACGATGCGGGTGCGATGGCCGGACGGCCAGCGGAGATCCAGTTGCAGCGTGCCGCCGGCGGCCGGCGCCGCCCACCGAAGCCGATGACCGCTCGACGACTGGTAGCTGTCTCCGCGGATCACCCAGCGTCGCGCCAGCAGCCGTTCGGAGTCGTCGGAGAGCGTCGCGACGGCGCCCACTGCCTCCGTGTTCGGCGATCGTCCCCGAAGTTCGAGGCCCAGCCAGTCGGAGAGCGCCGGCGACGGGGCATCGTTTCGCCACAGGCGCGCCGGGCCGCCGTTCGCACTCACGGCGAGGTCTGCGTCGCCGTCGAGGTCGAAGTCCGCGACGGCGAGCCCACGACTCACCCGCGGGTCGTCGTCGGTGAACCTGCAGCGAACCTCGGCAAACAGCTCGCGGCCGCCGCCGGCGCGACCCCTCACGCCGCCCGCAAGCAGCAGATTCCGCTGCCGGTACTCCGTGTTGTCCCGACGGGGCTCGGCGAAGATGTGGCCATTCGCCACGTAGACGTCGAGCGCTCCGTCGAGATCGAAATCCGCCGACACGATGCCGAAACCCAGCAGGTTGAGCGACGGTTGGCCGAAGCCCGTCGTCGCCGAGACGTCCTCGAACAGAAGCTCGGCGCCGTGACGGCCGCCCGCCCCCGCCATGAGATACAGCGTGTTCGTCTCGACGTCGAAGTTCGTGACCATCAAGTCGGGGTCGCCGTCGCCGTCGACATCCCCGACGGCGACACCCATTCCAGCTTCCGGTCGGCCGTGACGATTCACGGCCGTACCCGAGAACAGCGACACGTCCTCGAACGTGCCGTCTCCGCGGTTCCGAAACATCAGGTTCAGCGTCAGGTCGTTCGCAACATAGAGATCCGGCCGGCCGTCGCCGTCCAGATCGGTGAAGACCACCCCCAGACCCTTGCCGTCCGCGTCGCCGAGGCCGGCAGCCGCCGTCCGATCCTCGAACCGACCGTCGCCGCGGTTCAGGTAGAAGCGATCCTGCTGGCCCAGGAAGAGGGACGGATCGCATACCTCCGGTTCGGATCCCGGGCCGTCACGGCGGCAATCGAGAGCGTGCTCCGGGGCGTAGTCGAGATACCGGGTCACGTAGAGGTCCAGGTCGCCGTCGGCATCCGCGTCGGCGAGCGCGAGCGACGAGCCCCAGGGATGTCTGTCGGGTCCGCGCCCGGCAGCCGCCACCAGGAACGGTTCGGCATCCGCGAAGCGGCCAGCGCCGTCGTTCCTGAAGAGCAGGGTCGGTCCGTAATGCGACACGAGGAGATCCGCGTCCCTGTCGCCGTCGACGTCGGCGACGACCACCCCCTGGCCATAGCCCCTGGACAACATGCCGACATTCGTTGTCGGCGCGAAACGGAATCTGCCGGAGGCATCGGGGCCGAGGTTGCGAAACAGACGGTCCGCCGCAGCGTCAAGGACGCGATCGCCCGTCGGCGGCGGGAAGGGCCCCGACTGAACGAAGTAGAGGTCGAGCCAACCGTCACCGTCGAAGTCGAGCCAGGCGACGCCCGCGCCCATCGTCTCGGGCAGGTGGAGGCCACCGCTCGACCCTGAATCGTGGACGAAGTCGATGCCTGCGCTCGCGGAAGCATCGGTGAACACGAATCCGCAGTCTTCCGCAGCCGTATGCGGAGCGACGGTAGCGCCTGCGGCATACGCGAACAGGCCGAACAAGCAGAACGTCCGGTGTCCACGCCGCGCGGAGAGCATGGCGCGACACGCTAGCAGCGTGTGAAGCGGCGGCAGAGGGGAGGGCCGCGACCGACCTAAGATGAACCGATGGAGATCGCCTGCAGCCGCCGCACGTTCACGTTCAGACCGGGGCAACGCCCCCTGGTCATGGGAATCCTGAACGTGACCCCGGACAGCTTCTTCGACGGCGGCCGCCATGACGATCCGGGCGCAGCGATCGAGCAGGCCCGCCGACTCGCCGCCGACGGCGCGGACCTGATCGACGTCGGCGCGGAGAGCACCCGTCCCGGCGCCCGACCGGTCGACGCGGGCGACGAGCTCGGACGGCTGCTGCCAGTGATTCGCGGTATCGCCCGCCTCGGCTTCGACCTGCCGATCAGCGTCGACACGGCGAAGCCGGAGGTCGCGGACGCCGCGCTCGCCGCCGGCGCCGACATGATCAACGATGTCTCCGGCGCCGACGAACCGATGCTCGAGGTCGCGGCGCGGCACGGCGCGCCGGTGATCGCCATGCACATGCAGGGCGAGCCGCGGACGATGCAGCAGAACCCCGCATACGACGACGTGACGGCCGAGGTGTCCGCCTTCCTCGCCGGGCGAATCGAGGCCGGTCGGAGGCTCGGCGTGCAGGTCCTCGTCGATCCCGGAATCGGCTTCGGCAAGGCGCTCGCGCACAACCTCGATCTGATCGCGAACCTGGGAACGCTCCGGCAACTCGGCGCCCCGGTGGTTCTCGGCGTGTCGCGCAAGTCCTTCCTCGACCGCCTGCTGGGCAACGTGCCGACCGAAGAACGCCTCGCCGGAACCCTCGCCGTCGACGCCTGGGCGGCGGCCTTCGGGTTCGCCGACATTGTCCGCGTCCACGACGTGCGCGAGCACCGCCACGCCCTCAAGTGCGTCGACGCGTTGAATCGTCGACGCCGACCGAACACGTCCGGCCCTCGGGTGCTTGCCCGGGGCATCGCCTGCGACTGCCGCATCGGCGTAACGACAGAGGAGCGCTCCGCAACGCAGCAGGTTCTCGTCGACATCGAGGTCACGCTCGGTCCCGCAGAGTTCCACACGACGAACCAGCGCGACGACCCCGGCGAAACGCTCGACTACGCCGAACTCGCCGCCGCAGCGCGCCGGGTCGCTGCCGGCGGCGCGTATCGCCTCGTCGAGACGCTCGCCGAGGACATCGCCGCGGTTGTTGCGAGTGACGCGGGTGCGAACGGAGCGCCGGGCCGACGGCGCTTCATCCAGGCCGCGCGCGTTCGGGTGACGAAACCGGCTGCTGCACGCGCGCTCGGCGCCGCGGCGGTCGGCGCCGAGATCGACTGGCAACGGTGACCCGGGGCTTCACCAGCGGATCCGAACGCGCGTCTCCCCGCGTTCGCGCCTTCATCGGCCTCGGCTCGAACCTCGACCCGCGAGAAGAGCATCTCCACGCCGCGCTGGCGGGCCTCCGCCGGCTCGGCGACGTGACCGCCGTCTCCACCTTCCATCAGACGGCGGCCGTTCCCGAGAGCGGTGTCGCGGCCACCGACCCGGAGTTCCTGAACGCCGTTGCCGCACTCGAGACGCGCCTCGCCCCCCGCAAACTCCTCGGCAGCCTGCTCGAGATCGAGGCGGCACTCGGCCGAGACCGAAGCGACCAGCGCCGAGGCCCGCGGGCGATCGACCTCGATCTCCTCCTGTTCGAGAACACCCAGCTCGCCGAACCCGGCCTCGTCGTTCCCCATCCCCGCATGCACCTCCGGCGGTTCGTCCTCGCGCCTCTCGCCCAGATCGCTCCCGGCGCGTGGCACCCCGGCTGCCATCGAACGGCGGCCGAGTTGCTCAAGGAGTTGGCGGGCGACGACCCGCCGCGGAATCCGGAGGCCGACCGGAGGCAGCCTCTCACCTCGTCGGCGGAACAGGTGTAGCCTCCGCCGCGATGGACTTCACGGGAACCGGCCAGCAACGGACGCTGTGCGAGAGCATCGCTCGCGCCTGCGCCCCGTTCGACGACGACTACTGGCTTGCCGTCGACCAGGAGGAGCGGTTTCCCGAGGAGTTCCACGGCGCAATGGCGGACTGCGGCGCGCTTGGCATCGCGATGCCGGAGGAGTACGGCGGCGCCGGCCTGGGCGTCACCGAAGCGGCGCTCGTCATGCACGAGGTGGCCCGCGCCGGCGGCGGGATGAGCGCAGCGTCGGCGATCCACATCAACATCTTCGGGCCGCACCCGATCGTCGTCTTCGGCACCGAGGAGCAGCGGCGGCGCTTCCTGCCCGAGTTGATCGAGGGACAAGCGAAGACCTGCTTCGCGGTGACGGAACCAGATGCCGGGCTCGAGACGACCGCGATCACGACCCACGCCGAACGTCAATCGGACGGCGACTACATCGTCCACGGGCGCAAGATCTGGACGACGACCGCGCAGGAGGCGGACCGGGTCATGCTGCTCGCGCGGACGACGCCGCAAGCCGAGACCGGTCAGGCGACGAAGGGGCTGTCGCTCTTCTACGCCAAGCTCGACCGCAGCACGATCGACGTGCGCCGCATTCCGAAGATGGGCCGCGCAGCCGTCGATTCGAACGAGCTGTTCATCGACGGCCTCGAGGTTCCGGCGGAAGATCGGATCGGCGAGGAGGGTCGCGGCTTCGAGTACATCCTCCACAGTCTGAACCCGGAGCGCATTCTGATCGGCGTCGAGGCGGTCGGCTGCGGGCGCAACGCGCTCGAACGGGCCACGGACTACGCGCGAGAACGACGGGTATTCGGCCGGCCGATCGGCCAGAACCAGGCCATTCAACACCCGCTCGCCGAGTGCTGGATGGAGCTTGAGGCCTCCTTCCTCATGGCGATGCAGGCAGCGTCTCTGTACGACCGCGGCGAACCCTGCGGCCATTACGCGAACGCCGCGAAGTACCTGGGCGCCGAGGCCGGCTTCAAGGCGTGCACCCAGGCGGTGATGACCCACGGCGGAATGGGCTACGCGAAGGAGTTCCACGTCGAGCGTCTGCTCCGCGAGGTCCTCATCACGCGCCTCGCGCCGGTAAGCCCTCAGCTCATCCTCTGCCACATCGCCGAGAAGGTGCTCGGGCTGCCGAAGAGCTACTGAGCGACTCCCGTGAGCGCCGCCCACCCATGCCCTCAGCCGACGGGAGGCGGACCGACGAGGACGTAGCGCGCCAGCACGGCGAACCCGCCGATCAGGACGAGAGCCGCGGTCCCGATCAAGCTGTTCTGGCGCCAACGCCCGAGGTGATCCTGAGCGCGGGTCCAGCGGACGACGAAGCGCAACAGGTAGGGCATGGAGGCGCCCCAGGCGAGCAGGATGCCCAGCAGGAGCCAAGAGGCCGGAGAAAAGCCCTGCAACACGGCGAGCGCCGCGATGGCGAACAGAAGGGCGATCCGCACGACGACGCGGACGAACCGCATGCTTCCCGCCTGCTGCTTCCGGAACTCGGCGCGCCGGTCACTGAAATCGATCGCCATCGTCAAGTCCCCCAGTCAGCCCTGTCCGTGGTCTTCGCGCAGCGCTGCGACGTTCTGTTCCCAGTTTGCGCCATCGAAGGCAGACACTTCGATGGCCTCGACCGTGCCCTCGTCCAGGCAGCGCGTGTTCACGCTGAAGCCGTCCGGGTGGGAACGCGGCACGTAGAACGACTTGACGCCGCAAATCGAACAGAAGAGGTGATTCGCCGCACCCGTGCCGAAGCGGTAACTCGTCAGGTCGGCGCCTCCCGCTACCAGCCGGAAGCTGTCCTTCGAGACGATCAGATGCAGGAACCCGCTCGCGCTGCAGATCGAGCAGTTGCACTCCACGACGCGGACCCGGGGCGGCGCCTCGACCTCGAAGCGGACCCGACCGCAATGACAGCCGCCGCGGTGGGTCACCTGTTCCTCGGCGCTCATCGGCGGACGAGACCTAACCCCTGTCCAAGCCGGCCAGATCGATGAGGAAGGCGTAGACCAGCGCCGTTTCGCGGTAGCGGTCGTAGCGGCCCGAAGCGCCGCCATGCCCGGCCCCCATGTTCGTCTGGAGCAACAGCAGGTTGTCGTCCGTCTTTCTCGCTCGAAGCCGCGCCACCCACTTCGCCGGTTCCCAGTACTGGACCTGGGAATCGTGAAGTCCCGTCGTCACGAGCAGGTGGGGATAGTCCCGCGCCTCGACGTTGTCGTACGGAGAGTAGGAGAGCATGTAGTCGTAGTACTCGCGCTCGCGCGGGTCGCCCCACTCGTCCCACTCGAACGTGGTCAACGGAATCGAAGCGTCGAGCATCGTCGTGACGACATCGACGAAGGGAACTCGGGCGACGACGCCGTCCCAGAGGTCCGGGCGCATCGTGAACACCGCGCCCACGAGCAGACCGCCGGCGCTGCCGCCCATCGCATAGATGCGGTCCGGGTCAGCGTAGCCTTCGGCCGCGAGATGCTCGGCTGCGGCGATGAAGTCGGTGAACGTGTTCTTCTTGTGGAGCAGTTTGCCGTCCTCGTACCACGACCGGCCCATCTCCTCGCCGCCGCGGATGTGGGCGATCGCGTAGACGAAGCCACGGTCGATCAGACTGAGCAGCGGCGAACTGAAGCCGGCATCCATGCTCGCGCCGTACGACCCGTAGCCGTACAACAGCAGCGGGCCGCCCCCCTCCGCCGGGCGCATGTCCGACCGGTACACGACCGAAACGGGTACCCGAACGCCGTCCGGCGCGGTCGCCCAGAGCCGCTCGGTCGTGTAGTCCGCCGAGTCGAAGCCGCCCAACACCCGCTCCTGCTTGCGCAGCGTCTTCTCGCGCGTCGACGGGTCGTAGTCGATTACCGACCTCGGCGTCGTCAACGACTCGTAGACGTAGCGGAGCGCCCCGGAGGAGGGATCCGGATTCGCGCCGAGCCCGGCCGAGTAGGTCGGTTCGCCGAAGTCCAGATCGTGGTCGTCGATGCCGGCGGCGCCGCCCATCGGCGCGACCCGAAGCTGGTTCAGGCCTTCGCGGCGCTCGGCGACGACGAGGAACCGGTCGAAGAGCTCGAAGCCCTCGAGCAGTACATCGTCGCGGTGCGGAATCTCCTCGCGCCAGTCGGCGCGCGTGGTCCGGTCCTCGGCGACGGACATCAGGCGGAAGTTCGGCGCCTCATCGTTCGTACGAACCCAGAACCGGCCGCTCAGGTGATCCACGCTGTACTCGTGGCGTTCGCCCCGCGGCTCGAAGACGGTGAAGTCGCCGTCCGGGTCATCCGAGCGAAGCACGCGGACCTCGGTGCGGAGCGTATGGCTCGAGACCGCGATCAGGTACTCGCGCGATTGGCTCCGGCTGAGGAAGACGCTGAAGGTCTCGTCCGGCTCTTCGTAGACCAGCTCGTCCGGCGCCGTCGAACCCAGCCGATGACGGTAGACCTGATACGAGCGCAGGGTGTTCGGGTCCTGCCGGACGTAGAACAGGGTGGCGCTGTCACTCGCCCAGACGAAGTTGGCCGTCACGTCGGCGATCTCATCCGCGAGCAACTCGCCGGTCGCCAGGTCCTTGAAGCGGATCGTGTAGAACCGCCGGCCCGTGTCATCCACGCCGTAGGCGAGGATACGGTGATCGGGACTCACCCGCGGGCGTACCGCGGTGTACTCGTTGTCGCCGGCGACCTCGTTCACGTCGATCAGAATCTGCTCGGCGCCCTCGCTCTGGTCGCCGCCGAATGCGTCCCCGTCCGCCGGTCGACGGCAGTGGATGGGGTACTGCCTCTCCGGCTCGTAACGAGTGAAGTACCACCAGTCCCCATCCCGGTACGGCACGGAGGAATCGTCCTCCACGACGCGGCTCCTGATCTCCGCGAACACGGTCTCCTGGAGCGTCTCGGTATGCGCCATCGCGGCATCGAGATAGGCATTCTCGGCCTCGAGATAGGCGATGACGTCCGGGTTCTCTCGTTCCCGGAGCCAGTAGTACTCGTCGACCCGGACCTCGCCGTGGGTCTCCAGTTCATGCGGCCGCGCCTCCGCCATCGGCGGAGCGCCCGGGCCGGCGTCAGGCGCGGCGCAGGCTGAGGTCAGGGCCAAGAGCAGGACGCCGGCGACGGGGCCGGCGAGTCGGAGCGGTTTCGTTCGTGTCGTTCGCATGGGGAACAGAGTGTAGCCGCGCGGCCGACCTCGTCCTCCGCCCTGGTCCCTACGCGCTGAAGAGACACTCAGCTCCGCTCCCACAAGAGGATGGCGGCGAAGAGATCTTCCAACGCCGCGCCGACCGACTTGAACAGCGTGATCTCGGACGCATCGCGGCGGCCGGCGTGGCGGCCGCGGCACAGGTCGTAGAGGTCGGCCGCGACATCTTCGGCCGTCAAGGCGCCGGATTCGAGCGGCTGGACCAGGTCGCCGGCCTCGACCAACGCGCCGTCTCGCGTATCGACGAAGACGGTCGAACGGCGTACCGCCTCGTCGTCCGCCTCGCGCATGGCCGGCGTGAAGCCGCCAACCAGGTCGACGTGAACGCCGGCGCGAAGCCAGTCGCCGATGACGAGGGGCTCCGTGGCCAGGGTTGCCGTGCTCACGATGTCCGCGCCGCGGACTGCAGCCTCCAGGTCGCTTGCCGTCCCCGTCGCCAGCCCCTCGAGCAGCGGCGATCGCGACGCGGCGACCGCCCGCTCGGAACGGCGACCCCAGAACTCGACCTTGAGATCGGGCAGCAAGGCGGCATGCGCCCCGGCCAGATGCGGCGCCAGGTTGCCGGCGCCGACAATCAGAAGACGTCGGGCGTCGGGACGCGCCAGGAATCGCGCAGCCAGCGCCGACGCCGCCGCGGTGCGCCGGAGCGTGAGTTCCAGCCCGTCGATCAGAGCGAGCGGCTCGCCGGTCTCACCCGAGGCGAGGATGTAGCTCGCCTGCACGGCGCCCAGGCCCCGGGACGCATTGCCGGGGAACACGGACGCCACCTTGACCCCCAGGTAGCCGCCGACGGTCCAGGCCGGCATGAGAAGCAGCGTCGCTTCGAGATCTCCCTCTGGCGCCTGGACCCCGTGGTGGTGGCGCACCGGCATCTCGCAACCGTCGCGGAAACCAACCTCGAGGGCGTCCGCCACGGCGCCCCACGGAAGCAGTTCGGCGGTCCGGGCGGCGTCGAAGATCTTCATACCGGCAGCAGAGGATAGTCTCATCCGCGATGACCTACCTTGAGCAACTCGAAGAGAACGGCTACGCCTTCCCGGCAGGAGGACTCGGCCGCGAGCAACAGGAGGCGCTCCGGAGATGAAGAGACTCACGACCTTCCTCGCGCTTGCCGCGTTTCCCTTCGCCCTGGCCTGCGGAGTCCCGGCTGACACTCCGGCAGCCGAAGCAACCGGCGGAGACACCACCGAACGCGTCGTCCCGGACGATGCTCCGCGGCTCGTTCTCATCCTCGTCGTCGACCAGATGCGCGGCGACTACCTGGAGCGCTTCGGCCCCCTTCTGAACCACGGGCTGGCGCGGCTGCTCCGCGAGGGCATCGTCTTCACGGACACCCACCACTTCCACGCCGCGACGGAAACCGCCCCGGGACACGCGACCCTGGCCACCGGCGTCTTCCCGAAACGGCACGGGATCGTCGCCAACTCCTGGTTCGACCGCGAGCGCGGAGATGACGTCTACTGCTGCGCCGACCCGGACCACGGCCGCTCGCCGCGCAACCTGCTCGTGCCGACTCTCGGCGACCGCTTGAAGGCCGCATTCCCGGAGGCCAAGGTCTACGCCGCGAGCGCGAAGGACCGGGCGGCGATCCTGATGGGCGGACATCACGCGGACGGCGCCTGGTGGTACAGCCGCTCCACCGGCGACTTCGTCACCTCGACCTGGTACGGCGACGAGGAGTCCCAGCCCGCCTGGGTCGAGGCCTTCAACAAGGAGGGGCGGCTCGGCATCCACTTCGGCAACGCCTGGGACCCGCTCCTCCCGCTCGACCACACCTCGGCCTACGACATCGAACCGCTCGACCGCGGCCCCGTCATCGACACCTTCCCCCACGCAATCGGCGGCTTCACCGTCGAGAGAGACGGGTTCTACGGGGCGATCTACAGGTCGCCCTTCGTCGACGGTTACCTCGAGGACTTCGCCGAAACCCTGATCGAGGCGGAGAGCCTGGGCGCCGACGAAGTCCCCGATCTGTTGGCGGTCAGCTTCTCCGCCCTCGACACGGTGGGGCACGGCTACGGCCCGAACGCCCCGGAGACCCTGGATGTGATCCTCCGACTCGACCGCGCGATCGGCGAGCTGCTCGACTTCGTCGACGAGCGGGTCGGCATGGAGAACGTCGTCGTCGCGCTTTCGTCGGACCACGGGGTCGGCGAAGTCCCCGAACTCGTCGTGCGCGACGGCGGGGCCGGAGGCCGGTTCGGGACGGAGCAGACCCTCTGCCTGCAACGCCTGCAAACCCGGATGGAGAAGCGGTTCGGCGACGCGGAGTTCCTCACGTCGACCTTCTACCTGGATCGGGAGGCGATCGACGCGGCCGGCGTCGACAGAGCGGCGGTCGAGAACGAGGTGATCGACGCGATGTCCGGCTGCCCGCTGATCGCCGAAGTGCTGCGGGCTGCCGACCTCGACCCGGCCGACCCGCTCCACGAGCTCTACCTGAACGGCCACCGCGACGACCGCGGCCCGGACCTGATCGCGATCCCGGAGCCGAACGTCCTCCCCGTACCCGCGTCGGTAGTCGTCGCCAGCCACGGTTCGCCCTACGCCTACGACACCCACGTTCCGATGATCATCCGCCGCCAGGACGGCGCGGGCCAAGTCGTCGAAGCGAGGGCGAACACGATCGATCTGGCCCCCAGCCTGGCTGCGATCCTCGAACTCGACGCGGACGGGTTCGACGGCGCGAACCGGCTGGGAGAACTCTGACGTCAAGGAGAACCGCCATGCGCAACGCGTTCCGAAACGCCGCCGTCGCCCTCACCCTCTGCCTTGCCTCGGCCCTCCTCGCGGGCTGCCAGGCGGAAGCGCAGACCTGGGCCGAGAAACTCGGCTTCCCGGAGGGTACGCGGGCCGTCATTCTGCACGTCGACGACGCGGGCATGTCGCACGACTCGAACGTCGGCTCGTTCCGTTCCATCCTGGAAGGCGCCGCGAACTCGATGAGCGTGATGATGCCCTGCCCCTGGGTGCCCGAACTCGTCCAGGGCTTGGAGGAGAATCCCGGCATCGACGCCGGCCTCCACCTCACGCTGACCTCAGAGTGGGATCTCTACCGCTGGGGGCCGCTCGTCGGACGACAGGCCGCCCCCGGCCTCGTCGACCCCGAAGGCGCGATGTGGTCGAACGTGGCCGATGTCGTCGCCAACGCGACGCCGGACGAAGTCGAAGCGGAGATCCGCGAGCAAATCCACCGCGCCCGCACGATGGGCTTCGAGCCCACCCACATGGACTCCCACATGGGCACGCTGTTCGCCACCCTGGACTTCCTCGACCGCTACATCGCCGTCGGTATCGACGAGGGGATCCCGGTGATGTTCCCCGGCGGCCACAACACGATCCTCGAAGCCCAGTACGAGGCTCAGGGGCGCGATCGACCGCCGGCCTTCGGACGGGTCGAGGAACTGGCCGAGCGCATCTGGAACGGCGGTCTGCCCGTCCTCGACGATCTCCACAATCTGAGCTACGGCTGGAGACCCGAGGATGACGCGAATGCGACCGACGACGAACTCCGGGAGTACAAGGTCGAGCGCTACGTCGAGGCGCTCCGAAGTCTGAAGCCCGGCGTGACGATGGTCATCCTGCACTCGACGGACCCAAGCGAGAACTTCGAGTACATCTCGACCTCGGGACCCACCCGCAACGGGGACATGCTGGCGATGCTCGACCCGCGGTTGATGGCGGTCATCGAGGAAGAGGGCCTCGTGCTGACGACCTTCCGGGAGCTGAAGGAGATGCGCGACCGGGTCGACTGAGCCGCCCGTTCAGCCGCCCAAGCGCCGGAACCGCGGCGGCCGACGCTCGACGAACGACGCGACGCCTTCCTTGAAGTCCTCGCGGCCGAGGCTCTCGGCCATCAGCTCGTTCGACTCGCGGAGCGCGTCGCCGGTGTCCATCATCAGGTGGCGGTAGACCTGCTGCTTGATGATCTTGAGCGACGTCGGCGAGGACCGCTCGGCCAGAGCGCGAATGTAGTTCGACGCCTCGTCGAGCAGACGATCCGGCGGTACCGATCGGTTGACGACGCCCATCTGCGCCGCCTCCGGGCCGTAGAACTTGCGCCCCGTCCAGAGGATGTCGAGCGCGTTCGCGGGACCCGCGACCCGCGGCAGGATCCAGCTCAGACCGTGTTCGGCGATCAGGCCGCGGTTGACGAAGGCCGAGGTGAAGACCGCGCGGTCCGAAGCGAACCTCACGTCGCACAGCATGGCGATGGCGAAGCCGAGACCCGCGCAGGGACCGTTGATTGCGGCAACGATCGGCTTCTGCACCGCCATCAGATAGTTGTACGTGACGCCGAAGTTCTCCTCGCCCATCTCCTGGATAGCGCCGGCCTCGGCGTCGTCGAAAGGCGAGCCGCCGCGGCCGCCGCCCTCGCCGCGGCTGGTCGCCTGCAGACCGCCCATGTCGGCCCCGGCGCAGAAACCCCGTCCAGCACCGGTGAGCAGGATCCCCACCGCCCGCGCGTCTCTCTCGGCGGCGCCCATCGCATGCTTGAGTTCGGCCATCATCGAGCCGGTGATCGCGTTGAGTTGCTCCGGTCGGTTCAGCGTGATCCTGGCGATCGGGTCGTCCACTTCGTACTTGATCAGCTCGTACTCGGTCATCTCGTTGGGCCTCCCAGCCTCTGTTCGTTTGTGAGCGCCTACCGTAACAGCCTGTCGTCGCCTCCGAGTCGGAGATCACGGCAGAGCGTTAGACTCGCCGTTGCCGCCGTGCCTTGCGACCCGAGGCGGCAGGGAGGTCACCTATGGCGCAGGAAAGGCGAGTAGCCGCAGCGTACGCCGCAGCCGCTCTGATCGTCGCGTTCGTCGCCTGCAACCGCGAACCGGCGCCTCGACCCGCACCCTTGCCGGACCCGCCGTCCGGCGCCTCGCACCGTCTGGACATCGTCGACCGAGCGATCGAGCACCACGGCGGAGAGCTCTTCGAACGGGCGCGCGTGGAACTCACCGTCGCGTCGCGCTCGGGCAGCTTCGACGTCGACACGACGCTCGACGGCGGTCGTTTCGCGCACCGCATCCGCGCCTCGAGCGGCAGCAACAGACGGGAGTACCGCCGCGACAACGACTCGCTCGAGGTGATCGAGGACGGCGAGCCGCTCGAGATGGACGAAAGCGCACGGAAGCGCGCCGAGAGCTATGTCAACCAGCGGATGTACTTCCTGTTCCTGCCCTACAAGCTGAACGACCCCGGCGCCTACAAGGAGGACCTGGGCCTCGAGCAATGGGGGAACCGTCAGCTCCACCGGGTGCGGGTGACGTTCGAGCGCGGTTCGAGCGCCGGCGCCGACAGCGCGTACGTCTACTGGTTCGACCCGGAGACCGCCCGCCTGGAGCAATTCGCCTACGACTACAGCGAGGGCGCCGGGCTGCGATTCCGAGTGCTCAAGAACTACCGCCGGATCGGCGGCCTGCTGTTCTACGACGCGGACAACTTCGGCTTGAACACCCGCGACGGTGGCCTGACGGTCGACGCCGTCACACCCGAGTACGTCTCGGCGGAGTTGCCCTTCGTGTCGCAGATCGAGTTGAAGAACATCAAGGTGGAGCGGCTCGACGGATGACGTATCCGCTCCGAGACCCCCGGCGGCGCCCTCCCGCCGGCCTGGCAGCCCTCTCCGCTCCGCTGGCCGCGTGCCTGCTGTTCGTCGCCTGCGAACCGCCGGCAAGAGAGGAACCGGCGCCGGCGTTCGATGCTCAGACCGTCGTCACACCGATCACGAATGTGCTCGACCGCCAGGTCGCGGCCTGGAATCGGGGCGACATCGAGGAGTTCATGGCCGGCTACCTGAGGTCGCCGGAACTGCGTTTCGCCTCGGGCAACGAGGTCCATCGCGGCTGGAACCAGACGCTCGAGCGCTATCGGCGGAACTACCCGGACCGGGCCGCGATGGGCACGCTCGCTTTCGAGGACCTCGACGTACGGGTGCTCTCGGAGCACGCAGCCATCGTCTTCGGCCGCTTTCGGCTCTCCCGCGAGAGCGACGAACCGACCGGACTGTTCACCCTGCTCTTCGAACGACACGACGGCGAGTGGGTCATCGTCGCCGACCACACCTCGTCCGAGCAGTAGGAATGCGGCAGAGGGCGCAACGACGATGAGAATCCCCGGCGCCGTCCTGGTCGCAATCACATCCATCCTCGCACTCGGGCTCGTCTGCTTCACGTTTGCGGCGCCCAGCGTCGAGGCCGAGATCGAGATGCGCACCCTGGCGGCACTGGCCGACGTCGGGGTACGCGACCTGCGCGTGAACGCAGATGGGCGCGACGTGACCCTCGCCGGCACGATCGCCTTCGCCGAGATCGGCGTCGAAGCCGTACGACGAGCGACGAGCCTGCCCGGAGTGCGCCGGGTCGCCGACGAGCTCGAGGTCGCCGCGCGCCCCAGCTTCGAGTTCGGTCCGGACGGTGATGTCTGGGTCCTCCGCGGCCGGCTGCCGACCGCCGAGAGTCGACAGGAGCTCTTCGATGCCGCCGCGGCCATCGTCGGGCAGGGCAACGTAATCGATGAGATGGAGGTCGACAGTTCGGTTACCCAGCCGACCTGGCTGGGCACGCTGCCGCGACTGGTTCAGCTGCTGCGGGCCGTCGACGGGCGACCCCGGCTGGGCCTCGAGGACGGCGCCGTCACCCTCGCGGGCCACACGTCGAGCGTGGGACTCCGCGACTACCTGGTTCTCCAGATCGCGATGATCGGCGCCGACTCCGGCGCGGAATGGACCGTCGTCGACAGTCTGCGGATCGCCCCGGTATCGAGAAACGAACACCTGGAGCGGCGTATCGCGAGCCTGCTGGAAGACGAATCGATCGCGTTCAGAGGAGCTACCGCGGCGCTGACCGAGCCGTCGCTTGCGGCCGTGGCCAGAGTCGGCGAGAGGCTCGCCGGCTATTCGAACATTCGGATCGAGATCCTCGGGCACGCCGACGCCGCCCAGAACGAGGCGGCCAACCGCGAGCTGAGCCAAGCCCGCGCGGAAGCCGTGCGCAACGTACTGGCCCGGCGAATCGACTCGGACCGCCTGGTCGCCATCGGATACGGCGACCAGCGCCGGGCCGACCGAGGAAGAATCGGCGAACCCATCGAATTCCGCGTGCTGCACCGTCCCTGAATCGCTGGTTCCGCTCCGCGATGCTCTATCTGCTGCTCGAGATCTGGATCTGGATCGTCGCCGCCGCGGTTGCCGGCGCCGGATTCGGCTGGTGGATCCGCGGCATCAGGGCTCGGCGCCAGGTTGCCCGCGAGGCGATCGCCTGGGAGCGCCGACTCGAACGCGAGCGGCGTCAAGGTGGCGCTTAGGGTGACGGCTCGCCCCGGGGACGGCGGGCCTCAGTCGTCTCCGGTTCCCAGGTCGAACTGGGACGGCGCCACGTCCACGCCGGCCATGTGCAGAACCGCCGCGGACGTCACCGCAGCGAGCGCCTCGGGCCGATCCGCCGAAACATCCCAGCGCTCGCCGATATCGACCGACAAGTCGTAGAGGAGCGGCGGATCGTGCTCCATCCGCTCTCCCGCCAGGCCGTATGCGCCTTCCGTGATGAAGTGAGCCTTGTAGTCGCCGACCCGGTACGCGTAGAGCTCGCTGCCGCGGTAGAAAGCAACCTCACGGCGAGGCCCTTCGCCTGAGCCGAACAGCACCGGGCCGAGATCGAGACTGTCCATCGGCCGATCGGCCGGCACGCGGCCTCCGGCGAGCGTCATCACCGTCGCGAACAGGTCGCTCGTCGACCCGATCGCCCCGGTAACCGTGGCCGGGGCGATCGATCCCGGCCACCAGAACAACGCCGGCACCCGAACACCGCCCTCCCAGGTCATCCCCTTGCCCTCGCGAAGCGGCCCTGACGACCCGCCCTGGGTTCGAAATGCGGTCCAAGGCCCGTTGTCGCTGCTCACGAACACGAGCGTTTCCTCGGCCAAGCCAAGTTCCTCGACAACCTCCAGGATGCGGCCGACGCTCCAGTCGATCTCCTCGATCACGTCGCCGTAGAGCCCGGCCGCGCTGTGGTCGGTGAACTCGGGCGACCGGAAGAGGGGGACGTGGGGCATGCTGTGCGGCAGGTAGACGAAGAACGGTTCGTCCCGGTGCGCGCGGATGAACCCGACCGCCTCCTCGGCGAACCGACGCGTGATCGTGGCCTGATCGGCCGGTTGCTCGATCGTGTCGGCAGTCACGACACCCGTCTCCCGATCGCGGCGGGAGCGGACGAGCGGCACGTTCCAGTACTCGATCTTCGGCTCCTGGAACGCCGCCAGACGTTCCTCGCGCGGCAAGGTGGCCATCATGTCGTTCGAGTAAGGGATGCCGAACCACTCGTCGAACCCGTGCCGGGTCGGCAGATACTCCGGGCGATCGCCCAGGTGCCACTTGCCGAACATCCCCGTCGCGTAGCCGAGGTCGCTCAGAGCCTCGGCGAGCGTGATCTCCTCGTCCTGAATTCCGCCGACGAAGTCCGGGAACAGAACCCGCGCCCGATCGCCGTAGAGCCCGTTCCGCACCGGCAACCGTCCGGTGAGGAGGCCGGCTCGACTCGGCGAGCAGACGGATGCGGTGACGTAGAAACTCGTCCAGCGCTGGCCCTCCGCAGCCATCCGGTCGAGGTGGGGAGTCCGAATGACGGGCGCGCCGTAACTCCCCAGATCGCCCCAGCCCAGGTCGTCGGCAAAGACGATGACGACGTTCGGGAGCCGGCCTGACGGCGACGGCTCCGGGGATCCCTGAGCGCATGCGGCCAGGAAGGCGAGCGGCAGGAGAGCAGTCCGCGCTGTTCTTCGCATGGAGCGAGTGTAGGCCAGAACGCTCTCCGCATTTCGCACCGTCGCGCGGCATCCCGGCCGGAAGGTCGGCGGGAACCGAGGCGAGGGCGGTAGGATCGCTTCCGTTCTGCCTTGACCGAACGACCCGAGATCGAGATGACCCTGCCCCGGATCGACGAAGCCCGCGCGCTCGACCACCTGATGGACCTGCTCGCGATCGAGGGGTTGTCGGGACGCGAGGCGGCGGTCGCGGCCGCCGTGCGCGAAAAGCTGCTGGCGGCCGGTTGCGAACCGTCATGGATCGAACACGACGACGCGAACGAGCGGATCCCCCGCGACTTCGAGATCGGCAACCTGATTGTCACGATCCCAGGCACGAAGCCCGGGCCCAGGCGTCTGTTCATGGGACACCTCGACACGGTGCCGCTCTGCCGCGGAGCCGTGCCGGTCCGCCGCAACGGTCGGATCGAGGCGGAGGGCGACACGGCGCTGGGCGGCGATAACCGGACGTCGATCGGCGCCTTGGTGACGATGGTCGAAACCCTGCTCGCGCAGGACCTGCCGCGGACGCCGATCACCGTCCTGATGACGGTCGGCGAGGAAGTCGGCCTCTGGGGGGCCCGCACGGTGCGGCTCGACCGCCTCGGCGATCCCGACATGGGCTTCAACATCGACTCCGGGGCGCCCCACGTCCTGATCATCGGCGCCACCGGCGCCGACCGCTGGGAGGTCGACGTCTACGGCCGTTCCTCGCACGCCGGGGTCCACCCGGAACACGGCGTCTCGGCAGCGCTGATTGCCTCCCGCGCGATCGCCGACGTCGCCGCGCGCGGCTTCTTCGGGAAGATCTCTCTCGAGGATGGCGACGGCACCTCGAACATCGGCCGAATGACTGGCGGCGAGGCAACGAACCAGGTCACCGACCACGTCTTCGTCTCGGGCGAATCACGCAGCCACGACAAGGCCTTCCTCGCGCGAATCACGACCACGTGGCGCGACGCCTTCGAGCGGGCCGCGAAGAGCGTCACCAGCTCCGACGGCGCCTGCGGCCGCGTCGACTTCCACGCGGAAACCGACTACGAGGCGTTCGAGATGGCGAGGGACGGAGCGCCGGTCGAACTCGCCGCGGCAAGGGTCCGCGCCGTTCTCGGCATGGAGGCCGAGTACCTCGTCGCGAACGGGGGGCTCGACGCGAACTACTTGAACGCGAAGGGCCTGCCCACGGTGACCCTGGGCGCGGGCCAACACAATCCCCACACCGTGGACGAGTACGTCGATGTCCAGGAGTACCTCGACGGTTGTCGGATGATCACCGCGATTGCCGCGGCGTGAAGAAGGGAGGCCCCGACTTGAACACCCGCATGTTGCACGAGAAGGTCATCGTCGTCACCGGCGCGGGGCGCGGCATCGGCCGCGATATCGCCCTGCTCGCCGCGGCTCAGGGCGCCGCCGTGGTCGTCAACGATCTCGGCGGTTCCGAGCGCGGCGACGGCGCCGACCAAACGCCGGCGCAGGCCGTCGTCGACGAGATTCAGGTCGGCGGCGGGCGCGCCGCGGCGAATTACGAGAGCGTCGCGGACCACCAGGGCGCGGAGCGGATGATCGAGCAGGCGCTGGACGAGTTCGGCCAGATCGACGGCGTCGTCAACAACGCCGGCATCCTGCGCGACGTGATCTTCCACAAGATGACGGAGAGCGACTGGGACGCGGTGATCGCCGTCCACCTGAAGGGCAGCTTCAACGTGGCCCGGGCGGCGGCGCCGCACTATCGCAAGCAGATCGGCGGCGCCTTCGTCCACATGACGTCGACCTCGGGGCTGATCGGCAACTTCGGCCAGGCGAACTACGCTGCCGCAAAGCTCGGCATCGTCGGGCTGTCCAAGTCCCTCGCGCTCGACATGCAGCGCTTCGAGGTGCGCTCGAACTGCATCGCACCCTTCGCCTGGTCCCGCCTGATCGGCACGATTCCGACCGCCGACCCGGCGCAGGAGGCGCGGGTGGCGAAGATGAAGGAGATGACGCCGGCCCTCGTCGCGCCCCTCGCGGTCTATCTGCTGAGCGAGAAGGCCAGGGACGTCAGCGGCCAGATCTTCGCCGTACGCAAGAACGAGATCTTCCTGATGAGCCAGCCGCGGCCGATCCGTTCCGTGCACAACGGCGACGGCTGGACCCCGGAGTCCATCGCCGAGCGCGGGATGCCGGCCTTGGCGGGGTCCTTCTTCGACCTCGACCGGACGACGGACGTGTTCACCTGGGAGCCGACCTAGCAGCCTGTGGCGCTGGCCCGCGGCGCTAGAGCTAGAGCTAGAGCTGCCAGACGAGGAGGAGCTGGACCGCGCTTTCGTCCTCATCCGTGCCGAGCTTGTTGCTCCAGTACTGGTACTCGATCCCCGCGAACAGCTTGCCGGCGTCGCCGCCGAACGCCTTGCCCGCATCCCAGCGGAACTGCGGCTGGGCCAGAATCGAACCTCCGTAGGTCCGCCCGAGTTCGTTCGTCACGCTGCCGATGTACTCCGCGTGACCCGTCATCTGAAAGTCCTGTTCTCCGACCGAGAACAGGTACAGCCAGTTCACGTCGACGCAGTAGCTGTCATCGGTCTTCGGAGCGCCGCCGGCGCCGACGCCGCTGCTGCCGTCGACGTAGAGCATCAGGTCCGTGTTCAGGAAGATGAACCCGGGCGCCTTCCAGGCCAGGCGCACCCCCGGCAGGTACTTGACGACCTTCGCGTCGCCCGCGGCATTCAGTCCGGCGATGAAGCCGACGTCGCCGAGAGGGCCGCCTCCCATCGTCCTCCCGGTCATCTTGCCGAGGCTCACCGTCGGGTACCACTCCGCGAAGAAGTCCCGCTCGTTGAAGCCATCCCGACCCCTGTCGTCCAGATAATCGACGAAGAAGAAGCTGTCCCCGTACTTCCACTGAGTTGCCTGCTGCAGGGTGAGAAGGAAGGTCTCCTCCTCTTGCGCGGCGAACGGATTCAACAGCTCGCCGAACTGCAGGTGGAACTCCGTCTGGGCGGCGGCCGGGGCGCCGGTCACGGTCAACGCGGCGACGACGACCGTCGCGGCCAGGCGGCGCCAACGCCGCCCGAGGCCGCCGCTCCGACCGTCGTCCGTCACGCGACCTCGAACAGCCCCGCCGCGCCCATGCCGCCGCCGATGCACATCGTGACGACGACGTTCTTCGCGCCGCGGCGCTTGCCCTCGATCAGCGCGTGGCCGACGAGCCGCGCACCGCTCATCCCGTACGGGTGACCGATCGAGATCGCGCCTCCGTTCACGTTCAGCTTGTCGTTCGGGATGCCCAGCCGGTCACGGCAGTAGATGACCTGAACGGCGAACGCTTCGTTCAGCTCCCAGAGGTCGATGTCGTCCATCGTCAGGCCGTGACGCTTGAGCAGCTTGGGCACGGCGAAGACCGGGCCGATGCCCATCTCGTCCGGCTCGCAGCCGGCGACCGCCATGCCCTTGTAGATGCCGAGCGGCTCCAGACCGCGCTGCTCGGCCAGCTTGGAATCCATGACGACACAGGCAGACGCGCCGTCCGAGAGTTGGCTCGCGTTGCCGGCCGTGATCGTGCCGTTTTCGCGCACCGGCTTCAGCCCGGCCAAGCCCTCGATCGTCGTGCTCGGCCGGTTGCCTTCGTCCTGGCTCAGCTCGACCTCGCCGAAGCTGATGTCGCCCGTCGCCTTGTCGAGGATCATCTTCGTCGCCTTCATCGCGATGATCTCGTCATCGAAGGCGCCCGCTTCCTGGCCGGCGGCGGTCCGCTGCTGGCTCTGCAGCCCGTACTCGTCCTGCTGCTCCCGCGTGACGTTGTAGCGCTTTGCCACGACTTCCGCGGTATCGATCATCGGCAGGTGAAGGTCCGGCTTGTGCTCCCGAATCCAGGGATCCGGAGTGCGGAAGTGGTTCATCTTGTCGTTCTGGACGAGGCTGATCGAGTCGATGCCGCCGGCGACGACAACGGGCGCTTGATCGATGACGACCTGCTTGGCGGCGGTGGCGATCGCCATCATGCCGGACGAGCACTGCCGGTCCATCGTCATCCCGGATACCTCGACCGGCATGCCGGCCCGGATCGCGCACTGGCGGGCGACGTTGTTGCCCTGAGTGCCCTGCTGCATGGCACAACCCATGACGACATCGTCGACCTCGCCCTTCTCGACACCGGCCCGTTCGACCGCCGCTTCGATCGCGGCAGCGCCCATCGTCGGGGATTCGAGGTTGTTGAAGGCGCCACGGTAGGCCTTGCCAATCGGCGTGCGGGCGGTGGAGACGATAACGGCGTCAGTCATGGAGAGGCTCCCCGGACATGAAGGGTTACGGTGTGTTCAGTCGCTTGTGGAGGTCGGAGAATAGCACCTACCGTCCGGTCGGTCGGCCAGCCACCCGGTGATTCTCTCATCGGGTCACTCGTCCAACCACGCGTTGAAGCCCGGTCTCCGCTTCTCGCGAAACGCGGCGACGCCTTCCCGCGCGTCCGGGTGATGGTCGGCCATCGGCGTGCGGGCCGCGATGTCCTCGAGCGACTGCTCCCAGGTCTGGTCCGCGGCGTTGTAGAGGCTCCGCTTGAGCAAGCGCATCGCCACCTGGGGCCCGTTCGCCAGTTCGCGGGCAAGCTCCATCGCGCGCGGCATCAGCTCGTCCGGCGCGACGACCTCGTGGACGAGGCCGAGGTCGAGCGCCTCCGCCGCGCCGACGAGCTTGCTCCGCATCAGAAAATCCAAGGCCTTGGGCAAGCCCATCATCTGGAGCAGCAGATAGTGGCCACCCTCGTCGGGCAGCAACCCGAAGCGGAGCGTGCCGCTGCCCATTCGCGCCGCGGTCGAGGCGATGCGGAAGTCGCAACTGAGCGCCAGCGAGAAGCCGGTCTGCACGGCAACGCCGTTCATCGCCGCGATCGACAGCTTGTCCATGCCCCGGATCGCCATGTTCACCGGCTGCGAGATCTTGCGCAGGCCGTTGATCGTGCCGAGGACGTTGTCGTGGCCCCTGTGAATGTCGGGTACCAGAGCCTCGCCGCGTCGTCCCTTGTCCTGGCCGCTGATGTCGTCGCCGGCCGAGAACGCCCTGCCGCTGCCGGCAAAGAGCAGCACGCGAACGGCGTCTTCCATCGCTGCCTGGGTCAGCGTCTCGATCAGGTCCCGCTTCATCGGCGCGTCCATCCCGTTCAGCCGGTCCGGCCGGTTGAACGTGACGACGAGGATGCCCGGATCCTCCATCGAGACCTCGAAGCCCCTGAACTCGCCTGTCTGGATCATGCCCCTATCGCTCCTTCCCAGGCCATCGTTGCCGACCCCGCGGGGGTTCCGATTCTGGCACAGCGCCGCCGGCTCAAGGTTCGTTCAGGCGCCAGTCGTACTCGTAGTCGATCGCGCCGTCGAAGTTCGACAAACGGTCCTCGAGTTCCGGGTCGGCGTACTCGAGAAGGTGCTGGATCACGGATTCCTCGGTGCCGCCGAAGTCTTCGACGTACCACTCGTAGATGCTCGAGAGGATCATCCGATGAGGAGCCCTGAAGCGGACGCCGCGCGGGTGGTTCACGTAGGCCCGAGCCGCCTCCTCGAGCAGCCTCTCGGTGTTCGCGCCGGTAAACGCGGTAGCGATCAGGTGAGGGCAGCTGTAGGCAGCGCAGTTCACGCCGTAGTGGATCCGCTCGTCCTGCCACAGAGGCCGAAGGATGCCGTGTTCGATGTCGTCCAGGGTCAGGTCCCGTCCGTTCACCCGAGCCCGGACGTCACCCCAGGGGCCGGCGCTGGGGATCAGGCCCTCGTGAATCTCCCTGATCGAATCGACCGGATACTCCGAGAGGACGACCTGGAGCGTCAACGCGTTGTAGAGGTTCATCCAGAGAGCCTTCTGCTCGGCACGGGAGTAGACGCTCGGATCGAGGCCCTGCAGGTCGTCGAGGTAGGCACCGAGTTTCGCCGTGTCCTCGCGGTTCCCGGCGAAGCCTGCATAGTCGACCAAGTTGACGCCCGTGTCCCTCGCGACGACGTAGCGATCCAGCAACTCCTGCCAGAGGCCGTGGTCGATCCGCTCCGTGCTCGCCTCGTTGCTCTCGTCCCAGCCGTCGAGCTGAACGGACTTCGGAGCGTCGCAGGCAAGGACACCGACGCCGCCGAGCAGAACCGCGGCAAGAAGGCTGCCTCGCCAGCGGATCGGCCGATTCGCCGTGTCCATGCGGAACTCGTCCATGACGCGGGAGGCTACCGTCTTCCAAGCAACAGAACCGCCGCCGCCGGAAGCACCGTCACCGAGGCAAGGAGGCAGGCCGGCAAACCGATCAGCATGACCGCCGCCATCGTCTCGAGCCCCGGGTGATCGGTGAACAGCAGGATGGAGAAACTCGCCATCGTCGTCAGCGTCGTCATCGCGATCGCCCGCCCCACGGACAGGGCAGCCTCGCGAATCGACTGCGCCGGATCGTCGAGGAACCTGTGAACGACATGGATGCCGTCGTCGATGCCGAGCCCGAAGATCAAGGGCAAGACGAGCCACGTCATCACGTTGAAGGGAATGCCGGCCCAGCAGAGCACGCCCAAGGTGAACGGCACGGCGGCCAGAACCGGCAGCACCGCCAGCAGAACCGAGACAGGCCGACGGAAATCGACGAAGAGGACGACGAGCACGAATCCCAGGATCGCAAGACCGATCCACGGGAGCCAGGGCCGATCGCCGATCATCATCCCTTCCACCACCGCCAGCAGGCCGCTGGCGTCCGGGTCGATCGCCTGCACGACCTCCCGCTGACGCCGGGCGAGGGCGCCGTCCGCCTTCGAGTCCGCGGCGTAGGCGTAGACCAGGAACTCGCCCGTCGGCGCGATGAACTTGTCGCGCAAGCTGGGCGGCAGCGAGTCGACGTCAGGCGGGCCGGCCGCGGCGGCTCGCCGAAGCGCCGCCACCGCGAGCGCCCGAGGATCGCCCAGTCCTTCGCCGGTTGTCGACGCTCCGCCCTCGGTGCCAAGGACGCGGTCGAGCGCCGCGGCCCGCGCCGACAGATCAGTCGGCAAGATGGCGCCGAGACTCAACGTCTCGCTGAACAGCGGATGACCGTCCAGCCGGCCAGCGAACTCCCGAGCCTCCTCGAGGCTCTCCGCCGCCAGGATCCAAGGCGCCCCATTCGTGCCCAGCACCTCCTGAATCCGATCGACCATCGCGATCGCCGGAACGTCGCGGTTCATGATCCGCTCAAGCCGCGTCTCGACCTGCAGCCGGGGCAACCCCGCGAGAGCCACCGCGAGCAATCCTCCACTCACGAGCAGACACCCGACCGGCCGCTCCGTCGCCCACCGAACGACGGAAGGGAGACCAGGAACGCGGACCGGCGTCACCCGCCCAACCGGTGCCGCGGACGCGCCTGCCGCCCGCCCGTGAAGCCGCCGTTGCCGCAGCACCCACACGGAAGGAAGGATGAGCAGCGTGAGCGGCAGGCAGAACAGCAGTCCCAGGCCGCCCGACAGGCCGAGATGGAGCGCCACCGGATCCGGCGCGGTCGCCGCGACAAGAAACGCCCCCGCCGTCGTGATGCAGCCGGCGACGACGCCGCGGCCGGCGCCGGACAACGTCCGCCGGACCGCGAGGTCGAACGGACGACGATGAGCGAGTTCCTCCCTCTGGCGCACGAAGAGATGGACGGCGAAGTCGATGCCGAGGCCGAAGACGGTCACGCCGAACAACGTCTCCATGACCGTCAGCTTCCCGGTCAGGAAGCCGACGACGCCCAAGGCCGCCCCGATCGAGAGCACCAGAACCAGGGCCACCGACAGCATGCCGCCAGGCCGCTTCTCGACGATCCGGAAGAGCAGCAACACGAGCGCGAGGCTGATCGGCGTCAGCCGCTTGATCGCGCCGAACGTCTGTTCCTGGTCACCCGCCGACAGCGCCGGCAGCCCCGAGAACCCCGCCGTCACCCCGGAACCGGCGAGCGCCCCTTCGATAGCGGCTTCGATCTCGAAGAACGCGCTCTCCCCCACCTCTTCCGCCAGCGGATCCTTCGCCATCTTCACCTCGACCAGCCGGGCGCCGGCCACTCCGGCGGCCCTCCCGCGAAGGGCCACGGCAGAGGCGGCAAACTCAGCCAGGTTTGCAAGATCCTCCGGCCGTTCGGCGACGGCGAGCCAACGATCGAACAGCGGCCGCTCGACGAGCCACGGCGCCTGTTCCTCGAGCCAGTCAAGCGGCAACGGGCCCCGGGCGGCAGCAACCGACGGCAAGGCCGAAGCGGCGTGGATCGTCCGTTCGACCGCCTCGTCGAGTCGCTCCTCCTCGCCCTCGAGAAGGACGAGGAGCAGACCGCCGAGATCGTACTGCGCGGACATCTCGAAGTAACGGCCGACGTGCTCGTTGCCGCGGTTCATCACGCCCGTGAACGTGAGATCGACGGTGGTTGTCGGCAGCAGCGCCGCCAGGCCGAGAGCCGGCAGGACAGCCCAGGCGATCGCGCTCCGCGGGGAGCGAATCGTCCAGCGCGCGACCGCGTCGAGCGCCCGCCTCATGCTCGCGGACCGGAGCGCGACCTTCGCCACGGGCTGCTAGAGTCCCGCGCTCCGACGCACCTGGAACGAGGAAGAGAATTGAAATTCGGGATCATGTTCGCGAACACCGGGCCCTTCGTCGACGGCCCCCCGGCCGCGGCTCTGGCTCAGGCAGCCGAAGCTGCCGGTTTCGACTCGCTATGGACGGTGGAGCACGTCGTCGTACCGCGCGGCTACGCCTCCACCTATCCCTACGACGAGAGCGGCAAGATGCCTGGCGGACGCGAGGACTTCGACATCCCCGACCCGCTCGTCTGGCTATCCTACGTGGCGGCGGCAACGAAGAGGATCAAACTCGCCACCGGCATCCTGATCGTCCCGCAGCGGAATCCCCTCGTCACGGCGAAGGCTGTCGCCACCCTGGACAAGCTCTCCGGCGGCCGAGCCATCCTCGGCGTCGGCGTCGGCTGGCTCGAGGAGGAGTTCAAGGCCCTTGGCGTTCCCTTCGCCAGCCGCGGACGCCGCCTGGACGACTATCTGCGCGCCTTCCGGGCGCTGTGGACCGAGGACTGCCCGAGCCACGACGGCGAGTTCGTCTCGTTCTCCGACTGTTACAGCCGACCCCGGCCCGTCGACGGCTCCGTTCCGATCGTCGTCGGCGGCCACTCGGAACCGGCCGCCCGACGCGCCGGCAGGCTCGGCGACGGCTTCTTCCCCGCCCTCGGCGACGCGGACGAACTGAAACGTCTGCTCCGCATCATGCGCGAGAGCGCCGAAGCGGCCGGCCGCGACCCGGACGCGATCGAGATCACGGCGAACGGCGGACCGCCCAACCACATTCGGCGGATGGCCGACCTCGGCGTCTCCCGCGTCATCGTGCCGCCCATGCCGCCGGACCGCCTGGCGACGTTCGGCGAGGACGTCATCGCGAAGTTCAGCTGAGAAGCGACAGCGCGGTGGCAACAGCGCGGTGGTAGCTTCCTCGCATGAACTCCACTCACAGCCTCGCTCGCCCCCTGATCCTCACCCTTGCCGCGTTCCTGGCGGCCGGCGCCCCGACCTTCGCCTCCGAGGACGAAACGGACCGCCCCGCGCGCGTCCTCTTCCTGAGCAAGTCCTCCGGCTTCGAACACTCGGCGATCAAGCGCACGGACGGCCATCCGAGCCACGTCGATACCGTGCTCGCCGAGGTCGCGGCAGACCGGGGATTCGAGATCACGTCGACGAAGGACGCCGGCCTGATCAACGCCGCACAGCTCGCGAACTTCGACGTCGTCATCTTCTACACGACGGGCGACCTGACGGAGCGCGGCGGCGCCGGCGAGGGCTTCTTCCGCGGCGACGGGAATCCGCCGATGAGTTCCGACGGCGTCTCCGACCTGATCGCCTGGATCGAAGCCGGCGGCGGCTTCGTCGGCTTCCACCCCGCGACTGACACCTTCCACGGCGAGAACGACGAAGTGACCCCGTACGTAGGCATGATCGGCGGCGAGTTCGTTCATCACGGCGCCCAGTTCCCGGGGATCGTCCGCGTCGCCGACGCGGCACACCCGACGATGAAGTCCGTCGAGGACGGGTGGAAGATCATGGACGAGTGGTACCTGTTCAAGAACGTCGCGAGGGACAAGCTCCACGTCCTCGCCCTGATGGACCCCGGCGAAGAGCGCGCCAAGCAGGAGGTCTACGACATCGACCCGTACCCCATCGCCTGGTGCCGCGAACTCGGCGCCGGCCGCGTCCTCTACAACGCAATGGGCCACCGCGAGGACGTCTGGGACGATGAGATGTTCCAGGCCTGGGTCGGCGACACGATCGAGTGGGCCGCAGGCGAAGGCGAAGCCGCAGCCGCGCCGAACTGGGCCGAGGTCGTGCCGTAGAACCGATGAAGAATCCGCCGGACGGCTGGCCGAGAATCTCACCATCTGTCTTCTATGACGACGCGGCAACCGCGATCGACTGGTTGACCCGGGCGTTCGGATTCGAGGTGCGGGAGAGGGTCGAGGACGAGCAAGGGCGAGTCGTCCATTCACAGCTCGTCCTGGACGGCGGTCTGATCATGGTCGGACAGACGGGGCTGCAGCCGGACCGGGAGTACCAGAAGTCTCCGCGGGCGGTCGGGGGCGCGAATACCCAGTCCCTGGCCGTCTACGTCGACGACGCCGACGCGCACTGCGAGCGGGCACGGGCGGCCGGCGCCGACATCACGGTCGAGCCGATGACCCAAGACTACGGCGAGGGCTACTGGGTCGACCGGAACTACTGTGCTCGCGACCCGGAGGGCCACCACTGGTGGTTCCTCCAGCGGCTCCGCTGAACCGTCCCGTCATGCGTCCTCCACGCCTTCGTTCAGGATCTTCAGGTATTCGTCGTAAACGTAGACTCGATTTCGACGGAAGCCGGTGATCTCGCGGACGAGGCGTGCTTCTTCCAGGAGCCCCAGCGCAGCCGAGACGGCCGGAAAGGAGAGGCCGGTGCGCCTGCAGGTCTCGGGAATCGTCAGAATCGGCCGTTCCTGGAGGACTTCATGGACCCGAAGAGCTGACCCGGCACGGCGGCCTTGTTCGGCGATGCGTTCCCTGTCGCCCGCGAAGCGCTCGGAGAGCCGCCGGGCGGTTGCAGCAGCGTTCTCCGCGGTTTCCTGCACACCGTCGAGAAAGAACGCCAGCCACGCTTCCCAGTCGCCGGTCTGCCGAACGCCGTTCAGGAGTTCGTAGTAGCGCTCCCGATGGCGTTTGAAGTAGACGCTGAGATAGAGGAGCGGCCTACGCAACAGGCCTGCTTCGCACAGCATCAGGGTAATCAGGAGCCGGCCGATACGCCCGTTGCCGTCCAGGAAAGGGTGGATCGTCTCGAACTGAACGTGAGCCAAGCCGGCGCGTACAAGGGCGGGCAGGCCATCGCCGTCAGCGTGCAGGAAGCGTTCGAGGTCGCCCATGCAGTCCGGTATGGCAAGGTGCGGCGGGGGAACGAAGACGGCGTTTCCGGGGCGCGTGCCGCCGACCCAGTTCTGAGAACGCCGAAACTCGCCTGGGTCCTTGCTCGCGCCGCGCCCAGCGGACAGGAGAATGCGGTGCAACTCGCGGATCAGGCGGTTCGAGAACGGGAAATCCTCACGCAATCGCCGCAGCCCGTGTTCCAGAGCCGCTACGTAGCGTGAGACTTCGGCCGCGTCGTCGCGCGGCACGCCCGGCGCCTGGTCCAGCTCGAAGAGCAGAAGATCGGCAAGCGAAGACTGGGTGCCCTCGATCCGGGAGGAGAGCACCGCCTCCTGGCGGACGTAGGAGTAGACGAGAATCGTCGGCTCCAGGAGTGGATTCGCGCCCTCCAGCCGTCCCAAGGCGAGACTGGCGGCTTCCAGGGAACGCAGAAGAGGGCCTTGCAGATCAAGCGGCGGCTCAGGTGGCAACGGCGCCGGTATGAAGGCTCGCACCTGCTCGCCGCTTGCAGCGCTGACCTCGTAGCGGCCCGGCATGGAACGTCTCATCGATGCACTCCGCTTCGTCGTATGAAGAGTTGCGCCGTGAGTTTTATCACGGAACGGAGAATCCAGTCCTTGTCCACGAACTCTGAATAAGAGTTCAGCATATTCAGAGTTCGGCTCGCAGTCTTCGTACGACGCTTCGGGGCTTTGCGAGGTTCGCCGATGTGAGCCACTTTTTCCGCCTTAGTTGCGCTAAGATGCTCTCTTTCCATTTCTTCGACTTCTCTCGTTCCGCTGAACGTCGTCGTGACTTCCCTGCCCGCAGCACTCACCGATCCGCAATGGCCGCGGTCTCTGCTGCGTCAGATCCGACGCGGGCGGGATCTGGTCAACAGCGACGATCAGGCCGGAGTCCAGGACGCCGTCGACGGCGTGTTCCCCACGCGGCTTGCCGGCGTCGACCGATTGCTGGGGGGCGGCATCCGGCGCGGACAGACGGTGGAGTTGGTCGGGGCGCGAAGCAGCGGGCGCTTCTCGCTGGTGACCGAACTGTTGGCCGGCGCTACCGAGAGTGGTGAATCGGCGGCGCTGGTCGATCTCGGCGATCACTTCGATCCCCAGGTGGCGGCGCGCGCCGGAGTCGACCTCGAACGACTGCTCTGGGCGCGGCCCGAGCGGCTCAAGCAGGCGCTGGGCAGCGCCGAGGCGCTGATCGACGGCGGCTTCCCCCTGGTCGTCATCGACCTGGGCCTGCCTCCCGTACCCGGCGGACGCGGCAAGGAATCGGCGTGGCTGCGGCTGCGGCGGACGGCGGAGGACCATCAAGCCGCGCTGCTGATCGCGACGCCGTACCGCGCCGGGGGTACGGCGCCACAGAAGATTCTCGATCTGAGGTCGCGAACGTCGCCGAGCCGCGCCCTCTGGGCGCAGGCCGCACCGAGGAGTCCGCGGTTGCTGGACGGGCTCCGAGCCCGGCTTGAACTCGCCAAGTCGCGCGGCGAACGGCCAGGTACTGCGACGGATATCGAACTCCGCGTGCTCACCGGCAGCTTGCGACGCCCCCTGTCCCGACCTCGACCCCGACCCGCGGAAAGCGGCCAAGCCGCCTCACCCACCGAGAACCTGCGCCGTGCCGGATGAACGAAGAACCCGCATCGCCTGCATGAGAGCGGCGCTGTTCCCTCTCGCGGCCTACCTGCGGGGGGCGCCGGAGCTTGCCCGCGAAGCCGTCGTCGTTCATGAGGGACCTTCGGCCCGGATCGTCGCCGCCTCCCGGCTGGCGCGTCGCGCAGGAATCCACGCGGGGCTGACCGTGGCCCAGGCTCGGAACATCGAGTCCGGCCTCGTCTCCCGCGCTCGCGATCCGGAACGCGAACACACTGCGCAGGACGTGCTGCTCGAGATCGCCGGCGCCTTCTCGCCCCGAGTCGAGAACGGCGGCGAGGGAATGATCTACCTCGACATCGCAGTCGACGACGAACACGGCCTCGGCCTGACGATGATGCGGGACATGGACGGCGCCGGGCTGCCCGGCCGGGTCGGTATCGCCGGCAGCAAGCTCGCAGCGCGAGCCGCGGCCGCCCTGCCGCGGGCGCCGAACGTCGTGGCGCCCCGCAGCGAGGCCAGGTTCCTGGCGCCGTTGCCGCTCAAGTCCCTGTTCGAACGCAGCGACAACGCGGCGGCGGACGGCGACGACCAGGAGATCCTCCACACGCTGAAGCTCTGGGGCTTGCACACCGTCGGCGACCTCGCCGGCTTGCCGGCGGGCGAGATCCACAGCCGTCTCGGCGAGCGCGGCGCCGCGCTCCATGCCGCCGCCCGCGGCATCGACCCGACACCGCTCACCCCCCGCCCGCCGTCGCCCACTTTCCGCGAGGCGCAGACCTTCGAGTGGCCGATCGACAACCTGGAACCGTTCCTGTTCGCCACCCGCGGCGCGGTCGAGCGGCTCGCCAACCGGCTCGAAGCGCGGGGAATGGGTTGCAAGCGGCTCGAGCTGTCGCTCAAGCTCGAGCCCGAAGGCCTCCACGAGCTGGCCATCGAACTGCCCGCGCCTACCCGCGATGCGCGCAGCCTGTTGTCGCTCGTACGACTCCACCTGGAGGGAGAGCCGCCGCGGGCGCCGATCACCTCGATGCAACTGCTCGCTCATCCCGACGCGCCGCGCCAGACGCAGCTCTCCCTGCTCGGGCCGACCGCCCTGTCGCCCGACCGCCTGGCCGCCGTTACCGCGCGGCTGCTCGCCCTGCTCGGCCCGAACCGGATCGGCTCGCCACGCACCCGGGACGGTCACCTGCCGGAACGCTTCCGGATCGCCGCCTACGACCCGCCTCCGCCGCCCCGGATCCGGCTCGAACCGAGGCCCGGCCGCGGCATGCTGACGGTCCGCACCCTGCGACCGCCGGTCGAGGTCGAGGTCCTGACCGCGGACGGCGAAGCGCGCACTCCCTGTCCCGAGCCGGTGCAGATCAACCCTCTGCCCACCGAGAAGCGCCACGTTCGCATCGAAGGCTCGGTCCGCGTCGCCGCCGGCCCGTGGGAGCTCGAGGAGGGCTGGTGGCGCGACCAGCCGACGCTCCGCGACTACTGGGACGTGGAACTGCAGAACGGCGCCGTGTGCCGGCTCTACCGCGACCGGCTGTCGGAGCGCTGGTTCGCAGACGGCGTATACGATTGAGATGGGTCAGGGCTCGGTTCGGCCGTCCTCCGCGTCGTCCAGAAAGAGCGACCGGCCGGCCTCTCCCGACACGAATCCCGCCGTCGAAAACGCCCCAAGCCCAGGCTGGGCCAAGAGAGTTACCGCCGATGAACGAGATCAGGCTCCGCGGCTATCGCTGCTTCCGCGACGAACAAAGCGCGCGGATGGCGCCGCTCACCCTGCTCGTCGGCGAAAACAGCACAGGGAAAACGTCCTTCCTCGCGCTCATCCGAGCGCTCTGGGACCTCGGCTATCTGAACACACTGCCGGACTTCAAGGAGAAGCCGTACGACCTCGGGAGCTTCGACGAGATCGCCCATCACCGGGGGGCTCGCGGCAGCCGCGCAGACTCGTTCGAAGTGGGGTTCACCGCGCCGGCATTGCGATGGACCGAGCGTGGCCGACCGACTACCGGCAAGGAACGATCGTTCGACTTCACCTTCTCGAAGAAGCGCAACCAGCCGGCACTGGCGAGCGAACGGATTCAACAGGAGGACATGTTCATCGAGCTCGACTTGAAGAGAGGCAAGACGACTGTCGGCACGAAGAACGGCAGCTGGTCACACGGCCTGAAGGACGCCCTCCCCGCCGGTCTCTCGTTCGACGAACATAGCGTTCCGATTTCCTGGTTCTTTCTTCTGCAAGGGCTGATCTCCGCCGTCGACGCAGGAAATGGCGCACCGGAAACAGACTGGACCTCCCCAGAGGGGGCCGGCGCGCCCTCCGAGGACGATCGGAAGGGCCTTCAGGCACTCATACGGGATGTCAGTTGGCCCCGGTTCCAGTCACTCCAGCGCCCTTTCGCCAGCGCGCCCGTCCGCTCGAAGCCACGCCGCACGTACGACCCCTCGCGCGTGACGAGCGATCCGGAAGGCGCAGCCGTTCCCATGTACCTGGCCGACGCCTCGTACCGGGACCGTCGAGAGTGGTCCACGCTGCACACCGCACTCGAGGAGTTCGGACGCGCTTCGGGCCTCTTCGACGAGATACGCGTCCGGCGCCTCGGCAAGACGAGCGAGCCCTTCCAGATCCAGGTACGGAAGTCGGGCAGCCGCAGGCTCAAGGGCCCTTGGCGGAACCTGACCGACGTGGGCTACGGCGTGAGCCAAGTGCTGCCCGTCATCACGGAGTTGTTGAGGACCGACGCGCCCGGCACGTTCCTCCTCCAGCAGCCGGAGGTCCATCTTCACCCCAGCGCTCAAGCCGCCCTCGGCTCGCTCTTTTGCGCCGTGGCCGCTCGGGACAAACAGCTGATCGTGGAGACCCACGGCGACCATCTGATCGACCGTGTCCGCATGGATGTCCGCGATGGCCGGAGCGGCCTGAAGCCGGACCAGGTCTCCATCCTCTACTTTGAGCGAGAGGAGCTGGAAGTCCGCATCCACCCCCTGCGAATCGACGAGAACGGGAACATCCTCGGTGCCCCTCCAAGCTACCGACGGTTCTTCATGGAAGAGACGAACCGGTCCATCGGCCTGTAGGCGGCAACAGTCGTGTGTACGATTCTCGACAACGACGTCGTCGCTGCGGTCTTCCGGCCTGATCCGTGTCCGGGTGCAAGAGAATTCAAGCGCTGGATCGAAGCAGGAGGCGCCCGTCTCGTCGTCGGCGGCAAGAACCTAAGGGAACTCTGCGAGAACAGGGCGTTCCGCGCCTGGTTGCAGGAGGCACTCCGGCAGAGCAAGGCCACGAGCGTCCCGGATTCGCGCGTGGACAAGGAGGCCGAGTCGCTGAGGCAGAGTGCTTCCTTCAAATCGAACGACGAACATGTGCTGGCGCTCGCCCGCCTGAGCGGCGCCAGGCTCCTCTACTCCCGCGACGGACCGTTGGGCGACGACTTCAAGGACGTACGTCTGCTCGGGAAGCCTCGTGGCAAGGTCTACCCGGAGAAGAAGGGCGCCGGGTGCCGGCGTTGGCTGCAGAGTCAGCAGAACCTGTGCGCGAACTGAAGCGGGCCTCGGCCAAGGCCAGTCTCGCTCGGAACTCGGCCCTGCTCAAGCCTCAACCTCGGAAGCTCGGAGACTGTCAAGGCCTGAACAGCACCCACACCCCATCCCTGTCTCCGCTCGCGAGAAGCCTCATCGACCTCCGTGAGCAGCCGGGCGGAGGGCTCCCGGCGCCCGGGCTGTAGGGGTTGCGGGTCGGATCCACCGACCGATTATAGGGATCTGCCCGATTTTTATCGCATCTGGATAAAATTACGGCAGATTGCTAAAAACAGCTGCGTTCGCGATCACCCGATCCGCCACGACCCGGCCGCCGATCAGGTGCTCCTGAATCACCCGCTCGAGGACATCCGGCGTACAGCCCCAGTACCAGACTCCCTCCGGGTAGACGACCGCGATCGGGCCCGCGTCGCAGACGCGCAGGCAGTTCGCCTTCGTCCGCAGGACTCCGCCGGATTCGCTGAGACCGAGTTCGCGCAACCGGCGCTTGAGGTACTCCCAGGACTCGAGCGATACGTCCCGGTCGCAGCACTTCGGCTTCGTCTGGTCGCAGCAGAGGAAGATGTGCCGTTCGACGTTCGAGATGCCGATGGCCTCCGCCTTGCGGCGGGCGCGCTCCAGGGCCTCGTGTTCCATGGCGCCGATGATTCCATGACCTCGGCGGTAGGCTTCACGCGATGAAGCTGTTCGAGGCTGCCTACCCGTTCCAGGACGACGTGCTCGCCTTGCCGGTCGAGGACCTGGACGCGACGGCGAAGTGGTACGCGGACGCCTTCGGCCTCGAGGAAGTCGAACGCCTCGAGGAACCGGCGCCGACGGTGATCCTCGAACGCGACGGCGTCCGGATCGGTTTCGCGGTCAACGGGGGCGACGCGAGCATGGACGGCGCGGCGATTCTGGTAACGGACATCAAGCGGGCGCGGGCCGAACTCAAGGCGAAGGGCGTGAAGATCGCGAACTGGCGCATCGACAAACGGGACGGCAAGAAGTTCCTGGTCTTCTTCGTCGTCGCGCCGGACGGCCTCTGCTACTACTTCCATCAACAGGTTTGAGCGGCCAAGCCGTCCGGTCGTCACTTGTAGAATCGGCTCGGCGACGGACCCGACCATGCTTACACTCCACCCCGAAGAAGAAGCTTGGCTCGACGCATACCGGGAAGCGCTGCGGCGTGAACACGCAGACGTCGTGCTGCGCTTGGTGCTATACGGCTCCAAGGCGCGTGGCGACGCACACGACGAGAGCGATGTCGATCTTCTGCTCATCGTGCGGGACGACGCCGCCGAGCTGATGCGGCCTCTCCGCCGGCTTGGCTACACGATGGCCGCCACCTCCGCCATGGCCCCTTCGATCCAGGCGTACACGGAAGGCGAATGGGAATCACTGAGAGGCCTCCGTTCCCCTTACTGTGACGCAGTCGAGCGCGAAGGCGTGACTGTCCTTTGAACCGCATGCTCGTCGCTGCGGAGTGGAGGCGCGCACTTTCGTCTCTGGGCGCATCTCTGGCTCTCCTGAACACCGGCCACTACGAAGACGCGGTAACCAGGTCGTACTACTCCATCTTCCACGCGGCCAAGGCTGCCCTCGCGGTTCGGGAGATCGAGACAACCACCCATGCCGGCGTTCGCAGTATGTTCGGCCTTCACCTGGTGCAAACGGCGGAGATCGAACCCTCCTGGGCCAGGGAACTCAGCGAAGGGCTGGACGATCGGAACCGGGCCGAATACAACGTCTTCGCCCACTTCAGCGCCGAGGACGCTCGGGATGAACACGTCCGGGCTACCGCGTTCGCAAGACGCATCCGGCAGTACTTGCTGACGAAAGGTCTTCCGGAAGACGAGATTCCGGCGATCCCCGAACGGTGAACTCGGTTCCTGCGAGCTTGGTCATGTTGGCCGCGCTGTCTCTCGCTTCCCTGCCGGGCGGCGCCCAGGACTTCGCCGAGATCCTGGAGATCCGGCGGGTCAAGGAGACGCTGGATCTCACCCAGGTGCCGGCGCCCGACCTGAGCCGGGTCCCCGCAGCTCAAGCCCAGAGGCTCCGGGACTACCGAACGCTCACGGCCGGCGCGCTGCAACATGCCGCCGAGCCGATGCAGGCGCAATTGGCGGCGAACACGTTCGGCGACCTCTGCGCTCGCTACCTGCACTACGAGCTTCATGACGCCGCCGCGGTTTGCCTCGACCAGCTACGAGATCTCGCGCCGGCGGACTTCCAGTGGGCCTACTTCAAGCTGCTGCTCCACATCGAGCTCGGCGACCTGCCAGCAGCGCTCGCAAGTGCCGAAGAGGCGCTCGCCATCCGGCCCGATGACCCGCCGACCTTGATCCGGCTGGCGGAACTCCACGTCGCCGCGGGCGACGTCGACGCCGCGGAAGCCGCCTACAAGAAGGCGCTCGAGGCCTATCCCCAAAGCGCCACGGCCCGCGTCGGACTCGGCTACATCGCCCTCGAGCGCGACGACCCGGCCAGGGCGCTGGAGTTCTTCCAGGAGGTCGCGGCGACCCAGCCCGAGGGCAGCGAGGCGAACCACCACGTCGGCCTCGCCTACCGCGCCCTCGGCGACGCCGACCGGGCCGCCGAGGCGTGGCGCCTGAACCAGGACGTCCTCATTCCGATGTACGACCCGTTGCTTGAACGCCTGAGGCCGCTCGAGGAGGACGTCACGCTGCCGCTCGACCGCGCCGTCGCCGCCGCCGCCGAGGGCGACTACGAGCGGGCGATTCGACTCTACGAGGAGATCCTCGAAACGGACGAAACGGACGAGGAGGCTCACTTCCGCCTCGCCGGTTCGCTGCTCGTCGTCGGCCAGAACGAACGCGCGGAACGTCATCTGCGCCGGACGATCGCGCTCGACCCGGAACACGGTCCGGCCCACTACGCGCTCGCGGCGCTCCTCAAACGAGCCGGCCGGCGAACCCAGAGCGCCGCCCACCTGGAGCGAGCGGCGGACCTCATGCCGGACAACCTGCCTTGGCGCCTTGAGCGGGCGCAGATGCGAGCCGTCGTTGGCGACGCGGAGGGCGCCATCGCCGAACTCGAGCGGATCGTCGCCGCGGACCCCGCGATGGCCGAAGCCCGCCGCACCTTCGCCGCCCTGCTCATCGGCTCGGGGCGGGCGGAAGCAGCCGCGGACCAGCTTCAGGCCCTCGTCGCGTTGACGCCGGACGACCTCCAGGCGCGTTTCAATCTCGGTCTCATGCGGTTCGAGACCGGCCGCTACCTTGCGGCGCGCCGGACGTTGGACGAGGCTTTGGAGCGCTTCCCCGCCGACATCGCGACACGCCACCTCCTGGCGCGGCTTCTTGCCACGAGCCCCGACGATGCGGCTCGCGACGGCGCCCGGGCGGTCGACCTCGCTCAGGGTGTTGTCGACGAGCAACCAGCGCTCGACCATCTGGAGACCCTGGCCATGGCCCTGGCCGAAGCCGGACGTTTCGACGACGCCGTGCTCTGGCAACAACGGGCACTCGAGCAGGAGCGGCAGGCCGCCGGCGGGAATTCTCCGCAACGTCTCGACCGCCTCGCGCTGTATCGAGCGCGTCAGCCGCTCCGGGCGCCGCGACGCCCGAACTGACCGCCCGCGGAAGGGGGGCCGGAGACAGCGTGAGCTCTTGCGCACTTATTGCCGCCTGATTTACGCTTATCGGATGGCTCGCAAGCCGCCCAAGATCAGCGTGCCAGCGCGCAACATGGGGCTGTCCGGCGCCGTCGGCAAGGGCAGCGGCCGCGCCAACCGCGGCGACAACGGGCTGCTCGACGCCCGAGGCGAGCCGAACCCCGGCTACGCCGCGCCGGGAGCGGTCAAGGAACGGCTGCGGCGGCGCGAGTTCAAGCCGCCGCCGAAGCGCCGGCAGAAGTCTCCGCCCTACGCCGAACTCCACGCCGCGTCGTCGTTCTCCTTTCTGCGCGCCTCGTCCCAACCCGAGGACCTCGTCGCGCGGGCGGCGGCCCTGGGGCTTGAGGCAGTCGCCCTGCTCGACCGGAACGGAGTCTCCGGCGCGCCGCGCTTCTACAAGGCGGCGCGAGAAGCGGGAATTCGGGCGCTGGTGGGCGCCGAAGCGGTCATCGACCGGCCGCAAGCGTCGGCTGCCTCGCGTCGGCGCGAGGAGCGGCCAACCCTGGACGACGAGGAGACCCGCGTTCATCTGCTGGTGCGCAACCGTCGCGGATATCGCAACCTCTGCCGCCTGTTGACCGCCGGAGCGCTCAACCGTCCCAAGGGCGAGGCACGGATCAACTGGGCTCTGCTCAAGGAACACGCGGACGGACTCCACTGTCTGGCCGGCGCCGAAGCCGACCCCGTTGGCCGAGCACTCGCGCGGGAAGGGCTGGAGGCGGCCGGGCGGCAGCTCGAACGTCTGCACGCCATCTTCCCCGGCCGTCTGCACGTGGAACTCGCGCGCCACGGCATCCGCGCCGAAGAGCACCGCAACCAGGCGTTGGTCCGCATCGCGCAGCAGCTCGGCGTGCCCGTCGTCGCCACCGGCGGCGTGCGTTACGCCACAGCCCGCGACAAACCGCTCTTCGATCTGATGACCGCGATTCGACACCATGTGACGGTCGACGCCGCCGGCGCCCGCCTCGCCCGCGAGCGCCAGCGGCGCCTGAGAAGCCCGGAGGAGATGCACCGGCTGTTCGCCGATCTGCCGCACGCGGTGCACGCCGCGCACGAACTGGCCTGCGAACTCGACTTCACGCTCGCCGACCTCGGCTACCGCTTCCCGGACTACCCGGTTCCCGCTGGCGAAACGGCGATCTCCCATCTCCGCGAACGGACCTGGCAAGGGGCCCAGGAACGCTTCCGGCCACTCACCGCCAAGGCCGGCGCGCAACTCGAGAAGGAACTCGCGCTGATCGAGAAGCTCGATCTCGCCGGCTACTTCCTGATCGTCTGGGACATCGTCCGCTTCTGCAAGGAGGAGCGGATCCTGGCCCAGGGACGCGGTTCCGCCGCCAACTCCGCCGTCTGCTACGCGCTCTCGATCACTGCGGTCGACCCGGTGAAGATGGACCTGCTGTTCGAGCGCTTCCTGTCCGAGGAGCGCGGCGAGTGGCCGGACATCGACATCGACCTGCCGTCCGGCGTGAAGCGCGAGAAGGTCATCCAGTACGTCTACGGGCGCTACGGCCGGCACGGCGCGGCGATGACCGCGAACGTGATCACCTACCGCGACCGCATGGCCGCGCGCGAGGCGGCGAAGGCGCTGGGCTGCTCCAAGGTTCAGGTCGACCGCCTGGCGAAGGGGCTCGGCCACTGGCACTACGACCTCTCCCGCGGCGACAGCAAGGAGATGGACGAGGAGCTCACGGAACTCGGGTTCGATCCCCACGATCGGCGCATCCAGCTCTTCGTCCGGTTGTGGCGGCAGCTCCAGAACCACCCCCGCCATCTGGGCCAGCATTCGGGCGGCATGGTGCTCTGCGCCGGGCGGCTCGACGAGATCGTGCCGCTCGAACCGGCGGCGATGGAGAACCGGGTCATCGTCCAATGGGACAAGGACGACTGCGCCGATCTGGGACTCATCAAGGTCGATCTGCTCGGCCTCGGCATGCTGAACGCGCTGGAGGAGGCGGCGCCCCTGATCCGTCGGCACGAAGGCAAGCAGATCGACCTGGCCCACCTGCCGCCGGACGACCCGGCAACCTACGAGATGATCTGCCGCGCCGACACGGTCGGCGTCTTCCAGATCGAGAGTCGGGCGCAGATGGCGTCCCTGCCGCGCCACAAGCCATACAAGTTCTACGACCTGGTCATCCAGATCGCGATCATCCGCCCCGGGCCGATCGTCGGCCGCATGGCCCACCCGTTCTTCGAGCGCCGGGTCGGCCGCGAGGACGTCACCTACCCCCACCCGCTGCTTGAGCCGATCCTGCGCCGAACTCTCGGCGTGCCGATCTTCCAGGAACAGATCCTGAAGATCGCCATGGTCGCGGCCGGCTTCTCCGGCGGCGAGGCGGAGGAGTTACGGCGCGCAATGGGCTTCAAACGCTCCGTCGAGCGGATGCAGCAGATCGAGGACCGGCTTCGTTCCGGCATGAACGAGCGGAACATCACGGGCCCTGCTCAGGAACAGATCGTCAAGGCGATCACCTCGTTCGCTCTCTACGGCTTCCCCGAGTCGCACTCCGCCAGCTTCGCCCTGATCGCCTATGCCAGCGCCTACTTGAAGCGCCACCACCCGACCGCCTTCTTCCTGTCGCTCCTGAACGCCTGGCCGATGGGCTTCTACCATCCGGCGACATTGGTCCGCGAAGCGCAGCGCGCGGGCAGCGCGGTGCTGCCCATCGACGTGAACGAATCGGGGGTCCGGTGCCGCTGGCAGGACCGGCCGGCGGACGCCGACGAGAACACCCTGGCCGGCGAGCCGACCCCGCCGGGCGCGATTCGCCTCGGGTTGCGCTACGTCAAGGGAATGCGGCGCGAAGCGGCGGAACGGATCGAAACCGAGCAGGCGACGCGACGGTTCCGCTCCATCGAGGACCTGGCCGAACGCTGTCGGTTGCGGCGAAACGAACTCACTGCGTTGGCGTCCATCGGGGCGCTTGGCGGGCTGGGCGAGAGCGGCGACGCCGGGCGGCAGGCCGTACAGCAAACCTTCGGCTTCTCCCACAACGCTCATCGAGCGCCCGGGAATCTCGGACGACGCGCCGCCCTGTGGCAGGCGGCTCAGGTCGAGAAGCCGAAGGGCCCGCTGTTCGCGGATCTTTCGACCGCCTCTCCCTCGCCGCTCGAAGAGATGACGCAGATGGAAGAGACGGCCGCCGACTTGCGCCTCGCCTCGATCACCACCGGCCCTCACCCGATGGAGTACTACCGCCGGGGGCTTGACCGCCGAAACGTCGTCCCCGCCGCCCAGCTCCCCAGGTCTCCCGCCGGACGCCGCGTGCGCACCGCCGGTTCCGTCATCGTCCGCCAGCGCCCGGGCACCGCCCGCGGCCTCCTGTTCCTGACCCTGGAGGACGAGACGGGGATGAGCCAGGCCATCGTCATGCCGGACGAGTTCAAGAAACACCGCCGCACGATCGTCTCCTCCTCCGGCCTGATCGTCGAGGGCGTCCTGCAGAAGAAAGACGGTTCGCTATCCGTCAAGGCGGACAAGTTCTGGCCCATCGACCGCCTGGAGCGGATCCCGAGCCACGACTTCCGGTAGCCGGGAGCGGCGGGGCCCGCCTGAGGCAGCTTGACACGCGGAACCCTTCCGTAGTAGCTTCTCAAGATCCAACAACAGGAGGTCCTCCAACAACAGGAGGTCCTCCAACAACAGGAGGTCCTCCAACAACAGGAGGTCCCAATGAAGCAGAACCTTGTCGCGTTCATCGCCGTAGCGCTGTTGCTCGCGCCACTTGCGATTCCGTCCAGCGATCACGGTCTCTCGTCGGAGATCGGTGGTTTCCTGGGCAGCAAGCACGGAGCAGGTGCGGCTGCCGTCGGTGCCATCGTCGGCGGCACGCTTGGCCTCTTCGGCGGCGCCTACTTGGGGAGCCTCATCGCCCCCGGTCCGGGCACCGTCTTCGCGGGACTCAAGGGTGCCGACATCGGCGCGGGTCTCGGGGCCATCCTCGGCGGAGCGTAGTCGGATGGCGCCGACACCGCGGGAACCGTTCACGGCAATCCGAAACGCTCCAGGGCGATTCGTGATGGGTGTAGCTGGCATCGCGCTCGCCACTGCGACGCTCACCGCACTATTCTTCGAGCGTGACTTCGGACTCTGGCTCGGTCTGACGGCAGGTTTCCAAGGTGCCGCCTACATGTGGCTCCTACGATTCTGCCACGCAAGAGCGGAGCGCCCGACGTATTGAACGCAGACCGTTCGTGGCCGCAGCCGCTCCGGGCTGCGGCCACTATCTTCCTCGGCGGGTTCGTTGTCGGTTGCTTCCTGAACCCCAACCCGTTTGGGGCGAGCGTCAGCGTTGACGACATCACGGCGGTTCAGTTTGTCGGGACCGTTGCTCACAATCTCCGCATCGTCGGGATCTTGGTCGTGGGAAGCTTGGTTCTCGCGATCCCAACCGTCTTGGTAGCAGCCTGGAACGGGCTACAATTCGGAGCACTGTTCGTCGGTCTGGAACCAAGCTCGCTACGGATCCCTCTGCTCGTTCACGGGATACCGGAGTCCCTCGGCCAGATCGCCGCCACTACCGCAGGGCTCGGCCTCACCTCACAGATCGTGAGGCGTCTCACCCAAGATCGGCCCTTTTCTTTACTCCCAATCCTGCGGTGGATTCTCGTGGCGGTCGTTCTCACCGTGCTCGCTGGCACCCTTGAGTCAACCGTCACACCAGTCATCGCCCTGGAGTTGCTGTGAGATCCGCAGCCCAATGGCTGAATCGGACTGCTGACCGGCCTGGAGGACTCATGTACGCGGCGCTGGCGGTCGGGAGCTTCTCGATCGCACACACGCTCAACGTCCTGTTGAACACCGAGATCCCTGAGATCGACGAGAGTCTCGCATGGGCGGCCGATGCCGGTTTCGGCATCGGTATCGCCGTAGCGTTCGTCCTCGGCTTCGTGGCGTGGCTCTACCTGTCGTTTGGCACGTTCTTGATCGCGCAGATGGGAAGGAAGGCACTAAGCGCTGTAAGAGTGACTCGACGTGTCGGCATCGCGTTCTTGTTTCCGCTCGTGGGTTTCTCGGCGTCGATCTTCCTTGAGATCCTCGGCTCCTCGAGTTTGGTGGCCAACGGTCTCTATGTGCTTTCGATTCTCTACGGACTAGCGGTGATCGCATTAGCACTCTCGCAAGAAACGGAAGATCCGTTCGTCCTGGGTGCCGCCGCCGTCGCGACGCCCTTTATCGTCGCCGTGGCGATTCTGGCGGTACTGGCTGTTGTCGGCCAGAACTTCGTCGTGCTGGAGGCCGAACCGTGATGGCGGTCGTGGGATTGTCCCGGTTCTGCCAATGTAAGTGACAGAGCTGCGACCTCCTCGAATGGTGGAAGACACGTTGCCAAGACGAGAAAGAGACATCTGGCGAGGTCTCGGTGCCTCCAACCGCCTTCAGGTGCGGTTCACGACCCGGAAGTGCCGGCAAAGCCGACCCGACCACTGGTGACGGCGCAGTACCGGCTGCGGTTGCTTGAGGCAAGCACAAATCGACACGTCAGCCGTTCATCGCCGCGAGGAGGTCGCGGGCCTTCGCGAGCGTACCGCCCCACTCCGTCAGCCACCCCGGTTCTTCGCCCACCTTGACCCGGAGCCAGGACGTGTCCGTCGCGTCCGCACCCGTGTGCTGACCCATGCGTCCCATCACGTGCCGCATCAGGACCGACTTCGGAATGACCCAGGCGTGCGCGTCGAAAGGGGAGACTCCCAGGGCGAACAAGTACTCGTAGTCCTGGTCGCGAATCTGCTGGAACCTGTACTCACCACGAAGCCATAGCGTGGAGAACTTGATTTCGACTCGACGTCCCTCGATGAGCCGGTCCGCCACTGTGTCGGGCGACTTGCGGACCTTAAGATCGTTGGCGACGCACCATCTCTCCACCAGCTTCTCGCCAATAGCGCCGACCTGTTTGCTGGAAGGCCTGGCCTTCATCCAGCCGAACGGACTGTCACGCCAGGGGTCCGATTCGTCCTTCACGTACTCGCGCCGGAGCTGAGCCGCGTGCCGCGCCAACTCGCATACTTCAGGGTCGGTGATCGATCCCGCGGCCTCGTTCATGGCAACAGGTCCAACTGTCCAGACTCCTCGGCCCGAACCGGTAAGCGGCGGAAGCGCTCGTCCACGTAAACGACACTCGCCGTTCCCAAGCGGTTGGCCATGACGGCGATGGCTTCGTCGTTCCTGTCGATCATCACGAAACGCCTGCCCATCTTCTGAGCCACGGCCGCCGCCGTCCCGGATCCCGCGAAGAAGTCGAGCACCCAGTCGTTCGCCTCCGACGACGCGCTCAGGATCCTCCGCAGGATGCCTTCCGGCTTCTGGGAGGCGTAGCCCGTCTTCTCCCTTCCGTTCGTCGGCACGATCGTGTGCCACCAGACGTCCGTAGGGAGCTTCCCGCGCTCGGCCTTCGCCTTCGATACGAGGCCAGGCGCCATGTACGGGATCCGTTCGATCGCGTCCTGGTCGAAGAAGTAGCGATCCGGGTCCTTCGCGTAGACCAGGATCGTGTCGTGCTTCGCGGGCCACTTTCGACGCGAGCGCCCACCGTAGTCGTACGCCCAGATGATCTCGTTCACGAAGCTCTCCCGCCCGAAGAGCTGATCGAGAAGCACCTTGCAGTAGTGCGCCTCGCGGTAGTCGAGATGGAGGTAGAGCGTGCCGTCGGGGCTCAACAGCCGGCGCGCATGCTTGAGCCGCGGCCTGATGAACCCGAGGTAATCGTCGAAGACGTCCTCGTACGAAGTCGTTCCCAGCTCGACCGTGCGGTAGCGACGCCCGCCGAAACCGACCCGGTCCCCTTCCCGTGAGCGGACGGTCGAGATCTCCTTGCGCTGCTGAACCTTGCCGGTATTGAAGGGCGGGTCGATGTAGATCAGCCGGAAGAAGTCGTCGGGAAGCTCGGGCAGCACGTCGGCGTTGTCGGCGTGGATCACCCAGTCACTTCTCCCGTCCAGGCAGAACCGCTCGCGCCGACGTTGCCCAGTTCTCACGACCGGCGAGTCGGCCTCCGTCGAGCGTCGACCGCGCCTGGCGCCGCGAACCGTGTCTGAACGCACCATGACCCGCTTGCTCCAGTCGACTTCAACCGTGCCGAGATTCAGAACCCTACCGGCCCCTGACGGGGATCCCCTGCCGGTACTGCTCGCGTCTGCGGGTCAGCAATTCGAGCAGCCGGTCGCGGTCAGGCGAGGCGTTCCGCGGGGAGGCGACGATCTCGAGTGCCGATTCCACTGTCTGCACCGCCGCCTCGAAGTCGCCCGTCTCGGCCTGGGCGGCGGCCAGAGTCTCGAGCAGAGCCGGCGCCGCCCCGCCAGCGACCGCGTTGAGTTCAAGGGCGATCAGAAGCGCGAGCTGGCCGTCGCGCCGGCTGCCATCCGGATGGGTCGCCAGGGACCAGGCGATCTCGTTGCCCCGCGCCAGGAGGTTCCGATCCTCGATGTAGGCGCGGCGCAGATGTTCCGCGCCCTCGGCGGCGCCGGTCGGACCGCTGCGGATCAGGGCCAGGCCGAGCTCGTGGCGGCCCGCCACGTGGTCGGGGTCGTGCTCAAGCAGCGCCCGGTAATCCTCGACCGCCTCTTCCAGGCGACCCGCAGCGGCGGCTATCCGGGCCGCGCCGTAGAGCGCCTCCGTGTCCCGCGGCTCCACCTCAAGGATCGCCCGGTAGTGTCCCCAGGCGGCGCCGAGTTCGTCGCTCTGGACGGCGGCATCAGCGAGGATCCGGTGCGCTTCCACGTGACGCGGGTCGAGGGTGACCGCAGCCGCGAACTGCTCCATCGCCTCCCTCAGCCGTTCCGCCTTGCCGAGCAGCTGGCCGTAGAGATAACGGAGTTCCGCGTCCCGCGGGCTCGCCCGGACGGCGCGCTCGAGTTCCCGCGCCGCTTCGTCCGTGCGGCCTTCGCCGTCGAGCAACTCGGCCAGCCGCACCCGAGCGGCTGCATCGTCCGGGTCGGCGGCGAGTGCTGCCTCTGCCTGAGCCCTGACCGAGCCGATGTCGCCAGCGTCGACCAGGGCGCTCTGCCAAGCGGCCCGCGCTCCTGGATCGTCCGGTTCGAGGTCGAGTGCGGCGCGGGCGTACCGAACCGCTGCCTCGTCTTCGCCGCGGCGGCTCTCGAGTACGGTCAGCCGCCGAAGCGACCTGAACAGACGGTCCCGCGCCCCCTGCCTCTCGAACGACCCCCGGCCGCTGGACGAAACCGGGCCGCCGCTGTCGAGACGCGCCCGCTCGATGTCGACCGAACGCCGCAACAGGGCCATGGACTCCTCGGGAAACGGCTCCTCGTACCAGCGCGCGTAGCTCGCGAGCGAGACTTCGTCTGGAGGCTCGGTGTACCAGCGGCCAGGCATCGGCGCCGACGCCGTCCGCAGCTCGGCGGCGCGCGCGTCCAGCAAATCGAGATCGGCGACCAAGTCGGCGGCAGTCACCCCTCCCCGATAGAGGACGGCGACCCGACCCGCGCCGTCGATCAGCATGGAGAACGGCAGTGACAGCGGGAAACGGCGGTCGAACAACGACCGTTTGACGATCTCGATCTTGTCGAGCGTCTCTTCGGTCGCCATCCCGCTGAGGAACGGAAAACCGATCTGATCCATGAACGTACGCGCCGCCTCTTCCGTCGTGCTCGGCACGTCGCCCATGCCGTCCGTCGACAACGCGACGATCTGAAGATCCGCGGCACGGACAGCGTCCTGTTCGTTCGCCAGCTCGCGGAGCTCCGAGCGGCATGGCGCGCACCAACTCGCCCAGATGTTCACGAGCACCGGCCGGCCTCGACCCGCCTCGACCGCGACCGCCTCGACGGCCTCGAAAGGACGTAGCGTCAGGGAGGGCGCCGGCGGCCGCGGCGCGAGGACGACGCGCGCCCCCGTCGTCGGCGTCGGCACAACCTGCTCTCGAGGTTCAAGCGGCGACCGCCTCGGCAGCGCCGGTACAGCCTCCGCCCGGCCGCGGCCCTGGACGATCCGGTAGCGGCCGCCGGCCTCGACGCCAACGAACGTCTCGCTGCCACCCCCGGGCCAACCGACCGCGATCGGACCCGAAACGTCGCTGTCGCCCAGGCCGAAGTGGAGCCAGCGGCTCGACTGGGAGAGGAAGCCCTCGCCGGCACGGACGGAGCGCCGGAGGACGCCTGACGATGTCGGAACCTCAACCCGCGCGCCCACCGCGTCCCGGTTCGTCACGACGCCGTCTCCTTCGAGGCGAAGCGCCAGAAAGCGCTTCGCCGCCGGAAGTTCGTTGCGCATCAGCCGGAGTCTCGGCGCGGTGCGGTTGCTGACCGCCACGTCGAGGTCGCCGTCGCCCTCCAGGTCGAGGAAGGCGACGCCGCGGCCGTCGTCCGGGAAGTCCAGACCGCTGACCGCCGACGCGTTCGCGAAGGCGCCTCCCGCGAGACCCGGGTTCAGGAAGACGCAGTTCCGTTCCTTGCCGCTGAAGGAGAGCCCCTCGTCGAGCCGCTCGTGGAGCGCGCGCAGCGACTCCAGATACGGCTCGAGCGAGCGGTCATCCGGGGCACTCGGCGCACGCGGCACGACCTGCCGCCAGAAGAAGCTTCACAGGTCGTCCGGGAGGGTCTGGGTCAAGTTGCCGTTCGCGATGACCAGGTCCTCCCAACCGTCGTTGTTGATGTCCGCGAACACGGACGACCAGGCCCAGCGGCCCATCGTGACCCTGGCCTCGACGCTCCGGTCGTGGAAGCCGCCATCCGGAGCGCCCGCGAACAGGGAGTTGCCGCGCGCCATCCGCTGGACGTCCGCCAGCAGGCCGGCGCGCTGGCGGTCGCGTTCGAACTTCCGCTGGTAGGTGATCCGATTGCCGGCGGCGGAGAACATGTTGCCGACGTAGACGTCCATCCGGGCGTCCCGGTTGTAATCGGCCCAGCTCACGGACATGCCGGACGAGATGTCCTCGACCCCGACGTCCTCGGCCACGTCGACGAAGCGGCCGCCGTCGTTGCGGTAGAGGTTGTTCCGGCCGTAGTCGTTCGCGACGTAAAGGTCGGCGTCGCCGTCGTCGTCGAAGTCCTCCCAGGCCGCCGCCAGGCTGAAGCGACGGTTGTTCACGTCAAGCCCCATCTCGACCGTCGCGTCGACGAACCGGAAGTCGCCGTCGTTCCGGAGCAGCGCGTTCCGGCCGCCGTTGTTCGCGTCGTGGTAGGGCACCGGGCTCGCCACGCCGCGCTCGTCGTACGCGCGACGGTAGGCGCAAACGTAGAGGTCGAGGTCCCCGTCGTTGTCGACGTCCGCTGCCGACAGCGAGTTGCTGTCAGGGACGTTCCCGGCGACGTGGCGAACCCGGGCGAAGCGGCCGTTGCCGTCGTTCTCGAGCACGAGTACCGCCGGGCGGCTCGACAGGACGAGATCCGGGTCGCCGTCATTGTCGAGATCGACGAACAGCCCGGCGAGCGTACGCTCCAGATAGTCGACCGCCGACTCCGCCGAGCGGTCGTCGAACGTTCCGTCCCGGTTCTGAACGAAGAGACGGTTCGGCAGGCCGCCCTGCTCGGGCAGGAAGATGTCGTCCAGCCCGTCCCCGTTGACGTCGGCTGCCGACACGCCCTGCCAGCCCGTCTTGTTGTAGCCCGCCGCCTTCGTGATCCGGTTGAGCCAGGCGTCGGGCGACCGAAGCAACTGGTCCCGGTAGCTGGGATTGCGGCCGACGGCGGCTTCCGTGACGTCGACGAAGAGGGGGCCCAGAGGAGTCGAGGTCTCCTCGTACCCGGTCACCTCGACGTGCCGGAGCAACGGCGCTCCGCCGTCGTCCGCGGGCAGGTTCCAGACGGTCGACCAGACCGCGTTCAACTGCCGGCTGCCGGCCGACCCGGCCGCCGAGGCCTCGAAGTACGCGCGGGTCGTCAAGCCGGTGGACGCGACGACGACCGAGTAGAGCTTGAAGTCCGCCCGCCTCCGGCCGTCGCCGGCCAGCCGCTCGGCGAGAGCCCCGAGGGCGCGTCGGAAGCCCTCGACGCCGCGGTACGCGACATCTCCATCGCCGGCTTCGCCACGCTCGACGAGGAAGCTCGTGTCTCGGTAGCGCGCGGTCAGTTCGAGAGAGACGAACCCCGGCGACTCGAAGGCCTCGTCGACGACCGCTCTGACGTCTCTGGACGGCACGGCCGCCGCCCCGCGCGCGGCCATCTCCGCCAGCCACGCAGCAACCGTTTTGAGCTGAGCCTCAGCCTGTTCGCTGAGCGCCTCGGAGTCCCACCCGTCGGCCCGCGGATCGACCGCGGCGGCGTAGTTCTCCGGCTCGAAGGCAGGAGTGACCTCCGCCTGCCTGTTCTGCCCCACCGCCGCGACCGGCGCTGCCGCGACGATGAGCGGGACGACGATTCGAGATACGCGCACCGACGAGACTCTAACCAAACCAACGTCCCTGCTCTTCTATGATCGGCCGGTGAGCCTCAGCCTGCGGACCCCCTTCGGCTTGGGTCAGACGAAGCCGCGCCATTTCCTGGAGATGGGCAAGGTGGCTTGGCGCAATCGAGGAGAGGCCGGCTACGCTTGGCGCATCCTGCGCGACGGTGTCTGCGACGGCTGCGCCCTGGGAACATCGGGACTCCGCGACTGGACGCTGGACGGGGTGCACCTGTGCATGGTGCGGCTCGACTTGCTCCGGTTGAACACGATGCCGGCGGCAGACCACGATCTGCTGGCCGACGCGGAAGCGCTCGCCGCGCGTGACTCGTCCGAGCTTCGCCAACTCGGTCGGCTCGCCTACCCGATGCTGCGCCGCCGCGGCGACCGAGGGTTCCGCCGCATTCGCTGGAGCGAGGCGGTCGCCATCGCCGCCGAACGACTCGCCAAGGTGCGGCGCCGCGACCCGACGCGCACGGCGTTCTTTCTCACCTCGCGCGGGATTCCGAACGAGACGTACTACGTAGCGCAGAAGGCGGCACGCTTCCTCGGGACTCCGCACATCGACACGGCCGCCCGGCTCTGCCACGCCGCGTCGACGATCGCCCTCGAGCGCGCCTACGGCCACGGCGCGGCGACGAACTCCTATCGGGACTGGCTCGAAGCCGACAGCATCGTCTTCTTCGGTTCGAACGTGCCGAACAACCAGCCGGTGACAGTCAAGTACCTCCACTTCGCCCGCCGCCGCGGCGCGAAGATCGCAGTCGTCAACCCGTACCGCGAACCCGGACTCGAGCGCTACTGGGTGCCTTCCGTGCCTCGGAGCGCGCTCTTCGGCACCGACCTCGCGAGTCACTGGTTCGCCGTCGACACCGGCGGCGACCTCGCGTTCCTGAACGGCACGATGAAGGCTCTGCTCGATCTGCCGGGCGGGGTCGACCGCGATTTCGTCGAGCGCTCGACAGAGGGGTTCGAGGCCGTCGAGGCAGCCCTCCGCGCAGCCTCCTGGCCGGAACTTGAACGTTCGAGCGGCGCACCGAAGGCCGAAATGGAGCGCTTCGCCCGCTTCCTCCTCGACCGGCCAAACGCTGTGTTCGTCTGGTCGATGGGGCTGACCCAACACCGCCACGGCGTCGACACGGTGCTGGCCGCCTGCAATCTCGCGTTGATGCGCGGGCTGCCCGGCAAGCCGGGCGCCGGGGTCGTGCCGATTCGCGGCCATTCCGGGGTTCAGGGCGGCTCCGAGGTCGGCTGCGCGCCCGTCACCGACCTGGCGAAGCTCGATCACTGGGCCGACGTGTGGGGCTTCGATCCGCCGCGCGGCCCTGGGCTCGCCGCCACCGGGCAGATCGAGGCTGCAGCCCGCGGCGACATCGACGCGTTCTGGATACTCGGCGGCAACTTCCTGAAGACCGCGCCCGACCGGGAAAGGGTCGGCAGAGCACTCCACCGACCCGAGCTCCGCATTCATCAGGACATCGTGATCAACTCGTCCATGCTCGTCGAACCCAGCGACACCGTGCTGCTGCTGCCGGCGACGACCCGTTACGAGATCCCCGGCGGCGTGACGGAGACGACGACGGAGCGCCGTATCGTCTACTCGCCGGCGATCGGACACGGCGACAACGGCCCCCGCAGGCTGGGCGAGTGTCGGCCCGAGTGGGAGGTGCTGTGCGAAGTCGTCTCGAGGGCGCGCCCCGAGCCGGAAGGCGCGCTCGACTTTGCCGATACCGCCGCCGTCCGCCGCGAGATCGCCCGCGCCGTGCCGCTCTACGCAGGGATCGAGAACCTGCGAACGAAGGGCGACGAGTTCCAGTGGGGCGGACCGCGCCTGTTCGAGGACGGGAGGTTCGCCACCGCCTCCGGCCGCGCCCGGTTCGCTGTCCTCAGCCCGCCCGCAGACCGGGCGCCGAGGGACGGCGAGCTGTTCCTGTCCACCCGTCGCGGCCGTCAGTTCAACTCGATGGTCCATGGCGAACGCGACCCGTTGACCGGACTCGAACGCGCCGACCTCCTGATGCACGCCGACGACGGGGAGCGGCGCGGCATCGCGGACGGCGACCGGATCGTCGTCGAGTCGCCGGTGACGTCCCTCGAGCTGCGGGCACGCTTCGGCCCGATCAAGCCGGGAAACGTCGAAGCGCATTGGCCCGAATGCATGGAGCTGCTGCCCTGGTCGCTCGATCCCGATTCGGGAGAACCGGAGTACGGCGTCCGCGTCCGCGTCGCGCCCACCGGTGGCTGAGCAGAGCCGAGTCGACCGGGGCTTCCCGGATCCCCGAGCCGTCCGCGACGACGTGGTCGAACGGCGCCCCCGCGCAAACCGACCGCACCGCGACCAAGTCGCCGTCGAGGAACCGCTGGAAATCCGCCTGGACGGCGACCCGATCGTCGTCACCATGCGAAGCCCCGGCGACGACCGGGAGCTCGCCCTCGGCTACCTCTACGCCGAAGGCTTCATCGAAGACGCGACGGACATCAAGGAGGTGACGCTGCGCACCGGTCCGCCAGAGCGAGCCAACCTGCCGGCGCCACCGACGCGGACAACGCCGACCGTCCACGGCGCCGTCATCGATGTCGAACTCTCCACCCACGGACGTCGCCGCGCCAGCCAGGCAGAGCGGCGCCGCGAACGCGAACGCGCCTTCCGCATGACCAGCGCCTGCGGAGTCTGCGGCAAGCCATCGCTCGAGGATCTCTGGGTGCGGCTGCCCCCGATCGAACCCCTGCCGCTCGATGCGGCGAGCGAGCGCCGGCTGGTCGAGAGCCTGCCGGCGGCGATGACCGAGCGGCAGCATCTGTTCGACGCCACGGGCGGCGCACACGCGGCGGCGGTCTTCGAGATCGACCACAACGCGACCGCCGGCGCGAAAGTCGACGCCGCGCGCCCCCGTCTCCGCTGGCTGGGCGAGGATATCGGCCGCCACAACGCCGTCGACAAGGTTCTCGGCAGCGCGCTCCTCGCGGGCCGGCTGCCGCTCTCCACTGCGGTCCTGGCTGTCAGCGGACGACTCGGCTTCGAGATCCTGCAGAAGGCAGCCATCGGCGGCATCCCGGTCGTCGCCTCCGTCGGCGCGCCGTCCTCGCTGGCCCTCGACATCGCGCACTTGGCCGGAATCCACGTCTACGCCTTCGTCGCCCGTGACCGCAGCAACTACTACCCGAAGGCCGGGGTCGAGATCCGCGCGGAGCATTCGACGGACTGAGCAAGACGAATCTCCAGGTCGGCAGCGACGCAGCTCACGAGAAACAGGCTCCACTCCTTCCCTGACACGCCCTGAGACGAGGATCGCCACCGCGTCGAGCGAAGAGTCTTCGCCGCACCCTCACAGCCTGGGATCCTATCGGTTGCGCGAACGCGCCAAGCCCAAGGGCCGTCCACCCAAGGGCCGTGCAGTGGTTCAGCCAAGAGCCGAGATGTTCTCAAGCGCTTCTGCTAGGCTCAGGCGTGCGTTGAAGTGAAGTTCTGAAGCTCGCCATGCCCGCGAACGGGTCGCAGATGGCGGGCCGCAACTATCAAGGAGACGCCATGAAGAGACGAGACGTTGGTTTCGCCGTCTTGGCTGCCCTCATTGCCGGAGGGCCCGCGGCCGGTCAAGGCCAGCCCGAACCGCCAAGACTCCTGCACCCGCACCCGGACCGCGAGTCGGACGGGCCGTACTGGGTCGCTGCTTCGTACGCCTTCAGGCCGGATGGGACGGTTCAGAGCGAAGAGCGCATCGGTCCGCTGGCACGCGCCTTGGCCGAGCAGCTCGAGCGGCCGGCGCCAAGGAGATTCGAGTCGGTCACCGAGGACACGCCCTGGACGGAGCTGGGCTGCGAGATCAGCCCCGAGGAAGCGGCAGCCATCCGTGAGATGCTCCGCCTCAAGCGTCGGACCGTGTTTCCTCCCGGCGACTTTCGGGGTTGGACGGCGGCCTCGGATGCCGTCGTTCTGGGGACGGTGACTGGCTTCGTTCCGGGCTTCGACCAGGAGGGTCGGCCGAATACGCTCGTTCTTCTGGACGACGCCGAGCACCTCTATCCGTCCCGGAAGTATCCGTACTTCGTGGAGTACGCCATCCTTCCCTACGCCCGGTTCGTCGCCGGCGGCCGCGTCTTCTGCGCGCCGCCCGCGACTCATCAGGAGTACTACCCGGAGGTCGGGGACCGTCTGCTGATTGCCGCGGACCTGCCGGCAGATCGAGACGCCAGGGCTCTGACCGTGATGAGCATGAGCCGGGTGGTCCAGGTTGAGGGGGGCGACCGCCTGAAGACCTACGGCCGGTCGGACTTCTATCCCGTGGACTTCGCGGCGGACTTTCCCGAGACCTTGGACGACGCAAGAGCAAGAGCCTGGGGCGTCTGGCAAGACGGTTTCGTCGATCTGGCGGACACGCTGGGCCACGGTGAGTTCACCAAGCTCTGGAGGGGCCTGAAGGGCAGCGCCGCAGAGGCGGTCCGGTCCGGCTGTTTCGTCGTCGGAGTCCTCCCCGCCCCGAGTGGATGGACGCTCTCCACTTCCTGTTCGCCGCCGGAAGAAACGGCAGCGGCCGCGAAGGACCCGGCATCATGAGTAGTCGGGTCGCGGCTGTCGTCCTGGTTGCTTTGTTCGCAGGAGCTACTGACGCTGCTGGACAAGCAAACTGCACGCGTACGCTTTCTGGCAACCCGTTCTGGGACGATACGGCTTACTCAGAAAAGAGCATGTCCTACAAGTGGTCCAGCGGCCAAACGCCCGGTTGGTTCGCCGGCGCCGTCGCCAAATGGAACGCCTGCGCCGGCTCCCCTGCCTTATCGATAGGCGCGGGCGGCGCGAAGACGTGGACCGTCTTGCAGCAGGCAAGCCCAACGGGCGGATGTGGCTACATAGACGCCCCAGGCAACTATGGCCCGCCGAGGACAATCTACCTGGCTCCGAGCGGCACGCCTGGTTGCAGCGACCCGCTGCCGAACCTGTTTCTCCACGAGGCAGGCCACAGCCTGGGACTTGGCCACGACGGACCGGGTTGTCCGACGACCGTGATGACGGGCGATCCATCCAAGCCCCTGGCCAATCACGTCAGCGCCGTGAACTGCACGGCGGTTCAGAGATTCAAGCAGGAGAAGATCAACCGTGACAAGGGAATCAAACCCGGCGGCGGCAATTCGGGCGGTGGATCGAACCCCAATCGCGGCACCGACCCGGTCAGTCGCTGCACGGAAGATCCAGATAACTGCGAGGAGACGGAAGAGGAACTGAAGTGCGAAGGCACATGGGATCCCAAGAAGCAAGCCTACACGCTCACCTGCTCTTACTGAGGGGAACCGCTTCCGTTCCTTTTCTGCCAACGTGCGAGACGAGACGGCCATCCCGTGAGTAGTGGGAGAACCGACGCTGGCTCGGTTTAGTGGACACTTCCTTACTCCAAGGACCTAGCGTCGACGAAACCGGGGCAACCTCAGAGTTCATGCGGCTGCTGCGTCAGACCGTGTTTCATCCCGCGGTCGTTCTGGGCACAACTCCGGGCGGGCCCCGGCCTGCGCCTCTTGAGGGCCCGCTGCGGCGAGAAGCCTGAGCGCGAGTCGCGTGCAGGCGTCCGCACCCTGCCAGGGCCACTCTGGAGCTGGCGGTCGCCTTCCGGGGAGTCGTCGGTCGCTTGAATCGGGGCGTCACCGAGCAGCGGGTCACTCCGACTCGGCTAACATCTCCGCGATGACCACCGTCGGGAGGAGTGCGCCGTCCGAGGAGCTCCGCTGTCGGGTGTGGGAAGAGCGGATCGCGGCTCACACCCGCTCGATCTACTTCAACCGCTTGGCATTCAGGTACCGCCGCGCTGAGCGGTGTCTCGGCTTGTTCACCGCTCTGTTCTCGTCCGCCACTCTGACGGCCACGCTGGGCGGGCTGGGAATCGGTCCTCTATGGCCCGCGGTGGTGGCTTGCGTGTCCGGCATCCTTGTCGGTCTCCTCAAGTACGGGGAGGCGTTCGTGGCCTTGAAGAACAGCGCCTTGGCCTGGGGCGAGCTTCATGATCGGCTCGACGATCTCTGGGTCGAGATGGAGAAGGGCGAGGCCGATCATCGCTCGGTCCACGAGGAGTTGGCCCGCATCCGGGAGAACGGGCGCCACATCGACCGTGAGACCGTCGGACAACGAGAACGTCCGAGGCTGCTCCGGAAGGCTCTCGACCAAGCAGAGGGCTTGGCGTGAGCGCCGAACGCGAACGGCCCCAGAATCCCAGGAAGCCGACAGCGACGTTGCGGCACCTCAGCGGGCAACCTGCCATGCCTCGGAAGATCAAGCCGCCGCCGCAGAGGCCTTCGCAAAACCGAAACCCCGAGAAAGCAGGTGCCGGCAGCGCCGCAAAGCAGTCGACGAAAGGCGATTAGAGCGAGCAGTAGGACGAAGGCGAATCCGGGCGATCTCCGGTTCAGGTAGGGGACCGTTCCGACATCGACGGGATCACGGAGACACCATGAAGAAGCGAAGTGTTCGTTTCGCCGTCTTGGCTGCCCTCATTGCCGGAGGGCCCGCGGCCGGTCAAGGTCAGCCCGAACCGCCGAGGCTCCTGCACCCGCACCCGGACCGCGAGTCGGACGGGCCGTACTGGGTCGCTGCTTCGTACGCCTTCAGGCCGGATGGGACGGTTCAGAGCGAAGAGCGCATCGGTCCGCTGGCAGGCGCCTTGGCCGAGCAGCTCGAGCGGCCGGCGCCAAGGAGATTCGAGTCGGTCACCGAGGACACGCCCTGGACGGAGCTCGGCTGCGAGATCAGCCCCGAGGAAGCGGCAGCCATCCGTGAGAGGCTCCGCCTCAAGCGTCGGACCGTGTTTCCTCCCGGCGACTTTCGGGGTTGGACGGCGGCCTCGGATGCCGTCGTTCTGGGGACGGTGACTGGCTTCGTTCCGGGCTTCGACCAGGAGGGTCGGCCGAATACGCTCGTTCTTCTGGACGACGCCGAGCACCTCTATCCGTCCCGGAAGTATCCGTACTTCGTGGAGTACGCCATCCTTCCCTACGCCCGGTTCGTCGCCGGCGGCCGCGTCTTCTGCGCGCCGCCCGCGACTCATCAGGAGTACTACCCGGAGGTCGGGGACCGTCTGCTGATTGCCGCGGACCTGCCGGCAGATCGAGACGCCAGGGCTCTGACCGTGATGAGCATGAGCCGGGTGGTCCAGGTTGAGGGGGGCGACCGCCTGAAGACCTACGGCCGGTCGGACTTCTATCCCGTGGACTTCGCGGCGGACTTTCCCGAGACCTTGGACGACGCAAGAGCAAGAGCCTGGGGCGTCTGGCAAGACGGTTTCGTCGATCTGGCGGACACGCTGGGCCACGGTGAGTTCACCAGGCTCTGGAGGGGCCTGAAGGGCAGCGCCGCAGAGGCGGTCCGGTCCGGCTGTTTCGTCGTCGGAGTCCTCCCCGCCCCGAGTGGATGGACGCTCTCCACTTCCTGTCCGCCGCCGGAAGAAACGGCAGCGGCCGCGAAGGACCCGAGACCGTAAACCGCGCGCCGCAGCCTGAGAGCGTGCCCCGCGGCCAGCGGTAGGACGGCGTTGAAGAGTCCCGCGGGCGCGGAGCCGGATTGACGAGATCCCGCAGCGGGCATAGGTTGACGCGGATGCGGGTTCATCTCCCGCGAGTCGGGAGGACAGAGGATCGATGAGGATGATCTCGTGACGGTCGCGGCAGCGAAGTCGAAGTCGACGGCGAGAAAGAGCCCTGCGCACCAGATGGGCTTCTTCGACCAGGTCAACGTGGCGTTCGACCTGGCAGCGAAGCACACGAACCATGATCCGACCCTGCTCGAGCAGGTCAAGTGGGTCAACTCGGTCTACCGGATGAGCTTTCCGCTACGTCGGGACGACGGGAGCATCGAGGTCATCCACGCTTGGCGCGCCGAACACAGCCATCACCGGTTGCCGACCAAGGGCGGCATCCGCTACGCGATGAACGTGAACGAGGATGAAGTCATGGCGCTCGCGGCGCTGATGACGTACAAGTGCGCCCTCGTCGACGTCCCGTTCGGCGGCGCGAAGGGCGGCGTGCGGATTGACCGCAACAACTACTCCGCGGGCGAACTCGAGCGACTCACCCGCCGCTACACCGCCGAGCTTCAACGCAAGTCGTTCATCGGCCCCGGCAAGGACGTGCCGGCGCCCGACTACGGTACCGGCGAACAGGAAATGGCCTGGATCGCCGACACCTACGCTCAGATCGAGCACGGCGAGGTGAACGTCGCCGCCTGCGTCACCGGCAAGCCGGTCGAACACGGCGGCATCCGCGGCCGCACGGCGGCCACCGGCCTGGGCGTGTTCTTCGGCATTCGCGAGGCCTGCTCGTTCAAGGAGGACATGGCGAAGATCGGGCTTCAGCCCGGCGTCGAAGGCAAACGGATCGTCATCCAGGGGCTGGGCAACGTCGGCTACCACGCGGCGAAATACCTGCAGGGCGCCGGCGCGCTGCTCGTCGGTCTCGCCGAGTACGAAGGCGCCATCTCCTCCGAGGAGGGGCTCGACATCGACGATGTGCTCGAGCATCGGCGACGCACCGGCTCGATCCTCGACTTTCCGGGCGCAGCGAACATCGAGCCCAGCCGCAAGGCGCTCGAACTCGATTGCGACATTCTCGTGCCGGCCGCGCTCGAGAAGCAGATCACGCGCGAGAACGTCGGCCGGCTGCGTTGCCGTCTTCTGGCCGAGGCGGCGAACGGCCCAACCACGTCCTACGCCAGCGCCGCCGCCGCGAAGCGCGGCATCCTGGTCGTCCCGGACGTCTACCTGAATGCCGGCGGCGTCACGGTGTCCTACTTCGAGTGGCTGAAGAACCTCTCCCACGTCCGGTTCGGCCGCATGCAGAAGCGGTTCGAGCAGAGCGTCCGCCGCGATCTGCTCCAGGCGATGACGTCCGTCACCGGCGCGACGTTCAGCCACGACGAAATCAACCTCCTGGCGCGCGGCGCGGACGAGATCGACCTGGTCAACTCCGGGCTCGAAGAGACGATGGCGACCGCCTACCATCACATCCGCAGCTACCGGCGGAAGCTCGACGAGAAAGTCGATCTGCGCACCGCGGCGATGGTCCTCGCCATCGACAAGGTGGCTGCCTCGTACAGCTCCGCGGGGATCTTCCCCTGACCGGCGGACTGCTCTGACCACGCGAAGACTCCGTTGACTTCTCTGCTCCTCATCGCCCTCGGGATTGCCGTGCTCTGGGCCGGCGGCGAGATCCTCGTCCGCTCGGTGACCGGGCTCGCCGCGCTCCTTCGGGTGAGTCCGACAGTCGTCGGACTCACGGTCGTCGCCTTCGGCACCTCGGCGCCGGAACTCGCCGCGGCCGTCAGCGCCGCGCTGCGGGACTCCCCGGGACTGGTTTACGGGAACGTCGTCGGCTCGAACGTGGCGAACGTCGGCCTGATCCTCGGCATGTGCGCGCTGCTCTTCCCGCTCCGGCCCGGGGTCGGCGACGGCAGCCGCGAGTCGACCCGGCTGGTTCGTCGCGAGCTCCCCTTCATGCTCGCCACGTCGCTGCTCGTTCTGACCTTCACCGCATTCGGTCGCCTGGCCCGGTTCGAGGGCGTCGTGCTCCTCGCGTTGATGGCGTACTTTCTCGTCGTGCTCGCACGCTCCGGCGAGGTCGGCGAATCCGAATCCCAGAACGTCCACGGGCCGAAAGCCGTCGCCGGCACCCTCTTCGGGTTGCTGCTGCTCTACGCCGGCGCCGACGAACTGCTGGTTCCCGGCGCGGTCGAGCTGGCCCAGGAACTCGGCATCAGCGAGCGGGTCATCGGTTTGACGGTGGTCGCCTTCGGCACGAGCGTGCCGGAGCTGGCCAGCTGTCTGGTCGCGGCCGCGCGGCGCGAGCACGGTCTGGTGCTCGGGAACATCATCGGCTCGAACGTGTTCAACATCCTGCTCGTCCTTCCCGCCGCCGTGCTCATACGCCCCTTCGAAACCACCTTCCTCGCCGAGGGGCTGGACGCCTCGGTCATGCTCCTGTTCAGCCTGCTCATGTTCCTCGCCGTCTACCTGTTGCGACACGGGCGGAGCATCGGACGAACCTGGGGCGCGGTCCTCGCGGCAGCCTACGGGGTCTACGTGGCGTGGCTCTTCGCGAAGCTATGACTCCTCTCCAGCCGGCGGCAAGCGGCGCGCTGCCGTTCGCCGACCGACACATCGGGCCGCGGGGCCGCGACCTTGCCGAGATGCTGGATGTCGTCGGTCAGCCCTCGCTCGCCAGCCTGATCGAATCCGCCGTGCCGCAGGCCATCCGGCAGAGCGCGGAGAATGGAGGGCTCGATCTCCCGGCGCCGGCATCCGAGGCTCGGGCCCTCGTGGAACTCGCCGAGATCGCCGAGAGCAACCAGGTGCTGCGGAGTTTCATCGGCATGGGCTATCACGGCGCCGTGACGCCGCCGGTCATCCAGCGGAACGTGCTGGAGAACCCCGGCTGGTACACCGCCTACACGCCCTACCAGCCGGAGATCTCGCAGGGCCGGCTCGAGGCGCTGCTGAACTTCCAGACGATGATCACGAGCCTGACGGGGCTCGACATCGCGAATGCCTCGCTGCTCGACGAGCCGACCGCGGCAGCGGAGGCGATGTCCATGTGCTGGGCGGACAAACGGCGCAGCGGGCGGTTCTTCGTGTCAGCAGGTTGCCATCCGCAGACCATCGAAGTCGTCCGGACGCGAGCAGCGCCATTGGGAATCCAGGTCGAAGTCGGAGACCACGAGACGCTCGACACGGGCGGCGTGTTCGCAGCCCTGATCCAACAGCCGTCGACCTGCGGAGCGGTGCTCGACTACCGGAGCTTCGCCGCCCGCGTCAGAGCGGCCGGCGGTCTGATCATCGCGGCCGCCGACCCACTCGCGCTCTGCCTGCTCGAAGCCCCGGGCGAGTGGGGGGCCGACATCGCCGTCGGCAGCACGCAGCGCTTCGGCCTGCCGATGGGGTTCGGCGGACCTCACGCCGCCTACATCGCCGTCCGCGACCGGCTGAAGCGTCGGCTTCCCGGACGGCTCGTCGGCGTCACCCGCGACGACCGGGACGAACCGGCGCTGCGGCTTGCGCTGCAGACCCGCGAGCAGCACATCCGCCGCGACCGCGCGACGAGCAACATCTGCACCGCGCAGGTGCTGCCGGCGGTCGTCGCCAGCTTCTACGCCGTCTACCATGGCCCCGAGGGGCTTGAGTCGATCGCGCGGACGATTCACCGACGCGCTCGGAGGCTCGCGGAGCGCTTGAAGGCGCTCGGCTTGGCGCTCCGGTCCGACACGTTCTTCGACACGGTGACCGTCCATGTCGACGATCCTGGCGAAGAGAGACGGATACTCGCCGCCGCCGTCCGCCGCAAGTTGAACCTGCGGGGCTGGGGCGCCGGCATGATCTCGGTCGCCTGCGACGAGACGACGACCGATTTCGACGTCGAGTCCGTGCTCGCCGCCTTCGCTGAGAGTCGGCCGGCGTCGGTCCAGGCGCCGGCCGCCATGCCCGAACCGCTGCCCGAATCGCTCCGTCGCGCGACGCCCCTGCTCGACCACCCCGTCTTCAGCAGCTACCGCTCGGAAACCGAGCTGCTCCGCTACCTGTACCGGCTCGAAGCGCGCGACCTGTCGTTGACGACATCGATGATCCCCCTCGGTTCGTGCACGATGAAGCTGAACGCAACCGCCGAGATGATGCCGATGACCTGGCGAGGCTTCGCCCACATGCACCCGTACGCTCCCGCGGCGCAGACCGCCGGGTACCAGACGCTCTGCGCCGATCTCGAACGGTGGCTGGCCGAGATCACCGGGTTCGACGTCGTCTCGCTGCAGCCGAACGCCGGCTCCCAGGGCGAGTACGCAGGCCTGCTCGCCATCCGCGCCTACCACGAGCGCCGCGGCGAGGGCGGGCGCGACGTGTGCCTCATCCCGACCTCCGCGCACGGCACGAATCCCGCGAGCGCGGTGCTCGCCGGCATGCGCGTCGCCCCCGTCGCCTGCGACGACGAGGGGAACATCCATCTCGACGATCTGAGGGAACAGGCGGAGACTCACGGCGACGACCTGGCGGCCCTGATGGTCACCTACCCGTCGACCCACGGCGTTTTCGAGGAGGCGATACGCGAGATCTGCGCGATCGTCCACCGATACGGCGGACAGATCTACCTCGACGGAGCGAACATGAACGCCCAGGTCGGCGTCTGCCGGCCCGGCGACTACGGCGCCGACGTCTGTCACCTGAACCTCCACAAGACGTTCTGCATCCCGCACGGAGGCGGAGGTCCCGGCATGGGCCCAATCGCCGCCGCGGCGCACCTCGCGCCCTACCTGCCGCGTCATCCCCTGGCGGAAGCGCGAGGCAGAACGACGGCTGGGACGATGGGCGATGGCTCGGTGGGCGCGGTCAGCGGCGCCGCGGTCGGCAGCGGCTCGATCCTGCCGATCTCCTGGGCTTACATTCGGATGATGGGATCCGCCGGCCTTCGCCGCGCCACCGAGATCGCGATCCTGAACGCGAACTACGTCGCCCGTCGCCTCGAGGAGCACTACCCGGTGCTCTACCGCGGCGAGGGCGGCCTCGTCGCCCATGAGTGCATCCTCGATCTGCGCGCCTTCAGGTCCTGCGGCGTCGAAGTCGACGATGTAGCCAAGCGCTTGATCGACTATGGCTTCCACGCGCCGACCATGTCCTTCCCGGTAGCCGGGACCCTGATGGTCGAGCCGACCGAGAGCGAATCGAAGGCGGAGCTCGACCGGTTCTGCGACGCGATGATCGCCATCCGCGCCGAAATCGCCGCCGTCGAATGCGGCGAAACGACGATCGAGAACAGCCCGCTCCGAGGCGCTCCACACACCGCCCCGGCCGTCATCTCCGACGACTGGGACCGCCCCTACTCCCGCCGCCGGGCCGCCTATCCCGCCCCCTGGAACGATGAGCACAAGTACTGGCCCCCCGTCGGCCGCGTCGACAACGCCCACGGCGACCGGAACCTGATCTGCACCTGCGTCGGCATGGAGGACCTCCTGCGGGACGCCGCGTCCACTCGCTGACCGCTCCCGAGCCCGGCTACCCCAGGAGTCCGAACTCGACCGCGTCGGACAGCGCTTCCCAGCTCGCCTCGATGATGTTCGTGCCGGCGCCGACCGTGGTCCAGCGGTCGACGCCCCGCACGAAGTCGATCAGAACGCGGGTCGTCGCGGCGGTGCCCTGGGCGCTGTCGAGTATCCGCACCTTGTAGTCGGCCAGACGCATGTCGGCCATGGCCGGATAGTGCGGAACGAGCGCCTTGCGCAGTGCGTGCGCGAGGGCGTTCACCGGGCCGTTGCCCTCGGACACCATGTGCTCGATCGTGCCGCCTCGGACCTCGACCTTCACCGTCGCCTCCGCCACCAGCCCGCGGCCGTCGCGGTGCTCGACGACGGTCAGGTAGTCGATCAGGCGAAACGGCGGCTCGTAACCGGATGCGGCGCGACGGAGCATCAACTCGACGGAAGCTGTCGCCGCTTCGAAGCTGTAGCCGCGGTTCTCCATTTCCTTCACCCGGTGGAGGACCTCGCGGGCATGGGGCGTGTCCGCACCGACGCCGGTGCTCTCGGCCAGATGGACGATGTTGCCGCGGCCCGAGAGCTCCGATACAACGGTGCGCATCTCGTTGCCCACGACTTCGGGCGCCAGGTGTTGGTAGCTCGTCGGCTCCTTCAGCATCGCCGCGACGTGGATGCCACCCTTGTGGGCAAAGGCGCTCCGACCGACGTAGGGCAGATGGTCGTCGTGAGCGACATTCGCGACCTCGGCGACGTAGCGCGACAGGCCCGTCAGTTCGCGAAGCTGCTCTTCGGCTACGCAGGCATAACCCATCTTCAACTGCAGGTCGGGCAGGATCGTGACCAGGTTGGCATTCGCTACCCGCTCGCCGTAGCCGTTCACCGTGCCCTGGACCATCACCGCGCCGGCGCGGACCGCCGCCAGCGAGTTCGCGACGCCGCAACCGCCGTCGTCGTGGGTATGGATGCCGATCTTCTGGTTCGCGCCGAGCGCGGCCCGAGCCGCCTCGACTCCCGCCTCGATCTGCCAAGGCAGAGCGCCGCCGTTCGTGTCGCAGAGGACGACGAAGTCGGCGCCAGCCTCGGCGGCGGCCCCGAGCGTGCCGAGAGCGCAATCGGGATTCGCCGCCAAACCGTCGAAGAAGTGCTCCGCGTCGTAGATCACCTCCCGGCCGAGTCGCTTCAGGTACCCGACCGTCTCGCCGATCATCGCCCTGTTCTCGTCCTCGTCGGTTTCCAGCACCTTCTCGATATGGAGATCCCAGCTCTTGCCGACGATCGTCACGGTTGGGGTCTCGGCGTCCACGAGAGCCTGCACGTTCCCGTCGCGAGCGCAGTCCGCGTGCTTTCGTCGGGTGCTGCCGAAGGCGCAGATCTTCGCCTGGCGGAGCTCGACGTCGCGAATCGCCTCGAAGAAGTCCGCGTCCTTCGGGTTCGAACCGGGCCAACCGCACTCGATGTACGGAATGCCGAAGGCATCGAGACGCTTCGCGATGGCCAGCTTGTCGGCCAGCGAGAGCGAGATGTTCTCTCGCTGCGTGCCGTCGCGCAGCGTCGTGTCGTAGAGCTCGATGCGGTTCGCGGTCAAGGTGCGATCCTCACATCACGACGCCGCGTCGTCCAGACCGGGCCCCTGAAGCAGCTCGATGAGCTCCTCGCGGGAGAAGATCTTCTTGAGTTCCGGATCGTCCTCCTGGACCACACTCTCCATCAGCCGCCGCTTGCGCTCGATGATGTCGGCAATCCGCTCCTCGATCGTGTCCTCGGTGATCAGCTTGAAAACGTGGACGGCCCGCTTCTGCCCGATCCGGTGCAGGCGGTCGGTCGCCTGGTCTTCGCGCGCCGCGTTCCACCAGCGGTCGTAGTGGATGACGACCGAGCCGCCGACCAGGTCGATGCCCGTACCGCCCGCCTTCAGACTGCCAAGGAACACCCGACAGTCGGCGTCCAGATTGAACCGGTCGACGACTCTCCCGCGTTCGCGCGTCGAACCCGTCAACGTGACGAAGTCGATGCCGAGCTGTGAGAGATGCCGCTCGAGGATCCCGATCATGCCCAGGTACTGGGTGAACACGACGACCTTCTGGCCGCTGTCCAGACTCTCTTCCAGCAGATCCCGGCACAGGTCCCACTTCCCCGATTCGTAGTTCTCGTAGCGGTCGAGGTCGTTCACGGCGAGCGCCGGATGATCGCAGATCTGCTTCAGCGCATTCAGCAGCGCGAAGATGTGGATGTAGGGCAGGGAACCGCGCTCCGAGCGGAGGGTCTTCATCAGAGCGAGGCCACGGGATTCGATCGTCTGCCGATACATCTGCAGCTGCTCGTCGCTCAGGCGACAGGTTCGCGTGTCCTCGATCTTCTCGGGCAACTCGTCGAGCACCGCCGTCTTCACCCGTCGCAACACGAAGGGAGAGGTGAGCCGCCGCAGGTTCACCGCGTACCAGGAATCCGCGTCGAGTTCGTTGCCGCCGACCAGATCGAGATAGCTGTCGTCGCCCCCGAGATAGCCCGGCAGGACGAGGTCGAACAGACCCTTCAGTTCGACCAGCGAGTTCTCGATCGGCGTGCCGGTGAGACCCAACTTCATCCGCGAGTTGATCGCCGCCGCGGCCCGGTAGCCCTGGGTGCTCCGGTTCTTGATCTGCTGCACTTCGTCGAACACGGCCAAGCCCCAGTGACGATCCGCGAACCGCTCGACGTCGTTTCGCAGCACGCCGTACGACGTCAGCACGACGTCGCCCCGGTCCAGGGATTCGTCGAGGTCGCGCTGCGGCCCGTGGTAGTCCACCGGATGGAGCGCTGGAGCGTACTCGCGCAGCTTGTTCCGCCAATGGCTGATCACCGTGCGCGGGCAGACGACGAGAAAGGGCAGATCGATGCGAAGCTGTTCACGCAGAATGACCATCAGCGCCATTGCCTGATGCGTCTTGCCGAGCCCCATGTCGTCGCAGAGCAGGCCCGCAAGCCCGTTCTCGTAAAGGAACTTGAGCCATTCGACGCCGAGCTTCTGATAGGGCCGGAGCACGCTCTTCAATCCATCCGGCTCGACCAGCGGATCGGCGGGCCGCAGACTCAGGAACCGGCGCAGAAAGTCCGAGCTGCGGCCATCTCCCTCGACCCGAATGGGGGCCTGGCTCGAGGCCTGAAGCCGCAGCAGCTCCGCCGACGACATCCGCACGCGCGCACCGCCGTTGCCGACCGGTCCGGCACGCGCGGCCAGCTCCTGCCGTCCTGGCAGCGAGCCGACGTTGCGAAGTGCCGGAGCGTTCAGGTCGATCCATCCCGACCTGGTCTCGAGGAAGGGCATCCCGGCCTGCTTCGCCGCGAGGAGTTCGTCGAGCGCCACCTCCTCGTCGCCGAATCCAAAGCGAATCGACAGCAGGCCATTCTCGTCGGCACCCGCGGACGGAGCCGTGCGGTCCGAGACAGCCGAACCTTCGCCGGCCGCCTGAGGGTCACGCTCGGGCTCGATCTCGATGTAGTCGTACTCCGTCAGGATGCCGAGGCTCGGTTGCGGGTTCTCATCGAGTTGATCCTGCGGCTCTCCGGCGCACGGTTCCGCGTTGAACGTGGGAATTCGAGCCGGTTCGAGATCGAGCGCGGCCGGTTCGCGCCAGGGATCGTCGTCCCGCTCCGCCCTGCGGACGAGCACGCCCAGCTCGTCGATGTACGCCAGGTCGCCGTACCGATAGCGCTCGCGCTCCGGCTCGTCGAGGAGCTCTTCGCCCTCGGCGGCGAGCCGCAGCACGTCGAACCTGATCTTCTCGTCGATTCGAGTGTCCGGGCCGATGGCGAACACGTCGGCCGCCGGCAACGGGATGACCTGAGCCCACCCGGTCGCGGCAAGGAGCGCGAGGGTCTCGGCGGCACGACGCCGGGGTACGGCGATGCGCAGCCGCGGCTCGAGCGCCGGCGCTACCCGGAGTTCCAGGAACAACGTACCGCTTGCGCGTTCGATCAAGGGCCGCAGGCGGACCGGGCCCCGCGCAGCATCGCCATCGCGGCCGACCGGAAGATCTCCGTATTCCCGCAACGCATGGTACGCAACCCGACACCAGAGGCTGCCTTCGAAGAACTGCCGGTTCGTCTGCAGGCCGGCCTTGTTCAGGTGCTGCTCCTCCGGCGTCCGCATGAACGTCGACAGACGCTCGATCAGCCCCGATCGATCGTCGACGGTGATGCCCGGCGCCAGCTTGCCGATCCGCTCCAGGAACCGAATCGTCGCCGGCGACTGCTCGGAGTACGCGAGCACCTCGACCCCGTTCGGCGCAAACAGCCGAATCGGCGTTCCGGCGCCTTCCCATGACACGGTGCACTCCGCCGCCGCCGGCAGATTCTCCTGGAAGAGCGTCTGCGCCAATCGAAACCAGCCGCTTTGCCCGAACAGATCGAACCAGGTCGTTCCCGTTTCCCGCCGAAACTCCCGAATCTGCTCCTCGAGCTCCTTCAGGTGACGGCAGCCGCTCCGCCTCCCGGCCGAACAACTGCAGAACGTCAACGGCCGCTTCGAGCCCGCCACGTTCGCGAGATGAACCGCCGAACCGGGCTCCGGATCATGAGGATCCGCCAACAGACCGACGCCGGTTCGATGAAACTCCAGACGGGGAAACAGCTTCAACAGGGACCCAGGGGCGCGGAGCGCGCGTAAACGCTCGATGATATCGGCGATTCCCGTCCTTGTGGGACGTTGCGGATCGGAAAGACGGAGCGCCCTGGCGATCGCCGACGGCCGACACGTCGTTCCTGCGCCCGTGTCTCCACAGCTGGCCGACTTGACAGCCCCTCAGGGCGTCTCCTACGCTTTCGCGACTGAACCTGCCGAACGGCAGGTCGCCTGATGAATCCCCGCCCAAAAAAGAACGAACGAACCGGACGATGAGACGCTCGGCGGCGCCAAGGCTGCGGTACCGAAGTTCGCGAAAGACCCAGTTGCGGACGAGCGCGCGGGAGCACAGAGCAGCGTCGCACGCGGCTCTCGTCACGGAGACGCTGCCGGGTCGAAGCAGCGACGCCGGTCGTCTCGCCGGCCTGCTCATCCTCGTCCTGCTTCTGGTTCTGGTCCTTGGCGTCCAGGGGGCCAACTAGGCGCAAACACCGTCAGCGAGCGACTAGAAGCCCCCAGCAACGCCTGGGGGCTTCTTTGTCTCAGGCCTGCGGGCCCTTGGAGTTAATCGGAATGACCATCGAACGATCAGAGTGGATCTGGATCGACGACCAGTGGAAGCCTTGGGACGAGGCGAACGTGCATCTGACGACGCACAGCCTGCAGTACGGCTCCGGAGTCTTCGAGGGCATCCGCGCCTACGACACCGGCGAATCGACCGCAGTCTTCCGGCTCGGTTCGCACGTCCGGCGGCTGTTCGACAGTTGCCGGATCATGCGGATGGACGTCGGATTCACCGAGGACCAGGTGAGCGAGCTGTGCATCGAGGCCGTCGTCCGCAACCAGCTCGAGTCGTGCTACATCCGGCCGCTCGTCTATCGCGGCGGAGACAGCATGGGCCTGAATCCGACGGATTGCTCGGTGAAACTCGCCATCTTCGCCGTCCGCTGGGGGCGCTATCTGGGCGAGGAGGCAATCGAGCAGGGCGTCGACGCGGCAGTCAGTTCCTGGCGGCGCTTCAACCCGAACACCGCGGCGCCGCTCGGCAAGATCAGCGGTCAATACGTGACGAACCAATTCGTCTCCGTCGAGGCCCGCGACAACGGCTTCGCCGAGGGAATCATGCTGGACGAGCGCGGTCTGGTCTGCGAAGGCGCCGGCGAGAACCTGTTTCTCGTCAAGGATGGCGTCATCGTCACTCCGCCGCTCTACAGCTCGATCCTGGCCGGCATCACCCGCGACTCGGTCATCCGCATCGCCCAGGATCTCCAGTTCGATGTCCACTTCCGACCGATCAGCCGAGAGGAACTCTACGTGGCGGACGAGTTGTTCATGACCGGCACCGCCGCCGAGGTGAGTCCGGTCCGATCGGTCGACCGCATCCAGGTCGGCAGCGGCCGCCGAGGACCCATCACCCACCGCCTGCAGGAGGAGTTCTTCGGGCTGGTCGAAGGGCGTCTCCCCGACCGGCACGGCTGGCTCACGCCCGTACCCCAACTGGCTCGAACGCAGAGCGCCGCTGCGTCCGAAGGCTAGGTCCGAAGCGAACAGGAGGCGATGATGACCGAAGACACGGCAACTGGCAGGACAACCGCAAATGCCGACGCAGGCGCCGAGGCGCGGGCGACGGAGCAGGCGAGCGCACGGACGACCGACGAGCCGAAGATCCTGACCGGCGCGGAGATCGTCTGCGAGTGCCTGATCCGCGAGGGGATCGACATCGTGTTCGGCTACCCGGGCGGAGCGATCCTTCCCACCTACGACGCGCTCACGCAGTACCCGCAGATTCACCATGTGCTGACCCGACACGAGCAGGGCGCTTCGCACATGGCGGACGGCTACGCCCGCGCCACCGGCCGGGTTGGCGTAGCGATCGCGACGAGCGGTCCGGGCGCTACGAACCTCGTCACCGGCATCGCCACCGCGATGATGGACTCCTCGCCGATCGTCTGCATCACCGGCCAGGTACCGACCGGCGCGATCGGCAGCGACGCCTTCCAGGAGACGGACGTGACCGGCATCACTCTGCCGATCACGAAGCACAACTACCTCGTGACAAGCGTCGACGAACTGCCCGAAGTCATCCGCGAGGCCTTCCACATCGCCCGCACCGGGCGCCCGGGTCCGGTACTCGTCGACATTCCGAAGGACATTCAGATGCAGACCGCGGAGTTCGCGTATCCCACCGATCCGATCATGCTGCCGGGCTACCGGCCGCCGCGGTCGGCGCGGGCCCGGCAGATCGACGCCGCCCTCGAGCTGATTCGCGAGTCGAAACGGCCGATCATCCTCGCCGGACACGGCATCTCGATGTCGAACGCGAATCGCGAGCTGAAGGCGCTTGCCGAACGAGCGCAGATCCCCGTCGCGCTGACCTTGCTCGGCAAGGGCGCGCTGTCCGAGCACCACCCTCTGTGCCTGGGAATGATGGGAATGCACGGCGGCGCCGAGGTGAACCACGCGATTCAGGAGGCCGATCTGCTGATTGCGCTCGGCATGCGCTTCGACGACCGGGTCACCGGCAATCTCGCCACCTACGCGAGGGCCTCGCGGAAGATCCACGTGGACATCGACCCGTCCGAGATCAACAAGAACGTCGCCACTGACGTCGGCATCGTCGGCGACCTGCGCGAGGTGCTGCGCCAGCTGCTCGGCCGGGTCGAGCGCGAGCCCGCGCCGTCCTGGCTCGACCGGATCGCCGAGTGGCGGGCGGACTCCGAGCAGCGCGAGATCGTCCGGCCAGCGGACGAGCCTCAGCATCCCGCAGTGCCCGAGGGCAAGCTGCTCGGCGCCCAGGTCATCCGCGATCTGTTCGAGGTCACGGGAGGAGGCGCCGTCACCGTCACGGATGTCGGCCAGCACCAGATGTGGGAGGCGCAGTACTACCAGCACGATCGTCCGCACAGCCTGATCACGAGCGGCGGCCTGGGGACGATGGGTTTCGGCGTACCCGCGGCGATTGGCGCGAAGATGGCGCGCCCCGACGAGGAGGTATGGGCGATCGTCGGCGACGGTGGATTTCAGATGACGATGATGGAACTCGCCACCGCCGTTCAGGAGCAGGTCAACGTACACATCGCCGTGATCAACAACGGCTTCCTGGGCATGGTCCGGCAGTGGCAGGAGTTCTTCTACGAGGAGCGCTACAACGCGACGCCGATGGTCAACCCGGACTTCTGCAAACTGGCCGATGCATTCGGCATCCCAGCCATCCGCGTCACCGAGCGCAGCGAGATCGAGCGCGCCGTCGAGTCGTCGCGGGCACGCACCGAGGGTCCGACGCTCATCGAGTTCGTCGTCGAGAAAGAGGAGATCGTCTATCCCATGGTGCCGGCCGGCGCGGACCTCGACGACATGATCCGGCGTCCCACACCGGAAGAGTACGAGCAGCAACGCCGCAAGCGGGAGGCGGCCGAAGCCTCCGCAGACACCGACGCCGCGGGGGCCGAGCAGCCCCCGACGCCTCCTGCGCCAGCCGACGCCAAACTCGGCTCGCGGTTCGGAGTCTGACGGCAGACGGAGATTCCGCTGTGGCGAAGCACATCCTGGCCGCGCTGGTCGAGAATCGCCCGGGCGTTCTCGCCCGGGTGGCGAACCTCTTCCGAAGGCGGAGCTTCAATATCGACAGTCTGTCGGTCGGTCGGACGCAGCGGGAGAATCTCTCTCGCATGACGGTCGTCATGGAGTCGGACACCGCCGAGGCGGACCGCCTGGTTACGAATCTCTACAAGCTCGTCGAGGTCGTCCATGTCGACCATCTCCACAAGAAGCCGGCGGTGGCTCGCGACATGGCTCTCGTCAAGGTCAGAGCATCGTCGGAGAACCGACGCGAAGTCATCCAGCTCTGCGACATCTTCCGTGCGCGGATCATCGACGTCGCCGCCGAGTCCCTGGTCGTCGAGATCACCGGCGAGGAGGAGAAGATCGAGCATTTCACCGAGCTCATCCGTCCGTTCGGGATCATCGAGATGGTACGTACCGGCGTCATCGCGATGGGCCGCGGGAGCCACACCCTGAAGGACGAGGGCTACAAGCCGAATCGAAGCCGCTCGGCGGCGCGCAAGAACGTGTTGTGACGAGCAACCTGCGGCACGAAACCACCCCGAATACCAACCGGATCAGCAGGTCGACGCACCTCTGAGAACGCAACGAGGACGACATCGATGGCGAATCTCTACTATGACGACGATGCGGATCTGTCGCGGCTCGACGGACGGACCGTCGCCGTCATCGGCTACGGCAGCCAGGGCCACGCCCATGCGCTGAACCTGCGCGATAGCGGAGTCGACGTCGTCGTCGGCCTGCACGAGGGGAGCGGCAGCGCGGCGAAGGCCGAAGCGGACGGACTCGAGGTCCTGAGCAACGCGGACGCCGCCGCCCGCGCGCAGACGATCATCATTCTCGCGCCGGACACCGTGCAGGCCGAGGTCTACGAGCGCGACGTCGCGCCGCACCTGAAAGCCGGCGATACGCTGATGTTCGCGCACGGATTCAACATCCGCTACGGCGAGATCACGCCTCCGGCAAACATCGATGTGTCGCTTGTCGCGCCGAAGGCGCCAGGACACCGGGTACGCGAAGTGTTCACCGAGGGCGCAGGCACGCCGGGCCTCGTCGCCGTCGCGAACGACGCGACGGGCGGCGCTCTGGCGGACGCGCTCGCCTACGCGAAGGGAATCGGCTGCACGCGGGCGGGCGTCATCGAGACCACGTTCGCCGAAGAAACCGAAACCGACCTCTTCGGCGAGCAGATCGTGCTCTGCGGCGGCGCCTCGGCCCTCGTTCGCGCCGGCTTCGAAAAGCTGGTCGCCGCCGGCTATCAGCCCGAAGTCGCCTACTTCGAATGCCTGCACGAACTCAAGCTGATCGTCGACCTGATGTACGAAGGCGGCCTCGGCTACATGTGGTACAGCGTCTCCGACACCGCCGAACACGGCGGCTACCACGCCGGGGATCAACTCATCACGAAGGACGTGCGGGCGGTCATGGACAAGGTCCTCAGTGACATTCAGGACGGCACGTACGCCCGCGACTGGATCGCCGAGAACAAGGACGGCCGTCCGCGTTTCACTCCACGGCGCGCCCAGGAACGCGACCACCCGATCGAGGACGTGGGCAGGAAGCTCCGCCGGATGATGCCGTTTCTGGATGCGAAGGAGGTGTGATCGTGACCGGAGCGCAGAGAAGCGACTACGTCCGCATCTTCGACACGACACTCCGCGACGGCGAACAATCGCCAGGCGCGACGATGACAAGTGCAGAGAAGCTCGAGGTGGCGCGCCAGCTCGCGGTCCTCGGCGTGGACATCATCGAGGCAGGCTTCCCTGCCGCAAGCCCCGACGACCTCGAAGCCACGCGCCGCATCGCCCGCGAAGTCGGCAAGCGAGACGGTCCGGTCATCGCCGGGCTTGCCCGCTGCTGGCGGGAGGACATCGACAAGGCCTGGGAGGCGGTGCGCGACGCGGCGAAGCCGCGCATCCACGCATTCATCGCCACCTCCGACCTGCACATGGAGCGCAAGCTCGGAATGACCCGCGAACAGGTGCTGAGTCAGGTCGGCCACATGGTCTCCCATGCCCGATCGCTGTGCGACGACATCGAGTTCAGTCCCGAGGACGGCACCCGTTCCGATCCGGACTTCCTGGTCGAGGTGCTCTCGCTGGCGATTGCCGAGGGCGCCACGACGCTGAACGTCCCGGACACCGTCGGCTACGACATGCCGGCCGAGTACGCCGACCTTTTCCGTTGCCTGATCGAGCGAACGGACGGGGCGGACAACGTCGTGTGGTCGGCGCACTGCCACGACGACCTGGGCTGCGCCACGGCGAACACGCTCGCCGCGATCGAAGCCGGTGTCCGGCAGGTCGAAGTGACGATCAACGGCATCGGCGAACGCGCGGGGAACACCTCGCTCGAGGAGGTCGTCATGGCGCTCCACACCCGGCCGAAGATCTACGGCATCGGCAGCCGGATCAACACGACCGAAATCGTCCGAACCAGCCGCATGGTCGCGCATTACACGGGTATCGGGGTACCCCGAAACAAGGCGATCGTCGGTGAGAACGCGTTCGCTCATGAAGCCGGCATTCACCAGCACGGCATGCTTCAGGACCAGCGCACCTACGAGATCATGACCCCCCAGACCGTCGGTCTCACCCAGAGCCGTCTGGTGCTCGGAAAACACTCCGGAAAGCACGCGCTCCGGGCGCGAATGGAAGAGCTCGGTTTCGAGCTGAACCGGGAGGAACTCAGCGAGGCTTTTCGCCGCTTCAAGCAGCTCGCCGATCAGAAGAAGGACATCACGGATGCCGACCTGCAGGCGCTGGCCAACCAGCAGATCCTCGCGCCCTCGGAGCTCTTCGTTCTGACCGACCTGCAGATCACCTGCGGACGGCCCGGAATGCCGACGGCGACCGTGCGGCTGCGCGGCCCGAACGGTGACGAGTATGTCTCGCCCGGCGTCGGCACGGGTCCGGTCGACGCTGCGTACCGGGCGATCGATGCGGTGGTCGAGGCCGGCGCCACGCTGCTCGAGTACAACGTCCACAGCGTCACCGAGGGCATCGACGCGGTCGGCGAGGTTACGGTACGGATCAAGAGCCCGGAGGGCGGTCAAGGCCGCGGCCGCGTCTTCGGCGGCTACGGTGCGGATACGGACGTCATCGTCGCGTCGGCGAAGGCGTACCTCGCCGCGCTGAATCGGATGCTCGCCGCGGTCGGCACGAAGTACACCGCCGGCGAACCCGGCCCGGCGACGCTCAAGGTGTCGAGCCGGAATCCGGCCCAGTCATGACCGCGCCGCAGACCCTGTTCGAGAAGATCTGGCAGCGCCACATCGTCACGGATGGCGACGCCGGCCTGCCGGCGACGCTCTACGTCGACTTGCATCTGATCCACGAGGTGACCTCGCCGCAGGCGTTCACGATGCTCTCCGAGCGGACGCTCTCCGTACGGCGTCCCGATCTGACCCTGGCGACGATGGACCACTCGACGCCGACGGATCCGTCCATCGGCAGCTCCCGACTCCGGGTGCTCGATCCGGAGGGGGCAGCCCAACTCGAGCGCCTCGAGGAGAACTGCGCTCGCCACGGCATCCCGTTGTTTGCGATGGGCGACGACCGCCGCGGCATCGTCCATGTGATCGGGCCCGAGCTCGGCGCCACGCAGCCCGGCATGACGGTCGTCTGCGGGGACAGCCACACGAGCACCCACGGCGCGGTCGGTGCGCTCGCGTTCGGCATCGGCACGAGCGAGGTCGGCCACGTGTTGGCCACTCAGTGCCTGCTCCAATACCGGCCGAGCACCTTCGAAGTCCGCGTCGACGGCCGACTCCAGGAGGGAGTCGTCGCGAAGGACGTCATCCTGGCGGTCATCGCGAAGCTCGGCATCGGCGGCGGTACCGGCCACGTGTTCGAGTACACGGGCGAGGCGATCCGCGCCCTCGACATGGAAGGCCGAATGACGGTGTGCAACATGTCGATCGAGGGAGGCGCCCGAGCTGGGCTGATCGCGCCCGACGACGTGACCTTCGACTATCTGAAGGGGCGGCGGATGGCGCCCCGGGGCGAAGCCTGGGAGGCCGCACTCGAGGACTGGCGATCGCTTCCCAGCGACGACGGCGCCGTCTACGACCGGACGACCCTGCTCGACGCTTCGGCTCTCGAACCGATGGTCACCTACGGTACGAATCCCGGCATGGCGATCCCCATCGCCGGCGTCATTCCCGAGACGGAGTCCGTCGAGCCCGAGGGCCGCGCCTCGTTCGCCAAGGCGCTCGAGTACATGGCTCTGGAGCCCGGGCAACGGCTTGCGGGAAAGCCCATCGACGTCGTCTTCGTTGGCAGTTGCACGAACTCGCGCTACAGCGACCTGCGCGCCGCGGCGGGAGTCCTGCGCGGACAGAGGGTCGCCGATGGCCTGAGGGTGCTCGTCGTTCCCGGTTCGGAAGCCGTCAAGAAACAGGCTGAAGACGATGGTCTCGCTCAGGTCTTCATCGACGCCGGCGCCGAGTGGCGCGAGGCCGGCTGCTCGATGTGTCTGGCGATGAACGGCGACCAGCTCGAGCCCGGCCAGTACGCGGTCAGCACGTCGAACCGCAACTTCGAGGGCCGGCAGGGCGCCGGCGGCCGCACCTTTCTTGCCAGCCCGCTGACCGCGGCCGCGTCGGCGATCACCGGCCGGGTTACCGACGTGCGGGAGGTCCTGTCGTGAACCTCCGCTTCGACCGCCTGACGAGCACCCTGGCGCCGCTGCCGATCACGAACATCGACACCGACCAGATCATCCCCGCGTCCTACCTGAAGGTCACCGACCGCTCGGGAATCGCCTCGGGCCTGTTCGCTCGCTGGCGCTACCGAGACGGCGATCCGAACGCCGAGCCGAATGTCGACTTCGTGCTCAACCGGCCAGAGCACCAGAGCGCGAAGATCCTCCTCGCCGGCGACAACTTCGGTTGCGGCAGCTCCCGAGAGCACGCGCCCTGGGCTCTCGTGGGCTACGGCCTCCGCGCGGTGATCAGCACCTCCTTCGCGGACATCTTCCGCAGCAACGCACTGAAGAACGGTCTACTCACCGTGGCGGTGAGCGACCGGGTCTCGGCGGCGCTCTTCAGAGCCGTGGCGGACGACCCCGCGACCCAGGTGACGATCGACCTCGAAGCGCAGACGCTCAGGCTCCCCGACGGCGAGGACACGTCCTTCGACGTGGACCCGTTCGCCCGCCGCTGCCTGCTCGACGGAGTCGACCAGCTTGGCTACCTCCTCGAGCAGCTGCCCGCCATCGAGAGATTCGAAGCGACTCACGCGCCAAGGCTCGACACGCGGACCGGCTGAGCCGGCCTGCCCTCTCCGCCTCCACCTACGGCCCCCTCCCTTCTCGCCCTGGAGTTCCGCCATGCACGCGAACATCGTCATCCTGCCCGGCGACGGCATCGGCCCGGAAGTCACGACCGAGGCGACGCGGATCCTCGACCTCGTCGCCGCGCTCGGCGATCACCGGTTCGACATCGCGGCGCACCCGATCGGGGGCAACGCGATCGACGATTTCCGGAACCCCCTGCCGCCAGACACTCTTGCCGCCTGCCGCGAGGCGGACGCCGTGTTTCTGGGGGCCGTCGGCGGCCCGAAGTGGTCGGATCCGGCGGCGGCCCTTCGCCCGGAACAGGGACTGCTCGATCTGCGCTCAGCACTCGATCTGTTCGCGAACCTTCGCCCGGTGCCCGTATTCGACTCGCTGATCGAGTTCGCGCCGCTCCGGCCCGAGCTCCTTCAAGGCGTCGACCTGCTCTTCGTCCGCGAGTTGACCGGCGGCATCTACTTCGGACCGCGCCAGGAACAGGGGGACGGCGATACGGCCCACGACACGCTCGTCTATTCGACGGCCGAGGTCGAGCGCGTTGCGCGGGTGGCGCTCGAAGCCGCCCGCGGCAGGCGCGGCAAGCTGGCCTCGATCGACAAGGCGAACGTGCTCGCCTCGATGCGACTCTGGCGACGGTCGGTCACCGAGGTCGCCAGCGCCTACGCCGACGTGGAAGTGACTCACCACCTCGTCGACGCGTTCGCCATGCAGTTGATGCGCTCGCCAGCCGACTACGACGTGATCCTCGCCGGCAACATGTTCGGGGACATCCTGAGCGACGAGGCCGCCATCCTCGCCGGGTCGCTCGGCATGCTGCCCTCCGCTTCGCTCGGTTCGAACCGCCAGGGGCTCTACGAACCGGTCCACGGGGCGGCGCCGGACATCGCCGGGCAGGGCATAGCGAATCCGATCGGCGCCGTCCTCAGCGTCGCGATGCTGCTTCGCCACAGCCTGCGGCTCGACGATGAGGCTGCCGCGGTCGAGGCCGCCGTCGCCGGAGTGCTCGACGATGGACTCCGCACTGCCGATCTCGCGTTGAAGGGGCAGGCGGCCGTGTCGACGACCGAGATGGGCCAGGCCATCGCCGCCAGAGTCGCCATGGCCTGAGCACGGAGCTCGGAAGCCGCGCGACGTTCGACCGGCGCCTCAGAGGAGGATGAGGAGAGCGACTCCCAACGCGAGTCGATAGCCGACGAAGACCTGCAGACTCCGGCGCCGCACCCAGCCCAAAAGCAAACCGATCACGACATATCCCACGACTGCGGAGAGCGCCGCAACGAAGAGCAAGGACGGCAGTTGCGACACGGGCAACGTTCCGCGCACCAGGTCCAGGCCGTCCTTGCCGGCAACGAAGACTCCTACCGGAATCGCAAGGAGAAACGAAAACCGCGCGGACGACTCCCGGTCGAAGCCGAGGAGCCGGCCGGCGCTGATCACGACCCCGGCCCGCGAAGCTCCGGGAACAAGCGCCAACGCCTGCGCCACGCCGAACCAGGCGGCGTGGAGCCAGGTTGCCTGGTCGAGCCTGCGGTTCTGCTTCCCCCAACGATCGGCGACGCCGAGCGCCGCACCGAATCCGATCGTCGCCCAGGCGATGACGCCCGGTCGACGCGCGTCACCCGCAATCCAGTCCCCGGCAGCGATACCGGCGATGAGCACCGGCACGGACGCGACAGCCAAGCGCCACACCATTCGACGTGCCGCATCCCGGGCGACCGACTCCGAAGCTGGCCGCCGACCGGGCGCGAACGCCCGCGCGAACTGCAGGAGGTCTCGTCGGAAGTAGGCGACGACCGCCGCGAGCGTACCGGTATTCGCGGCCACATCGACCGCCAGCCCCTGATCGGGCCAACCGAACAGTCGAGGCAGAAGGATCAGGTGCGCCGTCGAGCTGATCGGCAGATACTCGGTCAGCCCCTGCACCAGGGCGACGACAATCAGGTGCAGCGGCTCCACGCCGGAGAGGATAGCGAAGGGTGGCGGCGAACCCGGTCGGACGATGGACCGCCCGTTCGAGGTACCTTCGGTACCTACCCGCTCGTCCCCGTCCGCCGAGCGCGGAGGGACCGTGCGACGAGATGCGCGATCATCTCGGGTCTCTCCATCGGCCCCAGATGCCCGAGTTCCTCGACCTCGAGGAAATCGACATCGGGCAACTCCTCAACCAGCGCTTCTGCCCAGTAGGCCGGCCCCGGCTGAAGCACCGAGCCACGCATCAAGGTGACGGGGCATCGCACTGCCGACAGCGTGTCCCAGGCCCGATGGTTCGGGCCCATCAGGTAGATCTGCGCTTCGACCTCAGGCCGACACCTGATCTCGACCGCGCCGCCGGCAGTCCCCGCAAAGCCATGTTCCACGTAGGCATCGAGCGCAGCCGGGTCGAACAGGGAATACGGAGGTTTCGCCTTGAAGTTGGCGACCGCCGCGTCAGCCGACTCGAAGCGACGCCGCCGACGAGTCGTCCGCTCGACCCAGCCGGACAGCCGGACCGCGTCGTCGTTCTCCCATGGCGGGTAGACCACCGGCTCGTAGCAGACCAGGCCGGCGAAGGTACCGGGCCGGCGAGGCTCCGCCATGAGCAGACTCGCCGCCCCCATCGAATGCCCAAAACCGTAGAGCGGCCCATGCGAACCGAGGGCGAGCGCGTCGACGATTGCCAGCAGGTCATCTGCAAAGGACTCCCATCGATAGTCGAGACCGTCCGGGACGCTGGCGCGGCCGTGGCCTCTCAGGTCCGCGCTGATCAGCCGGAAACCGCTCAGATGCGCCAGCATCGGATCGTAGACCCGACCATGGAACCCCGTCGCATGGCCGCAGAGCAGATCCGGCCCCTGACCGCCGTAGTCGTAAGCCACCACCTCCACGCCGTCCGTCGAGCGGACCCGCTCCATGGCAACTGACTCGATCATCACCGGTCGCGGAGCCTACACGGCTCGTCCCGAACCGACACCCGCCAGCCACGCGACCCAGCCTCCGGTTCGTTGCAGAATAAGGGAATGCTGAAATCGCGGTCGACGACCGGTTCGCTCAGCGCCGCATCCCCAGAGGGGCTGTGGGTCCGGCGCACGCAGGTCGGGTTCCTGCTGGTCCTCGGCGCGACCGCGGTGCAGGTCGTCTGGTGGCTCGTCGATCAGTCGCGGCTTGCGGATCGCATCGCCGACGACCGCGCGGTCGTGCTCGAGCTGCACCGCGAGGCGGCGGAAGCGGCGCTTCGGGCAGGTCAGCCAGCCGAGGAGCTGCGGGAGTTCTACCCCGAACTCGAGATCGAAGCCGACGGCGCCCGCATCCCACAGGTTTCGCTCGAGGCAATCGAGCTCGAGCGCCGAAGCCACCTCAGCCAGTATCGCTGGGAAGGCGCCTTCTTCCTCTTCGTGCTGGGCGGAGGAATCCTCGTCCTGTGGCGCGTGCTCCAACGCGAGGCGGATCTCCTGGCTCGGCAACAGAACTTCCTCGCCGCAGTGTCGCATGAACTGCGGAGTCCGCTTGCGAGCCTCCGGCTGACGACCGAGACGCTCCTTCTCCGCGATCTCGCCGCGCTCGACCGGCGCGACCTGCTCGAGCGCAACCTGGAGGATCTGCGACGGCTCGAGCGGCTCGTCGGCAACCTGCTCGAGACGACCCGCCTGGAGGAGCGCCAAGCCGAACGAGTCCGCGAGGCGGTCGACCTGTCGGAGGCGGTGTCCTTGGCGTGCGCGGAGCTCGGCCACCGCGGCGAAGGCGCCGCCCGCATCGATGTCGACGTACAGGTCGAACCCGGCCTCGGGCTTCACGCCGACCCGGTCGGCCTGGGCACGGTGCTGCGCAACCTGATCGGCAACGCCGTCGACTCCGCGGAGGCCGGAGGCAGCCGCGTCGTCGTGTCGGCGCGGCGACTCGAGTCGGCCATCGAGCTCGAGGTGGCCGACGACGGCATGGGTTTCGAACCGGCGGAGGCGGGCCGCCTGTTCGAGAAGTTCTACCGTCCCGGCAACGAGTTGCGGCGCGACAAGAAGGGCAGCGGCCTCGGTCTCTATCTCGTGCGCGGACTCGTTTCGCTCGAGGGCGGAAGGGTCGAGGCGGCGAGCGAGGGGCCCGGGCGTGGCGCGACGTTCCGCGTCATCTGGCCAGCTGCAGAGGCGACCGCCGGAGCGGCCCGGTGAGCGCTCAGGCGGCCGACGCCGCCCGCGTCTTGCTGGTCGAGGACGAGAGGAATCTGGCGGCAGGCATCCGCTTCAACCTGGAGGCGGACGGCATCGAGGTCGACTGGGTCGGCGACGGCGAAGAGGCGCTCGAGCGCATCCGGGACCCGCGGTACGAACTCGTCATCCTGGACGTCATGCTGCCCGGCGTCGACGGCTACACGCTATGCGAGGAGGCGCGTCGGAAGGGCGTCGACACGCCGGTCCTCTTCCTGACCGCGAAAGCCGGCGTCGACGACCGGATCCGGGGGCTCAAGGCCGGCGGCGACGACTATCTCGCGAAGCCCTTCCACCTCACGGAACTGCTGCTCCGCGTCCAGGCGATTCTGCGGCGCCGGTCGTGGCGAACCGCCGATACGGGCGTCGACGTCGTCCGCTTCGGCGGGAACCACTTCGATTTCACCGCGTTCGCGGGCGCCTCGTGGGACGGCGAGGACCAGCAGTTGACGCAGAAGGAAGCGATGATTCTGAAGACTCTGGCGGATCGCGAGGGCGAGGTCGTGTCACGCGAGGACATCCTCGACCGCGTATGGGGCTACGAGGCGTTCCCGTCGTCGCGGACGATCGACAACTTCGTCCTGCGGCTCCGCAAGCGCTTCGAGCCGGACCCGGAACAACCCCGGCACTTTCATACCGTGCGGGGCATCGGTTACCGATTCACCGTCGATCCGAACTGAACGTCCAGTCAGTTCCGGTACGTCGGGCAGCCTGCTCGCCTGAGCTACTCGGCGATCTCGAGGAGTTCGACCTCGAAGAGCAGCGTCGCTCCGGGAGGAATGAGCGGCGGCGAACCCCGGTCGCCATAGGCGAGGCCGGAGGGAATGTAGAGCTCCCATTTCGCGCCCGGGCTCATCAGTTGCAGCGCCTCGACCCAGCCTTGAATCACGCCACTCACCGGAAAGGTCATCGGCTGGCCGCGGTCGTAGCTGCTGTCGAACTGCGTACCGTCGAGGAGCGTGCCTCGATAGTGGACGGAGACCATGTCGGTCGCTGCGGGACTCTCGCCGCTACCGGCGCGGATCACCTTGTAGAGCAGGCCGGAATTGGTCTTCGTGACGCCGTTCTCGCTCTCCTTCGCTGCCAGGAACGCGATGCCGCGGGCCGTGTTTTCGGCCAGAGCCGCCCGCTTCGCCTCGTCCATATGCGCTTGCATGCGGCCCTGGAGTTCGCTCAGGACGGTGTCGACGACGGCGGCCTCGAGCGCCGGGTCGGCGCCGGTCACGGCATCCCGGAAGCCACGGAGCAGTAGTTCCGCATCGAGTTCGAGATCGCCCTCCTCCAGATTTCCGCCGATGTTCCACCCGAGAGCGTAGGAGACCTGCTCATGCCAGGTCTCAGGTGTCCGCGCGTCCTCCTCGTCAGCCGACGCGGTGTCCAAGGTACAGCCGACTGCCGGCAGCACGAGCAGGAGGCTCCGCAGGGCGAGCCGGAGCGGGTTCGTTCGTCCATTCATCTGAGCATCGTATCCCCAGCCGCGTCCTCGGCAAGCAGTTTCCTGCCCTCGACCAATGCCTGCTGTTCCTCGGAGAGGCGTCCGAGACGGTTCAGGATGTCGGCAAGAACGAACCAACCGAGAGCGCCGTCCCGGCCGGACGGCGCCTGGGCGAGGCCTCGACGGGCGATCGCCTCCGCCTCGTTCAGATCGAGCCCCTGGTCCATCAGGGCCTTCGCGAGATGGAAATGGCCGAGCGCGAACTCGGGAGCAGCCGCGATCGAGGCGCGGAACGCCTCGAGCTCGGCCTCCGGCTGCGCGAGGCGGCCGTGGAGGCGGCCCAGGTTGAAGCGCGGGCGATGATCGCCCGGGCGAAGCTCGGCGGCGCGCCGATAGCGCTCGATCGCCTCGGTCAGCCTGTCCGTCTCATCGAGCAGGACCGCCAAGTTGTAGTGCGCCTCGCCGAGTTCCTCGTTCGCCGCGATCGCCTCGCGAAACCGCGCCTCCGCCTCGTCGCGGCGGCCCATCAGCGCAACCACTTCGCCCAGCTTGTTCGTGACGACCGGCGGCGGTTCGGGGTGTTCCGCGGCGGTCGCGAGCACCTGCTCCGCCTCGGCCAGTTTGCCGCGGTCGACGTGGATGCGAGCGAGTGCCAGCGTCGCCTTCGAGTCCTGGCCGGCCACCTGGAGCAGCCGGCGATACCCCACCATCGCCTCGTCGATGCGACCGAGCTCATCGTAGGCGTTCGCCAAGCCGAGGAGGGACTGCCGGTGCTCCGGGTCGAGCTCGAGCGCGCGACGAAAGTGGTCGATCGCGGGCACGGGCTCGCCGCCAAGCAAGGTGATCGTCCCCAGAAGCTGGTGGGCGTCGAGCAGACCGTCATCCTCGGCAAGCGCCGACCGCAGCTCGGCCACCGCGACCTCGTCGTCGCCCTGCCCGAAAGCGCTCTGAGCACGCATCAGCGCCCGATGAAGATGAGCGCGAGTCTTCGGATCCGCGCGCGGCCCGTCTACCTCCCGGCGGTCGCCTGCGCCGCGGCCGGCGAGGTACCCAAGCGCCCGCAACTGGGCCAGCGCCTGCTCGTCGAGATCCGGTTCCGGGGTCGCCGCCGGCGCCGACCGGTCGAGTTCGGCGATGAGCTCGAGGGCCTCGGCGCGCATTCCCCTCGACACGTCGCGGCGGACGCGGAGCGCGTTGTTCAGTTCGCCAGGGTCCTCGCGCAGCGCGTAGAGCTCGGGGTCCGGCGCCTCGATGAACTTGTACTCCGCGGTACGCAACGAGCGGAGCGGCGCCCAACCGTAGTGGTAGAGCGGGTAGAACGACTCCGCGTAGACGCCGCGCCCGCCCGTCGGAGCGCTCCGCCCCTCGATGTCCGGCAACAGGCTCCTGCCGTGAACCGCGGACGGAGCGATCTCGGGAAGACCGATGAGCTCGGCCAGCGTCGGCGCGATGTCGACATGGCTGACCGCGTCGTCGACGACTCGCCCACCCTCCACACCGCCCGGGAGGCGGACGATGAAGGGCACGTGAACCGTCGCGTCGTAGATGAAGAAGCCGTGGTAGCTCTCGCCGTGATCTCCCAGGCCTTCGCCGTGATCGGACGTCAGGACGACGACCGAGCCGTCGAACAGTTCCCGTTCCTCGAGCGCAGCCCGGAACTCGCCGATCAGCGAGTCCGTGTAGGCGACTTCGCCGTCGTACGGACGACCCGGATAGGCCGAACGAAACGGCTCGGGAGGTTCGTATGGATCGTGGGGATCGAACAGGTGCAGCCAGAGGAAGAAGGGCGCCCGGCCGCCGGCCGCGGCGCCGTCGGCGCCGGCTCCCGGCAAGCTGTCGAGCCAGTCCAGCGCGCGGGAGATCGTCTCCGGCCCGGCGCGCTGCACCGACCCGAGGTTCGCTCCGTCCATCGACTCGAGGTCGAAGTCGTCGACGTAGGTTTCGAAGCCGCGGGCGATGCCCCAGCGGGCGTCGAGCACGAAGGCGCTGACGAAGCCGCCGGTGTGGTAGCCGAGAGACTGGAACCGCTCGGCGAGCGTGACCGCGTCCGAGCCCAGGACGTAGCCGACGTTCTCACGCACGCCGTGGGATGGCGGGTAGAGACCGGTCATCATCGAGCTGTGCGCCGGCAGAGTGAACGGCACCGTCGACGACGCGTTGGCAAACCGGGCGCCCTCCGCGGCGAGCCGGTCCATGTGCGGCGTCTGCACCCGGTCCGAACCCCAACTCGACAGTCGGTCCGCGCGGAGCGTGTCGATCGTGATCAGAATGACCGGGGGCCGAGCCGTTTCCGCGCCCGCGAGAAGTCGCGCCACGTCGGCCGCCGGCGCGGTGGCGGTCGGCGCGGATGGCTGCGCATCCTTGCCCGGGCCCGGAGCGCACGCGACAACCACGCCGAGCAGGACCGGGAGTCCACCGAGCGACCCGAACGTCAGGACACGTCGAATCGGCCCAGGGTACAGCTCTCCACGCGCTCTCGGCAGCTCCGCCGCCCGGGCCCGATCCTCCCATCGTGCTCCTCCTCCGCGCACGACGGGATCAGGCGCCGGCTGCCTCTACACTGCGCAGCGCGCCGAGCGCTCGGATATGTTCCGGCCCGAGTCCGCAGCAGCCGCCGACGATCGACACGCCTGCTTCGACCCAGGAGCGCGCATGCTCCAACAGCTGCTCGGGATCGATGACATCGACGAAGTTCCAGTTCGGCATCGTGAAGTAGCCTGACTCTGGATAGACCCCCACCGGACCCTCGAAACGCTCCTGCACCATCGCCACCGCCTCCGGCACGGCGCCGATCTCGGTATGCATGACGTTCACGATGGACGGCCCGAGGGGAATCAGAGCATCGAGCAGGGACTCGAAGCGGATATCCGGCCAGTTGAACGCCGTGATCGCGCCGGTCTCGCGGTCCTTTCGCGCGGAAACGCCCAACCACACCGGCAACCCGGTCTCCCTGGCGGCATGGAAGGCGAGGGCGGCGCGTTCGGGAACCTGCATCATCTCGAGCGCGATCAGATCGACGCCGGCCGCGGCGAGAAGCTGGCACTGCTCCCGATAGGCCGCCCCCTCTACGTCGGGGCCCGGGTACGCGCCGCGGACGTTGCCCGCCGCCATCGTCGACAGCGAACCGGCGACGAGAACTCCTGGGCAACCGGCCCGCTCCCGCGCATCAAGCGCCGCGTCGACCGCCCGCCGCACGATCACGTCGACCTTGCCGCCCAGGCCCGCTGCTTCGAGCATAGGTCGGTGAGTGGCGAACGTGTTCGTGATGATCGCGTCGGCGCCGGCCCGAATGTACTCCTCGTGGACGGCGCGAATCGCGTCCTGATGGTCGAGGGCTGCCGTGCCGCACCAGGCGGCCGAGTCCATCGGCACGCCACGCCGCTCCAACTCCGTGCCGGTACCGCCGTCGAGCAGGAGAACTTCGCCTCGGTCCAGGCAGGCATGCCACTGTTCGACGACTCCCATCCGTGCCCCTCCTCGGCACGCGACTCTGCCACACCCGTCGCGCCGGCCGCAGAAGACGCGCCGTCTGCTCGATCCTCCGTGCGGCTACACTCACGGCCCGCCTCGAGCCAGTTACCCAACCGGGAGGCAACGGGATGAGCAGCGACTGGTTCTACAAGTTCGACACCCTCACGCTCCACGCCGGTCAGCGTCCGGACGACGCGACCGGAGCGCGCGCGGTGCCCGTCCACAACTCGACCTCTTACGTCTTCCGGGACACTGACCACGCGGCCGGCCTGTTCAACCTGGAGGAGGCAGGACACATCTACTCACGCATCTCGAACCCCACCGTAGCGGTGTTCGAGGAGCGCGTGGCGGCCCTTGAGGGTGGCGTCGGCGCAGTCGCGACCGCCTCGGGCCAGGCCGCGTTCCATCTCGCCGCGGCGACGATCCTGGAGGCCGGCGACCACGTCGTCTCGTCCGCTGCGATCTACGGCGGCACTCACAATCTGCTGAACCACACGCTCCGCCGCTTCGGCATCGAAACGACCTTCGTCGAGCCGACGGACCCGCGGAACTTCCGCCGCGCGGCAAAAGCGAACACGAAGTTGTTCTTCGGCGAGACGATCGGCAACCCGCGGATCGACGTGCTGGACATTCCGGCAGTCGCCGAGTCGGCACACGATCTCGGCGTACCCCTGCTCATCGACAGCACGTTCGCCACGCCCTTCCTGTCACGACCGCTCGACCTCGGGGCGGACCTCGTCATGCACTCGGCAACCAAGTTCATCGGCGGTCACGGCGTGACCTTGGGCGGCGTTCTCGTCGACGGCGGCAGGTTCGACTGGGCAGCCTCGGGGCGCTTCCCGGTGATGACCGAGCCCTGCCCCGGCTACCACGGCGTCGCCTTCGCCGAGCACTACGGACCGCCCGCGTTCATCCTCAAGGCGCGTCTGGAGGGGTTGCGCGATTTCGGCGCCTGTCTGAACCCGCAGGCGGCCTTCTACCTGCTCCAGGGGCTCGAGACGCTGCCGCTGCGGGTCGCCCGACATGTCGAGAATGCCCGGGCAGTCGCCGAGTTCCTCGAGCAACACGAGGCCGTCGAGTGGGTGAGCTATCCCGACCTGCCGAGCCATCCGCAGCACGAGCTTGCCCGGAAGCTCCTGCCGAAGGGCAGCGGCGCTCTGCTGACCTTCGGCATCCGCGGCGGACTCGAGGCAGGGATCGCGTTCATCGAAGGCCTCGACCTCTGGTCGCATCTGGCGAATGTCGGAGACGCGAAGAGCCTGGTCATTCACCCGGCGAGCACGACCCACCAGCAGATGAGCGCCCAGGAACTCAGAGACTCCGGCGTCACCCAGGAAATGGTCCGGCTGTCCGTCGGCCTGGAGGACCCGCAGGACCTGATCCGCGACCTCGACCGCGCGCTGAAGCGATCCGACCAGCATCGTTCACGTCCGCGAGCGGTTCAGGCATGACCGGGCCCGCCTCGAAGGACCGCCGTGCCTGAACTCGACGTCGGCGGCCGTCGCGCGTACTACGGGACGGGAGGCGCCGCTTGGCGTCAGGGCCAGCCGTTCGTCCTGCTCATTCACGGCGCCGGTTGCGACCACACCGTGTGGGCGCTCCAGGCGCGGTCACTCGCTCAGCACGGCTGGAACGTCGCCGCCCCCGATCTGGCTGGCCACGGGATGTCGGCGGACGACGACTCGATCGTGTCGATTGCCGACTACGCCGACTGGACGACGGCCTTTGCCGAAGCCGCGCTGGCGGAACCCCGCAGCGGGAAAACCGGTCTCGCGATCGTTGGCCATTCGATGGGCGCCTGTATTGCGATCGATGTAGCGGCCGGGCTGACGGAGCGAGTCGGCCGACTCGCCATCTTCGGAGCTGGGGAAACGCTGCGAGTCCATCCGGGGCTTCTCGCCGACACCCTGAAGCGGCCGCTCGCCGCCCACCGGTTCATCGCCGCCTTCGGCCACGGCGCCGGCGCCCACTTCGGCGGCGCCGAAGCTCCCGGCCTGTGGATGCTGGGGGCGACGTTGGCGCTGCTCGACCGCTGCCCGCCCCACGTGCTTCACCGCGACTTCGCCGCCTGCAACGAGTGGGAGAGCGCGGACAGTGCGAGCCGCGTCGCCTGCCCGGCGCTCGTCGTCTCCGGCAGCAAGGACCGGATGACGCCTCCCCGCGCCGGCGACGCCCTGGCCTCCATGCTGAACGACTCATCCGGGCGCGGCAACCGGCGATCGGCGGTCTTCGAGACGATTCCGGACGCCGGGCACATGCTGATGGCGGAAGCCCCGAACGCCGTGACGCGGAGCCTCCGCCGGTTTCTCGTCGACGCCTGAGCCGCGTCGGACGGCTACGGCGAGAGGCTCTCGGCAAGTCGCATCAGCGTGACCGCTTCACGCCGATAGCCGAAGGGGTCCGCGCCAGTGTTCCGTTCGGCGAGCGCGATCGCGTCGGCGTACGTCCAGTCGCCGATGTAGGCGCCGGCGCGAAGCAACTGGCCGAAGCCGGCGACTGCCGCGGCGAAGCGCTGGTCCTCGCCTGCGGCGCCCATGCCGCGGACGATCGGCAGCTCGATCAGACGGCTCGACGACTCGCCCGGCGCCTTGTAGCGCAAGCGCAGGAAGGCGAGCTCGGACGTCTCGTCGGCGCCGGCCGGCGCGTTCGGGCGCTCGGCGGCAGACTCCGCGTAACGCAGCGCATCGTGGAGCACGGCGGGCGAGCCGACGGGGGCCACTTCGTAGATCGCGGTCACGGCGTGGCCGGCGCCGATTTCTCCGGCGTCGACTCGGTCGTTGTTGAAGTCCTGGCGCCTGAGACTCCGCGTCTCGTAGCCGATCAGCCGATACTCGGCCACCGTTCGAGGATTGAACTCGACCTGGATCTTCACGTCGTCGGCGATCGGAAACAACGTCCCCACGAGCTGGTCGACGAGGACCTTCTGCGCCTCGGCCAGGGTGTCGATGTAGGCAGCCTGGCCGTTTCCGTTCTGCGCGAGTGCCTGCATCGTCGCATCCTGCAGGTTGCCGCGGCCGAAGCCGAGCACGGACAGATAGATGCCGCTGTCGCGCCAGCGCGCGATGAAACTCTCGAGCTCGGCCGGGTCCGCTATCCCGACATTGAAGTCGCCGTCCGTCGCGAGGAGAACGCGCGTGACCTCGCCCTTCGCCGTCATCTCCTCGGCGGTCCGGTACGCCAACTGGATCCCCGCCGAGCCCGCCGTCGAGCCGGCGGCGTCCAGGCGGTCCAGGGCCGCCAGAATCGCCATCCGATCCGAGGCGGGCGTCGGCGCGAGCACCCGTTCCGTGCCGCTCGCATAGGTCACGATGGCAACCTCGTCGGTCGGGCGAAGCTGTCCCAGCATCATCCGGAACGACTGCCGGAGCAGAGGCAGCTTCTTCGGGCTGTTCATCGAGCCGGAAACATCGACGAGGAACACCAGGTTGAGCGGTGGACGGTCGTCGACGGCGGGCCGCCGCCCCTGGATGCCGATGTGAATCAGCAGCGTGTCCACGTTCCACGGCGAGTCCATGACCGTCACGGTCGACCGGAACGGGGCCTCCCCCGCGGTCGGAGCGGGATAGCCGTAGGGAAAGTAGTTGATGAGCTCCTCGATCCGCACCGCTCCGGCCGGCGGCAGGTCGCCGAACTCCATGAGGGAAGACCGAAGGAAGGAGTAGCTCGCCGTGTCGACATCGATCGAGAAGGTCGACACCGGCTCGTCCGCCACGAGCTTGACCGGGCTCGAGGATTCGTTGGCGAACGTCTCGCCCAAGGGAGGCGGCGGCGCCGGGACCGGATCGGCGACCGAAACGGAACGAGCCAGGCTTCTTGCCGCAAGCGCAGACTCCTGGAAGACGATGTTCTCGCGGAGCGACGACTCGGCCTCGATTCGCGCCTCGGACCCGAGCTCCGCGCGACGGCGTTCGAGGGGAACCGTGGCGCCAGGCGCAACCCCGAAATCGTCGGGCGGTGGGAGTTCCGGCTGCGGTTCCGCCACCGGCGCACCGGGGTCGCGAACCACGCGGACGGCTGTGGAAAGGTCTCCGCGTCGAAGCTCGGCGGCGCCCTCGACCGGCGGCGCCGGCTCGGGTTGAGGCGCCGGCGGCGACTCGGGTTGTCGTGGCGTCGGCGGCTCGGCCGGAGACTCCCGCACCACCGTCGGCTCGGCCTCACGGAGAGGTTCCGCCTCCGCAACGGGCTCGGCAAGCGGCGTCGGCCCCGGTTGACCCGCATCCTCTTCGACCGTCGCGACGAGGTAGTCCGGGGCCGGCTGCTCGCGGCTCAGATAGACGAAGAACCCGCCGAGGCCGACGGCAACCAGCAGGCAGGCAGCAGCGGCAAGGGCGGGGCGGGCAAGAAGGTCCTTTGGCATTTGTCGTACTCCTTCGAGAAGGGCCAGCCATGAATTCGGCCGGTTGTCGGTACGACGTAGCGGGGCCGCGGTTTCTTGGAGCTCGTCAAAGCGGGCCAGGGCACGCGCCAGGTTCGTCTTCCGCCGATGCGGGTCGGGCGCGGGAGTCACGCGATCGTGAGCGCGCTTCAAGTCGTCGAGTGGATCACTCATCGTTCCAGTTCCTCCTGCCAGAGCGCCCGCAGACGCTTCCGGACTTCCGCCAGCCGCCAACTCACCGTGCCTTCCGAAATCCCCAGCGCCTCGCCTGCCTGCGCGTGGGTCAGCCCGCCGTCGAGAACGAGCGCCACCGTGTCGCGAAGGTCCCCAGGCAGGGCCCTCATCGATCGCCGGAGCCAATTGAGCTCCGCCTCCCGTTCCGTCTCCGCCAAGCGACGGTTCGATTCCCAGTCTCCCCAGCCCTCGGCAGCCCGCCTCCGGCTGCCGGCGCGTCGCCGCCGATCATGCGCCGCGTTGACGGCGATCCGGTAGAGCCAGGTCTCGAGCCGTGCCCTGCCCTGAAACTGCTTCAGCTTCAGAGGGAGCGCGAGACAGATCTCCTGCGTCAAGTCCTCCGCCTCCTCCCGGCGCCCTGTCAAGCGAAAGCAGAACCGGAAGATCCGGTCGTAGTGGCGGTCCAGCAGTTCCTTGAACGCCTCCCGATCGCCCAGGGCGGCAGCCCGAACCAGATCCTCGTCACCTCTCGGCACGGCAGTCAGATTAGAGCACCGGCCGGTGGCCGCCCATCCGGACTCGACGACATGCTGAGCCGCTTCTCCCATCCCCACTCATCCGTATGACGGACGGGAACGGCGGATCCTTGGCGAGGATTCCCCCGCCGCTGAGGTGGAAGCCTCTGTTCGGCGGCGCTTCGGCGCGGACCCTGCTATCTTCGCCTCATATCTGGAGACCGATGAGATGCACCTGTCGATGCACAACTGGATGCGCGCCGAACCGCTCGAGAAGACGCTCGCGCGGCTCAAGGAGTTCGGCTACGAGTCGCTCGAGATCAGCGGCGAGCCGGAGCTCTACGATACGGCGGAGGTCCGCGAACTCCTCCGACGCTACGGGATTCGCTGCTGGGGCTCGGTCACCCTGATGATGGACGGCCGCAGCCTGATCGCGAAGGACGAGGCCGAGCGCGCAAGTTCCGTCGAGTACGTGAAGGACTGCGTCACCCTCGTCAAGGAGCTCGACGGCCACGAGCTATCCGTCGTCCCCGGCACTGTCGGCAAGGTCGACCCCGACTCGACGCCGGACAACGAGTGGCGTTGGGCAGTCGAGAGCATGCAGGAGATCTACGCGCACGGTCAGGCTTCCGGCGTGTTGCTGGCGGTCGAGCCGATCAACCGCTTCGAGACGTACTTCATCAACCGCGGCGAGCAGGCTCTGGCACTCGCCGAGGCGACCGGGCCGGATTGCGGCGTTTGTCTCGACGCCTTCCACATGAACATGGAAGACCGCGACCTGCTCGCCTCGATCCGCCAAGCCGCGGGGCGACTTGTCGACTTCCACGTCGCGGACAGCAACCGAATGGCGCCAGGCATGGGCGCGCTGGATTGGGCGGCGATTGTCGAGACGCTACGCGAGGTCGGCTACGACGGCGCGCTGACCGTCGAGTTCGTCGCCTCAATCGATCGCACGCCGGCCAACCGGCATCCGAACGCGGTCGAAACGGAACCTACCGACATCACGCCGGAACAGAAGAAGTTCATCGAAGACCACGGCAGCAACCTCTTGAGCGACGAGTTCTACACGATGCTCACGCGGCGCTCGGCGAAGGAGCTGCTACCGCTCATCCGCTAGCAGCCCGTGGCGAAGTCGCGACCGTGCGTGCCGAAGCGCTCTTGGATCCGCCGGACAACGGATTCCCTGCTCTCGACGACCAGACGACCCTGGGCGCCGAGTCGATTACTGACCGGCGCGGTCATCTCGGACATCACCTCGGCAGCATGGCACATCGTCTGACGTGTGTCACACATCGACGGCGTTGCCGCCGAGAGGACTCGGTTCGCCCCGGCCGGATTCGATACCCTCAGCGGAAATGACGAAGGTACTTCAGATTCAGCACGCGACGGTCGTCGTCGACGACCTGGAGAAGGCCTGCGCCTTCTACGAGCACGAGCTCGGGCTCGAGCCCCTGCCGACGTTCAATCTCGACTTCCCCGCCCAGTTCTTCAAGATCAACGAGAAGCAGCAACTTCACGTCACCGAATGGGAAGACCAGACGTCGTTTCGCGGCCACCTCTGCCTTCAGGTCGACGACTTCGACGCGATCTTCTTCCGCATGCGCGAGCTCGGCGCCATCGACACCTCGCCGTGGGGCAAGGTGCGGCGGCTGCCCGACGGCGCGATGCAGATGTTCATCCGCGACCCAGCGGGCAACCTGATCGAGATCTCCTGTCCGAGCGACGTTGCCGTCGACGACGCGATCTTCCAGGACGCCCTGGTCGACGCGGAGGGCCGGCTCTACGAGTCGAAGCGCGACGATCCGAGGGGCCTCCACACGGAAGACGCAACCCTCTACCACGACAGGTAGGCGAGAGGACCCCGGTCAGAGAAGCAACCAGCTCACGCCTGTGGTCCAGCCGGTCGTCGCCGGGGTTGCCCTCCATTGTTCGACGGGATGCCCGCTGTGTCACCTACGTTGGCAGCGGATTCGGAAGGGCTCAACGGCAGGTCGAGTCCCGCGGGATGCACAACACGAACCGAGCCGCGTCCTCGACGCGGCGCCTCAACGATGAGGTCGCCCTCGCTTGAACGGATGTGGAGTCGAAGCCGACTATCGGTGTAGTCAACGCGCGTCCAGAGCATTGGTTCCTCTGTTCCGCCGGTCACGAGGCTTCGCCATGGCTCTCCGCCATTCAACGGCAACAGAGCGTAGCGATCCGTAGACGTCTGCAAAGTGTGGCCAAACCACACAGCGACGAAGAGCTCGTCGCCCAGAGACTCCACGACCCCGCCGGCCGCCTCGAAGACTGGGCTTCGTCCGGTCACGCCCAAGCGTCGGGAGTCCAGAAGGACCTCTCCGGTTCGAACGTCGATGAACTCCATCCACAAGCCCTCTACTCCTCCGCTGGACAGAAGCTCATTAGCCAGCAACTGAGGATAGTGATACCGAACGACGAGGTTCTCTCCGAACCATCCTTCGGCGGGAAAGCCAAGATCGTTCGTGACGATCTGTGCGATGCGACCGAACTGGTCCTGAGATGTGACGGCGGGAACGCGTCCGCCATCCTCGGCGCCAAGTGAGGCCGTGTTCCGCAGTTGATCGAACCTTGTCCCACCCCAGTCATCCGTGATCTCGACCCGGTCAGACGCAGTCTGGGCGGCCGTGATCTGTATTCTCTTGCCCAGCAGGTCTGCGACGCTACGCACCCATCCATCCCGCACATCTCGCGTGTAACGCCCCCACGGGTGCCTCGGAGAGCCGACCCTTGGTTCGTCAGCGCGTTCGCCGTAGCCAATCCCCACATCCCGCAGGTCCGGCGTCCACTGGGGAAGTGGCGGAAGTTGTTCAAGAAATCGCTGAAACTGGCGCTCCGAGATGTTCGTACCCTTCGCGGAGTGCAGTTGAACCGCAGGCGCGCCCTTCGGAGGGACTGGATCATCAGCGTAGGCGAAATGATCTTCCTGCCCTATGCGGCTATCGGGAAGCCGCGTGACGACCTTGACGCGCCGTCCATCCGCGTCGAGTGTCGAGACTTGACGCCATTCAGCGGTCTCCCGATGCTCGACGGAGTTGCCTCGATCATCGATAGACCTCCATACGCGCACCTCGCTTGACTCCTGGACTACGCTCTGCTGCGCTGCATGCGCGGCGGGCAGACCTCCGACTACCGTCGGCAGGAGGAGAGCGGCAAGGAGGCGTTTCTGGTCTCGAGCCAGCGTTCGCGTTCCTCCCGGCGGCAATTCGCCAGCTCCGTCGAGTTCCTTCAGAACTCGAGACCCAGCCGAATCATGACCCGCCGCGGGAAGAGGTAACCGCTGGGCACGTACTCCTCGTCCGGACCCACGGTCAGTTCCTGCCACCAGTCGTGGGTATCCTCGTTGAGGACATTCAGCAACTGGAGGTCCAGCTTGAGCTGTGCCCGGCCAAGGTCGAAGCGGCGACCGAAGGAGAGGTCGAAGTTGTTCTGATCCGGAAGCCGCGCATCGTCGCTGGCTGGAACGGCAATCACCCTCTGCTGGCCCTGGGCGAGCGGCGCGGGCGAGCCACGCCCCCCAATGCGCACTTGACGGCTGTACGGCTTGCCCGTCATGTAGGTGTACGTCGCCGAGCCCTTGAGTTGCCACGGCAACTCGAAGCTGCCCTGGAACTGGAGGACGTGCTCGCGGTCGTTCTGCAGCGCCTGATCCGCGTTGATCCAGTTGTTCGGATCGCGGCCATCGGTTGAGGCATAGAACGGGTCTCCCTGAGATTGGAGGAGCGGTCGCGGAATGAAGCCGGACGAGTCGGACCAGGTGTAGGACGACTGGATGCTCCAGCCGTCTCTATAGCGCCGGTTGAAGGAGAAGACGATGCCCTCGTAGTCCTGGTAGTAGCTCCGGCCGGGAGCTGCCGAGCCCGGGCCGGGACCGTTGCCCTTCCGCGTCGTCGGTTGCTCGAGGATGCTGATCAGCTGCTCCGTTTCGCCGGTGAACGGATTCGTCCAGGGGACGCGCTCGACGACCCCGTCGTCCAGAATCTCCCAGCCGATCAGGTTCTTCGCCTCCTTGAAAACACCCTGAACACCGAAGGTCACGTTGTCCCCGAAGCGACGCTCCCAACCGAGCGTGAACTGGTCCGTTTCGGGCGGCTTCAGATCCGGGTGGACCAGGTTCCCGTGGTACTCGAACGAGCGCGAGTACGTCCACGGGCCGTCCAGCGAGAGACTGTACTCGTAGATGTAGTCGGGAGCGTTCGGCGGCGGCGCGTACCAGTGACCGGTGACGTCCGCGTCATAGAACTTGCCGTAGAAAGCCCGCAGCACCTGCCGGTCGCCGAGCTGGTAGGCCATCCCGAGGCGCGGCGAGACGAGCGACCAATCCGTCACGTCCTTCACCCCGGGAATGAGCTCGGAGGTCGGGCTCCAGTCCTGCGCGAGCACCGGGTAGTCCGGAATGTCCCCGTTCGTCCTGTCGTAGCGCACGCCGACGTTCAGCGTCAGGTTCGAGTTGACCTGCCAGGAATCGTCGACGAAGGCCGAGGCGACCGCCGTCTCCGCTCCGTAGTAGAAGGGCCGCGCGGTCACGCGGTAGTAATAGGCGGAGTATCCCGGATACTCGTAGCGGTAGTAGTACACGCCGTTCGGCCCGCCGCCCGTCCGCGTATCGCCGCTGCCCGTACCGTAGGAGATACCGAACTTGAAGTCGTGGTCGCCACCCAGAAGATCGTCTGCGTGGTGCGAGAGCTTGACGTCCAACTGATCGCGCCCGAGCAGCCAGATGTAGGTGTAGCCGGGACTCCCGCTGTACTGGGTGGGGCCGCCGTCCACCGGCGAATAGTCGGCGTAGGGCGCGGCCGTGCTTCCCGTTGCCGAGAGCAGGTTGTCGTCGCTGCTGTAGCCGGTGTAGAGGACCTCCAGGTAGTCGTTCGGGGTCAACACGGACTGGAACTGGAGGCCCCAGGCCGGGTTGTTGCCGAACTCGGTCGCGATGGCGTCCGGCGTCGTATTCGGCGCCGCGAACACGAAATCGTAGTCCTCGTAGTGGTACTTCGCCTCGATCAGGTTGCTGTCGTTGAGCGCCAGATTCAACTTGATATCGGACCGCGTCGTCGGATACGCGGTCGGGAAGGAGGGATCGACCCCCGGCTCGGTGTACGCATCTTCCGTGGACTGAATCGAGGCGAAGAACCACGCCTTGTCACGGGCCAACGGGCCGCCGAGAGTAGCCGTCAAGTCGTCGAACTCCTCGCGATGGAACGAGATGCCGTCGATCGCTGCGTTCTCTTCCGTCAGCCCGTCGTTCATGTGGTACCAATCGATCGTGCCGGTCAACTCGTTCGTGCCGGATTTCGTCACGATGTTGATCGCGGCCCCGGACATGCTGCCGTACTCGGCTGGAGCGCCGATACCCAGCACCTGGACCTCTTCGATGATCGCCGGGTTCGTCCACCAGAAGGCGCGACCCGTATCCGAGGAGGTCGTGTCCAGGCCGTCGATGCGCCAGGAGTTCGAGGCGACGCTCGAACCGAAGGCGGTCAACGACGTGCTGCCCTCCGAAGCCTGGCTGATCCCGGGCGCCACGGCGACCAGATCCCAGAAGTTCCGATCCGTCGGCAGATCGTCGATGAAGTCCGCCGTGTAGCTCGTGCCGACGCTGGAACTCGTCACATCGAGGATCGGCGACGCGGTCACGGTCACCTCCTCCACGACCGCCTCGAGGGCGAGCTGGATGTCCAGGTTCACCGTCGCGCTGATGTTCACCCGCACACCCTCGACTCGATGCTCCCGAAAACCGTCGAGCGCCGCCGTCACCACGTAGTCGTCCACTTGAAGCGACGAGATGACGAAGTTGCCGCCGACGCCGGTGATCGTCGACCTCGAGATGCCCCGATCCTCGATCGTCGCGGCGACCGTGACGCCAGGCAACGGGTCGCCGTTCGCGTCGCGGACAGAGCCGCGGATGTCGCCCGTCGTCTGGCCGAAGGCGCTGGAGGCGAACACCGCGAGAAGAACGCCGAGGCTCGGCAGGCAGTGGTTGCGTGGATTGGACGGCATGGGGAACTCCTGACGGTTCTCGTCTGTCGGACGAGCTCTCGAAAACTGGGAAACGCCAATCCTAGCCGAAGCGCGGCGGGCGCTTCGCTCGCGGCGACAGCCCGCATCGTGGGACAGTGCGTTCAGAAGGGGAAGAGGAGCGGCACGGCCCACACGATGACCGCGAGCACGACCACCGTCAGCGGCGTGCCGACCCGCAGATAGTCGAGGCTGCGATAGCCGCCCGCGCCCATCACCAGCAGGTTCGCCTTGTGGCTGAACGGGGTCATGAACGCCGCCGACGCCGCGAGCGCCACGCCCATCATCAGCGGATACGGCGACAGCCCCAGGCCCTGAGCCGCTTCGAGCACAACCGGCGTGAGCAGGACGACCGCCGGCGCTCCGTCGAGACACTGGCTGAGCAGGCTCGACAGGACAACGAGCGCCGCCAGAACGGCATACGGACCGACCGGGCCGGCCAGGTCGACGACCGTGCTCGCGAGCAGTGCCGCCGCGCCGCTGCTCTCCATCGCCCCGCCAACCGGCAGGATCGCGGCAACCAGGAAGATGACCCGCCATTCGACTGCTCGATACGCCTCTTCCATCGTCAGGGCCCCGAACAGCACGACCAGGCTCGCCGCGGCGAAGGCAGCCACCTGAATCGGCGTACCGGTCACGACCAGACCGACCATCAGTGCGAGTCCGCCGAGCGCGAAGGGCGCCTTGTGGAGCCTTCGCGGTTCGTCGGCGACATCCGACAGCATGACGAGGTCGCTGTCGCGCGAAAGCAGCGACAGACGACCGCGGCGCCCCTGCAGCAACAGCGCATCGCCGACCCGCAGGACGACTTGGGCCAGACCGCTCCGCAGCGGTTTGCCCTCGCGCCAGATGGCGAGCACCTGAACCCCGAAGCGCTCCCGGAAACCGAGTGCGGCGAGGCTGTGGCCGACCAGAGTCGAACGCGGCGCAAGCGTCGCCTCCGCCATCCCCACCTCCTCCGACTCGAAGGTCGGCGCGGAAACGCCGGAGGTCAACTCGACCTCTCCCATGCGCAGCAACGCGCGCAGGCGCCGCGCCCTGCCCTTGACGAACAGCCGGTCGTTCTCCTCGAAGCGAACCTCGGGACCGGGCGCCCAGGTCAGGTCGCCGCCGCGTTCGACCGCCACCACCGTGAGGTTCATCACCCGCCCCATCCATTCGACGCCGACTCCCGCCGCGAGCAGCGCCGAGCCCTCCGGCAACCGGATGACGACGACCGGCTGGTCCTCCAATCGGTCGAGCGCCGCCGGACCCGATTCCTCCACCTCGACGAGACCGGCGGGCATCCCCAGAGGCCCGGCCTCGGGCGCGTCGCCCGCGTGCAGCCCGTAGAGAAGATCTCCCTCGCGAAGCACGAGACCCGCCAGCCCGTCGACGCGGACTTCTTCGTCGCGCTCGACGGCGATGACGAACACGCCGTGGCGTTCGCGAAACCGGGACATGGCGAGTGTCCCGCCAATCAGCGGCGAGGACGTCGTCACCCGCGCCCGTATCGCCGTCACGCCGGTATCGGGCAACCCGATCTCTCCGGTCGTCGAGGTGTCGACATCGACGCCCTGAAGCCGCAGCATCTCGCTGACCGCGTCCGCATCGCCCTGCACGACCAACTCGTCGCCACCCTTCAGCTCGAAGTCCATGGCGGGCGCGAGCTCCCATTCGTCGCCCCGGGCGACGCCGAGGAGTTGGACGCCCAGCGTCCTCCCCAGCCGCGTCTCGCGGAGCGTAGCTCCGTCGAGCGGCGAGGCGACGGCAATCCGAATCGAGAAGAGCCCCTCGTGCAGACCGTAGAGGTCCGCCAACTCGGACTGTTCGCGGCTCAAGGGAGCGGTCCGTCGACCCGGCAGCAGGCGGCGACCCGCGGTCAGCATGAACGCGAGGCCGCCGAGGAGCAGGACCAGGCCGACGGGCGTGAAGTCGAACAATCCGAACGGCTCGTAGCCGCGCTCGCGCAACATGGACGCTGCCAGAATGTTCGGCGGCGTGCCGACCAGCGTCGCCGTGCCGCCCAGGATGGCGCCGAACGCGAGCGGCATGAACAGGCGCGACGGCGGCAGGTGCGCGCGCCGACCCAAGCTCGCCACGGCCGGCATGAGCACCGCCGTGGCCGCGATGTTGTTCGTGAACATCGACAGCCCGCCCGCGACGAGCATCAGCGCGACGACGAGCGGCGCCTCCCGACCGCCGACGAAGCGGTGAATGCCGGCAGCGATCACGTCGGCAACGCCCGTCTGCATCAACGCCGCGCTGATGATGAAGATCGCCAGCATGGTGATCACAGCGGGCGAGGCGAAGCCATCGAAGGCATCGCCGATCTCGACGTAGCCGGCGAAGATGAGAACCGTAAGCCCGAGGAAGGCCGTCAGATCGATGGGCAGCTTCTCGGTGAGAAACAGAGCGACCATGCCCGCCAGTACGACGAGCAGGAATGCGATATCGAACGTCATCTCGACGCGAATCCCATCCTTCGCGCGCCGCGTCGCCGACGCCGCGCAACTCCGGTCAGATCGCCGTCCATCCGCCGTCGACGACCAGCGTCTGACCGGTCACGTAGCTCGACGCGTCGGAGGCCAGAAACACGATGGGTCCCGCCAGCTCGTCGCCCTCGCCGGGTCGACCCATCGGCGTCTTCCGGCGAATCCAGCGGACGCCCTGGTCGGAGGCGAACATCTCCTCCGTCATTTCGGATGCAAACCAGCCCGGGGCAATCGCGTTCACGCGGACGCCGCGGCGAGCCCACTGCGCCGCCAGCTCCCGCGTCAGATTGACGACGCCGCCCTTCGACGCGGTGTACGAGGCCTGCGGTATCTGCCCGGCGCCCACCACGCCGAGCACGGACGCGACGTTGACGATCGACCCCGCGCCCTGCTCGAGCATGACTGCCCCGAAACGGCGGTTGCAGAGAAAGACGCCCGTGAGATTCACGCTGACGACCCGCTCCCAGACTTCGAGCGACTCGCGTTCGGCGGCGACCGGCTCGGCCACGCCGGCATTCGCGACGAGCACGTCGACGCGCCCGAAGCGCTGGACGGCGGCATTGGCCAACGCGTCGACCGAGGCTTCGTCCGCGACGTCGCAGGCGACGGCCAGGGCCGCCCCGCCGCCCGCCTCGATGTCCGCCGCAAGCGCTTCCAGACGGCCGAGACGACGGGCCGAGACGACGACCGCGGCGCCGGCATCGGCGAGTGCGCGGGCGAAGACGACACCCAAGCCGGACGAGGCGCCCGTCACGACGGCGGTCCTGCCGTCGAGCCGAAATCGATCGGGCGAAGGCGTCATCGCGCCGGCGAGTCTACCTTCGGAGCGCCGCTCCCTGGTCGCCGACGACCTCGGCCGACGGTCAAGCCGGCGGTTCGAAGCGACCGTCGATGGCCGTCCAACCGCCGTCGACGAACAGAACGGCGCCGGTCATGTAGCTTGACGCGTCGGCAACGAGAAACGCCGCCGCATTGCCGATCTCCTCCGCGCGTCCCCAACGGCCCAACGCGGTTTTCGAGGCATACGCGTGGTTCCAGGATTCGTCCTCCTGGATCGGCTTGGTCAACGGCGTATCAACGACGCCCGGGGCAAGCGCGTTGACCCGGACCCCGGCGCCGCCCAGTTCGGCCGCCGCGGTGCGTGCAAGTTGCGCGATCCCGGCCTTCGTCGCCGCGTAGACGCCCTGGCCCGGCTCGACCACCTGCGATCGGATGGATGAGAGGAGCACGATACTGCCGCCCCCAGACCGTGCCAGCACGTCGCCCGCCGCCTGCAGCACGCACAGCGCACCACGCAGATTCAGCGTGACGACCCGCTCGAACTCGTCCGGCCGGTAGTCGAGCAGACGTTTCCGTACGTTCACGCCGGGCGTCGCGACGACGCCGGCGAGATGGCCCCCGTCTGCGAGTTCATCAAGCGCCGCCGCCATCGCGGAGCGATCGAGAACGTCGAGCGCCGCCGCGGAGGCCTCGCCGCCGGCAGCCCGGATGCGGGCCGCCACTGCTTCGGCCGCCGGCAGGTTCACGTCCCAGCAGGCGACTGCCGCGCCCTGCCCCGCGCAAGCCAGGGCCGCGCCTTCGCCGATGCCCGAACCGGCGCCAATCACCGCCACCGCGCGCCCGTCGAGACGGAAGGGATCGCTCGTCGTCATGAGTTCCTCAGGGCAGGTCGCGCACGGCCAGGTAGCCGGGCAGTGATTCCGCGTGCCGGACGCTGTTCAGCACCGCGTCGGCCAGCACCTCGGCCGCCAGAGCGCCGATCCGGCTGACCTCCGAAGGCCCGTCCCACTTCGCCGTCGCCAAGGCGAACACGGTATCGCCATCCCCGGGAGTATGGGAAGGAACGATCGACCGGGCAAGCCCGTCGTGGGCCATCTGCGCCATCCGGGTCGCTTCCGCCTGGTCGAGGCTCGCGTTCGTTGCGACGACGGCGATCGTCGTGTTCTCGCGGCCGGCGCCGCCGGCGGCGCCGCTGCCGCGCCGCGGGCGTTGCCGGATGAAGCCGCTCCGCAGCAGCTTGCGGGCGTCGAGCAACTCGTCGTTCGGGCCTCGCACACCGGCGACGACTTCGCCCGTGGACGGATCGATCACGTCGCCTACCGCGTTGACCGCCACGAGCGCCGCAACGACCAGGCCGGCAAGGGGGCCGTCGTCGATCGTGATCGAGGCACTCCCCAGCCCGCCCTTCATCGACGTGCCGCGCCCGCCCATCTTGCCGACCGTGGCGCCGGCGCCGGCGCCGACGTTGCCCTGGGCAACCGGGCTCGCGTCGGCGGCATCGGCGGCGCTGTAGCCGCACTCGGCGTCCGGGCGCGGTCGGCTGCTGCCGCCCATTCCCAGGTCCATCAGCGACGCGGCGACGACAATCGGCACGACCCCGGCGCGCACCCGGAATCCGACGTTCTTCTCCTCGAGGTAGCGCATCACGCCGCCCGACGCGTCGAGACCGTAGGCGCTGCCGCCGGTGAGCACGACGGCATGAACCTGCTGGACCATGTTGTGCGGGCGCAACAGGTCCGTCTCCCGGGTTGCCGGGGCGCCGCCCCGGACGTCGACGGCGCCGACCGCGCCGTCCATCGCGAGGACGACGGTGCAACCCGTCGGGCGCTCCTCGTAGGTGAACTGGCCCACCCGCAGCCCCGCGACCGCCGTCAGGCCAGGATCCTCGCTCGCTTCAGCCACCGCAATCTCGCCGGTAACAAGGACGCAACCCAGAAGAGGAAGGAGGCATCGGATGACGCGCTGGTCGATTCGCGACGCTAAGATTCGAAACACGGCACATCTCCCGAGAACAACCAGAGCGGCGACCGGCGATGCGAACCTGCAGATCGCAGCTGCGCCGCAACCCAGGAACCGATTGGCGATCACCGACCGTAACCGGAGGATTATGGCGAGAATGGCACCTACCCGCAAACCGAACGAAGACACGCCGCCACTCCGGCCCCCGGGCGACAGCGGTCTCGACCGTCTGCCCGCCCGGCTCGTCGACCGCGTGCTCGTCGAGGCCGCCGCCTGCGGCGAGGAGGCCGCGCACTTCGCCGCCGAGCTCATTCGGGTGCCATCGGTCAACCCGCCCGGCGACGCGTACCGCGAGTGCGCTGAACTGCTCGGCGTCCGGCTGGATGCGAGCGGCTTCGAGACGGAGTACATCGAGGCCCCGGGCGCCGACGGCGAACGACCGAAGGTGAATGTGCTCGGCAGACGTCGTGGACTCGAGCCAAGGCCGGCTCTGCACCTGAACGGCCATACCGACGTCGTGCCGCCCGGGGATGGCTGGACGGTCGACCCGTTCAGCGGGGAGATCCGGGACGGCTACCTGTACGGCCGCGGCGCCGCCGACATGAAGGCCGGGATCGCGGCCGCCCTGTTCGCGGCAGAGGCCGTGCAACGAGCCGGCGTCAATCTTCGGGGCACGCTCGAGATCAGCGGCACCGTGGACGAGGAAAGCGGCGGACACGCCGGCGTCGCCCACCTGGCCGCTACCGGTCGAGTCACGAGCCGCACGACGGACTGGGTGATCATCCCCGAGCCGTTCGGCCCGAACCGAATCTGCATCGGCCACCGTGGCGTCATCTGGTTTCGGATCACGGCGCATGGGCGCATCGCTCACGGTTCGATGCCCTTCCTCGGCGTGTCGGCCATCGACGCGGCCGCCGAGGCCGCGCTCGCTATCCGCGAGGCGCTCCAGGATCTGGTCACCGCCCTTCCGGTCGTGCCGGAGGAGGCGCGCCGGCCGACGGTCAACGTGAACTCGATCGTCGGCGGCCAGGTGATCGAGGGCTCAGGCCCCGCCGACGAAGACGGCGCAACCGGCCAGGGGCTGCCATCTCCCTGCGTCGCCGATTCCTGCGAGATCGTCGTCGACCGGCGCTACCTGCTCGAGGAGGGCGGAGCGAAGGTGCGTTCCGAGATCCGCGACGTGCTGGCCACGGTCGAACAGAACCGGCCGGGCATTCACTTCGACGTCGAGGAAGTGCTCTCCGTCGAGCCCACCCAGACCGCCGAGGAGTGCCGCCTGGTCAGCGCGCTTGACCGATCCGTCGCGACGGTCCTCGGTGCGCCCGCGGAGCTGGTTGCAAGCCCCGGCACCTACGATCACAAGCACTTCCACCGCATCGGCGGCATCACGCAGTGCGTCGCCTACGGGCCGGGCGAGCTCGAGCAGGCCCACCAGCCCGACGAGCGCTGCAAGCTCTCGGACATCACGCGGTCGACCGAGGTCATTGCGCTCGCAATCGCTGACCTGTTGGGTTGATTCGCGTCGAGGACGAGGCGCGCTCGCCAGGGACTTGCTACTCTCCCCTGCCGGCGCGCAAATCCCTGAGATCCCGACGTGACGCCCCTGAACGGGGCCTTCAAACCGAGACGAATCAACGGCCCATCACTCGACCGGGCCGCGAGGAGAATCGACCATGACACTCACCCTGGACGTCCCGCCGCAAGCCAAAGCCAAGGCCAAGGCCGACCCACTCGCGCTGCCTCCGTGCAGCCACCAACCGGAGACCTACACGGGGCTCTCGCGCGAGGAGGTCCTCGCGCTCAGGCGGCACTACGTGAACCCCGCTCTCTTCACGCTCTACAGCGAGCCGGTCATGCTGGTCGAGGGCCATCGGCAGTACGTCTGGGACGACTCCGGCCGCCGTTACCTGGACCTGTTCGCCGGCATCTGCACGGTTGCCTGCGGCCACTCCCATCCTCGGATCGTCGCGGCCGTCCAGAAGCAGATGGCGCTTCTCGCGCACACCTCGACGGCCTTCCTCCACCCGAACATGCCCCGCTACGCAGAGGCGCTCGCCGCGAAGCTGCCGCGCCGGCTCGACCGCGTGTATCTCGTGAACAGCGGCAGTGAGGCGAACGATCTGGCGATGCAGATGGCGCGGCTCCACACCGGCCACGCCGACCTGATCGGCGTGCGGAACGGCTATCACGGCGGCAGCGCGCCGACCGGAGCGCTCACGGCGATGCACAACTGGAAGTCCTGGGCACAGCGAAGCGGCCCGATCCACCATGGTCTGAACCCCGATCCCTACCGCAACCCGTTCGCGGGTACCCCGGAGGAGGTCGCCAGTCGGTCGGCTCAGGACGTCGCCGAGCTCATCCGGCATTCGACCCCCGGACAGGTCGCGGGCTTCATCTCCGAGCCGATCCAGGGCGCCGGCGGCGTCGGCATGGGCGCCCCGAACTACCTGCCCGAGGTCTACGACATCGTCCGCGGGCACGGCGGCGTCTGCATTGCCGACGAAGTGCAGACCGGCTTCGGCCGCACCGGCGACCACTTCTGGGGCTTCGAGCGATCCGGCGTCGTCCCCGACATCGTCACGATGGCGAAGGCAATCGGCAACGGCGTGGCGATGGCGGCCGTCGTCACCACCGCCGAAATCGCCGAGTCACTGGCGCAGAACCTCCACATCAACACCTTCGGAGGCAACCCGCTCGCATCCGCAGCCGGACTCGCCGTCCTCGAGGTCATCGAGGAGGAGGGACTGCAGCAGAACGCGCAGATCACCGGCAACAAGATGCTCGCCGGCCTGAGGGACCTGGCCGGTCGCCACGAGGCGATCGGCGATGTTCGTGGTCAGGGCCTGATGATCGGCGTCGAGCTCGTCGCGGACCGCGCCACGAAGGCGCCCGGCACCGCGATCGCCGCCCGCGCACTCGACGAACTGAAGAACCTCGGCGCCCTCGTCGGCAAGGGCGGCATGGCCGGCAACGTGCTCCGGATCAAGCCGCCTCTCGTGCTGACCGACGCCGACGTCGACTTCGCGCTGGCGGCGATCGACGAAGCCCTGACCCGCGCGTCAGGCTGAAGCGCCACCGCCGACTTCCCCAAAAGCGAGGCTGATGACCCCTCCGGAAGACCGGCGGGGTCGTCGCAGATTCTGGCCGGGACGCTCTTTCTCCGGCGGCAGGCCCTACAGGCCGACGACCGAGACGAAGCTGACGCAGCGGCCAGGGGCGCCGCCGAGATTGTGCGTGAGCCCCAGCTTCGGGTTCTCGATCTGTCGTTCGCCGGCCTCGCCGCGGAGTTGAAGCCACATCTCGTACATCATCCGGAGGCCGGAGGCGCCGATCGGGTGGCCGAAGCTCTTCAGGCCCCCGTCCGGGTTGACCGGCTGGTCGCCGTCGAGCTCGAAACGGCCGTCCATCGTGTCCTTCCAGGCTTGGCCGCGCGGCGAGAACCCCAGGTCCTCCATGAGCACCAGCTCGGTCGGCGTGAAGCAATCGTGGACCTCCGCCATGCTGATCTGCTCGCGGGGATGTTCGATTCCGGCCTGGTCGTAGGCGTCGCGGGCACTCTCGACGACCTCGGGGAAGGTCGTGAAGTCGTAGTCCTGGCGCTTCGCGCCTTCGGAGGGACCGGCGACAAACGACAACGCCTTGATGAAGATCGGGTTGTCGTTGTACTTGTGGGCGTCCTCGGCGCGGCAGATGACCGCCGCGGCAGCGCCGTCGCTGACCCCCGAGCAGTCCATGATGCCGAGCATGCCGGCGACCTTCGGCGACGCGTTGATCTTCTCCATCGGCACCTCGCGCTGATACTGCGCTTTCTCGTTGCGCGCGCCGTTGTAGTGGTTCTTGTAGGCGATACGGCTCAAGACGTCGCGCATCGTCTCCAGATCAACGCCGTACTTCTCGGCGTAGGCCGGCGCCAGCAGCGAGAAGTTCGCCGGCGCCGTCATCCCGGACTCGGTGCCGTCGCCCGGAGGAGCACTGCCGGTCAGACCGGAAAACCCGGAGTCCTTCAGTTTCTCGACGCCGACAGCCATGACGAGGTCATACGCGCCGGAGGCGACGGCGTAGGCGGCATTCCGTATCGCCTCGCTGCCCGTGGCGCACATGTTCTCGAGCCGGGTGACCGGCTTGTACTGGATCTTCAGGGGCTCCGAGAGGGTCAGGCCGGAGATGCCGCTGCCAGTCGTTCCGAGCCAGTAGGCATCCACGTTGTCCGGCTCGATGCCCGCAGACCCATAGGCCTCGTGAACGGCATCCACCAGCAGGTCGCTGGCGCTGCGGTTCCAATGTTCGCCGAACTTCGTGCAGCCCATGCCGACGATGGCGACGCGATCACAGATTCCCTTGCTGGCCATAGGTACTCCTTCGTGAGATTCCTCGGAGGTTCGATGATCGAACGCGCTCAGCGCTTTGGACGCGCCTTCCAGAAGTAGTTGTGGACGCCGCCCGCAGTGTACAGGCGGCGGAAGGTCATTTCCAGTTCGTCGCCGATCGCCACCTTGTCCGGGTCGACGTCCGTGAGCTGGCAGAGCATCCGGCCACCCTTGTCGAAATCGACCACCGCCCCGATCACCGGCGGCTGCAGCGAATAGGCGAGCCGGTCGAGCGTGTACGTGCTGATCCTGCATTCGCCGTCGGCGTAGGGCTCCACCGTCGAGTCGTCAACCGCCTGACAGACGACGCAGACACGCTGCGGAGGCAGGTTCGTGTTGCCGCACCGGTTGCAACGAGACCCCAGGAAGCCGAACTTCCAACGCTCGGAACGCTGCATCGGCGGCGCGGCCGGGCGATCCGGGTCGGGACGGCGCGGAGGCTCGAACGGCAGCACCTCGCGCCACTTGAGGTAGGTCGTGTAGGCGAGATCGTCGCGCTTCGACTCGACCCAGGCGGCAACCGAATGCCTCGGCCGAGCGGCGGCGATCGCATCGGTGACCTCGAACACGGCTACGTCGACGCCGTCCGCAACGACGGCGACGGCCACCTTGTCGCCCGCCGAGGCGCCGTCGAGCGCGCTCGCAAGGACGAGTAGAGCATGGGCGGCGCCCGCCCGGCCGACGTTCGCCGCCAGGCCATCCGCCAACTGCTCGGGAGCAACGCCGGCGGGCCGCAGGAAGCCGCGAAACACGCGCGCGTTCGTACCGTCGAGCACGACTCGAGCGAGGTCCGCAGCCGCCACGCCGGCCGCGGCCAGGGCGCGGCCGAAGGTCTCGACGAGGAGAGGCGTGAAGACATCCGCGCCGAAGCGCTCCTCCCATTGCTTGGCGAACGGCATGCCGGGGCTCTGCCACACGTCGAGCACCTCCTCCGTCGAGGAGGCGCGGCCGATCAGCCGGGCGATCGGTTCATCGCCCCCAAGCACGAAGGCCGCCGCCGCGTCGCCGCCACCGGATTCGCGGGGACCGCTCGGCGCGCCGACGACGACGTCGCTCGCCGCCAAGAGGACGGTACGGCCAGCAGCCGCCATGTCGAGCCCGGCGAGCAGAGCCGAGAGCCCGGCCCGGCTCGAGCCGGACATGTCGAGCGCAGTCACCGACTTCGGCAGGTTCGTCGCCGCCTGGAGCGTCGCGGCGTTCAGCTTTTCGCTGTACGGAGCGCTGGTCGAAGCGAACACGACGGTGTCCACGGCGACGTCCTCGGGCAACTCGCGCAGCGCCTCGCGCGAAGCCTCGACCGCCATCGACGCCGAATCCTCGTCGTAGCTGGCGACGGCCCGCTCGCCCCGACCAAGACCCATCGCCGCTCGTTGAATGCGAAAGAACGGCACGTAGCTGCCGTAACGGGCAATTCCGGACATTGGGTGCGTCTCCTGGTCTGCCGAGGGGTGCTTCTCCCGACCGGTCGGTAGGTGAAGCGGAAGGCGAGTGTAGCAGCCGCCTCGTTCACCCCAAGCGATCCGCGCCGCCTGCGACCGACTACCGATTCTGGAGTTGCTCGATCTGCCTCTGCAGGCGCTCCATCTCCTTCACCCGCTCCTTGCGCACCTCGTCCCAGTACTTCTCGAAGTCGACCGGGTTCCCTTCGACGATCTGGTAGATCCGAGTGAACTTCTGGACGTCGCCGCTCTCGCGGAACTGGATCGTGCCGGTGACGCCCGGATACTCGCGCACGGCCCGCATTCCCTTCAGGAAGTCACTGGGGACGTTGATCGCCTCGACTTCCGACAGCGCGGCGATATAGATCGACATCGCGTCATAGCCCAGACCGGCGTAGTAGCTGGGAGTCGAGCCGTACTTCCCCTCGTAGTCCGCGATGAAGGACAGCGCAGGGCCCTCCGGACTCTCCGGCTCCCAAACGGGCGAGGTCAGGTAGACGCCGTTCGCTGCCGGGCCGGCGGCGTCCATCACCGCCTCGACCATGAGCGCCGAACTCGTCGCGATGCGACGGTCGCCGCCGCTGTAACCGGCCAACCGGAGAGCCTGAATCGCTTCGGCGAGGGCCGCTCCCGCGGCGCCGACGTAGATGCAGTCGGCCTGCTGCGCAAGCGCCTCTTCGACCATCGCGTTCTGATCCGACCCGGCCGTGAACGTGACCTTGCCGACGAGCGCGGTTTCCCACACCGCCTCGATCGAGTCCGCCAGCGACCGGCCGAAGGCAGAGTCCTCCGCAACCACCGCGAGGCGCTGGACGTTCAGTCGGTCGCGCAGGAAGGTCGCCATCGTCGACGCTTCGACCTCCGAGCTCGGAAACAGTCGGTAGAAGAACTCCGAGGCGCCGGAGAGGGCCGGGCTCGAGGCGGACGGAGAGAGCATCACCCGGTCCGCCTCCTCGGCCACGGAGACCATCGCCAAGGCCTCCGCGCTCGTCACGCCGCCTATCGCCGCCAGCGAGGACGAGAACGCCTCGTCCAGCAGACTCGCGGCCTGCTCCGGGTCGCTCTCCGAGTCGACGACGTTCAAAGCCACGTTGTAGCCAAGGCCCTCGGCGCCCGCCAGAAGCTCCTCATGGCGCATGACGATGCCGTTCCTGATGTCCTCCCCGTAGACCGCAGCTTCGCCGGTGAGCGGCAGAATGGCGGCGATGTCGACGGTCGGGACGGCGGGGCCGCAACCGGTCGCGATGGCGAAGACCAAGGCGCCGGAAAGCAGCGGAATACGGGTACGAAAGGCGTTCATCACTCCAGGTTCTCCATCAACCGGCGACCTCAGGAACCAAGCGATAGCGCGCAGAGCGAACAGCCCACGCCGACGACGAGCAGTCGACCTGCACGAACGGGACCTTTCTTTCTAGCGCGGCCCGACGAACGGTGTCAAGCGCCAGCAGATCCACCCTCGTCGAGCGCCCGGGTTACCGGTTGACTGCCGACGGGGCCGCTCACCCAACCGCCGATCACCGCGGAAAACAGGCCGGCATTCGAACCGGCATGCACGATGAACAGGCCGCCGGGGCGGAACTTCGGAACCTCCGCGTCGGCCATGTTCTCCGGCAGGCCCTCGGCGCAGTCGTCCGCGCCGCGGATGAGCTCCTTCCCCGGGCGCGTGAGCAGGCGGTCCAGTTCCAGGCGCAGCCGAGCCTTGTCCCAACCCGCCCGACGGAAGACGGCGCCGTGCTCGGGAGACAGCACGAGGATCCCGTCAAAGCCGAGGACCAGCTTCGGATGGGCGATGCTCAGCAGCGCGTACGCCAGCGACCGGGCCAGCGACTCCGGCTGCCGCGACAGCTGGTCGACGATGCCGCGCGGTCCCTCGCCGGCGAAGAGGGTGACCGCCGACGTGCCGGCCGGCACGCCCCGCTCCACCGCCAACGACTCGAACGGCGAATCCGCCTCGCGCTCGGCAAAGCAGAAGCCCAATTTGCCGGGATTGCCGAGCGTCGCCCGGTCGACCCCGCCCGGAACGGCGCCGCCGACGTTGCGAAGCGTCAGCTGCAAAGCGCGGCCGATCGTCGAGTTCGCCCGGTTGCCCTGCCCCAGGACGTTCAGGCCCGAGTTCATGCCGATGGCGGTCGCTATCGGTCCGTTGACGATCACGATGGGGCCGGCGAAGTAGGTCGTTGCAGCAAGGCCATGCCAGTTGAACTCCTCGGTCAGCGCGGCCTCGACTGCACCCAGCACGACCGGCATGTACTCGGGCCGGCAACCGGCCATCACGGCGTTCACCGCGACCTTCTCCACCGTGCACTCGCCGTAGTCGGGCGCCACCAACCCGAGGACCTCGGCTCGATCGCGCCCCGTGCCAGCCAACATCCGCTCGACTCGCTCCGGGGTCGGCGGCACGACCGGCAGGCCATCCGAAAAGCCGCGGGCGAAGCAGGCCTCGACATCGTCTTCTTGATCGCCCAGTTCGACCCGGCGGGCGCCGCCGGCAACGAACAGCGCGCTCAACCTCTCCGCGTGCTGCGGCTCGACGTTCAGCGCCCCGCAGCCCGGCCGGCTGGGAGGCAGGGCGGCGCCCAGTTCGTCGATACCGCTGACCTGCCGCCACTCGTCCCGGTTCCAACCGATCGCGCGGGCGGCGGTGGCGCCGTCCCGGCGTGCAAACAGCGTGGGCACGATCTCGACGCCCAGCCGATGCGACAAGACCAGGTCGCGGTCGTGGACCGGGTCCTGGGCTGCCGGAAACGTGGGATCGTCCTGGGTCAGCACGAGCACTGGCCGCTGCCGCCGCACCTCGCTCAACACCGGCTCGACGAGGCGACAGGTCGGGCAGTCCTTCTTGACGACGGCTACGAGGCCGGAATCGAACCCCGGCGGCGGGTCAGCGAGAACAGTAGACGATGATCGAGCCATGGCGCAGGAAGATACCAGTCCCGACAACGTCTTCCGTCGTGTATCGTCGCCCCTCACTCAGGAGGCAAGCCATGGTTCAGACCCTGATCGACCCGACGAACGAGGCGACGCCGGCCAGACGATCGGCAGCGTCGCGACTCGATTCCATCGACGGCAGGACGATCGCCCTGCTGGACATCTCGAAGGCTCGCGGCGACGTCTTTCTCGACCGCGTGGAGGAGAGAATCAAGAACCGCGGCGCGTCCGTGCTCCGGTTCAAGAAGCCCACGTTCTCGAAGGTGGCCCCGGCCGACCTGCGCGCCGAAATCGCCCAGCGTTGTGACGCGGTGATTGAAGCGCTGGCCGACTGAGGGTCCTGCACGTCGTGCAGTGTGCACGACACGACCCAGTTGGAGGAAATGGGGCTGCCGTCCGTTTACGTCGCCTCCGCCGAGTTCGAAGATGCCGCCGCAGCCCAGTCGGAGTCGCTCGGCTTCTCGCCCGAGGTCGTCTTCGTGCGGCACCCGATTCAGGACCGCAACGACGACGAGATGGCGGAGATCGCCGACCAGGCTGTCGACGCGCTCGTCTCGGCCCTGACGAACTGACGCCGCATCGCCGCCAACGGCGGATATCTCGCCCCAAGGCGGCGCGCGGAATCCTGCGGCCGCGGCGCGCAGGCCCGGCGGCGCGCTTCCGCCCACTCGCTCGCCGGCACGGCGCTCCGTGCCAGCGCCTCGGCTCCGCCGCCCAGTTCCATCAAGCCACGAAGCGATGACCCGCACGAGCAACTCAAGGAAGCAACTCGAGTCTCCGCTGCGATTCGTAGCGAGCGACGGCCGCGAGGTGTACGCGGTGAACCTCGAAGTGTTCCCGAACTTCTACGGCAACGTCTACGTGATCGACGACGGCGACCGGCGGATCCTGGTCGACTGCGGCTCCGGCATGGACTTCTCGAACCGCAACCTCGTCGCCGGTCTTGACTCGATCGAGGACCGCTTCGGCCGGCGCATCCGCCTCGCCGACATCGACCTCATCCTGATCACTCACGGTCACATGGACCACTTCGGCGGCCTCGAGTTCGTACGCCGCCACACGGATGCGCCGGTGGGCATCCATGTCCTCGACCGTCGCGTGCTCACCCACTACGAGGAGCGAGTCGTCGTCGCCTCCCAGCAGCTCCGCGTGTTCCTCAACCGCGCCGGCCTGTCCGCCGGCAAGTGCGAACAGCTCATGCGGATGTACACCGCGCCGAAGGCGCGCTACCGGTCCGTGCCGGTCGAGTTCCTGCTCGACGAGGGGCGCCCGGTGCGCGACGCTGCCGGCGCCGACCTCGGCATCGAAGTCCTCCACGTCCCCGGCCATTGCCCCGGCCAGGTGTGCCTGCGGATCGACGACGTGCTGTTGACCGCCGACCACGTGCTGGCGCGGATCACGCCCCACCAGTCTCCGGAATCGTTGACGCTGAACATGGGCCTGGGCCACTACCTCGAAGCTCTCGGCAAGGTCGAGAACCTCGCCGACGTGCGCGTCGGACTCGGCGGACACGAGGAGCCGATCGAGGACGTGACCGAGCGGGTCGGCGAGATCCGCGAGTCCCACAGCGAACGGCTGGAGCAGATCGTGGACGCCTGCAGCGAATCACGGACCACCGCCGACATCAGCCGCCGGTTGTTCGGGGCGGTACGCGGCTACACCGTGCTGCTCGCCCTGGAAGAAGCCGGGGCCCACGTCGAGTACCTCTACCAGCGGGGCGAACTCGTCGCCGCCAACGTCGGCGAACTGGAGGCCGAGGAGGATCCGGTGGTCCGCTACGTGCGGGCGTAGAGCGTTCGAACGCATCTCTATCTCGATCTCGTGAGCCGCATGCCGTGATCGGCCGGGACTGCCTCCAGCCGGACGCGGCGGAATGTCGCGAATCGAGCCGCCTGTGGTAGATCTGGAAGCTGTTGCGCCATGTCCTCCACAGCTACAACGTCGTCCTGCGGGTCGCCGCCGGGTGGCTAGCGCTATTCTCCACGGACCGTGAAGATCAAGGGCTCGCATACCCTCGCCGTTCCCCGCAACCTCGTCTGGGAGGCGATCCTCGACCCGGACGTCCTGTCCCGAACCCTCCCCGGCTGCGAAGACATGGCGCCGGTCGGGGACAACCGGTTTCGCGGCAAGCTGAAGATGAAGGTCGGCCCGGTCCAGGGGCTGTTCGAGGGCGGGGTCGAACTGCTCGATCTCGATCCGCCGAACGGCTACCGCCTGAAGATGGACGGCAAGGGCGCTCCCGGCTTCGTCAACGGCGCAGGCTCGCTCCGGCTCGAAGACGCCGACGACGGCGGCACCCTGCTCATCTACGACATCGACGCCCAGGTCGGCGGCCGCATCGCCGCGGTGGGGCAGCGGCTCCTCGACAGTTCGGCCAAGGTACTCACGCGCCAGGGTCTCGCCGGGCTCGAGACGCAGCTCGCGGCACGTGCCGAAGCGGCCGCTCCGGCGCCGCCGTCAGCAGTCGCGGAAGAGAGCCGGCCTTCCCCAGCAGCGCACGGCGCAGGCGTACCCGACGCGCCGTCCCAGGCCGCCTTCGCCGGCCGGTTCGCGGCGGGGCTCGCACGCGAGCTCTGGCCCTACATCGCCGGTGGCGCCCTCGTCATCCTGGCCGTCATCGCCATCTTCCTCCGCGCCTGTTCATGAAAGGAGACATCCCCATATGACCGTGTCGATCTCACTCGAAGTCAATGGCAAGCCTGTCCAGGCCGAGGTCGAACCGCGGCGCCTGCTCGTTCACTTCCTCCGCGAGGAACTCGACCTCACGGGCGCGAACATCGGTTGCGAAACCAGCCTCTGCGGCGCATGCACGGTGCTGGTCGACGGTCGCGCCGCGAAGTCGTGCACCCTGCTCGCGGTGCAGGCGGACGGCGCGTCCGTGACGACCATCGAAGGTCTGGCCCGGAACGGCGAACTCCACCCGTTGCAGGAGGGCTTCTGGGAGAAGCACGGCCTGCAGTGCGGCTACTGCACGCCGGGGATGATCCTCTCGGCGAACTATCTGCTGGCCGGGAATCCGCAGCCGAGCGACGACGAGATCAGGGAGGGGCTTAAGGGCAACATCTGCCGGTGCACCGGCTACCACAACATCGTCGAAGCAGTGAAGTACGCAGCCGAAAGGATGAACTGACATGGCCGGAGTGCTCGGAACCTCCATCAAGCGCCGCGAGGATCCGGCGCTGATCACCGGCCGCGGCCGCTACACGGACGATCTGAAGGCGCCCGGCATGGCCCACGCGGCGATTGTCCGCAGTCCATACGCCCACGCCCGCATCCGCGGCGTCGACGCGTCCGCGGCCGAGTCTCTGCCGGGCGTGCTCGCCGTGCTGACTTCCCGTGACGTCGCCGCCGCAGGCATTCCCGGCGTCGTCCCCGTCGGCTGGCTGTTGCCCGACCTGAAGACGCCGGCGCACCCGATGATCGCCGCGGACGTCGCCCGCCATGTCGGTGACGCCGTGGCGGTCGTCGTAGCCGAAGACCGTTACGTCGCCCGCGACGCCGCCGACCGGGTGGCGGTCGACTACGAACCGCTCGACGCCGTTGCCGATGTCGCCGCGGCGCTCGAGGATGGCGCGCCGCTGGTCCACGAGGACGCACCCGGCAACGTCGCCTTCGACTGGGAGATCGGCGACCGCGACGCGGCGGATGCCGGGTTTGCGAACGCCGCCCACACCGTCGAACTCGAACTTCGCAACAACCGGCTGATTCCGCACGCGATCGAACCGCGCGCGGTGCTCGCCTCGTACGACTCGTCGACCGGCGAGATGACAATCGACATGACGAGCCAGAACCCGCACGTCCATCGGCTGCTGATGACGCTCGCGTCGCTCGGCATGCCTGAACACAAGGTGCGGATCCGCGCGCCTGAGGTCGGCGGCGGCTTCGGCAGCAAGATCCACCACTACGCGGACGAGGCGATCGTCGGCCTGTGCTCGATGAAGCTCGACCGCCCGGTCAAGTGGACGGCAACCCGCACGGAGACGAACCTCACGGACGCCCACGGCCGCGACCACAAGACGCGCTGCGAGCTGGCACTCGACGCCGACGGCCGCATCCTGGGACTCCGGGTCGACACGAAGGCGGCGATGGGCGCCTATCTCTCGACGTTTGCGCCTGCGGTCCCGACCTATCTCTACGGCACGCTGATGTCCGGCCAGTACGACATCCCGGCGATCCACTGCCACGTGACCGGCGTGTTCACCCACACGACGCCGGTCGACGCGTATCGCGGGGCCGGCCGGCCCGAGGCGACCTTCGTCGTCGAGCGGTTGATGCACCTCGCCGGCGAGGCCACCGGTCTGGGTCCGGTCGAGGTGCGACGCCGGAACTTCGTGTCGCCGGACGCCTTCCCCTACCAGACCCAGGTCGCGCTGGCGTACGACTCGGGCAACTACGGCCCGGCGATGGACCGCGCGCTCGAGATGATCGGCTACGACGACTTGCGCGAACGCCAGGAAGAACAGCGCGCGAGCGGCAACGGCAAGGCGCTCGGCATCGGCTTCTCGTCCTACATCGAGGCCTGCGGACTCGCGCCGTCGGCCGTCGTCGGCTCGCTCGGCGCCCAGGCCGGGCAGTGGGAAAGCGCGGACGTGCGTATCCACCCCACGGGCTCGGTCACCGTCTACACCGGGTCGTCGGCGCACGGTCAGGGACACGAGACGACGTTCTCGCAGATCGTCGCCGACCGGCTGGGCGTCACTCCCGAAGCCGTGGAGGTCATCCACGGGGACACGGACCTCGTTCAGTTCGGCATGGGAACCTACGGCAGCCGAAGCGCCGCCGTCGGCGGCTCGGCGATCGCCCAGAGCGTCGACAAGATCATCGAGAAGGGCAAGAAAATCGCCGCTCATCTGCTCGAGGCGGCGGCCGAGGATCTGGAGTACGAAGACGGCAGCTTTCGTGTCGCCGGCTCGCCCGACCAGGCGCTCGGCCTGGGCGACGTGGCGCTGCAGGCCTATCTCGCCCACAACTACCCCGACGATCTCGAACCCGGGCTGTCCGCGACGACGTTCTACGACCCGGCGAACTTCACCTATCCGTTCGGCACCCACATCTGCGTCGTCGAAGTCGATACGGAGACGGGCACCATCGAACTCCTTCGCTACGCCGCCGTGGACGATGTCGGCAACGTGATCAACCCGATGATCGTCGACGGCCAGCTCCACGGCGGGCTCGCCCAGGGCATCGGTCAGGCGCTGTGGGAGAACGCGGTCTACGACGATTCGGGACAACTCGTTTCCGGCTCGCTGATGGACTACGCGGTGCCGAAGATCCACAACCTGATTCCGTTCGAGCTCGACCGCACGACGACGCCCTGCCCACACAATCCACTCGGCGTCAAGGGAGTCGGCGAGGCCGGGGCGATCGCTTCCCCGCCAGCCGTCGTCAACGCCGTCGTCGACGCGCTTTCGCCGCTCGGAATCACGCACATCGACATGCCGCTCACCCCCGAGAAGGTGTGGCGGGCCGTCCATTCGTAGCGCCCTGCCGAGAGAACCCATCTACCGCTGGCAGCCCGGAGAGCCTCACACCGTCCAGGCTGCCGAATCCAGGAGTCCCGACATGTACCCAGCCCAGTTCGACTATTGCCGCGCCGGATCGGTCGCCGAAGCTCTCGGCCTGCTCGCGGAGCACGAGGACGCGAAGATCCTGGCCGGAGGCCACAGCCTGATTCCGATGATGAAGCTCCGGCTTGCGCAGCCGCCGATGGTCATCGACATCGGCCGCATCGACGAGTTGAAGGGGATCACCGCGTCGAACGGCGCCGTCCGCGTGGGTTCGTTGACGACCCACGCCGAGATCGCAGCCTCCGACGTGCTCGCCGCCGACTGTCCGGTGCTCGCCGAGGCCGCGGGTCACATCGGCGACGCCCAGGTCCGCAACCGAGGAACGATCGGCGGCAATATCGCCCACGCCGACCCGGGCTCCGACCTGCCGCCCGTCCTCGTCCTGCTGGGCGCCACCGTGCACCTGCAAGGCCCGACCGGCACACGCTCGGTCGCCGCCGGCGACTTCTTCCAGGACCTGTTGATGACGGACGTCGGGGAAAACGAGATCCTCACCCACGTCGACGTCCCCGCCCTCGCCGCCGGCTGCGGCGCCGCCTACCTCAAGTTCGAACATCCCGCCTCCGGCTACGCGGTCGTCGGCGCCGCGGCCACGGTCACCATCGAGAACGGGCGCTGCACCGGCGCCGGTCTCGTTGTCGGCGGCGTCGCGGCCACCCCGACTGCGGTCGACGTCTCGAGCCTCGTCGGCGGCGACCTCTCGGACGACGCGATTGCCGCCGCAGCCTCCGGCCTGACCGCGGAAGACCCCATCGGCGACATCTTCGCCTCCGGCGACTACCGCGTCCATGTCGGCAAGGTCTACGGCAAGCGAGCGCTCGCGGCGGCCCGGGATCGAGCCTCGTAAGCTCATCGCATCGCCGGTCCGTGCCAGTTCGTCCGACCCAAAACTGGGATCACACGATCCCTTGAAACGTCCTCTCCGCACGTTTGGCATCTTGACAAGCCGGAATCTGGTTCATACGATCCCATCCTCGATCCCTGAGGGTCACACATGGTCGACTGCAAGGAGGGGATCGATGACGAGATCCGGCGGGTCCTGGCGAAGCTGGCCAGTCGGGCTGGAACGAGAATCGTGAGTCGGCGGGGAGCGCGATGGGAGCCGGGAAACGTCAAGAATCCCCAGGATCGCTACTTGGGTGGGGTGTTCACGGACGCGACGGCCTGGAGCCTCATCGTCGAGAAACTCAGCGACGGGCACGTGGTCGAGACGATCGTGCTGGACCGCCCGCCGGGCGCCACCGGCTATGTGTTGAAGATCCGAGTCGAGGCGAACGCCCCTCGCCTCTACGTGAAGCTCGAGCTGCCGAGGAACCGGCGAAAGGTCGTCGGCAGGAGCTTTCACTACTCCATCTACGAGTGATTCGGTAGCGCCAATCGAGTGAACAGGGAGAGAACGATGCCTGACTACCGCAGACCCAAGCACGAGGTCGCGGCGAGCGACACGAGCCGGGACACGACCTGTCCCTTCTGCGAGGCGCCGGCGAAGACGGAGATCGTCGACGATACGTTCCAGCACGGGACTGTGGAAATCTCGGTGACCTTGCCCGTCAGGAATTGTGTCGACTGTGACGAGCAGTTCCTCGACCACGTCGGGGAACGCATCCGGACGGAGGCCATCTATCGTCACCACGGCCTGTTGACGCCGTGGGAAATCCGCGCGGGCCGCGACCGTCGGAACCTGAGCCGAGCCGCCTTTGCGAAGATCACCGGGCTGGGAGAAGCCACGATCAAGCGCTGGGAAACCGGCGCCACTCCGCAGAACCGGGCGAACGACCGCTATCTTCGGCTGCTGGACACAGCCTTGGGCTGGGCGCTGCTGCAGCGCATCGCCACGTCTCGGAACGAACCCATCCACCACGCCCCAAGGCCGCCTGCCGGGGACGACCGGTTCCCCAATCTCCCTGACGACCCGAACCTCGACGCCAAGAAGGACGCGTTCAGCCTGCGGTCCGCCGCCTGACAAACCACAGCCTCGGCTGTTGCCACGCGGACCGCACCCGCATCATGTACGTAAGCACGTTCTACTCGTTCAAGGGCGGCGTCGGCCGAACAATGGCCCTCGTGAACGTTGCCATCGACCTGGTCCAGAACGGCCGCCGCGTCGTTGTCGTCGACTTCGACCTGGAGGCGCCCGGCCTCGACACCTTTGACCTGGGGCGCCCTGACGAGACGACGCCCGGCATCGTCGACTTCGTCGAGAGCTTCCTGATAGGCGACCGGGCACCCGATGCCCGTGACTTCCTGTTCGAGTCGCCCCCGGTCGGCCAGCAGGGAGGACGCCTTTGGGTGATGCCCTCGGGCGCGCAGGACCGACACTACGCTCAGCGCCTGACAGAACTCGATTGGGGCCAAATCTACGAGCACCATGATGGCTACCTCCTGTTCGAGGACCTGAAGGAACAGTGGCGTCAGCACCTTGAAGCGGACTACGTCCTGATCGACTCCCGGACCGGCTACACGGATGTGGGCGGGATCTGCACACGTCAGCTTCCGAACGCAGTCATACTGCTCTTCTTCCCAAATCAGCAGAACCTCCGCGGCCTCCGGAAGATCGTCCGTGACATTCGAGCCGAAGCGGAGGAACCTCGCGAGAAGGCCATCGACCTCCACTTCGTTCTGTCCAACGTTCCGGACCTGGACGACGAGGACGAGATTCTCCAGGAGATCAAGCGCGACTTCCGAAATCAACTCGGCTTCGATCGCGAATCGGTCACGATTCACCGCTACCCCAGCCTCTCCCTGCTGAAGCAGGACATTTTCACCAGAGACCGGCCGCGGAGCAGACTTGCGCGCGAGTACCGGACTCTGGCGACCGAGATGGCCAAACTGAACCCCGAAGACCGCGACGGAGCTTTGGAGTACATCCGGACTTGCCGTTTCTCTCGCAGGCGCCGCGGAGAGGAAGACACTGTCGAGCTCCGCATCCGAGCGATTGAGGAACGGCATGGCGGTGACGGAGAGGTCCTGTTTCGCTTGGCGCGCTGGTATGACAGGCAGGATGCGGAGCGGTCCTCCGAGTTGTACGACAAGGCGATCGAAGCCGGCTACGAAGCGCCGGACGCTTGGCTCGAGCGGGCGCGCTATCGCCGTTACCGCCTGAACGACGTCGCGGGCGCCAGCGAGGACGCGCTTCACGTCCTGAACTCCGCCGAAGCGGATTTCCACAACGTGAGCATGGCGCTCAGACTGGTCGCCTCAAAGGACCTGAACGAAGTTCCTTGCTCGAAGGCTGTCCTGGGGCTTGAGACGTCCGAGAGAATCGCGCTCGCAGCCGGCCTGACGCATAACCTGCGCGAAGCGGAACTCACTTGCGCTCTTCTGGAACCGGTTCTCGCCAAGCACGACCTCCCTGAGCGGGACAGAGACCATGCCCGCGGGGCCTTGGTCCTCGCGCTGCTGGCCTTGCGTCGCTTCAGGGAAGCAGCCGACACATGCAGGATGAGTGCGCCCGCGATCAAGGAGATGTCGGCCCAGGATGCCTTCAACTATGGAATGGCCGTCTGGGCGGAGCACGGGACGCTCGAGACGGAGGCCTTCGATCGGGTCCTCGCGCTCGACGCCGAGGAAGGGCAGCAGGGAGCAAACTACGCGCAGTGTCTCGCTGTGGCTCACTGGGCCACCGAAGACATCCCCGCAGCGAGAACGGCCGCCACCGAGGCCAGAGAGCGAATCCGGGCGGAACGAAGTTCCTTCTCTTGCTGGCGTTACTTGACGGTGTCCGCCTCGGAGTTCCGGAAGGATCTCGACGAAATGCGCAGGATGATCGACGGGGACCAGACCGCGATGCCGCAGTTCATCCGCCAGGCAAGCACCTAGCAGCGTCCACAGCGATGTCCCTGCCAACCGCTGGAAACCGTCGGAGCGCTCGACCGCGTCCGCTCTCCGCCGGCCCACGCGGCAGCGCAGCACCGGTCGGTCGCGTAGCGAGTGCGTTTTGGGGGCCTCCGCGGGGGCTGAACTTCGCAGGCTCGTCGGTCTGAGGCGAGCCTCGCCGTCCATCGGGGGTCAAGGCCGAGGCCAGAGCGGCTGAGTCTCCTCCGTCAATCGCGCTACGGAGATCGCCCTCACGCCATGATTGAGGTCGTAGCTGTCAGCGCCTGCGTGAATCAGATCGAGTCGGCCAAGCCCGAGTTCCTCCATCGCTCGTTGCATCGTGCGCGCCAACGTCGTCTTTCCGACTTGCCGTGCACCGAGAAGGGCGACGACCGGGCTTCGCGCCAACAGCGAGCGCACCGCCCCGAGGTGTAGGTCTCTGTCGATCATCCAACCGACGGCACATGAAATCTGGACGTCTTCCATCCAGATTTCCTGTGGCCAAATCGCCCATCCCCTTTGTGCGGTCGCCCAAGAGAACGACGCCCTTCATTCAGAACACGCCGATCCCCCCGCCCTGGGGACGACGGAACGGAGTCGTTCTCCTCAGTAGCTGCGCGGCAGGCCCAACACGTGTTGGGCCAGGTAGGTGAGCACGAGGTTCGTCGAGATGGGCGCGGTCTGGAACAACCGACACTCGCGCCACTTTCGTTCGATGTCGTATTCGGTGGCGAAGGCGAAGCCGCCGAAGGTCTGGAAGCACGTGTCGCCGGCCTTCCAGGCCGCTTCGGAGGCGAGGAGCTTCGCGCTGTTCGCTTCGGCGCCGCACTCGCGTCCGGCATCGAACAGGGCGGCGGCCTTGCGGACGATCATCTCGGCGGCGTCCGTTTCGGCGTGCGCGCGGGCGATGGGAAACTGGATGCCCTGGTTCTGACCGATCGGCCGGCCGAAGACCTCCCGTTCGTTCGCGTACTCGACCGCGCGGCGGATGAAGTAGCGGGCGTCGCCGATGGCCTCCGAGGCGAGAAGGATGCGCTCGGCGTTCATGCCGCTCAGGATGTAGCGGAAGCCGTGGCCTTCCTCGCCGATCCGGCTGCTCGCCGGAATCCGCAGGTTGTCGAAGAAGACCTGGGTCGTCCCGTGGTTGATCATCGTGTCGATGGGTTGGATCTCGAGACCCTCGCCATGCGCCGCGCGGAGGTCGACCAGGAAGACGGAGAGGCCGCGCGAGCGCTTCTCGACCTCGTCAGCCGGGGTCGTGCGAGCGAGCAGGATCATCAGGTCCGAGTGCAACGCGCGGCTGGTCCAGATCTTCTGGCCGTTCACGACGTAGCTGTCGCCGTCGCGGACCGCGGTCGTCCTGAGTTGGGTCGTGTCCGAGCCGGTCACCGGCTCGGTAACGCCGAACGCCTGGAGCCGCAGTTCCCCGCTCGCGATCTTCGGCAGGTACTCCCGCTTCTGTTCGTCACTGCCGTGGCGGAGCACCGTTCCCATCGTGTACATCTGGGCGTGGCATGCGGCCGCGTTGCAACCGCTCGAGTGGATCGTCTCGAGCACGACCGAGGCGGCGCGAAGCGGCAGGCCCGAGCCTCCGTACTCCTCGGGAATCAGACAGCCGAGGTACTCGTGCTCGGTCAGCGCCTGGACGAACTCGGTCGGGTACTCGGCGCTCGCGTCGAGTCGCCGCCAATACTCGCCGGGAAACTGCTCGCAGATCCGCCGGACCGGCTCGCGCAGGAACGGATAGTCCTGTTCGACCGAGACCTTGAGCTCCGTGTCGGGCATGGCGGTAGATCGTAGCGCGGGCAGGTCCTGTCAGGCCCCGCCGGGCCGGGTTCGCTCGGGCTAACCGCGCACGCGGTGGATGCGCATCAGGTTCGTCGGCGGCCGGCCTTGGATCGGATCGCCCATCAGCAGGACGATCGTGTCGCCGGGGAGCGCCAGGTTGCCGGCCAGCAGCAGGCGGTCGACCATCGCGACGACTTCGTCGTGATGGTAGACCTCCTGGTCCATCCGCACGGCGTGAACCCCCCAGACGAGCTGCAATTCGCGCATCGTGCGCGCTTCGCGCGTGAAGGCAAGCACGGGTGAAGAGGGTCGCCGGCAGGCAAGCTGACGGGCCGTGAAGCCGCCCTGGCTGAGGACGACAATGCCCTGGGCGCCGAGATGCCGGGCGGAAAGCACCGCCGCAGCCGATACCGTCTCGGGAATCTCGAGCGAACCCAGAAGATGCGGCGGCTCGATGTCGTAGGGACCGACGTCCATCGTCTGGAAGCTGACCGGCTGCGAGGCGTGCTTCGACTGGTTGTAGCGCTCCGACTCGGCGATGATCCGGTGCATCGTCTGGACGACTTCAAGCGGATAGCGGCCGGCGGCGCTCTCGCCGGAGAGCATCATCGCGTCCGCGCCGTCGAACACGGCGTTCGCCACGTCCGAAGATTCGGCACGGGTCGGCCGTGGGTGCTCGATCATCGACTCGAGCATCTGAGTGGCGACGATCACCGGCCGAGCATGCCGCCAGCCGCTCTCGATGATCCGTTTCTGGACCACCGGCACCTGATGGAGTGGCGTCTCCACGCCGAGGTCGCCGCGCGCCACCATCACGCCGTCCGACTCGATGACGATCTCGTCGAGGTTCTCGAGTGCGAGTCGCCGCTCGAGTTTCGCGATCACGTGGAGCTGGCGTCCGGCCGCTGCCGCAGCCTGCCGAACCTGAACGACATCGGCCGACGAGCCGACGTAGCTGGCCGCCAGGAAGTCGGCATCCTCCTCGACCGCCATCTGGATGTCGCTCAGGTCCTTCTCGGAGATCCGGAACGGCAACCTGCTGTCCGGCAGATTCAGGCCCTTGCGGCTCGACACGGCGCCGCCGACCAGCACCTCCGCCTCGACCCTGCCGCTCGCCTTCGAGCGGACCTCCAGGTGGACCAGGCCGTCGTCGATCAGCACCTGCTCGCCCGGCTGGACGTGCTCCACCATCTCCTTGTCGAGCGGCAGGTCGACCTCCGGGTCCGCGCCCATCGTGACGACCTCGCCCTCCTTCAGGACCCGAGCGCCCTCGAAGTGGTCCAGTCGATGGCGCGGCCCCATCAAGTCGACCATCACCCCGACCGACCGGCCCACCTCTTCGCTGACCTCCCGAACTCGCCGAATCAGCCGACGATGCTCGTCCCGCGTACCGTGCGACTGGTTGAGTCGCATGACGTTCACGCCAGCTCGAATCAGGCGCGCCAGCGTGACCCGACTCGAACTCGCCGGACCGATGGTGGCGACGATCTTCGCGCGGCGCTGCATCGCTCCCTCAGCCCCTCACCCGGCCGAACAGGGCGCGGCGAGTCCACACGCGCGAACTTGCGAGACCGGTGGATTCGGGGCGGACACGGAGCGTCTGGAGCAACAGGCGGCGTCAGGCCACGGGGTCGGCCGCAACGGAACCCGGCAACCCGGCAATCTCCTCGACCGACGCCCGGGCAAGCTCGGCAATCCGGCCCCATGCCCGCGCGGCGACCGCCTCCGGTGGCGTGATCCAGGATACACCGACAGAGACCACGTTCGGTTCCGCCAGGTACTGCCGGACCTTGCAGCGCTCCAGATTGCCGGTGGGGCAAAAGGAGACCTCCGGGAACGGCCCGCTCACAGCGCGAAGGAACGCCAACCCCCCCATCGCCGGCGCCGGGAAGTACTTCAGCGTGGCGAATCCGAGATCGAGGGCGCCCTGAATCTCGGACGGAGTCGCCACACCCGGCAGGAACGGCAGCCCGACCTCGTCGACCGACGCGGCGAGATCCAGCGTGATCGCCGGGCTGACCCCGAACTCGGCGCCGACGTCGCGGGCCGCATGGACATCGGCCGAGGTACGAAGCGTCCCCGCGCCGATCGTGACGGCCGGCAACTCGCTACGAATGCGGGCAATCGCCGGAAGCGCAGCCGGAGTGCGAAGGGCCACCTCCTGAACCGGCAAGCCGCCGTCGAGCAACGCGCCGGCCAATGGCACCGCATCCTCGACGCGCTCGATCCGCAACAGAGGCAGCACCGGCGCCGCTTCGAGGAGATGGCGGACGTCCATGAATCTCCGGGCGCTCTCGGCTCAGTCGTCGAACTCGGCGAGGCGCTCGATCAAGTCTGCGACGCGGTTCGAGTACCCCCACTCGTTGTCGTACCACGACACCGCGCGCACGTACGCTCCTCCGCTGGCAGCCGGCGTCGACCGGGTGAGCGGAGCATCGAAGATCGACGAGTGCGGGTTGCCCAGCACGTCGCTCGACACCAGCGGATCCTCCGAGTACTGGAGAATGCCGGCCAAGTTCGACGCCGCGGCCTCGGCAGCGGCCGCGTTCACGTCGTCGGCACTCGCCGTCTCCCGCAGCCGACAGGTCAGATCGACGATCGAGCCATCGGCCACCGGCACCCGCATCGCCAGGCCGTCGAGTCGACCGTTCAGGTGCGGCAGGACGACGCCGACCGCGCGAGCCGCACCGGTCGTCGTGGGGATGATGTTCGAAGTCGCCGAACGACTTCGGCGCGGGTCGCTGTGCGGACTGTCGACCAGACGCTGGCCATTCGTGTAGGCATGTACCGTCGTGATGAACCCTTCCTCGAGCCCGAACGCATCGTCGAGCGTCTTCGCGAGCGGCGCCAGGCAGTTCGTCGTGCACGAAGCGTTCGAGACGACCCGGTCGTCCGGCCCCAGGTCGTCGTCGTTCACGCCGAGCACGATCGTCGCATCGATCTGGTCCTTCGCCGGCACGGTCAGCACGACCCGCGAGGCGCCCGCCTCCAGGTGCGATGCGACCTGGGAGCGGGTACGGAAGACTCCGGTCGACTCGACGGCAATGTCGACCCCGAGCTCAGTCCAGGGCAACCTCGACGGGTTCCGCTCGGCGGATAGCCGAACCGCCTCGCCGCCGACGAGGAACCCCCCGTCCGTCACCTCGACCGGATGCGCAAACGCGCCCTGCACGGAGTCGTAGCGAAGCAGGTAGGCGAGCCGTTCCGCGTCGAACAGATCGTTCACGCCGACGACCTGAACATTGGCCCGGTCGGCGAGGATCCGGAACACGCTCCGCCCGATACGGCCAAAGCCGTTGATGCCGACCCGGATCAAGACGCGTCTCCCGCCGCGGCAGGACGGTCGAGAGCTGCCGCCAGCTCGACGATCCGGTGGATGTGGGCCCAGCCGCTGTCGAACCAGGCCAGGGTCTTCGAGACATGATCGCCCAAGGTCATCGTCGCCTGCGAGTCGAAGATCGAACTCGCCTGGCTGCCCACCGTGTCGGCCGAAACGATCGCCTCCCGTTCGCATCGCATGCGGCCGCTCCAGGAGCCCTCGGCCGCCGCCGCGACCGCCCCGTTGAGCGCCTCTACGGTGACCGCGTCGCGGTGCCAGCAGACGAGATCGACAACCGAGCCGTTCGCCACCGGCACGTCCATCGCCGACGCGGACACGCGGCCGCGCAGGGACGGCAGCGCGCCTTCGAGTTCGGCCGCGGTCTCAGCGGAAGCGGGAATGATGTTCTCGCCCGCAGCGCGCCCCCGGCGCAACTCCGGCGCCGGCACGTCGGCGAGCCGGGAATCCGCGCGGTACGACCGCACCGCGCTGACGAACGCCTGCTCCACGCCGAACGCCTGGTCGAGAACAGCCAGCAGCGGCCCGGCACAGTGCGCTGCCTGAGACCCGACCTGGACGATCTGTTCGCCGGCGGCGACCTCGCCGTCGTTCAAACCGACGACGACGCTCCGGTCGAAGCCATCGGCCGGCGTTCCGCAGGCCAGAACCCGCCGGGCGCCGCCTTCGAGATGCGCCTCGAGTTCGTCGCGTTCCGGAGCGCTGTCGCGAAAGTCGACCACTGTGTCGACGCCCAGGTCGCTCCACGGCGCGTCGCCGGCGCCGTCCGCCTGAACGACTCGCGCGCGTTGGCCATTCACGACGAGACGCCCGTCCTCCAGCGTCACGTCGTGCTCGAATCGCCCGGGCAAAGTCGAGAACTTGAGCAGGTAGCGCAGCATGTCTGCGTCCGCGCTATCGGCGACCGCGGCGACCTCGACGTCCGGGCGGTTCAGGGCGAGTCGGAACAGGCTCCGGCCGAACAGGTCGAAACCCATGATGCCGATGCGGGATGGAACTGTCATATGAAAACGAGGCGGTCGAAGAGTTGGGCGAGAAACGTGACAGGCGGGCGGAGAATAGCCGACCGGAACGTCCCTGGGAACACGACAGGCCGACCCGGCGCCTCGCTCGCGCCGGTTCTCAGCCCAAGCCGCTCGCGGCCGCCAGCACCTCCATCGTGTGACGTACCGGAATCGGCCTCTCCAGGCGGTCGAGCTGGCTCTCGATCTGGGTCAGGCAGCCGATATTCCCGGTGACGATCAGGTCCGGCTCGACGGACAGGAGCGCCGACGCCTTGCGTCGGCCCAGGCGCGCCGCGAGTTCCGGCTCCTCCAGGTTGTAGATGCCGGCCGAGCCACAGCAGATCTGCCAGTCCGGCGGCTCCACCAGGGTCAGGTTCGGAATCCGCCCGAGGAGCGTCCGCGGCGCCTGACGCTCTCCCTGGGCGTGCGCCAGATGGCAGGCGTCGTGGTAGGCAACCCGAAGCGGCTCAGGCAGCCCGGGAAGCCGTTGCTCGTCGAGCTCGGCCAGAAACGTGGAGACGTCGCTCACCTTCGCCGCAAGCGCCTCCGCCGCCGCTTCTTCCGGCCGACCGGCGAACAGGTGACCGTACTCCAGAAGACCCGAACCGCAACCGGCCGCAGTCGTCAGCACGGCGTCGACCTTCGGCAGCAGCCCGGCCGGCCCGAACACGCGCAACAGCGATCGCGCCGCCCCCCGCGCCCGCCGGCCGTCGCCGGCATGAAACGCCAGCGACCCGCAACAGCCCTGGTCCCGCGGCGTGACGACCTCGACCCCGGACCGCGCGAGCACCTGAAGCGTCGCCTGCTGGATGCGCGGCGCGAGGACCTGCTGCGCACAACCGGCCAGGAGCGCGACCCGCGCCCGCCGCTCGCCAATCGCCGGCGTCACGCCGAACGTCAATCGCGTCCGGTCCCGCCGCGCGGGCGCCAACTCGAGCGGCGCCGCCAGGCGCTCCGGCAGCCATGACCGAACCGGCGCACCGAGCCGACCCAGCCGAAGCATCGTCCGCAGCCGTGAAGGACGCGCCAGCACGTCCAGCAGGAACCCGCGCCACCAGCGATCGAACGACGACCGGCGCCGACCCGTCTCGGCCATCTCTCTGAACGGCATGAGCAACTCGCCGTACTCGACCCCCGACGGACACGCGGTCACGCAGGACATGCACCCGAGGCAGGCATCCACATGCGGCAGCGCCTCGTCCAGGGAAAGCCCGCCTTCGAGGACCTCCTTCATCAGGACGATGCGTCCGCGGGGCGAGTCCATCTCCTCGCCCAATTCCAGGTACGTGGGGCACGCCGGCAAGCAGAAGCCGCAGTGGACGCAAGCCGACACCGCCTTCGCCATCCGCCCGGCGCCGCCGCCGAACTCGTGCTGCAGCGCGTCCATGTCGATCGCGTGCCGCATCCCTGACCAGCGTAGCGCAAGGATGCCCGACCTGGCCGTCAGATGTGCCGGTACGCCTCCAGGGTAAGGAACTCCTGGAACTCGGCGCCGAGGACGAGGTCGTCGAGCAGCTCCGCCGCAAGGCCGTAACGACTGGTTTCCCGGCCGCCGAGCCGGCTCAGTTCCTCGTCTCGCACCTGCTCGTAGAGCGCCGGCGTCACCCGAGAGCCGTCGTCCATCCGCGCGTTTCGGTGAACCCATTGCCAGAGCTGGGCACGCGCGATCTCCGCGGTCGCCGCGTCTTCCATCAGGTTGTTGATCGCCGCGGCGCCGTTCCCGTTGAGCCAGGAATTCAGGTATTCGAGCCCGACGGAGACGTTGTTGCGGAGCCCCTGCTCGGTCAGCGTGCCGCCGGGAACGGTCAGGTCGATCAGGCTGTCAGGCTCGACCGACACCTCCTCGCGCAGCCGCTCCGTCTGGTTCGGACGGCCCTCCATCTGCGTCGAAAACACCTCCAGAGCGATCGGCACGAGATCCGGATGGGCGACCCAACTCCCGTCGAAACCGTCATTCGCCTCGCGTTCCTTGTCGGAACGGACCGCGGCCAACGCCGCCCTGTTCACCTCCGGGTCGCGCCGACTCGGAATGAACGCCGCCATCCCGCCGATCGCGTGGGCGCCGCGACGGTGACAGGTGCGGACCAGAAGCTCGGTGTAGGAGCGCATGAAGGGAACCGTCATCGTGATCTGGCCGCGATCCGGGAGCACGAGATCCTCGCGGAAGGCGAACTTCTTGATCGCGCTGAAGATGTAGTCCCAGCGACCGGCGTTCAGCCCGGCCGAATGTTCGCGCAGCTCGTAGAGGATCTCCTCCATCTCGAAGGCGGCGAGGATCGTCTCGATCAGCACCGTGGCGCGGATGCTGCCCTGCGGCAGGCCAAGCCAGTCCTGAGCCGCAACGAAGATGTCGTTCCACAGCCGCGCCTCGAGGCGGCTCTCCAGCTTCGGCAGATAGAAGTACGGCCCGCTGCCGCGGCCGAACGCTTCCCTCGCGTTGTGGAAAAAGAACAGGCCGAAATCGAAGATGCCAGCCGACACGGGCTGACCGTCGATGAGTGCGTTCTTCTCGATCAGATGCCAGCCCCGCGGGCGAACGAGCAGGGTCGCGATCTCGTCCTTCAGCCGGTACTCCTTGCCGTTTCCCGGATTCGTGAACTCGAGCTGCCTGCGCACCGCGTCGACCAGGTTCTGCTGACCTTCGATCACGTTCTGCCAACTCGGACTCAGCGCGTCCTCGATGTCCGCCATGAACACCTTCGCGCCCGAGTTCAGGGCGTTGATCATCATCTTGCGGTCGACCGGACCTGTGATCTCGGCCCAACGGCAGTTCAGGTCCGCCGGCGGCGGCGCGACCTTCCAGTCGCCGTTCCGAACGTCCCTCGTCTCTGGCGGGAACGTCGGATTCTCACCGGCCTGGATCCGCGCGTGGCGTTCCGCGCGGTCCTCAAGCAGGGAAGTCCGCCGGTTCTCGAAACGCCGGCAAAGTTCCCCCGTGAACTCCAGCGCCTCGCGGCTCAGGATGCGCTCTGCCGCGTCGAAGTCGCGGGCGCCGGTGATCTCGATGCTGCTCATCCTGCCGTCTCCCGAGCCCGGTCTGCAGCCGGCCCCTGCTGCCGTTCGTTCATCCGCCGCTCGAACCTGTACCTCTGCCGGGCGGATCCGCGGCAGCTTAGCCGAAGCAGCGAGCGCCGAGACGTCCTCCGCGAACGTGAGACAATGCCGCGGCGCGGGTCGCCTGGAGCGACGCGCCAAGACCGGAGGTTCCGATGACCGTCACCCGCCAGATCAAGCGAGCGACACGAGGCTCTCTCGCTCTGCTTGCGCTCGCCACCATCCCGACACCGGCCGTTCCTCAGACGACCGAACCGACGAGGTTGCTCCGTTTCCCCGACCTCTCCGGCGACCGGGTCGCCTTCACCTACGCCGGCGACATCTGGCTCGCGGCCGCCTCCGGCGGCACGGCAACCCGACTCACGTCGCACCCCGGGCTCGAGCTCTTCGCGAAGTTCTCGCCGGATGGGCAGTGGATCGCCTTCACCGGCCAATACGACGGCGACGAGCAGGTCTACATCGTACCGACGTCAGGCGGTGCGCCCCGGCAGTTGACGTTCTACCCGGCCGCCGGCCCGCTGGCGCCGCGCTGGGGTTACGACAACCAGGTCTACGGCTGGTCCCCCGACGGTACGAAGGTCCTGTTCCGTTCGCTGCGGGACGGCTGGGACCTGGGCGACACGAAGCTCTACCTCGTCGACATCTCCGGCGGCCTGCCGCGCGCTCTGCCGATGCCCGAGTCCGGCGGCGGCGACTTGTCGCCCGACGCCCGGCGCGTCGTCTACTCGCCGGTGACCCGCGATTTCCGGCACTGGAAGCGCTACGAAGGCGGCTGGGCTCAGGACCTCTGGATCCTCGATCTCGACAACCTGGAGTCCATTCAGGTGACGAACCACCCGCGCTCCGACCGCGACCCGATGTGGATGGGCGATTCGATCTACTTCTCGTCCGACCGTGACGGCATTCTCAACCTCTACGCCTACGAGATCGACTCGGGGGATCTCAGCCGGCTGACGGACGAGGAAACCTGGGACATCCGCTGGCCCAGCGCGGACAAGGCGAACCGGCGGATCGTCTACGAGAAGGCGGGCTTGCTTCAGATCTACGACCTCGAGTCCGGCACGATCCGGCCAGTCCCGATCCACGTGCCGACGGACGAACTCGCCCGCCGGCCGAGCCGCGTCTCGGCCGCGAACCTCGTTTCCGGCTACTCCCTCAGCCCGAAGGCGAAGCGTGCCGCCTTCTCCGCCCGCGGCGACATCTTCAGCGTGCCGATCGAGCACGGACCGACCCGGAACCTGACCCGGAGCTCCGGCGCGAACGACCGCGGGCCCGCCTGGTCGCCGGATGGCCGGCGGATCGCCTTCGTTTCCGACCGCACCGGCGAGACGGAGATCTGGGTCGTCAACCAGGACGGCAGCGGTGAGCCGGTCCAGCTCACCGAGGGCAGCGTCGGGCGCCACTACGGCAATCTGCTGTGGTCCCCGGGAAGCGACCGGATCGCCTTCGTCGACCAGCAGGGGCGGCTCGGCATCATCGACGCGGGCGAGCGAAGCGGCGACGACCCGGCAACGGGGCCGCGGGAGATCATCGAAGTCGCCGACGATTCGCGCCCGTTCGGGACCGCCTACGACTGGTCGCCGAACGGGGACTTCCTGGCAGTCGAACTCGGCGACGAGAACACGTTCGGTTCGATTCACCTCTTCGAACTCGAGTCGGAGACGCTGACGCGGGTGACCTCCGAGTTGTGGAACGACTTCTCGCCGGTCTTCGATCCGGGCGGCAACTACCTCTACTACCTGTCCGACCGGCAGTTCCAGCCGCAGGTGGCGAGTTTCGAGTACAACTACGCCGCGGACCGCGAGACCTGGATCTATGCGCTGGCACTCCACGACGACGCGCCGCACCCGTTCCCGCCGCGCAGCGACGAGGTCGAGATCGAGGATGACGGCTCGGACGACGGGGACGACAACGGAGGCGAAGAAGAGGACGAGAACGCGAACGGCGACGAGGACGAAGCCGCGCGCGATCGGATCGACCTCGACGGGCTCGCCCGCCGCGTCGCCCGCGTGCCGCTGGCCGCCGACAACTACGCGGCCCTCGACGCCGCGGAGGGTCGGCTGTTCTACGTCCGCACCGGGGCGGGCTACCTGGGCCGCTCGTCCGACGTACAGACGGAGGTCTTCTCGTACGACCTGGAGAAGCGCGAAACGAAGAGCCTGGTCAGGGGCATCGGCGGCCTCGACCTGTCCCACGACGGGAAGAAACTCCTCGTGCGGGAGGGTCGTGCCTTCCGGCTCCTCGACGCCGGCGGCGGCGACGCGAAGACCGTCTCCCTCGCCGGGGTCCTCGTCGACCGTGTGCCGACCGAGGAATGGGCCCAGATCTTCGATGAAGTCTGGCGCCGCTTCCGGGATTTCTTCTACGCCCCGAACATGCACGGCTACGACTGGGAGGCGCTCCGCGAGCAGTACCGCCCGCTGCTTCGGCACGTCGGCCACAGGAGCGACCTGAATTACGTGATGAGCGAGATGGTGGCGGAGCTCAACGTATCCCACGCCTACGTCAGCGGCGGCGACTACGAAGCGCCGAGCCGGCCTCGGGCGGCGCTGCTCGGCGCGCGTTTCGAGCTTGACGAAACCGCCGGCCGTTACCGGGTCGCCAGCATCTTCGAGGGCCAGAACGAGGAGCCCCGCTACCGGTCGCCGCTCACGGAAATCGGCGTCGGCGTCAGCGAGGGCGACTACCTGTTCGCGATTCAGGGCCGCGACCTCGCCCCGGACACGAACCCGTTCCAGCTCCTGCGCGAGGCCGGACCCGGGCCGCTGGAACTCACCGTCGGCAACAGCGCCGACCGCGGCGAGGCGCGGAACGTCCTCGTCGACCCGATCTCGAACGAGGACGACCTGATCTACCTCGCCTGGACCGAACGGAGTCGCGGGATCGTCGAGGAACTCGGCGGCGGCCGGGTCGGCTACCTCCACATCCCCGACATGTCGGCGGACGGCATCCGCGAGTGGATCAAGTGGTACTACGGTCAGATCCGCAAGGACGCGATGGTCGTCGACGTAAGGTCGAACGGCGGCGGCAACGTGTCGCCGATGATCATCGAGCGCCTGCGTCGGGAATCCTGATGCTCGACTTCGAGCGGAACCGGGACGCCGTCGACACTTCGCCCGGCGACGTCTTCCACGGCCACCTCGTCTGCGTGATCGACGAGGACACGGCCTCCGACGGAGACCAGTTCGCCTACCAGTTCCGCCGCGCCGGACTCGGGCCGATCGTCGGCAAGCGAAGCTGGGGCGGCGTCGTCGGCATCTACGGCCGGGCGCCGCTGATCGACGGCGGCTCGGTCAACGTGCCCGAAGCCGGCTCCGCCGACCCCGAGGGGAACTGGGTGATCGAGGGCTACGGCGTAGATCCGGACATCGAGGTCACGAACCTGCCGCGCGATCTCCTGGAAGGGCGCGACCCGCAACTCGAGAAGGCCGTCGACCTTCTTCTCGAGATGTTGGCCGAAGACCCCCGAACACTCCCCGACCGACCCGCCGACCCGATCAAGACACCCTAGCCGCTCGAACTGCCAGACCCTCACAGGAGAACCTCCGAATGCACCTGAACCAACGACCTGCTGCGATCCTCATCGGAACGGCGTGCCTGCTCGCGACGCCGGCGACGGCGGCGAACCCGAACGAAGCGAACGACTGGCCCGGCTTCCGCGGCGCGGACGGCAGCGGCATCGCCCGTTCCGGCCCGGGCCCGGCGGCCGATCTCGACCTCGACCGGAACCTGCTCTGGAAGGCGAAGATCGAGGGCCGCGGCCACTCGTCGCCGGTCGTCTCGAACGGCCGCGTGTTCCTGACCACGGCGATCGTGGGCGACGAGATCCCCGGGGCCGGACCTCCCGAACACACCTTCGACGGCCGACCCTTCACGCATCCCCAATCCGTCGATGGCAACCGCCACCACACGATGAAGGTGATCGCCCTGGACGGCGAACAGGGCGATCTCCTCTGGTCGCGTACAGCCTACGCCGGTCCCGTTTACGACGACCGTCACTCGGAGTCGTCCTACGCCTCGCCCACGCCGGTCACGGACGGCGAGCGCGTGTACGCCTACTTCGGTTCCGAGGGCGTATACGCCTACACACTCGACGGCAAGCCGGCGTGGGAACGCGACATCGGCGACATCAAGACGGTGGGGCTCGGCGTCGGCACGTCGCCGGTGCTCGCCGATGACCTGCTCGTCATCCTGGCCGACGAAGACAGCGGCGAAGACTCCTTCATCGTTGCGCTCGACGCGGCAACCGGCGAGGAAGTCTGGAAGCGGGAGCGAGAGGTGCAGGCGAGCTGGGCGACGCCGGTCGTCGTCGAGCACGAAGGACAGAGGCAACTGCTCACGAGCGGCAACGAGTACGTCATCGCCTACGACCCGGCCGACGGGAGCGAGCTCTGGCGCGCGAAGGGCCTCGAGAACAACGCGATCCACGTCCCCATGACGGTCGGCGATCTGGCGGTCTTCACCTCCGGTTACCCCGCGAAGATCGCCTTCGCGATTCCGCTCGACAGCCGCGGGGACCTGACCGCCAACGACGACGCGCGAAGCTGGACCTACCGGAAGGGGACCGGCTACGTGCCGTCGAACCTGCTCTACGACGGGCTTCTCTACCTGACGAACGACGGCGGCGTGATCACCTGCCTCGACGCGCGCACCGGGGAGATCGTCTACGAGGGCGGTCGGCTGCCGATTCGCGGCCGCTACTCCGCCTCGATGGTCGGCGGCGGCGGCCGCATCCTGATGGTCAACACGGACGGCGATGCCGCGGTCTTTCGGGCCGGCCGGGAGCACGAGGTGCTGGGCAGCTTCTCCGTTGGCGAATCCGTCTGGGCAACGCCCGCGATCGTCGGAGATCGGCTCTACGTCCGCGGCAGCGAGCATCTCTTCGCCTTCGGACCGGCGGCAGAACCCGGTGCGACGGCCCGAGCAGGCGGCGGCGACGCACCCTGAGCTGACGACGCGATGTGACTTCGCTACCGACCAGCGCAGAGTCGCCGGCGACAAGACCCGCCTTGCGCGTTGCGGTTCTGCTGCCGTGTCTCAACGAAGAGGCGACGATCGGCAGCGTCGTCGAGGCCTTTCGAAGCGCCTTGCCGGACGCCCGAATCCACGTCTGCGACAACGGCTCAGACGATCGCACCGCGGAGGTCGCGCGGAACGCGGGCGCCACCGTCATCGTCGAGCCCGCTCGGGGCAAGGGCCGGGCCATCCGCTGCCTGTTCCGGGAGGTCGACGCCGATGTCTACGTGATGGCCGACGGCGACGGCACCTACGACGCGGCGGCGGCCGACCGCCTCGTTGCGAGGCTCGCCGACGAGGGCCTCGAAATGCTCGTCGCCTCCCGCAAGCGCGCGGACGCCGACGCCTGGACTCCGCTCCGCCGGCTCGGCAACAGGCTGTTCACCGCGCTTGCCCGTTGGCGCTGCGGCTCTCGGGTCGACGACCTTCTTTCCGGCTATCGAGCGTTCTCGCGCCGCTACGTCGAGAGGTTCCCGGCCCGCTCGGACGGCTTCGAGGTGGAAACCGAGATGACGCTCTTCGCAGCCTCCTCGGGTCTGGCGTGGGCTGAGACCCCGAGCCTCTACTTCGCCCGGCCCCAGGGTTCGGCGAGCAAACTCGAGGCGTTCCACGACGGCTTCCGCATCTTGCGTACGCTCCTGTTCCGGCCCAACCAGGACATGGGGCATAAGCCCAGCGCACCCGTCGGCGCCCGTCGCGCTGCCGCTCTCATCGGCGCCGTGACGCTCGCCGCCACCGCCGTCTTCCTGGCGCTCAACTGGTTCGCCGTCCGCTCCGACCCGGAACCCGTCGCTCATGCGTTGAGGGCATCGTTCGAGCAACCGGGGCCGGCCATCTCGTTCTCTCCAGAGCGATTCAACGACTGCCTGCTCAGCCTGATGACCCTCGACCGGGGAGGCTCGGTTCTCGAACTTGCCGTCTCCGGGCGCCGCGTCTACCGCTACACGCGACCTCAACGACCCTGTGATGCTCTCGACCAGCGCCTCGTCATCGGCGCCGTCGACGACGCCGACTACCTGACCGTCTTCTACCACCAGTACTGGGCCGGCCAGCGGACAACGCTGCACTGGCTCCTGCCGTGGTTGGGCGTCGAGGGCCTGCGCCGGACGCTCCGCTTGGTTACCGTCAGCTTGCTGTGGCTCGGTCTGGCCGGAGCTTTCTTCCGGGCGATGGCTGCCTCAACCCGTTCTGGCCGAGGTGCTGCGGATGCCGCGAGTCCGAGCAGTCCGGCCCCTGAACGCCAGAGCTCTCGCCAGCCGGGCGGAAGCCGGACGCCGCGACGCGAAGCCTTGTTCGGAGCACTCGCCTCTGCCGCGTTGTTCTTCTGCCTGCTTGTGTTTCTCGATCTGAACGACCGCGCCGCCAGCTTCACCACAGGCTTTCCCAACATCCTGACCTTCGCCCTGATCCTGGCCATTCCGCTGCTCGATGTCGGAAAGTGGAAGCCACACCGCCAGATCCTCCTCTTCGGCGTGTTCGGCGCGATGATCGCCTACTTCGAGCTGCTCTTCGGGAGCGCCCTGATCGGTTTCGCCGTTCTGCTGCTCGCACTCGCAGTGGCGCCACCACCGACCGCAGGCGAAGACACCCAGAGGCCCCAACGCCACGCCGATCTTCGGAGCTGGAGGCGTCGCCTGCTCATCCGCTGCACTGCCGCCTATGTCGGCTGCTTCTCCGGCGTCTTCCTGCTCCGGGTCGTCATCGCGGAACTCGTCTTCCGCGAACCCGTTCTGTTCAAGTTCTGGGACCAACTCACCCACCGGCTCTACGGCGCCCCGCGCAGTTCCATCCACCCCGAGATCGATCCGTTCTACGCTGGCAGGCCCACACTCGAGCGAACCCTTGAACGGGTCGGCGAGCATCTCGGCGCCGTCGGCCTCGGTTCGTCTGGCTTGGCCCTGGTTCTCATCGGCGGCGCGGCGGCCACCGTGATCGTCGCCGCTTTCTACGTGCTCCGCCGCTGGTGGACCCTCGAGGACCCCTGGCGCTGGGCCGGCATCCTCGCCGCCGGCTGGAGCGTTCCCGCCTGGTACGCCGTCTTCTTCGCCCACACCCAGGCGCACGTACCCGTGATGATCCGTCTGCTCGCTCTGCCCTATGCCGCCGCGGCCATGCTCCTGCTCGGGGCGCTCATGTTTCGCCGGCGGCCTGCGGAAGCCTGAACGCTCGGATCTGCACTCCGAGCGTTCGAGGTCGAGTCCGGGGGGTCTCCACCGTCCTACCTGACGTCGAGCTTCAACCTTGAAGATTCGGAGTCCGACTCCGAGTTTTCAAGTAGACTGCGCCGGATGATCCGCAGAAACGAGTACCTGAATCGCCTTGCCGTCGCCACCGCCCGAGCGCCCGTCACTGCCTTGCTCGGCCCTCGCCAGTGCGGAAAGACGACCCTCGCCCGACAGTTCGCCGCCGAACGGCAAGCAACGATCTTCGACCTGGAAGACGCTGCGGACGCCCAACAGATGGCGAATCCCGACCTCGTCCTCGGCGCCCTCGAGGGGCTTGTCGTGCTCGACGAGATCCAGGTCATGCCAGGCCTCTTCAACGTCCTGCGGGTCCTCGTCGACCGCCCGGAGAGCGGCACGCGATTCCTCATTCTCGGCAGCGCGTCCCCGGACATCGTGCGCGGCGTATCCCAGACGCTGGCCGGAAGAATCGAGTTCATCGACATGAGCGGCTTCGACCTGGGCGAAATCGGATCCGACCATGTTCGAACGCTCTGGCGACGAGGCGGCTTCCCCCTCTCCTATCTGGCCTCTTCGGAACCGGAGAGCGCCGCGTGGCGGGGCGACTTCATAAGGACCTTCTTGGAGCGTGACATCCCCCAACTCGGCATCGGCGTCCCCGCCGCCGCCATCCGCCGCTTCTGGACGATGCTCGCGCACTGGCACGGCCAAACCTGGAACGCATCCGAACTTGGCAGATCGATGAGCGTGACGGACAAGACGGTGCGCAGCTACCTCGACCTCCTGACCGGCGCCTTCATGGTCCGGCAACTCCAGCCCTGGTTCGAAAACGTGGCGAAGCGGCAGGTCAAGGCGCCGAAGGTGTACTTCCGAGACACGGGCCTGCTCCACGCCCTGCTGAACATCGGGGACGACCGGGACCTCCTGAGCCACCCCCGCGTCGGCGCTTCCTGGGAGGGCTTTGCCATCGAACAAGTTCTGTGCGCCCTGGGCAACCCCCACGACCCCTGGTTCTGGGCCACGCACGGAGGCGGCGAACTCGACCTGATGGTCCAACACGAGGGCCGCCGCCTGGGATTCGAAATCAAGTTCAGCGAAGCTCCCACCGTTACTCGATCCATCCGCAACGCGGCGAAGACACTTCGCCTGGACCATCTCTTCGTCGTCTGTCCGACGAAGAGAGCGTTCCCGGTCGATCACCACATCACCGTCCTGCCGGCCACCGACATCCCCGAGCTGAGCGACCGGATCGACGCGCTGTAGCCGCGGCACTACACTCCCCGAACACGAACCTGCAAGTAAGGGGCTTCGAATCATGTGCTGGAGGCAATGCGCGCCGAGATTGCGCAGCGGCATCAGCCGCCATGCCGCCCAGCCACCTGAAGAACGACGCGAACACCGATGAGCGCAAGCCCCCTTCCGAAGAAGATCCTCCGCCCGAGCCTGGACCTCCTCCGGGAGGAGTACGTCCTCGTCCAGGCATGGAAGAAGACGGCCGCCTACATTCGCCGCCACAACTGGTTCAGCGACACCCTCGAACTGGACTTGGCCGCGGTCGACGTGCGCGGTTTCCTGGACGGCATCAAGGCAGACCTCGAATCGCCGGACCAATGGCGGAGCCACCCGCTCCGACTCGTGCTCGCGCCGAAAGGCCAGGACTGGTGGGTTCCGAAGAAATGCGGTCGCGAGGAAGAGCCCCGCTGGCAGCCCAGAGCCGAATGCCCCAAGTCTCCGCCGAAGGACGTGACGAAGAACCTCCGTCCTCTGGCGCACGTTGACCTGCGCGATCAGGTCGTCGCCACGGCGCTCATGCTCTGCTTGGCGGACCGCGTGGAGACGATGCAAGGCGATCCTCGACCACCCAAGAGGGAAGACGAGAGCCCTGGCCTCGCATCGACCCAGAAGCGGTTCCCCTATATGTCCTATGGCAACAGGCTGTTCTGCGACAAGGTGAACGGCGGTCTCCGCCACCGCTGGGGTTCGATGAAGCTGTATCGCGGCTTCTACCAGGACTACCGGCAGTTTCTGGCACAGCCGCGAAGGCACGCCGAAGAAACCGCCTCACTGCGAGAAGTCGCGGTCAAGCTGAACCCAGAGGGCATTGACCACGGAGCCGGAAGCCGAACCTTCATCGTCGCGGCGGACATCAAGCGGTTCTACGATCAGGTGACCCCCGAAGCACTGCAGGGCGCCATCGAAGCGTTGCAGAGACATGAAGACGACCCGGCCTTCTTTGAGCTCGCCAAGCGCGTCCTCTGTTGGGAGTGGAGCGACGACGACCGATCCGAGGTAGAGCGCTACGCCAGCGAAAGCGGCATTCGCGGCCTGGACCGCGTCGCGCTGCCGCAGGGTCTGGTCTCCGCCGGATTCTGGTCCAACGTCGCCCTCCTCCGGTTCGACGAAGCGCTTCAAACCAATTCAACCCACCCCTCGGGCCTGGATCTGGTGTACGGATGCCGCTACGTCGACGACTTCCGTCTCGTCGTCACGGCGACCGGCAACGAGGTGGACGACCTGACGTCCGAGAAGGCCGAGTCCGACGGCGCGAAGGCGGTCGCGGGGACCGTCGAGAAGTGGTTGAAGACTCTCCTGAAAGACCACGCCTGTGGGCTCGAACTCAACGCGGAGGCGCCGAAGAGGCCGGTCGCCCAGGAGGTCGGCGTCGACCAACCGGGAACGGTGCTTCAGAGCCAGCGACTGAACCGGATTCAGAACCGCGTTTCCGTTGGGTTCTCGGCCTCGGAAGGTCTGGAACTGCTGGAGGCCGTCCAGGGTCTGCTGATGATCCGGGGTGGCTTCACCCGCGACTCCGACAAGAGCCGCTGGGAGCACGCGCCGAAGCCAGACGTGCCCGAAGAGACGCGAGCACGGTTCGGCGCCTACCGTTACCGCAAGGTCGTCCGAGACGTTCGCGCCATGCTGCCGAACGACGACGAGGGCGCGGCCGCGCTAAGGGCTCTCGGGCGACCGGGCACGAGCATCGTGACCCGAACGGAACTCGACGAGATGACCCGTGCATTCGCACTCGTTCTGGTCGAAAAGTGGGTGAACGACCCCTCGAACGTCCGGATCCTTCTGACGGCCCTGGACCTCTGGCCCGACGAGAAGATCCTCAAGAGCGTGCTCGAACTGCTGCGCCCGTGGACTCGGAGCGACAACGGACTGCCCGACGCGCAGAGGGTGGCCTGGTACTGCCTGTCCGAGGTGTTCCGGGCCGGCGCTACCGAAACCGGCCTGTTCGGCGATCCGGAGTCCAGACCAGAGAGCCTCTCGCTCGGGGACTACCGGCGTGTGCTGGTCACCGAAGCCTGGAAGGTCATCAGGCAAACCGAACCCGCTCTTCCCTGGTACCTCCGGCAGCAGGCGTTCCTCCTGCTGTTCGCGTCCAGGAGTTACTCGTCTCAGCTTGCAGAAACGTGCCGCAAGGACGATCCCGAACACTATCGCCAGACGGCGTGGTTGCTCGCGGCTAGGGCAAACCGAGCGACCCCGGACGAGTTCGCCCGCCATGCGATCGTCCTCCACCGCTGCTTCGACAAACAGATCCCCGGAGCGAGGTGGACCAAGCCGAGGATGAGGGCGTTGGCGCCGCGGGACCCAGCCTTTGCCGCCGAACTGCTGGCAAAACGCGATGGACCCCTCGAAGGCGACTGGCGCAGGCTGGCAAAGCAGCTCCTCGTCGAGCCCCGAACTCTTGCGCCGGACTCCCTGGCCCGCCTCGCGATGGAGGCCAAGATCGAGAGGGACGAACCGACTCTCCTCCGGCTCGCCCTCGTCCTGCTCGACGCCCTGGACAAGCAGGACAAACAGCAGCGCAACGGGCCCGTGCCTCCCTGGCGGGTCCACCTGCGGGAGGGAGACAGGGTAGAAGAGTCGGTGAGAGCCACCGACTTCCCCTGGAAGTCCGCCCAGATCGCCGACCCGGATTCCCTTGACGATCTCGATCTCTGGAGTCCACCGCAGTTCTGCGCAAAGGCCGACCACTGGCGCTACCAACTTGCCTACCTGCTGCGTTTCGTACTGGCACGCAGCCCCGACTTCACGGCGAACGCAAGTCGAAGCCGAACTTCGGCGGCGCCGGGATATCGCTCGACAGTGAGTTACTGGGCACAGAGAAAGTACGGCGGCAACCACAGCCAAGGCGCATTCGGCGGCGACTGGCTCCCGATCAGCGACTGGTTCGAGCGCTTCCTCTCGGCCCTCCTGTGGTGGCCAGGCCGGCGGACGGACGCTCACACGCAGGAGATCGACAAGGGAATCGAGGCGACCAGGGCGTGGCTCAAGAAGCGCAGGAAGCGCCTCGAGGAAGCCGCGGGGAAGGCAACGGGCGCTACCTTCCTGCCGATGGCCTTCACGTCAGAGTACCTGCCGGAAGGCCTAAAGCGCCTTCGCGGCTGCGTTGTCCAGACGACTTGGCCGGTCGAGGACGACTTCGACGGCGATCTCACACTGAGTTCGCCGCCGAGCCGTTCACTTCACCGCAACTATCTGACGGATGCGCTGGCTCTCGTCCGGCAGGGCCTACGGGCGAACAGGAGGGACTCGGCCGAGGGCGCTCAAGAGACTCCCGCCCTTGATCTTCTGATCCTGCCCGAGTTGGCCGTTCATCCCGAGGATGTTCGCCGCTATCTCGTGCCGTTCGCCCGAGCGTTCAAGACGATCGTTCTCGCCGGCGTGGTCTTCGAGGAACTTCCGCCGGAGACCACACGACTCGTGAACACGGCCGTTTGGGTGATTCCCGAGTACGGCGAAGCGAACGGGTGGAACGTGCGCATCCGTCGCCAAGGCAAGAAGCACTTGGCCAGGCTCGAACGGGGAAAACGCCATCAGGGCCTCCAGCTGACCGACTACCGCCCTTGCCAGTGGATCGTCGAATGCCCAAGTTCACTGGCGATCGAAGAAGTCGAGCCGCTGCGGCTGAGTGCCGCAGTCTGCTACGACGCCACCGATCTCGCCCTGACCGCCGACCTTCGTGAGCGTTCCGACGTCTTCCTCATCCCAGCCCTTAACAAGGACGTTCAGACCTTCGACAATCTGGCACTGGCACTCAGCTATCAGATGTACCAGCTCGTCGTCGTTGCGAACAGCGGCCGCTACGGCGGGAGCAGCGCCTACTGGCCGATCGGCGACGCGCACGAGAGACGGCTGCTGCACCTCCATGGCCAGAACCAGATGACCTTGGGCTACTTCGAGATTCCGGACGTCGTCGAGTACCGCCGCAGTCGAGCCGAGGACCTGCCGCCGCGCTACACGTGGAAGGCGCCGCCAGCCGGTTACGACAAGAACCACCGCTGATCAGCGGCGTCCTGATCCACGAGCGAGCGGGCTCGATTCCGGCCCCTCAACCAACACTCCGACCGCGGCTCGGGCAGCAGCAGCCGTCCCTCGTCCCGGTCGTCGCGATCTCCCTGCTTGTGCGGTCGTTCAACTGTGTCGGCGACGCGCTGCGGAACCTGCTGGACCCGAGACTGCGGGGGGTGATTCACTGATCTTGGCGCCCCGACGGAAGGACCCTGCCCTCCGGGTAATCGGCGCCGGTAACGCTTCGGTCGACCGACCGGCTCCAGGCATCCAGCTCCGCGCGCATGCGGGCAGCGACGTCGGGCTGTCGGTCGATCAGGTTCTGCCGCTCCTCGGGATCGTCGATCAGGTTGTATAGCTCGAACGCCTCCGGCGACTCGGCCGTGTAGTTCCGCACCAGCTTGAGGTCATTGTCGAGCCAGGCAAGACCGCCGCTCGCGCGGAAGCCGATGGGTTGCTCTCTGCGAGCGGGCTCGGAGTCGAACGCGTGAGCGATGGAGATGCCGTCGTGGACGGAGTTGATCGACTCCGGGTCGAGCCCGGCGACCTCGATGAGCGTAGGAAAGATGTCCATCGTGCTGGCGGGAAAGCCCGAGATTCCAGGTGAAACCCGCTCCGGCCACTCGATGATCGTCGGCACGCGCAGGCCGCCCTCGTAGAAGTCCTTCTTGAAGCCACGCAGGGGGCCGGTCGTGTCGGGGCGGATGCCGGGATGCTCCGGGCCGTAGTCGATGTCGGGCAACCCCCCGTTGTCGCTCGTGAACCACACCAGGGTGTTGTCGGCGATGCCGAGTTCCCGCAGTCCCTCGCGAAGGGCGCCGGCGGAGCGGTCCATGGCGACGATCTCGGCGTGGTGCGTCCGGGAGGCCTCCTCCAGCGCCGCGAACGGCTCTTCGTCTTCCGGGAACGCGCCGAACGGCCGGTGAGGCGAGGCGTACCAGATCACCGCGAACACGGGGCGGCCGTTCGCCGCCTGCTCCGCGATGTAGCGCAGCGCTTCGGTAACCAGGACCTCGGACGAGTCGCCCTGGAACTGCTTCGGAACCCCGTTCTCACTGAGCACCGGGTCCATGTTGAACTGGTTCGTGTGGCTCAGCCAATAGTCGAAACCGAGTTCGCCGGGATGGTGGGGATCCTCCGCCGGGAGCGGATTCTCGCCGCCCGGATGAACCTGGTTCAGATGCCACTTGCCGAAGTGGGCCGTGGCGTAGCCGGCCTGCCGGAACGCCGCGCCGAGCGTCTTCTCCTGCTTGTTGATCGAGTCGCCAACGCGAAAAGCCCCGGTGCGGTCGTTCGTGCGGCCAGTCAAGACCGTTGCCCGGGTCGGGGTGCAACTCGGCGCGCCTGCGTAGAACCGGTCCATGCGAAGCCCGGCGCCGGCCATCGCGTCGAGATGCGGCGTCTCGAGCAGAGGATGCCCGTAATAGCCGGTCTGCGCCCAACCCATGTCGTCGGCCATGAGCAGCACGACGTTCGGCGGATCGTCCCGGGCTTCCGGTTGGCAAGCCATGCCTGCGATCAGCAGCAACGTGAGCAGCTGAAACCCGTTCATCCAGTCCTCGCGTTTCCGCGAACGCAGGTCAGGTCCCGTGAACACGGCGGCTCAGACGATGATCTCGTCGACGACGACGCCTTCGACGTCGGTCAGGCGGAAGTCGCGGCCCTGCGAGCGGTACGTCAACCGCTCGTGGTCGAGCCCCAGCAGATGCAGGATCGTCGCGTGCAGATCGTGGATGTGGACCTTGTCTTCGATCGCGTAGTAGCCGTAGTCGTCCGTGCGGCCGTGGCTGTGACCGGGTCTGACGCCGCCGCCGGCGAGGAACATCGTGTAGCCGTGGGGGTTGTGGTCGCGGCCGTTGCGGGCGCCGGCTTCGGCGCCGGGGGTCCGTCCGAATTCGCCGCCCCAGAGCACCAGGGTCTCCTCCAGCAATCCCCGTGACTTGAGGTCCTTGATCAGGCCGGCCACCGGTCGGTCGACCTCGGCGCAGCTTTGCGGCAGGCCGGTGATCAGGCCCGAGTGGTGGTCCCACTTGGTATCCGGGCCGTGGGTTGCCTGGACGAAGCGCACTCCCGACTCCGAGAAGCGCCGGGCAAGCAGGCAGCGGAGCCCGAAGTTGCGGGTCACGGGGTCGTCGAGGCCGTAGAGCCGTCGGGTGGCCTCGGACTCGCCCTCGATGCTCATCAGCTCGGGCGCCTCCGTCTGCATGCGGAAGGCGAGCTCGAAGGACTCGATGCGGCCCTCGAGGGCCTGGTCGGGGCCGGTCGCCTCGAGCTGGCGGCGCTGCCAGCGCTGCAGCAGGTCGAGTTCGCTCCGTTGGACCTCGGGCGACACGGATTCGTTGTCGAGAAAGTCGATCGTCGCGTCTTCCGTCTTCATCCGGGTCGTGCCGATTGCCGTGCCGTTGTACGCGGCGGGCAGAAACGCCGAAGAGTAGTTCTGGACGCCGCCGTGCTGGTACGAGGGACAGATCGTGACGAAGCCGGGCAGGTTCTCGTTCTCGGTGCCGAGTCCGTAGGCGATCCACGAGCCCATCGACGGCCGCACGAAGCGGTCGCTTCCCGTGTTCATCGCCAGGATGGCGCCGCCGTGCGCGGCGTTCGTGCCCCACATCGAACGGATGAAGCAGAGGTCGTCGACGACGGAGGCGATGTTGGGCAGAAGTTCGCTGACCCAGGCGCCGGACTGGCCGTGCTGCTTGAACTCCCAGGGGCTCTTGAACAGGTTGCCGGTCTCGTTGAACTGGACCCGGGGCTTGGCGAAGGGCAGCGGCTTGTTGTCGTCGCGGACGAGAAGTGGCTTGTACTCGAACAGGTCGTGCTGCGACGGGCCGCCGTGCATGTGGAGGAAGATGATCCGCTTCGCCTTCGGCGCGAAGTGCGGCGCGCGAGGCGCCAGCGGGTTGCCGCGCTGGGCGGCCAGAAGGTCGCGCTGGAGCAGAGACGAGAGCGCCAGGCCGCCGAAGCCGCAGCCGCACGTCTTCAGCATCTGCCGGCGGGTCAGGGGTGGCGGCTGGTAGTGCGGGTAGCGCATTGTTCAAGCTCGGTCGATGGTCGTCCTAGTTGATGTAGATGAACTCGCTCGCTGCCAGGATGACATGGGAGAGCCGCGTCCAGGCGTAGAGCTCGGCGTCCTCCGCCGGCGCCAGACCCCGCATCTCGGCAAGGAAACCGAGGCTGTCCGCGATCTCCGTGTCGTCGGGCGGGCGGCCGTAGGCGCGGACGAAGGCGGTGTGGATGCGATCCGCCGCGTCCGCGCCGTCGACCTCCAGCAAGCGCTGTGCGAAGCCGAGCGCCGCTTCCTCGACCAGGGGGCTGTTCATCATCAGCAACGCCTGGCGCGGAACCACCGTCTCCGCTCGAGCGCCGACCGAGTCGCTGGCGTCGCCGAAGTCGAAACCGCCGAAGATCGGGTAGATCGCGTTGCGCACCACGGGCATGTAGATCGAGCGGCGCGGCGCGCCGTAGAAGTCGACCTCGCCGATCAGGCCGCCCTCGCCGAAGACGTAGCCCGCGGAGTCGTACTCCTCCACTCGTCCTCCCATCGTCAGGTCGAGGCGACCGGCAAGTTGCAGGAGGCTGTCGCGAATCGGCTCGATCTCGAGGCGTCGTCGGTTCATCCGCCAGAGGAGGCGGTTCTCCCCGTCGAGCGCAGCGTTCCCGGCGTCGTAGTCGCTCGACAGCCGGTACGTGCTCGACAGGATGATCTCGCGGTGAAGGTCCTTGAGAGACCAGCCGCCCTCGACGAAGCGACGGGCCAACCAGTCGAGAAGCTCGGGGTGGCTGGGAGCACTGCCGATCGCTCCGAAGTTGCTCGGCGTGTCGACGATGCCGCGGCCGAAGTGCCAGTGCCAGACGCGGTTGACGATGACTCGCGCCGTGAGCGGGTGCTCGGGGTGCGTGATCCAGCGCGCCAGCTCCAGCCGTCCGCTGACGTCGGCGGCGACGGGCGGCGGCGGCACGAGATGGTCGGTCACCTTCAGGAAGCCGCGCGGCTCCGGTTCGTCAGCGAGATTCAGATGGCTGCCGCGAATGTGCACCGGCAGGTCGACCGTTGCCGCCTCTGCCACCGCCATCGCGTAGGGCGGCGCGGGCGGCGACGCCGCTTCCCGGCGTTCGACCTCGGCGCGCAGCTCGGCGAGCCGGGTGCGCGCCTCCAGCGGGTAGAGCGTCTCCTCCTCTTCCTGGTCGAGGCAGAGAATGCAGAAGTAGCCGTCGTAGACCAGCCATCTGATCTCCTCCTGCTCCCGCGGCAGCCGGAAGTCCGAAGGCAGGAGGTCGTCCTCGTCCTTCAGACCGAGCCGCATGAGGTGCTCTTCCCAGGCGATCTCGACCGTCGCGAAGAGGCTCGCGTAGCGCCAGGCGACGTCTTCCAGCGTCTTCGGGGCCGGACCGCGGACGAGGCCCCGGGTCAACGGCGCCGTCAGTACCTTCTCCGAGGCGATGATCGCCCGCAGTTCTTCGGTCACCTGCTCGTAGCGATCGGGCGAGGCTGCCGCGTAGGCGTTCCAGATGACGAAGACGGCGCCCGGGCTCGGGGCGTCGCCCTCGACCGGCGGCCCCTCCCGGTACCGATGGAACGCCCTGACCCAACGCTCGAGGACTGGCGGCTCGAGCCCCCGGCCCCCGGCAACCAGGCGAAACGTCTCCCGGGCCTTCTCCTGCTTCGCTTCGTCGTCGCTCCAGCTCGGATAGGCCTCCTCCGCGGCCAGCAGATACGCGGCGAGGGCCGCGCGGCGAGGGCGACGCAGGACCTCGTTCTGCTCGCGGACGAGTTCTTCGACCTTCTCCCGCGCCTCGGCGACCAGCTTCCGGGCCGCCTCGTACTCGGCAACCTCGTCTTCCGGCGCGAGTGGCCGCTCCAGCCAGCGCATGCCGGCGGCGTTGCTCATCGTCTCGGTCGAACGCAGGATGCCGGCCATCGCGTAGTAATCGGCGGTGGGTATCGGGTCGAACTTGTGGTCGTGGCAGCGGGCGCAGCCGAGCGGCAGGGCGAGAAAGGCGCGGCCCAGGGTGTTGACCTGCTCGTCGACGATGTCGATCAGCATCTTGTCCGTGTCCTGCTCGGCTAGAACCTTGGGGCCGAGCATGAGGAAGCCGGTGGCGACGATCTGCTCGAAGCGCTGAGCGTCGGTCTCCGCCGGCATCAGGTCGCCAGCGATCTGCTCGCGGACGAAGCGGTCGAAGGGCTTGTCGCGGTTCAGGGAGTCGACGACGTAGTCCCGGTAGCGGAAGGCGTTGGGGAACGCGATGTTCTCGTCGAGACCGTTCGAGTCGGCGTAGCGGGCGACGTCGAGCCAGTGGCGGCCCCAGCGTTCGCCGTAGTGCGGAGAGGCGAGCAGCCGGTCGACGACCCTGGCGAAGGCATCGGGACGCGCATCGGCGAGAAAGCCCTTGATCTCGGCTTCGGACGGCGGCAGGCCGATCAGATCGAAGGTGGCTCGGCGCAGCAGCGTGCGCCTGTCGGCAGCTGCCACCGGCACGAGGCCGCGCTCCTCGAGCCGGGACAGGATGAAGCGGTCGAGGTCGTGGCGGACCCAGGCCTCGTCCTGGACCTCGGGCAACTCGGGATCTGCGACCCGGCGAAAGGCCCAGTGCTCACGGCCGGGACCGTAGTCGAACGTCTCGGCCGATCTCTCGGCAACCGCCGTCCGCTTCCCGCCGGAGCGCGGGTCGGGGGCGCCGCGCCTGACCCACTGCTCGAAGTCGGCGATGACATGGGACGCCAGCTTGCCGTCGGGCGGCATCTGGGTGAGGCCTTCGTAGTGGAGAGCCTCGATCAGCAGGCTGTCCCCGGGCGATCCCGGCACGACGACCGCCCCGCTGTCGCCCCCCGCGCGCACGCCTTCCGCGTCGAGCAGGACAAGTCCCCCGCGAATCCTCGCTGGATCGCCGCCGTGGCACGCGTAGCAGCGCTCCGCCAGGACCGGCCGGATCTTCGACTCGAAGAACTCGAGGTCGGCCGGGTCGATCTCCGAGGCGCCGGCGACCGTTCCGACCGCCGCCAGCAAGGCCAGAAGGGGAAGCGCAGTGCGGATCATCGACGAGTCTCAGCTGAACGGCGCATCCTACCAAGGCGACGGTCCGCACCGGTTGCTGCCTGCGCTGAGCGGCGAAGGAGCCGTTTCGCTCCTCCACCTGCCCTCCTCCAAGGCGTTGACCGCGTGAACTAAGCGAGCTGTGCCACGCCTTCGGCGGCGGCTGCTTCCGTCAAGCGCTGGTCCAGACTCGCCAGAGGACAGGCTTCGCGAATCGCAAGTGCCAGGTAGCTCGCGTCGTAGGCGGTCAGGCGGTGCTCGCGCGCGAGCGCCATCACGTGACGATCGTCCGTTTCGGCGGCGGAACGGATGGGCAGTCTTCGTAGCCGCGACAGGGAGTTGTCGGCGTGGCGGCTATCGATGCGGCCTCTGCGTTCGGCTGTCAGCAGGAGATTCCGCAGCTCGTGCCAGAAGACGTCCGGGACACTCGCTGCCTCCGTGCCCAGCCGGTCCAGGGCCAGGTCCGCCAGTTCTGCCTCCTCGTCGGGCAGAACCCAAGCGGCGGCCACCGAGGCGTCAGGGACGAACGCCATCACCGCTCGTGCCCTTCGTGACGCCAGGACAGAAGCTCCGAGGTCGTCACGGCGCCCTGCCTTGCTCGTTCTCGCCGCAGCGTGGCGCACAGCGCCGCGTGTTCCTGTCGATCAATGTGGGGCGCCACGCGGGCGATCGGCCTCGACCCTCGGCAGATGATCAGGTCCTCGCCCGCCTCGACCTTCGCCAGCAGCGCCGAAAGGTGCGTCTTCGCCTCGCCGATCTTGACGTAGTGGGTCATGTTCTCGCGCTCCCTTGGCCCGTCGGCCCGCAACCCGTTCGTGCACCTGAACGCTAAGGCTCGGGGCCCGACTTGGTCAAGTGGTTGGTTCAGCGAACGTCGTCAACGGTCGGAAGACCGACCTGGACCGGGACCGGGGCGAGGCCGAGAACCGGTTTGGGCAGACGCGAGTCCCGAGGAAGGTTCGAGCCGGGAACACGGCAATCGTAACGCTCAACGGAACGCCGCGAGGATCTCCTCGTCGATCTGCTGCCAAGCTTCCGGCCGGTTGCCCACGCCGCACAGGATGATCTCCTCGGCGCCGGCCTCGACGTACTGTTGCAGCAGATCCTGAACGTAGGCGGCCGAGCCCCAGCAGTACCAGGGCTGTCCGGGCGACTTCGCGGCTTCCTCGTCGCTCGCGAAGAGCCGAAACGGCAGGCCAACCGTTCTCTTGATCTCCGCCGGGTCGCGGCCGGCGTCCTCGCAGTGGCGGTCGAGGACCCGCTGCTTGTGCCGGAAGACGTCGACCCCGGCCGGGTGCCAGAAGTCGAGGTTGCTGATGTCGCCGTGGCGAGCGCATGTGCGGAGCGTCCGCTTCTCGCCGTTGCCGCCGATCAGGATGGGGATGTGGGATGTCCGGGTCGAACGCGGCCTGGTCGAACCCGGCACGAGCGGCGCTTCGTCCAATCGGTAGTGATTCCCCTCGAAGCTGACCTTCTCGCCCTCCTCCGCAGTGAACAGGAGGCGGATAAGCTCCGCCGCCTCCTCCAGGCGGTCGGAGCGCTCGCCCAGCGAGGGGAAGTCCCATCCGTACGCCTGGTGCTCGGGCTCGAACCAGGCGGCGCCGATTCCCAGCTCCATGCGCCCACCGCTGATGTGGTCGACGCTGGCGCAGATCTTCGCCAGAAGCGCCGGATTCCGGTACGTGATGCCGCAGGCGAGCGTGCCGAGCCGGACCCGCTTGGTGAGCACCGCCGCTGCCGTGATCAGCGTCCACACCTCGAGGGCCGAGAGGTGTTCGTCGTCGGGAGCGGCCGGCGGCAGGAAGTGGTCCGAGAACCAAAGACTGCTCCAACTCCCGTCTTCTATCGCCTGAACCGTGGCCTCGGTCTTGGACCACGGCACGCGGTAGCTGCTGAGCTGAGCGCCGAACTCCACACGGGGCAGGTTACTTCAAGTGGCACGCTGCTCGAGGTGTGACAGGCGATCTCGTCGATGACGATCAGTCCTTCCAGGTGCTCGAGGACGAGCTTCGGGTCCTCGAAACGGGTCGCGTCCGTGGGGTCCTCAAGGTCAAAGAACGTGACCGGACCCTCCACCTGAGCGGACAGCGTCCGGGCCAGCGTGGTCTTTCCGACCTGCCGCGGGCCCACGAGGCCGACCACAGGAAACTGGCGGAGAAGGTCGCGTAGACGGTCTTCGTGACGGGAGCGCGGGATCGCCAGGAGACGATACGTGAAAATCCAAATCCATGATTTCGATTTTCCTGAGAGTGCCGAGGCGGAGCCAAGGTCAGAACTAGGCGGCCGTCTCCTGTTGCGCGTACTGCAACTGATAGAGACGCCAGTAGACGCCGCGCCGTTCCAACAACTCCTCGTGGGTGCCGTGCTCGCAGACGGCGCCGTGGTGGAAGACGTAGATGCGGTCGACGTCCTTGATCGTCGACAGGCGATGGGCGACGACGATCGAGGTCTTGCCGGCCATCAGGTGGTGGAGGGCGTCCTGGATCAGAGCTTCGGTCTCCGTGTCGACGCTGGAGGTTGCCTCGTCGAGAAGGAGGAGTTGCGGTTCGCGGGCAAGAGCGCGGGCAAAGGACAGGAGCTGCCGCTGGCCGGTCGAGAAGTTCACTCCGCGCTCGCTGACCTTGTGGTTCCAGCCGCCGGGCAACTGATCGACGAGCGCGTCGACGTGGGTCGCTCGGGCTGCCTCGTCGACCACGTCGTCCGCGACGTCGCGCCCGAGGACGATGTTGTAGCGAAGGTCGCCGTCGAACAGGAAGACGTCCTGGAGCACGAAGGCCATCCGTCGCCGCAGTTCGGGCTTCGGGATCTCCCGGACGTCCTTGCCGTCGACCCGGATGGACCCCTCCTGGAGCTCGTAGAGACGCGCCAGCAACTTGAGCGTCGTCGTCTTGCCGGAACCGGTATGACCGACGATCGCCACCCGCTCGCCGGCCCCGACCCGGAACGAGACATTCCGCAAGACCGTCTCGGCGCCGTAAGCGAACGTCACGCGGTCGAACTCCACCTCGACGCCGCCGGCTTCCGCCCGAACTGGATGTGTTGCGGCCCCCTTCGCCTTGCCCTGCGGCTCCCTCGGCTCGTCGAGGAGCTGGAAGACGCGCTCCGCGCTCGCCATCGAGGACTGCATGACGGAGTACTTCGCGGACAGGTCCATCAATGGCCGGAAGAACCGGCTCATGTAGTCGGAGAACACATAGATCGTGCCGAGCGTGACCTCGCCCAGGCCGACCATCTCCGCGCCGTACCAGAAGATGAGCGCCCGGGTCAGGTTCGTCGCCAGGTCGACGGTCGAGAAGAGCAGCGCGTCGTAGCGGATCGAGCGGAGCCACGAATCCCGGTGAGAGGCGTTCTCGCGCCGGAAGTCCTCGAAGTTGCGTCGTTCGCGGGCGAAGAGCTGGACCACCTTCATGCCGGAGATCGTCTCCTGAAGGTGGGCGTTCAGGCGGGCGATCTTGACCCGCACCTCGCGATAGGCCTCGCGGACCTTGTAGCGGAAGATCGCCGCCGCGATGCCAAGAAACGGCACGAGAGCGAGCGCCGCGAACGCCAGGCGCGGGTCGATCGCGAACAGCATCGTCAGGATGACGACCATGACGAACACGTCGGCCACCATCGCGATGACGCCGGCCGAGAACATCTCGGCCAAGTGCTCCAGGTCGTTCGTCAGCCGGGTCACCAGGCGGCCGACCGGGTAGCGATCGAAGAAGCGCATCGGCAGCCGTTGGACATGATCGAACAGCGCCCTGCGGACATCTCGGACCGTGCGCTGGCCGAGCGAGATCATCGAGAACGACCGGAGCCAGTCGACGATCAACGTGACGACCGAAACGACGAACACCAGCCCGAACATCCAGGCCAGGGGCCCGAGCCCCAGGCGCGGCACGACGAAGGGCGCCATCCACCCGACTTCCGTCGTCGTCACGCCCTCCGTCAGGTAGTTCAGCGCCGCTCCGACGACCAGCGCCGGCATGAGTTCGAGGACGGCGCGCAGCGGCAGGAGGGCGAAGTTGAACCCGATCCAACCGCGGTAGGGCCGCATGAACGGCCAAAGCCGCTTGATCAGCTCCGTGTCGTAGACCTTGCCGAGGTCGCGCTCGCGGCCGAGCGCGGCAGCTTCGCTCCGCTCCTCGCTCACGAGGGCTCCCCCACGGGCGTCCCCTGCCGCGTTCTGGCGGCTCTGGCCGGGACGCCGACCGTCGCTTCCGGCGCCACTCCGCCTCCATCGCCGAGTTCGAGCTCCGAGAGCAGTTCCTGACGATGGTGCAGGCGGGCATAGAAGCCGCCCAGCTCGACGAGCTCGCGATGCGTCCCGCGCTCGGTGATCCGGCCCTTCTCGAGGACGACGATCTGGTCCGCGTGCCGCACGGCGGAGATCCGGTGCGCGACGATGAAGCAGGTGCGGCCGCGCCGCCGGCCCTCGAGATCGCCCAGGATCGCTTCCTCGGTGCCGTGGTCGACGCTCGAGAGCGAGTCGTCCAGGATGAGGATCGACGGCCGCAGGATCATCGCCCGCGCCAGCGCGACGCGTTGGCGCTGGCCGCCCGACAGAGTGACCCCTCGTTCGCCGACGACGGTGTCGAAGCCGTCCTCGAATTCCTCGATCTCTCGCTCGACCTGAGCCCTGGCCGCCGCCCGCCTGACGTCGTCGAGATCGGCGTCGGGTGCGCCGTAGCAAATGTTCTCCGCCACGGAGATGGAAAACAAGAAGCTGTCCTGCGGCACCATCGCGATGCTCGAACGGAGCACCTGAACCGGCATCCGGTTCAGATCCACGCCGTCGACGAGGATCGAGCCGTCATCGACCTCGAGCAGCCTCGGCACGAGGCTGACCAGCGTCGTCTTCCCCGAACCGACCGGCCCGACGATACCGACCGTGCTCCCCGCCTCGACGACGAGGTCGACGTTCTCGAGCGCTGGAACGTAGCTGCCGGGATAGGTGAACGTGAGGTTGCGGAACTCGACGCGCCCCTCTATCTCCGAGACCTCGGCGACGTCCTCGCGATCGCGAATCGACGGCACGATGTCGAGCACGGAACCCAGCCGCTCCAACGCCGCGAGGCCGCGCTGGGTGATCGACACGACGAAGCCGAGCATCATCGTCGGGAAGGTGAGCATGCCGATCAGCCCCCAGAACAGCCACAGGTCCTCGGCGCCGAGTTGGCCGGCCTGGACCCGCTGGCCGCCCAGCCACAGAACCACGGCAGCCGACAGGGACGGCACGAGGCCGACGCCGGCGAACATCGTCGTCTGCATGACGCCGACCTTCATCATCCGACGGAAGAGCTCTTCGTTCTGCTCTTCGAAGCGGTCGCGCTCCTGTTCGGACAGGTCGTACGCCTTGACGACCAGCGCGCCGGATGCATTCTCCTGGACGACGGTCGAGACCTTGCCGAGCTGCTCCTGACCCGCGAGGTTCGCCTGAAACATGTACCGGCTGTAGTGGCGCGTGATGAGGACGAACAGCGGAAAGGGCGCCAGCGCCCAGAGGGTCAACGCGGCGTCCACCGGCAGCAGGACGATCAGGGCGCCGGCAAACAGCACCGGCGTCTGGAGCAGGTTGAGCAGGCCCATCCCGAGGAACATCCGGATGCTGTTGATGTCGTTGACGGCCCGCGACATGAGATCGCCCGTGCGGTGGGCGAGATAGAAGGACTGCGGCAGGCTCTGGAGATGGGCGAAGTAGTCGTTGCGGATGCGGAACTCGATCTGCCGGCCGATGTTGAACATGACGATGCGGGAGAACAAACGGGCAAGAGCCAGCAAGACCGAGGCGGCGACCAGCTGGAGGATTGCCCCTCCCACGGCATTCGGGGCGTTCTCGAACGCGGCGACGATGTCCCGGATGGACAGCGGGATGAGCTGAAAGAAGACGGCGTAGAGGAGGGTGAGGATCCCGCCCAGAACGTAGGCGCCGGGGGCCAGACGCATGTACGCGAGCAGCCGGTTGAGCGGCTTCTCGATCCGGGTCGGAGCAGCCTCCATGGCGCGGGACCATAGCAACGCGACCGGCCGGCCGGCGTCATCTGGGATAGTCTGCCCGCGCTCTCCGGCCCAAAGGCACAGCCGGCCCGGGAACCCCGCCCGGCCCGGGAACTCCGCCACATGAAGCTCCACTGGTTCGTCTTCCTCACGCTGATCGGCATGTGCCTCGCCGTCGGCGGGGCATTCCTTGTGCCGACGGAAGTCGTCGCGCACGACGAAGCAACGGAGCGAGTGGTCAGCAGCAGCGGCTTCGAGCACGACCGTTTCTCCACGATGCGCCAGGGCGGGCCGGGCGCGGAACGCCACGCCCGGACGCTGTGGATCGGCTGGGCGTTCGTCACCTTCCAAGTGCTCTTCTTCGGCGGCTGCCTGGCGATGGGAATGGAGCGGCGCCGGAACGAAACCGCATCGCTCGGGCCTGCCCGAGGGCCCCTCGTGTTCGCCACACTCGTCCTCGCGGCGATCTTCACCGCTCTCGTTTTCTCCTACCAGCGCTACGCCGGCGGCGAGACGCGCGAGCTGTTCCTGGGCTTCCCCAGGCCGACGGCGTGGGTGTTCTACGCGGTCTGGCCGTTCCCGGTCTATCTCATGTTCGTCTACATGCGGATCTTCGACCGCTGGTTCTTCACCGAGGAAGACGAGCGGAAGGTGGCCGAACTCGCCGCGGCCCAGCGGCGCAAGGAGCTCGCGGCTGGAAGCGGCGATTCGGCCGGAGCGGGAGGCGGCTAGTGGAGGAGAGCCGCAACGCGGTCGTCCTGACCTGCCTGCTCATCTACTTCGCCCTCTGCATCGGCGTCGGCATCTGGGCGCTCCGGCGGACGAAGTCGTCGCAGGACTTCTTCATGGCGGGCCGCGAACTCGGCATCATCGTCACCGCGTTCGCCCTGTTCTCCAGCACGCTCTCCGGCTTCGGCTTCGTCGGCGGCCCAGGGCTCGTCTACGCCCAAGGGATGAGCTCGGTGTGGATGATCGTCTGCGGCACGGTGGCTTCCTGCTTCACCTTCTTCTTGGTGGCGAAGCGGTTGCGGATCTTCTCGGAGGTGTACCGGACGGTCTCGCTGCCCGACACTGTGGCGCTCCGCTACCAGAGCGAGACGAGCCGGCTGCTGACCGCCGTGGCGATCATCCTCGGCGTCGTCGGCTACCTGGCGGCGCAGATCATGGCGATGGCCGTCGTGCTCCAGGAGATCCTGAACAACGTCGACGGATTGCCGCATGTAAGCCTCGGCACGGCGATGGCGATCTCCGTCGCGGTCCTCGTCTTCTACTGCGTGACCGGCGGCATCATTGCCGGCGTCTACACCGACGTCGTTCAGGGCGCGGTGATGGCGACCGCCGGAGTCCTCGTGCTCATCGCGGCGATCCAGGCGGTCGACGGCGGCGTCGCCGGGGGCGCGATGACGCTGATGGCCGACGATCCGGAGGCGATCGGCCCGTGGGGCACCCTCGGCATGATGGGCGCCCTGTCCTACTACCTCCTGTTCGTCGTCGGCGCCTGCGGTCAACCCCACATCATCACGAAGCTGATGATGAACAAGCGAATCCGCCAGTTCAAGCAGATCTTCCTCGTCAGCGCGATCGCCGGCTTCTTCGCGGCCCTGCTGTGGATAGCGATCGGCTTCGCCATGCGGGCGCTCGTCGTCGCCGGCGATCATGCCGAACTCGGCCAACCCGACGACGCCGCCTACGCCTTCCTCCAGTCCTATGCCCACCCCATCCTCGCCGGCGTCGTCTTCGCCGGGTTGTTCGCCGCGATCATGTCGACGGCGGACGGATTCCTGAACATCGGCGCCGCGGCGATCATCCACGACATTCCGAAGGCGATCAGGGGTCGGCCGCTCAAGCAGGAGCTGTTCTGGGCCCGCGTGGCGACCCTCGGCTTGGCCGTCGGCGCGGCGCTCTTCGTGAGTCTCTCGAAGGAGGACCTCGTCGCGCTGCTCGGCACGTTCGGCTGGGGCACGTTCGCGGCGGCTCTCGTACCGACCGTTGCCATCGGATTCAACTGGAAGCGAGCGACGCCCCTGGCGGCAAACGTCGCGATCGTCTCCGGTCTCCTCGTGAACTTCGTCATCGAGCTCGCGAACGTCAGCGTGCCCCACGGCATCCACGGCGGCGCCATCTCGTTGCTCTTGTCCCTGACCCTCTTCTTCGGCATCTCCCTGCTGTCCAAGCCGAAACCGCTGCCCAGCGACATCGACGCGATCATCGACCTCTGATGACCGTCTCAGGAGAGTCTCAGCGTTCCGGCCGCGGCGGCGACCGGAGCTTCGCCGACGTCGACGCGGTCATCGCGGCGCTCCGCCTCGAGGACTACATCGCCGAGCGCGATCTGGCCACCGCGGTCTACCTGTCGCTCCGCATGGGCAAGCCGCTCTTCCTCGAAGGCGAACCCGGCGTGGGCAAGACGGAGGTCGCCAAGGCCCTGGCGCGGTCTCTCGGCTCGGAGCTCATCCGGCTCCAGTGCTACGAGGGGCTCGACGTCTCGACCGCCGTCTACGAGTGGAACTACCGCCGGCAACTGCTCCACCTGCGCGGCTTGGAGGCGGCTGGCGGCGATGCCGGCACCGCTGTCGACGACGTCTTCTCTGCCGACTTCCTGCTCGAACGGCCGCTGCTCCGCGCCGTCCGGCAAAGCCGCGAGGGCAAGCCGCCCCCCGTCCTGCTGATCGACGAGTTGGACCGGGCGGACGAGGAGTTCGAGGCGTACCTGCTCGAAATCCTGGCGGACTTTCAGATCACCATCCCCGAGGTCGGCGCCGTCGCCGCGGAAACGCCTCCGGTCGCCGTCGTCACTTCGAACCGGACGCGCGAAGTCCACGACGCCCTGAAGCGCCGCTGCCTCTACCACTGGATCGACTTCCCGGACTACGAAAAGGAAGTGCAGATCGTCCTCCGCCGCGTCCCCGAGGCGCCTGACCACTTCGCCGCCGAAATCGTCCGACTCGTCCAGGCGTTGCGCGAGGAAGACCTCTTCAAGCAGCCCGGCGTCGCCGAGACGCTCGACTGGACGAACGCGCTGATCGCACTCGACCAGGAGACCCTCTCCGATGCGATCCTGCGGGACACCCTGGGCGTACTGCTCAAGTACCAGGACGACCTGGACAAGATCGACGACGAGGCGGTCCAGCGACTGCTGCGGAAGAGCGGGTCCGCGTAGCGGCTCGTGTTCTGACTGAAGCTGGAGGGTAGGGGGGTCTTGGCCGCGGCGCCCTGAACCGCCGTCTGCGGCGCTCCGACCACCGGACCCGAGTCGTCCGCACTCGACGCTTGAGCGACGGCGGAACCCAAGGTCAGCAGCCGCTGCGCCCGAACTGCCGAAGCCGAGAGCGCCATGAGCGAGGCGATGACCACGAACAGCACAGCTCTCCGAACCGAACGAGCGGGACGTCGAACCGCGTCATCGGTCGCTGCTTGAGGAACAAGCTCACAGGAATGCCGGGGAGTCTAGCAGCCGGTTACACTGGCGGCGGACACGGACGCGACCCTGGCGGCGGCGATGAAGACCACACGACCTCACAGACAGCCGGAGAGGTGACGGCAACCGCCGCCGACGCGACTCGCGGCCACCTGCTCCGGAACATCGTTCTGTTCGGCCGCCTGCTGCGGGTCGGCAGCCTGGACGTGACGCCGACCCAGCTCCGTGACTGGGTCGCGGCGCTCGAGCTCGTCGACCTCGCTCGGAAGTGCGACGTGAAGGCCGCGGCGAAGGCGGTCCTCGTCAGCCGGCGCCGCGACCTGCCCTGGTTCGACAGGGCCTTCGAGCTCTTCTGGCAGGCACGCGATCCGCGGGAACTCGAACAGCTCGAGCTCGGGCTGATGATCCAGCGCCGAACGGAGCGGACGAAGCGGGCGGCGATCCAGAAGCTGGCACTCGACGACAGAGAAGCCGGCGACGATCGCCGGAGCGACCGGGAGCGCACCGCCCGCAAGCAGATCTACAGCGCGCGCGAAGCGCTGCGGCAGAAGGACTTCGCCGAAGTCGAGGGTGACGAACTCGACGAGATGAAGCGGCTGATGGCAACGATGCGCTGGGATCTCGAGACCCGCCGCACCCGGAGACTCCGCCCGGACCGCCACGGCCACCGGCTCGACCTGCGCCGGACGCTGCGCCAGAGCCTGAACCAGGGCGGCGAGATGTTCGACCTGGTCCGCCGCGGACGCAAGCACCGGCGACGGCCGCTCGTCCTGCTCTGCGACATCTCCGGTTCGATGGAACCCTACTCGCGCCTGCTGCTTCATTTCATCTACGCCGTCTCCCATCCGCGCTCCGCCGACCCGGGCATCTCGCGGGTCGAGGCGTTCGCCTTCGGAACCCGGCTCACCCGGCTCACCCGCGAACTCGCCGGACGCGACGTCGACCAGGCCCTGCAGGCGGCGGCCCACCGCATCAAGGACTGGGGCGGCGGCACGCGTACCGGCGACGCCCTGAGAGACTTCAACTTCACCTGGTGCCGACGTCTGCTTGGCCAGGGCGCTGCCGTTCTCATCATCAGCGACGGTTGGGACCGCGGCGACATCGACCTGCTCGGAAACGAGATGGAACGCCTCCACCGAAGCTGCCACCGCCTGATCTGGTTGAACCCCCTGCTCGGCTCGCCGGATTACCAGCCACTCACCCGCGGCATCCTTGCCGCGTTACCGCACGTCGACGACTTCCTGCCCGTCCACAACCTGGCGAGCCTGGAACAACTGGGCGACCTGCTCGCCGCGATGTAGCGGGCTAACGCCGGAGATTCTGTTCGAGGAAGCGGTCGACCATCCTCTTGACGAACTCCGCGTCGTCGATCTCGAGGGCGACGGTCGAGGTCGGTTCGCCGCCGGGTTCGAACCGCGTCATGCTCCGCTCGTCGACCGTGACACGACCGCGTTCCACGCCGAAGAGGTCGGGCCAGACGAGGTAGCCGACCGCCACCGCGTCGAACAGGCGCGGCGTCGTCTGGTTTCTCTCTTCGTTCCGCCACAGGGAGTAGAGCGCGGTGACCGCGTCGGTCAGCGGCGTGGACCGCATGTGCAGGTGGAGGCGTCGTTCCGCGTCGAGCCGCACATGATCCGTCACGTCGAGGGGGATGTAGACGACGTCCGCGCCGCCGGCCTGGACGGCGGCGTCGAAACGCCGCGACGAGGCGGCATCGGCAAGGACGTTCCACTCCCGCTGCGCGTCGCCGCCGTCGTAGCCGGAGCGAATGGAGCCAAACATCGAGACGACTCGCTTCGCCTTCCTGAGAACGTCCGGGTCGAGCTCCAGCGCATCGCCGACGTTCGTCACCGGGCCGACGGTCAGCAGCGTGATCTCTCCCGGAGCTTCGTTCAACGTCTCGACGATGTACTCCGCCGCCGGCTGTTCCCGCGGCAGAAGCTCGTCGAAGTCTCGCGCCCAGTGGAACTGCCGCTGATACGGCGCCTCGCTGAACTCCTCGTGGGGCGTCCCGTCACGAAGCGTGACGAGCGGCGTTGCCCGGCCCACGTAGACCGGGACGTGATCGAGGCCCGTTTCCCAGAGCATGCGGAGCGCCAGAGGCGCGCGGTCCGCGGTGCGAGCATGTCCGACCGTGACGCCGACGAGCTCGATCTCCGGACTCCCAAGAAGGAGCGCCAAAGCGTACGCGTCGTCGATGTCCGACCCGATGTCGCAGTCGAAGAGAACCTTCTCGCGTTCGCCGGCGGCCGCGGAGTCGGGCTGAGCAAGCGCGGGCGCGAGGGAGACGAGGAGCAGGCAGGCCCCGAGGAGCAAGTTCCAAGCCGGCCGGAGGCCGCCGCGCCTCTTGCCGCGGGCTGGACGAACCGCGCGCCGGCAATCAGCATTTCGATCGACTCTCTTCGACATCCCTCTGCTCCCTTCCTTGCTCGTCACGACTCGTCTCGTCACGAGACGGCCGCCCAGAGCGTAGTATTCCCGCTCATGCCCGATCCCCGGCTCCGGAGAGTCCTCCGCGACCCCCTGTTCGTCTTCCTGATCATCGGCGTCGCCGTGTTCGCCCTCGATTCGCTGGCCGGCGGCGTCTTCGACGCCGAGAGTCGGACGATCGTCGTGCCCCGGGCGCAGGTCATCCGGCTGGCTGACCTCTGGAGCGCCCAGATCGGCCGACTGCCGACAGCCGCCGAACTCGACTCCCTGGTCGAGGACCATATCCGGGAGGAGATCCTCGTCCGCGAGGCGGTGCGCATGGGTCTCGACCAGGACGACACGATCGTCCGTCGCCGTTTGGCCCAGAAGATGTCCTTCCTGATGGAAGACACCGTCGTCACGGAGCCGCTGACGGACGCCGACGTCGCGGAGTACTTCGAGGAGAACGCCGGGCGCTACGGCGAACCGCGGCGCTTCACGCTCCGTCACGTCTACGTCAGCCCCGACCGCCGGGGCAGCGACGAGGAGGCGATGGCAGCGGCTCTCGAGATCCTCGATGAGCTCCGCGCCGAGGGCGACGACGCCTCGCCGGAGAACACCCTCTGGCGGCAGCTGGGCGACCCCTTCATGTTGCGCCGAGAGTACGGACGCCGAACCGCCGACGACCTCGCCGAGCTGTTCGGCAGCGCCTTCGTCGAGGCGCTGGACGAGTTGCCGCTCGGCGAATGGGCGGGACCTGTCGAGTCCGCCTACGGCCAACACCTCGTCCGGCTGTCCGTCCGCACGGAGGCAGAGCCGGCGGTGTTCGAGGAGGTCCGCCGGCGCGTGCTGAACGACGCCCAGCGCGACGCCCGCGACGCCGCGAACCGGGCAGCGCACGAACGTCTGCGCGAGCGCTACCGGGTCGAGATCGAGGAGATCGACTTCGCCTCCGAGCTCGAAGGCGGCCCGGACCCGGACACGGCGGGAGAAGAACCCTGATCCGCTTCGGACGCCTACCCCTGGCGGCGGCGACTCTCGCCGGGTTCCTCGGGGCGACGATCCCCGCAGGCGCCCACGAGGTCCGTCCCGGCTACCTCGAACTGAACGAGACGGCGCCCGGGACCTTCGACGTCGTCTGGAAGCAGCCACGCCGCGGCGCGCTGTTGCTCCTCCTCGACCCGCTCCTGCCCGAGCGCTGCACCGAAACCGGGCGTCGGGCGCCGGAGAACCTCGCCGGGGCTCTCGTCGAACGCTGGACCGTCGACTGCGAAGCGGCGGACGGCGACCCGGACCGCATCTTCCACGGCGAGACGTTCGCCATCGCCGGGCTCGAGCGGACGCTGACGGACGTCCTGCTGCGGATGAGCTTCGCGAACGGCGACAGTCTCACCCAGCTGCTGAGGCCGGAGGCGCCCTCCGTCACCGTCGACCGTGAAGCCGCCGGCAACGCGCTCCCGTACTTCCGGCTTGGCGTAGAGCACCTGGTGTTCGGCTTCGACCACATCCTGTTCGTCATCGGTCTCCTCTTCTACGTCCGCAGTCCCTGGCGTCTCGTCGGCGTGATCACTTCGTTCACCGTCGCGCACAGCATCACGCTCGCCCTCTCGTCCCTGGACATCGTCAAGCTCTCGTCGGCGCCGGTCGAAGCGGTCATCGCCCTGTCCATCCTGTTCCTGGCGGTCGAGCTGTTGCGTCCCGAGGAGCGACGCTCGCAGATCACGACGAGGCGCCCCTGGCTCATCGCCTTCGCCTTCGGCCTGCTCCACGGCTTCGGCTTCGCCGGCGCCCTGGCCGAGATCGGCCTGCCGCAACGCGCGATCGCCCTGGCCCTGTTCCTGTTCAACGTCGGCGTCGAAGCAGGACAGCTCCTCGTCGTGGCGGTCGTGCTCGCCCTCGTCGCCGTCGTCAGGCGGATCGGCATCGTCGTGCCGGACCTCGTCCTGCGGACGCCGATCTACGCAACCGGCATCATCGCGGCATTCTGGCTCGTCGAGCGAGTGGGCCGGATCGTCGCGTAGATCCCGGCCGGCCCGGAAGCCGCTCCAAAGAACGGAGCGAAGCGAGTTCCGCGGCGCGGCCTCCCGGCGAGCTGGGGCTCAGGCGGGCAATGCGGGCTAAGATGACGGTTACGTCCACAGTAAAAGAACGGGAAGGAGCCGACGTATGGCGAAGGCAGGCGACGAGGGGAAGGCCGAGAACGGCAGGCCGAAGGGGCTTCTCGACCGGTTCCTGACCGCCATCGAGGTCGTCGGCAACAAGCTGCCGGACCCGGCGATTCTCTTCCTCCTCCTGCTGTTCCTCACCTGGATCGCCTCGGCGCTCCTGTCGCCGATCGCGTTCGCGGACGTCCACCCGGTCACGAACGAACCCGTCCGGATCGAGAACCAGCTGACCGGCGAGGCGCTGGCGACGTTCATGGCGCAGCTGGTGACGACGTTCACCGGGTTCGCTCCGCTGGGCGTCGTGCTCGTTGCGCTCCTCGGGGTCGGCGTGGCCGAAAAAACGGGGTTCATCAACACCGGCCTGCGGCTGATCCTTGGCTTCACGCCGAGGAGCCTCCTGACCCCGATGCTCATCCTCGCCGCGATCGTCAGCCACACCGCGGCGGACGCGGGCTACGTCCTCGTCATCCCGCTCGGCGGCGTCATCTTCTATGCCGCGGGGCGCCATCCGCTGGCCGGCATCGCCGCCGCCTTCGCCGGCGTGTCCGGCGGCTTCTCGGCGAACTTCATCCCCTCCGGCATTGATCCGCTGCTTCAGGGCTTCACCCAGTCCGCGGCCCAGATCCTCGATCCCGAGATCCTCGTCAACCCGCTCTGCAACCTCCTGTTCACGGCGTTGTCGTCCCTCCTCGTCATCGCCGTCGGCTGGTACCTGACCGACCGCGTGATCGAGCCGAGGCTCCGCGAAACCGAAATCGACGGCGACCCGGACGAGATGCCGAAGATGGAGGAACCGACCCGCCGGGATCGACTGGGCTTCCTGGCGGGCATGGCGTCTCTGGTGCTCGGCCTCGTCGCGCTCCTGGTTTGGGCCTGGCCGGCGAACTCCCCACTCCGCGGCGAGGATGCTTCGCTGACCGCGTTCTCCGCTCCGCTCATGCAGATGCTCGTTCCCTTGATCTTCGTCTTCTTCCTCATCCCCGGCGTCGTCCACGGCTATGTCGCCGGCACGGTGAAGACGCACCGGGACATCGTCGACGGGATGAGCGACGCGATGCGCACGATGGCCTACTACCTCGTCATGGCCTTCTTCGCCGCCCAGTTCATCGCCGCCTTCAGCAGTTCGAACGTCGGCCTGCTCATCGCGCTCAAGGGAGCGAACTTCCTGCGCGACCTGGGCCTTCCGGCGCAGGCGACCGTCATCGGGATCGTCCTCCTGTCGGCCGTGGTCAACCTCTTCGTCGGCTCGGCGTCGGCCAAGTGGGCGGTGCTGTCCGTCATCTTCGTGCCGATGTTGATGAGCCTCGGCATCTCGCCCGAGCTGACCCAGGCGGCCTACCGGGTCGGCGACAGCGTGACGAACATCGCCACGCCTCTGATGCCTTACTTCCCCCTCGTCGTCGTGTTCTGCCAACGCTACGCGAAGAAGGCAGGGATCGGCACCCTCCTGTCGCTGATGATCCCGTACACGGTCGGCCTGCTCGTCACCTGGACCCTGTTCCTGCTCGGCTACTGGTATCTCGGCATTCCGCTCGGCCTGCAGTCGACATACACCTACCCCTGATTCGGGGCGGACCATTTCGAACGAAACGACCCGCTGATGGAACGCCCGTCCCAGACCGTCGCGATTCACCTATTCGCCGCGCTCGTTCCATTCGTCGCGCTGGCGCTCGCGGCGCCCGCCGCGGCTCAGCCGACTCGGCCCATCTACCCCGTCTACGAGGGTTACGTGCCGAACGAGGACGGCACAGCGACCCTCGTCTTCGGCTACTACAGCCACAACGCGGTGGCCGTCGAGATTCCCGCGGGCGAAGCGAACGGCTTCGAACCGGGTCCGATCGACCGCGGCCAGCCGACCACGTTCGAGCCGGGCCGACAGCGGAACACATGCCTGATCGTCCTGCCGGACGACGACGAGACGAACCTGCGCTGGAAGATAACCTGGGGCGCTCACACCCAGACGACGACGGAGAATGGCGGCGTGAACCCGCTCTACCTGATCGAGAACATCTCTTCCGCGTACCGACGAGCACAAGAGCTCGATACCGGAGCGGCCGAGCGGGGCGTGTGCCTCGAGCCGCCCGACGACCCACTCATTCCCCGGAGGCAGCGATGACCATGACCCTTCGACGCGCGATGTCAACCGACTACCCGGCGTTCCTTGCGCCGGGGACGCGAACGGCGATGAACACGGTCATCGCGCTGATCGCCTTGACGGCGGGCGCCGCGGAACCTGCGGAAGCCGCGAACGGCAACGGCAACGCGGAGACCGAGGTCGACGTGACCTGGAGCCGCGACATCGCACCGATCTTCCAGCGCTCGTGCGAACGCTGCCACCGGCCTGGAACTGCGGCGCCGATGTCGTTCCTTACCTACGAGCAGGCCCGGCCCTGGGCGCGCTCGATCAAGCGCCGGGTCGCCTCCCGCGAGATGCCGCCCTGGCACATCGACCGGACGATCGGCGTCTACGAGCCGGACCCGAGCCTCTCCGACGAGGAGATCGCCCTGGTCGCCGCCTGGGTCGACAGAGGCGCCCCGCGCGGCAATCCCGCGGATCTGCCGCCGCCGCTCGAGTGGCCTGACGGCGAAGGATGGGAGTACGGCGAACCGGACCTCGTCGTCGAGATGCAGGAGGACATGGTCGTGCCGGCCGAAGGCCCGGATCTGTTCGTCAACTTCATCGCCGACACCGGCCTGACCGAGGACCGCTACATCCGCTGGATCGAGGTCAAGCCGAGCAAGGCGGGCCGGCCGACCGTCCACCACACGATGGTCTACGCCATCCAGGACGACGCGGAGTACGTAGGCAACGACTTCTTCGAACGCGACGACGACCCGAACCGACGGGATGCCGAGGGCAATCCGGTCGGCTCGCTCCTCATCGAGTACGCGGTCGGCAACACGGGCGACATCTATGCGGAGAACACGGGCAAGTTGCTCATGGCAGGGAGCCGGATCCGATTCAGCGGCCACTACCACTCGATCGGCGAGGAGATTCGGGACCGGCAGAAGGTCGGCTTCGGCTTCTATCCGCCCGGCGTCGTACCGAAGCACCGGATCGTCTCCACGCGGCTCTTCGCCGGCCTGCCCAGCAACCGTGGCTGGCGCAACAACGAGCTCTCCATCCCGCCCGGCGCGGACAACGTCCGCCACGACGGCTACCGCGTCCTCGACCGTCCGATCCAGTTGATCAGCTTCCAGGCCCACATGCACTATCGCGGCAAGGCGATGGAACTCGAGGCGATCCACACGGACGGCCGACGCGAACTCCTGACCCGCATTCAGAACTACGACTTCAACTGGCAGATCGCCTATCCGTACAAGCACCCGCCGGTCTTCCCCGCCGGAACGGTCTTGCACGTCACGTCGTGGCACGACAACTCGGAGAACAACCCGTACAACCCGGACCCGACGGCCTGGGTCGGCTGGGGGAACCGAACGATCGACGACATGGCGATTGGCTGGACGAACTTCGTCTTCCTGTCCGAAGAGGACTACGAGCAGCATGCAGCGGCCGGCGCCGCGACCGGCGCCGGGGAGTAGAGCCGCACCCCTACTCCAGATCCTCGGTCGGCATGGCGGCCGTTCGCACGGCCCCGTCTCGCCAGGCGAAGATCAGACGGTCCGCGCGGCGTACGAGTTGGGGAACGCCCAGGGCGCTCCGGCCTGCCGGCACGGCTGCCACGGCGATCGGTTCTCCGACGGCGCCATTCCGGCTCACTCGGCGTACACGCAGTTCGAAGCGACCCGCGTCGGAGCGCTCCACCCAGGTGACCGCGGCGCTGCTGCCGTCCTCGAGCGTGGCGACGCCGGCCCAGCCGCGCGGGGCGCCGTCGTCGATTCGGATCGGTTCGTCGAATCGCTGATCGCTCGTGTTCCAGAAGGCCGCGAGCACGTTCGGCTCGCCGCCGGCGGCGGTGAACCAGGCGACAGCCGGACCCGTTGCGGCCGAAGCCAGCGCGGGGCCGTTCGTCGGGCAACCGCGAATGTGCCAGCCGTCGCGGTGGACGAGCTGCGGACGACTCCATCGTTCATCCTCCAGGCGAACGAAGGAGATATCCCGAAACTCGCCCTCGCGGCGGTCGCGGTAGGCGAGGAACAGGCCCTCCGAACTCGACGTCAAGGCCGTCGTGCAGCAGCTGCATACGTCGGCGTCCACCTGACGGTCGGCCAGAAGAGCGCCGGCGGCATCGAAGCGGGCCGACCGAAGAGCCATCCGAGGCTCCACCTCGCCATGCCCGGCGGCGGTCGGCTCGACATCGTCGTCACCGAGGGTCGACAGGTAGGCCATCTCGAACCCGTCGGCAGCCGGGGCATAGGCCACGAAACCGGCATACCCGTCAGTGCCTTCGCCACTCGCCCGGAACGCCTCTCGCCAAGTCACGCCCCCGTCCTCCGAGAGCGCCAGCCGGATCCCGTAGCCGTAGTCACCCTCTCGATCCTCATCGTGAACCAGCCAATGCGCCGCCAGCCGGTCGGCGCCCAGCGGCGCAACTGCGGGGTGGTCGATCCAGTTCACGAACCAGCTCTGGCCAAGGGCGACCGTTGCCGCATCGCTCCACTCGTCCCCATCCAACTCCGCGAACCGCAGGGCGTGGCCGCCCTCGGCCAGGCGCTCGACCCAACTGAGGACGACCGTCCCGTCGGGGCCCGCGTTCAGGGCATAGCTGCTGCTCTTCTCCGCCGCGGGCGTGTCGAGCAACCGGACTTCCGCGGACGCGACCGGCGCCAGAACGCTGATCCCGAACGCGGCGAGGAAGACGGAACGGCACATGAGTCGGCGTAGTGTTGCAGACGGCACGACCGGTCAGCGAGGCCTCGCCTCGCCGCCTCCGCCCACCAGCCGCTCAAGCGGCGGCCGCAGCGCAAGGTCGGTCGAGCATGCGGGCTAGAATCCTCCTCGTGCTGGACATCCTCCCCGATGTGGACCGCTGGCGTGCGGACGGGCAACGCGTGGCCGTCGCGACGGTCATCCGCACGGTGGGCTCGTCGCCCCGGCCGCTCGGCTCGAAGATGGCCGTCTCCGACGCGGGGAGCATCGCCGGTTCGGTCAGCGGCGGCTGCATCGAAGGCGCGGTGGTCGAGGAGGCCCAGTCCGTGCTGGAGGACGGCCGGCCGAAGCGGCTTCGTTACGGCATCTCGGACGAGCAGGCGTGGTCCGTCGGGCTCACCTGCGGCGGCGAGGTCGAGGTGCTGGTCGAACGCCTCGACGGTTGAGGCGGAAGGCTCGCCTCGATGGGCTTCGAGTCGCTCCGCCGGTCCCTGCTCGCGGGTGAACGGGTCGTCGCGTTCACGCGGGCGGACGACGCCGGTCTCGGCGCCCGGATGCTCGTGTGGCCGAACGGCCAAACGGAAGGAACCCTGGGCGCGGCCGACCTGGACCGGGAAGCGCTGGCCCTCGCCACGGCCGGGGCGCTCCCAGCCACGGGTCTGCGAGAGATCGAGGGGGTCGACGTGTTCGTCGAGACCTACGAGCCGCTGCCCCGACTGTTCATCGTCGGCGCCGTCCACGTCGCCATCCACCTGGTTCACTTCGCGCGCCGCCTTGGCTTCCGCACGGTCGTCGTCGACGCTCGCTCGGCCTTCGCGACCGCCGAGCGTTTTCCCCACGCGGACGACCTGGTCGTCGAGTGGCCGGCGGACTACCTGGCCCGGACCACGCTCCACGCGAACACCTACTGCGTCTTCCTCACCCACGACGAGAAGCTGGACAACCCTGCGCTTCAGGTCGCTCTGGAAGCCGGGGTCCGCTACGTCGGCGCCCTGGGGTCCTCGCGGACGCACGCGAAGCGCGTCGTGGCGCTTCGCGAAGCCGGCCTCGCGACCGAGCTGATCGATCGCATCCACGCGCCGATAGGGCTCGACCTGGGAGGCCGCAAGCCGGAGGAGATCGCTCTTGCCATCGCCGCCGAACTCGTCGCGGTGCGAACGGGTCGTGAGGCCGGCCGATGAGCCGGGCTGTCTCCGGCGTCGTTCTGGCGGCGGGCCTGTCGTCGCGGTTCGACGACGGCCGCGGCTCGGCTCGGGCGAGACCGAAGCAGCTTCTCGCCATCGGCGGAGAGTCGCTCGTTCGCCGCACGTGCCGTCACGCACTCGCTTCGAGGCTCTCGGAAGTCATCCTCGTCACCGGTCACGCGCGCCGAAGAGTCGAGAAGGCGACGAGCGATCTCGGCGTCCGCATCGTGGTCAATCCGGACTACGAGGCCGGCCAGAGCGGTTCCGTGCGCTGCGGGCTCGCCGCGGTGGCCGACAGCAGCGACGGTGCGATGTTCGTGCCGATCGATCAACCGGCCCTCGACGACCAGGTCATCAACCGACTGCTCGGCGCCTTCGCGGGCGAGGACTCGGTCGTCGTGCCTGCGTATCACGGCCGACGCGGTGCGCCGGTCACCTTCGGTCGCCGCTGGTTCCCGCTGCTCGGACGTCTCGAGGGCGACGAAGGGGCCCGGCCGCTCCTCGCGCGACTTGCCGACCGCGTGCGCGAAGTCGAACTCGAATCGGCCCGGCCTCTCGACGACATCGATACGCCGGAAGAGGCCGCGGCCTGGGCGGCGACCTGACTCCTGCCGCGCGGGCGCGCTCCAATCCCCTCGACCGGCCGCTCCGCCTCCAGCCGAAGGTCCGCCACTACGACTGGGGCGCCCTCGAGTTCATTCCGCGCTTATGCGGCCGCAAGCCGACCGGCGTACCCGAGGCGGAGCTCTGGTTCGGCGCTCACCCCGACGCCCCGGCCGAGGTCGTCCTCCCGGACGGTCCGGTATCACTCGATCAACTGATCAGGGACGAACCCTCGAGGGTGCTGGGACCGGGGACCGACGGCGGCGAGCCGCGAACGCTGCCGTTTCTCACGAAGGTGCTCGCCGCGGCGCGGCCACTGTCCATCCAGGTCCACCCGAACTCCGAGCAGGCGGCTCTCGGCTACGCCGCCGCAAGAAGCGCGAAGAGCGCGCCGGCGGCAAGCGAGAGCAGCTACCGAGATCCGAACCACAAGCCGGAGCTCCTCTACGCCCTGACTCCTTTCACTGCCCTTGCTGGCTTCCGGCCGCCGCGCGAGGCGGCGAGACTGCTGGCGGAACTTGGCGTACCGCAACTCGAGCGGCCAGCGCGTGAACTGGAGGTTCTCGGCGCCCCGGCGTACCTCGGGTTGCTCAAGGTGCTCGGAGAAGAGAGGAACGGAGACCTGGCGCATCGGCTCCAGGAAGCCGCAGCTGCACGCCAACGACGTGAGCCTCAGCCCGGTCCAGGTCCCGACCCCTTCGACTGGACGGCGCGGCTTGCGGAACACCACCCCGACGATCCGCTGCTCATCGCCCCCCTCCTTCTCCGCCTCGTCCACCTCCCGCCCGGCGAAGCACTGTTCACTCCGCCCGGGGTCCCGCATAGCTACCTCTGCGGCTCCGCGGTCGAAGTCATGGCGAGCTCGGACAACGTGCTGCGACTGGGCCTCACCTCCAAACACGTCGATGTGGCCGGTCTGCTCGCGATTCTCGACGTCGACCACGCGGACAGGTCGCCCGACGAACGCCCCGGCGCCGCGGACCTGCGGGTCCGCACGGAGGACGCGCACTGGGGCAGGCGCCATTCACTCCGGCCTCCGGTCGACGACTTCCAGCTCGACATCCTGCGTCTCGACGGGAACGGCGACGCGCCGCTCGACCCCGGCGGCAGGGCCCGCATCGTCCTCGTCCTCGAAGGCGAGGTCGCGGTGGGCAACGCCTCCGGCAGCGAGCGGCTACGGGCCGGCGAAGGGGCGCTGGCGCCGACCGCCGCGCGGCGGGTCGTCGTCAGTGGCCGAGGGGCGCTCGCGGTGACGAGTTCGAAGCGGTAGCGCGCTCGAGCGTCAGCCGGCGGACTGCCGTACGTTGCAAGTAGCGAAGGCGGCGGTATCCGTAACGGGCCGAAACAGCCTCCCGGCCTGGTTCAGGTAGAGCTTCGTTTCGCCCGCCAGCACGTCCTCGACCTCGACCTCGACGTGAACGTCCGTCAGACCGCCGATGAACACCCAGAACGCGCCCTCGCCGATACGGCAGCCGTCGAGCACCTTGACGACGACTTCCACGTTGTTCTCACTGAAGAACCAGAAGTAGCCGGTGTCGTTCGTCAGGCGAACGGCCTGGCCGTCCCCGACGACGTCGTTCGACGTCTGCCAGCGAACCCTGACCCGGAACCGATCCTCGTTCAAGCACAACGTCTCGTCGTCGGCCACGCAGTCGCCGCCGCCGACGCTGCCCTCTGCCCCCGCTGCGGCCGCGGTCGCCCACAGCGCGAACGACAAGAGCCCGAACCTGCCGAGCGCCAAGGCCCCTGCACAGAGCGTCACGCGTCGCCTCATCGACCGAAGCCTACCCTTGGCCGCGCTTCGTCTCCTCACGGCCCGCGCCGTTTCTGCCGCGCAGTTGAAGGGCCACACCCGCCACAATGAGAACCGCCATGCCGACATGCGCAGGCAGCCCTTCGAACCCGGTCGCCGCAACGATGAGCAGCGCGCCGAGAAACGACGAGACGACGATCAAGGCGATGTCGAACACGATCCGCAGCAACCACGCCCCGAGCACCGCCGCGGCAGCGATGATCACCCACAACAGCAGCTCCCCGCCCAGGCCGAAGGAACTGAACGCCCAAAGCGCCGCGGCGGCGCCCATCAAGGCTCCGCCAAGCGAAACGGCAACCTTGAGCACGAGGAAGGCGAGCAGAGCCGAGACGATTCCGACGCCGACGGCGATGAACAGCTGCGATTCGCCCGGCAGCGTCAGCAGGTCGCCGAGCAGCGCGTAGCCGACGAAGAACCCGAGCAGCCCCAACAGAGCCGTGTAGAGCCTGCGGCCCAGGACGAGGAGCAGCAAGCCGGCAACCACCCAGAGCCAGGGCGGTCCCAACGCCCCCTCGGCGCCGAACCGAGCGAAACCGACTCCGTCACTCCACAGGCTGATGTTCAATCAGGCCCCCGCCAGGTCACGGCGTCGCCTTGCTCGTCTCGAGTACGGCTCGGACGAAACGGACGGATCGACGGACGTTCATCAATTGAGCTCTGACGAATCGGGCGCAGCCGTCTCGTGCAGGGCAAGCTCGGACGCGAGCCATTCGAGCGCGGCCTCGCGCGGTTCGTCCCGGCCCGCGAGCAACCCGTCACGGGTGATCGGCACGAGCGACTCGGGCATCACCGGCCGCCCCTCGACCCGCTCGCCGTTCGGGCGCTCGAGATCGGCGATCGCGTGCATCAGGAGATCGCCGTTCGGCATCGTCTCGATGACCGCCGGCAGCGCCAACCCGGCCGTCGGTTGACCGAACTGACGGACCCGGCCGTGGTCCTTAAGCCCTGCAACGAAGACCTCGCTCGTACTCGCGCTGCCGCCGTCCGTGATCACGGCCACAGGCCCCTCGAACGGCTCGATCCGCCGTCGCGCGAGGTTCGTACGCCGCGGATAGACGAGCAACTTGAGCTCCGAACCGCGATGCTTCATCACGCCAAGTTCGACCCGCTCCTTCAGCAGATAGCCGGCGACACCGACTGCGGTTCCGGCCACGCCGCCGGGGTTGCCGCGCAGGTCGATCAGCACGCCGTCGAAGGGCGCCGCAACCGAGGCATCGCCAGTCGACGCGCCGGCAACCGGCTCGGCGCCCGCGTAGAGCGCTCGCTCGAACGCGGCAATCACGGGCATCATCCACACGTTGAAGCGCACCGCCAGCACGCGCCCGGCGCCGACATCGACGGACTCGCTCTGAAACCTGAACTGCATGGGCGGCAGATTGCCGGCGCCGACCGGGGTGGCATCCGCCGGATGGGCGCGCTCGAGGTCGAGCGTTCGCCGGGCGCCCTCTCCGTCGGCGAACTCGACGGTCACCGTCGCGCCGGGAAGTCCTTCAAGAAGACCGAGAACAGCCCGAGCCCTCAGCAGGTTGGCAAACCGCGGGTCGACCGCGTCGAGTTCGAGACAGCGCTCGAGCGGCAGCAGGCTCTGCCCGCCGATCCGCAAGAGCTCGAGACCGGCAACCACCCCCAGGCGATCTGCCGCCGAAGCCGGCTCGACCCGGCTGACGAGCGGCACTCCGTCGACGAAGCGGACGTCGAAACCGGGCGTCGCGTCGGCGCCCGCGGCAGCATCCCCGGCAACGGCACGCATCAGCGGAGCCGTACAGCCATCCGCAGCCCCTTCTTCGTCGCCGGTCAGTTCGAAGCGGCCCGCCGACGAATCGGGTCCCGGCAAAACGGTGAAATGCGACTGGCCAAGTCGTTCCAGCATCTGCTGGATGACTCGCCGCAACGCGCTCCGGCCGACTGCTTCCCGAGCGTGCGGCCTGAGCTCTTCAGCGACCGCAGGCCAATCGACGCCGGCCATCTCCTCGTCCCAGAACGTATCCGCGATTCGCTGCCAGGCGAAGTCGAAGGTCTCCACGTTCAGCGCACTCCGACCATCCGTCTGCGCGGCCGCTCCGACGGCTCCGGCAAGGCCGAGCCCCAGACCGACCACGGCGCGCGACACGGCTCGAACGGCAGGCTCGGGGAAACGCACGGGACAAGAATGCCACAGCGCCGGTCGCGACGACCGGCGGCTCCAGAGAAACGGACTACGAAGCGGATTCCAACGGCTTCGGCGTATCAAACCAGAGAAGCGACCCTCGATACGGCTCGATGTCGCTCCAGGAGTCGATCTCGAGGCGAATGCACCCCATCGCGGCGGTCACGAAGCGCGGCGGCGCCTCGCCGGTCAGACGGCGCACCAACTCCGCGCAGGTGGGCTGGTGGCCCACGGTGAGGATCGAGTTCGCGTCGTCAAGCTGTTCGCTGAGCAGATCGATCACCCCGCCGGGCGACGCCAGATAGAGCCGCGGTTCGAGGATCGTCGCGCGGTTCCATCTGCCAGCCTGAACGGCGATCTCGATCGTCTGCCGGGTACGGCGGGCCGACGAGCAGAGAATGCGGTCGGGAACCTCGCCACGCCGGGCGAGACGGCAACCCATCGTACGTGCGGCACGCCGGCCCCGTTCGTTCAACGGTCGCTCGTGATCGTTCCCCCCGCAGGCCGCCTTCCAATCCGACTTGGCGTGGCGGAGGACATAGAGCAGGCGCACGGCTCCGGCCTACCGGTTGGGCCCCCGCTCCATCGGCACCGGTTGCCACCGTTCGAGCTCCACTCTCGGCAGCACCGTCGGATTCACGCAACTCATCGGCCAGCGGCCCGAGAGGGCCAAGGCGACCTCGCGACCGACGCGTCGTCGCGTCTCCGGGCGCATGCGCGTCGTCGCCGACGCGACGTGCGGCGTGAGGATCACGTTGTCCATCGCCAGCAGAGGATTGTCCGCCGTCGGCGGCTCGCGCTCGAGCACGTCGAGAGCTGCAGCCGCGATACGGCCGGACTCGAGCGCCTCGATCAGGGCCGCTTCGTCGATCGTCGGGCCGCGGCCCGCGTTGACCACGACGGCCCCCTCCTTCATCGCCGCGAATTCCCGGGAGGAGAGCATGTGTCGGGTCTCCGCGTTGAGCGGCGCGTGCATCGACAGGTAGTCGGACCGCGCGAGCAACTCGCCGAAGCTGACGGGCTCGACGCCCTCGCCCGTCATCTTCAGCTCGCTGACGTACGGGTCGTGCGCGATGACCTGCATGCCGAAGGGCTTCGCCCGCCGCGCGACCGCCCGCGCCACGTTCCCGAACGAGACGAGACCCAGGGTCTGGCCCCAGAGTCGCGGCACCTCGTTCAGCAGCGGCCGCCCCTCGAACCAGTCGCCGCGGCGAACCATGGAGTCCATCTCGCGCATCCGCCGCGCTCCGGCCAGAAGCAACGCGATCGTATGGTCGGCAACCTCCTCGATGAAGACATCCGGCACGTTCGTCACGATGATTCCGGCTTCCGTTGCCGCCTCGACATCCACCATGTCGACGCCGACGCTGCCGACGCCGATCACGATGCACCTGTCGAGACCGGCCACCACCGAGCGACTGATCCGAAATCCCCAGGACGTGATGATCGCCGCAGCGTCCGCAGCCTCGGCCAGGAACTCCTCTTCGGACGTCGCGGCGACTTCCACGAGTTCGGCCGACGGAACGAGGGCCTCCAGTTCGAAGGAGTGCCGCGTGTCGACGGAAGGCGCCTTCGAGATCGCCGGCAGTTGGACGACGACCTTCTGCACGGAAGCCTCGGGGCCGGGCGCCCGGCTCATCGATCGACCTCCGGAACTGCGAGCTGACCGACCGCCCACTCGCGCAGGCCGTTGTAGTCCGCCTTTCCGTTTGCCGCCCGGCCCACGGTGTCCCGCACGAGGACCCGCTTGGGCGCCTTGTACGAGGCGAGTTCCCTCTTCACCCAACCGATGACGTCCGGCTCGCTGAAGCTCGCCGCATCGTCGAGTTCGACGACCGCGGTGACCGCTTGGCCGAACCGCTCGTCCGGCACGCCGACGCAGACGGCGTCGCGAACCGTTGGGTGCGTCTTCAGCACTTCCTCGACTTCCTCGGGGAAGATCTTCTCGCCGCCGCTGTTGATGCAGACGGAGCCCCGTCCATAGAGCTTGAGGGAGCCGTCGGCCTCGACCGTCGCATAGTCCCCGGCCATCGAGTAGCGGACGCCGTCCACCTCGACGAAGGTGGCCGCCGTCTTCTCGGCGTCCTTGTAGTAGCCGAGCGGAATGTGTCCGGCGACGGCGATGCGGCCGAGGACCCCGGAGCCGGGTTCGACCCTCCGGCCCTCGTCATCGAGCACGCAGGCGTTCTCGCCGAGCAGGAAGGACGCCGTTTCGCTCGCCTCGTCGGCGGTCGAGTCGGATCGGCCCATGCCAATCGACTCGGACGATCCGAGACTGTCCGTCAGGATCGTCTCCGGCGGACAGAACTCGAGGAAGGCGCGCTTCACCTCGACGCTCCACATCGCCCCGGAGGAAACGACGGCTTCGAGACTCGACAGGTCGAAGCGGTCCGGTTCCGCCTCGAGCGCGCGGACCATCGGCCTGGCGAACGCGTCGCCGACGATCGCGATTCCGTTGATCTTCTCCTTGGTGATCGCCTCGAGCGTGGCCACCGCGTCGAAGCGGCGGTTCGCCAGCGTGATCACCGTGCCGCCGTTCAGCATGCCGCCGAGAGCGGTCAGGAACCCGGTCCCATGCATCAGCGGGCAGGCGGGCAGCGAGACCCGCCGCATGAGAAGCTCGTCGAACTGAGGCACGAGTCCGGGAACGCCGCCCGAGAGATCGAACGGCTCGGGCCGATTCTCGTTGCCGAGCAACCAGAGGTCGTCGAGCCGCCACATGACGCCCTTCGGCATGCCCGTCGTGCCGCCGGTGTAGAGCAGCCAGAGATCGTCGCCGCTGCGCGGCCAGGGCGCCTCGAAGGCGAGCGCCTCATCGGGCGAAGCGGCCGCTGCCTGCTCGTACGGAATCGCCCATTCCGGGCAGGGGCCCGAACCGTCGTCGACCCAGAGCCAGGTGTGGATCCCGGGCACCTTCGACCGGAGATCCGCGATCCGCGAGGCGAAGCAGCCGTGGAAGACGACCGCCACGACATCCGCGTTGTCCCAAAGGTAGAGAAGCTCACCCTCGACGTACCGGTAGTTCGTGTTCACCGGCACGAGCGACGCCTTGAAGCAGGCGAGCACGGATTCCAGGTACTCCGGCACGTTGTAGAGATACTGCGCCACCTTGTCCTGACGTTTCGCGCCGCGGGAGACGAGCGTCGCCGCGACGCCGTTCGCGCGCCGGTGCATCTCCGCCTGCGAATAGCGGCGCGCCGCCTCGCCGCCCAGGGGATCGACGAAGGCCTGCGCCGGCGCCTCCGGCTGGTGTTCGGCGATCGCTTCGAGGATGTCCGCGTGCTGCCAGTCGCTCATGAGCGGGCAATCTAGCAGCCCGTGGCGGAGGTCCGACGGCTTGCGGCTCCGCGTCGCGAATCGCCTATGCTCTTGGAGAACTTCGGACCCTCACACAATGCCCGGCTGCCGGAAGGCGTAGCCTCGCGCGGGAGTCGGCCACAGCAACGGGAGGTTGGCCATGACTCGTCCCTTCGTGTTGATCAGCGGCGTCCGCTCGCTCGGCGCGGCGTCTGTCCGCGTCGTCTCGACGGCTCTGTTCCTATCCCTGGCGGCACTCCCCGCCCAGGCGCAGAAGAACAACGTCATCCTGTTCGTCGGCGATGGCATGGGGGGCTCGACCGTTACGTCCACTCGCATCGCAACGGTGGGCGTCGACGGTCAACTGACCCTCGACCGCATGCCGTACACCGCCATCTCACGGACGGCGTCGGCCGACTACATCACCCCCGACAGCGCGGCGACGATGTCGGCAATGATGACCGGCGTCAACACGAACACGGGCGTAATCGGCTACGGACCGACTACCGAGTACGCGGACTTCAACGGCGACGGCGACGGCGAGCGGTTGACGAACATCGGGGAGTTGGCCATCTCGATGGACTATGCGGTCGGCATCGTGACGACGACGCGAGTGACTCACGCGACCCCGGCCGCCGTCTTCGCCCACGTCAACGACCGCAACCTGGAGAACGAGATCGCCGCTCAGATGACTCCGGGCGGCGCCGGCTACAACGACAGGCTCGGGCAGGGACTCCACGTCGTGTTCGGGGGCGGCAGGCGGAACTTCCTTCCCGCGTCGGCCACCGACGAAGAAGGCCTCCCGGGAACGCGGGCGGACGGCCGCGACCTCAGAGACGAGCTGCAGCAGCGGGGCTATCGATACGTCTGGAACGGGGAGGGGCTCCACTCGCTGGGCGGTTCCGACCGTGCAATCGGTCTGTTCGCGTCGAGTCACCTGGAGTACGAGACGGACCGGGACGGCGCCGAGCCGAGCCTGGAGGACATGACGAGGAAGGCGATCGAGATCCTCGGCGCGACGGGCAAACCGTACTTCCTGATGGTGGAAGGAGGACGAATCGACCATGCGCACCACGAAGGGAACGCCTTTCGTGCCTTCACGGACACCCGAATGTTCGATCGGGCGATCGACGCCGCGCAACGAAGCGTCGACCTGAACAGGACCTTGATCCTCGCGACCGCGGACCACAGCCACGTCTTCACGATCGCCGGGTACCCGATGCGACCGCTGAGTGACCTGAGCTACGACCCCCGCTCGGTGCCCTCGTCGTTCCGCAACCAGCCGCACAACGGCATCCTGGGAACGGTCCACGACATCGACAGCGGAGGCACGATCTCGGAGAGCGGAGACTTGGGGGGCATTCCCTACACCATCCTGGGCTACGCCAACGGGCCGGGGCATCGAAGCGGTCGCGCGTCCATCCGAACAGCGACCGGACGGCAGGCTACGGCGGCGCCGTTCCTTCGAGCACCGCCGACTCGGCGTACCGGCAGGAGGCAACGGTCCCCCTGTTCCTGGAAACGCACGCCGGCGAAGACGTCATGATCTACGCGGTCGGCGGGACGGCGGAGAATGTCCGCGGGACCGTGCCCAACACGAAGATCTTCGACTGGATCCAGGACGGCTTCGCCGGAAGAGGCGCCAGCACGCCGCAGCCGGCCCCGGACCCCGATCCCGACCCGGACCCGGTAGGAACCTGCACGCCCACGACCGTGGTCCTCCGCTTCGACGGCGGCTACGAGGTCAGCATGTGCTACGTCACGCCAACCGGCGAGTCCGGCACGGTCAAGGCCGAAGCCTGGTCGAGCGAGGCCGGCGTTCTCTGGTTCTTCGGCCGCAACAACCCCGAGGTCCTCGTCAAAGTGCTCGACGGTTGTGGGGTCAACGGCTACCGCTGGGCGTTCGTGGCGCCGGTGACCACGCTCGACTTCAACCTGTGGATCACGGCGCCCGATGGCAGCCGCTGGACGCACGGCAACGCGCAAGGCTCGACCGCGATCACGAAATCGGACACGGCGGCGTTCCCCTGCGGCTGACGGCGCGCACCGGGCCGCGCCGTCGCGCCGCCGCCTACATGCTGCGGCGATACTCGCCGCCTACGCGATAGAGCGCATCGGAGATCTGGCCGAGGGAGCAGTGCTTGACCGTCTCCATGAGTTCCTCGAACACGTTCCCGCGGCGTCGAGCGACCTCCTGGAGGCGCTCGAGGCACGCCGGCGACTCGGCCGCGTGGCGCCGGTGGAAGGCGGCCAGGCTGTCGATCTGCTGCTGCTTCTCCTCGTCCGTCGAGCGGATGAGCTCGGCTTCCACCGTCTCGGCGAACTCCTGGCCTTCGGCGAGGAAGGTGTTCACGCCGACGACGGGCAGGCTGCCGTCGTGCTTCTTCGCTTCGTACTCCATGCTCTCGTCCTGGATCTTCGAGCGCTGGTACATCGTGTCCATCGCCGCGAGCACGCCGCCCCGCTCGGCGAGCCGCTCGAACTCCAGATAGACCGCCTCCTCCACCGCGTCGGTCAACTGATCGAGGGCGAAGGAGCCCTGCCACGGATTCTCGCTCCGGTTCAGGCCGAACTCCCGGTTGATGATCAACTGGATCGCCAGCGCGCGGCGAACGGACTGTTCGGTCGGAGTCGTGATCGCCTCGTCGAACGCGTTCGTGTGCAGGGAGTTGCAGCGGTCGAGGATGCCGTAGAGCGCCTGCAGCGTCGTCCGGATGTCGTTGAACTGGATCTCCTGGGCGTGGAGCGAACGACCGGAGGTCTGGATGTGGTACTTCAGCATCTGGCTGCGGGCCGAGGCGCCGTAACGCTCGCGCATCGCGCGCGCCCAGATGCGCCGAGCCACCCGACCGATCACGGCGTACTCGGGGTCCATCCCATTCGAAAAGAAGAAGGACAGGTTCGGCGCGAAATCGTCGATCGCCATTCCCCGCGCCAGGTAGTACTCGACGATCGTGAATCCGTTGGCGAGCGTGAACGCCAGCTGGGTGATCGGGTTCGCACCCGCCTCGGCGATGTGGTAGCCGCTGACGGACGCGCTGTAGTAGTTGCGCACGTTCTGGTCGATGAAGAACTGCTGGACGTCGCCCATCATCCGGAGCGAGAACTCGGTCGAGAAGATGCAGGTGTTCTGGGCCTGATCCTCCTTCAGGATGTCGGCCTGAACCGTGCCCCGGACCCGGCTCAGCGCATCCGCGCGGATGCGCTCGTAGACCTCGCGTTCGACGACCTGATCGCCGGAGATCCCGAGAAGGGCCAGCCCGAGGCCGTCGTTCTCCTCTGGCAGATCTCCCCGGTAGACCGGCGCATCGCCTCCGGAACGCCTGGCAATCTCCGCGCGGGCCGCCTCCAGGCCGCCCGTCTCGCAGAGGTGAAGCTCGACCTGCTGGTCGATCGCGGCGTTCATGAAGAAGGCGAGGATGGTCGGCGCCGGACCGTTGATCGTCATCGACACGGAGGTCGAAGGGCTGCACAGGTCGAATCCCGAGTAGAGCCGCTTCATGTCGTCCACTGTGGCGATGGAGACCCCCGAGTTGCCGACCTTGCCCCAGATGTCGGGCCGCAAGCCCGGGTCCGAACCGTAGAGCGTCACGGAATCGAAGGCGGTCGACAGGCGGTTCGCCGGCTGCCCGCGGGAGACGAAGTGGAATCGCCGGTTCGTTCGCTCCGCAATCCCCTCGCCCGCGAACATCCGCGTCGGTTCCTCGCCGCGCCGCCGGTAGGGGTAGACGCCGGCGACGTACGGGTAGGCGCCCGGCAGGTTGTGCCTCATCAGGAAGCGCAGGAGGTCGCCCCAATCCGAGTACTCGGGCAGCGCGAGCTTCGGCATCCGCAGGTGGCTCAAGGTGGTCACGTAGTTCTCGCCGGTGACCTCGCGACCGCGAACGGGGTAGCTGTACTCTTCCGCCCGCGCGGCCTCGACGCGCTTCGGCCACGTCTTCAGGAGTTCCGCCGCTTCCGCGCCGACTTCGGCCAGCGCATCCTGGTACGTGCCGCGCAGACGGGCGAGGGTCGCATCGGACGCCGCATCCAGGGCCTTCGGCGCGTAGGCTTCGAGCGGCGCCGGCAGTTCGGGATCGTCCAGCTCGCGGAGCGCTCGGTAGCAGCCGTTCGCCTTCGAAGCCGCCGCTGCCCGGCGCTCGACGGCGGCGTCCGCGGCCCGGCCGGCCTCCGCAATCTCCGCGAGGTAACGACTGCGATTGTCCGGGATGAGGACTGCCGCCTTCGGCTCGCGCTCATCCAGGCCGACGTCGGGAGTCCAGACGGTCGGGTCCAGATCGAGCCGCTCCCGAAGCAGCCCGCAGACGTTCCAGAACATCCAGTTCACGCCAGGGTCCTGGAACTGGCTCGCGATCGTCGGGTAGACCGGCACGTCCTCGTCGGCAACCTCGAAGGCGAGCCGGTTGCGCCGCCACTGCTTCCGCACGTCGCGCAGGGCGTCCCGGCCCCCGCGCCGATCGAACTTGTTCAGGACGATGACGTCGGCGAAGTCGAGCATGTCGATCTTCTCGAGCTGGCTCGCCGCGCCGTAGTCCGAGGTCATCACGTAGATCGAGAGGTCGACGAGGTCGACGATCTCGCTGTCGCTCTGGCCGATGCCGGCAGTCTCGACGAACACGAGAGAGAACCCGGAGGCCTTGAGCAGCGCGACGGCATCGCCGAGCACCTCGCTCGTCGAGCGGTGCTGGCGGCGGGTCGCCATCGAGCGCATGAACACGCGGTCGCTCCGCAGGCTGTTCATCCGAATCCGGTCGCCGAGCAGCGCGCCGCCCGTGCGCCGCCGCGTCGGGTCGACCGCCAGGAGGGCGACCCGCATCGAATCCGTCCGCCCGGGGAAGCACTCGAGAAACCGGTTCAAGAGCTCGTCCGCGACGCTGCTCTTGCCGGCGCCGCCGGTGCCGGTCAGCCCGACGACCGGTACGCCGGCGCCCGCGAGCTGCCACTCCTTGCGCAACCGACGGAGCTCGGCATCCGCCACCGCGCCGCGCTCGATCGCCGACAGCAGCCGGGAGAGGTCGATGTCGCCGTCCGGCGCCGAAGCCACGCGCACGCTGAACCGCGGTTCGACGACCGGCCGACGCTTCGCATGCGCCCGCTCGACGACGTCGTCGATCATCGCCGGCAGACCCATCTTCAAGCCGTCGTCCGGGTGGTAGATCCGTTCGACCCCGTAGGCCTCGAGCTGGGCGATCTCCTCCGGCGTGATCGTGCCGCCGCCGCCGCCGAACACGAGGACGTCCCCTCTTCCCTCCTCCGCCAGCCGGTCGATCATGTAGCGGAAGAACTCGACGTGTCCGCCCTGATAGGAGCTGACCGCGACCGCATCCGCATCCTCCTGGACCGCCGCGCGGACGATCTCGTCGACGCCGCGATTGTGGCCCAGGTGGATGACCTCGGCCCCGCGGTCCTGGATCATCCGCCGCATGATGTGAATCGCCGCGTCGTGACCGTCGAACAGGGACGCCGCGGTGACGAAGCGAAGCGGCCTCTCCCCCATCGGGGATTCGGGGCGTGATCTGGATTCGACGGTGCTCATCGCGCGATGCCGCTCAGGTGTCGTTCGGGTCCTGCCCGATCTTCGGGAGTCTAACCGCGCCGAAGGAGGAGCCGTGCCGCCGCCGACCGCCCGCATCCGCGGAGTATGATCCGCTGCTCCAGACGACCCTGATCGACTTGCTTGGCGAAGGAGGTCCCGTGGCAACCTCGCGCGCTCTTCCGGCTCTCACGTTCTCGACTCTCCTCCTCGGCCTGCTGGTCGCGACTCCACCGGCCGCCGGCCAAGAGAATCGGCGCGCCACAACGGCCGAAACCACCGCGGCCGAAGGCGAAGACGCCGCGGAGGCGGCTCGACGAGAGCGCATTCGCCGCTTCCGCTACGGCAATCTGGCCGAGATCGAACTCGCCGGCAAACAACTCCGCATCTCCTACCCGGACCTCTTGACCGACAGCGACGACTACCGTGCGTTCGAAAGCCTCGAGGCCGGCGAAGTCGCCGCCTGGACCAGCGGCCGCGCGATCAAGCTGCTGACTCACGCCTCGCTTTCCTTCAGAGGGATCGTCGTGCCCTACGGCAACGTCTCACCCGACTATCCGGGCGTCTACAGCGTGTGGCCCCGACGCACCGCCGACGGCTGGAGCCTCGTGTTCAACGGTGACGCGGACATCTGGGGCAGCCAGCGCGACCCGGCTGCCGACGCCGTCGAGGTCCCCGTCGAGCACTCCGCCGCCGACGAGCCGACCGAGAAGCTCACCGTCGAGTTCCTCGACGTCGCGCCCGGCGCAGTCTTACGAATCGCCTGGGGCAACCACCAGTTCCTCGCCGCCTTCGAGGCGGCTGAGTAAGGGCATGTCCCTCCGCGACCGCTACGAAGAGGACATCGATTCGCTCCTGGCCCGGGGAAGGGAGATGGTGGAGGCGGTCCTCGCCAACAAAAGCAAGGCGGAATACGGCTACAAAGTCACGGACACACCCCTGTTCCACGATGGCTACCAAGCCTGGTACTCCGAGGCCCGAGCCTTGATCCAGCAGGTCCTGCCGGCCAGACTCGACGACTTCGTCGAGCACTATTCACCAAATGAAGAGAAGAATCCACAAGGAATCGAGGACCTGCTGCTGGGGAGAACGCCTTACGTCGATGCGGCAATCAACCGTTTGCGCCAGCAGGTCGCCATCGTCGAGGCCGCAAAGGGCCGATTCGACAGGTCTTTATACGAAATCCGGCAGCTCGAACTCGCAAACCTCTTCGACTCCGAGTTGGACGCCGCCGTCGAGCTGAAGAAGAAGGGGTTCTTGAGGTCCTCCGGTGTCCTTGCAGGCGTCGTGCTGGAAGGCCATCTGCGAGACGTGTGCGAACAGCGCGGCATTCAGGTCGCCAAGAAGCGTCCGAACATCGCCTACTTGGCGAACCTCCTGAGGAAAGGCGACGTCTTGGACCTACCGCAGTCCCGGAACATCCAGCACTTGGCGGACCTTCGCAACCTGTGCAGCCATAAGCGCGACAAGGCCCCTAGCTGCGACGACGTCGAGACGCTCCTCGACGGAGTGAACAAGGTCCTCAAGACCGTCTTCTGACTTCGCGCGACAGGCGGTCCTTGGAACGGGCTTCGCGAGCCCCGCGGTCTCGGCAGAGCGTCACGTATCGAAGTCGAGAACGAAACCGGCGGCGCGCCCCTGGTGATCAGCGCGGTGTGGCAGACGTCCGCGAGTCAAGGACAGCTAGCCCGCACGGCCTCCACCTCGCGGTCGATGAGGTTCGTGACTTCGCCCTGATCCAGAGAAGCGATGCGCGCCTTGACCCGCCCGACCGCCGAGACCGGACCCAAGAGGCGAAGGACAACCGAACCGATGTCCTCCGACGTCGCCCTCGCACAGTCCCTCCAGCCATCCGGCTTCTTGCCAGACAACCCGGCCAGGTCGTCGTCGAGTGCCGCAGCGCGCAGGGCTTCAGCGCGAGCCAAGCTCTCCGCCACGGCCCTGCTCATACGCAGTTCGACCGTGATCTCGCTGTCCGACTCGGTTCGTGACGCCAAGTGCACGACCCAGTGATTGGGCGATGTCTGAACTACCGATGCCATCTGGAACCACCCCGCTTGAGAAGGCGAACGAGACTAACGCGTCATGAAGATCGTCTCCACCGACCAGAGGCCGAGCGAATGGCTGAGGATGCCGGCGACACCCCGCAAGCCGCCTGAGTGGCAGCAGGATGCGCAGAGCGCCGCCGCGGGCATGGGCGCTCGAGCAGGCCCATCCGTATACTCCAGCGCATGTCCGTGACGCTGCTCGACCAGACGCCGCCGACTCTGCATGCAGAGCTCGGCCCCTACCGGCGGGCCGATCATGCAGCCCTGCCCGACGAACCGCGTTGCGAACTGATCTACGGCCACTTCTACTTGAGTCCCAGCCCCGTCCCGCTGCACCAGTACCTTGCGATTCGTCTCTCGCTCGTCCTCGACAGCGTCGCCGAAGAGACCGGCGGCCTGGCGCTTGCCGCGCCGATGGACGTCCAACTGGCGCCCCACTCCATCGTCCAGCCCGACCTCCTCTACGTCTCGCCCGGCCGTTGCGACATCGTTCAGGACTCGATCAACGGCGCTCCCGACCTTGTCGTCGAGATCCTCTCGCCGTCGACGGCCAGCCGCGACCAGGTCCACAAGCTGAACCTCTACGCCGAAGCCGGAGTCGCCGAGTACTGGATCGTCGACCCCGCCGGCCGACACATCCTCTTCCTCGTCTCGGACAACGCCGCGTTCACCGTCCGCCCGCCGGACTCCGGCCGATGGCGCTCGCCGGCAGTCCCCGGCCTCGAACTCGACATCGACGCCTTCTGGTCCGCCGTGGAACGCAAGTTCGGCCCGCTCGCCGACCGGTAGGGGCGAGGCTTCCACCAGAGGGTACGTCGCGGCAACAACAGCGGACCGACACTCCAAGGAGTAGCGATGGCTGAGAACGACACGCTGACTGCAGCGAAAGGCCTGCTGGAGGCGCTTGATCGACACACGCCGAGCGAGGACTGGCTTCGAACAGAGAATGCGCCCTCTCGCCATAATCCGGGCCAGCCGAGCTCCAAGTCGCTCTTGGAGACCGCAAGATGGTTCGCTGCGCAAGTGGTTGACGCAAGCGGACGCACCCTGTGGGAGGGGTCTCCGAAAGGGATGGCGAGTATCTTCCAGGGCATTCAGGCCAGATTGGAGACCATCGCCGGCTTCAACCTGGAAGGCGTAACAGCCGCGACACCTATACGAAGACCCTTGACGCTCTGCAGCACGGCGTCCTTCAACTCCAGAGACACCTTGGCAGCTGGGCCGCCTGTCACGCAGCCCAGCGGGCCGACAAACCGTCCGGCAAGATGGCCGAGAACCTGCGAGAGTCCGAGAGGCTGCTGAACGAGACCAGAGCCAACGCAGAATCAGCGAAGAAGGCCGCGGAACGAAGCTCGGAACGAAGCGCTCAAGGGCGCCAGCGAGGTCTTTGCACAGGATTTCAAAGACGCCGCCAAGAAGGACACGTGGAGTTCGAGACTATGGCTTGTGGCAGGGATGTTGCCCCTCGGCCTCGCTGCCTGCGTTGCCGTCCGGACCATGCTCACCCCACTGACGGACGCGCCAACTGAAGGCTGGCTGTGGCTTCAGCCCCTGGCCGGAAAGGTGTTCCTGCTCTCGCTCCTGACCTACGCGACGACTTGGTGCGGGCGGATGTCGCTCGCGAACCGCCACAGCGCGTCCGTCAACCGGCATCGCGCGAACAGCGCGACGACCGTCAAGGCGTTCCGCGAATCGGGTACCGACGATGCAACGAAGGACGCGATCGCCCTGGAAGCGGCTCGGGCCGTCTTCGAGAACGTACAGACCGGCTACCTGACGAAGCCCGCCGAGCAGCAGTCCGTTGCCAAGACAGTAGATGTCGTGCGGCCACTCGGAACCGGCTAGGCCCCGCTCCCGCCCTCCTCGGAAGCGCCATCGGACATCAACTTCTCGTAGAGGTCGCCGAGGAAGCCCCGCACCGTGTTCCGCAGGTCTTTGTCGGCTCTCAGGCGCTTCAGCACGTGTTGTTCATACGCCTTCTCGTTCTTGAAGCCCAGATGCTTGCCAATCGTGTCCAGGGCTGGCGAGTTCTTCAATGAGCACATCTTGATGATGCGTTCCCACCTACACTCTCTCACGGCCCCGTCCAGCTCCGCGCGACGCCGCTCCAGGAGTTTCGCTGCGTCGTGCTCGATAACCACGGGCGATTTCTCAAGGAGAGCGTCGCACTTCCGGATCCGCGCTTCCATTTCCCGCCGGACACGCACTTCGACCACTTTCTGGGTCTTCAGGCTGTTGTGTGGGGAGCGCGCCACGCGGTTAGTCGCCGGTGACCCATAGACTGGCGGGATGAAGAGTGCGAGGACGTTCGAGAGGCTGTTGGGGATCAAGCCGCCTTGGCGGGTGCGGGAGGTGGTGCTCCGTATGGACGAGCCGCATCCGCGACGTCGCGGCGCGGTGGTTGGCGGCACGGTGGAGATTCACGTCGAGCATCGTGGGGAGACCCGCTGCCCCGAGTGCGGCGAGCGGTGTCCGGGCTACGACAGCAGACACCGCAGGTGGCGGCATTTGGACACGATGCAGCACCAGACGCGTGTCCACGCGGAGGTGCCTCGGGTGCGCTGCGTCGAGCATGGCGTACTCCAGTTGAAGGTGCCTTGGGCGGACGAGGGTTCTCGTTTCACGGCGCTGTTCGAGGCAGAGGCCATCGGCTGGCTTCGTGACGCGAGCGTTCAGGCGGTGGCGCGACGCATGGGTCTGAGCTGGGATCAGGCGGCGGGGATTCAGCGCCGGGCAGTGGATCGCGGCCTTTCGCGGCGCCGGTTGCGGCCGCCGCGGCTGCTGGGCGTGGACGAGACGGCGTTTCGGAGGCGACACGAGTACGTGACGGTGGTCAACGACCTGGAGCGAGGCGTGGTGGCCCATGTGGCCGACGGTCGCGGCCGGTCGGCCATCGACGGCTACTTCGAGGGTCTGGGCGAGACGACCTGCGCGGGCATCGAGCAGGTGGCGATGGACATGTGGCCGGCGTACATCTCTTCGGTGAAGGCGTACACGAACGCGGCGATCGTGCACGACCGGTTCCACATCGTCGCGCACCTGAACCACGCCGTGGACCTGGTTCGGCGCGCCGAGCAGCGGGAGTTGCTTGAGGCAGGCGATCCGCGTCTGAAGCGAAGCCGCTACCTGTGGTTGATGGGGAAGGGCCGCATGAACCGCTCGCAGCGGCGACGTTTCGCTGCTCTTCGCACGAGTCACCTTCGCGTGGCTCGGGCCTGGGCGATCAAGGAGATGGCGCGGGACTCGTGGGGCTATGCGAGCCGCGGTTGGGCAGAGCGGCGCTGGAAGCGCTGGTACGGCTGGGCGGTCCGCAGCCGTTTGGCGCCGATCAAGCAAGTGGCCAAGATGATCAGGGATCACTGGGAGGCCGTCATCAACGCCGCCGTGTCCAGCATCTCCAGCGCCAGCGCCGAGGGCATCAACGCGAGGATCCAGGAGATCAAGCGAAGAGCGCACGGCTATCGAAACCGAGAGCACTTCCGCCTCGCCATCTACTTCCATCTCGGCGGACTCGATTTGACTCCCGATTCACTGCAAGCCCACACACAACCCTGAAGCGCCCACTTTCTTGCTCAGGCGCTCGGTGTGGCCGGCAATCGCACGAACGCCCTCCTTGAGCAATCCACCTCGCCTCTCCTTCGAAGTACCTCTTGAGGTGTGACATCAAGCTCGACTTCCCGCTCCCGTTCGGCCCCAACACGAACAGCACTTCACCGCCCTTCAGAGAGAGCGGAGGGGACTGACCATCGGTACCCGACTCACTCCCGGCACGCGGAATGCAAAGTTGGAACTCAGCTCCTCCAGCGCTGTTCTCGCCTAGGCCGCCATCCGAACAACCGTCTACCGCCATTGTCCTCCCTTCGGCTCCGGCGACGACATCCGCTCCTTCAACGCCGCTGAAGCGCGCCGCCGAACGTCAGCGCCCGTTCTCGCCAGACGCTGGACTGTAGCCCAGACGCCCCCCGAGAGCAAGCACGCGGGAGACGCGAAACCACATCATGTGGGGTCGATCACACTGTCGACCACCAGATGTGGGGCTGCTATCGACCCATGGCGGTATGGCGATCTTCCGTGATGTCTGCGACTTCAGCCACCGCGTACGGCCTGACCGCCGCTCCCGAACGAGACTCTGCATGTCTCGCTTGAGAACCCTGATGACCCGGGCCGCGCGAGTCGGCTCCGGCCGATCCGGCGGGAGTCCGACTTGACCTCACAGACGCCGCCGCCACCAGACTTGGTCCGTGAGTCGAGGGAGATGCTTTGTTTGCGTTAGTGCGTTTCCTGTGATAGGTTCCCATGCAAAAGCGGACGCCCCTTCGGTTTGTCGAGGCTCCCAGGTTCGTCTCGCAAACCGTGCCAAAACAGAGCGTCATCCGACCTCGACTCGCGCGCAGAAGGTACCCAATGACTGGCATAGATGACAGCAGCATGAACGACAAGGAACGACTCGGTGAGGAGATCGCGACGCTGGCTGGCCGCATTGACGCGGCGACCTACGAGTTGCTCGTCCTGATCCGCAAGTTCGATGAGAAACAGGGTTGGAACTGCGGTTTTCTGAACTGCGCTCAGTGGCTCGCCTGGCGCATCGGCCTCGCGCCCGGCGCGGCGCGCGAACGCGTGAGGGTCGCCCAGGCCTTGGGCGAACTGCCGCTGATGAGCGAGGCGATGAGGCGGGGAGAACTCTCCTACTCCAAGGTGAGAGCTCTGACGCGCGTCGCCCGGCCAGACACGGAGAAGAAACTCGTCGAGTTGGGACGCGCGGGGACCGCCGCCCACGTCGAACAGGTCGTCAGAGCTTGGCGGAGAATCGACCGCTCGGTCGAGGCGGGGGACGACCGGCTCCGCGACGCATCAAGCCATGTCACGCTCCATGTGGACGAGAGCGGCATGTACGTGATCCGCGGACGCCTCGCGCCGGAGGCCGGCGAAGCGCTGATGAAGGCGCTCGACGCCGCGGGCGACAAGCTCTACGCCGAGCGGAACGGCGGAGACCGCCCCCCGGCCGGAAAGGCGCGGGCGGACGCTCTGGCGCTCGTTGCCGAGAGCGCTCTCGCAGGCAGTCTTGATCCCGGTTCGAGCGGCGACCGCTACCAGGTTGTCGTTCACGTCGGCGAAGGGGAGTTGGAGAGCCCGGAGGGCGCCGAGGTCGAGGAGGCCAGGCCAAGGCGCGACGTTCCCGCGGGAACGTGTTGCGCACACGCGACAGAAGGCGACGAAGCAGCCAGAGGGACCGGCCGCGTTCCCGCGGGAACGTCGAACGGGCTCGCAGAGCCGAGCCGGACGGTTACGACGGAGACCACAGGCGGCGCTTGGCTTGGCGCCTCGCACATCCGCGTCTCCGCGGAAACGGCGCGACGCATCGCCTGCGACGCCGGTCGAGTCGAGATGCGGCACGGCTCCGGGAAATCCGGGGAGATCCTGAGCGTCGGACGCAAGACGCGGACGATCCCGCCGCCCATCCGGCGCGCACTCGAGTTCCGCGACCGCGGCTGCCGCTTTCCTGGCTGCACGGCGCGCCACTGCGACGCTCATCACATCGAACATTGGGCCGACGGCGGCGAAACGAAGCTCTCGAACCTCGTTCTGCTCTGCCGCCGCCATCACCGGCTGCTCCACGAGGGCGGCTTCAGCGTACGCATGGATGCCGGAGGCGCGGTCCAGTTCCTGGACCGACGGGGCCGGCTGGTGAACCGGTCCCCGGCACTTCCCGCAGTCGGCGACGACGCCGCCCGGGAACTCCTCGAGTACCTGGAAAATGCGGGCATCCTGATCACCGGCAAGGAGTCGATGCCCGCCTGGGACGGCGAGCCGATGGACCTCCGCTACGTCATGGAGTGCCTGTGGCGACCGCCGCCGCACCTGGAGGCCGTCGTGGCGTCAAGCGGACACGGACGTCATTGATGTCTCGAGGCGGCTGCAGCACAGGTAGCTGGAGGCGACTCGCACGGTCCCAGAGAACGTCCAGACCCGAACGGGACTCCGCCGACCGCACTCCCTGAACCAATCCGCTATGTCGCCGTAGCAGACGGCCTTCAGGCCTTCGTCACCCCCGGGACGGCGACGGCGTAGCGGCCGTCCTCGTCCGGCAAGGTCGGCGGGTCGGCGTCCCAGGCGTAGGTTGCCGGCTCGAACGACGCCTCGGATGCCAAGGCGTCCTCCCAGGTGATCTTCTTGCCGGAGTAGGTCGCCATGCGGCCCATCACCGCCGTCATCGTGGCGACCGCGCCGTTCGCAGCCTCGTTGAAGCGCGTGCCGTTGCGAATCGCGGCGAACAGGCGGTCGTGCTCGACCTGGTAGGGGCTCTTCTCGTCCTCCGGTTCGCGATGCGTCCAGCCGCCCGGCGCCTCGATCAGCCCGGCAGCCAGGCTCGCTCGCCCCTTGCTGCCGTGCGCGAACTCCGCGACCTGGTCCCAGCAGTTCTGGATGTGGCGGCACTGGCTCAGCATGACCGCCCCGTCGTCATAGGTGTATTCGACGAAGTGGTGGTCGAAGATCTCCCCGTGGTCGGGGCCGTTCCGCCACTGCCGGCCGCCCTGGCCCTGGGCTTCGACAGGGTGTCCGCCCTTGATCCAGTTGCCGACGTCGATGTTGTGGATGTGCTGTTCGACGATGTGATCGCCGCAGAGCCAGTTGAAGTAGTACCAGTTGCGCATCTGGTACTCCATCTCGGTCTGGCCCGGCTTGCGGGCCCGTACCCAGACGCCCGAACCGTTCCAGTAGACGCGAAGCGCAACGACATCGCCAATCGCGCCGTCGTGGATGCGCTGGATCGTCTCGTTGTACATCCCGCTGTGGTGCCGCTGGAGCCCCACGCCGACCTTCAGCCCCTTCTCCTTCGAGGCCTTCGCCGCGGCCAGCACGCGGCGCACGCCCGGCGCGTCGACCGCCACCGGCTTCTCCATGAATACGTGCTTGCCCTGCTCGACCGCGTATTCGAAGTGCTGCGGCCGGAAGCCCGGCGGCGTCGCATGGACGACGACGTCGACACCCGAATCGATGACCTTACGGTAGGCGTCGAAGCCAACGTAGCGGTTCTCCGCCGGCGCCTGCAGCCGCTTCGCGTCGAACGCCCCGCCTTCGGCCGTCTCCACGAGGCGGGCATGGCAGCTGTCCACGCGGTCCTGGAACGCGTCGCCCATCGCGACCAACTCGACAGGGCCCGCGGTCGCGAGCGCCTGCGCCGCAGCGCCGGTCCCCCGTCCGCCGCAACCGATCAACCCGATTCTGAGCGTCGCGTCGCCACGGGCACGGCCCACGTCGGATGCCGTCTTCGCCGCAGCCGCCGCAGCGCCGCCGACCCCGCCGGCCAGCAGGGCCGCCGAAGCCCCGGTGATGAAACTGCGCCTGGAGGTTTCGCTCATCGTGTCTCCCCACACCCCGCCTGGGGCGTCTCGTCGCCGCTCGCACGGTGAATCCCTGCTCACGACGTGAAGTTGTCCGTTTCCCGTACTCTAGTCGAGAGCGGGCAAGCGGGCGGCCTCGGAGTCCGTCGTAGTCTGGCTGAGTGCCTCTGAGGCGCCCGCGTTCTGGGGAGAACCGTATCCCCCGACCGCTTCGAATCAAGGAGGACCCGCCGTGAGCGACGCTGACCTGCGAGATATCTCTCTCTACACCGTCCCCGAAAGCGCCGCGATGCTCCGCATGCCGGAGGGAACGCTCCGCGCATGGGTCAGCGAGCGAGCCGAAGGCCCCGAAGGTGCTGGAACGCCTCCGCTGATTCAGCTCCCCGCACCCGACGCTCTCGAACTCTCCTTCTCGAACCTCATCGAGGCCTGGGTTCTCCGGGCGCTCCGGTCCAGGCACCGAGTGAAGATGTCCGGGATCCGCAACGCCCTGGCCTACGTGAAGGAAGAACTCGGCATCGACCGCCTCCTCCTTCATCCGGACCTTCTGGTTTCTCCTGGCAACCTGTTCCTGGAGCGCTACGGCAAGCTGATCAACCTGAATCGAGCTGGTCAACTGGCCATGCGGAAGTTACTTGAAGCCCACCTGAAGCGCGTCCTTTACGACGACGAGAACGTCCCGCTCAGGTTCTTCCCGGTCACCAGAGAAGACCTGACGGACTCGCCGAAGCGAATCGTGGTCGACCCGCGATTCTCGTTCGGCAGGGCGATGACGGAACACGGAGGCATCGGCACGAGCACGATCGTCGCCCGCTTTGGGGCGGGGGAGTCGGTCTCCGCCCTGGCGGACGACTACGGCCTGCCCGCAGAGGAGATAGAGGAAGCGATCCGTTACGAGCAGGCGATTGCAGCCTGACTGGTCGAACCTCTTGGGCAATGCCGTCGTCCTCGCCACCAGCTTGAGGTGCATCGCTAGTCACCCACGAAGTGGGGATTCCTACCAAGCCTCCCTCCTTGGCAAATCGCCTCGATGACGTCACTGCGCCAACATAATCCCAGCGCTGCTTCGTTCTCGGTCCTCCCTACGCGGCCGCTGTAGCAGCCAACGAACTGGGTCGCATGGCCCGAGAGCACAATGTCGTCCCTTTCCCAGAACCCCGTTTCCTCTGGATTGACTCTGCGGTACGGATCGTCCAAATCCCAGGGGCCCTGGTACCGAGCGAAGACCGGTGACCCTGACATTCCAGGCCGTGTCAGCGAGTCAAGGAAGAACGCCGGAATACGCGTGACACCGCCTGGCGGATCAGTGCCACCCAGCCGCTCGCCAAGGCAGACGTCGTAGTGCGGCTCCGAAGCCACGTAGCCCGCCTTCCATAGCGGCAACCCCGGGCCGACTCTAAGCGCTTTCGGAAAGCCAATCACGAAGACGGTGGACCCAGGCTCGACGGGAATTCTGTCTTTGGATATCAGGTTCGCCGCGTTGTGCATGAAATCCGGACACGAAGCCGGTCTCGCCATCGGAATCGCAACGATGTCACATGAAGAGCCGAGCTCCGGATGCTCCAGCCAGACCGGATCCTCGTCACGATAGAGCGGCACACAAGTCGATCTGAGCTCGAGCTCGCCGCTTTCGGGATCGCCATCAGCGTACGAAAAGAGCCTCGCCGTCAAACTGAGAGGTTCCTTGAACGGTCTTTGCAGCGGTTCGCGTGTCTGGAAGTGGAGTCCGCTAACGACGTGCCAGTTCGTCATGACGAACCACGAGCCCTCTCTTTCGAAGAAGAACGCGCTGGCTGCGGAGAGAACTTCCTCTCCACTACCGCGGACAAGCAGCTGGAAGGGGCACTGAGAAAAGGGACTGCGGACGCCATGCTCGGGCATCTGTCACTCGATTTCCGTGCGTGGGTTCGACCCTGCTCCGGCGGAACAGTCAAGCCACCATACGCGCAACTCGCACGCTATGCAAGAACATGGACTCGAACCGTCGAAGCCCCGATTGTCCTGCATTCCGGCCGGGCCGCCGGACCGAGCGAGGCCGAGGAATCACAGCGGGCGGTGAAATCCGCGAGGAGGTGGGCGAGCAGACGACTCGCGCCGCCCCGCCGTTCGAAGTACGCTTGTCCGCCCTGGCAGCGTCGGAGGGAGTCGTCCAGGACAAGGGGCGGCGGTTCCGGCCTACTCGGGGAAGCCATCCTGGCGAAACTCGTGTGGGCAAAGGTAGCGGGCGGACACAGCGCGGGGCAGGTGTATGAACCAGCGGCAGAAAGAGTCGCGGAGCGGCGGGACCGTGCCGAGCCCAGTTTCGACGGGCGGTGGCGGCGACCAGTTCGAGCAGCACGTCGTAGCGCTCGCTCTCGGCCAGCTGCTCGTGCAGGGGACACCCCCGATACTAACCGACACGTCAGTCGTCGAGGTCCATCTCCAGACCCGGAACCAGGGATGGAACACCGACGATCTGCTCGTGGTCGGCGAAAGGGATGACGGTTGCCTCCGAAAGCTGGCGATGCAGGTCAAGCGCAGTTTCAGGGTGTCGGCCGGCGACGAGGACTGCCGGGAGACGTTTCGTGCCATGTGGGAGGATTTCTTGGCGGAGCGTTTCGATGAATCACGGGATCAACTGGCAATCGTCACACTGCACGGCACGACGGCACTGCTGGCGGACTTCCGGTCGCTGTTGGACTGCGCGAGGGCAGCCGGTAACGCAGCAGACTTCGAGCATCGGCTGTCACTCGCGGGCTTCAAATCGGCGCCGGCGAAGAAGCAGAATCAGGCCATCCGCCAGATCCTGACCGCCGGTGGCGAAGCACTGGACGACAGTGCCTACTGGCGGTTCCTACGGTCGGTCAATGTCCTGAGTTACGACCTGAACACGCCGACGGCCCAAGCGAAGGCGGATATGGTCTCGCTCCTGGCGGCCTGCGCCGCGGGCGGAAGCGGCCCCGAAGCGGCGCAAGCGACCTGGGCGCGGCTGCTGGAATGCGCAAGCGAGGGCCGGCCGCGTGCGGGGGTTTACAGGCGGGAAGACCTGCCGGAGGAACTTCAGAGGCAGCACACGCCGATCTCGAGCAGCAACCGTAACGGACTGACGGCACTCGGCGAACATGGTCGACCGGTCCGGGACAGCATCCGCTCGACCATCGGCGAGGACTATGCCATCGAACGGTCCATGCACCTGGAATCACTGGCGAGGAAGCTCGAACAGCACCAAGTCGTCATCGTGTCAGGCACCGCGGGATCCGGGAAGTCGGCGCTGGCGCGACAACTCCTTGAGCAGAAGGAGGACCGCTATCCGACGTTCTACTTTCAGGCAGTCGAGTTCGCGACGGCGCACATGGACGAGACGCTGTCGCACGCACAGGCGGCGCTCAACTGGCAACGCTTGCTCGCCCTGCTGGCTGGGCACGATCGGACGTTCGTCCTCGTCGACGGCGTCGACAGATTACTCGAGCGCTCGGTGCGAGACGGGTTCACTCAGCTGCTACAACTTGCTCGGAAGGAGCCATCCGTCCGTTTCGTGCTGACCGTGCGGGAGTACTCGCTGGACACAGTGCGGAACGCGCTGATACCCGCAGAGTTGGCACCTGAGATCTTCGACGTGCCACGCTTGACGGACGTCGAACTGGACACCGTGGCGGGCGACGTGCCGTCGCTCGCCCGGGCGCTCCGCGATAGGCAGCTGCGTGCGTTTCTCCGAACGCCCTATCTCTTGGATCTCGCCTCGCGGCTGCACTGGGACGAAGGCCCTTTCCCGACGAGCCTGCGTGAATTCCGCAAGAAGATCTGGCGGGAGGTCATCCGGAACGACGCCGACGCGGCCGACGGGTTGCCGAAACGTCGCGAGCAGGTGTTCCTCGATATCGCGTGGCACCGGGCGATCGCACTTCGCCCGCACGTGAAGCCCCAGGTGAACGACGCGGCAGCTCTCGACGCGCTGAGCCTTGATTCCCTGGTGACGGCCTCGCCGAACTCTTCGGCCGTCTACACGGTGACGCACGACGTACTGGAGGACTGGGCCGTTCTTCAGGGAATCGAAGATCGGTTCGCGGAGAGCGACGGTTCACTCCCCACCCTGGCGAAAACCCTCGGGGGTCAACCGGCCATCCGCCGGGGATTCCGGCAGTGGCTCGCAGAACGCTTCGAAGTAGAGCCTGAGCAAGCGCACGACCTAGTGCTAAGCGCAACCCGGGAGGAGAAACTGGAGCCCTGGTTCAAGGACGACTGCCTGGCCGCGGCCCTGCTGTCCGACTCCGCGCCTCGCCTCGTAAAGGCCTGCGCTGCGCCGATAAAGCAAGGCGACCTCAAGCTGCTGGACCGGGTCGTGCACATCCTCCGCGTTGCGTGCAAGGAGTCGCCGAAGTGGCTCGGAAGGCCCGGGTTGCCAACGCTTACGCTCGTGCCGAAGGGGCCTGGGTGGGCGGTGTCCCTTGGGCTCGTTGTGGACATGCTCGACAAGCTCATGCCGGAACGCAGGCTGTCCGTACTTCACCTCGTAGAGGACTGGGCGAAACAGGTCAACTCGCAGAACCCCAGGCCTCCAGGTGTCGCCGAGGCCGGGGCCCTCTTGGACAGACTCCTCTTGGAGTTCGAGGGCTACGGCTTCGAGAACGAGCGCAAACGCACGCTCAAGATCGTCGCGAAGATCCCGCGAGCTGTTCCGCAGTTTGAGAACCTGATGCGAAGAGCGAGAACGTGCCGTCCGGACGACGAGACGGCATTCGGCCTTTTGGCGGTTGTCGCTACAGCATTCGAAGCCAGCTCCGTGTGCCGGGATTATCCGGACGAAGTAATCGCCCTGTTGAACCAACGGCTGCGCCTCTCGGAAGACGATCGCCAGAGCGACCGCAGCTTAGGCTCTTCTCTTGATCTGAACACCCGTTTCGGGATTCGGGGCCTCCCAGGGCTCTCGCACAGTCCACCCAGCGCGCTGCAGGGTCCGTTCGGCCCGCTTCTGCGTTACCACCCGGAGAAGGCGGTGGAGTTCATGCTGGGCCTACTCAACCACTCGGGCCGGGCCTACATTTCCGAAGAGCGGTCGGAGAGCCTGGAGCCGGCGCCCTGCACATCGTTGGCACTCCCGGACGGCGAGACCGTAAAGCAGTGGGCGAACGAGTGGCTCTATGGCGTCTACCGGGGCAACGAGATGGGGGCAACGGGGCCGGCCAGCATCGCCTCGTTGTTGATGGCGCTCGAGTCCTGGCTCCTGGAGCTCGGAAAGGCGGAACAAGCCGACCTGGAAGGCTGGCTTCTCCATGTGTTGCGTTCCAGCAACAACGTGATGGCGACCGGCGTTGTCGCAAGCGTCTGCGTGGCGTACCCGGACAAGGCGGGAAAAGCCGGTCTGGCGCTTCTGTCGAGTCGGAGGATCGTAGAGCTCGACCGAAGTCGCCTGGTCGGAGAGCCCACTGCCACAGGCACGCCGTTCTTCGGGCCCGAGCCGAACCACCTGCTGTTCGAGCAGGAACGGCTGGCCTCCAGCAAGTTGTCCCACCGGCAACAGGATCTGGAGTACTTGGCGGTGAGCATGCAGCAGTTGGACGCGCGCGAAGAGGTGTGGGCGATCATCGACCGTCACCGGGAGCAGGCGTCAGCGGAGTCCAGCGAATCCACCCGGATGTGGCGCTTGGCACTGCATCGCATGGACGTCAGAGGCCTCGAACTGCAGAGCGCCCTGACGGGTGCCAAAGAGGCAGAAGCAGGAGGTGGTGAGGACACCGGGCAGCGGGTCTATCTCGGCACCGGGAAGATGGACTCCGACGTCCAAGAGATGGTGGACAACTGGTCCGAAAGCGCCGAGCGAAGCAACCGACACCTTGAACTCTGGAACCTCGCGCAGAGAATGTGGAACAAGGACGCGTCCGTCGACAGAACGAACTGGCGAACATCTCTGCTGACAGAGGCGCAGGCGGTTGCCGAACTGGAAGAGACCGACGAGCTCTTTCGCAGCGGACCGGGATTCGCTGCCGCAGTGTGCATTCGAGACCACCGGACCGAGCTTGACGATCAGGAGTTCGAGTGGTGCTCGGCACGTGTGGACCTCGAGGTTCGCCGCACAGCGGCTGCGACCGACCAGAAGTACACTCGTGCTGGGCCCCTTCGCCCCGACCGGCCATGCGCATTCGTGGCACCGTTACTCGCACTCCAGCCACAGCGGGTGGGCCATCTCGACACGACTGCCCTGCTTACCGTGGCGCTCACGCATCCGATAGACGAGGTTTCGCTATCCGCGTTCAAGGGGCTCGGTGAGTTCTTCGGCGAAGAGCAGAAGTCCCTCACGCTGCAGTGCGTCGCGGCGGCGGCACACCATTCGCGGTTGGCGTGCGACGCGTCGGAGGCTGCCCACCAGGGGCCGAACCGAACACTGCCAAGAAACGGGAGTCCGCCAGATCACGTTCGGCAGACCTTGCGGCAGATGATCAGGGGCCGGCGCCTTGATGCCGAGAAGGAACTGAGATTGCTCGATTTCGACAACCCGTTCGCCGCTTCGGCCATTGAACGCGTACTTGCCGTGCTCGAGCGCCGGCCTGACTGGGGAGAGTCCCGCCGACTGTTCTCCAAGGCGGCGCGGTGGATTGTCCGCAGCTGGCGCGAAACTGACGACGAAAGAGCCGAGCGCCGCAATTTCCAATTCGAGAAGACGTGCTCCTCTTCGCTGGCCCGGTTCGCTCTCCGCCTACCCGCAAACGTCGCGAAGCAAATCACCGCCCCGATCCTGCAAGCGGTTGCCGACAAGCCCAGGGAGGTCCAGCACTTCGTTTGGAGACTCATAAGAGCCGCAGACCGGTCGAACACTGACGATTCGTTCTGGAATCTCTGGCAGGCGTTAGCCGACGAAATCGCAAGGTCGCCATGGGGACAACGGCTGAGTGATGAAAGGACCCTAAAACACAGCCTGCTGCACCGCATCTTCCTCGGCGCTAACGGGAAGGACGACCTGAAGCACTGGCATCGGTTGGAGAACCACGCCGACCGCGTGGCCGACTTGGCGGATCGACTGCCCGCGACGATACCGGTCATGCGTGCGTACACGGACTACTTGAGCTCGCTCGGCCACGGGTCTCTGCCGGGCTCTTTCGAGGTCGTAGGTCGGGCACTGACGAGAGGCGATGCCGTGCGAATCGCATCCGATTCGAACGTGGCCTTCAACCTCGAAACGCTGCTCCGGCCGTTCGTGTACTCCCAACCGCACCGTCTTAAGACCGACTCGACGCTCCGGGACGCCATCCTGACCATCCTGGACGCCCTCGTCGACGGGGGATCAGCTTCGGCCTACAGGATGCGCGACGACTTCGTGACGCCCTTGGCAGAATAGCCGGATTGACTCGCCGACCGGACGCTCTGGAAGGCCTCGAAGCCGAGGTTCGGCAGGGCCGGAGAGCAACACTTGAACCCGCAGCCCGGCCCTCCGGCCCACCTCCTCCGCTACCATCCGCCGCCATGGATGACTTGAAGACGCTTCGGTTCGAACTGGCCGACCAGGTCGCACGGGTTACGCTCGATCGGCCGCAGGCGGCGAACGCGATCGATCTTCGGATGGCGAAGGAGCTGTTCGCCGTGGCGCTCGAGTGCGACGAGAACCCGGGCGTGCGGGCCGTTCTCTTGCGGGCGGAGGGGCGGATGTTCTGTGCCGGCGGGGATCTCGGATCGTTCGTCAAGGCCGGGGATGCGCTGCCGCGGACGCTGGAGGAGATGACGACGTACCTGCACGGCGCGATCACCCGCTTTGCGCGAGGACAGGCGCCGGTCATCGCCGCGGTTCAGGGTGTCGCTGCCGGCGGCGGCTTCTCCCTCGCGTGCGCGGCGGACCTGATCCTCGCGTCGGACGCGGCGGCGTTCACGATGGCCTACACCCGCGCCGGTCTGACGCCGGACGGCAGTTCGACGTACTTCCTTCCCCGAATCGTCGGGCGACGCCGCGCGCTGGATCTCATCCTGACGAACCGAACGCTGACCGCGAACGAGGCGGTCGACTGGGGGCTCGCCAACGAGGTCGTGCCGGCCGACGAACTGGACGCGCGCGCAGGCGACTTGGCGCGCAAGCTGGCCGCCGGGCCGACCTGGGCGTTCGGCACGGCAAAGGAACTCGTCAACCGCTCGTTCTCGGAAGACCTCGAGTCGCAGATGGAGTTCGAAGCGCAGGGGATCGCGAACGCGGCCCGAACGGAAGACGCCGCGGAGGGCATCGCCGCCTTCTTCGAGAAGCGGCGCGCGGACTTCCGCGGCCGCTAGAGCTAGAGCGCGCAGGCGCCGTGTTCCGCATCAGCCCCCACCTGGCAAGGACTCTTGCCGGACTTCCCGCGCTCATCTGGGCGGCGACGCAGGAACCCGGCGTCGGCCGCTATCCCGAAATGCCCCGCGGGCGGCCGCCCGCGGTCGACGTTCCGGCGGCAGTCGCAACCACCGAAGCCGAGATGCGGCCCTACAGGGAGCGGATTCTTGGCGTCGGCGCCAAGGAAGGCGAACTCCTTTTGGACATGACGCCCGTCCCCGGCGGCGAGTTCCTCATCGGCAGCCCGGAGAGCGAGCCGGGCCGCGGCGAGTTCGAGTCACCCAGGCGCCGCGTCGAGGTCGGCCCGTTCTGGATGGCGACCCACGAGACGACCTGGGACCTCTACCGCGTCTTCATGTTCGACCTCGACCGGGGCGCAAGGGACCCGGCGGCGCCGTGGGCAGACGCCGTGAGCCGCCCCACGCCTCCCTACCGGCCGATGGACTTCGGCATGGGCACGGACGGCTTCCCGGCCATCTCGATGACTCAGTTCGCAGCGCGCCAGTTCACCAGGTGGTTGTCGATGAAGACCGGCCGCTTCTATCGCCTGCCGACGGAAGCCGAGTGGGAGTACGCCTGCCGTGCCGGCGGCGAGACGCCGTGGTCGTTCGGCGACGACGCCGGCGACATCGACCGCTTCGCCTGGCACGCCGGCAACAGCGGCCGCCGCTACCGGGAGGTCGCCCGGCTTGAGCCGAACGCCTGGGGCCTCTTCGACCTGCACGGCAACGTCGCCGAGTGGACGCTCGACGCCTACGCGGACTACGGCGAACTCGGCGACGAGCCGCTCGTCGACCCGGTCGCCTGGCCGGCCCGCGAGTATCCGCGGAGCGTCCGCGGCGGCTCCTGGCAGGACGAACCGACGAACCTCCGCTGCGCAGAGCGCCGCGGTTCGGACCGCTCCTGGAAGCGGATGGACCCTCAGATCCCGCAGAGCGTCTGGTACCACACGAACGCTCGGTTTCTCGGCTTCCGCGTCGTCCGGCCGCTCGTCGAACCGCCGCCGTTCGAGAGCGAACGCTACTGGGCAGCCGACGTCGACGCGGTGCGAAAGATCGTCGAGAGGCAGCGCCGCGGCGAACGCGACTGAGGGTTCTCAGGTCAGTTCCACCAAGGCTTGTCGCAGTACGGGCGGAGATCCACCTCGAAGGTCCAGGTCGACCGATGCTGTCGCACGAGATGGAGGTAGGTCTGCGCCACCTGCTCGGGTTGGATCAGGCCGTCTTCCGCCCCGACCGTACTCCGAAGAGCGGCGAAACGCTCCGGCCCGAGCATCTTGCCCAGGGTGTCCGGCGCATCGACGGATCCGTCGACGATCACGTGAGCGACGTGAACTCCCTTCGGAGCGAACTCGGCATTCAGCGTTTGACAGAGCATGCGACGCCCTCCCATTGCGGCGGCGTGGGAGTGCTGCCCCTGGTTGCCGCGCATCGCAGCGGTGGCTGAAGTCACGATGAGTGTTCCGCCACCGCGCTCCACCATCCGCGGGAAGAGCGCCGAGGCCGCCCGGAAGAGCCCGAAGGTCGCCATGCGCCAACCGAGTTCGAACGCCTTGTAGCTCGTATCGACGAGCGACCGATCGCCGATCTGGGCGCCGAGGTTGTAGATCATCACGTCGACCGGTCCGATCTTCTCCTCGACGTCGGCGATCTGGTCTTCGATCGTGTCTTCCTTGACGGCGTCAAGCAGGAAACCCGAAGCGTCGCCACCTTCCTCGCGAATCGCCGCAACCAGGGCCTTCAGCCCGTCCTCGTCGCTCCGGCGACAGAGAACTGCGTGGTAGCCCTCGCGGGCGAACTTCCTGCCCGCGGTACCGCCGATCCCGGCGCCGGCGCCCATGACAAAGCAAACTGGTTTCGTCACCCTCTCCTCCATGAGTTGAGTCGATCTGACCTCGGGAAGCGCAGGTTATCCTGCTTGGCACACACGTCGGCCGTCGCCGCGAGAAGCCCCTGATCCTCTGTTACCCTCCCCGGCCGATGCCGCACCGGCGCCACTCGCGACTTGCCTTCGTCAGCGCCCTCGCGCTGACAATCACCACGTCGGTCAACGGCGTCTGGGAGGCGGGCTGCCACGAGCACGATGCGCCGGCGGCAAGCGACGCCTGGTACCCGATCGACCGGAACGTAGAGGCCGACGGGTCCACGGGCCGCGCGACTCCCGGCAACGTCTCGGAGCCTCATGAACACGCCTGCGCCGCCTGCAGGCGCGGATGCTCCAAGTCGGCCGAGGCCCGCAGGAACTCCGCGACGACGCCCCTCGAGCTCGTCTCGGCAGCGGCAAGGCCGGAAGACGGCGGCCGCGCCAGACGGGGCGCGTCCAGGCTGACGACCGCTCGCGGTCCGCCCCCAGGCTGAGTCGACCGCGCCTCCGACCCGCGCAACCTGCGAAGCGTCGGAGCCGCCAGCAAACAGACCAGGCGCCAGCGCCCGACGTCGGGGCGACGGGAGAACGCCATCACGATCAGCCCTGGCTGATCCCTCGGAATCGCAGCATCGCGCGGCGGACACGTATCGCTGCACGCTAGCCGCTGCGCGTTCCGCTCAAAGGGCGAACACACATTTCGACTCAGACTGAACGTCTCAGAAATCCAAGCCATGCTCGATACGAACACGACCTTCTCGAACTTCCATCTACGTCGGCCGCCCGAGCGGCGCCAGACGGCGACGTGCGCCGTTCTCTGCACCCTTGCTCTCCTTCTGCATCCACCGACAGCCGAAGGGCAAGCGACGGGATCCGTCGCCGGAACGGTCCAGAGCCCAGGCCAGGCCGGCCTTTCCCTCGCCGTCGCCCGACTCCCTGAAGCGTCCCTCAGCACCTCCGTGGCAGGGGACGGGACGTTCGGTTTCGAGGCCGTCCCCCCCGGCGCCTATCTCCTCGTCGTCGACATTCCTTCGGTCGGGCTGACCAGCCAGCCGATCACCGTCGCGGCCGGCCGGGAGACAACCGTCGAACTGGAGCACAATCACTTCACCCACTTCGATGAAATCGTCGTCACCGCCTCCGGCGATCTCCGGAACGAGTCCGAGCTGCCGAACGCTGTCTCCGTATTGAGCGGCGCCGACCTGCAACTGCGCATGGGGGCGACGCTCGGGGAAACCCTCGCGACGGAACCGGGCCTGTCCTCGACCGCTTTCGTGCCGGGGGCCACGCGACCAATCATCCGCGGTTTGTCGAGCGCTCGTGTTCGGGTGCTGAACGGAGGCATGGGAACCGGTGACGTTTCCGTTGAGAGCGCGGACCACGCCGTCACCTCCGACCCGACCCTGGCGGAGCAGATCGAGGTGCTGAGAGGTCCCGCCACGCTCCGCTACGGCTCAGGCGCCATCGGCGGCGCCGTGAACGTCGTCGACGGCCGCATACCAGCCAACCGGGCGGCGAGGAGCCTGGACGGCAGGATCGACCTGGTCGGGGGTTCGGCGGCCGACGAGAGGACGGGCGCACTCCAGCTGAACGGCGGCGGCGGGGAATGGGCCTGGCACCTCGGGGCCGTCAACCGAAGCGCGAACCCGTACGAGATTCCCGGCTATGCCCGCCTCGAGGAAGACCACGACGAGGACGGCGGCGAGGATGAGGACCACGAAGGCGAAGAAGAGAACGCCTTCGGGGTCGTCCCGAACACGGATCTCGAGACGGAGAGCGGTCGCTTCGGCTTGACTCGCTTCTTCGGCGACCGGGGATCCCTGGGCGTCTCCTTCAGCGGCTTCGCCACGGACTACGGAATCCCGCCCGGGGCCCACAGCCACGCAGGGCACGAAGACGAGGAAGACCACGACGAAGAAGGAGGGGACGATGACGAAGAAGAGTCGCCGATTCGCCTGGACATGAAGCAGCGGCGCATCGACCTGCGGGGCAGCGTCTACCTGCCCGCTCCCGCCTTCGAGAAGCTGGACGTGCAGATGGCCGGCACGGACTACGAGCACGTCGAATTCGAGAGCGGAGAGCCCGGCGTCGAATACACGAACTCTCTCTTCGAGACCCGGGTCGAGGTGTTCCAACGCGAGCGGCGGGCGAGCCGAGGCAGCTTCGGCTTCCAGCATGTAAACCGCGATCTCGCCGCAGTCGGCGCCGAGGCGTTCATCCCCCCGACTCTCACGGACAGCTGGGCAGCCTTCACGTCGCAAGAGATCGACAGGGGGTCCGTTCGCTGGCAATTCGGCGCCCGCTTCGAGCAGGTCGATCATCGTCCGGCGAACGGACCGAGCCGGTCCGGCGACGGCGTTTCCGCGTCCGTGGGCGCCGTATGGACAGCCGGAGAGGCGTGGACCCTTGGCTTGTCCGCCTCCCGCTCGGTTCGTCTCCCGAGCCCGGGGGAGCTGTTCTCGGACGGCGCCCACATTCCCACGAGGACCTTCGACATCGGCGATCCGGATCTCGAGCCGGAGGTCGGCGCCGGTCTCGACATCACTCTGCGCAAGGAGGAGGGGATCCTCCAGGGCAAGTTCACGATGTTCCGGCAGGACTTCCGTGACTTCATCTACCACGCGTTCACTGGCGCCGAGATGGACGACCTCCCGGTCGTCCGCTACAGCCAGGCCGACGCGACGATGACCGGCGCCGAGCTCCACGCGCGGGTCGCGCTGGCGGAGTGGAACGAGCATCGCGTACACGTCGAGATCCTCGGAGACACGGTCGACGCCGAGCTGGACGAAGGCGGCAACCTGCCGCGGATTCCGCCGATGAGCCTGGGCGCCGGCGTCCACTACCACGGTCACGACTGGCGAGCAGGTGTCGAGTGGCGGTGGGTCGACGAACAGAACGACCTCGCGGAACTCGAAGCGCCGACCGACGGCTACACGATGCTGAACGCCCATGTCGGCCGGCGCTTCACGCTGCAGAACCAGATCTTCGACGTGCTGCTCCGGGGCCGAAACCTGACGAACGAGGAGGCCCGAGTGCATACGTCCTTCCTGAAGACCTTCGCGCCCCTGCCCGGGAGAGACATCGCGCTGTCCGCGCGGTTCTGGTTCTGAGACGCGCTTCAGGCGAACGGGTCGGGAGGAAGAGCCAAGCGAGGACTCCTGGCCCACTCGAGCCTCGCCACGATCTCGGAGTCCGTTGGGGAGTTGCCGCCACGTCGATCGGATACCCTGAATCCGACGATGGCGATCGCGAACTCAACTGTTCGGACTCGCGCCACCGCCCAGGCCTTCATCGCGTGGGCCGGCCTCCTGATCTTCGGGGCGAACCTGGCGGCGCAGGAAGGCGAGTGGCCGTACTTCGGGGGCGACCGCACGTTCAAGCGCTACTCGCCCCTCGACCAGATTGACGCCTCGAACGTCGCCGACCTGCGCATCGTCTGGCGACGGCCGGGTCTGGAGGCGGAGCTCCGGGAGGAGTTCCCCGGGCTTCGTCCAGGCAACAACCTGCGATCGACGCCCATCATGATCGGAGGGCGCCTCTTCCTGACGAACCTCGTTGGCCTGCTGCGCGCCGTCGACCCGGCGAGCGGCAGGGCGCTGTGGTCGCAAGAGCCTTTCGAGCCGACGATCGAGGAGGCGCGCGGTTTGAGCCCGCGAGGCGTCGACGTCTGGACCGGCGGAGAACCACGGCGGGTGTTCCTCGCACGCGGCAACTACCTCTATTCGGTCGACGCCTCGAGCGGCGAACTCGACGGCGACTTCGGCGACCAGGGACGCATCAGCCTCCGCCTGTCGGGACCGCTTGCCGGCGATTTCACCTGGACGGCCGGGCCGATCGTCGTCGGCGACGTCGTCGTCGTGGCCGGGTTCACCGGAGGCGCCGGCGACGGAGGCAACAAGAAGGAAGCGACACCCGAGGATGTGCGCGGCTACGACGTCCGCACGGGCCGGCGGCTGTGGACGTTCCACGTCGTGCCGCGCCCGGGCGAGCCGGGCAACGAGACCTGGGGCGACGGCTCGTGGGAGTACTCGGGCGACCTCGGCTCGTGGTGCTGTCTCTCGGCCGACGAGCAGCTCGGTTACGTTTACGTCCAGCTTTCGGCGCCGACCGCTGCGTATTACGGCGGCCACCGGCCCGGCGACAACCTGTACTCCAACTCGCTCGTCGCACTCGACGCGAAGACGGGCGAGCGAATCTGGCACTTTCAGATGGTGCGCCACGACGTCTGGGAGTGGGACACCGTCGGTCCGGCGACTCTCGGTCAGATCACCGTCGACGGGAAGCTGATCGACGCCGTCATCCAGCCCTCGAAGACCGGCTTCCTCTATGTCTTCGATCGTCGTACCGGGGCGCCGGTGTGGGAGATCGAGGAGAGGCCGGTGCCGGGCTCACGGGTGCCCGGAGAGCGGCTGTCGCCGACGCAGCCATTCCCGACGAAGCCGCCGCCCTTCGACCGACAGGGCTTCGTCGAAGACGACCTGATCGACTTCACGCCGGAGCTCCGGGAACGAGCCCTCGAGCTCGTCCAGCCCTTCCGTCTCGGGCCGATCTTCACGCCCCCCGGCCTGCTCGACGACGAGCAAGGGAAGAGCGGCACTCTGACGAATCCGGGAGCGTGGGGAACAGGGAACTGGCACACCGGCGCCTTCGATCCGGAGACCGGGATCTACTACGCCGTATCCCACACCTGGCCGGGCGTGTACTCCCTCAAACGGCCAGAGGCAAACGACGCGACCCTCGGCTACGTGATCGCCTACGACGGCCCTGATGTCCCGACCCTCGACGGGCTGCCGATCGTCAAGCCACCGTATGGCCGGATCACCGCGATCGATCTGCATCGCGGCGAGCACGTGTGGATGACGGCGAACGGCGACGGGCCACGAGACCATCCCCTGCTCGAGGGCCTCGACGTGCCGCGGCTCGGGGTCGCCGGGCGACCGGCGCCTCTGGTGACGAAGACGCTGCTGTTCATCGGTGAAGGCAGCGATGCCATCCCCGGCATCGAGGGGGAAGAAGGCCGTTACTGGGGCAAGAAGTTCCGCGCCTACGACAAGGCGACAGGCGAAGTCGTCTGGGAAACGGAGCTGCCATCCGGCACGACCGGTGCGCCGATGACCTACCTGCACCAGGGCCGCCAGTTCATCGTCGTCGCGATAGGCGGCAAGGAAACCACCGCAGAGTTCGTGGCGTTCGGTTTGTAGCTGGACCGCGCCCGTCAACTCGGGCAATCACCCACCCGCCAGCAGGAGTCCACCCATGAAGAGAAGAACCTCGATCATCCTCTGTGCAACTCTCCTCGGGAGTTCGTTGGCGGCTGGCAGCGACGAAGCCGTTCGGCCGGCGAAGATGAGCAAGCAGGATCTCGGCGGCAAGATCTTCGAGCGCCCGGACGTCGTCGAGCAGACCCACGCCGACGGGCACGTCACGAAGACCGCGACATCGCTCGTCTCGAGCGACAAGAACTTCTCGTCCGGCATGTACAGGTCCGGGAAGACGCGGATCGAGATCTCCCAGCCGTACGGCGTCGACGAGTTCATGTACTTCCTCGAAGGCGGCGTCACGCTGACGTCGTCTGACGGCACTCAGCTCGTGATCAACGCGGGCGAGGCAGTCACCGTTCCGAAGGAGTGGACCGGAGTCTTCGAAACGGACGGCTACACGAAGATCTGGGTCATCTATTCTCGGAGTGAGTAGGCGCTCCCCAGTTCCTCGCCCACGTCCTCGACGTACTCCGAGATTGGGCTTTCGGTCCAAAAGGGAGCGGAATGAAGCCGGATGACGCTGGCGTCCTGCATGAGATGAAGCTGCCGCCAAGGGACGGTTACGCTCGGTTACAGCAGTCACTTCGGACTCGGCCTCATCATGGCCGTGGCACGTTGATCCGGAACTGCACCCGACGGCGAACCCCCTCCTGACATCCCGATGACGAAGCTCAGACTGCCAATCGGGATCCAGACCTTCCGCAAGATCCGCGAAGGGAGGGAGTACTACTACGTAGACAAGACGCCCTGGATCGTCGCCCTGATCGATCAGGGAAGTCACTTCCTGTTGTCGCGGCCCCGGCGTTTCGGCAAGAGCCTGTTCCTGGACACTCTGAAGGAGCTGTTCGAGGGCAACGAGGAGCTGTTCAAGGGCCTACACATTCACAACCTTTGGGATTGGTCGGAGCGGTGGCCGGTGCTGCGACTGAGCTTCGAAGGCGGGGACTTCAAGGAGCCGGGGCATCTTCACGCGAACCTGATGGCTCAGCTCGATTCGGCGGCGCGGTCGGCGGGTGTCGCGGCGGAGTACAACACCGGGCCCGAGAGGTTCGCCCGCCTTCTCGAGACGTTGAGCCGCGCCAGCGGGAGGCGAGTTGTCGTCCTTGTAGACGAGTACGACAAGCCGATCCTGGATGCGCTTCAGTCACCGGAAGTCGCTCAAGCGAACGGCGCCTACCTGCGGGGCCTCTACGGGGTCGTCAAAGACCGTCAAAAGCACATCCGGTTTTCGTTCCTCACCGGCGTCAGCAAGTTCTCCATGGCGAATCAGTTCTCGGGGCTGAACAGTCTGAGGGACGTCTCTCTCGATCCACGCCACGCAGCCATCTGCGGCTTCACCGAGAGCGATCTGGATGAGGTGTTCGCGGCGGAGCTTCCCGGCCTGAACCGGCACCGAGTTCGCGACTGGTACAACGGCTACAGTTGGCGAGGCGAAGAGAAGATCTACAACCCGTTCGACGTCCTGCTCCTCTTCGACAGCCGCGAGTTCAAGGCCCACTGGTTCGAGACCGGCTCGCAGAAGTTCCTGCTCGACACTCTGAAAGAACGCGGGCTCGCTGGGCCCGACCTGGCGAGAATGACGGGCACCGACGAACTCCTCTCGCGGTTCGACTTGGACGACATGGCCCCGGAGGCTCTGCTGTTCCAGACTGGCTATCTCACGATTCTCGAGGAGCGACGCCTCGGCGGAAAGAAGTTCTACCGCCTCGGTTATCCGAATCGCGCGGTCAGACAGAGTCTGAATGAACATCTGCTCACCGCGATGGCCGGTGCTGCTTCCCGAAAGGGCGATCGCGACATTCGACTTCACGAGCTGCTCGAGGGGAACGACTTGGCCGGTCTTGAGGAGATCTTCCGGTCGTTCTTCGCCAGCATTCCCCACGAGTGGCACGTAAAGAACGAGATCGCCCGGTACGAGGATCATTACGCGAGTGTCCTCTACTCATGGTTCGCTGCGCTGGACCTGGATGTCGTGGCGGAAGAGAGCTCCGGTCGCGGCCGACTCGACATGACCGTGCGGTTCGCCGATCGCGTATACCTGATCCAGTTCAATGTAATCGAGAGCTCAACTGAAGGCGCAGCTCTCGCCCGTTTGAAGGACGGAGGCTACGCTCGAAAGCACCTCGGCCTGGGGAAACCGGTGTATCTGATCGGTGTCGAGTTCAGCGCGAGGACGCGCAACCTGACTGGCTTCGAGGTCGCGCCGGCCTGATTGGCGACGGGTGTGCCGCGAAACTCAGCTTCTCTTGATCTCGCCGAACGAACGGGCTGCAGATGCGGCCAGAAAGCGAGCAGCCGGGGTAACGTCCCAGCTCTCGGCCATGCGCTACTCGGCAATCACGTGCGTGTTGCTCGTTGCGCCAACCCTGCCGGGCTGCGGAGGCGCCGAGTCCAGCGAGGACGGCAGCGGGCCTGCCGCAACACTCCCGTCGGAAGGGTGGGAACTCATCTGGTCCGACGAGTTCGACGGCGTCGCCCTGGATGCTTCCAAATGGACCATCCAGACGGGCGACGGCACGGCCGAAGGCATCCCCGGCTGGGGGAACAACGAGTTGCAGAGCTACCAGGCCGCGAACGTCTCCGTGGCAGACGGCGTTCTCGTCATTACGGCCCGCAAGGAGGACTCCGGAGACGGTCACGCGTACACCTCCGGGCGCTTGACGACGGCCGGCAAGCTCGACCTGACCTATGGCCGCGTCGAGGCGAGCATTCGGGCGCCTGCCGGCGAAGGCCTCTGGTCCGCCTTCTGGATGCTGCCGACCGACTCCGCGTACGGCGGCTGGGCCGCCAGCGGCGAGATCGACATCCTGGAGGTGTTTTCCCGCGACCCGCGCCCGTTCGCCCAGGCCGCGCTCCACTACGGGATGGCCTGGCCTTTGAACACGTTCGACCACAAGAGGTACTGGGGAGTCGATCCCGCCGACGGCTTCCACCTCTACGCCGTCGAGTGGGACGAGGAGAAGATCCGCTGGCTCGTGGATGGCGAGCACTTCCACACGGTCCGCCGGCACACGTTCTGGAACTACTACCGGGACACCAGGACGAACGCACACGTCTCTGGCGGCGTTTCGGCGCCCTTCGACCGACCCTTCCACCTGCTGCTGAACCTCGCGGTCGGCGGCAATCTGCCCGGACCGCCGGCAGCCGGCGCCTTGCCGGGCGAACTCGAGGTCGACTACGTTCGGGTGTACCGATGCGGCGTGAACGTCTCGACCGGCGTCGGCTGCGGCGGCCTGCTCGACCGAACCTCGGCCGCGGTCACGCCGCCGGCGCCGGCCGACGTCTACCGCGCCGTCTACGACCTCTACGTGGACGCTGCGGGACCGCTGCGCTTCCCGAACAGCGAAGACAGGGTGACGCTCGACCTGGCGGCCGATGACGCGGATGGCGCCCTCGCCATCGCGGAAGTCCTCCGCGCCGACCGCGGCATGGTGATCGATGTCGCCACACTCAGCGGCGGCAGCCTCGCGATCCGGCCGGCCGATGAGCTGCGACAGACGCTCTTCGGCATGGGCAGCGCTTCCGCAACCGGAGACTTCGCCGGGGAGCTGCAGTTCGACCTGTTCGTGTTCACCGAGGGCACGGACGCCGCGAGCAGCCTGAGGGTCAAGCTTGACAGCGGCTTCCTCGAGGCCGGCGCGGTCGACCTGCAATTCGCAAGGCTCACCTCGGAAGAATGGACGACCGTCACCGTCCAGATCGACGACATCGTTCGGAATCCCGCCCGCCCCGGCGGCAACCCCGTCGACCTCGATCGGGTGCGGACCCTGTTCGCCCTGGAAACGACGAGCTTCGCGCGCTTCCAGATCGACAACGTCCGCCTGATCTGCGGCCATGTGACGCAAGGCGGCTGCGGCATTCAGCCGCCGTCGAGAGCCGACGCGCCGTTGATCTTCTAGCTCGGATCGAGTAAGATCATCGGTTCGCCTCTTCCCCGAGGTCCGCAGCGAGGGCGCATAGGCGCGCTCAAGTGGGGCCCGCGGAATGAGGGCCGGCGCAGGCCTGGCCGACAGGAGGCCGAGGCGACGCAAGGAGAATCCGGGCGGCGAGCGGATCCGCAGCCCCAAGAGGAGATCGGCGAATCATGCAAGCTGGAATGAACGAACCGCTGTCGGAAGAGCTCAGCGAAAGGAACTACGCTCTCGATACGGAGTCTCGCGGCTACAAGATCGGAGCCAGGATCGTGCAGACCTACCGTGTCTTCAAGTGGACCCTCCTTGGCGGCGCCCTTGTCTGGGCTGCGTTCCAGGAGGGCGGGTGGTAGCCGGCGAACGAGGACGCTGCCAGGAGTTCGCTCGGCGCACGACAAGCCGTCCAGGCTTGCGAAACTCGTGCCCGTAGGGCGGCAGCGACGAGGCGGGATCGAGGTCGACGCCGGGCCAGCGCTCGAGCAGGGTCCGCAGCGCGGATCGCGTCTCGGCGCGGGCCAGCTGGGCGCCCAGGCAGAAGTGATTGCCGAGACCGAAGGCCAGGTGCTTGCGGACGTTCGCCCGGCCGGTCTTGAACCGCTCGGGATCCTCGAACACCGCTGGATCCCGGTTCGCGCCGCCGACCATGCACTGCACCGTCTCGCCGGCGGCGATCTTCGCGCCGCCGATGCGGACGGCCTCCGTCGCGTGCCGCGTGAGTGTCTGAACTGCCGGGTCGTAACGCAGCGACTCCTCCATCACGTCTTCGACAGCGGCCAGGAAGGCCGCTTCTCCTTCGCTCCGTCGATCGAGCGTGGCATCCAGGAGCCCGGGCTCGCGGAGCAGGTAGTGGAGAGCGTTGCCGATCATCGATTCCGTCGTCTCGATGCCGCCGAACAGGACGATCAGGAGGTTCGCGAGCGCCTCCGAGCGGGCAAGCGTTCCGCCCGGCCCGGAGAGAACGTCGATCAAGGTTCCATCGCCCTTCTCGCCGCTTGACTGCCGCTCGTCCAGCTTCTCCGCCAGATACTCGCGCATCGCGGCGGCGGCCTCCTGGCCGGCGCGGTGGATCCGGGCGTCTCCGTCGAAGTTCGCGAGTGAACGGGCGAACACGTCATACCAGGCGCGCACCCGCGGCAGGTCGTCGGACGGCAGACCAACGACGATTCCCATCGTCTCCAGAGCGATCGGCGCGGCATAGTCCGCCATCAGATCCGCCCGGATCGCCCCGGCGGAGCTCGGCCCCCCGCGAGCCTCGAGGAGCTCCAAGCAGAGCCGGTCGACGCGCGGCTGCCAGACCTCCCGGGATGCTCTCCCGGTGAAAGGAGCGAGGCACGCCTGCTTCAAGCGCTTCTGTTCCTCGCCCTCCACGGACAGCATCTGGCGGCCGAACGTCGCCTGGATGAGCGATTTCGGCGAGTCATTCGTGAACCGCTCAGGGTCGCGCAGCACGGACACCGCGTCGTCGTACCCGGCGACGATCCACATGTCCAGGTGCGGCGCCCAGACCGCCGGCCCCTGGGCACGCAGTTCCGCCAGGTGCGGATAGGGATCGACCGCCAAGTCCTCGAAACGAAGCGAGGCAGCGACGGCGGACATTCAACCGTGGCGTCGCATCGCGAAGAGCCGGGCGGCGAGCGGACAGCTCGTCCTCGGCACGTTGGAGATCGTCGCAGACGCGTGGGCTCTCGGGCCGACACGTCGGTTCATCGGGTCAACCTCGCCCGATGAAGGGCATCTGGTTCGCCATGACCGTCAGGAACGGCACGTTCGCGTCGAGCGGAAGCGCCGCCATGTACCGCACCGCGTCGACGACGACGCGCAGATCGATCGTCGGTTCCGGCTTCGTCGATCCGTCGGCCTGGGCCGCGCCCTCGGACATCCGCGCGGTCATTCGCGTCTACGCGTTGCCGATGTCGATCTGTCCACAGGCGATGTTGAACCTGCGCCCGTCCAGCGAGGTCGAGCGGGTAAGCCCGGTGATCGCGTGCTTCGTCGCGCTGTACGGGGCGGAGTTCGGGCGCGGCACGTGCGCCGATATGGAACCGTTGTTGATGATCCGCCCGCCCTGGGGCTCCTGTTCCTTCATCAGCTTGACCGCCCGTTGGGTGCAGAGAAACGCGCCGGTCAGGTTGACGCCAACGACTCGGTTCCACTGTTCCAGCGTCAGCTCTTCGATCGGCACGGGCGGCGCGCCGGCGCCGGCGTTGTTGAACAGCAAGTCCAGGCGGCCGAACGCCCTCGTCAGACGATCGAACACCTCCTGGACGCCCTCCACCGTGCTGATGTCCGCGGCGACAGTGGCGACCTTCCCGGAATCGGGCGCGCCGCTCTTCGTTTGAATCAGCCGATCCTCGCGGCGACCCGCAATCAGGACATGGAAGCCGTCGTCGACCAGCCCATGCGTCACTGCGCGGCCGATCCCGCTGCCGCCGCCGGTCACGATGGCGATCTTGTCGGTCAAGCCAGCCCTCCTCCGTTGCCCGGAACGGCGATCCCGCGAACCTCTCGGCGCAGCACGGAGCACCCGCCGCTTCGGTCGATTCCGACGCCATCCGTCCGTACGATACGGTCGTATACGATACGTTCGTATACAGGGAATTGTCTGAGAACCGCGGCGGGCTCGCGCCTGACCGCCCAAGGCGAAGTGGACGAGTCACTCGGCAAGGACTCAGACAGAGGGATCAAGGAGAGACCCATGCGCAAGTTCGACCCCCACCACGGCTGGCTCGCCGCCGTCCTCGCCGGCATCCTGTTCGCCCCTCCGTCCGGCGCACAGGAAGGAGAGGACGGGGCCTCGGCGGATGACCTGAGCGAGGTCATCGTCGTCACCGCGCAGAAGCGCGAGCAGGAACTGCAGGAGGTTCCAGTCTCCGTCCAGGCCTTCACCGGAGAGGCTCTCCAGGAGGCGAACATGCGGGATCTGAACGAGGTCATCACGCTGGTGCCGGGCGCCTCCGAAGAACTGTCGAACAACGTCGGCCTGCGCCGCTACCAGATCCGCGGCATCGGACAGGCCCTGGGCGACCCGACCGTAGGCTACTACTTCGACGACGCCGCCTTCTACATCTTCGGACAGAACTTCGCCCCGATGGGGCGCTCGTTCGACCTCGAGCGAATCGAAGTTCTGCGCGGCCCGCAGAGCACGCTCTACGGCAACGGTTCGATGGGTGGAACGGTACGTCTCATCACGCGTTCACCAGACTACGCCGGCTTCGGCGGCAGTCTGCGCGGCGGCTACTCGAGCACCGACGGCGGCGGCAACGGCAGCTACTTCGATGCCGCGGTCAACGTTCCCCTGGGCAGCAAGGCGGGCCTTCGGCTCGTCGCCAGCACCGAAGACACTGCCGGATACCAGCTGCTGGCAACGACCGGCGACGACGAGTTCGGCGCGGGGGACGTGACGAACTACCGCGCCATCTTCGACGTGACACCGAACGATCGATTCAACCTGAGGCTGATGTACGCGGGCAACGAAGCGGACCAGGAGGGCGGCACCCTGCTCGCGGCACTCGCTCCCCCGACGTCGACCTCCGCGTCAGCGGGCGACTACACGCTCGGCGAGTACGAACTCGCAACCGGCACCTTCACGATCAGCTTCGGCGGCGCCTCGCTGACCAGCACGACGACCCAGATCGACGCAACGGACGAGGTCCAGACCGGCTTGCCGTTCCCGTTGTCGCCGACCGGATTCCTCGACATCTTCGGTCGGACCTCCGGGGACGCCCTGAACCACGAGACGCGGCTCGTCTCGCAGAACGCCTCGCCGCTCCAGTGGTTGGTCGGCGTCTACTACTCGGAAACGGACGCACACGCCATCTCGAGCGTCGCGCCGCCACTGTTCCCCGACAGCACGACGAACAGCAACTCGGAGGCGCTGTCCTTCTTCGCCGAAGTCTCCTACGCCTTTCTCGACGACCGGCTCGTCGCGCTGGCCGGCCTTCGTTCCTTCGAGGACGAGCGATCCGTGTACAACAGCGGGTTCAGCGCTCAGTTGGACCCGGCGACCTTCGACAGCGTGAACCCCCGCTTCAACCTCGCTCTCGACGCGAGCGAGCAGGCGAACTACTACCTGAACATCGCGAAGGGCTTCAGGAGCGGCAGCTTCAACAGCCCGGACACGTGCGCCCTGCACCAATTGGCGGGACTGCCGTGTTCGATCGCCGTCGACTCGGACGAACTGTGGAGCTACGAGTTGGGAGCGAAGTACAGCCTGAGCGGAGGACGTCTCCTGATCGACGTCGCTCCCTACTTCCAGGATTGGAAGGACACCCGGCAGACCGTAACGGTCTCCGGACTCTTCCTGGATTACCAGATCGGCGACTCCGAGCTCTACGGCGTCGACCTGGCATTCGACTACCGTCCGGCGAGCGTTTCGGGGCTGTCGTTCCAATTCTCCGCGAACTGGAACGAGTCCGAGTTCACGAACATCAACCCGGCGTTCGCGGCCGCCTCAGAAGCACGAAACGGCGACCGTCTGCCGTTCGTGCCCGCCTGGACCGGAACGCTGTCGGCAAGCTACGCGTGGGCGCTGAACGACGCCTGGGCCGGCCAGGCATTCCTCGGGATGAGCCACATCGACGACCAGTTGGGGCAGTTCGGCCCCGGAGCTTCGGGCGACACCCGCGATCTGATGCGCGCGCGTTTCGGCTTCAGCAGCGAGAGGTTCGGGATTCACCTCTTCGGAAACAACCTGCTCGGCGAAGACGGAGCGATCTGGGCGAATTCCGGACGGGGCGCTCCGATCTACACGCAGGACCATCCGCGGCAGATCGGTGTCGAGATTTCGCTCGACTTCTGAGCCGGTCGCCCCGGCGAACCGGCCGCTGCCTTCAGGCGCAACACCGACTCGACGAACTCCGTCGGATCGTCGTCAGAGACTCATCCTGGCAGGCCGCCGCCTCTTCGCCGAGAAGGGCTATTCGGCCACCGGAGTGCGTGAGATCGCAGCCCAGGCCGGGGTCTCGATCGGTCTGATTCGCACCCACTTCGGTTCGAAGGCCGGCTTGCGCGACGAGATCGATCGCCAGGTCATCGCGCAGATCGAAGAGCTTTGTTCCCGGGCCAGCAGTCATCTTGGCGCCGCCGCTCTTGACCTCCTCGTCGAGGACGCCGTCGATTGGGTCGAGCGAGAGCGCGACGCCTTGCTCTACCTGCGCGCAGCGTTGATGGAGAGAACGCCCGGCAGCCAGGCTCTCCTTCGCCAGTTGATGGGGATCATGCGTCAGTTCGTCGAGCTGAATCGTGAGCGCGGTCTTCTTCAGGACGACGTGGACGAAGAGTGGGCGGCGACCTTCCTGGTCATCGACTTTCTCGGGCCGGCCGTGCTCGAGCCGTTCGCGGAGGAAGAGTTCGGCATGTCGATGTACCACGCCGAAATGGTGAAGAGGCGGAGCGCCTTCATGAACCGCGTCGTGACCAGAGGCTTCATGAAGTCGTGACCCGGCAGGTGGAACGTACCGGATGACAGGGGCGCGGCAACTCGTCTTCGCGTTTCTGAGCCGCGACTTCGCCGGCTTCTGGACCGCGGGCGGAGCACTGGCAATCGGAGCGACGGTGGCGTTCCGAAGCGACGGCGCCGTCAGTTCAGGCGCGGCGGTCATTGCCGGATTGGGCGGCCTGCTCCTGCTGGGAGCGCTTCGCCATCTGCTGAGCCTGTGGACGGCGCGTGCTCTCCACCCGCCGCCCGGCGTGCTGGTCAAGGTTCGGAACCGTCGCATCCACGTGCTGGCGGAAGGTGACGCCGGCGACCGGCCGCCGGTCGTCTGGATGCCCGGCGGGCACGCGAGCGGTCTGGCGCTCCATCACCTGCACCGCGAACTGCGGACGGAAGCGCGTTCGATTCTGATCGATCGACCCGGAACGGGCTGGAGCGATCCGGGGCCGTTCCCCCGCACGACGGAGCGCGAGGCGGAGGAAGTGCTGGCCGCGCTCGAGGCCGCGGGAGAGGAGGGGCCCTTTCTGCTCGCCGGCCATTCCTTCGGCGGCTTGCTCTTCGCCGCCGTCGCCCGGCGCAGCCCACGGAGCGTCGCGGCCCTGCTGCTCCTCGACGCGACTCCTCCGGACACGATCGTCTACGGTCCGCCGGTTCCCGGTCTCGCACGGATGAGGTGGCGTCCGATCTTCCTGGGGGCGCTCCAGCTGTTTGGCCTGGACGAACTCGCCGAGCGCCTGTCACGGGAACCGCCGAACGTCGAGTACGAGCGATTGGACCGGCTGATCCGCGAACAGCTCGGCGCGGCGTGGCACATCGTTCGCGCCCTGGAGCGCGGTCCGCGGGCGGCTTCTGCGAGCGCTTCCATCTTCGCCGAACTCGCACCGGAGGGCATGGCCTCCATCGCCTGGGCGACTCTCCCCTACGAGGGCGACCTCGACGGCATTCCCGTCCTGCTCGTCGCTCCGGGCGACATGCAGGACTTCGACCAGGTCGCCGAGATGATCGAAGACGAGGCGCACGCACCGAGTCAACTCGACGAAGCGCGGCTCGAACGCGTCTACAGACGAAGCCGCGAGCGCTATCTCACTCTCTCCAACCTCTCCGAACGAGTCGTCGCGCCCCCCGGAACGGGGCACAACTTCGTCTACGAAGCGCCGGACTTCGTGATCGACGTCGTCCGCCGGACGCTCGACGACCTTGCCGTCGGCTCAGAGCAGAAGGTACCGACGTGACCGACGAGTACGGCAACGTCGAGGTCGCACCGGGCGCCGCTATCCACTTCCGCAGCGTCGGCCCGACAAACGGGGCGCCCCTGCTGCTCGGTCTGCCGCTCATGGCGTCCCACACCGACATCTTCGGACCCGAGAGCAGCGCCACGATCGACGGTTACCTCGGGCGGTTGACCGACGCCTACCGGGTGCTGCTCGTCGACTACCCGAACATCGGAGGCAGTACCTCGCCGCCGCCGAACGAGATGACGGCCGAACGGGTCTGCTCGGATCTGCTGGCGACCGCCGACGCCGCCGGCTTTCGCGATTTCGTCTACTGGGGGTATTCCTGGGGTGCTGCCGTCGGCCTTCAACTCGCCACCCGCTGCGATCGCCTGGCGGCGCTCGCGGTCGGCGGATGGCCGCCGCTGGGCGGTCAGTACGCGGACATTCTCCGCGCGGCGCGCGGGCAGCTCGACAATCCACCACCGTCGGCCCGGGTCGTCCTCCGCGAGCCAGCTCAGTACGCCCAGTGGGTAACGTTCTACGAAAGTCTGCTCGACTGGCCGGAGGAGCAGGCAATCGCGGCAATCGACTGTCCCCGGATCGTGTTCTTCGGCGGTAGCGGCGACGTCGACCCCGGCGGTGAGAACATCCGGATCGCGAGCACCCTTCGGGAGCGGCGAAGTGAGCTCGAGCGGCTCGGCTGGAACGTGCACGAGATCCCGGAGCGCGACCACTCCGTGTGCCTCGACCCGGAAACGGTCGTGCCGCCGGTCCGCGCCTTCCTCGACGAAGCTCTCTCGAGGAGCCTCGGGCGATGAGCGGTCAGACGGCGCTCCGCCGGGGCGTCCTCGGCGCTTACGGAGCGCCCTCCTTCGCGCAGGCGTTCATCCACGGCCCGGCGGTCTCCGTCCTCCAGGGGATCTACGCGAAGTTCTTCGGGCTGAGTCTCCAGGAAATCGCCTTCGTCATCCTCGTTTCGCGCATCTTCGACGCCGTGAACGACCCGATCGTCGGCTTCCTCTCCGATCGCTACCGGGCTCGCCACGGCACCCGCAAACCCTGGCTCCTGGCCGGTTCCGTCATTGCCGTCATCGCCTGCTGGTTCCTCTACGTGCCCGGCGACGAGGTGACGATGTGGTCCTTCCTCTTCTGGTACCTGCTCGCGGACGTCGGTTGGACGGTTTCGGAAGTGCCCTACAGCGCCTGGCTGGCGGACATCTCCGACGACTACGACGAGCGGGCGCGGATCACCACCTGGCGCTCGATGGGTCGCTATCTCGGTCTGCTCGCCTTCTTCGGGCTGCCCATCGCACTCCAGCCGGTCACCGGTTCCACCGACTTCACGCCGGAAACGCTCCGCTGGGCGGCGGCGCTGGCGGCGGTCGCGCTGCTCGGCACCGCCCTCGTCGCATGCCTCGTCGTTCCCAACGGACGTCCAGGTCAAGGATCGTCCGGCGGCGCTCGGTCCTCTCCCGCGGCCGCCGCCCGCGCGGTCGCCGGCAACCGGCCGCTCTTGAGCTTCACGGCAATGTTCGCGATCAGCGGACTCGGCGCGGGAAGCGGCTCCGGAGTCTCGTTCTTCTACATCGACGGCTATCTGCAACTCGGCGAGCAGCTTGCCTTCGTCATGGTCTACAGCATTCCGATCGGCCTGGTTGCGACTCTCGCTTGGGGAACGCTCTGCCGCCGCTTCGGGAAGCAACAGGCATGGTCCGTCGGCAACTTCGGCGCAGGCCTCGCCTCTCTCGGCTATTTCTTCATCGGCCCGGGCGAGAACGCCGCGGCGCTGCTCGTCGGGACCCTGCTCCTCGTCAACGCCCTGATCGTGGTGGAAGGCGTCGCGGCGCCGGCGGTGCTGGCTGACGTCGTCGATTACGGCCGCCTCCGGTTTCGCGCCGACCATGCCGGCAACTACTTCGCCTTCTATGCGATGGTGCAGAAAATCAGCGCCGGCATCGGCGCAGCGCTGGGCCTTCTGATCGTCGGGATGTTCGGTTTCGACGCGACGGCCGCAACCCAGGACGCCAGCGGGAGGTTCGGCCTGCTGCTCGCCTTCTCCCTCCTGCCGTCGACGTTCCTCTGTGTTGCCGCGTTGTGGATTTGGCGCTTCCCGATCAACCGGCGACGACAGGCCGCCATCATCGCGGCGCTCGAACGCCGAGCCGCGCGCCAAGTCGAGCCCTGAGGTGGCCGGCAGTGGCAGGACAGCCTCGCTGCTCGCGCCCTGGTCGGTCGCTGACGCTGCCGGTCTGCCACCGTTCGACGACCTCGAAGCTCGCCATCTCGAGGAGGCGCTCGAACTCGCCATCGAGGAGCGCCGAGCGGCCGTCGCGGCGGTCGCGGGCGACTCCCGGCCGGCGACGTTCGCGAACACCGTCGAGGCACTGGAAGTCGGCGCGATGCCGCTCGCCCGCCTCGGAGCTCTTCTCCGACACCTCGCGAGCACCGGCGCCGGCGAAGAGATGCAAGCCCTCCACCAGCGGATGGCGCCGCGACTCGCGGCGCTCGAGGACGAGATCGCCGGCCGGCGCGAGCTGGTCGAACGAATCGCGGCGGCGCTCGAGCTGGACTGTTCGACAAGCGAGCAGAGGCGACTCGGGGAAGTGCTTCGCGAGCGTCTCCGTCTTCGGGGCGCCGGTCTCGAACCCGAGGCCCGGGCGCGCTGGACCGAGGTGAACGCCCGTCTCTCGGAGCTTCAGGTCCGATTCCTGCACAACCTGACCGCCGAGCAGGACACGCTCGTCCTCTGGCTCGCCGAAGAAGACGATCTCGACGGCCTCGGCGACGAGCAGCGCACGGCGATGGCGGACGCCGCCGAGAAGCGCGGACGGCCCGGACGCTGGGCGCTGCCGATCACGCGGCCGATGGTCTGGCCATTCCTCACCGAGTCGCGACGGCGGGACCTGCGCGAGCAGGTCTGGAAGCAGTGGATGGGCCGCGGCGCGAGCGACGGCGAGCGCGACAACCGACCCGTGATGGCCGAGATCCTCCGTCTCCGCGGCGAGAAGGCGCGCCTGCTCGGCTACTCGTCCTACGCGGATCTCGCGATGGCCACCCGAATGGCGAGCGACCCGGAGGCAGCGCTCGACCTGTTGCTTCAAGCCTGGCGCGCCGTGGACGCGACCACGCGACGACAACTCGCCGAATTGGAGAAGCTGGCTCGAGCGGATGGGCTGGAAGGCGAGTTGCAGGCCTGGGACCGCCTCTACTACGCGGAGCGGTATCGACGGTCCCGCTTCGGGCTGGACGTCGACGCGTTGCGCCCCTACCTGTCCCTGGACGCTGTCAAGACGGCCCTGTTCTGGAGCGCCGAGCGTCTTCATGGACTTCGCTTTCGTCGCCTCGACGAGGCGACCGTCTACCATCCCGACGTCGAGGCGTTCCAGGTTGACCGCGGCGAAGGCCCGCTCGGGGTGCTCTGGCTGGACCTCTATCAACGAGAGGGCAAATCGCCCGGCTCATGGCAGGCGGAACTCCAGGCGCACTCCTTGCGGCCCGTTCCGCACCTCGTCCATACGGTCGTCGTCTCCGGCCTCCCCAAGCCGCGGAACGGCGAACCCGCGCTCCTCGCTTGGGAACTCGCAAACGTCGTCTTCCACGAGTTCGGTCACGCGTTGCACATGCTGCTGTGCCGCGCCGACTACCCGTCGCTCGGCAGCCTCGCCGTCGAGTGGGACGTCATCGAACTGCCCGCACTGCTGAACGAGCGCTGGTTGCGGGATCGGGAACTGCTCTCTCGGCACGCGCGCCATGTCGAGACCGGCGAACCGATGCCCGAGCAACTCGTCGACTCGCTCGACGAGGGGCTCCGCTACGACCGGATCTTCAGCCTGACCCTGGAGTACCTGGCGACCGCGATCGTCGACCTCCGGATTCACCAGCTCGCCGACGGCCGAGCGGTCGACGCGATGGCCGTCGAGGAGGAGATCCTCGCCGCGCTCGACGCTCCACCCGCCATCGAGCCGCTGCTCCGGGTCCCCCACGCGGTCCACACGTTCTCGGAGGCCTACGCCGCAGGCGTCTACTCCTATCTCTGGGCCGACGTTCTGGCCGCCGAACTCGGCCTGCTCTTCGAACGGGCGCCGGGTGGATTCTGGGACGAAGGCCTCGCCCAACGTTACCGCGAGACGATTCTGGAAGCGGGAAGCTCCGCGCCGGCCGCCGAGCTGTTTCGCGGACTCGTCGGCCGCGACCCATCGCCGGCGCCGCTGCTCGCGAGATTCGGGCTGACCGGCGCGGAGCGTCCTGCCTCGCTCGAACCTCCGGAATGAACGGCCGACCGGGCATCCTCGTACGAGCGCCGAGAGGCACGCGCGCCTCCGCTTGTCCGCTGAATGCAGAGCTCAAGGCCGTAAGCTCGGCCGAACGAAATCCACCACCCGGGGAGAAGACGATGAAGTCGAGGAGAGTTCGTGCACTCTGCGTTGCGGCTTGGCTGGTCGGCGCCGCTCCCGCGGCCTTCGCCGCCGCCTCGGACGAGGCGACAGTCGACCTGAGCCCGGCCAGCTGGAGCGACCTTGCGGAGCTCGAGGAACTGAACGCCTTCTTCGAGACGGACAAGCCGATGGCCGAAGGCGAGAACGGCGTGATCAGCGGCACGACCGGGCCGGCAGCGGTCAGGGCCGGCTTGGAGGCGCTTCGCCAGGGCGGCACGGCCGCCGACGCGGTGATCACGACGGCGCTGACTCAGATCTCCCTGGCCGGCGGCGCCTGGGTGAGCTACGCCGGGATCTTCAACCTCGTCTACTACGAGGCGGAGAGCGGCGAGGTCGTCAACATCAACGGCGCTTACGACACGGTTCGAGGCGAGACCGAGCCGATGACGATCCCCGCCTCGACGACGGCGGGCGGCAAGCATCAACCAAGCGGCCGCACCGCGCTCGTGCCGGGCTTCTTCGGCGGCCTCGGCGCGACGCACGATCGCTTCGGGAAGCTGCCATGGGCCAGCCTCTTCGAACCGGCGATCCACTACGCGGAGAACGGCGTCCTGTTGGGCGCCATCCACACGAGCATGATCGAGCAGCGCAAGGAGGCGCTCTCCCGGCTGGCCTCGACGCGGCGCATCTTCACCGACGAGGACGGCGCCTTTCTCGGCGAGGGAGACCTGCTCCGTCAGCCGGAACTCGCGACGACGCTTCGCGCCGTCGCCGACCACGGCATCGACTACATCTATCGCGGACCTTGGGCCGAGCGGATGGTCGAGGCGGTCCAACGCGACGGGGGCAGGCTCTCCATGGAAGACATGCGGAGTTACCAGGCGATCACGGCCTCGCCGGTGCAGGCGACCTACAACGGCTTCGACGTTCATGGACACGGCCTGCCGGCACAGGGCGGCGTCCACGTGGCCGAGGTGCTCCATCTCGCCGAAGCGGCCGACTTGCGCGACATGGGCCACTACGCGCAGTCGCCGGAGGCGTTCTTCTGGGTGAATCAGATGACGAATCTGATGGGAGTCGTCTTCCTGCCCGAGCCGATGCGCCCGGCGCTGTACGGGGACCTGGACGCCACGCTGGCCGGGCGGGCGGGCAAGGAGAACGCCGCCGGGCTCTGGGCGCGGATGCAGTCGGGCATCGCCCCCCTGACCAGGGTTCCCACCCCGGTCGACCCGAAGCACTCGGACGCGATTGTCGCGATCGATGCCTACGGCAACGTCGCAGCGGTCGTCCACACGATCAACACCTCGGCCTGGGGCGACACGGCGATCTTCGTCGACGGCATCTCCATCCCGGACTCGGCGTCCTTCCAGCAGGCGCTGATCGCCGAAACCGGCCCCGGCAAGCGGCTGCCGGACCCGACCGAGCCGCTGATCGTCCTGCGAAACGGCAAACCGGTCGCCGCCCTCGCCTCCATCGGCTCCGGTCTGCACCAGAAGACGATCAGCGTCCTCCTGAACCTCCTCGACTGGGAGATGGACATCAAGGAAGCGATCGACGCGCCCTCGCCGCACCTTCCGGCCTTCGGGCCCCTCGGCTCGCCGTCCACCCAGGTCATCAAGGGCGACTTCGCGCCCGAGCTCCTCGACGCGGCGCGCGAGCTCGGGCTCCAGTTGAACGTCCTCCCGGCAGGCATCGAATCGCGGGCGCCGCGCGGCTACGTCGTCGGCGCGACGATCGGAAGAGACGGCAAGCGGCGCGCCGCGGCGACCACCCTGTTGAGCGGCCTCGCGCTGTCCCACTGAGCGACGGCCGCCAACGGCCGGAGTCTGAGAGGAACCTGATGGCGATTTCCGAACGGGCAGCCGCCCTTCACCGCGAGTCGATCGTGATCGACGGCCACTGCGACATCCTGATTCCCGTAAGCGACGGGAAGATGAAGCTCGATCAGCGGGTCGAGCTCCCGGATTCGGAGAACTGGCGGCCGCCGCTCGGATTCGACGTCGGCCCCCTCGCTCAGTTCGGGATGTCGGCGCACACCGTCTGGTTCGGCTGCATGGGTCAGTACGACCTCCCCCGGTGGAAGGAAGGCGGAGTCACTTCCCAGCTCTGCGCGGTCTACCTCGACGACGCCGAGCTCAACAACCCGCTTCACCGCGGGCTCGAGATGGCCTGGAACCTCCACCACGAGGTCGAACGCCTCGACGGCCTGGCACTCGCCACCTCGGCGACCGACATCCGTCAGGCAAAGGAGGACGATCGCGTCGCACTCGTCTTCTCCTTCGAGGGTTGCGAGGCGCTGGGCTCGGACCCTCGCTTTCTCGATCTCTACTACAAGCTCGGCCTGCGGGTGGCGAGCCTGACCCACGTCCGCCGCAACATCTACGCCGACGGCTGCTGGGCCGCCGACGACCAGGGCGGGCTGACCGCTGCAGGCAAGGCGCTGATCGACCGGATGGAGGAACTCCGCATCGTCGTCGACCTCGTGCACATCGGCGAACGCGGCTTCTGGGAGATCCTCGACCGGGTCGACCGTCCGGTCATCCTGTCCCACACGACGCCGACCATGTTCCCGAACAGCGACCCGAAGTCCCGCCTCGGCGGAGGGGCCCTGCCGCGAACCCGTCTGGAACTCCCCCGCGATCGGAAGATGCTCGACGCGGTCGCCGAGAACGGCGGCGTGCTGGGCCTCATCCACATCACCCACCGCAACCTCTCCGAAGTCGTCGACGACATCGAGACCGCGCTCGACGTGATGGGCCCGGACCACATCGGCATGGGCAGCGACCACTACGGCGTCGACTTCGCGCCCGAGGGCCTGGAGCACATCGGCAAGGCGCCCGCGATCACCGAGGAACTCGTCCGCCGCGGCCACAGCGACGAGACGATCCGCAAGTTCCTGGGCGAGAACTACCTGCGCGTCTTCGAAGAGGTCTGGGGCGGGTAGAGGGAGGCGTCACGAACCGGGCGCGGCCAGGCGATAGCCCGCGGGCGGCTCCTTGCCCGCGAGATGGCGGACGAAGTAGTCCCAGCTCCGGCGGAGGAAGTACGGGTCGGAGAGGAAGCCGTGGTTGCCGGACGGCAGGACGATCAGGTCGTAGTCCTTGTTCGCCTTCGTCAGGGCCTCGACGACCTGGAGCGTCAGCGCGGGCGGCACGTTGTCGTCCAGGGCGCCGTAGGCGAGGAGCAGCTTTCCTTCCAGCTGATGGGCGATCGAGGCGTTCGCCTGCTCTTTGTAGCTCACGGTCTCCGGATCGCCGTGGTAGGACTCGCCCCAGAGTTGGATGTAGCCACGCTGGTCGTGGTTTCCCGCCGAAGACACGGCCACCTTGTAGAACTCCGGGTACGCGAAGATGGCGCGCGCCGCGGCGAAACCGCCCCCGGAGTGACCGTAGACGCCGACTCGGTCGAGGTCCATCTGCGGGTAGCGGACGGCGAGCTGACGGATGGCCACCAAATGGTCGGGAAGACCGCCGGCCTCCTGCAGGTTGCCCTCGGAGCGGGCATGAAAGGCCTTCGAGCGCAAGGGCGTGCCGAAGCCGTCGACGGTGACGACGATGAAGCCGAGTTGCGCCAGCGCCAGGTCGTAGCTCAGGAACAGCGTCGGATCGTGCCAGTTCTTCGTCACCCGGTGCACCTGCGGCCCAGGGTAGACGCCGTCGATCACCGGGAAACGGGCCTCTTCGTCTTCCGGGTCGAAGCCCGGCGGAAAGAACAGGTTGCCGTAGATGTCCGTCTTGCCGTCCCGCGCCTTGACCGTGAACGGCGTCGGCAGCGCGGTGAGTTCGACGAGCGACTCGAAGTCGGCCGTCTCGAGCTCCACCGCCACGCGGCCGTCCGGACGGAGGACCCGGGACCGAGGCGGCTGGTCGATGCGGGACCACTGGTTGACGAAGTACCTGCCGCCGGGCGATGCCGCCACCGTGTGATCGCCGGGCTCGGGCGTGAGAATCTCGGGACGAGAGGTCGTACGATCGAGCGAAGCGCGGGCGAAGGTGCGCAGATACGGGTCGACGGCGGGGTCGAGGCCGGCAGCCGTGAAGTAGACGCTGCGCGACGCCTCGTCGACATGGACGAGATCGCGGACGACCCAGGCGCCCCGAGTGATCTGGCGGACGAGATCGCCGTCGACTCCATAGAGGTAGAGGTGCGCCCAGCCATCGCGCTGCGAGTACCAGAGCACCTCGCCGCTCTCGAGCACCCTGATGTTCGGCTGGCCCGTGCCGAGCAGAAGCGCCGGCTCGACGTGATGCCGGGAGGTCTCCGTCACCAGTGTGCGCGCGGCGCCGGTTGACGGCTCGATCTCCTCGAGCCGCATGGAGCGGGCGCCGCGGGGCCGGCGCAGGAGATACGCCTTCGAGCCGTCGTCGTTCCACCAGAGCTGGCCCAGATCGGCCAAGGCCATGAAGGGCGTGTGGACCGGTTCCGTGTCGACCGGCCTCACGGCGCCGCTCGCCGCGTCAACGAGCAGGAGTTCGCTTTGCGGCGCCCCGTCGTCACCCGGAATCGGCATGCGGAAGGTGTGGAGAATGGGCCGCGCGCCATCGCCGAGGTCCGTCGTCTGCAGAACGTGCATCTCGCCAACCTCGCGCTGGTCGAGCCGCACCGTCAGCAGCATTCTGCCGTCGGGCGACCACAGGGCCGAGGGCGGGCGCACGATGCCAGAGCGTTTCTCGGTGATCGTCGAGGTGCGCGCCTCGGGATGGGAAGCGTAGTCGTGGAACCGCGCGCCGTCGTCCGTCAGACGGCGCTCTTCACCGCTCTCCGTGGTCACGAGATAGAGGTCGTGATCGCGTACGAGGACGCTGTAGGCGCCGTCGGGAGACGGCAAGGGCGGAGTCTCCCGCCGGACGGCTTCGGACTCCGCGCCATCCTCGTTCTTCGTCTCGTCCTTCTCTTCGGCCGGAGCGGCCGGCGCCTCGACGTAGGCGCAATCGGCGCCGTCCACGGTGCACCGGAAGGACTCGACCCCCTTCTCGCCGGCGATCTGGAACGACACCTCGCCATCGTTCGACAGATCGATGCTCTCGAAGGGCAGCGCGAGGGGATCCACCGGCTCGTCCCGAAGCGCGCTGAGCGATGCCGCCAGCCGGGCGTGATCGAAGGCCGGGCGCCGCCGCTCGTCACTCGCCAGCGGCTCGACCCGCCAGAATCGGTGGCCGTCGCGGTCGTCGCTTCGATACCAGAACTCCTCGCCGTCCCCGATCCAGTGCGGCGTCACGCTCTCGTTGAAGATGAACGACCCGACGTCGAGCATCTGCGCCGCGCGGTCATAGACGGCGGCCGGCGCCTCGTCCTGAGCCGAGCCGGGAACGCCCGCCGCGGCGAACACGAGGAACATCGCTCCCGACAGGACGGCTTCTCGCATCTCCATTCTTCTCGATCCTCCCAAGGTCCTCGGCACTCCCCCGCAGCCGGCTCGCGCTCCGGCCCGCTCTATCCGCTCACTCGTCCTCTGGCCCATCTCCCGTCGCTTCCTCTGCCGGCAGGATGCGCACGCCGCGATGCCCGGCGATGTCCGCGTAGCTCGCCCGGTCCACCCTGCCGTTCAGGTTCTGGCTCGCGCAGCCGTATTCGACGTAGTCGACGACCTCCCGGCCCTCCACTGACACCGGATCGACCGCGCGGACCGCGCCGTCCGGATTCAGCCGACAGGGCACGAAGCCGAACTCGGAGGGCACGCCCGCAACGAGCTTGACGTAGCCCAACGCGGTCATCCGGGCCTCGGGGTGAAGCGGCATCAGCGGCCAACCCCTGCGGGGCGCCACCCCGTAGTAGTCCGCGTCCTCGTCGAGGACCGGCATGGCGGCGACCATCTCCTCCGGCCACCGGTCGAGCCGAACGTCGAAGACGAAGTGACCGAGCCCGTAGAACACCGGCCGGCCGCGGTACCACTCCATGCCGCGGAGAACGTGCTGGTGATGGCCGACGACGATGTCCACGCCTTCGTCGATGCAAAGCCGGGCGGTCCGCAGCTCGTGGTCCGTCAGGTGATGAGCCTTGAAGTGGTCGCCCCAATGGAAGCTGGCGACGACGAGGTCCGCCTGCTCCCGGGCGGCTCGGATGTCCGCCGCGAGGTTGTCGTGGTCCGTCTTGTCCGGCACGGTCGACACTCGCGGGTCGGCGCCTGGCGTGTAGTAGTCGTCGATCAGGTCCTGGTAGAAGTTATGCGCCCGGAGCGGTGCGAGCCCGGCCAGGCTGCCCCGGGCTTCGTAGCCGCGGGGAAACACCGAGGCGTAGGCCAGGTAGGCGACGTTCAGCCCGCCGGCCTGGAGGATCGCGGGCCGGCGGGCCTCTTCGAGGCTGGCGCCGGCGCCGCAGGTCGCGACGCCCTGTTCGTTCAGGCGCTGCCGGTTCTCGAGCATCGCCTCGCGGCCGCCGTCGAGGATGTGGTTGTTCGCGAGCGACAACACGTCGAAACCGACCCGGCTGAGGACGTCGAGATTCCGCGCGGGAGGCACGAGGACCGCCCCGGCGCTGGGTACGGAGCGTGGATTGTCGGCGTAGGGCCCTTCCAGGTTGCCGAACAGCACATCCGGGGCCGCGAGCAGCTCGCGCACCGGTGCGTACGCCTCGTCCGGGTCGTCGCGGTCGGTGAGCAGGTCGCCGACGAAGCCGAGGAGCGCGTCGCCGTCGGCGGAACGGGTTGAAGCGGGACCGCCGATCAGGGCGGCGACGCCGGCCACAGCGCCCGATTTCAGGAGTTCTCGTCGGTTCACCTTCGCACCTCCGGGTCAGCGGTCGATCCAGTCGCCGCACACGGCGACCGCCTCGGCGAGCTTGTCGGCCTGCCCGAGGTAGTAGTGAGTCGCCCCTGCGATCTCATGAAACTCCTTCTCTTCGTGGGACACCGCTTCGTACAGCCGCCGCGCGTGGCTGGGCGTACACGCGTCGTCGGCGCCGTTGTTCACCACGAGCACGGGAACGCTGATCTCCGCCGCGCACGCGAGGCCGTCGGCGTTCGACGTCTCGAGGCTCCACTGGGACAGCCAGCTCCGCAGCGTCGTGAACCGCGCCAGGCCGGTCGGCCCCGTGTTCACGGTCTGCGGATCGCCGAGGTAGCACCGACCTGGCGGCCGCTCGTTCGGATCCACCGTCGGATCCAGCCAGCGCGGGTCGGCCATCGTCCCCTGGACGACGAAACAGTGCTCCTTGCGGGCCCGGTCCTGGCGCTTCAGCTCCGCAAGCCGGTTCACCGCCCACGCCGTGATCCGCGCATTCCGCGCTACCTGAGCCTCCCGGTACCGCTTGAGGAACTCGTCCGAGTAGGGCGGCTGATTCGGGTTCTCCGGGTCGTAGAGATCGAGCTCCGGGTCCCTTCGGTGCGGCTCCCGCTCGTCGAGGATCGAAGCGTCCATCCACTCGGTGAGCGTTCCGGCGCGGCTGATGTGCGCGGCGAGCAGCATCACGCCGTCGGCCGGAATCAGCCCCGCCGAGGTGAGGTCGTACGCATCCCCGGCCGGCGTGTGGGTGACCGTCGGTCGCTCCGCCTGTTGCTGGTAGTACAGCGAGAGCGAGCCGCCGCCGCTCCAACCTCCGAGCAGGACGCGCTGAAAGCCGAGTTCCTCCTTCGCGTAGCGAATCGTGCGGCCGAGGTCGACCACGCACTTCTCCATGACGAGAGCCGAGTCGTTGCCCTGATAACGGCCGTTGCTGTAGATGACATGGTGGCCTGCCGTCGCCAGGCCCCGGACCAAGGGCAGCCAGGCGCCGCCGCCGATCGGGTGGTTGAAGACGACGACCGTCTTCGAAACGCGCTCCCGTGGCCGCAGCAGGTGAGCGTCAAAGAAGACGAAGCCGCCCGGTCCGCCGTAAACGTCGCCGAAATCGGCTTCTTCCCGAAAGAAGACGGGAAAGGGAACGCGGTCGTAGGGTTCGATCATCCTCCGGCTCGCCCTCAGGTGTCGATTCGTGGGAGCGCGGCCTGGATCGCTGCCCGCTGGGGTTCCAGGCGCTTCGGCAAGGACAGGATCGTCCCCAGCGAGTCGACGTCCTCGTCGACCGTCCAGCCCGGATCGAGGTTCGACAGCTCCAGGTTGATTCCCCCGGGAGCGGTGAAATAGGCGGAGTGAAACCAGCCGCGGTCCCGGGCGCCGGTCACGATCAGACCCGCCCCGGCGAGAATCCGGGTCCAATGTTCCATCTCCCCGACGCTGTCGACGGTCAGAGCGATGTGGTGCAAGCCGCCGAGACCGTGCCGCCCCCATGGCCCATCGCCTCGCTCGACGACGTCGATCAGCTTGCCGGGCTCGTTGCCGCCGACTGCGAGACGCGTGCGGCTTCCCTCGGCGGCGACCACCTCGAAACCCAACACGCCGACGAGGAACTGCAGGGTCAACTCGGGAATCCGCGGCGCAATCGTCGCGTGGTGAAAGCCGCGAATCTGGTGATCCTCGGGAATGTCGGCCAGCTCCGGCATCCGGGCGTCCTCGCATCCGACGAGCTCCGAGGAGATGCCGTCGAAGTCGCGAAAGTGGAGGACGGGATCGCCGAAACGAGCCGGGCGATCCGTGCAGATCGAGCCCGCCGCGGCCAGGCGTTCGCGCCAGAAGTCCAGGCTCCCGGGCGAGACCGAGTAGCTCACGTCGGTGATCGAACCGCGGCCCTCGACGGCGGGCGCCATCGGAACGCCCTCAAGAACGATGTTCGTCATGATCGTCCCCGGGCGGCCCAGGCGGTCGCCGAAGAAGAAGTGCCAACCGGAGGTCGGGTCTTCCTGGTTGCAGGTCTTCTTCACCAGGCGCAGGCCGAGCACGTCGCGGTAGAACCGGAGGTCGTTCGCGGCGGAGCCGACCAGACCCGTGATGTGGTGGATGCCCCGGATCCGCCTCTTCAACTCAAGCATGGACCCTCCTCGTCGTCCGCTCCGCGCCGTAGCCGACAGATGTTACGTTCGTTCACCAGATGAACTCCTCCGCTGCGGCGCGCCTGCGCGCCCTGCTCGACGCTCCCGGCCTCCGGGTGATGCCCTGCTGCTTCGACGCGCTCTCCGCTCGGCTCATCGAAGACACGGGCTTCGAGCTGACCTTCATGAGCGGCTTCGCTGTCTCCGCCAGCCGCCTGGGGATGCCGGACACCGGGCTCATCTCCTTCGGCGAGATGCTCGATCAGGGCCGCAACATCTGCGCCGCCACCAAGCTGCCGGTGATCGGCGACGGCGACACGGGTTACGGGAACGCCCTGAACGTGAAGCGCACGGTCCGGAACTACGCGGCCGCCGGCTTCGCGGGAGTGATGATCGAAGACCAGGAAGCGCCGAAGCGCTGCGGCCACACGCGGGGCAAGCGGGTCGTCCCCCGCGCCGAGGCACTCTCTCGAATCCGCGCCGCGGTCGACGCGCGCGAGGAGGGAGCGGACATTCTCGTCATGGCGCGCACCGACGCTCGCGCCACGCACGGGCTGAACGAGGCGATCTCCCGCTGCCAGGCCTTCGCGGACCTCGGCGCGGACATCCTGTTCCTCGAGGGCCCCCGCTCCGAGAGCGAGATGGCCGCGTTCTGCGAGGCGCTCCCCGGCCCGAAGATGGCGAACCTCGTCGAAGGCGGCGACACGCCGTTGTTGCCGCCCGCGCGCCTCGAGGAGATCGGCTACCGGATCGCCGCCTACCCGCTGACGCTGCTCTCCGCCGCCGCTGCCGCCATGCTCGACGCTCTTCGAGCCCTGGGAAACGGGGCGCCGCCTGAGCGCGTCGTGAGCTTCGAGCGCTTGCGCCGCCTCGTCGGCTTCGAGGACTACGACGCCGAGGCCGACCGCTATCGGCTCGCGGGCGTTCGCGAAGACGAATAGCCGAGCTTGGCCTTCACGTGTCATGACACGTCAGGTCAACGAGCGAAGCGGCCGACGATCGGGCGGCCGGGGCTGACTCCTTCGACGGTCTCGCCGTCGCGAACGACGAACGTCCCGTTGACCATCGTGTGGACGATTCCCTCGGAGAACGAGAGCCCGTCCTCGAAGGTCGCGGTGTCGATCACCGTGTCCGGGTCGAACACGACGATGTCCGCATCGGCCCCGACCTGGATCTTCCCCTTGCCCTTCATCTGATCGGACATCAGAGCGACTCGTTCCGCCGGCAGGAAGCTCATCTTCAGCAGAGCCGTCATCAGGTCGAGGGCGCCGCGCTCGCGCACGTACCGACCGAGAATCCGGGAGTAGGTGCCGGCGGTCCGCGGATGCGCCCCGGGGGCATATGGCATGCCGTCGGAGGCGACGATCACCCAGTCGTTGCCGAGGGCCGTCTCGATCCACTCTTCCTTCATGAAGTGGAGGATCACCGTCCCGCCGTCGCGGCGATATCGCTCGAACGTCTCCTTCGTCAGCCTCTCCCCGGTCGCTTCCCACTGGAGATCGCCGTAGCCGATACCCAGCCGATCCTGCCAGCCCTCGTCGAAGATGGACGACTCGAGGCTCGTCGAGCCGGCCGTGTATGGGTAGGCCTCCGTCGTCACGTCGAGGCCAAGTCGGCGCGCGCCGCCGATCAGGTCGAGCACGAGGTCGATCTGGCCGAGCGCCATGCTGTTCACGTGGACGATGTGGAGAGGCGCTCCGGTGGCGACCGCATTCGCCAGGACTTCCTGCATCGCGTCGATGCTCATCGACCGCACGTGCGTATGGATGGTCGCCCGCTTCTCGCCGGCGAACCGGAAGACCTCGAAGATCTCGCCGCGGCTCGCCCCGGGGTAGTACTGGGTCGCCAACCCGATGCCCAGGCCGCCGTCCTCCAGTCCCCCTTGAAGATGCTCCAACATGGCGGGAAAGCGCTCGGGCGAGAGTGCCGAGTAGTACGTCCTTCCCGCGGCGTCGCGCATCGAGTCGAGCGGTTCGTCCTCGGCGCTGGCCGCTCGGAAGGCTGAGACAAGCTCCTCGCGGTCCTCTTCGGGGACGATCTCCAGGCCCCTCAGGGCGCCGTGGTTGACCGTGGCGCCGTAGTTCACGAGCGACCTGCCCTTTCTCGACTCGAGGAAGGCGCCGACGTCCGGAACGCCCCATTCGAGTTCGAGCGCGGTGGTCACGCCGTCCCTCGCCTGGTACTCGCGCGCCTGCGGCCCCTGGCCGTGGGCGTGAAGGTCGACGAAGCCCGGCGCCAGCACGAGTCCGGCGGCGTCGATCAGAATGCCGCCGTCGGCAAGCGACTTCGCCAGGGACTCCTCCGTGACGGCGGCGATGACGTCGCCGCGGATGCCGACGTTCCTCGTCTCATCGAGTCTCCTCTCCGGGTCGATGACGCGGGCGCCCTGGAAGACGACATCGAACTCCTGGGGCGAAGGCGCACCGGCGCCGTCCGGGGCGGACGCGCAGCCCGCGAGGAGGAAGGGGACCAGGCTCGTCGCCAAAGCCAAAGAGTGAAACCGGACCATCGCGCGCCTCCTGAGGACTTTTGGAACTCGGGCCGGACGATGGTATACAGCCTTCCATCCCCACAGCCAGAACGCACCGACTCTCCCAACCCAAGGAGCCGCGACCCATGCCGTCGACGACACTCAGGCGAACATTGCTGTCACGCCGGACGCTGGTAGGACATGGCGCGAAGGCGGGCGCGCTCCTCGCCGCGTCGACGGTCGGCGCCCCGTATCTCGCGTTCGGCAGGCACCGGCTGTTCGCCCAGAGCGCAACCGAGTACTCGACGCGCGCGGTCGATCTCATCGGGGATTCTCTCGTCATCGACATGCTCAGCCCGCTGACGCTCGCGTCGTCGACGATGCGATCCTGGTACGGCAACCCGACGAACATCCCCGAGTCCTTCTGGGACGATCTGAAGCGATCCGAAATCGACGCCGTCCTCGACGCGGTAGGCACCGGTCCGTTCGGGGCGCGGCAGTCCGTCCTCGAACGGGTGGCGGCCGTGAATGGGATCGTCGCGCACAACGGGCATCGGATGTTGCGAGTCGCTCGAGCCGCCGACCTGGACGAGGCGGCCAATGGCGACCGCGTAGGACTCATCTTCGGCGTGCAGAACGCGGACCACTTCGAGTCGCTTGACGACGTCGACTACTTCTACGGACTCGGTCAGCGCGTTTCGCAGTTGACCTACAACGCGCGCAACCTGATCGGCACCGGGTCGACCGACCGGATCGACGGCGGTCTGTCGGACTGGGGGGTCGCGATCGTCGAGCGGATGAACGACGTCGGGATGGCGGTCGACGTGTCCCACTGCGGCGACCGGACCTCGCTCGACGCCTTCGAAGCATCGAAGAAGCCCGTCCTCGTCACCCACTCGAACGTCCGAGCGCTTGCGGCGGGACACGTCCGCTGCAAGCCGGACGAGGTGATCGACGCGGTGAAGAAGGCCGGCAGCGTCTTCGGCGTGACGGGGGTTCGGATGTTCGTCAAGGCGGACGAACCCACCACCGTAGAGCACCTGCTCGACCACTTCGATTACCTGACGAAGAGAATCGGCGCCGAGCACGTCGGCATCGGCAGCGACATCGATCTCTACGGCTACGACGACATGCCCGAGGCGGACATGACCCGCCTCCGGGCCGCCTACACGAAGGGCAAGTACCACTTCCGGGAGCAGATCGACATCCCGGAGGTCGCCCACCCCCAGCGGGTCTTCGACCTGACCGAGGGGCTCATCCGGCGGGGCTACGCCGACCCCGACATTCGCGGCATCCTGGGCGGCAACTTCCGCCGGGTTCTGGAGGAGATCTGGGAATGAGAGACTCGATGACATCACCGCGGGCGACTGCTCCTTGGCGCCCGTTCCGCCTCGCGGCGTTCGCGTTCGCTTTCGCCGCCGCCCCCCTCTCGTCCGACACTGTCGACGAGCGGCTGGACGGCTTCGACCCTTGGGTCGAGTCGGTCATGCAGGAATGGAAGGTGCCCGGTCTCGGCGTGGCGATCGTCGAAGACGGCAAGACCGTGCTTGCCAAGGGCTACGGCTGGCGCAACGTCGAAGATGAGTTGCCGGTCACCCCGGACACGCTGTTCGCCATTGGCTCGAACACGAAGTCGTTCACGGCCACTCTGCTCGCCCTGCAGGTGGACGAGGGCGCCCTCGCCTGGGACGACCCCATCCGCACGGTGCTGCCGGAGTTCCGGCTGCACGATCCGGTGGCGACGGAGAAGATGACCGCCGTCGACCTCCTGACTCACCGTTCGGGCCTGCCTCGGCACGACCTGTACTGGTACGCGACGGGCAGAAGCAGGTCCGAACTGCTGGCGGGGCTTCACCACCTGGAGCCCTCGGCCTCCTTCAGGGGCCGCTATCAGTACCAGAACCTGATGTACATGACCGCCGGCATCGTCTCCGAGCGAATCGGCGGAAAGTCCTGGGAAGAACTTGTCCGGGAACGCATCCTCACTCCGCTCGGCATCGAACGGGCAACCTTCTCCGTGATCCAGATGCAGGAGGACGAGGACTTCTCCTACGGCTACGGGGCGGACGAGGAGATCGAGCGAGTTCCGTTCCGCAACATCGACGAGATCGGTCCGGCCGGGTCGATCAACATGTCGGCCCGCGACCTCGCCGCCTACGTCCGGTTTCATCTTGCCTACGGCAAGGTCGGCGACAAGGAACTCCTGAAGGAGTCCTCGGCCAGGCTGATGCAGCTGCCCCAGATGGTGTTGACCGGCCCGCTTCAGGAGATCCTGCAGAACGGCCCTGAAATCGGGGATCCCACCTACGGGCTCGGCCTCGTCGTCAGCAGCTACCGGGGCCGCAAGCACATCAGCCACGGCGGCGGCATCGACGGCTTCATCTCGGCCATGGAATGGCTGCCCGACGAGAAGATCGGCGTCATCGCACTCTCGAACACGTCGCACACCGGAACGGTGCCGGCGCTCGTCGTACGGAACGCGTTCGACCGACTGCTCGGGCTCGAACCGATCGATTGGGCGGAGCGGGCCCGCAAACGCGAAGCCGAAGCGAAGGAGACGGCGGAGGGAGCGAAGACGAAGGACCTCGAAGCCGCGGTGGCGGACACGAGCCCCTCCCACCCGCTCCCCGACCACGCCGGCGAGTACGAAAACGAGGGTTACGGCAAGGCCTCCGTGCGAACGGACGGGGACGGCCTGCTCCTCGAGGTCGCCGGCATCGAGTTCCCGCTCGAGCATTACCACTACGACGTGTGGATCGTCCCCTACGATCTGCCGGACAGTTCGCCAGCGGCGGGACGCGGCGGCGCGAAGGTTCGCTTCGACTACGGCAACGACGGGAAGATGAACGTCGTGGCCGTACCGCTCGAGCCATCCGTCTCGCCCATCCGCTTCCAGCGCGCCGACGGCTGATCTGGAGGTCCGTGGCAACAGCGATGCCGGACAGGCCGCCCACCCGCTTCCACACCCTCCTGCTGCCGGCGATCATCGCTCAGTCGATGATCATCGGCGGCGGCTACGCAACGGGCCGCGAAGTCGTTCAGTACGCCGGCCGTTTCGGGGACCGGGGCTGGCTGTCCGTCGCGATCATCGCCGTTTGCTTCGCGGTCGTCATGGCGCTCGCGTTCGAGCTCGCGCGGCTGGCCGGGGCATACGACTACAAGGCGTGGAGCCGGAACCTCGTCGGTCCGCTCTGGCCGCTGGTCGACCTCCTCTTCCTGAGCATGATGATGCTTGTCATCGCGGTGATGACGGCCGCCATCGGCGAGGTCCTCGAGCAGACCTTGTCGCTTCCCAAACCGCTGAGCCTGGTCCTTGCGCTCGTCTGTGTCGGTCTTCTGAGCTGGCGCGGTTCCGCCTTCATTGAACGGGCGAAGACCTGGGGCAGTGCAGCGCTCTACCTGGGGTACTGCGCGTTCTCGCTCCTCGTGCTGACCGCTCCGGTCGAGAACGCCGCGACCGCCCCGCCGGCGGCGCCGGCAGCCGACGCCGGCGCCCTGGAGGTGACAATCACGGCGCTGCTGTACGTCGCCTACAACGTCGCCGTCGTGCCGGCCGTTCTCTTCTGCCTGCACCGCCAAACCCGCCGCAGCGAGACGATCGCGTCCGGGGTCCTCTCCGGCCTCGCGATGACGATTCCGTTCGCGCTGACCCTCGCGTGCCTTCTCCGTTTCCCCCACCCCTCCGTCATGGAGGCGGAAGTGCCCTGGCTCCGACTCATCGGTACTGCTGCCGATGGTCGCGCAGGCGGCCCGGCCCTCTGGATCGCCCTCTTCGGAATCGTCGCCGGCTGGACGCTGATCGAGACCGCGGTCGGCTCGATTCACGCGCTCGTCCATCGCGTCGAACGGAACCTGGGCGATCTGCCGCGGCGATGGAGGCCCGCCTCCGGCGCACTCACGCCAAGGCAGAAAGCGATAACGGCCGTCGGCGTCCTCGCAGCGGCCGCCGGCCTCTCCACGATCGGGATCATCGATCTCGTCGCCCGTGGCTACGGCACTCTCGCCTGGGGCTTCATCGCCCTGATCGTCTTGCCACTCCTCGTCGTCGTCCCGCACCGGGCGGCCAGGGCGGCCCGCTCGTAGATCCGCGTCAGCTGTCCGCCCGCACTTCCCCGCCAAGCAGATCCGCTCCGTCTACACTCGCCAAGAGGAAGGGCCGCTTCGAGCGGCGGGCAGCATGAGAAAGCTCTGGTACTGGCTCAGGTCGCCGACATTGCGGACCGTGCGAACGTCCCGTTCCAGATACGTCTGCAAGTTGGCCGTGCTGCTCCTGAACGGCTGCCACTTCGTGGACCCGCAGTGTTTCGTGACGCCCGGCCTCGGCGCCGCCGCCCGGCGCCACGCCCCTGCACTTCGGTTGGAGTTGAGTCTTCCGAACTCCGCACGGCCCGACTTCGTTCGCGTCGACCGGGCAGGCCGCTCCCTCTTCGTGGACTCGTACGCCGGCATCTCGGCATGCCAGCGACTAAAGCGAGAGCAGATCGATCGTCTGACGGACCTGTGGACGGGTACCGACCTCAGCGAGTTAGCCAATCGAGAGTGCGGCGCGGGCTGGTGCTATCACTCGACGTCGGCCGTCGACGAGTGCCGCGAATCTCGATGGGAACCCCATGACAGATGGTGCGGGCTTGCGCGAAACGACGCGAATCCGCCCTACATCAGTTTGAGCTACCACGCCGACGATGAACCCGTCGGCTTCTCCTGGGACCTCGAGGCGGAATTGCCGAAACAGCTGCAAGCCGCACTAGCCGGCACCGTCGAGATTCTCTGCGACGAAAGCGGGCCGTTCAGGCGGAAGATCCGAGGCCGACTGCCGAATCTCGCGGCCTTGGCGAACTGCTGAGGGCGTCCCCTGCGCTCCCACTCCGGTCGAGGCAGGCGCGGATCGTCGCCGCCTTCAGCATGTCGTGTCCTGTAACTCGGCGGCGGATCCTCGCATAGCCTGGCCACTCGGGATCAGCACGTTCGGCCGCCCCGGTCACGGGCTGGCCTTTTCGCCGTCTTCCTCGGTTTCCTCGTCGTCCTCGGCCACGGGAGCGGTCTCCCACTCGTACTCGACACCCCGGACGTGGCGCTCGAACCAGTCGAGCTCCACGTTCACCTTGAACAGCTCGTGGCGGAGTTCCTGCCAGCCGTGGGGCTCGCGCGGAGCGATGTAGAGATGGGTGTCCACTCCGTTCGCCTTGAGCGCCCGGTAGAGCTCGACTGACTGGGGCGGCGGCACGCGGACGTCGTTCTCGCCGACGAGGACAAGCGTCGGGGTCGTCACCTTGTGAATGTCCTTGAGCGGCGAATTCTCCCAGTACACGTCGAGCGGGGCGTCCTCCTGCCACGGCGTGCCGCCGAACCAGGGAGTGCGGTAGCTCCGCACGTCGCTCTGTCCGTACATCGAGATCCAGTTCACGGCGCCCGCGCCCGACGACGCTGCCTTGAAGCGGTCAGTGAACGTGATCACCTTGTTCGTCATGTGACCGCCGCCGCTCCAGCCCATTTTCGCCATACGGCCGCCATCGACGAGCCCAAGCTCGATCAGATGATCGACTCCGGTCATCACGTCCAGATGCGCCTGATGGAAATAGTGGCCGACCATGTCGCGCAGAAACGGATCACCGTAGCCGGTGCTCCCCCGGTAGTTCGGCTTGAAGACGAACCAGCCGCGGGCTGTCAGCACCTGAACGTAGTTCGACCAGCGGCCGAAACCGAACTTGTCCGAAGCGGCAGGCCCCCCGTGCGTCTGGACGACCAGGGGATACCGGTTTCCTTCCTCGTAGTCGAGCGGGTAGTAGAGCAGGCCTTCGACCTCGACGCCGTCCTCTCCCGGCCACCGGATCGCTTCCTGCCGGGGCAGCAGGAAGGTCTCGTCCAGGTAGTCGTAGACCGAGGTGACCTTCGTCGGCGCACCTCCGCCCGCCGGCATCACGTGGATGTCGCCGGCGTTCTCCCGGCGGTTCAGACCGAAGGCATGGAGACCCGCGCCCCGGGAGTAGGTCCACGAGCCCAGCGCGTGGTCCCCGGAGGTCAGCGCCCTCGGCGCCGCGTCGTCGACCGCGGCGTGGAAGAGCTGACGTCGCACCCCCGTGTTCGCCGTGAAGTAGATCGAACCGTCCGCGGCCCAGCGGGCGCCGTCCACCTCGTGGGGCATGTCCTCGAACAGGAGACGGTGCGCTCCACCGCCCGCCGGAACGAGGAAGATGTTGTCGTTGTAGTACGTCTCGAATTCGGCGTTCGAGGTGGACAAGAACAGCACCCACTGCCCGTCGGGCGAAAGCTCGGCGCCGGACTCGCTCACCGTGTTGTCCGTGAGCTGAACGGCATTGCCGCCGTCCGCGTCCATCAGCCAGACCTCGCCCTCGTCCCAGTTGTCGAAGAGCGGCGTGGGCGCCCGGTGGTGCGCGATCCGCGCGCCATCCGGCGAGATGCGAAAGCCGACGACCGAGTAGTCGCCCTCCGTCATCCGCTCGACACTCCCACGGTCTTCGCCATTCCAGGCGACCCGGAAGAGGTGGCGCTGCTTGTAGTTCTCGTCGAAGGCGAAGACATCATCCTCGAGTTCGTCCTTCTTCTTCTCCTCGGAGGTCTTCGGTTCGGGAGCGACGAAGAAGATGTGCTTCCCGTCCGGCGAGAACTCGAAGCTCTGAACGGAAGTCTCGTGCTTGGTCAGCGGAGATGCTTCCCCGCCGCCGTTCGGCAGAAGGTGGATCTGCGTCGAGTCATCCTCGCCGCGGTTCGCCAGGAATGCCACGTAGCCTCCGTCCGGGGACCAGCGCGGGCTTGACTCCCCGTTCGCGCCGTACGTCAACCGCAGGTCGTCCGTGCCATCGACACGGATCCGGCGGATGTGAGTCGTCCGGCCGTTCTTCTCCCAGTCCGTGTAGCTCCGGGTGTAGAGGAGGCTGGCGCCGTCGGGGGAGATTCGGGGACTGCCGACGCCGGGCACGTCAATCAGGTCGACGACCGTCATCGTCCGCTTGTCGGAGGCGTTGCCGACGGCCGCGAGCAAGCCCGCAGCCAGGAAGAAGATGTTCATCACGTTGCGTGTCATGGAGCGGGTAGCGTATCCCCTGGCGAGCGACGTGCCGAGACATCCGAACGGCGGAGGGAGCTGGGACGGCGCGACCCGGAACCGGCGAAGACCGGCGAGGACGCCCGCGCGGCCGGCGTCGACCGCCGCAGTCGTAGACCGCGTCACCACGAACTTCCTTCAGCCGAGCGCCCGGAACGCCTTCTCCGTGCCGGCCAGCGCCTGCTCGATGTCGGATTCCGTATGCGCGACGGACAGGAACATGTTGTGCCAGGGATGCAGGTAGACGCCGTGGTCGAGGGCATGGCTGCAGAAAGCGAACCCCCGCTCTCGACTGTCGTCGTCTTCGAACAGCACGGTCGGCATCTGCGGCGGTCCGGTCTGGCGGATCGGGTGGCCGTAGCGACGCGACTGCTCCTCCAGACCCTCTCGAAACTGCCGCCCCAGGCGCTCGACGACGGTCGGCGCGTCGATTTCCGCCAGCAGATCGAGCGTCTCCACCGCAGCCGCGAACGGCGCGGCCTGATACCAGAACGAGCCGGTAACGAAGACGCGCGTCGCCGCCTCGCGGTACGCCTCGCTGCCGAGAATGGCCGCTACCGGTTCGCCGTTGCCGATCGCCTTGCCCCAAGCCGACAGGTCCGGTTGGACGCCGAACGCGGACCAACTCGCGTCAAGCGACAGGCGAAGCCCGGCCCTCACGTCGTCCAGGATGAGTGCCGCGCCCTCCGCGTCGCAAAGCTCGCGCGCGCGGCGCGCGAAGGCGAGGTCCGGCAGCTCCTGATCGTGACCGGCATCGTGCTTGAACGCGGACACGACGATGCCCGCGAGATCCCCGGCCACCGCCTGGGCCGCCGCGTCCAGGCTGCCCGTGTCGTTGTAGCGGTACGTCGGGAAGTGGACGTGATCCTCCTCCGGCGTGCCCCTCGACATCCGGTTCGCCCACGGCGCCGCGCCGTGGTACGCGCCCGCGGCGACGAGGATCTTCCGCTTCTCGCTCCGCGCACGAGCCACCATGTTGCAAACCGTCGTCGCGTCGTTGCCGTTCTTCGCGAAGATCGCCCACTCGGCATGACTCACCTGCCGTACGAAGCGCTCGGCCAGATCGACGATGAGCCCCGGGGGACCATTCGCGATGTCCAGCCGGTCGCGCTGCGCGTCCGCGGCGGCGCGAATGCGCGGGTTGCCGTAGCCGGCGATCATCGGACCGAACGAGCACATGAAGTCGATGTACTCGTTGCCGTCCGCGTCCCAGAGCCGGCAGCCCTCGGCCCGTTCGAAGTACTGCGGATACCGCGGAGGCAGAAGACGGTAGGTGGACATGTGCCCGTACATGCCACCCGGGATGACACGCTCGCCCCGGGCCTTGAGGGACCGGTTCCGGTCGAGCGCCAAGCTCAGCCCGCCTTCTTCACCTCGAACGGGACCGCGAGCCTCTCCCACTGCAAGGCGACCCAGGAATCCACGATGACGAACTCCATTTCCTCCACATGCTCCCCGATGGACTTCGGCGTGGCGGTTACCCGCAGCGCGTCCTGGCCGGCGTCGTAGCGGAAGGCGCCCCACTGCCTTGCGACCTTGTTGAAGATGACGGTCCACTCGTTCTCCCCCGGCTCGGTGAAGAGAGAGTACGTCCCGGCCGCCAGAGTCTCGCCGCCGATCTCGACATCCGCGCTGAAGGTGATCGTCGTCGCCTCGTCGGCGCCGGTCCGCCACACCTTGCCGTAGGGAACCAGGCCGCCCCAGATCGTCCGGCCCTTCACCTGCGGGCGTCCGTACTCGAGGGTGACCGTCACGCCGTCGATCATCCCCTCGACTCTGCCGTTCTTGCTCGCCCGGTCGCTATCGTCATCGCGCTGCGCCAGCGCGGGAAGCGCCACAACGAGGAGAGCGACGAAGGTCAGGGAGATCACTGCTCGGAACTTCTGCATGTCTTTCCTCCAGCTGTAGGGAGTGTCGTGTCGGCGTCTACGCTCGCGCCGCGACCTTAGGATAAACGGAACCCGCGAAGTAGATGGCAACCGTCGATTCTCCGCGAAGGCGAGGAGCGCGGCGTGGTCCGCCTCAGGCCGGCGGGACCTCGACCGCCAGGCGGAGAGTCGGATGCGTCTCGGGCGCGATTGTGGCGTTCAATACCTCGAAGGTCATCTCGAAGCTCGTGCGGCTCTCGCCGGTAACCGCCAACGTCATCTCGCTGTGCGGCTCGACGCGGATGACGGACGGTGGGCCATTGAAGCGATGGCCGCTCGTCACGCGCAGGTCGAAGGCGGCGTCCGAGACGTTCGCAAGCGTGACGTCGATCAACTCGTCGCCCCGGCTGCGGCTTGCCTCGGTCACCGTGAGCGACGCCTCGATGAGCGGCAGGAGGACATCCTCGCGACCGATCAGCCAGTTCCCCATCCACGCGACAGTGCGGTTCGCAAACAGCGCATCGCGAATCGACTCGACGCTCCGTTCCGCGGCAAAGACGAGGGTCACCGTCCGGTGGTCGCCGGCGTGCACGTCGTAATCCCAATCGATCAGGCCATGGATGTCCGATACGCCGAGGATCGCCAAGTCGAAGTCGAGCGCCACCTGGAGCGACTCGGCCGAGTAGTTCGCGCCGTTTGCGACTTCGATGCCGTGCATCTGGTCCGCGGCCATCAGGCGCCGGTGCATGTCGGTCAGGCGGGTCACGCCGTCGGGCCGCTGACGGGGCCAGTTCGGGTGATTCCAGAACACGAACGCGTTCTGCTGGTTCGCCGCCGCGATCGCCTCGGCCGCTTCCGCTTCATCCACTCCGTTCTCGCCGTGGTCGACGAGGAGTGCGTTCGCGTCGGTGATGAACACCGCGTTCACATGACCGGGCGGCATGCTGCGCGTGATCTCGACACCGTTGACGACGAGCAGGTCCGATCCGGCGCGCTCGGCGTACTCGCTGGCGACGGCATAGGAGCGGTTCCTGTCCGGGTGCGGAATGTCCGCGCGCCGCGGCTGGTACTCGAGATGTTCCGTCACGGCGAGCAGCGCCAGACCGTCGCGTTCCGATTCCTGCACGCGAATGAACGGCCAGACCATGCCGTCGGAGAAGACGGAGTGGGTGTGCAGGTCGACGGCGAGGGTGAGGTAGCGGTCGACATCCGGGAACTCGATCGCGCGCTCCTGGGCAGCGGTCGTCGTGGCCAACGCGAGGATCGGGACAAACACCAGGATCGGCCAGTCAAGCGAACGGTCGTTCATTCTTCGGCTCCTCAGGTCTGCCCGCGCCGGGGTGCGACGCGGGACGTCCATGGCGAAACGTGTAGTTGCGAGCCCCGAGAATAACCTCCCCGTGGCCGCCGTTGCTCGGTCGGCAAGAGAACAGGGTTCAGGAGAACCTGCCAGCCGTCGACGCGTCGAGCGCGCCGGCGCCGCGACGACGACGCCAGACGTCGGCGCCCACCGCGAGGAGGATCGCCGCGCCCGTGATGATCCGCTTCGTCGGTTCGGTCGCGCCGGCCTGCGCCAGACCGGTCTGCAGCACGGCGATGACGAGCACGCCGAGCAGCGTTCCAGTCACCGAGCCGCGGCCGCCGAGAAGCGACGTGCCGCCGATCACTACGGCGGCGATGACGGAGAGTTCCATGCCGATCGCGGCGTTCGGATCGGCCGACTGCAGATAGCCGACCTGGCAGAGTCCCGCCGCCGCCGCGAGCATGCCGGCAAGTACGAAGACGACGAACTCGACCCGCGCCGGCCGGACGCCGCAACGGTGAAGCGCCGTCCGGTTGCCTCCGAGGGCGAACACCCAGGAGCCGAACGGCGTCCGCAAGAGGAGGAACTCGAGCGCGACGACCACGGCCAGGGCGCCGATGAAGGCGACGGAAAGGCCGAACACTGGCACGGTCACCGCGAGCGCCGCCACCTGGTCGCCCAGGTAGCTGGTCCTCGAGTCGGTGACGACGTAGGTCGCGCCTCGCGCGATCTCGAGCATGCCGAGGGTGACGAGGAACGAGGGAATCGACCAACGAGCGACAAGTACGCCGTTCACCGCGCCGCATAGAGCCCCGACCGCAAGCGCCGCGAGCGCCGCGACGACGAGCGACGCCCCGTGGTCGCCGGCAAGTACGCCGAGAATTGCCGCGGCCAGCGCCAGCACGGAACCAACCGAAAGATCGATGCCGCCCGCGATGAGCACGAGAGTGAGGCCGGCCGACGCGACGACGAGCGGCGGCAACTGGTTCGCCAAGGTGCGGAAGGTCAACGCGCTCCAGAAATGGTCGGTGACGAACCCGAAGACGATGCAGAGCCCGACGAAGACGAGAACCAGGCCGCCGCGATAGCCGAGGCCGGCGGCGACGACGAGCGCGCGGCGACGCCCCGGGAAAGCCTGGTTCATCCGTCGGCCGGCGCGGTGATCACGTCGACCGGCGTTTGCCGGTCGACGACGACGCCACCGCGCAAGATCTCGAGCGCGGCTTCGATCCCGAACACGGCGAGCTGATCCGCGCGCTGATCGGCCGTCGCCAGAATCTCACCCGTAGCCACGAGTTCCGAAACCGCGTCGATGTTGTCGAAGCCGACGATCAACACGTCGTCGCGGCCGCTCTGCCGCCTTGCCGCCAGCGCCCCCAGGGCCATTTGATCGTTCGCGCAGAGGAGCGCCCGCAGTTGCGGATGCTCCCGCAGCATCGCGGCCGCCACCGTGTTCGCCTGCGCCTGCTCCCAGCCGCCGCTCTGCACATCGACGATCTCCGCGCCCGCCGCGTTCATCGCGTCCTCGAACCCGGCCTGTCGCTCCTGCGCGTTGAAGGCGGTCGGAATGCCACCGATGATCGCCACCTGATCGCCCAGCTCGAGCCGGGCCGCGAGCGCGTCGCCAACGCGACGGGCGCCGTCGCGATTGTCCGGACCAACGAAGGGCGCCTCGAGACCAGCCTCCGCGGCCACCAAGGCATCGAGCCGGTTGTCGATGTTGACGACTCGGACCCCGCTCTCCTGTGCCCGGGCCAGAACCGGCGCGAGCGCCTTCGAGTCCGCCGGCGCAATGACGATCGCGTCGCTTCCCGAAGCGATCATCTGTTCGACCAGGGCCACTTGCTGCGCGAGGTCGCTTTCGTTCCGCGTACCGTTGACGACCAAGTCGTATTCGTCGGCGTGCTGCTCCTGATGAGCCCGGGCGCCCTCCGCCATCGTCTCGAAGAACTCGTTCGCCAACGACTTCATGACCAGGGCGATGCGCGGACGCGCGTCGTCTTCGCCAACGGGAACGCCGCCGCCACAGGCGGCGGTAAGGGCGACAGCCAGGAACAGGCCCCATGCGGCGCGACGGCGAATGAGGCTTGTGTCTGGCATGGCTTGGAAGCGTACTGGAAGGCCGTTTCGCCGGGACGCCGCGGGCGGTCAACTCAGGGACAGCTCGACTGCCTCCGCAAACGTCGTAAGCGCGTTCTCGGCAGCGGCACGGTCGGCGGCAGGCGGCTTTCGACCGTCCGCCTCGTAGTGCAGCGAGAGCACCTCCAGGCGGCCCTCGCGCCGGTGCGCCTTCAGGTCGTAGCGCGCCACGAACCGGTCGCCGGCCAGCACCGGCATGCAGTAGTAGCCATAGCGACGCTGAGAGGCCGGCTTGAAGATCTCCAGGATCTGGTCGAAGCCGAAGAGATGGGCCACGCGCGGCCGCCGCCAGAGCAACGGGTCGAATGGAGACAGGAGGACGCCGCGGTCCGGCGCGGGACGCACTCGCCGCAACCGGACGGCGAGCTCCAGGTCGGCGGGGCGGATGAAGCCGGACCGGCGCCGTCCATTCGCGTCGACGGCGTCGCATCGCGACGCCTCCCCCGCCGCCTCCAGATCGTCCAGGGCCGCCTTGATCTGCGGTCGGAGATTCCTGAGCCGCCACGTGTCGGCCAGCGTACCGATCGTCGCCCAGCCGTGGCCCTCGAGAGCGCGGAGGATCAACGTCCTGATCGAGTCCCGGAGGGTCAAGTCCCCGCCGCGCCACCGCTCCGGAATCACCCGCTCGGGCAGATCGAACGTGCGCTGGAAGTTCCGCCGCGAGCGAATCGCAAGCTCCCCGGTCGACCACAGCGAGTAGGCGACCCAACGCTCCCGCTTGGACCGCCACATCTCGCCCATCATCGGCCCCTGCAAGTCGAGCGAACGCATCGGACCCTCGGCCTCGACCCGGCGCAGAATCTCCTTCGCCACGTCCGGGTGCTCGCGTATGCCCCTGCTGTGCCAGGTCCTGCCGCTTCGGTACTCCTCGCGGCGGAAGCCGAACGCGGGATACAGGTCGATGGGTATCCAGCTCGCCTCGTGCCCCCAGTACTCGAAAAGAGGTTCGCCCGGCTGCAGGAGTTCTTCCGGCAGATTCCGGTCGATACCGGGCCAGCGGGACAACGGGACGAGCGCATGGGTGCGGGCGCCGGCAATCGAGATCGTGTCGAGCTGGAGGTAGCCGAAGCGCCCGATCAGTGCGTGTGCGGCACGGCGCGCCCGCACGCCGCGGCCCGAAGCCCTTCGCGGCAAGCCGGTCCATTCCGGCTTGAGGAAGCCCGCCCGGGCCAGCGCCAGCCGGCTGGCGTCGCGAACCGTGATCTCGGCGGCTGGAGCGGACACGCGCGGACTCCGACGAAATCAGCGGCCGACGGCCGAACCGGCCGCCAGAGCCTTCGCCAGACGGCGCCGCGCGACCTCGCCGTCGCCCAGCGAACCGGCCCTGGCGGCCAACACGGCCACGCCCCGGTAGTAGTCGGCGTCCCGAGCCCGATCCTCCCGGTTGACCAGCATCGCGTTGTTCTGCTGACCGCGCAACCAGGCGTGGTATGCAAGTCCGGCCTTGTAGTGGCGAGTCGGCGGCTGGAAGACGAAGCGCGCAAGCTCCTCGGCCGGGCCCATCAACTCACGGTAACGACCTACGTCGCCGGCGCCAAGGGCTCGGAGCGCCTTGGCCGCGGGTTCGGCGACCGCGTCCAGGGCGCCGAGCAACGCATGGCTGAAGTCGCCCAGGTTCACCGTTCTGCCCCTGAGTTCGAAGGCGCCGCCTAGCCTCGATCCCCTCGGCGCCGGCTGCCCCTCAAGCAGCCTGCCGAAGTGATAGTCGTCACCCGTCAGCACGATCTGACCGCGCTTCGCGATTCGCCGCCGCAGCCTGACCTCGAACTCCTCGTCCAACAGCGACAGCTTGACGCCGCGCACCTTGTCCGGATGGGCGGCGAGGATGCGCTCCAGACTGTTCCCAGGGAAGTAGCCCCGCATTGCCGGATGGAACATCTCGCCCAGCCAGTGGAGGAACAGCGGTCCCTCGAGTTGGTCGATGATCGCCCCGTAGACGTCCACGTACCGCCGCTCGGAGGCGCCAAGCGCCGTCAGCCGGGGCATCGGCAACAGCACGGGGACGCCGCCGAGTCCGTCGATGAAGCCTGCCTGCTCTACGACGGCGTCGATCAGCTCCGCGTCGCTCCGTGTTTCGTCCAGCTGGTCGCTGCCGGCCCCGGCAACGAATCCGTTGCGGAGTTCGAGGGAGGCGCAGAGTTCGACCAAACGACGCGCGCTGGGCCAGCCGATCTCGAAGCGCTGGGCCGTGTCCATCGCCTCGGCAACGCCGAAGCCGAGCGAGTCGACGAATCGTCGCAGACCAGCTGTCGCCTTCCAGTCGATCCAGTGTTCGATCTCGTCGGGCGAGCCGGGACTCTCGACCGAGTGATCGGCCTGGGCATAGCCGTCGCGAAGGACGACGTGAAGCGCGGCGTAGCAGAGTCGGGGCAGCGGCGCCGCATCACCGGACGATCCCAGATTCGTCTGATTCACAGGGCGGCCGCCTTCTTGATCTCCCGGATCCGCGCGAATTCGGCAGTCCGCCGGTAGTGCTCGTCGAGCGGGTAGCAACCGCTGACCATGCCGTTCCGCGGTCCCGTCGTGCAATCGCTGAACGTCCGGCAAACGCGTCGCCGCTCGAGCGGTCGTCCCGCCAGAACGTCCGCCGGCAGATGCGGGTAGGCCAAGACCATGCGTCCCAGGCCAACGAAGTCGACGTGGCCGCCGCCAACCTCCGCCTCGGCGACGTAGGGCAGCCACTCCTGCAGGTAGCTGTAGCCGGTCCCCACCAGAGCGAGCTGCGGGAAGGCCGCGCGCACCGTCCGCACGGCCGCCAGTTGCCGGAAGACCGAGCGCAGCGGGTCCTCCGGCGGCAAGTAGCTGTCCGACGCCGGATAGGTGAACGGACGCGACAGGTGCGGGCAACTGTAAGGCGAGCCCATCGTCACGTTGACGACCCCGACTCCCGCCTCGACCAACAGGCGAACGTAGCGAATCGCCTCGGCACAGGTGGATTCGGGGACGGAAACGTCCGAGGGATTCAGCCCGAAACCAAGGTCGGCCGGCGCCGAGCCCGCGACCTCCGCCATGCCGACTCCGTTTCCTCCCGCCGCGAAGGGCGCCACGTCGCCGACGGACAGCCGGACGCCGATGCCGAGCCCCGGACATGCCGCACGCACCGCGTCGATGATCCGAAGCGGCAGCCGGACCCGGTTCTCGAAGGACCCGCCGTAGTCTCCCGGCCGGGTATTCGCGCCGAGCAGTTCGTGCAGCAGGTAGCCGTGACAACACTTCACGTCGACGAAGTCGTAGCCCGCCCGCTCGGCGCAGCGAGCCGCGCGAACGTAGGCGCCGGCGATCTCCTCGAGTTCCTTGTCGCTGACGAGCGGGCGCTTCGCGGCTTCCCCGAGACGCGCATCGAGCACCGGGTGCACCTGCGCGCGAAGCGGCCGGGGAAGGGCGGGAGGCGGGTCGGGACGGGAAAGCCGCCCCGAGTGAGTCAGTTGGAGTCCGATGACCGGCCTTTCGCCGCCCACTCCACTCGCTTGATGGCCCGCCAGCACCTCCCGCCGCAGCGCCTCGAGCCAACCGACGCACTCATCCAGCCGCTTGTCGTCGATGAAGAGCTGGTTCGGGTTCGCGCGCCCCTCGGCGACCACCGCGACCGCCTCGCCGCCCCAAACGAGTTTCGCCCCGCTCATCCCGAAACGCCGCCAGCGCCGCCGCGTCAGATCGCTCGGGCTGCCGTCCCGGTTCCCGTCCCAACCCTCCATCGGGTGGATCGCGAATCGGTTGCCCGCCTCAAGACCGAACACGGCAACCGGCTTCGCCATCGGCCCCTCCGGACCAAGCAGCTCCTCGCCGCAGTCGAACGCCGGGTCGAGGCTCCGCAGATGGTCCCGGAACGCGCCGACGGCGCGATGGTGGCCCGGAGGCGTGTAGCGCCGGCTCAACCCGAGTCTCCGCTCTCTCTCGATGGCCTCCATGGCTCGGGTCCATCCGGGAGGGCGCTCAGGAACTCGGCGCCGACTTCGCCGTACCAGGCGTGAAGCCGGGCGCGCATCTGGGCTACCCGCTCGGGTTGTTCGGCGGCCAAGTCGTTTCGCTCGCCGACATCCGCCTCCAGATCGTAAAGGTGGACCTGACCGTCTTCGTAGCGTTCAATCAGTTTGTAGCGGTCGCTCAAGATCGCGCCGCCGGGGAAGCCGCCCTGGTTGGCGTAGTGCGGGTAGTGCCAGAACAGGTCACGCTCCCGAGCTCTGGCGGCCGCGGCTTCGGCGGCCTTGCCGCCGCGCAGGAGATCCTGGAAGCTCTCGCCGTCGACTTCGAGTTCGAGCCGAAGGTCGCCACCCGCCGCTTCGAGCAGCGTCGGGAAGAAGTCCGTGCTGATGACGGGCGACGCGACGTCGTTCCCGGCAGGGGCCACGGCTGGCCAGCGGACGATCATCGGCTCGCGGATCCCGCCCTCGTAGAGCCAGCCCTTGCCGCCCCGCAGCGGCAGGTTCGAGGTCGGTGATCCTTCCGCCGTCGACAGGCCGCCGTTGTCCGAGAAGAAGACGACGATCGTATTCTCGGTCAAATCCAGATCGTCGAGGCGGTCAAGGATGCGGCCGACGCTCGTGTCGAGGGTCTCGACCATCGCGGCGTACACGGCGTGGTTCTGCACCTCCCGGACCCGCCGCGGTTCGTCGCGGGGCCAGATCTGCTCTTCTTCACCGAAATCGTCGGGATCTTCCGGCGCGTTCACCTCGACGCCGGCCTTCGCGGCGTACTTGGCGATCAGTTCCGTCGGCGCCTCGAGTGGCGTGTGCACCGTGTAGTAGGCCAAATAGAGAAGAAACGGCCCTTCCTCTTCGTCCGCCGCGTAACCGTCGAGCAGAGCGAGCGCTTCATCTGTTAGGCGGGCCGTCAGATGTTCGTTGTCCGGACCGTCCGGCAGCATCGGGTTGGAGTAGGGCGAGAAGTACCTTCGCGGCATGCCGCCTCGGTGCCCGCCGACGTTCACGTCGAAGCCCTGGGCGAGCGGGCCGAATCCCTCCGTCGGCCCGAGGTGCCACTTGCCAAGAAAGGCGGTGCGGTAGCCGCGGTCCCGAAGCGCCTCAGCCAGCGTGTATTCCTCGAGCGGCATCCGGTCGTGGAGCGGCGCCGGCGCGTAGCCCTCCTCGCGGCGGCCCGCGAAGTAGTTCGTGGCGCCAACCCGGGTCGGGTAGCGCCCGGTCATCAGGCTGAACCGGGTCGGGCTGCAGACCGGATTCGCTGCGTAGCCCCGCGTAAAGCGGACTCCGCCGGCCGCCAGCCGGTCGATGTTCGGCGTCTCGTAGAACGTGTCCGGGTTGAAGGCGCCGACGTCCATCGCGCCGAGGTCGTCGACCAGCAGGAAGACGACGTTCGGCGGTTCGGCTGGCGGTTCCGCCGCACAGGCGGCAAGGCACACGACGAGGCCCGCCCTGGCGAAACCAGGGGAGCGTCGTGGACGATCGACGGACTGCATCGAGAAGCCACGCTAACAGGCGGCATCGGCGCCGTTAGCTAGACTCCGACGACGCTCCGAGGCGAGCTTCGAAATACGGGGAGGAAAGTCATGTCGAAGATCACACGCCGGGTATTCCTGGGGTCCACGGCCGCTGCCGCGGCCAGCGCGACTCTGGGCTGCGGAGTTCAAGGCGGCGCGTCGAACCAGAGCCCGAACCAGGCGCTCCGGGTCGCGGTTGTCGGACTCCGTGGACGGGGCAGGGACCACGTGAACCGGTTCGCCGAACTGCCCGATGTCGAGGTCGCCGCGCTGTGCGACGTCGACCGGACGATCCTCGAGACCTCGAAGGCGAAGGCGGTCGAGCTCGGCGCGGACCCGGCGACCTTTGTCGATTACCGCGACCTGCTCGCGCGGGACGACATCGACGCCGTGTCGATTGCGACGCCAAACCACTGGCACGCGCTCCAGGCGGTGTGGGCCTGCCAAGCCGGCAAGGACGTCTATCTCGAGAAGCCGGTATCGCACAACGTCTGGGAGGGACGCCAGATCGTCCACGCGGCGGCGAAGTACGACCGGATCGTGCAGACCGGCACCCAGATCCGCTCTTCTCCCTCCATCCAGGAGGCGTTGGCCTGGCTCGGCGAAGGCCACCTGGGCGAGATCCAGCTCGCTCGGGGACTCTGCTACAAGCCGCGTCAGAGCATCGGCCGGGTGGAAGGCGCGCAGGCCGTGGACCCCGCCGTCGACTACGACCTGTGGTGCGGTCCGGCGCCGAACAAGCCGCTGATGCGCGAGCGGCTTCACTACGACTGGCATTGGGTGTTCGACACCGGCAACGGCGATCTGGGAAACCAGGGCATCCACCAGATGGACATCGCCCGCTGGGCTCTCGGCGAGCCCGCCCTGCCGCCGCGGACGATCAGCGTCGGCGGTCGCTTCGGCTACGTCGACGACGGGAACACGCCGAACACCCAGTTCGTCTACCACGATTACGAAAAAGCGCCGCTCCTGTTCGAGGTGCGCGGTCTGCCGCGAGACGTCGAGGCTCAGGCCGGCGAATGGCGGAAGGGAATGGACGACTACCTGGGCGCCTCGGTCGGCGTCATCGTCCACTGCGAAGGCGGCTACCTGCAGATTCCGAGCTACACGAGCGCAACCGCGTTCGACGCGAAGGGAAGGAAGCTCGAGAGTTGGAACGGCGGCGGCAATCACTACGCGAACTTCGTCGACGCGGTGAGAGAACGGGACGCCGAGACGCTGACGGCGTCCATCGAGGACGGGCACCTCTCGAGCGCGCTCTGCCATCTGGGCAACGTGTCTTACCAGCGCGGTCAGGCCGCGGGATCGGAGAAGGTCGGGAAGATCGCCGCCGAGCTCCGCCACGCCGGGGACACCGGGGACCGCTTCCTGGAGCACTTGGCGCAGAATGGCGTCAATCCCGAGATCGAACAGCCGATCGTCGGTCCGTGGCTCGACATCGATCCGGACTCCGAGCAGATCGTCGACGACGACGAGGCGAACCGTCTGCTGACGCGCGTGTATCGCGAGCCGTTCGTCGTGCCGGAGGTCGTCTGATGGCCGGGCTCGGAGCACGGTCTCCCCGGGCCGCCGCGCGCATCGCAATCCTGACGGCGGCGTCCGCGTGGGCCTTCCTGGCAATCACGAGCCCCGGCCCGCTCGACGCGCAATCCGGCGCACCCGATGGTTGGGAGCTCGTCTACAGCCAGGATTTCTCCAGTGCCGAGGCGTACGATGACTTCACCTTCAGCGACGATTGGGTCTGGAAGTACGGTCAGGTGCTTGGAGCCGACGGCAATCAGGGCTTCCTGGAGCAGAACTCCGGCAGCCGCTACGAACCGAAGCACCGCTCACCGCTCTACATCGCCTTGATCGCCGACCTCCTCGTGCATGATTTCGTGCTCGAGGCGGATGCCTGGCAGACCGGCCGCGAGTACGGTCACCGCGACCTCAGCCTGTTCTTCGCTTTCGAGGGGCCGAACCGCTACTACTACGCCCACCTCGCCACCGAACCCGACGAGCGGGCACACAACATCTTCCTCGTCGACAACGCGGACCGCGCCCCTCTCGCCGCAGTTCCGGAGGATGGCGTCGACTGGGGTCGGGGCTGGAAGCGGGTTCGCCTCGAGCGACGCGAGGGGAAGATCCGCGTCTACTTCGACGGCGCCGCCGAACCCACGCTCAGCACGGACAAGGACCCGCTCGGCTGGGGCCGCCTCGGCTTCGGCTCCTTCGACGACACCGGCCGCTTCACGAACATCCGCGTCTGGGCGCCTGAGGCAAGGACCGCCGAAGAGCCGGCGTTCGAGTAGCGGCCCGAATCAGCGCGGTGATTCCGGTTCAGCCGCCGCTGCCGTAGCGGCGGTGTTCCGCGTCGAGCTGCGCCGCCGACACCTCGCCGGCATAGAAGAGGAGACGGTAGCGAAGCCGCAGTTCGCCGCCGGCTTCGATCGTCCAGTCGCCGGCGCCGCGTGCCTGGCCCTCGAAGTCGTGGACGCCGAAGGGATTCGCCGCGAAGAGGCCGTAGGCGCGAGCGTGCCACCAGGTCGGGTGGCGGATGTTGTCCGGGTGATCCAGGATGGAGATGCCGACGGGTTTGCCGTCGACCGGACCGTTGTAGTCGACCCAGGCAGCGCGCTTGCCCCAGACCTCGGCGCCTTCGATCCCCTCGCTGTTGCGCATCGCGCCTCGAGCGTGGTCACCGTGATGACGAAGCGTCCCAGCCACGCGGACGGCCATCGTGCCTTCCTTCGTATCGCCAAGGGTAACCGCGGTTTCCGCGGCTCGGAGCCGAACGTCGACGTCGATCGCCCAGAAGGAAGGGCCATCATCCAAGACCCCGGCGTGGAAGGTCAGCGTCCGCGTCTCGCGCAGCGTTTCCGCGCCGCCTGGAGCGATCCAGCGATTCGCGGTCCGCAGTACGCCGACGTCGCCCGACTCGACGGCCTCGATCTCCTCGTGCGCGATGACGGCGCCGTCCCGCCCGGTCCAGAAGTCGTGAAGCGCGCCGTTCGCCGGACCCGCGGCGCCGTGTGCGAACCACAGCGAGCGGTGGTGCGGATGGTCTCGTTCCTCGCCGTCCGCCTCGGACATCGGCCAGTTCCGCGTCATCGGCTGACCGCCCGGACCACGGACCGGGTAGAGGTACGGCAGATGCCCCCCTCCGTCGGCTTGCCCGCCGGGTCGATACTCGGTGAATGCGCGGCCGTCGACCGTGACGAGGACGCGGTCTCCGGCACTGCGTGTGAGTTGAACGACCGGGGCATCATCCCGGGCGGGCGCCGCGGCCCCCTCGGAAGCCGACGTGAAAGCCGGCTCGGCCAGCAGAACGAAGCAGAGCGCGATGAGCCTTCGGTTTCGGTCCGAGACCAGGCTCCTGCTCGCATGCCGGAGACGCCGCCAGAAGGTCATCTCGTCATGTTAGCGTTCCGCGCGTGAAATCGAAGACCAACCGAACGGTCACTCTGATGACGCTCGTTGCGTTCAGCATGTGCGGAGCGCTCTCCTGCCGCGACCAGCCTGCCGACCGGCAGGCCGCGACGAACCCCGAGGAATCCGAGGCCTTGGACGAGATGAGAACACCCGCCCAGGTCCTCCGGGCGCACCTCTTCGACGACACGGAGGACGGCCGGGCCGCCTTCGCCCGGATGGCCGGCGCGTTCTCCGCGGCGAATCCCGGCTACGGGATGTCCTTCGCGGCGAACGCCTCGGAGATTGCGGCGGAAGCCGACGGCAAGGGCCGGCTCGTGTTCGTGCAGACGCCGATCGAAGAGGAACCGGCCACCGCCACGATCCACCTCGACGCCGGCGAGGCAACGGCCACCGAGCTCCACGTCGGAGACATCGTCGTACTCCGCGCCGGGAACCGGCTCATCGCCGAACCGCCCATCTCGGCGCTCGTATTCGATCTCCCGGAAGCGCCGGGCGACGAGCTCCCGGCGACCATCCGTCCAGACTGGGACCCCGCGATCACCGACGTCCCCGGCGGCTGCGCGACGGAGACCGGCGCCTACCGGCGGATTCTGCTGACCTGGCTCAAGCAGAACGGTCCCTACACCTTCCACGGACTCAATGCGCACCGCGTCCGCATCACGGACTCCTTCACCCACTACCATCCGCTCGAGGGCGGCTTCGACGAGTTCTACCTCGTCCAGATGAGCAACGACGAGGACAAGGTGCTGACCAGCTACCACGCCGCGGAGATCGAGCAGCCCGAGGCGATGACGCCCGAACGCGCCGCGCAACTCTTCGATGTCCACGACGTCCAAGCCGGCGACCTGATCTACCTGCCGCGCGGCGTAGTTCACCGCGGGCTGGGCGGCGTGCTGGCCCAAGTCATCACCGTACCGGGCTTCCGACCGGGGACCGAGATCGGGGTTGACCACCATCTCCTGGCGATCAACGAGCGACTCGGGCTTCAAGGCGACGCGGCGCTCCCCTACAACGTCGACGCGTCGGGCGAAGCGGTCGTTCGATGAGGCGGCAAGACCCCGACACGAAGACCTACGACGCGGTCGTCGTCGGATCCGGGGCTACCGGCGGCTGGACGGCCAAGGTGCTCACCGAGGCCGGCATGGAGGTCCTCATGCTCGAAGCGGGCCGCGCCTTCGACCCGGAGACGGACTTCCGCGAGCACACGCTCCCGCACGACATGGAACTTCGGGGTCGCCCCGACCCGCGCAACGAGCTGCTGCAACGCCGGCCGCGGCAGTCGTACTGCTACGCGTGCACCGAGGTCAACGCGGACTTCTTCATCGACGACGTGGACAACCCGTACACGACCGCGCCCGGCACGGACTTCAACTGGATCCAGGGCAACGTCGTCGGCGGCCGGTCGATCATGTGGGCGCGGCAGTCGTATCGGATGAGCGACTATGACTTCAAGGCCGCCAGCCTGGACGGCTACGGCATGGACTGGCCGCTGAGCTACGCGGACCTGGCGCCGTACTACGACCGGGTGGAGCGCTACATCGGCGTCAACGGCCGGAAGGAGGGCCTGGAGATCCTGCCCGACGGCGAGTTCCTGCCCCCGATGGCCTACAGCTGCGGCGAAGTCATGCTGAAGGAGACCCTGGCCGAGAGGTTCAACCGCCCGTTGACGATCGGCAGGAATGCCGTGCTCACCCGGCGGCACAACGGCCGGGATGCCTGTCACTACTGCGGTCCCTGCCACTACGGCTGCCGAACGAACTCGTACTTCAACTCGCCGCAGACGACCTTGAGGGACTGCGAAGCGACCGGCCGGTTCACGCTCGTGCCGGACGCGGCAGTCACCAAGGTCGGGATGAAGGCCGGCAACCTGGCCTCCGGCGTCACCTGGGTCGACAAGACGACGGACCAGACCCGCGAGGCGAAGGCGAACGTCGTCATCCTCTGCGCGTCGACCCTCGCCTCGACGCGCATCCTGCTGAATTCGGCGGAGGGCGGACTCGCGAACGACAGCGGCGTCCTCGGGCGCTACGTGATGGACCACATCTACGCCACCGGAGTCCGCGGCACACTCGAAGCCAGGGCGGGCGCCAAGGCGGAGCGCGCGAACCGCCCGAACGGCATCTACATCCCACGCTTTCAGAATCTGAGAGACCCGGCCACGCGGAAGAGGAACTTCATCCGCGGCTATGGCTACCAGGGCGGCGAGAACATCACGACCTGGCAGCACGGCAATGGCATGCCCGGCTTCGGCGCCGCCTTCAAGCGGAACGTCGAACGGAGCACCGTCTCGAGCATCGGCCTGGGCGGCTTCGGCGAGATCCTGCCGCGGCCCGAGAACCGCGTCACGCTCGACCCGCAACAGACGGACAAGTGGGGCGTTCCGGTACTCCAGATGAACTGCACCCTGGGAAGCAACGAATACGCGATGGTGCAGGACATCATCGAGGAGGGCCGGGCCATGCTCGAGGCGCTCGGCTGCACGAACATCACCGAGAACACCGAGCCGGCCCCGCTCGGCTCCGGTATCCACGAGGTGGGCACGGCTCGGATGGGCGACGATCCGAAGACCTCCTACCTGAACCAGTACCAGCAATCGCACACGGTGAAGAACCTGTTCGTGATGGACGGCTCCTGCTACGTGAGCGTCGGCTGCGTGAACCCGACCCTGACGATGATGTCGCTTGCGCTTCGGTCGAGCGAGTACTTGGTCGAGCAGCACAAGCGCGGGGAGTTGGCATGAGCAGCGGGACCACCAGGCGGAAGGTCCTTGCGGCAGGCGCCGGAGCATTCGGCTACGCCACGCTGCAGGCCGAGCCGATTCGTGCCGCGATCCCGGCCCTGGCCGCCTACCAGGCGGAAGGAGCAAACTGGACGCCCCGCCTGCTGACTCCGGCCCAGGGCGAGCTGCTGGCGACCCTGTGCGACCTCATCCTGCCGCGAACCGACACTCCCGGGGCCCGCGATGCCTCGGTACACGAGTTCATCGACCTCGAGCTCTCGCTCGCCGACGGCGAGGAGCAACTCCGGGCTACCGGCGGCCTGGCGTGGATCGACCGCCGCGCAAGCGAGCTGCACGGCGCCTCCTTCGTCGAGCTCGGCCATACGGAGCAGGTGGCGCTGCTCCAGGAAGTGAGCGACGAGCACGAGGAGTTGCCGTCGGAACTCGTCGCCGGAGGAGCCTTCTTCAGCGACCTGAAGCGTCGCACCCTGTTCGCGTTCTACACCTCGAAGGTGGGGCGGACCGAGGCATTGGGCCTGCCGGACCGGGTCCGCGTCGAGCGCTTCCGCGGCTGTCGGCACGAACCGGGCGGGGAACACGCGTAGCCGAATGCCGGTCCGGCGACACTCCGGGCCCTCCATCCACCTCAACCGCGGCGGACGTACGTCCGATAGGCGTCGAGCGCCCGCTGTCGCGCCTGGACATGCTGAACCACCGGCAGCGGGTAGGGGTCGCCGAGACGCACCCCCGCTTCGGCCAGGACGATCGGAGGCGCCTCCCAGGGTGCGTGAATCGCGTCGTCCGGCAGGGCGGCAAGCTCCGGCAGCCAGCGCCGCAGGTAGACCCCCGCCGAGTCGAACCGGCGCGACTGGGCGATCGGGTTGAAGATGCGGAAGTACGGCGCCGCGTCGGCGCCACTGCCCGCGGTCCACTGCCAACCCGCCGAGTTGTTCGCCCAATCTGCATCGACCAGGGTGTCCCAGAACCACTCCGCGCCGTGGCGCCAGTCGATCAGCAGGTGCTTCGTGAGGAACGAGGCGACGAGCATCCGCACCCGGTTGTGCATCCAACCGGTCGTCCACAGCTCGCGCATGCCGGCGTCGACGATCGGGTAACCAGTTCGCCCGCGCTGCCAGCGCCGCAGCTCGTCCGGCGCGCTCCGCCACGGCATCCGGTCGAACTCGCGCCGCAGGTTCGCAGTGCCCATGTCCCGGCAATGGAACAGCAGATGATGGTTGAACTCGCGCCAGCCGAGTTCGCGAAGGAACGCTTCGCGCCCGGCGGCCGACGCGAGCGCCGAGACCGCGGCGGCAACCTCGCGCGGGCCGATCTCCCCGAAGTGCAGGTGAGGCGACAACCTGCTCGTTCCAGGGAGGCCCGGCCGATCGCGGTCTTCCTCGTAGCGTTCGACGCCGTTCGTTGATCCGTTGCGAAACTCGTCGAGGCGGCGGCGCGCTCCCGTCTCGCCCGGCGACCAGACCTCGCGAAATCCGGCCGCCCAGTCCGGCTGGTTGCAACGGAGAGCCCAGGTCGCGAGCTCCTCGCTCGCCGGCCAAGTGACGGGCGGTCTGCACTCCGCCGGCGGCGCGCCCGCCCCGAACGACTCGATACCGATCTGAACGCAGCGCCGCCAGAACGGCGTGAACATCCGATAGGGCGAGCCGGTGCCGCTTCGCACGTCCCAGGGCTCGAACAGGAGCGACGCGCAGAACGACCTCGTTCCGCAACCCAGATCGTCGCAGACAACCTCGATCTCCTGCTCCGTTCGCATCGCTGCAGGCTCGTAGAGCCGGTTCCAGGTGACCTCGACAGCGCCGGTCTCCGCGACCAGCCCGGCGATCGCGTCCGCGGTCGGCCCCTGACGCAGAACCAGCCGACTGCCCAGCTTCCTGAGCGACCGCTCGAGCTCCCTCAGGCTGCCTTCAAGCCACCAGCGCGAAGCGCCGCCCAACGGCCGCTCCTCCGCCTCGTCGTCCAGGATGTACACCGGCAAGACCGGCCGACCAGAAGCGGCGGCCGCCGCCAGCGCCGGGTTGTCCGTCAGCCGCAGGTCCCGACGAAACCAGACCAGAACGGGCGCGTCGTTACGAATCGTCATCGTCTGATTCTCGCGGCTTCCTGCCGAGGAGGCAGTAGTATCGTCGAACAGCAAGGGCAACAGCCACGGCGACAGCGAGGAGGCCACGAATGTGTGATGACAGAACGAGCGCCGAGAACGCGAGGTTTCTTCAGGGACGGCGGCTGACGCGCCGGGAGTTCGGCGCCGTCTCGGCCGGGGCGGGGCTGACCATCCTGCTGCCCAGGGCGGCGAACGCCCAGAGCGTGACCGAGTCCGAGATCGAGGTAACGACGCCGGACGGCGTGTGCGACAGCTACTTCGTCCGCCCGGAGAGCGGCGCCCATCCGGGCGTACTCATCTGGCCGGACGCTTTCGGCTTGCGACCCGCGATGCGGCAGATGGCCACCCGTCTCGCCGAATCCGGGTATTCCGTGCTCGTCGTCAACCAGTACTACCGAACCCAACGGGCGCCGATCGTCGACTCGACGGATTTCGGCGCGCTGCGCGAGACGCTGATGCCGCTGAGGAGATCGCTCAGCCCGGAGAGGAACGTGCGCGACGCGCGAGCGTTCGTCGACTTCCTGGACGACCAGGATGCGGTCGACAGCGACCGGAAGATGGGCACGATGGGCTACTGCATGGGGGGGCCGATGACGATGCGAACCGCGGCCGCACTGCCCGACCGCATCGGCGCCGGCGCCTCGTTCCACGGCGGCGGTCTGGTCACCGATCAGCCGGACAGCCCGCACCTCCTCGTGTCGCAGATGAAGGCGCACTACCTGATCGCCATCGCCCAGAACGACGACCAGCGGCAACCCGAGGCGAAGGACGTGCTGCGCGAAGCCTTCGATGGAGCGGGACTACCCGCCGAAATCGAGGTCTACGAAGGCGCGATGCACGGCTGGTGCCCGCCCGATACGCAGGTCTACCACGAAGCGCAGGCGGAGCGTGCCTGGAGCCGTCTCCTCGCTTTGTTTGACCGCGCCTTGGCCTAGATCACAGGCGCCGAGGTACTTGGCTCGGAGGTTGGCGGAGGAACTGAACTCAGGAAACGCCTCCCCTCTGAGATGCGTTCGGCAGAGGCCCTCGCACGCTCTGCGGCCCGCACGGTGAGGAACATGCAACGTGACACGGCCGGATGAAGCGCCACCGGCAGGTGCCGACCGCATCGACGACGCTCTCCAGTCGTGGCGTCAGGGTGACTGCGTGCTGGAGTCTCTCTCCTGTTCCTGTTCGTCCGTAGCGACTCAGAGGAGACCTTCGCCGGCCAGACCTGGGACCACTACTTGAATCTGTGGCTGGGCCGGGTTCAGCGTCAAGGCCGCTTCAGGGAAGTCGAAGGGATGGTGCAAACGCTCGACGACCTGACCGCTCGGGACTACGTTGAAAGCGATCCGCTTGATCTGGACCACCTTTCCTCCGACTCGGTCCGCTCTCAACGAGCCGCCACGTCGTAGGCCAGCAGTTCGTCCCAATTGCGGATGTAGAGCACGCCGTTGCTTACTACCGGATGCGCCCAGCTCTGGCGGCCGCGGTTCTCCAGGTTGAGGCGACCGAGTTCGACGTAGCCGTCGGGGGTCGCTTCGGCCAGACCCGCGAGGTGCCTCTCGCCGAGCAGGAACAGCTTGCCGTCCGCGACAGTGAGCGAGCCCTTCCCGACGCTGCGATCCCGCCAGACCGTCTCTCCGGTACTGAAATCCACGCATGCGAGGGCGTTGCCAAAGAACCCGTACAGGTGTCCTTCGTGGAGCACGACGCCGCCGTGGTGATTGCGAAGACGCGGGTCGAACCAGGCCTCCGTGCTGCTGACGTTGTCGCCGGTCACCTGCAGGCGCAACGCGCCGCCGCCGGTACCGTAGTCCGAAGTGTAGAAGACGAGGCCGTCCCCATAGATCGGCGTCGCCGCGTTCGCCGTCCGGTTCGCCGGCTCACGGTAGTACCAAAGCAGTTCGCCGTCCAAGGCCCGGACCCCCACGCCGGCTCGCGCCGTGAAGCCGACGATCAGACGGAGCGGCTCGCCGTCGTTCCCCAGATCGACCGCGATGAGAGAAGAGTAGCCGGCCCGGTCGGTCAGGCCGGTGCTCGTCCAGACAGTGGCGCCCGACTCCCGGTCGAGGGCCGCGATCGTGCCGCGTTCGCCGCCAGGCATCACGACCACCCAGTCGCCTTCGATGAGTGGAGACTCGCTGATCCCCCAGCTGATGTTCCGCTGGCCGAAGTCCTGAAGGATGTTCCGCCGCCATGCCACACTCCCGTCCGCCAGCCGGACGCGCGCCAGTTCACCCATGCCGGTCAGTGCATAGAGCGAATCCCCGGCCACGGTCGGCGTGCCGCGTGGGCCGCTCCCTCGACTGTCTCGCAACCGCGTGCCGAGTTCGCGCTCCCAGCGCACCGCGCCATCGGCCGCGTTCAGCGCGAACACGAGGCTCTTCCCGTCGCGCGTCCCCTGGACGTACAACCCACCCTCGGCAACCGACACGGCGCCGTAGCCCTCGCCCAGACCGTCAATGCGCCACAACAGCGGCGGCCCACCAGCCGGCCAGCGGGCCGCGAGTCCGGTTTCGGTCGAGACGCCATCTCGCCGTGGCCCCCGCCACTGCGGCCAGTCGGCGGCGGCCGCCGCCGGAAGAGGCAGCAAACAGAGTGCGAGAAGGCCAAGGCCGACGCGCACCACGTGAACGCTCTTGCGAGTTGAAGAAGACGCTTCACGCTTCTCCACTTCCGCGATGCTCGGCCTGTACCTCGGCCGGCATTCAGCCCGTCCAACGCTCAAGCAGGCACACGCCATCGCTCGACTACTGTAGCGAACCGTCTCGTTCGTCGCGCCAGCCCGCCGCTGGGAACCTCGTCCGGGCGCGCCACGGCTCGAACTCCCGTCCGTCTCGGCGCACCGGAGGCGCCGAGACGGCCGCGGCTGTCAGCTCTTCTTGCGTGGCGGCTCCAACAGGAAGGCGACGACCGAGCCGGTCAGAGTGACCGCGGCGATCGCGAGGAACGGGACGGCGTAGCTGCCCCAGACGTCGAATGCGAGTCCGGTGAGGAAGGGAACAAGCGCGCCGAAGGGCGCGCCGATTGCGAACCGCGTGCCCGTCGTTGTGGCAAAGGCCCGGCGGCCGAAGAAACTGGCAAAGGTCGCGGCCTGGCTGATGTATGCCATGCCGAAGCCGAGGCCGAGAAGGACGAGGGCGATGCGGGCCGTCCACGCCGTGTCGGCGAGGAGGAAGAGGGCCATTCCGACGCCCTCCATGGCGAGGGCGAAACCGAGAAGACGCGGAGGCCGAACGAAATCTCCCAAAGCGCCCGCCACGCGGCCGCCCGTGCTGCAGAGGATCATCAGGCCCAGCAGATCCGCCACCGGGTTGTCGCCGAATCCGATGTCGCGCAGATGCAGCCCGCCATGGGCGTTCACGACGCCCCACGGCACGGCGTAGCCCAGGCCGCAGACGACCATCAGCGCGAACTGCGGCGTTCGGAGCGCCTGGGCCGCTGTCCAGTGGTCGCCGCCCGCAGACTCGGACCGGCCGGCCGTCGCCTCGAGTTCCGCCAAGCTACGCGCCCCGTCCCGGAGCTGACCGACCGACTCCGGCCGGTTGCGAATGGCCAGGAAGGACAAAGCGCCGAGAACGCAGCAAAGCAGGGAGATGAGCTCCCAGCCTTCGCGCCAGGAGTCGCCCCTGCCCAGAAGAACCGCGTTGAATCGCAGAATCAGCGGACCCATCAGACCAGCCGCGGTCAACAGGAAGGCCATCGCGCTGGCTCGCCAGCGGAGGAACCAGTTTGTCGCCAGGGTCTGCGTCGGCAGCACCGTGGTGAACGTGTGGGTCAAGCCGGCAAAGAGACCGAAGTACAGCAGGATGTCCCACCGGTCCTGAGCCCGGCTTGTCAGGTGGTAGGCAACAGCCACGACGAGAAACCCGAGCGTGAACACGGGCCGTGGCCCGAAACGGGTCAGGCAGACTCCAATGAGCGGAGCGACCGCACCGCCAAAGAACGACCAGAGTCCGAAGGCAAGACCGCTGTCGGCGCGGGTCAGCCCCAACTCCTCGTTCATCCCGGCGGCGAAGTAGCCCCAACTGTAGAAGGGCGCCGCGCCCAGGCCGTAGATCAACCAGACGGGCGGCAGCATCCGCCAGCCGTAGAAGCCCCAGTTCATCCGCGAGAACCGGCCGCCCCTGCCGCCGGATTCAAGGCCGGACCCGCTTCCCCTGTCCCCGATTCCGGCGCTCACCTGGTTCGTCCCCTCAGTCGGCCTGGCAGCGGCCGCGGCGACGTCGCTGCGGACACTGCTAGGAGCGGATGTTCCAGAGCTCGCGGGCGATCAGCCAGAAGCCATCGGGCTCGCGGCGCATCAACCTGACCCAGTTGCCTTCGACCTCGCTCGAAGCGGAACCGTCCCTGGCGGTGACGGTCATCGCGAAAGTGCCCCGAACATAGGCCAACTCGCCACTGAACCGGGTCTCGTCCACCTGAGTCTGCAGCTCGACTGCGTTCGCCTCGAAGCTCTGGGCCAAGTCCTGACGAATGGACTCCCGGCCGACAACCGGCGGACCATCGGGCGGCATCCGCACGCCGTCCGCCGCGTAGAGCTCGGCGACGGCGTCCGCGTCCCCCCTGTTCACGGCATCGATGAAGCCGCCGACGAGCGCGTTCAGCGCCGACTCGTCACCGATACTGGGTTCGACTTCCGGCTCTTCGAGCACCGCCTCTTCGACCGGAGTACAGGCCGTGCCGAGCGCCAGCAGCAGGAGAGCGGCCAATGCGGACAGCTTCCTAAGCATCATCGCTCACCTCCGGCGCCTCGCCGGGCGGATGATCGCGATTCGCGAGTTCACGTTCGATCAACCAGGAACCATCCTCCTGACGCCGCATCAGGTCCATCCACTTGCCGACCTCCTGATAAGTCACCGTATCGGGGTCCTCCTTGGAGGACAGGCTGAGCGCATACGTGCCGCGCACGAACGCGAGATCCCCGCTGTACTCCGCCTCGTCGACGCGAAGCTGCATGTTCCAGTGGGTATCCGCATAATCGGCGGCGGCGAACAGGCGGATGTTGTCGCGCCCCTCGATCGGCCTGCTGTTGGCGCCGATGCGTATCCCGTCTTCGGTGTAGAGGACGGCGAGACCATCCGCATCACCGCGGTTGACGGCCTGAAGGTACTTCGCCCTCAACTCGTTCAGAGCGGCCAGGTTCGCCTCCGCCGGGTCGACCTGCGGCGCCGGCTCCTCCTCCGGTGGCGCCGCCGCGCAGGCCATGCCCAAGGCCAGGCACATACACGCTGCGAGTGCAGAGATCAGCGGAGGAATCTCTCGATCATCCATCCGGACCCTCCCTTCTGCGGCGAAGCCGCCTGTGAGTCTCTCGTCTTGATGCAGACGCTAGCCTAGCAGCGTCCGCCAGCGCCGGCGACCTCGGCATAGTCTCCGCTTCGCCCTTCGCGAAGGCCCCGATGCGCAATTCGATGTCCATCCTCGCCCTGGTCGTCGCCGCGGCGGCAGTGGCTGCCGGCGGCCTGCCGTGGCTTGCAGGCCTGTTCGTCGCGGTGCCGCCCGGCGCTGTCTGGTGGCTGCTCGGCGGCGCCGGAGCGGTCGGAGTCGTCGCTCTCGCGACCGCCGCGTTCCGCCGTCCCGTTCATCCGGCAACGCGCGTCGCGGCGCTGTGCTGCGGGCTGTTCGCCGCAGCTTCAAGCCCGGCCTTGCTGGCCATCGTGATGAACGAACCGCCAGGCGAACCACGGCTGATCGCCACCGCCGGCAGTCAAGACGTGCCGACGACCGAGCGCTTCCGCGTGCTCCAACTCGACGTCGACGAGGCCATCGTCGCGGCGATCGATCGCTTCGACCCCGATCTCGTCTTCATCCGCAATGCCTGGTGCCGCGTCGACGAAGGCTGCGTCGTCGACCGCGTGGCCGCGACACTCGACCTGCACGCCGCCTACGCTCCCGGCCGCGGATCCCTCCGTTGGCTGGGCTTCGAGAGCGGCCCCGCGATCCTGTCCCGCTTCCCGATCGAGGCAACCGACTCTTCGACTCACAACCCAAGGGGACCCGCTCTCGTCCGGGGCGCCGCCCTGAAAGCCACGATCGCCCACCCGCATTTCGTCTTCGACGTCGTCGCGACCGACCCTGGAACCCGCCAGGGGGAGTCCTCCGGGCGCGCGGCCGGCGATCTCATCGCGCAAGTACTCGTCCAGCCGGAGCGCCCCACGTTGATCAGCGGCGCCCTCGACCCACTCCGATTCAAGGACGCCGGTTACGTCGAGCTCGATGCGGAGAGCCCCTCCCCGCTCCTGCTCCACGCGGCGAGCTCCGGCTGGCGACCGTTGTGGATCGAGCCGGCGCCAGGAGCCGACGCTCTCGACGCCTTCGACCGAGTCGCCCCGGTCCTGGCCGAGTTCCAACTGCCGACGCCGCCGCCCGCGACGGACTGGCCGGGCGACTGGCAACTCGTCCCCGCCGAGGCCGTCGGGCTCGACGCCGACCGGGTCTCCCGGGCGGTCGAAGCGATCGGTGCGCTCGACGGCGTTCGCGGACTGCTCGTCGCGCGCGGCGGCCGACTCGTCGCCGAGCAGTACTTCGCGGGCGCCTCCCGGGATCGACTGCACAACCTGAAGTCCGCGTCGAAGAGCATCCTGTCGGCACTTGCCGGACTCGCCATCGCGGACGGCGCACTCGAACTCGACCAGCCGCTCGCAGGGGTTCTGCCGGAAGCCTCCAACCTCGACGAGCCGGGCAAGAACCTGATCACCGTCCGCCATCTGCTGACGATGACCTCCGGTCTCGAGTCGACCAGCTTCGGCGCCTACGGTTCGTGGGTCGCCTCGCAAAACTGGGTACAGGCGGCGCTCGACCGACGGCTCGAGGCCGAACCGGGCACTCGGTTCTCCTACAGCACGGGCAGTACCCACCTGTTGTCCGCCATGCTGAGGGTGGCAACCGGCACGAGCACCCACCAGTTCGCCCGCGCCCGACTGTTCACCCCGCTTGGAATCGAGCGCTCCGCCTGGGCGAGCGATCGCCAAGGCGTCAACGTCGGCGGCAACAACATGTCCCTGACCCCCCGCGACATGCTGAAGTTCGGCCAGCTCTATCTCGACCGCGGGCGCTGGGGCGACGAACAGGTCGTGCCCTGGCGTTGGGTCGACGAATCCACCCGCTCCGCGCTTGCCGGACCACGCGGGCGCGCCCGGATCTACGGCGGCTACGGCTACTTGTGGTGGCTGCGGCCGCCGCGTGAACGGGGCGCCTACATCGCGAGCGGATATGGCGGCCAGTACATCTACATTGCGCCCGCCGAGGAGGTGGTCGTCGTCGTCATCTCGACCGAGGTCTCGAAGGGCCGGCAGTGGCGCCGCGACCTGTTCCGCATCGTTCGCGACGACATCACCGGCGCCGTGCGTGACCGCTACGAACGCGCTCCCCCCGCCGCCGGGCCAACCCCCAATTGAGGTCCAGCGCTCCTCCGCGGCGGCGTTGTACACTGAAGAGCGTCACCAATGCCATTGCCAAGCAGGATCTTGCTGTGCTGGGTGGCGGGCCTTTCCGCCCCTCTCGCGGCCATCGCGGCGACCTCGGAGTTCGCCCCGGCCGATCTTGAGTTCTTCGAGCGGAAGATCCGTCCTGTTCTGGTCGAACACTGCTACACCTGCCACAACAGCGCGGGAACGGCCGAGAGCGGGCTCCGGCTCGACGACCGCAACGGTCTCCTCGAAGGCGGCATGCGGGGCCCCGCGATCCGACCGGGTCAACCGCGGAGCAGCCTGCTGCTCCGAGCGATGCGTCACCCCAGCCTGGATTTCCGCATGCCCCTGGGCGGCGCCAGACTGCCGGACGCGGTGATCGCCGACTTCGAACGTTGGATCGAACTCGGGGCGCCCGACCCGCGCGACGAACCGCCCACCGCCGAGGCGCTCCGGCATGCCACCTCCTGGGAGGCAACGCTCGCACAGCGGAAGCGCTGGTGGAGTCTCCAGCCAATCGACGATCCGGAACCTCCTGAGATCGCGGACCCGGCGTGGTCCAGAAGCGCGGTCGACCGATTCCTCGCCGCCGGGATCGCCAACGCAGGTCTCGAGCCTGCTCCGCTTGCCGCTCCGCGGATCGTCATCCGCCGACTCTCCTACGTGCTGACCGGTTTGCCTCCGACCCCTGCCCGGATCGACGACTTCGAGCGCCGCGCAGCCATCGACCGGGACGCCGCAGTCGCAGAGGAGATCGACCGGTTGCTCGCCGAGCGGGCCTTCGGCGAACGCTGGGCCCGGCACTGGATGGACTGGATTCGCTACGCCGAGTCCCACGGAAGCGAGGGCGACCCGCCGATTCCCTACGCTTGGCGCTACCGCGACTATCTGATCCGTGCGCTGAACGCGGATGTGCCGATCGACCAGCTGATCCGCGAGCATCTGGCGGGCGATCTCCTCGACGAACCCAGGATGAACGCCGAGCTGGGCATCAACGAGTCGGCGATCGGCATCGCCCAGTATCGCTTCGTTCTGCACGGCTTCGGCCCGACCGACGCGCTCGACGAGCAGGTCCGCTTCACGGAGAACCAGATCGACGTCGTCTCCAAGGCCTTCCTCGGGATGACCGTCGCCTGCGCCCGTTGCCACGATCACAAGTTCGACGCGATCAGCCAGGCCGACTTCTACGCGTTCTACGGCACGATGGTCAACGGGCGGCCGGGCGTGCGGACGATCGACAATGAGGCACGCCGCAACGCTCATCGGGACGACCTGAGCGAGCTGAAGAGAGAACTTCGGGACGTACTCGCCGAAACCTGGAAGACCGCGGCTGGACATCTCGCCGAAAGGCTGGAGCGACCGGAAGGCCCTTGGGCCGCGGCGCTCCAGGACGGCCTGTCGCCTGAAGATCCCCTCCACGCCTGGGTCCGAACCCGCGAGGTCCGAGACCCCGGGACCTTCACGAACACGTGGAAGGAGCTCGCCAGCGCCTATGAACAGAGCAGGAGGTCCCTCGAGACACGGCAGAGGGCGCCCGCCGCGCATCGCTGGGACCTGAGCCGCTCCGAGGATGTCGAGGAGTGGTATCGCCACGGCAACGGTCTCCCCGAAGCCAAGCCGCAGCAAGCCGGAAGCTACGAGGTCACCCGGGCCGGAGAGGCGATCGTCGGCGACATCTTGCCGGCGGGCGTTTACACCCACTCGCTGACGAGCCGTCACAACGGGACCTTCTCGTCGCCGCGTTTCTTCATCGAGGCCAAGCAGAAGCTCGCCGTACGCATCGCCGGCAGCGGCGGCGCCGTCGCGCGCTATGTGGTCCAGAACTACCCGCAGCGCGGCGAGGTCTATCCGATCGAGACCCTGTCGGATGGCGCCTGGCGATGGCAGCACTGGGATCTCGACTACTGGGACGGTGACCACGCCTACATCGAACTGGTGACGGCTGCCGACCACCCGATGACGGGAGAAAGTCGAGGAGCGCGGTCGGACCGCTCCTGGTTCGGAATCACCGAAGCGATCGTCTTCGACGAGGGCGGCGAACTCCCGCGCGACGAGCCAGCCGAGACGACGGCGCCCCTCTTCGAGATCGAGGGCGCGCCGACGGATCGGGCCGAGTTGGCCGCTCGTTATGCGAGAGCGGTGAGCGAGGCCTCGCGCGCCTGGCAGAACGGGACGATGACGGACGCTCAGGCCCGGTTCCTGGCGAGCTTCGTTCGTCGCGGCCTGCTCCCGAACGACATGAACGAGGTGCCAGAGGCCCGTCGGCTCGTTCGTTCGATCCGGGAGCTCGAGGAGCGGATTCCCGTTCCGACCCGATCCCCTGCGGTGCTCGCCGGTCCGCGTTTCGACCAGCCGCTGATGGAGCGGGGCAACCACCGGCAACTCGGCGAGCCCGTACCCCAGAGGTTCCTCGAAGCGATCGACCCGAAGCCCTACCCCGACTCGGTTCACCCGCGGCTTGCGCTGGCCGAGAGCATGCTCGACCACGGCAACCCGCTGACCGCCCGAGTCATCGCGAACCGTCTCTGGGCACATACGTTTGGTCGCGGGATCGTCGGAACGCCGGACAACTTCGGGCAGATGGGCGAGCTCCCCTCGAACGCCGCCCTGCTCGATCATCTGGCAACCGCGCTCCGAAAAGACGGGTGGTCGCTCAAGACCTTCGTCCGACGCCTGGCCTCGAGCCGAGCCTTCCAGCTCGAGTCGACGCCGTCGCCGGCCGCCCGCGAACGGGATCCGCGAAACGACCTTCTCTCCCACGCCCATCTCAGGCGCCTGGAGGCCGAAGCCGTACGCGATTCCATGCTGCTTGCCGCCGGGGAGCTCGAACCCGTCGACAGCGCCGAGACGCGCCCCGTGCCGGGCTGGTCGAACCGGCGGAGCGTCTACGTGGAGGTCATCCGGAACCAGCCGGATCCGATTCTCCAGACGCTGGATCTGCCGACGCCCGTGACAACGAAGGGACAACGAGACCAGACGAACGTGCCCGCCCAGTCGCTCCTCCTGATGAACAACACCCAGGTCATGCATCTTGCCGCCCGCTTCGGCGAGCGCGTCGTTCAAGACCCCGAACTGGAAAGCGATCGGGAACGCATCACGGCGATGTTCCGCCTCGCCGTCGGTCGCGCTCCGACCGAGGAAGAGCTTGACGCCGCCCAGAGGTTCCTTCAGAGCGCCCACAGCCGCGAACCACGGCCGGAGGATGTGGAGATCTGGACGGCGGAGGCCCTGAACCGGCGCGAAAAGAGCGCCGGGCTGCGCGCTGACACGGCGAGCAAGACGCGCGGGGTGCTCCGCTTCTACCACCGCTCGGCGGCGCCGAAGGCCATCGCGGCATGGGAGTTCGAGGAACCGCCGGAGGACGGCCTCGCCACGGACACGATCGGCGGTCTCGAACTCGAGCTCGACGGGCGCGCCGAGGTGAAGGACGGGGCGCTGTGGCTCGGACCATCGGACGCGCTGGCCACGACGGCGATCCCGCAGTCGCTCGACGAATACACGCTCGAGGTCTGGATCGACAGGCGCCCCGAGCAGGCGAGCAACCCGAAGCCGCCGGTCCACCTCGTCTTGTCGCATGGCCGCAACGACGCATGGACCGCCTACCGGAACGGTGATCCAGATGACCCGGAGAGCGTCCGGCAGGAACTGCCGATGAGTTTCGTCGAGGGACGTCTCGTGTTCACGGGGGTTGGCGACAAGCCGCTCCTCGTCCTCCAGGCCCGGGCATACGGTCGAGCGCTCGGACCGGACGAAGTCGCGGCTTCAGCGCTCGGCAACATCGAGGTCCCGTCGGAAGCCGAGCAGGCACGCATCCTTCGCGGCGCGTGGTCCCGGATCATGCGGCTCGAGGCGGAAGCCGACCGGCTCGAGCGAAGCGCCGCCGGTAGCGACCCCTGGCGCGAACTCGCGCACGCCATGTTCAACATGAAGGAGTTCGTCTACCTCCGATGATCGCTCACCACTGCCCCTTGATGAGCCGCAGGCGAATGCTGGCCCAGGTCTCGACCGGCTTCGGTGCGATCGCCCTGAACGGCATGCTTGGCTCGACGCTCCTTCCCGGGGCTGCTCACGGCGCGCCGCGAGCACGGGCCAAACACGTCATCTTCCTGTACATGTCCGGAGGCGTATCCCAGGTCGACTCGTTCGACCCCAAGCCTCTGCTCGACCGCGATCACGGCAAGCCGATGCCGACCAGGATCGAGCGCACCCAGTTCAACGACAACGGCAACATCTTCGCCTCGCCGTTCCCCTTCAAGCAGTACGGCGAGAGCGGCATCCCGGTCAGCAGCATGTTCCCCAACGTCGGCGAATGCGTCGACGACCTCGCCGTCATCCGGTCGATGACGAGCAAGGTGAACGAGCATGCCCAAGGCAACTACTTCTTTCACACCGGGTTTCCTCTGGTCGGGCATCCGTCGGCCGGCGCCTGGGTGAACTACGGCCTCGGCACGGAGAACGAGAACCTCCCCGGATTCGTCGTCCTGCAGAGCGGACAGGCCGGCATCCCGCATGGCGGCGTCGGTCTCTACAGCAACGGCTACCTGCCGGCCGACGTTCAGGGTTCCATCCTGCGCGGCGACAAAGCGGACGCCGTCGAGAACATCCAGCCCCTGGAGTCCCGGTCCGCGCAACGGGACCGGCTCGATTTCGTGGACGAAATGGACCGGGCCTTCCTCCAGCAGCTCGGCGGTCACGCCGACGTCGAGGCAGCGGTACGGAACTACGAAACGGCGTTCCGGATGCAGGCCGAGGTTCCCGAACTCTGCGACATCGGAGGCGAGACCCAGGCGACCCGCCAACTCTACGCACTGGACCACCCGAACCAGACAACTGCGGATTACGGCCGTCAGTGCCTGCTGGCCCGGCGGCTGGTGGAACGCGGCGTGCGCTTCGTCGAATTGAGCTGCCTGCCGGAACCGGCCGACGCGGGCCAGGCTGCGAACCCGTGGGACCAGCACACCGGCCTCGAGCCCGGCCACCGGGCAATGGCGCTCCAGGTCGATCAGCCGATCGCCGGCCTGCTCAAGGACCTCAAGGCGCGCGGTCTGCTCGACGAAACGCTCGTCATCTGGGCCGGCGAGTTTGGCCGCACTCCCTTCTCCCAGGGCGCCGACGGCCGCGACCACAACCCGTTCGGCTTCTCCATCTGGCTCGCCGGCGGAGGGATCAAGGGCGGCACGATCCACGGCGCGACGGACGATCTCGGCTATCACGTCGTCAAGGACGAGGTCACGGTCTACGACCTCTGGGCGACCGTCCTCCATCTTCTCGGCATCGACCACGAGAACCTCACGTACCGCTACGGCGGCCGCGACTTCCGACTCACCGACGTCCACGGCAATGTGGTCCACGAGATCCTCGCCTGACGCCCGCAGGGCGCCGTCCCCCCTCGCCAGGTTCGCGGGCCTCGCGGCAGCGCTTGCGCTGACCGCGGCCGGCGCGGCCCGTCCGGGGGTCGCCGTCGCCGAAGAGGGAACCACCGACGGCGGAGCGTCCGACCCCAGCTACTACCGGGACGTCTGGCCGATCATCCAGCAACGATGCCAGGGCTGTCATCAACCGGCACAGCTCGGCGGCGAGCTCGATCTGACGAGCTTCGAGGGGCTTTCCAGAGGCGGCGCGAATGGACCCGCTCTCGTCGCTGGCGATCCGGAAGAGAGCCGCCTGCTGAAGATGCTGCGCGGCGAACTCGAGCCGGCGATGCCGATGCGCGGCGACCGTCTGGCCGACGCGGAAATCGCCACGATCCGTGCCTGGATCGCAGCCGGCGGCAAGGACGACACGCCGAAGGAGATGGCAAGCGGCGCCGTCTCCAGACCGATCATCTACCGCCAGCCGCCTGTCATCACGGCGGTTGCCTACTCCCCGGACGGCGAATGGCTGGCGGTATCGGGCAATCGGGAAGTGCTGCTCCACCGCCGAGCGAAGATCGGCGCCGACGAGGACAGCCTGGAAGCCCGCTTCGGCAGCGTCTCGGAGCGCATCCAAGGGTTCGCGTTCCTCCGCAACGGCCGACTCGTGGCGACCGGCGGCACACCGGCCCGTTTCGGCGAGATCCAGATCTGGGACGTCGACGAGAAGACCCTCCGCGTCTCGACGACGATCTGCCACGACACGCTCTTCGGACTCGCCGTCTCGCCCGACGAACGACGGCTCGCGGTCGGCTGCGCGGATCATTCCGTGCGCATCCACCAGGTGAACAGCGGCCGCGAGCTGCTCCGGATGAACCACCACGAGAACTGGGTCCTGGGCGTCGTCTTCAGCGGCGACGGCCGGCGCATCGTCTCCGTCGGCCGCGACCGGGCAGCGAAGCTCATCGATGCCGCGAGCGGCGCCTTCATCGAGAACATCAACCTCCTGCGCGGCGAACTCGCGGCGGTCGCCCGCCACCCTCGGTTCGACGCGGTGATCATCGGCGGCGAGGATCGAGTGCCGTACTTCTACCGGATGGACCGCCAGCGGAAGATGTTGATCGCCGACGACTCGACCCTGCTGCGGTCCTTCGAGCACCAGGGCGGAGAGATCTTCGCCCTCGCCGTCGACCCGAACGGAGAACGGCTGGCGGTCGGCGGCGCGGCGGCTGAAGCGCCGCTCTACGATCTCGAAAGCGGCGAGCGGACGGCAGCCCTGGTGGGACACCGGGCCGGCATCTACACGCTGGCGTTCGATCCCGCCGGCGCCGAGATCGCGGCTGCGGGCTTCGACGGTCTGCTCAGGCTCTACCGTGCCGCCGACGGCGAACTTCTCCACGAGTTCGTGCCGGCGCCGCTTGAAGAACCCGCCGCTTTGCCAGCGACGAGCGCCCGATGAACGGCCGACGCCGTCTCCACCCCGCCCTCCGCCGCGCGACGGTCGGCAGCCATGTCGTCTTCGCCGGCTTCGCCTGCGCGGGAGCGCTCACTGCGGCGCCGCCGCCGGTGTTGCTCGACATGGAACCGCACGGAGCTCCGCAGGGCGCCGCGCTCCGCCTGCTCCTGGCCGGCTACGGCCTGCCGCACGACATGGAAATCGAGAGTTCCCTTCCCGGCGCGTTCGCGCGACTCGGCGACGCGGACCCGAACAGCGGCAGGATCGAGTTCGCCAATCTGCTCCTCGAGATCGAAGCGGATGCCGCGCCCGGCCTCTACCCGATCCGCCTGGTGACCGACGACGGGATCTCGAACGCGCTCCTGTTCCGGGTCGACACGCTGCCGGAGACCTCCGAACGCGAGCTCGACGAAGGCGGCGCCGAAGACACCGAGGACTCGCCGCCGTACATCGCCGAGCTTCCCATTGTCGTCAACGGCACCCTGGAGGGCCCGGAGCGGGACCGCTACGCGTTCGACGCTCCAGCCGGCGAACGCCTCGTCCTCGAGGTCGAAGCGAGACGACTGGGCTCGGCGATCGACCCGGTGCTGCGGCTGTTCGACGCCGAGGGGCGAGAAGTCGCCTCGAACCAGGACGGCCGCCTGATCGATGTCGACGCCCGCCTCGACTGGCAAGCGCCGCGGCAGGGCGGCCGCTACGAGATCGAGGTGCACGACGCGCGGTTCAGCCGACAGCAACTCAACTTCTACCGACTCAAGCTGATCCGCGCCGAGAACTACGAATACGCAGAGGCTGTGTTCCCGCTCGGCGTCCAGCGCGGGCAACTCACCCGGCTCGAGGTTGCCGACGGTTCCAGCCGGTCCCCTCGTCGAATGACCCGCACGGTCGACGGGAACACGGCGTTCGCCCTGATCGGGCCCGAGCCGGGGCGCGGCAGGCGAAGCGCCGCCCTGCCCTTCCCCGTCGTCGTCGGCGAGAGTCCCGAGCGGGGCGAAAGCGACCGCGAGGCGCGGCATCCGCTCGAGCCGCCGTTCACCGTGAACGGCCGCATCGCGAAGCAGGGCGAAGTCGACCGCTACCGGATCGCCGCCAGACCAGGCCAGCGCCTGCTCATCGAACTCGAAGCGGCAGGTCTCGGCACCTCCGAGCTGTTTGGCGTGATCACCGTCGCCACTCCCGGGGGTGACGTCCTCGCCACAGCGGGCGACGACGTTCCCGATCCCGACACGACCCGGCTCCTGTCGCCGTCCGCCACCTCCTCGGATCCCTGGGTTCTCGTCGAGACGCCGGACGGCGCGGACGTTCTGGACATCACGATCGAGGACCTCGTCGGCCGCGGCGGCAAACGCCTCGCCTACCGCCTGAACGTCACGGAAGACGCCCCCGACTTCAAGCTCCGCCTGTCGACTCCGCAGGTGTCAATCGCCGCCGGCGCGACACAGACCGTCCGCGCAATCGCGACGCGGCGCGGCTACCTCGGACCGATCCGACTCTACGTCGAGGACCCTCCCGACGGGATGACCGTCCGTGAAGGCTGGATTCCCGCCGAGCTGCGAGACCTCGACCGGCGGACCGTGTCCCGCTCGGGGCTCCTCACCCTGACTGCGGACCCGAACGCGCCGCGCGAACGCCTCGACCTCGTCGTCCATGGCGAAGGCGTCCGCAAGGACGGGACGACGATCCGGAGGCGGGCCACGCTTCCCGGCGTGATCACCTTCGTTCGCCCCGGCGACGGCAGAAGCGACACGAACGAGGCGGAGCGCGCGTTCACCGCCCCGTGGCTCGAGAGCGCCCTGCCCGTCCTCCTGACCGGTCGACCGGGGCCCCGGCTTCTCGGCGCGCCGCCGGCGGAGGTGCGGCTCGTCAAGGGAATGCCGTTCCACTTCGACTGGACCTTCGAGGCGCCGACGGCGAATGGCGAGGACATCGAACCGCCGGAGCGGGTGAGTGCGTCGATCAACGGCGGCGAGTTCCGGATCAAGACGACGGAGGAGGACGAGTACGACCAGGCCGAGGGCACGAGGATCCTGCGGAGCAGCGAAGGGACCCGCTACGACCGCTACACGGCGGTGCTGAGCGGAACCGTGATCGTCGGCGCCCGCGAACAGGTCGTCTACTCGCCCGCCGTCACCGTCCACGTGGTCCCCGGCTATCGGGTCGAGGTCGAGAAGGCAGAGGTCAGGAGCGGCGCCGCTGGAACGGTCAAGGGCTCGCTTCACCGCGAGGAGAGCTTCGGGCAGCCCGTAACGCTGCGAGCCGAGGCCCTGCCGACGGGCGTTCTCTGCCACAGCACGGAACTCGCTGCCGACGAGGACGGCGCCTTCCACATCGCTTGCGAGGCGTCGGAAGCGGTGGAACCCGGCGAGTATGAGATTCTGGTCGTCTCGTCGTCCTGGCTAGGAGGCGGCGACGAGGCGAGGGCGCCCTACGCGACGACTCCCGTAGCGGCACGAATGGAGGTCAAGGCACGATGAGAAACAGCACCGCAATACCGGCGTTTGCGGCCCTGTCGGGCTTGGCGTGGATGATTGGCGCCGCGTCGACGGGCGCCGCCGTCGTCGACCCGGAACGTCGGCAGGTCACCTTCATCCGCGACGTGCTGCCGGTGCTGAACAAGGTCGGCTGCTCCCAGGGCACGTGTCACGGGGCCGCGAAGGGCAAGAACGGCTTCAAGCTCTCGCTCCGTGGCTACGACCCCGAGTTCGACTATCAATCCCTGCTCTACGACATGTCCGGTCGGCGTTTCAACCGCGCCGAACCGGAACGGTCGCTGATGCTCGCCAAGCCGACGCTGCAGGTCGCGCACATGGGCGGTCAACGGCTCCTCCACGGTTCCCGCTACTACAACCTGCTGCTCGACTGGATTGCAGCCGGAGTCCCCTACGGCGAACCCGAGGTCGACCGCGTCGTGTCGCTCGACGTGCAGCCGGCCGAGGTGTTCATGGCTCGCCCGGGCGAACGCCAGGCGACGACCGTCATCGCAACCTACGGCGACGGTACGACCCGAGACGTGACCCGGGAGATGCACGTAACAAGCAGCAACACGGAGACGATGGCGATCGAGGAGAGCGCGAACGGTCCGGTTGCGGTCGGCCTGCGCCACGGCGAGAGCACGCTCCTCGTCCGCTACGAGGGACAGTTCGCGAGCGTGCCGGCCACCGTTCTCAGCGGCCGCCAGGGCTTCGAATGGACTCGGTTGCCGCAGGTCAACTACATCGACGAACTGATCGACGAGAAGCTCCGCCGGATCGAGGTCCTGCCGTCGACGCCGGTTGACGATGCTGCCTTTCTGCGCCGGGTGTCGCTCGATCTCACCGGCCAGATCCCGAGCCCGGAGACCGTGCGCGCCTTCCTCGCCGACGACACGTCGAGCCAGACGAAGCGCGAACGGCTGGTCGACGAACTGATCGGCGGTCGCGCATTCGTCGACCACTGGACGCTCAAGTGGGGCGATCTCTTGCGCAGCAACCGGAAGTTCATGAGCTACAAGGGCATGCTCACCTTCCGCGAGTGGCTTCGCAAGCAGATCGACGAGAACCGGCCCTACGACGAGTTGGTACGAGAGCTGATCGAGGCGAGCGGCAGCACGCTGGACAACCCGGCAGCCAGCTTCTACCGCGCCGCCCGCGAGCCGAGGGAGGCGATGGAGACGACCACCCAGCTGTTCATGGGGGTGCGGATGGTCTGCGCTCAGTGCCACGACCACCCATTCGAGCGCTGGACGCAGAACCAGTACTACGAGATGGCCGCCTTCTTCGCCGGTCTCGGCGTGCGCCCCGGCTTCCGAACCGGCGAGGAGATCGTCTTCGACAAGCGCCGAGACAACGAGCAGCTTCATCCGAAGACAGGGGCGGTGGTGCCTCCGAGGTATCTCGTGCCGGTGACGGGAGCGCCCGACCCCGGCGAGGGGCTCGGACGCCGCTCCGCGCTGGCCGAGTGGTTGACCTCGCCCGAGAACCCCTGGTTCGCGCCGGCCATCGCCAACCGGATCTGGAGCTACTTCATGGGCCGCGGGATCATCGAGCCCGTCGACGACATCCGCGCCTCGAACCAGCCGGTGAACGCCGAGTTGCTCAGCGCATTGACGACGGACCTCGTCGAGAACGACTTCGACCTCCGCCACCTGATGCGGACGATCGCAACCTCCCGCGCCTATCAGGCGTCGTTCGAAACGAACGACTGGAACCGCGACGACCGGATCAACTTCTCGCACCGGCAACCGCGCCGGCTGAGCGCCGAGCAACTCGCCGACGCGGTGGCGAGCGCAACCGGTTCGACGTTCGAGATCGACACGCTGCCTGAGGACTTCGGCGCGACGACCCTCCCGGATCCGCACGTGATGACCGCCGGCATGGGCATCGAGACGTTTCTCGACCTGTTCGGGAAGCCGGACCGCGAGACCCCCTGCGAGTGCGAGCGGAAGACGGAAATGAGCCTGTCCCAGGCGCTCAGCCTGCTGAACGGCTCGGTCATCGCCGACGCGATCGGCGACGCTCGGGGGCGGGTGGCGAGCCTCGTGCTCGCCGGCCTCGACAACGAGGAGATGATCGACGAGCTCTACCTGGCAACTCTGGGACGCCTTCCGACCGGGGCCGAGGCAGAACTCGCGAGCAGCCACTTCGCCAGCGCCCCAAGCCGAACCGCAGCCGCCCAGGATCTGATGTGGGCGCTGCTCAACTCGAACGCCTTCCTGTTCAACTCCTAGCAACCTAGATGGGAACCGCATCATGCTCGTCATTCCAGGACAGTCCGGCCACACCTGCGACGGCCCGACCCGGCGGGAGTTCCTCCGCGTCGGCTCGCTTGGCATCTTCGGCATCTCGCTCAGCCAGGCTCTCGCGCTCCGCGAGGCCCACGCCGCGACGACCGCCGCCGACGCGCTCGCCGGCGGCAGGGGCTTCGGCAGCGCCAAGTCCGTCATCCTGCTCTTCCTCCAGGGCGGACCGAGCCACATCGACATCTGGGACCCCAAGCCCGGCGCCCCTTCGAACGTTCGCGGCGAATTCGGCGCCATCGACACGAAGGTCCCAGGCATCCGACTCTCCGAAACGATGCCCCTCCTCGCCGACCAGGTCGACAAGTGCACCCTGATCCGCTCGATGAGCTACACCCCGAAGGGGCTCTTCAACCACACCGCCGCGATCTACCAGATGCTGACCGGCTACCCGCCGGACCGCGTGTCGCCCTCGGGCCAACTCGAACCGCCGACGCCGGCCGACTTCCCTACCGCCGGTTCGCACATCTCGAGACTCAAGCCGCTCGACGACGCGATGCTGCCGTTCGTCGAGTTGCCGAGGCCCCTGCAGGAATCCGACGTCATCGGCAAGGGAGGCGCCGCCGGCTTCCTCGGCAGGGCGTACGATCCCTACCGGCTCTACCAGGACCCGAACGAACAGATCCGGCTGAGCGATCTCGAACTCCGCGAGGAGACCTCTCCCGGGCGCCTCGCCGGCCGCTTCGAGCTTCGCAAGGGCCTGAACGCTTCGATGCCGGAGCTCGAGAAGGCCGTCGCCGACTCCGCGCTCGACGAGTATTACGAGAAGGCCTACGACCTCGTCCTCTCCGGCAAGGCGCGCCAGGCCTTCGACCTCTCGAACGAGAGTCACGAGATCCGGGAGCGCTACGGCAGGAACACCTTCGGCCAGGGCGCCCTCTTGGCCCGCCGCCTGATCGAGGCCGGCACGCGCTTCGTCCAGCTGAACTGGCCCGCCGTCGCGAACGGCAACCCAGAGGTCGACTCCTGGGACACCCACGCCGCGAACTTCGGACCGCTCAAGAACCTCCACTGCCCCGTTCTCGACCGGGCGCTCGCAGCGCTGCTCGCCGACATGGACGACCGCGGCCTGCTCGACGAGACCCTCGTTCTCGCCGTCGGCGAGTTCGGCCGTTCACCGCGACTCGGCGTGAGCACCTCCGGCAACAGCAACTCGCCGGACGGCCGCGACCATTGGCCGTACTGCTACACCGCTCTGGTCGCCGGCGCCGGCGTCTCCCGCGGCCAACTCTACGGCGAATCCGACGAGACCGGCTCCGCCCCCCGCGAGAAACCCGTCCACCCGAACGACCTGCTGGCCACCGTCTACTACACCCTGGGGATCGACCCCGCGATGGAGATCCTGAACCACCTGGACCAGCCGAGAGAGCTCGTCAAGGGCGAGGTGATCCACGGTTTGTGGGCGTAGAAGCCGCCGAGCGCAACCAGCCCAAGAGCTGGACAGCGCAGTTGCACTGAAGCCCCCGTGAAGCACATTGCCGGGATGACGACCGTCAGGGTGCCGGAGAACTGCATTACCCAAATCTGCGCATCGCCCAAGCATGACGAAGTATGCTCTACGCCGAGAGCGACGCGGCCCCGCGGCGGCTCTTCGGCGGACCCGAGAGCCCCCGCCGCGCCCCCTCGTGACTTATCAAGTACCTCTTCCTAACGTTAATCGGTCCGATCTACAGGAGTGGGACCGGTGAATAAGATCCACCTATCCAAGCGGCCCGGCCACGCTTTCCGCCTCGGAGTGGACATCCTTCGGGAGCTATGTACGACGATTGAGAACGAGACCAACAAGAAGCCCCAAGTGCGTGTGAGAAACCCCGACGGCGACTGGACGTTCGATGGAATAGAGGAACTCCTCTCTTACAGCCGCGCATCCGAACGCCGCATCCATCGACTCGAGATCTGGTCAAACACGTTAGAAGATCTGTCCTTGAACGTCGATTTTGATGCTCACTGGGTCACGAGCCACCCTTTGTCCGTATCTGTAGGCGGGCGACACGAAGAGAAGGTCGAGAATACTCGCGAAAGACTTCTCTCGGTTATCAGGAAGACGAGGCCGTGGTACTCTCCTCTGTCACGTTACGTCTACACTGTACACAACATCCTACTCGCGCTCCTGTTATTGACATCTTTTGTAGTGCTGCTGCTCCGGGTACAGGGAAGGAACTTCACCGGCTCTCCGATGGCGGTCTATTCAGTCATCGGAATTGGGGTCATGGCGAACATCGCCAGGCCGGTCTTGTTCCCTCGTGGCCGGTTCCATCTGTGGCGCGGACTCGCGCGCCGAGAGGCCTTCAAGGAACTTGTTCACAAACCTCCGACGTTCCTTCGTCTACTGCATTTACTGAGTCCCATCCTGGTGCCCATTCTGACTGCTATAGCATCTTGCTTCTTCTGATCGCTGAACACGAAGGGCGCGCCACGAAGGGCGCGCTGGGAGAGCTTGCACGCGCGTGAATTCACCTCTCCCTATTCGCCAACGTAGGTGACACAGCAGCCATGCCGTTGAATAGTGGGTGCACACGTTGGCATGGAGGATCAATGTCAATACGAGAAGAGGAGTTTGGCGAGGACCGGGGAGCTCCCGTCGCGGGGATCGAGGAGCGTAGCGACGAGGCATCCGCGGCCGGAGCGTCGCCCTTTGGGGCAATTCCGGTCCCGGATTAGCCGCCATCGGCCGCTTCCTCGATCGGGTGACGAAGGAAACGAACCCGTCGTCAAGCAGGCCCGGGGCCGACCGGGTCGACGTGGTTCGGAAGCACCACAGGACCGGAGCCCGACCTTTCCGATACGAGCGGGACGACGCCGCACGAGATTGCCGCGCCGTCGGGCCTGAACGTAGACTTAGGCGACGACTGACCGAAGTTACCCGCACGACTTCAACCCGGACAACCAGGCACAGGCGCGCGAGCGAGTCGCCGAACTTGCCGACGCAGCTACCCCTGAGAACGCCGAGCAGGAAAAGGCAATCCTCAAAGCACAAGCGAGGAAGACGGTTTCCGAGACTGGCGGTCTCGACCCGACGAATCCCGAGACCCTTGCGGCCCTCGAGCCAGTCGTGAAGATCGGCCTGTACGAAGACCTGCGAGTCCGGCGTGGCCTGGTCGGCGTACGCCTGCCCAGCGACCATGACGCGGAGACGTGGCGGTGGCTACACGCCTACTGTGAACAGGGGCGCGAGCGCATCCTTCGAAGCGGCGGCTGTCCCGCTTACTCGCTTTCGCTCAAGGTCCCCACCGATCCGGGAGAGACGAAGCGGGAGGGCGCGCCGCTACCTGTCGTGATGGCGCCATTCAACACCTCTGCCCCCGCCCAGCCGAGAGTCGCCGGCCGTCGCTCGCCGAACCAGGCAGCGGTCGACCTTCAGGAAGCGCGCAGCCAACTTGACATCGCAGCTGAAGCCGTAGTCCGCACGATTGAACGAATGATCCTGGGAAAGCAGTGCCTCGACGATGGAACCCCCGTGTTCGGCTTGACGAATCACCCCGACCGAGTGGTCAAGCCCGCGCTCGATTGGAGCCCTTCCGGCCGCAAGGAGTCCCTTGAGTGCATCCGCAGCGCATGCCAGGAACTCCCGAGAGCCACCGTCTTCTACAACACAAGGTGCTTCGGGCTCGACTGGTCGGACGCAGACGTCACGACGGTCGCCACACGAATCCGCGAGGCAGCCAACGGGAACGCGTACTTTTCCACCCAGCTGAGAGAGGGTGAAGCCGTCGCTGTCGGCAGACGGCCGGTGCGGCCGCGGGTTCGCCAAACTGAGCAAGACGGAGGGGACTACATCCTGCCGACAGAGCGAGGCTCTGTCCGACCTCTGAACGCGGCCGAGGAACGCTCGAGTGTCTCCTGCCTCTACCCGCGCGACGTTCCCGTTCTCTTCCAGGCGCTGCCGCCGACGATCCTGGAACGCGGTCTCAGCGATCCTCCCCGCACGGAGGTCATGGCCGTAGCCGGTCCGTGGCTGCCACGCGAGAACGGCGTGATTCACTTCGGCCCGTCCGCCGCTTGACCCGCCAGGACGAGTCACTGCCCGGCGCCCGGCGCGTGGGCACAAGGGGTCTTCCGCCGCGCGTACGATGAAGTCGGGGCGTGGCGCCCGGCGATCCCATCCTGGGATAGCATCTCGCGATGCGCATCGTCGCGAAGCGCACGTTGCGCGAGTACTGGGAGGCCGAGCCCCGTTCGGAACAGCCTCTCAAGTCGTGGTTCGCTGTCGCCGCCAAGTCGGACTGGGCTTCGCCCGCAGAGATCAAGGCCAAGTATGGAAGCGCGAGCATCGTCGGCCCCGACCGCGTCGTGTTCAACATTGGAGGCAACCGGTACCGCCTGATCGTGCGCTTCGACTATGACCGGCGAATCGGGTTTGTGAGGTTCGTCGGAACTCATCGGGAATACGACCGGGTCGACGCGGCGACCGTCTAGCCAGGAGGTTCATCATGCAGATCAAGCCGATCAGAAACGAAGCCGACTACGATGCGGCGTTGGCGGCCATCGACCGGCTGATGGGCGTTCCGGCGGACACGCCGGAGGGAGACCAGCTGCAGGTCCTCGTCACGCTTGTTGAAGCCTACGAGGCCAAGCGTTGGACTATCGACGCGCCGGATCCGATCTCTATGATCGAGAACGAGATGGAAGCACGCGGTTTCCGCCAGAGCGAGCTCGCCGCGTTGATCGGCTCGCAGCCCCGCGCCTCGGAGATCCTCAACCGCCGCCGGCCTCTTACGCTGCGGATGATCCGCGTCCTGTCCCGCGAGTGGCAGTTGCCGGCCGACGCGCTCCTCGGCGAGTACGAACTGACAAGCACCAGATGACGCGACCGACCGTCCCGAGCGGGCCGGGCGCCCGGGCGCGTCTTCAGAAGCCTGAGCCGGACGGAGTCGCGGCAACTGCCTCCAGGCTGTCCAGGTACGGCATGGCGGAGTCCAGATTGCCGACGAACGGATCCCGTCCGGCGTCCTCGTTCCACTCGTACTCGGTGGCCTGGGCGAGGCTCCGCGCCGCGTCCTCGCCGAAGAAACGGGCGACGACGGCCAGGCTCATGTCGATGCCCGCGGAAACTCCAGACGAGGTCATCACGTGGCCGGCGTCGACCCAGCGGGCTTCCTTGATCCACTCGGTCTTCGGCCCGAAGCCGGCAATGTAGCTGAAGAAGGCCTTGTTGCCGGTCGCCGGCAGACCGTCGAGGACACCGGCCTTGGCGAGGATCGCCGAGCCGGTGCAGACGGAGGTCATCAGCCGGACCTCCGCGGCGCGCTCGGCAATGAAGTCGAGCAGCTGCTGGTTGTCGACTTCCCGGAGCGTGCCGATACCTCCCGGCACCAACAGGACGTCGAGCGGCGGCGCGTCGTCGTAGCCGTACCGGGCCTCCACCTTCGGCGCGATCTCGGACGGATAGGTCACCGTTGTCAGAGCGACCGGACGGGCGGAGTCCGCGATCAGGTGGACACGGATCAAACCGGGGCCTGCGTTGAGCCACATCTCGAGCGGTCCGAAGACGTCGAGCGGCTCGGCGCCGTCATACAGCACGACGCCGATGTCGAGCGGCGGATCGTAGGAGAGGGAATCGGATTGACCCGCTGCCGGGCTGGCGAACCCGGTCGCGAAGAACGCGATCCCGATAAGCAGTGTCGAGTGTCTCTGCATGAGCTACCTCGCTTTCTGGAGCGGCGAGTCTAGCTAGATCATGCTGTAGCCGGAGCCCTGACGTTCGACACCGAGTCCGCGCCCCTTTTCGATCCAGCCGAACTCCTCCAGGATCGCCTGACTGTAGGTGACTCGGCCGGTGATCCGGTCAAGCGGCTCGGTCGCGAGGAGCAGAGCCGCCCGCGCCATCGTCTCGACGGTTTCCGCCTCGTTCGGGTCGCGCCCTTCCATCAGTCGGTGGTGGACGACGCCCGGCGTGGGAACTATCTGAGACGGGCTGTAGCAGGTCACCGAAACGCCGTGCTCGTAGACCTCGGAGGCGAGGCCCTGGGTGAAGCGCTCGAGCGCCGCCTTCTCCGCGCCGTAGAGCGAGCCGCCGGCGAACTGCGGGCCCTTGTATGGGCCGCGGCCGGGGCCGACCGCCGCGCCCGAGGAGACGTTCACGATGCTGCCCGCACCGCGCGCGATCATCTCGGGCAGGACGAGCTTCGAGAGATAGAACGGCGCGTGGAAGTTGACGGCGGTCGAGCGCTGCCACTTGTTGATCGGAAAGTCGACGACCGGGATGAAGTAAGTCAGAGCGGCGTTGTTGATCAGGACCTCGACTGCGCCCAGCGCATCGCGGACCTCGCCGACCAGCCGCTCGCAGTTCTCGTACTCGGAGACGTCGCAGGCGAAGGCGGTCGCGTCGCCCCCGGCGGCTCGGATCTCCTCGATCGTCGTCTCGAGCGAACCGCCCAGATGGTGCCCGCCCTCGGCAACAGTCCGCGCCGTGCAGGCAACGCGCGCCCCGTGTTCGGCGAACAACTCGGCGATCGCCTTGCCGATGCCGCGGCTCGCTCCGGTCACCAGGGCCACCTTGCCGTCGAGCTTCTTCTCTGCTTGGGTCACCGTGCGTCCTCCTTCATCCGTCGTAGGCGCCGTCGTACCGCTCGCGCAGCACGTTCTTCTGTACCTTCCCCATCGCGTTCCGCGGCAGTTCGTCGACCCAGTAGAAGCGGCGCGGGTGCTTGTAGCGCGCCAAACCCGCGGCAAGCGCGGAGCGGAGCGTATCCTCCGCGACCGGCTTCGCCTCGGCGGCAAGCACCGCGACGACGCCCTCCCCGAGGTCGGCGTGCGGCACGCCGATCACCGCGGACTCCGCGACGCCCGGCACTTCGTCCAGCCGATCTTCGATCTCCTTGGGGTAGACGTTGTACCCGCCGACGATGATCAGGTCCTTGCCGCGGCCGACGAGGGTCACGCGACCCTCGGCGTCGACGAAGCCGAGGTCGCCGGTAACGAAGAACCCGTCGCTCCGCGTCTCTTCGGCGGTCTTCTCCGGTAAACCCCAGTAGCCGGCGAACACGTTCGGCCCGCGGATCTCCAGCGTGCCGACTTCCCCCGCCGGCAGCTCGGCGCCGCGCTCGTCGACCACCCGAACCTGAACGCCCGGCAGGGGAAAGCCGACCGTGCCCGCCACTCGCTCCCCGTCGAGCGGGTTCGAGGTGATCATCCCGGCCTCCGTCATGCCGTAGCGTTCGAGGATCCGGCGCCCGGTCCGCTCCTCGAAGTCGTTGAAGACGGATTCCGTCAAGGGCGCCGAACCGGAAACGAAGAGTCGGATGCTCTCGCAGTCCGCGCGCCCGAAGCCAGTCTCCGCAAGCAACCGGGAGTAGAACGTCGGCACGCCCATCAGCACGGTCGCCTCGGGCAACAGGCGGCGCACGTCCGCGGCATCGAACTGCGGCAGGAAGAGCACCTTCGAGGCGTTCAGAAACGCCGTGTGGAGGGCGACGAACAGCCCGTGGACGTGGAAGATCGGCAGCGCGTGAAGCAGCACGTCGCCCGGCTCGAAACCCCAGATCTCATGCAGGGCGAGCGCGTTCGAGGTCAGGTTCCGGTGCGTGATCATCGCGCCCTTCGAGCGGCCCGTCGTGCCCGAGGTGTAGCAGATCGCCGCCAGATCGTCCCCGTCGCGCGTTTCGATTGCCGGATCCACATCGAAGCGGCCCGCCTCGCGCCACAACGAATCGATACCGATGGCGCGCGGCCCCTCTTCGGCGTCCGATTCACCGGCGCCGGTCTCGCCGTGGACAACGACCCGCGGAGAGGCGTCGGACACGAAGAAGGCGACCTCCCTGTCGGTACAGGCCGTGTTCAGCGGCACGTAGACAGCACCGGTCCGCAGCACGCCAAGATAGAGGGCCACCGCCTGAAGCGACTTCGGAGCCTGGACGAGGACGCGGTCGCCGGGTCTGACGCCGCGGCGGCGCAACGCGGAGGCGAAGCGGGCGGAACCGCGATCCAGATCGCCGTAGGTCCACGCGGCCGACCGGGCGCCGTCTCCGCCGCCGCAAGGCGCCAGAGCCGGACGGTCGAGGTCCGTCGCGAAGCGCTCGTGGAGCAGGTCGAAGAGGTTCATCGGTTCGATGCGATTCGGTGGGAAGTCGCGTCGATCCTACGCATGTTGCAAGATAGGTCACTTGGCCATGGCCGACATCCCGAATCGTCCGTTTCTCGCGCTTCGAGCCGCGATGCGGCGCATTCTCCCTGGCGCGAGTGCGGCAGTGCTCGCCATCGCGTTCGCAGGCTGCACGGACGATCCCGTAGCCGAGACCCTGCGCATCGAGTTCTTCCCGCGGGCGGCGGACGCTCCAGAGGCGGTCTTCGATGTGGTCTACACGCCGCCCGACACGAACGGCTACGTCAAGCTGGAGGCGGAGGTCGCCATCAACCGCCACCAGGTTCCCGAGGACAACGCGCATATCGAGCGCCGATTGAATGACCGGACCGAGGCGCTGATCAACGGCTACGACGTCTGGCATCTGCGGTTCGACCGCCTCTACGAGCCACTCGCCAACGGCGCCGAGTCGCGGTGGGCAACGGGAGACCTGAGGAGCTATCGCCGCTGGGCGCTGGTGGGCGACCCGGATAGCGCGCTTAAGGAGTTCTTCGCGAACACGCCGATGCGCCCGTCTCTTTCCGTCCGGGACAACGAGCTCCGACTGCCCGACGAGAGGCGACCGCCGCAGACCGTCCATCTCGAGTTCGTGTTCGACGGCGGAACGCTGGCAACGGCGGGAGAGTCCGAAACGGTCGAGCGCGGCCTGCGCGGTTTCGCCGCGGACGTCGCGAGCTACCAACGCCGGCTGGCGGCGCTGTGGCGCTACCTCGACGAGAATCCCGACCGTCGCTTCGCGTGTCTTGTGGCGCTCCTCGCCGGGGAAGTTCCCGAATCGCAGTTCGTCGTGCCGCCGCGGGAACTTGCGCCCGGCGCGTCTTCGCCCGAGGCCGCCGAGCGGACGCCGGCCGAGCCTGTTCTTCGCGAGCTGGAGATCGATCTCATCAAGCGGGTCGAGGACGCGAGCGAGCCGCTGATCGAGTTCTTCGAAGTCCCCGAAGACGACGCCTTCACGCTGCAGGAACTCTCGCGCCGGGTCTTCGATCCGTTCCCGGCAGCCATCACCGTGGCGCCGGACGGCCGTGTCGTCGAAGCAGTCGGCTTCGCGGAAGCCGAGGACGGTTGGACGATTCCCTCGCTCGATCTCTGGAACGCATACCGCGCCCTGGATGGTCGATTCGTGTCGCCGGACCCGGTCCTCTTCCTGTTCGACGCGGAAGGCAGCCTGCCGGACACGGAAGACGACGACTTCGGCTGCGACGATCAGGACGACGCATGCAAGAACCGCCAGCTCGTTCTCGCCTTCCTCGAGCAAGGCGACTTTGTTTCCCGCCCAGGTTCCTCGAATCTGATCAAGCAAGCCCTGGAGGTAGAACTGCGGCCACTCGACGTGTATCGCCTCGTCTGGCTCCGAGCCGGAAACGCCGGGGACCCCGGAGAAGCCGACGGGCCTGCCGACGAGGCTAGAATCCAGCGCTGACCCTCGAGTTGAGAATGAGCCGTTCGACCTTGTCGCGACCCGACCGACAACTGCGCCCTGCCGCGGCGCTTCCGGTCGTCGTCGAACGAAGCCTTCGCTTCGCCGCGCTGTACGCGCTCGGCATCGGGGCGGCGACCTTCGCTCAGACCGCCGCCGACCTGAGACCGGCCTCCGCCAGCGCCGCCGCGCCCCAGCCGGTCGGCGAGTGGCACAACTACGCCGCGGACAGCCGGAGCAGCAAGTACTCGCCGCTCGACCAGATCGACCGGAACAACGTCGACCAACTCGAGATCGCCTGGCGCTGGAAGTCGATGGACTACGGGATCGCCGCCCGCCACGACGGGGTCATTCCGCCCTTCGTCTTTCAGAACACGCCGATGATGCGCGACGGGCGCCTGCTGGTCGCCACCGGCCTCGGCGCGGCGGCTCTCGACCCCGCCAGCGGGGAGATCCTCTGGACCTACGATCCGTTCGAGGACGAGCAGCCACGGAACATGGGCCGCGGGTCCGTCCGCGGCGGCGTGACCTGGAACGACAAGGAGAAGCGCCGACTCTTCTTCACCGGAAACGGCCGGCTGACTGCTCTCGACGCGGACACCGGCGCCCTCGACCCGGACTTCGGCGACGGCGGGCGCGCGGACATGCTCGACGCAGGCCGCGGCGTGACGCGCCGTCAGTACTTTTGGAGCTCGGCGCCCGTCGTGTGCGGAGACGTCATCGTCGTCGGTGAATCGACGGCCGACGCCTGGTCGCGTCGAAAGAACCCGCCGGGAGTCATCCGCGGCTACGATGCTCGGACGGGCGAACTCCGCTGGCGGTTCAACATCATCCCGGAGCCGGGCGAGTTCGGCTTCGACACCTGGGACAGTCCGGAGGCTGCCGAGGCCGGCGCCGCGAACGTCTGGACCTGGATGAGTTGCGACCAGGAACTCGGCATGGCCTACGCGGCGACGAGCACGCCAAGCAACGACTGGTACGGAGGCCACCGTCCGGGGAAGGGCCTGTTCGCCGAGTCGATCCTCGCTCTCGACGCGGCGACCGGCGAGCGGCGCTGGCACTTTCAGGCCGTGCACCACGGTCTCTGGGACTACGACTTCCCGGCCGCCCCCGTGCTCGCCGACATCGTCGTCGACGGCCGGCCGATCAAGGCACTGGCCCAGCCTTCCAAGCAGGCGTTTCTCTACGTGTTCGACCGGGAGACGGGCGACCCGGTGTGGCCGATCGTCGAACTGCCGGTTCCGGCCTCGGAGGTGCCGGGCGAACAGGCCTGGCCGACCCAGCCGCACCCGACCTGGCCTCTCCCCTACGATCTCCAGGGGCTCGCCATCGATGACCTGATCGATTTCACGCCGGAGCTGCGGGCGATGGCGCTCGAGTACGTCTCGCAGTATCGGATCGGACCGATCTTCCAACCGCCGACGCTGATGGCCGGCCCTGACGACCTGCCGACCATCCAGGTCCCCGGACCGGTTGGAGGCACGAACTGGAACGGCGCCGCGCTCGATCCCGAGACGAACGTGCTCTACCTGCCGTCGGTCACCGTCCCCGGGATTCTCGGCCTGCGCCCGCCACCCGACCCCGCGCGCTCGAATCTCCGCTATCGCGTCGACCTGAGCGAGGCGGACGGCTACCGGTGGGTCACGCTGCCGAACGGGCTGCCGATCACGAAGCCGCCGTACGGCCGGCTGACGGCGATCGATCTGGACACCGGCGAGCACCTGTGGATGGTCCCGAACGGCGACGGACCGCGGGACCACCCCGCGCTCGCCCACCTCGACCTGCCGCCGCTGGGTCAACAGGGGCGGGTCTCGGCGCTCGTCACGAAGACCCTCGTGTTCCTGGCCGACGGCTCCGACGTGATGGTCGTCCAGCCGGAGGGGGCCGGCAGCCGCAAGTTCAGGGCATACGAGAAGGAGACCGGCGAGGTCGTCTGGGAAACGGAGTTGCCGGCCGGCGTCAGCGGCGCACCGATGACCTACCTCCACGAAGGCCGCCAGTACATCGTGATGGCGATCAGCGGCGCGGAGTTCGAGAACGAACTGCTCGCTCTCGCACTGCCTGATCCGGAGGCGGCTGCAGCGCGCCAAGGCGACCAAGCCGGCGAATGAACCTCCGCGCCGTTTCCGGCCTCGTCGGACGGCTCCTCCTGCTCCTCGCCGCAGCGCAGCTGCTGCCCTTCTGCTTCGCCCTTTGGCGCGGCGAAGACACGCCGGCCCTGGCGATCGCCGGCTCGCTGCTCGTCTCCGCCGCGGCCGGCGTCGCCGCCCACGCGTGGGGCAGGCCGCACGAGAAGATCTACCGCCGGGAAGCGACCCTGGTCGTCGTCGGCGCCTACATCCTCGCCTCGTTCTTCGGCGCTCTTCCCTACCTCCTGAGCGGCGAGATCGCGGATCCGGTCGAGGCCCTGTTCGAGTCCGCCTCGGGATTCACGACGACGGGCGCCTCGATCCTGACGGACATCGAGACGTTGAGTTCGAGCATCCTGCTCTGGCGCGGTCTGACCCAGTGGCTGGGCGGCATGGGCATCCTCCTCCTGTTCGTCGCGCTGTTCCCGAGCCTGGGACCGGGCGCCCGGATGCTCTACCGCCTCGAAGTCCCGGGGCCCACCCAGGACATGCTCCAACCCCAGGTGCAGAAGACGGCGACCGTGCTGTGGCGGATCTACGTCGGCATGACCGTGCTGCTCGTCCTGCTCCTGATGTCCGCCGGCGCAACGATGTACGAGGCAATCTGCTACGCCTTCACGACCGTGTCCATCGGTGGCTTCGCGCCCTTCAACGCGAGTGTCGCGGCCTTTGACTCCGCGTTCATCGAGTGGACGATCATCGCCTTCATGCTCATCGCGGGCATCAACTTCTCCCTGATCTTCGCGGTCAGATCGCGTCCCAGTCAGCTCTACAAGGACGTCGAGTTCCGCGCCTACGCTTCGATCGCCGCCGTGCTCGTCGCGCTCGTCACTCTGGACCGCTGGCGGAGCACGGACCTCCCGCTGCTCGAGGCGCTCCGGGAGGCCGCGTTCAACTCCGTGTCCCTGATGACGACGACCGGATACACGACGAGGGATTATGACTCGTGGAGCGATACGTCACGCACCCTCCTGCTGCTCGCGATGTTCGTCGGCGGCTGCGCCGGCTCGACCGCCGGGGGAATCAAGGTAGGCCGGCTCGTCATGACGCTGAAGATGGCTCTGCGCGAGGTCCACCTCATGTTCAACCCGCGCCGCGTGCTGGCGCTCTGGGTCGGCCAGCGGACGATCAGCGACCAGGTGGCGCGCAGCCTCGGCGGCTTCATGACACTCTTCGCCTTCCTCTGGCTGGGCGTCGCCGCGATCCTCGCCGTCGCGGGGAACGACATGGTGACTTCCCTCTCGTCTTCCCTCGCCTGCCTCTCGAACGTCGGCCCGGCGATGGGCGCCGCGGGTCCGTCGCTGAACTACGCCTTCTTCGCCGGGTGGGAGAAGCTGCTGCTCGTCTTCCTGATGTGGCTGGGCCGGCTCGAGATCGTCGCCGTCGCCGCGATCCTCCTGCCGGCGTTCTGGCGCCGATGAACAGCTACTCGACGCGGCAGACGTCCCCGAACTCCGGCCGCGGCAGGCGCGCGAAGAGGCCCTCGGGATCGCCGTAGCCGATCGAGCAGAGGAAGTTCGAGCGCACCGTCGTGCCGGGGAAGAAGAGTTCATCGCACTTCGCGTTGTCGAAGCCGGACATCGGGCCGCAGTCCAGGCCGAGCGAACGCGCGGCGAGCATGAAGTAGGCCCCCTGCAGAGTCGCGTTGCGGAATGCCGTCACCTCGGCCAGTTCCGCGTTGTTCCGGAACATCTCGGCCATGCCCGGATTGTGGGCGAAGAGCACGTCCATCTTCTCGAAGAACGCGACGTCGTAGCCCAGGATCGCCGTCGCTGGCGCCTGCCGGATCTTGTCCTGGTTGCCCGGCATGGCGATCGAAGCCAGCCGCTCCTTCGCCTCCTCCGTCACGGCGAAAACGACCCGCTGCGGCCAGCAGTTCGCGCTCGTCGGCCCCCACTTCATCAAGTCGTGAAGCTCACGCAGGGTTTCCGGCGGCACGTCGCGCGGCAACCACCTGTTCTGGCTGCGGGCGTCCCGAAACAGGACGTCCATCGCGCCCTCCGCGATCCTCGGCATGACGTTTCCTCCGGTGGTGGATACTACGCCGCTCAGTCCGTCGCCGGGACACGCCGGAACAGCGAACCGAGATGGGCCTCGGGCAGCGGCTTCGTCGCCAGCGACACGGCCGCGGTGCAACCCATCGCGAACAGCCCGGCCAGCGCCGCGCAGGACGTCGGGTTCGGCGCTTCCCCGTGGAGCCAGGCGAAGACCGGGTGGAGGAAGGAGCCCTCGAACCAGGCCGGGTCGATCACACCCGTGTGGAGGATGAGGAAGGAACTCAAGCCGACGATCAACCCCGTGTACGCTCCGGTGCGCGTCACGCCGCTCCAGAGCGCGCCGAGCACGAGCGGACCCGCGAACGCCGCCATCATGCCGCCGTTCCCCGTCCAGACCAGGATGGCGATGTTCATGTCCATCAGCATCCAGGCCATCGTCACGCAGACGACCATGACGCCGACGGTCGCCCAGCGACTGATGACCAGCACCCTCCGGTCAAGCTGCGCCGCGCTGAGGTGGGAATGGAAGCGGGGAGCGACTGTCCGCCGGTAGAGATCGTTCGCCACGATCTGCGATGAAGAGACGACCAGCCCGTCCGCCGTCGACATGACCGCCGACAGAATGCCGACTCCGATCAGCGCCGCCAACCAGGCCGGGAAGAGCTCGATGAACAGAGCCGGCAGAGCCTCGTTCGGCGTCGAACCCTCGTCGTAGAGGCGGCCTCCGAGCACCGCCCGCGCCAGAGCTCCCCCGAGGCCGAGCATGCCCAGCGTGACTCCGAAGACGGAAGCGAAACGCAGGAACGTGAAGCGCGACTTGCCGGTCTGGAGCGCCCAGATCTTGTTGCCGATATGCGGAAGCAGTCCGAGCGGAATATGAGCGAGCAGCACCGCCGTCTGGGACCACCAGGAGTGGTAGAGCGGCGTCGAGCGGTTGATCCAACCGACCTGGTTCGGGTCCTGCCCCCGAATGCTGGAGATGACCGAACCCAAGCCGCCGTCGAGCCCGGCGCCGAAGACGAACAGGAGGATGACGAGTACGCCGATGACCAGCATGAGGAAGCCCTGCACGCCATCCGTGAGGATGTCCGCGTGGGCGCCGCCCAGAGACACGTAGGTCATCAGGACGACCGCGGTGATGCCGAGCGCCCAGGCAGGCGACAGGCCGAGCATCGTCTCGAACATGACGAGGCCCGACAGGAGCTGACCGGCAAGGTAGAAGAAGAGAAGGAGGGACGCCACGGTGACGATCACGCGGATACCGTCCGACTGATAGCGATCTCCCAGAAACTCCGGGATGGAACGCGAACCGAAGCGCTCGCCCACGTTCGCGACGAGCCGCATGCAGATCAGCACGCCCAGATACACGCCTGCCGGATAGAGAACCGCCGACAGCAAGGCCGCCGTACCGTGCTCGTAGGCCAAACCCGGGAAGCCGAGGAATGTCGCGCCGCTTGCGGTCGTTGCCGCGAATGCGAGGGCGAGGAAGAAAGGGCCATAGGCAGCCCGAGCCGTCGCGAAGTCGTCCGCGCCTTGAACCCGGTTCCGGCCGATCACGCCGAACGCGAGCATGCCGCCCAGATAGACGACGAGAAACAGCCAGGACCAGACGATCAAGCTCATAGGGGAACGAGGCACGCTATCGCAGGACCGTACCGGCGCCAAACGGGCGCGAGCGGGCGGGTCGGCCTTGGGACCGGAGGACCGCCTCCGCTACTGTTCGGCCATGCTGAAGATCTCCCGGTCTGCGCGCCTCGGCCTGCGCCTTCTCCTCGTTCTCTTCGCCCTTCCCCCAGTCCAGCCGGCAGCGGCGCAGAAGGAACCCATCGAGCTCCACCACGTCTACGGACCGGATGCGCTCGACTTCTCCCCCGATCTCCCGCGGATCCGGTGGCTCGCTGGCGGCAAGGAGTACCTGCTCGGAGAAGAGGGCGACGACGGCTGGTCCTGGACCGTCGTCGACGCCGCGTCCGGGGAAACCCGATCGCTCTACGACCCGGCGCCGCTCGCCGCCGCGCTCGCGGAGCAACTCGACCTGACTGCCGAGGACGCGGCATCGAAGGCGCGTCCCGGTTCGCCGCGGATCTCGCCCGACGCCGACCGGCTGTTGCTTCCTCTCGCTTCGGACCTCTTCGTCTGGGACGTCGACGACGAGACGCTGACGCGCTTGACCCGGAGCCCGGAAACCGAAGAACTCGCTCGCTTTGCGCCGAACGGGCGCCGCGTCGCGTTCGTCCGCGACGCGGACCTCTACGTCGTCGACGCCTCCGGCGACGAACTCCGGCTGACGACGGACGGCGGCGAGAACACGCTGAACGGAAAGCTCGACTGGGTCTACCAGGAGGAGATCTACGGCCGCGGCAACTACCAGGCCCACTGGTGGAGTCCCGACGGCAGCCGGATCGCCTTCCTGCGGAGCGACGAGCGGGACGTGCCCCGCTTCACGGTGGTCGACCACATCCCCTTCCGACCGCCGCTTGAGGTCTACCCCTACCCGAAGGCGGGCGATCCGAACCCGGTCGTCCGGCTGGGAGTCGCGAAGGCCAGCGGTGGGGGCATCACCTGGATCGATCCGGGGCTCTACGGACAGGAGGAGATCCTGATCGTCAACGTGACGTTCTCCCCCGACGGCGATGTCTGGTATCAGGTCCAGGATCGCCGGCAGACCTTCCTCGACCTGCATCGGGCCGATCCCGCTACCGGCGCCTCGGAGCGGGTGCTGCGGGAGGAGTCCCCCGCCTGGGTCAACGCGCTCGGGCCGCCCCACTTTCTCGAAGGGGAAACCGGCCTCGAGGACGGCGGCTTCCTCTGGTTGAGCGAGCGGACCGGCTTCCAGCACCTGTACCGCTATGGCCCGGACGGCAAGCTGGTCCGGGCGCTCACCGACGGTCGCTGGGAGGTCCGCTCGTTGCTCGCGGTCGACGAGGACGCGGGGGCGGCCTACGTCTCCGGCACCTACCGTTCCCCGCTCGGCGCCGACGTGCTCCGGGTGGCGCTCGACGGCGCGGCGCCGACCCTCCTGACCGAAGCGACCGGCAGTCACCGCGGCGCCTTCCCGGACGAAGGCCCCGTCAACCACTGGATCGCCACGTCGAGCGATCTGCAGACGCCGCCGGCGATGGCGCTGCGAAACGCCGGCGGCCAGCTGGTCCGCCAGCTCGGCGGCGGCGACGTGCCCGATCTGGCTCGCTTCGACGTCTCGACGCCGGAACTCCTCCAGATCAGAACCAGCGACGGCGTCGACCTCGAGGCGATGCTCATCCGGCCGCACGGCTTCGATCCCGACCGCGTCTACCCCGCTTGGGTTCACGTCTACGGCGGCCCCCACGCCCAGCAGGTCCGCGACGGCTGGCTGGGGTCGCGCGGCATGTGGTTCCAGTACCTCGCCCAGCAGGGAATCGCCGTCCTCGTCGTCGACAACCGGATCGCCTCGGGCAAGGGAGTCGAGTCGACCTGGCCGGTGTACCGGAACTTCGGCGAGCAGGAACTCGTCGACCTGGTCGAAGCCGTCGATTGGCTCGGCGCGAAGCCGTGGATCGACGCGGAACGGATCGGCTTGGACGGCTGGAGCTTCGGCGGCTACATGACGCTCTTCGCGCTCACCCGCTCCGACCGTTTCCGCGCGGGAATCGCCGGCGGCAGTGTCGTCGACTGGCGCGCCTACGACTCGATCTACACGGAGAGGTACATGTCGACACCCGACGACAACCCAGACGGTTACGAACGGTCCTCGGTGCTCGAGTCGGCAGGGGACCTTCACGGCGACCTGCTCATCATCCACGGCACGATGGACGACAATGTCCACATGCAGAACACACTGCAAATGGCCTGGAAGCTCCAGAATGCCGGAAAGCCGTTCGAGATGATGCTCTACCCGAAGTCACGCCACGGCGTGACCGATCCCGATCTCTCACTGCACCTGCGCCAGACGATGGCGCGGTTCATCCTGAAGACGATCAAGCCCTGAGAGCGAATCAGTTTCGCCAGGCCCGCACGCTGAGGACCAGCGTCGCGACGACGCCCCAGGACAATCCAACGACGACACCTGCGTCCAGAATGCCGCGCCAGGGCTGGGCCAGTCGATGGACGAGCACGACGAGGACGAGGATGCCGACGGTCGCGAGCCATGCGCCGAGTCGTTCGCGCCGCGTCCCCTCGAAGTAACCCGCCGCATAAAGAGGCGCCAGCGCCACCCGCAGCGGCGTCGGGTCGCTGCGAACCGTCATCGCTCGCTCCGCGACCCGCGGCGAGAAACGCAACTGGAAGCCGCGCAACCCCTCCGACCAGGCCATGAAGAGAATGATCGCAAGCAAGGCGGCCCAGTGATGCCAAGCGAACGGGTAGTCGAAGGCAGCGATCGAGACGCGGGCGAGTCGGTAAACCGCCCAGAGCAGAAGGAGGAGGATTCCGCCGACAGCCCAAAGCGCGCCAATCGTGCCGGCCGTCCCGGGAGCACCGCGTTTGCCGTCCCGCTGCGGCCGGGGCTCTTCGGTCATGGCGACCGGACGCTATCGCACGCGCCTGCAGCATCGGAGCGACGACGGATTCGTCACGATTCAGGCGCTCGCGCCGGCATGGTCGCCAACTGGCCGGCTGCTACTCTCGGCCGCCTCGATCGTCAACTGAAACAGTCCGTGCCGAGATCAACGCACACCGCCCCCGCCGCAGCGGTCCTCCTCGGGACCCTTGCCGCGGCCACGCCGGCCACCGGCGACGGCCCACAGGATGGGAGAACGTCGACGAGCGAGAGACCGACTCTGGCCGCGACTCGAGTCGACGACGCCCCGATCGTCGACGGAGATCTCAGCGACCGCGCCTGGCAGCAGGCGGAGGTCGGTTCGAACTTCATTCAGCACGAACCCCAGGACGGAGTGCCCGCCACGGAGCAGACCACCCTCCAGGTCGTCTTCACGAGCAGCACGATCTACTTCGCCATGAATGCCTTCGACCGAAACCCCGAGGCCATCATCGCGAAGGAGATGGAGCGCGACAGCCGCGTGTTCCAGGACGATTCGCTCATCCTGCTGCTCGACACCTTCCACGACCGTCGGAACGCCTACACCTTCGAGACGAACCTGAACGGGGCGCGTTCCGACACCCTGGTCACGGACGAAGGGCGGGATCTCAACCTGCAGTGGGACGGCATCTGGACTGTCGCGGCGCGCCGGACGGCGAGCGGCTGGGCGGCCGAGATGGCGATTCCCATCTCTACCCTGCGCTTCGACCCGGCCGCCCCGGCCTGGGGCTTGAACGTACAGCGTTACATCGCCCACAAGCGCGAGATGACGCACTGGTCCGGCCTGCCGCGCGAAGTCGGCGTGATGGGACAGGTCGGCTCGACGCTCCAACCCGTCCACCGCGTGTCGATGGCCGGCGAACTGACCGGCCTTCAGGGTCTTTCCCGGTCGACGCAGCTTCAGGTCAAACCGTTCGTCATCGGCGATCTGAGCGAAGAACCGGAGCTCGACGTCGACCCGGCCGCGGATGGCGATCTCGGACTCGACCTGAAGTGGGGCCTGACCCGCTCGTTGGCGCTTGATCTCACATACAACACGGACTTCGCGGAAGTCGAAGTCGACGAACTGCAAACGAATCTGACCCGGTTCTCGCTCTACTTCCCCGAGAAGCGCGACTTCTTCCTCGAGAACGCCGGCATTTTCGACTTCGGACCGCCCCACCGCCTCTTCTATCTGCCGCCGATCTTCAAGGCGTTCTTCTCGCGTCGAATCGGACTCGACGAGGGCCGGCAGGTTCCCATCGACTGGGGCGCCCGCCTGACCGGACGCATCGGCGGTTGGAACGTGGGAGTGCTTCGCGTGACGACCGCCGGGCTTGCGGACGAGGCGGAGACAGTGCCGTCCAACGGGTTCACCGTCGCCCGCGTCAAGCGGAACGTCGGGGAACGTTCGACGATCGGCGCGATGATCACCGAGGCCGCGCCCGCCGGCGACCAGGCGAACCGGGTCGTCGGAGTCGACTTCGACTACAAGCCGACTCCCAAGCTGGGTTTCGGAGGGTTCTGGTCGAGCAGCGGCCTCGGCGAGAACCCGCCAGAGCCCGGCGCCGTCGACGACGGAACGGGAGGAGGAGCGTCCGTCCGAGCGCTCGGCGAAGGTGCCTACGGAGTCAACGTGGACTATCAGGGACGGGCGATCACGGCGTACGTCGACGCCCAGGACATCGAAGGCGACTTCGACCCGGCGGCGGGATTTCTGCTCCGACGCAACGTCCGCCGCCTGAGCCCGATGTTCCAATGGCTGCCCCGAATCGAGCGCGGGCTGGTTCGCTCATGGTTCACGGAGGTCCGAGCCGAGTACTACGAAACGCTGGACGGCGGCGAACTCGAGTCCCGCCGGATCGAGATCTCCCCCGTCGGCATGCGGATGATGTCGGAAGACCGTTGGCGACTCGGGTACGTCGCCGAAACCGAGAGTCTCGTCGAGCCGTTCGAAGTGTCGGACGGCATCGTCATCCCGGCCGGCTACTACCGGTTCGACACCGTGGAACTCGCCGGGTTCAGCAACCAGAGCCGCATGTTCGGAGTTCGCGGTCGACTCAGGCTCGGCGACTTCTACGACGGCCGCCAGGCTTCCAGCCGCGTATTGGTGAATTTCCGGGTCTCCAGGCACCTGCAGACCGAGACTCGCTGGATCTGGAACGACATCGAGCTGCCCCAGGGAGATTTCGAGGTCGGCCTCTACAGTCAGCTCGTCGACATCACGTTCAACCCGGATCTCCGCTTGAACACGATCATCCAGTACAACGACCTGTCCGGCGATCTGGGACTCAACCTCCGCCTGCACTGGATCTACAAACCCGGCGCCGACCTCTTCGTCGTCTACAACGAAAACTGGATGGCCGAGGACCTCAGGTACCGGACGAGCACCCACCGCCAGATCGCGGTCAAGTTCACCTACCTGTTCCAGCCGTAGCGCCTTCGAGACCGACCCTTGCCCGAGACCGGCAGCAGGCGGCGAAGCCAGCCAGACTTGGCCCCTGTTGGAGTCCCTTCGAGTTTCGGCTACAATCCGCGGGCGATCCACGGCGGCTCCAGGCAGACGACGGCTACCGTCGGCGATTGCTGCCAGCGCTCAGCCCGGTCTCGACGCGATTCCTGAGGCGCGCCCTGAGGTCTCACGGCCCTTCGGGAAGTCTGGACCTGCCAGCTTGCCGCCCCAGAAGATCGGTACCGGTCAACAAACGACACGAATGTCCGACGCCCAGAGCGAAAACGCGACCAGCACCGCGAACTCCGCAACGCGAAAGTCGACCCACCGCCGCCGGCGTTCCCGTCGCCGGGGGCGCGGTGGCGGAGACCGCGCCGTAGCGCTGCACCAGCGGAGCGCATCCCATTTCCGCCCGGAAGAGCGGGAGCAGGGCCACTCGGTCTTCCTCTCGGAGAACCTGACCGTCGAGATCGAGGGGTCGAGTGCGCAGATTCTCTTCCCCGCGCTGCCGCTGAACGACGCCGCGGCCGGCCAGGACGAAGGCGCGAACGGAGGCGCCAAGGTCGAAATCGACTGGTCCAGAGTGGCGGAGGAGCGAATTCTCCACGCCGTATGCGGCTGCAGGGAATTCGCCGAAGGCTCTGCCTGCCGACACATCTGGGCGTCGCTGCTCAGGCTGGATGCGAACGAACCGGCGGTCAAGCCGATTGGCGCCGGGCGCCTCTCCCTGCGGAAGACGAGACCGCCGCAGGTCTCCATTCCAGGATCAGCGTCGGCGGACGACGACCAGACGGAAGCGCGTCGCTCGCGTCGAAGTCGGAACCGCAGGCGACGTCGGGCGCCCGCGACGACGAGCTGGCGTTCCGTCGTGGATGCGATCCGCGGCGAAATCGAGCAGAAGGCCGCGCCATCTCGGGCGCCTGGAGCCCGACACGGCGAGCCCGAGTATCGTCTCTTGGTCAACGCGGCGACCAGCCGGGACACAGGCGGCCTGATGATCGACGTCTTCGGCCGCAGGAGGAACCCGCAGGGCGAGTTCGGCAAGCTGAAGCGGCTCACGATCGATCAGGACCGGCTCGAACAGCTGTTCGGACTCACCGCGGCGTCTGGCGCCCGCGCGGCCCCGAACGAAACAGCCGACCCGGCGCCGGTGATGATCACGACCCTGCCGCCCGAGATCGCGCAACGACAGAGCCGCAAGCGGAAGGCCGCTCGCGCCACGAAACACCCCAGTCGGCCTCCGATACACCGGATCTTCGTGCCCCACAAGTGGGTCGGCGCCCTGATGCCCCGGCTGAGCGAGAACGGACACCTCGGCTGGTGGGACGGGCGCTCACTCGGCGACCCGGAGCCGCTCGCGGTGGACGACGGCGCTCCGTGGCAGCTGGCGTTGCAGTTGGAGTTGGCGGCTCTGAACCGCATCCGCCTGCGAGGCCTCCTCAAGCGCGGCGATGACGTCGTGCCGCTCTCGAAGGCCGCGCTCGTCCAGCCGCCCGACCCAACGAGTGGATCGGCCGACGACGCCCTGCTGCTGCTCGACAACACCCTTGGGCGTCTCGAACTCGATCCGCTGCGCGATCAGCCCTGGTACAACCTGCTCGGACCGAGCGGCGACCTGGTCATCCCGGACGAAGATCTCGAGGCCGCCGTGACGAGCCTGCTCGAGCTGCCCAGGCTGCCGCCGCTCGAGTTGCCGGAAGAGGTCTACCTGTCCGAGGAGTCGCCCGCGCCTCAACCCCGACTCGTCCTGGCGCCCGAGGATGCGCCCGAATGGATGAACCCTCAGCTCGAGGCGCGACTCTCCTTCGACTACGGCGGGCTGAGCGTCGACGCCGGCGACGCCCGCTCGGCCGTCGTCGACTGGAAGGACCACCGCTTCGTCCGCCGCAACCTGGAAACGGAACAACAGGCGCTGGTTCGTTTGCTTGAGCTGGGGCTCAAACCGGTCGTATCGAAGAGCGGTCACGGCTTGGAACTCGAACCGAGCGACCTGCCGGCGATCGCCGAGCCGCTGCTCGCCGAAGGTTGGGAGGTCGAAGCGCACGGCGCCGCCATCCGCTCACCCAGCCCGCCGGCGCTCCGCATCGAAAGCGGCGTCGATTGGTTCGAACTCAGCGGGCAGATCGACTTCGACGGCGACCTGGTCGATCTCGCCGAGGTTCTGACGGCGATCTCGGACGGTAGACGGTCGGTCGAACTGGACGACGGGTCGAAGGGCCTGTTGCCGGCGGCCTGGGTCGAGAACTACGGATCGCTCAGCCAACTGGCGCAGGACACGAGCGAGGAGGGGCTCCGTTTTCTGCCCTCGCAGGCGCTGCTGGTCGACGCGCTGCTGGCTGTGACGCCGCCGGTCAACGTCAGCCGCACGTTTGCCGAGTTGCGCGAGAAGCTCGGCACGTTCTCGTCGATCAAGGCGAAAAAGGAACCGCGCAGCTTCAACGGCACACTTCGGAAGTACCAGCGCCTCGGCCTCGGCTGGCTCTGCTTCCTGCGCGAGTTCGGCCTGGGAGGCGTGCTCGCCGACGACATGGGGCTCGGCAAGACGATTCAGGCGTTGGCTCTGCTCCGCAGCTACCGCACGGCGTCGAAGACGACCGGGTTGCCCAACCTCGTCGTCGCTCCGCGCAGCCTCGTCTACAACTGGGTCGACGAAGCATCCTCCTTCACGCCCGATCTGAGGGTGCTCGAGTACGCCGGACGGGACCGCGAGGAACTGCGCGACGAAATCGCCGGCGCCGACCTGGTCGTCACGACGTACGGCACGGTCCGCCGGGACATCGGCTATCTCGCGACGGTCGACTTCGACACGGTCATCCTGGATGAAGCGCAGGCGATCAAGAACGCCGCATCGCAAACCGCCAAATCCTGCCGTCTGCTTGCCGGCAAGCACCGTCTGGCCCTCACCGGAACGCCTATCGAGAACCACCTGGGCGAACTCGGATCGATCTTCGAGTTCCTGAATCCCGGGCTGCTCGGGCGACTGCCGGTCCTCGACACGCTGGCCGGCGGCCGGGCGCCGAGCCAGGGAGAACTCGCCCTGGTAGCGAAGGGGCTCCGCCCGTTCATCCTCCGGCGCACGAAGGAGGAAGTCCTGCCCGATTTGCCTCGGAAGACCGAGCAGATCCTGCAGTGCACCCTGAATCCGAGGCAGCAGGAGCTCTACGATCAGCTTCGCGCCGGCTATCGGGAGAGCCTGCTCCGGCAAGTCGAGGAGAAGGGCGTCGGCGGATCGACGATGCAGGTTCTCGAGGCGCTGCTGCGTCTGCGCCAGGCAGCCTGTCACCCGGGGCTCATCGACGACGACTGGGAGGAAGCGGGCAGCGCAAAGCTGGAATCGCTGTTCGAGCAGGTCGACGCGGTCCTCGACGAGGGCCACAAGTGCCTCGTGTTCTCGCAGTTCACATCACTGCTCGCTTACGTCCGTCGCGGTCTCGAGGAGCGGGGCGTTCCCTACGCCTACCTGGACGGCCAGACGCGGAACCGGGGTTCGGTCGTCGAGCACTTCCAGACGGATCCCGACTGCAACATTTTCCTGATCAGCCTGAAGGCCGGCGGCGTAGGTCTGAACCTGACCGCGGCCGGTTACGTCTTCCTGCTCGATCCGTGGTGGAACCCGGCAGTCGAGGCACAGGCGATCGACCGTACGCACCGCATCGGCCAGACCCAGCCCGTCTTCGCCTATCGGCTGATCGCGCGCGACACGGTGGAAGAGAAGATGCTCGACCTGCAGCGTTCAAAGCGTCAGATCGCCGATGCGATCCTCGAAGGCGGCGGATCGTCGCTCCGTGACCTGACGGCCGACGATCTGCGGATGCTGTTGAGCTGATCGCGCCGCGCCGACCGAGGCGCGCGAACAGCACGGGAAGCGGGCGCGCAGCCTGAGCCCGCGTCGTCGCGACGACGCGAGGCGGGCGCCGGAGTCCGCCCATAGACCCATCCACGCATACGCAATCGAGTTTCCGGAGGCGTTCTGCGTCTTAGTCAGTACTCCGAGCCACGCAACCCGGAACGCCGGGGCCAAGCGGCCCGGACGAAGTCCCGACCGGACCGACGACGAACCTCCAAGAACGAAACCGAGCACACTGCAGATGAAGTCTCCGCATCCCGCCCGCGCATCCCTGCCCCTGCGCCTCCTCGCTCCGCCGACAGGCTCCCGCCGCTTCGCAACCGGTGGCCGCCTCGCGCTCCGTCTCGCCGACACGCCTGCCAGCGCGCTCCGCAATCAGATCGACCGAGCGCTGCGGATGCTCGACGCGAGGAACGACGACGCTCCGGTCGTGTCGCTGCTCCGACCCCAAGGCCGGTACCGACGCCGCAGGCTGCGACGGACGGCCGCCGACCCCTGGACGGGCCGGCCGTGACTCGTCATCGTCTCTCCATCGCGTTCCTCGTGATCGCCGTTCTCGGACCACTCGCCGGGCTGCTGTGGTTCGAATCCAGGCTTGGCGCGAGAGAAGCCCGCCGCCCCGAGGTTGGCGCCGTCTTCCCCGGTCTACCGGGGTTGACGAACGGCGAGACTCTTCCCGCCGCACAGGGCCGCCGGCGGCTCGTCACCTTCGCGCGGAAGACCTGCCCTGCCTGCAAGCGAACGCTCGCTTCCTTCCGGCGACTCGCCGAAGGCGACGAGTTGCGGTTCGACCAGATCGTCATCATGGCCGGCGCCTCACATGGCGCTACGGACGTCGTCGCCGGCGAGAGTCGGATGACACGGATCATCCCCGATGCCGACGGATCGCTATCCGAGCGCTTCGGCGTTCTTCATGTGCCCCTCGTCTTCCTCGTCGACGAGAACTCCCGGATCCAGGCGTCGGCTACAGGCGACCGGCCCGAGACCGCCTGGAGGACGTTTCTGGAGGCGCGCGATGGCGCCCACTGATCGGGCTGCCGTACGCCGCCAGCGCTTGGCTGCCGCCGGCTTGCTGCTTGCCGCCTCGCTGACCGCGGTCGCCCTCCGAGCAGCCCGTCCCAGTCTCGACCGTCTCGCCTGGGCCGCCACGCTCGATCGAACCGCGGAAGCCGAGGCCGACGTCGTTCGTCAGCGCGGCCGCTCCGACTGCGGTCCGGCCGCGCTCAAGATGGTCCTCGATCACTTCGGCGTGGCCGGCGCGACTCTGCGTGAGCTGGAAGCCGCAACCGGCACGGGACCCGACGGGACGAGCATGCTCGCACTGAAGCAGGTGGCCGAGGCCCGAGGCCTGGTCAGCCGCGGCCTTCGTCTGTCCATCGACCAGCTGCCGGAGCTGCCCATGCCCTTCATCGCCCATGTCCATGGCGACCACTTTGTCGTCGTCCGCAGCGCCGGCAACCGGCTCGTCGTCGACGATCCTTCGCTCGGTCGTCTACGGATGAGTCCCGCGACGTTCGACCGCTCCTGGGACGGCGTCGTCCTGACGTTCCGACGGCCCTCGCCGGCCGCCTTCCCGCCGGCGTCCGTTCCCGCCTCGGCTCCTTCTCATCCATGAACCAACAACCGGAGGAACCACCGACAGTCCAGAACCGTTATCCGAGCGTCCGTACTCGTGCGGCGAGCGCCGGAGACCAAGCGACGCACGTCAACGAACCGTACAACCGGTTCAAGCGAGCCAACCTCCCCCAGGAGAGCGCGCATCGCTATCCGCATGCAGGGAATCCACCCGCCACGAAAGACAACAATTCCAAGGAGGACAAGAAATGCGAAGAAGAGCACGAATCACATGCCTGTTTGCGCTCGCCGGATTGGCTGCCGGCGCCGCGACGGCGTCTCCGACCCTGGAGCCCAGCGCCCCGGCGGCATCACGGGCTTCAGGAACACTCCTGTCGACAGGAGACCATCTGCCGCTCGCCGACGACTGGCTACTCCGCGACATCGGCGCCGCGAGGCATACGTCGCCCGGCAGCGCCGAAACGAAGCCGATGGAGTTGACCCTCGTCGACCCCTGCGGCTGCCTGCGGACCTGCCTGCCCTTCCCCTGGCCGCGTCCATTCCCGGGGCCCACGGGACCGACCTTCCCGTTCCCGAAGCCGGATCCGTGCGTCCCCCTGCCGCCCCTCCCCTTCTGACCGTCGAGTCCGTTCCTGAACCGCGCCCTCACCCCTCTGACCATTTCGCCCAAGGAGACCCCCCATGAAGAAGCTCATCCCCGTACTCGCGGTCGCCTTCGCCCTCGTCGCCACGCCCTGCATAGCGGCGGACGGCGGCGCCGTCGACGGAGGTTTCCGTATCGACAAGCACCGGACAACCTCATCCGCCGACCAGTTCCTGGTCGTCAAACTCGCTCCTGAATCCCTGACGAACGCGCATCTCGATCAGATCGTCGGCGCGAACGACGCCGTCGATTTCGTCTGCGGCGCGGCGGCAGGATTCGGCTTCGCCCTCGCCTTGAGCGGCATCGGCGCACCCGTCGGCCTCGCCCTGGCCGGCATCGGCTTCGCCTGCGCGATGGCGAACTGATGACTCGTCATCGGACCCCCTCGCCCACCCTAAATCAACTCACACTCGAACAAGGGAGAACAACATGAAACTGAAGATGATCAGCACGACCGTCATCGGGAGCCTCCTCCTGATTCTTGCCGCAACCCCGGCGCCCGCCGACCCGAGCGACCTCCACGATGTTGGAAGAACGACTGCGACGCCGCTCGAAGACGCGGAGCGACTCCTCCTGGCAAGCGCCGTCGGCGAAGCCAGCGTCTCCTGCGTCGCCGCAGTGTTTGTGTTCAGCCTCAGTGCCCTGGCTCTCGGCGCCGCTACTGGCGGCCCCGGCTTGGCGATTGCCGGAGCCTACGCGCCGCTCGCCGTCGTCGTCTGCGCCTGGTGATCCTCTCTGGTGCCGAAACCTGCGGTTCGCTCTTCTTGACCTTCTGCTCCTAGAGACCGTCGAGAACGAGCGTGATGCCTGTGGCCGCTGCCTGGAACAGCCCGACTCGACCGCCTGAATTCGAGGTTCGGTCGCGGCCCTCTCGTGCTCGAGCACTGCTGCGGCGGACCGGCTGCCCGTCGGCTCAGCTGATGAGGCAACGCCGGTCCGCCGCCTTCCCGGCTTCGGCCCGAACTGGGCGCCGCGGCGGCGCGCTCATCGGAAGATGCGGACGCCCGAAGCGGACGCGCCACGTCGTTGACGGAGGACCTCCCGGCGCGCTAGGGTCCAATCGTTGGTCACTACAGGTGCAGTGGCACCGCGAGCCAGGCCCCCTGCCAGGCTCCGCCGTCGCCCCTTGGGCAGAGGGTAGCTCCCCTTGCCAGGTGAGTCGGCAGGGGGTCTCCTTCTCGCTGTGGCTGGCGAACAATGTGGTCCGCAACCCGTTCCGGTGTCGGCGGACGACTCCAGGGTGCGGTAGATGACGGCAGGGCGACCGAGAGACCTACGGCAGAGGCTCGTCCCGCCGGGGAGCCGGATCGAGCGCCTTCTGGTTCTCCTTCGCATCGCCCCGGCAGCGGCGATCAGGAAGAGCGGCCAACGACCGCACGTCTCTCTGGGACTCGGCGTCCTCTATCTCGGGCCCGTCACCGCAGCAACGCTCTACATCCTGCCGCAGCTCATCGGCATCGACGACGATCAGCTGCGACGTCAGAGCCTCTACCTGAGCGCTGGTCTGATCACGATCCTCTGGTTCCCCGCGCAGATCCTCCTGCGCCTTCCCCTGACCTGGTTGCTCGACCTGCGGAGCCTCCTGACCCTTCCGGTGGGCTTTCGGGATCTCTACCTTCTGCGCCTGGGACTCAGCGCCTTCGGCTACTGGCTCCTGTTCCTCGCCCCGGCGGCGGCGTATCTCCTCGTCACGCAGTCGGCGGGGGTTGCCGGCTTTCTTCTGAACATCGCTGCTCTCTTGACGGTCGTTCTGGTGCTCGGTCGCCTGGCCGGCATTCTCGACCTGGCGGCGAACGACCTGGTCAGCGGATGGCTCGGCCCGCTCGGCATCGCGCTCCTGAGCGCCGCGTTCTTCAACAGCGTAACGACCGTCTTCGAGGTCATCCTCGGCGAGGCCAGCCTCGAGCGGGCCGCCACGGCGGTCAACGATTCGGCGCTGCTCGCCGCGGTCGGCTTGACGCCTCCGGGCCTGCTCATCGCGATGTTCGATTCTCCCGGCGCAGTCCTGGACAACGTACTGCGGCTTCTCGTCCTCGTAGCTGCACTGTTCGTCGCCTCACTCATCGAACGCAGCCTCCTGCTCCGTAACTATGTCTCGCGGCCGTCCGCCGCCCACGATCCGGCGTCACCCACGCTGCCCCTGACCTGGATCTTCCGCCGAATGAAGTACATGTCTCCGCCGGCCCATCTCACGCTCATCGAGAGCGAAACCGTGCTCCGCTGGAAGCGCATCAGGCTCTGCTACGCCGTAGCGGTGGGCTATGCGACGTACCCGACGGCGGACTTCGAGCTGTCCACCGTCTTCATCGTCCTTCTGGCTCTCGCTCTGTTCAACAGCATTCGTATCGAGAAGCCGTTGCCAGGCTGCCAGGTATGGAGGGAGTCCTTGACCTTGCCCCTCACCACGTTGCGAATCGTCCGCATCCCCGGGAGAGTCCCGCCTCTCCTCGCGGGCTGCGTGCTCCTCGTCGTCCTCGTGTTTCGGGTCATCCGCGGTAACTGGACGAGCTGGGAGGTGGGCGGCCTCATCGCAGGATGCCTGCTCTCCGTGTTCCTTCTTTCCGGGGCTCTGTACTCGAACGCTCAACTCCACTGGCAGAGACGCGGCGGCCCGGGCAAACCCGAAGCGGACGCGAAGAACCTCCTCGCCAGCCTTCTGGCAGGTCTCCCGGTCTACGGCGCCGTGACGTTGATCATGTTCGTTCTTTTGGCCGATGGCGAAACGAAAGCCACCGCGTCTGCAGGCGCCGGCGTCGCCGTGATTCTCCTCGGCGCGACCATCGTCCGGCTTGTCGCGGCGGCTCGCCAGCGCCGCGCAGTCGCGACCAGAGCGCACGAGTTGTTGCTCGAAGAACGTCCTCCCGAACGCCCCTTCACGAATCACTGATCACCCGACAACCAAGGAAATCAAACAACGTAGTGAAGACCATCAAGACAAGAGACCTGACTCGGTCGTTCGACGGCAACGTGGTCGTCGACGGCGTGGACCTCGATGTGCAGGAGGGCCAGATCCTGGGCTTCGTTGGGCCCAACGGGGCCGGCAAGACAACGACGTGGGCGATGCTCACCGGACTGCTGAAGCCCACCCGCGGCTCGGTCCACCTGATGGACAGGCCGGTCGACCTGAATGACACGGAGCTCAAGCGGCAACTCGGCATCGTCCCGGACCAGAGCATCCTGTTCGAAAGCCTGAGCGGAGAAGAACTGCTGCTCGCCTATGCCCGCATCTACGGGCTCGGCCGCGAGGACGCAGGCAGCCGAACCGACGAGGCGCTCGCGCTCTTCGATCTCGACGGAGCACGCAAACGTCCGATCACGACCTACTCGCACGGCATGAAGAAGAAGATCCGGATCGCGGCGGCAACCCTGCACGCTCCGCGGATCCTGTTTCTCGATGAACCGTTCGAGGGAATGGACGCGTTCAGCGCACGCACCGTCATGTCGCTCCTGCAGCAGATGGCCGAGAAGGACGGCGTCACCGTGTTCCTGACCTCCCACATGCTTGACTATGTGGAGCGCGTATCCACCCACCTCGCCGTCATTCGCGGTGGCAAACTGCTTCTCTCCTGTTCCAGGAGCGAATTCCTGGAACTGCCGGCCGCCGAGGGAGAAGACGGCGCCGGTCGACTCGAGAACCTCATCCTCAGCATCTCCAGACGGGAGCGCCTCTCCCGGCTCTCGTGGATTGGCAAACGGAGCCAAACATGACCGAGAATCCAAGTCCTTCCCGCCCACACGCCGCCACGGAGAGCCCGGGCGTTGAACCCGGCGCCCCGGGTAATTCGCTCGACGCCTTCCTCGGCGTCGTCGCTTCGCCGCAGAGGTGCTTCGCCATTATCCGCGACCGGAAGCCATGGTTCGGCGCCTTCGCGGCGCTTCTCGTCGTCGCGGTCCTGAACACGTGGTCGCTCCTGCCGTTGACCTCCACGCTGACCCGCTCCCAGCTCGAGAGGACGTTCGGAGACAATCAGGAGCAGGTCGACCTGCTGATGCAGCAGATCGAGAACCCGCTCACCCAGGCGATTGCAATCGGTACCGCGACCGGACAGTTTGCGATTTCCGTACTTGCGCCGGCTCTCTTCGTATGGCTCCTTGCGGCCGCGTTCAAGGGTCAGCTTCGCTTCGGCCAGGCATTCTCGTTGCTGTTGCACCTTAGGGTGATCACGACTCTCCAGGCACTTGCGAGCACGCTCATCCTGCATCTGCGGGGGGCGGATTCTCTCAAGACTCCGACGGACCTCGTCGTAGCCATGGGGCTCAACCGGTTCCTGACGAGCGAGAACCCGTTCCTTGACGCGATTTACGCGAGCGTGAATCCCTTCAACATCTGGTTCCTTGCGCTGCTCGCTCTGGGTGCATCGGCGATCGGCGGGCTTCCCCGAAGGCAGTCCTTCCTGCTGGCGGGGGTCTACTGGATGGCCACAACCGCCCTGGCGGCGGCCCAGTCCACTCTGGCGAGCCGCCTGATGCCGGGATGACCCTTCCACGCCTCGCCATTCCTCTCCATGTACGGCCGTTTGACCGTCGCGGACAGGCGCGGTAACTTCTCCACGTTGGTTGCGAGCGTTGCGGTGGGTTTGCGAGCCGGGTCCCCTGCCGAATACAACAGCCGGTTGACTGCGGAGGGTAGCTCCCCCCGTTCGGTGAACAGGCAGGCGTTCGTGCCCACTGCGCGCGGCGACCAACTGGCCCGGCGCCATCCTCGTTCGCCGACCGGGCGCCCCTCCAACCGCTGGAGCGCTTCGTGCTGATATAACCGAGCGATCAGAAACCGAGTCAGGGAGGAAGGGACGATGTACTTGAGGAATCCCGGCCTGGCAGCAGCCGCAGCACTCACTCTCGCGGCGGCGGCCCAGCTGACCGCGGCCAGCGACGAGGAGACGATTCCGCGAACGGCTTCCGGGCGACCTGACTTGACCGGCGCGTACGACGTGGCGACCCTTACGCCGCTCAACCGCCCGACCGAGTTCGGCGACAACCTCTTCCTCGCCCCGGAGCAAGCGAACGAGATCGTCGAGCGCGAGCGGCTGAGGGTCGCCGCGCGGGCGGCCCGGCGAGAGATCAAAGAAGCGCCCCCCGAAGGCGGAGCACCGCCGATTGGCCTCGGCGACGAATTCCGTGAGACGAGCGGCGCAGGAAACGTCGGCGGCTACAACAACTTCTGGACGGATCGCGGCAGCGACGTCTTCTCCATCGACGGCAAGTTCCGCACCTCGATCATTTTCGACCCGCCGAACGGCCGGATGCCCGCTCTGACCGCGGAAACAACGGAACGTCTGTCAGCTCGCCGGGGACTTCGGCGCGGGAACGACGGCACGGCCTGGTGGCTCGAGGTCGACGGCCCGGGACCCTACGATGGCCCCGAGTCCCTGGGCGTGCCCGAGCGTTGCCTGATCGGCTTCGGCTCGACCGCCGGACCGCCGATGCTGCCCGTCCTCTACAACAACCAGAAGCGGATCGTGCAGACGGAGAGCCACCTGATGATCCTCATCGAGATGGTCCATGACGCCCGCATCGTCCGTATCGGCGGCGAGCACGCCCCGGAAGCGGAGCGTCGCTGGCTGGGCGACTCGGTCGGCTGGTGGGAAGATGACACGCTGGTCATCGAGACGACGAACTTCAGTGATCGCCCGGCGCTGTTCCTTGCTTCGCGGAACCTCAAGGTAACCGAACGGCTGACCCGCTTGAACCGGAACGACCTGCTCTACAGTTTCACCGTGGAGGACCCGACGGTGTGGACCGAGCCCTGGAGCGGCGAGTACCTCTGGCCCGGCAACCGGAACAAGGTCTACGAGTACGCCTGTCATGAGGGCAACTACGCGATGGGCAACATCCTGAGGGGAGCGCGACTGCTCGAAGACGAAGCCCGCGCCCCCCGAGCAGGAAGTGGCGAGTAGCACGGCCGACATGCCGCGCAAGTGACCGAGCCACGAACACCGACCGGCGAGGCGATAGATCGCCTTCGGTCCGAGGGCGCCCCTACAGCGGCATCTACGCGCCCTCGGTACGGACCCCGGTGAAACATGCGGGCTAGCGGCCCGGTGGCTCGGTCGGATCCCGGCCATCCCGCGGTGCACCGGTACCGGATGAACCCATGAACAACTTGCGGCCGTCCGGAAACGTCAAATCGCGGCCGTTCGCCTTGTTCGATCCGTCCTTCGCCTGGTAGCCGTCGACGACGATCTCGGTTCCCGGCAGCAGCGAGTTCTTCGTGAAGCCGCGACGGGCGAGCGTATTCGGCGTGCCGCCCTCGACCATCCAGACTGTCGCCGTGCCGTCGTCGTTCTGCACCTCCAGGTGAATCCAGGCGTGCGGGTTGATCCACTCCATCTTCGTCACCTTGCCGCGAAGCTGGAGCGGTCGGTCGGCGTCGAATTCAGCCGAGAAGGCGTGATGAGCCGCCGTCGGCAGCGCGAAGGCGACGGCCAGGACAGCGCTCATCAGGACGATTCGTTGCGACTTCATCGTTGTTCTCCTTCTTCTTCGTCGTGTTCCCCGTCATCCGGCTCGCCTTACTCGCTCGATGCGCCCTTCCGCAGGTGGCCGTACATCAACTCCTCGGCAAACTCGACACACTTGAACTCGAGAAGCTGCATGTGCGGATCCATCCGGCGATAGAGAGGCAGGCTGATCTTCCAAGGCCTGCTGTAGACGTTCTCATCCGTGATCGTCGCCTCGTACTTCAGGTGGTACGGGCTCGTCGCGGTCCACCGCTCCTCGACGTGAATGGCGTCCGTATGGTGGTTGCCGCTTGAGTCGAGCCAGGTATCGGGCACCTGGCTCGTCACGTCGACCACCAGCGTATCGCCATCCCAGCGTCCGATCGAATGTCCCATCCAGGTATCGAAGGGCGCCTCGAAGTCCGGGCGATTCATGTAGATGACCCGTGAAGAGCTCGCGAACTCATAGGCAATCAGGACGTGTTCCGGCGTCTGGACGATCTGAAACGGGAACGGCAGGTAGTTGGCTCGCGGTATACCCGGCATATAGCACTTCACCAGCGGGTCCAGCGCCAACCAGTTCTCGCGGTTCTGGTTCCGCACCTCGAGCGCTTCGGGCAGATACGGGATTCCCCCGCCCTCCACGATTCCCAGACCGGCAGGGATTCCTCCCAGGGCCCCCATCTCGACCACCGGGCCGTGGCGCGCGGCGTGCGGTTCGATATCCCAGTGGGCCGCTCCCAAGGCCTGCCAGATTCCGTTCAGATCAGGTCTGTCGTCATGGGTCCGCGGCGCCCGGTAATCCGTGTCCTGCGCCAAGACCGGTCCTGCCGCCAGAACCGCTGCCGAAACTGCCGCCAGGGTCGCGAGCTCCATCAGACTACGCTTCATCAGGCTCCCTCCTGTTTCCGGGAACAGCGAGGATAGCAGCCGCCCACGACGCGCTACACTACGACTCTGTTGCCTGGTTCCCATTCCCAGCTGGCCCGTCGAATCCGAAGGCTGCTGCCGGTGTTCGCCTCCGGCCTGCTCGCGGTCGCCACAGCAGGAGCCCCCTCACGCGACGATCCAGGCCGCCCGCATGTCGGAGCCCAAGAACGCGACAATCTGCGAGAGGAGATCACCCTCCGCGAGTCGATCGACGTCCGACTCATCAGTCTCGACGCCGTCGTCACCGATTCCGCCAACCGTCCGGTCGGCGGCCTGACGAAGGAGGACTTCGAGCTGTCCGTCGATGGAGAGAAGGTCGAGATCCTGAGCGTGTCGGCAGCCGAAGAACTCCGCGAGACGGTGAGCGGCCGCCTGACGATCCTGCTGCTCATCGACGAGCGACACTTGCAGCGCAAGCACCGCGACGGCGCACTCGTCGAGATCGCCGAGGCGCTCGACGCGGAGATCGAAGCGAACCCGACCTGGGTCGCAGTCGCGGCCTTCGGCGACGGACTCGAACCTCTGCTGGCGCCGACCCGCGACCGGGTCGCGCTCCGTCAGGCGATGGCGGCCGCCAGAGAGCGCGAACCACCTGCGACCACGCTCAGAGCACAACAGCGCGCTGCCGCCCAGTCCGTGCGGGAGACGTTGCGCCTCCTGGCATCCAAGGGCAGCCGCTACAAGGTGGGCGCTGCGTCGCTGTCCAGCGTGGAGGCGAACCTGCGGGCTTTCGGCGAGTTGCTCCAACTCGACACCCTGCAGACGATCAGCGCGACGAGTTCGCTGGTCGAAGCCCTGGCGTTCGTTCCCGGTCGCAAGGCGGTCCTGTTCGTGAGTGACGGCCTGCCCCGGCATCCGCTGGACCGGGTGGCCAAGACGATGTACGACCGCCTGGCAGGCTCCTCAGCCCTTTTCGAGGGTGACGACCTGATCAGCGCCGCGACCTCGCTCGACCCGAACGACCGGAACAACCGCCCATTCGGCAGCGACCGCGGCGACCGTCCCGGAAGGGCAACGGATGTCCGGCAGATCGACGATGGCGGAGCACTCTCCTTCCAGACTCTGGCTGCCGAGCTCTCCTGCGCAGATGCGTTCGATCGCCTCGCAGCACTCGCGAATACCCACCGCGTCACGTTCTATCCGCTCAAGCCGCCGGTGGCGGATCCGTCGATCAGCGGTCTCGGCGAGAGCGCGGCCGGGCGCGGTTCGATCGTCGAGCTGTCGAACGTGCGCTCGGGAATGGAGAGCCTCGCGCAGTTGACCGGCGGCATTCCGTTCACCGCGGAAAGCGGGGTCGGCGAGTTCCTCAATCTCACGCGCACGGACATCTCGACGTACTACTCGTTGTCGTTCACGCCACCTGACTCGATGGACGACAGCGGCATTCGCGACATCACCCTGCGGGTGCGGCGCAACGAAATGCCGCGAAACGGCACCCTCCGCTACCGCTCGAGCTACGTCCCTGTGACCATCCAGCAGAACCTGGCCAGCCGAGCCTGGGGGACGCTGCTCTTTGATTGGGATGACAACCCGCACCGCATGGAGGTGGAGGTCCGACCGCAACGTACTCAGCAAGCGGTCGGCAACTCCGGGGAAATCGGCCTGGAGGTACTTGCCAGCCTGTTGCTCGGCGAACTCGAACTGGCGCCCCTCGTGGCAGCTTCCGACCCGGTGGCCAGCGGCTTCTACCGCGTCGTTCTCCAGCTTCAGCGCGAAGACGGCAGCCGCATGCGGCCCCAGCACTTCGATTTCGAGCTCAGCGTGCCCCTCGAAGAGCTCGAGGCCGCCGACGGCGAGTACATCGCCGTTCGCACCCAAGTCCTCCTCCGGCCCGGGACATACAAGCTCGCGGTCGGCCTGTGGGAGGAGAACAGCGGCCGATCCTCCTTCGTCGTCCGAGAGCTGGACCTCGGACAGATCGACCCGAAGGTCGCCTGAACGTCCGTCAACCGGCCGCTGAGCGGGACGTTCAGCGTTGGAGCAGGTAGTTCAACTTGACGACGACCTGGCGGCCCAGCGGCTCCCGCCGATCGAAGGTGGGAGCGCTCCAGTTTTCGTTGTAGACGACGAACAGGTCGGAACCCGGCCGGTAGATCCAATGAAGGCGGGCATTCATGCCGATCAGGCCATCCGCCGTGTTGTACTGGGCCAGGAGATTCAAGCGAACGTCCGGGTTCCACGCCACCGTCAGCCGCTGGCCGAATTCATCGATGGCGAAGCTGCCGGAAGCAAGATCGACCTCCGTGTAGCGCCAACTCGTCGACGTGCGAAAGCGACGTGACCATCTGAAGGTAACGCTCGACGACGTGGTAAGCCAGTCACCATCGAAGAACCCGCCTCCGAAGGTCAGGTTGTCGTACCAGAACGCGCGCTTGCCGCTGGTCGAGAAGCCGCCTGCCCATCCTTCGTTTTCGTAACGGCCCGTGGGCACGACGATGCCCGGCGAGATCTCGAACGGCTCGAACAACTGCTCCTTGGACCAACGCAACCCGAACCACAGGAACTCCCCGCTCTCGGTCGCCATGCCAAGTGGGGAGAAGCTCGTCGTCTGGCTCTCGAGTCGCCCATCGCTGCTGCGCTCGAACTGCTGGAAGCCGAGGTCCGACCACCAGCTCCGCAGACCCCACTTCTCGATTCGCGGACGCCACTCGAGCCGCGGATGGACCATGCGGAAATCGCGTCGCAACAGGAAGCCAGCTGTCGGCTCGAAGTCCGGCTCGACCTCGAGGTAGTCCGCGCTGGCGGTGAGTTCCGGGCCCTGGTAGGCGAATCCGGCGCCCCGCGTCGCATTCGCCTCCTCCAAGCCTGGCTCGAGGCCCAGATCGCTCTCCGCCCAGAAGCCGGACACTTCGAGTCGCTGCGTCGGCTTGAACTCGACGTCGAGCCCGTAGAGCCGTTCGGCGGGAAGACCACTTCGGCTGCGTTGGGTGAAGATGCCGCCTACGGTCGAGCGGGAACCCAGGTTCCGCGTCACCCGGGCAACGCCATAGGTCGTTCCTGGGACTGCCGCTTCCCCATCCTCGCCCGCAGGCAGTTCGTCGGTGCCGATCCCGAGCAGGCCAATGTTCCAGCCTCCGGCACGACCGGTGAGACGCGCGCCGAGCTCGATGGGCACTGCGCGGCCTTCCTCGAGTCCGATCCGACGGGAAAAGAACGGCTTGAGCAGGATGTCGCCCCAGCTCACGCGCGGCCGCGGGCCAAAGTCGAACACACCCGCGTTCTCAAGGAAGAAGTCCCGTTTCTCGGGAAAGAACAGCGAGAATCGAGTCAGGTTGACCTGCTGATCGTCGACCTCGACCTCGGCGAAGTCCGTGTTGTACGTCAGATCGAGCACCAAGGATCGGGTAAGCCCCCACTTCAGATCGATTCCGCCGTCAGAGTCATCGGCGCTTGAGTCGAGCGCCCGGTCTTCCGTGCGGTCGGCGACGACGTAGGGCACGAGGTCCAGCTGACGAGAGGGGCGAAGTCCGGCGAGCCCGGTCAGTTCGCCCGCCAGCGACACCCGGTAGACGGCGATCTGGCCTATCTGGGAGAGACCACTGTCGACGCTGGCCTCGAGCGGCAGCGGCGCCCAGTGCGTTTCCTCGTTCCGACGACGAATGACCCGCTGGACGTTGAGGCCCCAGGATTCGGCTTCGGGGTCGAAGCGCAGGGTCGAGAGGGGAATGCCGATCTCGGCCACCCAGCCCGCGGCCGTTCGGCGCCCGGCAGACTCCCATACGCCGTCCCAGGCCCAGTTCACGTCCCGGCCCTCCTCGGTGAGCAGCGCATCCGTGCGGGCTCCGTTCGCGTTCGTCAGGAACAGGTAGGCGTTCCGCTCGTCGTTGAAGGTGTCGAACAGGAACAAGACCGAGTCGTCCTGAAACAGGTCACTGTCGCGTTCCATCTCGCGAGCGACGATCCGCTGCGGCTCACGGTCGAACGCGCGAACCGCGACGGCGAGCGTGTCCTCCGTGTAGACGACCGCGAACTCGGTCGCCTCGGACGCCGGCTCGCCCACCCGCGGCTGGCGCTGGATGAAGCCGCCGGACCAGGAGGCCTCAGCCCAGGCGGACTCCGTGAGCTCGCCGTCGACGCGAATCTCCTGTTCGGCAGGAAACGCAATCGCCCGCGGCGGTCCCGTTGCGGTGGCCGATTGCGCCAGCAGGAGCACGGACGCCAGGATCAGGTCCGGCATCCGCGTCAGTCGACTCCCGCCCGGACCCGATCCCCCCAGGGTTCGCCACAGACGAGCGCCAGCTCTCGCCGATCCCTCCGGGCACGCATTCGTGCGACTCTACCCCGCAGGAGTGGGCCGTCAGCGTTCTCCGAACCCGGTCGCCCCGCGACCGGGAGACGAGAGACTGCTACTCTGAGATCTCGACCAGCCCACACCGAGGCCGCAACGCGCTCGACCCGCACGCGGCGGTGAACGAACCGAGGAGGTACTCGTGTCGACACGTCTGATCCTGATCTCCCTGGGCCTCGTCGGCACGTGCGGTCTCGTCGGCGCATCCGGCCACGACCAGACTGCTGCGACGATGTCGGTCGCGGCGAACAACCTGCTTGCAGCGCTCGCGGCCGATCAACGCCGGATCGCAATGCGCGAATGGAGCGACGCGGAACGCGACGACTGGGCCTACATCCCCAAGGAGCGCAAGGGCCTCTCGATGCTCGACATGACGCCGGACCAGCAGCTTCTTGTCCATGCGCTGCTCAGCGCCTCCCTGAGTCGCACCGGCTACGGGAAGACAGCCACGGTGATGAGCCTTGAGACCGTGCTCCGCCACATCGAGGAGACCGCCGGAGGGAACCGCTTCACGTCGATGCGGGATCCTCTCCGCTACCACCTCACGTTCTTCGGTGAACCGAGCGCCGACGGGAACTGGGGCTTCAGCTTCGAGGGCCACCACGTCTCCCTCAACTTCACCGTCGTCGCCGGCGAGGCAACGGCGACGACGCCGCTGTTCCTCGGCGCGAACCCCCATCGGGTGCCAAGCGGTCCTCGCAAGGGACTACGGGCGCTCGGCCGAGAGGAAGATCTCGCCAGGGCTCTCCTCGGCTCGCTCGACAAAGCGCAGCGTGAGCAGGCCATCGTCGGCGACGAGGCGCCCCGCGACATCTTCACCGCGAACCAGCCCCGCGTCGAACGCATGGCGCCGCAGGGCCTGCCGGCGAGCGCGCTCCAGAGCGAGCAGCGTGAACTCCTGGACGCACTCATCGAAGAGTACGCCGCGAACGTGCCCCTGGACGAGGCCGAGCGCCGCCGCGCCCAGGCGAAGGCCGCGGGCGATGCAATCCACTTCGCCTGGATGGGCTCCACGGCGCCAGGGGCCCCGCACTACTACCGGGTGCAGGCGCCGGACTTCGTCATCGAGTACGACAACGTGCAGAATCAGGCGAACCACAGCCACACCGTGTGGCGGGACTTCGACGGCGACTTCGGACGCGACCTGCTGGCGGAACACCATCGCGAGCACGAACACTGATCGAGGAGGCGCCATGTCCAGACCCGCTCCAGGCACGCCCGGTTGGCTCGCCCAGGTCCAGGAAGACACGATCGACCCATCCCGCCGTATCGTCGATCCGCACCATCACCTGTGGCGCCGGCCGAGCGGCGACTATCTGCTCGAGGACCTCTGGTCCGACACGGAGTCGCTGGGCGCCGACGGGCGGAGCCACGACATCCAGAAGACGGTCTTCGTCGAGTGCCGCGCGTGCTACCGCGAAGGCGGTCCGCAGGAACTCCGTCCGGTCGGCGAGACCGAGTTCGTCGCCGAGATCGCCGCCGCCTCGACGTCAGGCGACGGCGCCGTGATCGCCGGCATCGTGAGTCACGCGAACTTGACCCTGGGCGAGGCGGCCGCGGAAGTACTCGACGCTCATCAGGAAGCCGGCGACGGCCTGTTTCGCGGGATCCGACATGCCGGCGCCCGCGACCGACACCCGGAGGCGCTCCGAATCCCCGGCCGCGCCCCCGAAGGCCTCTACGCCGACGCGGACTTCCGGCGCGGCGCGAAGGCGCTGGGAGAACGGGGCCTCACGTTCGACACCTGGCACTACCACCATCAGAACCGCGACTTCAGGGACCTCGCCAGGGCGGTACCCGAGACGACGATGGTCCTCGACCACTTCGGCACCCCGCTCGGCGTCGGCCCTTACGCCGACAAGCGCGAGGAGATCTTCGCAACCTGGAAGCGGGATATCGCCGAGATCGCGGACTGCCCGAACGTGATCGCCAAGCTCGGAGGTCTCGCCATGCCGGACAACGGATTCGGCTGGAGTGACCGCGCCACGCCCGCGACCTCCGACGAACTCGTTGCCGCCCAGTTGCCGTACTACCTCCACGCGATCGACTGCTTCGGCCCGGAGCGGTGCATGTTCGAAAGCAACTTCCCGGTCGACAAGTACTCCATCTCCTACCACGCGCTCTACAACGCACTCAAGAAGATCGCGAGCAGGTTCTCCGACGATGAACAGGACGCGATGTTCTACCGGACGGCGGCCCGCATCTACTCCCTTTAGGTCGGTGACGACCGGAGGTCCGCGTCCTTGCCGCGCGGCAGCTCCGCGTCAGTTCGCCGTCTCCTCCGTGTAGCGGCGAAGTTCAGCGCGGCCGACGACGAGGTGATGGACCTCGTCCGGGCCGTCCGCGATGCGCAGCGTGCGCTGGCCGGTGTACATCCGGGCGAGCGGCGTCCATTGGGAGACGCCGGTGGCGCCATGAATCTGAATCGCCTGGTCGATGATCTCGCAGGTCCGCTCCGGCACCATCGCCTTGACGGCATGGACCCAGACGCGCGCTTCGCGGTTGCCCAGAACGTCCATCGCCTTTGCAGCCCGCAGGACCATCAGCCGCATCGCCTCGATCTCGATCCGTGCCCGGGAGACGAGCTCCAGGTTCTTGCCGAGCTGGATCAGCGGACGGCCGAACGCCTCGCGTGCCATGCCGCGCTTGACCATCAGATCGAGCGCCCGCTCGGCCTGGCCCACGGATCGCATGCAGTGATGGATGCGGCCGGGGCCGAGGCGCAACTGAGAGATCTCGAAGCCGCGGCCTTCGCCCAGGAGGATGTTCTCCTTCGGAACCCGCACGTCCTCGAGAAGGATGTGCATGTGGCCATGCGGCGCGTCGTCGTGACCGAACACCTGCATCGGCCCGAGGACGTTGACGCCCGGCGTGTCCATCGGCACGAGAATCTGCGACTGCTGGCGATGGGCGGGAGCGCCAGGGCTCGTCTTGACCATGCAGATCATGATCTTGCAGCGGGGATCGCCAGCACCGGAGATGTAGTACTTCTCGCCGTTGATCACCCACTCGTCGCCGTCGAGTACGGCCTGGGTACCGATGTTCTTCGCGTCGGACGACGCCAGGTTCGGCTCGGTCATCCCGAAGCAGGAGCGAATCTCTCCGTTGAGGAGCGGCGCCAGCCACTTCGCCTTCTGCTCCGGCGTGCCGACCCGCTCAAGCACTTCCATGTTGCCGGTGTCGGGCGCGCTGCAGTTCAGACATTCCGAGGCAAGCGGGTTCTTCCCCAACTCCTGGGCGATGTAGGCGTAATCGAGGTTCTTCAGGCCCTCCCCGGTCTCCGCATCCGGAAGGAAGAAGTTCCACAGACCGGCCGTACGCGCTTTCGCCTTGACCCCGTCGAGCAGTTCCAACTGCCCCTCGCCGTAGCTCCAGGGATCTTCCCGACCTTCGCCTCGCCGGTAGTACTCCTCGGTGATCGGCTCGACGTAGTCGGCGATGAAGTCCTTCACCCTGGCGAGCAGAGGCTTCGCCCCTTCGGACATCGAAAGGTCGTACAACTCGGCGTCGATACCGAACGGGTCGAGATCGGGCATGGCTCGTTCACTCCTTCCCTGGGAGGGCGCTATGCGGTGAGGCAGCGAAGCTATCGCAGGCTGCCCCCCGGCGCCACCGGCGCCACCAAGGCCATCGCGTCGTCTCGCCGCAAGCGGTTCGAGGCAAGGGCGCACGATCAACCGACCGAACCGGGCACGAGAGACTGGATCCCGAGTCCGCGGGGAGGAAACGCCGGCCGGACCGGACTCTGACCCGCCATCCGAGCCCCAGCGCACCGACCGTCCACAGGAACGGGGCCCCGGCCCCCGGAGTCCGTGACGTCTGAACCGGTCCCGGGTCGGTCACTTCGTCTGGCACATGAGTTGCAGCGTCAACCGCCGCCCCTTGCCCCGTAGCAACAAGGAGAGATCTCCAAATGCCACGTCTGCAAGCAGGAAGCCGGGCCCTCGCCCTACCGCGCAGCCGACGACTCACCACCATCGGCCTGTGCGCCGTGCTGACCCTCGCCGTCTTCGCCGGCCCCATCTCCGCCCAACCCACCGGCCGCTTGAGCGGGCAGATCAGCGACACGGACGGAGCGCCACTTCCCGGCGCGTCCGTCCGGGTCGATTCACCTCAGCTCATGGGTAGCCGTACGGTCTTCGCCGATGCGGACGGCAGCTTCAGCTTTCGCAGTCTGCCGCCCGGCGTCTACACCGTCGCGGCCGAACTCGACGGTTTCGTTCCCCAGCAACGAAGCGAGGTGGAGGTGAGGCTCGGCCGCGTGACGGATCTTCACTTCGAGATGGTCATCGGCCAGTTCACCGAGGAAATACTGGTCGTTGCCGAGACCCCTGTCGTCGACCCGGAGCAGGTTTCGACGTCGCAGAACTTCTCCACCGAGTACCTGAAGAAGGCCGCGGTGGGATCGCTGAACCGCTCGTACACGAGCGTACTCACCCAGGCCGCCGGCGTAGCCGGCGGCGGCAACCCGAACGTGTTCGGCTCGACCCTGGGCGAGAACGCGTTCTTCATCGATGGCATCGACTCGACCGATCCCGTGACCGCCACCTTCGGCATCAACCTGAACTTCGACACCGTCCAGGAGATCAACTTCGAGACCGGCGGCTTCGAGGCCCGATTCGGTCGCGCGACGGGCGGCGTGGTCGACGTGATCACGAAGTCCGGGGGCAACGACTTCTCCGGAACGCTCGACGTCCGCTATCGGGACAGCGACTTCAACACGAACGGCGAGCACTTCGACAAGGACGAGAACACCGTCGAGTTCACGGAGCCGTCCGCCACCCTCGGCGGTCCGATCAGAACCGACGAACTCTGGTTCTTCACCGCTCTGAATCCCGTGCGGTCGAAGTCGACTCCCACCGCGTCCCCGACTACCCGTGACTTCGACGGCACGAACGTAATGGGCAAGCTGACCTGGCAGCCGAACGAGCGTTGGCACGTGATCGCCCGCTACCTCGACGAGACGGCCACGATCGAGAACGCGAACGCGTCGAGATCCGTGGCCGCGGCGGCGACGCGTTTGCAGCGGCAGCCATCGTCCATCTCGAGCCTGGAGGCCCTGAACATGCCATCGTCGAACCTCGAGTGGCGGCTCGCCGCCGCCGCGGTAAGGAGCGAACTCGATTCGTATCCCCAAAGCGGCGACTTCGACACGATCGGTCACATCGACAGCTTCGGCGATGGTTCAGCATCCGTGAACTACACGAACCAGCAGTTTTCGCGTCGCGACCGCGACGAACTGTCGACCAGCCTCGCCTGGTTCGTCGACGATCTGGCGGGCGATCACGAGTTTCGCGTCGGCCTGGAAACGGCAGATCTCTACTTTCGTTCTCAGAACAACAGCACCGGAGGCGGCTATGTCTTTCGCAACCGGTTCGGATCGCCGTACGTGCTTTCCTACGCTCCGATCGATCCGGCTACGGAGAGCGAGGGGGCACTCCTGACGATGTACGTCCAGGATACCTGGCGGTTGACTCCGACGCTGACCCTCAAGCTGGGGCTGCGGAGCGATCAGGCTCGGTTCACGAACGACATCGGCAGCCGGATTGCCGATCTCGCCAAGCTCCAGCCGCGGTTCGGTCTGGCGTGGGACATCACCGGCGACGCGAAGACCGTCGGGAGGGTCAGCTGGGGTCGTTTCATGCACCCGAACGCTCTCACCCTGCCCGACTTCGCACGCGTCCAGCAGTCGCCGTCCATCCGCTATCTGTCCTGCTCCTCGTTCAGGTCCGACCTGGGTTCGAGCTGCCAGTCGTCCTATCCGGGCGAGACGACGGTCGGGGACCTCGCCGTTCCGACCTGGATCAGCGACCCGCAGGGGTTCGATCCGAACGGCTGGTTCTTCTTCGACAGTTTCTCATCCTCGCCCGCGCGGGTGGACGAGGGCCTGAATCCCACGTACGCGGATGAGCTGATCGTCGGCGTCGAGCGGGAGATCACCCGTCGCACGTCGGTCGGCCTGACCTACGTCGACAAGGAGACCGCGGACATCTTCGAGGACACGTGCAACGGCAACAGAGCGGCGCCGGCCCCGGACGCGGACTGCGACTACTACGTCATGGCGAACCTGCCGGGGCTGGTGCGCGACTACAGCGGGTTCATCCTCGACTTCGAGTCGCGCTTCACCGACTGGTTTCACGTTCTCTCGTCCTACACGCGCTCCGAGTCGAAGGGCAACGTGGAGTACACGCAGAACGCGGGAGTCGCTTTCGACGTCTTTCCCGACCACTTCGACAACCGCTACGGCTACCTTTCGGATCACCGGAAGCACCGCGTCAAGGTGAACGGCTACGTCGACCTTCCGCTCGACTTCACGGTCGGCTTCGCGGCCTTCTGGTCATCGCCGTTCGTCTACGAGGAAACCAGGGCGAGCGAGGTCTACGGCAGGAACTACCTCGAACCCCGCGGCAACCGCGAGGCGAACGAGAACTACCGCCTCGACCTGCAGATCGCCAAGGGCTTCAGCTTCGGCCGCAACCTCCGCCTCGAGTTCCTCGCGGCGGTCTACAACGCTCTCGACGACGAGCAGACGACCGATGTCTGCGATCGGAGCGAAGGCTGCGCCGGCGTCGACTTCGGCCTCCCCACGGACTACCGACAGCCGCGCTGGTTCGAAGCCGGCGTCCGCTTCGAGTTCTGATGGCCGCATCAACCGGCTCGACAGCCGACTGATCCGACGAAGCGACACCCCGCCAGGAGGCTGCGCGCCAGTTCTGGACACGCCCTGCTCCGATCTGGAGCGCAGCCTCCCTGGACGGCCCTCCGCCCGCTCCGGTCTTCGGCCACCGCACCCTGAGCGACCGAGCTGACGGCCGTCAGCCCAGGTCGAGCGCCGCAAGCAGCACGAACGGCTCCTATTCGTCGCTCCTGCGCCGGACGGTCGCCGGTTCGCTGCAGGCAGCGACGCGCTTGAGTTCGATGTTGTCGAACCAGGCGTCGCCCAGGTTGTCTCCTTCCCGCGCGGCGCGGACTCTCACCGCTCCCACGGAGGCGGGTATGCACTTCGTCACCGCCCGGCACTCCCAGGTCCCGACTCCAGCAGCCACTAGGTGGACATCTTCGAACGAAGCGTCACGGCCCTTGCCGTCGTCGAAGTCGACGAACACGTTGTCGCCAGCGTGCTGACGAAGCACGCACGCCGACAACTCGTAGGCGCCGCCCTCGAGCGGAATCCAGGCCTCGGTCATCGCCATGTCCGAAGCGTCGTCACCGCCCGAGCCTGCGCCGCGAAGCAACAGCCCCCAGGAACCGGCATCAGCCGGACTTGCCGGCGAACGCGCGATGACCACGTCGCCCGAATCCGCCGTCCAACCCGGCGCCACGGACTTGCCGACCTGACCGCCGTCCACGCCAAGGGCGTAGTCGTCCAACCCGCCGTTGACGACCGCCGTCTTCGGCCATCCCTGAGAGAACGGATCGAACCAGGGCGCCCGCGGCCGGTAGTCAACGACCGGCGCCAGCGACCTCTCCACCGCCCACCATTCCGCGACCTCGCCCGCTGCAGCCCGCGAGCGGCGGAAGTGCACTGCGCCGTAGCCCCGTGCCAGATGGAACTCGTCGTACGCCTCCACCCGTGACGCGTCCGGCCAGAAGCGCACCTCCAACACGTCCTGGAACGTCAACCCGTCAACCATCGGAACCGTGAACGACTCGCGGTGCGCCATCACCTCCAGGCGCATCGTCGCCGTCAAGACGCCCACCTGGTTTCGGAGACGATTCGAAAGCAGACGACCGGTGATCGGCCTCTCCACTCTGTCGCCGACAGCCATGTGGCGGTTCATCCACCGGAACGGCCTGTCGAGCGACACGCTCGGACGTGCGGAGGCGCCGCCCTCGAACGTCCCCCAGTAGTCGAGGCCATCCTCCGACTCCTCGAAAATGTCGAAGCGACCGCCGTCCGGAGTCCCCAACAAGGCGAGCCGCCGGCCCCACAGATCCCCTCGCCAGAACGAACGAGGCTCGAATGCGGCCGCATCCGGTCCCAGTCGGCCGTCCTCGAGGCGACTCCGCACCTTCGTCGCGCTGCCGTGGGGCAGGAGCCAATACTCGAACATGTCGAACGCGCCGCCGGAGGGCGACCGAGGCGCCGCCCCGCCCGACCGCAAGGGAGCGGTCGAACCGGCGGAAACCTGGTCCACCGCGATGCGGAACAGGAGCGTCGCCGTGTCGCCATCGGCGCCCGTCGCCGTGTACTCGTACTTCGCCGGCCCTTGAGCCGCCCTCGGCGTACCCGACAGGGTTCGCGTCGAAGCGTCGAAGATGACGCCCGCCGGAGGATCGGATGTCAGAGCGTACGTCACCCCGCCGGCGTCTCCGTTCGCGGCCGGAAGCGTCAACGTCGCGATCGCCTTGCCCTCAAGCCACGTCTGGTCCGCGACCGTCGCCTCACCGAACGACAGGTTCTCCACGTCGATGATGACCCTTCCCGTCGTCGAGCCGAACCAGCCCCCGCGGTCGCGCACCATCCTCCACTCGAACGGGTGTTTCCCGACCTTCTTCGGCGCCCTGATCGTCAACTTGAGGTCCACCGTGTCGTTCGGCGCAACGTCGCCCGGTAACGACACCCGCCCGAGCCCCCAGGTCTCGTTGTCCTGAGGACTCCACGAACCCAGCCTGTACGACGCGGCCTCTGTCCACGTCGTCGTCCCCGTGTTCTTCATCGTCACCGTGACGGAAGCCGTCGAACCGGCCACGAGTCTCCGCGGCAAGCCGGACGACGAGACGAAGGCCGCATCGTCCATCGACGCCGCCTCCACCTTGACGAAGAAGGTCAGCGTGGCCGAGTCGCCGCTCGCGTCCGTCGCCGTATACCTGTACTTCGCCTTCGCCGACGTCTTCCTCGGTTTCCCCGACAGCGTCCGCCTCGACGCGTCGAACTTCATGCCGGATGGTGGATCCGGCGTGACTGCGTACGTCATCGGGCCGCTCGAACCGGTCGCCGCCGGCAGCCGCAGCGTCTTGACGCCCGAGCCCTGCACCCACGTCTGATCGGCGATCGTCTGGTCCCCGAACGAGGGGTTCTCCACCTCGATCACCGCGATACGGGTGGACTCGCCGAACCAGCCCCCGCGATCGCGCACCATCTTCCACTCGAACGGGTGCTTCCCGACCTTCTTCGGGGCCCTGATCGTCAACTCGAAGTCCACCGTGTCGTTCGGCGCCACGTCGGCCTGGAGCGGCGCCCGCCTCACGCCCCACCGCGTGCTGTTCTGAGGACTCTGGGCGCCGAGACCGTAGGACTTCGCCGTCCATGTCGTCGTCCCCACGTTCTTCATCGTCACGGTAACCGAAGCTGTCGACCCCGCAGCGATCTTCTCCGGCACGCCGGACCAGCCGACGAAGGACGCGTCGTCCGCGGGCGCGGCCGCCACTTCGATCTCGAACGCGAGCGACGCTGTCGAGCCGCCTGCGTCCGTCGCCGTGTACGTGTACTTCACGGCCTTCTGGGCTGCCTTCGGCGTCCCCGACAGCGTCCGCCTGGACTCCGTGAACGTGACCCCGGCCGGCGGATCAGGAGACAACGAGTAAGTGAGCGCGCCGCCCGAACCTGCCGCCTCGGGAAGGGGCAGCAGGTCGACGGGCAGACCCTTCGTCCACGTCTGGTCGGCGATCGCCTCGTCGCCGAAGGACGGGTCTTCGACCTGGATCCTGCGGAACTCCGTCATTTCCCCGAACCAGTTCCCGGCACGCATCTGCCAACGGAACTCCTTCTCGCTCAAAGGCGCCTTGATGACGAACTCGATCTTCACCTCCGCATCCGGAGGCACGTCCACAGGCAGCCGCGCCTCCTTCAGACCCCAATTCCTGTTGCCGTCCGGACGACGCGAAACGAGTCTGTGGGACTTCGTCGACCACGTCGTCGTTCCCGTGTTCTTCATGCGCACCGCAACCCTCGCCTGCGAGCCCGGCGCCATCCTCTTCGGCACGCCCTCGAACGACACGAAGGATGCGTCGTCCTTCGTGTTGTCCAGGACTTCGATCGAGAACGCGAGTCTCGCAGCGTCGCCGTCCTCGTCCTCGACCTGGTACGTGTACTTCTTCGCCGCCTGCTTCGTCGTCGGGGCGCCCGACAGGGTCCGCGTCGCGCCGTCGAAGTTCAACCCGTCGGGCAGCTCCTCCAGGATGCGGTAGCTCAGCTTCCCGTTGCCGCCGGAGGCCGGCGGCAGCGTGACCGCGCCCATCGGCTCATCGATGGCCAGGCGCAAGTCCAGCTTCGAGGGCCGGTCGAACGACGGCGAGGTGTCCGCCTCCACCCTGATCGTCCGATGTTCCGTCCGCAAGCCGAACCAACCCTCGCCGACCCACCAAGGGGCTTCGCGCACCATCCGCCAACGGAAGCCGTGCGATCCCGCCTTCGCAGGCGCCGCGATCTTGAACGTGAAGTCCACCTCTGCGTTCGGGGGCACGTCACGCCGCAGAGGAACTCGCCTGAGCCCCCACGTCTTGTTGTCTTCGGGGCTCTGAGAACCCAGGGCGAACCATGACTTGGCTCTCCACGTCGTCCTTCCCGTGTTCCGCATTCGGACGGTCACCGTCGCCGTCGAACCTGGGGCCATCCTCTCGGGAACGCCCGCGTAGGACACGAACCGCGCATCGTCCACCGGAGCTTCCACGGCGACTCGGAACGCCAGCGCCGCCTCGTCCCCGTCGCGGTCCGTCGCCTGGAACCGATAGCGCGTGGCCCTCTGAAACGCGCTCGGCCTGCCGGACAGCTTGCACGGCGCCTTCCTGTCCAGCGTGATCCCCGCAGGCAATGGCGGCTCGACCGCGCACGTCACGGATCCGTTCCCGCCTTCGACCCCGAGGCTCAGGTGAACCGACTCGTCCTTCGCCCAGATCGTCGGATCGTCGACCTTGCCGAACATCGGCTTCGTGTCCTGCTCGACCGTGATGCTGAACCCAAGCGTCGCCGCGTCGCCGTCGACGTCCGTCGCCGTGAAGGCGTACCTCGCCGCCTTCTGAACGGCCGTCGGCGTACCAGAGAGCTTGCAGGCCGCCGCGTCGAGCATCACGCCGGCCGGCAGCGCCGGCGTCACAGCACAGGTCACGGGCGCATTGCCGCCCTCGACCCCGAGGCTCAGGTCGACCGTCGCGACGCCCACCGTCCAGACCTGGTTCCCGACGTCGCCGAACGCCGGCGAGGTGTCGGGCGGGGGATCCGGTCGGATGACGAGGAAGACCGCGCTGACCGGGCCCCAGTTGTCGTCGGCGTCCTTGCCGCGCACGTAGACGATGTGGCGGCCGCCGCTCAACCCCGTCGTGTCGACCGTCGCGGTCGCGGCCTCGGAACTGCTGTCGAACGCGCCGTCCGCAGCGGACATGGGATTCGCAACCGCTCCCGTAGCCCACGGAGGAACATCGACGTAGTACTCGGCAGCCGCGATGTCGTGGGTCGGCTCCGTGCCATGCGAGTTCCGGTAGCGCGTGTCGTCGAGAGTCGCCGACAGGGTAAGCGATGTGCCCCGCGCGACCGGGCTCGTCGCCGCGTCGTCGCTCAGGCTCAGGCTCTGGGCGTCGGGGCCGGCCGGCGTCAGGTAGGGAGTGCGCGCAACCTTGAAGGCGTAGAGGAGCGACTGGAGATTCCCGTCCAGGATCGAGTTCTCGAAATCGCTGCAGCTCTGAAAGAACCTGGTTCCCAACTCGTAGGCGATCGAGGCGCGCCCGAGCACGCCGTAGCCGTAGTCGTCCGCGGTGCCGGAGGTCGGGTAGAGGCCGACCGACTGGATCGGCGTGTAGCCATTGAAGTAGGCGATCTTGCGGCCCAGGGTCTGAAGCGCCGTGCCGTTCGGCGCGGCCTTGTCCGTGTGGCCCCAGGGCCAGAGGACGAGACGACCGTGGCTGTGAATGTCCAGGAACACTCCGCTCGTGTCTTCCGGCGCAGCGTCGTCGTCGTCCGGACCGCGAGCGTCGGGGAAGAGACTCGCGGCGTAGTTCGAGACCGCCTGCGTCTCGGGTTCCGAGGCCGCCGACACGCCTCGATAGGCCTCGCTGCACTCGTTCTTCGGAGCGTCCTTCAAACCCCAATGGAAGTCGAAGTTCCGGTTCAGGTCGACTCCAGGCACGTGCCTTGGACAGTGGTTCGTGTTGTGGTTCTTCCGCCAGTAGAGGCCCTCTTCGGCCCGCTTTCGTCCGTCCGGATTCACCTGGAGCATGATGTGGACTTCCTGGTGGTCCAGAAGCCACCTCGTATCCGCGTCCGTCTCGTAGGAGTCCGCAAGGTACTCGGCAAAACGGAGCGCGAGTTCCGCGGTCGTCAACTCCCGGGCGTGGAGAGCCGCCGTGATCATCAGGGCCGGCTTCGTACCGGAGGTGGCTGAGTTCGTCAGCTTCAGGATGTAGAGGTCGTAGCCGTTCTCCTCGTCCTGCACCCTTTTCCACGACTTGCCGACGGACGTCCAGGTAGCGAGACTCGGGTGCTCGCTGACGATCGCCTGGGCGGCGGCGTAGGTGCCTTCCACCGTTCGGTAGCAGGAGTATCCGGGGATCGTCCCCTCGACCGTGGCGGCCGGAACTTCGCTGGCGAGCGAAACGGAAGCGTACCCGTCGTCCTCGACGATCCGCAGCCCGGCGCGGCGCGCGAGCTCGATCTCCTCCTCCGTGGCGCGGAGGACGATGTAACCCTTCTCGTACTCCGATTCGAGGGCGTCGAGCGAGATGACGGCTCGCGCCGCAAGGATCGGATCGTCGAAGTAGGCGCGCACGATGCGCGCGTCGTCGCCGAACTGGGGCTGCTGCGCCTTGGCGCCAGATGCCGCCGCCAAGGCGGTTGTCAGAGAGAGGACGATGAACAGACGCAATTGGGGCATTGAGGTTGAGGACTTCCTTGGATTCAGGCGGGAGCGACAGCCGGTTGGCAAGCCAAGCCGCTCCCGAACGGTCAACCGGCGGCAGACGGAAAACGCGCTGTCTTCCCGTCCTCCGCCGTCAGTAGTAGAGTTCGTTCTCGGTTTCCCGAGCAGAAAGCGCGAGTTCCTATCACAGACCGAAGGCGCCGTTTGCGCCTCGACCCGGGTTCGTTCGACGCACCGTGATGGGCGGCGCCGACCCGCGTCAGCGCAGGTCGAACGCGGCGGAGCGACAGTCGTCGCGCAGTCGGGCGGACTGCTCCTCGCTCAGCTCGTGAACCCGGAGCAGCAGGCGGCCTTCAGCGACGTGGCGGTCGAACTCCGAAGGCCCGCCGCGCCCCCTTCGGAGCGACCGGCCTGGAAGCAACCCGCCCTCCCAGAGGACGCGAACGACCGTGGCGAGAATGAGCCCCAAGGCCGTGCCCTCGTATGTCACGACGCCTACCGGCGGCCCGGCGACGATCGACATGCCGCCCGTCGGCAGGGGATAGGCGAGCGCCGTGCCGGCCGCCAGGCCGAAGGCGGTCAGACCGCCGAGGACGGCGCCGGCGAGCGCGAACGGCAAGACCCGCGATTTCGGCTGCGGCAAGGGCAGGTCGCCCTCTTCCAGGGGCGACGGGCTGCGCACTTCGACCTGGGAGGCCGCAACGCCTGACTCGAGAACGGCTTCGACGACCGCCCGCGCGTCCTCGACGCGCTCGAACACGGCCTCGACGAGGCAGTCGCCGTGGTCTGCCTTCATCAAGCCCCTCCTCCGGGCGCCGGCGACGCCGCCGCGGACGTCGCCGGAACCTCGGCAAGCTGCCCGCTCTCGCCGCCATCCGTCGCATGCCGCCAGCCCTCGCGCATCTCCCAGACCGAGACGATCGGCAGCAACCGGGTGAAGGTGAAGTAGAGACAGGCGAAGACGCCGACCGCTCCGATCATGATCCCCAGCTCGACCCAGCTCGGCAGATAGTCGCCGACGGTGTACGCCAACCGCGGCGTCGACAGGGCGGGCACGACGATCAGGAACCGTTCGAGCCACATGCCGACCAGAACGCCTACGCCGACCAGCGCGGTCGGCAGCGGGCGCCGACCGCGCGGGAAGGAGAGAACGGCCACCGGGATGACGAGGTTGAAGACCACCATCGTCCAGAACGGAACGGCGAAGTCCCCGTGGAGCAGCACGTGATGCACCAGCTTTTCCGGCAGGTCTCCGCTGTACCAGACCGTCAGGTGCTCCGCGAACGTGAAGTAACCCCAGACCAGGGACATCGTCACGAACAGAAGCCCCAGGTTGTTGAACACCCGATCCGTCAGGAAACGCTCAAGCGACATGCCGCGCCGCAGCAGCGCCATCGCGATCATCAGCACGGCGATGCCCGAGAAGATCGCGCCGACGACGAAGTAGGGCCCGAAGATCGTGCTCTTCCAGCCTGGCGTCCGGGTCATCGCGAAATCCCAGGACACGATCGTGTGAACCGAGACGGCGACCGGGATGATCGCGACCGCCAGAATCCGGATCCCCCACTCGAGGCTGTGCCACTGCTGTGCCGTGCCGCGCCAGCCGAGCGCCAGGACCGCGTAGACGCGCTTCTTCAGACCCTCCGCCGCGCGGTCCCGCATGACCGCCGCGTCCGGAATCAGAGGCAGGAACAGATAGAGAGCGCTGCCGATGATGTAGGTCGTGATCGCGGCGAGGTCCCAAACCAGGGGCGACCGGAAGTTCGGCCACAGCATCCGGCTGTTCGGGTAGGGGATCATGTAGTAGAAGATGGCGACCCGGCCGAGGTGGATCAGCGGGAACAGGCCGCCGATCGCAAGGGCGAACAGCGTGATCGCCTCCGCCGAGCGGGTGACCGGCCGCCGCCACTCCGCCTTCGTCACGCGGAGAATCGCCGAGATCAGCGTGCCGGCGTGGCTGATGCCGATCCAGAAGACGAAGTTGATGATGTAGAAGCCCCAGAACACCGGCCGGTTGATGCCGGTTACGCCGATGCCGTTCGCGATCTGGTAACCCCAGCAGTAGAGGAAGACGAGGGCCAGGGCGCCGCTTGCGAGCGAACCGATGAGCAAGCCCGGGCGCCGCCGGTCGAGGCGGTCGAGCAGTTGACCGTCAAGCTCCCTGGCCGGCAGCCGGGACTGCGCTGTCACCCGGCCGGCTCCCGCCATTCGGCGCCGCTCAGGTAGACGACGCCGGGGCGCGTATCGAGGTCGCCGAGCAGGCTGAACGCCCGGGGCGATTCGGCCCAGGCAGAGACCTCGCTCTCCGGGTCGTCGAGGTCGCCGAACGCGATCGCCTTCGTCGGGCAGGACTGCTGGCAGGCGGTCCGGACGTCGCCGTCGGCAACCCTTCGGCCCTCCTGGGCGGCTTCGTCCTTGCCTGCCTGGATGCGCTGGACGCAGAAGGTGCACTTCTCCATCACGCCGCCGGGCCGCACGCTGACGTCGGGGTTCAGCTGGGAGTCGAGCGGCGCCGGGAACTCGGCATCGAACCAGTTGAAGACGCGCACCGTGTAGGGGCAGTTGTTCGCGCAGAACCGCGTGCCGATGCAGCGGCTGTAGACCATCGCGTTCAACCCCTCCGGGTTGTGGTACGTCGCGTAGACCGGGCAGACCGGTTCGCACGGGGCGGCGCCGCACTGCTGACACAGCACGGGCATGAAGCGCGTGCGGACGTTCGGGAAGTCGCCCTCGTAGTACCGCTCGATCCGCAGCCAGTGCATCGCACGGCCTTCGCGTGCCTGTTCTTCTCCCACCGTCCGGATGTTGTTCTCGGCGGCGCACGCAACGACGCAGGCTTCGCAGCCGGTGCAGCGGTCGAGATCGATGGCCATGCCCCAACGCGTCATGTCTTCTCCTCGCGGATCCTGGTCCGCGCCGTCCGTCGCGGCCGGCCGAGCCGTCGCACGAAACCGTGCTCCCCTCCCGACTTCTCCCGAGCCGCGTGCGCCGCGCCCGAGTCGTGCGGCGCCCAACCAACCGGAATCTCCTCCGCCTGCCGAAGGCCCCGCCCGTAGATCACCGGCCGCTCGCCGCGGCGCGCTCTGCGCAAACGCTCGAGCCGCACCCGCACCTCGCCCCGAGAGAACGCACCGGCGCCGGAAACCCGGCGCCCCGGGTCGAGCAGCGCGTTCACGTTCACGCCCCGACCACGCGCGTAGCGGCCGTAGTCCAAGTGCCCGCCGCCGACCGGCACGCCGATGGCGCCGGGCCGGACGCTCGGCAGGACGATCGCCGGCAGGTCGATCTCGGCGGCGGTTCCGGTAAGCCGTACGATGTCCCCGGTACGTACGCCGAGGCGATCGGCGTCCGCGGTCGCCAACTCGGCCCAGGACCCCCACATGACGGTTGAAAGGGGATCAGGAAGCTCCTGCAGCCACGGCCGGTTCGCGCCGCGGCCATCGCCCAGCTTGAGCGACCGGAAGAGCACAAGCGCGAAGGACTCCACCCCGGCCGGAGCGGCCGGCGGCGGCAGCGTCGCCGGATCGACGAGGCCGCTCCTCGCCGCGTCCTCGTCGCTTGACGCCTCCGCGGCGGGCGCGCGCCTCATCTCGTCCGTTCCGATCAGCCCCCCCGCGTCCGTCGTCCGACGGACGAACTGGCGCGCGTTCAGGGCGCCGGCGATGAGCGATGCGGGAAGCGCGGCCGGATCGGGCGACTCGGGCGATTCGGCGGCTGCTCTCGTCGCCGCGAATGCTTCGCTCAATGCAGACTCGACGGCTTCTCGAAAGCCGGGCCACGGCAGAGCGTTGCCGGTGGCGGCGGCCAGCGCCAGAACGACGTCGCCGGGATGACGCGCCTCGCCCCGGGGCGCCACCGCCGGCGACGCGACGAGCAGAGCCGGAACCCCTCTCACCGGGTCCGGCTCCACCGCCTGGAAGCGCTCGAGATCGGTCTGGACCGGCAGGACGAGGTCCGCCCTGCGAGTCGTGTCGTCCAGGAAGGAGGATAGAGCGATGACGGTGCCCGCACGCTCGAAGACGGGCTGAAGCCCCGGCATGCCGTAGAGCGGGTCCGCCTCCGACACGACGAGAACGTCCGATCCCTCGGACTCGCCCTGCCGGTCGGCGAGCTCCGTCGGCGGCGCCGCGGCGAACGCGCCGCCCGCCAACCGGTCCTCGAAGCCGAAGTCGACTCCCGCGAAGACGCCACCCTCGCGGCCCACGGCGCCGAGCAGCACGTTCAGGGCAAGCGCAGCCGCGCCCGCGAAGACGCCGTTCTCTCCGTCGAGCGCCGATCCGCCGACGATCACGACCGGCCGGCGGGCGCGGGAAAGCTCCGCGGCGAGGCGCTCGATCCGGCGGGCGTCGATGCCGCAGCGTTCGGCGGTCGCCGTCGCATCCGGCGACGCGCCGGGGTAGAGGGCTTCGTACGCTTCGCGAGCGTCCTCCGGGAACGTCCCCGAGGCGATGAGCAAACCGGCCAGGCCGCGCGCGAACACGCCTTCGCTGCCCGGAAGCACGGGCAGCCAATCGTCCGCGTTGGCAGCAGTCAGGGAATGACGGGCCTCGACCTGGACCAGCTTCCCCCGGCGATCCGCGGTCAGTTCAGCCCAGGCTGCGCCGAAGTGGACGGGACTCCGCCAGGTGTCGAGGAAGGGCGCGCCGACAGAGACGACGTAATCCGCCCGGGCCAGGTCGTAGGCCGGGCGGGTCGACTCCCCGAAGGCGAGCCGCGCGGCCTCGCGCTCGACGACCGTATCCGCGGGCTGCCAGTGGACGGGAGGCTCTGCTCCGACCGCCGCCGCGAAGCGCCGCCACAGCCCGAGGAGCGGTCCCGACGGCGCTCCCGAGATGATCGTCGCGCGGCCCGGAACCTCCCCAACCGCGGCAGCCGCCGCTTCCAGGGCTTCTTCCCAGGAAACCGGCTCGAGCGCACCGGAGGCGCCGCGGAGCATCGGCGCCGTCACCCGGTCCGGGTGATACAGCTCCTGCAGGGCGGAGTGCCCGAGCGCGCAAACGCCGCCTCTGTTGACGAACCCGGTCGGCAACCCCTCGATCTTCTTGGCCAGCCGGTCGACCGTCCGCACCTCGATCTCGCAACCGGCGCCGCACTGCCCGCAGATCGAACGCCGCCACACGGAGGCCCCTGGCAAAGCCGACCGCCGACGCGCGGGCGACTCGATGAGCTCCTCGTCACGCCGGCGGCAACCCTCGAGCACGGCCACGCCGGCGGCCGCGTAGACCTTGAAGAAGTCCCGCCGTCCGATCGTCACGCGGAGCTCGCCGCGCTCTCCGTTGCCGCCGCTCATCCCATCCTCACCGGTGGCACGCCAGGCAATCGTCGCTCGCTTCGTTCTCGCGGTGGCACTCGACACACCAGCCCATGTCCGCGACGTTGCGGACGGGCTCGGCAACCGTCATCGCGGCCACGTCGCCGTGGCAGGTCAGGCATTCGACTCCAGCGCGGGCATGGGCCCGATGGTTGAAGTGGACCATCGCCGAGTCAGGAATCACGTTGACCTTCGTCCAGAGAATCGGCTCGCGATTCTCGTTCGCGAGGATCACCTTCCGTACCTCGGGATGGTCCGGGATCTCCCTCCGATGGCAAGCCGCGCAGGCCTGCACCGACGGCATCCCCGCATGAACTCCCTCCTCGGCGCCCCGATGGCACCGCGTGCACTCCAACCCGGCTTCGATGTGAACCTGGTGGTCGTAGGCGATCGGCTGCTCGGGAGTCGGCAGGTTCCGGGTCGGGCCGCAAGCGAGGAGGGCGAGTCCCACCATCCAGGCGCCGGCCGGAAGACTGGCGAACCGCCCATCCAGCCGCGCCCCGGGCGGGCAAGACGGACGCGGCTCGACTCGGCGCAACCTCAGACCTCGCGGATCCGCTCGTACGAAGGGACCGCCTGCAGACCCGTCCAGTAACGGCGGACGTTGTCTCCGAAGTCGTCGATGCCGAGCGAGGCCGCGAGCTTCAGGCCGTAGCCGACGCAGATGTCGGCGATCGTGAACCGCTCGCAGCACAGGAACTCCCGGCCGTCGGCCGTCGCCGCCTCGACCAGGCGCAGCCGCCCGAGAAACCACTTCCGGTAGTCCTCCGCAACCTGGGGAACCCGCCGTTCCTCCGGCTCGAGCCGGGTGTAACGCAGGAACAACGTCTGCGGGAAGGTCAGCGTTGCGTCGCTGTAGAACAGCCAGTTCAGGTAGGCGCCATACTCCGGGTCGTCCACATCGACCGCGAGCGGGGTCGGGCCGTATCGGTCGACGAGGTACTTGGCGATGCCCGAAGACTCCGTCATCCGAACGTCGCCGTCGATCATGTAGGGAACCGTGCCGAGGAGGTTCGTTCCCAGGTAGTCCTTCTTGAACACCCGAGGCGGAAAGGGCAAGACGTGCAGGTCATAGTCGAGGCCCATCTCCTCCAGCGTCCAGACGGCGCGGAGCGAGCGGGCGCCCTTGCAGTGGTAGAGCTCGATCGTCACGGCGGCGGCTGACTCTAACCGAACGAACCGGCCCGGCCCGGGAGTGCCGGGCCGGCGGTCTTCGTCAACGTTCGAGCCGCCCGCTCGCCGGCGGTTCGCTGCAGGCGGCGATTCGCGTGAGCCACCGCCCAATGGAGCGACCCCTCACACGGCCTTCCTCCCGACGGCCACCGCCCAGCTCGGCTTCCGTTTCTCGCGGAAGGCGGCCATCCCTTCGGCCGCCTCTTCGCTTTGGAACATGCGCCGGCTCCAGCCCTGGGTCAGGTCGAAGCCCTCGGCAAGCGAGATGTCGGGGACGGCCCGCACCAGCTTCTTGCACTCGACGACCGCGTTCGGGCCGCCCAGGTTGATCGCGTCGATTTCCTCCTGAACCGTGCCGATCAACTCGTCGCGCGGCACGGCCTTGTGGGCCAGGCCGTACTCCACCGCCTGGCGGCCGTTGAAGCGGTCGCCGGTCAGAAACAGCCGCATCCCGTGGTGGGGCCCCAGCTTGCGCAGGCAGACGACGGCGATGATCGCCGGAATGACGCCGATTCGTACCTCGCTGAAGCTGAACATCGCCTCCTCGGCGGCAATCACGAGGTCGGAAGCCGCAACGATGCCCAGACCGCCGGCGAAGGCGTGGCCGTTCACCGCGGCGATCACCGGCTTCTCGCCCTCCCAGATCGCGGTCAGGACGTCCGGATAGGGCACGATCCGTTCCGGCTCGCTCTCGCCCGGCTGCCGCTTCAAATCGGCGCCCGAGCAGAAGCCCGGGCCGTTGCCGGTGATGACGATCGACCTGACGTTCTCGTCGGCCTGGGCCGCGGCGAGGTGGTCATGGACCTCCGTAACCAGCGTCGGCGAGAGTGCGTTCCGCCGTTCAGGACGGTTCAGCGTAATCCAAGCGGCGCCGCTCTTCACCTCGTAGAGCGTGCACTCCGTACCCGGCTTGTTCACCATGCGGATCCCCCTCGCGTCAGCGCTCCGCGACCTGGCGATTCGCGGCGTCTTCGTCGATCACGACGAGCAGCTCGCCGTTGCCGACCTGTTCGCCCTCGGTCACGCGGAACTCGGAAACCGTGCCCGGCGCCGGCGCCGTCACGCGGTGCTCCATCTTCATCGCTTCCAGGACGAGAAGGAGCTGCCCCGACTCGACCCGATCCCCGACCGCTCTGTGGGTCGCGATCACCTTCCCCGGCATCGGCGCGGTCAGACCGCCGGCGACAGCCTCCGGACCCGCGACGGGGAAGCGGGGAAGTTCTCGCAGTTCAACGTCGCCCTCCGGGCCGTGGACGAGCCAGCGATCGCCGCGGGACGTCACGGTCGAACGCCGTCTGCGTCCATCGATGACGACCTCGACGCCGTCCTCCGTGCGCCGCCTGAGCTCGACGGAGTGGAGGCTCGGCTCGCCGCGGCCTGCCGTTGCGCGCGTATCGAACCGGCCGTCGCGCTTCATCCGATACTCGATCCGCAACGTATCGCCGGCGCCGGTTTCGAACTCGGCCCTCTCGTGGGGCATGACCGTGTTCCGCCAGCCGCTCGTGATCGTCGGATGGATGCGGGCCGCCCGCCTGCGATCGTACTGCGCTGCCAGCGCCGCAGAGATCCCCGCGGCGACAATCTCCTCGGTCGACGGCAGGCGCACGGGCGCCGGCGCCACCCGCTCGATGAAGTCGGTCGTCGTGTCGCCGGCCAGGAACTCGGGAGATCGAAGCGTCGAGACGAGGAAATCGCGGTTCGTCCGAATGCCCTGCACCCGCGTCGTCTCGAGTGCACGGGCAAGCCGGAGCGCTGCCTCGCGCCGGGTCGGCGCGCCGACGATGACCTTGGCCAGCATCGGATCGAACTCGATGCCCACTTCGCTACCGCTCTCGATGCCCGAATCGAAGCGCGCCTTCGTTCCGGATGCGGGTTGCCAGCACTCGACCCGTCCGTTCTGAGGCAGGAAGTCGTTCGCGGGATCCTCGGCGTAGAGCCGCGCCTCGATCGCATGGCCGCCGATCGCCAGATCGGCCTGGCCGAAACCGAGACGCTCACCCTGAGCGATCCGAAGCTGCTCGCGGACCAGGTCGAGCCCGGTGATCTCCTCGGTGACCGGATGCTCGACCTGCAGCCGCGTGTTCACCTCGAGGAACCGGAAGTCGGTCGGCGCCGAGCCATCCGCCGGCTGTTCGACGAGGAACTCCACCGTGCCCGCCGAGCTATAGCCGATCGCTTGGCCGGCCGCTACCGCAGCCGCACCCATCCGCGCCCTGAGGTCTTCGCTCACGACGGGCGAAGGCGCCTCCTCGATGATCTTCTGGTGGCGGCGCTGGATCGAACACTCCCGCTCGAAGCAGTGGACGAGGTTCCCGTGCAGGTCGCCCAGGATCTGGATCTCGACGTGCCGCGAGGAGGCGAGCCAGCGTTCGAGGAACACGGTGCCGTCGCCGAACGCAGCCTCCGCCTCGCGGCGGGCGCCCTCGACGGCATCGGCCAGCTCGCCTTCCGATTCGACCACCCGCATGCCGCGCCCTCCCCCGCCGGCCGCGGCCTTGACGAGCACCGGGAAACCGACTTCCGACGCCGCGGCGGCGAGGTCCGTTCCGCCGTCGAGGTGAACGGCCGAAAGCGTCGGCACGCCGGCCTTTCGCATGAGCTCCTTCGCCGAGAGCTTGTCGCCCATCGCGGCAATCGCCTCGGGCGACGGGCCGACCCAGACCAGCCCGGCCTCCATCACGGAGCGGGCGAAATCCGCGTTCTCGGACAGGAAACCGTAGCCGGGGTGAACCGCATCGGCCCGGCTACGCGCGGCCGCGGCAATGACCTTGCCTGTGTCCAGGTAGGTCTCGGCCGACGACGTCCCGCCAAGCGCGATCGCTTCATCCGCCTCGGCCACGAACGGCGCGTCGACGTCGCCGTCCGCGTAGACCGCAACCGTCGCGATTCCCATCTCGCGGGCCGAGCGGAAGATCCTCCGGGCGATCTCGCCGCGATTCGCAACGAGGAGCCGGGAGATCACCCGGCGGTCACATCCTGAAGACGGCATAGCCCTTCGTTCCCTCGACCGCGCGGCTGTGGCAGGCGGACAAGGCAAGACCCAGCACGGTACGCGTATCGCGCGGGTCGATCAGCCCGTCGTCCGAGACGCGCGACGTCGCATAGAGCCCCAGCGAACGCTTCTCGGCCCAGTGGATCACTCCGGCCGCCCGCTTGCGGTCGGCCTCCTCGTCGAACTCGATGCCGCGCCGCTTGGCCGCCGCGCGGCCGACGATCGTCATCACTCCGGCCATCTGCTCCGGCCCCATCACGGCGATCTTCGCGGTGGGCCAGATGAAGGTGAACCGGGTGCCATAGGCGCGGCCGCTCATACCGTAGTTTCCCGCGCCGTAGGAAGCGCCGACGATCACGGAAAGGTGCGGGACGGTCGAGTTCGAGACCGCGTTGATCATCTTCGAGCCGTTCTTCGTGATCCCGCCCTGCTCGTAGTCCGTGCCGACGATGTAGCCGGTGATGTTGTGCAGGAACAGAAGCGGCACGTCGATCTGATTGCAAAGCTGGATGAACTGGGTCGCCTTCTCCGCCGACTCGGAGAAGAGCGCGCCGTTGTTGCCCAGGATGCCGACGGGGTAGCCGTGGATGGACGACCAGCCGCAGACGATCGTCGGGCCGTAAAGCGGCTTGAATTCCTCGAACCGCGATCCGTCGACGACGCGGCCGATCACGTCGCGAATATCCAGGGGGGAACGCAGGTCGCGCGAGACGAGGCCGAGCAGCTCCTCGGGGTCGAGCACCGGGTCATCGGGCGGCAGGCTCGGGCCGGGCCCCTCCTTGCGCCAGTTCAGGTGGTGGATCACGTCGCGCAGCAGGCGGATGCCGTCCATCTCGTCCTGGGCGAGGTAGTCGCCGAGTCCCGAGACGCGGCAGTGCATGTCCGCGCCGCCGATGCTCTCGGGTTCCGCGTCTTCGCCGGTCGCCATCTTGACCAGGGGAGGCCCGCCCAGCGAGACCATCGCCTGGTTCTTGACGAAGATGTTGTAATCGCTCATTCCCGGCTGGTAGGCGCCCCCGGCGGTCGAAGCGCCGAAGACGATGGACACGGTCGGGATGCGCATCTTCGAGAGCTCCGAGATCTCGTAGAAGAGGCGGCCGGACTCCGCGAAGTGGCCGAGCGTACGCTTCGTCTGCGCATCCGGATCGTCGCCCGTGTTCCCGCGCAGGTCAGCGCCCGCGGACTCGACGAACTGGACGTAGGGCAACCGGTTGACCCGCGCGATCTCGAGCCCGCGCATCAGTTTCTTCGAGTTGAACTCGTTGAAGGCGCCGGCCCGCACGGACGGGTCGTGGCCGAGGATCACGCACTCCGCGCCCGAGATGACGCCGATGCCGAGCACGAAGCCGGAACCCACCGTGTAGTAAGAGTTCCAGGCGGCGAGCGGCGAGATCTCGAGGAACGGGCTGTCCCGGTCGAGGGCGTTCGCCACGCGCTCGCGCACCGGCAGTTTGCCGCGGCGCCGCAGACGGTTCATCGCCTCCTCGCCGCCTCCCCCCGCCACCTCCTCGAGCAGAGCGTTCACCTGGTCCAGCTGTTCCAGGACGTCGGCCCGGTTCTTCTGGAACTGCTCCGACCGAGCGTCGACGTTGGATCTGAGGACCTGCATGACCTGAAGCGACTCGCTAGCTGCCGAGCGCCGAGAAGCAATCTGCGTAGGCGGCTTGGATCATGTCAGATCTCACGCCGCGTCCCAGTCGCCTCTCTGCCACTGTTCGACGAGCACGAACTTCTGGATCTTGCCGGACGGCGTGAGCGGGAACTCCTCGACCCGGTACCAGGCCTTCGGCGTCTTCTGCGGCGACAGGTGCTCCCTGCAGTACGTGTGGAGCTCGCCGTCGCTCGCCGGATCCGACGGGTCCGCGTCACGGACGAACGCGCCGACGATCTCGCCCCAGCGTTCGTCCGGCAGGCCGACGATCGCCACGTCCGCGACCTGAGGGTGCTCGAACAGCAGCTCCTCGATTTCGCGCGGGTAGATGTTCTCGCCGCCGCGGATGATCATGTCCTTCAGCCGGCCGGTGATCGTCGTGTAGCCGCGGTCGTCCATCGTCACCAGGTCGCCGGTGTGCAGCCAGCCGTCCTCGTCGATCGTCTCGGCGGTCTTGTCGGGCATCTCGAAGTAGCCAAGCATGACGAGGTAGCCGCGGCAGCAGAGTTCGCCCTGTTCGCCGATCGGCAAGGTGGCGCCGGTCGAGGGATCGATCACCTTCATCTCCGTCTGCGGCAGCGCCGGACCGAGCGTGTTCGCCTTGTCCTCTTCGCTGTCGTCCGGCTTCATCAGCGTGACGCCCGGCGAGGCCTCCGTCTGACCGTAGATGATCGAGAACTGGACGCCGAGCGTCCTCTCGATTCGCCGCACGAGGTCGGCCGGAACGGTCGCGCCGCCGGAGCAGACGGTGTGGACGAACGACAAGTCGCGGCTCTCGAAGTCCGGATGCTCCATCAAGGCGATCAGCATCGTCGGCACGCCGAGCAGGTGCGTAGCGCGCAGTTCCTCCGCCAGAGCGAGCATCAAGCCCGGCTCGAACATGACCAGATTGACCAGGGTCGCCTGGAACTGACACGGCCCGAGCACGCCGAGCACGCAACCGCCGGTATGGAACAGCGGCATCGGGTTGATGTAGACGCCGCCCGGCTCGATCCTCAGACGTTCGCCGACGAAACGGGCGTTGTTCGTGATCCCGCAGTGGTGGAGGTAGGCGCCCTTCGGGAAACCGGTCGTCCCGGACGTGTACTGAATCTGGACAGGATCGCCTGGACTCACCTCGGGGAGCTCGACGTCGTCCGGCGCCGAGGCGAGGAACTCCTCGAACTCGTCGAACGGAATGACCTCCTCGAGTTCCGGCAGACCGCTCGCCACCTGCTTCAGCGATTCCTCCATCGGATTCCCGCGGAACGAGCGCAGGTAGAAGATGCCGGACGACCGGGACTGCCGCAGGACGTACTCGAGTTCCTTCGGCTGGTAGGCCGGGTTGACGGTCACCAGCACGACGCCGGCGAGCCCTGCGCCGTACTCGAGCAGCACCCACTCCGGAATGTTCGGGGCCCAGACGGCGACCCGGTCGCCCTTCTCGAAACGCGCGGCGAGGGCCCGCGCCACACGTTCCGCGTCGGCCAGGAGCTCCGCGTAGGTCCAGGTCCGGCGTTCGCCTGGCACGCCTTCGATCAGGGCGACCTGGTCCGGGGCCTTCGCTGCGGCATCGCGGAGGATGCCGCCAACGGTCGTCTCGAGCACGGGTGACCTCGTGTCGGCGGGAACGTGGCTCTCGGTCGGCGGCATCGGCGTCTCCTTCCGGCTCGGATGGTAGCCGGTCGCGGACGAACGGGAGGTGTCGGCGGGCTGCCGAGACAACCTGGTCTGACTGGTCAGATAGGGTTGGTAGATGACGATCACCTACTCGACCTACGAAGCGAAGGCGCGCTTTTCGGAAGTCCTCCGGCAGGTGCGCGAGGGCAAGACAGTGACGATCTCCTACCGCGGCGAACCGACGGCCGAGATTCGCCCGATCGCATCGAAGAAGCAGACGCTCGAGCAGCGCCTTCGAGAATTGGAGCGACGGGGAGTCCTCGTGTCGGCGAAGGACCACAACGCGCCGATCAGGCCAATCGCGCACCGCCCCGGCGCGCTCAAGCGCTTCCTCGATGAGCGTGCGGAAGATTGACTACCGCTTACGTCGACACGTCGCTGCTCGTTGCCGTCGCCCTCCGGGAAGAAGAACACGAGCGGCACGCCGCCCGACTCGGGGGAGTCCGGCGTCTCGTATCTTCCAACCTCCTCGAGGCGGAGCTTCGTTCCGCACTTCTCCGAGAGCTGATCTTCGCCGTGCCGCTCCTGTTGAATCGGATCGCCTGGGTCTTCCCTGACCGTGTCCTGACCCACGAGATCGAGAGGGTTCTGGAGGCCGGGCGTCTGCGCGGCGCCGATCTCTGGCACGTGGCAACAGCTCTCTACCTGGCGCCGGACCCGAGCGAACTCATCTTCCTGACGGCGGACGGCCGCCAGCGGGAAGTCGCCGCCGCCATCGGCTTTCAGACGTGAACGAACCGCCAGCGGCACCCACGGGCACAGCTTGTTACCCTACGCGCCCGTGACCGAACCAGTCGCCGAGAAGATCCTCGACTCGCTCTACCGGGTCGTCGTGCCGCTGCCGAAGAACCCGCTCAAGGAAGTCAACTGCTACGTTCTCGCGGAGGACGACCGTTTCCTCGTCATCGACACCGGGATGAACCGGTCTGAGTGCCGCGACGCGTTGACCGCGGGCCTCGACGAAATCGGCGTGGATTTCGAGAAAACGGACTTCCTCGCGACCCACCTCCACGCCGACCACCACGGCCTGATCCCGGAACTTCTGCGACCCGGCCGCAAGGCCTCGATGGGCGCCGTCGACGCCGCGGCGATGGGCCGTGCCCACGGCGGCTGGTCGGAAGACAGCCCGATGGGCGTCTACCTGAGACGGAGCGGCTTTCCGCCGGAGGAACTCGCCGAGTCCTTCCGCCGCCACCCGGGAGCGCGCTTCAGCGGGCAGGCGATCGACTACGCGCCTCTCCGCGAAGGCGACGTCATCGAAATCGCCGGCTACCGGTTGGAAGTCATCGACACGCCGGGCCACACCTTCGGTCATATCTCGCTCTACGACCGAGCGAAGCGCCTCTTCATCGCCGGCGACCACATCCTCGGCGACATCACCCCGAACATCCAGGCCTGGGCCGACGACCACGACCCCCTGGGCCTCTACCTGGGCAGCATCGCGAAGGTCGAGGTCCTCGATGTCGACCTCTGCCTGCCCGGCCATCGCAGCCTGATCCACGACTTCCAGGGCCGCTGCCGGGAACTGCGAGAACACCACGAACACCGCGGCCAGGAGGTCGTCGACATCCTGCGGAAGAAGGGCGGCCGCAACGCCTACGAGACCGCCGCGCTGATGACCTGGGACATCCGGGCGAAGTCCTGGGAGGACTTCCCGATCATGCAGCGCTGGTTCGCCACCGGCGAGGCGATCGCGCACCTCCGGTGGCTGGAGGACCTGGGAGAACTGCAACGCGAAGACGTCGGCGAGAGGATTCTGTACAGCGCCTGAGGCCTGACCCTGCCTCCCGGGCCTGCGGAGGGCATGGCCTGCCGTTCAGTTCGTCAGGGCGGTCAGCCGCGGTCAAACGGCAAGCCGGAGCTCGAATTCCTCGGCTACGGCCTCCGCGAATGCAGGCGAGTCGGAATCCCAAGTTAGGCGCTCTGTCCGCTTCGCCAGCTTAGGGGCAGCGTAGACGTATCTCTGATCGTACGCTCGGTAGATCGCACCCATGAACTTCTCCATCCGCAGAGGGCTTCCGCACGACGGCCAGTCCGCGCTCACGGCTCGACTCTCAGGATCGACCATAGCCACGGCCAGGGCCTCATAACGTGAGACATCATTCCGCACACCGTCGCGTCCCGTGAGACCTAGAAGCACGTCGTGGTAGCGACCAATCGAGTCCGTCACTTCACCATCGGCGCGGACCGCGATGTCGTTGGCCGCCAAGTTGCCTTTGTCGTCCGCCTTCAGGAAATGCGCCGCGTCAGGTGAGCGGAGCCCTTCCCGGTTCGCGCGAATGACATGCAGGAAGCCGTAGACCAGGTTGGGGTACGAGATGTGAAGATTCGTGCAATCTCCAACCGCTTCTTCCATGCGATTGGTCAGGTTCCGGAAGGCGTTCAGCGTGCCCTTGATCGACACGGCGACGCAAGGGCCGATGCCAGACCTGCTGACCACGACATCGACATCCTTCGTCTTCAACCCTCCCAGAACAGTCAGCTCGCCTCCCGCGGCGCTTTCCGGTTCGTAGACCAACTGATGACGGCCACGAGAGCGCCGTACAGCAAAGGGCGGTCGTGGAACGATGTCGTCAGGATGAAACCCGCCTTCTACGACGAGCCGACAGGCCACATACCAGTGCAACGGCCTGATGTGCGCTTGGCTCTGGTGTTTTCCGCGCGCAGAGATGAACGCCGCCAAAGCGTCCGAGAGGCCCACCCACTGGCAGCGGTTGGCCGGCCTAACCATGATGGCGCCACTGGCGAAGAAAGGCGACGCCCTCCTTCAGGTCCGCCTCAACGCCAACAGGCAAACCGCCTGCCAGTGACACGACCACTCTCGTCGCTTCCCGAGGCTCGAGCTTCAACACGCCGCCGCCTAACGGGTGCCCCTCTATCTCGCAGCTGAGACTCGTCAGCGTGCTGGTCCACAGTCGCCTGAGGCGGGGCGCGCTCATCTTCGAGCCGTTCAACCGAACGGCATGCACGGCGTTCGTACAGGTGCAGCGTGCCTGATTCTCGACCAGAACGGGCCCTCCCCCACTCATGTAGGAGAGAAAGAGATCGGGCACGGACGCATGGGGCACCACGTACCAAGGAGTCCGAGTGCGACACTTGTAGCGCCGCCTGACTTGTAACCCCCGAGGAGAATCCAGATACTCGCTAACCGCGGGGGGGACTGGCGTTTCTGGCGCGAGCGCAAGGAGGAAGTTCGGACGATCGGCCGCCCGCCAACCCGCAACCGTTTTATTCGTAATCGTTCCAGCCTTGAGTTCCCGGCCGCTTCGGACGGTGGGGCGAAGCAGCTCCATCGAAACTCCCAGTTCCTCCGCTTGCGAGGGCCGCAGGTGAAAGAAGTCGTTCGCTCCCGAGACGTAGCCGATCCCCACGTTTGCCAACCGGCCGAGCATCGTGCTGAGCTCGGACTCTCTGAGGCCCTGATAGACGTCTCGGATCCGCCGCGGCAAGAGCATCGGCCGAAGCCGCGACCCCCAGCGACGCCACTCCCGGACGGATACGCGAGTATCGGACAGCGGCGGCTCGGACCGAAACACGAAACGCTCGTGTAGCGCGAGGTCGAAGTGACCGGTACTCCCGCCAAACCCGTCGGCGTAGAGCAGCCAAACGTCTTCCGACAGGTCCGCGAACAGCTTCTTTCGCACCGCGACCAGCTGCACATCGTCGAAGTGAGTGGCGAACCAGTCGAGGACCGGAGCCGCGTACGGAGCATGGCCGATCTCGGCTGGTACTACGAACGCCATCCGACCGCCGGGTCGAAGGAGCGAGGCTGTGACGATCAGGTAGGGTGCCCAAGATGACGAGAGTCCCGACAACCGGGCACCCAACGAGGCGCAGAGCCTCAGGGCCTGCCGTCGGGTCTCGCCTGCGAAACGCTGGTAGCGGATGAACGGTGGGTTGCCAGCAGCACAATCGAAACGTTTTGTTGTCGACGCGGCCCAGTCGAAGAAATCCGCGCACTCGATTGTCCCCCTCGGCGCCGCTTCCGCAGCCCTGCAGACGGCCGACTCGTCGCTATCGACGCCCGTGCTCCTCGGGTGAAGCGCCAGGAATCGACCGTCGCCACACGACGGGTCGAGCAAGTGCTCGTCCGGATCCCGAACAGCCCACCGCACAAGAGCGGCCGCAGCCTCGGGCGGCGTGTAGTAGGCCCCTCGGGCCTTCTGGTCGGTTACGTGATGATGGACCGCAGTCATCGGCAACTACGGAGCCATCCGGCCCCGAATCAGCCGAGAATACTATCCTGCGCAGCTCGTCGGGGAACGAACTTCCCGCGGGTCCAACTCCACGTGGCGAAGCTACTCGACTTGCCTGAGCGTGCCCTCCGTCGTCGTCTCCATCGACATCGACATGGACATCGAGGGGCCAGCCGGCTGACCTTCCACCTGAGGCGTTCCCATCACGACCTCCGTCTCCATGGCCATCTTCATGCTGTAGGCCGAGGTGAGCCCGGTCGCTTCGTCGAGTTCGTACACGCCCCGAAAGGAGCCCGCGAGATGCTCAAAGCGCAGCGCCATGCCAGGCACGCTCTGGAGACCAGGGAACTCGAACCCGGCATCCTCCGCCCCAGATAGCGTCGCAGTCGCCTCAACGGTCGCCAGGCCGTCGCTTCGGCCGGTCAGGGTGTAGGTCGTTTCGGTCTCGATGCCGAGAGCATCCGCCGAGTCCGTCCAGACGTCTCCGACGGCCACGGGATGGTCCGGCATCGAAAGACCGGATCGCCCGGCCATCCGCTTGAGTTGAGCTTCCCCGAAGTTTCCCTCGAGGACCTCGCTCATCACCGCGCGCAACTCGGCGGACGCTTGCGGCCGGCCCAGCATCGCGTCGATCATCGCATCGAACCCATTCAACTCGACGATCTCGCCACCGCGCGTCATGACCAGCGTGAAGGTCCTGCCGAGCATCCCACGATAGAGATCGTTCGGGTCGAACGGGGCCTGGTCCATTCCGGGCACCCCCCCGGGCACCGCCATGGATGTGACCGTGTAGCGCCCGACCACCGTGTCGTCGGATCCCGCCTCGAAGACGACATCCTGTTCCATCCGCAGAGTCGTCGACACGTCGATGTCCATGCCTTGTATCTGGCCTCGCGTCCGCGTGTCCATCGTCATCGTGCCCTGGTAGCGGGCGCCGAGTTCGGGGTCGAGCCGATGGACGAGTCCCTGCCCGACGGAAGCGGCCGAAGAGACGACCGCGAGACCGGCGACGAGCGAGAACTGCTTGGCGTTGGCGGAACGGAGCATGGTTCGAACTTCCTTCCCGTTAGTCTGTCAAGGGCTGAGACGTTCCGGTTCTCGGCAGCGCCCGGCGCCTCGCCCCAGCCGCCCGTGCACCCTATCGAAGCAGCCGCGCCGAACACTCGCTAACATCGCCTGGATGCCGCGCCAGAAGGGGACCGGGAACCGACTCGGCACGCGAGTTCTCCTCACGGGAGCGGCGGTCCTCGTCGGAGTCGGGGCGGTACGGGCAACGGCTGAATCGACCGAGGAGCAACCAGCGGACCACGTCTTCTGGCCCGGCTTTCGGGGTCCGGATGGCATCCCCACCTCGAACAACGACCGGCTGCCGCTTCGCTGGTCGACGACAGAGAACGTCGAATGGAGCATCCACGTGTCGGGCGCCGGCTGGTCCTCGCCGATCGTCGCCGGCAACAGGGTCTTCCTGATCACCGCGACGGCCCAGGCGGCGCCCGCGAAGCAGCCTGAGTTCGGCACCGAGTACAGCAACGAGTTCATGCGGGAGCTCCGTGAACAGGGGCTTCCCTGGGAGGAAGTCCTCAAGCGCCACGACGAGCGGTTCATCGAGTTCCCGGACGAGGTCGACCTCGACTACCTGCTGATCGCCTACGCGCTCGAGGACGGCGCGGAGCTCTGGCGGCGAACGCTCTTCTCCGGGCCGCCGCCGGGCGGCCGCCATTCGAAGAACACCTTCGCCTCCGAAACGCCGGTGACCGACGGCGAGACGATCTTCGTCTACGTGACCGGCCTCGGCCTCTGGGCCTTCACGCTCGAGGGCGACCTGCGCTGGGAACGGCTGCTCGACCGGTTCCAGATCTACATGGACTTCGGGACCGGCGGTTCGCCGGCTCTCACGGACCGACTCGTCATCATCTTGAACGACAACCAGGAGCACCCGTTCCTCGCCGCCTTCTCCAAGCAGGACGGGCGAGAGTTCTGGCGCGCGGCCCGCGGGCGGCTTGCCGCCCCGCACGCCCCGAACCACCGAACCTCCTGGAGCACGCCCTTCGTCTGGCGCCACGAGGACCGCACCGAGATCGTCGCCCTCGGCCCCTACACCGCGATCAGCTACGACACGATGGGCCGCGAGCTGTGGCGGCTCGCGCGCCAATCCCTCCTGCCGGTACCCACGCCCTTCGCCTACGACGGTCTCCTCTACGTGACGTCGGGCGTCCACGGAGACCAGAACCGCCCGATCACAGCGGTCCGTCCGGGCGCTTCCGGCGATCTCACCCTGGGCGAAGACGAGACGAGCAACGAGTTCGTCGTCTGGAACGACAACCGCGCCGGCACCTACATTCCGACCCCCGTTCCGTATCGGGGCTCGCTCTGGGTCGTCTACGACCGGGGGATCTTCGCCCGCTACGACGCGGCCACCGGGGAACGGCTCTACCGTGCGCGGATCAAGGACTCGAACGGTCACTTCACGACCTCGCCCTGGGCCTACCGGGGCCGGATCTTCGCCACCGACGAGGCCGGAACGACCTTCGTCTTCGGCGCCGGGGACGAGTTCGAGCAGCTCCACGCGAATCCACTGGACGAAATGACGCTCGCGTCACCGGCACTCGCCGGCGATCGCCTCGTCATCCGGACGCGGTCGACGCTCTACAGTCTCCGCGAGCCTTGATCGACCCGAACGTCGGCGCCGCCGGCCTCCCGGGCGCCAAGCAGCGCCTCCTCCACTCGACCGTCAGCCTCTACGGCACCCTGGCGGTCCGTTTGGCTCTCGCCTTCGGTGTCCGCGTCGCCCTGGCGCGCCTCATCCTGCCCGAAGCGCACGGGTTGTTCGAGCAGGCGCTGCGGGTGGTTGTCATCGCATCCGCAGTGCGGGACGCCGGATTGACGCACCACCTGATGCGCGATCCGCACAAATCGTACGGCACCGTCTTGACCTGGAGCCTGAGCGTCGGCGCCGTCATGTCGACGGCGCTGATTCTCGGTGCGGACCTGTTCGCCGCGCTACATGCGGAGCTGCCGCCGGTGCTCCGGGCGCTCGCCCTGTGGATTGTCATCGACGCGGTGACGATGGTCTATCGGACCTTCTTCGAACGCGGCCTGCGCTTTCGGGAGATCGTCGGCTTCGAGGTGCTGCGCGGGGCGCTGCTCGGGGTCGTCGCGATCGGTCTCGCCCTGGCGGGCGGCGGTATCTGGTCCTTCGTGGCCGGCGAGCTCGTATCCGCAGGCGCGTTCGCCCTGCTCCTCGTCTGGCGGGCCAGAGCGCAGATTCCGCTCGTCGTCGAGGTCCGGCGACTGCCCGAGCTGCTGCGCGCGAGCGGCTACCTGTGGCTCGTGTGGGTCTCGTTCCAGGTCTTCACGTACATCGACATCTTCATCGTCGAGGTCTTCTCGAACCCGGAGCAGGTCGGCTACTACGCGAGGGCCTACATGATTGCGGTACTCGTGCCGCTCGCGCTGAATCCCCGTACCCTCCTGCCGGGCCTGGTCGAGTTCCGGGAGAAGCCGAACGAGTTCGCGGAGACGCTACGGCTCGGCACCGTCGTCTATCTGTCGGGAATCGTGCTGGCGGCCTACTTCCTCTTCTTCAACGTCGAGAAGGCGGTCGACGTGCTGCTGGGGCCGAACTGGGCAGGCGCCGTGCCTCTGCTCCGCGTGCTCTGCCTGGTGCCCCTGGTCGACGTGTACACGACGACCTGCGGCGAGACGCTGAAGGTACAGAACCGGGACCGCCTGTGGCTCGGCTCGGTGACGCTGAACATGACCGCCCTGATCGTCTTCGGCATCCTGTTCACGCGCGAGTGGGGGCCGGTCGGCATGGCCTGGGCGAACTACCTGCGACTCGGCAGCCTGCTCATGGCGCTCAGCGCGCTCCGCCTGTTCCCCGGCCGCCGGCTAGCCGTGCTGTTCGGCCTGGCTCAGGTCTACGCGTTGCCCCTGCCGTTCTTCGTCGCTGCGGCGGCGTTCGCTCCCGACGACAGCTGGACGCGGTTCGGACTGTCCATCGCCGCAGCCGGCGCGGGCGGCGGCCTCCTCATCCTTCGCTTCCTGCCGGATTTCCGGCGCTTCTTCGCGAGCAGCGGCAGTTAGCCCTAGCCAGCCCGCCGCAGCCTGACGCCGACGACGACTGTCCGCCGCGGGGTGACGTATCCCGGCACCTCGAAATACTCCTCGTCGAGCAGGTTCTCGAACCGCACGAAGGGCTGAAGGAGCGACCACGCGTAGGCCAGGTGCAGATGGACCTGGGTGTAGTCGTCCAAGGCCAAGTCACTCCCGTCGGTCCGGTCCGAGACCGCCGCAATCGTGAGCGCCGCGGACAGCCGCTCGGTCGGCTGGAACCACGCCGCCAGGGTCGAGCGGTTCCTCGGCCGGCGCGCCAGCGGATTGCCGGTCACGCGGCTCTTCGTCTCGTTGTACGTATGCGAGACCTCGAACCGGTAATCGAGAGTCGGCCGGTAACGGAGCGTCGCCTCGACGCCGCTCGAGTCCGCCTCCGCCACGTTGCCGAACGTCCGGGTGGCGAGGTCGAACTCGATGAGCTGGTCGAATGCAATCTCGAACCAGGTCAGATCGAAGCTCAAGCCCGAATCGCCAACGCGATGCTCGAAGCCGACATCGAGGCCCTCCGTCGTCTCGGGCAGTAGACCCGGGTCGCCCGACAACGGGAAGTAGAGCTCGTTCAAGTTCGGCGCCCGGAACGCGGTGCCGTAGCTCGCGTGAATTCGGCTCCGTCCCTGGCCGAAGCCGCTCGACAGCGTGAACCGATGGCTCGTCTTGGCGCCGAACGCGGAATGGTCGTCGCGGCGAACGGCGGCCGTCACGTGGACGGCATCGGCGATCGACCACTGGTCCTGAACGAACCAGGAATCGAGCTCCTCCTCCTCATCGAAATTGCCGGCACTCACGCCGCCGCGGGTCTCCGTCGAGAGGCCGAAGTTCAGCACGTGCGCGGGCGACAGGGTGACGTCGGATTGCAGGTCGACCTGCGTGATCTCCGAGCGAATCCGGTAGTTGTTCCAGACCGTGTCCGGGTCCGTCCCGACGACGTCGCTCTGCGTCTCGCCGAGGCGGAAGGTCTGCCTCCAGAAGGAAGCCAGGTTCTTCTCGACGGTGAGCGCGACCGTGTCCTCATCCGTCGCGGCCATGGCATTCAGGTCCTCGAGACCGAAGCCGTCGAGCGCCGTATCGCCGCGATAGGAACGGGCGCGCAAGTCGACGCGGCCATCGCCGCGGAAGATCGCGCCGGCGCGGGCGCTGTACGTTCGGTTCGCGAACGGATCGTCTTCCATGGCGCCGCCCTCGATCGCCCGGTGCGAGACCGCATCCGTCGCGAGATCGGCTCCTGCCACGCTGTAATCCCAGCGCTCCGCTGCCCCGGAGAGGCCAAGATCGAAACGTCGGTGGTTCCTGCTGCCGGTCTCGGCGGCGGCCGTGAACCGTCGGCCCTGCTCCCCGCGCCCGGTCGCAATGCTGATCACCCCGGCCAGCGCCTCGGAACCGAACGTCGCCTGCGGGCCGCGCAGCACCTCGATCCGTTCGATGTTCGTCGCGAGCAGATTCGAGAAATCGAAGACGCCTCCGGTCACGGAATTCACCCGGACGCCGTCGACCAGCACCAACGCATGAGCCCCGGCGCCGCCGCGAACGCGTGCCGTAGCGACCTTGCCGGGGCCGCCGGCCTGGGTCACCTCGACGCCAGGTACCGTTCGCAGAAGATCGAGGATCGCGACGGGATTGCGCCGCTCGATCTCCTCCGCGTCGATTACGGTGACCGTACTGCCGACTTCGCTCGCCGCAACCTCGTAGCGGTTTGCGCTGACGACGATCTCCTCCTCGATGAGCGGCGCCTTCTCCGCCTCGCCGCTTTCCACGGCGCTCACCTCGTCACCCTGTGCCAAAGCCGGGGCGAGGACCGACCCGAGCAACAGAAGAAGCGCCGCCAACGGCGCCGCATCGAGCAACAGGCGCCGGCCGTCGGGAAACAAGGCAGCGCCGCGGAGCAACCCCCGGGGCGCCTTGCCGTTCTTCCATCGGGCCTTCTTCCCTCGAGAACGTTCGGCCCGCTTCGGCCTGGCGCCCCGACCGAGCCCTTGCCCCAGAAAGCAGCCAAGCACTTGGCCCGCTCTCGACCTTCGTTGCCGGCCATTCCCGTCCCGCAGAGGAACCAGGTTCTTCCCGGCATTCATCAGAACTAGCCTAGTCGAATCCGGAGGCAGTGGCCGAGCGCACTGCCGCGCCGCCCTCCCGACGCGCGTGCGGGGCTTCAGGGAACCCCGACCGGCCAACTGCCGGTCCCGGTCACGCCCTCCCGTTCAGGCTGGTACCCTGTACCTCCTGTCTCGGCGTACTTTGTCTGCTGTTCCCGTCTCCGACGATTCGACTTCCGAAGGCTCGCCGCTCTTGCTCGATCTTCACTCGACTCTCGTACACGAGTTGCGACCATAGCCCTCTCTCCGTTGTCGGATCGTCGATCGGCGCAGGCCTTCCGCATCCACGCCTCGAATCGGCTGGAAGACCTGGCGAGGCGGCTCGCCGACGAGATCGGGCGGCATCCCGCCGAGCCGCTCGAACCGGAGCGCATCGTCGCGCCCGATGCCCTCCTCGAACAATGGCTGCGGCTCGCGCTCGCGAGCCATCTCGGCGTCGCAGCGCATCTGCGGATTCAGCAGCCGGCAGAGTTCGCCTGGTCCGCGATGCGCCAGCGTCTACCCGGTCTTCCCGATCGCTCCGTGTTCGGGCCCCGCTATCTCCGCTGGCGCGTGTTCGAGCGGCTCGGAAGCTGGCACGACGACGACGAGGTCGGGCGCTACCTGGCGGACGGAGAGCCCCGCAAGCGGTTCGAACTGGCCGACCGACTCGCCATCGCCTACGACCGCTGCCGTGTCTACCGTCCGAACGCGATCAGAAGGTGGCAGCGCGGCGAGTCAACCGGTTGGCATGCCCGCCTCTGGGCCGAGCTCGCCGCCGGCGACGACGGGCCGCAGCACTGGGTCGACGCGATCGACCGCTATCGGCAGACCGTCGAAGCGGCGCCCCCGAGCGGACCTCGTCCGCGCGTCAGCTTCTTCCACGTCGCGACGATGTCGCCGTCCTACATCGAGATGCTGCTCGCCGCGGCGCTCGTCATGGAGGTTCATCTCTACCTCTTGAGCCCCGGCCGGACGTTCTGGACGGCGCCTCCGCCAGCCCGAATCGACGCCGGCTACTACGACGAGGAGAGCGAACCGCTTGAGAACTGGGGGCGGGCCGCCCGGGACCTCCAGGCCTTGCTCTACGCGAGAACGCACATCGACAGCGGCTCGCTACGCCTCGTATCGGCGCCGGCCGACGCGGCCCGGCCGACGGACGGCAGCCGACTCGACGCGATGCAACGCGACATTCTCGGTGACCGCCGGAAGCCCGTTCCCTCGTCCAACGACGACTCGCTCCAGATTCACGTCTGCCACTCCGCGACCCGCGAAGTCGAGGTCCTGCACGATCGCCTGCTCGGCGTCTTCGACACCCACGCCGACATCCAGCCCGCCGACGTCCTCTTGCTGACTCCCGACCTCGACGCCTACGCACCGCTGGTCGAGGCGATCTTCGGCGCCGCGAGCGAGATCGACTACAGCATCGGTCGGCAACGCTTCCCCGAAGGCGCCGCAGTCACCGCCTTCCTCGACCTGTTGAAACTCCCCGGTTCCCGCTATTCGGCCAGCGCCGTCCTCGCACCGCTCCAGGCGCCCTCGGTCCGCTCCCGCTTCGAGATCGCCGAAGCCGACCTGCAGACGATCCACAGCGCGGTCGCCCACTCCCGCATCCGCTGGGCCAGGGATGACGAGCACGAGACGGACCTCGGGACGCCCGCGCCCGCGCATCACAGCTGGCGTTACGGACTCCGCCGGCTCGTCTTGGGTTACGCGATGGACGAAGGCGAGGTCCTCGTCGACGACCTGACGCCAAGTGCGCTCGACCGCTGGGGCTTCCATGGCGGAGCAGCCGACTACGAGGTCTTCGGCCGCTTTCACCGCTACTGCGAGCTCGCCTCAAGCGTCAACCGCTGGAAGTCGGCTGAACACTCGGCAGAGGGTTGGGCAGAACGACTGCGAAGCGGCCTGCTCGACGCCTTCTTCTCCGGGGGCCGCCCCGGCGACCAGGAGGCGTCGCGGGAATTCGCCACGGTGGCTCGACTCATCGACGACTTCGCCGAGGAGTGCCGGTTGGCCGGCGCCGCCGGACCGATTCCGTTCTCCGTCCTCCGCTCGGTGCTCGAAGAACTCGTCCAGCGCACGGCGCGCTCCGCACCGCGTCTGGACGAAGGCGTCACCGTGGCGGAACTCGCGACCGGGCAGATCTTCCCGGCGAAGGTGATCTGTTTGCTCGGGATGAACGACGGCGCCTTCCCGCGGCGGCCCCTCGAGGCGCCATTCGACTTCCATGCCGAGCTCTTCGGCAACGAGAACCGCCGGCCCGGCGACCACGATGTCCGCGACGAGGACCGGCTCGCCTTCCTCGAAGCTCTGCTCGCAGCCCGACGCTGCCTGCTGGTTACCTACACCGGCCGTGATCTGCACGACGACAAACCGGTACCTCCGTCCCTGCTCGTCAGCGAACTCATCGACTTCTGCAGCCGCCCTCGGGACGCCTCGACGACCGGTCACCTGGAGGGGCTGCCGACCTACCATCCGCTGCAGCCCTTCAGCCCGCGCTACTTCCGGCCTGCCACGGCGGAAGATCGCCGAAGCGACAGCGATCTGTGGAGCTTCTCGCGGTCGATGGCCGGCGCCGCGCGGGCACTCGGCGAGCAGAGCGAGGCGAGGAACCGGTTCGCGGGTCAGACCCCGGACGACGGCGAACCGGCGTCGGAACTCGAACTGGAAGAGCTCATCCGTTTCGCCGAGAGCCCGACGAAGCACTTCCTGCGGAACCGCCTGGGACTCGTGATGAGCGCCCGCGGCGACGACGCGGCCGACGACGAACCGCTGGTGCTCGATCAGCTCGAGAAGTGGCAACTGCGCGATCAGCTCGCCCGCTACGGGGCGGACGACCCGGGCCGGTCGCATGCGTTGGCGGCAGCCAGCGGATTGCTGCCGCCCGGGAATCTCGCAGCAGCTCCGCGCCGGGACGCGGCGGCCGACATCGAGGCGCTCAGGACGAGACTCCGCGCCTTCGACGAGCGCCAGGACGCCGCTTCCACCGAGGTGGAGATCGAGGTCGGGGGTATCCGCCTGGTCGGCGTCGTCGGAGGATTCTCGGCAGAGCGCGGCGAACTCCTCGCGTGGCGCATCGGCCGCTTACGACCCAAGGACCGCATCGCCGCGTGGCTCCGGCTGCTCGCCCTGACCTGCGACCGCGTGCAGACCGCATCGGCGTACCTGATCGGCGCCCGGAACGGCATCACGGAGAGCCGCCTCCAAGGGCCTGATCCGGAACAGGCGCGCGCTCAGCTCGCGCGCTGGGTCGACTGTTGGCGGAAAGGCCGGAACCGGCCTCTGCCGTTCTTCCCCGATTCGTCGTGGTCGTGGGTCGAGGAGAAGGCCGGGAAGAGAGAAGAACCCGGGAAGAGAGCGGAACGCGTCAGGAGACAATGGGCAGAGAAACCCTGGAACGACGGCAACGATCCTTGCAACCGCCTGATCTTCGGCGAGGACCCCGTCAGCGCGGAGTTCGAGGAACTCTGCGAAACCCTGCTCCGGCCGATCCACGGGGCGATCACGTGAGTCACAAGAACGGGCCGGGTCCGCACGCCCGACCGAGTCCCGAACTCGCCGCGCCGCTCGACGGACACTTGCTGATCGAGGCGAGCGCCGGCGCCGGGAAGACGTACGCGATGACCTCGCTCGCGGCACGGCTGATCGTCGAAGCCGACTACCGAATCGATCAGTTCCTCATCGTCACCTTCACGGTGGCAGCAGCCGGCGAGCTCCGCTCGCGGTTCTGGTCGACTCTGAATGACGCCCGCCAGGCACTCGGCAGCGGCTCGGCCGCCTCATCCGCTCAGGCCTGCAGCCTGATCGACCACTGGCAACGAGGCGGTCAGAGCGACGACGGGGCTAAAACGCGGCTCGCCGCGGCCATCCGCGAGTTCGACCGCGCACACATCACGACGATCCACGGCTTTTGCCAGCGGGCGCTGATCGAGTTCGCGCTGTACGCCCGCACGCCGTTTCGCTTCGACGTGAGCGGCAACGACGTGGTCGGCGTCGCGGCGGCGGCACGCGACTTCTGGCGCCGCTCGATGACGAACGAAGACCCCTGGTTGCTCCGGTGCGCCGAAGACGGGTCGTTCAGGCCCGACGAGGACACGGCGTCCTGGCTGGCCGGCAAACAGACCGCGCTGAGCGACATCCGCGGCGCCGGCGACGATGGCGAGTTGGAGAACCTGCGCCGAGATTGGCAGAACGCCGCCCAAAAGGCGGAAGCGGCCTGGCAGGCGCCCGAGGCACGAGGAGCGTTCGATCAGGTCGTCCTCGGCGACGGCTACACCTGGAAGAAGGACCGGAGGGACGACGCAACCGCCGAAGCTGTCAGAGCGGCACTCGACCGCGGCGCCGCCGGGCTCCTGACTCTCACGCCCAGCCAAGCCGCGTTCTTCGGCCACAAGACGCTCGCCGGCAGTCTGTTCAAGAGGACACCGCCACCGCCTTCGCCGCTGCTCACCGCCCTGGAGCAGCTCGGCGACGCGGCAAAGGACTACGCGTCCGCCTGGGTCGCCCGCAAGAAGAGCGACCTGCTTCGAGACGCGGCAGCCACGCTCCACCATCAGGCCTGGGCGAACCGCTCGCTCTCCTTCGACGGCCTGCTGCTCGAACTCCACGACGCTCTCGCGACCCGAGGAGGCGAAGAGCTGGCCGAACGGATCCGCAGGCGCTACCCGATCGCCCTGATCGACGAGTACCAGGACACGGACCGCCTGCAGGCCGCGATCTTCCGGAAGGTCTATCCCGTCCCCGGCGACGTCGCCTCGGCGACCAGGCTCTTCCTCATCGGCGATCCCAAGCAATCGATCTACCGATTCCGCGGCGCCGATGTCTTTGCCTATCTCGAGACGGCGAACCGGTTCGCGAAGCGAACTGACCGCCGCCTCGACCTCACCCGGAACTACCGTTCGAATCCGAAGCTGGTCGAGGCGACGAGCTCGCTGTTCCAGGGCGCCGGGGCCTTCCTGCTGCCCGAGATCCGTTTCGACCCCCCGGACTCCGCGGACCGCGATTCGCGCCGCCTCGTCATCGACGGCGAGGACGCGGAGGACCGTCCGCTTCGGCTCCAGCTTTTCGCCAGGAACGCAGAAGGGAAGAAGTGGTCCAAGCGGGACCTGACGACGGCGGCCGCCCGCCACACCGCCGCCGAGATCGAGCGCTTGCTCGGACGCGACGATTCCGGCGAACCGCGCGGCCGCATCCTCGCTGCCGACGGGACGAGCGAGCCCCTCGTCGGCGGCGACATCGCCGTCCTCGTGCGCAAGGGGGATCAGGGCGATCGGGTGGCCGCGGAACTCCGGCGGCTCGGCATCGACAGCGTCGAAATGGGCACGCAGAGCGTGTTCGAAACGACCGAGGCCGACGACCTGGAGCGCTTCATGTTCGCGCTCTGCGCAGACGACGCGGACGTCAACGTGGACGGTCGCCTGCGCGGTGCGCTCTCGGCCGAGCTGTTCGGGCTCGACATGCACGAACTGGCCAGGCTCCGGGACGACGACGCGACGTGGGCCCGGTGGAAGGACCGCGCCGGGCGCTGGAATCGGGTCTGGGGCAGACGGGGCATCGCCACCCTGATGCGGCGGCTCATCTTCGACCGCGAGCTCGACTGCGCCGCGAACCTCCTGCGGCTCCCGGACGGCCCGCGACGATTGACGAACTACCTCCATCTCGCGGACCTTCTTCACGAGGAGGAAACCCGCGGCCGCCTGAACCGCCGCGGCCTGATCGACTGGTTCCGTCAGGCCCGCCGGGAGATCACGACCGGCGACGAAACCGCCCAGCTTCGGCTCGAGAGCGACGAGAAACTCGTCAAGATCGTCACGATCCACCGCGCGAAGGGCCTGGAGTTCCCGATCACCTTCTGCCCCTTCGCCTGGGACGGACGGCGCCCCGAAACCCGCCGCGCCACCGCGGACTACTACGACCGGGAAGCCGAACGGCCCGTTCTGGATCTTCGTCCCGATCAGGCCGCGCGCGACCGGCAGCTCGTCGAAGACCGTGCCGACGAACTCCGGCTCCTGTACGTCGCATTGACCCGGGCTCGGTACCTGTCGGTCGTCGTCTGGGCCGAAGCGACAGAGGCCGAGCATGCGCCCCTCGCCTGGTTGCTGCGACAAGGGGAAAGCCCTGACGAGGAGCTGGCCGCAGCGCTCAAGAGCCATGCCGAAGCGGCAAGGAGGCTTGACCGGGAGAGCTGGTTGACGAACATCCGCACCTTCGTCGCAGGCGCCGGCGGTACGATCGACATCCAGCTCGTCGATCCGCCGGCAACGCGCCCGCAACGGGACGACACGAAGCCGAAGAGCCAGACGGCGGATGCCCGGACGCTCGGTCGCGAACTCGAACGCATCCGCGAGCGAACGAGCTACACGGCGCTGGTCAGGGACACGGGAGCACAACCGCCCTGGCCCCGAACGGAGGAGTTCGACCGGGACGTCGACGAGGACCAGAACGAGGGCGCCGGGAGCTCCGCGCCGGCCGGCGACACGCCGGAAGAGCAAACAACGGCCGCCGAACAACTCGACGTCTTCGGGTTTCCCGCCGGAGGCGGGCCGGGCCGTTGCATCCACGAGATCTTCGAGCGGGTCCTGGCGCCGGGCGTCGAGACCGACCGGATCATCCGCGAAGCACTCGCCAGATACCGGATCGACGCGCGGTGGCGGGACGTCGCGCTCCAGATGGTCGACGACGCGCTCGACGCGCCCCTCCTGCCGCCCGGCAATGGCGGCGCCTCCTTTCGTCTTCGGGATGTCGAGCGGCCGATCGTCGAGATGGAGTTCCATCTGCCGGTCAACGATCTCGAGCCGGGCGCGCTCGACCGCGTTCTCGCGGCTCACGGCTACGCGCGCGGCATGACGGCCGAACAAGCGAAGATGAACGGTTTCCTGCACGGTTACGTCGATGTCGTCGCCTGCCACGACGGTCGCTGGTACGTAGCGGACTACAAGTCGAACTGGCTGGGGCCAGATCGTGCGGCCTACTCGGACGCCGCGATCCGGGAGGCGATGACGAAGCGCCGCTATCACCTTCAGTACCTGCTCTACCTGACCGCGCTTCACCGTCTGTTGCAGCTTCGGCTGCCCGAGTACGACTACGACCGGCACATCGGCGGGGCCTTCTACCTCTTCCTCCGCGGGATCAAGCCGGGTGCGCCCGGAAGCGGCATCTACGGCGACCGGCCGTCACGCGCCTGCATCCAGGCAATCGACGCCTGCTTCGGGAAGGCGCGATGAGCGAGCGGGTCGTCTTCGGGCAACTCGCGAGGCTGGTCGAGGCGAAGGTGTTCGCCGACATCGACCGCTTCTTCGCGCTGCTCGTAGCCGACCTGGGCGGCGACGACGCCGTGACGATGGCCGCTGCGGTGACGAGCGCGATGCACCGGTCCGGCCACACCTGCCTGCCGCTCGCCCACGGCGGTCGGCCGGTCGTCGAGCTGGTCGACGTGCACGATGCGGCGCCCGAGGCGACCCCGCTCCCCGAACTCGAAGCGATCCGGTTGCCGGCAGATCTGCACGATGCTCTGGCGTCGAGCCCGGTGGTCGCCCAGAGCGGTCGAGACGGCGCTCGTGAACAACGGCCGCTCGTCCTGGACGAGGATCGCCTCTACCTCCACCGCTTGCATCGCGCCGAGTGCGACGTCGCGGAAGATCTGAGCCGCCGCGGCCGGTCGCCGGCCGACGGAACCGGAATCGACGCAGCCGCCGACCGGATCTTCGAGAACCCCGGTCCGGAGGAGCTCGCCGCGGCCCGCGCGACGGCAGAACGGCTCTGCATCGTGACCGGCGGTCCCGGCACCGGGAAGACGACCCTGGCGGCCAGGCTGATCGCCGTACTCGTCGACCGGCGGATCGCCCGGCCGCACCGCATCGGACTTGCCACGCCCACCGGCAAGGCCTCCGCCCGGCTCCAGGAATCGGTCCGCGGACAGATCGGCGGCCTGGCCCGCGCCGTACCGGCATTGGCCGAGTTCAGGGCGGAGGCACAGACGATCCACCGCCTGCTCTCGAGTCGGAACAGCCGCCTCGAGCGGCTCGACGCACTCGTCGTCGACGAATGCTCGATGGTCGATCTTCCGCTGATGGCGCGCCTGATCCGCGGATTGCGCGAGACCTGCCGCCTCGTCCTGCTCGGCGATGCCGATCAACTGTCATCCGTCGAGCCCGGATCCGTGTTCAGCGATCTGTGCCAGGCGGGCTTGGGCGTCGCCGCCGGCCCGCTCCGTGGTTCCGTCATCCGACTCACCCGGAACTACCGTTTCGGACCGAACAGCGGCATCTACCGACTCGCGCAGGCAGTGGTCCGCGGCAGGCCTGACGCTGCTCTCGCCGCTCTCGCCGACCCTGCAAGTCCGGACGTCGAGTTGCGGCCTCTCGCCGACAAAGCCGCGTTCGACGAGTTCGCCGCGGCTTGCGCCGTGGAGTGGCAGGAGCACATCGAACAGCTCGGTACGCCGGATGTGGCCGAGCGCGCCTTCCCGGCCCGCCGCGTCCTCTGCGGCCATCGCCGCGGTCCATTCGGCATCCACCGCTTGAATCGTCTGGTCGAACGGCGGCTACGCGACTCCGGCGCGATCGAACGCGACGAAGCGTTCTACGTCGGGCGACCGATCATCGTCACCCGGAACGATCGGAGCACCGGCCTCTCGAACGGCGATACCGGCGTCGTACTGCTCCTTCCCGGCGGCGACGGCGAGCGGCGCGTCGTCTGGTTCCCCGACCTGGACCGCGACGACGAACGGTTCCTCGTCTCTCCGTCCCGGTTGCCGCGACACGAGAGCTTCTTCGCACTCACCGTCCACCGCGCTCAGGGATCCGAGTACGACGAGGTCGTGTTCATCCCCGGCGAGGGCGTGTCGCGGCTGAACACGCGCGAGTTGCTCTATACCGCAGTCACGCGAGCCCGAAGGAAGGTGACCGTGATGGCCTCCCAAGCCGCCGTAAGGTCCGCCGTAGAGCGCCGGACGGAGCGGTCCACGGGGTTATTCGAACGTATGAGACGGCTGATGCCGCACCATGCGGCGCCGAGCGGCTGAGAGCCGGCGTCGGAACCACGAGGAGCAGAGCGGCCCGAGAACGAGAATGCCCGCACCGGGCGCCGACGCTCGGCGCGTTACTCGCCGCCGCTTGACGTGCCCCCGGCGTTCGAGTCGCTCGAGCCGCCCGAACGCTGGCGAAGACGACGTATCAGCTGCCCCTGCTCTTCCTCGCTCAGCGAATCCCAGTCCGCGTCGAACCGCTCCTTGACCAGCTTCTTCAGAGCCTCACGGTTGAAGCGCTGGCGGCTGAGGAACCCGGTGTTCGAGGGCGTGTAGCCGGCCTCTGCGTCGGCATACGACACGAATCCGAACATCATCTCGGAGGTCGTCGGGCCGCCGTAAACGACCGTCTCCGTCGGATCCGGGTTCGCCGGGTTGTCGGCCGAGTTGTCCCACGCCATCGTCAGCTCGATCTCCGTGCCGGCCGGAATCTTCTTCCCGCCCGCGTGGTACTTGTAGTGCGTCTGCCAGTTGAAGTCGTACTTCGGCACGTCGAGCAGCACTTCTTCGCTGCCGTCCGGGTACTTCGCGACGTAGCGAGCCGCCTTGCCCCGCAGATGCATATGCGGCGTGTAGCCGAGCAGAAGCACGTCGCGGTCGAACGTCTGGCTCGTCGTGGCGACGTAGTTCGGGTCGCCCGCCGGAATCTCGAAGTCGAACTTGCCCATCGCGGCGTTCTGCATCACGTAGTCCGGCTCGTAGTCCTCGGGGTAGAAGCGAAGCGCCACCGAGGAACGATCCCACACGCCGGTCCCGGGACCGGCCTCCTTGTGGTAGTGCATCTGCCACCGGATCGTCGTGCCAGGCTCGAGCAGGGTGCCGAAGCCGTCGTCGTGGACGGTCGGATCGTTGCCTGGAGCGATGCCGCCGAGCGGCCGGGCGATGATGTGGTGAACGACCGGGCCGCCGGGTCGGAACTCGACCGCCTTGAGCCAACGCGGCTCAGGCAGCATCTCTTCCGTGATCTCCGTCTCGAACGTGACGTACTGGTCCTCGACATCGTCCTCGACGAAGTAGTCCTGACCCATGTCCATGACGAGGTCCGGCTCGCCGATCGTCCAGCCGTCGCTCTGCGACCAGACCTTCGCCGGCGGAGCGTCGGCGGCATTGCCCAGCGGTGCGCCGTTCTTCGCCCAGGCAATCAAGGTCGCCTTCTCTTCCGGCGTGAGCGAGCGTTCGTTCTCGAACACGCCCGTATGCTCGGGAGCGGCGTGCCAGGGCGGCATGAGTCCGGCCTCGACCTGTCGAGCGATCGAGCGTGCCCAGGGGCGGGTCTCCTGATAGCTGGTGAACGCCATCGGCGCCACCATTCCGCCCAGGTTCGCCCCGTTCGGGCGGTGACAGACCTGGCACTTCTGCTCGAGCACGGTCTGCACGTCGCCGTAGTAGGTCGGCGCAGCCTGAGGAGCGTCGTTGTTGTTCGCCGCCGCGAGTGGAGCGGCAAGCGCGAGGATCATCAGCAAGGCGAGCGCCGGCTTCATGAATCGGGCCTCCTCGGTTCGGAATCTGGTGAACACTCTGGTTGAGCGGTGCACCCTAGCACATCTCGACCGGTCGGACGCCGCCCAGCGTCTTCCGGAGAAGCGCCCGCCGCCGATGGAACCCGAGCGGTCGGAGTCCAGGCTTACTCGACGGCGCCGGCCGCCGCTCTGCCCGCGTCGAGGTCGGCGTGCATCGCGGCGACCAGGGCGGCGACTTCGGGACGAGTCAGCTTCGAGCCGGGACCCTGCTCCTCCACCCGGTCGAGCGTCGCGCGGGCGAGCCGTACCGGCAAACCGGCGAAACCGAGATAGCCGCGCGGCGCTCCGCCGCTCTCCAGGCGGTCCACGTACTCGGCGGCGATCACCAGGTCGGCGCGAGCCAGCTCGAAGGCCCGCGCCCGGTCGCCGGCGTTCGGTATGAAGCGCCTGCCCTCGTTCGCGTCGTCCTCGGCGTCCTTCAGGATGTTCACGAGCTGCAGCGCCTCGCCGAAGGTCGCCGCGCGGCGCCTGAGCGCCTCCGCAACCGGCTCGAGAGCCGCACCGAGCAGAAACAACTCCGTCAGCATCTCGCCAACGATCCCGGCGACGACGTAGCAGTAGTCCCGGAGGTCCGGGATCCCGGCAAGCCGGAGTTCGCCGTTGCGGTCGGAGCGCATGACGATGTACGCCATTCCCAGGCAGGTGCGCCGCACGTGATGACCCAGGACCTGCCGCACCGCCGGGTCGAGCGCCTTGTACGCCGAGAGCACGTCGTCCGTCGCCTCGAGGAGTTCAAGGTAGCCCTCGTGCCGGGTCGGAGGTTCCGCGAGCCAGGACCGGGCGACTCTCGCCGCAACGCCGCCTCCCGCTTCCGGCGCGGCCCGCAGCAGATCGGCGAACCGAAACAGCTCCTCGACCCGGCGTTCCCGGCTCCAGACCGCCGCGTCCTCGAGCGTGTCGGCGATCCGAAGCAGCAGGTAGCCCAGCCTCACCTGCTCCCCGGTTCCACCCTCGAGCTGAGGAATCGAGAGGGCGAAGGTCCTGCTCGTCTTCGTCAGTAGATCTTCGAGATCAGCCATCGGGGGCGCCCGAGTGTACCGGGATGGCGGTACGTTCCCGAGAGCCGCCGAAGCTGGGGGCGACAGCGCTGTCCGCCCTCTTCGCGTCGCCGCTAGCCGCCTTCTCTTGCCCGCGCCTTCTGGAAGGCCGGGCGCGCCAGACAACGGTCCGCGTAGGCCTCGAGGATCGCTGACTCCGGCAGCATGCCGAACATGCGCAGGAACACCGCGCTCGATCCGAGCATGACGTCGGCGGCGGAGAACGCGTCGCCCAGAATCCACGGCCCGTCGCCCAGACCGTCCTCCCAGGTCTTGATCGTCTGGTCGAAGCTCCCCCAGCCCAGGCGCCGCGGGTTGAACGCCTCTGCCTGCGCGTCTTCGGGCACAACCGTCCTGAGACCCGACTCGAACATTGCCGGCTCGATCATCGCCGGCGAGTAGATCAACCAGTGGGCGAACCTGGCCCGCAGCGGATCCTGAAGCGTCGGCGCCAGCCGCCCGGAGGCGTAACGATCAGCCAGATAGAGGCAGATCGCCGCCGAATCCCATATCTTCACCTCGCCGTCCTCGAGTGCCGGCACCTTGCCCATCGGGCTCGCCGCCAAGTGGTCCGGCGTCCGCTCGGGCGCCGTGATGTCCACGCGTTCGAGTTCGTAGGCGAGCCCTGTTTCCTCGAGCATCCAGACGGCGCGACTCGCCCGCGTCTGAGGGCACCAGAACAACCTCATTCGTAGGCTTCCGAGTCCAGATGTTCGGTGCCGGCCGGCGCGCGGCCGATCTCCCGCATGTTCGTGAAGAAGCCGCGCACATCGAGTTCGATCGTGACCGGCGTATCGCCCTCGTTCAGCCAGAACCAACCGTGGTTGCCGGAGTAGCCGGCGGTCAGCCCGCCGCGGCCTCCGGTGACCTCGAACTCCTCGGCATAGCGAACCGGTTCGTCGTCCAGGTCGTTGAAGGGATCGGCGTGGAAGTCGGAGTACACCGCGCTGCCGTCCGTCCGCCAGGAATAGACGATCGTCATCCCCTCGATCATCTGCAGTTTGTACTCCATCTGCTCGTTCGCGCCGATCTCGATCGTGACCTTCTCGGCACGCAGGTCGCGACTGCCGGTCATCCGCGCCGACAGGCCCTCTTCTGCCTCGGCCATCGGCTCGGCGCCCTCCGCTCCGTACAGGCGCTCCAGGCCGAGCAGCCCGCCGATACGGGTCGGGTCGACACCGTACTCGGCGGGGAGAATGACGACGACGAAGACCACTGCAGCGGCAAGGGCCGTGATCCCAACCGTCCTCGCCAGGGTCCTGGAGGAAGGCGTGCCGAGATCGCCGGGGGAGGCGTTCGAAGAATCCGTCATGACCTGAAGTACCCCGTCAACTGGTATGCGACGAGCAGAAAGCCGACCGTCATCAGCACGGCGTTCGCGGCGAAACCGTGCGACCGGAAGCGTCCGGACGCTCGCCAGAGGTTGAAACCCAGGAGGATGATCGCCAGCGCCGCGAACTGACCCAGTTCCACGCCGACGTTGAAGGAGACGATGTTGCCGATCAGCCCCTGATCGGACAATGCAACCGGTTGGAGCTTCGTCGCCAGACCGAAACCGTGGAACAGGCCGAACACGAGGACCGCGGCGCGGGTATCGATGCTCACCCCGAGCGTCCGGAAGCCGCCCAGATTCTCGAACGCCTTGTAGGCGACCGAGAGTCCGACGACGGCGTCGATGAGGAACGGGTTCGCGTGAATGCCGCCGAGCACACCGATCAGCAGGGTCGCGCTGTGCCCGATCGCGAAGAGGGTGACGTAGAGCGCCACGTCGCGGAAGCGGTAGAGAAAGAAGATGACGCCGGCCAGGAACGCCAAGTGATCGTAGCCGGTGACCATGTGTTTCGCACCGAGATACACGTACGGCCCGACCGCGAGTCCCTCGTTGTTCGCGAGGAAGACCTCGTCCTGATCGGCGACGCCATGCGCCCACAGCCCGGAGGACAGGAACAGGCCGACGAGCACGAGCGGCGCAACACGGCCCAAGTGGATGGAACGATGCATGGAACGCCCGATGCTAACAGCGCTCGCGGCGGTCTTCGAAAGAGCGTTCTCAGAGCCGCAGACGGAGCGCAACCCGCATCGCCCTCGGCGCGGCGGGCGCAAGAAACCGGGGATCCTCGAAGGCGTCCCCCAGCACCTCGTCCGGCTCGCCCAGGGCGCCGAACGTCGCATACTCGCGGTCCGTCACGTTGGATATCTCGAGGTCGAGATCCAGATTCCGCCGCAGGCCGATACGAGCCCAGAGGTCGCCCCGCCAGGCCGACCCGACCGGCGCCAGCAGGTTCGCTTCGTCACCGCGAAGGTACCGAACCGAATCGCCCACCAGGCGCGCTCCGAGGAGCGCGCGCTCGCCGAGGGCCAGGTCTGCGCCGGCCCGGAACTGTCTCCGCGGCACACCCGGAACGAGGTCTCCAGGTTCGACCTCGATTTCGCCCCGGATCGCGAGTGGATGCGCCGGGCTCGACAGGATGAGACGATCCTCGAAGGTCGCCTCGACCAGGGTGTATGCCGCGTCCCAGTTGAGACGCCCCGCGCGCCCCCGCGCCCAGAGTTCAAGTCCTTGCCGCCGCGTCGCCTCGACGTTCGTGAAGTAGCCGGCGCTCGTGCCGGCCCCGCTCGAGATGAAGATGATGTCGTCCGCGCTCTCCCCCGAGAACACCGCGGCACTCATGCGAACCGAGCCGCGGTGGGCGCGAAGCCCAAGCTCGGCACTCGTCGTGACGACCTGGTCGAGCGGCGGGTCCGCTACGAACGCGTTCGGCAACCGACAGGGGTCTTCAGGGTCGGCGCAGGTGAGCTCGACCGGCGTCGGCACGCGGACCGACTGCGAGACGTTCGCGAACAGGTGGAGCGCGGAACGCGCCGCCGTCTTCGCCTCCCAGACGACGCCTGCCGAGGGCGCAAGCCGGGAGAAGCTGTGGTCGCCGTCGAGGGCGACGCCCAACCGATCGTTCAGTTCGACCCGGCTGTCGTTGTAGCGCGCCTGGAGCAGAAAGGTCACGCGGCCGTCGCCGCTGGTCGTCCAGTGCCGCATCCCCCAGAAACCGAAGTGATCCGTCGTCGCGCGGAGCCGGACCTCGGCGCCCGGCAGGTCGAGACCGCTGCCGACCGTCGTCCGGGACGGCGTAAGGGTGGCGAGTTCGGAGGCGAACGAGAAGTCGGCGCGCCCGCCATCCCACGCGAGGCCCGTCAGCCAACGACCCGTTTCCGTCATCCCCTGAAGTTGGACGGAGGCGCCGCGGCCCTGTTGGCCGGTGCGGCTCTGGTTGTTCACCGCGTCGTAGTCCTCCAGATCGAGACCGTTGACCGGCCCCTCGTCCTCGTCGTCATCCTCTTCCCCGCCCTCGAAGCCGTCGGCGTTGTACGTGCCGACGTCGCTGTCGCGGAGGTACGCCTGAGCCTCCAGGTCGAGCCGCGAAGTCAGGCGGCGACCGATCCGCACCCGGGGGAAGAACAGGTCGTTCCGCGTGCGGTCGGGGTGGGTGAAGACCGCTCGGCGGTCGAGCTCGAGGAGTTCGACCGGCGACACGCCGTTGCCGATCAACTCGTTGTCGGCCACGCCCAACGTGAACGAGAGCTGCCCCTGCTCCCCTCGCTGCGAGAACTTGCCCAGGCCCTGGCGAAGCGAACTCGGCGAATGGTCGCGCCAGCCTTCCTCGTCGTACGAGCGAGCGGAGGCGAACCAACCGAGTTCCTCCAGAGCGCCGAAGACGCCGCCCGCGGCGAACTCCGCCGAGCGCCGACCGAACGAGCCGGCCTCGGCGTGCAGGCCGAGGCGCTCCGCGTCGAAGCCGCTCTTCGTCGCCAGCGCCACGGCGCCGCCCAGAGTGTTCAGACCGAACATCGGGTTCGCGCCCGGCGTCAGCTCGACCCGCTCGGCGGCAAACGTCGGCGCCAGGTCCCAGGCCACGACGTCGCCGAAGACTTCGTTGATCCGGACGCCGTCCTCGTAAACCGACAGGCCCTGGTTCGCCCCCAAAAGGGGCGACGCGCCGTAACCGCGGTAAAGCACATCGGATTGGAGCGCACTGCCCTGCGCCGGCGCCAGGTTGATCCCCGGCAGTTCGGATTCGAGCAGAGCGCCGACAGCGCGCGCCGGTTGATCGAACGCATCGGAGGACACTCGGTGAACCGTCCACGGGATGCGGTCGACCGACTCACGGAGATCATCGAGCGGCGCCACGCCGATCACGTCGATCCGATCCGCGAATCCACTCTGCGACGCGGCGTCCGCCTCGCCGGACGCCGGCGCCTCCTCCTCCTGGCCGGTCGGCGCTTGAGCCCAGGCACTCGTGGCAGGCCCGGCCGTCCAGACGACCGCCCAGACGGAGGCGACGAGCAACCGGACGCGAAGTCGCGACGCGCGATGACTCTCCAGCATTCTCCGACCCTATCCGGCGGCTACCGACGCCAGCGGCGATGGCCCCACAGGTACTGATCCGGATCGCGGCGAATCGCACGCTCGAGGTGGCTGTTCAGCGTCGCGAGCATCGCCGCGACATCAGCCTTGCGGTCCCCCGAGCGCGGTTGCTCGATCAGGGAGGACAGTGCGAGTTCGAACGTCATCGGGGCGGTCCGCCTGCAGACCGCGAACGCAACGGGAGTCCGCGCGACGAGATGGAGCATCGCTGGCGTGATGTGGGTCTTCGCCGGTCGACCGAAGAACGGCACGTCGACGCCCCGAGGCGCATGCTGATCGACGAGGAGCGCGAGAATCTCGCCGGCGCCCAGAATCTCGAGAAAACGCCCGGGATCCTCGTCGTACTTCGGGATCATGCGGAATCCGTGGCGCGGTCGGCGACGCTGCGCCAACGCCTCGACTCGCGGGTTGTTCATCGGCCTCGAGATCCCGGCGACCGGCTTGTAGCGCGACAGCCACTGGCCGGCGAGCTCCCAGTTGCCAAGGTGACCCGACACGAGGATGAACCCCTGCTCCGGGTCTTCCAGCACTTCCCGCACGTCGGCCGGAATCAACGCCCGGAAACGCTCCGGAGCGCCAAGCACCAGCGCGGACTTCATCGACTCGACGAGGACCATGCCCATGTGCCGGGCGGCGGCCCGGCCGATTGCTCGAGCTCCTGCGCGATCGTCCGCCAGGCCGGCGCGAAGGATGTTCGAGATCGCGACCCGCCGCCGCGGGCGATCCAGAATCCACCAGAGTACGCCGAGCCCGCCAGCCCACCGCGCAGCCGCGGACGGAGGCAGCAGATCGACCCCGAGCAAGAGAAGACGCGCCGCCCAGTACTCGAGCAGGTGGAACACTCGAGATGACGGCGAACCCGACGACCGGCGCGCGCTCAGTCGCCGTGCTCCAGGAGCAGATGGACGATCTCGCCGACCGTTCGCGTCTTGACCACCCGCTTCGGCTCGAGAGCGACGCCGAACTCCTCCTCGACGTCGTAGAGAACGTCGAGGATGGTCAGCGAATCGAAGCCCAGCGACTCGATCGTCGTCTCCGACGTCACCGCGGCCCAGTCACGCTCCTCGACTGCGCTCTCCTGGAGCACGTCGCGCAGGCGCTCGAGGATCTCCGTTCTGCCGGCGTCACCCATGACGACCGCAGATTATCGCCAAGTCCGACCGAGGGCGACCCGGGCTTACGTTCCGGGGCCGAGCAGGAGGACGCCGTTGCTGCCGCCGAAGCCGAAGCTGTTCTTCATGACGACCGGCCGCTCGAGCGGCTCGGAGGAGGCGCCCACGAGGCGAACGGGACACTCCGGATCGGGGTTCTCGAGATTCAGGTTCGGCGGCAGTCGTCCGCGTTCGATGCTGAGCAGGGCGGCGATCGCCTCGATCGCGCCGGAAGCGCCGAGCGTATGACCGAAGTACGACTTGTTCGCGGACACCGGCGCCCGATCGGCGGCATCGCCCAGAACCGCCCGGATCGACTCGCTCTCCGAGCGGTCGTTCGCCAGGGTAGCGGTGCCGTGGGCGTTCACGGCGCCGACTTCCGCCGGCGCAACCCCCGCAGACGCGAGCGCCATCCGCATCGCCTCGGTCTGGCCTTCGGCGCTGGGGCTCGTCAGATGGCTGGCGTCCGACGACTCTCCGTATCCGAGCACCTCGCCGCGGATGGAGGCGCCACGGCCAACCGCGCGATCCCGGGACTCGAGGACGAGCATGCCCGCGCCCTCCCCGAAGACACAGCCGTCCCGGTCGACGTCGAAGGGGCGGCAGGCCCGAGCCGGCTCCGGGTTCTCCGACATCACGCCGAGGTTGTTCCAGACCCCGAAGTAGAACGGGTCGAAGAAGCCGTCGGCGCCGCCGGCAACCACCGTGTCGACGTAACCGTCTCGGATCATCCGCCAAGCCATGCCGATCGCGTTCGTCGCCGACGTGCAGGCCGAGACGACGACGAAGTTGATGCCCGTCAGCCGGAAGTGAATCGAAATGCCGGCGGAGATCGAGTTGTACATGCAGCGGGGCACGAGAGACGGCCTCAGGCCGCGCACCCCCCGCTCGTGGAGGCGTTCGTGGCCCGTCGTGTGACTCTCGGCGGAGCCTGCACCGGTACCGATCACGACCGCCGCAGGCTGCGGCTCGTAGGGCGGCTCGGCGGCCGTCAGACCGGCCTCGGCGAGGGCCTCGGCCGCAGCGAGGAGTCCCAGGTCGACTGCGCGATCAACGGGTCGCCGCCGCAGGCGCCGCAAACCACCCCGAACCGTATCCGCCTCGACCTCGGCGCCGATGCCGACCCGCATCGCGGACGTATCGAGCGAGCGGAGTCTGGCGATCCCGCCCCGGCCCGCAAACAGACTCTCCCCGAACGACTCGACATCCGCGCCGATCGCGCACGTTACGCCGAGCCCGGTGACGACGACCCGCCTACTGGCCATACATCGCCAAACCGCCGTTCACGTGAAGCACCTGGCCGGTCACGTAGGACGATGCGGACGACAGCAGGAAGACGACCGCCGCCGCGACCTCCGCCGGCGTGCCGAGTCGGCCGAGCGGTACGCGGAGCCTCTGTCGCTGCTCTTCGGACAACTCGGTCGTCATGTCCGTCTCGACGAAGCCCGGCGACACCGCGTTGCAGCGGACGCCGAAGCGGGCAGCTTCGAGCGCAAGACTGCGGGTCAGACTGACCATCCCGGCCTTCGCCGCCGCATAGTCCGCGCCCATCCAGCCTCCCGGCCCGTGCGCCGCCAACGACGCGACATTCACGATGCTGCCGCGGCGCGCTCTTCGCATCGCCCGATACGAGGCCCGGGAGGCAGCGAACGCGGCTTCGAGATTCAGACGCTGCGTCGCCCGCCAGGACTCGAGGTCGAGGCCGCGGAACGCGACCGGGCGACCTCCGCCGGCGTTGTTGACCAGGCCGTCGATCCGGCCGCAACGTTCAACGATCTGGTCGACAAGTGCCGCAGCGTTCTCGGGTCGGTCGAAGTCGGCGGCAAGCGCGAACGAACTCCCCTCGCCGCCGAGTTCAGCGCATACCGCCTGAGCCTCATCGACGCGCCGACCGTGCACCGCGACGACAGCCCCCTCCTGAGCGGCGGCCTCCGCCGTCGCTCGACCGATGCCACGGGTCGAACCGGTGACGAGGACGACTTGACCGGAGAGGGAGGCGCACATCTGAAGACCGGTCCGCAATGGTACTCCCGAAGCTCCCAAGCCAGCGCCTCCGGGCGGTCGGCCTCCGGTCGAGTCGTCGGCGCCGCGCCGGGCCGGACCGGGGACGGCTACGATTCCAGCCGATGATCCGCTTCACCGTCGACGGCCGCCCCATCGAAGCCCGGCCCCGAGACAGCGTGCTCGTCGCCATGTTGCGCGCTCGAGTCGAGCCGACCGGCGGCGGCTGCCTGTGCCTGGCCGGCGACTGCCCGCACTGCCTGGTCACCCTCGACGGCGTCGCGTACACGCGGAGCTGCCAGGTCGAGGCGCGAGCCGAAATGGTCGTCGAGCGCGACCACCTCGGAGGCGCCGAACCGCCGCTCCGCTCGGCCGAGGCGACGAACCGGACACCCGCGCCCATCCGACACCGGCACTGCGACACCGTCGTCATCGGTCAGGGCCGCGCCGGCCGGCGGGAAGTCCGCAAGGCGCGCACGGCAGGTCTCGACGTCGTTGCTCTCGATGCGGGCAGCGGCGAGTCGGTCACCGGCATCTATCCCGGACCACTCGTCGTTGCCGGTCGCCGCGAGGGCGTGCTCCACGTCCATCCGCGACGGGAGATCGTCGTCGCGACGGGCGCCGCCGAGATCCAACCCGTTGCGCCCGGCAGCGGACTGCCGGGCCTGCTCACGTTCCGCGCGGCGAGCGCGCTGGTCGACGCCGGCATCGACCTGGGCAGGGTGGCGGTACTTGGCGAGATGCCGGCGAGCCTGCCGGAGTCGCTGGCGGATGGCCGCCTCGTCGCCCATTTCCCGACCGGCGAAGACGGCTTCGACCTTCTTCGCTTCGAGGGTGACGATCGCCTGGAACGCCTCGTCGTCCGTGCCCACGGTCAGCCGGACGCGCCGGAACGGCAGGTTGCTTGCGACACGGCGGTCGTCGCGCTCGGACGCTGGCCGAGAAACGCACTCGCCCGAATGGCTACCGACCTGCCGGTTCGCATCGTCGGCAGCGCCGCGCACGAAGCGCCGCCGCCGTCCTGCCCGCGAGAGGGGACGATCTGCCCCTGCAGCGGCGTCACCGTCGCAGACCTGGACGACGTCTGGCGCCGTGGCTTCCGCGAGATGGAACTGCTCAAGCGCGCCACGCTCGCCGGCACCGGCGCCTGCCAGGGCGGCGCGTGCCTGCCCTGGATGCAGAGCTTTCTGCTGGACCGCGGCGGCCGGCTCCAACCCGCCTTCACGGCCCGGCCGCTCAGCCGTCAGCTGACCGTGCGCGAGCTCGCCGCCGGCGCCCATCAGTTCACCACCGCGCGCTCGCCGCTCCACGACGAGCATCTGCGCCTCGGCGCGCGGATGGAACGCGCGGGCGGTTGGTGGCGTCCCTGGAACTACGGCGCGAGCGACTCGACCGCCGCCGCCGAGTACCAAGCGGTCCGCGACCGCGTGTCGCTCGGCGACACGAGTTCGCTCGGCAAGATGCTCGTCGCCGGGCCGGACGCGCTCCCGCTCCTCGAACGGATCGTCCCCAGCAGAGTCTCCACCCTCGCGGCGGGCCGCTCCCGCTATGTCGTCATGCTCGACGAGCGCGGCTACCTGCTCGACGACGGCATCCTCTGCCGCGACGACGAAGATCGCTTCTTCGTCACTTCGACATCCGGCGGCTCGGGCTTCTTCGAACTCTGGCTGCGCGACTGGGCCGAGAGTTACGGTTTCGACGTCCGCATCCTGAACCGAACCGCGTCGCTGGCAGCAATCAACGTCACCGGGCCGCTGGCCGCGGAGCTGCTCGCGCGCGTCGGCGTTCCGCCCGACGAGTTGCCGTCGTGGAGCCGTCACCGCCGCCTCCGCATCGCCGGCGTCGAGTGCCGCGTGCTGCGGATGAGCTTCACCGGCGAGCTGTCGTACGAACTCCACCACCCCGCCGCCGAAGCGGCCGGCCTGTGGCGGCGGCTGCTCGAAGCGGGCGCGGACCTCGGTGTCCAGCCGCACGGACTCGAGACGCTCCAGCGACTGCGACTCGAGAAGGGCCACATCCTGATCGGCCAGGACAGCGACTACGACTCGACCCCCCGTCGACTCGGATTGGAGTGGGCCGTCGACCTGAACAAGGGTGACTTCGTCGGCCGGCAGGCGATCCTCAGGACGAACCGCGAGCCGCTCGACCGCCGACTCGTCCCACTTGAGATCGCATTCGACGGGGCCTCGGACAGAGACGGCGCGAACGCCGCGGGCGCCGACGGTTCACACGGCTACCGGCGCTCGCTCGAGGGAACGGCGGTCTTCCGCGGCGACCGTTATGCGGGTTTCGTGACCTCCGCCGTGCCGGCGACGCTGGCCGCGGCGACCTCCCGGCTCGACCGACCGGCTATTCCGCTGCTGGCCTGGATCGATCTCGACGAACGGGGCGAACTGCCCGATGAACTGACGATCGACGGCCGGCCGGCCCGGCGGCTCGAGGGCGCCGCGTACGACCCCCGGGGCAAGCGAGCGCGAGCACGCGTCGACGCGGCGGGAGCGCGGGCCGACGGTGCGAACGCGAACGCAAGACCAAGGGCCAGCGCGCCGGCTGGCGGCAAGCCGACCGACACGAACCTCCTGCAGACGTTCGAGGCGACCCGGGTCGCGGCATCCGCGACCGCCATCGACGACCTGTTGAAGCTCCGGCCCTGGCCGGAGGAGGCTCTCGGGCTTCGAGTTGCACCGGACGAACTCCTGGTTTGTGCAGCGGGCCCGATCGAGGTGGCCGGCGACCCGCACGCTCTGGCGGTTCGCGAGACCGGCTTTTGCGGCCTGTGGTTGAGCGGCGACGACGCGGCGAGCTTGCTCGCCCGAGAGTGCGAATGGGCGCCGCCCGCCGAGCGGCCTGCCTTCGCCCAAGGCGAGGTCGCCGGCATCCCGGCCAAGCTGTGGTTCGACGAACGACGGGTGTTCCTGTTCATCGCATCGGCACTCCGCGCGCCGTTCGAACGACGGCTGCGGCGCGCGCTCGGGCGCGATGCGGAGGCGGCGCGCGCGTGAACGAGTTCGTTGAACGCCAGATGCGGCTCACCTTCCGCGAGCCGCGTCGCGCCTACGACGTGGTCATCGTCGGCGCCGGCGGCCACGGTCTCGCCGCTGCCTACTATCTCGCTACCCGGCACGGCATGACGAACGTCGCCGTGCTCGAGCGTGGCTACATCGGCCGCGGCAACTCCGGCCGGAACACGACGATCATCCGGGCGAACTACGGCATCCCCGCCGCCGTCCGCTTCTACCAACGGAGCGTCGATCTCTACCGCGGCCTCGAGCAGGAAACCGGACGCTCCCTGATGCACAGGAGCAAGGGCCTGCTGTGGATGGCGCACTCTCAGGCCGGCGTGCGGGCCGAGCGGATACGGGCGAAGCTGAACACCGAGTTCGGAGCGGTGACCGAGTTCGTGAATCGACGGGAAATCCAGGAGGTCTGCCCCGAACTCGACATCGACGGCGGTGGACGGTGGCCGGTCCAGGGCGCCTCGTACCACCCTGCCGGCGCGACGGCCCGCCACGACCGCGTCGTCTGGGCGCTCGCCGAAGGCGCAATGGAACGCGGCGTCGACGTTCACCAGAACCTGCCCGTCGAGGGGCTCCTCCTCGACCGCGGCCGGGTTGTCGGCGTGCGGACCGCGGGCGGCGACATCGCGGCCGGCCTCGTCCTGTCGGCAGTCGGCGGCCATGTCAGCCAGCTGGCGGCCATGGCCGGCGTCAGGCTGCCGATCCGCACCCTTCGCCTGCAGGCGTTCGTGACGAACCACTACGCCCAGGAGTTCGGGCCGATCGTCGCCTCTTCCGAGCTTTACTTCTACGCCTCGCAGACCGCCCGCGGCGAAATGCTGCTGGGCGCGGAGGTCGATCCGCAGCCGAGCTTCGCCTATCGCTCGAGCCACGACTTCGTCCAACAGGTCTGTCGCCGGGCATTGCTGCTGCTGCCGTTCATGGCGAACCTGCGGGTACTCCGACAGTGGACAGGGGTCTGCGACATGAGTCCGGATTACTCCCCGATCCTGGGCCCGACCGGCGTTCCCGGCTTCCTCGTGACGACCGGATGGGGCACCTGGGGCTTCAAGGCAATCCCCGCCTCCGGCGAACAGATGGCGGAGCTCATCGCCACCGGCAAGACCCCGGAGTTGATCGCCCCGTTCGGCCTCGACCGCTTCGCCCGCGACCGTACAATGGCCGACCGCGGGTCGGCCGGAACCCACTAGCGCAGGCCGAGAACGTCGAGCGACGATGAGTCTCCTCATCCCCTGCCCCAACTGCGGCCCACGCTCCGTTCACGAGTTCGTACACGGCGAGATTCGCCGCGCCCCGGACCATCTAACGGATCCCGACGAACGCGACCTGGATCTGGCCTTCATGCACGACAACGTCGAAGGGCTCGTCACCGAACGCTGGTTCCACGCGCACGGCTGCCGCCGCTGGTTCTCGATGCGCCGGGACACGAGGACGGACCGCTTCGTCGACTGCGAAAGCGGCTGAGCGGCCGCGGCCTCACGCAACGGCCGCGAGACCTTGGTACGATCACGCCGAACTTGACCAGACGGATCGACCAGGACAGGAGTCCGACGATGAAGGCCCCAAAACGTGCCGTCACCATCTCGCTGGCGGTGATCGCCGTCTTCCTGGCGACCGGCGCGAACGCCCAGACGGGCGCGCCTGATATTCCCCGAACGGCGAGCGGCAAACCCGATCTCTCCGGCGTGTACGACGTCGCGTTGCTGACCCCGCTCGAGCGGCCGGCGAAGTACGGCGACAACCTGTTCCTCACCGAAGAGCAGGCGCGGGAGATCGAAGAGCAGGAACAGGCGCTGCTGGCCAAGGCGAACGAGAAGAGCGATCCGAACCGGGCCGCCCCGTCGAGCGAGGGCGCGGCGCCGGTCGGCTTCGACGACTCGCAGCGGGAGAACCTGGGCGCCGGCAACGTCGGCGGCTACAACGCCTTCTGGATCGACCGCGGCACGGAGACTCTGTCGATCGACGGCGCGTATCGGACATCGATCATCACCGAGCCGGCGAACGGCCGGAGACCGTCGCTGACCGAGGCGGCAAAGAAGCGCGGCGCGGCGCGGCGGGCGCTCACGCCGTTCCGGCCGAACAAGGGCGTCGCCTGGTGGATCCTCGAAGGCGGCCCGGACGCTCCGGGCCCGTACGACGACATCGAGCAACGTCCGTACGCCGAACGATGCCTGATGGGCTTCGGATCCACCCAGGGTCCGCCGATGCTGCCGGTGCTCTACAACAACCACAAGCGGATCGTGCAGACCGAGGATCACGTGATGATCCTCGTCGAGATGAACCACGATGCCCGAGTGATTCGCCTGGACGGAGAGCACGACGATCCGGCGATGCGCAAGTGGCTGGGCGATTCCGTCGGCCGATGGGAGGGCGACACCCTGGTCGTCAGCACGCGGAACTTCCGCGACCGGCCGGGGCTCGGTTCCGCGTCGCGCGACCTCCGCGTCGTCGAGCGCTTCACGCGGCTCGACGCGGACTCGCTGCACTACGAGTTCGAGGTCGAGGATCCGTCGACCTGGACCCAGCCCTGGAAGGGCGATTACGTCTGGCCGACGACGACGAACAAGGTCTTCGAGTACGCCTGCCACGAGGGCAACTACGCGATGGGCGGCATCATGCGCGGCGCCCGCCTGCTCGAGCAGGACGCCCTGGCAACCCGCGGCGAAGGCGGGCGTTGAAGTCGGGCCTGATGACGAACCGCGTGCGACGGACGGCTGCGGCAGGCTAGAATCATCGGCCGTTCCGCGAACAGACGACGAAGTCGACGAACCGTCGACATCCGATCCGGAGGACCCATGCGAACCGCCCAACGTTCCCTCACTCTCATCCCGATACTCGCGCTTGTCGCAGCCGCGGCGTCTGCCACGGAGGACATTCCCCGGCGTCATGACGGCAAGCCCGATCTCTCCGGCTGGTACGACATCGCCACGCTGACGCCGCTCGTTCGGCCGGCCCGCTACGGCGACAAGTTGACATTGACCCCGGAGGAGGCGCAGGCCATCGCGGATCACTGGCGCCGCAACTTCGAGAAGGACTACCAGCCCAGCGATCCAAACCGCGAGGCGCCGCCCGAGGGGGGCACGGGCATCTACGCTCCCGAGTTCACCGGCGCCGCCGGCAAGGTCGGCGGCTACAACGCGTTCTACGTCGACATTGGCGACGGCGCCTTCCAGCTCGACGGCAAGTACCGCACCTCGATCATCACCGAGCCGGCGAACGGTCAGATGCCGCCGCTAACCGAAGCCGCGAAGGAGCGGGCGGCCGAAGCGTCCCTGTTCCGTCACGAGAACACCGGCACCGCCTGGTGGATCGACCGCGACTTCGGCCCGTACGACGATCCCGAACTCCGTCCCCACGCCGAGCGCTGCCTGCTCGGCTTCGGCTCCACCGCGGGACCGCCGGCGCTGCCCGTCATGTACAACAACATGAAGCGGATCGTGCAAACGGACACGCACATGATGATCCTCGTCGAGATGAACCACGATGCGCGGATCATTCCCATCGACGCGAAGCGCGACGAGAACGTGGAGAGCTGGCTCGGCGAGTCAGTCGGCCACTGGAAAGGCGACACGCTCGTCGTCGAGACGCGGAACTTCGGCGACGACTACAGCTTCACCCGCGGCTCGAAGGACATGGTGATCACCGAGCGCTTCAGCCGTATCGACAAGGACACCCTGCTCTACGGCTTCACCGTCGACGATCCGAACACATGGACGGAGCCTTGGAGCGGCGAGTACCCCTGGCCGGCCAGCGCGAACAAGGTCTTCGAGTACGCCTGTCACGAGGGCAACTACGCCCTGGGCGGCATCCTGCGCGGCGCCCGCCTGCTCGAAGAGGAAGCGCTCGAAGGCAGCCAGACGACATCGACGGGCAGCGGCTCCGACTAGGGCATATCTCCCCGACCTCCTACTGCGGCCGGGGACCCGCGACGAGGAAGGGTACGGAGGCCATCTGGCGATCCCAGAGAATCGCCAGGCGGCCTCCCTCCGTCGTCACGTCCAGGAACTGCCAGGAAAGCTGCTCGAACGACGACGGCAGCGGCTCGAGCGTCATCGGGGTGCGTACGACGTCCCGATCCGGGGTGTAGCCGTAGGCGCCGAACAGAGCCCCGCGGTCGTCGTAGTCGTAGACTTCCTGAGCCGGCCAGGTCGAGACGATCAGCGTCCAGCGCTCCGGGTCGAGCTGAATGAACAGCGTGTATTCGCCAGGCTCGAGGCGCTCGCCGCCGATGACGAGCGGCAGTTCGGTGACCAGCCGCGTCGTGTAGTTCGCACCGGCACGCCAGACCGGCGCGCCATCGTTCAGGAACGCGATGAAGTCGGGAGGACCGAAGATGTCCCGACCGCGGCGGACGGGACGCCCGTACTTCACCTCGACCCAGCCGCCGCCGACCCAGCCGGCCCGGGGGTCGAAGATGCCGCCGATCTGCGTTGCGGCCGAGCCGGCCGGGCTCAGCGGTCGACGCCCCTGGGCCCAGGCCGAGTCACCGCCAACGCTCGCCCCACCGTCGTTCAGGCCCAGGGCGAAGCCTGCGACGAGCAGCACCGCCGGCGCCGCGGAGCGCCGGCGCATGGAGCGCGGCTTCGAAAGCACGGAGGCCGCGCTACTCGACCGCGTCGAGCTCGATATCGAAGCTCTGGCCGCCCGCCGTCTCGATGGAGATGACGAACTTGTCGTCGGCAGGACGGCTGTAGCCGAGCTTCGCGAGATTCCCTTCGCCCATCGCCTCGAACTGGACCATTCGATCCTTCGACTCGACCAGCTTCATCACTTCGAAACCGTCGTAGCGCGGCTCCATCCCGGGATTCCACTGCTTGAGCCGGAGGACCAGAGTGTCGTCTTCCTCTTCGATCGAGATCAACTCGATCATGTTCACGGCGCCATCCGGCGAGAAACCGCGGACCAAGGCAGCCATCGAGCCATGCTGCGGCACCGCCCAGTTCTCTTCCAGCGAGCCAGGACCAAGCGCCCCCTGCCATGTGCCGGTCATCCAGGCGAGCTCGGCAACCGTCGGCCCGTGGTTGTCGGCGAAGGCGACGCCCAGGGACAGGAGTGTCGCGACCAGGAGTACGAGGAGAGTACGACGCATGAGAATCCTCCTTGGGAGTTGAACGGCGATCGTAGCAACGAAATCGGGCGGCCCGGCGAGCCACGCCGACGAGGTCGGGCCGAGCTCGCTTCGCGCCGTCTCCGGACGATCCGGCGCCAGCCGCTAGACTGTCCCCAGATTCCCTTCAGAAAGACGAACCCCCGACGCAGGATCGAGGGGAGCGAGGTGACGATCAGGTGACGGTCCAGACCAGGGTCTTGTCGGCAGCGTCCGGTCTTCTCCTTCTATTCGCGACGACCGGCGGCCTCTCCGCTCAACCGGGCGCATCGCTCATCGCGGCGGTCACGGATGCCGAACTGGCCGCGACTCCCGATGGCGACTGGTTGAGCTTTCGCGGCAATCTGTCGAGCTGGGGCTACACCGCGCTCGACGAGGTCGATCGCGACACGGTCGGCCTCCTCGACTTCGCCTGGGCCGCGTCGATGGAAGACGGGCCGAACGAGGCGACGCCGCTCGTGCGCGGCGGCGTCGTCTTCCTGCCGCAGCCGAACGACGTCATCTCGGCCCTCGACGCCCGGAACGGGGACCTGATCTGGGAGTACCGCCGGGAACAGAACTACCTCGACCCGGAGGGCTCCGACCCAACGAGGCGCTTCGGCGAAAGACTCGGCCGGATCACCCGCAACATCGCGATCTGGGAAGACGGCCTGTTCGTCGCGACGATGGACGCGCACATCATCCGGCTCGACGCGAACACCGGCGGACTCGTATGGGAAACGCGCGTCGGCGATACCCGGATCGCCCACTCGTCCGGCCCGATCATCGCCGACGGCAAGGTGATCAGCGGCCGGTCTTGCGCGATGTCGACCCCCGGCGGCTGCTTCATCGCCGCCCACGACGCGGTCGACGGCAGCGAACTCTGGCGCTTCTACACGATCCCGCGGCCCGGCGAGCCCGGTGACGAAACCTGGGGCGGCCTGCCGCTCGAGCGCCGCTTCCACGTCGGCGCCTGGCACGTCGGTTCCTACGACCCGGCTCTGGGGATCGTCTACTGGGGAACATCCGTGCCGGCGCCCTCGCCCGAGGTTATCCGCGGCAGCGGCGCCGGTTCGCTGCTCTACTCGAACAGCACCCTTGCGCTCAGAGCCGACAGCGGAGAACTCGCGTGGTACTTCCAGCACCTGCCGCGAGACAACTGGGATCTCGACCATCCGTTCGAGCGCATCCTCGTCGACCTCGAGATGGCGCCGGACGCCGAAGCCGCGTGGGCGGTCAATCCGGCGCTCAACAAAGGCGAACGGCGAACGGTGATGACTGGAATCCCCGGCAAGACCGGCATTGTCTGGACGATCGACCGCGCGAACGGCGAGTTCCTGTGGGCTCGGGAAACGGTCTACCAGAACGTGATCGCGAGCATCGACCCCGACACCGGCGCCGTCGCCGTGAACGAGGAGGTCATCCCGAAGGCGGTCGACGACGAGTACGGCGTCGTCTGCCCGGCGGCGAGTGGCGGCAAGGACTGGCCGACGGCGGCCTACAGCCCGCTCACCGAGGCGATCTACGCGCCGCTCCAGGACGTCTGCATGTCGCCGACGATCACGAGTACCGACCCCTCCGGACCGCCGCAGGGCTACGGCATCCGCTTCAACATGCAGCTCGCTCCGGGCAAGCAGACCGTGGGACGTCTCGACGCGGTCTCGGCGCGAACCGGCCGATCGTTGTGGCGCTTCGAGGAGCGGGCGGGCATGATGTCGGCGATGACGACCGGCGGCGGCCTCGTCTTCGCCGGCAACACGAACAGGCGCTTCCGCGCCTTCGATGCGGACACCGGCGAGGTGTTGTGGGAAACCGTGCTCGGCGGCCCGGTCACCGGTTTCCCGGTCAGCTTCGCGGTCGACGGCGAGCAGTACATCGCGGTCGCCGCCGGCGGCGGCGACCTGCTCTCCGGGAGCTACAACAGCCACACGAACCTCACCGTGCGGGGCGGCGCGAACATGCTCTATGCCTTCAAGCTCTCCGCTACCGCCGGGCGGGCGCCGCCGGAGCAACCCGCGGCGGCCGACGCCACGCCGGCCGAAGACGACCCGCCGCCGTTCGTCGTCATCGACGCGCCGCTGCTCGAAACGTCCGTCGATTGCGCGACCTTCTCCGCCGACCAGGCGGAACGGGGCGCCGCGCTCTACCGCGAACAGTGCGCGGAATGCCACGGCCCCGACCTGCAAGGCGGCGCCCAGGGCGCGGCGCTGGCCGGCCGCGGATTCGCGAACTACTGGAGGAATCGGGCGGCCAGCGGCCTCTACCGCACGATCCACGAGACGATGCCGCAGGGCCGAGAGGGAATGATCGGGACCGAGGCGAGCGCCGATCTGGTCGCGTTCCTCCTCCGCGAGAACGGCGCCGAAGCGACCGGCGAACTCGCGGTCGAGATCGACACACTCGACGATCTGCGAACCTGCTTCCGACCCTGACTGGCTCGGTACGTCGGAGACCCTCGCCCCGCCGCTACATCCAGAGCGCAAGCACCGCCATCGAACCGATGCCGGCAAGCACCAGCAGGAACTTGAGCGGCCGGTCGCGGTCCGGCCGGGGCATCGGTACGTCGTCCTGGCCGATCAGGGCGCTCCGGACGTAGTGGGCGATCCGGTCGTTGATCCTCGACATCTCCGCGTCGAGCACGTCGAGCACGGCGACGTAAACGAACGTGCCGGCAGCCAGCGCGTTGAAACTCCCCTCGAACAGGGTGGCGGACCGCCCCTCGAGGAGCCCCGACGCCACGGTTCCGAGCGCGATTCCTGCGGGGGTCATCAGCGAGAAGATGGTCAGGATCGGCCAGAGCTGCCGGTTGCCCGACGACTGCACGGTGACCATCAGGGCGAAGGCCGCCGAACCCTTGTGGAAGAGGATGCCGAACATGACAAGCAGGGAAGCCGCGATCTCCGGTTGCAGGCCGAGAGCGATGCCGGCGATCACCGAGTGAACCGACAGCACGACGAGGAGGACATACGGATAGACCGGTTTCCGCTTGGTCTCCGGTTCACCGGGAACGCTGAGACGCGATTCGAGGACGACGCGGTCGACGAGGAGGAGCAGCCCCACACCCAGAGCCACGAGCAAGGCTGCGAGCGGGTAGTCGGTGATCTCCTCGAGCGCTTCGGACGCTTCCGGCAACAGGTGGATGAAACCGGCGCCCAGGAAGATGCCGCCCGCGAGCGCGTTACCGAGCGACAAGAACCGGCGGCCGGCCCGTTGCTTCGACGCCTGAATCGGGATGGCGCCGCCGGCGAAGGCAACGGCGAAGATCGCCGCAGCCGCGATCGTCTTGACGGCAACCAGGGACATGTCGAGCCCTATCTCGGCTTGGGCGTCGCGTCGCCAGGCGTCGGCGGCCGCAGTTCCGGCCGGTCCTTGAAGTTCGCGTCAAAGGCCAGCGCAAAGGCCGGTCGCTGTTGGAGCCGCTCGCGGTACGCGGAGAGCCGAGGACCGATCGGCTCGCCGTAGGCAACCGCCCAGTCGAGACAGGTACCGAGGAGAATGTCCACACCCGTGAACCGGTCACCGAGCACGTATTCGCGCCCGTCCGAGAACTCGAGCTCCGCAACCCCGCACTGCTTGGCGAACCCTTCCGAAGCCGTCTTGACCGCCGTTGGCGCCTCTCCGTACAGGTGGGCGAGGTCGCGGTGCTTGCGGATGACATACAGCGTATGGGCATCGAGTTCCATCAGAGTGAAGAAGGCCCACTGGTCGTACAAGGCCCGTCGCAACGTCCCCGCTGCCGGAATCAACCCATCCGGCTCGCCATAGCTGCTGGCGAGGTAGCTGACGATTGCTCCGCTCTCGGTGAGAACGAGGGCGCCATCAACCAGGACCGGGATCTTCTGGCGCGGATTGAGCGACGTGAAGTCTGCGGTCTGGGTCTCGCCGGTCCGGGGACCGATCGGACGGTGCTCGTAGTCGAGATTCAGCTCCGCAAGCGCCCAAAGCGGTCGCATCGTGCGCGACGTACCGGAACCCCACAGCACGATCGATGAGTCCGTGGCCCTTCGCTCAGCCATTCGCGGGAACTAGGTTGTCAGAAATCAACGCGGATAGGAACGGACGCCGGCCAGGAGCCCGAAGTGGCGTGTCTCACCGAGAGCGGTCAGGCGCCCGGGAAGCAGCGCGATGAGGGAGCATATCGGGCCAACTTCGACCGACGTTGCCTCCGGCCTGGGCGCCGGCTTGAGCCCGTACGAACCCGGCTCGACCGCGCCGCTGCAACCGACTCGAAAGTGTGGCATCCTTCCGACTCCAGGCGATGGGCCGCGAGGTCCGCGCAGACGAACGACACGCGGGGCTTCCAGAAATGAACGACAAGAAGAGCGGCCTTGGCTGGGCGCAGTGGATCATGCTTGCCGTCATTGGCGTCGCACTGCCGCTGGCGGCCTGCCGCCGTTCCCTGTCCGGCCCCATCGACGTCCCGTTGCTCGCCGACATCCTGACCACCGCCTTCTACGCGATCGCACTGGTCAGCCTGGGCGTCGTCCTCGCCGTGTCGCTCCCGCAGTCACGCGAGTAGAGCCGGCCGGGCGCCCGCCAGCCTCGGTGCAGGCTGGACGATGTCCGCGTTGTGTTCCACTTATGCACGTCAAGACCGTTTGTCTCGCGCTTTGCGGCCTGAAGTGCAACACAAAGTGCTAGTGTCGCGTTCAGAGCCGACACAACGAGCGACTGCGTCCGAATGCCCCCAGTCCACTATCAGCCTGGCGCCTTCCCTCCTGACGAGCGGCTCGACTGGGCCGCCATTGTTCCGCTGATCGGCCCCGCTACGGCCGCGGTTGCGCGCTACGACGGCCTCCTCGAAGCCGTACCCAACCCCGATGTCCTGCTCGCGCCGCTCGGCACCCAGGAAGCCGTGCTCTCATCCCGTATCGAAGGCACCCAGGCTACGACCCGCGAAGTCCTGGAGTACCAGGCCGGGCAGGAGACGCCCTCCCCCGAGCGTCGCGACGACTTCGTCGAGGTCTTGAACTACCGGGTCGCCATGGGAGAGGCGCGGGAGCTGCTGGGAGAACTTCCCCTCTGTCTCCGGGTTATTCGCCAAACCCACCGCACGCTGCTGCGCGGAGCGCGCGGCAAAGGCAAGGGACCGGGCGATTTCCGACGCATTCCGAACTGGATCGGGCCAGCCGGCTGCTCCATCGAGGAAGCCCGTTTCGTCCCGGTCGAGGCGCACCAACTGATCCACGGCCTGAAACTCTGGGAAGAGTATCTCCACCGGGAGACAAACGACCGACTGGTCCAGCTAGCCGTACTCCACGCCGAGTTCGAGGCTCTCCATCCCTTCCTCGACGGCAACGGCCGCCTGGGGCGAATGTTGGTACCCCTCTACCTGTGGCAAAAGGAGCTGATCAGCCAACCGACCTTCTACATCAGCGCCTTTCTAGAATCGAACCGCGACGCCTACTATGAGCGACTGCTCGCCGTCTCCCGTGACGACGACTGGACCGGCTGGTGTCGCTTCTTCCTGGAAGCGGTGCGCGCGCAGGCCGAAGAGAACATCACGAAGGCGCGGGGCATCCTTGACCTCTACGCCGAGACGAAGAGCCGCGTCTCGAAGTTGACCCACGCTCGCTTCGCCGCCGAGGCACTCGATTTCATCTTCGAAAACCCCATCTTCCGCGCCCCGGATTTCAGCACCGGGCGAAACGTGCCGTCCCACGCAGCGAGACGCGTCCTGAAGACCTTCTCCGACAACCACATCCTCCGTCTCCTCCGCCCAGCAAGCGGTCGGCGACCCGCAGTCTTCGTCTTCGACGAACTGCTGGACGTCGCGGAAGGCGAGTGACATCTTCGCTCACCGCCTGTCGATGAGACTCTCCTGGAACGAGATCCGCCCGCGGGCCGCCGCCTTCGCCCGGGACTGGGGCGCTGCCGGCTACGAGAAGGGCGAAACGCAGAGCTAACGGACTGATCGCCACGGCGCCAGCCCAAAGGGACTTGTCGTTGTCCAGCAAGTAGATGCCGCCGGCCAGTCCGACCAGCACCACGACGAAAGCGAAGAACTGGCCCCGCCTTCGGACGGTGCTGTCCTGGACGCCCTCGTACCCTTCAAGCACCCACGGCGCGGGCAGCGGCCCGGAGTGGACGAGAAGGGTCTGCTGCTCCATCGCCCTGTCCGGTTGGGGAGCCGAGAGACGCTGGGCCGCAATCGACCGGTCGTCTCTCGTCGTGCCGACCGTTTCCTGTTCATTCGGCTCACGGGTCATCGCGCACTGGCCCCAAACGGAGCTCCTTCCTCGTTCATCGCGTCGCGAAGGTAGCCGCCCACCGCGCCCCACTGACGGCGGAGAGCCTCCGCCCCGGCTCTTCTGCAATCGGTGCGTTCGGTTGCTCCCGTCCAGTCGAAAGCCCTCGCCATGCCCCGAAGAAACGGCGAACCACGGTCCTTCGAGCGCTCGCGAATCGCGGCTTCCGGCATGACCGACTCCACCGCCATGTCTGGAGCGTATTCGTAGACCGAGGCCAGCAACTCCCGGAAATCCAGAGAGAAGACCCAGTTCGAGGCAGCGGCCATGTAGCGGCGGGCTCGCTCCGGCATCCGGGCCAGGACCGCGGCGCTCCGCTCCAGCCCTTGAGCGTCAAGTCCGTAGACGCGGTAAGGACGGCGCTCGTCGACCACCGCCAGGCCATCCAGGACGAGACGTTCGACCTGCCGATAGACGGCCTGGTCGAACGGACCGTAGCGGTATGGCTGGAAGTCGAAGTGCGGGCAGCCGCACTCTCCCTCCAGCTCACGGTCGAGGAGGAAGAAGTACTTCTGCAGACGCACCGGATCGAAGCGCCGTTCGGCGCCGGCAGCGGCCATCGCCGCGAGAACGAAGCCGGGGCGTTCCATCATCGACGCCGGAGATAGTGCCACTTCAGGCGCTGAATGTCATCGGGTATTGGAGTCTGGGCGCCGCCCGGGGAGGCCACATCGGAGCGACCGCGACGCACGGCGCCCAGAACGCTGACTGGCCGCTCGGTGGGAACGGCCCGTAGGCCGGCCTACTTCGGCCCGACGCCTCAGAGAGACTTGGGAGGGGCGTGTCCTTCCGGCGGGACGTAGAGCGTAGGGTTGAACTGCCGAACGAATCTGATCTCGGAGCGGGGGATCGCGATCTTGAATCCAGGCCATCGCGAACCGCAGCCCCCGCCATGCCGCGTCATCCGCCAAGAGTCTGGATGCCGCCGGTGGCTGCCTCGCGGCAGAGCGACGCGGAGCACCGTGCCATCAACTTGGTGGAGGCTCGTCGATGCTAGCGTTCACGCTCATGTCCCAGGGGCTCGCCGCCGCCTGGCCGATCGCTCTTGCCGAGGAAGTGCGCCTGCGTCCGGCCGGCGCGGTTGATCACGGCACCCACGACCTGGAAGTCGTGGCTCGAGCGGAACTTCGGCTGCTGCCGAGGCCGGGGCTGGCCCTCGTCGCGGAGGACGGCCCACTCCCCGGGCACTCTGTGGAGACCTGGGCCTTGATCGAACCCAGGGTTGCCGGAGCGGCTTTCACTCTGGTCGCCGGGCTCTTCCGTCCCTGCAGTCAACCACTCGTCGTTGAGCGGCAGCGAGACCCTGCCAGGCGCCTCGCGTTCGAAGTCCTCAACTTCCCCAAGCTTGGCGGAGGCCATGTCTCGCTGGAGGCAGGCCCTTGGAAGATCGAGGTCACCGAGAAACGCGAGCTGAGGGCGATCACAAGCGAGCTGAACTCAAGCCACGGGTTCGCACCGACTCACGAAGGCAGAATCGAGAAGATCGACGGCGCTCCCATCGAGCAGGACGAGGCTTGCCAACTCGTCGAGGCGCTCGACCGGTTTCTCTCCTTCGCCAGAGGCTTCCATTGCGCGACGGCGGGCGTACGGGGCATCTCAAGCGAGGGCGCCGTCGTCTGGGAACACTGGGGCTGCCGGCGAGTCGCGCCGTGGCGCCCTCCGGAGAATTCGCCGGACTCCTGGTTCCACGAAGACCACGCTCAAGCCCTGGCGAAAGCGATCCCGCCCTTTCTCCGCACTTGGAAGGCATGCGCCGACGGCCGAGCCGCACTTCGGACGGCCATCTACTGGTACCTCACGGGCCACGGGGACAGCAGCGGGGTGGAAGGCGGACTCATCCTGCTCCAAACAGCCATGGAGCACCTGGCGCACACCTTCTTCCGCCCGCGCAAGAAGCGAGAGACCGGCGCCGAGTGGCTCCGGAAGGCCCTTCAGCGGGCCGGAGTCCCCTTGGCCGTCCCCAAGGACATGAACGCGCTTGGCGCCTTCGTCGCTGCCTTGCCATGCCCGACGGACGAGAACAAGGATGCGGTGTTCGCCGTGACTCGGGCGCGGAACAACGCCGTTCATCCAGCGAAGGACGCAGAGGCCGGGAGTCGCGTCTACCTTGAGGCCTGGACGCTGGCTCGCTGGTTCGTCGAGCTCATGGTGCTCCACGCGATCGGCTACAAGGGCAGCTACCTTAACCGGCTGCACAGAGGCGTCGAACCCGTGCCGTGGGCATAGACCGAACGCCCACCGTCCACGGTGCAACGAGACAGCGCGTAGTGGGACGGCGTTCCCGAGTGGAAGAAATGGCGATCTGGGGGGAAGAAGCGCTGCTCGCCGCCATCGAGATCCACAACAAGCCTCGAGTCGCCTATCCGCCTGTCGCCTCCGCGGCGCCGGAAGGGGCGCCGAACAGACGGTCGACGTGGGCTTCGGGCAGCGGTTGGGTCAGTTTCGACACCGCCCATGTGCCGACAATCGACACCACCTCGCCGACGACCGCGCAGGTGTAGGGATTCGCCCGATAGTGCTCGAGCCACTCGGCAATCCCGGACAAGGGGCCGAGCGCACCTGGATCGACGACCATCCAAGGCAAGCCGCTGCGCAACAGGATGAAGGTCAGCATGCCGCTGACGAGACCAGTGAAGGCGCCGGCGAGAGTGACGCCGCGCCAGAGTCCTCCGACGACGAGCGGGCCGGCGAACGCAGCCATCATGCCGCCAGTGCCGACCCAGACGAGAAGAGCGATGTTCATGTCCTGCATCGCCCAGGCCATCCACGTACAGAGGACGAGCACGATGACGGTGCTCCAGCGGCTGATGACGAGGACCTTCCGGTCGACTTCCTCGTCGCTGAGTTCTGGGCTGTACTTCGGAGCGATCGAGCGGCGGTAGATGTCGTTCGCGACGATCTGCGACGAGGAAACGACCAGGCCATCCGCCGTCGACATGATCGCCGCCAGGATGCCAACCCCGATCAGCGCCGCCAGCCAAGTCGGGAACATCTCGATGAACAGCGCCGGCAGCGCCTCGTTCGGGTTGCGGTCGGCCGCGAGCAGTTCGCCGCCGAGAACGCCGCGGGCGAGAATGCCGCCCAGCCCGAGCATGCCCATCGTCAGACCGACCATGAAGGCGAGCTTGACGAAGCGCATCCGGTCACCGTCGTTCTTCAGCGCCCAGACCTTGTTGCCGATATGGGGCAGCATGCCGAGCGGAATGTGCGCGAAGAGGACGGCCAGGATCGCCCACCACGAGTCATACAACGAGTTCGAGCGGTTGAGCGCCCCCGCCAGGTGCTCGTCCTGTTCACGCAAGTTGCCGACCAGGCCGATCAGGCCGCCGTCGACGCCGGAACCGAACACGAACATGACGATGACGACGACCGCGACGATGAGCATCATCAAGCCCTGGATGCCGTCGGTCAGGATGTCCGCGTGGGCGCCGCCGAGCACCACATAGACGAGGAGCACCCCGGAAGTGATGACCAACGCCGTCATCGGCTGAAGCCCGAGCATCGTCTCGAACATGACGAGGCCCGAGACGAGCTGCCCCGCGATGTAGAAGAACAGAACCAACGAGAAGACCGACACCATGAGCCTCACTCCGTCGCTCTGGTAGCGATCCCCCAGGTACTCGGGAATCGAACGGTTGCCGAACTTGTGACCGGAACTGGCAACCAGCTTGATCGTAATCAGGACTCCGAAGTAGACGCCCATCGGATAGAGGAACTTGCCCCACACGCTGGCCATCCCGAACTGGTAGCCGAGACCCGGGCTGCCCAGGAATGTCGCGCCGCTGGCGGTCGTCGCAGCGAATGCCAAGGCCAGGAAGTAGGGGCCGTAGCTGCTTCGCGCGGTGGCGAAGTCGTCCGCGTTCCGGATCCGCCGGCTCGCGATCCACCCGAAGCTCAGCATGCCGACGATGTAGAGGACGAGGAACATCCAGGACCAGGCGAACAGACTCATCTCTCTCTCCTCAGCAGGCGTCGGCGGATCAAGGCTCGCGGGAAACGTCCGTCATCCGTACCGTCGGATCCGCGCCGCGGCGTTCATCTCCGCCGGGCGCCTCCGGGACGGTCAATTCGCAGGATCGGTGATCGCCTCGTAGGCCAGCCGCTTGCTGGTCACGCGAGCGGCGGCGGAGGCCATGAAATCGCGGCTCTGGATCATGCCGACAACCACGAGGTCCTGGACCGGGTTGATGCCGAACCAGGTGCCGCCGATGCCGTACCACCAGTACTCTCCCTTCGCTCGCTCGTGGTCGGTCGCCGGGTTCGGATCGGTGACGATGGCGAAATCGAGGCCGAACCGGTTGCCGACGTAGATCGGCGCGATCTCGCCGATGTGGCCGGGCAGATGATCCGTGTGCATGAGTTTGACGGTCTCCGGCTTCAGGATGCGGACGCCATCCAACTCGCCTCCATTCGCGAGCATCTGGGCAAACCGCATGTAGTCCATCGCCGTCGACACGAGACCGCCACCGCCGGAGAGGAAGTTCGGCTTCTTCAGATACTGCCCGTTCGGTGGACTCGTCAGCTTGCCCTCGGCGTTCGGCGTGTAGATGCGAGAGAACCTGTCCGCCTTCGCCTTTTCCACATGAAACGCGGTGTCCACCATCCCGAGCGGCGCGAAGACGCGTTCGTTCAGCACCTCGTCGAGCGGCTTCCCGCCGAGTACCTCGAGCACGTAGCCCTGCACATCGACGGCCACGCTGTAGTGCCACAGCGAACCAGGTTGTTGCCGCAGGGGGATCTGCGCCAGCTTGTCGATCATCTCGGACAGGGTCTGGTCCACGTCGAGAATGGCCGCCTTCTGGTACAGCGTGTCGACCTGGGATCGGGAGAACAGGCCATACGTGAGCCCGGCCGTGTGGCTCATCAGCTCACGCATCGTCATCGGATGATCGGCGTCCTCGACGACCGGATTCCCCTCCGGACCGTCTTCCTTCGCCACTTTCAGGTCAGCGAACTGGGGAATGAACTTCGCTACCGGATCGTCGAGTGCGAAGCGCCCCTCGTCGTAGTACGTCATCAGCGCGACGCCGACTACGGGTTTCGTCATCGAGTAGATGCGGAAGATCGTGTCCTTCCCCACGGGTACCTGGTTCTCCAGGTCCTGCATGCCGTACGCGTCGAAGTGAACGAGCTTGCCCTTCCGCGAGACCGCGGTGACGACGCCGGCCAGCTTGCCGGCATCGACCATGCCGTGCATCGCCTCGGAAAGCCGCTCGAGCCCAGCCGGGTCCATGCCGACCTCGGCCGGCTCGGCCATCGCGAGGTCGCGTTCGCCGGCAGCCGCGGGCGTCGTGACGAAGATCGCCAGCAACAGGCCGACGAGGGCGAATCTGAGCGGAGCGTGGAGCTCCAGAGGACGCAAACGGGTCATGCGCGGTTCCTCCTGCCTTTGGAATTCGAGTCGAGTGGCGTGGGAGCGTACCACCACGGACCCTGCCGGCGCTCCCCGGGCTGCCGGTTCAAACCAGGTCGTCAGGCAGCGGCTGCGGCCCGGGCACGATCCCCGCGATATCGGGATCCTCGTCCGACGTTCCTTCGGGAGCATCCTCCGCGGCCCGTTCCTTTTCGATCTTCCGCTGCGCTCGACGCTCGAGCTTCTCTCGGCGCCTCTCGCGCTTGCGAATTTCCCGTTGACGCTTGGCGAACGTCGTTGGTCCGGGTCTGGCCATGCGATCTCCCTCCTCCGCCCTGGCACCCTCCGCGGGCAAACGCAGGATGTTAGCAGTCTTGCCGGCCAGGGCCCGGCAGCGCCGGACTCTTGCCCGCGAGCCCTGGCCAAACCTCCCGCTTACATCGAGTAGTACGTCGGCGCCCCGGGGCCGACCGGCAGGCCCAAGGCAAACACCCAGATGTAGAACAGGCAGATCCAGCCGACGAGGTAGGTGATCGAGTAGGGAATCATCGTCGCAATCAGGGTGCCGATGCCCAGTTTCCGGTCGTAGCGCATCGCCACCGCGAGGATGAGACCGAAGTAGCTCATCATCGGCGTGATGATGTTCGTCGTCGAGTCGCCGATGCGGTAGGCGGCCTGAATGACCTCCGGGCTGTAGCCAACCGTCATCAGCATCGGCACGAAGATGGGCGCCGTCACCGCCCACTGCGCCGAGGCGCTGCCCAGCATCAGGTTGACGAAGCAGCACATGAGAATGAAGGGGATGAACACGATCGGCCCGGTGAGGTCGAACCGCGTCAACAGGTCGGCGCCCGTCACCGCGGTGATCGTCCCCAGGTTCGTCCAGTTGAAGAAGGCGACGAACTGGGCGGCGAAGAAGACGAGGACGAGGTAGGGGCCGAGAGAACTCATCGAGCGAGCCATGCCGTCGATCACGTCACGGTCGTTGCGGAGCGATCCCGTGGCGCGGCCGTAGACGATCGACGGGACGATGAAGAAGACGAAGATCAGCGCGACCACGCTGCGGAGCAAGGGCCGCAGGTCATCGATCAACAGCGGATTCGGCGCCGGGTCGCGAAACCACCCACCCTCCGGCAGAGCGAGCGCCGCGAGACCGCCGAGCAAGATGAGCACCGTCACGCCGGCAAGCTTGAGTCCCCGCTTCTCCGCTTTCGACAGGATCTTCAGGCCGTCCTCCGGATCCTCCAGATCGGGCGCCGCCCGGCTCGGATCGAAGACACCCAGCTTCGGCTCCACGATCCGAGTCGTCACCAGGGTGCCGATCGCCGTGATCATGAACGTGCTGACGAACATGAACAGGTAGTTCGCGGTCGCCTGGACCTCGTTCGCTCCTCCGGGCGCATACGAGGGGTCGATCAGGCGCGCCGCCTCCGTGGTGATACCCGCGAGCAGCGGATCGACCGTGCCGATCAGGATGTTCGCGGAGTAGCCGCCGGAAACGCCGGCAAAGGCGGCGGCCAGGCCGACCAGCGGGTGTCGGCCGACGGCTCGAAACACAACCGCCGCGAGCGGGATGAGGACCACGTAGCCCATCTCCGACGCGGTATTCGAGACGACCGAGGCGAACACGACGACGGCGGTCAACAAGTTCCGCGGAGCTCCCAGAACAAGCGCCCGCAGCAGAGCGCCGAGAAGGCCGGAACGCTCCGCGACGCCCACGCCGAGAAGCGCGACGAGGACCGTGCCAAGCGGCGCGAAGCCGGTGAAGTTCGTGACGAGGTTCATCGCGATTCGCCGCATCCCTGCCGGATCGAGCAGGTTGACGGCGCGAATCAAACCGTCGTCGGCCCGTCCGGCGGCGCCGACAGGACGCGGATCCGCGACCTGCACATCGAGCAGGACCGCGATCGCGGACACGACGAGCACGAGTGCCGAAAGCACAGCGAACAACGTCACCGGGTGCGGCAACAGGTTGCCCAGGAACTCGACCGCGCCGAGGAAGCGGGCGAACGGCCCCTTGCCTGACTCCGCTCGTGAAGTTCGCCTACCCGGCGTCTCGGCCATCGGCGAACAGTACCGAATCGACGCGGCAACGCCCGCCTGGTTCGGCGGAACGCGAGGAACCGCTACTTCGGCTCCGTCAGGGACGATCTCAGACGGGCACGATCCCGCTCCGTGAGGGGCCGGAATTCGGGCGCCGCGGGGTCAGGTCCCACCGGCGCCCGACAGGGATGGCACATCAGGGCGCCCGCCGCGTCGATGTGCTCGAGACCCAGCGCATGCCCCAGCTCGTGTGCGATCACGTTGCGAATCACGTTGCGGCGTTCGTCGCCCGGCGGCACGGCGACGAAGTGCCGGCCGAGGTCGTCCCAGGGCCAGGCGAGAGGCATGAGATGTCGTGCCGACAGGAACACGACGACATCTGCCTCCATCTCGACGAGTTCCGGAGGCGGCGCGGGTCCGGGCGCCGACTCGTCCAGACGGCCGGCCAACTGCGAGAGCTGATGCGCGTAGTTCTCGAACGGTCTGGTTCCGTCGGCGAGAGCGAGGAGCTGCGGCGTCGCGAACGCCGGAGCGTGACCAAGGTCGAGAGCGGCTCGATTCCAGAAGGCCACCGCTTCCGCCACCATTCGTACCCGGTCGTCATCCGGGCCGCCGACCAGCACGACGACTCCTCTCGGAGCGCGGACGCTGCTACCTTTGTCCTCGGACGAGCCGGCCATCCGAGCATCCGGGGCCAGAGCCGAAGCCATGATGAAGCTGACCGACACCCACGCCCGCAGCCTCGAGGAGGACACCCCCGTGCGTCGAAACCCGATCTTGTTCCTGCTCTTCATCGTGCTCATCGCGTCCGTGCCGCCGCTCGAGGCGCAGATCCACCGCACACCGGATCCAGTCCGCCGCGCCGACCTCGAGCGAAAGGCCACGATCGACCGCATGGTGATGGTAGCGATGCGCGACGGCGTGCGTCTCGCCACCGAGGTCTACCGGCCCCGTGACGCGAAGGGCCCGGTACCGACGGTCTTCTGGCGCACGCCGTACAACTTCAGCCCACTGCCGGGGCCGAATCCGGAACGGCCAAGCGCGTTGCTCAAGTACGGCCTGGACGCGGTCGAGCGCGGCTACGCCTTCGTCGTCCAGAACGAACGCGGCAGGTTCTTCTCCGAAGGCGACTGGGAGATTCTGGGCCGGCCGCGCACCGACGGCTACGATGCGTTGACCTGGATCACCGAACAGCCATGGTCGAACGGCCGCGTCGCGACGCTCGGCTGCTCGTCTACCGCCGAATGGCAGATGGGGCTGGCCGCGATGCGGCATCCCGGCCACGCCGCCGCGGTGCCCATGGGCCAGGGGGCGGGCATCGGCCGCATGGGACCGTTCTACGAGCAGGGCAACTTCTACCGGGGCGGGGCTCTGCAGATGCCGATGGCGGTCTGGCTGTACGGAGAACAGAACGTGCAACGGCCGACCTTCGCGCCCGACGTCGAACGTGAGGACCTGGAACGGCTCGCCACCTACTTCGACCTGGCGGCGAACATGCCGCCGGTCGAGTGGAAACAAGCGCTTCGCCATCTTCCGGTCCAGCAGTTGATGGAGTCGGTCGGTGGCCCGCCCGGCGTCTTCAGCGAGTTCGCCGCCCGCATGCCGGACGATCCCGCCTGGTACGAAGGCGGTCTCTACCACGATGACGAACCCTTCGGAGTGCCTGCGCTGTGGGTCAACTCGTGGTACGACCTCTCCGTGTCGCCGAACCTGCACCTCTACGGCCACGTGCGGAAGAACGCCGACGAAGATGTCCGCGATCACCAATACATGGCGGTGGCTCCCAGCCTCCACTGCAACATGTACCGCCTGACGAATCCGCTCGTCGTCGGCGAGCGGAACTTCGGCGACGCCGACTTCGGTTTCGACGAGATGCTGTGGAGCTTCATCGACCGCTTCACGAAGCCCGAGGCGAACGGATTCGAGCATCGCTACGCCAAGGTCCGCTACTTCCTGATGGGCGAGGACCGCTGGCAGAATGCAGACAGCTGGCCGCCCGAGAATGCCCGGAAGGTCGCCTTTCATCTTGACAGCGACGGGCGCGCGAACAGCCTGTTCGGAGACGGTCGACTGACCCTGGAATCGGGCAGCGCCGGCGCGGACGCCGACAACTTCGTCTACGACCCGGCGACGCCGACGCCCACCCACGGCGGCGCGTTCTGCTGCATGGGCGACTACGAGCCTGGCGCATTCGACCAGCGCGGCGTCGAGGCGCGGGCCGATGTACTCGTCTATACGACGGAGCCGTTCGCCGAGCCCTTCGCCGTAGCCGGGTCGATCGACGTGATCCTCCACGTTTCGTCCGATGCACCGGACACGGACTTCACCGTCAAGCTGGTCGACGTCCACCCCGACGGCAGAGCCTTCAACCTGGACGACACGATTCTGCGCATGCGCTACCGCGAGGGCTTCGACCGGCAGGTAGCGATGGAGTCCGGCGAGGTTTACGAGATTGCCCTGGGCCCGCTTGCGACGGCGAATGTGTTCGGGCCCGGCCACCGCTTCCGTGTCGAGATCTCGAGCAGCAACTTCCCGCGTTACGACCGCAACCTGAACACCGGCGGCAGGAACTACGACGAAGATCGGTGGCGGCTGGCGAAGAACACCGTCCACCATTCCGCGCGTTACCCGTCACGGATCCTGCTGCCGACGCTCGACCGGTGAACCGGCGAGGGCGCCGGCGATCGGCGCGGCGCCCACTCGGACGATCAGGCGCTCAGCCGTTCACTCGCCGGCGCCGGCGAGTGCGTCCGCTTCAAGCAACCGCGCGCCACGCATCACGTTGCCCAAGGCGTAGTTCCCCTCGTGGCAGGCGTACTCGAAGACCTTGTTCGAGGTAGCCCGCCACACGTATTCGCCACTCCAGGGCGTGGTCCACACGTTCGGGTCCTCGACCGTGAAGCCGTAGAGCAGATTGCCGTCGTCAAGTCGGTCGAAGCGCTCCACGACGTGAAGATCGCGGGTGGCCGAGCCGAGCCCCGGCTCGTCGCCGAAGTTCTTCGTGTCGACGACGAGAGTGTCGCCATCCCACCATCCGATCGAATCACCCATCCAGCGCCGCTCTTCCGCGGGAGCGTGCTCACCACCGATGCGCACGACCCGGGCATCGTGAACCATCTCGATCAGGATCATCAAGTGACTCTCGGTCTGAACGATGCGCTTGTGGTTGTTGTACAGCGCCGGCAGCATCGGCGGTCCGCCAGTCGAGCTGAAGCCCATCAGGCAACGCTCGGGCAGGGGCCTCTGCTCTGGATTGTCGTACGGACCGGCGCCGCCCTCGTTTTCCTCCAACCACCACGCTGTGCCTGTGTTCTTGTGGCCAAACGCCGAGAACTGGGCAGCTGCCCGCGCCATGCCGTCTCGCGTCATCGGCGGATGACGGCCATTCGGCGGGTCCGTGATGATCGAGGTGCGCCAGAACCCGTCGATGCGGACCACGTTGTCGCCCGGGTCCATGTAGAAGGCGTTGTAGCCGCCGCTGCCGCCGGAGGCCACCTCGAGGCCCGGATCGAAGATCGGCGCTCCGCCTACCGGCGGCGCCTCCCGATTCGGGTCGCTCGGCCGGAAGTCCGCCTCGTAGATCTCGGCCTTGCGCCGGGCAATCGCCGCGGCCTCCTCATCCGTCAGATTCAGGCGATCGCCAAACTCCTGCGGACGTTGAAGCGGCGTCAGGGTCGCCACGTCGTAGGCGCCGCTCAGATCCGGGCGACCATGGGCGTCTCGCGGCACCTCATTCTGCGCGGCGAGACCGGGCGGAACGGCCAGGAGCATGGCCACGCTGAGTAGAAGGGAACGTTCAAGCGTCATCCGGAACCTCCTCGTCGGTTGATCTGCTCGTCATCGGCGAACGCTAGCACCAGAGCCGCTGTCCCGCGGACTTGATGCGCCCGGACGGCTACGGAGCGGCCTTCAGGAAGCCCCCAGCAGGCGAGCCGACGAGGCCGGACCCAAGCGCATACACTCTGCGCCAGATGTCGCAGCACCTCGAACAGCACGAACTGGCGAACGGGATGCGCGTCGTCCTCCACGAAGACCGCCGGCTGCCGCTCGCGGCGATCAACGTCTGGTACCACGTCGGGTCGAAGAATGAACAGACCGGACGGACCGGACTGGCGCACCTGTTCGAACACATGCTGTTCCAGGGCTCGGCGAACGTATCCGTCAACGGACACTTCGAACACGTCCAGAAGGTCGGCGGGGTGGCGAACGGGTCGACCTGGTACGACCGGACGAACTACTACGAGACGCTACCTTCGAATCAGCTCGAACTCGGGTTATGGCTGGAGTCGGATCGGATGGGGTTTCTGCTCGAGGCGCTCACCTCGGAGAAGTTCGAAAACCAGCGTTCAGTCGTGATGAACGAGCGCCTGCAGCGGGTCGACAACCAACCCTACGGCAAAGCGGTGGAGCGGCTCTCCGCGCTGCTCTACCGGCAACGAGACGGCAGCGACCATCCCTACGCCTGGCCCGTCATCGGCTACATGGAGGACCTCGAAGCCGCAACGCTCGACGGCGTACGCGACTTCTTCCGCACCTGGTATCGCCCGAACAACGCCGTCCTCACGATCGCCGGCGACATCGCCAGCGGCGCGGCGATCGAGCTGGCGCAACGGTACTTCGAGGACATCGAGCCGGCGCCGCTGCCGGCGCCTCCCGCAGCCGACCCGGCCGGCGACGTCCGACCGCGCGGAACGTCGCGGGACGTCCTCGAGGACACGATCGAACTCCCGCGGTCCTATTCCGCCTGGTGCCTCGACGGTTACGGCAGCGACGACTGGTACGCGGGCGAGGTCCTGGCTTCCATTCTCGCCTCGGGCATGATGAGTCGCCTGCAGCGCGACCTGGTCTACCAGCGGCAGATCGCCCAGTCCGTGTCCGCAGCCATCCTGCCCACGGAAATCTGCGCCGCCTTCTTCATCGTCGCCACCTGCCAGAGCCGCGAACCGGACGCACTTGCCAACGCGGAGCAGGTCGAGCAGGCGGTGAACGATCATCTCGATGCACTACGCACCGAGGGCCCAACCGGCGAGGAACTCGAACGGGCGCTTCGCGGGCTCCTGCTCGAGCACCACAACGGCAAGCAGGACCTGGCGCTCTCCGCTGACCGACTGTCCGCGGCGGCGACCTACTTCGACGACCCGTCGCGGGCCTGGAACGAGTCGGAACGGTTGCAGCGCGTGAGCGCCGAGCAGGTCCGCGAACTCGCGGAACGCGCATTGAGTCCGGAACGCCGTGCCGCGGTCGTCGTGGTACCTGGAGCATGACAGCGCCTCTGCCCGCCGAGGTCGACCGCAGCCGCGCTCCGGCGCCGGGACCGAGCCGACCCTGCGCCTTCCCTGCTTTCTCCTACGACCGGCTCGCGTCCGGCCTCGGCTTATGGACCCTCCATGTGCCTGATCGCGGACTCGTTTCCCTCACGCTGTTGCTCCCCGGCGGCAGCGAGTTCGATCCGCCGGAACGTGCCGGTCTCGCTTCATTCACGGCAGCTCTCCGCGGCGACGGCACCCGGAAACGAAACGCACTCGAGTTCGCAGCCGCCGCCGAGAACCTGGGCACGAGCGTTACCTCGTCGTGCGGCTGGCAGATGAGCGCCCTCGGCGTGACGGTGGGCGCCGCGGACGTCGACGGCGGACTCGAGCTGATCGCCGAAGCGGCTCTCGAACCAGCCTTCGCGCCCGAGGAGATCGACCGGCGACGTCGACGGCGGCTTGCCGAGATCGAGCGGCGACGGAGCGACCCGGCGGCGATCGCCGGTGCAGCGTTCGCGGCCGCGGTCTACGGCGCGACGCCCTACGGTCGACCCCGGATCGGGAATCGCTCGACGACCGAGGCGCTGACCCGCGATGAGATCACCGCCCTTCACGGGCGCGCTCTGGCAGCCCGCTCGAGCCATCTGATCGCAGTCGGCGAACTGGGCGGCGGTCCTCTGCGCGAGGCGATCGAGGACACCCTCGAGTTCCAGTCAGGTGAGCACGACAAGGCGTTCGAAGCTGAGCCGCCCGACCTTGAGGCCGCCGCAGCCGAGTGCCGCCGCATCGTCGTCGTCGACCGGCCCGAAGCCGTTCAGACCGAGCTCCGGCTGGGCCATGCCGGACCGCCCCGAAGCCACCCCGATCGAGTGCCGCTCCAAGTCGCGAACTCGATCCTGGGCGGCAAGTTCACCAGTCGGTTGAACCTCAGCCTGCGCGAGAAGCACGGCTACACCTATGGCGTCTCGAGCGGTTTCTCCTTCCGTCGCGGCCCCGGCCCGTTCGTCGTCTCGACCGCAGTGGCGACGGAGGCTACCGGCGACGCCTGCCGCCGGACCCTGGACGAACTGGAGCGGATGCGCGCCGAACCTCCGAGCACGGCGGAACTCGAAGACGCCCGTGAGTACATGGTCGGCGTCTTCCCCTACACCCTGCAGACGATCCAGGGGCTCGCGGCGCGACTCCAGACGCTCGCCACGTTCGACCTCGACCACGACGAGTACGAACGCTGGCCGGAGCTCGTGCGCGCCACTCGCCGCAACGACGTGCTCGAGGTCTCCAGGCGGCACATTCATGCCGACCGGATGACCGTCACCGCGGTCGGGCCGGCCGCGGAACTCGTACCTCAACTCGATTCCCTGGGACCTGTCGAGGTCCAGGTGAACGACTGAGGACCGCCCTCGGCGCCACGACGTCGCGTGGTATCTTCTGCGGCTGCCCATGGGAGCTCCGATGCAACTCGAACGTTCAGATCAGATACGGAATCTCGCCGTGGTCGGGCACAACGACACCGGCAAGACGACGCTGGTTTCCGGCTTGCTGTACGCAGGTGGCGTCGTCAACCGGATGAACCGGGTCGAGGACGGCAATACGGTGACCGATTTCGACGATGAGGAGATTCGACGCAGCATCTCCATCGGCTTGGCGGTCTGCTACACCCCCTGGTCGGACAACGGGAACCGCTACAAGGTGAACCTGATCGACTGCCCCGGCTCGGACATCTTCGTCCACGAGAGCAGTTCCGGCATCCGCGCCGCAGACACGGTGCTCCTGTGCCTGAACGCCGTTTCGCCGACTCAGGTCATGGCCGAGAAGTCGTGGGCGCTCGCCGCCGAGATGGACCAGCCGGTGATGATCCACCTGACGAAGATGGATCGCGAGAACATCGATTTCGATTCCGTCGTCGCAGAAGTTCAGCGGAACTTCCACCGACAGGCACTGCCGGTCCAGATCCCCATCGGCGCGGGGCAGGACTTCAACGGCGTTGTCGACCTGCTGAGCGGAAAGGCCTATGTGTACGAACGGGACGGCGCCGGTCGCGCCGAACCCTCGGCTCCCCCGACGGAACTCCAGGACCGAATCGACGAGTGGCGTTCGAAGCTGACCGAGGCGGTGGCCGAAACCGACGACGAGTTGATGGAGGCCTATTTCGAGCAGGGCGATCTCGAAGCGGAGCAGCTCATCGAGGGCCTCCGGGCGGCGGTCCGAAACCGCGGACTGTTCCCGATCACGATGTCGTCGGGTGGGCACGGCGTGGGCCACTCGGCGCTGCTCGATGCGGTTGCCCGGCTGTTGCCGTCGCCGGCCGATGCCCGACCGCAGCCCGCCACCGACCTGGGCGGCGAACCGGTGGAGTTCGCCCGAGGCGACGAGGCGCCGACCAGCGCGGTCGTGTTCAAGACGCTGAACGATCCCTTCACCGGTCGCATTTCGCTGCTGCGGGTCGCGGCGGGGCGGATGGACTCGGACAGCAGCTATTGGAACGCCGGCCGAGAGGAAACCGAACGTGTCGGCCACTTGATGCATATGCAGGGCAAGACCGGCGAAGACGTACCGGCCCTCCTCGAGGGCGACATCGGCGGCGTCGCGAAACTGAAGATCAGCACCTCCGGAGACTCGCTCACGACGCGCGACCGCCCGTTGCGCCTCGAGTTCCCCAACCCGCCCGAGGCCGCGATTTCGTTCGCCATCGAGCCGAAGACGAAGGGCGACGAGGAGAAGATCGGCGAAGCGGTCCTGCGCCTGGTCGAGGAGGACCCGAGCCTCCACGCCGGGCGCGACCCCCAGACCGGCGAGTTCCTGCTCTCGGGCGCCGGTCAACTTCACGTCGAGATCGCGATCGCCAAGCTGAAAACCCGCTCGAAGGTCGAGGTCATCCTCCACCCGCCGAAGGTCCCCTATCGGGAAACGATCAAGAAGATCGCCGTCGGCCACGGCCGGCACAAGAAACAGAGCGGCGGCCGCGGTCAGTTCGCGGACTGCACGATCACGATGGAACCCGTCGCCACCGCCGAGGAGTACGAGTTCGTCGACGAGATCTTCGGTGGCGCGATTCCCCAGAACTACCGGCCGGCAGTCGAAAAGGGCCTACTCGAGGCCGCCCAGCGCGGCTACCTGGCCGGCTATCCGGTCGGCAACTTCCGGGTCCGCCTTCAGGACGGCAAGTACCACGATGTCGACTCGTCCGAGATGGCCTTCAAGGTCGCCGGATCGCTCGCCTTCAAGGACGCGATGGCCAACGCCGCGCCGACGCTGCTCGAGCCGGTCATGCAGGTCACGATCAGAACGACCGAAGACTTCATGGGCGACATCATGAGCGACCTCTCATCGCGTCGCGGTCGTCCTCAGGGCATGGAGGCGAAGGGCGCCACGCAGATCGTCAACGCGACCGTGCCGATGGCCGAGATGTTGAACTACGCCACCGCGCTCAGCGCGATGACCCAGGGCCGCTCGAGCTTCACGATGGGATTCTCCCACTACGAGGAAGCTCCCCGGCAGATCCAGGAGAAGATCATCGCCGAGGCGAAGCGCGAGGACGACGAGGAGTAGTTCGTCGTTCGCGCCCTGCCAGCGTCCGCGGCGCGGTCGCTGCGGACGCTGCTCGTCATCGCCTGATCGGCGCCGACAGGGCGCGGGCTACTCGTCCGCGTCGACGAACTCGATGACTGCGGTTTCCGCCGCGTCGCCGCGGCGACGGCCGAGCTTCGTGATCCGAAGGTACCCGCCCGGGCGGTCGGCGTAGCGTGGACCGATCTCGTCGAAGAGCTTCTTGACCAGGGTGCGGTCGGAGAGCCACCGCCGCACCAGACGGCGGGAGTGGACGGAGTCGTCGCGGCTCCTCGTGATGATGCGCTCGGCCACCGGACGAAGCGCCTTCGCCTTCGCCAGCGTCGTCCGAATGCGGCCGTGCTCGACCAGGGACGCAAGCTGATTGCGGAACATCGCCCGACGGTGGGCCGAGGTCCGACCCAGTTTCTTGTAGCCAACTCCGTGACGCATCTCTTCTAGCTCCCTCCAATGCCGGGCGCCGAGCGCACCGGCGAAGCGTCAGGCCTGCAGGCCGTCCTCCAGGTTCTCCGGCACAGTCATGCCGAACTGCAGACCCAACCCGTCGAGTACACCCAGGATCTCCTCGAGCGATTTCTTGCCGAAGTTCTTCGTCTCGAGCATCTCCTTCTCGCTCTTCACGACCAAGTGGGCCAGGGTGCTGATGTTCGCATTCTTCAGACAGTTCTTCGATCGAACGCTCAAGTCCAGGTCCTCGATTTCCCGGCTGAGCAGCGCGACGAGATCGCCTCCGTCCATGCTCTCGTCGCCGGCGGCTTCCTGAACCAGGCTCTCCTCGGCGTCAATGAAGATCGTCAAGTGGTCACGCAACAGGGCGCCGGCACGCGATACGGCTTCCTCCGGCGTCACGGTCCCGTCGGTCCATACCTCGATGATCAGCCGCTCGTAGTCCGTCGTGCGGCCAAGGCGAGCCGCCTCCACGCGGTAGTTGACCCGCTTGACCGGGCTGTGGACCGAGTCGAGCGGAATCCAGCCGATGCCCATCGACTCGTCCAGGTTGCGCTCCGAGCTGACGTACCCCCGGCCGGTACGGACCAGCGCCTCGATGCGCAGTTCGCCCCGTTCGTTCAGCGTCGCGACCTTCGCGGCCGGGTCCCGCACCTCGATCGTCGAGCCGCCCTCGAAATCGCCGGCGGTCACCTCGCGAGGGCCTTTTACGTCGAGCGTGATGACTTTCGAGGCGCCGTCGTGAGAACGAAGCGGTACCTGCTTCAGATTCAGGATGATGTCGGTCACGTCCTCGACCACCCCCTCGAGAGAGGAGAACTCGTGCAGCGCACCGTCGATCTTCACCGCCGAAATCGCGGCGCCTTCGACTGCCGACAGCAGGCAACGGCGCAGAGCGTTGCCTACGGTGGAACCAAAGCCGCGTTCGAACGGCTGCGCCGAGAACCTGCCGTACGTTTCGGTCAGTGTCTCGCTATCGATCTCCACCAACTTCGGGCGTTGGAAACCCTTCCAGAGCATGTTGACTCCTACAAATCTCGGTTGCGTTTCTGATCTTGAGGCGTTGAGTTCCGGGGCGGAAAGCCCGGGCGCGGGCTCAGACCCGGCGCCGCTTGCGCGGCCGACAGCCGTTATGAGGAATCGGCGTCACGTCGCGAATCGACCGGATGCTGATGCCGGTCGCCTGGAGCGCTCTGACCGCCGATTCGCGGCCGCCGCCAGGACCCTTGACGAGCACGTCGACCGACCTTACGCCGAGGTCCTTCGCCTGGTAGCCGACCGCCTGGGCGGCCACCTGAGCCGCGAACGGCGTGCCCTTGCGCGAGCCCTTGAAGCCGTTGCGCCCGGACGAAGACCAAGTCAGAACGTTGCCGTCCGGATCCGCAATGCAGACCAGCGTGTTGTTGAAGGTCGCGTTGACATGCGCCACCGCGTGGGGCACGACGCGCCTCTCCTTCTTTCTCGCTTTTGCCATCCTGGTGTCCTCTTGCTGCCTACTTCTTCGTCTTCTTCTTGCCTGCGATCGTGGCCCGGCGCGGGCCCTTGCGGGTACGCGCATTCGTGTGCGTACGCTGTCCCCGGACCGGCAGGCTCTTCCGGTGACGTACGCCGCGGTAGCTGCCGATTTCCATCAGGCGCTTGATGCTCTGCGTCACTTCCTTGCGCAGGTCGCCCTCGACCGATCCCGCCTCCTGGACGACGCGCCGAATGCGACCCGTCTCGTCCTCGGTGAGGTCCTTCACCTTGATCGTCGCCGCGACGCCCGCCTGGTCCAAGAGGACCAGCGCCCGAGACCGTCCGATGCCGTAGATGTACGTCAGGCCGACGCCGACCTGCTTGTTGCTCGGTAGGTCGATACCCGCGATTCTCGCCATGAAATCTCTCCTGGCTGTCCCTCAGCCCTGTCGCTGCTTGTGCTTGGGGTTCTCGCAGATGACGCGAATCACGCCGCGCCGCCTGACGATCTTGCACTTGATGCACATTCTCTTGACCGAAGCTCGTACTTTCATGATGCGATTTCCCAGATTGCCGCAGTAGCTTGATTATGTCCGCAGTCGGTAGACGATTCGGCCGCGACCAGGGTCGTATGGCGAAAGCTCGACCAGAACACGATCGCCGGGCAGGATGCGAATGAAGTGCTTGCGCATCTTCCCGGAGATATGGGCCAGCGCTTGATGCTTGTTGTCCAGTTCGACCTTGAACACCGCGTTTGGCAGCGTCTCCAACACCGTAGCCTCGACCTCGATCGCCTCTTCCTTCTTCACATCTGCGTTCCCTTCGCTCTCCCAACGTACCTGTCAGCTCAAGCGGCCAGACCCAGGGCGCCCTGGATGGCGCTCGTCACCTGATCGATCGGCCGGTTGCCGTCGACCCGACGAAGCAGACCCCGGGCGCCATAGTGGGCAACCAGAGGCTCCGTGTGCAGACGGTAGACCTTCAACCGCTCGCGGACAACCTCCTCCCGGTCATCCGCGCCGCGGCCGCGCTGCACGATCCGCTCGACCAGAATGTCGTCCGGCACGTCGATCATCACGACATGGTCGAGATCCGCGCCGTCGAGAATCTCGCCAAGCGTCTCCGCCTGGGGCTCCGTACGCGGATACCCGTCGAGCAGGAAGCCCCTGTCGGCGTCTGGTTGGCCCAGGCGATCCCGAACCACGTCGGCCATCAGGTCGTCGTCAACCAGCGCGCCGGAGGCCATGACCCCTTCGACCCGTGTACCCAGCTCGGTACCGCCGGCAACCGCCGCGCGGAGCATCTCGCCGGTCGAAATCGCCGGAACGCCGAGGCTCGCCTGGAGGCGTTCAGCCTGGGTGCCCTTGCCGCAACCGGGAGCGCCGAGCAACACGATACGGAGCGGCCTAGCCACGCCGCCCCTTGATCCGGCCTCTCTTCATGAAGCCCTCGTAGTTCCGCATGACGAGCTGACTCTCGATCTGCTGCAGGGTGTCCATCGCCACGCTGACGACGATGAGGAGCGACGTGCCGCCGAAGTAGAAGTTGATTCCCATGCCGTTCGTCAACCACGGCGGCGCCAGGTTGTCCAAGGCGCCGCCGATGAACGGAATACCCCCCACCCGGAAGCCGGCAATCAGGAACTCGGGCAACACGGACACGCCGGCGAGATAGAGCGAACCGACCAGGGTCAGCCGGGTCAGGACCCGGTCGATGTACTCCGAGGTCCGCCGGCCAGAGCGGATGCCGGGGATGAAGCCGCCGTACTTGCGCATGTTCTCGGCGAGATCGTTCGGATTGAAGATGATCGACACATAGAAGTACGAGAAGAAGATGATCGCCGCGACGTAGAGCAGGTAATAGACCGGCTGTCCCCACTGCAGGGCAGTCGAAATTCGCTGTATCGGCTCGTACTGAATCATGCCCGCCACCGTCGACGGAACGGTCACGACTGAACTGGCGAAGATGACCGGGATGACGCCGCCGGTGTTCACTCGCAGGGGCAGATAGGTGCTCTGCCCGCCGTACTGCCGACGACCGACGATACGTTTCGCATACTGCACGGGAATGCGGCGCTGGGCCCGCTCCATGTAGACGATGAACGCGACGACGACGAGCATGAACGCCGACAGACCGACGATCTTGAGCAGCGACATCGCGCCGCTCTGCAGCTGATCGAAGAGCGTGATGACGGCCCCGGGCAACCCGACGACGATGCCGGCGAAGATGATCAGCGAGATGCCGTTGCCGATACCCCGTTCGCTGATCTGCTCGCCCAGCCACATGACGAAGGCGCAGCCCGTCGTCAGTGAAAGCACCGTCATGAACTTGAAGCCGAAGCCGGGGTTGAAGACCAGGTCCGCACCGCCGGGCGCGGTCAGGTTCTCCAGGAAGAAGGCGATGCTGGTGCCCTGGATGATCGAGATGATCACCGTGCCGTAACGGGTGTACTGCGTGATCTTGCGCCGACCCATCTCACCCTCCTTGGAGAGCTTCTCGAGATACGGCCAGACGACGGTCAGAAGCTGCAGGATGATCGACGCAGAGATGTAGGGCATGATGCCGAGGGCGAAGATCGCCACCCGGCCAAGGCTGCCGCCGGTGAACGTGTTGACGAAACCCAGGACAGTGCCCTGCATCTGGTCCATGAACTCGCGCAGCGCCTGCGGATCGATTCCGGGCGTGGGAATGATGCAGCCGATCCGGTAGACCGCCAGCAACGCGAACATGAACAGGACTCGATTCCGGAGGTCCGGAATCGCGAAAATGTTGCGAAAACTCTCGACGCCCACGCGGTGACTCTCCTCAGGCGATTTCTTCGCAGGAACCGCCTGCGGCTTCGATCTTCAGACGCGCGGCGGCGCTGAAGCGGTGCGCCCGGACGGTCAGCGCCGCCGGCGCCTCGCCCTCCCCCAGCACCTTGAGTCGCATGCCCCGGCGCACGCGGCCGCGGGAGACCAGGAGGTCGACGTCGACCACGTCACCCAGGCCGGCCAGATCGCCAACGTTGATGACCGTGTACTCGGTACGAAAGATGTTCGTGAAACCCCGCTTCGGGACTCGGCGGACGAGCGGCATCTGACCGCCCTCGAATCCGGCGCGACGAGAGAAGCCCGAGCGCGAACGCTGCCCTTTGTGGCCGCGCCCGGCCGTCTTGCCGGTACCCGAACCGGGACCCCGACCGACCCGCTTGCGGGAACGCCGGCTGCCAGCCGCCGGTTTCAGTTCATGCAGTCTCATCTCAGTCCTCCAACACCTGAACGAGGTGCGGGATCTTCTTCACCATGCCGCGGACGGCGGGGCTGTCCTCGCGTTCGACTACGTGCCGAATCCGCCGTAGCCCGAGGCTCCGGAGGACCTCTCGCTGAGGCCTCGGCCGTCCGATGCGACTACGAGTTTGCTGAATCCGTATCGTCTTCGCTGCCATTCGCCGTTCCTTCCTGATCCTCGCTGATCGCGCCGCCGTTCGTGCTGCTCCCGTCGAGCGAGGCGAGCCCGCGCAAGGCCTTGACCTCCGCTTCGTTGCGCAACGACATGAGCCCGGCGAACGTCGCCTTGACCACGTTCTGCGGGTTCGTCGTGCCGAGCGACTTTGTCAGGATGTCTTGAATGCCCGCGCCCTCGACGACGGCGCGCACGGCACCGCCGGCGATCACGCCGGTCCCCTCGGAGGCCGGTTTGAGCATCACCCGTCCGGCGCCGAAAACGCCCACCGTTTCGTGCGGAATCGTCGTGCCGTCGAGCGGCACCCGGACCAGACTTCGCTTCGCGATCTGGATTCCCTTGCGGATCGCCGCGGGAACCTCCTTCGCCTTGCCGGAACCGTAACCGACCCGGCCGGCGCCGTCTCCGATGACGACCAGCGCGGTAAAGGAGAAGTTCTTGCCGCCCTTGACGACCTTCGTCACCCGATTGATGTCGACAACCTGTTCGAAGAACTCGCTGTCGAGATCGATATCCCTAGCCACTGTTTGCTCCTTCGATCCGCCGCCGGATCAAAACTCGAGACCGCCGGCCCGCGCGCCGTCGGCGAGCGCCTTGATCCTGCCGTGATAGACGAAACCACCGCGGTCGAACAATACGGACCGCAGCCCCTTATCGGCCGCCCGTTCCGCCAACGCCGCGCCAACCGCCTGCGCCGCGCTCCGACTACCGGTCGAGCCCTCGATCCGGTCGCGCAGGTCCGCTTCAAGCGAGCTGGCAAAGGCCAGGGTGCGGCCGGCCCGATCGTCGACGAGTTGGGCATAGATGTGCCGCCGGCTCTTGTGCACCGCCAACCGCGGACGCTCCTCGGAGCCGCGCAGCTTCTTCCGCACGCGGTAGCGCGCGCGCTGACGCCGCCGATTGCGGTCGAGTGTCCTCTTCTTGCGCAGGTCGCTCATTGCCTGGTGTCCTTACTCTCCGGGCTCCGCTCTAGTCGGCGGCCGTCTTGCCGGCCTTCAGTCGGAGCACCTCGTCGCTGTAACGAATGCCCTTGCCCTTGTATGCATCCGGCTTGCGCAGGCTGCGCAGATCAGCCGCCACCTGTCCGACCTGCTGCTTATCGATGCCGCTAACGCTGATTCGGTTCGCGCGGCCGTCAATCGACACCTCGATGCCTTCCGGCACGGTGTAGATGACCGTATGGGAGTACCCCAGCGAGAAATGCAGCTCGCGTCCCTTGACTTCGCCCCGATAACCCACCCCGACGATGTCCAGGTCACGGCGGAAGCCCTCGGTCACGCCGACGACCGCGTTCGCCAGCAGGGCCCGAGCCAAGCCGTGCCGCGCGCGCGCCGGGCCGCCTGAACCGGCACGATGAAGGGTGACGATGCCGTCGTCGACCCGCACATCGATGCCCGGATGAAGCGCCTGCTCGAGTCGGCCCTTCGGCCCTTCGATCGTCACCTTGTCCGCGCCAACCGCAACGTTCGCGCCATGCGGCAACGCAATCGGCATCTCTCCTATCCGCGACATCTCAATACACCTCGCACAGCACCTCGCCGCCGACCCGCTGGCGGCGGGCCTGGGCATCCGTCATCAGCCCTTCGGAAGTCGACAGGATCGCCACCCCCAGACCATTCAGCACCGGCTTCAGTTCGTCGGCGCCGCGGTAGACGCGACGTCCCGGCTTGCTGATCCTGCGCACCCTGGTGATCGCGGGCACGCCCTGCCCGTCGTAGGCCAGGAAGATCCTGAGGGTTCGTCCCGGAGGCGAGTCGAAGACCTCGTAGTGGCTGATGTACCCCTGGTCGCGCAGCACCCGGCAGAGCGCGATCTTCAGCTTGGAAGCCGGCGCCTCGGTCTGGTCATGCTTGACGGTCAGGGCATTGCGGATCGTCGTCAGAAGATCCGCGATGGGGTCGGTCATCGTCATCTGTTACAGGTCCTATACGTCCTATCCGGTGAGGTGCGACGCCGCGCCGTCGTCATTCGTTGCGGGAGGCGAACGGTAGACCGAGGCCGCGCAAAAGATGCAGCGCCTGCGCGTCGGACTCGGCGGAGGTCACCAGCGTCACGTTGATGCCCTTGGATCCGTCGCTCTTCGAGTAGTCGACCTCGGGAAAAATAAGATGATCGCGGATACCCAGGGTGTAGCTGCCGCGACCGTCGAAGCTCCGGTCCGAGATGCCGCGGAAATCGCGTACCCGAGGCAGGGCGACGGTGACCAGCCGGTCGAGGAAGTGCCACATTCGGTTCCGGCGCAGGGTGACGCGGCAGCCGATCGGCATGCCGGCCCGCAGCTTGAACGCGGCAATCGACTTGCGGGCGCGGGTGATGACCGGCTGCTGGCCGGCGATCAACGCGAGCTCCGGCACGGCGTTCTCGAGCACCTTGATGTTCGAAATCGCCTCGCCGATTCCCATGTTCAGGACGATCTTCTCGAGCCGAGGCACAGCCATCGCGTTCGCAATGCCGAACTCCCGCTGCAAGCTGGGAGCGACTTCCTCCTGGTAGAGAGTCTTGAGTCGGGGATCCATCGCGTCTTCCTCAGTTCAGCGTCGCGCCGCTGACTTTCGCGTAGCGTACCCACCTGCCGTCAGACAGCCGCCGCAAGCCGACCCGGGTCGGCTTGCCGGTGTCCGGACAGATCACCTTCAGGTTCGAGATGTGAATCGGCGCCTCCCGCTCCAGGATGCCTCCCTGCACCTGGCGCTGCGGGTTCGGGCGCTCGTGCTTCTTGACCATGTTCACGCGTTCGACGATCGCACGATTCGAAGCCGGCAACACTCGCAGCACTCGGCTGCGGACTCCTCGATTCCGGCCGGCGATGACCAGAACCTCGTCGCCCTTCCTGACTTTCACCTTGGGCATGTCAAATCACCTCCGGCGCCAGCGACACGATACGCATGAAGCGTCGTTCACGAAGTTCGCGACCGACCGGTCCGAAGACGCGCGTACCGATCGGTTCCCGCGCCTCGTTGATCAGAACGGCAGCGTTGTTGTCAAAGCGGATGTAGCTGCCGTCACGACGCCGGCGCTCCTTTCGGGTGCGCACGATCACCGCGCGCACGACCTGGCCCTTCTTCACCGTGCCTTCCGGCACGGCTTCCTTGACCGACGCGGTAATCACATCGCCCAGCACGCCGTACTGGCCGGACGAACCGCCCCGCAGCGTAATGCAGGCGATGCGCTTCGCACCCGAATTGTCGGCGACCTCGAGCACTGTCCCCATCTGGATCATCGCCCGGCCTAACCTTCCGCCCGCTTGACGATCCGCTGCACGCGCCACCGCTTGCGACGCGACAGCGGACGGGTCGAGATCAGGGACACGGTGTCCCCCTCGCGACAGTCGTTCGACTCGTCATGAGCGACGAACCGCGACGACTTCTTCATCAGCCGATGGTAGAGCCGATGCATGACGGTCTTCTCGACCGCGACGACCACCGTCTTGTCCATCTTCGCGCTGACTACCTGGCCCACCCGGACCTGGCGGCGCCCCCGCTGGGTGTTCTGTTCCACGTTCATTTGGTTCACTTCGCCCTCTCGCGCAGGACCGTCAGAACCCGTGCCAACTCGACGCGGGCGTTCCTGATCCGACTTGGCTTTTCAAGCTGTCCGATCGACTTCTGCAACCGAAGCGCGAACAACTGATCAGCCAGCTCGTCCTCCTTCTGCCGCAGTTCGTCGTCGGTAAGTTCCCGCAGTTCGCTTGCCTTCATCGCTTCGCCACCTTCACATCCGGACGCTCTGCCGGCTGACGAACCGGGTCTTGATGCCGAGCTTGTGGGATGCAAGCCGCATCGCCGACTTCGCCAGGTCTTCCGACACACCCTCCAGCTCGTAGAGGATCCGGGCGGGGCGCACGACCGCGACCCATTCCTCCGGGTTGCCCTTGCCCTTTCCCATTCTCGTCTCGAGTGGCTTCTTCGTGATCGGCTTGTCCGGAAACACGCGAATCCAGACCTTGCCGGTCCGCTTGATGTGGCGCGTGATCGCGATTCGCGCCGACTCGATCTGACGGGCCGTCACCCAGCCGGCCTCCTGTGCCTGCAGGCCGTACTCGCCAAAGGAAACCACGTTGCCGCCCTTCGCCATGCCACGACGACGGCCTCGGTGGTGCTTGCGAAACTTGACCTTCTTCGGCATCAACATTTTCTTGTTGCTCCCTCACATCCCCAAGCGGTCGTCGGTCTACGCCGCCGTGCGGCGCCCCCGCTCCCGCGACAGGTCGCCACGGTAGATCCAGACCTTGACGCCGATCACGCCGTAGGTCGTGTAGGCCTCGGCGAACCCGTAGTCGATGTCGGCCTTCAGCGTATGAAGCGGCAACCGACCCTCCTGATACCACTCGGTACGAGCGATTTCGTTGCCGCCAAGCCGACCGGCGACCATGATCTTGACACCTTTCGCGCCGAACCGGAAGGCCGATTCCATCGCTTTCTTCATCGCCCGCCGGAAGGCGACACGACGCAGGAGCTGACCGGAAATCGCCTCGGCGACGAGTTGCGCGTCGAGTTCCGGCCGCTGGATCTCCTGAATGTTGATATGCACCTCTTGGCCCATCTGGCGGGCGAGGTGGTCCCGCAGTTTGTCAACCTCGGCGCCCTTGCGGCCGATGATGATCCCCGGCCGCGAGGTGTAGATCGTCACCCGCAGCTTGTCCGCTGCGCGCTCGATATCGATCTGACTGACGCCGGCGTGCATGAGTCGCTTCTTCAGACCGGTCCTGAGCTGAATGTCCGAATGCAGGGTACCCGCGTAGTCCCGTTCCGCGTACCAGCGCGAGTGCCAGCCCTGGTTGTAGACCAGGCGGAAGCCGTACGGATGTGTCTTCTGGCCCATGACCGCTCCTAGGTTGCCTTCGCCGCGGAACCGCGGGAATCGAGCTTGATCGTGACGTGACTCTGCCGCTTGAGAATGCGAAACGCCCTGCCCATCGGCTGCGGCCGAAGACGCTTGAGCGTCGGTCCGCCGTCGACGAAGATCTCCCGGATGTAGAGCTCCGCGATATCGACTGCCGGATCACGATCTTCAGCGTTGGCGACCGCTGACCGCAGCAGCTTGGCCAACGGCTTCGCCGCGTACTTTGCGCTGAGTTGGAGGAGAGCCGACGCTTCCTCCACGTTCATCCCGCGGATCTGATCCGCGACCAGGCGCACCTTCTGCGGCGACGCCTGCAGGTACTTGAGTCGTGCTATCGCTTCCATCTTCTTTCGCTGCTAGCGGGGCCGCGCGCGACGCTCCCTGGCGCCGCCGGCATGCCCGCGGAAGGTCCGTGTCTGCGCAAACTCGCCGAGCTTGTGCCCGACCATGTTCTCGCTGACGAAGACCGGAATGAACTTCATGCCGTTGTGCACGGCAATCGTGTGTCCGACCATTTCCGGGATGATCGTCGACCGACGCGACCAGGTCTTGATCACCCGGCGGTCGCCGGTCGCATTCATCGCGGCAACCTTGTCGAACAGGTGATTGTCGATGAAGTAGCCCTTCTTGAGTGAACGTCCCATGCTGCCCTCTGTCTCGTGCTGCCCGCAGCCCTACTTGCGGCGTCGGCGTCGCCGCACGATCATGTTGTCTGTCCGCTTGTTGCGTCGGGTCTTGTAGCCCTTCGTGGGCTTGCCCCACGGCGTCGTCGGATGGCGACCGCCAGAGGCCTTGCCTTCGCCGCCGCCCATCGGGTGATCGACGGGGTTCATCGACACGCCTCGGTTGTGCGGACGACGGCCACGCCAGCGGCTGCGCCCCGCCTTGCCGAGGGCGACGTTCGAATGCTCCTGGTTGCCAACCTGACCAATCGTCGCCGAGCAGTCGATATGCACTCGACGCACCTCGCCCGAAGGCAGTCGGATCTGGGCGTAGGAACCTTCCCGGGCCATGAGTTGAGCCCCGGCGCCTGCGCTCCGCACCATCTGCCCGCCACCACCGATCTGGAGCTCGATGTTGTGGATGATCGTGCCCAGGGGAATCAATCGGATTGGCAGGGAATTCCCGACATCGATCTCGGCGCCCTCGCCGGACTGAACCACGGCGCCCAGCTTGAGTCCCTGGGGATGAAGGATGTAACGCTTCTCGCCGTCGGCATAGTGCAACAGGGCGATCAGCGCACTCCGATTCGGGTCGTACTCGATGGTGGCCACCTTCGCCGGCACGCCCACCTTGTCGCGCTTGAAGTCGATGCGCCGGTAACGCCGCTTATGCCCGCCGCCGCGGAAGCGAAGAGTCTGCCGGCCTCTGTTGTTCCGACCGCTGATCCGCTTCTTGCCTTCGACGAGCGCCTTGTGCGGCCGTTCGGCCGTTACCTGGGTCCGCTCAGCGTACTCCTGGAAGCGGCTCGCGGGGTTCGTCGGTTTGAGTTTCTTGATCGCCATCGCAGATTGACTAGACGTTGTCGAAGAGATCGATCTGGCCCTCGGCCAGCCGTACGTATGCTTTCTTCCAATCGGCGCGTCGACCGACGAAGCGGCCCTGGCGCCGGACCTTGCCGTGAACGTTGACGATCCGGACCTCGGCGACCTTGACACCCTTGAACTGGGCTTCGACAGCGCGTCGGACCTCGATCTTGTTCGCCCGGGAATCGACAGCAAAGGCGATGATGTTCCGCTCGTCTCGAAGCGCGGTCGACTTCTCGGTGATCAGCGGTCGCCGCAGGATCTCCTGCATCCTCATGACTCGCTCCGTTCCTTGCCGCTTCGCCGCTGCAGGACCGTCGACAGCAGCTCGATCGCGCTCGAACTGAAGACAAGATACGTCCGGTCGACGACGTCGTAGACGTTCACGCCCAACGCGTCGACCGCCTTGAGCCGCGGGTGGTTGCGTGACGCGAGCATGAGGTTTCGATTGTCGTGGCGGTCGACGATGAGCGCCTTCTCGTCGATGCCCAGGCCGGCCAGACGAGCCGCCAGAGCGGCCGTCTTGTAACTGTCGAGCTCGAGCGAGTCGACAACGACGATCCTCTCCTCGAGCAACCTCCGCGACAGCGCCGACTTCAGCGCGTTGCGCTTCTCGTTCCGCGACAGCTTGTTCCGGTAGCTCCGCGGTCGCGGACCATGAACGACGCCGCCGCCTCGCCACAGCGGCGAGCGGCGACTGCCGGCGCGCGCTCGCCCCGTCCCCTTCTGCCGGAAGGGCTTCGCCCCGCCGCCGCGGACCTCGTGGCGACCCTTGACCTGGTGGGTCCCGGCCCGCTCTGCGGCACGGACGGCCACGACCGCGAGGTGGATCAGGTGTTCCTTGTACGGATAGCCGAAGACCTCGTCCGGCAGCTCGAGGTTGCCCTTCGCCTCGTTGTCGAGACTCCTGACTGCCACCTGTGCCATCAGACCGAACTCCGCACGAGGACGAGCCCCTGCTTCGCGCCCGGCACTGCGCCCCGCACATAGAGCAGGTTCTCTTCGGCGTCGACCTTGACGACTCGGAGCCCCTTCGTCGTCACCCGCTTGCCGCCCATGCGGCCCGGAAAACGCATGCCGGGGAAGACGCGGGACGGACTCGCCGACTGTCCAACCGAACCCGGCGCTCGATGAAACATCGAACCATGGGTAGCGCGACCGCCGCCGAAACCGTGGCGGCGCATGACGCCTTGGAAGCCTTTTCCCTTGCCGGTGCCGATCACGTCGACCTGGGCGCCGACCTCGAAAATCGAGGCCTCGATTTCGTCGCCGGGCGCCGATTCGTCGCCCGCCTCAACCCGCAACTCCGCCAGGTGACGCATCGGCTCCACGCCGGCCTTCTTGAAGTGGCCCCGACGGGGTTCGTTGACCCGCCGCTGGGGACGTTCCTCGACGAGGCCGATCTGCACCGCCTCGTAACCGTCCGAGGCCTCCGTCTTGCGTTGCACCACGCGACACGGACCGACCCGAATGACCGTCACCGGCACGACCGCGCCGTCTTCGGCGTAGATCTGCGTCATGCCGATCTTCCGCCCCAGAAGCCCCTTGCTTGCGCTCACCGCGTCTCCTCCCGCTCGCCTCGTCGCCTCAACTTCCGAACGCCTTGATCTCGACGTCGACACCGGCGGGAAGCTCGAGCTTCATCAACGCGTCGACCGTCTGACTCGTGGGCTCGAAAATATCCAGGAGCCGCTTGTGAGTACGGATCTCGAACTGCTCCCGCGATTTCTTGTCCACGTGCGGGGATCGGTTCACGGTATAGCGGGAGATATGGGTCGGCAACGGGATCGGACCCACGACACGGGCGCCGCTACGCCGAGCGGTGTCGACGATCTCGTGCGTCGAGGTATCCAGGATGCGGTAGTCGAAGGCCTTGAGCCGGATACGGATCTTCTCGTTCATCGTTCCCTCGAATTCCAACCTTGCGCGAATCGCCTTGAAGCAAGCCCGGTTTCAGCTATTCGACGATGTCCGTGACGGTGCCGGCGCCGACCGTGCGGCCGCCCTCGCGGATGGCGAAGCGCACGCCCTTCTCCATCGCGATCGGAGCGATCAACTCCACGTCCAGCGTCACGTTGTCCCCAGGCATCACCATCTCCGTGCCCGAAGGCAGGGTCGCAACACCCGTCACGTCCGTCGTCCGGAAGTAGAACTGAGGACGATAACCGTCGAAAAACGGCGTGTGACGACCACCGTCGTCCTTCGTCAACACGTACACCTCGCCCCGAAACTTCGTGTGAGGAGTGATCGACTTCGGCTTCGCCAAAACCTGACCACGCTCCACCTCGTCCTTCTTCGTTCCCCGAAGCAACACCCCGATGTTGTCTCCCGCCTCCCCCGAGTCCAGAAGCTTGCGGAACATCTCCACGCCCGTCACCACCGTCGATGACGTCTCGCGAATACCCACGATCTCCACCGTGTCGCCAACCAACACCCGACCGCGCTCCACACGACCCGTGACCACCGTGCCACGACCCGATATCGTGAAAATGTCCTCGATCGGCATCAAGAAATCCTGGTCCACGGCACGCTCCGGAGTCGGCACGTACGAGTCCACTGCCTCCAACAACTCGACGATCTTCTTCCCCCACGAGCTCTCCGGATCACCGCTCTCCAATGCCTCCAAGGCCGAACCGCGAATGATCGGAATCTCGTCGCCTGGAAAATCGAACGACGACAACAGGTCCTGAAGCTCCAACTCCACCAGGTCCAACAACTCCTCGTCGTCAACCATGTCGCACTTGTTCATGAACACCACGATGTACGGCACACCAACCTGACGAGCCAACAACACGTGCTCCCGTGTCTGAGGCATCGGACCGTCCGCCGCCGATACCACCAGAATCGCACCGTCCATCTGAGCCGCACCTGTGATCATGTTCTTCACGTAGTCCGCATGACCCGGACAGTCCACGTGAGCGTAGTGACGATTCGGCGTCTCGTACTCCACGTGAGCCGTCGCGATCGTGATACCGCGCTCACGCTCCTCCGGAGCCTTGTCGATCTCGTCGAACGGCACGAACTCCGCACCGCCAGCCTTCGCCAGTATGTTCGTGATCGCTGCCGTCAACGTCGTCTTCCCGTGATCCACGTGACCGATCGTCCCCACGTTCACGTGCGGCTTCGTACGCTCGAACTTCTCCTTCGCCATGTTCCGCTCCTGCTATACCTGGATGATCACTGTGTCGAACGCCCGAGGCCCTGTCAGCCCGTGGCCTTCGCCACGACCTCTTCGCTCACGTTGCGGGGCGCCGGTTCGTAGGACTCGAACTGCATCGAGTAGTTCGCCCGTCCCTGCGTCGCCGAGCGCAGGTCCGTCGCGTACCCGAACATCTCCGCCAACGGCACCCGGGCGGTGATGACCTGGGCGTTGTGGCGCAGCTCCATGCCCTGGACCTTGCCGCGGCGGGAACTGATGTCACCCATCACGTCGCCCATGTAGTCCTCGGGAGTCACGACTTCCACCGCCATGATCGGTTCGAGCAGTACCGGCTTCGCATTCCCGGAGGCGTCGCGCCAGGCCATCGAACCGGCGATCTTGAACGCGACCTCCGAGGAGTCCACTTCGTGCGAGCTGCCGTCGTAGACCTCGACCGCGACGCCGGTCACCGGATAACCCGCCAATGGACCCGACTCGAGCGCCTCCGCGATGCCGCGCTCGATCGAGCGGATGAACTCCTTCGGAATCACGCCGCCCTTCGTCGCATCGACGAACTCCAGGTCTTCGCCGGCGAACGGCCGCACGCGAATCTTGCAATGGCCGTACTGGCCCCGTCCGCCCGATTGCCGAACGAACCGTCCCTCCCCGGCGGCTTCCACGGTGATCGTCTCGCGGTAGGCGACCTGGGGCCGGCCGACGTTCGCGCCGACCTTGAACTCCCGCAGCAGGCGGTCGGTAATGATGTCGAGGTGCAGCTCGCCCATGCCTGAGATCAAGGTCTGCGCAGTGTCCGGATCCGTATGCACCCGGAAAGTCGGGTCCTCGCGCATCAACTTCTCGAGCGCCAGGCCCAGCTTCTCCTGGTCCGCCTTCGTCCGCGGCTCGATGGATACGGACAGCACCGGCTCGGGAAAGTCCATCGACTCGAGCACGATCGGCGCGGCCGGATCGCAGATCGTGTCGCCGGTCGTCACGTTGCGAAGGCCCACCGCCGCGGCGATATCGCCGCACCAGACACGCTTGATCTCTTCGCGCTTGTTCGCGTGCATCTTGAGCAGTCTGCCGACGCGCTCCCGCCCGCCTCGGTTCGCGTTGAGAACCGAGTCGCCGGTTTCCATCCGCCCGGAATACACGCGGAGATAGGCGAGCTGGCCGACGAACGGATCGGTCATGATCTTGAACACCAAGGCGCTGAACGGGGCGTCGTCGGACGCCTCGCGCGCCTCTCGCTCATCCGACTCGACAACGCCCTCGATCGGGGGCACGTCGAGCGGCGACGGCAGGTAGCCGAGGACGGCGTCGAGCAGCGGCTGCACGCCCTTGTTGCGGAACGCCGAGCCACAGAACACGGGCTGCAGCTGGTTGGATACCGTCGCTCGACGCAGGGCCGCCCGCAGCTCGTCGTTCGTCACTTCAGCGCCCGAGAGGTACTTCTCCAGCAGTTCCTCGTCCGTGTCGGCCACCGCCTCGACCATCTCCTCGCGCGCCGCAAGCGCCAGCCCCGCGTACTCCTCAGGGATCTCTGCCACCCTGAAGCGAGCGCCCAGACTCTCGTCCTCGTACACGTAGGCCGACATCTCGACCAGATCGATCACGCCGGCGAACGCCTCCTCGCGGCCAAGCGGCAGCTGGAGGACGACCGGCGTCGCGCCGAGCCGGTCTCGCATCATGCCGACGCAGCGCTCGAAATCGGCGCCGACACGGTCCATCTTGTTCACGAAGGCGATGCGCGGTACGCGGTAGCGATCCGCCTGGCGCCAGACCGTCTCGCTCTGCGGTTCGACGCCGGCAACCGCGTCGAACACCGCTACCGCCCCGTCCAGCACGCGGAGCGAACGCTCGACCTCGGCCGTGAAGTCGACGTGTCCGGGAGTGTCGATGATGTTGATCCGGTGGTCGTTCCAGGTGCAACTGGTGGCCGCGGACGTGATCGTGATGCCGCGCTCCTGCTCCTGCTCCATCCAGTCCATCGTCGCAGTGCCTTCATGCACCTCGCCGATCTTGTAGTTCACTCCCGTGAAATAGAGGATGCGCTCGGTCGTCGTCGTCTTGCCCGCATCGATGTGGGCCATGATCCCGATGTTCCGGGTTCGCTGGAGGGGTACGTTTCTGGACATGATGACGGAGGTCGTTAGGGGGAGGAGTCGTCGAGCGGAACGGGTCGTCTGGGATTGGCCAGGGCGTGCAGGCATGGCGCGGGCTACGCCGCCACGGGATTCGGGGCGGCGGACGCCGGGACGGGCACAGACCGACCGGTGGCCGCAGCGCGTCCGGCGACCCGACCAGGGTCGCCCGAAGGCGGTCGCTACCAGCGGTAGTGGGAGAAGGCCCTGTTCGCTTCTGCCATTCGGTGGGTGTCCTCTTTCCTCTTGATCGCTACACCGCGGTTCTCGGCTGCGTCGAGCAGCTCGCCAGCCAACCGCAGTCTCATCGTCTTCTCGCCACGTCCCTTCGCCGCCTGAATCAGCCACCGCATCGCCAAGGCCAGCTTCCGCGCAGGACGCACCTCGATCGGCACCTGGTAGGTCGAACCGCCGACCCGCCTCGACTTGACCTCGACCGCCGGCTTCACGTTGTCGATCGCCTTCTGGAAGACGGCGATCGGATCGTCCTCGCCAGTGCGTTCCTTGATCGTCGCGAGTGCATCGTAGAGGATGCGCTCGGCAACCGACTTCTTGCCGTCCTTCATCAGGACGTTGACGAACTTGCTGACCAACTGCGAGTGATACAGCGGGTCCGGCAGAATCTGGCGCTTCGGTACTTCGCGGCGTCGAGGCATCGTCTGGTTCTCAGTTCTTGGGGCGCTTCGCGCCGTACTTCGATCGCCCGCGACGTCGCTCGTCGACGCCGACGGCATCCAGGGTGCCGCGAATCACGTGGTAGCGGACCCCGGGAAGGTCCTTCACGCGTCCTCCGCGAATCAGCACGATCGAGTGCTCCTGGAGGTTGTGGCCGACGCCTGGGATGTACGTCGTCACTTCAATGCCGTTCGTCAGCCGGACCCGCGCCACCTTGCGCAGAGCCGAGTTCGGCTTCTTCGGCGTCTGCGTGTAGACCCGTACGCACACGCCCCGCCGTTGCGGCGAACCCTGGAGCGCCGGACTCTTCGTCTTGACGACTTGGCGCTGACGGCCCTTGCGGACGAGTTGACGAATCGTGGGCATGGATCTCCTGACTCTCGCAGTCTCTCTACTCTCTAGCTCATCTCACAACCGGTCGAGATCGGCCCAGGCCAAGCAACCCGCCGAAGAGCGGGAATGCGAAGTCGCCAGAAGACGACGACACCGGAACCACCAACCGGTACCGAGACCGGAACGGCCAAGCCGACAACCGTGCACAGCGTGAACGCTGATCTCGGCACCGGGCTCGCACCCGGTTTGAGGCCTGACTCGCAGACGTGAATGGATGATCTGGTCTCGACCCGCGCCGCGCGGGCCGCACAAGACGGCGAACGCTAGCAGAAACGAGAGTGCTCCAGCAACCCCGGAGTCACCCTCAGTTCTCGCCTTCGCTCAGCACCTGCGACATCGTGCGAATGAACTCCTCCGGGTAGTCGTAGTTGTACATGTCCTCCGAGACGATCTCCGGCGGCGGATAGACGACGTCCTCGATGTGGAAGTCGTGGTAGTACTCCATCCCCGTACCGGCCGGGATCAGGCGGCCGACGATCACGTTCTCCTTCAGGCCGCGGAGGTGGTCGACCTTGCCGCTGATCGCGGCTTCCGTCAGCACACGGGTCGTCTCCTGGAAGCTCGCCGCCGAGATGAAGCTCTCGGTGGACAGCGAGGCCTTCGTGATGCCCAGGAGCAAGGGCCGACCGATCGCCGGGCTGCCGCCAGCAGCCGTCACCCGCTCGTTCTCCTCCTTGAACCGCCAGCGGTCGACCTGTTCGTCGATCAGGAAGTCGGTATCCCCCACATCCTCGATCTTCACCGAGCGCATCATCTGGCGGACGATGACCTCGATGTGCTTGTCGTTGATCGCCACGCTCTGGGAGCGATAGACCTCCTGGATCTTGTCGACGAGGTAGCGCTGGAGCTCCTTCTCGCCCTTGACCTGCAGGATGTCGTGCGGGTTGATGTTCATCGCCTCGCCAATCAGCGGATCGCCGGCGCTGACGTACTCGCCGTCCTGCACGTTCAGGTGAACGTGGCGCGGGACGAGGTAGCTCAGGCTCTCGCCGGCCTCATTCTCGACCGTCACCTCGCGGTTGCCCTTGATGATCTCCTTGCCGAGGCGCACCGTGCCGTCGATCTCGGTGATCACGGCCGGTTCGCGCGGGCTCCGGGCCTCGAACAACTCCTGGACCCGTGGCAGGCCGCCGGTGATGTCCTTCGTCTTCGTCGTTTCACGCGGGATCTTCGCCAGCGTGTCGCCGGGGTGGACCTTCGCGCCGTCGTTCACCCAGAGGTGGGAACCGCTGGGCAACAGATAGCGCTTCTCTTCGGCGCCGACGACCACCATCGCCGGCGCCCGCTTCTCGTTCTGCGACGCCTCGACGATGATCCGATGGGAGAGACCCGTCACCTTGTCGATTTCTTCGCGGACGTTCTCGCCCTCGACGATGTCGTGGAACTCGACCCGGCCCTCGACCTCGGTGAGGATGGCGGAGGTGAACGGATCCCATTCGACAAGGTCCGTGCCGGGTTCGACCTCCTGGTTCTCGCGCACGAGGAGGTTCGAGCCGTAGGTCAACGGGTGACGCTCGAGTTCGCGCCCGGCCTCGTCGACGAGGACGAGCTTGCCGTTCCGATTGACGACGACCAGCGCGCCCTCCCGACTGTCGACAGTGGAGACGTTGATCAGCTTCACCCAACCCTTGTTCCGTGCCGCGTGCCGCGACTGCTCCGACACCCGGCTGGCGGTGCCGCCGAAGTGGAAGGTGCGCATCGTCAACTGGGTTCCGGGCTCGCCGATCGACTGGGCGGCGATGACGCCGACCGCCTCGCCCAGGTCGACGCTGCGTCCAGTGGCCAGGTTCCGGCCGTAACAGGCGGCGCAGACACCGCGACGAGTCTCGCAGGTCAGCACGGACCGAATGCGGACTCGCTCGATTCCGGCGGCCTGGATGTCGTTCGCCATCGTTTCCGTGATCGAGTCGCCGACGGCCAGCAGCTGCTCTCCTGTCAGCGGATCGAAGATGTCCTCCTGGCTGACGCGGCCGACGAGACGGTCACGGAGCGGCTCCAGGGTGTCGCCGCCCTCCATGATCGCGCCGACCACGATGCCGTCGATCGTGCCGCAATCCTCCTCCGTGACGATGACGTCCTGGGCCACGTCCACCAGGCGACGAGTCAGGTAGCCCGAATCGGCGGTCTTCAATGCCGTATCCGCGAGACCCTTGCGGGCGCCGTGGGTGGAAATGAAGTACTGCAGGACGGACAGCCCTTCGCGGAAGTTCGCGTGAATCGGCGTCTCCATCACCTCGCCGGAGGGCTTGGACATCAGACCGCGCATGCCGGCCAACTGCCGAACCTGCTCGCGGGAACCGCGGGCGCCGGAGTCGGCCATCAGGTTGATCGGATTGAACTCGCCCCGCTCGGACTCGACGTCCTTCATCTCGCGGAACATCTCGGCCGAAACGTCTTCCGTGACCCGGTGCCAGATGTCGATGATCTTGTTCTTCCGCTCCCCGGCGGTGATCACGCCGGCGCTGCGCTGCTTCTCGATCTCGAGCACCTCGACGCGGGCCTCCTCGATCAGCTTCCCCTTCGTCGACGGCACGACCATGTCGTCGACACCGAAGGAGATGCCCGCGCGGGTCGCGTACTGGAAGGTGATCTCCTTGATCTCGTCGAGCATCCGCACCGTCAGATCGCTGCCGTGACGGATGAAGCAATAGCTGACCAGGTCCTGAAGACCGCGCTTCTGGAGCAGACCGTTGATGAACGGCAATTCGTCCGGCAGATGTCGGTTGAGGACCACGCGGCCGACAGTCGTCTCGACGATCTCGCCGTCGAGCTGCTGGACCTCGGCGTGGACGATGTCCTGAGTGTCCGTCTGTTCGTCCAGGGCAACGTAGTCGCCGTCAAGACGCAGCCTGATCGGCGTCTGCGTCTCGACCGCGCCGGCGTCGAGGGCGAAGAAGACCTCGTCCATCGAGGCGAAGGTCCGGCCCTCGCCGCGCGCCCCCGGCCGGGGCATCGTCAGGTAGTAGCCGCCCAGCACGAGGTCCTGGCTGGGAACCGAGAGCGGCCGGCCATTCGCCGGGCTCAGGATGTTGTTCGAGGCCTGCATCAGCACGTGGCTCTCGATCTGCGCCTTCGGCGACAGCGGCACGTGGACCGCCATCTGGTCGCCATCGAAGTCCGCGTTGAAGGCGGCGCAGACGAGCGGGTGAATCTGGATCGCCTTGCCCTCGATGAGCACCGGCTGGAAGGCCTGGATGCCGAGGCGATGGAGGGTCGGGGCCCGGTTGAGCAGAACCGGATGATCGCGGATCACATCGTCGAGGGCATCCCACACGACGTCTTCCTCGCGCTCGACCATTTCCTTTGCGGCCTTGATCGTGCCGACGTACTCCCGGTCCTCCAGCCAGCTGTAGATGAAGGGCTTGAACAGTTCGAGCGCCATCTTCTTCGGCAGACCGCACTCGTTGATCTTCAGATCGGGGCCAACGACGATGACCGAACGGCCCGAGTAGTCCACTCGCTTGCCGAGGAGATTCTGACGAAACCGGCCCTGCTTGCCCTTCAGCGTGTCGGACAGCGACTTGAGCGGTCGGTTGTTCGAGCCCTTGAGCACCCGTCCGCGCCGGCCGTTGTCGAACAGCGCGTCCACCGCCTCCTGCAGCATTCGCTTCTCGTTGCGGACGATGACTTCCGGCGCCCGCAACTCGAGCAGCTTCTTCAGCCTGTTGTTCCGGTTGATCACCCGGCGGTAGAGGTCGTTCAAGTCGCTCGTCGCGAAGCGGCCGCCGTCGAGCGGCACGAGGGGCCGCAGCTCGGGAGGAATGACCGGGATCACGTCCAGGATCATCCACTCCGGGCGATGGCCGCTGCGGCGGAACGCGTTGACGACCTTCAGCCTCTTCGCCGCCTTCAGGCGACGGATCTGGCTCGTATCGGTACGCATGACGATGCGCAACTCCTCGGCCAGTTCGTCGATGTCGATCCGGTCGAGCAGTTCCTTGATCGCCTCGGCGCCCATCCGCGCGTCGAAGCCGTCCAGACCGAACTCATCCCGCAGTTCGCGGAAGCGCTCCTCGGAGACGAGCTCGTTCTCTTCCAGATCCGTATCGCCGGGATCGATGACGACGTAGCTTTCGAAGTAGAGGATGCGCTCCAGGTTCCTGAGGCTCAGATCCAGCAGGTGGCCGATACGGCTCGGCAGCCCCTTGAAGAACCACACGTGGCTGACCGGGCTGGCCAGCTCGATGTGCCCCATCCGCTCTCTGCGGACCCGCGAACGGGTGACCTCGACGCCACACTTGTCGCAGACGACGCCGCGGTGCTTCATCCGCTTGTACTTGCCGCACAGACATTCCCAGTCCGTCATCGGGCCGAAGATCTTCGCGCAGAACAGGCCGTCCCGCTCCGGCTTGAAGGTCCGGTAGTTGATCGTCTCGGCCTTCGTGACCTCGCCGTAACTCCAGGACCGGATCTTCTCGGGAGAAGCCAACGCGATCTGGATCGCGTTGAAGTCCTTGACTGACTGCGTCTTCTCGAAACTTGACAGTGGTTGCACCAGGCGACCTCCTAGACCTTCATCAACTCGACGTCCAGACACAGACTCTGCAACTCGCGCACCAACACGTTGAACGACTCCGGCAATCCCGGGTCCTCCGGCACGTCGCCCTTCACCAGGGATTCGTATGCCCGACTCCGGCCCTCGACGTCGTCGCTCTTGACGGTCAGCAACTCCTGCAACGTGTACGAAGCGCCGTAAGCCTGCAGCGCCCACACCTCCATCTCACCGAAGCGCTGGCCGCCGAACTGGGCCTTTCCGCCCAACGGCTGCTGGGTGATCAGCGAGTAGGGCCCGATCGAGCGCGCGTGGATCTTGTCGTCCACGAGGTGGGACAGCTTGAGCATGTAGATGTAACCGACTGTGACCTTCTGCTCGAACGCTTCGCCGGTAACGCCGTCATGGAGCGTCGTCTTGCCGGATGAAGGCAGACCCGCCTCGGACAGCAGCTCCTTGAGCCGCGACTCGCGAATCCCGTCGAACACCGGGGTCGCGAACTTGACGCCCAGAGCCCGACCGGCCCATCCCAGGTGGGTCTCCAGAATCTGGCCGACGTTCATCCGACTGGGCACGCCCAGCGGATTCAGCACGATCTCGACCGGCGTGCCGTCCGGCAGGTAGGGCATGTCCTCCTCGGGCACGATGCGTGAAATGACCCCCTTGTTCCCGTGGCGGCCGGCCATCTTGTCGCCCACCTGCAACTTGCGCTTCATCGCGACGAACACCTTGACCAGCTTGATCACGCCGGGCGGTAGTTCATCGCCCTTCTGGAGCAGCTTGATCTTCTCCTCGTTTACCCGGTGCATGACCTCGATGTGGGAATCCGTGCGCTTGTAGAGCGCCGCGACTTCCCCAAGCAGGTCGGCCTGCGCCGCGGCGAGGGGCAGGGAGAGAATCTCGCGACGGGTCAGACGCTCCAGATGCTCGTACGTGAGCGCCTCGCCGGCGGCCACCAACCCATCGCCTGCGCGGTCGAGGACCTCCGACGTCGGTTCCTGGCCGACGAGCAGCTCGGCGATCTTCTTGTTCCGCTCCTCGTGCATGATCCGCGTCTGGTCGCGGATGTTCTTCTCGAGTCGGCTGACCTCCTGCTCCTCGATCTCGAGCGCCCTCGCGTCCTTGTCGACGCCCTTGCGCGAGAAGATCTTCACCTCGACTACCCTGCCTTCGATACCCGGCGCCGCCTTCAGGCTCGCGTCACGTACGTCACCCGCCTTCTCTCCGAAGATCGCGCGCAGCAGCTTCTCCTCGGGCGTAAGCTGGGTCTCGCCCTTCGGCGTGACCTTGCCGACGAGGATGTCGCCCGCCTTGACCGAGGCCCCGATGCGGATCACTCCGCTTTCGTCGAGGTCGGAGAGCGCGGATTCCGCGACGTTCGGAATGTCCCGCGTGATCTCCTCGGGTCCGAGCTTCGTGTCCCGCGCCTCGATCTCGAACTCCTCGATGTGGATCGAGGTGTAGGAGTCATCGCGAACGAGTCGTTCGGAGACCAGAATCGCATCCTCGAAGTTGTAGCCGCGCCAGGGCATGAACGCGACGAGAACATTGCGGCCCAGCGCGAGCTCACCCTCGTCGGTCGATGCGCCGTCGGCCAGAACGTCGCCGCGCGCGACCCAAGCCCCCTCCCGTACGAGCGGCTTCTGGTGGACGCAGGTGTTCTGGTTCGAACGCCGGAACTTGGCCAACTGGTAGATGTCGGCGCCGAACTCGCGCGGCGCGCCGGTCTCCGGATCCGCGCCCTCGACTCGCACGATGACCCGGTCCGCGTCGACCGAATCCACGATGCCGGCACGCTGGCAGAGGACGACCGCGCCCGAATTGCGGGCCACGATGGACTCGAGCCCGGTACCGACGATCGGCGAGTCCGAGCGCAGCAACGGCACGGCTTGCCGCTGCATGTTCGATCCCATCAACGCCCGGTTCGCATCGTCGTTCTCGAGGAAGGGAATCAGGGCGGCAGCGACGCTGACGAGCTGCTTCGGGCTGATGTCCATGTAGTCGACGCGGTCACGGTCGACGGTGACGAAGTCGCCGCGAGCACGCGCCACGGGGCGCTCGTTCAACAGGTAGCCTCGTTCGTCGACCCGGGCATTCGCCTGAGCGATGATGTACTTCTCCTCCTCCCAGGCGGTCAGATAGAAGGCATGCGGTTCGGCCTCGACCAGGCGGCCGCCGCTCTTCTCGATCCGACCGTTCTCCGCTTCGAGATCGTCGCCGGAGACGATCTGTCCCAGCGAGAAGGAGCCGTCGCCCGGCCGGATCACCTTGAAGTGGTCGATCACCCGACCGTTCTCGACCCTCTTGTACGGACTCTGGATGAAGCCGTAGTCGTTGATCCGGGCATAGGTGGCAAGCGAGGAGATGAGGCCGATGTTCGGCCCCTCCGGCGTCTCGATCGGGCAGATCCGCCCGTAGTGCGAGGCATGGACGTCCCTGACCTCGAACCCCGCGCGCTCCCGCGACAGGCCGCCAGGACCGAGCGCCGACAGCCGTCGCTTGTGCGTGACCTCGGACAGCGGGTTCGTCTGGTCCATGAACTGAGAGAGCTGCGACGAACCGAAGAACTCCCTGACCGCCGCGATCACCGGCTTCGAGTTGATCAGGTCGTGAGGCATCGCCGAGTCGATGTCCTGATGAACGGACATCTTCTCCTTGATTGCCCGCTCCATCCGCACGAGGCCGACGCGGAACTGGTTCTCCAGCAGTTCGCCGACGGCGCGCACGCGACGGTTCCCGAGATTGTCGATGTCGTCGACGCGACCGACGTCCTTCTGCAGTTGGAGCAGATACTCGATGACCCGATAGAAGTCGTCGGCTGACAGGGTCTTCTGGTCGACCGGAACGTCCGTCTCGAGCTTGATGTTGAACTTGAACCGGCCCACCCGGGAGAAGTCGTAGCGCTTCGCGTCGAAGAACATGCCGTAGAACAGCGAGCGAGCGCTCTCGTGGGTGGGTGGATCGCCGGGCCGCATGCGCCGGTAGATCTCGATCTGGGCATCTCTGATGTCCCTGGTTCCGTCCTTGGCCAGCGTGTTCGAAATCGTCGCGCCGCACAGCTCCCAGTCCGGGAAGAAGACCTCGACGTCGTTGTGATTCCGGCCTTCGAGTTGCTGATCCAGGTCTTCGGGGACCGGGTCGTTCGCCTCGAACAGCACCTCGCCGGTGTCCTCGTCGACCACGTCGGCGATCAGCATCGCGGACTCGAGCTCCTGCGGCCCGACCTCGGCTTCGATCGGGTCGCCCGCATCGAGGCGCTCGATCGCCGCTTCGTCCAGAGTCAGACCGGCGAAGATGCCGTACTGATGGCGAACGCCGCGACTCGAGCGGTCACGGAGGCGTTCCCGCTCGAGAACCCGGGGGACGAGGCCGAGCCGATACGCTCCGTCGCCAACCGGTTCGAGCGGCAGCGCGGTGTAGAACTTCCGCAGAATCTCCTCGTTCGACTCGAGACCAAGGGCGCGCAGGAACACGGTCCCGTAGAACTTCCGCTTACGATCGATGCGGACGGAGAGAATGTCCTTCTGGTCGTACTCGAACTCCACCCAGGAGCCGCGGTAGGGAATGATCTTCGCCAGGTAGACGCGCTTGTCATGGGTGAAGAAGACGCCGGGACTCCGGTGCAACTGGCTGACGATCACCCTCTCCGTGCCGTTGATGATGAACGTGCCGGTGTCCGTCATCAGCGGGATCTCGCCGAAGTAGACCTCCTCCTCCTTCGCGTCCCGCATCATTCGCGTGCCGGTCTCCGGGTCCTTGTCGTAGACGAACAGGCGGAACGTGACCTTGAGTGGCACGGCGTACGTCATGCCGCGCTCCCGGCACTCCGAGATGGAGTACTTGAGCTGCAACTCGACCGGTCCGCCGCAGGTATCGCACTTCGTGACACGGTTCGCGTTCACGGCGCCGCAGCTCGTGCAGTTCACGCTGTCCTCGAGCGGGTGGTCCGTCATGATCTTCGCGCCGCAGTTCGTACAGGACATGCGCAGGTACTCGAGGCCCTTCAGTTCCCCGCAGCGGCACTGCCAGTCGCCGATCGAGTAGCTGAGGAAGTCGAGAGAGCAGGTCTCGCGAAAATCCCAGAACGGGAAGATGCCCGTGAAGACAGCCTGCAGACCGCGGTTCTCACGTTCCTCGGAGAGCAGGTTCATCTGCAGGAAGCGGTCGTACGAGCGCCGCTGCACGCCGATCAGGTTCGGGATGCCGAGGGTCGTTTCGATGGTCGAGAAATCGACCCGCCCCTTACCGTTCGAGTGGTGGCCGTTCGAGTGGCCGTTCTGCGCGTGGTCGTTGTCCGTCATGCTTCGATGTCCTCTGTTCCGAGTCCTCTCGACAAGGCCGAGGGCAAGGCAGGTTTGTTTCGATTCGCGAAGAGAGCCCCGCTGCGGTTCGCAGGCGGCAGGAGGGAACGCGGCGGCGGAACGGCCATACGGATGGCGCCCCGGGGCCGCATGCCGGGTCGAGGATGGTCGATTGGAAGTCCAGACCGACCGGCGAAGGGATCGAAAGCCGGAATGGCTACTTGACCTCGGCCTGGCCGCCGGCCTCCTCGATCTTGCCCTTGATCTCGTCGGCCTCGTCCCGCGCAACGCCCTCCTTGACGGCGACCGGCACCGATTCGACGAGATCCTTCGCCTCCTTCAGGCCGAGGCTCGTCACCTCGCGAATGACCTTGATCACCGCGATCTTCTTGTCGCCGAACGAGGTCAACTGGACGTCGAACTCGGTCTGCTCTTCCGCCTCCTCGGCGACCGCGTCTCCACCCGCCGCGGCCATCGGGACCGCCGCGGCTGCCGCCGACACGCCATAGTGCTCTTCAAGTTCCTTGACCAGCGTGTTCAGCTCGAGCACGGTCATCTCGTCGATCTGCTTGATCAGATCCGCTGCTGCTACTGCCATCGTCTTCAATCCCCTTCCGATCTCGACGGCGCCCAGTGGAGCGCCGCCATTCCAGTCATCGATTCAGGGCTGCTCAGAGCCCTGTCCCTTCTGCTCCGCGATCTGGTTCAACGCCCGCAGCAACTGCGGCGTCACATCGCCCAGGCCCCGCACCAGCCGCGCCATCGGCGACTGCAACAGGAACAGGAGCTTCGCGATGAGAGCATCCCTGCCGGGCAGATTCGCGATCTCCTCGATCGCGTCCGCCGACACCTTCTGCCCGTCCACCAGCCCACCCTTGAACTCGAGTACGGGAACGTCCTTGGCGAACTCGGTCAGGGTCTTCGCGAGACCGACCGGGTCGTCGCTGCTGTAGGCGATCGCCGTCGGCCCGCTCAGATGCTCCGACAGCTCACCCATGCTGCTGTCCTCGAACGCGATCCGGGCGATCCGGTTCTTGACGACCGAGTACTTGCCGCCGGCAGTTCGCACGCGGCGCCGCAGATCGTCGACCTGGCGCACGGTGATGCCCGAGAAGCCGACGACGAAGGCGTGCGCGGCGCCTGCCATCTCGTCCTGATAGCCGGCCAGGAGCTCGGCCTTCGTCTCCCTCGTCAGTGCCATTCGTTCAACTCCTTCGCAATCCAGCCTGCCGGCCTAGGCGGCATCCAGTGCCGTCGTCACGCCGGTGTCGACGCGGACCCCCGGGCCCATCGTCGACGTCAGATTCACCGAACGCACGTAGGCGCCCTTGGCTGAACTCGGCCGCGCCCGCATGACCTCGGACAGGAGGGCCAAGGCGTTCTCCCGGAGCTGCTCGACGTCGAACGACACCTTGCCCAGAGGCGCGTGAATCACGCCCGCCTTGTCGACCCGGAAGTTCACCTTGCCGGCCTTGATCTCCTCGATCGCCTGGGCAACGTCCGGCGTAACTGTTCCGGTCTTCGGATTCGGCATCATGCCGCGGGGGCCGAGTACGCGACCCAGGCGACCGACGACCCGCATCATGTCCGGAGTCGCCACGACGGCGTCGAAATCGAGCCAGCCGCCCTGGATCTTCGTCGCCAGCTCCTCGCCGCCGACGTGATCGGCCCCGGCCGCCTCGGCCTCCTGCAGCTTCTCGCCGGACGCGAACACGAGGACCCGCACGCTGCGCCCGGTTCCGTGGGGGAGGACGATCGTGCCGCGCACCATCTGGTCCGCATGCCTCGGATTCACTCCCAAGCGGACCGCGATCTCCACGGTCTCGTCGAACTTGGCGAAGCTGCCGCTCCTGACCCTCTCCAGGGCCTCCGCGAGCCCATACGGCCGATCGTCGACCTGGGCTTTCGCCTCTCTGTGTCTTCTGCCTGTCTTGGCCACTGCCCGTTCTCCCTGCTCTCTCCCAGACCGCCGCTCAGGCGACGACCTCCAGGCCCATCGAACGGGCGGTGCCGGCGATGATCTCGCACGCTCCGTCCAGGTCGATTGCGTTCAGATCCGGCATCTTCGTACGAGCGATCTCCTCGAGTTGCGCCCGGGTCACCGTGCCGACCTTGTCGCGATTCGGCTCCGCAGACCCCTTGTCGATCAGAGCCGCCTTCCTGAGCAGCACGGCCGCCGGAGGCGTCTTCGTGATGAACGTGTAGGAGCGATCGGCGTAGACGGTGATGACGACGGGGATGATCAGGCCCCCCTCCCCCTCGGTCCGGGCGTTGAAGGCCTTGCAGAAGTCCATGATGTTCAGACCGGCTTGGCCGAGCGCAGGCCCCACCGGTGGGGCCGGGGTCGCCCCGCCGGCAGGAATCTGCAGCTTGATCTGCCCGATCGCTCGCTTACCGCCTGTTGCTTTCGCCATCGCTGTTCACCTGAATCTGTCGCGATTCCGTCCGCGCCGCGCCGTTCCGCTCGAGAACGCGCGGCGCGGCCGCTTTCCGTTTCTCTGGTTCTTCTGCGCTAGGTCTTCTGAACCTGGAGGAACTCGAGTTCGACCGGAGTCTGGCGCCCGAAGATCGTCACCATGACCTTCAGGGTGTTCCGTTCCAGGTTGATCTCCTCCACCGTGCCGGTGAAGTTGTTGAAAGGCCCGTCCACGATCTTCACCTGCTCGCCCTTCTCGAACAGGTACTTCGGCTTCGGCTTCTCCTTCGCCGTGACCACCTTCTGAATGATCGCGTCGACCTCGTCCTGGTCGAGCGGAGTCGGGTCGTTGCCGGTGCCGACGAAGCCGGTCACCTTCGGCGTGTTCTTCACGACGTGCCACGCTTGGTCGGAGATCTTCAAGCGACCGTCGCCACGCGGCTCGCACTCGATCTCGACGAGGATGTAGCCGGGGAAGAACTTCCGCTGCGTCTCCCTCTTCTTGCCGCCCTTCAGTTCGACGATCGTCTCGGTGGGGATCCGCACCTCGCCGAGGGCCGATCCGAGGCCGTGCGCCTCGGCCCGCTGCCGCAGCGTCTCGCGCACGCGTTCCTCGTAACCCGAGTAGGTATGCACGATGTACCACTGCCGCTGCGGCGCGGGCCCGCCGTCGCCGTTGCTCGCCGGCTTCGCCGCATCCCTGGCAGCCGCTTCGACTTCGTTCATCGAGTTCCCCTCTCGCCTCTCCGCACAGCCGGCCTACGGCAGGAACAGGTCGTTCAGGCCGTTGTAGAGACGCAGGATGACGACATCGGCGACCCACAGGAAGATGGCGAAGATGACGCTTGTGATGAGGACGACGCCGGTCGTGCCGATGACTTCCTCCCGCGAAGGGAACGTCACCTTCCTCATCTCCGAGCGCACTTCACCGAGAAACGCGCCGAGCCTGCCCACCTTCGTCATCTGCGTACTCTCTGTCACCTGTCTCGTCTCCCCAGCCGATCTGTCTCCGCTTCGTCCTCTCCGTTTCCCGTTCCCGCCACACCGTCCAGGCCGCAGGCAGGTCTGGCAGGCCAGGAGGGTCTCGAACCCCCAACCTTCGGTTTTGGAGACCGATGCTCTACCAATTGAGCTACTGGCCTGAGTCTCCCAAGTCCAGTCGTCGCGTTACTCCGGTTTCAGCTATTCGACGATGTCCGTGACGGTGCCGGCGCCGACCGTGCGGCCGCCCTCGCGGATGGCGAAGCGCACGCCCTTCTCCATCGCGATCGGAGCGATCAACTCCACGTCCAGCGTCACGTTGTCCCCAGGCATCACCATCTCCGTGCCCGAAGGCAGGTTCGCAACACCCGTCACGTCCGTCGTCCGGAAGTAGAACTGAGGACGATAACCGTCGAAAAACGGCGTGTGACGACCACCGTCGTCCTTCGTCAACACGTACACCTCGCCCCGAAACTTCGTGTGAGGAGTGATCGACTTCGGCTTCGCCAAAACCTGACCACGCTCCACCTCGTCCTTCTTCGTTCCCCGAAGCAACACCCCGATGTTGTCTCCCGCCTCCCCCGAGTCCAGAAGCTTGCGGAACATCTCCACGCCCGTCACCACCGTCGATGACGTCTCGCGAATACCCACGATCTCCACCGTGTCGCCAACCAACACCCGACCGCGCTCCACACGACCCGTGACCACCGTGCCACGACCCGATATCGTGAAAATGTCCTCGATCGGCATCAAGAAATCCTGGTCCACGGCACGCTCCGGAGTCGGCACGTACGAGTCCACCGCCTCCAACAACTCGACGATCTTCTTCCCCCACGAGCTCTCCGGATCACCGCTCTCCAATGCCTCCAAGGCCGAACCGCGAATGATCGGAATCTCGTCGCCAGGAAAATCGAACGACGACAACAGGTCCTGAAGCTCCAACTCCACCAGGTCCAACAACTCCTCGTCGTCAACCATGTCGCACTTGTTCATGAACACCACGATGTACGGCACACCAACCTGACGAGCCAACAACACGTGCTCCCGTGTCTGAGGCATCGGACCGTCCGCCGCCGATACCACCAGAATCGCACCGTCCATCTGAGCCGCACCTGTGATCATGTTCTTCACGTAGTCCGCATGACCCGGACAGTCCACGTGAGCGTAGTGACGATTCGGCGTCTCGTACTCCACGTGAGCCGTCGCGATCGTGATACCGCGCTCACGCTCCTCCGGAGCCTTGTCGATCTCGTCGAACGGCACGAACTCCGCACCGCCAGCCTTCGCCAGTATGTTCGTGATCGCTGCCGTCAACGTCGTCTTCCCGTGATCCACGTGACCGATCGTCCCCACGTTCACGTGCGGCTTCGTACGCTCGAACTTCTCCTTCGCCATGACGCTCGTATGCCTCTCCCGCTCCAGCGGTTCAACTGTCCGTGTAGTGCTGTCTCGATTCGCTGCTGTCTGGAGCCCACGACCGGATTTGAACCGGTGACCCCTTCCTTACCAAGGAAGTGCTCTACCCCTGAGCCACGTGGGCAGCCGTCTCAGGTTTCCCGCCCTCAAGTCTCCGATCCGTGTCCCATTCACCCGTTGTTCGCTCCCGAGTGACCTCGACGCGCACAAAAACCCGCACCTCGGAGCGCAGCTCCGCGGTACTCCGCGCGGAAGAGACGGAGTGTAGCGACTTCTTCTCCCGCCGTAAACCCCCTCAGGAGGATTGGTGCCGAACGACCTCGCCGTCGACGAGGAAGACGACGTCCTCCGCGACGTTCGTGGCGAGGTCCGCCATCCTCTCGAGGTAGCGGGAGATGGAGAGATACTGGATGACTGCGGACACCGACTCGGGGTCGGCGGCGATCATCGACGCGGCAACTTCGTACATCGCCTCGTGCGCGCGATCGACGACCTCGTCCTCGGCGATCACCGATCGCGCAAGCTCCGTGTCCTCGCGGACGACCGCGTCGAGAGCCCGGCGGAGCATCCGAGGGATGCGCTCCGCCATTGCCCAGATCTCGGCCGGCGCATCCCGAGGCGCCGCCACCGCCAGGCTCTCCGCGCGCTCGGCGAGGTTGCGCGCCAAGTCGCCGGCCCGCTCGAGGTCGTTGTTCACCTTCAGGTAGGTCACGACCAGCCTCAGGTCCCTCGCCACCGGCGAATGGAGTGCGAGCACCTTCAGGCAGTCCTCCTCGACCTCGATCTCCCGCGCGTCGATCTCGCGATCCTGCCGCTGCACCTCATGCGCCAGGTCGACCCTGTGTTCGCGCAACGCCTGCAGGGACTTGGCGATCATGTCCTCGACCATGGCGGCGATCTCCAAGAGATCGTGCGTCAGCCCGTCAAGATCGCGCTGAAGATGGGCTCTCATGCGCTAGAGCCTAACCTGCCGCCCTACCCGAGTCCGTTGCGGGTCCCGACGTCGGCAACCAGAAGCGGAACGTCGAGCCCCGGCCCGGCTCGCTCTCCACCTCCACCCCGCCGCCGTGGCGCTCAACGACGTTCTTGACGATGGACAAGCCGAGGCCGGTACCGCCGAGCTCCCGCGAACGCGCCCGGTCGACGCGGTAGAAACGCTCGAAGATCCGGTCCAGATGTTCCGACGCGATCCCGGGCCCATGGTCCTCCACTTCGAGTAGCGCGCGGCCATTCCCGGCATGAAGGCGAACCTCGACGCGACCGCCGCACGGCGAGTACTTGACCGCGTTGTCGACCAGGTTCGACAGCGCTTGGCGAATCGCTTCTTCCTCGCCTCGAACGGTCACCGGGTCCTCGGGACGCGCCAATCTGACGTCCAGGCCGCGTTCCTCTCCGGTCGGGACGAGCAGGCTGAGGACGTCGTCGACGGCCGCTCCGAGATCGACGAGTTCCCCGGGATTCCCGGTCGCGGACTCGATCCTCGACAGTGTCAGGAGGTCCGAGACCAGGGCGCCCAGCCGCTTGCTCTGCTTCCGGATCTTCCGCAGAAAGCGACGCCGCCTCGCGCGATCCCTGCGACCCGTTCGCTCCATCTCGAGCAGTGTCTCGACGAAGCCGTGGATGGCCGTGAGCGGCGTCTTCAGTTCGTGGGAGACGTTCGACACGAAGTCGCGGCGCATACCCTCGAGCCGCTCAAGCTCCGAAACGTCATGGATGACCAGGACGGCGCCGTCGACCTGCTCGCCGCCGGCCCGCACCGCCAGCAACGGTGACGCGTTCAACTCGAACTTCCGCCTCTCGCGCTGCTCGCCGAAGGTCGACGGACTGCGATACGTCCGGCTGATCTGGCGCCGCTTCTCCATCGCCTCGATCAGGGCGCCCGCAATCTCCGGCTGACGCGACAGCTCGTAGATTGAACGACCGACCGCCGAAGCAGGTCCCAAGCTCCCGAACCGCTCGGCGGCGACGGCGTTCAGGTGGATGACCCGGCGGTCAGAGTCGATCGCGACGACTCCTTCGACCATCCCGCTGAACACGGCCGTCAACCGGTTGCGGTCGGCCTCGAGCTTCTCGACCTCACGCCGCAAACGCCCGCTCTCCGCCTCGAGCCGCTCCTCGAGCAGCGCGAATTCGTCGCCGGGAGGCGTCGGCGCCGGGGCCTCGGGCCCGGTCTCTGGGCCGCCGAGTGCAGACGCCTTCGCGAGCAGCCGCCGGGTACGACCCGAGAGCCTGCCGGCGCCGAACAGGACGAGAAGGACTCCGGCCGCCGCCAGGACGCCGCTGGCAAGCAGACCCCGGCCCCCGACCAGCCCTGCACCAAGGACCGCACCGAGGATGAGCAGCCCGATCCCGCTCAGGGCCAGCCGCCAGAAGAGAGGAGAGCGGATCATCCGAAGTTCCAGTGCGAATCGGCGCCGAGCCGGGGGCTGCGGCGGTTACTCCTCGCCTTCGGCAAAACGGTAGCCGATGCCGCGCACCGTCTCGATCAGGTCCCGGTGGGGCCCCAGCTTCTTTCGTACCGCCCGGACGTGGACGTCGATGTTCCGGTCGATGACGATCACCCGATCGCCGATCGCCCGATCAACGAGCTGGGAGCGAGTGAACACGCGCCCTGGATGCGACGCGAGCACCAGCAGCAATCGGAACTCGGTCGGCGTGAATTCGAGCCGCCGCCCCTCGACCCGGACCCGGTGCTTGACCGGGTCGATCTCGAGCGGCCCTTGGGTGACCCGGCGTTCCGCTTCGCGCTCGCGCAGGGGGCCGCGCCGGAGCACCGCCTCCACTCGGGCAAGGAGCTCTCGCGGACTGAAGGGCTTGTGGACGTAGTCGTCCGCGCCGGCGGAGAGCCCCCGGACGACGTCCTGCTCCTCCCCGCGCGCCGTGACGATGATGATCGGCAGATCGCGGGTCGATTCGACGGCACGCAACCGGCGGCAGACGTCGAGTCCGTCGAGACCGGGCAGCATCAGGTCGAGCAGAACGAGGTCCGGCCGTTCCCGACCGATGACCGCCAGGCCGCTCCTCCCATTCGTGGCGGTCGCCACCTCGAGGCCTTCCCGTCGCAGGTTGTACTCGATCAACTCAAGAATGTCGGGGTCGTCTTCAACGACGACCACCTTTCTTCCGGTCATTCGATCGCTCCCGCGCTTCGCCCGCATCGCGCCCTCGAGCGTCAAGGTTAGTCTCCCGGTTGTGAACGGGCGATAAAGCCGAGCTCCCGCATCACCGGTCGAACAACCGCGACCTGCCCGTGGATTCTTCACGTTGCCTGCAGATCTTGACCAAGGGCCCAGCCGGGAGAGCAGCCGACGGGAAAGCGACCCGTACCGGCGGCGGCGCCGCGGTCGGAACCGGCGAGGCCAGAGCGTGCTCCGAGGCCCGGCACTGGCGGGGTTGTTTCTCATCGGCGGGGGCGCCGCCGCAGAGACCGACGACGGGACGTTCGCCGTCGACGTCGGTGGGAGAGTCCACGTCGAAGCCGGAACGTCCTCCTCCGAGCCGGCTCTGGCGGAACGGTTCGAGTTCGAGAACGGCATCGACTGGCGACGCGCCCGCCTGCTGCTGGAGGGCAGGTTCCTGGATCGACTCACCTTCAAGATCGAGCATGACATCGCGAACGGCGACCTCCTGCCAACGGAGGTGTTCCTCGAGGCAACGCAAGGCCAGGGCAGAGCGAGCGTCCGCGTCGGACACTTCAAGGAGCCGTTCAGCCTCTCGATTCTCCAGTCGTCCAACCACTACCCCTTCATCGCGCGTCCGGTGGCGGCCACCGCTCTGGCGCCGGGCCGCAACCTGGGCCTGATGATCCATGACCGACTCGCCGGAGATCGCGTCGCCTGGGCCGTCGGCGCCTTTCGCGACAGCGACGGCTACGATGTGCGGCCCGGCTCCGACTGGAGCCTGAGCGGCCGCGTGACCGGCCTCGCCCGGGACGGCGAGGTCGACGCCCAGCTCTTGCTCCACCTCGGCTTGGGCCTCGCGCATCGCGAACCCGCCGGGGACACGATGTGGCCGGCCGACGGCGTCCGCCCGCGGCCCCTGCCCAGCAGGGTCGACAGCGGACGGCTGGCGGCCGATACCCTGCAGCTGGCGGGCGCCGAGTTGGCGCTCGCACGGCGCTCCTTCTGGCTGCAAGGTGAACTGCTGGCCGCTCGAGTGGACCTCCTGGCCGCCAGCCGGACTCTCCGCTTCGACGCTCAGTATCTCGAGGCGGGCTGGTTCCTTACCGGCGAAAGGAGACCCTACAGCCGCAGTACGCGGACGTTCACCCGGCTGAGTCCCAGGGCGCCCGTGCCGAAGGGCAGAGGCGCCTGGGAACTCGCCGCCCGCTGGGATCGCATCGACCTGAGCGACGGCGCCGGCCCGGGCGGCCGCCAGCAGAGTCTGACCCTGGCACTCAACTGGTACCTGCGAAGCAACCTGAGGGTTCTGACGAACTACGTGTCCACCAACGCGGACGGCGCCGGATCGGTCGAACATCTCGGACTGTTGCTCAACCTCGACTTCTAGCAGCCCGTGGCGGAAGTGCGTGTCGCACGGAGAGCGGTCAGGCGCCCGGGAAGCGGCGCGATGAGGGAGCATATCGGGCCAACTTCGACCGAAAAGCAACGATGCTGGACGGGATGCATGGCCGATCGCATCGAGCGCGACGTTCGCCACGGGCTGCTAGCAGCTAGCTCAGCGACTTACGGGCCCAAGTGCTCCGCCAGGAAGGAGGCGTAACGCTCCGAGGCCTCAATCCGGTTGACGCGGTTGCGGAAGCCGTGTCCCTCGTCCGGGAACAGCACGTACTCGACCGGCACTCCGTTCGCCCGCACCGCCTCGACGAGTTCGTCGCTCTCCACCTGGAGCACTCGGGGATCGTTCGCGCCCTGGACGACGAGCAGCGGCCGAACGATGTTCGAGGCATGGAACAGGGGCGAGATGCGTTCCAGGCGTTCACGTTCGGTCGCGGGATCGCCCAACTCGCCGAGCAACGCGACCTTCTGCGCCTGCCACCAGGGAGGCGTGTTCTCCAGCGTCCGAATCCAGTTCGTTACCCCGAAGATATTGATGCCTACGTCGAAGACTTCCGGCTCGAAGGCGAGTGCGGCCGCGACCATGTAGCCGCCGTAGCTGCCGCCGATGATGCCGACGCGCGATCCGTCGACCCAGTCCTGCGACTCGAGCCAGGTGCGGGCCCACACGCAATCCTGCAGGTCGACCTCGCCGTGCTTCTTGTCGTCCATGTGGAAGAAGGTCTTGCCGTAGCCGGAGGAACCTCGGTTGTTCACGCCCAGGACGACGTAGCCCTGGTTCACCAGATGCTGGATCTCCGCTCGATACGTGCGCCGGGTCTGACCGCCCGGGCCGCCGTGCACCCAGACCATCGCCGGCGCCGGGTTCTCGGCGGTCGCTCCATGAGGCCGCCACAGAATCGCCGGGATCTCCAGTTCATCGAAGCTCGGGTAGCGGATGACCTCGGTCGCCACGAGATCTTCGGGATCGATCTCGGGGTTCAGGCTCTGCGTCAAGCGAAGAGCCTCTCCACCCTGCTCCAGGTCGACCACGTAGAGGTCCGAGGGCGCGCGGTCGCTGCTCAGGTAGAAGGCCATCAGGCGATCGCTGGCAGAGAAACGCACGCCGGCGATGTCGCCGTCCGGCAGGTCGGGCAGGTCGACCGGAGCGCCGGACTCGGTATCCAGCACCTCGACCGAGGTCGAGGCGTCCTCGTTGATCGCGGACACCCGGTAGCGGCCGGTTTCGGAGAAGGAGACGCCGAAGACGTCCCAGTCGGCCGCAAGGACGAGTTCGCGCTCGCCGCTGTCCAGATCGTAGGCCCAGACCTGGTTGAACTCGCTGTGCTCGTTCGTCCCGTAGTAGAGCTCCGCACTGTCCGGCGTGAATCCGCCGGAGGAGTGCTCCACTTCGCCCTCGTGCTCGGTGACGTGGACCAGTCGGCCCGCGGTCAGATCGTAGGCGTAGACATCGCTGTCGTAGTTGCTGTTCAGTTTGTCGAGCGCAAGCCAGCGGCCATCGTCGCTCACGTCGCCCAGGTTGAACGTACCGTCGTTCTCGAACACGAGTTCACGCTCGAACTCCCAGTTCCCGGGCGGTGGCGCCTCGTATCGATAGAGATCCATCGCGAAGGGGGTGCGCTCGTTCGTCTGGACGAAGAACGCCCCGCCATCGCTCAGCCAGCCCGAGAACGAAGCGCGCACGTTGTCCCCAGGCGTCAGGTCGACCCCGCCCTCGGGCGCGCTGCCGTCCGCGGACCCGACGTAGAGGTGGTTCAACTCGTTGCCGCCCTGATCGCCCCGGTAGAGAAACCGGTCGTCGTTCGGGAACCAGCTCTGGGCGAAGACCGGCCCGGCGCTGTCGGTCAGCCGTTCGGGCTCGCCGCCCGCGACCGGCATGCTGTAAACGGCCCATACGCCCGTCACGTCGCTCGATATGAGGAGCCGGCTCTCGTCAGCCGAGAACGAAGCCCCGCCGTAGGAGGTCGTGTTGTGGAACGCGGCGGCACTGTAGACCGCCGGTTCTCGAGCCGCCGGCTCGCCGGTGCAGCCGGCCATCGCGCCGGCGCCGACGAACAGGACAGCCAGCCGCAAGCCGCAGTGACCGGGACGGAGGTGGTTCAAGGCCGGGTGGTTCTTCATGCGTCGGATTCCCTCAGAGAACGCGAAACCGGAACAGGGCCCTGAAGAGGCCCAAGCATCGTCGCCAAGAACGGCAACAGTAGCCGGTTCTTGCGTCTCTGTGAACGAAACCGCGCGTCCAACCGTCCGAGGAGTTCAATCGCCAAGCCGCGGATTCGAGAACGCGGCCGCGGATAGGCGCCCTTACGGCAGTGCGTCGTGCAGCCAGCCGGCCTGTTCGAGGATCGAGATCGCCGCCAGGTCGACCAGCTTCTCGCCGGCGCCGACCTCGACGATCGTCGCCTCCCTGCCGCCGTAGCCGCCCTGAGCGGCGGCGGCGATCGTCGGGAAGTACGCGAGTTCGCCGTTCGTGTAGCCAGCGAAGAAGACGTGGGGCACCTGACTCGCGGCGCGCAGGCGAAGCTGGTGTTCGACGAAGAACTCGCCCGGGAAGGTGGCGAGGGCGAACTGCCGTTCACCGCGTGTGCCGAGCACCAGGGTATTCACCTCGGCCTCCCGCTCGCGGGGAAAGCGAGCGCGATACCTCTGGAGCGAGGCCTCCAGCCCGTAGCGCCGGAATCCCTCCTCGACCACCGGAGAGTCGAGGTCCCAGCGCGGCTCGAGGGTGACCAGGTGGCGCCGGACCGACAGGGCGCCTGGGTCGTGAAGGGCCTCGGCCGCTATCAGCTCGGCGCGAATCCGCAGAACCTCCTGCCCCAGCCGCTCTCCCGCCATCCGTACCTGCTCGAAACCGCCTTCCTCGGGCGGCGTCTTGTCCCAGAACGGATTGATGTCGCCGGCGGCGCCCTGCAGGAACATCGGCAGACCGACGCCCCTATCCGCCAAGAGAGCCGCCATCGCGCCGGGATAATCGGCCGAAAGAAGCATGTTCTCAGGCCCCAGGATGACCGGGTGAACGGCGAAGTTGACCAGGGTTGCGATCGGTTCGCCGTCCGCGCCGTCGACTGCAAGCACGCCGACGGACTCGTCGAGCGGCGCGGTCGGCAGTCGCTCCCGGTTGCGCCAGAACATCTCCACGCTGCCGTCGACGAACACGCGGCGCCGGTTGTGCCCCTCGCTCGCCCGGCCCCACCCCACCGCGACGCGGGCCGGGCGGAGCGCGGCATGGGCCTCGAGCACCACGTCCGCGATCTTGCGCTCCAGCTCAGCGACCCAGGGCCGCTCGGCGCTCGGAAAGTCCGCTTCGAAGAGCGGAGCGGAGTGCGTATGCGAAGCGTTCAACAGAACGTGGTCGAAGCCCGCCGCGTCGCGCACCGCCTGTCTCACGTGCAGGGTGTTCTCCTTGCGGACCGAGCCGAGATCGAGCGTCACGACGGCAACCGTCTCGCCGCCTGCCTCAAGCACGAGGGCTCGCGCATGGAGCGGATCGTGGACTCCCTCCGACCGGTTCGTCCCCCGGGCGCCGTAGCCATAAAGGAGCGAGCCGGCCGGCGGCGTGATCTCGACCGCGGCGGCGGCGGCTCGCAGCTGCGCGGTCATTGGCGGCGGACTCGCGCAGCCGGCTCCAAGGCCGGCGAGACTCGCCGCCGCGAGGATCGGGCGCGCACCGAGGCGCAAGCTACTCCTCCTCGCCACGACCGAGCCTGCCCCAAGGAACGCGGCCCAGCGGGTCGCGCAGGATGCGTCTCGCGACAACCATGCGATGGACCTCGTCCGGGCCGTCGTAGAGCCGCGCGTAGCGCGCCTCCCGATACATCTTCTCAAGCGGCGTGTCGCTCGTCACGCCCAGCGCCCCGTGGACCTGGATCGCGCGGTCGATCACGTTGTGGAGCATTCGCGCTCCCCAGAACTTGATCAAGGAGATCTCGACCCGGGCCCGCTCGCCACGATCCATCGCCTCCGCGGCGTCGAGGGTCATCAGACGCGCGGCCTGGATCTCCGCCGCAGACTCGGCGATGAAGCGCTGGATCTCCCCCTTCTCGGACAGGTAGGAGCCATGCGCCCAGCGCGACTTCGCCCGTTCGCACATCAGTTCGAAGGCCCGCTGGGCCTGTCCCAGCCAGCGCATGCAGTGGAAGATCCGGCCCGGGCCCAGGCGCTTCTGGGCGATGACGAAGCCCTCGCCCCGGCCACCCAGCAAGTTCTCCTTCGGCACCCGGACGTCGTTGTAGCGCACCTCGCAGTGCTGACCGGCCGTCGTGCCCATCGTCGGTACGGCCCGCACGATCTCGTAGCCCGGCGTATCGGTAGGCACGATGATCGACGAGAACTTCAGGTGCCCCTGGGCCTCCGGTTCGGTCAGGGCGAAGCAGGTCGTGAAGGCCGCCCGGCTGGCACCGCTCGTGAACCACTTGTGCCCGTTGATCACCCAGTCGTCGCCGTCCAGCACCGCGCGCGTCTGCATCAGGGTTGGATCGGAGCCGGCGACTTCCGGCTCCGTGAGGCCGACGGACGGGTAGATCTCGCCCGCCACGAGCGGCTTGAGCCAACGCTCCTTCTGCTCGTCGCTGGCGTACAGGTGGAGCATGATCGAGTCCTGCATCGACGCCGAGCCGACGGCGACCTGGCCGTAGTGCGAACGACCGATCATCTCGTTCAGGTAGACGAAGGGCATGAGCGGCAGCCCGCCGCCGCCGATCTCCGCGGGATGCCCGAGCGCCCACAGGCCCCGCTGCTTGGCGAGCGACTTGAGTTCGGCCAACCGGCCGCGGCTCCGATCGCCTCCGGACTCGGATTCCAGCTCCGGTTCGGCCGGGATGACCTCGCCGTCGATGAACTCCCGCATCCGTTCGCGGAGTTCGACCACCTCTTCCGTCAGACCGTACCTGCCCATGCCACTTTCCTTCGACTGGAGTTCGGGAACCGATGCCCATGTTGCCACAGGGCGCGGCGCAGCTTAGCCCCGTCTTGCTGGACGGGCGCCTGACCGCTCTCGGTGCGACACGCGCTTCCACCACGGGCTGCTAGGGCCAGAGCGCGTCGTCTTCCAGCGCCCGGTGCAGCCGGGCGAAGGTCCAGACGTCGATGCCGTCTTCCGTGCGGAACGATCGTCTGCCTCCGTACAGAAGAACTCGCCGGACAACGCCGGTCAGCGCACCCACCGCTCGCAGTCCTCGCAGCAGACCGGTGTTGTATCTGGCCTGGGACTTCACTTCGATCGCCAGAAGTTCCCGGCCGCGACGGAGGAGAAAGTCCACCTCGGTCTGCGCCGCGGAGTGAGAACCCCAGTAGTGGATCGCCTCATAGAGGTCCGTTCCTTCCGCGTGCGCCCTGAGCAGATGCAGCACCCATCCTTCCAGCAGCGCTCCGCGCTCCTCGGGCGCAACCGGGCCGTACAGCCGCTTCGTCGCGCGAACCAGCCCCGAATCCACCCAATAGAGCTTCGGGTGACGGCGCTCGCGCACGCGCAGTTTCGCTTCGAACGCCGGCAGTCGATACGCGAGCAGGGTGTCCTCCAGGATGTCCAGATAGCCCTGCACCGTCGTTCGGGAAACGCCGCAGTCCCGCGCGAGCCCCGAGACGTTCACGGCAGCGCCGTGGCAAAGAGCTGCAACCGGCAGGAAACGACCGAAGCCGGCAAGGTTCCTGACCAGTGCCTCTGCTCGGATCTCCTCGCGCAGGTAGAGCTGAACGTAGCTCTCAAGCGTCGAGCGATGGTCCTCGGACATCCAGATGAGTGGAATCGTCCCGAACTGAAGGGCGGTTTCGAGGTCGAAGTCACCGCCTAGCTCGGCCGGCGTCAGTGGGTGCATCGTACGGCGCAAGGCGCGGCCGGCGAGCAGGTTCACGCCCGCCGCCTTCAGTTTGCGAGCGCTCGAGCCAAGGAGCGCAAAGCGCAGCCGACGCTCCTCGATGAAGCGATGAACCTCGTTCAACAGGTTCGGCAGGCGCTGGATCTCGTCCACTACGACCCAGGAGCCCGGCGAAACCGAGCGGAGCTCCGCGGCGAACAGCGACGGGTCGACCAGGTAGTCCTGATAACGAGCCTCGTCGAGCAGGTCGATGCGGTGCGCTTCGGCGAGCTCCCGGCGTGCCCACGTGCTCTTGCCGACTCCGCGAACGCCGAGCAGGAAGAAACTCCGACTCGAAGGTCGGGCCAGCCGCGAATAGGCTTGGTTGTACATGATGTCGTCACTTTTCCAGGAAAAATGACGACATGATGGCACGGCGCCGGGACACGATGCAACGCCTCATTCTCTCGAGCGCTCATCCACAGCATCCGTTCAAGCGAACCCGCACCTTCACGATGCCTTACGGCAAGGCGGAAGAAGGCGAGCTGCACCACATCGGCTCGCTGGACCTGCTGGCGGCCGAGCGCCCCCGAGCGCTGTTCGACACGGGAGTCGTCGAACTGCACGGCGCCGAGGCGGGTTCGAATTGAGTCTTCCGGCGGCGATGCTGACCTTGGCCGAAGGCGCGCTCGCGTTGCCGCGGTCCGATGCCGCGCACGGGACTGTTCGACGAAGCGATCGAGCGCCTCCCCCACGTCGCAGCCCCTTGACGACGGAGGGAGGTCACCGGTCCGTGTCCAGCCTCGCACGCTACCCGTAGCGACCCTCGATGTAGGCGGCGGTCTGGGGATCGCTGGGGTTCAGGAACATCGAGGCCGTGTCGCTGTGCTCGACGATCCTGCCGAGAAGCATGAACACGCATTCCTCGCTGGCCCGGCGCGCCTGTGCCATGTTGTGGGTGACGATCAGGATGGTGTAGTCGCCGCGGAGCTTCCAGATGAGCTCCTCGACCGCCTCGGTGCCGGCGGGGTCGAGCGCCGAGCAAGGCTCGTCCATCAGCAGAAGTCTCGGCTTGACCGGCAGCAGGCGCGCGATGCACAGCTTCTGCTGCTGCTCGAGCGAGAGCTCGGTGCCGGGCCGGTCGAGCGCATCCTTCAACTCGTCCCAGAGCAGGACGTCGCGCAGCGCCTGCTCGACGATCCGGTCTCCCTCGGCCTTCGACGATGGGCGCCCGTCCGGCTGGTGGACCCGGGTCCCGAACAGGACGTTGTCGCGGACGGAGAGAGGCAACGGGTTCGGACGCTGGAAGACCATGCCGACCTGCTTGCGGAGCTGGGCCAGCTCGACCGAGGGATCGTAGACATCGAGCCCCCACAGCCGAATGCCGCCGGTCGTCCGCACGTACCCAAGGCGCTCGTTGATCCGGTTGACCGACCGGAGCAGCGTCGTCTTGCCGCAGCCCGAGGGGCCGATCAGGGAGGTGATCGCGCCGGCGCGCACGCTCAAGTCCACGTCGAACAGCGCCTGGAAGTCCCCGTACCAGAGACTCAGCTTCTCCACCAGAATCGCCGCGGTCGCGTCGGCCGCAGCGGCGACGGGAGTCGACGAAGCGGTCATCCGAACCTGCCCTCGAGGTAGGCGGTGGTCCGCGCATCCCGAGCACCGCCCTCGAACATCGTCTCCGTCTCGCCGACTTCGACCAACTCGCCGGTCAGGAAGAAGGCCGTCCGCGAGGCGAGGCGGCGCGCCTGCTGGACCAGGTTCGTCACCATGACGATCGTCATCTCCGCGCGAAGCTCGTCCAGCACTTCCTCGATCCGCATCGTGGTCACCGGATCGACCGCGATGGAGAACTCGTCGAGCAGGAGGATCGACGGTTCCTGCGACAGCGCCCGGGCGATCGTCAACCGCTGCTGCTGGCCGCCCGAGAGCAGGCTTCCCAGCGAGTCGAGCCGGTCCTTCACCTCGTCCCACAGCGCAGCGCGGCGCAGGCAGCGCTCGACGAGGACGTCCAAGTCGGCCTTGTTCCTCGTGCCGCGGAGCCGGGCGGACAGCGCGACGTTCTCGTAGATCGTCATCGGCAGACCCACCGGCAGGGGAAACACGACGCCGATCCGCCGGCGAAGCGCGTAGGGGTTCCTCCAGCCTCGGACGTCCTTCCCCTCGACGACGACGCTGCCCTCGACGGTCATCCCCGGGGTCAGCAGGTCCATCCGGTTCACCGCGCGAAGGAACGAGGTCTTGCCGCTGTTCGCGGGTCCGATGACGCCGAAGATCTCGTTCCGCGGAACCTGGAGGCTGACGCCCGAAAGCGCCAGCTGTCCGTTGTAGCGAATCGCCAGATCCGCAACGTCGATGGCCGGCGCGGCGAGGGTCTGCGCGGCCGCCGCTACCACTTCTTGCGGTTCCGCAGGTAGACCCGAAATGCAATCGACAGGCCGTTCATCGCGAGCACCATGGAGATGAGCACCAGGGCGACGCCGTAGGGCACGTGCTCGGGCACGTTCGGCACCTGTGTCTGGATGACGAACAGATGCAACGACATCGCCATCGTCTGATCGAGCAGACCCTGGGGCAGGAACGGAGAGAAGAAGACCGCGCCAGTGAACATGATCGGCGCCGTTTCGCCCGCAGTCCGCGACACCTCGAGGATGACCCCGGTCAGGATGCCGCTGACCGAGTTCGGCAGGACGACCTTCCGGATCGTCTGCCAGCGCGTCGCGCCCATGTTCCAGCAGGCTTCACGAAAAGCGCGAGGGACGGTCTGCAGGGATTCCCGGGTCGAAACGATGACGACCGGCAAGGTCATGATCGCCAACGTCAGGCTGGCAGCCAGGATGCTCGTCCCGAAGCGGAAGAAGATGACGAAGGCGCCGACGCCGAAGAGGGCGTGGACGATCGAGGGAACGCCAGCCAGATTGATGATGGCCAGGTTGATCGCCCTGGTCAGACGGTTGTCCGGGGCGTACTCGCTCAGGTAGAGAGCCGCAGCGACGCCGACCGGCACGGACGCGAACAGGGCGACGACGACCAACCAGACCGTGCCGATCAGGGCCGGCAGGATGCCGCCCGCGGTCATGCCGTCGGTCGGCGGGGTGAACAGGAACTCGTAGGAGAGGGCCGGCCAGCCGCGGTAGATCAGCACGCCGAGGACGAGGACGACCGGCAAGATCAACATGCAGGTCATCCACAGGAACAGCAGGCGGAATCCGACCTCGACCGACTCGTTTCGGCGGTTCCTGGGTGTGGCCTCGAACATGCGGCGCTCGCTTCCGTCTGCTAGGGATTGGCCGAGGCGACCGGCCGACGACCGCGCCGGCGGCCGAGGCCTCCCCGCACGAAGACGTCGGCCAGCAAGTTGATCGTGAAGGTGACGAGGAACAGGAAGATCCCCAGCGTGAACAGCGCCTGCCAATGCTCCGAACCCTCCGCGGTCTCACCGAGTTCAGCGGCGATCGTCGCCGTCAGCGCGCGGACGGCGTCGAACGGGCTCGTCGGCAGATTCACCGCATGTCCGCTCGCCATCAGGACGGCCATCGTTTCCCCGAAGCCGCGGCCCACGCCGAGCAGGGTTGCCGCGACCAGCCCGTTCCGCCCGGCGGGCAGCACGACCTTCAAGGTGACCTGCCAGCGCGTCGCGCCCATCGCCTCCGCCGCCTCGCGGTACGTGTCCGGCACGGCCTTCAATGCGTCCTCGGCGATCGTCGTCATGATCGGCGCCGCCATCAGCCCCAGGATGACGCCAGCGTTCAGCACGTTCAAACCGACCGGCGCGTCGAAGAAGCGAACGATCAGCGGGTTGATGAGCGACAAACCGACGAAGCCCCAGACGACGGACGGAATGGCCGCGAGCAGTTCGACGAGCACCTTCAGCATCTCTCGAACCCGGCCGGTGGCGAACTCGCCGATGTAGATCGCCGCGCCGAGCGAGAAGGGGACGGCGACGACCATCGCGAGCCCGGTCACCGAGGCGGTCCCGGCGATCAGGGCCAAGGCGCCGAAGGTTGGATTGTGGTTCGACGTCGGCGTCCAGCGCGGCGACAGGAAGAACTCGCGGAAGCTGAAGCCATCGAGGATGAAACCCGCTCCCTCGCGGCCGATGAAGAGGAAGATGCCGACGATGAAGACGATCGCCGAGAGGCCTCCGAACAGGACGAGGACCTGAGCGACCTTGTCGACCCACCACGCCAGGTCCCTGCGGTCGGCCACGACGTCCGCGTCGACCCTTCCCATGGCGGTCGACGCGGCCGCCGCCTCGGCTTCCAGACCCCGGTTCACGAGCAGTCGAGCACGACGCGCGGCGCGTACCCTTTCTGGTGCAGGATGCACTGGCCGACATCGCCGAGCACCCAGTCGAGGTACTCGCGGATCGCGCCCTGCGGTTCGCCGGCGGTGTACATGAAGAGCGGGCGCGAAATCGGATAGGAGCGATCGATCGCCGTTGCCACCGTCGGTTCGACGCAGTCGGCGTCCTCCGCGGAGCGGATGCAGGGCATGCCGACATATTCCGTCGCGTAGGCAAGGCCGCTATAGCCGATCGCGCAGGGCGTGTGCTCCACCAGGTCGACCACGTCCTTCGACCCGTGCATATCGAGCGAACCCAACTTGAAGTCCCGGCGGTCGCCCAGGATCGCATCGCGATAGTAGAAGTAGGTGCCCGAGTTGTTCTGGCGGCTGACCCGGACGATCTTGTCGCTCGGGCAACCGGGAGGCGCCGCGCCCAACTGGCTCCACCGCTGTGTGGATCCGCCCTCCCCGTAGATGTCGGCAAGCTGATCGAGGGACATGGCTTCAAGCGGATTGTCCTCGTGCAGGAAGACGGCAAGAGCGTCGTAACCGACGATGTACTCGATCGGGTCGTGGCCGTTCGCCCGCGCCTGCTCGAGTTCCGAGGCGGTCATCCGACGGCTCGAGTTCGCGATGTCGACCGTGCCGTTGATCATCGCCGAAATCCCGGTACCCGAACCGCCGCCCGACACGGCCACCGCCGTTGCCGCCGTCGCTTTCGCGTACTCTTCGGCCCAGGCCTGCGCCACGTTGACCAGGGTGTCCGAGCCCTTGTTCTGAATCACGATGCGCGAGCTCCCGTCACCACCGCCGCAGCCGGTGAACAGCATGGTCACTGTCAGGGCAACGACGGCGGAACGCACACGGAACTCGGTCATGGCCGAAACACCTCTGCAGGTCGGGGACACGCACGACGGTCGAACACCGCGGAGCGTAGCTTACGGTCGATGAACGTTCGGTAAAGGCGCGGGACGTCTCCGGAGCGTGTCGACAGGGGCGGGGCAGTTCAAAACCAGGCCACCAGGGACGACCAGGCAACCAGGGGCACGTCCCCGTATTCGCTTCTGAGCTCACCCCGAAGAGCGCCGCGACCTCCGCCGACGACCACGCCCGCGACGAGTGAAATGCGGTCGGACATCGACCAGGTCAGCCCGGGTTGGAACAGCGTCGAGCCGTCGTCCCGATTCGTCAGTACGGCTCCACTCACGGCAACCAGGGGATGCGCCTGCCAGGCGAGGGACAATCCCGCGTACCAGCGGCCTGGCGACACGACCTCGCCGCGGCGCACCCGGTCGGCATCCGCGAGCAGGGCGTACTCGGCCGGATCGCCGACGCCGAAGCCGTTCCAGCCGGCCTCGGCGACCAGAGTCAGGCGAGGGCCGAGCAGACGGTCGACGCCCACGGTTGCCCGCCAGAAGCCGCCGCAGGCGAACCGCGGAAGGGCGACGGCGTCGTCGCAGACGGGGCGCGTCCAAGCCAGTTCGCCGCGAAGGCCTGTGCCGCAGACATCCGCCGCGAAGAAGCCGCCGAGTACGAGGTCGCGGTGGACGCTGCCGACCAGGTAACCGAAGTCGATGCTCGCGCTCTCGCCGAGCTCGCGGTGAAAGCGGCCGAACGAAGCGAGGCTGAGATCATCCGGCGTCCGGTCCCCAAGCGCCGCGGCGATCACCTCGACTTCCGAGAAGTCGCCGAGCGGAACGGTGACCCGTACCGCGTCGACGCCAGGCTTGTAATCGCGGTCGATCCGCTGCGGCGGAAACGGAGCAAACAGGTCGAGCACGGGCCAGAAGTAGTTCACGCCCAGGCTGATCGCCTGCCGGCCGAAGGTCAATCGGAAGCCCGGCCGATCCCAGCGCAGGTTCAGCCGGTCGATCCCGGTCGAGCCCACGGTGTCCGCCGAGTCGAACGCGTCCGATTCGAGGTCGAAGAAGCGCCGCGTGCCGCCGGTAGCAATCGACGTCAGCGCACCGCTTCCCCGAGGTGAGACAGCCTCTGCGACGCCGTGCCATTCGAAGCGGAGTCGGTCGCCGTCAGCGGATCGCCAACGCGACTCGAGCTTGAGCCGCAACAGACCGAGCTCGACGCCGCTCGACAGACCGCCCTCCCCGTCGTCGGCCTCCACATCGTCGACGATGCGGAAGGCGAACACCCGCAGGTCGCCGCCGAAAGCGGTCTGCGACGCCGCCGGAGGGGGAGCGGCCAGCGGCAGAACGAGAGCGCCGGCGAGCCCGAACGCCGCCATGCCTCGCCGCCGCGGCGACGTCTCAGCGACGCTCGTCGCTCGCGATCCGACCATCGACCAGGCGCACCACGCGCCGCGCCCGCTGCATCACCTGCGGATCGTGCGTCGAGAAAAGGAACGTGACGCCCTGTTCCCGGTTGAGTTGCTCCATCAGGGCGAGCAACCTCTCCGCCGTCTCCGAATCCACATTCGCGGTCGGCTCGTCGGCGAGAACGACGGCCGGATTGCCGGCGATCGCACGGGCGATCGCCACGCGCTGCTGCTGCCCGCCGGAGAGCTCCGACGGCCGTCGGTTCTCCAGGCCTTCAAGACCGACCTGGCGGAGCAGGTCGTTGACCCGTTCGCGCCGGGCCGCGGCGTCGACGCCCTGAACCCAGAGGACCATCTCCGCGTTCTCGTACGCCGTCAGCACCGGCATCAGGTTGTACGCCTGGAACACGAAGCCGATCCGGTCCCGGCGCAGTTCGCTCAACTGCCTCCGGTTCAGATCGCCCAGTTCCCGCCCTTCGATCGTGATCTCGCCCGACGAGGCCCGGTCGAGCGCCCCGATCAGATTCAGCGTCGTCGTCTTGCCGGAACCGGAGGGCCCGCAGATCGCCGTGAACTCGCCAGCTTCGACATCCATCGTCAACCCTCGAAGCGCATGGACGTCGACGCTGCCCTGGCGATAGACGCGGGTCACGTCACGGAGCGTGATCATCTGATCCGCGCCCACTTCACACCAGCCTGATCGCCGACACCGGCTCGACCCGGCCGGCGCGCCAGGCCGGATAGATGCCCGAGGCAAGGGTCGCGATCACCGCGAACAGAGCGATCAGCGCCGCGTTGCGTGGAAAGATGCCGACCTTCAGCACGGGATCCAGGCCGATGCCGGCGATTTCCACCGTCCCGCCGTAGATCGCCGTCATGTCGAGGCCGGCCGACGACAGATAGACGTAGGGGCCCAGGGTGATCAGGAAGGCGCCGGCCAGACCGAGCGCGGCCAGCCACGCGCTCTCCATCATGATCAGCCGGAAGAGCCGACCCGGACTCCAGCCGATCGCCAGCATGATCCCGAACTCCCGCAGCCGCTCCATCACGCTGACGAACATCGTGTTGAAGATGCCGGCCGCGACGAGGATCGCGATCAGGATCTCCATGACGACCGCGCCGCCGACCTTCAGCGCGATGAACGCCGCGAGTTGCGGTTGACTCGCGTTCCAGGGGACGGCGGCGGCCGTCTCGCCGAGCTCGCGGCGGAACCGGCCGGCGACCGCGGCGCTCTTCCGCTGATCCTCCAGAAAGACGGCGACCAGCGTCGCCTCGTCCTCGCCGTAGCCGAGCACGCCGCGCACGGTGTCGATCGGCAGCAGGCAGAAGCCGCCGTCGACGGTGGGCGCGTTCGTCCGGAGCGTGCCCCGCAACCTCGCGAGACCGCTCACGATCTCCCCGTCCTTGTCGGTCAACGTGTAGACCACCTTGTCGCCGAGCTCCATTCCCAGGTTGAGGGCGAGACGGTAGCCGAGGATGACGCCGTTCCCATCGCCGGGCTCGAGGGCCGAGCCTTCGTCGATCGCCTCGAGGATCGAAAGCGTCGTCTTGTCCTCGACCTCCGGGTCGAAGGCGATGAACGCGGCGCTGAAGGTCTCCCCCGCCGTCGCCAGCATCGTCGGGCCGATCACCCGATCGACGGAGCGCTGGATCCTCGGCGCTTCTACCTCGAGCGCGGCTTCGACGATCCCGCTCCGAAAGATCGTGCGGGTCAGCGTCGGCTTGTCGAGGTACTCCGGATGCTGGAGACTCACGTGACCGCCCCCGAGCCGTGCCGCGAGGTCGATCATGTCCTTCCAGTTCCGATCCTGCATCGCGGTGAACACGACGGCGAGGAACACGCCGAAGATGATCGAACCCAGGGTCAGCAGGGTCCGTCGACGGTTACGCCACAGATTGCGCCAAGCGAGGGTAGCCACATTCGGGCCGTTCATGCTGCTCCTTCCTTCCTCGTCCCGCTACTCGTGGTGGATCGCCTCGATCGGGTTGATCCGCGCCGCCTTGATTGCCGGAAACAGGACCGCGAGGCCCGCGACGAAGAGCAGGATGACGATGGGCCCGGCGATCGCCACCGGCGTGACTGCGCCGGTCCAGATCTGATCCATCGCGACCCCCATGATCGCCGTTCCGCCCAAGCCGCCGACGTCGATCCCGCGCGTCGTGACGAACCAGAGCGCGGGCAGACTGCAGGCAAGACCGATCGCGATCGCCAGCGCCGCCTGGAATCCCCCCTCGACCAGAATGAGCGCCAGCACCCGCCGCGGCGAAACACCGATCGCCTTGAGCACCCCGAACTCGCGGATCCGTTCGAAGACCGCCGTCAACATCGCATTCAGGATGAGGATCGCGATGACGACGTACACGATGAACGCGACGACCTGGACGGCGGCTTGCGCCGAGTCGAGGACGTTCGCGAGGCCCGGGAGGAGGTCGCGCCAGCTCTTCACTTCCAAGCCGGGCGCGCTCGCGGCCGCGGCCTCTTCCGCGGCCCCCGCGGCTGCGGCGAGATCCTGCCCCTCCAGACTGCGGACGATGACCCGGTGGGCGCCGTCTGCGAGCGCGAAGAAGCTGCGGAACTCCTCCTCGAGCAGGAAGACGGTCGCCCGGTCCGTCTCTTCGCTCAGGCTCTGGAGAACGCCGCGCACGCGGAACAGATCGTTCGCCATGCTGCCGTCGGTCGCCTGACTCAGCGCGACGAGTTCGCCGCCCACATCGACCGCCAGCGTCCGCGCCAACCGATAGCCGAGCACGACGCCCTCCGGATCGGACGCATCGAGCCACTCGCCCCGGTCCAGGCGGAGATGGACGTCGCTCACGAGCGCGTCGCGCTCCGGGCGCAGCCCCTTGAGCATCGCGCCGGTCGAGACGTCGCCCGAGGCGACCAGGGCGCCTCCGAGCAGACGCGCGCTCGACCGCAGACCCGTCTCGTCCAGGGCCTGGAGCAGTGCATCCGGCTCTTCGATTCGTTCCCAGATGGACGGGCGCTCCCGGTAGCCGGCGGCGTGGATCTGGATCTCGCCCAGCTCGACGTCGAGGAGCGTCCTCTCCATGCTGCCCAACATCCCTTCCATCAGGGAGGTGTAGAGCACCATGCTCCACAGGGCGAGGGTCATCGCGCCGACCGTGACCAGGGTGCGGCGCCCATTCCGCCACAGGTTGCGCCAAGCCATGCGGAGAGTCTGCACGGATCGGAGGCTCGCCGGTTCAGTCCCGCAACGCCTGCAGCGTGAACGCTCCGTCGCCCACCTCGACCTCGAACCTGAGCTCGTCGTAGACGATCTCCGTGAACTCGTCGGGGGCGTCCGCCGGAACGACCCGCATCCGACGCGGCAGAGTCCGACCGCCCAACGGCCCGATGTCGTCATAGACGACCGTGCGCACCAGCCGATCACGCTCGTCGAAGTACTCGACCCGGTCGAGCAGTCGGTCCTCGACCCGGAACCGAGCCTCGACCGCACCCCAAACCACCGGCGCATCGGGCAGCGGCACACAGCGCACGAACCAGTGGTCCGCGCCCTCCGCGGGCCGCTGCTCGAACCGGCACTCGAAGTCCTCGCTGAATCGCGACTCCCGCACCAGGTCGTCGTTCGTGAAGTGACTTCCCATCCAGGCCGCCTGCATCATGGACCCCGGCACCTTGATCGTACGGTCAACGCGCGGCAGGTAGTTCCAGATGTTCTGCTCGACCTTGAGTGTCGCCGTGCCCCTTTCCTTCGGCGGCGACTCGATGCGGACCAAGGCCTTCTCGCTGCCCTCGGAGAGCAGGTAGAGCCGCAGTTCCCGTTGCCAGCGGGCGGTACGGACGCGCATCGTGATCCGCCCCTCACTCGACTCCCCGCGCAGCAGGTCGTCAGCCGCAAGCATCAAGTCCTCGACCGTCGGGTCGTCTGCCTGCAGAGAGCCTGCGAGGATCGGCAGGAGGAACAGACCCGCGATTCCAACGACCAAGCTGCTCGGCGTCATGCTGACCAAGATGGAAACAGCTTAGCCGGTTTCCGGCTGCTACTCGATCGCTGCCGCCTGACGGGCACGGTCGAGCACCCGCTCCGCTCGGTGGAGGTGTGGGGCATCGACCATCTGTCCCTCGAAACGAAACGCCATCCGGCCCTCTCTCTCGTTCTCGGCGAAGGCCTCGACCAGCGCCGAAGCGGCAGCGATCTCCTCGGCACTCGGAGTGAAGATCTCGTTCACGATCGGGATCTGGCTCGGGTGAATCGTCATCTTCCCCTCGAACCCCATCCAGGCCGCCCGTCGACAGTCCTGCCGCAGCCCCTCGAGGTCGCCGATGTCGACGAATACGCTGTCAATCGGCTGCGCGCCGCCGGCACGGGCGGCGAGAAGAGTCATCGAGCGGCAGTAGCGGAAGACGTCCAGATACTCCCCCCGCTCGTCGCGCCGCCGGCTGGCGCCTATCGACACGGACAGATCCTCGGCGCCCCAGGTCAACGCGAAGACCCGATTCGTGGCGACCAGACGGCCCAGGTTGAGCGCGCCTCCAGCCGTCTCGGTCCCAATCAGGATCAGGCCGATGCCGCCCAGATCGTGGCCATGTTCCAGTTCCAACTGCGCCACCAACCGGTCGACCCGCAGCACATCGTCCACACCGCGCACCTTCGGCACAACGTAGACGTCCGGCGGATGCTCCATCGTGACCTCGTAGTCTTCGCGCCCCCAGGGAGTCAGAAGGTCGTTCACCCGCACCGCCCGTTCCCGGCCGCCGAAGTCCGTGTTCGCGAGCCACGAGGCGACCTCCCGGCGCACGACCTGCTTCCGATTCGGCGTCACGGCGTCTTCCAGATCGAGAATCAAGGTGTCGGCCGCAAGGCCCAGGGACTTGGCCAGCATCCGCTCGTTGCCTCCGGGAACGAAATGGACGGCGCGCCGGAGGCGGGCAGTCGTCACCGCTCTGCTCCCCCAGCGACCGCCACGCCCCCCGTCGGCTTGTCGCGCGGCGACCGGAGCTCCTCTCCGATGCGGGCGAGGCCGGCGGCGAAGACGGAGGGTTCGGCGCCCAGTCCGAACCGCAGGTAGCCGGGCATGCCCGCCCAGCGGCCGGCCACCAGGAGTACGCTCTGCTTGCGTCGCAGTTGCTCGACAAAGGCGACACAGTCGGCCGGGCGCCCATCGCGACGATACGGCAAGAAGGCGTAGGCGCCGGCTCGCGGTTCGCGATAGACGAACACGCCGCACTGCTGCTTGATCCAGGAACAGAGCTGACCCCGGTTGACCCGCATCATCCCCCGCGCGCGGTCGTGGAGCCGTGCCTCGACCTCCGGGCGGATCGCAAACCGCGCGAGTGCATCGGAGAGGGCGCCGGGCGCAATCGTCGTGTAGTCGCGGCGGGCCCAGGAACGGGCGATGACGTCGAGCGGACCGATCATCCAGCCCAACCGGGCGCCCGGCAGGCCGTAGGACTTGGACAGCCCGGACGTGACGACGATCCGCTCGCCGCGGCCCCAGCATCCGGGCGCCTCTTCGCCGGGCGGAAGGTCGTGGACCGCGCCGCGATAAACCTCGTCGCACAGAACCCAGGCGCCGACCCGGTCCGCCGCCGCGGCGATGCGGTCGAGTTCAGCCGATGAGAAAACGTGCCCGGTCGGGTTGTTCGGCTGACTCAGGTAGATCAGCCGGGTGAGCGGGGACAGCGCCGCCTCGAAGGCGTCCCAGTCCAAGGTCCAGGTCGCGGCGTCGGCGCCCGGTACGAGCGGCACGTCACGGACAGCTGCACCCAGGCCGCGTGCCGCGCCGGCCACCTGAAGGTAGTTCGGAACCAGCGCGACGACTTCGTCGCCGGGGCGGACGAGCACCTGGACTGCCAGGTAGTTCGCCTCCGAGGTGCCATTCGTGACAAGCAGTTGGTCCGGCGAAGCGTCATCGTAGCGACCGGCGAGTTGCGAACGGAGTTCGGGAGTGCCATTCGTCTGCACATATTCGATGGGAACCGAACAGAACGCGTCCAGGTCCAGGCCAAGACCTGCAAGCTCCCTCAGGCTCAGCGGCTCGACCCCGCTCTCGCTCAGGTTGTAGTCGACGTGATGTTCGAACAGCGACTGCTGCCGCTCGAGCTCGAAGGTCTCCAGTTCCATCGTCCTCTTCGCTCCGCCTCGGATTCTTCCACTCCGTCAGGATAGGCGCCATGCCGAGGTTACTGCTCCGTTTGCTGGCCGGCGTCCACCTCGTCGCGTTCGTGTCCCTGTGGACGCAGATTGAGGGACTCGTCGGTTCCCGGGGGATCTTGCCGGCGAGCGAGTACTTCGACTACATCCGGCGCGTGGTGGAAGGGGGACCGTTCGAGCGATTCGCGCGGGCGCCGTCTCTGTTCTGGTTCGGCTCAGACGACCTGATGCTCCATCTGGTCTGTGCGAGCGGCGGCGTGCTCGCCCTGCTGGCGATCGCCGGCATGGTGACTCTGCCCGTGTTCGCCGCTCTCTGGTTCTGCTACCTGTCGCTCGTCTGGGCTGGCCAGACCTTCCTGGCCTTCCAATGGGACTCCCTGCTGCTCGAGGCGACGTTGTGCGCCGTCGTGCTGGCGCCCCTGGGCTGGCGGAGCGGTTCGACGAGCCAGCCCCCTTCGCCGGCGGAGCGCGTCACGGCTCTGTTCCGGAGCAGGCCGCGCGCCCCGGCCGAAGGCGCGGGAATCTGGCTCTTCCGCCTGTTGGTCGTCAAGCTGATGTTCCTCTCAGGAGCGACCAAGCTGGTCAGCCTCGATCCCGCCTGGCGGCAACTCAGCGCGCTCGAGGTCCACTACTTCACGCAACCTCTGCCAGTGATGACGAGTTGGTACGTCCATCAGCTCCCCGAGTCGTTTCATCGCCTCTCCGTGCTCGTCATGTTCGTCGTCGAGCTCGCCGCCCCCTGGTTGCTCTTCGTCCCGCGGTTGCGCCGCGTCGCGATGTGGCTGTTGGTCGGTCTGCAACTCCTCATTGCGGCGACCGGCAACTACGGCTTCTTCAACCTGCTCTCCGCCGTACTCTGTCTGTCGTGGTACGGCGGCAAAGATACGGACCGGGCGCCGGGAGGATTCGAATCGGCAGCGATGACCTCGCGCCGAATCCGCTTTACGGCGGCCGCTGCGGTGCTCGGACTCAGCCTGCTCGTCGGCATCCGGGAACTCACCCGCTCGCTGCCGCGGGGACCAGACACCCCTCCACAGGCGGCCGCCATCGCCGATTTCGTGGACGGCAGCGTGGTTCAACCGACGACAACCCTGCTCCGCGCCGTCGCACCGTTCCGTTCGATCAGCGGCTACGGCCTGTTTCGGACGATGACGACCTCACGCCCGGAGATCGTCGTCGAGACGAGCGCGGACGGGTCGACCTGGACCGAACTCGCCTTCCGGTTCAAGCCCGGGGATGTTCATCGCGCGCCCCGTGCCGCCCAGCCCCACATGCCCCGCCTCGACTGGCAGATGTGGTTCGCAGCGCTCGACCCGCAGCGGGCGGACTGGCTGGCGCCCTTCGTGACGCGGGTGTTCGAGGGTGAACCGGCGGTGATGCGGCTCCTCGGCAATACCGGTGCACAGGCCGGGAAGCCGCCGAACTACCTCCGCTTACGTCTCTATGAGTACTCGTTCAGCGAGCCTGGCGACGGAGCGTGGTGGCGGCGGGAACTGCTCTACGATCTATCTCCCTTGCTCGAACGGGGAGCATTCCTCGCGAACTCGTCCTGAGTCCAGCTGAGTTCGCGGTGAAGAGCCCACTCAAGGCAGCGCGTGGGCCGACGGCATGACCCCCAGGGCGTGGCCGCCGAAGCCGAAGTCCGTCGGGTCGTACTCCCCGACGACCCGGACATCGCTTCGCTCAGGAATCCGGTCTTCCATGCCGAGACCCCAGTACACGGCGTTGACGAGCAACCGACGGAGCCCCTCGCTCTCGAAGTCCGTCGCGGCGCCCATCGTCGTCACGAACACCCGCGCCGCCCGGCCGCCGGCGCCGGTGTAGGTCCGGGTCCAGGCAACCGGAACCATCGGGTCGTTCTTCGGGCCGTCGACCGGTGGATCGTCGGGAGACATGCCGGCAAGGACGGCGCCGAGCAAGAGGATGTTCGCGTCGTTTCCCAGGTTCCGGAGCCCGTAGACGTCCGTCGGTCCCCAGACGTCATCGACACCGCGCAGAATCGGGTGGCCGGCGGCGGTCTGCGCAACGACGCCTCGAGTGCTCTCCTGCCCGTGCCTGCCGTGGTGGTTGATCCAGGTATCGCCCAGCACCTGCTGGCCGAAACCGCCAGGCCAAGACTCGCTGCGGAAGCTCCAATGCGCGTACGGACTGGCCAGGTTTCGCTGGTAGAAGAACGCGTGGGTCGCCGTGCGCAGGCCGATGATCGGCCGTCCCGACTCGACGTACTCGACGATGTGCTTCATCTGCTCGTCCGGCAGTTCACGGAACCGGGTGGCGATCACCATGAGATCCGCGTCGTCCAGTGCTTCGAGACCCGGAATGTTCGTCTGCTCTTCGGGATCGATTGCTCCAGTCTCCGCATCGATCGAGAACAGGACAGTGCACTCGAAGCCATGCCGTACCGAGAGCAGCTTTCCCAGCATCGGCATCGCCTCCTCGGAGCGGTACTCCTCGTCCCCGGCGATGAGGACCACCCGAAGTCCCGCACCGGGGCCGTCGCCACCCGGATACCTCACCCACTCGGCTTCGGCGGCTGACCCGGGCGGGGGCTGGTGCACGGCAACCAGAAGAAGCAGTGCAACGAACAGGGCGATGGAACGATCCGTCTTCATCTCGGTCCTCATCTCGGCAACCTCCACCGGCAGAGTAGCAGCGGCGGTCCCCACGCTCGGCTATTCTCCCCATCCAGTCGCCAACGGACTCACGGAACGACCCAAGGGGACGACGAGTGGAACGAGTACGACCGCGAACGACCCACACGGCGCAAAGGAAGGCTCCTGCATCGATAGCGCGGCGATTCGGCTTCGCGACGAGTCTCGGGGCGATTCTTCTTGCAGCCGTCGCATTGGAGGCCCAAGAAGTGAAGAACGAGTTCCTCGGCTCGCAGCCCGGCTTCTCCCACATCGCGAAGACGACCGCCAACGGCGTGACGACGATCTTCATCTCCGGTCAAGTCGGCTGGGCCGACGACGGAGCAGCGGCGCCCGCGGCGACACTGGCCGAACAGGCCGAGCTCGCCTTCACGAACGTCATCAAGCGCGCGGAGGAGGCCGGCGCCAGGCCCGAGGACATCTTGAAGACGACCGTCTTCATCAAGGACATCGACCCGGAGAAGGTCCAGATCGTCGGCCGCGCTCAAGCCAAGGTCATGGGCCTCGACCCCCCACGCGCCTCGACCTGGGTCGGCGTCACGGGGCTTGTGTTCCCGTCGTTGCTCATCGAGGTGGAAGCGACGGCCGTCGTAGCCGCGAAGTAACCTCCGCTCAGCCCGCAACGCGACGAGGAGCAGGCGAAAGCATGCGACGGGAGCGGGGCTAAGCCGATTCCCGTCTCACGCTCCAGGCCGCGCTCCGCGCCGGCCACCTCCACCCAGTTGGCAGAAACGGGAATCGCTAGCCCGCAACGCGACGAGGAGCAGGCGAAAGCATGCGACGGGAGCGGGGCTAAGCCGATTCCCGTCTCACGCTCCAGGCCGCGCTCCGCGCCGGCCACCTCCACCCAGTTGGCAGAAACGGGAATCGCTAGCCCGCAACGCGACCAGGAGCAGGCGAAAGCATGCGACGAGAGCGGGGCTAAGCCGATTCCCGTCTCACGCTCCAGGCCGCGCTCCGCGCCGGCCACCTCCACCCAGTCCACCGACTCGGGAATCGCTCAGCCCGCAACGCGACGAGGAGCAGGCGAAAGCATGCGACGGGAGCGGGGCTAAGCCGATTCCCGTCTCACGCTCCAGGCCGCGCTCCGCGCCGGCCACCTCCACCCAGTTGGCAGAAACGGGAATCGCTAGCCCGCAACGCGACCAGGAGCAGGCGAAAGCATGCGACGGGAGCGGGGCTAAGCCGATTCCCGTCTCACGCTCCAGGCCGCGCTCCGCGCCGGCCACCTCCACCCAGTTGGCAGAAACGGGAATCGCTAGCCCGCAACGCGACCAGGAGCAGGCGAAAGCATGCGACGAGAGCGGGGCTAAGCCGATTCCCGTCTCACGCTCCAGGCCGCGCTCCGCGCCGGCCACCTCCACCCAGTCCACCGACTCGGGAATCGCTCAGCCCGCAACGCGACGAGGAGCAGGCGAAAGCATGCGACGGGAGCGGGGCTAAGCCGATTCCCGTCTCACGCTCCAGGCCGCGCTCCGCGCCGGCCACCTCCACCCAGTTGGCAGAAACGGGAATCGCTAGCCCGCAACGCGACCAGGAGCAGGCGAAAGCATGCGACGAGAGCGGTGCACGCCGATTCCCGTCTCACGCTCCAGGCCGCGCTCCGCGCCGGCCTGGAGCGGGAGACGGGAATCGAACCCGCGACCAACAGCTTGGAAGGCTGTGACTCTACCCCTGAGTTACTCCCGCCGAAGCCGTCAGGAAGGAACGTGGTGGAGGCGGATGGATTCGAACCACCGTAGGGCTTTGCCCGACAGATTTACAGTCTGTTGCCTTTGACCGCTCGGCCACACCTCCGGCAACTCCTCCCTGGAGCCGGCACCCGGACTCGAACCGAGGACCTACTGCTTACAAGGCAGTTGCTCTACCAACTGAGCTATGCCGGCCCTCGCCCCGAAAGCGCTCAACGCCAAGGCGACGTCGGAGTCTACGCCAGTGGCCCCGCTATGACAAGACGTTGACGGACGGCCTCGTAGAGGAGGCCGGCGGCCGCGGTAGCGAGGTTGAGCGATTCGACCCGGCCACGCATCGGCAGACCGACCAGCGCATCGCAGAGGCCCTTCGTCCGCTTGCGCAATCCCCTTGCCTCACCGCCGATGCAGAACACGACCGGACCGCTCAGATCGACCGTCCAGGGTGGCTGCCCCTTCGCATCGGCGCCATAGACCCAGTAGCCGGCCCGCTTCAGGCGTCCGATCTCGATGCCACTGTTCGTGATCCGCTCGAGCGCCATCCAGTCGACTGCCCCCGCCGACGCTGAAGCGACAGTCGAGGACAACGGCGCCGAGCCACGGTCGCGGATCAACACTCGCCCCACACCGGCCCCTTCGCAAACTCGGAGCATCGCGCCGAGGTTCCGGGGATCCTGTACGTCTTCGACGAGTACGACGAACTCCGGGTCGGAGCTACTGTCTCCGGCCCGGAGACCAACCTCGCCGCGCAAGCCCACCCGGATGCGGGCCACGAACCCCCGCGCGGCCGCCGGGTCCAAGCCGTCCCGCAGGAGTCTCTCCCTGAACTCACCCGGCGGCAGGGCGGTTACCCGAACCTGACGCCGCGTAGACAGGCGTTCGATCGTCCGCCGCCGCTCCCCCGCGCTCCGCGCCACGATCAGCTCGGCGACCAGGTGCGGGCGGCTCCGGAGAACCTCGCGCACGGCTTGGAAGCCGAGCCGCCATTCGCCACCGTCGCTCATCCGTTCCCTACCGTTCGCTCAAGCAGCGCGACCGCCTGCGCCGCGATCCCCTCGCCCCGCCCCAGGGCGCCCAGGCCTTCGTGCGTAGTTGCCTTGAAGCCCACATGTTCGACGTCGACGCCCAAGATCTCCGCCATCCGCTGCTCGATCGCCCTCCGATAAGGCGCCATGGATGGACGCTCGGCGATGAGGGTGACGTCGCAGTTCCCGACTCGAAAGCCCCGTGCATGAACCAGGACGACGATCCGACGCAGCAAATCCGAGCTGTCCGCTCCCGCCCAGGCCTCGTCCTCGGGCGGAAAATGGACTCCGAGGTCGCCCAGGCCAGCCGCACCGAGCAGGGCGTCACCGATCGCGTGGAAGACGACGTCCGCGTCGCTGTGACCGTCGAGCCCTCGGTCGTGGGGAATCCGCTGCCCGCCGAGGATGAGCGGGCGCCCCGGGATCAGCCGATGAACGTCGTAGCCGTGGCCGACCGAGGCATGGGTCTGCAGTCGCGGAGACAACCGCGCCCTGAGCAACGCCTCGATCGCTTCGCGATCCGCCGGATCGGTCAGCTTCGGATTCGGGTCGGACGCAGCGACCGCGGTCAAAGCGCCGGGTTCGAACAGACTGCTCTCGTCCGTGACCTCGACACGATCCTCCTCCGCTCGTTCGAGCGCAGCCGAGAGTGCCGCGGCACGCAGAACCTGCGGCGTCTCGGCGCGGAACAGACCGGCGCGGTCGACGGTGGCGCCCAGCCTGCCGCCATCGACCGTCTTCAGCGTGTCCCGCAGCGGTCGGCCCAACACCGCGCCGACGCCGTTGCTCGCCGCCGCCTCGAGTACGGCACTCAGGTCACGCGCCGTCAACAGCGGCCGCGCGGCATCGTGCACCGCGATCAGATCATCGTTGCCGGGGCCGAGCGCCTTGAGCGCGCCGTACACCGAGTCCTGACGCCGGCGACCGCCGTTCACGACGAGAACCTCGACTCCCGGCGACGCTGCCGTTTCGCGCCGCAGCATCTCCTGCGTAGCGGCCGAGCTGCCCGGCGGCGCCGCGACGACCACTCGCTCGAGGCCGATTGCCGCGGTCAGCCTCTGCACGGTCCAGGCCAGCAGCGGCCGACCCAGGAGGTCGATGAACTGCTTCGGCCGGACGCCGCCGAACCGCGTCCCCGTGCCGGCAGCCGGAACGATGGCGTGAATCGTCACAGGCTTCGTCGCCGCGGCCGGCTCCCCGCCAGCGGCGAGGGTTACGGGGGAAGAGCCCGACTCCGACACGGACGGCCCCCCTACACCTCCAGGATGTCCTTCTCCTTGTTCGCGAGCGCCTGATTCACCTGCGCGATGTAGTGGTCGTGGAGCCTCTGCATCTCGTCAAAGCCCCGACGCTCGTCGTCCTGAGAGATCTCCTTCGCCTTCTCCATCTTCTTCAGCTGCTCGTTCCCCTCACGCCGCACGCCGCGCACGGTGTTCCGGAACCGCTCGGCGATGTCATGCGCGCGTTTGACCATCTCACGACGACGCTCCTCTGTGAGCTGGGGCACCGGGATGCGTACGACCTTGCCGTCATTCGAGGGGTTCAGGCCCAGGTCGGCAACGAGAATGGCGCGCTCGATGGCGGCTATCTGGGTCGGGTCGAACGGCTGCGCGACGAGGAGCGTGGCGTCGGCGACCGCCAGGCTGGCGAGCTGGTTGAGCGGTGTCGGCGTTCCGTAGTATTCGACGATCACGCCGTCCAGCAGCGCGGTCGACGCACGACCCGTGCGAAGCGTCTTCAACTCGCCATGAAGGTGGTCGACGCCGTCCTTCATTCTGAGTTCCATCTCCAAGAACAACTCCTGCATCACGTCTGCCTCCCGGACCGCGATCCTACCCCGCCGCCACCGATCATCCGCCGCCGGCAGGGGGCTTGCCGCGGGTTCGAACCTCCGACACGAATGGGCCGCGGGCCCCACGCAGGCACGCGACGCTCGGATCCCCGGCGAAATCAGGTAACGAGGGAACCGACACGCTCGCCCAGCACGACTCGACGAATGTTGCCGATCATCAACAGGTCGAACACCGCGATCGGGAGGTCGTTCTCACGACACAGGCTGATTGCCGCTGCGTCCATGATGCCCAGATTGCGCTCCAGCACTTCCTGGTAGGTAACTTCGGGCAAGCGCACGGCATCCTCGTCGTGCCGGGGGTCGGAGCTGTACACGCCATCGACGCGAGTCGCCTTCAGCAAGATGTCCGCCTGGATCTCGTTCGCGCGGAGTGCCGCCGCCGTATCGGTCGTCAGGTAGGGATTGCCGGTACCCGCGCCGAAGATGACCACGCGGCCCTTCTCCAGGTGGCGGATGGCGCGGCGCCGGATGAACGGCTCGGCGACGCTGCGCATCTCGAGCGCCGTCTGCACTCGGGTCGGCACCTCCGCCTTCTCCAGGGCGTCCTGCATGGCAAGACTGTTGATCACCGTCGCCAACATGCCCATGTAATCGCCGGTTGCACGTTCGACCCCGCGGTGACTCGCCGCCAAGCCGCGGATCACGTTGCCGCCGCCGACTACGACGCCGATCTCGACGCCGAGATCGAACACCTCGCGGATCTGCACGGCGATCTGCCGCACGACCTCCTCGTCGATGCCGAAGGGCTTGTCGCCCATCAACGCCTCGCCCGACAGCTTGAGCAGGATGCGGCGGTAGGCAGGCTCGGGCATCGACGGGGTTCGCGTGCGGCCTCGCCTACTCGGCGGTCGCCGCGGCGACCGTCGCGTCGGCGCCAAGTTGGAAGCGGGCGAAACGGCAGATCCGCATGTTCTCGCCCAGTTTGGCGATCGCCGCCTTCAGGACATCCTCGACTGTCTGTTCCGGGTCCTTGACGAAGGGCTGCTCCAACAGGCAGTTCTCACTGAAGAACTTGGACATGCGGCCCTCGACGATCCTCTCGACGATCTGCTCCGGCTTCCCCGACTCGAGCGCCTGCTCTCGGTGAATCCGCTTTTCGCGCTGAAGCACTTCGTCCGTGACCTCGGCACGGCCGATGAACCGCGGCTGGCTCGCTGCGATGTGGAGCGAGACATCGTGGGCCAGCTTCTGGAAATCGTCGGTCCGCGCCACGAAGTCCGTCTCGCAGTTGATCTCGAGCAACACGCCGATCCTGCCGCCGGCGTGAATGTAGGAGACGACCAGGCCGTCGCTGGTCGCGCGGCCGGCCTTCTTCGCCGCGGATGCGAGACCCTTCTTGCGCAGAGCGTCGATTGCAGGTTCCAACTCGCCGCCCGTTTCCACCAGGGCCTTCTTGCAGTCCATCATGCCTGCCCCGGTTCGGTCTCGAAGTTCCTTGACCATCGCGGCCGTCACTGTCGCGTTCATCTCTGCCCTCTCCTGCCACTGGCTGACCGGGCTGGTCGCCCGGAACGTCACTTGATCCCGGCAGGCGCCATGACGCACCCGCCCCAACTCGAACTTGCGGCGCGCTCTGCTACGCCGTACCGTCGCCGGCCGCGCTCGATTCCTCTGCCTCGTCCGTGCCGGCTACCGCCGCCGCGTCGGCCTCGGCAGCCGGCTCGGCGGGAGAATCGACCTCGGCGGCGACCTCGACCTCGGAGGCCGGCTCGGCGGGAGCGTCGGCCTCGGCGGCGACCTCGACCTCGGCCGGAGTCGACGTTTCGGCAGAGGCATCGATCTCTGCCACATCCCCTTCGTCGCTCTTCGCCCAGGCCGCGGTGCCCTCGAGGTAGGCGTCGGCGATCCGCGCCGCAAACAGGCGAATCGTACGGATCGCGTCGTCGTTACCCGGAATCACGTGGTCCACGAGTTCCGGATCGCAATTCGTGTCGACGATCGCCACCACCGGAATGTTCAGCTTGTTCGCCTCGGCGATCGCGATGTGTTCGCGACGAGGATCGACGACGAACAACGCGTCGGGCAGGCGTTCCATGTCGCGAATTCCATCGAGATTGCGGACCATCTTGTCCCGCTCACGCTCGAGTCGGAGACGCTCCTTCTTCGTCAGCAGGCTCTCCTCGTCCGCGAGCTTCTTCTCCGTATCCTGCAAACGCTCGACGGAAGCGCGAATCGTGACGAAATTCGTCAGCGTGCCGCCCAACCACCGATGGGTGACGTAGAACTGGCCGCAGCGCCGTGCCTCCTCCTCGATCGCCTGCTGAGCCTGGCGCTTGGTACCAACGAAGAGCAGCCGCCGGCCCATGCGCGCCATGTGCTCGACGTAGTTCGCAGCCTCGCGGAAGTGCTGCAGCGTCTGCTGGAGGTCGATGATGTAGATGCCGTTGCGACGGCCGAAGATGAAACCGCGCATCTTCGGATTCCAGCGCCGCGTCTGATGGCCGAAGTGGACGCCGGCTTCCAGCATCTCCTTCATCGTGACGTGAGCCAAGTTTCTGTCCCCGCTATCGCTTGCTGAACTGGAAGCGTGCCCGCGCACCCTTCTGACCGTACTTCTTGCGTTCCTTCTTCCGCGGATCCCGGGTCATGAACCCGGCCGCCTTGAGAGGCTCGCGAAATGTGGGCTCGAACTCGACCAGAGCCCTCGACAGGCCATGCCGGATGGCGCCCGCCTGGCCGGACCCGCCACCGCCGCGTACCGTGCACCACATGTCGACTTCGCCTTCCTTCTCCACCACCTGCAACGGCTGCCGGACGATCATCTTCAGCACTTCACTGCTGAAGTAGTCGTCCATGCCAACACCGTTGACCCTCATCTCGCCGCTTCCCGCACGCAGGAACACTCGCGCCGTGGCCGTCTTCCGGCGACCGGTGCCATAACTCGCTTCGGTCAACTTACCCTCTCCTTGATTGCGATGGGCTCCGGCTGCTGCGCCTGGTGAGGGTGCTCGGCACCGCTGTACACCTTGAGCTTCTTGAGTTGCCGCCGGCCCAGGCGGTTCTTCGGCATCATCCGCCGCACCGCAAGTTCAACCAGGCGGATCGGACGCCGACTGCGCAGGCGACCGGCTGTCTCCGCCTTCAACTTGCCCGGCTGACCGCTATGGCGGTAGTAGATCTTCTTCTCGTCCTTGCCACCCGTGAGCACCGCCTTCGCGGCATTCACGACGACGACGAAGTCGCCGACATCGATGTGGCGGGCGTAGGTCGGCTTGTCCTTGCCGGTGAGGATGCCGACGAGCTGCGTAGCCAAGCGTCCCAAGGCGACGCCCTCGGCGTCGACCACGTACCACTTGCGCTCGATCTCTCCAGCCTTCGGGCTGTACGTCGGATTGGCCGTGCGGGCTTTGACGATTGTTGTCATCTCGATCCATCGCTGCCGACGAAACGGGCCGGCTCTCCGTTCCACGCGAACGCGGCAGGAGCAGGCAAACTCCTACCTCACCTCCCCGCGCAGAGGAACGAGGATCGTAGAGTCCCCCGGCGCAACTTGTCAAGATGGGATCCGGCGCGTTTTTCGCGAGCCGACGCATGTCGACGTATTCTCGCCAGAAGATGAGCGCACTGCGAGTCGGACTCACCGGCGGCATCGCGAGCGGGAAGTCGACCGTGGGCCGGATGTTCCGGGAACTCGGATTCACCGTCACCGATGCCGACGCGCTGGTAGCCGAACTCTACCGACCGGGCGAGCCAGGGGCTCGCGCCGTGGCGCGACTGTTCGGCCGGAAGATGCTCGAGCCATCGGGCGCGGTGGACCGAGAAGCTCTGGGGGCGCTCGTCTTTGCCGAGCCGGCGAGACGACGAGAGTTGGAACAGGCAATTCACCCGCTGGTCGGCCAACGTTATCTCGAGGTGCTCGAGCGTGCAGGAGACGGGGCGGTCGTCGTGTTCGAGGTGCCGCTACTCGCCGAAGGCCGCGGCCGCGGAGGCTATGACGCGGTCGTCACGGTCGAGGCGCCGCGAACCCTCAGACTCGAGCGGGCGATCGCGCGTGGGCTCGACCGCGACCAGGCCGAAGCCAGGATGGAGGCACAAGCGCGCTCCGCGGAGCGGCGGAAGATCGCGGACTTCGTCATCGAGAACTCGGGCGACTTGAAAGCGCTCCGCGGCCAGGTCGAGCGGATCCACGCGCAGCTTGAACGTCAAGCCGAGCGGGTCCCAACGTGAGCGAGCGAGCCTGGGTGCTCGTCACCTCGAATCCGAACAAACGGCTCGAGGCGGAGCGAATTCTGGGTCGACCGATCGCGACGGTCGTCCTCGACCTGCCGGAGATCCAGTCGGGCGACCTGATCGAGGTCTTGCGCGCGAAGGCGAGCGCGGCTTGGCAGCATCTCGGGCGGCCGGTCGTCGTCGAGGAGACCGGTCTGGAACTCGAGTGCATGAACGGTTTTCCGGGCCCCCTGGTCAAGTGGATGCTCGCCGCCGTCGGAGATGCCGGCATCGCCCGGACAGCGACTCTGGTCGGCAACCCGGCGGTCGTGGCGCGCTGTGCGCTGATGCTCAAGGCCGGCGAGGACGAAGTCATCGCCGAGGGCTCGACCGCGGGGCGACTCGTGCTGCCGCCCCGCGGCGATCAGGGCTTTGGCTGGGACCCGGTCTTCGAGCCCGAGGGCGAAGAACTCACCTACGCCGAACTGGGCCGCGAGGTGAAGGACCGTATCGGACACCGCGGCCGGGCCTGGCGCGCCTTCCTGCGGGCGCTCGCGGAGAGGAGTTGAGCGCACAGCTGCCGACGCTTTGGCATACTCGTCGATCGCTCGCCCGACCGGGCGGCGGGCTTGCCCGAAGAGCCCGGTCGCCGCGCCGAAGAGGCCGAAGACGATGCCGAGTCATTTGCTGTCCATCGCCGATCTCGAAGACGGCCAGCTCGAGTCGATCCTCCGACTCTCGCTGGCGCTCCACGCCGAGCCGGCGGCGCACCGGAACACCCTGGCAGGCCATGCGATCGGCATGATCTTCGAGAAGTCGTCCACCCGCACCCGGGTGAGCTTCGAAGTCGGAATGGCCCAACTCGGCGGGCAGGCGATCTTCCTCCCCCGCCACGACCTGCAACTCGGGCGCGGCGAAACGGTGGCCGACACCGCCCGCGTCCTGTCCCGCTACGTCAACATCCTGATGCTCCGCACCTTCGAGCACGACACGGTCGTCGAGGTCGCGAAACACGCCACCGTACCGGTAATCAACGGCCTGACCGATGAACTCCATCCCTGCCAGGCCCTCGCCGACCTGATGACGCTCCACCAGGAGTTCGGCGAACTGCGCGGTCTCCGGGTCGCCTACGTCGGAGATGGCAACAACGTCGCGCACTCGCTGATGATCGCCTGTGCCCGCGCCGGCATCGACTTCGCCATCGCCTCGCCACCGGGCTACGCGGCGGATCCGCGCTACGTCGAACTTGCCCGCCGCTTCGCCGCCCGGAGCGGCGGCAGCGTCACCGCCGGCGAAGATCCGGACGCCGCTGCTGCGGGCGCCGACGCCGTCTACAGCGACACGTGGACCTCGATGGGGCAGGAACAGGAAAGAGAGCAGCGTCTGGCCGACTTCGCCGGCTTCACGGTCGACGACGAGCTCATCGCGAAGGCCAGCGGTCGGGCGATCTACCTCCACTGCCTCCCGTGCCACCGCGGCGAGGAGGTCACCGCCTCTGTCGTCGATGGACCGAAGAGCCGCGTCTTCGTTCAGGCAGAGAACCGCCTTCACACCCAGAAAGCGGTCATGCTGAGACTTCTGGACCGCGCCTAGCAGCTTCCCGCAGGGTCGTCCGCCACAGCGAGCGGATCCCAGCAGCGGAGCTGCTCTAGACTGCGGTCATGTCGGAGCAGCCGCAGAGTCCGCTGTATGAACGCTACGCGAGTGCGGAAATGGCGCGGCTATTCTCGGGTCGGCATCGCTACGGAACCTGGCGACGGCTCTGGATCGCACTCGCAGAGAATCAGGCAGCACTCGGTCTGCCGATCACGGAGACCCAACTCGCGGCCCTGCGTCGGCATGCGGGCGAGCTCGACCTCGAACGGGTGGCCGAGCTCGAACGAGCTACCCGGCATGACGTGGTCGCCCATCTGCGACATTTCGCCGAGGTCGCCGGCGATGCGGGCAGCATCCTTCATCTGGGCGCGACGTCGGCCTTCATCACGGACAACACGGACGCGTTGATCATCCGCGACGCGCTCGATCTGGTGGCCGGACGACTCGCGGCGGCGGCCACCGAGCTGGCTCGCTTCGCGGAGGCGCACCGGAGGACGACCACGCTCGCCTATACCCACTTCCAGTCCGCTCAACTGACCACCCTTGGCAAGCGCGCCTGCCTGTGGCTGCAGGACATCCTCGCCGACCTGGAGGAAGTGACCTACCGGCGCGCCCGCCTCCGCTGTCGGGGAGTCAAGGGCACTACCGGAACCCAAGCCTCGTTTCTGACCCTTTTCGGCGGCGACCACGAAAAAGTGCGCGAGCTCGACGCGCGGCTCGCCGCGGCACTGGGATTCGAAGGAAGCTGGCCGATCACCGGGCAGACCTACCCGCGCAAGCAGGACAGCCAGATCCTCAACGCGCTCTCCGGCGTGGCCGAGAGCTGCCACAAGTTCGGCAGCGATCTGCGCCTGCTCCAGGGAGTCGGCGAGCTGTCCGAGCCGTTCGACGAGCGCCAGGTAGGCTCCTCGGCAATGGCCTACAAGCGGAATCCGGTACGTGCCGAGAGGATGTGCGCGCTGTCCCGCCGGGTGATGAGCGACTCCCTGCACGGCCCACTGAACGCCGGCACGCAGTGGCTCGAGCGAAGCCTCGACGACTCGGCGAATCGCCGCCTGGTGCTGACCGACGCCTTTCTCACCGTCGATGCGGTGCTGTTGCTTAGCGCGAACATCGCCGGCGGGCTGCGGGTGAACCGGCGCGTGGTCGCCGCGCGGGTGCGCCGCGAGCTGCCCTTCATGGCGACGGAGACGTTCCTGATGGAAGCCGCGCTCCGGGGCGGCGACCGCCAGGAACTGCACGAGCGGATTCGTCGCCACAGCCTCGAGGCCCACGACCGGATCTCAGCCGACGAACCGAATCCCCTCCTCGATCTGATCGCGGCCGACCCCGCGTTCGGGCTTGACCGCGCGGAACTCGAGAGTCTGATCGACGAAGAGTCCTTCACGGGCCGTTCCGCAGAACAGGTCAGCGACTATCTCTCCGAGATCGCCGCGCCGGCGCTGGCGAAGCACGAAACGGCAGCGGTCGAGGCGCCGCGGGTGTGAGCGCCGGCAAGTTCTACGCGCCGCTCTCGGCGCTGCTCTTCGCGGCAGCGGTCCTGCTCGGTTGCGCCTCGACCGCAGAACTCAAGACGCCGCCGCGCGGCGCGACCCAGGAAGGACTCGCCTCCTGGTACGGCGCCAAGTTTCACGGCCGCCCCACCGCCAGCGGCGAGATCTACGACATGCACCGGATCTCGGCCGCTCACAAGCAACTGCCGTTCGGCACCGTCGTCGAAGTCCGCAACAAGGACAACGGGCGCAAGCTACGCGTACCGATCAACGACCGCGGCCCCTTCATCCGGGGCCGGATCATCGACCTGTCGTTGGCCGCCGCGCGGGAACTCGGCATGTTCGGCGCAGGAGTCGCTCAAGTCCGCATCCGGGTCGTCCAATCCGCTCCGCAGACAAGGAAGTTGCCGATCTCCCATGCCGCGCCAGGTAAGCCGCCGAGGACCCGCCGCGCTCAGACGCCGCCGGCGCGCCGCAAGGGTGCGGCGCCAGTGCCGTCCGGGCAGGCGGCGAGCCGGAGCGAACGGGGCAGATTCACGATCCAAGCCGGCGCCTTCCGCGAACAGACGAGCGCCGCCAAACTCGCCCGCAGGCTCCGCCGCGAACTCGGAATCGACAAGGTGAACGTCAGGAAGAGCGGCGGCGTCTACCGCGTGCAGATCGAACGGCGGCGGCGCCGCGACGCCGACGCCGTTCTCGACCGTCTGCGAGCCGCCGGGTTCGACGCGTTTCTCGCCGGTTGACGCTACGACAGATCGATCAGGTCGACCGACAGCGACTCGTCGAGCGCCTCCAACGCCGCCAGGCAGGCGGCGTTCGGCGTCTCGTCCAGACGCAGCACCGCGATGGCGACGCCTCCGGGTTCGCGGGCGAGATGAATGTCGGCAATGTTGATCCCGTCGTCACCGAGCAGCGTGCCAAGACGGCCAACGAAGCCGGGGACGTCGCGGTTCCGAATGACGAGCAGCAGGCCATCGGGATTGAACTCGAGCCGGAAGCCGGCGAAGGACACGACACGCAGGTCGCCCCTGCGGTAGACCGTGCCGGCGACTTCCAGGCGTTCGTTGTTCGCCGCGACGGCCCTGACGCGGACGAGATGGGCGTACGAGGACCGGTCGCTATGGGTCGCCTCGACCCATTCGATACCTCGCTCGACGGCGGTGCGCTCGGCGTTGACATAGTTCACCGCTTCGCCGCAGGATGGGACGAGGGCCCCCCGGAGCGCCGCAACGCTGAGTGATTTGCGCAGATCCTCGTCGACGCCCCAAAGGTCGATCTGCAGCCGTCGCAGGCCCCCGCCGAGCGCGACTGCGGACAACCGGCCAAGCTGCTCGCCGAGGCGCAGGAATGGCTCGCCTCGAGCGCCGGTGGAGCGGAACGGCAGATTGACCGCCGACACCGCGAGCGAGCCTTCGAGAGCGGTGAGCACCATCCGCGCCGTCTCCGTCGCGATGCGATCCTGCGCCTCGCGGGTCTGAGCGCCGATATGCGGTGTCGCGACCACCTGGGGATGGGCTGCCAAGCGATAGTCGGACGGCGGCTCGACCGGGAACACGTCAAGCCCGGCGCCGCCCAGCTTCCCCGCGTCGAGCGCCTCGAGCAGCGCCTCCGCGTCGACGACGCCGCCGCGGCCGACGTTGATCACCATCGCGCCATCCTTCATCAGGGCGATCCGATCGCGGTCGAGCATGTTGCGGGTCGCGTCGGTAAGCGGGGTATGGAAGGTGATGAAATCGGACCGGACGAGCAGATCCTCGTACTCCACAGGTTCTACCTCCAGCCGCCGCGCCACGTCCGGCTGCAGGTACGGGTCGTAGCCCAGGACGGTCATGTGGAACCCCCGCGCCCGGCTCGCCACCCGCTGCCCGATCTGACCCAGTCCGATCACGCCGAGTGTCTTCCCGTGAATCTCCGAGCCGACGTGGCTCTTGCGGTCCCAGCGCCGCGCCTTGAGGGACGCGTCGGCAGCCGGAATCCGTCGCGCCAGCGCAAGGAGCAACGCGAAGGTGTGCTCGGTGGCCGACAACGAGTTGGCTGTCGGCGCATTGATCACCAGAACACCCAGCCGGGTGGCGGCGGCGACATCGATGTTGTCGACTCCGACCCCGGCGCGGGCGACGACCTTGAGTCGCTCGCCCGCCTCGAGCACGGGCTCGGTGATCCGGGTCGCGCTGCGGACGATGACCGCCTCGTAGCCGCCGATCAAATCGGCGAGACGCGGCCGGTCGCCGTCCGTCAGATGATCGACGTCGGCGCTCTCGCGCAGGAGTTCGAGTCCGGCGGGAGCGAGTGAATCGGCGATCAGGATCCTTCGAGTCACGGGCCGGATTGTGGCAGCGCCTCAGGAGTAGAGCAACACCGACTCCCGCTCGGCCCGAAATCGATCTTCGTCGCCGCCCCAACCGCCGAGCCAAGCCGCGAGTGCGCGCGGATCGTCCAGCGCAAGACGAAAGCGGTCGGTGCCGGCGAGCAGATCGATCGCGGGAGTGTCGGAGACGAACTCGTAGGGCTCGGACCGCCAGCGAAACGCGGGGCCCAGAACCTCGCGGAAGGCCAAAAGGAGCTCGAAGCCCAGCCTCACGGGTCGCACCGCAAGACCGTCGCGCACCCGAAGCTCGACACCGGCGCAGACCTGCCCGCCGTGCTTTTGGAACATGGGCCGGAACATCGCCGGCACGACCGAGACTCCGCCGAGCTTCGCCGCCGCCAACCGCTCGCGGCAGCGAAGGGCCAGCGCGGGCGCGTCGGCGCCGGGAATGCCGAGCAACAGGAAGGGCCTCGTCGTGCCACGACCCTCCGAGATCGTCGTCGCCTCGAACAGACACACGCCCGGATAGACCGTCGCGGTTTCGGGTGTCGGCATGTTCGGCGACGGCGCCGTCCAAGGCCAGCCGGTCTGCCGCCAGACCTGCCCGCGCCGCCAGCCATCGACTCTGAACACCCTGATGCCCGTCGTGTCCCAGTGCCGGCGCCGCGCCTCGAGCAGCAGGATCTCGGCCAGGGTCAGACCGTGTCGCTGCGGCATCCGGAAGGCGCCGACGAACGAGGTGAAGTCAAGGTCGAGCAGGTTGCCTTCCACATCGACGCCACCGAGCGGATTCGGCCGGTCCAGGATCCACACCTCGAGACCCCGGGCAAGCGCGACTTCGGCCGCCCAGACCGCAGTCGCCGCAAACGTGTAGTAGCGGGCGCCCACATCCTGGAGATCGATCACCAGCAAATCCGAACCATCGAAGACCGATCCCCGCGGCCGCAAGCTCAGCGCGTCGTCGCCGTAGAGCGAGACGACCCGGCCGCCGGTCCACGGATCCCGCTCGTCTTCCGAAGCGACCATGTCCTGTTCGACGCCATGGAAGCCGTGCTCCGGGCCAAGCAGCGCCGTAGCCGGCTGAATCCCGGCGAGAGCGACGTGAGCATGCACGCCGTCCCGGCTGAGCGAGGCCTGGTGGCAGAGGAGCGCGTAGCGACGCCCGGCCAAGGCCGTCGGATCGCCAAGCAGAAGGTCCAGGCCCGTGCGCATCGTCATCGACACCGCAGGTTCGCCTCCGAGAGTCTCCTCGAGGTCAAGGGACCTGCCGGCGGTAGTCGCCGCTTCGGCCGCCGCTCTTGCTCTCCAACAGCAGGTCCGTGATGACAGCGCCCCGTTCGACGGACTTGACCATGTCGTAGAGCGCAAGCGCAGCAGCCGAGCAGGCGACGAGCGCCTCCATCTCGGCGCCGGTTCGAGCCGTGACGACAACCGAACTCCTGATGGCGACGCCGCCTGGAGCGGGTTCGACGTCCACCTCCACCTGTTCGATCGGCAGCGGGTGGGCCAACGGAATCCAGGTCGACGTGCACTTTGCCGCCTGTACGCCGGCGATCCGCGCCACCGTCAGCGCATCTCCCTTGGGCAGCGCCCCGAGCCGCGCGACAGTCGCCTCCGAGAGGACCACCCGGCAGGACGCGCGGGCCACCCGACGCGTGATCTCCTTGGCCGAGACGTCGACCATCGACGCGCGTCCACGCCGGTCGAGATGGGTGAAGTCGTCAGCGCTCATGCCGTACGACGAGCTGAACCGCACGGACTCAGCCCGACGCGGCTAACCTACCCCACGAATGCGCTTGGGAATCGTCATGCCGGTGCTCGAGGAAGCCGAGACGATAGCGACCGCCGTAACCGCGGCGTTGAGCCACTGCGAACACCTGATCGTGGTGGATGGAGGTAGCCGCGACGCCACGTTGGACCTCGCGCGCCGAGCAGGCGCGGACACGACGGCCGCACCGCGGAAAGGGCGCGGCCTCCAACTGCGGACCGGCGCCCATCTGGCTCTTCGCCGCGGAGTCGACGTGCTCTTGTTCCTCCACGCCGATACCCGCCTCCCAGCGAACGCACGCGACGAGATCGCCCGAGCGGTGGAGAATGGCGCCGTCGGAGGCGGCTTCCTCGTCGACTTCGAAGCGGCGCCGGCCCTGCTCCGCCTGGGTCGTCCTCTGGTCGACCTCCGCACGCGACAGTTCATGCTGCCTCTGGGCGATCAAGCCCAATTCGCGACCGCCGCAGCCTACGAAGGCTGCGGCGGCTTCGCCGATCTGCCGATCCTCGAGGACCTGGACTTCATTCGACGACTGCGCCAGCACGGCCCGCTGGCAACAGTCGAACACCGGGTGACGACCTCGTCGCGGCGCTTCGCGGAGCGCGGGGTGCTCCGGACGGTCGCGACGAACTGGCTGATCTGGTCGCTGTTCGCGGCAGGGGTGAAGCCGGCGCGGCTGGCCCGCCTCTACCCGCTCATCCGGTGACGAGCTTCGCCGGGGCGGACGCCGGAGCCGACTTCACCGTGCCTTCCGCGAAAACCGTGGATGGAACGCGCTGGACGCCCGGCTATCCCCGGTCGCATCCGACGCCAAGCCCGGCTACGGATCGCGCTTAGTTCAGGGCGTCCTTCAGGGTGCGGCTGACCTTGAAGCGGACGCCATTGCTGGCCGCGATGTGAATCGCCTCGCCCGTCTTCGGGTTGCGGCCCATCCGCGCACCCCGGTGGGAAACCGCGAAGCTGCCGAGGCCGGGTACCTGCACCCGATCGCCCTGCTGCAGGTTGCTGGAGATGCTGTCGATCACTGACTGGACGGCATCCGCCGCCTGCTTCTTGCTGAGACCCGCGCCACTGGCGACGGCGTCCACGAGATCTGCCTTTCCGGCCATCGAACATACTCCTCTCAAGTGTCTTGTTGTGAGCCTCGAGCTCTTCGCGCTATACTGTACGGTTTTGCCCGAAAGCCCGTCGAAGTAGCCGAAACCTACGACAGATGCTGCCGGATTGTCAATGTAGACGCGCATTTCCGGCGATGAGGGCGGCCTGGCGGACCGCCGCCCAAGGCATGACGCCGCCCCGCCCAGGCGGGTCCCTGTCGCGGGCCGGCGACTCGCAGAGCCCTCCTGAACACTCAACCAGCCATCCGCTCAAGCACCTGAACCGTGAAGCCGTCGTGGTCGCCAGCAGGCAGCAGCCGCCATAGTCCCGGGCCGTGAACGTGGTCCGAGACGGGCCGTCGCAAGTCCAAGCCGAGGTCGCGCGGAGCGAAGTCGTCCCGTTCGTCGAGGAAGTCGGCGACGACCGCCTCATTCTCGTCCATCTCGATGGAACACGTGATGACGACGAGGAGACCTCCCGGCCGAACGCATAGAGCGGCGCCGCGCACGATCGCCGAACCCTTGACCGCCAGCCGCTCGATCTCGGCCGCGCTGATCCGCCACTTGAGCTCGGGATTCTTGCGAAGTGTGCCGGTACCGCTGCAGGGCAGGTCAACGATGACGCGGTCGAATCGGGGACCGAACGGCAGCGCAGTTCCATCCGCGGCGCAGAGGAGAGGTCCAAGTCCCAGTCGGGAGGCATTCAGGCGCATCGCGTTCAGCCGGTCGAGCGCGACATCGGCAGCGAACAACCGTGCGTTCGGTTCGTCCGCGAGCACGGCGAACGTCTTGCCCCCCGGAGCCGCGGCCACGTCCAGCACCCGTTCACCGCGGACGGGCGAGGGCACGACCGCCGCCAACTGGCTCGCCTCGTCCTGTACGTAGAAGGCGCCCCGACGGTACGCGCCCGAGTCCAGCGGATTGCCCCAACGGACAGTCAGGCAGTGAGGCGCGAGCAGCGACGGCTCGACGCCGACATCCTCGTCGATCAAGTGCTCGGCCAAGGCCGCGCGCCCGCCCCGCTCCCGGAACGCAAGCAAGTGGAGGGGCTTGGGTCGGTTGTTCGCCTCCAGGATGCGAAGCGTCTGCTGCTCGCCGTAGGCATGAAGCCACCGCTCGACCAACAGATCCGGATGCGAATGGCGCACTCCCAGCCGGGTGGCCAGGCCGGCATCGTGAGCCACCGGCCAACGCTCCGGAGAGGGCGTGCGGGCGATTCGCCGGAGCACACCGTTGACGAAGCTCGCGCCGCCGGCGTGCGTCCGGTTCGCCGCCTGCTCGACCGCCTCGTTGACGGCCGCGTGCGCCGGCACGCGATCAAGGAAGAAGAGCTGATAGGCGCCAATGCGAAGCGGTGCAAGCAGCGCCCGCTGAATCCGCTCGAGAGGCCGCGCCGACGCGCTGGCGACAACATGGTCGATGAAGCGCAGCCAGCGCAACGTGCCGAGCACGAGTTCGCGCAGCAGGGCGTGATCCCGCGGATCGGAACGCTCGAGGGCGTCGTGCAGAAACGTCGACACCGGCGCCTTCGAATCCAGCGTCCGTTCGAGTACGAAGGCGGCTGAATCGCGCACCTTGCCGTGCGCGGTGAGCCGACTCTCTACCCGCCGTCGGCGCCAGCCGCCGCCCAGGTTCGGAATCGTGCGTCGAGGACTCAAGCCGCCATCCCGAAACGTTCGCCCGGAGCGAGCCGAAGGCCGTTGACGAAGTCGATGCCCGAGACCGGACGGCGGCCGGGACGCTGAACGCGCTCAAGCGCGAGGACGGACGAACCGCCACAGCCGACCAGGGGCGTACGGCCGATGCCCTCCACCTTGGCGCAACCCAGAAATGCACCGGCAACCACGAGATCGTCGCCGGAAACGGAAGCAAGCTGCCGCCCCGGCCGTGAATCGACAGAACGAACAGCGAGGATCCGTACCGGTTCATCCCTGAGCGACGTCCGCGAGCCGGGCCATGGCTCGAAGGCGCGAACCCGGCAGGCGATCTCCCGCGCGGGCAGCCGCCAGTCGACGATGCCGTCCTCCGCGCTGAGCATCGGCGCATAGGTGGCCGCCTGGTCGCACTGGGGCGCCGGGTCGACGGTAGACGCCTCGAGCTGCTCGATCGTACGGATGAGCAGGCGCGCACCGATCAGGGCCAACCGCGCCGACAGCTCGCCAGCCGTCTCGCGCGGGCCGATCCGTGTCTGTTCCGCCATCAGGATGGGGCCGGTATCGAGTCCCTCGTCCATCAGCATCGTCGTAACGCCGGTGAACTCCTCGCCGGCAGCGATCGCCGCTTGAATCGGCGCCGCTCCGCGGTAGGCCGGCAGCAGCGAGGCGTGGATGTTCACGCACCCTGCCGCCGGTAGAGCGAGCAGAGAGGCGGGGAAGATCCGGCCATAGGCCGCCACTACTGCCAGGTCCGGAGCGAAGGCGGCAAGAGCGTCGAGGACTCCTGCATCGCGCAGGCGGTTTGGCTGCAGCAGTTCGACGCCGCGCTCCAGCGCCCAGCGAGCCACCGGAGGCTCGACGACCCGCCTGCCGCGGCCGGTGCGCCGCGGTGGCTGGCTGACCACCAGGAGCGGTCGGCGCCCGGCCGCATCCAGCGCGTCAAGCACAGGCACCGCGAACTCCGGGGTGCCGAAGAAGACCGTTCGCTCGAGCTGCCGCGAAATCGCCATGACTCCAGGCGGAGCCTACGCGACCTCCCGGCCACCGGCGCTACTCGAGGGCCATCTGCGACTGCTCGATCTCCTCGAAGTAATCCGGCGGCACGAGCACGTCACGCGGCTTGCTGCCCTGCGGCGGGCCCAGGATACCGTCCTGCTCCAACAGGTCGACGAGGCGGGAGGCGCGGGAAAAGCCGACCCGCATCCGACGCTGCAGGAAGCTCGCCGATCCCATCCGCTCGGAAACGACGAGGCGCGCCGCCTCGTCGTAGAGCACATCGCCGCCGCCCGGCTCGTCGCTCGCGGTCGATCGTTCCTCGGGCGGCGCCTCGAGCACCGCAGGATCCAGGTTCGGTTGACCCTGCCGCTTGAGCCAGCGGACGAGCGCAGCCGTCTCCTGCTCGGTAACGTAAGCGCCGTGCAGGCGGATCGTCCGCGCGCTTCCCGGCGGCATGAAGAGCATGTCTCCCTTGCCGAGCAGCTTCTCGGCGCCGACCTGATCGAGGATCGTGCGCGAGTCGTGCCGGGTCGCCGCCGCGTAGGAGATACGACAGGGGAAGTTCGCCTTGATGGTGCCGGTCAGCACATCGACGGATGGACGCTGCGTGGCGACGATCAGGTGGATGCCCACCGCCCGCGCCATCTGCGCCAGCCGCGCGATGGAGGTCTCCACGTCCGACGAGGCGACCATCATCAGATCCGCCAACTCGTCGATCACGATGACGTAGTACGGAAGCGGCTCGAAGTCGCGCGACTCGACCGGTTCCTCCGCGGTCTCGTCGCGGAGCCGCAACCGCCGAGCGACTTCGGGATCGCGGATCGCCTCGTTGTAGTAGTCGATCGAGCGGACGTGCACTTCGGCCAGCAGCCGGTAGCGGCGCTCCATCTCGGCAACCGCCCAGCGCAGGGCGTTCGCGGCCTGTTTGGGCTCGACGACGACCGCTGTCTTCAGGTGCGGAATATCCGCGTACACACCGAGTTCGATCCGCTTCGGGTCGATCAGAATGAACTGGACCTCGTCACTCCGCGCCTTGTACAGGATCGATGTGAGCATCCCCTGGAGGCCGACGCTCTTGCCGGCCCCGGTGGCGCCGGCGACGAGCAGATGCGGCATCTTCGTCAGATCGGCGTAGTACGGCTCGCCGCGCAGCGTTCGGCCCAGCGCCAGGATGAGGGGCGACGAATCGTCGTGGAACTCGCGGTCGCCGAGAAGGCGCCCAAGCGGGATCACGGTCCGTCGTGCATTCGGCACTTCGATGCCAAGCGTCGACCGTCCCGGCATCCGGTCGATGCGAATCGCCTCCGCCTTGAGCGACAACGCCAAGTCGTCCTGGAGGTTGACGATCTGAGCTACCTTGACTCCAGGCGCAGGCTGAAACTCGAAGACCGTGATCACCGGGCCTGGGCTGATGTCCTCGATCGTGCCCTCGACGCCGAACTCGGCGCAGCGCGCACAGATCAACTCGCCCAACCGCCGGAGCTCCTCACTGTCGACCTCGCAAGCGACCTCGTCAGAACGAAGCAGGTCGAGCGGCGGCAGTTCCGGATCTGCGTCCGGCGGCCCGGAGGAGGTCTCGTTCGACATGGACGGAGCTCTGACGTTCCTGGCTGCCAAAGCCACGGCCGGCTTGGGCGCCGCGACGTCCCCCCCCGGCCCTTCGTTCGTCGGCGGCGCCCCGCGATCGACTGACCTTCGCCGTTCCAGTTCCTCGAGCGATCCTCCGTTCCCTTCCGACGGCGCCACCGCGCGGTCGCTCGCTATTGCCCTCTCCTTCGGCTTCCTCCTTCTCGGACTGCGCCTGAACCGCGCGGGCAGCAACTTCATCCGGTCCGCCACGCCGCCGAGCGACTCCGGCAGACTCTTCTGCGTGCTCAGGGTGACACCGAACAGAAGTCCGAAGAGCGCAATGAGCCCTGCGCCGACCTTGCCGAACCAGTTCGCCGCGGAGACCGCAAGCGACGCGCCCAGAACACCGCCAGAAGCGAACGGCTCGCCTCGATACGAGATATCCCCCAGAACGAGCGAGATGATCGTCGGCCCTGCTGTGAACGCGATGACCAACCCGACTACGCCGGGCAGCGAGGGCGTACCTCCCCGGCCGCGCAGCAGGAGATACCCGTTCCAGAGGAGAATCAGCGGCAACGCAAGGACCGCGAAGCCGAACAGCCCGAAGCCCGTCGCTCCGACGCCTGCCCCGACCGGCCCAATCCAGTTCGATGTCAGGGCTTCCTCTGCCCCGCTGCGCATGAAGCTCGGATCGCTCGGCCTGTAGCTCAACAGACTGAGCAGCAACAGAGCGCCGACAGCAAGCAGCAGAAGGCCGGTCAATTCGCCTCCCTTACCCGCCGGCAAGCCCTCTCGAAGCGCAAACCTCTTGGCGCGCTTCACCGACCGGGTCATCGGCACGCTCCGCGACAGGCGATGACGGGAAGAGGCACGGGACGACGATTGTAACTCATTGCAAGTTGATATGCCTATATGGCTCTATCTCGGTTCATTGGCGTTCGTCTACCTCCAGGTCTCGAACCGCGCCGAACAGAACGACCAGATCGGCGACATTCAGTTCCTCGGCTCGGGCCCGCAGCGGGAGACCGACGCGCCGAAGAGCCTGTTCAGCCGGACCTCGTCCGAACTCGCGGCGCAGGTTGTTCAGCAGGGTCTTCCGGCGGTGGCCAAAGGCCGTCCCCACAAATGCGGCAAAGGCCGGCCAGGCGCCCTCGTCGACCGGCGGGGTCTTCCGTTCCAGGCCGACGAACGCACTCGTCACTGCGGGCGGCGGCACGAAGCTGCCGGGCGGCAGGATAGCCAGACGACGGACGCTCGCCCTCGAAGCGGCGAGAACGCTCAGCGCGCCGTATGCCGAGTCTCGCGGCAGAGCCGTCAGCCGCTCGGCCACCTCGCGTTGAACCAGAAACGCCGCCCGCGCGCCAACGGGTGATCGTTCCAGAACCGTGCGGACGATGCGGGTTGCCAGGTTGTACGGCAGATTGCCGGCGATACGCGTTGCCGCCGTCAGGCGCTCGTAGCGCAGATCGCACGCGTCGGCGCACAGGCGGGCAACGCGAGAGTCGCCGAGCCGTCGGCCCAACTCGAACGTCCAGCGCAGATCGAGCTCGCAGGCGATGACCCGGCGGGCGCCGCGTTCAAGCAGAATCCTCGTGAGCACGCCGCCTCCCGCTCCGATCTCCACCACCTGCCGGCCCGACACGTCCAGATAGTCGACTGCCGGCGCCGCCGAGGCAGAGTGCCGCAGATGGTGTTGGCCCAGAGACTTGCGAAGCGGAGGACCGCTCTTGCCCTGTGCGCCGGCCACCGCCCAGTACGCTAGCAGCCACGTCGCCGTAAGATCCCCGCCGTGACCCGGCGAAGCAGCCACAGCGCGAAAAGCCTGACGATTCATGTCGCCGCGCGGGCGGCGGCCGCTCTACGCGAAGTCGTCCGGGTCTCGAGCGCCGTCGACGTGCGTCGCGACAGCCTGACCGGCCTCTTCGACGTCCACACGCTGGAGTGCGCGCTCACCGAGGCGATCCGGGCGACGAAACGTGACGGCGGTCAGATCAGCCTGCTGTTCATCGACCTCGACTCGTTCAACCAGGTGAACGAGCGGCACGGGCACCTGGCCGGAAGCCGAATCCTGAGTCAGGTCGCCCGGTTCATCGACGCCTCGACCCGGCCGACAACCGGCTTCGCGGCGCGCTTCGGCGGCGACGAGTTCGTACTCGTCCTGCCTGGACACCGTCTCGAGCGAGCGCTCGAACACGCCGAGCGGCTGCGCGCCGACCTCGCCGCCACGATTCTCCCCGGCGGTCTCGGGCCGAAACGACGACCCCTCGTCCATCTCACGTGTTCCATCGGAGTCGCCTCCCTCCGCGCAACGCCGCGCGACGAGGACGCGGATCGAGCCGGGCCCGAACGCCCCGTCGAAGACTCCGCGATGCGGCTCCTCCAGTCGGCGGACGAAGCGATGTACCGGGCGAAGAGTGCCGGCCGCAACCGCGTCGTCGCAGCGCGGGACGAGGCCTCGGGCGCAGCCTGAACCTGCCCGGGCAGTCGTCACTCCAGGCCGCAGCGGCGCGAACGGAAAGGCGACGGCGCCGTCTGAGGAAGGTGCGTGACTGCGGGTAGTCCCACGTCCTCAACCGCGGCCAGACGATGGCTGCGAAGCGGAACGGCGCCGATGGACAGCGGCCAAGGCGGCCGACGAAAGGCGAACAGACTGAATGAGAGCGCAGGCTGCCCGTCCGCCTCGACCGAGAGTACGTCGCGAGCCGGACCCTGGCCGCCGTTCGACCAGTCGAGAGCAAACCAGAGCTCCTCGAAGGCCGCCAGCCAGCCGGGCGGCAGACCCGGCCAGTCGACGATCCGACGGTAGAGGTCAGAGCGAAGATCCGGGTCGCCCTCGAACGCCGAAGCGGCCAGCAGCAGCGGCTCGGCGATGATCGCTCTCGCGGCTCGCGCCGCGACCGGCGCGTCGGACGCAGGCGTACCCCGCTGGCGCTCGAGCAGCATGAGTTCAAACGGCGCCAGAGCGGAAAGCGGATCCAGGTCGCAGGCCCGCTCCAGCGCTTCGCGCCGACGCTCGGGGCCGACGCCGATATCCGTTCCCGCCAGGAGCCACAGAGGAGCCAGGCCGTCCCCGGAGACAGCGGCGCTCCAGGGGTCGAACCGCGCCCGATAGAGGGGGAATCCCGGGTCGAGAGCGGCGGCTTGACGGACCAGGTCCCACGCTTCGGCCGGAGGTTCCGCGTCGCTCGTCTCCGCGCTCGCCATCGCCACGGCCATTCCTCGTTCGTAGCTCCTTGCCGCGACGGCGCGCTCGATCGACCATACGGCGGCAAGGCCCAGCCAGCAGAACGCCGCCAGGCGAAGCCGGGGCGCCCACCAGGCCTCCGGTTCTGACGGCGGCGATGCGGACGTGGCGGCGCGGCGAGCAGCCTCCGCCAGACCGAAGTTCAAGACAAGTACCGCCGGCACCGCCGTGATCGTCGCGAAGACACCGAACAACAGGCAGACGCCAGCGCCGAGAAGACCAAGCAGGGAAGCAGCCGCAAGAGCCGTATCCGCCTCGCTGGCGCTCGTGCCGGGAGGCGCTCGCGCGGCGCGGACCAGATCGCCCAGACGGCGAGCGCCGTAGCGCAACGCGAGCGCGAACAGCACGATCGTGCCGAGCAGACCCACTTCGTACGGCGCCTGCGCGAGCAGGCTGTGTGCGTCCGTGATGACCTCGCCCGGCGGATGGACTCCCGGCGCCGGCTGCCAGTGGCGGGCAAGTGTCCAGCTCGCAGAGCCCGGTCCCCAGCCGAGGACGGGACGCGCGCCGAAGCCGTCAAACGCCGCCTCCGCGTAGGTGCGGCGAACCTCAAGCGAGGGATCTTCCAACCGAATCAGAGCACCCACGCGGGCGAGAGGGCCGGGGACCTCGGTTCGGGACGCGGCAAGACCGGCAACGAGCGCCGTAGCCAAGAGGGGGAGCAGAACGAGGACCGCGAGCGGCGCCCTGATTGACGTGACCCGGCGCATTTCCGCGCGTCGACCACCGACCGCAATGAACAGAAACGAAGCGGCCACCACCTGGAGCAGCAAGGCAAGGTAGCCCGCGAACGACCCGGTGGCGCCCACCGTCCAGGCGATCACGCCGGAGACCAGAAGCCCCCCGAGGAGGCCGAGGCGGAAGCGGAGTCCACCGAACATCCGCCACCCGCCGAGCGCAGCGACCGGCAGGAGGGCAACCAACACGAGGGCGAGTTGATTGTGATGTCCAATCGGGAGCGCGGCGCGGCCCTGTTCGTGAAGCGGCCGCCACCAGAGCGCCCAAGCCGAAACACTGACCGCGACGAGCGCAACACCGCTGATCGTCCACTGCCGGGCCCTCGGCGAGCCGAGCAGCCGGCCGATGCCGGCCGCAGCCCAGATCGCGGGCAGCAGGAACAGGACGAACGCCTCGCCGGCGCGGCTCACCGGCGAGAACAGCCAACTCGCGACAACGCTCAACCAGAGCAGAAACGGCAGCCAGGCCCACGGCAGACGTCGCCGCAAGCTGCCCGAACCGCCAGCGGCGCCCAGGGGAATCGCCCGGGAGGCCGTCTCCTGAAGCCCCAACGGGTCGACGACGACGTGCCGCCCCGCCCAGGCCAGCGCGATAAGCAGCAGCCCGCCGATGAAGAGCGACGACGACGCGGCGCCGTGATGGAAGGTCCCGATCCGAGCTACGACCGCGGCCAGCGCAGCAACCACCGCCAGCGCGGCGCCGACCTCACGCGCCACGGGTTCAGTTCGCGACCCCGCGCGCGCCCTTCGACATCGCCGAGAGGAAATCGGCGTTCGACGGCGTGTTCTTCAGCCGCTCCTGCAACACCTCCATGCTCTCGACCACCGGAAGCGGATTCAAGACCTTGCGCAGCACCCACACGCGCTGCAACTCGTCAGCAGACAGCAGGAGTTCTTCCTTGCGCGTCCCCGATTTGTCGATGTCGATCGCGGGGAAGATGCGCTTGTCGACCAGCTTGCGGTCGAGATGGAGCTCCGAGTTGCCAGTGCCCTTGAACTCCTCGAAGATGACGTCGTCCATACGGCTGCCGGTGTCGATCAAGGCCGTGGCGACAATCGTCAACGAGCCGCCGGCCTCGATGTTGCGCGCCGCGCCGAAGAAGCGTTTCGGCCGCTGGAGGGCATTCGCGTCGATGCCGCCCGAGAGCACCTTGCCGGAAGGCGGCTGCACCGTGTTGTAGGCGCGCGCCAGACGGGTGATCGAGTCGAGCAGAATGACGACATCCTTGCCGTATTCGACCAGCCGCTTCGCCTTCTCAATGACCATCTCCGCGACCTGGGTGTGACGGGACGCCGGCTCGTCGAAGGTCGACGAGACGACCTCGCCGCGCACCGAACGCTCCATGTCGGTGACTTCCTCGGGCCGCTCGTCGATCAGCAGTACGACGAGCACGACCTCCGGGTGGTTCGTCGCTATCGACCGTGCCAGCGACTGGAGGAGCATCGTCTTGCCGGTCCGCGGCGGCGCAACGATCAAGGCCCTCTGCCCCTTGCCCATCGGCGTCACCAAGTCCGTCACGCGCGACGAAAGATCGCCCGGGACCTCGAGCTCCAGACGCTCATCGGGGTAGAGGGGGGTCAGATTGTCGAAGAAGATCTTCTGGCGGACAGCGTCGGGATGCTCGAAGTTCACCGCTTCGAGCTTCATCAGCGCCAGGTAGCGTTCTCCCCGGTTCATCGGCGGGCGAACCTGCCCCGACACGGTGTCGCCGGTGCGGAGGTCGAAGCGCCGAATCTGACTGCGCGAAATGTAGATGTCATCCGGCCCAGCCAAGTAGCTGTACTCCGGAGCGCGCAGGAAACCGAAGCCGTCGTTCATCACCTCGAGCACACCCTCGCCGAACAGCATGCCGCTCCGCTCCGTCTGCGCCTCGAGGATCTTGAAGCTGAGCTGCTGCCGATGCATACCGGCAGCGCCCACGACATCCAGCTCGCGGGCCAGCTTGAGGAGATCCTGGTTCGAGAGCTCCTTCAGGTCCTTCAGATCGTAGGCAAGCTCGGCGCTGGCCGCCGCGCGGGAATCGCCATCGCCACGAATATCCTGTACCTGGGTTCCGTTCGTCGTCATCGTTCAGATCCTCGCCATCGCCAGCCTCATCGGGCCCTGTCATTCAAGAGCTCGAACGCCAGCCGCGCAACTCCCTCACCGGTGCGAGACGACACGGGGAACAGCAAAGCCCCGGCCGGCATTCCCAACCTCTCCGCAATCCCGGCTACGGATCGTGATCTCGCCCCGCGCGCGACCCGATCAATCTTCGTCGCGGCGACGACGGGCTCGAACCCCAGCCCACGAAGGTAGCCATGGGCCTCGCAGTCGAGCGGCGTAGCGCCCACCTTAGCATCGATCAGCAGAACGACGTGGGCAACCTCCGTCGCCGACCGCAGATAGCGCTCTACGCTCCGCCCCCAGGCCTCCCGTTCGCGCTTCGATGCCCGCGCGTAGCCATAGCCGGGCAGGTCGACCACGTACCAGGATTCGTCAATCAGAAAGAAGTTCACGGTCCGCGTCCGCCCCGGCCTGGAGCTCGTGTTGGCGAGCTTGCGACGACCGAGCATCCTGTTGATCAGGCTCGACTTGCCCACATTCGAGCGGCCCGCGAAGGCAATCTGCAGGAGACCGTCGGACGGCAGATCCGCCGCCCTGACCGCCGCCGTCACGAACCGCGCGCTACGTACCTTCATCAAGCTCCCGAAAGCAGCCCCGGAGGCAGCGTCGGCGCCCTGACTCCATCGGGCCCGGTCGCCTGCGCTCGATCGTCTGTTCCGGCCGAGTTCTGCTCCGCAGGCCTGGCAGCCCCTGGCGGAAGTGCGTGTCGCACCAAGAGCGGTCAGGCGCCGGGAAGCGGCGCGATGAGGGAGCATACCGGGCCATATTCGACCGAAGAGCAACGATGCTGGGCGGGATGCATGGCCGATCGCATCGAGCGCGACTTCCGCCACGGGCTGCTTCTGGCCGTCAGTGCGCGACGTTCGCCGGCGGCGCCTCGTCGGCCGGCTTCTGGAACTCGGTCGCCACTTCGGGCACACGGCGGACGACACCGTCGAACGCGATCTCAAGCACTTCGTCCATCGACTCGACGAGATGGAACCGCATCTTCTCCCGGACCTCCTCGGGCACTTCCTCGAGGTCCTTCTCGTTCTCCTTCGGCAGCAGAATCTCGCAGAGACCGGCGCGGTAGCCGGCCAGGACCTTGTCCTTGATCCCACCCACCGGCAGCACCTTGCCGCGCAGCGTGATCTCGCCGGTCATCGCCACGTCGCCGCGTACCGGTACGCCGAGCAGAGCCGAAATCAGGGCGGACGCCATCGTGATGCCGGCCGAGGGCCCATCCTTGGGAATGGCCCCTTCGGGTACGTGGATGTGCAGGTCCTGGTCCGCGTGGAAGCCGGGCTCGAGCCCGAAGCCGTCGGCGCGGCTCCTCAGATAGGACATCGCCGCCCGCGCGGACTCCTTCATCACGTCGCCCAACTTGCCGGTCAAGATCAGCTTGCCCGTGCCCTTCATCAGGCCGACCTCGCTCTCGAGCAGCTCGCCGCCGACCTGAGTCCAGGCCAGACCGGTGGCGACTCCGATCTCGGAATGTTCCAGCTTCTTGTGCGGGCGGTACTTCGGCTTGCCGAGCAGTTCGCCCACCAGTTCGCGGTCGACGCCGACGGCCGGCTTGCCGCTCGTCGTCTTCTTCCCCTTCGCTTTCGCCCGGGAGCGCACGCTCTTCGCACGCCCCTCCTCGACGAAGCGGCGGGCCAGTTTGCGGCAGACACCGGCAATCTCCCGTTCCAGATTGCGGACCCCGGCCTCGCGCGTGTACGAGTCCATCAGGATGCTCAGGCTGTCCTCGCCGAAGCAAACCTCGTCCTCGGTCAGGCCGTGGCTCTCCAACTGCCGTGGAACGAGGAACTGGCGCGCGATCTCGAGCTTCTCGTTCGGCGTGTAGCCGGCGAGCTGAATGATCTCCATGCGGTCGCGCAGCGCCGGCGGAATCGGGTGCTCGACGTTCGCGGTCGCGATGAACATCACCCGCGAGAGGTCGTACTCGACGTCCAGATAGTGATCCACGAACGTGTCGTTCTGCTCCGGGTCAAGCACTTCGAGCAACGCGGACGAGGGGTCGCCGCGAAAGTCCGTCGACATCTTGTCGACCTCGTCGAGCAGGAACACCGGATTCCGGGTGCCGGCCCGCTTCATCATCTGGATGATCTGGCCCGGAAACGCACCGATATAGGTCCGGCGGTGGCCACGTATCTCCGCTTCGTCGCGGACGCCGCCCAGTGACAGGCGTACGAACTTGCGGCCGATGGCGGCGGCTATCGACTTCGCCAGCGACGACTTGCCGACACCCGGCGGGCCAACGAAGCAGATGATCGAGTTCTGCGTCTTGCTGGTGAGTTGCCGCACCGCGAGGAACTCGAGTATCCGCTCCTTCACCTTCTCCAGGCCGTAGTGCCCGGAGTCCAGGATCGCTGCGGCCTTTTTCAAGTCCTTCAGTTCGCGACTGCGCTTCTTCCACGGCACGGACACGAGCCAGTCGATGTAGTTCCTCGACACGGTGGCTTCGGCGGACACCGGCGGCATCGCCTCCAGCCGCCGCAGCTCCTGCTCGGCCTTCTCGCGCACCGGCTTCGGCGCGCCGCACTTCTCCACCCGCTCCTTCAGTTCGGCGATCTCGTCGGCCCGGTCGTCCTTGCGGCCCAGTTCATGGTGGATCGCCTTGATCTTCTCGTTGAGGTAGTACTCCTTCTGCGCCTTCTCCATCTGCTTCTTGACCTGCACGTTGATCCGCTTGTCGATGTTGATCTTCTCCATCTCGACATCGAGCAGGTCGTGCACGGCCCGCAGACGTTCGTAGGGGTTCAGGGTCTCGAGCAGAGTCTGTTTCTCGGACGTCGAGACCGTCAGGTGAGCAGCCAGGACATCGGCGAAGCGGTCGGGGTCGTCGAGCTTCAGCGACGACATGAGACTCTCGAAAGCCAGATGATGGGACATCTTCGCGTACTGCTCGAAACTGTTCAGCAGCTGGCTCATGTAGACCTGCGCCTTGTCGTCTACCGGATAGTGAATCTCGTAGACCTCGACTTCCGCCTCGAACGCGCCCTGGCTCTCCTCCAGGGTGCGAAGCTCCGCGCGCCGCAGCCCCTCGACCATCACCTTCACGTTGCCGTTCGGGAGCTTCACGTTCTGGACCACGCGAGCTACGACACCAATCGGATGGATCTCGTCCATCCCCGGATCGTCGACCTTCGGGTCGCGCTGGGCGACGAGGAAGATCTGCTTGCCGGCCGTGCTCAGCGTTCGCTCGAGCGCCAGCACCGAGCCGCGACGGCCGACGATGAAGGGCGCCATCATCTGCGGGAAGACGACCATGTCCCGGAGCGGCACGACCGGCAGTCGCTCGGTCGTCGTCGTCACGTAACCGGAGGGCATGCCTATCCGGCCTTCTCGTAGACGGTCAACGGCTGAATCCCCTTCATCACGACGTCTTCATTGATGACGCACTCCTTGACGCCGGCCTCGGACGGCAGGCCGTACATCAGTTCCAGCATGAGCTCCTCCAGGATGATCCGCAGCCCTCGCGCCCCGACGTTGCGCGACATGGCCTGGCGCGCCACGGCCTGGAGCGCCTCCTGGGTAAACGTCAGCTTGACGTCCTCGAACTCGAACATCGCCTCATACTGACGGACGAGGGAGTTCTTCGGTTCGGTCAGGATGCGGACCAAGGCGTCCGCGTCGAGCTGCTCGAGCGTCGCCACGACAGGCAGACGACCGACGAACTCGGGAATCAGCCCGTACTTGATCAGGTCCTCGGGCAGCACATGCTGCAACATCTCGCCGGCGCGCTTGTCACGATTCCTGATCTCGGCGCCGAAGCCCATCGTCTTCTCGTTCATGCGGTGCTCGATCCGCTCCTCCAAACCGACGAAGGCGCCGCCGCAGATGAACAGGATGTTCGTCGTGTCGATCTGGAGGAATTCCTGGTGCGGGTGCTTCCGCCCACCCTGGGGCGGCACGTTGCACTGCGTCCCTTCGAGGATCTTGAGCAGCGCCTGCTGCACACCCTCGCCGGACACGTCGCGGGTAATCGACGGGTTGTCCCCCTTGCGGCAAATCTTGTCGACCTCGTCGATGTACACGATGCCGCGCTGCGTCTTGTCCTTGTCGCTGCCGGAGGCCTGGTAGAGCTTGAGGATGATGTTCTCGACGTCCTCGCCGACGTAGCCGGCCTCGGTGAGCGTCGTCGCATCGGCGATCGTGAACGGGACGCTGAGCAGACGAGCCAGCGTCTGCGCCAGCAACGTCTTCCCGGTGCCGGTGGGGCCGATCAGCAGAATGTTCGACTTCTGGAGTTCGACGTCGGTTCGCGAGCGCTCGCCGAAGTCGATCCGCTTGTAGTGGTTGTAGACCGCTACCGCGAGCTTCTTCTTCGCCTGCTCCTGCCCGATCACGTAGTCGTCGAGCAGCTTCTTCAGTTCCTGCGGTTTGGGCAGCACCGCGTCCTGGCGCTGCTCGAGCATCCGGTCCTCGGCGATGATGTCGAGGCAGATGTCGACGCACTCATCGCAGATGAAGACGGTCGGCCCGGCGATCAGCTTCTTCACCTCGCGCTGGCTCTTGCTGCAGAACGAGCATCGGAGGGCCTCGTCGCCTGTGTCTTTCTTTGCCACGTTCTTCGTTATCTCGGTTGCCGGCGCCGCCGGCGTGAACCGAACGCCGGAGCTTCGCCTCCGGGCATAAGCGAAACGGATGCTAGCACGGCAACCCCGGCGAACGCCGGCGGTCCAGAGCGCGTTACGTGCCGCGACGCTCCACCACGCGGTCGGCGAGGCCATACTCGACGGCCATCTCCGCGGTCAGGATCTTGTCCCGCTCGGTGTCCGCGTGAACGTCCTCCGTCGATTTGCCGGTGTGGAGTGCGAGGAGTTCGTCGATCCGGGAGCGCATCCGCAGCAGGTCCTGGGCGTGAATGTCGATGTCCGTCTGCTGGCCGCCCAGGCTCTGCACCCAGGGTTGGTGGATGAGGACCCGCGCGTTCGGCAGCACCATCCGCTTGTCCTTCGTGCCGCCCGCCAACAGCACGGCCGCGAACGACGCCGCTTGGCCGACACATAACGTCGAAACGTCCGGCTTCACGTGCTGCATCGTGTCGTAGATGGCGAAGCCGGCAGTCACGGAACCGCCCGGCGAGTTGATGTAGAGCGAGATGTCCTTCTCCGGGTTCTCGGACTCGAGGAACAGCATCTGCGCGATGACCAGATTCGCCACGTCGTCGTCGATCGGTCGACCCAGAAAGACGATGTTGTCCTTGAGCAGTCGCGAGTAGATGTCGTAGGCCCGTTCGCCCCGGTTGGTCTGTTCGACCACCATCGGTACCAGCATCGCCCTAGTCCTCTCCTTCGGCCGTCTGGGCCGCCGTTCCTTCTGAAGCGGCGGGTTCGGTCTGCGGTGCGTTCGCTTCCAACAGGATGTTCAGCGTGCGGTCTCGTCGAAGATCGGCCCGGAGCGCCAGCATCCCGCCTTCCCGCTCCATCTCGCGGCGAACTCGGGCCGGGCTCGTGTTCTCGCTCTGGGCGAGCTTCCGCAACGCATCGTCGACCTCTTGGGGGGTCGGCTCGATGCCGTCCGCGCGGGCGATCAGATCGAGGAGGAAGGCCTCATGGGCACGGCGGACGGCCCGTTCACGGATATCCGCCGTCAAGTCGGCCCAGGGAAGCTCCTTCGGGTCGACGCCCCGGCGCTCCATCTCCAATGCGTACTGTCTGGTCATGCGCAGAGCCTCCCGGTCGATCGCCCCTTCGGGCAGCACGACCGGATAGCGTGCCCTCAACTGCTCCAGCATGGCGTCCGTCCGTTGCCGTTTCGCGCTGGCGACCTTCTCGATCGTCGCCTGCTCCCGCAGGTTCTGCCGCAGGTCGTCGACCGAGTCGATGGACGGCGCGAGGCCTCCCGCCCATTCGTCGTTCACCTCGGGAAGGATGCGCTCGAGAATCTCCTCCACCTGCAGCTCGTACTCGCGACGCCGCTCGATGTCGCCATCCCGCTCCATCCGCTCGAAGGTGACCGAGCCACCCGCGCCGAGCCCGGTCGCGTTGTCGGTCAACTCAGGCCATATCTGCTCATCGCCCAGTTCGAAATCGACATCGTGCGTTGCCGGGCCCCGCGGGTCGTCCTCCTCGGCCTCGTCCGGGTCGAAGCCCGCCACCGCGGAGCGGTGAATCCGGCCGCGAACGCGGTCACCTCGCGACGCCGAGCGCTCGGCCGTCGACCAGGTCGAAAACCGCTGTCGAACCCGCTCGAGGAGGTCGTCGACCTCGGCCTCGGTCGGCTCCGTGTCCGTCTCGGGGAGCTCGAAGCTCCGGTCATCGCCAAGCTCCACCTCGGGCTCCACATCCACGGTGACCTTGAAGCGAAGCGGACGGCCCGGCGCGACCTCGATCAACTCGACCTGCGGCTGCACCATCGGCCGCACGCCGCGCTCGTCGCGCACCTCCTCCCACATCTTCGGTACGAGACGCTCGGAAACATCCTCGGCGATCGCCTCGGCGAAGCGCTGGCGCACGACCGCCAAGGGCGCCTTCCCCTTGCGGAAGCCGTCAATCCGCGCGCGCCGGCGATAATCCTGCGTCACCGAGACGTACTCGCCGTCGACGACATCGACCGGCGCCTCGATCTCGAACTCGACGCGGCAGTTACCTACCTCCCGCTGGGAGACCGCGAGACTCATGGGAAGACGGAGACCTCAGTGGATCCGGGAGCTGTCAGGGACAAGAGCCGTGGGAGTCGAACGAACCCGCAGGACGGGGCATGCGAAAGGGGGGACTCGAACCCCCACCCCGTGAGGGACCAGATCCTAAGTCTAGCGCGTCTACCAGTTCCGCCACTTTCGCTCGAGCAGGAGAGCGCGGCTGCTCCAGGCGGGGCTTGGTGAGCCGCCAGGGAATCGAACCCCGAACCCACAGATTAAGAGTCTGTTGCTCTGCCAATTGAGCTAGCGGCCCAGCTTCCGCGCCACGTTCCGTCAACATCGACCGCAACGGTCGACGTCAACGGCGACGCGCGACTATACCCGATCCTGGCTGCCAGGGCCCGGTGGGTGCGCCACCCTGCACGAATCGCACGATCTCGACCTGGTCGCCGTTCCGCAGCGTCGTCTCGCCGAAACGGGCGCGCGGCACGAGCTCGCGATTCAGCTCGACCGCAACGGTCTTCGGATGCTGGTCGACGCTGGCAAGCAGATCGAGCACGGTCGCGTCGCGGCCGGGGCACGCGAGTTCGCGTTCCCGGCCGTTCACCCGCAGCTGCAACGCCGCAGTCATCAGGCGGACTCGGCCAGGGCCTCGGTCCGGTCCGGCGCATCGGCCCACAACCGCTCCAACCGGTACAGGTCGCGGCGGTCTCGGTCGAACACATGAACGATCACGTCGCCGTAGTCGAGCAGCACCCACTGACCGCGGCCTGCCCCTTCAACGTGGAGCGGCCGGGCGCCCGCAGCGCGCAATCGGCGCTCCACGGCTTCCGCGATGCTGCTCACCTGGCGGGCGTTCGCGCCGTTGCAGATGACGAAGTAATCCGTGAAGTCGCTGACCTCCGTCAGCTCGAGAACCCGCAGGCCCTCTGCCTTGCGGTCGAGCGCGGCGGCGATGGCGGCGCGGACGCGTTCCTCGGAATCGATGGTCGTGTCGGCCGTCGAGGCCTCGAGGATCTGCGTTCGACTCAACGGTAGAGCCCGTACTTGACGCAGTACTCTAGCACCGGCGCCGGTATCGCCTTCGCGTCGACCGTCTCGCCGCGCGCCAGCCGCCTCCGGATGTCGCTCGAGGACACATCCACCGACCGGTGCCGAACCAGGACGTGACCCTGCCCCCGTTCGACGGCAGCACATACCTCGGGACGCAACTCCCGTTCGCCGGGTCGGGCCAACACGACGAAACGGACCAGGCGAACCAGGTCGCCGAACCGGCGCCACCCCGGCAGATCGTTGAAGCTGTCAACGCCGAGCAGCAGGTGGAGCTCGGCGTGAGGAAAGCGCTCCCGGTAGACCTCGACCGTGTCGATCGTGTACGACGTACCCGCCAGATCGAGCTCCGCATCCGACACGACGAGCTGCCGATGGGGCAAGAGCGCCAACTCGACCATCGTGTTGCGCGCCAGAGCCGGCGCTTTCGCCCCCTGCGGCTTGTGCGGCGGGCACGCGGTCGGCAGATAGTGGACGACCTCCAGCTCGAGCAGCTCGAGCGCCGCGAGCACCGGCAGGATGTGGCCGTTGTGGATCGGATCGAAGCTGCCGCCGAACAGGCCCAGCCTGAGGCTCGAGACACTCACGAGTTCCAAGCGCCCGCATTCGTCGCCATGTCCGCGGGTCCCTCGTCGTCGAGCAGACTGCGGAGCGCCCGAGCGAGCGGTTCGAGCCCCTCGCGGGAAACGGCCGAGACCTCGAAGCACGGCTGGCCGGCAGCGACCGCCAGGTCCTGAAGCTCGCGCCGGCGCCCAGGGTCGGCGACGTCGAGCTTCGAACCGCAGAGAACGCGCGGCCGACGAAGCAGGTCGTCGTTGAAGGCCCCGAGTTCGAACGCGACGGTGTCGACCGCCTCGGCGACGGAAGTCCCCTCGGGCTCCGGTTGCGGCCCCAGATCGACGAGGTGGAGAAGCGCCCGGCAGCGTTCGACGTGCCGCAGAAAACGAACTCCCAGGCCGGCGCCCTGAGCCGCACCGGCGATCAGCCCCGGAAGGTCGGCGATCACGAACGGCGCGGCGTCAAGCGACAGCGCCGGCGGACCCACGACCCCGAGTTGGGGAACGAGAGTCGTGAACGGATAGTCGGCGATGCGCGGCCGAGCGGCGGTGAGTACGCTGATCAAGGTCGATTTGCCAGCGTTCGGCAGCCCGACGACGCCGATATCGGCGAGCAGCTTGAGCTCCAGCCGGAGCCGCCGCCGCTCGCCCGGAGCGCCCTGCTCCACGCGGCGCGGAGCCCGCTGGCGAGAGGTCTTGAAACGCGCGTTGCCCCGACCTCCGGCGCCGCCCCGCGCGACGACCAGACGCTGTTTCTCCGTCACCACCTCGCCCAGCGTCTCGCCGGTTGCCGCGTCGTACACCTCGGTACCCTGTGGCACGGTAATGACGAGGTCCCGACCGCTCCGGCCGGTCCGATTCGAACCCTCGCCGTGGCGACCGCTCTCAGCCTGGTAGAAAGCCGGAAACGTCAAACGGTAGAGCGTGCCGAGACCGGACGAACCCACCAGGACGACGTCACCGCCCTGACCGCCGTCACCTCCGGATGGTCCGCCCCGGGGAACGAACTTCTCGCGCCGAAAGGCCAGGCAACCATTGCCCCCGGCGCCCGCATGGACATCGATGACAGCCTCGTCGATGAACTGCATCAGCCGCCTGCAAGCGGTGTGGCAGCGCTGTCCGGAACGCGCGCGGCCGACTCAGCCGGCGGGATGAACGTTGACGACGGTGCCGCGTCGGCCCCGATTGCGGAACTCGACAACGCCGTCAGCGCGGGCGTACAGCGTGTCGTCCTTGCCACGCCCGACGTTCTCTCCGGGAAAGAAACGCGTGCCGCGTTGGCGCACGATGATCGTGCCGCCGGTCACGCTCTCGCCCGCATAGCGCTTGACTCCCAGGTTCTGGGGATTCGAATCACGGCCATTGCGGCTCGAGCCCTGGCCCTTCTTGTGCGCCATATCTACCTCCGTTGCTCGGGCGAACAGCTATGACCCAGCCGTCCGCTCGATCGCTTCGATCCGGAAACGCTGCAATTCCTGCCGGTGTCCGCGACGCCGCCGGTAGCCCTTGCGACGCTTGAACTTGAACACGACGAGCTTCGGGCCGCGGAGATCGCCTACGAGCTGTGCCCTGACCCTGGCGCCCTCGACAAGAGGCCCTCCGACTTGAGGCTCCGCATCGTCGCCGCCAATCATCAGCACACGGTCGAAGAAGACCTCCGAGCCGGCCTCCCCCGCGCCGAGGCGTTCCAGATCGACGACATCGCCCTCTTCCACCCGGACCTGCTTGCCTCCGGTCTCTATCACTGCGTACATCGTTTTCTCCCTACGGCCGCCGGAGCAGCCACCCGGACTCCATCCCCTGATTTGAGCACAGAAGCCACGAAAAGACCACCAGCCCCCAGTCGAATCTCGCCCAGGCGATTTCCGAAAACGCCGTCACTCCAGCGCGAGATTCTCAGAGCTCAGCGGGCGGGCCTCGGCGTTCGATTTCGATTTGCCGCTACCGGCCGCAACGGACTCGGCCTGAGCGGCAGCTCCACCTCGAAGGTTGCGCCGGGGCGACCATCATCCCGAACCCGCGCGTCCCCCCCGTGCGAGGCTGCGATGCGGCGTACGATCGCGAGGCCCAGGCCGGTACCGCCGCGGCGCCCCGAGTGAAACAGGTCGAACACCCGTTCCCGGTCAGCGGGGTCGACTCCGGGGCCATTGTCGCCCACCGCAAGCACGACCGAGCCCGGTCGGGCGTCCGCTTCGAGCCGGAGGCCGGGACGTTCGCAATCGCTCATCGCCGCTACCGCATTGTCGATCAGGTTGAGCAGCAACTGGTTCATCTGCTCGCGGTCGACCTGGAAGGGAATCCCGCCGGTGCGATCGTCTATCTCCACCTGAATGCCGGCGGACCGGAGCTTGCCGGCCACCACCTCGGCGCCATGCCGCAGGAGGTCGGAAGCGGTCGTTTGCTCGAGCTGCAGCTCGTCCGGACGGGCATACCTCAAGAAGTCGGACACAAGGCGCTCAAGGCGGCCGACTTCGGAACGCGTGATCGCGACCAAGCGCTCCGAGGCGCCCGCCGGCATCTCTTCCTGGAGCATCTGCATATTCAGATTCAGAGAGTTCAGAGGACTGCGAATCTCGTGGGCAAGACCGGAAGCGAGAGTCCCGACGTAGGCCATCTGTTCCGCCTCCTGCGCCTGACGCTCAGCCAGAGCAGTTCGCCGCGAAAGGCGGCCGTAGAGCAGGTAGCCGGCGACGAAGAGCGCCACGGTCAGCACCGCGACGAAAGCCGTCTGCCGCAGCAGCTCCCGACGGAGCGCGGCCAGCCGCTGCTGCAATTCGGTGCGCGAAAGACCGATGACGAAGGTGCCGACGTTGCCTACCGGCGCCTCGACGTGCTCATACGGCACGCTCCTCGTCACCGTGTTCGCCGAGTACTGCGGCGATTCGAGACTCGGCGCCTCTTCACCGTCCGTCCGGGTCTCCTCGTGCCGGCGGCGCAGCACCAGGCGCCCCTCGGCGTCGAACACTTCGACGGTCTCGACGATGTCGCGCTGGACGAGCACGGAATCGATGTACCTGCGCGTCTCCGACTCGGTCGCCATCGCCGTATACAGATCACGGCCGGTGCTCTCGGCCCGGCCGGCGATCCGGCGCGCGAGTTCCTCGGCCTCGGCGCGGGCCTCGACGACGATCCGGCTGAGTTCTCGCTGCGACAACGAACGGAAGATCAACCAACCGAACAAACCGAGGTCGGCGAGCACGAAAACGCCCAGCACCGCGGCCCATAGCCGTCGACGCCGCCTGCCGCCCTCTTCGCCAGTCCGGTTCATCCAGTCCATGAACGCTACAAGAGAGTCGCGGTGTACGATGATTCCCGTGCCTGTGGCGGGAGGATCGTCCGAGCGGCTCCTGGTTGCCGGTTTCGCCGCCCTGACAGTCGCCGCCTGCGGCGCCGGCGACCCGCGGGACACGACGCGGCTCCGGGTCGGGCTGCGATTCGACTACCCGACTCCGAACGAACTCATCGCTCCGGCGACCCTGTCCTACGCCGCGGTCAACGCGCAGATGTTCCTGCCGCTCTTCGCGGAGCGGCCCGACTTCCGCGACGGGCCGCCGACGTTCGCACCCGGCCTGGCCAGCGCCTGGGAACTGTCCGACGACCGGCTCGAGTTGACCGTGCGACTCCGCCCGGATGCCCGCTGGAGCGACGGTGAACCGGTCACCGCCGAGGATGTGCGCTTCACCTTCGAGGCGCAGACCTCGACCGACGTCCTGTGGGACTACTCCTTCGTCAAAGCGTCGATCGTCGACGTCGAGGTCGTCGACGCGGAGACCGTGCGCTTCCACTTCGGCGCCGTTCGACCCTCGGCGCTCGCCGACGTCGCCACGGGCGCCATCCTGCCGCGGCACGCATGGGCCGAGCTGCCGTTCGCCGACTGGCGCGGAGAGCCGGGGTGGTTCTTCGACCGACTCGTGACGAACGGTCCGTTCCGGCTCGAGAGCCGCACCCCAGGGCGCGAACTCGTGCTGGCCCGCAACCCGGATCACTTCGAGGAGGGTCTGCCCCGCCTCGAGCAGATTTCGCTCCGATCGGCGAACGACGGCGCGGTCCTCACGAACCAGCTCCTGGCGGGGGAACTCGACGCGGTCTTCGGTATCAGCGTCGTCGACGCCGAGCGGCTCGAGCGGCGCCCCGGGGTCCGGTTGATCGCCTACGAGAACCGCCAATTCACGTTCGTCACCTGGAATACGACGAAGCCGCAGTTTGCTGATCCCGGGACTCGGCGCGCCCTGGCGCTGGCGATCGATCGCCAGACAATCGTCGACACGGTCTGGCGCGGCTACGCCAGGGTCGGAGTCAGTCCGATCATCTCGGGCGTATGGGCCCGCGACCCGACCCTCGAACCATGGCCTCACGACCCGGGCGCCGCGCGGACCGCGCTGGCCGAGGCCGGCTGGAGAGATACGGACGCGGACGGCGTTCTCGACCGCGGCGGCGAGCCGTTTCGCTTCGAACTCGCCACCTACACGGGCGGCGGCGCCCGCTGGGAGGCGCTGCAGATGATCCAGGCCGACCTGCGCTCCGTCGGCATCGACGCCCAACCGCGCCGCTACGACCCGAACGTCCTCACCGCGCGCCTGATCGGGCAGGACTTCGACGCAGCCTCCTCGACCTTCGCCATCGACACGAGCCTGGACCTTCGCTTCGCCTTCCACAGCGAATCGATAGGGGGCGGCCACAACTATGCAGCGTACGCAAACCCGGAGGTCGACCTGCTGCTCGACGGTTTCAGCGCCCGGCTCGACCCGGCCGGGGGACTCGAGGATCTCCATCGACTCCAGCGGATCCTCCACCGGGATCAACCGATGCTCGTGCTGTGGGAATCATCGAGTCTGGCCGCAGCCGACGAAGCGCTCGACCCGGTAACGCCCAACGCGTTGAGCCCGCTCGCCGATCTCGAGCGCTGGGCCTGGCGTTGAGGTGACCGGGCTCCTGTTGCGCCGCGTCGCTGGCGCCCTCGTCCTCTTCCTGATTGTCCTGACGCTGACCTTCACCGCGGTCGCCCTCGCGCCGGGCGACCCCCTTGCCCCAGCCGACCCGCGCATACCGCCTGAGCAGGCGGAACGCCTGAAGGAGCTCTACGGCCTCGACGAACCGCTGCCGGTTCAGTATCTGCGTTGGCTTGAGGCCGTCGTCCTCGCCTGGGACTGGGGCGTGTCCCTGCAGGACGGGCGACCCGCTTCGGCAGTCCTGTTCGAGGCCGTACCGCCGACTCTGCTGCTGGCCGGTTCGGCTCTGCTCTTCCAGTACCTGCTGGGAATGGGCCTTGGGCTCGTCGCTGCCTGGCGGCCGAACTCCCGGCTCGATCTCGCGGTGCGTGGAGCGAGCCTCCTGGTCTACGCGCTCCCCACCTTCTGGGTCGGCCTGATGGCCGTGCTGGCGGTCAGCGTCGGCCTCGGATGGGCGCCGGCCGGCGGGATGACCTCGGCCGCCGCCTACGAGCTCAGCGCAATCGGCCGCGGGATCGACATCCTCGCCCACCTGTGGCTGCCCGCATGCGTCCTCGGGTTGTCGATGGCCGGCGACATCGCACGCTACACGAGGAACTCGCTGGTCGAATTCGGCGCGACCGAGGCCGGCCGCGCGGCAGCGGCCCGCGGCCTGTCCCGAACGCGGGTCCTGCTCGTCCATGGGCTTGCCCACGCCGGGCCCCGGTTGTTGATGACCGCTTCGGTCTCGCCGCCGCTTCTACTCTCCGGCGCGATCGTCATCGAGGCCGTCTTCGCCTGGCCCGGACTCGGTTCGGCGACTCTGCAAGCGATCGCCGCCCGCGACATCCCGGTCGTGCTGGGCGCCACTGCCTACGCCGCTGCCCTGGTCATCGGCGTATCGCTGGCGGCCGAGGTACTGCTTGCACGGCTCGACCCGAGGATCCGCATCGAATGAACGTCAGCGCGTCAGCGGCGGCGAAGGCGGGGGCCGTCGTACTCGCCCTGCTCGCCCTTCTGGCGGCAGCGGCGCCCCTGCTTGCGCCTTACGATCCGGCCGAGCAGGTCGACACCACCGAGTCGAGCCGTCGCCCCCCGCTGACCTCGCTCCACGTCGTGCGCACCGCCGACGGCGAGATCCTGCTGGCGGAACGGATCGAGGTTGCTCCTTCGGAAGTTGTGCTCACCCGACGAGCCGGCGAGCTGAGGCTGCCGCGCGCCAATGTCGTCAACCTGGGAGACGGCGCCACCGCGGAACGCCGGAGAGCCTGGCTGGGTACCGACGCGCTGGGCCGCGACCTGCTCTCCCGGCTGTTGTTCGGCGCCCGGATCTCCCTGTCCATCGGCCTGCTCGCCGCTGCACTCGCACTCCTCCTGGGCACCTTGGTCGGCTCATGCGCCGCGCTGGGCGGTCGCTTCGTCGACTCTGTTCTCATGCGGACGGTCGACGGCATGCTCTGCTTCCCGCATCTGGCGCTGGTCCTCCTCCTCGCCGCTCTCTACCGCCCGAACGCCGCACTGCTCGTCGTCCTGATCGGCGGTACCGGTTGGATGGCGTTGGCGCGGCTGGTGAGGGCCGAACTCCTGCGACTCAAGCAGGAGCCGTTCGCGCTCGCCGCCGTTGCGGCTGGACGTTCGCCCGCGGGTGTCCTCATGCGCCACCTGTTGCCGAACGCCCTGACGCCCCTGCTGGTCGACGCAAGCCTCCGCCTGGGTGGGAGCATCCTCGTCGAATCGGCGCTCTCCTTTCTGGGATTCGGGGTGCTGCCGCCGCAAGCGAGCTGGGGTTCGATGATCGCCGACGGCCAGGACCACTTGACCAGCGCCTGGTGGATCGCCGCCTTCCCTGGCCTGATGGTTGCCGCCACCGTGCTCGGCTCGAGCCTGCTCGCCGATGGCCTGAGCGACCGGCTCGCCCGGCTCGGCGACAGCCGCGAGACGCGCAGAGACCTGCCCTCGGCGACCCGCACCTGGTTCGGCAAGGCATGACCGGACATTCCCTAAGCACCTCGGACTTCGAGTATCAGCTGCCGACGAAGTCGATCGCGCAACATCCCGAAGAGCGCGGCGAGAGTCGTCTGATGGTCCTCGGCCGGACCGCCGAGGAACGGCGCTTCGTCGATCTGCCCGACCTGCTCCAGTCCGATGACCTGCTCGTCGTCAACGACACCCGGGTGATTCCGGCCAGACTGCGGGCCCGGCGACCAACCGGCGGCGAAGTGGAGATCTTCCTCCTCGAACGGGAGGGTCCCGCGTCCTGGTGGTGCCTGCTTCGCCCCGGTCGCCGCCTGGCCCCGGGTGCGCCGCTCGAGGTCAAGGGCGGTCCGACGGCCAGAATCGCCGAACGCGGGAACGGCCGTTTCCGGCTGACCTTCGAGCAGCCGATCGAGCCGCTTCTCGAGGAGATCGGCGAGACCCCCCTCCCGCCCTATATCGGCCGACCGGTCGAACCGCGGGACCGGGAGCGCTACCAGACGATCTATGCCGCGCGCCCGGGGGCGGTCGCGGCGCCAACGGCCGGTCTCCACTTCACTTCCGAGCTCCTGGCCGCGCTCGAGCGACGCGGGGTCCGGCGGGCGAGCCTCACGCTGCACGTCGGCCCGGGCACTTTCCGGCCGGTCAGGACGGAGAATCCGGAGGCGCACGTGATGGACGTCGAGCGGTTCGAGATCCCGGAGGCCACCGCCGAGGCCGTGGCCGCGGCACGCCGACGCGGCCGCCAGGTCGTGGCCGTCGGGACGACCGTCGTCCGCTCGCTCGAGACGGCGGCAACCGACAATGGGCTCGTAGCAGCAGGCGCCGGTCGCACCCGGCTCTACATTCGCCCCGGCTACGAGTTCCGGGTCGTCGATCGCTTGATCACGAATTTCCACCTGCCCCGTTCGACCCTGCTCATGCTGGTCTGCGCGTTCGCGGGCCGGCGCCGCACGCTCGACGCCTACCGACAGGCCGTCGAGAGCGGTTTCCGCTTCTACTCCTACGGCGACGCGATGCTGGTGGACAGAATGCGGTGAGCAAGCGCCGCGGCGCCGAAACCGTTGTCGATGTTCACGACGGCGATCCCTGGAGCGCAGGCCGTGAGCATGGTCAACAGAGGCGCGATCCCCTGGAAGCTCGCCCCGTAACCGACACTCGTCGGCACGGCCACAACGGGACAGGGCACGAGGCCGGCCACAACCGTCGGCAGGGCGCCGTCCATCCCGGCGACGACGACAGCGACGTCCGTTCCGCGTATCGCGTCGAGCGAATCAAGCAGCCGCTCGAGGCCCGCGATGCCGACGTCGCGCATCCGTTCGACTTCGTGTCCGAGCCACTCGGCGCAGACGGCGGCTTCCTCCGCCGCCGGGAAGTCGGAGGTGCCCGCGCTCAAAACCGCGATCCTGCGTCCGGACGGCGGTGCGAACCGGCCCGCTTGCCAGACTCTCGCCCGCGGCTCGAAGCAACCGTCAGGGATCGCGGCGCTCAGAAGCTCCGCCGCCGCCGGCGCTACCCGGGTGACCAGCACGCGGCCCGCGTCGGACACCATCGCCTGGACGATGCGGACCAACTCCTCGTCGCTCTTGCCTTGGCCGAAGACGACCTCGGGCAGGCCGGTCCGAAGTTCCCGATCGAGGTCGAGCCGCGCTGCTCCCAGGTCGAGGAAGGGCAGACGCGCCAAGCGTTCGTGGGCGGCCTCCGGCGGGATGTCGCCGGCGGCGACGCCCCGCAGCAGCTCGAGGAGCCGCTCCCGTTCCATCCCGACGCGGCTCAAGGTGCGTTCGCGCCGCCGGCTCGATAGCCGCGGGGATCGAGGGCGGCGCCGTCGAAGCCGAGCTCGAGCAGACGCGCCTCGATTTCACTCCACTGCCTCTCGGCTGCCGGCAGCTCGCCCTCTCCGAACTCAACCCGCGCCGAGTCGCCGTCGTGACGGACCCTGAGAACGCGGAAACCCCGATTCTGGAGCTCTGCCTCGGCCTCTTCGATTCGACGGAGCTTCCGCAGCGTAACGAGCTGGCCGTGGGGTATCCGCGAAGACAGGCAGGCGTTCGCCGGCCGGTCCCAGACCGTCAGATCGAGCAACCTCGCCAAACGGCGCGCGGCAGCCTTCGTCACCCCATGCGCGAGCAGCGGGCTGTAGATTCCTCGCTCCCGTACCGCCCGCAGGCCGGGACGGTCCGGCCCCGGGTCGGAGGCGTTCGTGCCATCGCAGACCGTGGCACAGCCCCGGGAACTCGCCAGCGCGAGCATCCGATCCATCCGCATTCCCTGGCATACGTAGCACCGGTGGCGCGGATTCGCGGCGAACTCCGGGTCGTCGAGTTCGCTGTAGGTGGTCACCAGGTGACGGATGCCGATCTCGGCCGCCAGCCGGCGGGCGTGGTCGAGTTCCGAGCCGGCGAGGGTCTCGGCGGCCGCCGTCACGGCAATCGCCTGCTCGCCAAGAGCCCGTTGAGCCAGAGCAGCCACCAACCCCGAATCGACGCCCCCTGAGAAGGCAACGAGGAGCGGGCCACGGTCCCGGAGGTCGTTCTCCAGATCCCGTAGGAGCGGCTCAGTCGTCGCGTCCGCCAAGTTTCACCCTTCGTCGCGGCGTAGCCGTCCCCCGCAGCAGAACGGGTACCGCGAAGAGCGCCGCGTAGACCCCGAACGTCAAGATCGGCACGAGCGGCATCGCCTCCAGCTGATGCCGCTCTGCCATCGAGCGGGCCAGGTACAGCCAGCCCGGAGGTCCGAACAGGTAGAGCACGAAGAGAAGCCGCGTGCGGGCCACCTGGAGGATGACCTCGTCGAGGGCACGGTCCGCGAACCGTCGCTCGCGTCCCGAGCGGCGGACGTAGACGTTGCCGAAGAACCAGCCGGCAAACGCGGCGAGGATGTAGAGGGGGTAGAGCTCCAGCTCGAACGTCAGGTTCCACCGCAGGACGCCGATCTGCGCGAGAATGCCGACCGACCACGCCGCCAGGCTCGACGCCAGGATGACCGTCTCCAGGCCCTTCATCCCCGCGATTCCGATCAGCCTGCCAGCTGCGCCTCGTAGGCGGCGGCGGTCATCAGTTCGTCCCGGAGGTCCTCCTCCTCGCCGATGCGCAAGCGAACCAGCCAGCCCTCGCCGTACGGGTCTTCGTTGACGAGCTCGGGCGCAGCCTCGAGTCGGTCGTTGACGGACTCGATCGTCCCCGCCAGCGGCGTGTAGATCTCGGCAACCGCCTTGACCGACTCGATCGCGCCGACCTCGGCGCCGCCGCCGAATTCCTGCCCGGCGGCTGGCAGGTCGACGAACACGACATCGCCGAGCTCCTGCTGGGCGAAGTCCGTGATCCCGAGGACGGCTTCGCCGCCCTCGATCTTCAACCACTCGTGCTGCGCCGTGTACAGGCGGTCGTCAGGAATCATCCGGCGGGCCTCGCAGAAGTCAGACGCCCGCTCTCGGGCGCCGGTAGAAGGGTAGCTTGACGATACGGCAGTCGATATCGCGGCCGCGAATCTCGACCACGGCCGGCGTGCCGGGCGCGGGAAGGACGCCGTCCGGGCAGTCCAGCCGAGCGATGCCGATCGCATGGCCTACCGTGGGCCCGAAGGCTCCGCTGGTTACCGGGCCGGCACGCTCGGCGCCATCCCGGACAGTCAGCCGATGGCCGGACCGGGCGATGCCTCGGCCGTCGACCTTGAAGCCGACCAGCCGCTGGCGACAACCCGTCTCCCGCTGGCGGACGAGGGCGTCACGACCAACGAAGTCGCCCTTCTTCCACTTGACGATCCAGGACAGGCCCGCCTGAATCGGCGTCGTCTCCTCGTCGATGTCCTGACCACAGAGCATCATCCCCGCCTCGAGCCGGAGCGTGTCCCGAGCGCCCAGTCCCGCCGGGACCAGACCGCGGCCGCTGCCTTGCTCGAGCAACTCCACCCACAGGTCCTCCGCCGTCGCCGCAGGAACGTAGATCTCGAAGCCGTCCTCGCCCGTATAGCCCGTCCGCGACACGATGCGCCGCGCCTCGTTCTGGTGGAGGAACGAGTAGTACCGGAGTTCCGCGGCCTCGGCGCCGACGACGTCCGCGACGATCTCGGACGCCCGCGGCCCCTGGACCGCGATCAGCGCCGTCTCGTCGCTCTGGTCGTCGACCCGGACACCCTTCCCCTCGGCCGCTGCCGCCGTCTCGATCAGCTCCAGGTCGCGCGTCCGCGAGGCGGCGTTGACCACCAGGAGATAGTCCTCGGCGTCAAGACAATAGACGAGGAGATCGTCGACGAAGGTGCCCCGCTCGGTCAGGAACGCACTGTACTGAGCCCGGAACGGCGCCAGGGCGCCGACGTCGTTCGGAGTCAACCGCTGAAGCAAGGGTAGAGCTCGCGGACCGCGCACTCGAATCTCCCCCATGTGGGAGACGTCGAACATCCCGGCCCGCTCCCGCACCGCACGATGCTCCGCCAGCACGCCGACGTACTGGATCGGCATCTCGTAGCCGGCGAACGGCACGAACCTGGCGCCCGCCTCGAGGTGACGCCTGTAGAGGATCGTCCGCTGCATGCTCTCCACGTTTCCACCCCTGCTGCCCGACGCGGCACTCTAACCGGACACCAGACCCTGCGGTAAGCTGCCGACCTGCGTCGCGACATGGCCCGAGGAGCCGCCGTGAAGCCACTCGAAGCAATACGGGAGAGAGCCGGTCCGAAGGACGGCGACCCATGACATCTCCAACCAAGCCGGAATCGAGCTGAGATGCACTGTCTGGCTTCAGTCTTGGGTGACACCGGCGACGACATACGAGCCTGGAAGGGTGGATTCCTCAGCTTGTGGAGCAAATGGGATGGCCGGGTCCCAAAGGCAACCACAACACCCTGCGGCCATGGCGTGACGCTGAGCCACGTGGACGGAAGCAGCACCACCTACTGCCACTTGGCGACTCTCCCTAGAACGAGCGGCTGGCTCGGCGCCGGTGCAGTCGTTGGTCAGGTCGGGTCAACGGGCTACTCAACCGGCCCTCACGCGCACGTCGTTCATCGGCCCGCCAGCGGCGGGTTCGCCGAGTACTTCGACTTCACATCCGATCGGCCTGGGGCCGGCCAGTTGAACCCAGGAGGCTGCTGAGATGTCCCTTGTCGCGAGAGCGGCAGTCGCCCTCCTTCATGGGCTCGTCCTGGCGGCCGGCGTTGGCGCGCCGGCAGTCGCGCGGCCGGCGGAGACCGTTCCGATTCCAGGCGTGGGCGAGCTCGGCCACCCCAGCGGGTTCATCGGAGACGACGGGGAACTCGTCCTTCTGGCGAAGGACGACGGCGGCCAGGTCCATCTCCTCGTCGGCAAGAGCCCCAGCAGCATGGGTCGAGTCGATCTACTTCATGCCGCTGAGGGCCTCTTTCAGAGTATCGCGCCCTTGCCGAACAATCGGTTCGTCCTACGTAGCGTCCCGGACGACGGCTCGAGTCATGGAGGGCCGATTTCGACCCAGGTGTACAGGTTTCGCGGCACGAGCGCCCCGAAGCTTCTTTGGACGGGAAGCGAAGCGGACTACGAACTCTCTCCGATTCGGGTCTCCGCGGACGGCAAGCTCTGGGGCGTGATGGCGCCCAGCTTCGCCTCGGAGGACGCGCGGGAGCGTCTGGGCGTCGAGTCGCCGCATGTCGAAGTCACCTCGGGAATCCACTTCGCCTTCGGCACCTTCAAATCCTCGAAGGCCCGACGCACCCATACGCTCGCCTTCCACGACTGGATCGACGATCGGGACATCGGGCTCTCCGGCCAGAGTACGAGGTTCACCTTTCTGGATTCCGACGGCCCGGTCCTTGTGACCTCCTACGCGGACGATGTCTATCTGTTGCGCTTCACCGACTCCGGCGTCGTTTCGGAGGAGCTCGAACCGATGAAGCCGCTCATGGCGGCCGTGCCGGGAGGCGTCTTCTTCAGGTGGCAAGACGAAGACCGCCTGCTCTGGTGCGGGGGCGACGGAGACTGGCTTGCCTGGAACCTGTGGGATCTCGGCCTGTCCGGCTTCCCCGAAGAACCGTTCCTCCGCTTCTCTTTCGCTTCCGGCTCGCCCCATCGCGCGCGAGGCTTCGTCAAGACGGTACGCGATGGAAGCCGCTACCGCGTGGAGCATCTCTGGCAGAGTCCCGACAGCCCGAACTGGAGAGAACGCCACGTCTCCGAGTGGCTTGAAGGAACGCCGGTCGGGCAGGTCGACGTCAGTCCGAACGGACGCCACGGCCTGGCGTTCGAACTACGAGCGCCCGACGAAGGCGGGAAGGCCCCGCATCGTCGCGACGGCCTCGAGGACGAGCGGAAGATAGAGACCCAGGTCGTCCGCTATTACGCCAGGCGCTTCGAGCTCTTCCCGGCGCCGGTAGAATCTCCCGCGCCGGCGCCCTGATGAAGAGCCCCAAGCAGCCGAACGGATCAAGGCTCTGCGGCGCCATCGCGGCCGCGTTGCTGCTCGCCGCCGCCGCGCACGCGAACCGCGCCTCAAGGTGACCTCCTTGAGGTGACCCCCTCGATCCGGTGTAGCCAAAGACCCCGGCTCGGCGGGTCGTAGAGCGGGCAATCCGCCTTGGCGACGCCCACTCGCAACTGTCTCGCTAGTGAAGGCCCAAACCTGACTGTCGGGACACTCTCTCAACCAGCGCCCGCAGGCTCCGACGATTTGACAGCGGGCAAGGAGCTGTGGTAGGCAACGAAAGTCCAGAACAGGAGGGCCTCCAGAACAGGAGGGCCTCCAAATGAGGAAGCACAAGCGGCTCCGTGGCGCGTTGCGCAGTGCGCTCTTCTTGCCACTTATCGGACTGCTTCTGTCGTCAGGCGTATCGCCCTTGGCCGCCCAGTTCACCGACCGTGTTGACGTCGTGGAGACAGACCCCGGAAAACCGCCGGGCGGCAACCAGGGTCGGCGACCGGGCGAAGGCACGAACTCCCCGAGCGACACAGAAGGTGGCATGGCGCCGGATGTGCCTACGGAACAGCCGAGAGGCTTTTGGGTAGGATTCAAGCGAGGCTTGGTCAAGAAGATCTGGAACGAACTTACGGACGACCAGCGGCAGTTGGCGAAAGACACGCTGGCTGAGTGGCTAGAGGAGGAGGGCTACAGCAGCTGCCGCGAGGCGGCGGAAGAACCTGAGGCAGCGAGAACTGCCGCCCAGCAGTTCCTGAATTCGCCAGAGCTCCCGTTGCCCAATATGGTCCGAAAGTGGGCGAACACACTCTTACGGATTTCGTCAGGGAAAGGAATGACCACGACGGTCATCCTAATTTGCAACCAAATGGGATTATAGCTGAAATGCGGACCTTCAGTCTATTCGTCCTCATGGTTGCCGCGGGCTCTCTTGCTTCGGCAAACGACGATGTCCCGTGGCGCGTCCTTTTGGAAGAACCCGAACACGTCGGCCGACATGAGGGCTTGTTTGAGGAGGCCTACTACCTCTGGCTGCACGTCGAGCAGCTCAGGCGCGAACGAACGGAATGGAGGCTTGGGTTGTACGACGCGCAGGATGTAACGTTGTTAGTATGGGAGACACTCGCGGAGTTCGCCCAGGACGATGACGAGTCGTTCCTGAATGGCCTGATCCAGCCCTCCGCTGCACCGGTATACGACTTGCAGAATGGTCAACGCATACCGGCCGACAGACACGCGGAAATCTGCAGAGCAGCGGACTTCGACCCAAGCGTGGATGGACGCCTGGGCCAGCCGCCCGAGGGCTTCGAGCAGCACGTCGCAGAGGCACGGGGCGTCGTTCTCGGACGAGTCTCGCGAATCGAACACGGGTTCTCGGGGATGACTCCCTCGCTACTTCTAGAACTCGATGTAGAAGATACCCTGATCGCCTCCGACTACTCTCCGAACCCCTACCTCGTCGTGGCGACCAGTGGGTACGTCCACGAGGACACGGTCTACTGCAGTTGGCCGGGAATGGAGGGTTGGGAGCCGGCCGTCGACGACCGCCTGATCGCGATGCCCGTGACCGGCCCATGGGACAAGGACGGCGAGATCATGCCGATCGTCGACCCGGTTGAGATCTTCCTCGTCGGAGAACCGGACAGCACGGGCGTTTCGAAAGTCACTCCACTCCTCGAGCGGGACTCCGTCCCGGGAACTCTGCTGGAGTTCCGCCACCGAGTGTGGAACGTCCTCGACGAGTTGGTTCCTGACGGTCCCGAACGTTGACAACGGCTGCTGAGATGTCCCTTGTCGCGAGAGCGGCAGTCGCCCTTCTTCCTGGGCTCGTCCTGGCGGCCGGCGTTGGCGCGCCGGCAGTCGCGCGGCCGGCGGAGACCGTTCCGATTCCAGGCGTGGGCGAGCTCGGCCACCCCAGCGGGTTCATCGGAGACAAAGGGGAACTCGTCCTTCTGGCGAAGGACGACGGCGGCCAGGTCCATCTCCTCGTCGGCAAGAGCCCCAGCAGCATGGGTCGAGTCGATCTACTTCATGCCGCTGAGGGCCTCTTTCAGAGTATCGCGCCCTTGCCGAACAATCGGTTCGTCCTACGTAGCGTCCCGGACGACGGCTCGAGTCATGGAGGGCCGATTTCGACCCAAGTGTACAGGTTTCGCGGCACGAGCGCCCCGAAGCTCCTTTGGACGGGAAGCGAAGCGGACTACGAACTCTCTCCGATTCGGGTCTCCGCGGACGGCAAGCTCTGGGGCGTGATGGCGCCCAGCTTCGCCTCGGAGGACGCGCGGGAGCGTCTGGGCGTCGAGTCGCCGCATGTCGAAGTCACCTCGGGAATCCACTTCGCCTTCGGCACCTTCAAATCCTCGAAGGCCCGACGCACCCATACGCTCGCCTTCCACGACTGGATCGACGATCGGGACATCGGGCTCTCCGGCCAGAGTACGAGGTTCATCTTTCTGGATTCCGACGGCCCGGTCCTTGTGACCTCCTACGCGGACGATGTCTATCTGTTGCGCTTCACCGACTCCGGCGTCGTTTCGGAGGAGCTCGAACCGATGAAGCCGCTCATGGCGGCCGTGCCGGGAGGCGTCTTCTTCAGGTGGCAAGACGAAGACCGCGTGCTCTGGTGTGGGGGCGACGGAGACTGGCTTGCCTGGAACCTGTGGGATCTCGGCCTGTCCGGCTTCCCCGAAGAGCCGTTCCTCCGCTTCTCTTTCGCTTCCGGCTCGCCCCATCGCGCGCGAGGCTTCGTCAAGACGGTACGCGATGGAAGCCGCTACCGCGTGGAGCATCTTTGGCAGAGTCCCGACAGCCCGAACTGGAGAGAACGCCACGTCTCCGAGTGGCTTGAAGGAACGCCGGTCGGGCCGGTCGACGTCAGTCCGAACGGACGCCACGGCCTGGCGTTCGAACAACGAGCGCCCGACGAAGGCGGGAAGGCCCCGCATCGTCGCGACGGTCTCGAGGACGAGCGGAAGATGGAGGCCCAGGTCCGCTATTACGCCAGGCGCTTCGAGCTCTTCCCGGCGCCGGTAGAATCTCCCGCGCCGGCGCCCTGATGAAGAGCCCCAAGCAGCCGAACGGATCAAGGCTTGGCGGTGGCGTCCGCCGCGGCGTGGCCGCCGGTGGCGGCGCCGGATGTGCCGACGGAGCAGCCGAAGGGCACCTTAGTACCAGCTAAGCGACAACTCATCAAGAAGCTCTGGAACGACTTGACGACCGAGCAACAGGAAGAGGCGAGGAACGCACTGACGGAATGGCTCGAAGAGCAAGGCTACGGCAGCTGCAGCGAAGCTGCGGAAGATCCCGAGGCGAGCAAAGCTGCCGCCGAGGAGTTTCTGAACTCACCTGGCCTCGAGTTGACTACTCTACAAAAAAGATTGGCGATGGGTCTCCTGAAGACCACAAGCAAGAAGGGAATGTCCACTACCATCACGCTCATCTGCATCCAGATCGGGCTCAGTTGAAATGCGTCGTTTCCTACTGCTTTTCTTGAGTCTTGGGACAGCTCTTCCCGCTTCGGGCAGCGACGACGTCCCGCAGCGTGTCCTGGTCGACAGGCGACACGAGGGGATGTTGGACGGTTACTACTACCTGTGGCTGCATATCGATCAGCTCGCCCGCGAGCGGGCGAACTGGCGCGTCGGCCTCGACGACGAACAGGACGCAGCGTTGTCACTTCTGGAGATATTCGCAGGGTTTGCTCAGGACCCGTTGGACGAAGACTCCTACCTAAGTACTACGGTTCAGCCCGAGGCAGCTGAAGCGTACGGCCTCCAGAACGGCGAGCGGATACCGGCCGAGAGACTCGCCGAAATCTGCAGAGCAGCTGACTTCGAGCGAGGCGTGGATGCGCTCCTGGACCAGCCGCCCCAACGCTTGGCGCGGCACGTTGAGGAAGCCAGGGGCGCCGTTCTTGGGCGGATAACGCGAATCGAGCACGGCCTATTGGGACCGCTTCCTTCTCTCTTGCTGGAACTGGACGTCGAGGACACCCTGATCTTCTCCGACTACTCTCAGCATCCCTACCTCGTCGTGCCAACCGGCGGCTACGTCCACGATGACACCGTCTACTGCAGTTGGCCGGGGATGGAGCACTGGCTGCCGACGGTGGGCCAACGTCTTATCGCGATGCCCGTGACCGGCCCATGGGACAAGGACGGCGACATCATGCCGATCTTCGACCCGGTTGAGATCTTCTTGGTCGGCGAATCGAACGACCAGGGCGTCTCAAAAGTCGCTCCATTGCTCGAGAGAGAGTCCGTTCCGAAGACGTTGCTTGAGTTTCGCCATCGACTGTGGGACGTTCGCGACAAAATCGCGGCGCCCAGATGAGAGCTGTCGCCGGCGCGGCATCTTCGGCGTCAAGCGCAAGCGGCGGGCTCGCCGACCCCAGCGGGTTCGTCGGAGACGACGGGCACGTTATCCTCCTGGCGAAGGACGCGGGCAGCCAAGTCCATCTCCAGGTCGGCAAGAGCCCCAGCAGCGTCCCGGCGCCGGTAGAATCTCCCGCACCGTTTCCGTGATGAAGAACGCCAGAATGCCGAACGGATCAAGGCTCTGCGGCGCCATCGCGGCCGCGTTGCTGCTCGCCGCCGCCGTGCACGCGAACCGCGCCTGGACACCTTGGCACGAACTTGCACGGCTCGAACTCGAGGATGGCGAAGCCGTCATCCTCGAGTGGCGAGCGAGCCTCCACGACAGTTGGGAAGAGAACGTCCGCGCACAGTGGAGAGTCACGAATCTCACCTCGAAGACACTCCACGAGGTCACCGTGGGGACGAGGACCTACGTGTGCAGCGGCGGGCGGACAGAGGCCGCTCCCGGCAACGCTCGCCTGCTCGGCAAGACCTCCGATCTGAAGCCCGGCAAGCGCCGCGGAACGAAACCCGACAGTTTCCACAAGGACCTCTGTCTGATCATCTACCGCGTCGTCTTTCCGGAGGCGGACCAGCTCGTCTACTTCCGCCTCGGCGAGTCGACGTGGAGGGGTTGGGGAGACTTCGGCCGCGTCGTCCTGCCTCAGGGCAACGCGCCGGGAGAGCGGCCCGGCCGCTGACGACGCGCATCCCTCCGCTTCGACCCGTCACCCGCCGGGCAGGCCGACCGTCACCCGCAGGCGGTCCGGGTGGAGGCGCCGCCGAGCGGCCTCGAAGACGCGCCTGGGAGTGACCCTCTCGATCCGCTCGAGCCGGAAGCTCCGGCGATGGCTCGGCAGGTCGTAAAGCAGGGAGTCGACCAGCAGGGCGGCCGATTGGGCCGCCGTTTGGCCAGCGAACGCCTCGCGGCCACGCATTCCGGTCTTCCAATCCTCGACGACGTCCGCGCCCGGCGGCGCCTCGAGGACCCGCCGCAGCGAGTCCCGGACGAGCTCGAGACCGCGCTCGACGTGATCGGGATGCGTGCCGAGGTAGACGGAGAGGATCCCCGGATCCGTGCCGGCGCCGGCCGCTAGATGAACGCCGGTCGCGTAGGCAAGGCCCTCCCGCTCCCGGATGCGGTTCGGGATCAAGCCGGCGAGTCCGTCCGACCCGAGCAGGATCCCGAGCGCCCGCAGTTCGGGCAGGTCGGGATGCCTACGGTTCACCGTGAAGTGCCCAGCGTAGACATGGGCCTGCTCGTTCGAAGCCGTACGAACCTCGATCCGCCGCTCGGGACGCCCCCGCGCGTCCGGCGGCGCCCACGCCGCCGCCGGCCGCGGGACCGCCTCGCCGACGCGGCCGAACAGGCACTCGAGCCGGGTCAGCACGTCCTGCTCGTCGATTGCGCCGGCCACCGCGACAACCCCGCCGCGCGTCAGAGACTCCTCGTGGAACCGCCGGCAGTCCTCGGGCGACAGTCCGGCCAGGGACTCCGACGTACCCTGGCTCGGCGCGGCGAGCGGATGCGGATGGTAGAGCTGATCACGGAAGGCCCAACCGGTCACGACCTCCGGCCGGTCCGCGAGGCTCACCAGGTCGCCCAGCATCTGGGAGCGCAGAATCTCGAAGCGATCCGGCGCAAAGCTCGGCGAACCGAGCAGCTCGACCAGCCAGTCCACGGCGAGGTCCGCATCGTCGGCCAGGGCGTCGACGGCCAGCCCGTGGACCTCGGCCGTCGCCGACCCGTCGATCGATACGCCTCGCGCCTCCGCCTGTTCGGCAATCTCGTGCCAGGTGCGCAGCTCTGAGCCCTCGGTCAGCATCCGACCGGTGAGCAGAGCGAGGCCCGGAGACGGTTCCGTGCGAGCCCCTCCCCGCAGCCACGCGCGAGCTGCCACGACATCGGTGGACGGCACCCGCAACGCGGCCAGGCGAAGCCGGCCCGACCACAGATCGAGACGCGCCGGCTCGCGATCGGTCCCCACCTGCCGCCCTAGCCTTTCGGAAGCGACCAGCCGACCACCCGCGTCGACGCCGACATCCGCGCCTCGCAGGCCGCGGCGACATCGGCCGCGGTCGCATCCGCCAGGACTTCCAAGGCGCGGCGGGTCAAGCCCGGCGAGAAGAGCGTCTGCTCAAGCGCCGCCGTGACTGCCCGCTCCGCGATCCTCTCGTGGAGGAAGACCCAGTCGGCGAACAGGATCCGCTTCGCCCTCGCGAGTTCCTCGGCGCTCGGCGGGTTGCTCGCGAGATCGTCGATCCTGGAGCACAACTCCTCCTCCAGGCGTTCGGGTTCGACTCCGGGCGCCATCTCCGCCGACACGGTCGCCACACCGCCCAGCCGGTGCCCGCTCACGGTCGCCGAAGCCCAGAGGGCGAGCGGGTTCTCCTCGACGAGGTCCCGCTGAACGCGACTCGAGCGACCACTACCGAGGACGGCCAACCCGACACGGAGGTGGACGTGGACCGGGTCGTCCGGGGAGGGCGCCGGATGCGCAACCAGCAGCCTCGCCGTCTCCCCCCTTCGGTGTTCGACTCGGCCGCCTGCGGGCGCGTCGGAGGCCGGCGGCCCCGGGCATCCGCGCGAACCCGGTGGGACCCGGCTGCCTGAGTCCCCGGGGCCGATGGACTCGTCGCCGCACGCCGCCTCGATCCGCTCCAACGCGTCCCGGGGCAAGCCTCCGGCGCATGCCAGCACCGCACGATCCGGCCGATAGTGCCGGCGGTGAAACGACCTGAGCGCCTCGGCGCCGAGTGAACGCAGGCTCTCCCTCGTGCCGAGCACCGGCCGCCCGTAGGGGTGGTCGCCGAACACCCGCTGGGCCACCGCCTGCTCGAGAGCGTCCCAGGGATCGTCCTCGACCATCCGGAGCTCCTCGAGGATGACCTCCCGCTCGAGCTCCACTTCCTCGGCAAGGAGGCTCAGGCCTCGCATCCGATCCGCCTCGATGAAGAGCGCCTCCTCCCAGGCGCCGCGCTCGAACTCGAAGTGGTAGAGGGTCGCGTCGTGCGAGGTGAACGCGTTGTTCGTGCCGCCGAGCTTCTGGGTCAGACGGTCGATCGCGCCGGGCGGATACGCAGCCGAACCCTTGAACATCATGTGCTCCAGGAAATGGGCCAGGCCCTCCAGCCCGACCGTCTCGTCGCGGCTTCCGGCGCGGTAACACATCGCCGTGACGATCGTTCCGGCTGCCGGCTGCGGCAGCAGGACGACCCGGAGCCCGTTCGGAAGCTCCGCCGCCCGCGCCGTGACGCGGTCGGCGAAGCGCGGGTCGACGGCCGTCATTCGAGCTTGCAGTCGTGCACCGACTCGCGGACGAACCGCCCGGCGCCATCCGACCACAGCCTCTGTTCGACCTCCGCCGCGCGCCTCTCGGGGCTCGCTTCGATCGTGATCAGGTTGCAGGTCATCCGGCCCCGCTCTTCGCCGCGTCCACGGTCCGAGGTCGAGGTGCCGCTGTGAATCAACCACAGTTGGCGGTCCACTCCCGGCGCCCGGCCCACCGCGCCGACGTGCACGTGGCCTGACAGAACGAGGTCGACACCCGCGGCGGCGAACGCGCGGAGCGCTCCCGCGCTCCGAAACGCCGTCCGCCAGCCCATCAGCTCGGGCAGCGCGCCGAGCGGATGGTGGGCCACCGCCACCCGGACCCGCGACGGTCTGGGGTTCCCGTCCGGCGTCCCGCTCCGACCGAACCGACCTGTCACCCCGGCCAGCTGCCGGCGGGTGAAGCGACCGTCCTCGATCGTCAAGCTGAACGCAGTGTTGAAGCCGACGACTTCGAGTTCATCGTCGACGAAGCAGGGTTCGATGTCCGCATCGAAGTGCCTCCGATAGGCGCCGAAGCGATCCAGAAACCGCTCCCAGAAGCGGTACATCGGCACGTCGTGGTTGCCTGGAACCGCCAGGAACGGCAGCCCGAGGCCGTCGAGAAACCGCCGCGCCTGCTCGAACTGCCGGGGCTTCGCACGCTGCGTCAGGTCGCCCGAGACGACAACGAGGTCGGGGCGGCACTCCTCGACCAGCCGGGCCACGCCATCGGCAGCCCTCTCCACGTGAGGAGGGCCGAAGTGGATGTCGGAGAGGTGAAGCAGGCGGCGCAGCGTTGGCATCCCCGGCCGGTCGGCGCGAGGCATGAGCCTCGGGATTCAGCGAACCAGGAAGCTCCGTACGCTCTCGTCGACCCGCTCGCGGGCCAGGTCGCCGAGGACGCCGACGATCTCGCGGCCGCGAGACCGTCCGATCAGATAGCCAAGGGACGCTGCAATCGCGAGCGAGGCGAGAGGGTAGGCGCGCACGAAGGCCGCCCAGTCGAGGCCGGGCGTCAGGCTGCCGACGATCCGGTCCTCGATCGCCGGTTGCTGCTCAGGCTCGCCGGTCACGACGCAGCAGGAAGCCGAGCACGAACCCCGCGCCGGCCGCGATGAGGATCGCGCGGCCCGGGTTATCCCGGACATAGACGTTCACGTCACCGACGAGTTGGTCGATGTCCTTGCGCGCACGCTCGTAGCCGTGGCCGAGCTTCTCCCTGGCCGAGCCGTAGCCCTCGCGCGCAGCGTCGCCGGCACGGTTCGACGCCTTCTTGACCCGCTCCGACAACTTGGACTCCCGCATCCTCTCCCGCGCGGCGTCCACACCGTGACTGACCGCCGACCGGGCCTTCTCCACCCCCTCGGCAACCGCCTCGCGGGCCAGATCCATCGACGTCACGTTGCTTCCGGCCCCCTCGCCCTGATTCTTCTTCGCGTTGCTCATCTGAGGTCCCCTCGTCTGCCTTGGGACGCGGGCACGCCGCCCGCAGTCAGAAACTGCGGCGATCATACACGTCAACCTGCTACGATTGCCCGTCCCGCACCTCCGGCGGGCCGCCGTGGGGCAGTAGCTCAGTTGGGAGAGCATCACGTTCGCAACGTGGGGGTCGAGGGTTCAAGTCCCTTCTGCTCCACCACCGTCGGCCCGACCGTCATCCAGAGCGCGCGGCGAGGAGGCAGCCAAGGACACACCTAGGGGACGGGCTGCCGGTCAGAAGTTCGGGTTCCCGCCTTCCGGGTCCTGCAGAGCGCGGCCCGTCATCGGCACGAAACGCACGACGTCGACGAACCGGCGAGTCAGGCCGTCCTCGGTCTTGCGGATGACGACGAGGTCCTGCAGCGCGCGCCCGACCGGCGCGACGAGAACGCCGTCGACCTCGAGCTGCTCGAGCAGCGGAGGCGGCACCTCAGCCGGCGCGGCGGAGATCAGGATGCCGTCGAACGGCGCCTCTTCCGGCCAGCCGCGATAGCCGTCTCCGACCCGCACCTCGACGTTGCCGTAGCCCTGCTCGTCGAGCACGGACTGCGCCCGGTGCGCAAGATCGTCGATGATCTCGATCGAGTACACCTCGCGCGCCAACCGTGCAAGAACCGCCGTCGTGTAGCCCGATCCGGTGCCGATCTCGAGCAGCTTCTCGTCGCCGTCGAGCTCGAGCAGATCGGCCATCAGCGCAACGAGGTACGGTTGCGAGACCGTCTGGCCGGCGCCGATCTGGAGCGGCTCGTCGCGGTAGGCGTAGTCACGCAACGCGTCCGGCACGAATTCGTGCCGAGGCACCGTCTCGAGCGCATCGAGCAAACGCGGCTCCTCGATGCCGCGACTGCGAATCTGTTCGTCCACCATCTCGAAGCGGAGCGCCGCGAAGCGGTCGCCATCGAAGGTCAGCTGCGCCGTGACGGTCGACGGCAGCGCGATCAGTGCGAACGCCATTGCGGCGCAAGGAGCGGCGAATCGCTCTGTTCCGAACGACGAACTGTTCATCCGAATCCACACAACCTCCGAATGATACGCAAGTCGCATGCCGGCAACGCGCCCCCGCCGCTCGCGTCGACGGCAGGCAAGGCAGGTCGCCCGCCCCCCTAGCCGGCGCAGCGAACCAGGACGACGGTCTGATCGTCGCCCTGGGGTCGGCCGCCGCCGAACCGGGTCACGTCGTCCTCGATGGCGCGCACGATCTCCGGCAGCGGCCGGTCACGGGCTGACCGCAGAAACTCCTCGAGGCGCTCCTGGCCGTACTCCTCGCCGAGCGTCGACTCGCACTCCGTGATGCCGTCGCTGTACAGACAGAGCAGATCGCCCGGCGCCATGTCGAGCTCGTCGACTCGATAGCGGGAGTCGGCCAGGAGCCCGAGCGGCAGGCCGCTGGCGAACAGAGCCGTCACCTCGCCGCTTCGTCGCACGAGCAGGCCCGGGTTATGGCCGGCGTTCAGGTAGCGCAGGGTCTTCGTTCGAGCGTCGACCTCGACGAGGATCAGCGTAATGAACCGGTTGTCCGCGGTCGACTCGACGATGTGGTTGTTCAGACGGAACAGGAGTTCCGGATCGACGTCGAATCGGGCGCCGCTCCCCGCGGAGCAGTCGTCCCCCATCAGGAGACGAAGCGCCGAGTCGAGCGTCGAGACGAGCAGCGCCGCCGGCATGCCCTTGCCCGTGACATCCGCAACGACCACCGCCCGTCGGGCGACTCCGAGCCCGAGCGAGCCGTGGAAGTCGCCGCCGACCTGCCGGGACGGGCGGCTCCAGCCAACCGTCTCGAAGCAACCGACGTCGGGCATCTCGGCCGGCAGGATGTTCCGTTGGATGTCGGCAGCAAGTTCGATCTCCCGCTCCAGGCGCTCCTTCTCGAGCGCCTGACGGTGGAGATGGGCGTTCGTCAGCGCAATCGCGGCCTGGTTCGCGAACAGAGACAGAGCCCGGCGGTCGGACGTGTCGAACGGGCCCACGCCGGTGCGGCTCTCCTTGTCCGCGACGATCAGGAGGCCGGCATTGCCGCGGCCGCCGTCGCTCTCGATGGGCACGGCAAGCGCATGCTCGGCGGCCGGAATCACGTCCGCCGCCGCTTGGTCCCAACCGGCGGCCGGCTCGCCGCTCGCCGGCAAGTCGAGCACCGCCGCAGCGCCGCCGCCGATCGTGCCGCACAGGGTCAGGCGGGCGTCGTCGGCGGCGAGATAGAAGGCCCCGCGACGGGCGTCGAGCAGAGACACCGCGCGCAACAGGATCTCCTCGGTCAGTTCGTCCAGATTGAGGGTCGAGGCGATCGCGAGACCCACGTCGTAGACCGCCTGCAGGGTGACCGCGTTGTAGTTGTCGTGGAACTTCCGGTCCTTCAGCTCGTCGGCCAGTTCGCGCAGGCGCAGGCCCACCGCGAGCAGACCGGCCAGGTCATCCTCGTCCGGCCGCGGCGTACCGAACTCGACGTCGGAGTCGTCCTCGTCGGCAGACCACGAGAGGACGAGGTCATGCTGCAGATCGCGCTCGTTTCGACCCAGGACGCCCCAGGACGCGACAGGCCCGTGCTCCCGGTGGAAGATCTGAGCGCCCGCAAAGCCGTGCGCCTCGCACCAGCGACGAACGAGTCGCGTCTGGATGTCGCCGCTCTCCCAATCCGCGACCTCGGCAGTCGCGGCCAAGCGCCACAGACTGGCGCCGACTCCGGCGGCGGCCGCCGCCGACGTTCTCGGCGCCGCCTGGGCCGCAGCGGTCATCGACGGTCTCAGTCGGCCCGCAGCTCGGTGACCGCGGCCGGTTCGTCCGGGAAGATCGTCGAGTACTGGGCCAGGCCCATGATGCGGAACGTCTTTTCGATCGTCGGCGTCAAGTGGCAGAAGGACAGACGACCTTCGACCTCGAGCATCTTCTCGATGATCTCGATCAGGATCGAGATCCCGATCGAGTTGACGATCTTCGTGCCGGCGAGATTCAGCAGCAACGTCCGATAGCCGTCGTCCAGCAGCGTGTACGCGGCTGCGGCAATCTGCTCGCCGCCCTGGTTGTTGATGTAGCCGTCGGTGTAGATCACCGCGAGACCCTCGCGGCGCTCCACCCTCAAGTTGAGTCCTTCGCTCATCGCTGGAACCTGCTTCCTCGCTCCATCGAGCGTCAGCGCGCCTTGGACATGACGACCGAAGTGCCTCCCTCACCGGAGAGCACGTTCACCTCGTCCATCAGGCCCTCAATGATCTTCAAGCCCCATCCGCGTTTGCGAATCGACCTGAGATTGTCCTCGATTCTGGGTTGTACCAGCTTGGAAGGATCGAATCCAACCCCCTGGTCCTGGATCGTGATGCGAAGGACGCGCGGCTCCTCGGCCTCGGCAGGTCCCAGCACCGCGAGCGTCAGGTGCAGCCTGCCGTCCGGCGCCCGACTGTGCTCGATCGCGTTGATGCAAGCCTCGACCACTGCCATGCCGACCTCTTCGACCTTGTCCGTGCTCATCTCGATCGACCGCGCAGCCTCGCAGGCGCATCTGCGGGCCTCAAGCTCCATCTCAGGCTCCAGCCTGAGATACAGATGGGTCTCTTCGAGGACTCCGAACTCGGACATCGAGCGGTCAGGCAGTTGGGGGCGAATCAACCGATCGTCGGCCCGTCAGGCGCCGGTCAGGCGAGGCGCGACAGGAGAGCATATTCGGCGCTGTCCGACCGACGAGCAAGACAGCTGGAAGACAGGCATGGCCGTTCGACTGGAACACGACGTTCTCTACGGACTTCTAGGCCGTCAGGAACAGCTTCAGGCAGTAGATGAGTGCAGGGTGCAGTTGATCGTTCAGCAGGAGCCACAGGAAACTCGCGACGACCGTCGAAGACCAGGCCACGCCTGACGGCAGGGTCGCCGCGGCCCGATACAGAACCGCTGTCATCGGCGCCCACCAACCGAACGGCGTCGTGACGCCTCCACGATTCGAGAAACTGGACTGAGACCCTAACACCATGTCGTCCTCCCTGGGAATTGCCCACGACAAGAGCAAGTCCGCTGCCAGACCGACAGACCGGCAGGAAGGTGCAGGAACCAGAAAGCAGGATCGGGAATCGGGCAAGGTCGGCAGGTGGGTCTCGACGATGCCGAAACGGGGCATTATGTCTCGGATCGTCGGATGACGAAGACCTCATCGCTCGCGTTCAGGGGACAGACGTCAACACGAACAACGACATGGGGCATCTTGCCTCGTAGCGAGGCTGAATGTCGCACACCGGCGTGAAGGGTCTGTCGTATCGAGATCTGCCAGGTGGTCAGTAGCCCCCGCGAGACAGGGTCCGTCGATGAATGCCGAGCAGTCTGGCCGCGGCGCTCTTGTTGCCTCCCGTCATCTTCATCACCCTCCGTACGTGACGGCGCTTCACGCTGTCGAGATCAAGAGGCTCCGGACTCTGCGGGCCAACCGAACCGCCCATCAGCGAGCCGACCAGCGACGCATCCACGACGCCGTCCGCCAGCGACACGGCGCCCTCGACGATGTTCTGCAGCTCCCGGACATTGCCCGGGTAATCGTGGCCAAGGAGCAGGTCGAGCGCAGCGCGGTCGAACTGCGGCGCCTCGACGGACTCGCGGGCGCAGAAGCTCTCCGTGAAGTAGCGGACCAGGTGGGGAATGTCTCGGCGCCGCTCGCGGAGCGGCGGCAGTTCGATGCTGATTCCCTTCAGGCGGTAATAGAGATCCTCGCGAAAGCGGCCTTCGGCGACGAGTCGCTCAAGCGGCTGATGGGTCGCGGCTACCACCCGCGTATCCACCAGGATCGGCCGCTGGCCGCCGACGCGGACGATCTCCCGTTCCTGCAAGACCCTCAGCAGCTTGACTTGCAGGAGTACGTCCAGATCCGCCACCTCGTCCAGAAACAGAGTGCCGCGGTCGGCGAGTTCGAATCGCCCCAGCCGGGCGCGGACTCCGGTCGCCACGCCGCCCTCGATGCCGAACAGCTCGCTCTCGAGAAGACTCTCGGGGAGCGCGGCGCAGTTGACCGCGACGAGCGGTCCAGAGCGTTCCGAACGCTGGTGCAGCAACGCCGCCATCAGCTCCTTGCCGGTGCCGCTCTCTCCGCGCAGAAGAACGCTGACGCTGCGCGGCGCGATCCGTTCGATGACGTCCAGGATGCGCAGCATGGCCGGCGCGCGGGCGACGATCCGCTGCCCGTCAACCTCCGCCGACTGATCGTGGAGCCGCTCCCTGAGCAACTTGTTCTCCTCCGCGAGACGTTGGCGCGAGACGACGAGCCGCTCGACCTGACGCAGCCCGTCGACGGCGACGCCGGCGAGCGCCGCCACGGTACGCAGAAACCGGCGATCGCCCGCCGTGAAGCCCGGCTCACTGTCACCGCGGGCCTCCTTGTCGAGAACAGCGACGAAGCCCAACAGAGCGTCGCGAGACTTGAGCGGCACGGCGAACAGGCACCGGAACTCACGTTCCGCAAGCTGGCCGTCGCTGCGGGCAACGGTGTCGTCCGAAGCGAGCAGATCGCGCCACAGCGGCCCGGCGAGCAGGGTCTCGGCGGTCGGCGTATCGCCGCCGAAGCCGACCGTTGCGGCCGCTCGCGCTACGCCGAAACGGTCGCGGGTCACCGCCACGGCCGCCGCCGGATCGACCACGGCGCAGATCCGCTGCAGCAGATCGTCAACCAGCCCCTGTTCGGATTCGTGCGAATAGAGCGCGACGACCAAGTCGTACAGCGTCTCGAGCTGCAAGCGCTGGCGACGGCCGGCAAGCTCCGACGAAGAACCCGACATTTCGATCAGCTCGCCCTTTGCACCCGCTCGTCCAATTCCAGAACCCGGCGCAGAAACGCTCCGGTGTAGCTGTCCGGCGACGCCGCCACCTGCTCCGGCGTGCCCGCCGCAACCAGCCGACCGCCGCCGGCGCCGCCCTCCGGCCCAAGATCGACGATCCAGTCCGCGTTCTTGATCACGTCCAGGTTGTGCTCGACGACGAGCACCGTGTTGCCGCGATCGACGAGCCGCTGGAGGAGCGCAACGAGCCGTCGCACGTCGTCGAAGTGGAGCCCCGTGGTCGGCTCGTCCAGCAGGTAGAGGCTCTGTCCGGTCGCCCGCTTCGACAGTTCCGTCGCGAGCTTGACCCGTTGCGCCTCGCCACCGGACAACGTGGTCGCCGGTTGGCCGAGGCGGATGTAGCCGAGTCCCACCTCGTCCAGAGTCGACAGAATGCGGTCGATGGCCGGAATGGCGGCGAAGAACTCGCGCGCGGTCTCGACGCTCATGTCCAGGATGTCCGCGATGTTCATGCCCCGGTACCGGACCTGGAGCGTCTCCCGGTCGTAACGGAGCCCGCGGCAGACATCGCAGGTGACGTAAACGTCGGCCAGGAAGTGCATCTCGATCTTGTTCTGGCCGTCGCCGGCGCAGGCCTCGCAGCGGCCGCCCTTCACATTGAAGCTGAAGCGCCCCGGCTTGTAGCCGCGCGCCCGGGCCTCGGTGGTCTTCGCCATCAGGGCGCGAATCGGCGTGAACACGTTCGTATAGGTCGCCGGATTCGAGCGCGGAGTCCGGCCGATCGGGCTCTGGTCGATCGCGATCACCTTGTCGAGATGCGACATGCCCTCGATCCGGTCGTGCTCTCCGGGCACTGCCGCCGCGCGGTAGAACGACCTGGCCAACGCCTTGTAGAGCACTTCGTTGATCAGGCTGCTCTTGCCGGAGCCGGAGACGCCAGTGACCACATTGAAGCAACCCAACGGCAGGTCGACGTCCAGCTGGCACAGGTTGTTCTCGCGGGCCCCCCGAATACCCAGGCGGGCGCCGTTGCCAGGACGGCGCGCCCCCGGCACCGGCACCTCGGCATCGCCGCGCAGATACGCGGCGGTGAGCGACTTCTCCACCTTCTCGACCCGCTTGAGCGGCCCCTCGGCTACCACCTCGCCGCCATGCTCGCCGGCGCGCGGGCCCAGGTCGACAATCCAGTCCGCCTCGCGCATCGTCTCCTCATCGTGTTCGACCAGAAGGACGGAGTTGCCCAGGTCGCGCATCCCCTTGAGAGTGCGAAGGAGCTTCTCGTTGTCGCGCTGATGGAGACCGATGGAGGGCTCGTCGAGGACGTACAGCACGCCCTGGAGCTTGCTGCCGATCTGCGTCGCCAATCGAATGCGCTGGCTCTCGCCGCCCGAAAGGGTGCCGGAAGCGCGGTCGAGATTCAGATAGCCCAGGCCCACGTCCTCGAGGAAGGACAACCGATCCCGGACTTCCTGCAACACCTTGCCGGCAATCTGGCGCTCCTTCGCGGAGAGCTCGAGACCGCCGACGGTCCGTCTCAGGTGGCCGATCGGCATCGAGGTCAGCTCATCTATCGCCCGGCCGGCGACCAGCACGGCGAGCGCCTCGGGGCGGAGTCGGCGGCCGTTGCAGCCGCCGCAGGTGCGGACCGACATGTACTTCTCGATCTCGGCCCGGACGCCCTGGGATTCGGTCTCCGAGTGCCGCCTGGTCAGCATCGGCACGACGCCCTCGTAGCGCCCTCGCCACTGGTAGGACGAGCGCCGTCCCTTCACCTCGAAGGCGATCTCACGGTCCCCCGAACCGTAGAGCACGACCTGCCTGGCCTCCTCGGACAGTTCCCGCCACGGCGTCGAGAGATCGAAGCCGTACTCGGCGGCGACCCGCTTCAGCATCCGGAGTCGCCAGGATCTCGACGCTGTCGGGAACGGTCGCAGCACGCCGGACTGGATCGACCGGCGCGGATCCTCAAGCAGGCGTTCCTCGTCGATGGCCATCGACGAGCCGAGGCCACTGCACGAGGGACACGCACCGTAGGGGCTGTTGAACGAGAACAGTCGGGGCGAGATCTCGGCGAGCGACGAACCGCACTCGGCGCACGCAAAGTGCTGCGACAGGGTCTCCTCGGGCAGCCCGCGAGGCGCGACGATCAGCAGGCCGCGGCCGACTTCGAGCGCCGTCTCGAACGACGCCGCCAAGCGCTGCTCGATGCCGGGCCGCACGATCAGGCGATCGACGACAATGTCGATCTCGTGCTTGCGGTTCTTGTCGAGCGCCGGCAGGTCGCCCGACAGCTCGTGCAGTTCGCCGTCGATGCGCGCGCGCAGGAACCCCTCGCGCACCATCTGCTCGAGCTGGCGACGATACTCGCCCTTCTTGCCGCGGACATAGGGGGCAAGCAGCAGCAACCGAGTGTTCTCCGGCATCGACATCACGCGATCGACCATCTGTTGCACGGTCTGCGGCCGGATCACCTTCCCACATTCGGGACAGTGCGGGACGCCAACGGACGAATACAGCAGCCGCAGGTAGTCGTGGATCTCGGTCACCGTGCCGACGGTCGAACGGGGGTTCTTCGACACCGACTTCTGCTCGATGGAGATCGCCGGCGACAGACCTTCGATCGAGTCCACGTCGGGCTTCTCGACCTGGTTCAGAAACTGACGGGCGTATGCCGACAGCGACTCCACGTAACGCCGCTGGCCCTCCGCAAACAAGGTGTCGAAGGCCAGCGACGACTTGCCGGAACCCGACACCCCGGTGACGACGACCAACTGCTCGCGTGGAATCTCGACCGTGATGTTCTTCAGGTTGTGTTCGCGGGCGCCCCGAACGACGATCGTCTCGCGGCTCACGAGTCGCGCTCCGATAGCGACTCGCCCAGCCGCTGACGGCCGCGAAAGACGGCGCCAGCCTCCCGGTCGAGCGCCTGTTCGCGTTCCCGCTGCCGCTTGTCGTAGAGCTTCCTGCCTTCGGCCAAGGCGACCTCCACCTTGATGCGGTTTCGCTTGAGATAGACCGAGAGCGGCACGACGGTCAGGCCCCGGTCGCGGGTGCGGCCGTAGAGCCTGTCGATCTCACGCCGATTCAGCAGCAACCGACGCGGACGGACGAGCTCGTGGTTCTCCCGGTTGCCGTGACTGTACGCCGAGACGTGCGCCCCCTGGAGCCAAGCCTGATCGTCACGGAAGGCGACGTAGCTGTCGCGCAGCTGGATCTTGCCAGCCCGAATCGACTTGACCTCGGTGCCCAGAAGGGCGATGCCGGCCTCGTAGCGTTCCAGGACGCGAAACTGCCGGCGCGCCTTGCGGTTCACGGCCAACGGGCGCTCGCCGGTAGGCGCTCGTTCTTTCCGATTGCTGCGGCCCGCCATCATCCTCAACTCCCGCGGCCCCTCGCCGCGGCAAGAGTCTACGCGGGCTTTGACATCCGCCGCAGCGACTCGGCCGGTGGGAAGCACGGTCTGTGCCGCTGGCGGCGCCGCCGGGCGCCTGCGGCCGGCATGCCACAGAACTGTGGCATCTACGCCACAGATCCACGCCTGAACGTCGAACGACGCCGGCCGACGAGGAGCCCCGGAATGCCCATGACGACAGGGCGACCCGCCGTTTCCGGCGATTGCCAGGACAATTGGCACGATCCATGCTGAATCAGGCCGGTCGATGGGCAACCGTGTCAACGGAACCGCTCGGGAAGCGGCCATCCAGTCGACCCTCGACAGCTCCCGGGACGATCTGTTCCGACAGCAGACGATCCGGCGGCCGGCGGCCATCTCGGGCGTCGGCATCCATAGCGGCAGGACCTCCAACCTGCGCGTGCTGCCGGCGCCGTCAGGAAGCGGCGTCCGCTTCCGTCGCATCGACGCCGGGAATGTCGAGATCAGAGCGCACATCGACAACATCAGTTCGCTCGACCTGGCCACCACGTTGGGTCGCGACGACGTCACGGTCTCCACCGTCGAACATCTGCTCGCCGCCGTCCACGTGCTCGGCCTGGACAACCTGACGATCGAGCTGGACGGGCCCGAGGTTCCCATCCTCGATGGATCGGCGACACCCTACCTGAGGCTGTTGCAGGCCGCCGGAATCCGCCGACAGGACGCGATGCGGCGGATCCTGGCGATCCGCTCGGAACTCGAGATCGAGCGTGGCGAGAAGCGGCTCCGCGTCTCGCCCCATTCCGGCCTCAGGCTCGACTACACGATCGACTTCCAGGACTGCGCCGTGGGCCGCCAGCGGCTCGAACTCGACATCGACGCGCGGAGTTTCGAACGCGAACTCGCGCCGGCCCGGACCTTCTGCCGCGAGCAGGACGTCGAGCTGATGCGGCGCTACGGACTCGGGCTGGGCGGATCGGTCGACAACTGCATCGTCTTCGACAGCGATGGCGCGATGAACACCGAACTCCGCTTTGCCGACGAGCCGGTACGCCACAAGGCGCTCGACGCCGTCGGCGACATCAGCCTGCTCGGCGCCCCGATCTGGGGAAGCTTCGAGATCGTGCGGGGCGGCCACCAGCTTCACTACGAACTGCTTGCGGAGCTCGTCTCCAGGCCCGACTGCTTGACCTGGCTATCGGACGAGGCGGAACCCGCCGACGTCGACCTGTCGGTCCACGATCGAACGACACCGGCCTGGACGCCGGCGCTCGCGCGCCAAGCCGAATAGGCACAAGCCGGCGCCGTCCGACGATAGCGCCCTTGGGGCGAGGCGCCGGAGTTCCGGGTAGACTCCGGCACATGAGAGTCCCGCGGGCGGGGCGGCTGCTCTGCGCGCTCAGCCTGTCGACCTTGCTCTGCGGCGACGCGCTGCCCGCTCAGTCGCCGCTAGCAAGATCAACACGCGCACCGGGCGCCGGGATCGCCGACCTCGCCGTCACTCGCGACGGCGCCGCATTGCTGGTCAGCTTCCGGCTCCAGAGGGCGCTGGACGAACGGACCTGGGAGAAGATCGAGAGCGGACTCCCCACCGGTTTCACGTACGACATCGAGCTTCGCCGCCTGCGGCGCAGCTGGTTCGACAAGCAGATGGGCCGGACCCGCCTGCAGGTCGTGGCCATGTACAACGCCCTGACGCGCGAGTACCTCGTCAACTTCAAACGCGACGGCGAGCTGTACGCGAGCCGCCTCGTGACCTCGGCCGAGGAGCTCGAGGCAGCGATGACGACGTTCGCCGATCTGCCGCTGCTCGAACTCGCCGACGCTCCGCAGGATCGGCTGGTCGTCCGGGCTCGCGCCGAGCTCGGCTCGCGCACCCGGCTGGGGCTCATCCCCGACCGGGTCCACACCGCATGGGTCACCACCGAACCACTCGGTTCCTTGGCGGCAGCGACCGACCGCGCCGAGGTGAACCGATGACGGCAAGCGCCGACACCGCAGCACCCCGTTCGATCCGCGAGCTGATCAAGAGCAACCGCTTCCTGTTCTGGCTGCTTGCTCTGGCCGTGATCGTACCGACCGCCGGCTACTACGCCCTGGAGAGCGGCCAGCAACTCGACCCCGCCGCGCTCCACAACAGCATCCTCCTGTTCGCGCTGCGCAACCTGAACGTCGTGCTGATCCTCATCGTCGCCTTCGTCCTCGTCCGCAACCTGGTCAAGCTGTGGATCGAGCGCCGGAGGCAGCGCCTGGGAGCGAAGTTCCGCACGAAGCTCATCCTGACCTACATCGGCCTGTCGCTGATTCCCGGCCTGGTCCTCTTCCTGTATGCCACCGAGCTTCTGCAGGGCTCGATCGACCGGATGTTCCGCACGGATATCGACGATCTGTTGGCGCCGGCGAACCACGTCTCCCAGGCGTTGACGTCGACGCATCAAGACGAGTTGCTGCGCGACGCGCAGCGGTTCCTCGCAAGCAACGCCGAACTCGACCTGGACGATCCTCGCGGGCGCGGGCGACTGCTCGAGGCGCTCGGCGACGCGTTGTCGGAGGCCGACCTCGATTACCTCGCCGTCTACCACGACACGACCTTCCTGCACGCCACGGTCAACTCGCAGACCCTCTCCGAGGTACCCGAACCGGCCCGAGGCATGCTGCTTGAAGCGACCCGCACCGGCGCCGCGCGCTCTGCCTTGCAGGTCGCGGGCCGAGAGGAGCGGTTGATCCTTGCCGCCGCTCGGACCAGCGGAACAAGCGCCGAACAGCGGGACGGGCCGGCAACGGTGGCAGTGGCCGGCAGACTGCTCGACGCGGAACTCGCCGCGAACACCGAAGCTCTGATCGGAGCGTACCAGGCGCGGCGTCAGCTTCACGCCCAACGCGACGAGATCCGAGCCGCCTACTGGCTCCTGTTCCTGACCGTCACCCTGTGTATCCTGCTCGTGTCCTGCTGGGTCGGTCTCTACTTGGCGGACCGCGTCACCGGACCGATCGAGGCGCTCGCGGACGGCACCCGGCGCATCGCCGGCGGCGACCTGGAACACCGCGTCGAGGCCGCTGCGGACGACGAGATCCAGGTCCTCGTTTCGTCGTTCAATCGGATGACGGACGCGCTCGCGGAATCGAACCGGGACCTGGTCGCGACGAACCGTCGGCTCGACGCCGAGCGCGCGCGCATCGAAGCGGTGCTCGAGAGCGGACCGGCGGGCGTGCTGTCCCTCGACCGCGATGGCCGCATCTTGACCTGCAACCCCGCGGCGCTCGAGATGCTCGGTCTGCCGTCCGACCTCGTGCTGGCCGGGGCGCCGCCCGAGGCGCTCGCCGAGCTGGTCCCTGACCGGGGTATCGAAGCCGTGTTTGCGGACTTGCCAGAGACCCCCGCCGACGTCGGCCCGAACGCGGCCCCGGCGCGGCGCGAGGTCAACCTGGGCAGTCGTGACGACTGGCGGACGCTGGAAGTCAAGACGAGTCCGTTGCGGGCCCCGGACGGCGCCGGCGACACGGAGTTGCTTGGACACGTCATCGTCATCGAAGATCTGACGGCTCTGCTCGACGCCCAGAAGGCCGCTACCTGGACCGAGGCCGCGCGCAGGATCGCTCACGAAATCAAGAACCCGCTGACGCCGATCAAGCTCGCGGCCGAGCGGATGCTGAAGAAGGCGAGGAGCAGGGACCGCACGCTCGAGGCGGCGATCGAGGAAGGTTCGCAGATCATCGTGCGTGAGGTCGGCAACATGCAGAACCTGGTCGACGAGTTCGCCCGCTATGCGCGCATGCGCCGGCCGCAACCACGCGATATCGACGTCGAGCGGCTGATCGGCGAGACGGTCGATCTCTACCGCGACCTCAAACGGGGCGTCACGGTCGCGGCGGAACTCGACTCCGGGAAGGCCGGTCTGCACGCCCGGGTCGATGGCGAACAGCTCCGCTCTGCCTTGATCAACCTGCTCGACAACGCGATCGCCGCCACCCCGGCGCCTGGCTCGGTCACTGTTCGCGCCGGCCGCCGAAACGGCGTGTTCGATCTCTCCGTGACCGACACGGGCAGCGGCGTCCCCCGGGCGGCGCGCGAAAAGCTGTTCCTGCCCTACTACTCCACAAAGGGCCGCGGGTCGGGGCTGGGCCTCGCCATCGTCCAGCGGATCGTCAGCGACCACAACGGTTCGATCCGGATCGAGAACAACCATCCGGGCGGCACGACGTTCGCCATCGAGCTGCCACAGTAGCGTCGCGCTCCGGCGGCCCGAACCGTCCGACATCCGCAGCGAGCCACCTGAACCGGAAACCACCGTGAGCCACGCCCGCATCCTGATCGTCGACGATGAGGCCGGCATCCGCCAGACGCTGCGCTCCATCCTGGAAGACGAGGGGCACTCGGTGACCGCCGCTGCCGACGCGGTGAGCGGCCGCGCACTCATGTCCAGCAACGAGTTCGATCTCGTCCTGCTCGATGTCTGGCTGCCCGACCAGGACGGTATCCAGCTCTTCGAGGAACTCAAGCAGGCCGACTTCCAGACCCCGGTCATCGTCATTTCCGGCCACGGCAACGTCGACACCGCGGTCAAGGCAATGCGACTTGGCGCCCACGACTTCCTGGAGAAGCCGCTGGCCCTCAACCGAGTCGTCGTCTCCGTCCAGAACGCCCTCGAACGCAACCGCCTGGAGCTCGAGGTGCGGGAACTCGCGCGGCGGCTCGAACCGGAGCGCCAGCTCATCGGCGAATCACCATCGATGAAGCGACTCGCCGCTGAACTGGAACTGGCGGCTCGGGCCGAGAGCCGCATTCTGATCACCGGCGAGAACGGCACCGGCAAGGAGCTGGTCGCTCGGCGCATCCACGCGCTGTCGCGTCGCAGAGACCGTGCCTTCGTTGAGGTGAACTGCGCCGCCATCCCCGAGGAACTCATCGAGAGCGAGCTGTTCGGCCACATGAAGGGCGCCTTCACCGGCGCCTCCGACAGCCGACGAGGTCGCTTCGAGCAGGCCGACGGCGGCACGCTGTTCCTCGACGAGATCGGGGACATGTCGCTGAACACTCAGGCGAAGGTGCTGCGGGTACTCGAGGAGCAGCGCTTCGAGCGGGTCGGCGGCGGCGAATCGACGGAAGTCGATGTCCGGGTGCTCGCGGCAACGAACAAGGACCTGGAGGGAGACGAACTCCCGGCCGGACGGTTCCGCGAGGACCTGTACTTCCGGCTGGCGGTGATCCCCCTCCATGTGCCCGCGCTGCGCGAACGGCGCGATGACATCCCCGCCCTGGTCGACCACTTCCTCAAGCGCTTCGCGGACGAGGCCGGACGCCGGCCGAAGACCGTCGACCCGACGGCAATGAAACGGCTCGCGGACTACACCTGGCCCGGGAACGTGCGGGAGCTGCGCAACCTGAGCGAGCGGCTGATGATCATGGCCCCCGGCGACATCGTCGTCGAGGCGGACTTGCCGCCAAGGCTGCGGAACGTAGACAGCGACTCGGCCCTCGAGCGGGACGACGCCTCGCTGAAGGAGGCGCGCGAGGCCTTCGAGCGGCTCTACATCGAGCGCCGCCTACGGAACGCGGGCGGCAACGTCTCCCAGGCTGCCCGCGACCTGGGGCTCGACCGTCGCCACCTCTACCGGAAGCTCGAGGCCTACGGCATCGATCCCGAGCGCGGCAGTTCGTGAGACGCTCTCCGTGAACCGCTTCGTCGTCGGCACCGCCGGCCACGTCGACCACGGGAAGACCCGGCTCGTCCAGGCTCTGACCGGAGTCGACTGCGACCGTTGGGAGGAGGAGAAGGAGCGCGGCATCACGATCGACCTCGGCTTCGCCTCGATGATCGAAGACGACTGGCAGATCGGCTTCGTCGACGTGCCAGGGCACGAGCGCTTCGTGCACAACGCGCTCGCCGGCCTCGGCGGCATTCAGATGATGGTCCTGGTCGTCGCCGCCGACGAGGGGGTCATGCCGCAGACGCGCGAACATCTGGCGATCTGCTCCCTGTTGAGGATTCCCGCCGGACTCGCGGTGCTGTCGAAGACCGACCTCGTGGCGCCCGACCTGCTCGAGGTGGCGCAACTCGAGCTGGAGGACGCGCTCGCCGAAACACCGTTCGCCGGGGCGCCGGTGCTCCCCGTCTCGGCCGAGACGGGCGCAGGCCTCGACGAACTCCGGGCGGCGCTGGTACGACTCGCTCGGACCGCCGCGCCACGCGGCGAGGCGTCCCAACTGCCGGCCCGGCTGCCCATCGACCGCGCCTTCAAGCTGCGCGGTTTGGGGGTACTCGTCACCGGCACCCTGTCGCGCGGCGCCGTTGCCGTCGGGGATGAACTCGACGTCCTGCCCGCGGGCGGCGCCGCGCGAGTCCGCAGCATCGAGGTCCACGGCGAAGCGAGGAAGCGGGCCGAAGCGGGTGAACGAACATCGCTGCAGCTCGTCGGCGTCGCTCCCGGCGACCTGGTGCGAGGCGCCGAGCTGACAGCCCCCGGCGCCTACCGTGGGGCATCGTCGCTCTTGGTTCGTTGTCGACTGCTTGCGAATGCGCCGGCCGCCCTGACCGAAAGCAGCGAGGTGCGGCTCCACATCGGCGCGGCGCAACGAATCGGCCGGATGCGGCCGCTCGAACCGGAGCGCCTGGAACCCGGAGCCGGGGCGGTGGCCGAGATTCGCGTCGACGAGCCGCTCGTTGCCATTCGCGGCGACCGCTTCGTCATCCGGCGACCGTCCCCGCCGACGACCCTCGGGGGCGGCGAAGTGCTCGATCCGGCGTGGCGGCGACGGCCGAGCAGAGACCTTCGAGCGGCCATCCACGGACTCGCCGGCGACCGCCAGAGCGCCGCCGTCCAGTGGACAGCGGACGGTCGCGAGGCGGGGATGGAGACCTCGGAGCTTGCTCTGCGTCTCGGCATCGACCAACTCGAGGCGGAGCGGATCCTGGCCGCGGCCGCAGACGACGGCCTGCTGCTCAACGCGGGCGACGGCCGCCATGTCACCGCCTCCGTCGTCCGCCGCGCGCTCCGTCGCGCCCGCCGCCTGGTCGAGGCCCACTTCGCCGCCGACCGCCTGTCCCGCGGAATGCCAAAAGCCGAACTCGCGCGCCGGTTGCTCGGCGCACGCGCCGCCCATCTGGCGCCGGCCTACCTCGCCTGGTCGACGCGAGCCGACCGAGGTTTGGCGATCGCCGTCCAAGGAGAACTCGTCACCCTTCCCGACCGCGGCAGCAACCTGACCGAAACCGAGTCCGAACTCGCCCAGAGCATCGTGCACGGTTTCGAAGCTCAGGGCCTCACCCCCGGCTCACCCGAGGAACTCTGCCGACGGCTGCAGGCCAAGCCTCAGGTCTTCGAGGGCGTTCTTCGCTACCTGATCGACCGCGGCCGGCTGACCCGGCTCTCGACCGGCCTCCTCCTCGCCTCGAGTACCGTCGAGAAACTCCAGAACGACCTGCTCGCCACGGACTGGGAGATGTTCACCGTCGCCGACTTCAAGGACCGCTTCGACCTGACCCGCAAGTGGGCGATACCGCTGCTCGAGCACCTGGACCGGCAGCGCCTGACGCGGCGCGAAGGGGACCGGCGGCGCGTGCTGCGTCCGCGGGGGTAGGTCGGCCAAGCTGGTATCCGCGCGATGACGGTCCCCTTCGAACCGTGCCGCCTTGAGTTGCCTTCGACACACCCATGAGGGCGGCACGCCGAGCTTGCTATCGTCCTCATCAGCGACTCACCACGCGAAACGGATGGACTACCGGAACGACGAACAAGGCGGCAGGGCGGTGGCGTCCGCCAAGTCAAGGTCGGCGCCGAGCCATCCTCCCGTCGACACCGAACACGCGAACCTCGCTCTGCGTTCCGTTCGCGGCGCCATACCAGCCAAGGCGCCAACGCTCCACGACGCGGTTGCCTGCATCGGCCAGCATCGGGACCAGCAGTGAACCTCAGACAGACTCCGGACCAAGCCGTACTGGACGAGATCGTCCAGCGAGTCGTGGAAGCGGTCGAGCCGGAGCGGATCATCCTGTTCGGTTCGGCGGCCCGCGGAGAGATGGGACCGCACAGCGACATCGACTTGCTCGTCGTGAAGGACTGCGAGAGTCCCCTGAAGGCCATGCAGGAGATCTACCGAAAGCTGCGCGGACTCACGGTAGCCGTCGACGCGCTCGTCGCCACGCCCGATCGCGTCGAGCGTTATCGGAACAGCCACGGCTTGGTGTTCAAGCCGGCTCTGCGGGAAGGACGCGTGATCTATGAAACCGCCTGAGTCCTTGCCGCCGGACGATCCGCGGTCCTGGTTACGGTACGCCCGCGGCGACCTGGAAATGGCAAGGCGCAGTGCACCTGGAGTGCCCCTTGAGTTCCCTTGCTTCCACGCCCAGCAGGCTGCCGAGAAGGCAATCAAGGGGTTGATGATCCGCCTCGAGGTCGACTTCCCATACATACATGACCTTGGCGCCCTGCTGGCCATGCTCAGGGAAGCGGGCGAGGCAGTTCCCGAGTCCGTCGCGGAGGCAGAGACTCTGACACCCTACGCTGCGGCGACCAGATACCCGGGCATTGGCGCCCGAATGACGGAAGAGGACTACGCCAAGGCTGTCCGGCTGGCGGAGGTCGTGGTCGCCTGGGCCGAAGAACGCCTTCGGTGATCTCCGGCGAGTGCAACGACCCGCGGCAGACCTCCGTGCCGCAACGAAGGAACGTCTGATGGCCAGACGACAGACCACCGGCACGGGTCTTTCGGCGGACGAGGCATTCACCGGTCTGGTCGACCATGGTCTCTTCAGCGAGAAGCTGCCGCCCTGCTTCACTTCGGCAGGCCTTTCCCATCATCGTTCGACGTTCCAGCACCTCGAGACTGAAGAGAACCCCAAGAGGCTCTGGAAGTTCCTCTCGGACGCGAACCACGACTACATCCGCCACCGGACGCTGCGCGACACGAACGTCCCTCGGCTGATGGGCATACCGCACCCCGAAAGTCACCTCGCGCAGTGCTTGGCAATCAAGCGGTACTGGTCCGAAATAAAGAGGCACTGCGCCAAACCCGATCGTCCGGTGAGTCGCATCTTCGTTCGCAAAACGACCGGCAACCGCGTGTTTCGGATGAACTACCGGGGCCCTGAGCGCTACAAGACCGACGAGTGCGAAATGCTCATGATGACCGGAGCCGCTTACGTCGTACACGCAGACATCGCAAGCTGCTTCCCGTCGATCTACACGCACTCGGTGCCTTGGGCCATGCACGGTCACGGTCGCGCGAAGAAGCGCCGCCGTGGGATCACTGCTGGCAACGTCCTTGACAGAGCAAGCCAGAGCACCCGAGACGGACAGACGAACGGACTCCTCATCGGGCCGCACGCCTCCAACGTCCTCGCCGAGGTCGTGCTGACGCAAGTCGACCACAAGCTATTGAATCAAGGCTACACGAACTTGGTCCGGCACATTGACGACTACAGATTCTACGCCACGGACCACGCGGAGGCCGAGTCCTTCCTCCGCCATCTGGCTCTGGAACTCGGCAAGTTCGACCTGGCTCTCAACGACCGCAAGACCACGATTCGCCAGATGCCGCAACCTCTCGCGGAGGATTGGATGCGTGAGCTCAAGAGCCTCCGACTTGCATCGTCAAACAGAAGGAGGATCAAGATCGGCGCCACAAGTGCCCTGTTGGACCTGGCATTGAAGCTGGCGCGCGACGCGGACACGTACCGCGTTCTGAACTACGCGCTCAAGATGGTGCCCCCACGACTGGGACCCACCGCAAGGCGTGTCTTTGTCAGACAAGGTGTGAACTTGGCCCTTCAGTTTCCGTACCTCGCATGGATCCTCGACGAACACCTGTTCGAGAAGCACAGGTACGATGGCATCGATGAAGTCGTCGAGGAATTCAGCAGCCACCTCCTTTCCATCGCCTCCAAGGATCTCTATCCGGACGCCGCGTGTCATGCCTTGCATCTGGCACTCAAGTATCGCAAGACGCTGACGACGCTCGACGAAGACGCGGTCAAAGCTCTCGTCGAAATGGACGACTGCCTGGCGACCGTGCTTCTTCTGCGGTATCTAAGCCGTCACCCCGTTGGCAAGCTTCGCGAGCGTGTGGCGAGGCGCGCAAACAAGCTGAAGGACCTCTCTCCACAGGACCAGGATAGATCGTGGCTTCTGATCTACGAGATTTGGCAGGAGGGCACTCTGAGAGATCAGGGCCAACGACTCCTTGCCGACCTGAAGAGAGGACGTTTCCGGTTCGTGGTCTTCTGAGCGAGGCTACGTCGCGATGAGACACGTGCTCCCAGCGACGGTTGCCCCGGGCCTCCCTCTCTGCCAACGTAGGTGACTCAGCGGCCATCCCGTTGAATCGTGGAGGGCACCCGTTGGCAAGGAGAATCGATGTCAAGACGAGAAGAGAGGTTTGGCGAGGACTTGGGGGCTCCGGCCGCGGGGGTCGAGGAGCGTAGCGACGACTGAGCGAGACTCCACAGAGCGCCAGACGGGAGGGATCGGCGGCGGTCCCGGCTGCGGAGCTGAGCAGCCGCCTCTTTCAGCCGCAAGATCGCAGGTCTTTCGCCGTCAGGAATTCCCGACCGGCAGCCCGGCCCTCGGCCGACAGAGGGTTCCTCCAAAGCAGGCCTTCAAAGCGCGCGAAGTCACCGTCGTTCGAGTACAGGGTTCCGGCGTGCTCGATCGCGTAGGCAGCGAGGTGGGCATCCGTTGTCAGGTTGGCGCCGGCATTCGCCGTCCGCAGCAGCCCGGACAGGATCGGCCAGTGACGGCCCGTGGGCGCCAGCAGCACCGCGTTCGGCTGACCGAGCCAGCTCTCGACCCGCTCCAGCGCATCGTCCACGGACAGCGGCGAGTCGAACACGCGGCGATTCGTCGTCATTCTCAGGAAGCCCAAGACACTCGGAAAGCAGAGACCGACGTCGGAGGCCGACGAAAGGACCTCATCCCACCAGGCCCGAGCCCGAGCGTGGAACGGGCTCGCGGCGTCCACCGCGTACACGAGGAGATTGACGTCCGGAACGATCATCGGGCCGGGCGGAGCGCGCGCAGCCGGGCCTCGTTCTCGACACGCTCCTCCGTTTCCAACTCGTCGACAAGCTGGTTCAGGCGCGCAGCGTCGAAACCGGGACGAAGGCCGAGCGTATGCGGGCGCGTCCGGTAGGCCTTCGTCCGGTTCCGGCCCTCGCAGCGGAGCCCTTCGCGCAACAGCAAGTTGACGACCTGCTTGAGCGACTGACCTTCCCGCTTCCGGCGCTCTTCTATCCGGGCGGCGACATCCTCGTCGATCGTCAGCGTTGTTCGCATCAACGCACCATAAGGGGCGTCCGACTTGATGTCAATGATGCTCCACGACCAGGTTCGCTCACCCCGGCCGGGGAGCATCCTTCGCCGGGGTCCGTCGCGAGCGTTGGTGGACGGCGCTGTAGCGGGCGCTCGGACTGAAGGAGTGGCGGGCGTAGCTGGCTACGCCTTCGCTTCGTACCAGTCTCGGCCGGAGTCCATACTGAAGCACCTTGGCCGGCAGATCGAAGCCCCGCTGGGCGAGTTGCTCCAGCACGTCGGCGCCGGTGGAGTACTTCTTCATCTTGCGGGTGCGGCCGAGCACCGGCAGCCCCAGCTTCTCGAACAGGATCACGCCGAGCTGAGACGGTGACTGGATGTTGAACCGCTCTCCGGCGAGGTCGAAGATCTCCTCGGCCAGATTGCCGCTGTCCCGCTCGAGGCGCCGCGACATCTCGGCATAAATGCGGCACCCTGCTGGCCATGCTCAAGGAAGCGGGCGAGGCAGTTCCCGAGTCCGTCGCGGAGGCAGTATATTCTGACACCCTACGCTGCGGCGACCACATACCCGGGCATTGACGCCCAAATGACGTAAGAGGACTACGCCAAGGCTGGCCGGCCCGTGGAGGTCGTCGTCGCCTGGGCCGAAGAACGCACTCGGTGATCTCCGGCGAGCGCAACGACCCGCGGCAGACCTCCGTGCCGCAACGAAGGGACGTCTGATGGCCAGACGACAGACGACCGGCACGGGTCTTTCGGCGGACGAGGCATTCACCGGTCTGGTCGACTATGGTCTCTTCAGCGAGAAGCTGCCGCCCAGCTTCACTTCGGCAGGCCTTGCCCATCATCGTTCGACGTTCCAGCACGCCGAGACTGAAGAGAACCCCAAGAAGAGTTCGTGGTCTTCTGAGCGACACTACGTCCTGGCGAGACACCTCTTGCTCGCACAGGCTGCCCCAGTCCCTCCCGATATACTCTCTCGTTTCGTCTTGTTCGAAGCAGGCTCGCCGCTTCTTCTACAGGCAGCTGCCAAGCCCCAACCCCGGAGAGAACCGCGCATGAAGGCAGAACTCGGCCCACTCACCGTCGCGCACTCCTCCCGAGGAGCAGCCTCCTACCGGCTCGAGTCACACACGCCGGCCTCAACAAGTTCCGCCAACTGACAGGGCGAGAACCCGACGTCGTTCAGCAAAAGGCGCAGGCTCTGGCAGAGCAATGGAATGCGCAGTGGACGACCGTGAAGGCCCGAGCCGACAAGAAGCAGCATGTCGAACGCCAGAAAGAAGCCGCCCAAAGTCGCACCGCCGAGGCGAAGAGGGACTTGGAGGACCTGGAAGCCACACTCGAGAATGGCCTTTCTGTCGAGCCGCTCGACTGGGACGAGCAGAAGAACCGCGCTCCCTTTGCCGAAGCAGAACCTGAAGCCCCGTCCGCGCCCTCCCATCCTCCGGAACCGGCTGCGGAGTCAGCCGAGTTCCAGCCCCGACTCGGGATCCTGGATCGCCTGATTCCCTCGCGAGCCGCGACAAAGAGGACTGAAGCAGCGCGGCGCCTCAAGGCCGCGCACTCCACTTGGGCCAATGAAGTCTCTCATCTCTCCGACCGCCATCGCCACACTCTGAAAAGCCACGAGAAGGCGTTCGCTGCCTGGCAATCGCGGCGTGAGGAGTTCCTACGCAATCAGCAAGCCGAGAACGACGCCATCGACGACCTGCGCCGCCGTTACCAGGAAGGGAAGGACCCCACCGCAGTTCGGGACTACTACGAGCGCATGCTGGCTGCCTCGAACTACCCGGCCTGGATGCCACGGAACCTCGAACTGGATTACGCCGCAGAAACTCGGACTCTTGTGGTCTCGTTCGCCCTTCCCGCCCCGGAAGCTCTCCCCCGTCTCCGAGAAGTCGCCTACATCCAGAGTCGGGACGAGTTCAACGAGAAGATGATCTCAGACGCTCAAGCCCGCCGACGCTACGATTCGTTGCTCTACAAAATCACCTTGAGGACGGTCCACGAGATCTTCGAGGCGGACGAAGCCGCGGCATGCGACGCGGTCGCATTCAATGGCTACGTGACGTCCATCGACCGCACAACGGGGCAGGAGGCTACGGCTTGTGTGCTGTCGCTTCACGCCGCACGCGCCGAGTTCGAGGAGATCAACCTCGCCAACGTCGACCCGAAGGCCTGCTTCAAGGCGCTGAAGGGCATCGGAAGCTCGAAACTCCACAGTCTGACGCCGGTCGCTCCCATCATGGAGCTCAGACGCGAAGACGGGCGATTCGTCTCCTCCCGAGAACTCGCCAATACACTCGACGACTCCGTGAACCTGGCCCTGATGGACTGGAAGGACTTCGAACACCTGATTCGGGAGGTCTTCGAGCAGGAGTTCCGGACGGATGGCGGCGAAGTGCAGATCACCAAGGCAAGCAGAGACGGCGGCGTCGATGCCATCGCATTCGATCCTGATCCGATCCGAGGCGGGAAGATCGTGATCCAGGCCAAGAGATACACGAACACCGTCGGCGTTGCGGCCGTCCGAGATCTCTATGGAACAGTGATGAACGAGGGAGCGACCAAGGGCATTCTCGTAACCACCTCGGACTACGGACCGGATGCTTACTCTTTCGCCAAGGACAAGCCTCTTTCTCTCATGAACGGCGCCAACCTCCTTTATCTTCTCGAGCGTCACGGACATCGCGCCAAGATCGACATCAAGGAAGCCAGAGATCTGCGCGACGACTGATCCGCGCAGCCACATCCTCGGGAATCGGCAGCGTCGTTCGCATTCCGTCAGGCCTTCGCCTCGTACCAGTCCGGTCCGCTGCCGATGTCGACGACGAGGGGCACGCGGAGGTCGGCGACTCCCTCCATCTCTTCGCGGACCAGGGACGCGAGTGCGTCGATGTCCGCCGAGGGGGCTTCGAGCACGAGTTCGTCGTGCACGGTGAGGAGCAGCCTCGCTGCCCCGAGGTCCATTCGCATCCGGCGGTCGACGGCGATCATCGCCAGTTTGAGGAGGTCGGCGGCGGTGCCCTGAATGCGCGCGTTGACGGCCATTCGACGGGCATTCTCGCGCACCGCGCGGTTGCGGCTCTTCATCTCGGGGATGTAGCGGACGCGGCCGTAGAGGGTCTCCACCTGGAGCGTGTCTTCGGCTCGGGCGAGCGTTTGCTCGGTGTAGGCGCGCACTCCCGGGAAGCGTTCGAAGTAGGCGTCGATGAACGCCTGCGCCTCGCCGCGGGCGATGCCCAGCGCGCGAGCCAGCCCGAAGGCGCTCATGCCGTAGATGATCCCGAAGTTGATCGTCTTCGAGGCGCGCCGTTGCTCGTCGGTGACGAGGTCGGGCGCCACGCCGAACACGGTGGCCGCGGTCGAGCGGTGAATGTCGCCGCCGTGCCGGAAGATGTCGACCAGGGCCTCGTCGCCCGAGATGTGGGCCAGCACGCGCAGCTCGATCTGGCTGTAGTCGGCGACGAGGAGCTGGTAACCGTCACGGGCGCGGAAAGCGCGGCGCACTTGGCGACCGATGTCCGTGCGAATCGGGATGTTCTGGAGGTTCGGATCGTGCGAGGACAGCCTGCCGGTCGCCGCCACCGCCTGGTGGTAGCGCGTGTGCAGGCGGCCGTCGGCGGCGACGAGGTGCGGCAGAGCGTCGACGTAGGTCGACTTGAGCTTGGTCAGCTCCCGGTATTGAAGCACCTTGGCCGGCAGATCGAAGCCCCGCTGGGCGAGTTGTTCCAGCACGTCGGCGCCGGTCGAGTACTTCTTCGTCTTCCGGGTGCGGCCGAGCACCGGCAGCCCGAGCTTCTCGAACAGGATGACGCCGAGCTGCGCCGGCGACTGAATGTTGAATCGCTCCCCGGCGAGGTCGAAGATCTCCTCGGCCAGATCGCCGCTGTCCCGTTCGAGGCGCCGCGACATCTCGGCCAGCACGCCCGAGTCCAGCTCGATGCCCTCCTCCTCCATCGCCGCGAGCACCGGCAGGAGAGGCGCCTCGATCTCCTCGTAGACCTCACGGGAGAGCGGCGACTCCTCCCACTGCTCCGCCAAGCCTGCGCGGAGGAGCGCGGGCAGCACCGCCTGCTCGGCTGCGTAGAGACGCAGGCCGACGTCGTCGCCGAGCATCGCCGCGGCGCCATCGAGGCCCGCATCCGCGGGCGTGGCGACCCTGTAACGGAGGCGGTCAAGAGCCACCTCGGCCAAGCCGAAGCTCCGCGCGGCCGAGCGCATGAGGTAGGCCATCAGCATCGTGTCGACGAGCCGCGCCGCGACCTCCGGCCGGCCGTCTCGATGCGGACAGAGACGGACGACTTCCTTCAGGTCGTGGCCGATCAGCTCCAAGGCGGAGTCGGCCAGCCATGCGCGCACCCGGGCAGCCGCCGCCTCGCGCAGATCGGCCGACTCGAAACCGACGAAGCAGGCGCGAACGGCTTCTGCGGAATCCCCATCGGCGCCCTCCTCCACAGCCGCGAAGGAGAGCCCGGCCGGTTCGCCGCCGCGCCGGAACACGACGCCGACCGCGACGCTTCGTCCGAGCTGCGACGCCGCTTCATCGAATTCCGCGACCGATCGAAGCACGACGGCGGGCTCGACCTCCGGACCGGCGCCCTCACTCTCGAGTTCCTTGAGCAGGCTCCAGAACTCGAACTCGCGGCACAGCTCCGCGAGCGCCTCGTCGTCCGGGGCTTCCACCTGCAGGGCCTCGGGCTCGAACGGGATCTCCAGGTCCGTGTGGATCGTGACGAGGTCTCGTGACAAGAGCGCCTGATCGGCGTGTTCCTTGAGTCCCTCCCGGTAAGCCTTCCGCTTGAGGTTGGGCGCGGCTTCAAGCAGCGCCTCGAGGTCGCCGTACTCCTTGATCAGCGTCAACGCTCCCTTCTGGCCGATCCCAGGAACGCCCGGCACGTTGTCCACCTTGTCCCCCACGAGGGCGAGGACGTCGACCACCTGCTCCGGCCGCGCCCCGAAGTCCTGCTCGACCAGCGCCGGATCGTAGATCTTCTCGCGGCCAGTGTGGAGCAGCGAGACGCGTTCGCCGACGAGTTGGAACAGGTCCTTGTCCGCGCTGACGATCGTGACCTCGTAGCCCGCATCCTGCGCCTTCCGCCCCAGCGTACCGATCACGTCGTCCGCCTCGTAACGCTCGAGCTCGAGGATCGGGATGCGGAAGGCCTCGATGACCCGCCGGATGGCCGGCATCTGCACCTTCAGATCCTCTGGCATCGGCGCCCGGTTCGCCTTGTACTCGGCGTAGGCTTCGGTCCGTACCGTGGCCCGGCCAACGTCGAGCGCGATGCCGAGAAACTGCGGCTCCTCCTCGCGCAGCAGCTTGCGCAGCATGTTGATGAAACCGTAGATCGCGTTCGTCGGCGCCCCCGACGACGTCGTGAGCCCGCGGATGGCATAGAAGGCGCGGAAGATCGTCGAGTAGCCGTCGATCAGGAAGAGGCGCTTGGAAGGCACGGTGGACCTACTCTAGTTACTCCGCTTGCAGCTGCCGGGATCCGTCCGAGAACGCGCCGTCGTAGACTTGGTCGCAGCCTTGACCGCAGGTCGAGTCCATGCGCCAGACACACCTACCAACCCTCCTGCTCGCCGTCTCGTTCGCGGGGACTGCACCGTCCGGCGCGCAACTGACCGAGGAACTCGTCCGGTTACGCAATACGGGCTATGCCCAGCTTGAGAACGAGGCGCCCGTCGACGCCGAAGCGACCTACCGGCGAATGCTCGAACTGCGGCCCGACGAGCCGCTGGTCCATGCGAACCTGGCCATCGCGCTGCTTCGCCAGGACGACCACGAGGCCGCGTTGGCCGCCATCGACCGAGCGCTCGAACTGGGCGGCGATCGGGCCGACCTGCTTCTGAACCGGGCCGAAATCCTGCACTGGTCGCCCGGCGGCAACGAAGAGGCTCTCGGCGACTACCGCCGGGCCGCCGACGCCGCGCCGGACGACCCCGAGGTGCAGTACGCGCTGTTTCGACAGGCAGAGATCCTCGCCGGGGAGACGGCCGCGGCCAATCGGCGCACGGCGGTCGAGCGTCTCCGCAAGCTGCGGCCCGACAACCTGGTCGTCCTGCTGCTCTCCGGCGCCGAAGCGCTCGAGGACGGCGACCGCGGGCGTGCCAGCGATGACTATCTCAGGCTCCGCGAGCTGATCTGGCAAGCGCAGCCGATCGCCGAGAGGGTGATCGAGAACCTGCTCGATGCCCTCGAGGAGGACGACCTCGAACAGGCGCGACGTTTCGCGCCCCGGCTGCGTAACGTGCTGGTCGATACGCCGGGTTGGCACAGCAGCTTGGCCGAGGTCTACACGAACATCCAGGGCATTCCGGTCGAGCGCTTCGTCGATGAGCCGCCCGTCGAGAACTTCGGCGACCCGCTGCCGGTTCGCTTCCAGGCATTTCCGCTCTCCACCGCGACGACCATCGACAGAGCGCTCGAGACAGCCGACCTGGACGGCGACGGACGGCCCGACCTGGCGCGAGTCGCAGCTCAGGACACGGAGGACGGTGGGAGCGAGCGCGAGACGCCTCAACTCGAACTGCGGCCTTCCGCAGCCGGCTTCGCACCAACCCGCACGATGGCCAAGGCGGTCGCCGGCTTGCTGCTTGCCGGCGACGTGGACAACGATCATCGACTCGATCTGGTTGCCGCCGGCGATCCGCTCTCGATATGGCAGCTCGATGAAGAGGGCGGCCTCACCGACGCCAGCGAACGCTTTATCGGCCGCGAAATCCCCGTGTCCGCGGCCGACCTGATCGACTTTGACAGCGACGGTGATCTCGACCTCGCGATCGCCGTCGCCGACGGCGGACCGGACCTGCTGCGGAACGTGTCTGCCGGCGAAGTGTTCGAAGGGCCGCTCGCGGCGTTGGGCCGCCAGTCCCTGCCGCCGACCGAACCGCGCAGCTATCACCACCTGCAAGCCACGGACGCCGACCGCGACGGCGACACCGACCTGCTGCTCGCGCACGACGACGGCGTGCTGTGGCTCGACAACCTGCGCCAAGGCCAGTTCGCGGTCCATGAACCGCCGCCGCCCGCACAGAGCCTCCTCGGCCGGGTCCTCGGCCGCCTGCGCGGCGACGAACCGGTGGCCGGGTTGGAAACGAACGCGCCGGTGCGGGTCGTTCGCACCGCCGACTTCGACCATGACGGTCGACCCGAGTTCGTTCTCGCGGGCGCCCGCACCGCGATTCTCCGTCGGGACGTTCGCGGCGCCGTCTCCGCCTTTCCGCTGACGGCGGAGTCCGTCGCCCTGCCCGACGACGCCACGGATGTCGCCCTGGTCGACGCGGACAACGACGGACGACGGGATCTCGCGTTCGTCGCCGACGGCGAACTCCGCATCCTGCTGCAGACCGCAGACTCCGGGCCCGAGGCGCTCGAGTTCCGCCTCGCCCGTGTCCTCGGCCTGCCGCGCAACCCGATGCTCGCCGTGGTTCAGGCCGAGGACCTCGACAACGACGGCGATCTCGACCTCGCCGCCGCAGGCGAGGGCGGCCTCTATCGACTCGAGAACCTGGACGGCTCGAACTCCAACTGGCTGCGGGTGCGGCTGGTGGGTCTGACCCGGGGCAATCAGAAGAACAACGTGTTCGGCCGCGGCGCAACGATCGAGGTCAGGGCCGGACGCGGTTACCAGTACTTCGAGGTCGACCGGCCGGTCACCCACATCGGCCTCGGCAGCGAGAGGCGGCCCGACCTGCTTCGAGTCGTCTGGGCGAACGGCGTCCCCCAGAACCGACTCCTTCCCGGCGCGAACGAGACGATCGTCGAGGAGCAGGTTCTCAAGGGCAGCTGCCCCTTCCTCTACGCTTGGAACGGCAAAGAGATGGCCTTCGTCACCGACTTGTTGTGGGGCGCTCCACTCGGTATGCCGCTCGCCGATGGCATCTGGAACGGCTACGACCCGGACGAGCTCGTGCGGGTCGACGGCGCTCAGCCGCGGGACGGTTTCTACGACCTCCGCATCACCGAGGAGCTCTGGGAGGCCGCGTACTTCGATCGCGTCCGGCTCTGGGTCGTCGACCACGCCGAAGAGATGGACGTCGCGAGCAACCTGCGCATCGTCCCCGGTCAAGGCCATGTCGGCCGCCCACCGGACGAGGTGGCGGCAAGCGCGAGCGTGCGTCCCGTCGTCCGGGCGGTCGATGGCCGCGGCCGCGACGTGACGAACCGTGTCCGCGCTCGCGACGAGGTCTACGCGGACGGCTACGAGCGCTCCGCGTTCCAAGGCCATGCGGCCCGTCCTTGGACCTTCACCTTCGATCTCGGCGATCAGCCCGCGCGCCCGATCCGCCTGTGGCTGGACGGCTGGGTGTTTCCGGCGGACGCCAGCCTGAACCTGGCGATCGCGGAGCGGGTTGAACGCGGCGAACTCGAGATGACGATGACTCGGCTCGAGGTGGAAAGCCCAGCCGGCGGCTGGCAGGTGCTGCTCGATCCGATGGGTTTTCCGGCCGGGAAGACGAAGACGATGATCGTCGACACGCCGCCGCTGCCGCCAGGCGCACAGCGGCTCCGCATCGTCACCACGCGCTGGCTGCACTGGGATCGCGTGGCCTGGAGCACCGACGCGAGCGGCATCGACGGCGAACGCGTCGTGCTGAAGGCGCAGCTCGAACCGACCGCCGCCGAACTTTCCTACCGCGGGTTCTCGACGCCGACCCGGCCGGCGCCGAACGGCCCCCACCAGTTCGACTACCAGAGCGCAAGGTCGGAGTCGCCATGGCTGCCCTTCCCCGGCCGCTACACCCGCTTCGGCGAAGTGCGCGAATTGCTCACGGAGGTCGACGATCGGCTGGTCGTCATGGGTCCGGGCGACGAGATTCGCGTCCTGTTCGATGCCCGCGATTTGCCGCCGCCGGCGCCCGGTTTCGTCCGGACCGTGTTCCTCGAGAGCTACGGCTGGGACAAGGACGCCGACCGGAACACCTGGCGCGCGGACAGCAACATGCCGCTGCCGTTCGGGGCGATGTCCGGCTATCCGTGGCCCGCCGGCGAGCACTACCCGGACACGCCCGACCTGAACGCCTATCGGCGGACCTGGCTCACCCGTACGGTGGAAGGCCAGAGCCTTGGCGCCGGCCATCCGTAGTAGGCTGCCCCGCAAGACAGAGCTTCAACGCGTGCGCGCCACGCAGGCCCTCGGTTGCCGCGCAGTTCCGCGTGGCGCCTGTGGCTCGGCGGCGAAGCACCTTGGAACCAGGAGGGCGCGAGAGTGGCAAACGACTCCCAAGGCCGCGGCCGATTCGGACAACTCGGGTTCATCTTCGCCGCGGTCGGATCGGCCATCGGGCTCGGCAACATCTGGAAGTTCCCGTACATCACGTACGCGAACGAAGGTGGTTCCTTCGTCGTCGTCTATCTGTTCGCCATCGCCCTGATCGGCCTGCCGATCATGATGGCCGAGCTGATCATCGGCCGGCGTACGCGGCAGAGCCCGGTCGGCGCCTTCATCAAGGCCGCGAAGAACACGGTCGGCGGCAAGGCCTGGGGCGCAGTCGGGGCACTCGGGGTCCTCGGCAGCTTCGTCCTCCTCTCCTACTACGCGCTGATCGCCGGTTGGACGATCTACTACTTCGGACAGTGCCTGAGTTGGTCGTTCCGGGGCTTCGACCCGGAGAGCCAGGCGCTCGGGGAGAGTTTCAGCGCCTTCCTCGCGAACGGTCCGTTGCAGATCGGCTTCCACCTCCTGTTCATGGTCGTCACGGTCGCCGTCGTCGCGCTCGGCGTGCACAACGGCATCGAGCGAGTGACGAAGACCCTGATGCCGGTGCTCGGCGCCATCCTCATCCTGCTCGTCATCAACTCCTTCTGGAGCCCTGGCTTCGGCGAGGCGATCTCGTTCCTCTTCCACATCGGCCCGATCAACGCGGATGGCCTGCTCGAAGCGGTCGGGCACGCCTTCTTCACCCTGTCCGTCGGTATGGGCGCAATGCTCACCTACGGCTCGTACATGACCTCCAGGCAGTCCATTCCGCGAAGCGCCGCGGCGATCAGCCTGCTCGACACCCTGGTTGCGTTGATGGCCTGCATCGTCATGTTCTCCATCATCTTCAGCGTCGGCGCCGCCGAGCGAGCGACGACCTTCGGGAAGAGCGCGACGATCCTGTTCACGACCCTGCCGAGGATGTTCTACGAGATGCCATTCGGCGAGGTGCTGGCGCCGATGTTCTACCTGCTGGTGGGCTTCGCGGCACTCACGTCGACGATCTCTCTGCTTGAGGTCGTCGCCGCCTTCATCATCGACCGACGGGGCACAAGCCGCCCGAAGGCGAGCATCCTCTCGGGCGCAGCCATCTTCCTTTTCGGCATTCCCTCCGCTCTGTCGCTGGGCGCGGCCGGCGGCTTCTCCAGGTTCGCGCCGTTCGGCGAACGTACCGAGGGCTTCTTCGACACGATGGACTACACCGTGTCGAACTGGATCCTCCCCGTCGGCGGGTTGATGACTGCGATCTTCGTCGGTTGGTTCCTCGCCACCCGCGAATCCCGCGCGGAACTCGCCGAGGGACATCGCGGCGCGTTGTCCTGGTACGGCGTCTGGCGCTTCCTCCTCCGATTCGTCTGCCCGATCGCGATCCTGTGGATCATCTGGGCGGTCATCGGCGGCCGTTCGTTCGCGTAGGAGAGTCGAGTCGGCGCGGACCAGCCCGGCACTGTCCGGCCGCCGCCCCGCGGACACGCTCGACGCTGAACAGCGTCGTCGTGCGGATTCACTGCCTGCTCTGGGCCAACCCGGCCCGTTCCGCGAGCCAGGACGGGAAGTCGGCATCGAACGCGGCCTCCACACGCAGCTCGAGCAGCGGAGGCGCCTCCGCGGGCCAGCGGTCACGAATCTTGACGAGATCCTTCGAGGTCGTCAGCACGGCATCCGCACGGTACCGGTTGCAGGCGCCCAGAATTGCCTGCAGCGAGCGGGACGGATACGGGTGGTGGTCGGGGAACCGGAGGTGGCGGTCAGGATCGAGACCGACGGCGGCGGCGGTACGGGCGACGCGGCCCGGGCGAGCGATACCGGTCACCAGGAGAGGCCTGCCGGCTGTCGAGCCACCGACGACTCGGGCTTCGAGCCGCGAGCGGAACACCGGACCGGTGAAACCGCAACCACGCAGCGTAGGCTCGAAGGATGCGGGAGGGTCGTCTTCGGGAAGAAGGCCGGTCAGAACGACCGCGTCGGCGAGGCGGGCGTGTTCCAGGGGTTCGCGGAGGCCGCCGCCGGGGAAGAGGCGACCGCCGTCGAAGGGATCGGAGGCGGGAAACGTGAGGACGTCGACGTCGCGGTGGACGCGAACGTGGGAGAAGGCGTCATCGAGGAGGAAGATGTCCGTGGCGGGCGCCTCGGCGAGCGCCAGGTCAGCGGCGATGCGCCGGTCGGCGCCGACGACGACGGCGACGGGCGCCGCCACGGCGCCGCCCGATGCCGCCGTCTGCTCGGCGATCATCAACGGCTCGTCGCCTGCCTGATGAACGGTTGCCTGCGGCCCGTACCCGAGGCTGACGACGAGCGAACCGCTGCTCTTCCGGCGATAGCCGCGCGAGAGCACGGTCACGTGCAGGCCTCGGTCAGCCAGGCCACGAGCCGCGGCGATAACCGTCGGCGTCTTGCCGCTACCGCCCCAGTGCAGGTTGCCGACGCTGACAGTCGGGCGCCCGAGTCCCGCGGCCCGCGTTCGCCAGTAGCTGCGGCGGTGGCGGAGGGCCCATGCGTAGAGTCGCTGCCATGGGCTCCAAAGCGCGCTCACGACAGATCCACCTGGCTGCGCAGAAGCGCCGCCGACCGCTCGACGGCCCCGCGATTCCGCTCGACCAGGTCGCGGCCGCGACCGCCCTGGGCTGCGGCCGCGTCCGAGTCGTCCAGAAGCCGACGCCAGGCCGCCGACAACGCCGCCGAGTCCCCGACGACGGTCAGAGCTTCGGCGGCCTGGAAGTCGGCGGCGATGCGTCGGAAGTTCTCCATCGACGGACCGACTGTCACCGGTACGCCGAAGCGGGCCGCTTCGATGGGATTGTGGCCGCCGGTCGGCACGAGCGTGCCGCCGATGAAGGCGACATTCGCCAATCGGTAGACCGAGGCCAGTTCACCCAACGTGTCGAGGAGGATGGCATCGGGCGGGGCGCCGTCGCGCTCTTCCCCCTGCAGGTCCTCCGCGGAGAGCGCAACTCGTTCCACATTCCCGCCGACCGCGAGCAGACTGCGCCGCAGGGCCACCAGCGCGCGTTCCTTCAGCTCGCGCCACGCGCCCTCGAAGCGCTCCGGGTGGCGGGGCGCCAAGATCAGCATCGCGTCGCGACCGAGCCTGCAGAACGCCTCGAGAACCTGCTCCTCCTCGCCGGGCATCGTCGAACCGGCGACGATGATCGGCCGGCGGGCCGCCAGTCGGCGAAGGGCCGTCTCGAGGCGCGCGATCGACGGCGGTTCCGGCGAATCGAACTTGAGGTTCCCGGTCAGCATGACCTGTGCCGGCGAGGCGCCCAAGCTGAGCAGCCGTTCCACGTCCTGCGGGCTCTGGGCGCCGAAGCGACCCACCGGATCGAGCAGCAACCTCCGCACGCCCCGCCGTGCACGCTTCATTCGGGCGAAGCTCCGATCGCTGATGCGGGTATTCAGCACGAGCACCGGCATCCCGCGACGCCGGCAGCGACGGAGCAGCAGCGGCCACAACTCGCTCTCGAGCAGGACGAGGGCTCGTGGGGAGTAGCGCCGGAGGAAGCGCTCATGCCACGGCCCCAAGTCGAACGGCAAGTAAGTAACGACGACGTTCCGGCCGTTGCGAGCCAGGGGTCCGAACAACCGCTTCGCCTCCGCCTGACCGGTCGGCGTCACGCTGGTCACGACGAGATCGAGGTCGGCGGGCAGAGACCGGGCCAGGGTCGCCGCCACCGTGGTTTCGCCGACCGAAGCAGCGTGTAGCCACAACGGCCGGTCGCCACCGGCGGGCGGCAGCCGGCCCAGCCGGGCCGGCAACGTCTCGAGATAGTGCCGCCCGCGCCGGATGAACAGCACCGGCGCCGCCACGAGGAGGAGCGCCACGATCGCGATCTGGTAGAGAACCCACATCCCGGCAACAGTCTGTGCCCGGACCGGCAGAGAGGCAAGTACCTGCCCGACGTGTTTCTCGTATGATCCCAGCGCCAATTCCGGCGGGACGCCCTTTTCCCGCAGTGGGCGCGGACCCTGCTTGGACGCTTTGCCTCCCGGTTCCGTATCAACAGCGAGGCATGAGATCCGCGCAAGTCATCCGAATGGAACCACCACCCGAAGATCGTCCCCGGAGCGGTCTGACGATCGCGTACTCCCGCCATCGGCGGCGGGCGGCCTGGGAGGAAGCGTCGGATCTGGAGCTCCTGGAGGGCATGGACCAGGACGACGATTTCGCTCTGGACGAGTTGATGCGGCGCAAGACGCCGCCGCTCGTCCGTCTGGCAGCGAACATTGTCGGCAACGAGGAGGACGCTCGCGACATTGTTCAGATCGCCTTCATCAAGGTGTGGGATTCGCGCCATCGCTTCGACCGTCGCTTCAGCCCGAATACCTGGATCTACCGCATCGTCTCCAACCTGGCGATTGATCACCTGCGCTCGCGCAAGGCGCGGATGCGGTCGCTCGAGGGCTTCCACCTCCAGCTGGAGCACCAGCGTGGAGAACTCGGCGCGCGGCAGTTTGCGCCGCTTTCCGAGCCCGAGGTCCGAGCCATCTTCGGTCAGCTTGCGCAGACCCTGACGGAAAAGCAGCGCGCGGTGTTCGTGCTCCGCGAGATGGAGGGCCTCAAGGGAACGGAAATCGCCCGCATCCTCGGGCTGCGCCCGTCGACGGTTCGGAATCACCTGTTGAACAGCCGCCGCATTCTCCGGCAAGAGCTGCTCGAGCGATACCCCGAGTACGCCCGCCATATCCGCGACGAGGAGACGCCATGACCTCGAGCTGCCCGAACTGGGCGGCCTTGGCCCGTGAACGCGAACGCGCCGAGCTAGGCCCGGAGATCGGCGACGCGACGATCGACGAGGCCTGGCGGCAAGCGTTGCAGCACCGCATCGCCTGCGAGCGCTGCCGCCGGGACGCGCTCCTCGCCGAGCCCCTGCTCCTGCTGAGCGCCGGAAGGACCGACGTTGACGCTGCCGGCGACGAAGCCGCGGTCGACGCGATCCGGCGCCGGGTGAAGCTCCATCTCGCCGAGCGCGACACGAAGCGGCGGCTCGAGACCGCCCGCCAGTCCCGTCGTCGGTGGCCGCTGGCCTCCATGCTCGCGGCGGGCCTCGTCGTCGCGGCACTCAGCGTCAGCTTGCTGCCGTGGCCGGATGACGCTCCGGCGGAGGTCGGCCTCGCCGACCCCGAGACGGCCGCCGTCGGCGCCCGCGAGCTCCCGGCCCATCTGGAGATGGCGCCCCTGGTCGAACCGCTTGGTGACGAGCCGATGCGCGTCTACCAGCTTCCGGGAAGCGGTCAGGGCGGGGACCTCGACGTCGTGCTCGTCGTAGCGGAGGTCGCGCCGTGAAATCGGCCCGCCGCTTCCGACTCTGCCTCGTGGCAACGGCGCCGGTCCTGCTCGGCACGCTCGGCTTCGCGCACCAGGCGGCCGCCCAGCAGCAGGAGGCGGAAACGCAGGTCCGCCACGCCTTCACGCTTCAGCATCAGCGCGCCGACGATGCGCTCGAGTGGATGCAGGGCGAGATGTCGCCCCGGGGAACGATCGAACTGCAGCGCGCGACGAACACCCTGGTGCTGCGCGACCGCAGCAGCGTGGTCGAACACCTGCTTGGGCTCCTACGCGAGTTCGACCATCCACGCCGCGAGATCCAGTTCGAGATCTTCATCCTCGAGGCGTCGCGCCGGGGCAGCGGAGACCCGCGCTCCGACCTGCCCGCGCAGCTCACCGACGAGCTCGGGAAGTGGTTGGCCTTCACCAGCTACAAGTTGCTGGGCGAAGGACGGTTCGAGGCGACCGAGGGCGAGGATGTGCGTTTCGACCTGGGCGCCGAGTTCCGGCTGAGTTGCCGCGTCGGCACCGTGTTGCTCGACCGCCGGATCAAGCTCTACGGCGTGGAGATCGAACGCAGCCGTAGTGCCGTGCTCGACGAGCGCGTGTTCAGCGGTCACCTGAACGTATGGGTCGGGAAGCCGTTGGTGCTCGCCCTGCCCTATCGGGATTCGAACACCAGCAGCCTGGTGGTTGCGCTGACGGTCCGGTCGCTCCAGGAAGACCGCCTGGGCGCCGGCGAATAGGACGGGCTGGGATGCAGTTCGTCTGCCGGCTCGGCACCGCTGACGGGCGTATCGTGGAGCAGGTTCACGAAGCCCCCGATCTCCGCACCGTGCGACGCGAAGTCGAGCGCCGCGGGCTCTTCGTGATCGACATCCGGCGTCGCGGAGTTCAGCATCTGCTCGGCTCTCTGATGGGCCGGGGCCTGGACGTCCGTGGCGCACGCTCCCGCAAGGCGGTCCCCGGCCACGACCTGCTGCTCTTCAATCAGCAGTTGGCCGGGCTCCTCGGCGCCGGGCTGCCGCTCCTGCAGTGCCTGGAGCTCCTCTGCGAGCGGCAGCGCAACCAGACCTTTCGGGAAGCCCTGGACGAGATCCGGGATCGGGTGAAGAGCGGCGAAGAGCTGTCGGACGCCTTCGCCGCCTCCGGCCAAGCGTTCCCTCCCATCTACAGCTCGATGCTCAAAGCCGGCGAGCAGAGCGGCGGGCTCGAACGAGTGATCCGCCGCTACATTCGCCAACTCAAGCTGGTCACCAGCTCGCGCAAACGGGTGATCAGCGCCCTCTTCTATCCGGCGCTGCTCATCTGTCTTTCGCTCGGCATCGTGGCGGTGATGATGTTCTTCGTGATGCCCCGTTTCGAGGAGTTCTACAGCGCGCTCGACCTCACCCTGCCCTGGATCACCCAGGCCCTGCTGGGGCTGTCCAGGCTGCTGCGGAGCCCGGTCACGCTGCTGTTGCTGGCGATCGCGGCTGTCACCGCGTGGAGCGCATGGCGCCTCGGTCAAGGGGGCCGCGTCGGCATCCTCGTTGACCGCCTCAAGTTGCGTCTGCCGATCCTGGGCCCCATCCTTCACCGATTCGCCCTGTCCGAGTTCTGTCGCTCGTTGGCGACTCTGCTGCACGGTGGGCTGCCGCTGGCGGCAGCGCTCGACACGGCGGCTTCGGCCGTTACGAACCGGTTCCTTCATCGACGCGCAGTCGGCTTGGGGCCGCGGGTGCGCGAGGGCGCAGCTTTCCATGTGGCGCTGGACGAGTCCGGCGTGTTCACGGATCTCGCCATCGACATGGTCCAGGTCGGCGAAGCGACCGGCGCGCTTGACGAGATGGTGAACAGCGTCTCCGATTTCCTGGACGAGGATGTCGAGACCCGCACCGAGCGGTTGCTGTCACTCGTCGAACCGGTGATGCTGGTCGTCATGGGCTGCACGATCGCCCTGCTCGTCCTCTCGATGTACCTGCCGCTGTTCAGCGTGCTGGGACAGGTGCAAGGCTGATGGCGGTGCAGGACGAGACCTTGGCGGAACGCAACCGGCGCCTCCTCGCCGAGGGCGTTTCCGACCTCGAGGGTCTCCATCTTGGCGGCGACGCGGCGGACCGCTTCGCCCGCGACGAGGAGGAGGCGAAGGGCCTCGCGGCTCGGTTCGGCCTGGAAGTCGCGGACCTCCAGAACTTCCGGATCGACAACGACCTGTTCCGGCACATCCCATTCGAGCTGATGCTCCGCTACAGCTTCATTCCCGAACGCCAGTTGGAGGGGCGGCTCGCCGTCGTCATGGCCGATCCGACGGACGTGGTCAAGCTGGACGAACTCGAGCTGCAGCTGGGCCAGCCGATTGATGCCCGCATCGGCGCCCGTTCCCGGATCGACGACCTGCTGCAGAAGTCCGAGAGCGCCCAGCGGGTTCTCGACGAGGCCACCGAGGACTTCAAGATCCAGCTCGTCCAGGAGGACGAGGAGAGCGGCGAAGTGCTCTCCATCGACCGCATCTCGGCCGATCAGAGCCCGATCATCAAGCTGGTCGACTCGACTCTGTTCAACGCGATCCAGCGGCGGGCGTCCGACATCCACATCGAGACCCGCGAGCACGAGGTGGTCATCAAGTACCGCATCGACGGTGTGCTGTACCAGGCGATGGAGCCGATCGACCGGCGACACCACCAGACGATCGTCAGTCGGATCAAGGTCATGTCCGAACTTGACATTGCCGAGAAGCGAATTCCCCAGGACGGCCGCTTCAAGGTGCGTGTCAGCGGCCGCACGATCGACTTCCGGGTCTCCGTCATGCCGTCGGTTCACGGCGAGGACTGCGTCATCCGCATCCTCGACAAGGAATCGATGAACCAGGAGTTCAAGAACCTGCGACTCGACGTGCTGGGCCTCGACTCGCACACGATCTCCAAGCTCCGCAAGTTCATCCGCGAGCCGTACGGCATGGTGCTGGTCACCGGGCCCACCGGCTCCGGCAAGACGACGACGCTCTACGCCTGCCTGTCCGAGATCCAGTCCAGCGAGGACAAGATCATCACGATCGAGGATCCGGTCGAGTACCAGCTCGACGGAATCACCCAGATCCCGGTCAACGAGAAGAAGGGGCTGACCTTCGCCCGCGGGTTGCGCTCCATCCTCCGCCACGATCCGGACAAGATCATGGTCGGCGAGATTCGCGACGAGGAGACGGCGCAGATTGCCATCCAGTCCGCGCTCACCGGCCATCTCGTGTTCACGACCGTCCACGCGAACAACGTCGTCGACGTGCTGGGACGGTTCCTCAACATGAACGTCGACCTCTACAACTTCGTGGCGGCGCTGAACTGCGTACTTGCCCAACGATTGGTGCGGCATATCTGCAGCCACTGCCGCGAACCGGTCGAGGCGACCGAGGCCCTGCTCGAGGAGAGCGGTCTCCGCCGCGCGGACGTCACCGGCTGGCAACTCTACGAAGGCACCGGTTGCATGGAGTGCAACGGGACCGGCTTCTTCGGCCGCATGGCGGTGTCCGAGTTGCTCGACCTGTCCGATTCCATCCGCGAACTCATCCTCGACCGGCGCCCGGCGTCCGAAATCCGGCGCGCAGCTGCCGAAGAAGGCATGAGATTCCTGCGCCACAGCGCGCTCGAGAAGGTCCGTCAAGGAGTGACGACTCTCCGTGAGATCAACAAGGTTACCTTCGTGGATTGAGCGCCTCGCCGGGCTCGACGATCCCCGCGGGCCGGCATCGGTGTTCCTGCTCGACGAGCGCGAGCTCGTCTTCGCGCACTTCCTGCGTCGCGACGCCGCGTCACCGGAGCTCGCCGCGGTCCGTCGACGCGAGCTGCCGGCGGCGACCTTCCAGGAAGGCGCCTTGGGGGGGCCGCTGCGCGAGCCGGCCGAGTTCCACGCCGTCGTCGCCGAGCTTGCCGAGGCGGCTGCGACGGCAGTCGGGGCGTCCGTCGCTGCCGCCGCACTCGTGCTTCCCGACCGCTGGCTGCGGCTCACCTTCGCCGACCTGGAGCAGGCGCCGAAGAATCCAGAGCAGCGGGAGGCGGCGCTACGCTTCAAGCTGCGCAAGCAGGTGCCGTTCCGGGTCGAGGAACTGCGGGTCCGCAGCGCTCCGGCCGGTGAAGGCGAGGAGGGCGCCACCCGTTTTCTGATCGGCTTCGGCGTCGATCACGTACTCAACCAGATCGAGGAGTCCTTCCGGCGTTCAGGCATTCGCATCGGTACGGTGACGAACGCCAGCCTCGGCGCTGCGAACGGGCTCAGGCACGTGCATCCGGGGGGAGGCTCGTACCTGCTGCTCCTCGCGCACCACGACGGCTACTCCCTGCTCGCCCACGGGCCAGCAGGTCCCGCGCTGTTCCGGTACAAGACGATCGACCCCGCCCTTCCGGACGACGTGGCCGATCGACTGGCGGTCCGCGAGTTGAAGCTCTCGAGGAGCTTCATCGAGCACCGGCGTCTGTTCAGCGGGAATGGCGGGCCGCCGGATCAGACCCTGATGCTGGCGCCCGAAGGCGCTCGCGAAGCATGGAGGCGCCGACTGGAGGACGGCCTCGGCTTGCCTGCCCACATCCTCGACGACGAAGCGGCTCTGGGCAGCGCGGTCGAACCCGGGGCGATCCATCTCGCCCAGGCGCTGCCGATGCTCGGCGCATCGTTGACGGTGAGGACATGAACGCGTCGCTCAACCTCGCGTCGCGTCCCTTCGTCGACCGCCGCCCCTGGCGACGGCTGACGGCGCTCCTGTGGGTAGCCGGCGTCGGCCTGCTCGCGTTCAACGCAGTCCTGTACTGGGGCTACCTCACGGGTTCCGCGGACGCCCGGGCCGAGCTCGCGGAGGTCCGCAGACAACTCCAGGCCGACCGGGACGAGCTCGACGTGCTGAGCTCCGCGCTCGCCCGGCTTGATGTCGAGTCGCAGAACCGGGAGGTCACCTTCCTGAACGAGCGAATCGCCGACCGTCGCTTCCCCTGGAATCGACTGTTTGACGACATCGAGGAAGCGCTGCCGTGGAACACACGCCTGCGGAGCCTCGCTCCGCAGCCTGGAGAACGGAGCCGGCGGCGGCGCATCGAGGCCGGTAACGACAATCCGGCTCGCGTGATTCTCGATATCAGCGGCCAGGCGCAAGACGACGAGGGATTGCTCGCGTTGCTCGACTCGCTGTTCGACCACCCATCGTTCGATGATCCCAAGCTGCTCCACGAGAGCCGGCAAGACGCGAGCGAGTTGGACTTCACGATCGCCGTTGCCTACACGCCGACGCTCGGTCAGCCTGCCGCCGAGGCGCTGGCCGATGACGCCGAGGCCGCCGAGGCAACAGACGATGAAGAGGTCCCGGCCGGAGTCCGGCGATGAAGCGGCGGAGGATGTGGCGGCTCAGGATCTGGTTCTGGGTCAGCGTCGGGCTCTTCGCGATGAACGCGGCCCTCCTGTCGACGTACCGCGGCGTCTACGCCGGCCGCTTCCAGGCGCTCGAAGACGAGATCACGGAACTCCGGAACCAGCGCACGCGGGCGACGCAGGAGATCGCGCAACGCGAAGAACAGGTCGCGGCGGTCGAGGCCACTCGCGAGCGGATCGCCGACTTGTATCGAGCCGGCTTCGCCACCGAACGGGAGCGGCTCACGTCGCTCATCCGCGAGATCAAGGACCTTGCCGACCGCTCGGGCCTCCGCCCGGGTGCGATTTCCTATCCCGAGGCATCGCTCGAGCAGTATGGCCTCGTCGAGAAGTCGATCGTCTTCACCGTCGAGGGCGACTACGCGCAGCTGCGCCGCCTGGTCGACCTGCTCGAGGCGACGGACACCTTCGTCACGCTCGAATCGATCAGCCTGAGCGAGGCGACTCCGAATCTGCGCATCGACCTGAGGCTGTCGACTCTGTTCTCTGGCAGCGAACCAACCGGGACCGACGCGGAGGCCGAGCGATGAGCGCCGCCGAGTCGAGCCCGAGCCGCCCCCGGCCCATACTGCTCGTTGCCCTGGCGGTCGTCGCGGCAATCGCCGTCTGGCGGTTCCTGCCGTCGTTCACCGGCGGCGCCGGATTCACCCGCACGACCGCCACGGCACTTCGCCTGCAGACCGTCGACGTCGCCGAGCTGGCGACCTACACGGTAGGCGAGACGCATACGGCGGGCCGGCCGAAGCGCGACCCGTGGTCGTTCGGCACCCCTCCCTTGCCCGAACCGAGCGCCGCACCGCCGCCAAGCAGAGCGCCCGAGCCTGAGTCGGCAGCGCCGGAGCCTCCTGTTCCGACGCCGCCCCGGCAGGCGCCGCCGCCGCGCCCGGTCGGTCCCCCGCTGCCGCAGGTCGACGTCATCTACCTGGGCAGCTTCGGGCACCGGGGGAATCCCATCGCCGTGTTCAAGGACACTCTCGAAGATGGCCCGAAAATCTACAACGCCTTGGCGGGCGATCGCATCAAGGACAAGTTCGAAGTACACAACATCGGCTACGAGTCAGTCGACCTTCGGTTCGTTGATTTTCCCGACGAACCGCCAGTGCGGCTGCCGATCGGAGGCGGCAGGTGAGGATCCCTGAGATGGAACAGCAACGCTCAAGACAACTGCATGCGCTCGCCACGGCGGTGGCGCTGCTGGTGACATTTGCCTCCTGCAGCGGCTATCGGAGTTTTCGGGAGGCGCAACACGCGGAGACCGCCGGCGATTGGGACACCGCGGTACTGCGCTACATGGAGTTGGTAACCACCGACCCGGCGGATCTTCGTTATCGCGCCGGTCTGATGCGCGCTCGGACGCAAGCCGCCCATGCCCACTTCGAGCAGGGCAGGACTCTCGCGGAAGCCGGACGCGACGAGGATGCGCTGCTTGAGCTGCAGCGCGCGGTACAGCTCGACCCGACGAACCAGTACGCGGCCTCCGAACTCGAGAAGATCCGCACGCGGATCGAGAACAGCGGCCTGAGAGAGAAGACGATCTCGGAACTCAAGGACGGCAGCCGCGGTGTCGAGCCCCTGCCTCCGAAGCTGAATCCGCTCTCCAACGAGCCGATCAGCTTCGACTTCCCCAACGCGAACTACATGGAGGTCTACCGGGCCATCGGCCAAGCCTTCGGGATCAACATCATCTTCGACTCGCGCCTGCGCGACAGCTCAATCAGTATCGAACTGCGCGATGTGACCGCGCTCGATGGACTCGAGATCCTGATGCAGAGCCTCGACCACTTCTACAAGGTGCTCGACGAGCAGACGATCATGGTCTACCAGAACACTCCACAAAACGAGCAGCAGTACCAGGACCGGATCATCCGCACGTTCTTCCTCTCGAATGCCGACGTAAAGGACGTGATGACCATCCTGCGGAGCCTGCTGAACACGCGCTTCATCGCCGCGAATGAGCGTCTGAACTCGATCACCATGCTCGACAGCGTGGAGAAGGTGAAGATCGCCGAGAAGCTGATCGAGCAGAGCGACAAGGCGAAGGCCGAGGTGGTCATCGACGTCGAGCTGCTGCAGATCAACACGACGAAGCTCCGGGACCTCGGCCTGTCGCTCGATGCGACCCGGCTCGGCATCCGGCTCGACATCGGCGGCGAGGAGGTTCCGCTGCGCATGTCCGACGTCGAGTCGCTGAACCAGAATGACTGGGTGCTCACCGTGCCGGGCTTCCTCTTCGACTTCGTCAAGAACTCCACCGACGCTCAGACTCTGGCCAAGCCGCAGTTGCGCATCACGGAGGACGAAGAGGCGAACTTCCGGGTCGGCGATCGGGTTCCCGTTCCGGTCACCAGCTTCAATACGGCGAACACGGCCGGCAGCAACATCGTGCCGATCACCTCTTACCAATACCAGAATGTCGGCATCGAGATTTCGATCACGCCGAGGGTCCACCACAACGAGGAGGTGTCGCTCGACCTGAGCATCGAGGTCAGCAACGTTGCCGGTTCGATCGCCGACCAACCGATCATCGGCAGCCGGAACATCGAAACGAGTATCCGGCTCCGCGACGGCGAAACGAACTTCCTGGCCGGGCTGATCCGCACGAACGAATCGAACGAGGAGGACGGCATTCCCGGACTGTCCGAGATTCCGGTTCTGGGAAGGCTCTTCTCGAAGAAGCGAACGAACAACCAGCGCACGGATATCGTGCTCACCCTGACCCCCCACATCGTCCGCCGAGCGGACATCACGGAAGAGGACTTGACTCCGATCTGGGTCGGTACCGAGCGCAACGTGACGTTTCGCGGCTCGAGCCCGAGGGTCGACTCGGGCGTCGACGGCCCGTTCGACGAACAGGAGTCCGAGAACGACACTCGTCAGCAGCTCCAGGAGCGACTGCCCCCGGGCCTGCGCGACGCCTCGCCGACGGATGAAGGTGACGGGGAGGACGGCCCGCCGCTGGGCGTCGAGCTCGTGCCTCCCCCAGGCAGTTCGCCGCAGAACGCCGGCTTGATCGACATACCGTGGGCGAGAGCCGGGCGAAACAAGCTGGAACCGTCGCGATGAACGTCCGCGCAACTTGGCGCCGGGGCGGCTACACGCTGGTCGAACTCGTCGTCGTCTGCACCGTGATGCTGACTCTGGCCGCCGTCGCCCTGCCAGCCGCGACGTACACGAACAAGCGGATGAAGGAAGCGGAGCTTCGCTCCCACCTGCGCATGCTGCGCAACGCGATCGACGAGCACAAACGCTACAGCGATGTCGGGCTCATCCCGATCGAGATCGGCACCGACGGCTATCCGAGCGAACTCGAGAAGCTGGTCGAGCCGATCGCCTTGATCGGCCAGGTCGACGGCGAGGTCCGCTTCCTCCGCCGGATTCCGACGGACCCGATGACGGGCGAGGCGGAATGGGGCCTTCGCAGCTACCGGGATCGGCCGGACGATACTTCGTGGGGCGGAGAGAACGTATTCGACGTCTACTCGCTGAGCGACGGCATGGGCCTGAACCGCGTGCCCTACCAGGAGTGGTGAGGATGAGGAAACGGCTGTTCCGGCAGCGCGGGATGTCCCTGCTCGAACTGATCATCGTCATGGCGATCATCGGCATTCTGGCCGCCGTCGCCGTGCCGCTCTTGAAGAACGCGCCGCGACGAGCGCAGGAAGCGACCCTCAAGCAGAACCTCCGGGTAATGCGCGACGCGATCGAACAACACTACGCGGACAAGGGGCACTACCCGCCCAGCCTGTATGCCCTCGTCCAGGAGGAGTATCTGCGGACGATTCCGATGGACCCGATCACCCGTAGTGCGGAGACGTGGGTCGAGGTCTTCGCGGAGTACCCTGGCAGCGGCGGCGAAGATGATCCCTGGGCCGAAACCGACCTGTCGCCATTCGGCGATCCCGGTATCGAGGACGTTCACTCCGGCTCGGAGGAGAACTCCCTGGACGGAGAGCCCTATGCGGAGTGGTGACTCGGCCGCGCGTTGCCGCGGCATGCGCCCGGCCCCGTCCGCCGAGGCCGGCTACAACCTGGTCGTGCTCGTCGTCCTCATCGCGGTCATGAACGTCGCGGTGGCTGCAGCGCTACCGTACTGGAGCAACTGGGCGAAGAGGGAGAAGGAGCACGAGCTGATCTTCCGCGGGTTGCAGTACGCCGAAGCGATCAGGTTGTTCCGCGTCCGCCACGGCCGCCTACCGACCACGCTCGATGAGCTGATCGAAGTCGAACCGCGTGCGATTCGCCAGTTGTGGCCGAACCCGATGGCTGAGGACGGCCGTTGGGGACTGCTCATGCAGGGAACCTCGACGAACGCCGGCGGCGAAGGCAGTGCGACCTCCGCAACCACCAACCCTGCCGCCACCGGCGGTACGGGAGTCACCGCAACGCCGCCGCCGGACGAGGACGAGGGGCCCATCGTCGGGCCGATTCTGGGCGTCTACAGCGCCACGCCGGGGCCCTCGCTGCGTATCTGGAACGGCCAGGAAGGCCACGAGACCTGGCACTTCACCGTCGACCTCATCCAGCTCGCAAGCCCGCCGACCGACGGTCGACCGCCCCCCCGGATGAACAGCGAGTGGATCGGCAGACCCTTCCCGCGGGGCCTGCTCGACGGCGCCGCCAGGGACGGGTCGGCGCCGCGAGCGAACGACGGTTGACCTCGAGCCGTGGCCCAGGACTCGCTATCTCGACCCGTCCACGTCGCGATTCGACGGCTGCCCCACGCGGTTGCCCTTCCCAAGCGCGCATCGTCCGGCAGCGCCGGGTTCGATCTCTACGCCGCGATCGAAGCGCCCGTCCGCATCGACCCCGGCCGCCGCACTCTGGCGCCGACCGGTCTGATCCTGGGCCTGCCTCCAGGCTACGAAGCACAGATCCGGCCGCGCAGCGGTCTCGCCCATCGCCACGGCCTGACGGTCCTCAACGCCCCGGGAACGATCGACAGCGACTACCGCGGCGAAGTCCAACTGCTGCTCGTCAACTTCGGCGTCGAGCCGGTGACGATCGCACGCGGTCAGCGACTGGCCCAGATGGTCATCCAGGCGGTTCCCGAGATCCACTTCCACGAAGACGCTGGACTCGGGCGCCGCGAGACGACCGGCGCCCGGAACGCCGGCGGCTTCGGTTCCACCGGTACGTCATAGCGAACCGTCGCTCGGATGTCAGTTCGAGTCGACGGAGCCGCCAGTCCAGCTCGGCAGCGAACCGGGATCGATGCCCACCGAAGCGAGTGCGTTCTTCCACGCGTCCACCGGGTCGGCGGTGAAGACGATCGACTCTTCGACCGGCGCCGTCAGCCAGTCGCTGCGGCTCACCTCCTGCATCAACTGGCCGGGCGCCCAGCCCGCGTGACCGAGAAGCAGCCGCATCCGTTCCGGCGCGCTGCGGGCAAGGGTCCGCAGCGCCAGGATGTTCTGCGTCGCGCCAACGCCGGGAGCGATCTCGGAAAAGCCGTCCCTCTCGTCGTCGCTCAAACCGTCGAGCGAGAACAGCACGGTTCCGACTTCAGGTTGTACCGGACCGCCAACAAAGGCCGTCGCTTCGCGCTCGCCCAGCCACTCGATGTCCAGCTCCCGCAAGACGTCATCGATCTTCAGCTGACTCGGCCGGTTGACCACGAAACCGAGGCTGCCGCCCTCGCCACCCTCTTCGTGGGCTGCGAGCAGCACGACTGCGCGGAAGAAGAACGGGTCCTGCACCTGCGGCATGGCGATGAGCAGGGTCGGCGTTCCGAACTCGTCGAGGCTGACCATGAAGCGACTCTATCCGCGGCCTGCCGCATTAACGGGACCGGGCCGTCTGCGTTATCTTGTGTCCGTCGCCGACGCGTCCGGCGACGTATCCCTCGACGCCCCGCCACTCGAACCTCGTTCCCGAGAATACGCTGGGGACCAAGGAGTCTTCGACCATGACGAACAGCTTCGGCGCCATCCGCACCCTGAGCGCCGCCGGCCGCACCTTCCGACTCGCCCACCTGCCGACTCTGGAGGCGGCAGGGCTCCCGGTTGCGCGACTCCCGTACGCGCTGAAGATCCTGCTCGAGAACCTGCTGCGCCGCGAGGACGGACACGCCGTGCCAAGGTCCGACATCGAGGCCGTGGCGAACTGGCAGCCCGACGCCGAGCCGAGCGTGGAGATCGCCTTCATGCCCGGACGGGTGCTGCTGCAGGACTTCACGGGCGTTCCCGCGGTCGCCGACCTCGCCGCGATGCGAGACGCGATGGCAAGCATGGGCAGCGACGCCCAGCGCATCAACCCCCTGCAGCCGGCCGAACTCGTCATCGACCACTCCGTGCAGGTCGACGAGTACGGGTCGGCCGCCGCGCTGTTGATCAACGCCGAGCGGGAGTTCGAGCGGAATGAAGAGCGCTACCTGTTCCTGCGTTGGGGGCAGACTGCGTTCCAGAACTTCCGCGTCGTGCCGCCGGCCACCGGCATCGTCCACCAGGTCAACCTGGAGTACCTGGCCCGCGGGGTGATGACGTCGCCGAACGGCGACGGCGAGCCGCCCCTTGCCTATCCCGACACCCTGGTCGGTACGGATTCACACACGACGATGATCAACGGGCTCGGCGTCCTCGGCTGGGGCGTCGGCGGCATCGAGGCGGAGGCGGCGATGCTGGGCCAACCGATCGCCATGCTGGTGCCCCAGGTGGTCGGCTATCGACTGATCGGCAAACTGCCGGAAGGAACGACGGCGACCGATCTCGTGCTACGCGTCACCGAGATGCTCCGCAACCACGGCGTCGTCGGCAAGTTCGTCGAGTTCTTCGGTCCCGGCTTGGCCGAGTTGCGCCTCGCTGACCGCGCGACGATCGCGAACATGGCGCCCGAGTACGGCGCCACGTGCGGGATCTTCCCGATCGACCAGGCATCCATCGACTACCTGCGCTTCACCGGTCGGAGCGCCAGGCAGGTCGAGTTGGTCGAGACGTACTGCCGAGAGCAGGGTCTTTACCACGGTCCGGATACCGGGGAAGCCGACTACAGCGACACGTTGGAACTCGATCTCTCGACCGTCGAGCCGTCGTTGGCCGGACCGCGGCGGCCGCAGGACCGCGTCCCGCTGTCCCAGGTGAAGGAGTCGTTCCTGAGCCAGTTGCCCCGACTGTCCACCCGCGAGGGCGGCCTGCCCGTGCTCGGCGACCGCGACGACGGCAGGGTCGAAGACGACGCGGCCGCGTCGGGCGACGATGGCGAGGCGCCCGAGCTGAACGACGGCTCGGTCGTCATCGCGGCGATCACGAGTTGCACGAACACGTCGAACCCGTCCGTCATGCTCGCCGCCGGCCTCCTCGCGAAGAAGGCTGTTCTGGCCGGGCTCTCCGTGCGGCCGTGGGTCAAGACGAGTCTGGCGCCGGGCTCCAAGGTCGTCACCGACTACCTGACGGAAGCGAAGCTCACCGGGTACCTCGAACAACTTGGCTTCCACACGGTCGGCTACGGCTGCACAACCTGCATCGGGAACAGCGGTCCGCTGCCGTCAAGAATCTCGCAGGCGATCGCCGAGGGAGAGCTGGTTACCGTGTCCGTACTCTCGGGAAACCGGAACTTCGAAGGCCGTATCTCGAGCGAGGTCCGCGCGAACTACCTGGCATCGCCGCCCCTCGTCGTCGCCTACGCCCTGGCAGGGCGCATCGACATCGATCTCTACAACGAGCCGCTCGGGATCGGCAACGACGGGCCGGTCTACCTGCGCGACATCTGGCCCGCCCAGAGCGACATTCAGAGGGAACTCGAAAACTCCCTGCGGCCCGAGATGTTCTCGCGCCAGTACGCCGATGTCTTCGCCGGCAGCGAGACGTGGCAGGCACTCGAGATTCCCTCCGGCGAGACCTTCGAATGGCAAAGCGACTCGACCTACGTCAAGCAACCCCCGTTCTTCGTCGACATGCCGCGCGAGCCTCGGCCGGTCGAGGACATCCTCGGCGCCCGGGTCCTCGCCCTGCTCGGAGACACGGTGACCACGGACCACATTTCGCCCGCCGGACCAATCAGCCCGGACAGCCCGGCCGGGCAGTACCTGCGGGACCTGGGCGTCGCTCCGCGCGACTTCAACGCCTACGGCGCCCGGCGCGGCAACCATGAAGTGATGATGCGCGGCACCTTCGCCAACGTGCGCCTGCAGAACCTCCTCGTCCCGGGAGTCGAGGGCGGGTTGACCACGCTCCTGCCCGAAGGCGAACGGACGACGATCTTCGATGCCGCGATGGCGTACCTCGAACGGGGCACGCCGACGATCATCCTCGCCGGGCGCGAGTACGGCACGGGGTCGTCACGGGATTGGGCAGCGAAGGGTCCGCGGCTGTTGGGGGTACGGGCAGTCATCGCGAAGAGCTACGAACGCATCCATCGCAGCAACCTGGTCGGCATGGGAATCGCGCCACTCGAATTTCGCGAAGGCGACGGCGCTCGAGAACTCGGCCTCACCGGACACGAGGAGTTTTCCATTCTCGGGCTCGCCGCCGGCCTGGAACCGGACTTCGAGCCTGGCTTCGAGGTCACCGTCCGTGCCGCCGGCGCGAATGGAGACACGACGTTCGGCGCCCGGGTGCGCCTCGACACACCCCAGGAAGCGGAGTACTACCGCCACTCCGGCATTCTCCAGTACGTACTCCGGCAGTTGCTTGACGAAGCTTGATCCGCTCGCCGCGCTGCCGGCCTCCGAGCGTCTGAAGATCAACGAGATCTTCTACTCGGTCCAGGGCGAGTCGACCCATGTCGGCAGACCCTGCGTGCTCGTGCGGCTGACCGGCTGCCAGATGCGGTGCCGTTGGTGCGACACGGAGTACAGCTTCCACGAGGGCGGCTGGATGCGGGTCGACGAGGTGGTCGAACGCGTCATCGGCTACGACTGTCGGCTGGCCGAGATCACCGGCGGGGAACCGCTCCTGCAGCCAGGAGTCCATCCGCTGATGAGCCGCCTCTGCGACCGCGGGCTCGAGGTGCTGCTCGAGACAGGCGGAGGCATCGACATCTCGGGAGTCGACCCGCGGGTCCGACGGATCGTCGACATCAAATGTCCTGCCAGCGGCGAGGCGATGAACAACCACTGGCCGAACCTGGATCTGCTCCGCGATACGGACGAGATCAAGTTCGTCATCGCAGACCGGAAGGACTACGAGTGGGCCTCGGTCGTCATCCGGGAACACGGACTGCCGGACCGCTGCCCGATCCACCTGTCGCCGGTCTGGGACGAAGTCGCGCCGGCCGATCTCGCCGCCTGGATGCTCGAAGACCGATTGCCCGTCCGGCTCTCGCTTCAACTCCACAAGATGCTCTGGGGCGCCTCCGCCCGGGGCGTCTGAAGGCGACCGGAGAGAGCCTGACCCGACCTTCCGGGACTGCTACACTCCGCGCCATATTCGACTCGGAACAGTGTTCGATCGGCTAACGGCGCAAGGTGGAAAAGGCAAGATGAAGGCAGCAAGGTTGATTCTGGAGGATCAGGAGTACGAATTCCCCGTTCTTGCCGGCTCCGAGGGCGAAGTGGCTATCGACAGCCAGTCGCTTCGGAGCCAGACGGGTGCAATCGCTCTGGATCCCGGTTACGGCAACACCGGCTCATGTCAGAGCGCGATCACCTTCATCGACGGCGAGCGAGGCATCCTCCGCTACCGGGGTTATCCGATCGAACAGCTCGCCGTAGAGGCCTCCTTCGTCGAGGTCTGTTACCTGCTGATCTACGGCGATCTGCCGAACCAAGGCGAGCTCGACGAGTTCCGCACCCGGCTCAGAAGGCACACCCTCATCCACGAAGACATGAAGAAGTTCTTCGAGGCCTACCCGAAGACCGCCCATCCGATGGCGATCCTGTCGTCGATGATCTCGTCGCTCGCCACTTTCTATTCCGAGGGCGAGGACGAAGACATGCACGTCGTGCGGCTGATCTCCAAGCTGCCGACGATCGCCGCGCTTTCGTACAAGAAATCGATCGGCCAACCCATCGTCTATCCGCGGAACGACCTGGGGTACGCCGAGAACTTCCTGAACATGATGTTCTCCGTGCCCACCGAGGCGTACGAGCCGCCGGAGGTGCTGGCGCGGGCGCTGAACATGCTGCTCATCCTCCACGCGGATCACGAGCAGAACTGCTCGACATCGACCGTACGCATGGTCGGCAGTTCCGGCGCCTCCCTGTTCGCCGCCATTTCCGCGGGCATCGACGCCCTGTCCGGCCCGCTCCACGGCGGCGCGAATCAGCAGGTCATCGAGATGTTGGAGGCGATCCGCGATAGCGGCGATGGGTTCCATCGCTTCGTCGACCGCGCGAAGGACCGCAACGACGAGTTCCGGCTGATGGGGTTCGGTCACCGCGTTTACAAGAACTTCGACCCGCGCGCGAGTATTCTGAAACGAGCGGCCGACCGGGTCCTCGAGGAGCTCGGCGTCGACGATCCTCTGCTCGAGCTGGCCAAGAACCTGGAAGAGGTCGCACTCCAGGACGAGTTCTTCGTCGAGCGGAAGCTCTATCCGAACGTCGATTTCTATAGCGGCATCATCTACCGTGCGATGGGGCTGCCCACGGACATGTTCACCGTGATGTTCGCCCTGGGCCGGCTCCCAGGCTGGCTGGCCCACTGGCGCGAGATGCGCCACGACCCCGCGAGTCGGCTGAACCGCCCGCGACAGGTCTACACCGGCGTCGGCGCCCGCGACTATCGAAACATCGCCGGGCGCTGAGTCCTCCCCAGGCCTGCCTCAGCCGCGCAGCTCCGGCCGCCGCGGCGGCGTCGGCACGTGGCCGCGGCGATAGACGAGGATCGTCCGTTCGTAGGTGATGACCGGTTTGCCGTCCTGGTTGAAGCCTACGGTGCGGAAGCCGACGATGCCCTGGTGCGGGCGCGAAATCGACTCGCGCACGGACAGTACCTCGCTCTCGGCGTAGAGAGTGTCGCCTTCGAACACCGGATTCGGCAGCCGGACCTTGTCCCAACCCAGGTTCACCGCATTCTGCGACAAGTCGGCGACCGTCAGCGCGGTCACCAACGAAATCGTGAAACAGGAGTTGACCAAGGGGCGTCCCCACTCCGTCTGCCGCGCGTACTCGCGGTCGAAATGAATCGGATTCGGGTTCAGCGTGATCATCGTCAGCCAGACGTTGTCGCTCTCGGTCACCGTTCGCCCGAGGGCGTGCCGAAAGACCTGCCCGACCTCGAAGTCCTCGAAGACCCTGCCACGGCCGTCGGCGTGCTCTGCGCGTTGTTGCGGCTGTTCGTTCATGACCTGAGAATCGCTCCCTTCTGCTCCAGGCTCTCCATCTCGTCGGCGCCGTAGCCGAGTTCGTCCAGGATTTGCTCGGTGTGCTCGCCCATCCGCGGCTCGCGCCGCCGCAACGTGCCCGGTGTACGCCCGAGGCGTGGCGCCGGCGCGATGTGAACTTCGCCGTCCGGGCCGACCGGAAACGTACCGCGTTCCTTGTTGTGGGGGTGGAGCGGCGCCTCGTCGAGTTCGAGCACCGGCGAAACGCAGGCGTCGAGCTCGCTGAACACGATCGCCCATTCGTCGCGCGTGCGCGTCAGGAAGGCCCGCCGGAAGGCGTCGATGTGCTCCGGCCAGCGCTCGGCGTCCAGCTGTTCGTCGACCACGTCGACGCCCGTGCCCTCGCAGAGAGCGGCGAAGAACTGCGGCTCGATCGCGCCCACCGAGACGTAGCCGCCGCACTTGCACTCGTAGCACCGGTAGAACGCGGCGCCGCCACCGAGTGAACCGACTCCCGGTTTCGACCGAGCGCCCTTCTGCGCGAAATGGACCGCCATCAGCGATGCCGCGCCGTCGATCATCGCGCTGTCGATGTACTGGCCGCGCCCCGACCGCTCACGCTCCAACAGGGCGCAGAGAATGCCGAACGCGGCCATCAGTCCGCCACCGCCGAAGTCCGCCACGAGGTTGAGCGGCGGCAGCGGCGGCTCGCTGCCGTTGCCGATCTGCGAGAGTACGCCTGCCAGGGCGATGTAGTTGATGTCGTGGCCGGCAGAGCGCGCCATCGGCCCGGTCTGGCCGTAGCCCGTCAGCGAGCAGTAGACGAGTCCCGGATTCAGAGCCTCGAGGGTCTCGTAATCGCAGCCCAGCCGCGCGCAGACGCCTGGCCGGTTGCCCTCGAGAAAGACATCGGCAGCGGCGACCAGCTGGCGGAGAATGCGTTGACCGTCCTTCGTCTTCAGGTTCAGCGCGATGCTCCGCTTGTTCCGGGACAACATGTCCCCGGAGCGAACCGGCCCGCCCACCGCGTTGTCGACACGGAGCACATCCGCGCCCATGTCGGCGAGGAGCATGGAGCAGTACGGCCCAGGGGCAAGCCGAGACAGATCGAGGACCCGCAAACCGTCCAATGCGCCCACGGCCGCGCAGGCTAGCAGGATCCGAAGCGGGAATCCCCCGCAGCCGGAGCTTGACGCGCCACTGATACCCTGCCCCGATATGGAGGTGCCGGACCCGGCGACCGTACTGCAGCAGTCCCAGCACCCGATCTCGTCCCGGCAGCTTTCGGTCGGGGCGCAGAAGGTCCTCCGCCGCCTGCGCTCATCGGGTCGCCAAGCCTGCCTGGTCGGAGGCAGCGTCCGCGACCTCATGCTCCGGCGCATACCGAAGGACTACGATGTCGTCACCGACGCCCACCCGGAGGAGGTGCGGCGGTTGTTTCGGAATTCCCGCATCATCGGTCGCCGTTTCCGGCTCGTTCACATCCTGTTCAGCGACGAAGTGGTCGAAGTGGCGACCTTTCGCGGAGCACCGGATCCGGCGGTCCAACGGCGCTCGGCCGGCGACCTGCTCGTCACGTCGGACAACACCTACGGCACGCCGCGGCAAGACGCCTTTCGTCGTGACTTCACCGTCAACGCGCTGCTCTACCAAGCCTCCGACCGCTCCGTGGTCGACTACGTCGGCGGCCTGGCCGACCTCGAACATGGCTCGATACGCGTCATCGGCGATCCCCAGCTCCGCTACCAGGAGGATCCGGTGCGGATGCTCCGGGCCTGCGAGTTCGCCGCCCGGCTCGGCTTCGAGCTCGAGGAGAAGACGCTGGCCGCGGCCTTCGAGCACCGCCGCGACATCCTGAAGGCCTCGCCGCACCGGATGATCGAGGAACTCATCGAGCTCCTCGGCAGCGGCCACAGCGCCGAGGCCTTCAGTTGGATGAACCACGCCGGGCTCCTGCCCCTCGTTCTGCCCGAAGTCGACGAGGTCTGGACAGCCGAGGCCGATGCAGGGGGCTTCTCGCAGCTGACTGAGCAACTCGACAAGCGGGTGGCGCGCGGACCCGAGTTGGCGCCCGCCGTGCTGCTTTCGACTCTTCTGCTCCCCCGCATCGTCGTCGGAAGAGAACGGCTCGAGGCAGGCGGCAGGCGAGTCCATCGGCGTCGCCTCGACCGTCTCGTCGACGACGTGATCGACGATCTCGGCACGCGCTTCGCCCTGTCGGCCTATCGTCGGATCCGCATGCGCGGTGCGCTCGTGACCTTCCAACGCCTCTGCGAACCGCGTCCCGGCCCGAAGGGCGCCGAGCGCTTGGCCCGGCACCCCCAGGTGAAGAACGCCCTCGAACTGTTCGCACTCCTCTCCGCCGCCACCGGCGGCGGCCGAGAGACCCTGGAACGGTGGCGGGAAGCCCTCGCCTGCGCGCCGGGCCACCTGAACGACGAGACGTCGACCGGAAGACCGCGGCGGCGACGGCGGCGGCGAAGACCGCGGCGGCGCCTCTAGCTCGCAGCGGCCGCCGATAGCTCCCATCCGGGCTCAGTCAGCGGGCTATCAGCATCGTCACCCGGTCCCGCTCGGTCTTCGACGCGTGGTGCATGGCGACGTCCTGCCGCCCGTCACCGTCCACGTCGACAAGCCAGGTGTACTCCTCATCGAGCGGCACCTCGACGCGAACCCGCTGCGGCCGCCGCGCGAACAGCTCCGGGCCTGACACACCCAGATAGACGTCGAGGCGTTTCGTGCGGCGCTGGATGACGAGCTCCGCGAGCCCATCGCCGTTCATGTCGCCGACGCGAACCGCCGGAAAGCTGGTCGTCTCGCCGGACCTCGAGGGAATGACGGGCCGGATTTCGCGGACCGCGTCTCGCCGCCTCGGGTAACGGCCGCCGTTCATCCGGTAGAACTCGAGATCGAACGCACCTGTGCGGTTCAACATCGAAAGCACGAGCACCCGCACCGCCTTCAGCAGGGTCGGGTCGAAGACCGTGAACATCAGGTCGACTTCGCCGTCGCCGTCCACGTCGCGACGCTCGAGCCCGGCCAGGATGCCGTCGACGTCGACCACGGCATCGACCGTTCCGTCGATCGTCGTGCCGCTCGGCGCCGCGGGAACGCCGAAGTAGACCTCGTAGGAGGAGTGCATCTTCCACAGGCCGCCGCCCTTCAGCCAGAAGATGCCGATATCCGCAACACCGTCGCCGTTCATGTCGCCGAGATGGTGGAGAACGCGGCCGGTGGACTTGCCTTCCGGCATGTGATCGAGGCGACGATTGCGAATTCCGGTCGGCGCCGCAAGCGTGGCGATCTCGTCCGAGTCGAACACCACGCCGGTGGTGAACGTCACCGGTTCGCGGGAGTACCTGCCGCGCTCATCCTGGAGATGTACGACGAAACGGTGATCGTCCCAGAACGCGAGGTCGCCACGCCCATCCCGGTCATAGTCCAGTTCGTGAACGCGGCCGTTCTCGGCCCACGGATCGTGGCGGTAACCGTCGCGGACGTCGACCTGGCCGAGTCCTTCCCCGGGGCCGACATGAACCGGCTCGGCGAACCCTCCGCCGGGCAGCTGAACGAACACCTCGAAGCCGTGTCCGCTCGGCACGACGAGGTCATCTCTCCCGTCGCCGGTCAGGTCATGGCTGACGTCTACCCGGGCCACGTCATGCCGGGCCAACGGTTCGAAGTCGGACACGACCGACGCGAGATCCTCGCTGGCCTCCGTGTCCGGGTCGAACCGACGGAGAAGGCCCTGGCCGTACGTGACGACCTGGTCCCGGCCGTCGATGTTCGCCACGTCGACGAAGGTGATGTCGGCGCCCAACGTGGCCTCGGACGCTGGCGACCAGTTGCCGCCGTCGAAGGCGAAGAGTTGCAGCCAGCTCCTGCCCTGAGCATCCGTCTGAACGACCGCGAGGTCCGCGACATCCCGGTCGGCAAGGAACCCGGCGACCACTGTCTGTCGTCCTCGGTCATCGAGGACGACGTCGTACCGCTCGAATGCCAGCGCTCCGGCCGAATCCGGCGCGGCGTCGGCCGCCGCCGGCAGCATCCACCCTGAAAGGCAGAGCCGCAGGCAGAGCAAGAGGACCCTGCTTGCGCCGACTCGCCCGCAACCGCCTGTCTTCGTCATCTTCATGTCGTACTCCCGTCTTCTGCCGAGGGGCGTTGACCTCGTCAACATTGGGCCACCTTAGCTGCGCCGGTTGACGCTGTCAACAGCCTCGATCAGAATCGAAGTCATGGCCGACCATGCAGGCGCGTACCACCACGGTGATCTTCGAACGGCCCTCATCGAGGAAGCGGCGGCGATGATCTCCGAAGGCGGCGCCGCCAGCGTCACGATGCGGGCCATCGGCGCTCGGCTCGGCGTATCGCGCGCCGCGCCCTACCGGCACTTTCGCGACAAAGCGGCGCTATTCGTGGCGGTCGCGGCGCAGGGTTTCCGACGCCTGAGCGATCGACTGCGACTGCCAAACGAGGCGCCGGTCGAGGCGCCCATCGGCCAACTGCGACGCATGGGGGAAGAGTACGTCCGGTTCGCGCTCGAGCACCCGGCCCACTATCGCCTGATGTGGGGACGCGAAGCGCTGGAGCGCCGCAACGAGCCCGAACTCCACGTCGCGGCGGCCGCCCTGCTCGAGCGCCTCGTGCGGGTGATCGAGCGTCACCAGCAAGCCGGCGACATCGAGCGCCACGACCCTCTGAGCCAGGCATACACCGCCTGGAGCGCGGTTCACGGCTTGGCTTCCCTGCTGATCGAGCGACAGATCGATCCGCAGATCGACGTCGACGAGCTGATCGCCCAGACCATCTCGACCCTGGTCGATGGCCTGCGGCCGCGGCTCGACGAACTGTCGGAGCGACCGTCGGCGGAGATCAGCCCGCCGTCCCGCGGCGCTCAGGCAAGGCAAAGACGAACAGGTTGCAACCGCGGCGCGGCGAGGCGGCCGAGCCGGCGCTAGCGACGGATCCTGCTCCCGTCGACACCGCGACGTACTGGCGGCCTTCGACGGCGTACGAAATCGGGTAGCCCATGACCGGAGCGCCCAGGTTGACGTCCCACAAGACCTCTCCGGTCTCCTGATCGAAAGCCCGAAAGCTGCCGCTCGCGTCTCCACCGAACACCAGGCCGCCGCCGGTGGCCACGACCGAGTACGTGGCCGAATCGGCCTCGAACAGCCAATTCGTCTCGCCGGTTACCGCCGAGATCGCGTAGACCGTACCCAGGTGCTCTTCGTCCGGCGCCTGGATGTGATCGGCCGCCAGGTTGTAGATCGCCACCCGCTGCCCCATCGCCCGGGCGCGCGGGCTGTCCATGTTGCTCGTCACGAGCATCCGGGCACAGCGGTTGCGAAGAGGGTAGTACATCGTCCGGGTCAGTGGACTGTAGGAGCCCGCCTCCCAGTCCTTGCCGCCAATCCAGCTCGGACACACGAGGAACTCCTGATCGAGTTCGGTGAAGATGATCTCGGGGTTCTCGACTGCGCGGCCGGTCTCGAGGTCGAGATCGGCGACAACGTTCTGCGGCACCGTCGGCCGTGCCCACAGGAACTCGCCGGTCTCCCGGTCCAGGGTGTAGACCAAACCCGTCTTGCCCGGAATGCCCGTCATCACACGGCGCATCTCGCCCGACTCGAGACCCTCTCGAATCCAGCGGACCGCGTCCGGGTCGGGAGACACGTCGAGATCGACGAGGATGCGCTCGAACGGGTGATCCAGATCCCAGTGGTCGTTCAGGTGTTGGAAGTGCCAGCGCAGAGCGCCGGTCTGCACCTCGAGCGCGAGCGTCGAATTGTGGTAGAGGTACGTGAGATCCGTGCCTCCCAGCATGAACTTCGGCGCCGGTGACGTCACGCTCGTGCCGAAGTACAGCAGCTCGAGGTCCGGGTCGTAGCTGGGCACCATCCAGGTACCCACGTGTTGCCGCTTCTCGAACGGCACGTCGCCCCAGGTGTCGTCTCCGGGTTCACCCGGGGCCGGCATCGTCCGCCGCCGCCACGCCTCCCGGCCGCTCAGAGCGTCAAGCGCGATCATCACGCAGGCCTCGGGGCCGCCCCAGGGACGACAACTCCGACCCGAAACGACGAGTCCGTGCGCGACGATCGGGCCCGAGCTGTGGGTGGCCGCATTCACGTTGTAGTCGAGAATCTGCTCCTCCCAAACCAGTTCGCCGGTCCGAGCATCCAGGGCGAAGGCGTAGCTGTCGTCGCTGTTGTTCAGGATCAACCGGTCATAGATCGCGAGGTTCCGGTTGTTCTTCGCGTTGATGCCCACGTGGGCGTAGATGTCGTCCGGCAGTTCACGGCGATAGACCCAGATTGTGCTGCCTGTCGTTGCATCGACCGCCTCGATCACGTCCTCGGCGGACGGCACGTAGAGAACGCCGCCATATGCGAGCGGCGTGATCTCGCTCGTTCCCTCACCCACTTCGCGCACCCATGCCAGCCCGAGATCGTGCACGTTCTCGCGATCGATCTGGTCGAGCGGGCTGTAACCCCAACTGTCGTAGGTCCGCCGGAACATCAGCCAATCGTCCGCCGAGGGACTTGTCAGCATCTCGTCCGTAACCGGCACGAACTCCGCCGCCCCAGGCGTTTGGCCGAGCACCAGCCCGCTGCCGGCGATCGCGACGAGGGGCAGAACCAGCGCGACCGAGACGCGTCTTCTCATCAGGGGATCTCCACTCCAGTCCTCCATCGAGTGCCCGCAAGACAGTAGCAGCGTGACCGACGAGCCCGACCGCGAGCGACGTGAAGTAGCATCCCCGCGTCAACGATGAAGCGGCTCAACTGCCTCGCCGGCGCGGTCGCGCTGGCGGCTCTCGCCACCCCCCGTCTGGTCGCCCAGGCTCCCGAGACGCCGGACTTCGCGCCGGTCACCCAGGAGATGCTGAACGACCCCGCTCCAGGCGACTGGCTGCACTGGCGGCGGACACAGAACGCGTGGGGCTACAGCCCACTCGACCAGATCCATGTTGGCAACGTGGATCGGCTCCAGCTCATCTGGTCGTGGGCGATGGACGACACGGGCGCTCAGGAGGCGGCGCCGCTGATCCACAACGGTGTTCTCTACCTGCCGAACCCTGGCGGCGTGGTACAGGCGCTCGACGCGGCGAACGGGGACCTGATCTGGGAGTTCCGGCCTGAGATGGCAAACGACGGGCCGCGTACGGCCTCGGGCCTTCGCGGCGTGCAAAAGAACATCGCCATCTTCGGCGAACGCATCTTCGCCGCCACGCAGCGGGCAACGATCCTCGCACTCGACGCGCGGAACGGAGAGCTGGTCTGGGAGACCCGGACCGCCGACCCGAACCTGGGCTACCGCTATACCGCCGGACCCATCGTCGCAAATGGCCGGCTGGTCACCGGCATCACCGGCTGCGGCCGCTACAAGGACGACGTCTGCTTCATCACGGGGCACGACCCGGCAAGCGGCGAGGAGATCTGGCGCACCTCGACGGTGGCGCGGCCCGGAGATCCGGGAGGCGACACCTGGGGCGACCTTCCCCTCCGGTACCGGGCCGGCAGCGACGCCTGGATTGCGGGCAGCTACGACCCGGACCTCGATCTCGTCTATTGGGCCACCGCTCAGGCCAAGCCCTGGGCCCGCGCGGTGCGCGGTACGGATGGCGCGGCGCTCTACACGAACTCGAGCCTCGCGCTCGACCCAGCCACCGGCGAGATGATCTGGTATTACCAATACCTGCCCGGCGAGACCCACGACATGGATGAGGTGTTCGAGTCGTTGCTCATCGACAGCGAGGGACGGAAGCAGCTCTTCAAGATGGGCAAACTCGGCATCCTCTGGCAGCTGGACCGCGAGACCGGCGAGTTCCTCGAAGCCACGGATGTCGGCTACCAGAACCTCGTCGATGTCGACCGGGAGACCGGCGAAGTGACCTACCGGCCCGAGATGATCCCCGAGATCGGCGTCGAGATCGACATGTGCCCGAGCACATCCGGCTTCAAGAGCTGGCGCGCCATGTCGTACGACCCGAACACCCGCGCCCTGTACATCCCGATGACGATGAACTGCGAATTGGCGACGTTCGGCCCGGTCGAACGGGAACTCGGCGGCGGAGGCGCCGGTCCCGTCCGCCGCGTGAACAAGCTCCACCCGTACTCCGGAGGCAATCTGGGCGAACTCCTGGTCATCGATATCGTCGAGGGCGACATCCTCTGGCGCCATCGGACCGAGTCGCCCATGAACACGGCAGCGCTGTCGACGGCCGGCGGCGTTGTCTTCGCAGGCGACTGGGACCGCAACGTATATGCCTACGAAGCAGGGACCGGCCGCATTCTGTGGCAGACCCGGCTGCCTACTTCCGCCCAGGGATTCCCGGTGTCCTACTTGGCGGAGGGGCGACAGTTCATCGCCATTCCGTCGGGCACCGGCGGCGCAAGCTGGTCGACGATGGTGCCGAACGACCTGATCCCCCATGTGCGCCGGCCGAACAACGGCAACTCGCTCCACGTCTTTGCACTGCCGAAGGAAGCGATCGGCGCCGGCGCGGGCGCCGCGGCGGCGCTTCCTGCAGGCGCCGGCCGGCCGACCCCGGAGGCCGCGACACCCCCCGTCATCGACGCCCCAGGGCCCACCGAACGACTCGAAACGAGCTTGGACGCCGCTGCGGCCCGCACTGTGTGGGACGGCGTCTACTCGGCAGCGCAGGCCGAGCGCGGCGCTGCCGCCTACCTCGAGTTCTGCGCCTCCTGTCACGGCGAGGACCTCCGCGGCGGCAGCAATGCCCCCAGCATGGTCGGCTCGAGCTTCTACTTCGTCTGGAACGAGAAGACTCTCTTCGATCTCTTCGAGTCGGTGCGCACCCTGATGCCGAGCGAGGCGCCGAACAGCCTTCCCCGACAGACCTACCTCGAGATCGTCGCCCACATGCTCGAGCTGAATCGGTTCCCGGCCGGCGACGCGGAACTCGACGCCGAGGAGCTGGGCAACATCCTGATCGCCGAGGAGCGCTGACGGACCCTCAAAGCGAACGGGCCTGCGGTCCGCCGAGCCTCGAACCGTCCAGTTTCCGGGACCACCTCACGCCCGCCTCGTCCAACTTCACAGATCGGTCCCTTCTTCGAGGATCGCTCGCCGCATCCGTTCCGTGGCCGACTCGATCGGGACGATGTCGAGCGGCAGGTCGGTGAGTTGCGCGGCGCGGGCGGAGAGTTCGAAGAAGCGGTCGGCCGGGAGGCCGGCTACCGCGATGTCGAGGTCGGACCGCCAGGTGAAGCGGCGCGCGGGATCGAAGGCGGAACCGATTCCGACGACCCGGTGGGCGCCGTGACGCTTGAGAAACGCGGCGATTCGACGCGCGTCACTCGTCGCTTCGGCCCTGCGACCCGGCGGCAATCTTGAGCGGTGCAGGTGGTCAAGCAGAACGCTGCGGTCCATGACGGCCCAAGTACAGGGGCCATTCGCGGGAACAGAGGACCGCTCGCATGAAGCCGCTCCCGGGTCAAGCCGGGCGGGCCGCTCGCCAACAAGCTCATGCCCCGCTGGTTGCCGGGATCGCCTCCACCAGGAATGCCAGCGCGCTCTGCAAGGCAGCGTCGGCGTGCCCGCCGAACGACCCTTCGTAGAGGCCGAGACGGACGACCACCATCTCGTGCGACGGCAGGATGATCGTGCTTTGGCCGCCGGCCCCCTGCATGCTGAACGCGCTCTCAGGCAGCGACGGGTAGCGCCTGCTGCCGCCGCCCGACGGGTTGTTGATCCAGAAGAAGCCGCCGTAGATCGGGCGGCCGTCGGCCACCCAGGCCGGCGCCGGCGTGCTGACGAACGTAACGAAGCCCTCCGGCAGCACCCGCTCGCCGGTCGGCGCCACGCCGTCGTCCAGGTAGAGCTGCCCGAGCCGAGCCCAGGCGCGGCCGGATCCGAAGCCGTAGCCGTTCAGCAGGAAGTTGCCGTAGGGGTCCGTCTCCGCAACGAAGCGTCGGACGCCGATGCGGTCGAAGAGGTGCTTCTGCGGGAACTCGTGGTAACTCTCGCCGCGGTCCTCGACCGCCAGGCGGACGAGGTGGTTCACCAGGATCGGATCGCAGTTCCGGTAACGCCCGATCGTGTTCGGCGGCCACTGGGGCGGGCGTTCGGTGGCCCAGAGGTGGGAGTTCATCGTTCCGGTGTAGAGGTAGAGATGGTCTGGATAGCCCATCGCCGCCTCGTCGTACTCAGGGTCGCCGGCGTTCACGCAGCGCAGACCGCTCGACATGCGGAGGATGTCCCGGATGCGGATCGTGCCGCGAACGTCGTTCGGATCCTCGTGCCAGGCGTCGACCGGCGCGACCTCGTCGAGCGCGTACTCGCCTTGCTCGATCAACACGCCCATCAACGTCGCGGTCAGGCTCTTGTTCATCGACCAGCTCTCGAGGGGCGTGTCCTTGTCGATCCCCTCGCGGTAGCGCTCAGCGATGAGTCGGCCGCGGTGAAGGACGAGGAACGCCAGCGTCATCGCGTCCGGCTCGAAGGCGGCCGCAACCGCCGCGGCGAGCTTCTCCGCGTCGACGTCGTCGGGAAGCGGCTCGTTGAGCGGCGCGTCGCCCATCGGCCAGGAGGCGCTCTCGTCGAGAGCGCTCGTGACGAATGTCTGATCAAAGAAGGGGGCTTCCTCCCCCTTGGGCAAGGCGACGCAACCCTGATCGCCATGGAGCGCCGCGGACCGCGTCACTCCGGTGTCCGTCGTGACGTGAACTCGCCCGTTCTCGCGGTCGAGTATCCGTTCCGGCAACCGGTCGCGGTAGCGGCGCCGAGAAGTGAAGCCGCCGATCCAGGTCTGAGCGTCCTCGAAGTCGAGTCCTGTAAGGAAGACCGCCGAGCAGAGGACCTTGGCGAACCCGGCCGCCTCGTGTTCGATGAAATCGCCTGGCGGGGGCACGCGGACCGTGTCGAGTTCATGCGCCTCGCCGCGGGCCACCAGGCTTTCTTCGAACGTCAGTTCCTGGGTCCCGGACCCCGATGTGCCGCCGACGTCGGCACAGCCGACCAGGACTGCGCCGGCGACAACGAACCACGACTTGGCCCTCATGTTTCAACCATCTCCTACTCCGGCCGGTACCAGATCGGCGAGGTCCAGGCCATCTCCCGGATCGTCGGGGGATAGGAACCATCCGAACACACGGCGGGTCGGTCTTCCGCGGCCAAGCGTTGACAGTCATGCCAACTCCAACGCGGGCTCGGGATCTCGACGACGCGAAGATAGTAGTACGCGTGCAAGCCGGGATCGAAGTCTTCATCGCGGTAGACGGTACACAGGCTGTCGTGACCGTCACCGCTTCGTTCGCCGGTCGTCGGGTCAACGCTGGCGCCGCTGTCCGGTGAACCGGCAATCGAAAGCACCCGGACCTGACCGCGCCCCTGATTGTCGATCCACCCCTTGACGAGCTGGAGCTGTTCCAGCGGCGATGCTCCATCGGCCGGGTCGCGCGCGGCAAAGGCCAGGAAGATGGGCGCGCCGCCGGCGCCCGGCAGCAGATCGCCTCCCATCGGCACGCCGCCGGCGTAGGCCCGCTCGACCCACTCGTTCTCGCCGCAGAGATCGCTCGGATAGTCCCAGCCGGCGAAGAACCGAGGACGGATGCGGGGACCCGACGTGCCGAAGACTTCTCGGCGCTCCATCGCGTCGAAGATCGCCTCCCTCGTGTTCTGCGTAGCCCAAACCCCGGCCAAGCCTCCCGGGTTGCCGTCGATGCCGCTGGTGAGCAGTCCCGGGGTCAGGCGCTCTCCAGGCGTCGCCTCGACGGAAACGGCGCCCCGCCAATCTCCTTCCGCCACTGCCCCCGGCGTCGCCGTATGCGTGTCGGTCGACGCGATGATGCCGAGCTTTACCGGATTGCGGCCAATCTCCATCTCCTCCTCAAGGCCGACGAGAAGCGCCGAGCGAACGAAGTCCGTACGATCGACGCAGCCGGCGCCGAGCATCCCCTGGTTGCCGTTCGCGCCCTCGGCGCACTCCTCGGTGCGCTCTGTACGCTCCCCCTGCAGCAGGCTTTGCACCGTCTCGTCGCGGCCGAGCACCCGCACCGCCTCCACGTCGCACAACTCGTCCGGCTCGGCAAGAACGGAAGACAGCCCGTTGATGCACTCGGACCCGCCCTTGTGCTGGAAGATCTCGATGATCGGCTCGCGCTGCAGCCGCTTCTCGGCATACCCGCGACGCGTCTCGTCGGCGGTTTCCAAACCGCGGTACGGCGCCATCCGACCGTTCGCCAGATTGCTGTTGTGCGGAATCGTCAAGTAGTCGCAGTCGGGCCGGGTCGACCCCTCGCCGCAGACTTGGTCGAGCCGCTCCCACAGCAGGCTGTCGGTGGGCGCGTCGATGTAGGAAACCGGCAGCTCGGGAACCTCCGCGCTCCGGAAGACGACGTTCCGGTGGTAGTTCGAGATCCCCGGCGTGCCGGTGTACTCGTAGCCTACGAAGGACGTGAAGCTGCACTCCTCCGTCCGGTCGTACGCGTCCTCCGCCGCCTCGATGATCTCCTGCCACGGATTCATCGCCCATTCCCGGCACAGCGACCCGTCCTCGCCGCACAGCTCCTCCGTCCTGCGCGGCGTCTCGGTCGTGATGACGGCGCCGAGCATCTGCATGCCAACACGCTGGTCCGAACGGAACTGGATGCAGAACTCCGATCCGTAACGCGGGGACTCCGGGTCCCGGCACAGGCGGCGCTCACCCAGGAACTCGCCATGGTCGGTCACCGCAACGAAGTCGAGCGGCCGGTCGATCGTGATGCTCCCGGTTGGGGCGCCGTCCACCCCAATTGGCCAAAACGGAATCGCCTCGCCCTTCGCGAAGCGATAGGCATCCGCCGGGGTAGCGCCGGTGCTGTTCGCCGCCGCGTCGAACGAGAAGCTGGTGTGGACATGCAGGTCGCCGAAGAAGGCTTGACGAAGCGGCGTCGCGTCGCGGCAGGCAGGCTCCCCGGTCGCGGCGACGACCCCGTCCGTCGTCCGAACGTCGCCCGACGCCGTGCAGGCCGCCACCGCGACCACGAAGAGCGTGAGCGGGATGCGGCTCGACTCCAGTTTCATTCGATTTCTCCAGTTCCGAGTCGGGTCGACGGACCACTGCGGTCGACGCCCGACGCTATCGCCTCCCGCTCGGGTCCGCTTCGGCAGACCGTCTTACCGTCCATCGGCTCTCCCTGATCACTCCTCCTCGCCCCACCAGCGGCGCAGACGTTCCGCGATCGCGACCTCCGATCCCTGGTCGGTCGGCTCGTAGTATCGCCGGCCCGACAGGCCCGGTGGCAAATACTCCTGCCTCTCGAAGCCGCCTTCGTGGTCGTGGCTGTAGGAGTAGCCCTTGCCGTAGCCCATGCCGCGCAGAAGACCCGTCACCGCGTTGCGCAGGTGGAGGGGTACAGGTTCGTTCGGTTCCTTCCGCACGTCCTCCGTGGCCCGGCCCAGCGCGACGTACGCGGCGTTGCTCTTCGGCGACGTGGCGAGATAGACGGTCGCTTCGGCGAGAGGTATGCGCCCTTCGGGCAACCCGATGAAGTGCACCGCCTGCTGGGCGGCGACGGCAACCGGCAGAGCGCCCGGGTTCGCCAGCCCGATGTCTTCGGCCGCAAGGATGACCAGGCGACGGGCGACAAAGAGCGGATCCTCCCCGGCTTCGAGCATCCTGGCCAGCCAATACAGGGCGCCGTCAGGCGACGAGCCGCGCACGGACTTGATGAAGGCCGAGATCGTGTCGTAGTGGCTGTCGCCGCCCTTGTCGTATTGCGGCGTCCGCTGCTGGAGCGCGTCGGAGATCGCGTCGACGCGAACAAGACGTCGTCCGTCTTCGCCCGGCTTGGCGGCGACGACCGCCATCTCCAGAGCGTTCAGGGCGACGCGGGCATCGCCGTTCGCGATGTTCACGAGGTATGCCACGGCGTCCGGTTCGAGTTCCGGGGCGAGCAACCCAAGGCCGCGGTCCTCGTCCGACAGCGCGCGCTCGACGATGCCGGTCATCGCGCCTTCGTCCAGGGCGTGAAGGGTGAACACCCGGCAGCGAGACAACAAGGGCGCGTTGACCTCGAACGACGGGTTCTCCGTCGTGGCGCCGATGAACGTGATCGTGCCGTCCTCGACGTGGGGCAGGATGACGTCCTGCTGCGCCTTGTTGAAGCGGTGGATCTCATCCACGAAGAGGATCGTCGGGCGCCCGTAGAGGGCACGGAGGTCCTTCGCGCCCTTCACGGCGCGGCGCAGGTCCGCGACTCCCGCGGACACCGCGCTCACCGGCTCGAAGTGGGCGCGGGTCGTCGTCGCGATCAACCGCGCCAGGGTCGTCTTGCCGGACCCGGGCGGACCCCAGAACAGGATGGACGGCACCCGGTCGGCTTGAATCGAACGCCGCAGCACCTTGTCCTCGGCCAGGATGTGCTCCTGCCCGACGAACTCGTCGAACGTAGCTGGCCGCATCCGCTCGGCCAAGGGCGGAGCGGAGCCGCTCGTCGGCTCGGGAAGGGCCTCGAACAGTCCGCCGGTCGTCGGTTCGCTGGTCACGATCACCCAAAGATAGCGCTCCGTGGAAAGCAAGGCAGCTCCGGTTAGAATCCCCCGATGAGCCCGTTCTTCACGAAGACCCGTATGCCGGCGCCGGGCGAGGCGCTTCCGGGCCGGACCGAGGCGCTCCACGTTCCCGCCAAGCACTACGTGCTGAACGCCTCGATCGCGCCCCCCTACCCCGAAGGCACTCAGCTCGCGATGTTCGGCCTGGGCTGCTTCTGGGGGGCCGAACGCAAGTTCTGGGAAGCTCCAGGAGTCGTAAGTACCGCCGTCGGCTACGCCGCGGGCGCCACCCCGAACCCGACCTACCAGGAGGTCTGCAGCGGGCTGACTGGGCACAACGAAGTGGTCCGCGTCGTGTTCGACCCGGAACGCGCCTCGTACGATGAACTGCTGCGCATCTTCTGGGAAAACCACGACCCCACCCAAGGCATGCGGCAAGGGAACGATGTCGGCACGCAGTATCGCTCCGGCATCTACACCTACTCGAACGCACAGAAGCGGGCCGCGAGAGAGTCTCTTGCGGCGTACCAGCGGCGGCTCGACGCCGCCGGTTACGGCTCGATCACGACGGAGATCCTGGACGCGCCCGGCTTCTACTTCGCCGAGGAGTACCACCAGCAGTATCTGGCCAAGAACCCGGCCGGCTACTGCGGACTCGGCGGCACTGGCGTCGCATGCTCCGCAGGCGCCGAGGCGGCGGTCAAGCGAGCGGTCTGAGACGAACCCACAGGAGGCAGACAGTGGCGGACAGCACGGCGGAAATCACCCGCGGCCTTGGTTGGCTGCTTCTCGTCGGCGGCGTGTTCATCCTCGGCGGCGTCGCGATCTACGCCCTGGCCATCGACGCCGAGGCGCCGTTTCACATCAAGCTCGGCGTCGGCGGGCTCTACGGAGGACTCGCGCTCCTGCTGCTGTCCGTGCTCCGCCAGCAGCTGATCGCCCGGAAAACGGACAAGTACAAGGACGTCGAAAGGTGAAGGCCCAGATGCTGATTGCAACCACCGAGACGATCGCCGGCCACGACATCATCGAGACGCTGGGTCTCGTCCGCGGCAACACGATCCGCGCCCGTCACGTCGGCAGGGACATCACGGCCGCGCTTCGCAACCTCGTCGGCGGCGAGGTCACCGAGTACACGAAGTTGGTCGCAGAGAGCCGGGAACAGGCACTCGACCGCATGGTCGGCGAGGCGGAGAAACTCGGCGCCGACGCCGTCGTCGCCGTCCGGTTCACGACGTCCGTCATCGCCAACGGAGCTGCGGAGCTCCTGGCGGTCGGGACCGCGGTGAAGATCGCCCGGCGCTAACGCACCCCCAGACGCTCCAACACGCCGGCGACGAGCAGGGGCCACACCAGCGTCGCGTCCGCGGGGACCTCCGCGAAACGTCCGCCTTCTTCGACGGGGACAAACTTGCCCCAGGACACCCCTTCGCTGTAGCCGCAACCGGAGAGGCCGCCCCAATGCTCCGGCTCGGGGCAGATGCGCACGCCGTAGCGAAAGCGCTGGGGCGGCGCATCTTCGCCCGCGCGACGCGCCGACGCCTCCAGGTACGGAGCGACCTGCTGCGCCCAGTTCCGCGGCACTCCACCGCCGACCGTGAAGATACCCAACCGCTTCGCGCCGGCGACGAGCTCGGCGTAGTGCTCCAGATCGAGGAAGGGGTCGAACCGGACCGGCGGCAGGCCGCTGTCCTCCCGCGCCCGGTTGAAGAGCGCGAAGTCGAGGCCGATCTCCGAGTCCGTGAAGGCCGGCACGTAGACCGGAACGCCCCGCCGCCATGCGCTGGTCAGAATGCCGCGGACCGGCGCCGCCTCATCTGACGCCGAGGCCGGCGCCGACGCTTCTCCCCGTTCGTCGAGCCACCGCCCGAACGCCTCGTTCAGCAACCGTGAGCAGGCGACCTCGCTCGCGGGCCACTCGTCGAGCACCGAGCAGACGATCCGCTCCACCCGGTCCAGGTTGCTCTCGAGCTCCAGGGTGTCGTAGATGCGGTCGTAGCCCGAGTAGTACGCCGCGCGATCGTCGAGGTTGCCCGCCGGGACCTTGAAGTGGACCATCCCCGCCTGTTCGACGAAGCCGTGGACCATCAGCGCGCCGGTGCAGACGATCGCGTCGAGCAGCCCGTGGTCGACCATGTCGCACAACACGAGGCCCTGCTTGGCGGCGGTCATCGCGCCGGTAAACGTGCCGACGACGAGGGTGTCCGGATCGCTCGCCATCTGCTCCAGGATGTCGGCGGCCTCACCCAGCTGCCGCCCGCCGAACGAGGTCGCCTTCATCGCCGCGAGCAGATCCGAGAATGACCCGACACGGTTCAGGTCAAGCGGCTCGAGCGGCGCCAGACCGGAACCGTCGGAGAACGCGGTCGCCTGACGAGGTCCGGCATCATCATGTACGGGTCGATCGCTCATCGCAGACGGGCTCAAGCTATCGCGTCCGCGCGATTCGCGCCTGTGTCAGGATGCTTGCCTGGAGCGACCATCCGTCTTGCCCCCCCGCGAACCCAGAGAGCTCGAGCTCCTTTACCGGCTGAGCCAGACCCTCGGCAAGAGCCTCGACCTGCGTGACGTGACCCGGCCTGCGCTCGCGACACTGGCGGAGCACCTGAATCTGAACCACGGCACGATCACCCTGCTCAACCGGAAGACCGGCGACATCCGCATCGTCGTCGCGCATGGGCTGAGCGGCGAGCAGACCGCCCAAGTCCGCTACCGGTTGGGCGAGGGCGTGACCGGCCAGGTCATCGAGACCGGCGAGCCGAAGATCATCCCAAGAACCAGCGAGTCCCAGACCTTCCTCGACCGGACCCGCCGGGGGAAGAGCGCAGACGTCTCCTTCCTGTGCGTGCCGATTCGGACCGGCAACGAGATCTACGGAGCGCTGAGCGTCGACCGCTCCTACGATCCGGAACATGATCTGCACGACGACGTTCGCGTGCTGCTCATCGCCGGCTCGCTGATCGCCCAGGCCGTGAAGCTCCGCCGCACCGCCGAGGAGGAACGGGAACTGCTCGAAGAGGAGAACGAACGGTTGCGGGCCCAGCTCCGCGACCGCTTCCGTCCCGCGAACATCGTCGGCAACTCGAACGAGATGCAGGAGGTCTACGACCAGATCGCGACCGTCTCCGGCAGCAACACAAGCGTCCTGATCACAGGCGACACCGGCACAGGCAAGGAGCTCGTGGCGCAGGCGATTCACTACAACAGCGCCAGATCGAACCGGCCGTTCGTCAAGGTCCACTGCGCCGCCCTGCCGGAGAGCGTGATCGAGAGCGAACTGTTCGGCCACGAGCGCGGCGCCTTCACCGGCGCGATCAGCCAGCGCAAGGGACGCTTCGAGCTCGCTCACACCGGCACGATCTTCCTGGACGAGGTCGGCGACGTGCCGCTGCTCATCCAGATCAAGATGCTGCGTGTGCTCCAGGAACGCGAGTTCGAACGGGTTGGCGGCAGCCGAACGCTGCAGGCAAACGTCCGGATCATCGCCGCGACGAACAAGGACCTGCAGGCGATGACGGCGAACGGGGCGTTCCGCGAGGACCTGTTCTACCGCCTGAACGTGTTCCCCATCCACGTGCCGCCGCTCCGCAAACGGAAGTCCGACATCGTTCAGCTGGCGGACTTCTTCCTCGAGCGCTATGCGCGCGCGAACGGCGCGAACGTGCGCCGCCTGTCGAGCGCGGTGATCGACATGCTGATGAGCTATCACTGGCCCGGCAACGTGCGAGAACTCGAGAGCTGCATCGAGCGCGCCGTGCTCGTAGCGAAGAACGACGTCATTCATCCGCATCACCTGCCGCCAACCCTCCAGACCGCAGAAAGCTCCGGCACCGGACCGCCCGGGAGCTTCCGCTACCTGGTCGAAAACTACGAGCGCGACCTGCTGCGCGACGCGCTGAAGAGCGCCCACGGGAACATCGCAGCGGCCTCGCGTCAGCTCTGCACGACACCGCGAATCACCAGCTACAAGATCAAGAAGTACGGCATCGACCCCGGGCGATACGCTTGATCGCCACCCGTCAGCCGAGCCACGTTTGTTGGGCTGCAGGGTCGACACGACAAATCTGTCGCAAGGCGGCATTCTCGGACTTCGACCAGGGCATCCGGGAACCGCATGAGTCCCCGGTCGATCCTGACTTGACGGTGCCGAACCGCGTCTCCGACAGGCCCTTGGCACCCCCGTTGCAACCCCGACCGAAACGACCCGTATCGACAACCAAGGAGTGCACCCAATGATCCGCAAGTCCGCGATTCTCCCCGCCCTCGTCCTGCTTGGAGTCAACGCGCCGCCGGCCACCGCCGAGGCCGAGTACGCGCTCGACTTCGCGTCGGCATATGTCTGGCGAGGGATTACCTTCACTGACGGAGCGGTCTTCCAGCCCTCGGTCACGGCCTCTCACGACAGCGGCCTGGCGATCAACGTCTGGGGCAACCTCGACATCGACGACGCGAACGACCAGAGCGGCGAATTCAACGAAATCGACCTCACCGCTTCCTACGGCTTCGAATCGGACCTCGTCTCCGCCGAGGTCGGCTTCATCGAGTATCTCTTTCCCAACACGCCCTTCGCGGGAACCCGCGAGGTCTACGTCACCCTGGGCTGGGACTCGCCCGTGGCGCCGACTGTGTCCGTCTACTACGACATCGACGAAGTGAAGGACTACTACGCAAACATCGGCCTCTCGATCACCGGCGAGGCCGGTGGCGGGCTCGGGTGGAACTTCTCCCTATCGGCCGGATTCGCCGGCGACGACTTCGCCGCCGCCTACGGAGGCACGATCGGCGGGATGTACGACGGCAACCTGACCTTCGGACTCTCCGGCGGCCAGTGGTCGGCCTTCGTCAGCTTCATCGAAGCGCTCGACGCCGACGCACTGCCGGAGCAGCCTGTCGATTTCCTGGCTGGGGTCGGTTTCTCGTTCTGATCAGCGACCCGCGAACTTCGGAGAGCGCTTCTCCATGAACGCGGATACGCCTTCGCGGTGATCGTCCGTCTGCCCGCAGCGGATGTGAGAAATCGCCTCGCGGTCGAGGATCGAACGGAAGTCCGAGGTCACTGCCAGATTCACGTTCTCCTTCATCCAGCGGTAACTCACCAGCGGACCGTGGGCGATCCGGATGGCGAAGTCCATCGAGTCGGTCTCGAACGTCTCGGCCTCGTACACGCGGTTCACCAAGCCGATGCGCCGCGCCTCTTCCGCATCAATGATGTCGGCCGTAAAGAACAACTCCTTGGCCACCGCCGGGCCGACCAGACGCGTCAGCTGCCAGGTCGTGCCCCAGTCGCCGCCGAAGCCGACCTTGGAGTAGGCAGTACCGAACTTCGCCGCGCTCGAGGCGAGCCGCAGGTCGCAGCTCGCGGCGAGACCGAGGCCAGCGCCCATCGCGAAACCGTTGACCATGGCGATCGTCACCTTCGGCAGCGAATGGACCAACCACGCTGCCTCCTGACCGTGCCGCAGCCCGTCGATTCGCTGTTCGAACGTCGTCTCGGCCCCGCTGCCGCCCATGCCCGACACGTCGCCTCCGGCGCAGAAGGCGCGGCCCTCGCCGGTCAGCACGATCGCGCCGACGTCCGGGTCGGCGGCCAAGCGCGGCAGCTCCTCCTGGAGACCACTTACGATCTCGCCTGACAAGGCGTTCAGCTTCTCCGGCCGGTTGAGTGTCAACACGGCCACGCGGTCCTCGACCTCGACCCGCAGTTCCGGCTCGGGGGCGCTCTCCATCTCGGCGACGGTCATCGGCGATCCTCCTCGTCTCGCGATTCGGGAAGTCCTGAGCGTAGCAGTGCGGGAGGCCCGGAGCGAAGCTGCGAGCGGAGCGGCGAGAGACGACACGCGCGCCGCCAAGCCGGCAGCGCCTTCGAAGAGCCCTTGGGAACACTCGGCTCACTCGAACGTTACACGTATGAGATGCCGGTGGCCGCCCTCCGTTCCGATTCGTTCGCGGCGCCCGCTGCCGACCGCGGCGCTCCAGCGGCGGCGAGCGGCGGGCGTGAGGACGGCGCATTGATGGCCCTCGTCAAACGCGGCGACGAACAGGCGTTCGCCGAACTCGTCGAACGCTACAAGGACCCGCTGGTGAACTACATGACCCGAATGACCCGCAACCGCGACCGGGCCGAGGACTTGGCCCAGGACGCCTTCGTACGGGTCTATCGGTCGGCCGCCAGCTACCGTGAGCGCGGCCACTTCCAGGCTTGGCTGTTCCGCATCGCGACGAACCAGCTGAGGAGCGAGGAGCGGCGGGCCGCGCGCTGGCGCGGTCTCGTACCGTCGCTTACCGCTGAACTCGACGGTCGGGCCACTCAACCTTCGCCCCAGGCCACCGCGCTGGGCGACGAGGCGGTTCGCGCCGTCATCGAAGCGATCCGCCGCCTGCCTCTGCACTATCGTGCGCCCGTCGTGCTGCGAGAGATCGAAGGTTGGCCGTACGCACGCATAGCCCGGGCACTCGGCTGTCGCGTCGGCACGGTGAAGTCGCGCATCCACCGGGGCAAGGAGTTGCTGCGCCGGCGTCTCGACGTCTACTGGAACGGAGAACGAACATGAAACGCCAGGAAACAGGGCGACGCCGCCATCTCGACCTCGGCCACCTGCCGCGCGCCGACGCGTCCCCCGAATTCACGGCGGCGGTACTCGATCGTGTACGTCAGAGCCGCCAAACGAGGCCCTTGCCACGCCTCGGCACGATCGCCGCCGGAGCTCTTGTCGTCATCAGCTCGGCCGCAGGCGGCATGTGGTGGTCGCGACGGGCGGCGCCGGAACCGCCGCCTTTGTCGACTGAACGCATCGACGAACTGAGGCTCGAGTATCGGGAACTCAGCGACGAGCTCGAGTCGCTGCGCCGCCTGGCCGAGGACTCCCAACCGTTCGTGCCGGTATCCGTGAGTCCCGAGACCCAGATCCTCTTCGACCTGAGAGACATCCAGCCCCTCCCGGTGCGCCATGCCGCGAACGGCCGGCGCGTCCGCTAGCCAGGAGAACAAGGAGAAATCAGCCATGACCAGCACCGATCTGATCGGAATCCGCCGACCTCCAGCAACTGTCGCCGCCAGGGCCGCCGCCCTCGCAGCCCTTCTCGCCGTCGCCGCCGTTCCCGCGGCGACTGCACAGGAATCCGAAGAGGTGCCGGAGGAACGAAAGGTCCGCGTTCTCGTCCTGAACGACGGCGCGGTCGAGGTCCAACGCGACCCTGACGACGACGAGGCGTTCCTGCTTGCCATCGAGGAGGCAGCCAACGCAACGGAGGACGCTCGCGGACTGAAGGACCGACTCCGCTCGCTCCCCCTCCTGCCGCCATCTTTTCGCATGCACTTCGGCGGGGCGTACCTCGGCGTCGAGGCGGTGGATTTGACCGAACCGCTGCGTGCCCACTTCGGCGTGCCCGAAGGCAGCGGCGTGCTCATCTCGCGAGTCGCCGAGGAGAGTCCAGCTCAGCGCGCCGGCGTCCAGGTGGGCGACATTCTCACTCGCGTCGACGGCGAGGACGTGACCAGCCACCGCCGGCTGACCTCCATCGTCCGCCGCGCAGAAGACGGCGACCCCGCCAACCTGGAAGTCTGGCGTGACGGCAAGGTAGAGACGCTCGGCGCCACGCTCGGGGCACGGCCCCGCCCACGGCTCGAAGCGAGCACCTTCATCCTGCGCGGGCGAGAAGATCTCGACGGCGACGGCGAGATCGACGCGTTCACGAGTCCCGCCGATCTGCACGAGAAGATCCAGGAGTACTTCCACGGCGACGAGTGGAGGGAACGTCACGAGACCCTGCAGCAGTTGCTCCAGGAGCGCCGGCCCGACTTGGAAGCGGTCGAAGAGCGGCTGGCCGCCGTCAAGCGACGGCTCGAAGAGCTGGAGGCCCGTCTGGACGCGAGAGGTCTCGCCGAAGAGAACTGACCGAAACGGCGCCGGGCCAGTCGCCCATCCAAGCGACCAGCTAGAGGACGGCGCTCTCCCACTCGGTGAGCATTCCAACCAGCCTGCCCATCATCTCGTCGACTTGAGCCGAGCTGATGGAGAGAGGCGGCGCGATCCAGATCGGCAGGCCGCGGGCCAGCCCCGGCGTGCGGGAGGCGCCGTAAAGCGAGCTGTACATCGCGAGTCCGTGCTTGAGCGAAATGGACTGGAACAGTTTCTGCGCGTCGACGGCCTTGTCGAAGAACGACATCGTCTTCTTGTCGGCAACGAGTTCGAGCACCATCATCAGACCCCAGCCGCGCACGTCGGCGACCGTCGGGTGGGAGAGCAGCTCTTCCCGGTAGGAGAAGAGGCGCGGGCTCTGCTCGTTGCAGTTCTCGATCAGCTATGCGGATGAGCTCCGAGCCCGCTGCGCAGCCCAGAGGATGGCCGCCGAAGGTGAAGCCATGCACGAAGGGGAAGCCCTTCTCGAAGGGTACGTTCAGCCGGCTCGAGACGGATACGGCGCCGAACGGCACGTAACAGCTCGAGATGCCCTTCGCCATCGTCATCATGTCGGGGTCGACGCTGAAGTGCTCCATCGCGAACCACCTCCCGGTACGCCCGAACCCGGTGACTACCTCGTCGGCGATGATGAACACGTCGTAGCGATCGCAGATCTCCCGGATCGTGCACCAGTAGCTGTCCGGGGGGACGCAGGCATAGTCCGCGCCACAGCCGTGGGGCGTCGCCAGGAAGGCGGCGACGGTCTTCGGCCCCGCATAGTGGATCGCGACCTCCAAGGCGCCGGCGCACTCGACCCCCCACTCCTCCCGGCTCATCCCCTCCGGACGGTCGAAGTCGGAGTACTGCCGGATGCCTGGCCACTTGGGCAACATCGGTTCGAACGCGGACTGCGACATCGGGTTGTGGGACATGCCGAGCGTGGCAAGCGTCATGCCGTGGTACGAGTCCCGATGGCTGATCACCTTGTACTTCGTCCGGTTACCCATCGCGATCTGCGCCTGACGGGCCAGCTTGATCGCGGTCTCCACCGCTTCCGACCCGCCCGAAACGAGGTAGGAGTGGTCCAGGTCTCCCGGCGTGATCTCGGCGAGCAACCGGCAGAACTCCGCCCGCTTCGGGTCGGCGATGGAAGGATGCGTGTAGGAGTAGTTCTCGAGCTGAGCCGCGATCGCCCGCTTCATCCGCGGGTGGTTGTGCGGCAGGTTGACCGCCATCGGCCCGCCCGACGCATCGAAGTAGCGGTTGCCGTCCCGGTCGTAGATGTACACGCCTTCGGCGCGCTCGATCTCCACGTTCATCGGGTGGTAGGAGAATGCGTGACGCCAGTCGCCTTCAGGGCGAAGAGGATGGGCCAGCAGGTGCTCCGGGGTCGCGGTTGCGGGCGCGGTCGCCATCGATCATGCTCCTTGTTCGAGATCGGTACGGAGGTCATCGTAACAAGCTGCTACGGTTGCGCGGTGGGCGCCTTGAAGCCCCGCCGCAGACGGAGCTCGAGGTACGATGTCCCAACCCACAGGAAGCGACCGGATGGAGCGAATCGTGGCGCTGGCGAAGCGTCGCGGCTTCGTGTTCCCGGCCTCCGAGATCTACGGCGGCATCAACGGCTTCTGGGACTACGGACCGCTCGGCGTCCAGCTGAAGAACAACCTGCGCGACGCCTGGTGGCGCGACATGGTCGAATGTCCGCCGCTCGGCCCTGATGGCGCTCCGCTGTCCATCGTCGGCATCGACTCGTCGATCATCCAGAACCCTCGAGCCTGGGAGGCGAGCGGACACGTCGGCGGCTTCTCCGACCCGATGGTCGACTGCCGGCAGACGAAGGCCCGCTACCGTGCCGACCACCTCCACGTCCTGCAGCCAAGGGACGCGGTCGACCCACCGGCGTTCTTCGCCTACCAGGAAGGCGATCCGGAGCCCGCGTTGCGGACGGCGCGGAAGGTGCTCCACAGCCGCAAGAGCCTCGACGAGTTCGAGTCTCAGCCCATGTCGGAGGTCGACGACCGGGAACGCGGGCGCGTCTGGGCCCCCGGCGCCACCGAACCGGGCACCTTGACTGCCGCGCGCGACTTCAATCTGATGTTCAAGACGTTCGTCGGCGCCGCCTCCGGCGAGGACAACGAGGCGTTCCTGCGGCCGGAAACGGCCCAGGGCATCTTCCTCAACTACAAGGGCGTCCTCGACACCTCGCGTGTCCGTCTGCCCTTCGGCATCGCACAGATCGGCAAGGCGTTTCGCAACGAGGTCACGCCGCGCAACTGGATCTTCCGCACCCGCGAGTTCGAGCAGATGGAGATGGAGTGGTTCTGCCACCCGTCAGAGGCGAAGGTCTGGTTCGAGTTCTGGACTCGACAGCGGATGGACTGGTGGCGCGGCCTCGGCTTGGCCTCCGACCGGTTGCGGCTCCGTCGCCACGAAGCCGCGGAGCTCGCCCACTACGCGCAGACGGGCGAAGGGACGTTCGACGTCGAGTACCGGTATCCGTTCACCGCTCCGGAATTCGGAGAGCTCGAGGGCATCGCCCACCGTGGCAGCTTCGATCTCGAACAGCACCAGAAGTGGAGCGGCGCCAAGCTCGAGACCTTCGACCAGCAGACACGCGAACGCTTCGTGCCGCACGTCATCGAACCCGCAGCCGGCCTCACCCGCGGCGTGCTGGCGCTCCTCTGCGAGGCGTATTCAGTCGACGAGAGCAGGCCGTCGTCCGAACTCATGCGCTTTCCGAATCGGCTGGCCCCAATCGAGGCGGGCGTCTTTCCCCTGGTCAACAAGGGCGGCATGCCCGAGGTCGCCGAGGCGCTCTACCTGGAACTCCGCCAGCAGGTCCGCGCCCAGTACGACGCGAAGCAGTCCATCGGCAAGCGCTACGCCCGGATGGACGAGGCCGGTACCCCGTTCTGCTTCACTGTCGACGGTCAGACTCTGGAAGACCAGACCGTTACCGTTCGCTATCGCGACACCGGCGCCCAGGAGCGACTGGCGCTCGACGGCGTCAAGCGGTTCCTTGACGATCGTCTCTAGCGCTAGCCAGCTAGCCCGCATGCCTCGCTGATCCCCTGCGGCGGCCGCCAAGGCCGCGCCATCCTGGCGCACGTCGCCGCCGCGACCGGCCAAACAACCGAGGCCAGCCGCGACGACGACTTGAATGCAACTGCGTGTGGAAGCGGAGGGGTCCCTAAGGGAGGATCCTGGAGAGCCTGCTCCGTACTGGATACGGCGCAAGTCGGAAGATCCGAGCAGGTGGCGGTTCCGGCTTGAGGCAGCAGCAGGGAGCGCCCTGGACCAAGCGTCGACAGGGCGGCGCCGCTGCCACCGGAGACTCGCAAACTAGGCAGGAATGTTGGTGAGGGGACCTCCTCCGATTGGTTCCACAAGTCGAGGGATGACGCTTGCAATCCCGACGAAGAACAAACAAGCAAGCAGCGTGCCAGACGGATGAGCTCAAGCAACGGCGCCTCGACGACCCGGTGATTCAACTCGCCGGTCCATCGGACGTCCGCCGCGGATCGTCCATGCGAATCAGCCTGCGCATCGCCAGCAGGTGGAGGGCGACCGCCAGCAGGAAGACGCTGCCGGTCGGCGCGAACTGGCTGATCAGGCCGGCGCCAACGAAGCCGGCGACGCCGGCCGCCTCGGCCAGGGAGTGGGTTGCGGCGATCCTCATCGGACGGTCCCGCTCGCGGCCGAACTCCAGGACGAGGTTCTGCGAGGCAAGCAAGACGCCGGAGAGGCCGGCGCCGACGAGGAGAAACACGGCGTAGGCGAGCTCGAATACGGGCGCCCAAAGCACGATGAGGCTGCCCAGAACCCAGGAACCGAGGGCCAGGACGTAGACCGCCCGGTAGCCCGAGCGGTCGCCGAAGAGACCCCAGGCCAGCGCGCCGACGGACTGCGCAGCGGTAAACGCCACCGTCAGCGCGGCGAGGCGGGCGCCAGTCACGTCGAAGCGCTCCCCGACCAGGACGACGTAGAACGGCAGCGCGCCGCGCGCCGCCGCGGTCAGGAGCCGGGCTTCGAAGAAACCGGCGAAGTCACGATCGTCCCGCAGCAGCCCGGGCAGTTTGCGAAGCCGGGAGCGAAGGCCGAGGCCCGTCGCGTGGACGTCGAGCGCGGCGGGTTCGCGGACCAGGCCCATGAACGCGAGACCGACCGAGGCGAGCAGCGCTGCACCCAGGAAGGTCAGGCCGTAGCCGCGCGGGAAGCCATACCGGTCGAGCACCCAACCGGCTGCGGTGGACAGCAGAATGACGGAGAAACCGGCGGTCAGATTCCGGGAGCCCTGGAGTCGCCCGCGACGGGTGACCGGCACGGACTTCGCGATGACGACGTTGAAGGGCACCATCTGCATCCCGCTCGCCAGCCCCCACAGCAGCAACACCGGCCAGATCGCATAAACCGCCGCTTCGGTCGGCGCGAGGAGCGCGAGCAGAGCGAGGAGAAGCACCATCAGCCGCATGACGCCGCCGAAGACGAGCGTCATCCACTTCACGTGACGACGCTGCTCGACCAGGGCAGCGGCGAACACCGGCGAAACGAACATCCCCAGGCTCTGACAGGCCGAGGCAAGGCCCACCGCCAGATTCGCGCCCGTGAGCAAGTTGACGTACGTCGGCAGAAAGGTCGGCGCCTGAAGCAGGCGGAAGCCCGTCATGCCGAGCAGGCCATGGGCGAGCAGCGCAGCGTAGTTGCGCCGCCGGTCGAGGCGGCTCGGACCTCGATCGGCTGAGGGCATGGACGAGCGGCAAGCTAACATGCACGCGTAGACTCGCAGCGAAGTCGATGAGCTCTCTCCCAGAACACGGTGTGGACAGCGCGGAAGAGTCCTTCCGGCAACTCATTCGCCGCATTCCCCGTGGCCGCGTCGCTACCTACGGCCAGATCGCAGCGCTGGCGAACCGCCCTCGCAACGCCCGTCAGGTGGGCCACGCGCTCGCCCGCCACACCGAGGATTCGCTGCCCTGGCACCGGGTCGTCAACGCTCGCGGCGAGATCAGCGACCGAGGCATCGATCCGCTCGAGAGCGTCGATCGGCAGCGCTTCCTGCTCGAGCAGGAAGGTGTCGTGTTCAGCTTCGCTGGTCGAGTCGACCTCGACCGGTTCGGCTGGACGCCATGAACGCTGCGCCACTGCCCCGGCGAGGCCTTCGCTCGACAGCTCCCGCCGTGCTTCTTTTGGCCGCCGCGCTGGCGTGCGCCCACGACGAGGCGACCAAGAATGGCGACGCGCCGGGATCCTCAGCGCACCTGCCGACGCCGCACGGCGAGCCGCCGTCGAGCGGAATGGTACGCATCCCGGTCGGCAGCGCGCCTCGTCCCGGCGGCGACGTGCCGGTTGGCGCCTTCGACCTCGATGTCCACGAGGTGACGACCGCCGACTTCATCACCTTCGTCGATGCCACCGGCTACGTGACCGAGGCCGAGCGCTGGGGCTGGTCGTTGGTGTTTCATCCCGACGCCACGGCGCATCCGGAGCGTGAGCAGCGAGTGCCGGGCACTCCCTGGTGGTTGCGGGTCGACGGCGCGGATTGGCGCCGTCCGCGCGGCCCCGGCTCGGAAGCGGCGCCGTCTCAGCCCGTTGTCCATGTGAGCTGGAACGACGCGAACGCCTACTGCGCCTGGCGCGGCAAGCGCCTACCCACGGAGGCCGAATGGGACCGCGCCGCCTTGGCTGGCCATGAAGGCAAGGGCGACGCCCGTTACCCTTGGGGCGACGAGGCCACCCCAGGCGGCCGCTGGGCCGGCAACGTCTGGCAGGGCGACTTCCCCCACCGCGACGATGCCGAGGACGGTCACGACTACTTGGCCCCGGTGGGTTCCTACGCCGCGAACGCATTCGGGGTTCACGACCTGGGCGGCAACGTCTGGGAGTGGTGCGAGGACTGGTTCCGGCCCGGAGGGGCCGGTGGCGAGAAGGTCCTCAAGGGCGGTTCCTGGCTCTGTGCGGCAAGCTACTGCGAGGGCTACCGGAACACGAACCGGAACCGTTCCGCGCCCGATTCGGGCCTCGACAACACCGGCTTCCGCTGCGCGCGCAGCCTCGAAGCCAACCGCGCAGATACGGCTGAACGCGACCCAGCTCTCCCACGCGACGCTTCTGCCGTCGCCTCGGCGAAGGCGGGCGGCGACTGACTCAGCTGCCAACCGGACCGGAAGCCCTCACGCGATTGCGGTGACGACGTTCCCGCGCAGCGTCGAGTAGCCGCTCGCGTCCACCCTTGCCCGTTCGGCCACCGCGCGCTCGATATCCACGGCCCACCCGGCGTCCGCGGCCCGCGGGCCGGCGATCAGCGACATGATTTCCGAACCGAAGCCCGAGCCGTAGGAGAAAGCGGCCACCCGTTCCCCGGCTTCGAGACCGCACAGGGCCTTCGCCACCGCAATCCATAGCGACGCGGTGTACGAGTTGCCCGACAGCTTGTTCCAGCGCATCGACGGCGCCACGCGCTCGTCGTAGTACTGCTGAATGCGCTCGGCCGACCAACCGGCGAGCTCGCCCACGAGATGGAACGCCTTGCGGACCATCTTCGGAAATGGCGTGTGGAAGCAGACGGCCGAGAAGCGCTCGAGTACCTCGGCCGGGTTCTGGCCCTCGGTGAGCGCGGCGAAGCACTCCTGGGCCGCCTTCTTGTAGCACTCCAGGCTCAGCTTGCCGTCGACCCTCGGGAACTCCTCGCCCACCGGACGGTAGAAGTCGAAGGCAGGCTCGCTCCAGGCATGGGTATCGACGCTGATCTCGGCGATCTCCGGCCGCTCGACGACGAAGGCGATGCCGCCGGCGCCCTGGGTCGGCTCTCCCGGATCACCCTGCTCGTAGAGCGCGATGTCGGCGGCGATCACGAGAGCGGCCTTGTCCTGAGCCACTCCCGACATGCGCCACTCACAGGCCTGTCGGAGCGCCAAGGTACCACCGTAGCAGGCGTGCTTCACCTCGTAGGACCGAATCTGCCCGCGAAGTCCCAACTCGTCCGCGACGAAGGCGGAGAGGGGCCGGCTCATGTCGACCGCAGTCTCCGTGCCGACGGCGATCATCCCGATGTCCTCCGGCGCGCCGTTCCAACGCGACAGAGCCTTGCGAGCCGCGCCGGCAGCCAGGTCAACGATGCCGAAGTCGGGCGGGCAGAGTGCGATGTCCGAACAACCAAGGCCAACCGTGTACTTGTTCGGATCCTCACCGCGTAACGCCGCGAGCTCCTCGACCGGCATGACCAGAGGCGGCAGTTCGAGCCCGATGGAGGCGATTCCCGTTGGAGTGTTCGTCATGTGGTTCGGCTCCTCGAAAGGGGACGGAGTGAAGACGCGATCATCCGCTGGATCCGCACGGATGTGCCGGGACCGTAGCAGCAACTCATGGAAGCGGCAAGAAGATCTCTTTCCGAAGAAAGCTCTGAACTGTTCAAACGTTCAGGAACTCCAGAACGCCGGAAACGAACAGCGCGAAAACGGGGCGAACGGCGTCGCTCTGAGGGGCTCGCGGGCTGCGGCGGAAGAGCCTGGACCGCAGGCTCCACGGATCTCCTGCAGCATCAAGCCGCAGGGACGCGCCCGGCAGCCGCCAGAACCGTGTTCCGCAAGAGCATGGCGACCGTCGTCGGACCGACGCCGCCGAGCCGAGGAGTAATCCAGCTCGCCACCTCGGCGACCGATTCGTCGACGTCGGGCAGCAGCTTCTTTCCCTCCCAACTGATGCCCCCGCTGACGACGACCGCCCCCGGCTTGACCATCTCGGGCACGACGAAGCGCGGCACGCCAAGAGCCGCGACGAGGATGTCGGCTCGGCGGGTCAACGGCGTGACGTCGCGGGCGCCGGTGTGCACCACGGTGACCACAGCATTCGCGCCGGGCTGCTTGAGCGTAAGGAGAAGAGCGAGCGGGCGGCCAAGCGTGGGGCCACGGCCCAGGACGACGACCTCGCGGCCGGCGATATCGATGCCGTAGTGGAGCAGCATCGCTTGAATGCCCGCCGGCGTGCACGGCACCGGCCCCCGCTCCTGCAGCACGAGTTTGCCCAGGTTCACGGGATGCAGGCCGTCGGCGTCCTTCTTCGGGTCCATCCGAGCCAACGCCTCGTTGAAGTCGAAGCCGTTCGGCACCGGGTGCTGGATGATGTACGCATCGACCTCCGGGTCGGCGTTGAATCGGTCCACCGCGGCCAGCAGGTCCCCCTGGCCGGCGCCGGCCGGGATCTCCGCGTGAAAGGACGCGATACCGACCTGTTCGCAGGCCTCGTGCTTCTTCCTGACGTAGCCCGCCGAGGCCGCGTTGTCGCCGACCAGGATCGTGCCCAAACCGGGCCGCACTCCGGCCGCTCGGAACTGCTTGACCTGTTCCCCGACCTCGGCCAGCACGGCCTCCGCAACGGGTTCGCCAGCCAGCAACTTCGCCGTCACTCCTCGATCTCCCCAGCGGCGCGGGCCGCGTGCTCCCCCCGGCGGCCATCGTCGTGTTCGTGATCGTCGGGATGATCGTGTCCGTGCGGCCGGGCCGCGAGGTGTCCGGTCAGGAGGTCGATCTCCGGCGTCGAGAGGAGTTCCTCCGCCTCGAGCGAGTTCTCGAACGCCTCCTGCCAGCACCGCCAGTAGTTCCACTCCTCGCGGCGGGCGGTTCTCTCCCAGGCAGCGATTCCGCCGATCAAGCGCTGGCGAAACGCCTCCCAATCCAGGCGGCCGGCCTCCACCAGGGCCATCGTCAAGCCGAACAAGCGGCTCTCCCAAGGCGCGCTGAACGCAAGTTCGCCGTTCTCGCGCGGAGGCGCGGCGGCGCCGTCCTCATCCAGGCGGACAGGCAGGCTCATCTCGTTCGTTCGCGCTTACAGGCGTTCGACGCCGATCATCGAATCGCGGGTCACGAGGGCCGCGAGCTGCTCAGCGTCCATGCCGTCCGTTCCCTCCGGCCGCTGCGGCAGGACCATGTAGCGGACCTCCGCGCTCGAATCCCAGACCCTCAGCTCGACCTCGGGCGGCAGACCGAGCCCCAGCTCCGCAAGCAGCCGACGCGGTTCGCGCACCGCGCGCGACCGGTAGGCGGGCGACTTGTACCAGGCCGGCGGCAGACCGAGAACTGCCCACGGATAGCACGAGCAGAGCGTGCAGACGACGAGGTTGTGGACGGAGCCCGTGTTCTCCTTGACCAACAGACGAGCGACGTGGGTGTCCGTGTTGTCGCCGAATCCCAGCTCCCGGATCGCGGGCATGCCGTCTTCGAGCAGCCGCGCCCGGAACGCCGGATCGGTCCAGGCCTCCGCGACCACCCGGGCCCCGCGGAGCGGCCCGATGTCCTGCTCGTAGCGTTCGACCAGGGCGTCCACTGCGCTGGATTCGACCAGCCCCTTCCCCACCAGCAGCGCCTCGATCGCTTCCGTCCGCAGCTCGGGCGAACCGGCGCCGCGCGCCTCTTCGGCCGTCATTCCGTCGCCTCCAGGTACGGCTCGAACAGATCGATGTAGACCCTGGCGCCGGCCTCGGCCTCCTCGCCCCAGAGTTCCCGACTCTCGAAGGCCACCGTGTAGAGATACTCCGGCGACTCGCCCTGGCCGTCGGCGTTCGCGTCGGGATAAACGCAGGCGGGGTGGACCTCGGCGATCACGCCGCTGCGGTCGCGGGCGTAACCGGGCAGCCGCGTGTGCCCCCGCGGATGGCGGTTCCAGGTGCGCACCCGATCGCCGACCTCGAAGCGCGGTTCGCGCTCGACTTCGCGCGTCACCGGACCCAGTTCGGGCCGCTCGAGCACGGCGTCGCCACCCAGACGTTCCGCCGCCAGCGTCTCCAGGGCGTAGAGCCAGCGCCCGTAGTACCCGTCGGACAGGTAGCGATCCGGCGGCATCCGCTCGATGGCGTGCCGGAAGGCGTCGATGTTCGCCAACCCGGCCCCCATCGCGTGGCCGACGAGAGCGCATACCCGGCCCTGCCAAGCCTCGGGGAACGGACCGTCGTCCGGGCGGCGATCCACGGCCCCGAAGCCGTGCATGCCGCCCATGTCGTGGATCCCGTTCATTCGTCGACGACCGCCGCGACGCTAGCGGCGGCGCAGCCGAGCCTACCAGCGAGGTTCGCCGCCGTCCGCAGCGAGGTCGTGACGACGCTGGTGAAACGAGCCGCCGCGCCGTCCGCCCAGACGGCTTGCCCGCCCGAGGCAATCCCTTTGGGGCTATTCTCAAGCGATGAACACCGTCGCTCACCAGACAGTCGCTCGCACGAGTCTGGCGCATGCCGAGGACTATCCGTTCCTCGGCCAGGGCAGGCCGCCGCTCGAAGTAGAGGCCGCTGAGGGCTGCTACATGATCACGCCCACCGGCCGCCGGATCCTCGATGCGGCCGGCGGCGCGATCGTCTCGAACATCGGACACGGCCGGCGGGAGGTGGCGGAGGCCTACGCACAGGCCGCTCGACGCACCGACTACATCGTGCCTCCCTTTGCAACCCCGGCGCGTGCCGAACTCGTTCACCGGATGCAGACACGCTGGCTGCCAAGCGGCATGGACCGGATTCTCTTCGCGAGCGGCGGTTCCGAAGCGATGGACCTGGCCATCCGGTTCGCCCGGCAGCATCACCTCTCGGCCGGACGGCCCGAGCGCTGGCGGGTCATCGGGCGTCAGCTCTCCTACCACGGCGCGACGATGGCGACACTGGCGGTCGGCGGTCACATGGGGCGCCGCGCCGGCTTCGAGCCCTGGCTCGTCGACAATCTGACCGACCAGCCGCGGCCACCCGCCCACTACTGCATGCGCTGCCCCTTGGGCAAGACGTTTCCCGCCTGCGACGTCGCCTGTGCGGACGAAGTCGAGCGCGTCTTCCACGAGATCGGCCCGGAGCAAATCGCCGCCTTCGTCGTCGAGCCGATCGTCGGCTCGAACGCCGGCGCGCTCGTGCCCCCCGGCGACTACCTCGAGCGGGTGGCCCGAATCTGCAGACGGCACGGCATCCTGCTGATCGCCGACGAGGTGATGACCGGCTACGGGCGGACCGGCCGGAAGTTCGGCGTCGACCACTGGGACGTCCTGCCTGACATCCTCGTCGGCGGCAAGGGACTGACTGGCGGCTACGCGCCCCTGGTTGCGATCTGCGCTCGCGAGGAAGTCACCGCGCCGATCGCGGAAGCCGGCGACTCCGTCATGTTCTTTACCTACGGCGCCCACTCGCCTGCCTGCGCCGCAGCGTGCGAGGTGCTCCGCATCCTCGAGGAGGAGGAACTCGTCGAGCGCGCCGCGACCGTCGGAGCGGTGCTCGGCGAACGCCTGCGGGAAGCTCTCGCCGACCATCCCCATGTCGCCGAAGTCCGCGGCCGCGGCCTGCTCTACGGCGTCGAGATCGTCGAGAACCGCGAGACCCTCGAGCCGTTTCCCGCGGAACTGGCCCTGGTCAACGCCGTCGTTGCAGCCGGACTGTCGCTCGACGTCTTCTTCTACCCGGGCGGCAACGATCCGGCCCGCGACGTGATCTGCCTGGGCCCGCCCTTCATCCTCGGGGACGAGGAGATCGAGAAGATCGTCACCGTCTTGCCGCAGGCGATCGACAGCGCAATCGCCCGCAAGGGTCCGGCGCCGTCGCTCCTGGGGCCTCCGACGCAGGAGAGTTGAGGACTCGAGCGAGCTCCCCGCAGCCTGGACCGCAGCGACGGAGACGTTCGCCGATTCCGTTGTCGGCGCAGTCGGAAAGGAGACGATCTTCCCGGTGCCGCTAGCTAGACGGGCTAGTAGCTCGAGATCGAGAGCTCCTTCTCCGTGATGAACTCGAGCAGGGCCGGGGTTCCGGATTCGGTCGCTTCGATGCCGCGGCGGATCGCGGGCACGATCTCGGCGGGGTCGGTGACCCGCTCGCCGTACCCGCCGAAGGCCTCCGCCATGTTCGCGTAGTGGCCGGAGATGTCCGTGCTGCGGTACTTCTCGGTTGCCACCTGCATGATCGGCAGTTCGATTGCCATCGAGAAGTTGTTCAACAGGATGGAGAGAATCGGCAGGCGTTCGCGCACTGCCGTTTCGAAGTCCATGCCGGTGAAACCGATCGCGGCGTCGCCCCAGACGTTGATGCAGAGCTTCTCCGGTTGGGCGAGCTTCGCGCCCATCGCGAGGCCGAGCCCGTAGCCGAGCTGGGTCGTCTTGCCCCAGCCGATGTAGGAGAGCGGCGTCGTACTCCGCCAGAAGGGCGAGAGCTGGTCGCGCGGCGAGCCCGCGTCGTGAGTGATGATCACGTTGTCGCGGTCGACCGTCCGCATCAGGTCCCAAAGCACGCGGTAGGGCGAGAGCGGCGTACCTTCGGACTCGAGCTTCGGCATCCACTCGTCGAGCCAGCCGGAACGGATCCGGTCGATCTCCGCCGGCACGGACTCCGCCCGCGCCGCCGCGCGCGGCAGGGACCTGCCCTCGAGTTCGGCGATCAGGGCGGCGAGGGTGAGCTTCGCATCGCCGGCCACCACGCACTCCGAGGCGACGTTCTTGTTCAGGTCGACCGGATCGAGCGTCGCGTGCAGGTACTTCGCCTGCCGGTACTTGCCGAAGTTGATGCCGAACGCCGTCGACGTGAAGCTGCAGCCGATGCCGAAGATCACGTCGGCGGCGCCCAGAAACTCGTGGACCGTCTTCGGCACCGAGCGGCCACCCGAGCCAAGCGCGAGCGGATGGTCCTCGTTGAAGGAGCTCTTGCCGCCGAGACTCGTCGTGACCGGCGCGTTGAGCAGCTCCGCCACGCGCCGCAACTCGTCCCAGGCCTCGGCGTAATGGACGCCCTGGCCGGCATAGATGACCGGCCGCTCCGCGGATGCGAGCAGGTCCGCGGCCTCTCCGACGAGGTCCGGATCCGGCCCGACGCGAACGGCGCCGCTCGGACGCGGGCCCAGATCGTCCGGCACGTCCTCGCCGAAGACGTCCGCCGGCACCTCGATCAGCACGGGACCGGGCCGGCCTGAGCGGAGCTGGGTGAACGCCCTGCGCATGACTTCGGGAAGCGCCTTGCCCATGCTGAGCGGCTCGCACCACTTCGTCACGTGCTGGAAGTTCGCCACCGCGTTGAAGTTCGGCGCGACGTGCATCGTCCGGCGGCCGTATCCCATCGGCAGGACGAGAATCGGCGCCGACTCGCCGTAGGCCTGGGCCACGCCGCCGAAGGCGTTCTCCGTTCCGGGGCCGCTCTGCATCGTGAAGACGCCGAGTTGCTTGCCCGAACTCAGTCGGCTGACCGCGTCGGCCATGTGGAGGCCGATTCGCTCCTGGCGGACGATCACGGTGCGGATGTCCGCAACCGCGGCAGCCTCGATGATCGGATTCACCGGATAGGCGACGATGAACTCGACACCCTCCCGCTTGAGGTACTCGGCGACGCCCTGGGCTACCTTCACGCTGTTCCTCCTGGAGGGTTGGGCGGCTACGATAACCGGAATCAGGACCGTTCCAGAAGCTGAAGGACGTGGCGAGGAGGAACATCGTGAGGAAGAGAACTGTGGAGAGGACCTGCGTGATGACCGTTGTCGGAGCTCTGTTCGCGCTCGGCGCGGCCTTCGCTAGCACGCCAATCCTCTCCGGGCCCGTCGCGGGCGGGGAACGCGGCGCCCCGTTCGCGGCGGTGAACGTGGCGGACCGCGGCTATCTGACCGAGGAGTACTTCCTCGAGGGCGAAGCGACCGCTTACGAACTCGTCAACGGCTCACATCGCCCGGACGGCCGATGGGAGACGCGGGCTTCCGGCGACAAGGCGGACTACAAGACGCGCCTTCTCGTCGTGCGCCCAACGGACGCGTCCGCATTCAACGGTACGGTCATCGTCTTCTGGCTGAACGTCACCGCCGGCTTCGAACTGGGTTCCGCCAGCGACGAGGCCCTCCGCGGATATGCCTGGGTGGGCGTATCCGCGCAGAAGGTCGGCGTCCACGGTTTCCCCCAGAATCCCGGAGGACTCAAGGCCTGGGACCCAACGCGCTACGGCTCGCTCGAGCACCCGGGTGACGCCTACTCCTACGACATCTTCACCCAGGTCGCGGGCGCCATCGGCCCGAAGCGAGATCGGCAAGGCATCGACCCGATGGGCGGCCTGGAGGTCGAGAGACTCATCGCGGCCGGAGCTTCACAGTCCGCGGCCCGCCTCCGCACCTACATCAACGGCGTGCACCACCTGACAGAGGTGTTCGACGGCTTCCTGCCGTTCATCGACTTCGGCGGCATCGTACCGTTCGCGTCCGACCTGAGCCCCGGCAGACGGGAGCGCGTCCGCGCCTCGATCCGCTCCGATCTGGACGTCCCCGTCATCGTCGTCAACTCGGAGACCGAGTTGACCAGCTACTACTCCATCCGCGAGCCGGACTCGGCCCGATTCCGGCTCTGGGAAGTGCCGGGGACGTCGCACGTATCCGCGGCCAGACCGGCGGAACGAACCGTCGAAGGCTCCAACTGGTTGTCCTACTCCCCGGTGTACCAGGCCGCGATCAGGCACTTGCACCGGTGGATCCGGGACGGTGTCGAACCGCCGAGAATGCCGCTCGTCGAGATGAAGGCCGGAGATTCCGAACCTGAAGTGGTCCGAGACGAACACGGCAACGCCGTCGGCGGCATTCGCCTGCCGGAACTCGAAGCGCCGACCGCCTCGCACAGCGGATTCGGCAGGCAGAGGCAAGGGATGCGGTTCGGTTTCCTCTACGGCACGGCAACGGACTTCGACAGCGCGCAGCTGGCGGCCCTTTACCCCGACAGCAAGCACTATCTCGACGCCTGGAACGCGGCCCTGGACCGCCTCGTCGAGCAGGAGATCATCCTGCCCGAGGACGCGCCGGCGATGCGAGAGCGGACCGCGGAGTGGGCGGCGCGCCTGGACCACGCGCCTCGCGAGAGTCGTCAGAGGCCGTAGTACTCGCGGTACCACTCGACGAAGCGGGGAATGCCCTCGGAGATCGCGGTTGTCGGCTCGTAGCCCAGGTACTCCCGGGCGCGGGAAAGATCGGCGGAAGTGCGAACCACGTCTCCGGGCTGCATCGGCAGGAACCGCTTTTCGCCTTCGCGGCCGCAGGAGAGCTCGATCTGCCGAACGAAGGCCATCAACTCCTCGGTGCGGCCGGCGGCAAGGTTGCAGACGAGATCCTCGTGGTTGCGGTCGAGCGCCGAGACGACACCGGCCACGATGTCGTCGATGTAGGTGAAGTCCCGATGCATCCGGCCGTGGCCGAAGACGTTCAGCGGTTCGCCGCGCAGTACCGCGCCGGTGAACAGAAACAGGGCCATGTCCGGCCGGCCCCACGGGCCGTAGACCGTGAAGAAGCGGAGCCCCGTCACGTGCAGGCCGTAGAGGTGACGGTAGACGGACGCCATCAACTCGTTCATCTTCTTCGTCGCTCCGTACAGCGAGCACTGGGCCGACGTCCTGTCCGTCTCGCTCAGCCGTTCACGAGCGCTGTCGCCGTAGACCGAGCTGCTCGAGGCGTAGATCAACCCGCCGACCTCTTCTTCCCGACAGAGCTCGAGGAGGTAGGTGAACGCCTGCACGTTGTCGCGCACGAACTCGTCGGGGTGGTCGATCGAGTGCCGAACTCCGGCCTGGGCCGCCAGATGGCAGACCCTCGTCTCCGTGTCGGCGCCGCGAACGAGGTGACCGAAGGCGTCCTGCAGGGCTTCGCGATCGCCGATGTCGGCCCGCACCAACCGAAAGCCGGGCTGCTTCTCGAGGATCGCATTCCGCCGCTCCTTGAGCAGGGGGTCGTAGTACGGATTGAAGTTGTCGTATCCGATGACCTCGTCGCCTCGCTCGAGCAGGGCGTTCGCGACGTGGAAGCCGATGAAGCCGGCGCTTCCGGTGAGCAGGACCCTCACGAACCACCCCCGGAGAACGCGCCGCGCCAGCGTTCCGCGAGCTGGGCCACCGGATCGATCAGCAGGTCTTCGACCGGGAGCTCGGCCAGCAGGCCGTCGTCGAACTCGGGCGCAGCCTTCAGCACGTGATCCCGCAGACCGTCGTAGCGTTGCCGATAGTCCGAAAGCAGGCTTCGCAGCTCCGGCGCCGACGCCCGTTCCCGGAAGCGTACGTGGACGAGGACGAGCCCCGAGACTTCGCCCTCGGCGAACTCGGGCACGCCGATGAAGACCCGACCGTCGGTCCGCCCCCGCGCGGCCATCAGGCGACCTTCGACCGCCACCGCGTACTTCGTGCCCTGGAGCAGGGGCTGCCGGAAGGTGCGCGACTGGAGGTCGCGGCAGAGCCCTCCGGCCCGCAGCACCCGGATCGTCGCGCCGTCGCCCGGCGCCGGGCCGTCGCCGCCGGCCCACAGCTGATAGCGAACGTAACCGAGAACCTGGTCGATGAAGGGGTCGAGCGCCCTCATCGTTCGCCGGTCCTCGGTCGAAATCGCTTCCTCCGGGGCGCCGGCCTGTCGCAGCGCCTCGCTTAGAGACATCCGGCCCAGGGTCTGATCGTGGCGCGAGATGCCGACCGTGACCGTCTTCGCCTGGTGCTTGATCGTGTCGACGTGCCGCGTCAGGTCGTCGATCGCCTGGTCGAGTGCGCCTCGGAGTTGCTCCAACCCTGGCTCATCCCCGCCGCCGTCCGGCTCGCGCACGCCCTCGAGCGCGACCGCGAGCCGCACCGCCCGGCCGACATGGAGGCTGCCGTCGTAGCGGCCAGCCGCCAGACCGCTGCGGACAGCGTCCATCTCGGCGCCTGCGATCCGACGTAGATCAGCGACCCGCCGCACCGCCAGGCCATCGCCGGCCGGCTGCTCGACGGCCTCGCGGATCGCCCGCAACGGCTTGGCGAGGTCGTCGATCGCGAGAGCCGCGTGGTAGCCGAACAGGTGGCCGACGACGGCCGCCAAGACGAAGGACAGCTCAGGCGGAACCTCGGGCACTTCGATCGTCGCCGCCGCGGAAGGAAATGCCGCGCCTTCCGAGGCGACGACGATCGGCGTCCCGCGGTGCGCGCGATAGACGTCGATTTCCTTCCTCGTGTCAGCGGCCGTCGATCCTTGGACTCCGGTTGCGCAGACGAGGATCAACGGCTCGGACGAGAGATCGATGTGCTTCTTGTCTTCGGTCGCGTCGCAGGCGATCGCCTTGTAGCAGAGCTCCGAGAGCTTGATCCGGATTTCCTCGGCGGCGATACGGTCGAGGCCGTTACCGACGACCGACCAGTCGCGCAGCCTCGGCGCGTACTCCCTCGCAGCCTCGGCAATCGCCGGCCGCAAGGCGAGCGTGCGCTCCATCGCGTCCGGCAGGCGCCTGAGCTCCCGCAGCAGGCGATCGGCGGCGGGGCGTTCGTCCGGCCCGCCCGCCACCAGGTCGGCGATCGCGACGGCGAGCAGCATCCCCGCGGCGATCTGCGAGTAGAACGCCTTCGTCGAGGCGACGCTCATCTCGACGTCCCGCCCGTCCGACGTGTAGAGCACGCCGTCCGCTCGTTCCGCCAGGTCGGAGTTCCGACGGTTGACGATTGCCAGCGCCAGCGCTCCCCGACGCTGCGCGAGGTTCAAGGTGCGCAACGTGTCCGTCGTCGTGCCGGACTGGCTGACCGCGACAACCAAGGTATCGCTCATATCCGCTGTGAGGTGGAAGCCCGAAAGCTCGGTCGCCGGCATCGAGTCCACCCGCGGCCGACTCAAGCCGCGCTCGCCCAACCGTCCTTCAATCGCCGCGGCGATCCCCTGACCGGCAACGGCCGCGGTTCCCTGGCCGGTCACGACGATTCTCCCGACCGCGCCCTCGCGCAGACCGCGTGCGACCGCCTCCGGCAGCGTGCGCTTGCCGAGAGAGACCCGCAGGCGGCCGGTCGCGTTCTCCCGCAGCCTTCCGCGCAGCGTGTTCCGCACCGAGCGCGGCGCCTCGGAGATCTCCTTCAGCAGAAAGTGCGGAAACTCGCCCCGGTCGATATCGCGGGTGGTGATCTCCGCACGGTCGAGTTCTTCCGCCGTCACGGGGAGCGACGACCCTTCGGCGGCGTACCGCTCGATGCCGTCCAGGTCGCCGGCGCGGCCTGCGTCGAGCACGGCGATCTGGCCCCGGCCGCCCGAGCGGTCCGGTTCCTCCTCTCCGTCCAGACGCAGCCAGGTCGACGTCTCCTCGACCAGCCCGTAGGGCTCGCTGGCAACGATGAAGGCGTGATCGGCGAGCCCTACGTAGAGGCCTTGACCGCCGCCCTGAAGCGCCAGGTAGAGCCGTGATGGATCGTCCCAGGCGAGCGCGCCGAGGGCGAGCGAACCCTCGAACGCGGCCACCGTGTCGCGGAAGGCGTCGAGCGGCGCCGCACCGCGGGCCAGCCGCCGCGACATGAGGACCGGCATCACCTTCGCATCCGTCGTGATGCGGGAATCGAACTCGAGGTTCTCCAACGTCGCCAGATCGCTGTAGTTGTCGATGTCGCCGTTGATCGCGGCGATCACCCGCGGCGCCGGCGTCGCTTCCGCTTCCGCCGTGCCGACTGCGGGTTCCCGGCCCATGTCGCCGGAAGCCTCCGCCTGGTTCAGCGGATGCGCGTTCGCCTCGTTGATCCCGCCGACGCTCGCCCAGCGCGTATGGCCCAGAACGGACGCCTCCACCTCCGGGCTCTCGAGGGCCGCAGCCAGCAACGGGTCCTCGGCGACCGCGGCGCGCAGAAAACGAACGTTGTCGCCAAGCTCGCCGATCTCCTTCGCGCACTTGTAGGTCAGGCCGAGGCGTCCCTGCCGCCCTTCGACCGCCCGATGTCCGAACAGCGGGTCCCCGGTGCGAGCCTCGAGTTCGGCCCGAACCACCGGATCGTCGGAGTCCAGCTCGTGCCCCGTCAGGAGGAGGACAAGCCCTGCCGAGTCGCGTCCGCGGACCTCGAGCCGGTCGAGAGACGAAAGCGCCTGCTGCACCGCAATCAAGACGTCGAGCCCGGCATCGCTCGAAGCCGGCCGGGCAATCGCCGCGACTTGCCTCGCCGTCCGCAGCCGGTCGCGGCGAATCGCCCATTCGGCGTCGGCCAGAGCCGAGGCCGCCCGGTTGACGACCTCGAGGCCCGCGTCGCCGAACCGCGCGGCGCCGGCATCGAGCCGCGCTTCGAGTCGCCGAACCCCTTCCGAACAGGGCCGCAACGCAAGGGCGATCGCGTCCCGCAGCTCCGCATCCCGCACGAGGGACCGTACGGACGGCCGAGCGCGTAACCGCCGGTCCCAGGCCGACAAGTCGCTTGCGGCGGCGGACAGGGCCGCCGCAAGTGCCTGCGCCTCGGCACGGTCGCAATCACGCACCGCGACCGCGACCGCGGCGCCGGCGGCCGCGAGCCCCTCAAGCAGCAAGCGCGAGTCGATCGCCGGTCCAGGATGGGGGCGCATCAGGATGCCGACGATCCCGCACATGACTTGCTGAAGCTTAGCCCGGAAACAGGGCCGCCGACCGTATACCGCCACCCGCGGCGCTAAGCTCAAGCGCGGAGGAGGTTCGACCGGAATGCAGGACGCATCGACATTCCTCGCGGCGGTTGTCCAGATGGGCTCGACTTCGAACGAGCAGGCGAACTGGGAGACCGCTCGGCACTGGATCGAGACCGCGGCGGACCGCGGGGCGACCTTCGTGTCCACGCCCGAGAACACGAACTACCTCGGGCCTCATAAGGAGAAGGTCCAACTGGCTGAACCGACATCGGGGGCCACGTGCGGGCGGTTCGCGGCGCTGGCACGGGAGCGGGGCATCTACCTCCTGCTCGGCTCCTACAACGAGAAGGCGCCAGAGGAGAGCGAACGCTGCTACAACACGAGCGTCCTGTTCGACCCGGAAGGCCGGATCGCCTCCTCCTATCGGAAGATCCACTTGTTCGACGTCGACGTGTCGGACGACGTCCGGTTCCTCGAGTCGAAGACGGCCGTGCCCGGGAAGGACACCGTCACCGTCGACACGCCGCTCGCTCGGTTCGGCCTGACGATCTGCTACGACCTGCGTTTCCCCGAGCTCTATCTGAAGCTCGCACGGGAAGGCGCCGAGGTGCTGACCGTCCCGTCCGCCTTCACCCTGATGACCGGCAAGGATCACTGGTACCCGCTGCTGCGCGCCCGGGCGATCGAAACCCAGTGCTACGTGCTGGCCGCCGCCCAGACCGGCCGTCACGATGACCGCGGTCTACGCCACAGCTACGGACACTCGGTGATCGTCGATCCCTGGGGCCACGTGCTGGCCGATGCGGGAGACGGACCCGGCATCGCGGTCGCCGAGATCGACCCTCGTCGCGTCGCCGAGGTTCGCCGTTCGATGCCGGTCGCCGCGCACCGCCGTCTGCGCCTCGGCTGAGCGTTCGGAACCCCCGATGGACATCTGGATCCTCATCGCGATCATCGTCTTCACGTTCCTCGCGTTCAGCTTCGAGTGGCTGCCGATCGATGCCGTCGCGCTGTCGAGCCTGGGGCTCCTTCTGCTGTTCGGGCTGGTGACGCCCCAGGAGGCGATCCGCGGCTTCAGCAACGACGCCGTGATCACGGTGATGATGATGTTCATCCTGAGCTACGGTCTGACCCACACCGGCTTGATCGACCGCTTCGGCCGGAAGCTGGCGAAGATCTCCGGCCAGACGCACTGGACTGCGGCAATCGCTCTCATCCTGGTCTGCGGCGTGCTCTCGGCGTTCGTCAACAACACGGCCGCCCTGGCGATCCTGATGCCGGTCGGCATCCAGATCGCAAAGCACTACGGCGTATCGCCGTCGAGGGTCCTCCTGCCGCTCTCCTATCTCTCGATCATCGGCGGCACCTGCACCCTGATCGGCACGTCGACGAACCTGCTCGTCAGTTCGATGGCCGAGCAGGCGGGGTACGGCGCCTTCAGCGTGTTCGAGTTTCTGGGGCTGGGACTCATCCTGTTGGCGTTCGGTCTTGCGTACATCGTTCTCGTGCCGATGCGGCGTCTCCCGGACCGCGCCGGCGCAGCCGACCTGACGACGAAGTACCAGCTGTCTTCGTTCCTGACGGAAGTTCAGGTTCCTGACGGCAGCTCGCTCGTCGGCAGCAACGTGGTCGAAGCCCACATCAACGAGCGCTTCCGTCTGACCGTGCTGGAGATTCTGCGCGGCGAAGAACGGATCGCCGTCGAACTTCGCTCGACTCCCATCCAGAGCGGCGACCTCCTGATCGTCGAGGGTCTGATGGACGACATCGTGAACTTCCGGGACAACTACGGCCTTCGCCTCCTCACCGACGTGAAGATCGGCGAGCGGGATCTCTCGGACCAGAACAACATGATGGCGGAGATCCAGCTCTCGCCAGTCTCACGGCTCACCGGCTCGACGATTCGCGAGCTGGACTTCCGTCGCCGCTTCGGTTGCTTCGTCCTCGCGCTGAACCGCACCGGCGCGCCGATCCGCGAGAAGCTCGCCCACATCGTCCTCCAGAACTGGGACACGCTGCTCGTCTTCGGCCCTCGCTCCCGCATCGAGGCCCTCTACGAGACGGAGGATTTCATTCCGTTGCAGCAGGACATCAAGTTGCGCCTGGTCCTCCCACGGCGCTGGTGGCTCGCCGTGGCGATCATTCCGATCGTCGTGATCCTCGCCGCCACCGGCGTCACCTCGATCCTGAAGGCCTCGATCCTGGGCGCCGTGGCGCTCATCGTCTTCGGGAGCATCTCGGTCCAGCAGGCGTACGAGGCGATCAACTGGACCGTCATCTTCCTGCTCGTCGGCATCCTGCCGATGGGCATCGCGATGGAGAAGACCGGCCTGGCGAAGATGATCGGCGAGACGATCGCGACAGCCGGCGCCGACTACGGCGCACTGGCGGTCATCGCCCTCGTCTACCTGACCACCGCTCTACTGTCCGAGATCGTGTCGAACAACTCGACAGCCGTCTTGATGGTGCCGATCGCCGGCACCGCCGCAGCCTCGATGGGCCTCGACCCGAAGCCCTTCCTGATGACGGTCGCCTTCGCCGCCTCCGCGAGCTTTCTGACCCCGATGGGCTATCAGACGAACGCGATGGTCTTCGGCCCCGGCGGCTACCGCTTCAGCGACTATCTGGCGTTCGGCGCCCCGCTCAAGGTCGTCTTCTTCGCCATATCCGTCGTGCTCATCCCGATCTTCTGGCCGCTCACGTAACCGAGCGCCGGACAGCGCTATCGCTGGCAGCGCGGACAGTAGAAGCTGCTGCGAGCCCCGAGCTCGATGCGGCGGATGACGGCGCCGCAGGCGCGGCGACAGGTTTCGCCCTCGCGGCCGTAGACGTCGAGGCAGACCTGGAAGTAGCCGGAGTTGCCCTCGCCGTCGGCGAAGTCGTTCAGGGTGGTGCCCCCCTGCTCGATGGCGTCCTGGAGGACCTCGCGAACGGCGCCGGCGAGGCGATCGAATCGGTGGCGAGCGATACGAGCGACCGAGCGGCGTGGGTGGATGCCGGCACGATAGAGCGCCTCGGAGGCGTAGATGTTGCCGACGCCGACGACGACGCCGGCGTCCATCAGGAAGGTCTTCACCGCGGCGCCCCGCCCCCAGGCGCGAGCGGCGAGGAGTGCGCCATCGAAATCGGGGGCCAGTGGTTCCACCCCCAGGTGACGAAAGTGACGGTCCTGCCCGAGGCCTGCCGTTCGGACGATGATTGCCAGACCGAAACGCCGCGGGTCGACGAACCGAAGCCTCCGCGGGGATTCCAGTTCGAAACCGACATGTTCGTGCGCCGCGAGCGGTTCCTCGCGATGGACCAGGGTCAGACGGCCGCTCATCCCCAGATGGAGCACGAGGGTGTCGCCCTCCGACGTGTCGACGAGGAGGTACTTCCCGCGTCGACGCAGGCGTTCGATCGCCTGACCCTGCAGGCGGTTCAGCTGACGGCTCCTGAGCGGTTCGCGCAGGGCAGGAGAATGAACGCGCACCGGCCCGAACCGATCGCCTGCAAGCGGGCGGCAGAGACTCCGGCGCAGAACCTCGACTTCCGGCAGCTCCGGCATCGTCAGCGCGCGCGACGCCTGGTCGCCGGTCCCAGGCGACGGCGGCTACGGCTGACAGGGCCGCGCCGACCCGGTCCGTTGCCCGCACCGGCGTCGGCGACGGTGGCCAACAGGGCCTCCAGCGCGGAATCGCCGTCCGTGCTGGCGCCCTTCAGGCGCACTTCCGTCTCGAGCACTTGCCAGGGCAATCGGGTCAGCGCTCGACTCGCCGACTCGCTCTGCCGAGCCGACGCCGCCTGGTACACCTTGAACGCACGGTAGGGATTCAGCTTCCCCAGCGGGTTCTTCGCTCCCCCGGGCAACTCGACGTTCAGCCGCGGCAGTATGCGGGCCTTGAAGCGGTTGAAGTTCCGCTCCGGCGGCAGGTCGTTCGCCTGAACGATGCCGTGCGCTACCGCGAGCTGCTCGCAGAAGCTGGCGAACAGGGCGAAGAACGACATCCGTGCGGAGTCGCGGCGAGGGGCCGCGTCGAGCAGTCGCCGCAGCCCCGTCAACGCCTGCTCCGTCTCTTGCTCCGCGACGGCGTCGAGCAGCTTCCAGACATCCTCCTCACCGCGGTCGGTGACCATCTCGCGCACCGTGGCGAGATGGATGCTGCCGCCACGGCCGCCCGCGGACTCGGCGAGCTTCCGATACTCGGAGGCCAAGCGGTCGGCCGACGCGGCATCGACTTCCGCGCCCCAACCTCCCCCCTTCTTGCGCAACGTTCGGTTCGCCAGTTCCTGGGCCGCGGGGCGATCGATCCGGACCCCCGTTTCCTGCGCCAGTTCGGCAAGCACCGCCTCCAGCCCGGCGACCCTGCCGCTTCGGTCGAAGGCGATCGACCCGACATCGAAGAACGCCCCGCGCCGCCGAAGGCGCTTGACCAGCGGATGTTCGCTGTCGCCGCTCCGCTCGGCAAACACGAGCGCGTGGCCGTCCGGGAAGCCGTCGTCCAGGGCCCGGTCGAGCTCAGCCAGATCGCTGTCCGCCCAGCCGCTCAGCTCCTCGGCCCGGGCCGCCTCGAGCAGCGCGACGAGTCCGTCCGCCAGTTCCCGCGTCTGCTTCTTCGTGCGCCGCCGCTTTCGGGCGCTGCCGCCCGAGAGCGCCCAGGTCGGCAGCGACGAGATGACGTCCGCGGCGGAACCGGCGGAGGGATCGGTCCCGAACAGCCGGAGCGCCTGCAGCAGGCGACCGGCCGCCTCTCGCTCCTGACGTGTCAGTTCGACTGCCCCGACCACGGGAAGCACGGAGTCCACCTCGTCGATCAGGCCGGCGGCGGCCGTCCGGTCGGCGAAGACCGCACTGTCGACGACGAGACGGACCTTCGCCTGGTCGAACATCGAGAAGGTCAGAAGATCAGCCAGAATGGAACCCAAGTCCCCCGGCCGCCTGTGGACCGCCGGCTCGCAGCCGCCCTTCTTCGCCAGAGCGTCCGCGATCCGCGTCGCCGCCTTGAGAGCCAGGACCTGATCGCCGACGACGAGGTAGAGCGGCTTGGCCTCACCCGCCTCGATGCGCTCAAGCGCCGCCTCGATGTCGGACGCGTTCACTCTTCCCTGGGCAGCCGCCCCTTCTCCTCGAGTTCCTGGCAGGTGACGCAGTACGAAGCCCAAGGCACGGCGACGAGACGTTCGCGTCCGATCTCGGCATGACAGTGCACGCAGATGCCGAAGGACCCGTCATCCAGGCGCGCTTGCGCCTCGTCGATCCGCTGGAGCAGCACGCCGTCGCTGTCCGAGAGCGAGAAGTTCAGTTCGCGGCTGTACGCGTAGTTCGCGCGGTCGACAAGGTCCTCGGAGCCCTCGTCCGTCATCGCCTTGAGGCCGGCGCTCAGGTCGCGGTTGTAGCGGCCGAAGAGCTCCTGCCGCTTCTCCTCGAGCTGCTGCCTGACCGCGTCGAAGTCGACGTCGTCCCGCGCTCTCCGGGTCTTGCCGGAACGTCTCTCGCCGGCGCGCCGCGGCTTGAGCAACATCGCCGGAGGGTTCCTTCGTCGAACTTCCGCCCGGCGCGCCTTCGCCTCCGCGATGCGTTCCGCAGCTGCCGCCGCTTCCGCTTCGGCGGCCCGGCTGGCGGCCTCCGCTTCGAGCTTGACGACTCGTTCCTCCGCCTCCACCTGTGCCTTGGCGGTCTCCTCCCGGTCGGTCTTCGCCTGCTCGCCCGCCTTCAACGCCTTCTCCGCCGCAGCCCTTCTGGCCGCCGCCGACCGCGCAGCCCGACGCTCGAGCGTCCTCTTGGCGGACGCTTCCTTCGCCAGCTTCTTCGCCGTGGCCTTCTTCTCGGCCGCGGCCGTCGCCGCCTTGTCCGCCGAGGTCCGGGCCGTCTTCGCCTGCCTCGCTGTCCGCGTCGCTTCCTTCTTCAGGGCCGCGGCCGCCTTCTGGGCCCTGACCGCCAGCTCCTTGTTCGCCTCGGCCCGCCGACTCGACGAAGTCGCTTCCCGTTTAAGCGCGAGGAGATCCCGCTTGGCCTGAGCGAGACCTTCTCTCTCCCGCCGCGCAGCGAGGGTGGCGGCTGCAACCGCCTCCTTCTCCGCGGTCGCCGCGCGCCCCGCCGTCTCGACCGCTGCCGCAGCTTCGCCTGCCTGTCGCTCCGCCTTCTCGAGCGCAGCACGGGCGGCCGCCGCGTTCCCTTCCGCTCGCCTGGCGGCCGCCTCAGCCGCCTTCAGCGTGCTCGCCGCCTTACGGGCGACAGCTTTCGCGCCAGCCACGTTCGCGACTGCCCGCTTGACGGACAACTCGCGGGTCGCCACTTCCTTCTTCGCCTTCGGCGGCAGCGCGGCGGCGCTTCTGGCCGCCTTCGAAGCCTCCTGGGCAGCCGACTTGCGGGCTGCCGACTGGTCCGCAGCCTTCGCTGCTGCGCGACGACGGGCCGCAGCCGTTCGTTCAGCCTTCCCCGCCGCCGTTCGAAGCTGGGACGCCTCACCGACGAGGGCCGCAGCCTGCTCCCTCGCCGTCTCGGCCGACCTGCGCGCAGCCTCCGACTCGGAGGCCGTCGACGTCTCGACCTCGGCCGCCTGCTCCGCTGCGACTCTCGTCTTCTCGATCGTCTTCGACGCGCGATCCGCCAACGCGACCGCCCGTTCGGCAGCCTTCGCCGCCTGCCGGGACTCTTCCCGAGCTTGCTCCAGCGCCTGATCCTCTGCTTCAGACCCGGCTTCGCTCAGTTTGTCGGCGCCTCTATCAGCGGTCTTGTCCGCGCTTGCCAACTGTTCATCTCCCACGCGGCTCAGTCAAACGGCTGCCGATGATAGTTGATTCCCGCCAAGATCGTGAACGCCCTGTAGACCTGCTCATAGACGGTCAATCGGGCGAGTTCGTGAGCCAGCGTCAGGCGCCCCAGCGAGAGCCGGAACCGCGCGTCGGCCAGGAACTGACGATCGAGACCGAGGTCGGAACCGACGACGAATGCGACCGGCCGCTGCCATTCCGTGCGCAGTCGGTCGATCTCGGAGGCCAGTTCGGAGGAACCGAGCTGGCGGCCTCTGCGGTCAACGCAGACCGTCCAGACCTCCGCCGGCAACGCAGACCGGATCGCACCCGCCTCGGCACGGAGACGCGCACCGGCGTCGCCGCGCGCAGGCCGCGCCACGACGTCCCGCACCGAAGCAAACCGTTCGATCCGTTGACGATAATCGCGGCACAGCGACTCCCACGGCTCGCGACGGCGCCCGACCCAGGTCACGATGATCTCGAAGGTCACGGCGCGATTATGTCGGCCCGGAAGCGCCGGCGGCGCTGCTATTCTCCGCGCCATGGCTCGGTCCGCCAACGAGGAGCAACGGAGACTCAGGCGGCGCCGACTGACGAGGGGCCTCGTGCTGGGCGGGGTCGCCCTGGGTGCACCGGCCCTGATCAACGCGATCGTCGCTCGCCGGGCGGCACGGCGGCCAGAGCCCAGCTGGGCGGTCGCCGAGCAGGTCGACCTCGACGGCTGGCGCATTGCCTACGTGCACTTGACGACGCCGACCCGGGTCGACGCGCCCCCGCTCGTTCTGCTCCACACGTTCGGTCCCGGCCACTCCGGCATTCTCTGGCGCCGGGCGGCCGAACGCCTCGCCCGCCGACACGACAGCTACGTTCCCGACTGGCTCGGCTGGGGCGACTCGGACCGCCAGGCGACTCGCTATACCGCAACGCTGTATATCGACCTTCTCGCTCGTTTCCTCGACACGGTCGTCGGCAGGCCTGCCGTCCTGGTGGCCCCGCACCGCGCCGCGGCCTACGCGGTTCAGGTCGCTCTCGACGCGCCGGAACGGGTCGCGGCACTCGCGCTCGTCGCCCCGTACGGTCTGCCCGACGAGGTCGTCCGCGATTCGAGCGATCCGCTGCTTCACCCCCTGCTGCGCGCGCCTGTGCTCGGCACGTCCGCTCTGAACATCACGACCAGCGAACGGGCGCTCCGGAACCACCTCCGGCGCGAGACCCTGTTCGGGGCTGAGCAACTGGGCGCCGACCTGGCACAGGCTCTCTACCGCAACAGCCACCTTCCGGGCGCCCGACATGCTCTCGCCGACGCGTTCTGCGGCCGCCTTGGTCATCCGCTGCCGCCCGGCTTCGGCGCCGAGCTCAAGCCGCCGGTCTGGCTCGCCTGGGGTCGTCAGGCGACGAACCCGAGGCTGGAGAACGCCGATCTCTGGCTCCAGGAGCTGCCCAAGGCCGACCTGGACGTCCTCGACGGCTGCCGCAATCTACCGCACCTGGAACGTCCGGCAGAGTTCGCAGCGACGCTGCTCGAGTTCATCGAACGGCAGCGTTTCGCCGCTTGACGGGGCGCCCCGCTCCGCAACGGACCACGACCGTGTCGCAGAAGGCCTCGTTCCCGCCTGTTCCGGGCGGCTACCCGTTCCCGGAACTCGAGCAGAAGACGCTCGACTTCTGGCGCCGCGAGAGGGTATTCGAGGCCTCTCTCGAGGCAACACGGTCCAAGGGCGAACCGGAGTTCTCCTTCTACGAGGGTCCGCCGACGGCGAACAACGTTCCCCACGTCGGCCATGTCGTCACCCGGGTGGTGAAGGACCTCTACCCGCGCTTCCGAACGATGACCGGACGGCGCGTGCCGCGCAAGGGCGGCTGGGACACGCACGGGCTGCCAGTCGAGATCGAGGTGGAGAAGCAGCTCGGCTTTTCCGGCAAGCAGCAGATCGAGGACTACGGGATCGAACGGTTCAATCGCGCCTGCCTCGAGAGCGTCAGCGCCTACGAGCGGCAGTGGCGGCGGATGACGGAACGGGTGGGGTATTGGCTGGACATGGATCGCGCCTACCTGACCTACACGAACGCCTACATCGAGTCGGAGTGGTGGGCGCTCGCGGAACTCTGGCAGAAGGACCTGCTCTACGAGGGCCGGAAGATCCAGCCTTACTGCGCCCGTTGCGGCACGACCCTGTCGAGCCATGAGGTGGCCCAGAACTACCGCGACACCGAGGATCCGTCGATCTGGGTACGGTTCCCCTTGCGGCCCGGTCAGTCGATCGCCGCGGTCGACGAGAGCGGGAAGCCGGCGGGCGCCTTCCGCACGGACCAACCCGTCGACATCGTCGCCTGGACGACGACCCCGTGGACCCTGCTCTCCCATGCCGGCATCGCGGTGCATCCCGAATGGACCTACCGGGCGGTTGCCGATCCGGCGGATGCCGAGCGGGTGCTGCTGATCGCCGCCGATCTGGAACAGCCGGTCCCGGTCCTCCTTCCCGGCGAAGGCAAGCCGACCCGCGTCGATCTCCGCGAGGCCGCTACCGTGGCCCGCTTCTCCGGCCGCTCCCTCGAGGGACTCCTCTACGATCGGCCATTCCCGGTGGAACCGCGCCGCTCCTACCGGCCAGCCGAGGTGTCCGACAGGACCGGCTTCCGGATCCTGCTCGCGGACTACGTCACCCTGGCCGAGGGCACGGGCGCGGTACATACCGCGCCGCTGTTCGGCGAGGACGATGAACAAAGCGGCCGGGAGTACGGCCTGCCGGAATTCCAGGCCGTCGACGCCGAGGGCAAGGTCGCGCTCGACCCGGAAGCGAGCGCCCAGGATGAAGCCATCCAGGATCTGATCAAGGCCGTCAACGGCGAGTGGTTCAAGGACGCCGACCGGGCCATCGTCCGGTCGTTGCGTCAGCAGGGCCGGCTGCTCCACGGCGAGCGGCGCGGCCACAGTTACCCCTTCTGCTGGCGTTGCGACGAGCCGCTGCTCTACTACGCGACGACGAGCTGGTTCGTCCGCACGACCGCCGCACGCGACAAGTTGATCGAGAAGAACCGCCAGGTGCGTTGGCGCCCGAAGCATGTCGGCGAGGGCCGGTTCGGCGACTGGCTGGAGAACGTCGTCGACTGGGCCCTGTCCCGCAGCCGCTACTGGGGGACGCCGCTGCCCGCATGGAAGTGCGGCGACTGCGATGCCGTAGACGTCGTCGGCTCGTTCGAAGAGCTCTTCCGCAAGGCGGGCCGGCCGCTTCCGGACGATCCATACGATCGCGCTTCCTTCGATCCCCACCGCCCGTTCATCGACGACGACTTCCGGTGGCCATGCACGGCTTCCGACTGCACCGGCACGATGAAGCGGGTCGAGTACGTCATCGACGCCTGGTTCGACTCGGGGGCCATGCCCTTCGCTCAGTACCACTACCCGTTCGAGAACCGGGAGATCTTCCGCTCGCGCTTTCCCGCGGACTTCATCTCCGAGGCGGTCGACCAGACGAGGGGCTGGTTCTACACCCTGCACGTCCTGGGCTGCCTGCTGTTCGACAGCCCCGCGTACCGCAACTGCATCGTCCTCGGCCATGTGAACGACGAGAACGGGCGCAAGATGTCCAAGCGCCTGGGAAACGTCGTCGAGCCGATGGAAGTGCTGGCCGAGACCGGCGCCGATGCGCTCCGCTGGTACTTCTGCGTGAACAACCCCGAGCAGCCTTCGCGGTTTTCGGCCCGTCTGGTGCGCGAGGCGGCCCAGACCTTCCTGCTGCCGCTGTGGAATGCCCTTTCGTTCTTCACGATCTACGCGAACCTCGACGGCTGGCGGCCAGGTCGCGCGGAGACTCCGTTCGCAGAGCGAGGGTCGCTCGACCGCTGGATCCTGCTCCGGCTCTACCGGCTCGTCCGCAAGACCACCGAACACCTGAAGTCCTACCGTACGGCGCCCGCGGCTCGCGGCATTGAGACCTTCCTGGACGAGCTGACGAACTGGTACATCCGGCGCAGCCGCGACCGCTTCTGGGCGCCGAACGAACCCACGCCAACCGGCGGATCGGGCGCGGACAAGGAGAGCGCCTACGAGACGCTCTACGAGGTGCTGACAACGATCCGCCTGGTTGTCGCGCCCTTCGTGCCGTTCGTCGCCGAGGAGCTCCACTCGCGTCTCGTTTCGAGCCAGGGCGCCGGCAGCACGAGTTGCCACCTCGAGTCCTGGCCGGAACCGCCCGCGGACCGGACCGACGCGCGCCTCGAGGCGGCGATGGCCGTCGTCCTCCAGGTGGCCCGGAATGGCCGCTCCGCGCGGAACGCGAACGGCGTCAAGATTCGCCAACCACTTCGGTCCGTTACCCTGGTCAGCGCCGACCCGACGCTCGAAGACCTTGTCGCTCCCTACGTCGACCTGCTCCGGGACGAGTTGAACGTGCACGAGGTTCGCTGGGCAGCGGACAGCTCGGAGTACGTGTCCTTCGACGTCGTGCCGCACTACCCGAAGTGCGGGCCGAGGTTCGGCCGTGCGATGCCGGCCGTGCGCTCGGCCCTGGCGGCTCGCGCCGGCCTGGAGCTCAAGCGAGAACTCGACGAAACCGGACGCATCGCGATCGACCTGGACGGCGAGACGGCGCACCTGAAGCCGAGCGAGGTCGAAGTCCGGCTGGACGAACGCCCCGGAGTGGCCGTCCATGGCGACAGCGACCTGCTCGTCGCTCTGGACGTCGAACTGGACGACGAGCTGATCGCCGAGGGCTTGGCCCGAGAGGTCGTGCATCGAGTGCAGAACCGGCGCCGAGCAGCCGACCTCGACTACGCCGACCGCATCGCCGTCCGCTACCGCGCCGCCGAAGACGTCGAAGCGGCAATCCACAAGCACCGCGAGTGGATCTGCGGCGAAACGCTCGCCGTCGCCCTGCAGGCGGTGAACGAAGACGGCCGGGACGCCCTCGAAGAGGCGCCGATCGAGGGGCACGCCTTCGCTCTGACGATCGAAGTACAGGCTCACTGAACAGGAGCGACGAGGCAGCATGGCAGGCATCTTCAAGGCGTACGACGTTCGCGGCCTCTACCCCGGGCAATTGAACGAAGAGCTGGCGCGGCGGATCGGCATGGCATTCGAGCGCCTGATCGCGCTTGAGGGGGACCAGGGCGCGGCCCTGCCCCGCGCCGTCGTCGTCAGCCGGGACATGCGCGACCACAGCGCTCCGCTCTCCGCGGCGCTGAGCGAGGGGCTCACCGCGGCCGGGCTCGACGTCATCGACATCGGCCTCGCCACGACACCGATGAACTACTTCGCCACGGGCCATCTCGGCACGGCAGGCGGCATTCAGGTCACGGCAAGCCACAACGCCGCCGCGTACAACGGTCTCAAGTTCAGCCTCGCCGGCGCCGTGCCGGTGTCAGGAGATCACGGCATCCCGATCATCGAGCGGCATGCCCTGGGCGAAGAGCCCGCGCCGGCCGCGACCCCCGGCCGGGTCGAAGCGAGGAGCATCGAGGCGGAGTACGCGGAACATGTCCTCTCCTTCCTCGACCGCTCCTTCGAAGCGGGCAATGCCCCGAAGCTCCGACTCGCCGCGGATGCCGCGAACGGCATGGGCACGATCTACCGGCCCTTGCTCGAAGCCTGCGGCGTGGAGCTGTTGCCACTCTACTTCGAGCTCGACGGCGCCTTCCCGAACCACGAGGCGAACCCGCTATTGGCTGCGAACCTGCGCGACCTCAGCCAACTCGTCGTCGAACGGAAGGCGGATCTCGGCGTCAGCTTCGACGGCGACGGCGACCGCGCCGCCTTCATCGACGAGCGCGGCGAACCGATCGGCTCCGACCTGATCACCGCCCTGATCGCCGGCCAGATGCTTCAGCGCGAGCCCGGCGGCGCCGTGATCCACGACATCCGCTCCTCCCGGGCCGTTCCCGAGTACATCCGCGAGCGCGGCGGCACGCCGCTGCCCGAACGGGTAGGCCACTCCTTCGTCAAGGCGACGATGCGCCGAACCGGCGCGATCTTCGGCGGCGAGCTCGCCGGCCACTACTACTTCCGCCAGAACTTTTGCGCCGACAGTTCGATTCTCGCCGTGGTCGCAGTCCTCAACCTGCTCCGCCGCTCCGGCAAGGCGTTCTCCCGGATCACCGCGCCCCTGCGCCGCTACGCGAAGAGCGCCGAGATCAACTTCGAGGTCGAGGACAAGGATGGGGTCATGGAAGCCCTGGTCGAGCGCTATGCCCGAGGCGAGGGCGGTACGCTCGACCGCCTCGACGGCATCCGGATCGACTTCGACGACTGGTGGTTCAACGTCCGCCCCTCGAACACGGAGCCGCTGCTGCGATTGGTGCTCGAGGCGGCGACGCCCGAGGCGCTCGCGGCCCGTGAGGCGGAACTGACGGCCCAGCTGGGTGTGCCGATCTAGCAGCCCGCTGCCGATGGGGCGGGGCTGTGGCAAGGCCTGGCGCCTCCGACAGGTCTGGCGGCCCGCTGAGCGACACTAGAATGCCGGCGTGGAGAACCTGAACGCCAATCCGGGCGGTCCCGAACCTCGCAGATGAGCCGACAACTGAGATTCCGACGCCTCGAACTGAAGAACTGGAAGAACTTCCAGGACGTCGACGTTCCGGTGCAAGACCGGATCTTCCTGGTCGGGGCAAACGCATCGGGCAAATCGAACCTGCTCGACGCCTTCCGGTTTCTGCGGGATCTTGCAAGGCCCGACGGAGGCTTCCGGCCCGCGGTGCTCGATTCGCGTCGAGGCGGAGTGAAGGGCATTCGTTGCTTGGCGGCGCGTCGTCAGTCGGACATCGAGATCAGCGTCGGTCTGGTCGAGCACAACGGCAAGGCCGATTGGCGCTATGAGCTCGTCTTTCACCAGGACAAGCAACGTCGTCCGCAGATCCGTCGCGAGCGGGTCGTCCGCTGCGGCGCCACGCTGGTCGATAGACCGAACGAGGAAGACAAGAAGGACCCGGAACGCCTGACCCAGACGTACCTCGAACAGGTCAATGTGAACCAACCGTTCCGCGAGTTGAACGAGTTCTTTCGCTCCATTCGGTATCTCCACCTCGTGCCCCAATTGGTCCGCGACCCCGACCGCTCGGTGGGCCACATCGACGATCCCTACGGCGGCGATCTTCTCGAGCAGGTGGCGAAGACATCGGACCGCACCCAGAAGGCCCGCCTCAAGAAGATCCGGAAGGCCCTCCGCGTAGCCGTGCCGCAGCTGGAAACCGTGGAGGTCGTTCGCGGCGACAGCGGCCGGCCGCATCTGCGCGGGAAGTACCAACACTGGCGCCCGCAAGGCGCATGGCAGACGGAGGCCCAGTTCTCCGACGGCACCCTGCGACTGCTGGGTCTGTTGTGGGCGGTCATGGACACCGGCGGCCCCTTGCTGCTGGAAGAACCCGAACTGTCCCTTCACCCGGAGATCGTTCGAGTCCTTCCCCAGATGCTCGCCCGGGCGCAGCGCCTGAGCGGCCGGCAGATCTTTGTCAGCACGCACTCACCCGAGCTCTTGTCCGACGAGGGCATCGGTCTCGACGAAGCGATGCTCCTCCGGCCGGACGCCGAAGGAACCGCCGTGGAGCCCGCTGGAGAGCTTGAACAGGTGGGGGAACTGCTCGCCGGCGGGCTGTCTCTGGCCGACGTTGCGTTGCCCCGGACACGACCGGAGAACGCCCGGCAGATCACCCTGTTCGCGGAGTCCTGACCGTGGCGCCGGGCGTGCCGATCCAAGCCGCCGTCGAAGGGAACCTCGATGAAGCGGTTGTTCGTCGTCTCATCCACCATGTCGGCGGCAATCTCGGGACCGTCTACGGGAAGAAGGGGAAACCCCACCTCCAGGCGAACTCCGCGCCTACAACGCAGTTGCTCGCCATGCTCCGTGGATCGTGTTGATGGACCTGGACACGGACGACGATTGCGCAGTGTCTGTTCGAGAGTCTTGGTTACCGACTGCGGCGCCCCTGATGTGCTTCCGACTCGCCGTTCGGGAGGTCGAGGCCTGGCTCATGGCCGACGCGAAGGCCCTCGCCGCGTTCGTCGGCATCTCACGAGACCGCATCCCACCGGCTCCCGAACAGCTGCCGGACCCGAAACGGGCGCTGGTCAACCTGGCGCGTCGTTCAAGACACCGGGCCGTCAAGCAGGACATGGTACCGCGAGAGGGCAGCGGTCGAGCCGTCGGCCCGGCCTACGGCTCACGCTTGACGGAGTTCGTGGAGAACGACTGGCGGCCCGACGTTGCCTCCGAGCGAGCGGAGAGCCTGCGACGAGCAATGGCCTGCCTTCAGCGGCTTTCGCTACGCAGATCAACGTAGGAAGTCACAGCTCCTTCCTCGTCAATCCATGGAGAACGACATGGCCGACGACCAGACTTGTCCCATCTGGGGTACGCCCGCCACCTGCGACCCGCCGCACGGCGAAGGACGGCGGATCGACTCGCCACGCGCCGACGGGCGCTACGACCTCACCGGCACCGCCGAGGAGTTGCTGAAAGGCTGGGATGCCGGCTTGAAGGCTCGACTGACCTCTTGGTTGATCGAGCAGCGCGGGTTCGGCGCGGATTGTCCTCGAGTCAGCAGCTACGTTCTGAACAGCGTGAAGAGCCGGCGTCTGCGTTCCGTTCGTCAGAGGGCGCTGCAGCTCTTGAAGTACCTTGCCGACGAAGAGGGCGCCCCCGGCGGTGGCTTTCTCGAGCCCAGACCTGCGAACCGCCCCTTCCTCTTGGCTCTGGCGCACGTCGAGTCGATCGCTGACGAACCCGACGACAAACACCGCGAGCTGAATTTCTTCATGACTCACCTCACGCAAAATGGCTGGATTGACGAGATCCCCTTCGCGCACAGCGGCAGCCCGTTGCATGGTGTGACCGTCGAGGGCTACGAGATAGTCGACCAACTGAAGCAAGGGCTCAGTAATTCCTCGCGCGCATTCGTCGCGATGTGGTTCGACAAGACGATGAACGCGGCCTACCATGACGGAATCGAACCAGGAATCCGAGATGCAGGCTACGAGCCCGTTCGCGTTGACGGCAAGGAGTTCCTCGGGAGAATCGATGACGCGATCATCGCGGAGATCCGAGGGTGCCGTTTCCTGGTCGCCGATTTCACGCAGGGGAACGACGGCGCCCGCGGCGGCGTCTATTACGAGGCAGGCTTCGCCCACGGGCTGGATACTCCCGTCATCTTCTCGTGCCGCAAGGACGGTCTCGACGACGTCCACTTCGACACGCGCCAGTACAACCACATCGTCTGGAAGGAACCCGCCGACCTCCGCGAAAAACTCAAGCTGCGCATCCTCGCCGCAATCGGCCGGGGCCTACTCGAAGATCCGGCATGAGGAGCGGCGCCGTCCGCTCGGCGGCTTCAGAACCGCGAGCCCGGTGATGATGCAGGTTCGTCGCCTTCTGCAAACCCGATCTGGTCTGGGTCGATCGGGAGCACGGTTCCCCGGACGGCGGTCGCCGGGCCGCTACGCCGGACGATCCGGCATCGCCTTCGACCGAGTCCGTTAGTCTGCAACTGAACGTCGCCCGCGGGTGAGCGGGTTCGAACCGACCAGCGGGGGGCGAACGGGAGTATCGACATGCTCGAGAAGCTGAGAGTGCGGAACTTCAAGTCGCTCGCCGACGTGACGGTGGAGTTCCCGCGGTTCGCCGTTCTTTACGGACCGAACGCCGCCGGCAAGAGCAACCTGCTCGACGCGGTTTCCGCGCTCTCATGGCTGGGAACGGCACGAACGCTCTCGGATGCGCTGGAAGGTCCCGAGCCGGTGCGGGGCTACGCGCTGGAGGCGTTCTCGCTACCAGCGGGCGGTCTGCCGGAGCTTCTGGAGCGAGAGAGCGCAACCTTCTCGCTGGAGGCTGATCTCGCCGTGGGAAAAGCACGTTATCGGTATCGCGTCGAGCCGCGCATCGATGTAGCTTCGGGCAGGCTGCAAGTCGCCGATGAGTATCTGGCACTGATCGGCACGACCGGGGCTGTCAAGAAGAGTCCGGCGCCCCCGATTGCGAAGGAAGATCACCACTTGCGCGTTCGCAGTACAAACCGAGGACGCCCCAGGGAGGAGCCGCTGGGTCTGAACCACACGCTTCTGTCGGACCGGAGCCTTGCGGGCGCTGGCTACCAGCGGTTCGAGGCTGTCAGGAGGGAGCTCTCCGGGTGGTCCACCTACTATCTCCAGCCGAACTGGATGCGAGAGCCCAGGCCGCCGGCGGACGTCACCGACCTCGGCCGTTACGGGCATTTCATCGCGCCGTTCCTCTACAAGCTACGCGCGGAAGAGCCGGAGCGGTTCAATGCGGTGAAACGGACCTTGCAGACGTTGGCCCCCGGGATCGAGACGCTCGAAGTACGCCTTGACGAGCGGCAAGGCACGCTCGACCTCGTGATTCGTCACGAGGGCATCGAGTACTCGTCTCGCGTGGTCTCCGAGGGGACTCTCCGTCTAGTCGCTCTGTGCGTCATGGCCGTGAACCCATGGGGCGGCCCGCTCCTGAGCCTGGAAGAGCCGGAAAACGGCGTCCACCCACGCCGTCTCGAACTCATCGCCAATCTGCTTCTATCGCTGGCGCTTGAGGACAGGCGGCAAGTAGTCGTCACGACTCACTCGCCTCGCTTCTGCAACGTTGTTCAACAGGCTGCGGAAGACTCTCCAGGGCAGATCGGCTTGTTCAACGTCCAACGGGTCGGCGGGGAGACGAGGGTGACTGCGCTCGACACCGCCGGCCCCTTGTTCACGGACGAGGACATCGTCAAGGGTCTGACCGCCCACGCGGAAGACGGCCAGTTCGAGCGACTGGCCAGGCGAGGGTGGATCGATGGATGATCTGCTGGACGTTGATCTCTTCGTGGAAGACGAGGCCCAGGAGCGGTTCGTGAGGCGGGTCATCGAGAGAGTCCGCAGGGAAGAGCAGGTCAAGCTCAAAGTCGCCACCAGGACGCAACAAGGCGGCGCTGCTCGGGTACTTTCCGACTTCAAGGCGTATCAGACAGCCGTGGAGAAGGGCGCGTTCTCCCCAGACTTCGTAGTGGTCGTTATCGACGGCAACTGCTCCACGCCCTTGGAGAAGAGGAGGGAGATCGGCACGGCGACAGGCCCTCCTCTGGAGGGTCGGACCGTCGTGGGTTGCCCCGACCCTCACGTCGAACGTTGGTTCCTCGCCGACCCGGTTTCGTTCAATGAGGTAGTCGGTCACCAGCCGCAGCTCGGCACTGAGAAGTGCGAGAAGAACCGCTACAAGCAACTACTGAGGGAGGCCCTTCGAGCGGGCGGCCAAGTAACCCCTCTCGGCGGCATCGAGTTCGCCGTGGACCTCGTCGACGCGATGGACTTCTACCGCGCAGGCAAAGCCGTTCCGTCGCTGGGGAGTTTCGTCGAGGACGTCCGCGCGATGTTGCGGCGAGCTGGCGCCGGGCGCCGTCAGTCGCGGCCGCCGAGCAGACCGGCGCGCATCAGGAAGTAGAGGAGGGTGAGCAGGGAGGCGACCGCGGCGGCGACGTAGGTCATCGCGGCGGCGTTCAGTACGCGGTCCATGCCGACCCGTTCGGTCTGGAGGATGAGGCCCTGCTCGACAGCGAGTCGCTTCGCGCGGGCGGTCGCGTCGAACTCGACGGGCAGCGTGACGAGTTGGAAGAGGACGACGGCCGAGAACAGGACCGCTCCGAACAGGACCATCCCCGTGGCGCCCATGATCAGACCAAGGAACATGACGATGTAGCCCAGGTTGCTGCCGATTCCGGCCATCGGCACGAGGGTCGACCGGAGCCACAGGGGCGCATAGTTCTTCGCGTGCTGGATCGCGTGCCCCGCTTCGTGGCAGGCGATGCCGATGGCAGCGACCGAGTTCGAACCGTAGACCTCCTCCGACAGGGCGAGCTTCTTCGTCACCGGGTTGTAGTGGTCGGAGAGCCGGCCGCGGGTAGCGACGACCTGCACGTCGGCGATGCCGGCGTAGGCGAGCAGGCGCTGGGCCGCCTGGGCGCCGGTCATCCCGGTCGCCGAACGCACCTTCGAGTACTTGTTGAATGCTCGCTTCACCCGGAAGCTGGCCCACCCGGACAGCAGGAGGCCGGGAACCATGACCATGAGGATGTAGTTGAAATCGAAGAACATCAAAGGCACTCCCTGGTAGGCATCCGCCTTGCGTTACGGAGCGTTACCGGCGGTGTTTCGAAGGCCGAGAGCTACCGCATCCCGGCTGTGCAGGTCAATCCGACGCGACAGAGAGTATATTCCGCAGCAGCCTCCAATTCACCGCCTGACCATGCCTCGAATCACCCCTCTCGAACTCCAGGGCCCGGCCGGCGCGCTCGAAGCCGAACTCGTCGAACCGGATACGGCGCCGTCCTTCGTCGCGACCGTGGCGCATCCGCATCCGCTCCACGGCGGCGACATGGACAACCATGTCGTGGCGGCTGCCGCGGAGGCAGTGGTCGAGTCAGGCGGCGCGGCGCTCCGATTCAACTTTCGGGGCGTCGGCCAAAGCGGCGGGCATCACGACGAAGGTCGCGGCGAGCGAGACGACCTCGCCGAGAGCGAGGCCGAGCTGGGCCGGCGCTTCCCTGAGCTGCCGCGACTGTCCGTCGGCTACTCCTTCGGCGCCGTCGTGTCGATGGGCCGCAAGCTTCAGACGTCCGGGGAACGACCGGCGGGTCTGCTGCTCATCGCTCCGCCCCTCACCCACTACGACTTCGAGGCCGCGCGCGAAGCCACTGCGCCCATCGCCGTCGTCTACGGTCAACTGGACGCCTTCACGCCGGTGGCGATGATCCGGCGTCTTCCGCGCCGCTGGCCTACCTTGGGCGCCTGCTTCACTATCCCAGGCGTCGGTCATGACCTTTCGTCACCTCACCTCCAGTCGACCATCCGGCAGGCGATCGAACTCCTCCTTGCGCCTCAGGCCGACCCGGCCGCCGCTGCTTCGGCTCCGGCATTCGTCGACCCGCCACCGGCTGTGGACGAGTTGTAGCAGCGGCGGCAACGGGCTTCGTAAGCCTCGGTGTCTCCGACGAGGACCTGATCCTCACCATCGGCCAACCGGAGCGAGTATTGGGCTGCGCCGCCGCAGCGGACGCAGACGGCATGCATCTTGTCGACGTACTCGGCAACCGCCAGGAGATCCGGGATCGGCCCGAACGGACGGCGCCGGAAGTCCAGATCCAGGCCGGCGACGATGACCCGCACGCCGACGTCGGCAAGCTCGGTGACCAGCGGCACCAAGTCGCGGTCGAAGAACTGAGCCTCGTCGATTCCCACGACCTGAACACCCAGGGCGAGGCGCTCGCGCATCTCGGCAGAGGACTTGACCGTCTCCGCCGAAAGGCTGCGATTATCGCGGGTTCGGAGCACATCGCGATCGCCGCCGCGGGTATCCGTAGCGATACGAAACACCTGTACCCGCTGGCGAGCGATGAGTGCTCGCCGCAGCCGGCGCAGCAGTTCCTCGCTCTTGCCCGAGAACATGCCGCCCGTAATCACCTCGACACAGCCGCCATCGCCGCGCCCCTGCTCCCGGATCACCACCCCTCGGCCCCCGGTATCGGTCGGTGGCTGCAACAGTGCCCACGCCGGTCCGAAGGCCTTGCCAACACCTGTCGATGATACTCTCCTTCGTCCAACCTGTGGCCAGATGGCCCGATCGGGCCGCAGGCCAAGGAACGCACGATGACGCAGATCGACTTTCCCGCTCCGACTCTTCCCTCGGCGGCGCCCGCCCGAACGCCAGAAACGCTGCACCTGACGGAGAAGGCGGTCCGGATGATCAAGCTGACCCGCGAAGACGAGGGGTTGTCGCCCGAACACGGACTGCGCGTGGCGGTGCGCGGCGGGGGTTGCAGCGGCTTCGAGTACGCGCTCGACTTCGAAGAGAGCAGCCGCGATGCGGACGAGATCTTCGAGTACGAGGGCCTGCGGGTCTACGTCGATCCGATCAGCGCCCGCTACCTGAAGGGCACGACGATCGACTATCAGCTCGGCGTCGCCGGCACCGGATTCAAGTTCTCGAACCCGAAAGCCGTCGGTACCTGCGGCTGCGGCTCGTCGTTCGCGGTCTGACTCCGCCGTACGGCAAAGCGGTCGCCCCTCGGCAGATCGGGGTCGAGTCGCCTGCCGGGAGAGGTACTGGCGCCCGGATTGCCATGCACTCGCCGCGCTCGACGCCCAGGGCAGCGTAACGACCGGGCGGACAACATGAGCCACGGCCCGGATCCTCCGCGTCAGTCGCAACTCGCCGCAACGCCGCGTTCGCATAGGCCGTCCTGTCGACAGCACTCCTTCCATCAAGCACCGATTCACCCGACACAACAACCTGCGATCACTCCTTGTGATCAGGAGAAGGACCTGATGCAACCAACGCGCAGCCCGCTCAACCTGTTCTCTCTGCTCCCGAGCCTCTTGCTCGCCTCTCTGGCGGGCACAGCCGGCCTCGCCGCCCAGGAAACGCCCGCGCACCGCGAGGCAACAACCGAAGCTGATTCCGCCGGCGCGGTCGATGCCGCAAACGACGCTGGCGCCGAGAACGAAACCACAGTGAGCGACCAGATAACCGTCTATGGCAAGCCGGTCGATACCACCAGCGAGACGGGCAGTCGGATGGAACTCACCGTCATGGAGATGCCGGCGACAGTCGACATCATCGACGGCGATTCGATCCGTGAACGCCTGGACACGACCGTGATGGAAGCCGTCACCCGTTCCGCGGGTTTCTCGAATGACGGACACCCGGGCAACGGTGGACAGAACATCGCAGCCAGGGGCTTTCGCGGCCAGGGAACCGTGACGAAGATGTTCGACGGAACCAGCTACTACAACGCCTTCAACACGATCACGTTCCCCTTCGACACCTGGGGCATCGAGCGTATCGAGGTCCTCAAGGGCCCGGCGTCGGTGCTCTACGGCGAAGGCGGCATCGGGGGCGCCTACAACGTCATCCCCAAGCGACCACGGCAGGATCCGGGAGGCGACCTGCGGGTATCCGTCGGCGAAAACGACACCCGTTTCCTCGGACTCGGCCTGACCGGCGGCCTCGCCGAGAACCTCGCCTACCGGCTGGACTACAGCAACAACCAGTCCGACAACTGGGTCGACCGAGGTGACAGCGAAACCGAGATGATCTCCGCCTCGCTGGAGTGGCGGATCACCGACGATTTCTCGCTGACAGGAAGATACGATCACGGCGACCAGGAGCCCATGCGGTACTTCGGCACGCCACTGGTCGACGGGGCCTTCCCCACCGAGTTGCTGGAGAGCAACTTCGACGTCACCGACGGCCGCATGCGCTACCAGGATGGCGCTGCCCGACTCAGGGCGGACTGGACAATCAGTGAACGAGTGACCATGCAGTCCGAGCTCTACCGCCTCGTCAGCGATCGCTTCTGGAAGACGCTCGACTTCTTCGAGTACGACCGGCCCGCCGGAACCGTGACACGGTCGTCTCCCCTGGTCATCGCCCATGACATCGAGCACGACGGATTCCGCACGAACTTCGTGTTTGATGCCGGCACCGAGAGGCGCCGGATGAAGACGTCGGCGGGTTTCGAGATGAACGACCTGACCTTCGAACGGGGCACCAACTTCGGTGGAGCGAACCCCAATGGAGTCGATTGGGCGAATGACTTCGACGTCGTCGACGCTTTCGATTTTGATCCTGGCGTGTTCTCCGATCTCACCTCCGCGGAGGACAGGACGGAGATCATCTCCGACGTCACCCAGCTCGCAGTGTTCGCCGAGAGCCTGATCGGCCTCACCGAGTCGCTGACGCTCGTCCTCGGCCTGCGCCACGAGGATGTCGAGACGGAGTACGAAGACGTGAGCAATCCGCCCATCTTCGACCAAGGCGTGGACGCCCTGACGGGCCGGGCGGGACTGACCCTTGATCTACGCGACGATACGATGCTCTACGGCCAGTACACGACCGGCGCGGTTCACCCGAGCAACAGCATCGTGCAAACCACGGCCAGGAACCGCGCAGTGGACTTCATCAGGAGCGAGCAGGTTGAGATCGGCATCAAGCAACGCCTCCTGGGCGGGCGCTTGTCGTGGAGCGCGGCCCTGTTCGACATTGTCAAGAACAACCTCATCGAAGACGATCCGGATTCGCTCAACCCTGACGACGTGATCATCATTCCGGAACAGACTTCGCAAGGCATCGAGTTCAGTCTCACGACCGCGCTGGCCGATGCCTTGACGTTGACAGCCACCGGGGTCCTTCTGGATGCGGAAACGGACGCAGGCGAGACACCTCGAGAGGTTCCCGAAGAGACCTTCAACCTGGGTCTCGTCTGGGCTCCTCTCGAGAAACTGCAGTTCTCGGCTGATGCCCGCCATGTCGGCGAGCGCTTTCATCCCGACAACCCGATTCCCTCGTACACCGTCGTCGATGCCTCTGCACGCTGGCGCTTCAGCGAGGATCTCTCGGCCGCGGTGCGCGTCGACAATCTGCTGGATGAACTCTACGCCTACTCCGCGTACTACTGGCCGAATACCTGGCTCGTCGGGAAGCCTCGCACCGTCACCGTGACCCTGGACTACGACTTCTTCTAAGGAGCGTCCTCGCGGAGTACGGCAGAACGACTCCTGAAGACGAGTCGGCCGTCCGCTGAGCGCTCCGCCTACGGACATTTCGCGCGGCTACTCCACTGCCGTCTCGTTCGTCTTCGCTCGGAGAATCCCCGCCACGTAGAGCCTCACGATGAAACCTCGAAGTCTGCTCTTCATCAGCCATCGGTGGCTGGGCATTGCCATGTGCGCATTTGTGGCCATGTGGTCCATCAGCGGCGTGGTGATGATGTACGTGGGTTTTCCCGAACTGACCAGGGACGAGCACTTCGCCGGGTTGAAGCCGCTCGCGGTTGACCGCGTCGAGGTGTCTCTCGAGGCGCCGCTGGGACTCGCCGAGCCCCAGGCCCGTATCGAGCAGCTGATTCTCACCAGCAGCGGCGACCGTCCCGTCTATCTGGTAAAGGCCGAAGGCGCATCCTGGAGGGGCATGTACGCCGACACCGGCGCCACCGTGGATCAGATGCCTGCCGAGGCCGCCGTGGCGGCGGCAGTCGAGTTCTACGAAACACAGCATTCCGAAGAAGCCATAACGGCCAAGCACCTGGATCTGCTGCAGATGGACCAGTGGTCCGTGTCCGATGGTCTTCACCCCTACCGGCCGCTGCACCGGGTGTCGATCGAGGACGGCAAGGGCACCGAGTTCTATGTCTCATCGTTGACAGGCCAGGTGGTACGCGACACCGACCGCGGCGAGCGCATCTGGAACTGGATGGGCTCCAATCTGCACTGGATCTACCCGGTGCAGCTGCGCAAGCACCGCGCCCTCTGGGAGCAGGTCATCATCGTCCTTGCACTGGTGGGCCTGGTGGCGGTGATCACCGGTGCGATCATCGGCTTGATCCGGCTGCGACCGAGGCGCAGCTACCGGAACCGCTCCTGGTCGCCCTACCGGGGCATGACGAAGTACCACCACGTCCTGGGCTTGCTCGCTTCCGTGTTCCTCTTGACGTTCCTGCTGAGCGGCCTGATGTCGGTGGGCCCCTGGGGAGTATTCGATTCGAGCAGCAGCCTCTCCGACCAAAGGGAGCGTTATCGGCAACAGGAGGGCCTCCTGCGGTCAGCTCCCGCCCACTCTCGTGTCGAGGACATTCGCGAACTCGTCAGGCAGGATACGGGGTTCCCCGTCAAGGAGATCGCATGGCACTGGATTGGCGGAGAGTCCCATGTCTCCCTGCACGGCTCCAGACGGGAAGTCCAGCACCTGCTGGCTCCAGGCGAGACGGAATCGTTGGAGCAGAGAATCGACGGAAGCATCGGCAGGCTGATCCCCGACAGCAGGATTCTGCGTTCAGAGCGGCTGGACGGTTACGACCTCTACTACTACTCCCATCACGACCGCCACCGCCCACTGCCAGCGCTGAGAGTCGAGTTCGATGATCCGGAGGCGACCTGGTTTCATATCGACCTGTCGACCGGCCAGATTCTCGAACGCCTGACCAGCAGGCGCCGGATGGAGCGCTGGATCTTCAACGGCCTGCACACACTTGACTTCACTTTGTTGATTCATCGGCGACCCGCCTGGGACCTCGTGATGATCGCCCTTTGTGGTGGTGTCTTCGTCTTTGCAGTGACATCGGTGGTTATCGCCGCGCAGTATCTGCGACGGAGAACGCGCTCGTTGGGGACATGGACTCGACTCCAGGACCGGAAGCCGCGAATCCCTGAATGAGCCAGTCGCCGACGTCATCGTGCTGAACAAGCTCGACCTCGCGCGCGCCGGTCCGACTCGTTCACCCAACGAGCGGCTCCTCCTCCCGCCAAGCGGCGGCACCGTCTGTGTAGTGCTCCCGCTTCCAGATGGGGACCTCCGCCTTGAGGCGCTCCAGAGCGCGGCGGTTCGTCTCGTAAGCCTGACGGCGGTGAGCGGAGGCCGTGGCAATGACGACACTCGCGTCGCCAACTTCGAGCGTACCCATGCCGTGGACAATCTCGACTCGGGTTCCGGGCTCAGCCGCCTGGAGCTCCTTCACGATCCGCTCGAGGCGCCTCTCCGCCATCGCCGGATACGCTGAATACGTGATCCGCTCGACCGGGCGGCCGCCGAACGAGTTGCGGACGTTGCCGACAAAGACGACGACGGCGCCCTTGGCGGCGTCTTCTATGCCCGCGCGGACCGCGGACACGGTATCCGCGTCGACGGGGCCGTCCCGCAGCCGGACCGCGCCGCTAGAGCCGCCGGACACCGGCGGCAGGAGGGCGACTTCGGCGCCGTCGTGAAGGCGGAACCTGCGGTCCTGGGCAACATCTCCATCGACGGCCACTGCCAGGCGAGGCCACAGGGGTTCCAGACCCGGATACGCCACCGTCAGGCGCTCGACCAGGTCACCGATCGTGCTGCCTTCCGCCAGCTCGTACTCGACCTCGGCGCTGCCGACGGCGTCCAAGGCGGTGGCGAAACTCAAGACCCGAACGATCAAGGCTCGAAGCGTAGCGCAGGCCCCGGCCGGCGAAGCGAACCGATAGTCTCGACCTCTCCTTTCGGTCCCGGCATCAGCCGATGCGCCTGCTCCTCTTCGACATCGACGGCACGCTGGTTCGTTGCGGGCCTCAGATCGGTCCCATCTTCATGGGCGCGCTCGAGCGCACCTTCGGCCTGACGGGCGACGTCCGCGCCTATGACTTCGGCGGCAGGACGGACACGGAGGCGGTCATCGACCTGATGACCGAGGCCGGTGTGCCGCGCGACGAGGTCGAAGGCCGCCTGGCCGAGGTGCGGTCTCACTACGGCGACCTGCTCGACCGGCTCGACCCGGACCAGATGCGGCTTCTGCCCGGCGTCGTCGAACTCCTCGAGGAGCTCGCCACCGCCGAGGATACCTGCGTGGCTCTGCTCACCGGGAATTGGGAGATCGGCGCCCGAGCCAAGCTCGAGCCCTTCGGCCTGAACCGCTTCTTCGACTTCGGCGCGTTCGGCGAGGACGGCGTCCGTCGCGATGAACTCGTACCCGTCGCCCTGGAACGGGCAACGAGCCGGCTTGGCGCTCCGCCCGACGCGAGCGATGTCGTCATCATCGGCGACACGGTCCGCGACATAGCCTGCGGAGACGCCCATGGCGTCCCGGTGCTGGCCGTTGCCACCGGCTTCACTACCGGCGACCGACTGGAAGAAGCCGGCGCCCGCTGGGTCGTGCCCGACCTTCGCCACGCTTCCGCGCGGGAGATCCTCCTGGATGGCCAAGGACGACGGCGGAGAACGCGATGAGCTTCGAACGGGACGTCGACCTGCTTGCGACCGAAGCGGCTCTCTGCGAGCCCGTTCCGACTTCCCGGCTCGAACTCAAGGGTCCCGACCGCGAGCGGTTCTTCGGCGGCATGGTGACCGCGGCCATCGAAGGCCTCGAACCGGGAGCCGGCCACTTCGGCTTCGTTCTCGACGTCCGCGGGCGCATTCTCGCCAGCGCCGCCGTGCTGACGCTTGAAGACCGCCTCTGGCTGGAGATTCCGAAGGGCCGTGGCAGGACGATCATCGAGCACCTCGAGAAGTACATCGTCACGGATCAGGTCGAGGTCCTTCCCCTTGGAGACATGGCTTCGGTGAAGGTCGCCGGGCCAAGGAGCGCCGAGGCTCTGGCCGATCTTGGCGCGACGGCCGCCCACGAGCTGACCGAGCCCTGGAGTCACACCCAGGTCGAGCTCCTCGATTACCAGGCTCGCCTGGTGCGCGAGGGCCACAGCCCGGCGCCAGCCTTCTCCCTCTGGCAGTCCTCGGCGATCGCACCCCTGATGGCCGAAGATCTCGCCGAAGCGGGCCTGGAGCGAGTCGGCCAGGAAGCGATCGAGGCACTGCGCATCGAACACGGCCATCCGCTGTGGGGCGTGGACTACGACGACTCGAATCTGCCCCAGGAGAGCGGCATCCAGGGCGCCGTCGACTACGAGAAGGGCTGCTATCTCGGCCAGGAGATCGTTGCGCGGCTGCACTACCGCGGCCAGCCGGCCCGCCGCATGTGCCGGCTCGCTTTCGAGCCCGGACACATCCCGGCCGCCGGGGCGGAGATCGAGTTCGACGGCCGAACCGCCGGTCTCGTCACGAGCGTTTCCCGATCGCCGCGCGACGCCCCGGCCATCGGCCTGGCCTTGCTGCCGCGGAGAGCCGTCGAGGCCCTGCCGGAAGGGAGGGTGCGCGTCGAAGCGCGAGACGTCCGCTTCGAGCCGCTCGGCACTTGACACGTTACACGTGTCAGCCGATCAGCGTAAACGCGAGAGTGGCCGCTCGCTCAGTATCGCGGCAACGACGGATCCACTTCCTCCGCCCAAGCGTCAATCCCCCCGGCCAGGTTGTAGGCCTGCGGGAAGCCGTGGTCGCGGAGGATGTTCGTCGCTCGTGTCGAGCGCGGGCCGTGGTGGCAGTGGACGACCCAGAGTTTCGAAGGGTCGAGCTCGCCGAGCCGGCTCTCGAGTTCGGCGACCGGGATCAGGGTCGAACCGTCGATCCGGCAGATGGCGTACTCCTGCGGACCCCGGACGTCGAGGATGCTGACCTCGCGGCCATCGTCCATCCAGGACTCGACCTGGGTCGGGGTCACGTCGATCAGGTCGTCGCTCTCCGGCGCCTCGGCGACGGCGGGGACGCCGCAAAACTGCTCGTAGTCGATCAGCTCGGTCTGCGTCGGTCGCTCGGAGCAGAGGGGGCAGTCCGGGTTCTTGCGCAGCTTGAGTTCACGGAAGCTCATCCTGAGGGCATCGAAGAGCACGAGCCGGCCGATCAGCGGATCACCCTGACCGATGATCAACTTGATCACCTCGTTCGCCTGCAGGCTGCCGATGATGCCCGGCAACACGCCGAGCACACCGCCTTCGGCGCATGAAGGGACGAGTCCCGGCGGCGGCGGCTCGGCGAACAGGCAGCGGTAGCACGGGCCCCTTGCCCCCCAGAACACGGACACCTGGCCCTCGAAGCGGAAGATGGAACCGTAGACGTTCGGTTTGCCGAGCAGGACGCAAGCGTCGTTCACGAGATAGCGAGTCGGGAAGTTGTCCGTGCCGTCGACGATCAGGTCGTAGTCCTCGAAGATCTCGAGCGCGTTGCTCGAGTCGAGAAGCACCGGGTGCGGCACGAGCTCGATATGCGGATTCACCTCGCGCAGCCGCTCGACCGCGGCGTCGATCTTCGGACGGCCGACGTCCGCGTTGCCGTAGAGCAACTGACGGTGGAGATTCGACTCGTCGACGACGTCGAAGTCCACCAGGCCGAGGCGGCCGACGCCGGCCGCGGCAAGGTACATGCCGAGCGGCGAGCCGAGACCGCCTGTGCCGATCATCAGCACCTTCGCCGACTTGAGCTTCAACTGCCCCTCGGAGCCGACCTCGGGCATGATCAGGTGACGGCTGTAGCGGAGGATCTCCTCCGGGCTCAGTTCCGTCGCCTGTGCCGATGGCGCAGCCGCCGCAGGAACCGGAGGTTCGGCCACGGAGCCGCCGGCAATCGACGGGATGATCGCCAGCGTCGCGTCGCCGTTGATCGGCGTCGCCTCGCGCTCCAGGTAGCGGACGTCCTCGTCGTTCAGAAAGAGGTTGACGAAGGTGCGCAGCTTGCCGTCGTCACCGAACAGGTGCGGCTTGAGGCCGCCATGTCGCTCGACGAGTTGCTCCATCGCCTCGCCCACGGTCGCGGCGGCAACAACCACTTCGGCCTGGTCTCCGGCAAACGGCCTGAGCGGCGTAGGGATCAGTATGAGTACGGTCATCCTTGCTCTCCGTCGGACTCTTCGGGGTTTTCGTCGTGTGGCCCTCGGGCTTCCAGACTCCGAATCGGCTCCTCGTCGAAGCGCGAGCGGTCGTTGCGGAGCCGCCAACAGCGCTCGTCCCGGGCACGGCCACTTTGTACGGAAACGATCAGGTAACTGTAGCCGGGCCAGGCATGTTCCCGGTCGAAGTCGCTTGGCCGCGAGGGGTGGTCGGGATGCGAGTGGTAATAGCCGACCACATCAAGGCCTTCCACCCTCGCCTCGCGCTCGGTGCGGAGGATGACCTCGGGCGGAATCAGGTAGCGGTTGTGCCGACTCTCCCGCTCTCGTTCGTTGTCGGCGCCGACCAACCGCGAGACGATGACCCTTGCGGCGCCGTTCCCGCCGCCGTCCCCGCTCGCCACCAGGCGACCGACCAGCACGCCGCAGCACTCCTCCGGGTAGCAGGCCTCGCCGTGCGCGCGGATGCGAGCCAGGTCGGATCTGGTCAGTTCGATCATCCTGCGTGTCCCTGCCGCGGGCTCGCAAGCAACGGGAGCATGTGCCTCAGGCCTCGTCCCAGAACGGTTCGGACAGGTACTTGTCCGCGCCATCGCAGAGAATCGTCACCACGACGGCGCGATCGCCCGCCTCCGCGGCCTGTTCGGCAATCCTCCTCGCCGCGACAACGTTCGCAGCCGCCGAGATGCCGACCAGCAAACCGCTTCTTCGGGCCAGTCGCCGGACCTCGGCGTAGGCGTCCTCCGTGCTGACGACAACTTCGTCGTGGGCGATCGAGTCGTCGTAGATCGACGGTACCAGCGCACTCTCCATGTGCTTCATGCCTTCCAGGCCGTGAAAGGGCCCGTCGGGCTGCATCGACACGAGACGAACCGCCGGCGTACGCTCCGCGAAGTAGCGCGCGGTGCCGCAGAACGTGCCGCTGGTGCCCAGCCCGGCAACGAAGTGGGTCAGCCTGCCTGCCGTCTGTCTCCAGATTTCGGGACCCGTCGTCTCGAAGTGCGCGCGCCAGTTGGCCGGATTGCTGTACTGATCGACATAGCAGTAGGCTTCCCCATCCGCTTCGACGAGGCGACGCGCCTCGCGGATCGCCCCGTCCGAACCCTCCATCGGATCGGTCAGCACGAGCTTCGCACCGAACGCACCCAGGATGCGCCGACGCTCGACGGATGCGTTCTTCGGCAGACAGAGAGTGACGCCGACGCCCATCGCGGCGCCGATCATCGCCAAGGCGATGCCGGTGTTGCCGGACGTCGCATCGAGCACGCGCCGACCGTCGTCGAGACGCCCCGCGTCCCATGCCGCGAGCAGCATGTGTCGCGCGGGGCGGTCCTTGACCGAGCCACCCGGGTTCGCCATCTCTGCCTTCGCGTGGAGTTCAGCACCCAGCTCCTGAGCTGCGGGACCCAGCGCGTGACTCAGATCGAGCAGCGGAGTGTTGCCGACTCGAGCCAACAGGCGGCGGGCGCCGTCATCCAAGCCGACCGGCAGGGACGGTACGCCTCCGTCGAGATCGCGCGCCGGGGCGCCTTGAACGGGCGGTGCGGTGATCATCCTTCGGGTACCACGGTAGCGGTCTCGGCGGCGCGACGAGACGACGCTCGAAGATGATTACCATAATACTCACAAATTCGGACGAGCTGCCCCGCAGGAACGTAACGGACCGCAGCTCCGAGTATCCTCAGCCGTCATGGACGACACACCTCGGCGCGGCAACGACCGCGTGCCTCCAGGCCAGTACGTGACGAAGAAGTGGCCCGTCCTCTCCTGCGGCGACACGCCGGACGTCGCAACGAGCCTGTTCGCGCTCCGATTGTTCGGCCTCGTCGAAGCTGAGAGGACTCTCGACTGGCAGGCGCTCCAGAGCCTGCCCCGGCGGGAAGTCGTCGCCGACTTTCACTGTGTCACCCGCTTCTCGACGCTCGACAACAGCTGGTCCGGCTTCTCGACCCGCGACGTGCTGGCCGCGGTGCGGCCGGACACCTCGGCCAGTCACGCGCTGATCCACTGCTACGGCGGCTACACGACGAATCTGCCGCTCCCCGACCTGCTCTCGGAGCACGCCCTGTTCGCCGACCGTCACGGCGAAGCGCCGCTCGAGGCCGACCACGGAGGTCCGCTGCGGCTCGTCGTTCCCCACCTCTACGCCTGGAAGAGTGCGAAGTGGGTCCAGGCGGTCGAGTTCCTCGCTGCCGACGAGCGCGGCTTCTGGGAACAGAACGGCTACCACACCTATGGCGACCCCTGGCAGGAGCAGCGCTTCTCTTCCCAGGAGACAACCCAGGCGTGGCAGGTCCGCCGTTCTGCCCGCGGCGGCGAGTAGACGACTCTCAGTCGACGCCCAAGAGCGCGTTCAGGATGTCCTGCACGCGTTCGCGGTCGGCGGCCCGCCTGAGAACGACGAGGACGGTATCGTCACCCGCGACCGTACCCGCGACCTCCGGCCAAGCCGCTTCGTCGAGGACCACGGCCAACGCGTTCGCATGACCGCTGCGGGTCTTCAGAACGATCAGTGCTTCGCCTTCATCGACGCCGGTGACGAATTCGCGGACCGCTCGTTCCAGGTCCCGGCGCGGAGCGCCCGCGGCCTGCTCCGCGGGTGCGTAGCGGGCGCCGCCGGCGGCGAGCGGCATCTTGACCAGGCCGAGGCGGCGAACATCCCGAGACACGGTGGTCTGGGAGACGCTGTAGCCGCGACGACCCAGCGCGCGGACGATCTCTCGCTGGCTCGACACCGGCCGTTCGCCGACGATGGCGAGGATGGCGCCCAGCCGCGTCGCCGGCCTCATCCGCCCGCTCCCCGAATCGTCGGCGCGAGGAGCTCGCCGTTCCGGTGCGCCCGGTAGATTGGCGGCGGTTCCTGCGCCTCGAGCCAGCGTCGTTCAGCGTCGAGCCGCTCGGCGATCTCCTCGATTTGCTCGGCGACGCGGTCAGGCGCCGGGCCGCCGAAGCTCTGGTGAGCAGCTAGCGACGACTCGGGCCGCACCTCCCGGAGCAGCGTTTCGACATCCTCGATTTCGGGGACAAGCTCGGCGAGTTCCTGCGCCTCGAGCTGCCACAGCTCGACGCCCCGGCTCCGGGCCAGCCGAACGATCGCGCCGGTGCGCTCGTGGGCGCTCCGAAACGGGACACCGGCCACGACGAGGAGGTCGGCCAGGTCGGTCGACGTGATGTAGGCCCCCGAGAGCGCCGCCGCCATCGCCTCGCGGTCGAATCCGAGACTCGTGGCCAGCACTCCCGCGACGCCGAACGAGGCGGTGACGGTGTCGAACGCGTCGAACAAGGGCCGCTTATCCTCCTGTAGATCACTGTTGTACGTGAGAGGCAGACCCTTCAGCGTGACGAGGAACCCGACGAGCCCGCCGACCGCCCGACCCGATTTCCCGCGCAGGATCTCCGCCGGCTCCGGGTTCTTCTTCTGCGGCATGATGCTGGAGCCCTTCGCCGCCCGATCGTCCAGGCGGGCAAAACCGAACTCGCTCGAGGTCCAGAGCACGATCTCCTCGGCCCAACGCGACAGGTGGATCATCGCCAGCGCGCAAGCGAACAGCGCCTCGGCCACGTAGTCGCGGTCGGACACGGCCCACATCGTGTTCGGGTAGGCGGCGGCCAGTCCCAGCAACTCCGCGCTCCGTACCGGGTCGATCGGATGCCGCGAGCCGACCATTGCCCCCCCACCCAGGGGGCAAAGCCCGGCCGAGCGGTGAACCTGCCGTAGCCGCTCGGCGTCGGAGAGCGCAGTCCAGGCATGGGCCAGGAGGTGCTGTGCGAGCGTCGTCGGCTGACCGCGCTGCAGGTGGGTGTAGCCCGGGAGAACGGTCCGGGTGTGCTGGCGCGCCCGCTCGACGAGCGTCGCCGCAAAGTCGGTCGCCCGGGTGACCGCGCGCTCCGCCGCGCTCCGCTGCCACAGTCTGAGCGCGACCGCGGTCTGGTCGTTCCGGCTGCGGGCCGTGTGAAGACGCCGTCCGGCGTCACCGATCTCCTCGCTCAGCTGGCGCTCGATCCAGGTATGGATGTCCTCGTCCATGCCGCCGACTTCGAGCGTCCCTGCCTCGACCCGCCGCAGAATGGAACCGAGGCCTTCGAGGATGGCCACCGACGATTCGCGGTCGATGACCTCGGTCTCGAACAGCATCCGCGCATGAGCGAGACAACCGACGAGGTCGGCCCCGGCCAAGCGACGATCGAACGGCAGGGAGCGAGTGAAGCCGTCGACGACCGGATCGACCGGCGAGTCGAAGGCGGCGCCCCAAAGCCGGGCGGATGTCCGATCGCTCGGCTTCGCGCTCAACAGTTCGCTCCCTCCAGGGCGTGCCCCAGGATGCCGACCGCGCGCTCGATTTCGGCATCGCCGACCACCAGCGGCGGCAGCATGCGGATAGTCTGCGGCCTGGGTGCATTGACGATCAGCCCTGCGGCGAGGCAGCGCTTCGCCACCTCGGGCGCCGCGGGCCTGCACTCGATCGCCGTCATCAATCCTTGACCCCGCACTTCGGTGACCAGGCCACCGGCTTTCTGCTGGCGAAGCAGAGCGCGCAGATACTCGCCGGCCCGCACGACCCGGTCGAGGAAGATCGGATCGAACACGGTGTCGAGCACGGCGCCGACCGCCACGGAAGCGAGCGGATTCCCGCCGAACGTCGTGCCGTGGGTGCCGGGAACGAGCGCCGCCGCCACTTCCTGTTTCGCCAACACCGCGCCCACCGGGACGCCCCCGCCCAGGCCCTTGGCCAGTGTGATCGCATCCGGCTCGAGGCCGAAGTGCTGAAACCCGTACGGCTGGCCCAGCCGCCCGATGCCGGTCTGGACTTCGTCGAGAATGAACAGCGCTCCGCGCTCGCGGCACAGCGCCTGCAAACCCTCGAGGTAGCCGGCCGGCGGCTCGATCACGCCAGCCTCACCCTGAATCGGCTCGATCAGCACGGCGCAAACCGTGTCGTCGATCGCACTGTCCGCCGCGTTCAGGTCTCCCCAAGGCACCTGGCTGAAGCCGGCGGGGAGCGGCTCGAACCCGAGCCGATAAGCAGGCGTCCCGGTTGCTGCCAGGGCACCCAAGGTGCGACCGTGGAAGGCGCCCTCGGCGGTGACGATACGGTGCCGCGCTTCGTCGCCGCCGGCTCTGTCGTAGGCATGACGGCGCGCGATCTTGATCGCCGCCTCGACGGCCTCGGCGCCGCTGTTGACGAACAGCGCGCAATGAAGAACGCCGTTCGTCGCATTCACCAGCTTCCGCCCCGCACGCTCCTGCTCCGGAATCTGGAAGAGGTTCGACACGTGGACATAGCGGCGTGCCTGGCGGGAGATCGCGTCGACCAAGGCCGGGTGGTTGTGCCCCAGCGACGACACCGCGATCCCGCCCAGGAAGTCCAGGTACTCGCGGCCCTGCGTATCCCACAGGCGTACGCCCTCGCCGTGGCTGAAGGCCACCTCGGCCCGCATGTAGTTCTGAAACAGTTCGTTGCCCATCGCCGGTCACTCCTCAGGGGCTGTTGCTGGCTCCTTGATCATCGTGCCGATTCCGCCTTCAGTGAACAGCTCGACGAGAAGCCCATGCGGCTCCCTCGCTGCAACGATGTGGGCGCTCGACACGCCATCCCCGAGTGCGCTCAGGCAGGCCCGCACCTTCGGCACCATACCGGCGGATACCACCCCCGAATCGATCAGCGCCTGCGCCTCGGCGGGCGAGAGGCGCGATCGGAACCTGCCGTTGTCGCTTATGCCGCGCACGTCGGTAAGCAAGAGGAGCTTCTCCGCCGCCACCTCGGCGGCAAGGGCGGCGGCCGCAGTATCCGCGTTGATGTTGTACGTGTCGCCGCCCGGTCCGACGCCGAGCGAACCGATCACCGGCACGTAGCCGGAGGCCGTCAGTTGGTCCAGCAGCGACGTGTCGACGCGCTCGACCTCGCCGACGAAGCCGAGTTCGTCCGCCCTCGGGTGAGGGCGCACCCGCAACAGGTCGCCGTCCTTGCCCGTGAGGCCGACGGCCCGGCCGCCGGCGCGCTGGATCATCCCGACCAGGCGTTTGTTCACCGAACCGCCGAGAACCATCTCGACCACCCGCATCGTGTCCTCGTCCGTGACCCGCAGGCCGTCGACGAAGCGCGGCTCGATGCCCATCGTCTGGAGCGTGGTCGAAATCTCCGCACCGCCACCGTGGACCAGCATCGGACGCAAACCGGCGCTCCGCAGCAGTACGAGATCCTCGATCAGGGTGCCGTACTCATCGCCTGCCATCGCGCGCCCGCCGTACTTGATCACGACGCGCTTGCCGTGCCACGCAGTCGCGTAGCGGAGCGCCGCCGCCAGTTCCCGGCCGAGATCCCGCTCTGACTTCATCCTCCGCATCCCACCCACCATCAACTGATGTAACTGGCGTTGATCTCGATGTATCCCTCGGAAAGATCACAGGTCCAAACCGTCCAGCGGCCGCAGCCGAGGCCAAGCTCCACCTCAAGAACCGTATGGTCCGCCAACATGGTCCGGACCAGACCCTCGAGCTTGTCGCTCACGCCCAAACCGCCCCGCACGACCTCGACCCGCGCGCCGTCGGCCAACACGGAGATACCAATCCGTCGTTCGGAGATTTCGACCCCCGCCCGTCCAATCGCCCCCATGAACCGGCCCCAGTTCGGCTGACCCGACCGGTACGCCGTCTTGACCAGTGGCGAGTTGGCGATCGTGTTCGCGACCTGCCGGGCGGCCGCGTCGGTCCGCGCGCCCTTCACCCTCACCTCGACGACTCGGTTGGCGCCCTCGGCATCGGCGATCAGGGCGATCGCGAGCCGGCCGAGCACCCGCTCGAGACCAGCTGTGAAGTGATCCAGGTCGTCTCCGGTCGTTGCTTCGACCTCGGCGGCGCCGTTGGCAAGAAGCAGGATGCAGTCGTTCGTGCTCGTGTCGCCATCGACCGTGATGCTGTTGAAGGTCGGCTCGACGGCCGTCCGCAGGGCGAGATCGAGCGCCTCCGGCGAGACCTTCACGTCGGTCGTCACGAAGGCCAGGGTCGTCGCCATGTCCGGGGCCATCATCCCGGCGCCCTTCGCGATGCCGCCGATCGTCACCTCGCCGCCAGCGAGGCCAATCCTCTCGACCTCCATCTTCGGCCGCGTGTCCGTTGTCAGGATTCCCTCCGCGGCGGCCACGCCCCCGCCGGGCCCGAGCTCGCTCGCTGCCTGGTCGATGCCGGCAAGAACGGCAGGCAGCGGCAGCGGCACGCCGATCACGCCGGTCGAAGCCACGAGGACATGGCCAGGATCCATGTCCAGCGCCTTGCCGGCCCGCGCGGCCATTGCCCGCGCGTCGGCCAGGCCCCGCTCACCCGTACAGGCGTTCGCGTTCCCGCTGTTCGCCACGATCGCGCGCGCGCCCCGGCCGCCAGCCACCACCTCGCGGCAGTAGAGTACGGGCGCGGCCTGCACCTGGTTCCGCGTGAACACGGCCGCCAGGGTCGACGGCTGCTCGGGAGTCGAAGCGATCATCGAGAGGTCGAGCCGCCTCTTCTTCAAGCCGCAGTGAACGCCCGCGGCAACAAACCCCCGCGGCGCGGTTACGCCGGACGTCATGGGAACACCGGCACGGCCGAGAGGCCCGTTGTTTCGGGGATATCCAACATCACATTCATGTTCTGCACCGCCTGTCCGGCGGCGCCCTTGACGAGGTTGTCGAGCGCCGCGAAAACGACCGCGAGTCCCCGTTCCGCATCGACGCGGACGGCGAGGTCGCAGTAGTTGGAACCCAGAGTCGCCTTCGTCTGGGGCAACGTCGACCCGGTCAGCACCCGAACGAAGGGCTCGCTCGCATAGCGATCAAGATAGGCCGCCTCAAGCTCCTGACGGCTCGGCGGAGCGGTCATCGGCACGTAGCAGGCCGCGAGGATTCCGCGGGTCATCGGCGCGAGGTGGGGCGAGAAGAACACCCTTGGCGCCTCGGCTCCGACCGCCAGCTCCTGTTCGATCTCCGGTTGGTGGCGATGAACGCCCGAGCCGTACGGCCTCAGGTTCTCGTTGAGTTCCGAGTACTGGTAACCGTCCCGCGCGTTCCTGCCCGCACCCGACACGCCGGATTTCGCGTCGATGACCACCGGACCGCCAACCCTGTTGCCGAAGTGCTCGACGAGCGGTTTGAGTGCCAGTGCCGAAGCCGTCGGATAGCAGCCCGGATTCGCGACGAGTCGCGCTTCCGCCACCTCGTCCCGCCGCCACTCCGTGAGCCCGTAGACCGCCTCTGCCAGCAGTTCGGGCGCGGTGTGGCGGGCGCCGTACGACCGCCCGTATGCCGCCGGATCGCGGAGACGGAAGTCGGCGCCAAGATCGACGACGCGGGCGCCAGCGCCGATCAGCCGACCGGCAGCTTCAAGCGCCTCGCCGTGCGGCAGGGCCAGGAAGACGACGTCAGCCTGCTCGCCCAACCGGTCCCAGTCCGTCGTGGCGAGATCGTCCGTCACGAGTTCGGCCAGGTGGGGAAAGACCGCCGCCATCGGTTGACCGGCGTGCCGTCCGGCGGCGAGAGCACAAAGCTCCACCTGTCCGTGGCCTCCAAGCCACCGGACGAGTTCCGCCCCGCTGTAGCCGGACGCCCCGGCGATCGCAACCCGCATCACAAGGCGGCGCATAATACACCACAACCGCGAATATTCTTGCGATTCGACAGATCCCCACGAAGCTCCGGGGACAGGGCGACTTCCGGACCTCCGTCGTGTATAGTCGGGGGCGCAAGCGGTGCCGAGCCTCCGGCCCAACGGGCCAACGGCTCCCGTACCGTGACCCTCCGGGCCACGACTGGGTCGCGTCCGCGACCAGAGGAACTGTGGCCCAGAAGCCGGACTCCGGTCCGGACCTGCCTCACACCTTCACTTCCGCTCAGGCGCATACGCCGCCTGATGCGCGATTCACACCGGGGAGGGGTTGCTTCGACGCAACCCCTCCCTCCTCTCGCACTCGGACTTCCGGGCGGTCCGGCCGCTCCGAGTGACCGCTCTACTCCCAATGGAGGGCACGCGCCGGGTCGGTCGCCCCGGCCAACCGCGCCGGCCACCAGCAGGCGAGCGCGGTCAACAGGAGGCTGAAGCAGGCCACGGCGAACAGATCAAGGGTTCGCAGGTCGAACGGCACGCTGTTGATGAAGTAGAGCTCGGTCACGCCCGGGCCGAACCGGACCAACTCGTAACGCGTGATGATGACGCTGACCGCCGACCCGACGGTCAACCCGAACGCGGTACCCAAGAAGCCCAGACACAGCCCGCAGCCCAGGAAGAGTCGCCGCAGTCGCCGCGGACCCAGGCCGAGTGCAGTCAGTACGGCGGTATCCCGGCTCCGCTCCCGCACCATGACGACCAGGGCAGAGGCGATATTGAAGCTCGAGACGAGGACGACCAGCCCAACGACCAGGAACAGGGTCCACTTCTGCGTCCTGAGCGCTTCGAAGATCTTCCGGTTGGAGCGCCGCCAATCGGTGACCAACGCGGCGGCGCCGACCTGCTCCTCGAGCCGCGCGGCAACCGCGGTCACGTTTGCGCCCGGTGACGCGGCGACTTCCAGGACGACCCGCCCGCCGCCGACCGCAACGACCGTGTCGCGGTCAACAACGGCATAGCTCCGGTCGTACTCGGACAGGCCGGTCTCGAATGTGGCCTGGACCCTGAGCGTTCGATATGCGAAGCGCGGCTCGCCCGACGCCGTCTCGGTGATTGCCACCAGGCGCAGCAAATCGCCGGTCGCTACGCCGAGCGAAGCCTCCAACTGCCGCCCCAGAACGATCGCCGCGACGCCGTCGTCGCCCCGGGCGAGCTCGCCTGCTTCGGCGCCGAAGGTCGAGAGTCCGGGCACCACGCCCCGCAGATGCACGTCGACTCCCGCTCTGTTCGCACGGCTCGAGAGCGAACCCTGCGCGACCACCGTCACACCGACTTCGCCGACGCCCGGCAGTTCCCGCAGCTCCGCCGCCATCGCGTCCGCCAACTCGACATCCGTGGCCCCGTCGCCGAGCGGTGACACGATGAGGGGGCCGGCATGGAGCAGGCGGCTCTGGACCGTTCCGGTATAGCCGCTCATCAGAGCCATGGCGATCACCATGGCGGCAACGCCGAGTGACGTCAGACCGAGCGCGGAGCGTGCCGTGGTGCCGAGCAGCCTGCTCTTCCGCCCAAGCAGGAAGCGGGTCCCGATCCACCAGAGTACGCCTCTCCCAGCGTCCCGCGTCCTGGCTAGCAACCACAAACGTCCAGAAAGTCGCCGAACAACCGCGCCGCGTCGTGGGGTCCGGGCGCGGCCTCCGGGTGGTACTGAACCGAGAAGATCGGCCGCCCAACCGCCTTGAACGCCTCGACCGTGCCGTCGTTCAGGTTGACCGCGGTCACCCTGCAGTCCTCGGGCAGGCTGTCGGCACTCAGGGCGAAACCGTGATTCTGGCTGGTGATCGACACCTCGCCTGTCTCCTCGTCGCGGACCGGCTGATTGCCGCCGTGATGGCCGAACTTCAGCTTGAAGGTCTTTCCCCCGAGAGCGAGTCCCAGGAGTTGGTGCCCCAGGCAGATGCCGAACAACGGCACGCCGGCCTCGACCAGCGCTCGCACCTGGGCGACGATCTCGACCAGGGGCTCTGGATCGCCGGGACCGTTCGACAGCACCACGCCGTCGACGCCAAGCGCCAGGCACTCCCCGGCCGGAGTGCGCGCCGGCAGCACGGTCACCCGCGCGCCCTGCCGCACCAAGGAGCGCAGGATGTTCCGCTTGACGCCGAAGTCGTACACGGCGAGCCGGAAGCGCTCCTCGCCCTCGGGCTCGAGATGCCACGGCGCATCGCAGGTCACCTCATCGACCAGCGCCCGCCCCTCCATCGTCGGCTGACGCCGCACCTCCTCGATCAAGTCGACGTCGGCGCCGTCACAGGTCGTGATCAGGCCGCGCATGGCGCCCCGGTCGCGGAGTCGACGCACCGCCGCCCGGGTATCGATACCGCCCAGCGTCGGTACGCCGGCCGCCTCGAGGTAATCGCCCAGGTCGACGTCGCCGCAACCCGAGCGGCGACCGGTGAACTCTCGGGCCACGAATCCCTCGACCCAGATCCGGTGGGATTCAGCGGCATCGTCGTACGCTCCGTAGTTGCCGATGTGGGGCTGAGTCATGATGACGATCTGCCCGCGATAGGACGGATCGGTGAGGATCTCCTGATAGCCGGTCATCGAGGTGTTGAACACGACCTCCGCGAAGCGGCTGCCTGGAACCAGGGACTCGCCGCTGAAGACCGAGCCGTCTTCGAGGATCAGGCGTCCGTTCACGTCGCAGGCTCGGACAACTCAACCAGAACGCCGTCGGCACTCTTCGGATGGACGAACTGCACCGTAGCGCCCTCGGCGCCGGGCCCCGGTCGCTCACGAAGCAAGGTCACGCCAGCCGTCCGCAGGCGATCGTCGTCAGCCATCACGCCGTCGCTCCGGAAACACAGATGATGGATGCCCGGACCGCGCTGCTCCAGGAACCGGGCGACGGTCGAATCCGGCGTCAGCGGCTCGAGCAGTTCGATCCGGGTCGCCCCGCAGGGGATCATCGCGACCCGCACTCCCTCGTGTTCGACCTCCTCGATCGAGGCGACGTGGAGCCCGAGGTCCTCGTAGAAGATACGCGCCTCCTCGATGGAGGAGACGGCAACGGCAACGTGATCCAAACCGGTGATCATGAGTCCCTCGCGTCGCGTCTGGAACGCAGATCGGCGACGAAACGCTCCATCAGTCGATCGGCGAGCTCGTAGGGGTCCCGATTCTGCTGCGAATCGGCCTCAGCGTCCAGGTCCCTCGCCGCATCGACCGCCCCGAGCGCCAGCCGGTTCACCTCACGCCGGTAGAGGTCGAGGACCCGGCGCCGGAACCGGGCCCGACGACGGGACGCGATCTCGCCGCTCCGGGCAAGCCGGCCGAAGCAAGACTCCAAGGCATCGATCACCTCGTCACCGCCAAGGCCGGTGCGGGCCACGGTGGAAATCACCGGCGGCAAGTCAAGAGCGTCGCCGCCCTGCCCGAGCTCGAGCGAGTCCTTCAGCGCGCGGAGCGCCGCCGTGGCGCCCGGCAGGTCGCTCTTGTTCACCACGAACACGTCCGCGATCTCCATCGTCCCACTCTTCATCGCCTGCACGCCGTCGCCAAGTCCCGGCGCAGCAACGAGGAGGACGACATCCGCGCTGCGGCGAATCCGGGTCTGCGCCTGACCGGCGCCCACGGTTTCGATCAGAATCCAGGGAAAGCCGGCAGCGTCGAGCAGGTCGGTGGCGGCGGCGGCCGCCAGCGCCAAACCGCCGCCGACGCCGCGCGAAGCCATCGAACGGATGAACACGGCGGCGTCCGTCTCGAGATCGGCCATCCGTACGCGGTCGCCCAGCACGGCGCCACCGGTGAGCGGACTCGTCGGGTCGAACGCGAGCACTGCGACCGGCTGTCCCCGACGCCGGATCTCCCGGGCCAGCACCGCAGTCAGCGTGCTCTTGCCGACCCCGGGGGGGCCGGTCAGACCGACCGTCATCGCCCGACCTGCGCGCCGATGAGCCGCTCTCGCCCAGGCCGCGTCGTCGTCGCCGTTCTCGATCGCGGTCAACGCCCTCGCCAAGCGACGCGTCTGCCGCCAGGGCGCCGAGCCGTCGAGCCAGACCTCTGCGGCGGGATGAACGCTCACGGGCCAAGCGTTCCAATCTCGACCGCGCCGTAGTAGTGCCAGAGAATCTCTCGGTAGCCGAGGCCGCGTTCCGCCATCCGGTAGGCGCCGATCTGGCACATGCCCACGCCGTGCCCACGCCCGCGGCCCTCGAAGCGCCAACCGGACCTGCCGCCCGAGCCGGACTCGGCAGTCATCGTGACCAGATGTTCCGGCAGGTCGAGCAGCCAGCGGATCGCCAGACCCCGAATCTCTACGGTGCGCTCCTCGCCGACCAGTGCGATTCGCGTCACCCGTCCCGAAACGCCCCGCTCGAGCACCCTGAGCGTGTCGAGCGCGAGTCCCGGGAAGCGCTTCTCGGTCGCCTGACGCAGGCTGCGGCGGGAGCGCCATACCGACCACGTTTCCGCTTGCTCCCCGACCGCGGCGACCGGTTTCTCGTGGACGACCGCAACGACCTCGCCGTCCCGAACATGGGCGCGGAGTCGGTCGCCGGGCATCGGTTCGATCGTCCCAACGCGCCTGCCGATAGCTGCAGCCTCTGAACCCGGCGCCGCTTCGGCCACCATCAGCGCCGCCGTCGGGGCAAGCCGCAGGATGCGCCGCCGACCGGCGACCCGCAGATGAAGTTGCCGGCCGTCGATCCGAATCAGGTTGCCGGCCGCCACCTCGAGGCCGCCGGTTGGACGACGGGAGCCGAGGGCCGGCGGCTTGCCGGAGGCGCCGCCGGCCAGCAGCGCCGGCCCACCCTCGACGCAAGGGACGCCGGCCGGGCCGTTGCCCGCCAACAGCGGAAACACATGGTCCACCAGCTCCGTGCTGCCGCCGCAACTCGCCGTGAACAGCGCCTCGATGGGCTCCCCGCCGCGGACGAGCAGCTCGCCGCGGGTCACCTGTACCGCCAGGTCCGAGCGCGGATGCTCCGCCTCCAGCCCTCCGTAAACCTGACAGGCGACCGAGGCGCAGATGTCATAGCCCTCCGCATCGAACTCGCCGCGGTGCCGCACGGCGTAGGTGCGAGCGGCTACCGCCTGCGCCTTCGTCGCCTCGATTTCGGGGTAGAGATCCGGCCCCAGCTCGAGCGGCACGACGCCCCGCAGGTAGTCCTCGAGCGCGACAGCGTTGATCACATTGATCAGCGCGCGGTCGTTCAAGAAGATCTCGATCGCACCGCGATAGCGCCGGTCCTGGATGCGCACGACAGCGTCAGCCGATTCGAACCGCAGCCGGCGTCCGGCGATTCGGCCGATTCCATCGGCCACGAATCCTGGTTCGTCGAGCACCGAGCCCTCGACGACGATCCAGACGTCGTCGTAGCCCTCGACCCTCAGCCGACCGCGCGCCTGCTCGGCCTGCTCGCGGTCCGCGTAGGCGCCGACACGCACTCGATAGAGCCCGGTGGCGGCATCCAGCACGAACCCGGCCGGCTGGTCGAGCAGCTCGATCAGGCGGCTCGTCAACGCCTCGGCCCGTAACGGGTCGCGGAGCGCTGCAACCTGAAGGCGATGGACGCCAGCGCTCGCCCTGCCCGGCGCCGGTCGAACCGCGACGGGACGTTCGACCCGATGGCGCATGCCGGCCTCGGTCACCAACCAGGAGACGCTGTCGCAGCAATCGACCTGGAGGCGGGCCCGGTCGGTTGCAAGACCCACCCGTATCTCCACAGGCGGCACGGGACCGGCAGCCCAAGGGCTGACAGCCAAGGCCGCGCCCGGGAGCAGCGCCTGCGGAGCCATCCCGACGAACAGAAGCGCCGCAACGGAAACGACCAGGCACGCGGCCGCCTTCACCCGGCTGTTCGTACTGAGCCAGATCCGCATCGCGCCGCCTCTACGATATTGCAGTTACGGTAAAACGGGCGACGACCCGCTCCAGCTCTCAGTACCGGTGCTGGTAGGCCTGCAGGTCCTGGCGATAGTCGCCCGGTTGATCAATGCGAATCGGTCTCGCCATCTGGTGGAGGCGACTGATCAGGCTTCGCGGCACGCGGCCTTCGAGGCTCGATCCGACGCGCGCGTCATCCGGATCTTCCGGGTCCAGGTAGTAGTTCGTCGTGAACAGCGTCGGCCTCCGTGCCATGTAGCGACCGTTGACAAGCAGATAGAGCAGATCCGCAACGAAGGGCGTCGGGCGACGGGCGCCCAGTTCATCGACAACGAGGACATCCGCCTTCTGCAGCGGACGCAACAGATCGTCTTGGCTCAGGCTGCTATCGACGTGGAAGGTGGCCTGAATCTCCGCCACCAGGCTCGTGAAATCGACGAAACGACCCCGCACGCCGTACTGCTTCGAGAGTTCGATGAGGACCGCCACTGCCAGGTGCGTCTTGCCGCGGCCGCTCGGGCCGAGAAAGATCAGGCCGGTCTCGCACAGGGAGCCGTCGAGCTCGATGAAGTCCTCCACGTAGAGTTCCGAGGCGCGTCGCGCCGCGCTCAACTGATCGTTCACGTCGCCGGCAAGACGGAAGTTGCTGAGCCGGCAGCCCTCGTACTTGGGTGGGATCCCCAGCGCGCCGCGGCGGCGTTCGCGTACCTGCTCCGCGTGGCAACGGCAGCGCCTCGCCGTGTTGCCGGGAACGTCGACGATCCAGCCACGGCCGTGGCAGAACTCGCACTCCTCCTGGCTCAATCCGAATCCTCGTCTTCGACCTTGACCAGAGCCCCCTTGCGTACCCACACCAAGGCGTGCCGACGCCGGACGCCCCGCCGGCGGTCGGACGCGTCGCGCTCCACGACCCGAAGCAGCCGGTCGCGCTCTTCCTCGAGCCGCGCCAGACGGTCCTGGAGCGCGAGAATGACCTCCACGCCCGCGAGGTTGACGCCCATGTCGCGGGTCAACGTGAGGATGGACTCAAGCCGCCGGAGCGCGGAGTCGTCATAGAGCCGAGTGTTCCCCCGGCTGCGGTCGGGCTGCAGAAGGCCCTCGCGCTCGTACAGCCGCAGCGTCTGAGGATGGATGTCATAGCGCTCCGCGACCTTGCTGATCATCACGTAGCGGGCGCCCCCGACCCGACGTCGTCGGGACGAGGGCTGCCGCCCAGCTGGGGGCCGGGAGGAAGACGATTCAGTTGGCCCGTCCATCTCCCGACTCTTCGTCCACATCGACGAAGTCCGCGTCGATCACATCGTCATCGGCGCCGCCGTCATCCCCGGTCGCCCCCCCCGGGGGCGGAGTCTGCGGATCGGCCTGCGCGTACATGACGGCCGCCAGCTTGTGGGAGGCCTGGTTCAAGCGCTCCGAGGCGCTCTTCATCGCCTCCAGGTCGTCGCCCTCCATGCTCTTCCTGGCGTCGGCGATCGCGGTATCGAACTCCGAGGCGTCGCTCTCGGCCAGCTTGTCCCGGTGCTCGTTCAGGTTCTTTTCGGTCGTGTAGACGAGCGAGTCGAGCTGGTTCCTCGCATCGATCAGCTCGCGCCGCTTCCGGTCCTCTTCGCCATGCGCGCGGGCGTCCTCGACCATTTGCTCGATCTCGTTCTGATCGATGCCGCCGGAGCCCGTGATCGTGATCTTCTGCTCCTTGCCGGTGCCCTTGTCCTTCGCCGAGACGTTCACGATGCCGTTCGCGTCGATGTCGAACGTGACTTCGATCTGCGGCAGGCCACGGGGAGCGGGCGGAATGCCGACCAGATGGAAGCGGCCGAGCGTACGGTTGTCGCCCGCCATCTCCCGTTCGCCCTGGAGGACGTGGACCTCGACAGACGTCTGATTGTCGCCGGCGGTCGAGAACGTCTCGCTCTTGCGGGTGGGGATCGTCGTGTTCCGGTCGATCAGCTTGGTGAACACACCGCCCAGGGTCTCGATACCGAGTGAGAGCGGGGTCACGTCGAGCAGCAGCACGTCGGTCACATCGCCGGCAAGCACGCCGCCCTGGATCGCAGCTCCGATGGCCACGACTTCGTCGGGATTCACGCCGCGATGAGGCTCGCGGCCGAAGAACTGCTTCACCGCCTCCTGCACCGCCGGCATCCGGGTCATCCCACCGACCAGAACGACCTCCTGGATGTCGCTCGGCGAGAGGCCGGCGTCACGGAGCGCCTGGCGGCAGGGACCGAGGGTGCCCTTGACCAGGTCGTCGACGAGCTGCTCCAGCTTGCTCCTCGACAGCTTGTAGTTCAGGTGCTTGGGGCCCGATGCGTCGGCGGTGACGAAGGGCAGGTTGATCTCCGTCTCCTGCACGCCGGAGAGCTCGATCTTCGCCTTTTCGCCGGCCTCCTTCAGCCGCTGCATGGCCATGGGGTCCTGGCCCAGGTCGATGCCCTGATCACGCTTGAATTCCTCGAGCAGCCACTCGATGATCCGCTGGTCCACGTTGTCGCCGCCCAGGTGCGTATCGCCGTTCGTCGCCTTGACTTCGACCACGCCCTCGCCGACCTCGAGCACGGAGATATCGAAGGTGCCGCCGCCGAAGTCGTAGACGGCGATCGTGCGGTCGCCCTCCTTGTCCAGGCCATAGGCGAGCGCCGCCGCGGTCGGCTCGTTCACCAGCCGTTCGACGGTGAGCCCGGCGATCTGTCCGGCGTCCCGCGTCGCCTGGCGCTGAGCGTCGTTGAAGTAAGCCGGCACGGTGATCACCGCCCGCTCGACCGGGCTGCCGAGGTAGTCCTCTGCCGCTTGCTTCAGCTTCTGCAGCACCATCGCCGAGATCTGGGGGGGCGTGTACGTCTTGCCGACCGCCTGAATCTGGACGTCGTCGCCGGAACCGGCCACCGTGTAAGGGACCATCTTCTGCTCTTCCGACACCTCGCTCAGGCGCCTTCCCATGAAGCGCTTGATCGAGAACACCGTGTTCTGCGGGTTCGTCACCGCCTGCCGCTTCGCTACCTGGCCGACCAGGCGCTCACCCTTGTCGGTGAAGGCAACGATCGAAGGCGTCGTCCGGCTTCCCTCCGAGTTCGGAATCACCTTTGGATCCGAACCTTCCATCAGGGCGACGACGCTGTTCGTCGTACCCAGGTCGATACCTATGATCTTGCTCAACTTCGCATCTCCTCACCGTCGTCGCCCCAGCGAGGCGCGACCGGAATCAACAGAATCGTCATGAAACGTTCGGACAGCCGGTGCGGAGACTCTCCGTTCCAACCGACCGGCGCCCGAATGCACAACGGACATTAGGACCTAAGCGCAACCATGTCAAGTCCCCGCTGCCAGGATATGACTCTGGTGCGCTCAGGTATTCGTCGCGGTGCTGCCCGGAGAGCGGCTCTTCTCGACGAAACGCATCCGCAATTGGGCGACCAAGCCCTCGAGCAGCGCTGTCTCTTCGGCGGCGACGTTGCCTCGGGTCTTCTCCTCGAGAACGGCCAGCATGTCGATGTGCAGGCGAGCCCGCGGCAGGTCCAGCGCATTGCTGCCGTCGGGCAGCTGCGCGTCGCCGAGCAGAAAGGCAATCGGTTCGGCGATCATGGCGATCAGGTCCATGAACCGGGAATCGGAACCGTGCGGAGCAGAGTCCGGGCCGGCCGGGGGCTCGGGCACGGTCTCGACCCGCTGGCGCGACGGCCCGGGCGCTGCCCGATCGGCGGCCGGCGGCTCTGCGGTATCGGGATCCTGGGCCGCCGAAGGAGGTGGCGACGGCGAAGAGCCGGCGACCGCCTTCTCGCCCTCGAGAAAGCGGTACTCTTCGCGCAGTTCACCGTCGTCGGTGAACATCCTCTTGTCTGTGACCTTCACGTCCGACCTCCGCCCTCGCAATCATGCCGGATCGTAGCAAAGGCGAAGAAGGCGACCGAGGACGTCCAGACGCCATGTTCAGAGCCGACGATCCTCGTTCTCTCGGGCCGGTCGCCGACCTGATCGCCCGACTACGCGTCGATTGCCCGTGGGATAAGAAGCTGAGCCTGGCCGATCTGCGGGCCTATCTCATCGAGGAGGCCCACGAACTCGCGGCGGCCATCGATGCGCGGGATTCGGCGTTGATCGAGGAAGAGCTGGGCGATCTGCTGTTCGAAGCCGTGTACGTCGCTCACCTCGCGAAAGCAGAGCTCGAACAGGTGGAAATCGACGAGTCGATTCGAACCGTGATCAGGAAGATGGTCACTCGTCACCCCCACGTCTTCGGCAGCGACGAGGCGCGAAGCGGCGACCGGTCAGCGGCGGACGTGCAAGCGGAATGGGAACAACGGAAGCCCCGTCCGGAGGGCCGCTCCGCGCTCGACGGCGTACCCGTTTCTCTGCCGGCGCTGGTCGGCGCCTATCGACTCGGACAAAAGGCTGCCGGGTTCGGCTTCGACTGGGCTGCGGCCCGGGACGTTCGCGCGAAGGTCGGAGAGGAGCTTCGCGAGCTCGACCGGGAGCTGACCGGCAGCTCAGGCGCCGACAACGAGACGCGCGCGAAGATCGAGGAGGAGCTCGGCGACCTGCTGTTCGCCGTCGCCAACCTCGCCCGGCGCCTGGATATCGACCCGGAACGCGCGCTGGCCGGCGCGAACCGGAAGTTCCGGCGCCGCTTCGCGGCGGTGGAGGCCGCGATCGACAACCGCGACGGAGACAATGACAACGCCGGCGCCGGATCGGCGAAACGGCGTCGTCAGAAACTGGAAGAGCTCTGGGAGCGCGTCAAGCGCGACGAGGGCGACGCCTGACGGGCTCCGACCTATCCGGCTGACTCGGCTCCCAGGATCAGATCGAGCGAGCGCTCGAGCACCGGGTCCGAGCCGTCTTCGGGCTTCCCGAAGAACAGCGAGCCGACCCGCTCGTCCGGACGAATGCTCTCGTCGAGCCGCTCGAGATCCGGACCGGTATAGAAGGCGGTCGTCAGATCGAGCAGGTCGCCGCCCGCCAGCCCGATCTGTTCGCGAGCGCCGGCGTAACCGAAGGTCGGTTCGCCGTAGTGCTCGGCTTCGGCCGACTGCTTGAGTACCGCGGTCACGATCTCAGCTGCACCCTGCGAGCTCCGGTCGGTCAGGACGGTGATCTCCCCGGACCAGACGTTCTCCACCGGAGAGGATGCTCCAGCATCGCCACCGGCATCGTTCCAGGCTTCCCGCGCCCTGTCGTCACGCTCGAGCAGAGCCCCCAGACGGCCATCGACGAACGCCGCAGCGACCTCGTACGCGCCTTCCTCCGAGCCACCCGCAACGCCTCGCAAATCGATCAGCAGTTCTTCGCCCGCGAAGCCGGCCAACTTCCCTTCCACCTGCGTCGCCGTCTCGGCGCCGAAACTCGCGATCGTCAGGACGCCGACGCCGCGCACCTCTTCGAACTCGACAGGGGGCGACTCGTACTCGGCCAGAGTCAGCGTGCGCTCGATGCTGTCGCCCCGCCGCACGAGCTCGAGCCTGAGCTCGCTGCCAACCGGTCCGGCGAGCTGACGCCTGAGCTCCCAGAGCGGCATGTCGCGCGACGAACGACCGTTCATGCCGGCCACGATGTCGGCCCGCTCAAGACCGGCCCGTTCCGCCGGGCTGCCACGGTCGACGGCGGCCACGTAGGCCGTGCCGCGCTCCTTCAACACCAGGGCGCCGCTGTGGCGCCGGCCGATCTCCTGAGCAGAGCGGTACGACGGGACCTCCGCGGCAGGTACATAGACGGAGAACGGATCGAGCGCATCCGTCACGCCGTCCAGCGCACCCGCCATCAGGCTGCGGCCGTCCGTCTCCTCGACGTAGGAGCCGCGAATCAGCCGCAGCACTTCCTCCCATAGGGTGAGGTACTTGTAGATCGAGTCGGCGCCGGAGACTCCGTTGTCCTCGACGGCGCCCAACCAGGCCCCGCTGGCCAGGCCCAGGACGAACAGCAGCGACAGGCCGGCGAAGAGCAGGCGGCTGCCGCCTCCCTGCCGATGGCCGGCGCCCGACCTCTCGCTCTTCCGCTTGTTCAAGCCGACCTCAGGAGGTCGAGGCGACCGCTGCGTCCTCGTCGTCGAGGATGTCGAGCACGGTGACCAGCTGGGTGATCTGCAGGACGCCGAGCACGCGGCTCGGCAGGCCGAACAGGCGCAGCTTCCCGCCGCGCTTCGTAACGGTCGTGTGAGCGGCAACAAGTTCGCCGACCCCGGAAGAGTCGATCGAACGTACGCGCTGCATGTTCAGCAGGATGTTCCTCGCGCCGCCGTCCGCCGCTTCCAACACGGCATCCCGCAGCGCGACGTCGCCCTCGCCGATCGTGATCCTGCCCTGGAGATCGAGAATCGTGGCTCCATCCCGCTCGCGCTTGTCAATCTTCATTCCGCTCCTCCTGAACTCGCCCGGCGTCATCGCCGGTCACGCCGAACTTCTTGTGAAGCCGGACCCTGGTGCCGCCGCCGGCGCCAACTTCGTACTCGATCTTATCCATGAACTTCCGCATGTAGAAGATGCCGCGCCCCGCGGTCTTCAGCAGATTGTCGGGCGCCAGCGGATCCTCGACCGCGGCCGGATCGAACCCGCTGCCCTGATCCTCGATCGAGATGTCGATCTCGCCCGGACGAAGGTCGAGAACGACCGCGACCTTCTTTTGCGGGTCGAGGGCGTTGCCATGCCGGATCGCATTCGTCAGCCCTTCGCGGAGCGCGAGCCCCATCCAGTAGACACTCTCCTCGTCGACGTCGAACGGCCTGAGCGCTTCGTTCAGGACTCCCTCGACGAGCTCGACGTTCTCATATCGGCTGCCGATCGACAGGTGGATCGACTGCCTCTCCGATGTCGACATGTCAGGCTCCGACCGTCAACTGCGGGCTCGGGTGGCGCCGACCTGATGCTGGTACTTGCTCCCGGCCCCGGGCTCTCCGTACGCAGTCTCGGGCTCCGACTCCATCGCGATGAAGATCAGCTGGGCGATTCGCCGCCCGGCGTCGAGCACGAAGGGCACGGGCCCCAGGTTCTGCAACTCGAGCGTGATGTTCCCCTCGAAGCCCGGGTCGCACCAACCGGCGAGCGAGTGGTTGATCCACAGCCGCCCCAGGGTCGACTTGAGCTTCAGATCGCATGCGACGTGGCGGGGAATGCGTACGAACTCGAAGGTCGTGGCGAGCACGACCTCGTTCGGGAACAGCTTGACCCGGTCGCCATGGAACTCCTCCGGATCGCGGGTGGGACAGATCCAATGGTCGCCGACGCGCACGTCGTAGCTCGCGGCATTCACCTGTTCGGGCGCGAAAGGCGTCACCCCGCCGCCCTCGCCCCAGGCGCGAATCCAGTGGTCCGGCTTGATCACGCTCCCTCCGTCCTCGTCAATCTGAACAGCAAGGGTGATCTCAGTAGAACGCGACCGGACCGCTCTCGCCGCCACGGTGAATCGTCTCGACGAAGCGGATCGCGCCGTCCGCCAGGGACATGACGAGAGTCGACGTTCGATACCCGTCACCGAAGAAGCGCACACCGCGCAGCAGGTCTCCGCCGGTCACGCCGGTGCAGCAGAAGACGATGTCGTCGCCCGGCGCCAACTGTTCCGTCGTGTAGATCCTGTCGCGATCCTCGATGCCGACCTCTTCGAGCCTCTCTTCCTGGTCGCGCGAGAGCGCCGACAAGCGGCCCTGGATCTCGCCGCCGAGGCAACGCATGGCGGCCGCGGTGATGACGCCCTCCGGCGCTCCGCCGGTGCCGATCACGGCGTGTACGCCTGTGCCCTGCACCGCCGCGGCGATCGCCGTCGACAGATCGCCGTCGCCGATCAGCTTGATCCGCGCTCCGCCACGGCGAATGTCGCCGATCAGTTCGCGATGGCGCCCCCGGTCGAGGACGACGACGGTGAGCGCGGCAACCGTGCAGCCGAAGGCGCCGGCGATCGCACGCAGGTTGTCGCCGACCGGCGCGTCGAGATCGATCGTGCCGCGGGCGGTGGGGCCGACGACGATCTTGTCCATGTAGATATCCGGCGCGTGGAGCAGGCCGCCGCGCTCGGAAGCGGCAAGGACGGCCATCGCATCGGAAGCGCCGGTGGCGCAGAGGTTCGTGCCCTCCAGAGGGTCTACCGCGAAGTCGACCGGCAAGTCGCCTGCCCTCGCCCGGCCCACCCGCTCGCCGACGTAGAGCATGGGCGCCTTGTCCCGTTCGCCTTCGCCGATGACCACTTGGCCGTCGATGGCCATCCCCGCGAGCGCCCGACGCATCGCCTCGACCGCGACATGATCCGAGCGGCGCCGGTCGCCGTAACCCATCGTCTTCGCGGCGGCGACCGCGGCGGCCTCGGTGACGGCAACGAAGTCGTGCTCGCGCAACCTGTCGGACAACTCAGGGCCCTTCCTTCGTCGCCAGCCGTGCCTGGTCGCGGCTCATCGGCGGATTGAAGGCGGGGATCCCGGTCACCGCCGCTCCGATGACCAACCCGTGGATGTCGTGGGTGCCTTCGTAGGTGTAAACCGACTCGATGTTCAGCATGTGGCGAACGACCGGATACTCGTCGACGATGCCATTCGCGCCCAGAATCTCGCGCGCCAGTTTCGCGCACTCCCGCGCCACCCAGACGTTGTTCCGCTTGCACATCGACACGTGCTCCGGGGCCATCCGGCCCGCCGTCTTCAAGCGCGCCAACTGGTAGGCGAGGAACTGGCCCTTCGTGATCTCGGTGATCATCCACGCCAGCTTCTCCTGGACGAGCTGGTGCGAAGCGATCGGCTGGCCGGCGAACTGCACCCGCTGCCGGGCGTATTCGAGCGCCGTGTGGTAGCACTCCATCGCCGAGCCGAGACCGCCCCAGCAGATGCCGTAGCGGGCCTGGTTCAGTGTCTGCAGGGCGCTGCCGACACCACGGGTGCCGGCGAGGAGGTTCTCGGCCGGTATCCGGCAGTTCTGGAACGAGAGCTCGCCGGTCGCAGAGGCCCGCAGCGAGAACTTGCCGTGCATCTCGGAGCTCGTGAAACCCTCGGCGCCCTTCTCGACGAGGAAACCGCGGATCCCGTCGTCGGTCCGCGCCCAAACCACGGCGACGTCCGCCACGTTACCGTTCGTGATCCACTGCTTCGCGCCGTTCAGCACCCAGTCGTCTCCGTCACGCCGAGCCCGCGTGCGCATCGCGGACGGATTCGAGCCGAAGTCCGGCTCGGTGAGACCAAAACAGCCGATCATTCGGCCGCTGGCCAACCCCGGGATGAAGCGGTCCTTCTGTTCCCGGCTGCCGAACGTGAGAATCGGATACATGACGAGCGAACTCTGGACGGAGACCATGCTGCGGACACCCGAGTCGCCGCGCTCGAGTTCCTGCATGACCAGCCCGTACGCCACGTCGCCCAGGCCCGGAAGTCCATACTCCGTGAAGTTCGCCCCGAACAGATTCAGCTCGCCGATCTCCAGAGCCAGCTCCATCGGCGCCCGCGCCTCACGGTGGCAATGCTCGATAATCGGCTTGACCCGCTCGTCGACGAACTGGCGGACAGTATCTCTGACCAACCGCTCCTCGCCGCTGAGCAGCGAGTCGAAGTCCATGAAATCTACGCCCGGGAATCGCTTCAAGGTACCCTCCTGATGCTCCGCGCAGCGCCGAACCCTAGCAGCGAAGCGCGTACCGCCGTGACCTGACATCGTGGACCCGATACGACTCTTCCTGCCAATCGTGGCAGCCGTGCTCTGCGCCTGGTGGATCGACCAGACGATGGCGGCGCGCGGGCTGTCGCCGCCGGGATTCGAGGATCCGGGTCGATTTGGACGCTACCGCCGTTCGGCGGCGACCGCGCTCCTGACCGTGTTCCTGTGGCTGGGCGTGTTCGTCAGCGTCAGTCAGGTCGGTCTGCCGTCACGAGTCGATCAGATCGACTTCGAATCGCTGTCGCCGCTGCGGCTGTTCGAGATGCACGCCGTCCTCTTCGTCGTCCTTTCGCTATGGCTCGGCCTCGGCTTCTGGCGCTGTGGGCATGGCCTGCGAGCGGTGCTTGGCAGCCAACTCGGTCTTCGCATTCCCGCCGGCAGTTCGCTCGGCCGCGAACTCGGGCTCGGGCTCGGCGCCGGCGTCGTGTTGTGGGCCGGGGTGCTCGCGACCGTGCTGATCGTCGCTCTGTTCGTCGGTCTGGTGGGCGGCATGGAACGCCTTCCCAACGAGGCGCCAAAGATGGTGCTCTGGATGGGCGGACTGCCGGTGCTCATCCGCTTGCTGGTGAGTCTCTCCGCCGGCGTCGCGGAAGAGCTCTTCTTCCGCGGCTTCCTCATGCCCCGCGCTGGCTTCTGGCTGTCGAACGCGCTGTTCGTGCTCGCCCACCTGAACTACGAGCAGCCCTTCCTGCTGTTGGGCGTGGCGCTTCTGTCCGTCGCGTTCAGCCTGCTGACGAGGTGGCGCGGCAACGTCTGGCCCGCGGTCGCCGCCCACGCCCTCTTCGACGCGATCCAGCTGCTCATCCTCGTGCCTGGAGCGGCAGGTGCGGCCGGCGGTTGATTGCTCAACCAGCGTAGCGCCGTCTCAGATCAGCAAGCCGGCGATCGTCGCCGTCTGCAGGCAGGCCAGGGTACCACCGATCATCGCGCGGAGGCCGAGGCTGGCCAGTTCGCTCTTGCGCTCCGGGGCGATGCCGCCGATGCCGCCGATCTGAATTGCTATCGACGAGAAGTTCGAGAAACCGCACAGGGCGTAGGTGGCGATGACGCGGGACTTCTCCGACAACCCGTTCTCCGCCGCAACGACCTCGAAGCGCGAGTAGGCGATGAACTCGTTGGCCGCCGTCTTGAGTCCCAACAGCGTGCCGACCGCGTCGGCCTCTGACCACGGCACGCCCATCACCCAGGCCAGTGGCTGGAAGAGGAACCCCAGGATCATCTCCAGGTCGAGGCCCTCGAGACCGACCCAGCCGCCGACCGGACCGAGCAGGCCGTTGACGAGGGCGACCAGGGCGATGAAGGCAAGCAGCATCGCGCCGACGTTCAGCGCCAGCTTCAGCCCATCACCGGCCCCCTGAGCGGCGGCGTCGATCAGGTTGGCCCACGGCGTCTCGACCTGGAAGTCCGCCTTTGCCGAGACGCGGTCCGCCTCGAGTTCCGGCACCATCAGCTTGGCCATCACCAGGGCGGCCGGCGCCGACATGACGCTGGCCGCGATGAGGTGCCCGGCCGGGATGCCCATCCCGACGTAGGCGGCCAGCACGCCGCCGGCCACCGTGGCGAAACCGCCGGTCATCACCGCCATGAGTTCGGAGCGGGTCATGTTGCCGACGTAGGACCGAATGAGGAGAGGCGCCTCCGTCTGGCCGACGAAGATGTTCGCCGAAGCGGACAGCGATTCCGGGCCGGAGGTTCCCATCACCGTGGTCATCACGACGGCGAAGAGCTTGACCACCCGCTGTATGACGCCCAGGTGGTAGAGCACTGCGACGACGCTGGAAAAGAAGATGATCGTCGGCAGCACGCGGAAGGCGAACGGAACGTGCTCGAAGCCCTGGCCGAAGACGAACCTCGACCCATCGTCGGCGAAGGCCAGGAAGGCGGTCACGACGTCCGTCGCACCGCGGAAGACCGCCTGGCCCGGCGCCGTCTTCAGAATCAGCAGCGCGAGGACGAACTGGATGGCGATGCCGGCTGCGACTGTCCGCCAGCGGACCTGGAAGCGACTCGTCGACAGAAGCCAGGCAATCCCCGGAATGACGACGAGGCCAATCAGACCGGTCATCGGCGCTCAACGAGCCTCGCGACGCTCTGACGGTCCGCGTCCGCTGCCGGCGACGGCCAGCTCAGGGTCCGCTGGCCTTGAGGAAGCCGAAGTAATCGCTGTCGGTGGAGAGCACCAGCCAAGTATCCGTGTCGATCGTCTCCTCGAAGGCCTCCATCGTGCGGAGGAACTCGTAGAAGGACCGCGACAGCGCCGACTGATTGTAGGCGCGGGCGTAGATCTCCGTCGCCTGGGCGTCGGCCCGACCCCGGATCTCAGCCGCCTGACGGTAGGCCTCGGACTGGATTCGCTTCAGGTCACGCTCCATGTTGCCGAGGATCTCGGATGCCTGTCCCTGACCCTGGGAGCGGAAGCGATCGGCAATCCGTTGGCGTTCCGAGATCATCCGGTTGAACACGTCCGGTTCGACCTGCTCGCCGTAGTTGATCCGGCGAAACTGCACGTCGAGCACCTCGATCCCCAGATCCTCGGTGCGGGCCTGAGCCGCGGCAAGGATGTCGGAACGGATGGAGGCGCGGCCGGTCTCGATCTCCTCCAGACCGCCGTCGGCGTCGGGGTAGGACTCGTCCGCCGCCGCTTCCCGGTTCGAACTGCGGATCACCTCGATCAAGTCATGGTTCGCGATCGCGTTGCGCGTCTCGCCATCCAGGATGTCGTCCAACCGGGACTGGGCGCCACGTTCGTCGCGAAGTCGCTGAAAGAACAGGAGCGGATCCGAAATCCGCCAGCGGGCGTAGGTGTCGACGAAGATGAACACCTTGTCGCGGGTGGGCAACTCCTCCGCGTCACCCTGCCACTCGAGGAACCGGCGGTCGAAGTACTGAGCCTTCTGGATGAAGGGCAGCTTGATCTTCAGCCCGGGCGTGGTAATCGCGTCACCGATGGGAGCGCCGAACTGCGTGATGATCGCCTGACGATCTTCACGGACGACGAACAGCGCGTTGCTCAGGACGAGCAGCAGCGCGAGAACCACGATCGCGGCGACGACCTTCACTGCGCGCCTCCGCTCGGCTGGGTCGACTGCTGCACCGCAGCCTGACGGGCGCCGCGGGCCGCGCTGACCCCTTCGAAACTCATGATCGGCGTCAGCCCTTCGACGTCCTCGTCGACGACGATCTTGCGGCCGACCCTGGGCAGCACCCGCTCCATCGTCTCGATGAACAGACGCTTGCGGGTGACATCGGGGGCGTTGCGGAACTCCTCGAAGAGCGAGGCGAACCGGGCGGCGTCACCCTCGGCGCGATTCACGCGATCAAGCGCGTAACCCTCGGCCTGCTGAATCGTCTGCAGGGCCTGCCCCTCGGCGCGAGGAATCACGCGGTTGTACTCCGCCTCGGCTTCGTTGATCAACCGTTCGAGCTCCTGCTCGGCCTGGTTCACCTGGTTGAACGAGGGCTTGACCGGCTCCGGCGGGTTGTTGCTCTGGAGCACCACCTGGTCGATGCGAATTCCCGTCTCGTACTGGTCGCACAGCTCCTGGAGTTCGATCTTCACCGCGCCCTCGATGTCCGCGCGGCCAACCGTCAGCACTTCGTTCACCGTACGGTCGCCGACGACCTTGCGCATCACCGCCTCGCTCATGTCGCGGAACGTGTCGCCAACGTTGCGGACACGGAAGAGATACTGGTACGGATCGACGATCCGATACTGAACGACCCACTCGACCACCGCCGCGTTCAGGTCGCCGGTCAGCATGTTCGCCTCGTCCGAGTTGCCCGAGAACGAACTGCGGACGCCAACGCTCTCGCTGCGGAAGCCGAACTCCTGCTTCAACTGACGTCTGATCGGCACCTTCGTCAACTGATCGACGATCGGGATCCGGAACCGCAGCCCCGGCTCGGTCTGGCCGGCGTACCTGCCGAGACGAAGAATCACGCCGACCTCTTCGGGTTGCACCGTGTAGACGCTCGATAACAGCAGGACTCCGAGCACGACGACGACGAGAACGACCTTCAGGCCCCCGAGGCGCTCACGAACGGCCTTGCCGATGTTGTCGAGATCGAGCGGGCTCTCGCCACCGAAATTCTCAGCCATGGCGTCGAGCGTATGCCATCGCGGCGCCGATGACAATGGCTGAGCGGCAGGAGCCGCGCCGCGTCGGGGCGATGAGCGGCTCCGCGGCGGCCGACTGGGGATAGGCTCGCCGCCTATGGCGCCGCGTTTCGACGACGACGCGAAGACGCTGCGGTTGTCCGTGGCCGACCTGCTGGAATACGGCAGAGCGCGGCATCTGGGGTTCGCCAATCGCGGCGGCTTCGAACGGCTGTGGGTGGGTCAGGCGATCCACAGCCGTTATCAGGAAGCGGCAATGGCGAAGGAGCCGAGCTACCGCCGCGAGGTCGAGCTCTCCCTCGAGTTTCCGCACCGCGGATGGGAGATCACGCTCACCGGCCGCGCCGACGGCCTCTGCCGCGACATGAACGGCGCCCTTGTCATCGAAGAGATCAAGTCGATGCGGCCGAACGTCGACCCGGCGCCGGCGCTGCTCGCCACCTACCGGCAGCAGGCGGCCATCTATGCGTGGATCGCCCACCGGTCGGGCGCCTCGCCACTGCCCGTCGAAGCCAGGCTGGTGCTGATCGAGATCGGTACCGGACTCATCGACAGGACCACGGTCGACCTCGACCGGGAGGCCCTCGAGACCTGGATCCGAGGCCGTCTGAACGGCCTCCTGCGCGACCACGAACGGGATCGGCAGGGACGGCTGCGACGCGAACTGGCCGCCGAGCGGCTCGAGTTTCCCTTCCACCAGCCGCGCCCCGGCCAGCAGGTCATCGTCGACCGCGCAGCGCTCGCCGCCGTACAGCGGGAGCACCTGCTCGTCCAGGCGCCGACCGGACTCGGCAAGACGGCGGCGGCGCTGTTTCCCATTCTGCGCGAAGCTCTGCGCCGCGATCTCAAGGTCTACGTGCTCACCGCGAAGAACACGCAGGCGGCGATGGCCACCCACGTCATCGACCTCCTGAACCGCGAACGGGCATTCGGAGCGCTCCAGCTTCGAGCCAAGGCCCGGATGTGCGCCAACGACGAGATCATCTGCCACGAGGACTACTGCCGATTCGCCCGCGACTACTACAGCAAGCTCCAGAGGACGCAGCTCGTCCCGCGGCTTCTGAACGAACACTGCCTGCTCGATCCGGACACCGTGTTCGACGCCGCCCGGGCGACCGAAGCGTGCCCGTTCGAGACCAGCCTGGAACTCGGCAGGCGAGTCCAGGTCGTCGTCGGCGACTACAACTACGCGCTCGACCCGTTCGTCAAGCTGACCGACTTCCAGGATGAGGCGGATCTTTCCAGTACCGTCCTCGTCGTCGACGAGATCCACAACCTGGTCGATCGGGGTCGCGGCTACTACAGCCCGGAACTCACCGCGAAACGATGTCGAGCGGCCCAGCGCGGCCTGCGCACCGTGGCACGGGCAGCGAACGGCGGACCCGCGGAACGCCTGTTCGAGTTGTCGGCAGCGCTTGCGCGGTTGATCGAAGACGCGGTCGCGGAACAGGTCGACCAGCCGGAGAAGGACGGCGTCGCCGAGGGCTTGGCGCCCGAGGACGAGCTCTGGAAGCTCCGGCCCGGTTTCGACAGTGGCTTCGTCGAGTACCTGGAATTCCGTCGCGACACCCGCTCCTTTGTCGCGAACGACCCCTTCGTCGAGCTCTATTTCGAGCTGCTCCGGTTCCTCAATATCCTCCAACTGGCGTCCTCGGCGAGGCACGCGGCCTCGTTCAGCTTCCTGTTCCGCCGCAGCGACGGCGAGGCCAGCCTCAGCCTCCTCTGCAAGGACCCCAGCGTGTTTCTGGGCCGGACGATCAACCGCTGCCGCTCGCTGATCGGACTCTCGGCGACTCTGCAGCCTTTCGAGTTCTACCGCGACTTGCTGGGGCTCGACCCGGAGCGCACGTCGACCCTGGAAGTGGGCAGCGCCTTCCCGGCCGAGAACCGCCGCGTGGTCGTCGACACCTCGGTTTCCACCGTCTACAGGAACCGCGACCGCTACTACGAACCGATCGCCGAGCGTCTGGCCGAGTTCGCGTCATCCGTTCCCGGCAACTCTCTCGCCATCTTCCCGAGCTACACGTTTCTCAACACGGTCAAGGAGCTGCTGCCCGACTGCGAGCGCCGCGTCATCGTCCAGCAGCAGACGACGGACGAGAAGCGCCGCCAGGCGGTCCTCGACGCGCTCGTCAATCCCCTCTACGGCGACGTGCTCCTGCTCGCCGTTGCCGGCGGCGTGTTCTCGGAGGGCGTTGACTATCCCGGCGACGCCCTGCTCGCCGTCGCCGTCGTCGGCCCCTGCCTACCTGCACTCACGGTCGAGCAGAAGCTGCTTCAGGCCTACTACGACGAACGTTTCGAGCGCGGCTTCGAGTACGCCTTCGTCGTGCCCGGCATGACCCGCGTCGTCCAGGCAGCGGGCCGGCTCATTCGTTCCGCGGAAGACCGCGGCGTGATCGCCCTGTTCGATCGTCGCTTTCTTGAGCGGCCATACCGTCAGCACCTGCCCGCCGAGTGGTGGCCGGAATCCGAGAACGGCGAGGGCGCCGGGCTTGCAGGCCACCCGGCAAGCGCCGCCGCCGCGTTCTTCAGCCGATGAACGATCTGCTCCGTCGAATCGATCGCTTCGTCGCCGCCGGCGAGGGCGACTTCGACGCCCTGGCCGGCGCTGCGGCCCGATTCGGCATGGAGCGAGTCGAAGCCTACGGCAGTCTGTGCGAACGACGGGGGATCACGTCCGCTACGCTCGACGATTGGCGCTCGGCGCCGCCGGTGCCCACGTCGGCCTTCAAGTCGCTCCGCCTCGCCGCCGCCAGCCCCCGGGAGGTCTTCCGGAGCAGCGGTACGACGCGCGGCGCCGAGCGCCGAAGCGTCCACCACCACCCCTACCCCGATCTCTACCGAACCGTGATCGACGCGACCTTCGCCGCTGCCTGCCTGCCCGCCGGCGGCGGACGCCTGCCGATTCTCTCGCTCATCCCCGACCGCGGCGCGGCGCCTGACTCGAGTCTCTCCTTCATGGTCGATCACGTGTTCGAGCGTCACGCCGCGCCGAGCAGCGCCTGGGCGGCCGGGCGGCACGGCATCGACGTCGACCTGGCGCACGGCTGGCTCGAGAGCCGGCAAGGCGGGGAGCCGGTGCTGATCCTCGCGACGGCTCTCGCCCTCGTCCTTCTCCTCGACCACCTGAACGGCCTGAACGGACAGGCGATCCGACTGCCGGCGAACAGCCGCGTATTCGAAACCGGCGGCTTCAAGGGACGCCGCCTCGAGACGACGCCCGACGAGGTCCGGCGGCGCCTCCGCTCCCTGCTCGGGCTGGACAGGCAAGCGATCGTTCGCGAGTACGGAATGACGGAATTGACCAGCCAGGCCTACTCCCGCCCAGGCGGCGAACGGCTGCGAACGCCGCCGTGGATGCCGTTTCGCCTGCTCGACCCAGATACTCTCGACGAGAGCGAGGAGGGACGTCCCGGCCTGCTCTCGTTCTTCGACCTCGCGAACTTCGGCTCCGTCTGCCACGTCCTGACGGAGGACCTGGGCGTTCGGATGGGCGACACGTTCCGGCTGCTTGGCCGCGCCACGGGCGCCGAGCTTCGCGGCTGCTCATTGACCGCGGAAGAACTGGGGGCAGCGTGAAGGGTCCTCCCGGCCTGATTCCTCCCGCCAGCCCCAGCCGGCGCCGGCTCGCCGGCCCCGCATGAGGTCACCCAAGGCCATTGCGCTCCGCCTCGCCGGAGCAGGCAGGGCTCTGCGCGCCATTCCGGTAGACGAGTTGCTCGCCGCCTGGAACGACACCCTCGCCGCCTTCCTCGAACCGGCCAGCGCCGAACGTCGGGCCCTGGACGCCGATCTCGAGCGGGCTACCGGCCTTTCGCCGCCCGCTCTCAACCACGGTCTTCGGAGCATCGGCGCACGTATGCTCGGCGAACACGCGGCCGCCGAACTGCGCCGACCGCTTCGCCAGCAGAGCCGTGGTTTCAGCCTGGTCGTTCTTCCAGCCGGCCCCCCGGGGCTCATCCTCCAGTCGCTCCTCCCCGCGCTGGCAGCCCGATCTCCCGTCCTGTTCAAGACCGCTCGCGCCGAGCCCTTTTTCGCTCCCGCCTTTCTTTCCGCCTTGAGGGGCCGTTTGCCGGCGGCGGGCGACGCCTACGCCGCAGCGACCTGGACGGGCGGCGACCAGACGATCGAGCCGGAGCTCCACGCCGCCGCCCGGCTCGTCGTGGCCTACGGCGGAGACGCGACGATGGACGCTCTCGAATCCGCCAACCCCGACAGGCTGATCCTCTTCGGCCCGCAACTCAGCCTCGGGTTCGTCGGCCCCGACGCGGACCTGGCGCGGGCCGCCCGAGGCATCGCGCTCGACGCGGCGACCTTCGACCAGCGCGGTTGCCTCTCGGTTCACGCCGTCCTGGCCGACGCGAGGATCGCCTCCGACTTCGGCCCCGCTCTCGCGATGGCCCTTGATGAGCTGGCGGTCGAACTCCCTCCCGGGCAGAGCAGCGCCGCCGAACGGGCCGGCGTCCGACTCGCCCGGGAAGACGCGGATTTGCGCGGCCTGACCTGGTACGGCGACGTCCTAGACGCCGGCACCGTCATCCTGGAGCCCGACTCCTCCGTCAGACCTTCGCCGGGCCTGCGTACCGTCCGCATCCATGCAGTCGGGGAACGCCCCTCGCTCGACGAATGGACCGGACGGCTCCAGGGCATGGCCTGCGCTGGCCGAATGAGGCGAACCGTCCGCCGCGCATTCGAGCAAGCTGGAGTCTCCCGCTTCGCTGCCGCCGGCGACCTCCAGGTGACCGAGGCGAGTTGGCGCAACGGTGGTCGCGACCTCGCTGCCGAGTTCGCGGATCCAGGTCTCGAACGCTGCCGAACTCCCCGCAGCGCAAGCGCCGCCTACGGACTCGGCGGGAAGCCCGAGACCGTCTCGACGACCACGCCGTCTTCGACCCGGAACGAACGCGGCAGCGTGCGGTAAAGGGGACGAAGGAACGTTGGCGGCGCCTCGCGAATCTCGAACGCGGGGCCGTAGGACCAGAAGAAAGTGCGGTTCTCGTCGGCGGTCGCGTCACTCAGCACCCACATCTGGCCGCCGGCGAAGACGTGTTGATTCAACGAATCGACTGCGACGCCGAGCTCCTCGTCGAGATCCGAGATGACCAGCCAGTGGTTGCCCTCCGCAAGCTCCGGGACGATTGTCGACAAGCACAAGCGGCTCGTGCCATCGCCGCTGCAGATCTCCTCGGCGGCGAGTCCGGGCTTGAGCCGCGTCGCCAGATTGTCGAGCGGAAGATCGGGCGCGGCCAGAGCAAACGCCAGGAGACCCACCGTGGCGGCGCCGACGATGGCGACCCGCACCCAGGGCAAGCCGGCGGCGGCTCGGCGGCCGAGAAACGCGATGGCCAGCGCCGGCACCATGAGCGCCAAGTCCTGCCAGAAGGCCTCGGCGGGAGTCCGTTCGACCAGGTTCCCGAAACAGCCGCAGCCCGCTTCATCGTCTACCGCAATGCCGCGCAGGTCGCGATAGTAGGCACGCCCCGTGAGAAACACGAAGAACGCGACGAGAAGCGCCGACGGCCCAAGCACCCACATCCGGCGAAGCCCCAGGATCAACGCGCTCCCCAAACCGATCTCGAGTGCGAATGCAATCGCCGTAACGAACGCGGCCGGCAGCAGGAAGTCGAGGCCCTCGGTCTCGATCTGGCGGACGAAGGCCTGAGGGTCGAGCGCTTTGACCACCGCTCCGAACACGAGGACCGCGCCCAGGAAGGCGCCCCCGGCCCAGCCGACGACACCCATCACGCGGTCGATACCGCTCTCCGGCACCGCCGGGCGAGTCAGTTCGTCAACCCGACCGGCCATGGCTCGCGAACTCTGGTCTCGCTCTCATTCCCTGTTCTCCAACTCGAGTCCGCCAACCGCAAGGCCGGCGGGACGGACAAGTTCCGGCGCCGATCTGCTAGTAGGCTGGCCAAGACACCGGCCGGCCTTCGATGGCGCCGCATCGAACCCACAGATTATCCGATGATCTCGATCTCGAACCTGGCGAAGAGCTTCGGCGAGCAGACCTTGTTCGCCGGCGGGAGCATGCGCTTCGCGAAGGGCGAGCGCTATGGCCTCGTCGGCGCGAACGGCTCCGGCAAGTCGACCCTGCTCAAGGTGCTGAGCGGCGCCGACACCGCCAGCGAAGGTTCGATATCGGTGCCCAAGCGCTGTCGACTCGGCGTCCTGAAGCAGGATCACTTCGAGTACGAGCAGGAACGCATCCTCGACGTCGTCATGATGGGCAACGACGAATTGTGGCAGGCGATCGCCGAGAAGGAGCGACTGCTCGAGCGGGCCGCCGATCATTTCGACGGCGACCGTTACGCCGAGCTCGAGGAAGTCGTCATCCGCTGGGACGGCTACTCCCTCGAATCGCGCGCCGCGGAGATCCTGGAGGGGCTGGGCATCGGAACCGAGGTCCATGAACAGCCGCTGGCCACGCTGTCCGGCGGATTCAAGCTTCGCGCGCTTCTGGCTCAGACACTGGCGGCCGACCCTGACGCGCTGCTGCTCGACGAACCGACGAACCACCTCGACATCCTGTCGATTCGCTGGCTCGAGAAGTTCCTGAGCGACTTCAAGGGCGTGGTGCTCGTCGTCTCGCACGACCACCGGTTCCTCGAGAACGTCTGCACCCAGATCGTCGACATCGACTACGAGACCTTGACGCTCTATCCCGGCGCCTACTCGAACTTCGAGCAGAAGAAGGTGGAGGAACGGGCCCGGCGCGAAGCGGAGATCGCGCAACGCGAACAGGAGATCGACCATCACCAGGCCTTCGTCGACCGCTTCCGCTACAAGGCGAGCAAAGCCAGGCAGGCCCAGAGCCGGGTCAAGCTGATCAACCGGATGAACATCGAGCCCCTGCCCCGCAGCTCGCGCCGTTACCCGCTGTTTCGCTTCGACGCGCGGCGACCGTCCGGCAAGAGGGTGCTCACGCTCGACAGCATTGCGAAGACCTACGGCGGCAACCGCGTGCTCGACGACGTGTCGCTCGAGATCGGACGCGGCGAACGAGTGGCGGTCATCGGCCCGAACGGCATCGGCAAGTCGACCCTGCTCAAGATCGCCGTCGGCGAGGTCATCCCCGACCGCGGCGAGGTCGACTGGGGCTATGAGACTCACCCAGGCTACTTCGCCCAGGATCACCGCGCCCAGCTGCTGGACGACGACGGCGCGGAGAAGAAGACTGTCGAGAGCTGGCTCTGGGACGCCTGCCCCGGCGAACCGATCGGCTTCGTCCGCGGCCAGCTCGGCGCGGTCCTCTTCTCGAAGGACGAAGTGGCCAAGCGGCTGGGCAGCCTCTCGGGCGGTGAGGCTGCCCGGCTCGTGTTCTGTCGCCACGTCGTGCAGAAGCCGAACGTCCTGATTCTCGACGAGCCGACGAATCACCTGGACCTCGAGGCGATCGACGCGTTGATCGAAGGGCTCCGGGCGTACCCCGGCACCCTGCTCCTCGTTTCCCACGATCGCTGGTTCGTCAGCCGGCTCGCAACGCGGATCATCGAGATCTCCTCCGCCGGGGTGAACGACTTCCTGGGCACGTACGGGGAGTACCTGGACCGTTGCGGAGACGATCATCTCGACCGGACCGCCGCGCTCGACCGGGCCCGACGAGAGAAGCGGCAACGTCAATCGGCAGCGCGGGCCGTGTGACCAAGGGCCCGCGCCCATCGGCGCGGACCGATGAGTATCTGTCAGACGCCGAAGTAGCGGGCGTCGGGGTGATGAAAGACGAGGGCCGAGACGGTGGCCTCCGGGTCCATCATGTCGCCTTCCGTCAGTTCGACGCCGATATCGCCTGGCTCAAGAGCATGGAACAGCTGCCGCTGGCCGGAAAGATCGGGGCATGCCGGGTAGCCGAACGAATAGCGCTTGCCGCGATACCGGGCAGCCAGACGCTCACGAGTCGTCATCTCGGGCGGATCGGGAAAGCCGAGGTCGGCGCGCAGTTGCTGGTGGAGGAGTTCAGCGGCAGCTTCGGCCGTCTCGAGCGCGAGCGCCGCGTAGGCGTGACTCATCAGATACTCGCCGGCCTTCTTGAAGCGCTCCGCCGCTTCGCGCACTCCGCGTCCGGCGGTGACAACGAACAGAGCGACGTGGTCCCCGTGGGGCAACACGAAGTCGGCAAGACAGAGTCCTTCTTTCCGGGCCTGCCGCGGCAGCATCCACTCGGTCGCCACCTGCGCCCCACCGCCCGACGCTCCGTCGCCGTTCGTACCCGGCTCGAACAGGGTCAGGCGGTTGCCGTCGCCTCGGGCGGGGAAGAACCGCCAGACGCCGCGCACCGTCATCGCCTCGCGGGCGTAGGCCTTCAGGTCCTCGACCAACGCCTCGAGCTTGACCAGCTTCGCGTCGCCCGCGGAGCGCAGACGTTCCACTGAACCCCTCAGACCCAGGTGCTTCGCGTAGAGCATCTGCAGGTTCAGATGCGGCCAAACGTCGTCGAGCTCGAAGCGGGCGACGCGACGTTCGAGTGTGGATGGCCGCGGCGGTTCCAGGTCGTCGCGAACGGCTCTGCTGCGGCGTTCCCGCGCCGGCGCCGACACGGTCCGGCCCGCCGCCTTCGCTGCGGCGCGGTCGTTCTTGCGCCGCTCCGCAATCTCATCAAGCAGCGGGCTCCGGCGCTGGTCGTCGCATAGCCTCTCGATCAGATCGAGGCCGCTCATCGCATCGCTGGCATAGGTGCAGACGCCCCGGTACTCGGGGGCGATCCGGTTGTGCGTGAAGCGCCTCGTCAGCGCCGCGCCGCCGACGACCAGATCCGTGCCGATGCCGGCCGCGGTCAGGTCGCCGGCCGTAGCGACCATCTGCTGCGCGCTCTTGACCAGCAGGCCGGAAAGACCGATCACGTCCGGTCGGTGCTCGCGAGCGGCCTCGATCAACTGCTCGCTCGGCACCTTGATGCCCAGGTTGACCACCTCGAAACCGTTGTTGCTCAGAATGATGTCGACCAGGTTCTTGCCGATGTCGTGGACATCGCCCTTGACCGTCGCGAGCACCACGCGGCCACGGGAAAGCCCCTCCCGCCGCTCCATGTGCGGCTCCAGGCGGTCGACGGCCGCCTTCATCACCTCCGCGCTCTGAAGCACCTCGGCGACGATCAACTCGTTCTCGTTGAACAGCCGGCCGACCTCGCTCATCCCGGCCATCAGCGGACCGTTGATGATGTCGAGCGGCGACGGCCAGCGCGAGTCCGCGAGGGCCGCGTCCAGGTCCTCGTTCAGACCCTCCTTGCTGCCCTCGACGACCGAGCGCTCGAGACGCAGGTCAAGCGGCAACAGCTCGCGCGGCGCCTGAACCTGCCGCGCCTTGCGTTCGCGGAAGGCGGCGGTGAACTCCTCGACCGCGCGCCGGCCGCCGACGACGTCGCCGGGCTCGATATCGAGCAGCGCCTCGGCGAGCGCACGTTCGGCCACCGGAATCTCCGCATAGCGGGCCAGGCCCTGCGTGTTCACGATCGCCGCGTCCAGCCCGGCCCGCGTCGACCGGTAGAGGAACACCGCATTCAGCACCTCGCGCCCGGCAATCGGCAAGCCGAAACTGATGTTCGAGATCCCCAGAACCGTACGGGTGCCGGGAAAGGCCTCGCGCACCCGCCGCACGCCCTCGATCGTTGCCCGAGCCGAACCGAGGTACGCCTCGTCGCCGGTGCCGCACGGAAACACGAGCGGATCCCACCAGATGTCCTGCGGCTCCATGTCCCAGCGCCCGGTCAGCAACTCGAAGCTCCGCTCGGCGACCTCGAGCTTCCGCTCCACCGTTACGGCCATCCCCCGCTCGTCGATCAGTCCAACGATCAGCGCAGAACCGAACTCGCGGGCCAAGGGCACGACCCGCTCGAAACGAGACAGGCCGTCCTCGAGGTTGATCGAGTTCAGGATCGAGCGGCCTTGGCACCAGGTCAGCGCCTTCGCCATCACGTCAGCGTCCGTACTGTCGATCATCAGCGGCGCCTTGACCCGGCGCACGAGTCGCTCGAGGAACCGCTCCATGTCCTCGCCCTCGTCGCGGTCCGGATCCTGCAGGCAGATATCGATGACCTGGGCGCCGCCCGCAACCTGCGCCCGGCCGATCTCGGCCGCCGCCTCGTACTCCCCCTCGCGGATCAGCCGCTTGAATCTCCTGCTGCCGAGCACATTCGTCCGCTCGCCGATCAGGACCGGCCGGTTGTCCTCGGTGAGTTCAACCGCCTCCAGACCGGAGACCAGGCAGCGGCGATGATCCACCGGCCGCCGCGGCTCGCGGTCCCGAACCGCATCTCGCAGAGCCTCGATGTGAAGGTCCGTCGTACCGCAGCAACCGCCGACCAGATTCAGCCAGCCCTGATCGACAAACCGGCCGAAGGCGGCGCGGAAGTCGGCCGCCGTCTGCGTATAGAGGCCTTCTTCGTCAGGAAGGCCGGCGTTCGGCACGCAGGCGACGCGGGTGCGGCAGAGGTCCGACAGGGCGCGCAGATGGTCGAACATCTGGTCCGGTCCGGTCGCGCAGTTCAGGCCGACGTAGAGCAGGTCGCGCCGGTCGCGATGGAGCAGGGATGCGGCGAGCGCCTCGATCTCCTGCCCGCCGAGCATCGCGCCCATCGTCTCGATCGTCACCGACACGGCCACCGGCAAGCGCCAACCGAGTTGGCGGAAGGCCTCCTCGATCCCAAGCAGTCCGGCCTTCACATTCCGCGTGTCCTGACAGGTCTCGAGCAAGAGGTAGTCGGCGCCGCCCGATGCCAGACCCAGCGCCTGGACCCTGAAGTCCGCCTGCAGCTGCTCGAAGGTCGTGCCGCCGGTGACCGAAATGGCCTTCGTCGTCGGCCCCATCGAGCCGCACACGAAGCACTGGCGACCGGCCTCGTCACAAGCCGCGCGGGCAAGCTCCGAGGCTCGGCGATTCAACTCGAAGGCGCGGTCCTCGAGCCCGTACTCGCCCAGCACGAGCGGCGTGGCGCCGAAAGAGTTCGTCTCCACGATGTCGGCGCCGGCCCGAAGGTAGGAACGATGGACAGCGAGAATGGCATCCGGCCGTCGATCGACGAGTACCTCGTTGCAGCCCTCGAGCTCTGCACCGCCGAAGTCGGCAGGGCCGAGTTCCATCGCCTGCAGGGCGGTACCCATCGCCCCGTCGAGCACCAGGATCCGCTCGTCCAGTGCCGCGAGCAAAGCTCGCTCCCTGGACGCCCGGTCGGGCGGTTCTGAAGATCGGTCGACCGCGATCGCTGCCACGCTCACGTTCCTGCGGCTGTTCGCTCACCGAGCGAAAGCCCCGGCGGCTCACGCATCGATCGGCTCACTCTATGCCGACCTGCCCTGTTCAGCCGGCCCCGGGCGCCCGCTTCGTTTGCCGGTAGAGCAAGGGTACCGCCGCCAACACGAGACCAAGGGCAACACCGAGCACATCCGCGACGAAATCCGACCACTCGGCAGCGCGGAGACCGAGCGCGCGCTGGCCCCACTCGATCAGAGCCCCATAGCCGACGACCAGCGTCGCGGCGCCCACCATCCAGGCCACGCGGCCGTTTCGCGCGAGCTCACGGCAGGACGCCCAGGTCAAGGCGGCAAACAACACGACGTGCGCCAACTCATCGCCTTCCATACCAAGCGCCCCCCGCAGAAGCCGCCGAAGAAGCCCGGTGAGATCACGTTCCCAGGCCTCGGCGACCGCTGGCAAGGGAGCGAGCAGCAGCACTGCGATCAGGCCGGCGAGAGCGGACGGCAGAAACCAGCAGCGGCCGGCAGGCCGCCTGCCGACGCGTGCGGTCTTCGGCCTGCGGTCCATCGCGTCCAAGTCCGTTCCTCCTCGATCAACGCCATCGGCGGATCTCAACGCGGGCCGACGAAGCCCTCCTTCTCCAGATAGAGGAGGACCTGCTGAGCGGCCTCCTCGGCGGTGATTTCGGTCGTGTCGATTGCGACATCCGGGCTCTCCGGCTCTTCGTAGGGATCGGAGATGCCGGTGAAAGCGTCGATCAGGCCCGCCCTCGCCTTCGCGTAGAGGCCCTTCACGTCGCGTTCCTCGCACACGGCGAGCGGCGTCGCCACGTGAACAAGGACGAAACCGCCAACCTCCTCGATCGTCTGCCTGACGTCACGGCGCGTCGAGCGGTACGGCGCAATCGGCGCACAGATGGCGATCCCGCCGTTCTTCGTGATCTCGGAAGCGACGAAGCCGATCCGCCGGATGTTCACCTCTCGGTGTTCCTTCGAGAAGCCGAGTTCGGACGACAGGTTCGTCCGCACGATGTCGCCGTCGAGCAGAGTCACCGGGCGGCCGCCCGCCTCGAGGAACTTGACGAGGAGAACGTTCGCGATCGTCGACTTGCCGGCGCCGGAAAGCCCGGTGAAGAACACCGTGAACCCCTGGTTCGCCCGCGCCGGGTAGCTTCTCCTCAACTCCTCCGCCACCTCGCGGAAGGTGAACCACTCCGGGATCGGCAGGCCGTCGCGCAGCCGGCGCCGCAGGTCGGTGCCGGAGATCGAGAGCGTGCGCTCCCCCTCCTTCACCTCGTCGACGGGCGCATAGGAATCGCGGTCCTCGACGTAGGCGACCATCTGAAACGGCACCATCTTCACGCCGATCTCGGCCTCGTGCCGAACCATCAACTCCTGGGCGTCGTAGGGGCCGTAGTAGGGCTCGCCCGCAGCATCAGCGCCCGGACCGGCGTGATCACGGCCGACGATCAGGTGCGTGCAGCCATAGTTCCTGCGGATGAGAGCGTGCCAAAGCGCCTCGCGCGGGCCCGCCATCCGCATTGCCAACGGCAGCAGCGCCAACTCCGCCGTATGGCGAGGATAGTGCCGGAGGATCTTCCGGTAGCAGCGCACCCGGGTGTAGTGATCGAGATCGCCAGGCTTCGTCATGCCGACGACGGGGTGAATCAGGAGATTCGCCTCGAGCTCCCGCGCGGCGCGCAGAGTCAGCTCGAAATGGGCCCGGTGCATCGGATTGCGGGTCTGGAAGGCGACGGCCGTCTTCCAGCCAAGCTGAGCGAAACGCCGGTGCAGCTGCTGCGGGGTTTGCCGCAATCCGGGGAAGTCGTAGTGACGCGGCAGCTGAAAACCGATCAGCCGACCGCCGACGCACATCGGATTCGTCCGCCGATAGAGGTGCAGAACGCCGGGATGGTCCCGGTCGAGGGTGCCGTAGATCGACTCCGCCTCCTCTTCCTTCCGATGCTCCCAGACGTCTTCAACCTCGAGCACCGCGAGCATCAGACCCTCCGGATCGCGGAGCGCGAGTCTCGAGCCAGGGCCCAGACCGGATGCGGCTTCGCGGGTCACATCGAGGAGGATCGGAATCGGCCAGAGCGTCCCCGACGGCAGGCGCATCGTCTCGCACACGCCCCGAAACTCGGCCTCGTTCATGAAGCCGTCGAGCGGGTGGAAGCCGCCGCAAAGCAGCAACTCCAGGTCGCACATCTGGCGCGGCGTAAGCGACCAGGACGGCCACTCGCGGGACTCCTCTCGGAGTTCCGCCAGTCGATCGGAGGCGGCGATCAGGGACGGCGGCGAACCGTCCGGCCGCTCGAACAGGGAATTGGTCATCGTCAGGGCTCCGGGTTGCGAGATGGGACCCCTGCGGGTACCGGGCGCAATGGTACGGGACGGGTCGAGCGCAAGCGTCTATCGAGGTCCCGCCAGCTGGGCGCAGGCTATCCGATCACCATCGGAGGTTGCTCGTTCCGCGACCGATCGACCAGCGCGCGGTCTTCATCGACCATCGTCTCGACCAACTGTCGGAAGTTCATCGTCGGACGCCACCCGAGCCGTTCCCGCGCCCGGGTCGCGTCACCGCACAACGCATCGACCTCCGACTTGCGGAAGTGCCGCGGATCGACGGCCACCAACACCCGACCGTCCGCCGAGACCCCCTGCTCGTCGACGCCCTTGCCGCGCCAGACAAGCGGCAGCCCGGCGTGGGCGAAGGCGATGTCGCAGAACTCCCGCACGCTGTGCGTCTCGCCGGTGGCGATCACGTAGTCCTCGGGTTCGTCGACGCGCAACATGAGGCGCATCGCCTCGACGTAGTCGCCCGCGAAGCCCCAGTCACGCCGAGCGTCCAGATTGCCGAGCAGCAGGCGCTCTTCGCGACCGGCTCGGATGCGCGCCGCAGCGAGTGTGATCTTGCGGGTGACGAATTCCTCGCCGCGCCGCGGCGACTCGTGGTTGAACAGAATGCCGTTCACCGCAAACAGACCATACGCCTCGCGGTAGTTCCGGGTGATGTGGAAGCCGTACGCCTTCGCTGCGGCATAGGGGCTCCGCGGATAGAACCGCGTCATCTCGTTCTGGGGCGACTCGGCGGTCAGCCCGAAGAGCTCGGATGACGAGGCCTGGTAGAAACGGGCGTCCGGAGAGTGCCGGCGGATCGCTTCGAGCAGGTTGACCACGCCCAACGCGGTGACCTGCCCGGTCGCGACCGGCAGTTCGAACGACACCTGGACGTGCGACTGAGCACCCAGGTTGTAGACCTCGTGTGGAGCAACCTCCGCTACGGCGCGTTCGAGCGACGAGGCGTCAGCCAGGTCGCCGACGACGAGCCGCAGCGACGGCCCGTCAGCGTCCTTTGGGCCACCGCCGAGCAAATGGGCGATCCGTTGCGTTCCCCCCGCCTGGGAGAGCGGCCGCACCAAGCCCCAGACGTCGTAACCCTCGTCGAGCAACTGCTCGGCGAGGTAGGAGCCGTCCTGGCCGGTCACCCCGGTGACCAAGGCCCGCCGTCGCACCGTGCCCGCGCTCAAACCAGTTTCAGCAGATGGCCCATCTTCTCGCGCTTCACGCGGAGATAGTCCCGGTTCGATTCGTTCGGCTCGACCTCGATCGCCACCCGTTCGACGATCTCCAGGCCGTAGCCCGAAAGAGCAACGTACTTGCTCGGGTTGTTCGTCATCAGCCGCATCCTGCGAACGCCGATATCGCGCAGAATCTGGGCCCCGATGCCGTATTCGCGCTGGTCCGCACGGAAGCCCAGCTTGTGATTCGCCTCCACCGTGTCGTGCCCCTGGTCCTGGAGATCGTAGGCGCGCAGCTTGTTGAACAGCCCGATGCCACGACCTTCCTGGAGGAGATAGAGCAGGACGCCCATCCCCTCCTCGGCGATCTTCGACAGCGCCTGGTAGAGCTGGACGCCGCAGTCGCAGCGCTGCGAGTGGAACACGTCACCGGTCAGACACTGGCTGTGGACTCTGACCAACACGTCCTGATCCGGAGTCGGCTCGCCCATCACGAGAGCTACGTGTTCCTCGCCGGTCAGCTCGGCGCGGTAGGCGTAGGCCCGCATCGGACCGTCCGCTGTCGGCAGAGCGGGGGATGCGATCAGCTCGACCAGACTCTCGTTCTTCAGCCGATAGCGGATGAGGTCGGAGACGGTGATCATCGGCAGTCCGTGCCGGCGGCTGTACTCGACGAGGTCGGGCACCCGCGCCATCGTGCCGTCCTCGTTCATGATCTCGCAGATGACCCCGGCCGGCGACAATCCGGCAAGCGTCGCCAGATCGACGGACGCCTCGGTCTGGCCGGCGCGCTTCAGCACCCCGCCGCGCTTGGCGCGCAACGGAAACACATGCCCCGGCCGCAGCAGGTCGTCAGGCGCCGTCGCCGGGTCGATGGCAGTGCGGATCGTCGCCGCTCGGTCGGCGGCCGAGATGCCGGTCGTGATCTTGCCGCGGGCCTCGATGGACACCGTGAAGGCGGTCTCGAACGGTGACGAGTTGTCGCGCACCATGAGGGGCAGAGCGAGTTCGTCGCAGCGGTCTTCGGTCAGCGCCAGGCAGATCAACCCCCGGCCGTGCGTCGCCATGAAGTTGATCGCCTCGGGCGTAACGAGGTCCGCCGCAATCGCAAGATCGCCCTCGTTTTCCCGGTCCTCGTCGTCGACGATGATCACCTGACCGCCTTCGCGGAAGGCACGCACCGCCTCCTCGATCGGCGTGAACACGGCAGCTTCGCGGCCCTCGTTCCGTTCGGTCATGACCGGGATCGTAGCAGTGGCGAGCAGCGGTCACTCGCCCCAGCGGAGCTTGCTGCGAAGCGCGTCGTAATGGGTCTGTCCGTCGACCCGAGCCAGCAGAGCCCGGGCCTCGGACGCCGTCACGACCACCCTGTCCCCGCCCAGCAGTCGCGCCCCCTCCTGGCCGTCAAGGGTCAGGTAGACCTCCTCGTCGTGGTCCTGGCTGCCCAGAGTCAGCGTGATCCTGCTCTGGTCGGGCACAACGACCGGGCGCATGGACAGCGTATGGGGCGAGATCGGAGTCAACAGCATGACCGGCAGAGTCGGGTAGAGAATCGGCCCGCCGGCCGACAGGCTGTAGGCCGTCGAACCGGTCGGGGTGGCAACGATCAGGCCATCCGACCGATAACGCGCCACTGGACCGCCGTCGATCTCGACCGCAAGCTGGATCATGCGGGCCAGAGCGCTCTTGTGGACGACCGCGTCGTTCAACGCCCGGTATCGGCTGCAGCCGCCCGCCGCCCGTTCGAGGACAACGTCGAGCAGCAACCGTTCCTCCACCTCGAAGCGACCCTCCAGGATCTCGCCCAGGTGCGCGTAGAGTTCGTCGCGCCCGATCTCGGCGAGGTACCCCAGGCTGCCGAGGTTGACGCCGACGATCGGCACCCCGGGACGACTCCGCGCGACGGAAAGCAACGTGCCGTCGCCACCCAGAACGACGATCAGCCCCACCCCCGGGGCGTCGACGGCGCGAACTGCAACGTCCCGGTCTGCAAGCCAACGCGTGACCTCGGCGGCCGTGGCGGCGGCCCGTTCGCTGTCGCGCTTGGCAACCACCGCGACATCGTCGATCCTCGTCGGACTCGTCACGTCCCGAAGCTCTGGCTGGTTCGTGTCCTGAAGTGGGCGAGTATCTCGCGGTTTCCCGCCGGCCCTCGAAGATCGCAGTCTATTGAAGCGACGGGAACGAGACCGAGAGCCCCCAGTTCCTCGATCCGCCGCGCGGCGACCCGGCGTCGGATGTCGTCGTCGCGCACCACGCCGCCCCGGCCGACCGCGCTCCGGCCGACCTCGAACTGCGGTTTGATCAGCACGATCACATCGGCGCCGACAGCAAGGTGGGGAAGCGCCGCCGGCATCACCTTCGTCACCGAGATGAAGGACACGTCGACCACTGCGAGCCCGCAGCGCTCCGGCAACGCATCGGCCGCCAGGTGGCGGGCGTTCAACCGCTCCATGACGACCACGCGCGGATCCTCGCGAAGCGTCTGGTCGAGCTGGCCGTATCCGACATCCACGGCATAGACCCGCAGAGCGCCATGGGCAAGCAGGCAATCGGTGAAGCCGCCGGTCGAAGCGCCGATATCCAGGCAGACCGCGCCGGCCGGGTCGACGCGAAAGCACTGCAGCCCCTGTTCGAGTTTCCTGCCGCCGCGCGAGACGTAGGGCTCCGGCCTGCCGCGCACGTCGAGCGCCGCATCGGCGGCCACCGGCTGACCGGGCTTGTCGTGACGCGCGCCATCGACCCATACCCGGCCCGCCATGATGACCCGCTTCGCCTGCTCGCGGCTCGCGAAGCACCCGCGCTCGACGAGCAGACGATCGAGACGCAGCTTCACGAGCCGCGGTGGACGAGAAACGTCACCAGATCCCGGAACAGCGGACGCCGGGCCGGCAGCCCGTCGATCAGGGCGAGACAGCGGTCTGCTGCCTGGCGGGCCTTTTCGCGGCTTCCCGAGAGGCCGAACACATGGGGATACGTCAGCTTTGCCGCTCGCTCGTCCTTGCCGGGCGTCTTGCCCAACTGCTCCGAGCTGGCGGTGACGTCGAGAATGTCGTCGCCGATCTGAAACAGGAGGCCGAGTTCCGCGCCGATGGAGCTCAAGGCCTTCCGTCGCTCATCGCAGGCCCCGGCGTAGACGCCGCCCAGCCGCATGGAGACTTCGATCAGCGCGCCCGTCTTGAGTCGGTGGATGCGTTCGAGAAGCTGCCGGGAGGCCATCCGTTCGACCGGGTCGCCCGGGTCGACGTCAGCGCCCTCCTGCTCCAGGTCGAGGACCTGTCCGCCGATCATCCCGTTCGTTCCCACCGCCCGAGCCACGAGCTGCACCGCCTCGAGGCGACGGGCCGGGGGCATCCCGACGGGCTCTCCTGCCAGCACGTCGAAGGCTTGGTCCAGCAGCGCGTCGCCGGCAAGAATCGCCAGGGCCTCGCCCTCCACCCGGTGGAGAGTGGGCCGCCCGCGTCGCAGATCGTCGTCGTCGAGCGCCGGGAGGTCATCGTGAATCAGGCTGAAGGTGTGGACCATCTCGACTGCGGCGGCGCCCGGAAGCAGATCCGCCCGAGCCGCTCCGCAGGCCTCGCCGGCAAGCACGAGCAGAGCGGGCCGTACCCGCTTGCCGCCGGCGGACATGCTGTAGCGCATCGCCCTCGTGAGCGATGCCGGCGGCGAGCCGGCCACAGGCAGCAGACGATCCAACGCCTGGTCGACCGCCGGCCTCAGATCCGCGAGAAAGGAACGGAAGCCGCTCACTCGATCGGATCCGGCAGCACGTCGCCCGCCGCCAGGGCCTCGGCGATCAGCATCACCGGCACGTCGTTGACGATCGGGTAGACGAGACCGGACTCGCGGCACCAGAGCCCTTCGCCAACCACCGGCTCCTCATCCTCGAAGTGTCCGCGGTAGCGGTCGGCCAACAGCTCGCACACCGCCGCCGGCAACGCGACGAGCTCGAGTTCGCCCTTCGACTTCGGGCAAACCAGGAGTTCGAGCAGTTCCGGATGAAGGGCCACCGACATTCACCTCGACCAGCGGAGAAGAAGAGAGTTCGTCCCTGGGTTCCGCCGATAGTAGGCCGAGTTGGAAAGGTGGAAGAAGCCGAGGCCGAGTTCCGAGCCCCCCCGCAACCGGCGGCCGACGAGTACGCCGGAACGGAACTCGAGCGCGCCGCCAAGGTCCTTCCCGCCGCCCGTTTCGTGGACGCCGCCGGCAAGACCGGCGTCGACGAACCATGCGGCGCCGAGATCGAAGCGGCGGTCGATACCGCCGTAGACGTAGAACGTTCCGTCCGCGCTCGCCAGTGCGCCGACATGCGGGCCGAGCCCCAGGCACCAGTGGGTGGCGAAGCGGCGTTCCACGCCGAATTCGACCGCCTGCGCGTTCTTCGCGAAGTCGATCACGCCACTGCTCACGCTCCATCCGCGCGGCCGGTTCCCGGACGCGGCCTCAGCGCTGCAGGCGAGCAGGACGTCCTGGGCGCCTTGAGCGAGCAGGGCAACCACGACGAGCGCTCCGTGGCGGCGAACGGAGAGACGCACGACGCGATCAGCATACAATGTTGCCGTGGCTGAAGCGGCGGCAGACACCTCCCGGCCGCCGATATCGGCACTGGTCACCACGTTCAACGAGGAAGGTCATATCGGCGACTGCCTGGAGTCCCTCGGCTGGTGCGACGAACTCCTGGTCGTCGACTCGTTCTCCACCGACAAGACGCCGGAAACCGTTGCGACCTTCGAACGGGCGCGCTTCCTTCAGCGCGCCTACTACGGCTCCGCCTCGCAGAAGAACTGGGGCATCGACCAGACGACTCGAGAGTGGATACTCATCCTGGACGCGGACGAGCGATGCACTCCGGCGCTCAGGCGCGAGATCGAGAGTCTGTTCCGAAACGGCGAACCGAAACACGACGCGTACACGATCAAGCGACGGGTGTACTTCCTCGGACGAGTCATCCGCTTCTCGGGCTGGCAGCACGACCGCGTCGTCCGCCTGATCCGGAAAGGCGCCGGCCGCTATCCGAACCGCCGCGTCCATGCCGACATGCAGACGACCGGGCCGGCGCCGGTACTGCGCCACCCGTTGATCCACTACATGGTGGACGATCTGCTCTCCTACTCCCAACGCATCCAGAAGTACAGCTGGTGGGGTGCAGCCCAGGCTTGGCGCGAGCGTCGCCGCGCCGGCTTGGCCGAGGTCCTGGGCCGTTCCGTCTGGCGATTCCTCCGTACCTATCTGCTCCAACTGGGCGTCCTGGACGGCATGCGCGGCCTGGTCTTCTGCCTGCTCCAGGCCTACGGCACCTACCTCAAGTGGAGCTACGTCTGGTCGTGGAATGTCCAACGACAACGGGGCATCGACCCTCCCCTGCCCGCCTTCGACGACAGCACGAGCACGTGGATCCCCGGCCACGAGGCCGACGTTCAGAGCCAAGCCTCGTAGAGGCGTCGGACCGAGGCCTTCAGTCGACGGCGATCAGCAGCGACTCGATGCTCGTCGCCAAGCCGGTCTGGTCATCCGCCTCGACGAGAGCGGCGGCAAGCCGCACGTCCCGCTTCGCGACCTCGAAGCTGGAAGGCGCGTTCAGAAGAAACCGTCGAAGCACCCGGTCCGGCCGCACGCCGATCACCGAGTCGTAGGGCCCCGTCATGCCGACATCCGTGACCAGGGCGGTGCCCTGCGGCAGGACACGCGCATCGGCCGTGGGGACATGGGTATGCGTGCCGAGCACCGCGGACACCCGGCCGTCGACGTGATAGGCGAAAGCCTGCTTCTCGCTCGTCGCCTCGGCGTGGAAGTCGACCAGCACGAAGCGGATCGCGGGGTCGAGTTCGGCCAGGATCGAGTCGATCGCCGCGAACGGCGAGGGCAGGGGCTTCATGAACACTTGCCCCTCCAGGTTGACCACTGCGTACGGCGCACCGGCAGGCAGTTCGCCGACGAAGACGCCGACGCCGGGATTCCCTTCCGGGTAGTTCGCGGGACGGAGCAGGATCTCCATTCGATCGAACCAGGGCACTCCGTCCTTCTTCGCCCAGGCGTGGTTGCCTGTCGTCATGCAGTCGATCGGCAGTTCGGCGAGTTCGTGCAGGACGCCCGGCGTCACGCCGCTGCCGCCGGCCGCGTTCTCCACGTTGACCACCGTCGCGTCGACTCGGTGGCGATCGATCAACTCCGGCAGCAGGCGAGCAAGCGCCCGTCGCCCGGGCTTGCCGACCACGTCGCCGACGAACAGGAAGCGGGCCATCAGCGGGCGTACTCGATCGAGCGCGACTCCCGAATCACCGTGACCTTGATCTGACCCGGGTAGGTCAGTTCGCTCTCGATTCGCCGCGCCACGTCGCGGGAAAGCCAGAGCGCCTGCTCGTCGCTGATCTCGTTGCAATCGACGATCACACGCACCTCGCGGCCGGCCTGGATGGCGTAGCTCTTCCGCACTCCCTTGAACTCGGCAGCCAGGGCCTCGAGCTTCTCGAGCCGCTTCATGTAGCTCTCCAGCACTTCGCGACGCGCCCCCGGCCGGGCCGCGGAGACGGCATCGGCCGCGGTGACGAGCACCGCCTCGACCGTCTCCGGGTCGTAGTCGCCGTGATGGCAGGCCATTGCGTGAACCACCTGTTCGCTCTCGCCGTAGCGGCGCAACAGGTCGATGCCGATTTCGAGATGCGTGCCGTCGACCTCACGGTCTACCGCCTTGCCGATGTCATGGAGCAGGCCCGCGCGCTTCGCGACGTGCACGTCCACCTTCAACTCGCCGGCCATCGCGCCCGCGAGGAACGCGACCTCCTTGCTGTGCTGCAGGACGTTCTGACCGTAGGAGGTGCGGAACCGGAGCCGCCCGAGGAGCTTGACCAGCTCGGCGTGCAGTCCCGAGAGGTTGACTTCCAGCAGCGCCTCGCTCCCTTCGCGGACGATCTGCTCCTCGAACTCGGACTTGACCTTCGCCGCGATCTCCTCGATGCGAGCCGGGTGGATCCGGCCGTCGGCGATCAGCCGCTCCAACGTCACGCGCGCAACCTCGCGCCGGAAGGGATCGAAGCCGGAGAGAACGACCGCCTGCGGGGTGTCGTCAACGATCAGGTCGACGCCCGTGATCAACTCCAGGGCGCGGATGTTCCGACCTTCGCGGCCGATGATCCGCCCCTTCATCTCGTCGCTCGGCAGCATGACCACGGACACCGTCGTCTCCGACACGTAGTCCGAGGCCGAGCGTTCGATCGCCAGGCTGATGATCCGCTGTGACTCGCGTTGCGCCGACTCCCGCGCCTCGTCCTCGATCCGCTTGATCATGTGCGCCGCGTCCATGCGCGCCTCGTGCTCCAGACTGTGACGCAGCTCGTCCTGCGCCTGTTGGACGGTCAGACCCGACACTTGCTCCAGTTGCCGGCGAACCCGTTCCAACCGTTCATCGAGCTCGTCGCGCTCGGCCCTCAGCCGTGCCTCGTCCTCCGCGAGCCGCTTCTCCCGACGCTCGAGTCTTCCCGCCTCGCTCTCCAAACGGGCCGTCTCTTCCCGGTTTCGGGAGCGGCTCTCGCGCAACCTGCGTTCCCGTTCCTCGAGCTGGAGCCGCTGTTCGGTCGTCGAACTCTCGAAGTCGGCTCGAAGAGCAAGTACATCTTCCCTCGCCGCGAGGTCCAGTTCTCTCTTTCTGGCGGCACACTCGCGCTCGGCTTCAGCGACCAGGGCCTCGGCCCGGCGGCGCGCTTCGTCTATCCGCCTTGCCGCGCTACGCCGCCCGACAAGGAGCCAGAAGAGCCACAGAGCGACCCCTGTCGCCAGAGCCGCCGTCGCGGCCATCGAAGTCAATCCGGTCATCGGTCCTTCCCGATCCGGGCAGAAGGGCATCCCCCGCAGGGCCGTGTGAGCGAGCCCCGACAAGGAACCAGAGCGGGACCAGGTGGGTGTCCGCGCCACCCGCCGTCAGCGTCCCCGTTCGAACGGGGCTGGCACGGGCGAGCAGTTGAGAGACTCCCTTGACAAGAGCGATGGTTCCAACCACGGCTTTCATCACGAACCACGCAGGGGATGCAAAGTCATTCCGTTCCAATCCAGCCACCGTCAGGATTCGAGAGCAGCCTCGAGCTCCAACGTCAGGTCCGCGACGCGCTCGACCAACAGGTCGAGCCGGCCGTCCTTCTCGCCGACGCCGACGGCAGACGGAAGCGACGCCTCGTTTGCGAGATTCAGGGCAGCCAGCACGGCGATACGGGACGAGTCCAGGTCCGGTAGACGTCTCGCTACGTCCCGCATCGTCCGATCGACCTTGTCGGCCAGAACGCGGATGCGGTCCGAATCGGCCGTCTCATCCTCTCTGAGGGTGTACGCAACACCGAAGATCTCGACTGCAACAGTCTCTGCAACGTCTTCTTGCGCCTTGCTTTCGGACATCGGTCGAGAACTCCGAACGAACGAGTGTAGCAGCCTGCGGGAAGCCTGTGGTCGTAGCGATATCGCCTACCGCCGAACACCGCCGAGCCGCAGGATGAGGTCACCGCAAGCGCCCCGCGTCAGGCGCTCTCGTCGGCGAGCAGCTCTTCCAGACCCTCGGCCAACGCCTCGACCCGCTGGCCGATGTCGGCTCTTTCTTCGGCGTTTCGTTGCTCCGCCGCCTCGAGCTCGGACACGAGTTCCTCGTTCCGACTGCGTTGAACAGCCAGCGCGGCCTTAGCCCGCTCCACCGCCGCTTCGAGACGCGCGATCGCCTCTGCAGCGTCTCCGGCCATCAGGCCGAAGGAGACGTGCCGGACTGGGCGGCCAAGGCCTCGCTCGCGACCTGGGCGACGGCAGCGAAGCCCTCGGCGTCGCGGACGGCGAGATCGGCCAGCATCTTGCGGTTCAACTCGATGCCGGCAAGACGCAAACCAGCCATCAGTCGGCTGTACGTCAGGCCGTTGAGCCGTGCCGCCGCGTTGATCCGGACGATCCACAGGCTGCGGAACTGCCGCTTGCGCTGCCGCCGGTCGCGATAGGAGTAGGCGAGGGCCCGGTCGACCGCCTGCTTGGCGATCCGGTGGCCCCTCGACCTCAGGCCGTAGTAGCCCTTCGCCTGCTTGAGAATCTTCTTGCGTCGGCGCGCGCGCCGACTGCCGCGTTTGACTCTTGCCATCGTTCCATGTCCCTTGCGGCCCGGCCGAGCCGCCGGCTCATCCCTGGATCATCCCCTTGATCGCCTTCGCGAAACCGCCGGCAACGCTCGTCTGCTTGCGCAGCTTCCGCTTACGCTTCTGCGCCTTCTTCGTCAGGATGTGGTTCATCATCGAGTGGCTGCGCTTCACCTTGCCCTTGGCCGTGACCTTGAATCGCTTGGCCGCCCCTCGATGGGTCTTCTGCTTCGGCATTCATCGTCTCCCGCGACGCTCATTGCGCCGCCGAACGGCGGACGATAGCAGCCCGGACCGAGCGAACGCAACGCTCAAGCGTCTGCACGAGCCTGCGAGGCTCGATCAAGGCCCCGTAGCGGCTCTCCGTCCCGCTGCCGAAGGTCCTCGCTGCCGAGCTGCGCGAGCATCGGCATCGGCCCGCGCAAGCCGACAAGGCCTCCAGTTCCGGGTCCAGTGTTGGTCGGTCCGAACGTGGCCCGCGCGAACGCTCTTGCAGACCGAGCGGCTGAACTCGGAGGCCGGGAACGAGCGTGACAAGCGGATGACGACACCTTCTCGTTCGCCACCGAGGATCGAGGGAGCGGCATGGGCTTCGTCGACGAAATGACGCAGTGCGTTCGCCGACTCGAAGACGCCGTCGAAGAGAACCGGTACCACCGGAATCTGGCGCTGCCCGGCGAAGTCGGCGAGTTCAGGAAAGGACGCGAACCGGTTGTTGCCGTCCCGAAGGGCGAAGGCGTAGAACGTCTCGTCCTCGTGTATGGGCTCGTACTCAATGCTGTGCACTCCGTAGATGTCCTCCCCGTAAAGGTACGCGTCGGGCCCGGTCACCTTCCAAGCGTGGTGCTTCTTGACCATCGCCATCCACGGCGCCTTCCCTGGCGGGGCGGCGCGGCGAGCGTAGACGGCGCCCTGGTGCAACAGAGTGCAGCCCCCATCAAGCTTCTCCGTGACGATGACCGGCTCACCAACAAATCGAGACGTGTCCGCCACGCGAACGCTCTCGGCTCCAAGAGACGGCGAGCCGGGCCAGTACGGTGTCCGCGGGTACCTCGGCGGCGGCGGAGCGACCACGATCATGCCGGTCTATACTCCGGTATCCGACTTGGCAGCGTACTGTGGGCAAAGCTGCCGCACGACGACGCCCAGCTCGTCCGTCAGGGCTCTGTGCTCCGCCCAGTCGCTATCCGTAGCGTTGAGCACCTCGGCCTTGGCGGAGACCGCTGTAGCCAGGAACTTGCGGTCGTCTCGGTCGAACTCGTTCGGCGGCAGCTCCTCGAAACCCCGATCGTCTCCTGCCGGAGTTATGGGAACTTGGCGCACACGCCTTCCCTCCCACTGGCGGTCATGCACGTGCTTCAGGAACTTACCGCCCATCCCCTGCGACCTCCGCAACTGTCGCCGGTACTCGCCGAGGATGCAACCGGTTTCGTCCACAATGACGACACCGTGGCGCACGACCTCGCTCAAGGCGGTGACGCAGGCGCTCTCGCAGCACTCGTCGGCATGATCAGAACTCCCGTCCGCCACAACCGCGACATTCGTGTCGACGACGAAGGTAGCGCCCGCCTCGACACTCATCGCTTCGCCTGCATGCGCCGCCTAAGTCCGGCGCTACTCGTAGCCGCGACCTCTCCCATCTCGTCGCCGAAGAACCCGTCGGGCCAGTTCTCGATACCGCCCCACTCGTTCAGGTGAAGCGGCTTGAGGATCGCCTCGCCACTCTGCGAGTGTACAAAGTACAGCCTCAGGTCGGAGTGGCTAATCGACTGACCCGATTCAGGTTGTTTCTCCTCGGCGACCCGTCTCAGCAGCCGACGCAGAAGATGCTCGCTGTGACTCTCGACGACGATCTGGACGTCGCGATGCAAGGCAGCCGCGAGTATCACGTCGGCCAGGCCACTCTGAACCGACGGATGCAGGTGAATCTCGGGTTGTTCCATCAACACGATCGAGCCTTTCGGCACGTAGTAGAGGAGAACCAGAACCGGCAGAACCTGGGACACGCCAAAGCCCACGTCCATCAACGTCGTCTTCGGACCTCCGCGGGATCTTCTCACAAACGCCCGGTAGAGGCCCAAGCCCGAACCCTCGACCACTTCTTCAACCGAGAATGACTCGATCAAACCAAGTTGCTTAAGCCAGAACGCGATCATCTCTTGAAACGGCTTCCTGTGTTGCCTCGGGCCGAGATTGTCACGCCAGCCGCGAGCCGTCGCCGACAAGATGGCGTCAATCGTGTGCTCACCGCTATAGCCGACGCCCTCCCGGCCGGCGCCGCTCCAGCTGTAGTCGCGCTCAGGGCGGTGACGAAGAGGACCGAGGTAGAAGATCCGGTCCATGAGTGTCTCGTATGCACTCTCGAACTCGCTCAGGAAACTTGTGTTCTGGAACAGATTCCGCGCAGCTCCGGGAAAGAGATGGGTCTTGACTGGCCCGTCCAGAGACCACGCCCGGCCCACGTTCCGCTTGAACTTGAAGGGTTGACAACCTGCCGAAGCGAGTTCGAACTTCCCGTTTCCATCCCTTGGGCGTAGCTCGAAGGTCGTGTTGTCGAACTCGTACGTCAAGTGCCTCGCGGCTATCGCAAACCCGCTAACGGCAGGCCCCACACTGGTCATCAATCGCAGTTCGTTTCCAGAGTAGAGGACCTCGCCCCGACTTCCCAGCGGGTTGGTGACCTTGAGCTCCTTAGGGAGACGCCATGTCAGATTCCAACCCATTTCAGGCAGGTCCGATTCCGGTAGATCATCCGTCTTCCGGTTGCGATGGACTGCCTCTCGGTAGTTGCCAAGTGCCACTGGATCCGTCGGTCCGCCACCGAAATCAAGGACCAGTCCTCTGTCCGCCGCGTTCTTCGTTTGCTTCAGCATCAAGAGGAACTGAATCAGACTGCTCTTGCCGGAACTGTTCTCGCCGAAGAGAACCGTCACCTTGCCGAAGTTCATTGAGAGCTCGCGCCAAGCCTTGAAATTCTCGAGGTGGAGTTTCGTCAGCATCGCGTCCTCCGTCCGAGGCCCAGCTTCACAGTTCCAGCGACTTCGAGGCGACGCGGTCGGCGATGCGGACGGCCAGGTCGTCGATCGTGACTGCGCCGAGATCAGCCGTGTCGCCGTCAGCCGGCGCCTCCCGCAAGCGGAGCGACACCGTGCCGGCTTCCTGCTCACGACCGCCGATGACCAGCATGTACGGCACCTTGCGCGCCTGCGCGTCGCGGATCTTGTAGCCCAGCTTCTCGCTCCGCCGGTCGAGTTCGACCCGCGCGCCGAACGCTTCGAGCTGCTCGGTCACCCGTTGCCCGTAGTCGAGGAAGCGGTCGGAAACGGGCAGAACGGCCGCCTGAACCGGCGCCAGCCACACCGGAAAGGCGCCCCCGGTGTGTTCGATGAGAATGCCGAGGAAGCGTTCGACGGAGCCCAGCATCGCCCGGTGGAGCATCACCGGACGTCGGGCGGCGCCGTCGCTCGCGGTGTACTCGAGATGCAGCCGCTCGGGCATCTGGTAGTCCAACTGGACCGTGCCCAGCTGCCAGCTCCGGCCCAGCGCGTCGCGCACCTGGAAGTCGATCTTCGGACCGTAGAAGGCGCCGTCACCCTCGTTCAACTCGAATTCCAGGCCACGTCGCCTCAGGGCGCCCATCAGAGCCGCCTCCGCGCGCTGCCACAGTTCCGCGCTGCCGATGGACTTCTCCGGTCGAGTCGAGACCTCGATGCGGATATCTTCGAAGCCGAACGTCTCGTAGATCTCGAGAATCGTCGACACCGGCCGCAGCACCTCCTCCTCGACCTGCTCCTCGGTGCAGAAGGTATGCGCGTCGTCCTGGCAGAACGTGCGCACGCGAGTCAGTCCGCTGATCACCCCCGAGCGCTCGTAGCGATGGAGCCGGCCGAAGTCCGCGTAGCGGATCGGCAGATCCCGGTACGAACGGAGCCCTGTCCGGTAGATCAGGCAGTGGGTGGGGCAGTTCATCGGCTTGACCGCGTACTCGCGCTCGTCCACTTCGGTGAAGAACATGCTCTGGCGGTAGTTGTCCCAGTGGCCGGAGCGATGCCACAGCTCGACATCGAGGATCTGCGGCGTGCGCACCTCCTCGAATCCGTCGCGCCGGTTGAGGTCCTGCACGTAGTCGACCAGCAGGTTGTAGATCACCGTGCCCCGGGGATGGAAGAAGGGGCTGCCGGGAGCGTGGGGAGTGAAGCTGAACAGGTCGAGTTCGGGGCCGAGACGCCGGTGGTCGCGAGCGCGCCGGAGCTCGAGGTCCGCGAGATAATCGTCAAGCGCCTTCTTGCTGCCGAACGCGGTGCCGTAGATCCGCTGCAGCCGCTCGCGGCTCTCCTCTCCGCGGTAGAAGACGCCGGAGCTCTCGAGCAACTTGATCGCTCCGACCTGGTCGATCCGCTGGGCGTGCGGTCCGCGGCACAGATCGACGAACTCGCCGTGCCGGAACAGCGTGATCGACTCGCCTTCCGGAATGTCGTCGAGTCGCTCGAGCTTCAACTCCTCGCCTTGCTTCGCGAACAACTCCCGTGCCTCCTCGCGGTCGACCTCGACCCGCTCGACGTCGTGCTTCTCGGAGAGGATCTCGCGCATCTTCCGCTCGATCTTCTCGAGATCGTCCGGTACGAAGGCGCGCGGGAAACGGAAGTCGTACTGGTACTTCTCCGAGTGATCGCGGCGCCCCACATCGATCTGGGTGCCAGGCCAGAGCCTCTGGACCGCGTCGGCCAGCACATGTTCCGCCGTGTGGCGAAGGAACGGGCCCGCCTCGTCGCTGGAACTCGTGATCAGCCGGAGCGCGCCCGAACGGTCAAGCGGTTCGCGCAAGTCGAGAAGCCGTCCGTCGAGCGCGGCGCCGACCGCCGCCTTCGCCAAGCCGGGGCCGATCGAGCGCGCAACCTCCAGCGCCGTCGTACCCGGGGCCACCCGACGAACCGATCCATCGGGCAGGGTAAGGTCGATCATCGGCTTCGGTTGCCTCAGGCGGCGGGTAACGCGCGTGGTCGAAGGGTCGTCACCGCGATGGTAGGCGCTAGCGGACTCGAACCGCTGACCTCTACCGTGTGAAGGTAGCGCTCTAACCAGCTGAGCTAAGCGCCTGGGTCACAGACCGAACGGCCCATGTCTGGTAGGCCCGAGCGGACTCGAACCGCTGACCTCTACGATGTCAACGTAGCGCTCTAACCAACTGAGCTACGGGCCTCCACCTCGCCGACCCTCGCGGGCAGGACCAACGCGAGAACGCGCAACGTTACAGCCGAGCCGAAGAGGTGTCAACGCGACCGTTACGGCGCTGTCCGGGGAAGACGCTCGCCTTGCCAGCCGCGTCCCGGCCCGATCCCCGCAGTCCGCTACCTTGTTGCAGAATCGGGTGATGACCGACGTCCTCGAGATGGCGGAGCTCATCGAGCAGGCTAGGCGAAGGATCGCGGGCGCGGTGTACCGGAGTCCATGCGCCCGCTCGGAGTACTTCTCCAGGTTGTGCGGCCTCGACGCGTACTTCAAGCTCGAGAATCTGCAGATGACGGGGTCGTTCAAGGAGCGGGGCGCACTCAACCGTATCCTCACCCTGACCGACGAGGAGCGTCGGCGAGGTCTGATCACCGCGTCGGCCGGCAATCACGGCCAGGCGGTCGCCTACCACGCGCATCGTCTGGGGCTTCAGGCGACGGTTGTCATGCCGCTGCCGACGCCGCTCATCAAGGTCGAAAACACGCGGAACTTCGGCGCCGACGTACGGCTCGAAGGCGAGACGTTCGACGACGCGCAGGCGCACGCCCGCAGCCTCGAGACGGAATGCGGCAAGACCTACGTCCACCCCTTCGACGACCTGCAGGTGATCGCCGGCCAAGGGACGATCGGCCTCGAACTGATGGCACAGGAGCCGGATCTCGAGGTCGTCGTCGCGCCCATCGGCGGCGGCGGACTCATCGCCGGCATCGCCGCGGCCTACAAGACGCACCGACCGCAGACGCGGCTCGTCGGCGTCCAGACGAAGGCGGTGCCCTCGATGACCCAGAGCATCGCCGCCGGACGACCGGTGGCGGTGGAACGTCGCCACACGATCGCCGAGGGAATCGCCGTCAAGCGCCCGGGCGACCTGACTCTTCGTCTCGTCCGCGAACTGGTCGACGACATCGTCACCGTCGACGAAGAGGAGATAGCGAACGCGGTGCTCCTGCTTCTCGAGCGCGAGAAGGCGGTCGTCGAGGGCGCCGGCGCCGCGGTCCTCGCCGCGGTGGTCAACGGCCACGTGCCGGAGGCGAGCGAACGACGGACCGCAATGGTGCTCTCCGGCGGCAACATCGACGTGACGCTGCTCAGTCGGATCATCGAACGGGGAATGACGAAGGACGGGCGACTCGTCCAGCTCGAGGTCAGCATCATGGACCGCCCGGGCGCGCTCGCATCCTTGCTCGACCTGGTCGGCGAAATCGGGGCGAATGTCCTGGAGACCCACCACGAACGGGCCTTCTCGGCCCTCGGACTCAACGAGGTGACGATCCGCCTCCGACTGGAAACGCGAGGCGCCGAACACGTCGAAGAGCTGGCGTCGGCGATCGCCGATGCCGGCATCCGTATCCGACGCCGCGGCTGACGCGACTTGGATCCTCTACCTGCTACGATTGCCGGCGCGTGAACGACGAAGCCTCCGATCCCTCGCAAACCTCCTCAAGTTCGGACGATTCCGATCCGGACCCTGATTCGCGCGCCGCCGGCCGCCGCTTGCCGTCACGCCGACGACGGCCTCCGGTCCATACGGCATGATGTTCTCGGTCGTCGCCGCCACCGGCCCGCCGATCGGGCTCGACGAACTGCCGCCCGGATGGGGGCTCTTCCTCGCTCTCCTGCTGGTCGCCGCGAACGGCTTCTTCGTCGCCGCCGAGTTCGCCTTGGTCAAGGTGCGGCCAACGCAGGTCGCCGCCCGGTTGGACACCCGCCGCGGGCGGACGGCGCAGCGGATGATCGAGAAGCTCGACGCCTACCTGTCGGCGACTCAGCTCGGCATCACGCTGTCCAGTCTCGGCCTGGGCTGGATCGGCGAACCGGCGATCGCCTGGCTGCTCGAGCCCCTGTTCGATCTGGTACCGGGCCTGCCGCCGGCCGTTGCCGACTCGATCAGCCTGGTGACTGCCTTCGCCTTGATCAGCATGCTGCACATCGTGCTCGGCGAACTCGCGCCGAAGTCGCTGGCGATCCGTCGCCCGGAGCCGACGAGCCTGTGGGTGGCGATTCCGCTGTGGGCGTTCTACCACCTGACCTACCCCGGAATCTGGGTGCTGAACCACATGGCGAACGCATTCCTTCGCCTGTTCGGCGTCGAGCCGGTGGGCCACGGCGAACTTGCCCACAGCGAGGAGGAGATCCGGCGCCTGCTCGCCTCGAAGCAGGAGGCGGCATTGTCCGACCGCAAGCGGGAACTGCTCGACAACGTCTTCGAGCTCTCCGACCGCAACCCGCGGCAGATCATGATCCCGCGTACCGAGGTCGTCTATCTGGACGTCACCGACTCGATGGCAGAGAACCTCCAGCGCGCCCGCAAGAGCGGCCACACTCGTTTCCCGCTGTGCGACGGCAACCTCGACCAGCTCGTCGGCCTGGTCCACATCAAGGATCTGTTCATCGCCGACGAGCCGCCCAAGTCGCTGAAGGACATCGCCCGCCGCACGTTCGCCGTGCCCGAGACCCTGGCGCTTGACGACCTGTTGACCCGCATGCGCCAAGAGCAGATCCACATGTGCGCCGTGGTCGACGAGTACGGCAGTGTCGCCGGCATCGTGACCCTCGAGAACGTCCTGGAGGAGATCGTCGGCGAGATCCAGGACGAGTTCGACGCGGAGACCCCGGAACACGTGGCCCTCGACGACGGCGGCTACCGGATCCTCGGCAGCATGCTCCTGGATGATCTGAAGGACGAGCTGGACATCGACCTCGGCGAGACGCGGGAAGAAGACACCGTCGCCGGCGTCACGCTGTCCGAACTCGGACGCACCGCCGAGCCGGGCGATACCGTCGAGGTCGAGGGCCATCGCCTCGACGTGCTCGAAGTCGACGGCAACCGCATCGTGTCCCTCTGCGTCCACGCCCTGGATGACGCGAATCCGGCGAGCGCCGAGCCCGAGACCCTAGCCGGCGAGCAGCCTGCGGACGGTCGCTGACACGTCGCCGAGCGGCACGAGCTCGCGGTCGCCGTCGCTCCGGCGGGAGATCTCGGCGCCGCCGGCCCGCAGAGAACGGCCGCCTACGACGACCCGCACCGGAAAGCCGACGAGGTCGGCGTCCTTGAACTTGACGCCGGGGCGCTCCGTCCGATCGTCATAGAGCACGTCGAAACCGGCCGGGGCCAAGGCCTCCGAGAGCTCTTCGTACAAACCGTCCGCGGCCTTCCGCACGGCGTCGTCGCCCGGGTCGAGCGAAGACAGGACGACCGCGAACGGCGCGAGCGGTTCAGGCCAGACGATGCCGTCGTCGTCGTGGCCCTGCTCGATGGCCGCCGCTGCGGTCCGGCCGACGCCCAGGCCGTAGCAGCCCATGATCGCGGGCTTGAGCTTCCCGTTCTCGTCGCTGAACTTGCAGTTCATCCTCTCGGAGTACGTCGTGCCCAGCTTGAAGATGTGTCCGACCTCGATACCGCGGGACAGCCGGAGCTCGCCGCCGCTGCAGCGGGGACAGGGGTCGGACGCTTCGGCGGTCATCACGTCGACCCACTCGACGGATCGTTGACCGACCACGTCGCGGGTCCAGGATACGGACGCCAGATGCGTGTCGCCCCTGTTCGCGCCGCAGACGAAGGTTGGCAATCCGCGCGCCGATTCGTCGACGAGGAGCCGTACCTCGGGCGGCAGCCCAACCGGGCCGGAGAAGCCGAGCGGGCCACCGGTCGCGGAAGCCACCTGCTCCGGCGTCGCCAGAACCGGCGGCAGGCCGCCGACGATGTTCTGCAACTTGACCTCGTTCACTTCGCGGTCGCCCCGAATCGCCACCGCCACCCATCCGCCGTCGTCCGTCACATAGATGAGCGTCTTCGTGATCGCGCTCGGAGCGACCTCCAGCATCGCCGCAACTTCGGCGACCGTGCGGGCGCCCGGCGTCGCCACCGCGACCGGACCCTCGCCCGGCGCGGCCCCGCCGCTCGCGGCCGGCGGCGAAGCGATCCGGCCGATCTCCGCCCGCTCCAGGTTCGCGCCGTAACCGCAGGCGGCGCAGCTCGCGACCGCGCTCTCGCCGGTGTCCGCAAGCACCATGAACTCGTGCGATGAAGACCCACCGATCGTGCCCGAATCCGCCTCGACCACCGAGTACTCGAGCCCGCACGCCTCGAAGATGCGGGTGTAGGCCGCGTGCATCGCCCGGTAGCTCCGGTCGAGCCCTTCCTCCGTCGCGTCGAACGAATAGGCGTCCTTCATGATGAACTCGCGGCCGCGCATCAGCCCGAAGCGGGGCCTGATCTCGTCCCGGAACTTCGTCTGGATCTGGAACAGATTCAACGGCAACTGCCGATAGCTCTTCACGTCGCGGCGCACGAGGTCGGTGATCACCTCCTCGTGGGTCGGACCGAAGCAGAACCTGCGGCCGTGGCGGTCCTCCATGCGCAGCAGCTCGGCGCCGTACTTGAACCAGCGCTGGGACTCCTCCCACAGCTCGGCGGGCTGAATCGCCGGCATCGAGAGCTCGACCGCGCCGGCACGCTCCATCTCGCGGCGTACGATCGCCATCAGCTTGCGCAGCGTTCGCCACCCGGCCGGCTGCAGGGTGTAGATGCCGGCGGCGAGCCTCCGAATCAACCCGGCCCGGGCCATCAGTCGGTGACTGACCACCTCGGCGTCCCGGGGCGCCTCGCGGGCGGTCATCAGGTAGTACTTGCTCCAGCGCATCGTCGTCTCGACCCCTTCCAGTCCGTTCGGGTGCAGTTCCTACTACAGACGGGACCGGACGCGCTCGATGAGGCGCGAGGAGTCCTTCATGAACTCCATCATTCGTACCTCGATCGCGCCGCCCGAAGCGCCGGGCAGCCGAGCGTTCGCAAGCACGTCACGGGCTCGAGTTTCGTCGCCGGCGGCAAGCAACGCCATGCCCAGACGGGTCTGGGTGGTCGCCGAGGGTCCCAGCTCGCTCGCCTGGCTGAGGAAGCTGATCGCCTCATCCAGCTCCCGCCGCTTGTAGTGGACCCAGCCGAGCGCGGCCAAGGGAAACTGGCGGAGCTCGTCCGGCGCATGCTCGAGCGACCGGCGCGCCCACTCGAGCGCCAGGTCCAGGTCCTCGTCCATCTCGGCCAGGTTGTATGCCATCTCGTAGTAGGCGATGCTCTTCGAGAAGTTCGACGCGCCTTCGCGCAGCAGCCGGCGGCCCACCCGGTTCGCTTCCCGGAACTTGCCTTCGCTGCGCAGCGCTTCGATCAGCGTCGCGTAGGCCGTCGCTCGCAGCATCTCGCCGGGATTCGAGTCGAGAACCCGCTGGACGGACTGCCGGATCTCCTGACTGCGGTCGAGCCGGAGGCAGGCCAGGGCATACGACATGAGGAGCGTCGGATTGTCCGGGTCGAGCTGAAGCGCCTCACGGTAGCAGCGAAGCGCCTCCTGGGTCGCCCCGCGGGCGATCGCCCGCTCCCCGCTGCTGACCCGCTCGGCGGCTTCCGGGCTCGTTGCCGGCAACGCAGCGCCGGTTCGACCGGAGAGCCAGTCGACCAGATCGCGATAACGCAGCCGCCTCGGGTTCAACTTCTGGGCGGTGCGAATCGCAGCCAGGGCCTTGCGGTTCCATCCCCGGTCCAGATAGCAGAGGCCGAGCAGGTGGTGGCACTCCTCGAACGAGGGATCGACGTTGACCGCCTCCTGCAGCGAGGCGATCGCATCCATCAGCCGGCCCAACTTGTAGTTGCAGTGACCGAGCAGATAGAGCGCCTGCGGTACGGCGTCGATCTCGACCGCGCGGGCGAGGAGTCCGGCAGCTGACGTCAACTGCCCGCCGCCAAGCAGCGAGGCGCCCAGACAGAAGTGCGGCAGAAACGCCTCCCCGTGCAGGACGACCGCGCGTTCGAGAAACTCGTGGCCACGGCGCGCGTTCCCATTCTGCAGGTGGATCACACCGCTGTAGACGAGGCCCTGAACATCGTCCGGCTTCTCTGCCAGCAGGCGCGTCATGTGCTGCAGAGCCGGCTCCAGGCGCTCCTCCTGGAAATGGGACTCGCCCAGGAACAGCGCGAGCTCATGGTTGTCGGAGTCGAGCGCCGCCGCCTCTTCGAGAGCCTCCATCGCCCGGCCCAGGTCGAGTCCCTTGAACGCCTCGTCGGCCTCGTCCAGGAGCTGCCCGAATGCCTCCCGATTGCGGCCCTCGTACAGGCCGAGGATCCGGTCCTTCACGCTCGCGAAGCGTTCCCGTTTATCGAGCGCCTGGAACTGGTCCTCCATCCTGGACTCCCACTGGTCGCTCCACTCGGCCGAATCGAGCAACTCTCTTTGTTCCAGGAGATCGCGAAGCGCAAGCATGCCGGCATGGTGAACGAGGATGCTCTCCTCCTGGCGCCGCATCGCGGTCAAGAGCTTCTGCAGCGTTTCGCCGGTCCGCTTGAGGACCTCTTCCAGGATGGAGATCCGCTCAAGCAGGTGCTCGTCGAACGAGAAATCCGACTCGCCGGCTTCAATCGTCTCCTCGCCGGTCGAGCCGGCGCCGGAGATGACCATCAGCTTCTGCCGACAGCGCTGGCAGTAGTCCGCGTCGTCCTCGTTGTACGCAGTGCAGAACTGGCAGTACATTCCGCGATTGAGCCTAGGAGGCTCCGCCGCGGAACGCAATGACGCAGGCTGCGTCGGGAGGAGTCCGGCGAGAGATGCCTCCCCGGCGCCGTCGACCGACTCGTCGATCAGTCGAGATCGGCAAACCAGGGATCGAGGCGGCCGAGCCTGCTCGTCGCGGCGGCGCCGATGCCGACGCAGGTGACGATCGTCCACGCCCACTCGCCGACATAGGGGACCATCTTGATCACGCCGAGGCCTGCCAGGCCGCAGAGGACGGCGATCGTCGCCCGCGAGCCGAAAACGAGGCGACGCGGCAGAAGACGAAATCCCAGCGCCATGAACACCGCAACCGTGCCCCACAGCTTGCACACCAGCGCCGCCGCGGCACACATCACCAGAAACGGCGCCCCGACCGCCGCCGGAACGGTGGCGGTCAGCAGGCCAAAACAGACCGTCAGCGCCAGCAGCGCCACCAGACCGACGAAGAAGTTCCGGAACGGCTGTGCGAGGACGCTCGACGCGGTCGCCTGAAGACCCTCCTCGAAGCCCAGGACGAGGAAGGCAGAGACGAGCAGCCAGGCGAGCAGCAGCGTGAACTTGAGCAAGAACGCCTCGCGCGAGAGCGGCGTTCCGCCGAGCCCCGGACCCTCCGCGAGCACCAGCCAGGAGGACGGCGCCTGCGGATAGGCCACCGTGCGGCCATCGACGGTCGCGCCGGTCTCGACCTCGACGTCGCCTCCCAGCACGAAGACGTCTCCGCGAAGTCGGGCGGTCGAGCGAAGCAGCACGTCGCCGCCGAGGACAATCAGGTCGCCGAGGATGCGGCCTTCGATCCGAGCATCGCCGGCCAGCACGACGACATCGGTGCGCGCATCGCCCGCGAACTCGAGGTCCCGCCCTACCGCAACGACTTGCTGCCGCATCACCGCATCGCCGGCAACGACCACGGCTGCTGCCTCGTCCGTCGCCGGAGGCAACGGCGCCGCGCTGCACGCCGTGAACAGCAACGCCACGCCAACCGCGAAGATCAGCGCGCTCTCCACACGCGGTTCGCTGTTCGTGTTCTCGTCCTCCGCCATGACTGCCCGTCCGCGCCACGGGCTGGTCGATGGAGTCAGCGTCGTGGCCGTTGCCGGGCCGTCGCCCGGCCGCCCGGCTTGAAGAGGCTACACAGAAGCCCGGTGAGGCCCAACGCGAGCACCAGGCCGACGACGAGACCGGAGGCGCCGGATCCGAAGGCCGACGACAGCGCCGCGCCGACACCCCGCCAGGAGGCGTCGAGCAGCCCGGCGCCGAGCAACCCGATCGTCGCGACGAAGTCGAACAGCGTCGCCACCGCGGAGGCTGCCGACGCGCTAGCGGGAATCGAGCCGGCGAGAACGGCTGCCGTGGCGCCGACCAGGGCCGCCATTGCCGCAGCCGCGGCGATGGCAGTCCGCCGCTTCGGCGCCCGTGCAGGCATGTCGAGATGAACCGCGAAGGGCGCCGGCGCGCGCCGTTCCGAAGCCAGCAACTCGTTCAGGGCGGAAAGAGAGCGCGCCTCTTCCCGACATTCGGCGCACTCCGCCAGATGACGCTCCGCCTGCTGACGCTCGAGAGCGGTGGTCGCGCCGTCGACGTACGCATCGATCAGCTCCGCCTGAGGGCAGGTGTCGGCCATCGCGCTGCCGACCTTCGTCGTTGAACTCGTCATCCCGGGAACTCCGCCGTCGATTCAGTCCGTGAGGTACTCGTGAAGCCGCGCCTTGAGCATCTGACGGCCACGGAACAGCTTGTTCTTCACCGTACCCAAGGGCATGGCCTTGAACTCCGCGATCTCCTCGTACGTCAGCTCACCGAAGTGCCGCAACTCGATCAACTCCCGGTACTCCGTCTTCAGCCCGTCGACCGCCGAGAGAATCGCCCGCCTCCGTTCCACGTTGCGGAACTCCCGGTACGGATCCTTGTCCTCGCTGGGGACATCCCATTCTCTCGTCTCTCCGTCGGCGCCGACCCGTTCCATCGGGACGAGTTTCAGACGGCGTTTTCTGATCAGGTCGATCGCGGCATTCTGGGCAACGCGGAACAGCCAAGTCGAAAAGCGGTACCTCGGGTTGTAGCGGTCGAGAGCACGATAGACCTTCAGGAACACCTCCTGAGACAACTCCTGCGACTCGGCGAAGTTGCCCAGGAACCGATTCAGGAAGTTGATCAGACGCCCTTGGTATCTCTCCACGAGATCGCTGTACAGGGCGGCATCGCCATCCAGAATCGCAACCACCAACTCCTCGTCGGTCGCCCGAGTTGCGTCCACGTTCTTCATCTACGTCGGCGGTCCTCGATTGTTGCGCGACGCGCCGTTCGGCGCTCGCGAGAGGCCCTCACTGCTATAGCCTCTCGATCCGGTGACCGACGCTCCGCTTCCTCCGCTCGATCTTCCCGCACAGGCTAACCCGAAGAACCGCCATCCCGAAGATCGGATGATCTCCACCCGCGGGCTCGGAGTCCGCTTCGGTTCCCACTGGGCGCTGGCCCATGTCGACTTGGAGCTGCCTCCCCGCGGGCGGCTGCTGCTTGCCGGCGCGAACGGTTCCGGAAAGACGACCCTGCTCCGCCTGATCGCCGGGCTCCGGCGCCCCACCTCGGGCGAGCTTCTGGTAGCTGGACGCGAGCCCTTCGACGAGCGTCCGGCGACTCGCCGGCATCTGTCTCTCGTATCCCACCACGACTACCTGTACGACCGACTGACAGCGATGGAAACGCTCAGGCTCTGGAGCGAACTCATCGGCCGGAAGCCCGCGCCGGGCGGAGAGGACCTCGACGACCTGCTCGGCGAGGTAGGTCTCGAAGCCGCCGCCGACCGGCCCATCGCCGTGTTCTCGGCCGGCATGAGAAAGCGTCTTCTCCTCGCCCGCGCCCGCATCGAGGCCCCCGAACTCCTGTTGCTCGACGAACCGTTCGCGGCACTCGACCCGGAAGGCCAGGCCCTGGTCGAGCAGTGGATCGAGCGCTTCTGCACCGGAGGCGGCACGCTGGTCGTCGCCTCCCACGCGCTTGAACGGGCATCCCGACTGTGCCGTCAGGCCGTCCTGCTCGAAGCGGGTCAGATCGTCTGGCGAGGCGCCGCAGCAGACCTCGACCGCGCATGGCGACATCGGCTCTCGCGATGAACTCGCTCCGACTCGTGCTGGTCTTGTTGGGTAAGGACCTGCGGGTCGAGTGGCGGGGACGGGTGCGCTTCTTCTCGATCGTGCTGTTTGGCGGCATCACTCTGGTCCTCTTCAGTTTCGCGATCGACGCGGATAGCGGCGTGGCTGCGATCATGGCGCCCGGCTTCCTGGTGCTCGCCCTGCTGCTCAGCTCGACGCTGGGGCTTTCCGAGTCGTTCCGCATGGAGCGGGAGAATCGCGCGCTCGAAGGGCTCCTTCTGCTGCCGATCGAACCCGCCGTCGTGTTCTACGCGAAGGCGCTGGGCAACTTCCTCTTCCTCGTCATGCTGGCGCCGGTGCTCATGCCATCGGCGATCATCATCTACGGGATCGACTCGGGGTTCGCACAGATCCTCCCCACGTTCGGCGTCTGGCTGCTGGCGGCAGCCGGGCTCGCCGCCCCCGGCACTCTCTACGCGGCGATGACCAGCCGCGCCGCGAGCCAGGACGTGCTGCTCCCGCTGCTGTTGTTTCCGCTCGTCATCCCCGTGTTGATCGCCTCGGTGAAGAGCGCGGCCCTCATCCTCGCCGGCGATCCGATGGATCAGACGCGGAGCTGGCTCGTGCTGCTCGTCGCCTTCGATGTGATCTACTGGTCGCTCGGGGGCGTGCTGGCCGTTGCGGCGCTCGAGGAGTAGCGTCGCGCCCGGTTCGGCGATGGAGGAAGACAGGGCGTGGACGGCGTTATAGTTGGTGGCTGGGAATGGGTGGTTGCCGCCTACGGTTCGGCAGGAATCGCACTCATTCTCTATACGCTGAGTTTGATCACCCGCCGCCGGCGGGCAGAGGAAGAACGCTCCGACGGAGAGCCGCAGCAATGACGACGGACAACTCGACCCCGACCGACGCCCCGGGCACAGAGCGAAGCAAGCGGCGACTGCTTCTGTTCGCCGCCGGCGGCGCCGTGGCGATTGCACTCTCCGTGCTCGCCTTCGGCGACGTGGGAGACAACCTCGTCTATTACTGGAGCCCGTCGGAACTCGAGGAGGCAGGGCCGGCCGCGGTCGGCGCCAGCATCCGCCTCGGCGGTCTCGTCGAGGCAGACTCGGTCAACCGAAGCGATGACGGCCTGACCCTCGAGTTCACCGTCACCGACGGAACGTCCCGGATCCCGGTCCGCACCCAGGCCGTGCCGCCCGCCATGTTCCGCGAGGGAATCGGCGTCGTCCTCGAAGGGACGGTCGGCGAGGACGGTCGGTTCGCGACCTCGCGCCTGATGGTGAAGCACGACAACGAGTATCAGGCCCCGGACGTCGATGACCAGCGCAGCATGGAGGAGTTGATCGAATCCATGCAGTTCGACACGTGACCTCGGCCCTGGGCCAGGGCTTCGTCCTCCTGGGCCTGCTCGCGGCGAGCTTCGGCGCTCCATTCGGCTACATCGCCGGCGCGCGACGGTCGACGGTGGGGCTCCGGATAACCCGGCAGCTGGCGCTGTTGTTCGCAGCGACGATGATCGGAGCGTCGGCGGTCATGTGGTACGCGCTGATCAGCCACGACTTTTCCGTCTCCTACGTGGCGCAGGTCGGATCTCTCGCGACGCCTCTCCACATCACGATCTTCTCCCTGTGGTCCTCGCTCGAGGGATCCATCCTGTTCTGGGGCCTCATCCTGGGCCTCTACATCGCGGCTGCCGCTGTCCTCCAGAGGCGCGGGCACGAGGACTACCTGGCCTACACGCTGGCCACACTGCTCGCGATCGGCGCCTTCTTCACCTTCCTCATCGCCAGCGTTGCCGATCCTCTCGCGCCCACCCCGCCGCCGGTCCCGCCGGATGGCCCGGGGCCCAACGCGCTGCTCCAGAACCACCTGCTGATGGCGATTCACCCGCCGATGCTGTACCTGGGCTACGTCGGCATGTCCGTGCCGTTCGCGATGGCGGTGGCGGCGCTGCTCCGCGGGCACCTGGGCGCCACCTGGCTCCTGCCGATGCGGCGCTGGCTGCTTGTGCCGACATCGGCCCTCACTGCCGGCATCATGCTGGGCGGCTGGTGGTCGTACGAGGTGCTCGGCTGGGGCGGCTACTGGGCCTGGGACCCCGTGGAGAACGCGTCCTTCCTGCCCTGGTTGACCGGCATCGCGGCGCTTCACTCGGGCATCGTCCAGCAGCGGCGCGGAACGCTCAAGGCGTGGACGGTCATCCTCATCATGATCACCTTCCTGCTGACCATTCTGGGCACGTTCCTGACTCGCTCGGGAGTCGTCAACTCGGTCCACTCCTTCACCCAGAGCCCGATCGGCCCCGTGTTCCTGGGGTTCCTCGGGCTCGCCGCCGCAGCCGTCGTCGTCCTGCTTGCGCTCCGCATCGACACCCTGGTCTCGGAGCCCTCGAACGAACGGCTGGTCAGCCGGGAGGGCGCTTTCCTCCTGAACAACCTCTTGCTGGTCAGCCTGATGTTCACCGTCCTCGTCGGCACGATCTATCCGATCGTCGCAGAATCGCTCCGGGGCGTGAAGGTAAGCGTCGGCGAGCCGTACTTCAATCGAATGGCCGTGCCCCTGTTCACCGCGTTGCTGCTGCTGATGGGCGTCGGCCCGGCGCTGCCGTGGGGCGGCGGCGACCGGAAGCTCCTGCGACGCGCTCTGCTCCGTCCACTGCCGGCAGCCGCCATCGGGCTTTCACTCGCGCTGATTCTCGGCGCCCGGTCGATGCCGGTACTCCTCGTGTCGGCGTTCGCGGGATTCGCGCTTTGGGTCACCGCCGACCAGGGACTGCGGCCGGTGCGGGCAAGGAGCCGCCGCGACGAGCGGAGGTCAGGCGGTCTGTTCGGCAGCGTGCTCCGCGCGCCGGACAAGCTTGGCGCCTATGTCGTCCATGCCGGCGTCGTCATCACGTTCGTCGCCGTTGCCGTCTCGTCGACGTTCCAGAGCGAGGCTGAGGCGACCCTGCGAAGCGGCGACGTTCTGCGCCTGAGAAGCTACGAGATGAACTTCCGCGGCGCCGAGCGGATCGAGGAACCGCACCTCGTCCGTCACCAGGCGGAGGTCGAGATCACCCACTCCGGGCGGGCCGTTGGCACTCTCAGGCCCTCACTCAACTTCTACCCCACTCAACGCGAACCGATCGGCACGCCAGCCGTTCGTTCCAGCGTCGGGCACGATCTCTACCTGACGCTGATGAACGTCGGCAGCGACGGCTCGATCGGCCTCAGAGCGATCACGACTCCGGCTGTCCTTTGGATCTGGATCGGCGTCGCGATCATGGTGCTGGGCACCGGCCTGTGCCTCGTCCCGACGGCCGCCGAGCGGCGCGCGAGGCCGTCCCGAACCGCCCCCGAGTTCGCTGTGGCGCCCGGAGGAGGCGGCTCGTGAACCGCAGAGTTCTGTGGCTCGGGCTAGGTATCTCCGCACCGCTGCTCGTCCTGCTCGGCTTCGGATTCCGGCACGATCCGAACGTCGTCGACTCGCCCCTGGTCGGCAAACCGGCGCCGAACTTCCGGCTTGCCGACATCGACGGGAACATCGTCGCACTCGACGAGCTGCGCGGCACGCCGGTCATCATCAATTTCTGGTCCACGTACTGCCCACCCTGCATCGTCGAACATCCGCTGCTGATGGCCGGCGCCCGGCGCTGGGAAGGCGAGATCCACTTCCTCGGGATCATCTACCAGGACGATCCTTCCCTCATCCGGCAGTTCATGTCCGAGCGCGGCAGCTGGGGCCCGGCCCTTTACGACGAGGGCAGCCGGGCCGCCATCGCCTACGGCGTCTACGGGCCGCCCGAGACCTTCTTCATCGACCGCAACGGAGTAATCATCGACAAGGTGATCGGCGCCGTCTCTCCGGACCAGCTCCTGGACGCCGCCAACCGCCTGCTGACCCAGCCGGCAACGGCGGCGGGTTGACCATGCCGCGCCATTGTTCGGCCGGCGTCGCAGGTCTCCTTGCCCTGCTGACACTCGCGGCAACCGCGGCAGGGCAGTCCCCGGACGCCCTCGGCGTCGAAGCGGGGCGCGAGTTGGGTCCTCCGGCCGGCACGCCGCTTGAAGGCGAAGCGCTGAACCGCGCTCTGGCCGAAGTCGCCGCTCACATCCGCTGCCCCAAGTGTCAGGCACTGTCCATCGCCGATTCGGGCGCCGAGTCCGCGCGCGCGATGCGCGAGGAGGCTCGGTCACTGCTCTCCGCGGGCTACACGAAGGCCCAGGTCTCCAGCTACTTCGAGCAGCGCTACGGCGAGTTCGTCCTGCTCGAGCCTCGCGCGCGCGGACTCAACCTGTTCGTCTGGGCGGCGCCGGCCGCCATCGTCCTCCTCGGCGTTCTGCTCGTAGCCCAAAGGCTGTGGCGTCGGCGATCCGGCTCGGGCGACGACTCCCTGGACGCCTACCTCGAGCGGGTGGAGCAGGAGACCGCCACCTGACCCTCGTTGCAGCGATTACGCTGGCTGTCGCCGTCGCCACCGGTCTCGGCCTGGGGCTCGCGTTGCTGCCCCGAGAGGCGGCGGCGCGGCGCGCCACGTTGGAGCTGCGGCAGTCCGATCTCCTGAGTCGACGCGAGGATCTTCTGGAGCGCCTGGCACGGCCTGATCTGGAAACCGCCGACCGACGGCGGCTGCAGGTGTCGGCTGCCCGAGTACTCAAGGAGCTCGACGAAGTCGGGGAAGCCCTGAACGGTCTCGCGCGAACCGGGGGGCGGGACCGGCGTGTCCCCGCGCCGGCGGGCCGCGCCTTCGTCCAGGCGCACCCGCTGCTCTCCGGCGCCCTTCTGGGGGGCGGGGTGGTCGGCCTCGTCGCCGCCCTCGTCCTGTGGGCGCAGGCCGACGCAACACCGGATCCGGAGGCGCAGGAAGCTGCCGAGCAGCAGGCCGGCGCGGATTTTCGCGGCCAGAGCCCGCTCGGCCCCGAGATGGCCCGGCGCGCCGAGGAGCTCCGTCGGCAGATTGCCGAGGAACCGGAGAACCTCGAACTGCAACGCGCTCTGACCCAGCTCCTGCTCTCCAACGAGCGTCCCTTCGACGCCTTCCAGCAGGCCCAACAGATGCTCGCGATCGATCCCGAAGACCCGGACGGGCACTACGTGACAGGCGTCGTCCGCTACATGATGGGGCAGGTGGACCCTGCGCTCGAGGAGCTCGGCCGCGCGCTGAGAAGCGATCCGGGCCACGAGCAGGCGGCACTCATGCGCGGGCTGATGCTGATGCAGCTCGGCGACCGGAACGGCGCCTTGGCCACCTGGGAAGATGCGAACGGCGTGCGCGCCAGCAGCCGGCTCGAGCAACTCATCGCGATGACCCGCGACGGCCGCAGGCTCGACGAAATCCTCGGGAATCCGTTCTGAGCTCGGGCCCGGCGGCTCAATCCGGCGCCGGATGAGCGTGCGTCAGCAGGGCGCGCCGAGGCCCAACTGACGCATCACCTCGGCCGCGATGTGCCTTCTCTTCTCGTTGCCCAACGTACGGATTCTGAAGTCGGCACGTCGATACGCGTCAAGCCGGGACTCGTACAGGGCGCGGGCCTTATCCGGCGATTCGAAGAGCGGCCGTCTCTTCTCCGATCGTTCGGCACGGCGGCGAAGCGACTCCCAGGGCGGGTCGAGCCAGACGCTCTGTCCCATCTCGGCAATCAACCGCCGATTCCGCTCCAGCGTGAAGGCGCCGCCACCGGTCGCCACGACGAGCGGGTCGAGGACGGAGCATCTCTCCAACGCCTCCGTCTCCCGGTCGCGGAAGTACGCCTCGCCGTGTTCGAGGATCAGGTCGGCGACCGGCTGGCCGCAATGCTCAGCCACCTCCGCGTCCAAGTCGCGGAAGGGCCAGTCCAGCGAACGAGCGAGGCGCCGGCCGATCCGGCTCTTGCCAGCCGCCATGAAGCCGACCAGGAAGACGCGCACGGTCGAGCAAGCCGGGAGCGCGAACTCAGCCGCTCTGCCCGCGCGTCCGTTCGCTCTTCAGCGCTCGCGTCAGGAAGAAGGCGAACCCCCCCCAGACCAAGCCGCAGATCAGCACGAGGACGAGAATCGCGAGGGTTGACATCGGCTGGGCCTCCTGTGGAGCGTCGCAGTTCTTCGTCACCTGGTCCCGTTTGAGGCCAGGAACGACCTCGGCGTAGCGGGAGATCAGAAACGCGATCGTAACCCAAGCGACTCTCGGCCAGGCCCTGCGCATCGCGCTTCAGCGGAGCGCAGCGAGCAGCCGGCGGCACGAACCGGCCAACCGGCCAGGCACGAGGGCCGAAACGACGGCCACCGCGTCGGCGCCGGCCTCGACTACCTGCGGCGCCCGGTCCGCGTCGATGCCGCCGATGGCAACGAGCGGCTTCGACGTCACGGCTCGCGCTGCCCTGACGCCCTCGAGGCCCACCGCCGGGTCGGGGCGTTGCTTCGTCGTCGTCCCGAACACCGGGCCGATGGCCACCGCGTCGACGTGCGGATCCCTGGCCGCCTCGGCCGCCTGCTCGCGGCTGTGCGTGGAACGCCCGACGAAAACGCGCCTCGAGAGGGAGAACCGCGCCACGGACGGGCGCAGATCCTCCTGGCCAAGGTGAAGACCTCCCGCCGCTTCCAGCGCCGAGACGATCGCCGGATGGTCGTTGATCCACAGGAGCGCGGCATCTGCTGCGACGGCGTCGCCTTCGACCGGCGCGCCCTCGTCGAAGACTCGGCCGACCGCCTCGGCAACCCGCCAGACGTCTCGGTCGGGCAGCCCCTTGGCCCGCAGCTGAATCCAACGGACGCCACAGTCGAGCAAGGACCGCGCGGCGTCCGCAAGGTCCGCTGGCCGGCAGCCGAAGAGCCCCGTGTCGACGATGACGTAGAGACGGTTCGACGGCGGCCGCAGCACATCGCTGGCCGAGACGCTCACGCCTTCCCCAACCGCTCGAGGAAACCGGTGTCCAGCTCGGCGCCAGCGAACTCCGGCGAACCGACGATCCGACGGACCAAGGGCAGAGTCGTGCGAACGCCGTCGATCTCGAACTCCGCCAGGGCCCGCATCATCCTGGATATCGCCTCGGCACGGTTCGCGCCGGCCGTGACGACCTTGGCCAGCAACGAGTCGTAGTGCGGAGACACCTCGCCCCCTTCGAAGCCATGCGTATCAACCCGGACGCCGGGGCCCGCCGGCGGTCTGAAGCGCCGTAGCGTTCCCGGCGACGGCGCGAACGTCACCGGATCCTCGGCGTTGATCCGACACTCCACGGCATGGCCGACGGGCTCGACCCGATCGGGCACTCCGAGCGGCTCGCCGGCGGCCGCCAGGATTTGGAGCTTCACCAGGTCGACGCCCGTCACCTCCTCGGTCACCGGGTGCTCCACCTGAATTCGCGTATTCATTTCAAGGAAGTAGAACCGATCGTCTTCGACCAGGAACTCGACTGTGCCGGCATTCCGATAGCCGACCCGTTCAGCGAGGCGCACCGCCGCGGCGCTCAGCCCATCGCGAAACAGCGGTTCGAGCGCAGGCGCCGGCGCCTCCTCGAGCAGCTTCTGGCGTCGGCGCTGAATCGAGCAATCACGTTCCCCCAGAGACACCGTCCGACCGAACGCATCGCCGAAGACCTGCACCTCGACATGGCGCGGACGTTCCAGCAGGCGCTCGAGCATCAACTCGTCGCGGCCAAACGCGTTGCGGGCCTCGCTGGCGGCCGACTCGAGGGCTGCCTCGAGTTCCGCCGGCCGCCGAACCACGCGCATGCCGCGACCCCCGCCGCCCGCCACCGCCTTCACCATGAACGGATAGCCGACTTCGTCCGCAAGGCCCGCCGCCTCGGCGCCGCCGATCGGAGTTGCGCCCCCGGCCAACACCGGTAGCCCGGCAGCCACGGCAGCCTCTCGTGCCTCTGCCTTGTCGCCCATCAACCGGATTGCGTTCGGCGGCGGGCCAATCCAGGTCAGACCGCATTCGATCGCCGCGGCCGCGAAGTCCGCGTTTTCGGCCAGGAAGCCGTAGCCCGGGTGAATCGCCTCCGCGCCGGCGATGTCGGCTGCCGCGAGCAGGTTCTGCTGGTGCAGATAGCTCGACCTGGCCGAGGGAGGCCCGATACAGACCGCTTCGTCCGCCAGACGAGTGTGAAGCGCGTGGCGATCGGCCGTGCTGAACACAGCCACTGTTCCTATATCCAGGTCCCGGCACGCACGGATGACGCGAATCGCGATCTCGCCGCGGTTCGCTACCAGGACTCTGCCGAAGGGCCGAGGAACTGGCACCGCGATCCGCTCTGCGCTCAGGTCTCGATCACGAACAACGGGGCGCCAAAGTCGACCGGCTCACCGTTGGACGCGACGACGGAGCGGACGATGCCCGAGACATCGGCTTCGACCTCGTTCATCAGCTTCATCGCCTCGACGATGCAGACGACCTGCCCTTCCTCGACCTCGGTTCCGACCTCGACGTAGGGCGAGGCATCCGGGCTGGGCGCTCGATAGAAAGTGCCCACCATCGGCGAGGTGAGTACGTGACCATCGAGCGGCAGCTCCTCTTCAACCTGAGTTTCATCCCCAGCGGGCGCGCTCGCCGCGCCGCCCTTCTGCGCGCCGACCGCTGCAGGACGCGACGCCGGCGCCCCACCGCCGACGGCGTCTCCGCCCACCCTCAGGTACAGCCCGTCCACCTGGTACTCGACCGCGAGATCCGAGCCCTGACGCCGTTCCTCCGCCACGAACCGGATCAACCGGTCGACTTGCTCATCGGTCAGCACGGCACTCTCCGTATCCGTCCACTCGGCCGAGCGATCCCGGCCTCTGGTTCGCACTGCGAACGGCAGACTCTAGCAGCCCGTGGAGACGTCGTGCTGCATCCGAGCGGCCATAAACCCCGCCCAGCATCGTTGCTCTTCGGTCAGACGCCGGCTATCGACCTCCGTTCCTCAGAGAAAGCCCGCCGGCTCGTTCCCGACTCTGCCAACAGGCCGAGTCCCTCGAGACCCGCGCGGGCCCGGTCATTGTCCGGATCGGCCGCGAGCACGCGCTGGAGCAGCGCGGCGGCCTCGCGCCGGTGGCCCTGCGCGAGGTACAACTCGGCCAGGGTTACGGTCGGTTGCGGCGAGCCGGAGTTCCCGTCCGCGGTCACGCCGGTTGTCCTCTATTGACCAGTGACCTGGACGAACTTCGTCACCTCGTCCGAGCCGAGCGAGTTCGTCGCTCGGAAGGTCACCGCATAGGTGCCCGGCGCACCGTAGGTATGAGACGGATTCTGCAGCGAGCTCGTGTTGCCGTCCCCGAAGTTCCACAACCAGCTCGTCGTGCGGCCATCCGTCGTGTCCTCGAACGCGACGAGCAGGTTGCGCGTGTTGAACGTGAAGTCTGCCCGCGGCAAGCGCTGGATGGCGACGGTCACGCTGGTCGTCACGAGTTCGCCGGCGCCGCTGCCGACATCGACGCTGACCTCGAAGCTCTCTCCAGTCACCGTGTCGAGGTCGCCTGCGTCGATGATCAGCCGGTCGGAGGCCGTACCGTCCGACCCGGTGGCGATCAAGGCTCCGCCGGACTCGAGTCGACCCACCTGGGTACGGAAGTTGACCTCCGCGTTCGCGAGCGGCTGCCCACGGTCATCGCGGACGATGGCCAGAAGATCTGCCTCGCCGCCTGTCTCCGGCACGCTGTTCGGCGTCACCTGCACGGTCACGGAAGACGGCGACAGGCCGATCTGCACGTCGACCGTCGCCGTCTCGGATCCACCCGTGCTGGCCGATACCTGGGCGAGGCCGAACTGGCCTGAAGCCTCGAGCTGCGTCACCGCCTCGCCCTGGTCGTCGACACCGACGCTCGGCGGAATCGAACCCAGCGTCGTCGTCAGCCGGACGAGCGTCCCGGAACTCGCCGGCGTCCCGTTCGGGCGCAGAGCGACAACCCGAATCTCCGAACTGCCGTCCGAGGGGATTCGATCGGGGTTCGCGCTGATCGTCAACACGGTGCCGGCCGGCGCCACGGGGCTGGCCTTGTCGCAGCTCGCCAGCACCGCCAGGCACGTGCAGGCGAGGACCGCCGAGGGCAGGAAGAGGCGCCGGATATCCATGTCTCAAGTCAGTATACGAACGGGATCCGGCGAGCGTCTACACCGCGGACGATCCGCCGCTCAGCTCGCGACCGAAGCAGGCGGCGAGCCGCGGCGACGCCTGACTCCCCGAATCGGGGCCAGCTCTTCGAGCGTCTGCTGCAGCCGGTTCAAGTGTTTGCGGTTGCGGACGTCGAGGACCACCTCGATCTCCGCCTCGCCTTGGCCTTGGGCGTGGCTCTCGATATGCCGGATATTGCAGCCGTGCCTGGCGATCGCCTCGGTAATCCGAGCCAGAACGCCGGGACGATCCTGCGTATCGATCAAGAGCGTGACCGCGAACATCGAGTCGTTGCGTCGTGCCCACTCGACGCGGATCTCACGCTCGGGGTGGTAGAGCAGGTTCTTCACGTTCGGGCAATCGACCGAGTGGACCGAGACGCCGCGACCGCGGGTGACGAAGCCGGTGATCTCCTCGCCGGGCAGGGGGCTGCAGCAACCGGCCAGGAAGGCGAGCATGTCGTCCTCGCCCTTGACGACCAGGGTCGCCTGGTCGCGGGGCATCACCTTGTTCACCGCCTGCCGCAGCCGGCCCGGCGCCTGGTCGGCGCGTCGAAGCCGCTCCGCCGGGAGCACCGCGCGCAGCACCGGCTTCACCGAACCTCGACCGAAACCCAGGCGACTGAACAGTTCATCGATGCCCGAGTAACCCTCCGCAGCCAGGAAACCCGCCATCTCCTTCGACTCGAACACCCGCCGCGGACTCGCCCGGTATCGCCGCAGCGCCGAGGCGAGCACGGTCCGGCCCACCTCGATCGCCCGCTTCTTCTGCTCGGCGTTGATCCACTGCCGGATCTTGCTGCGCGCCCGCGGCGTAGCGACGAAGTTCAGCCAATCCCGACTCGGCTCGCGATTCGGGTTCGTCATGATGGAGACGATGTCGCCGTTCCGGAGCTCGGTCCTGAGCGGCACCAGCTTGCCGTTCACCCGCGCGCCGCTGCAGTGCTGGCCGAGTTCGGTGTGAATGCGATAGGCGAAGTCGAGCGGAGTCGCGCCGCGTGGGAACGGCAGCACGTCGCCCTTCGGCGTGAACACGTAGACCTCGTCCCGATACAGGTCGATCTTCAGCGCGCTGAGGAACGTACGCGGATCCGGCATTTCCTGCTGCCACTCGAGGAGCTGGCGCAGCCAGACGATGCTCGCGTCGTCTTCGTCGGTGTCGAGCTGACCGCCCTTGTAGCGCCAGTGCGCCGCGACGCCCTCTTCCGCCAGCAGGTCCATCGCCCGGGTTCGGATCTGCACCTCGAACGGCTGCCCGGCACCGCCGAGCACCGTCGTGTGCAGCGACTGGTAGAGGTTCGGCTTCGGCATCGCGATGTAGTCCTTGAACCGACCTGGAATCGGCCGCCAGATCTGGTGGACGACGCCCAGCGCGGCGTAGGTGTCCTTCACGTCGTTCGTGATGATGCGAAACGCGAGATAGTCGAACAGGTCGGGTAGCTCGATCTGCCGCCGACGGAGCTTCTGGTGGATCGAGTAGTAGCCCTTCACCCGGTGGCTGATCTCGGCCTCGATCTCGGCAGCGCGAAGCGCCTCGCCCAGTTGCTCGGCGATCTTGCGGGTCGTCCGGCGGGCGCCCTTGACCCGCTCATCCAGCTGACGCCGAATCTCCTCGTACCGGTGCGGGTGGAGGTGCTCGAACGCCCGATCCTCGAGCACGCGCTGCAGGCGGGACATCCCCAGCCGGTGCGCCAGCGGCGCGTAGATCTCGAGCGTCTCGCGCGAGATGCGGCGCCGCCGGTCGGGCTCCAGATGCCCGAGGGTCAGCATGTTGTGCAGGCGGTCGACGAGTTTGACGACGATCACGCGCAGATCGCGCGCCGAGGCCAGGATCAACTTGCGGAAGGTCTCCGCCTGCACCTCGTCGCTGTGCACGTACTCGTGGCGACCGATCTTCGACACGCCGTCGACGAGATCGGCAATCTCGGCGCCAAAGGTCGACGCCAGGTCCTTCTTCGCGGCGCCGGTGTCCTCGAGCACATCGTGGAGCAGACCGACCGCGACACTCGTCTGGTCGAACTTGAGTTCGGCGAGCATGTAGGCCACGCCGAGCGGGTGGCTGATGTACGGGTCGCCGGAACGCCGCACCTGGCCGCGGTGGGAGCGCTCGGCAAAATCGTAGGCGCTCCCAAGCCAGGCCTCGTCGCAGGCGCGCTCGTTCTCTCTCAGCAGGCGAGCGACATCGGCGATGCCCACACCCCCCGGCGCCCTCAGCGGCGGCGGATCCGGGGATCGTCTCGCCAACGCCATCACGACTCCCTAAGCTGCGGACGCCCTCTTCTCGCGCCGCGCTCGGCCGAAAGAACTCTCCCACAGGAGAACGACCGGACTCGCGACGTAGATCGACGAGTACGTGCCGACGCAGACGCCGACCAGAAGCAGGAAGGAGAAGCCGCGAATCACGTCGCCGCCGAGCACGAACAGGGTGCCGACCGCGAGCAGCGTGGTACCGGAGGTCAGCACGGTGCGCGACAGGGTCTGGTTCAGGCTTCGGTTCAGCACCGCGACCAGACCCTCACGGCGGCTCCGGCGCAGGTTTTCGCGGACCCGGTCGAACACGACGACCGAGTCGTTGACGGAGTAGCCGATCACGGTCAGAAACGCGGCGACCGTCGTCAGATTGAACTCGTAGCCGGCAAGCGTGAACAGCCCGAGGCAGATCGCGACATCGTGGGCCAGCGCAACCAGAGCGCCGATGCCGAAGCGCAGTTCGAATCGGAACCAGATGTACGCCAGGATTCCGGTCAACGAGAAGACGATCGCGAGCAGCCCCTTGCGCCGCAGTTCGCCGCCGATCTGCGGGAGCACGTTGTCACTCGACAGCACCGCGAAACGCCCGAGCGCGGCGCGCTCGCGGATGGCGGCCAGGGATGCCTCCGAGAGCGCCTCGCCCGCTTCGATACCTGACCAGTCGGTGATCAGCCCGTCGTTCCGTCGCACCTGCATGACGACTGCCGCCGCCGCGCGATACCGCTCGCGGGCCGTGATGTCGTCGCCGGAGGCGCGCAGATCGTCGGGATCCTCCTCCATCAGCAACGAAGCCAACGCTTCGGTACCCTGGCGGTTCAGATCGAAGCCGGTCACGCCCTGGTTGTAACGCTGATCGAGAACCCGCTCGACCAGGGGCGCGCTGCCCAGATCGGCGTCATCGGCGGTCGGCGTCTTCAGAATGACCGAGTTCTCCTCGCCGGAGCCGTATGTCTGGATCGACGCATTCTCGACGCCCGCCTCTTCGAGCATCCCCCGCAGCTCCTGGACATCGGGGGTCTCGGCAAACCGCACGATCATCTGCGTTCCGCCCGCGAAATCGATACCCAGGTTCGGTTCGCGGGTGACGATCATGCCGAGAGACAGAACGACGGCGGCCAGGGACAGGCCGAGAAACACGCGCCGCAGGCGCATCAGGTTGAAACTCGTGTTGCTGAAGAACTCCATCGATCGAACCTCTTCGTCAGATCGACAGGCGCTCGACGCGCCCGGAGCGCGACAGCAGCAGGTCGAAGATCAGGCGGCTGTTGAAGACGGCCGTGAACAGTGAGGCCAGGATGCCCACCGTGAGAGTCACCGCGAAGCCGCGGATCGGGCCGGTCCCGAAGTTGATGAGAAACAGGGCGGCGATCAGCGTCGTCAGATTCGCATCGAGGATGGAAGACCAGGCCTTGCCGAAACCGGAGACGATGGACGCCTTGACCGTGCGCCCCTGGCGGAGCTCTTCGCGAATCCGCTCGAACACGAGAACATTCGCGTCGACCGCCATGCCGATCGTCAGGATCAGGCCGGCAATGCCAGGCAGGGTCAGGGTCGCGTCGAAGTAGGCGAGTACGCCGAACACGAGAAGGAAGTTCAGCCCCAGGGCGACCATCGCGTTGATCCCGGAACCACGGTAGACGAAGAGCATCGTCAACACGACGAGGACGATGCCGTAGAGGAAGGCGCGCGTGCCCTGGTCGATCGAGTCCTGGCCCAGCGACGGACCGACCGCGCGTTGCTCCAGGTAGTTGATGCCGGCCGGGAGGGCGCCTGAGCGAAGCACCGTCGAGAGGTCCTCGACCTCTTGCTGGGTGAACGAGCCGCGGATGACGCCCGAATCGGCGATCCGTCCCTCGATGATCGGCGCCGACTGGACCCGGCCATCCAGGACGATGGCGAGGGGATTGCCGATGTTCGCCGCCGTCCAGTCCTCGAAGATGCCGGCGCCCTCGTGCGTGAGCGAGAAGTTGACGACCGGTTCGTTGAACTGCCCGAGGCCGGCGCGCGCCGTCTTCAGGTCGCGCCCGGTGATCACCGGGCGTCGTTCCAGCGCGTAGTAGACCTGTCCGAGCACGTTGCCGGCCTGGTCGCGCTGGTCCTGGGGCACGATCTCCAGATTCTCCGGGAGGGCGCCGCCGTACTGGTTCAGGATCTCCTGCCGGTCGACGGCCGCGCCGCCCTGGGGCGGATACACGGCGAGGCGAAACTCGAGGAAGGCGGTGTTCTTGATCAGGTTCTTCACGCGCTCCGGATCGTCGACGCCGGGTAGCTGGATGACCAGCCGGTTGCTGCCCAGGCCCTGACGCTGGATGACCGGCTCGGCGACGCCGAACTCGTCGACCCGGTTGCGGATCGTCTGCTGCGCCTGGTTGATCGCCTGCTCGCGGATGTTGTTCACCTCGTCCGGACGGCGGTCGAAGACGACGTCTTCACCGCTCCGACGCCAGTCCCAATAGGGAATCGTCTCCTCGATGATCGTCGGCAGCAGGTCGTCCTGGTCGGCCGTCAGCCCGCTGAGCCGAAAGCGGACCGGCGACTCGACGAGCCCGGTGACGCCGGGGGCGCCCTTCTCCTCGAGATCCTGGACCAGGCCGTCGACGTCTTTCTGCGCCTCCGCCCGCAGAGCATCGTCGGTCAGCACCTCGAGCACGAGGTGGATACCCCCGCGCAGGTCCAGGCCCAGTCGAATCGACTCGGCGAGCGGAAACGCGGAAAACGAACAGGCCGCGACGACGAGGATGACGAGGAGTCCACGCCAGAGAAGACTCCGGTTCACGACTTCGCTTCCTCGGCGAGGCCGGTGATCGCCGCCTTGGCGACCTTGACCTTCACGCCGTCCGCGATCTTCACGATGACCGAGGTCGGCTCGGTCGAGACCACCTCGGCGTAGAGACCGCCTTGGGTGAGAACGCGGTCGCCCCGCTTCAGCGCTTCGACCGTCTTCTGCAGCTGCTGCCGGCGGCGTCGTTCCGGCGCGATGAGCAGGAAGTAGAAGATGCCGCCGATCAGGAGCAGCGGCAGGAGCTGAACCAGTATGGAAGGGGAAGGCCCCGTCCCCGCGGCCGCGAACAGTAGGTAGTCTGGAATCATCGGTTGGCTCCGTTGACTGTACGGACCGGTACGGTCCGTACAGAGAGCGCCTACCCTATCGCCGTTCGACCCGCCGTTGACGACCGGCCGGATCCTCGGCGTCCGCGCCGCCGTTCGGCAGCGTCAGGCCGGCTGTTTCGCGTTCCGCGATGGCCTCTCGGAGCCGGGCCATGAAGTCGAGAAAGAAACGTACGTTGTGCTCGGTCGCGAGGACGCGGGCGGTGATCTCTCCGCACCGGAACAGATGGTGGAGAAACGCTCTGCTGTGACGGCGACACAGCAGGCAGCGGCAGGACGCGTCGACCGGACGCTCGTCCTCGCGATAGCGGGCGTTCTTGATCCGCACGACGCCGGTGGACGAGAACAGCGTGCCGTGGCGAGCGTTCCGCGAAGGCAGCACGCAGTCGAACAGGTCGACACCGCTCTCCACCGCCCACAGGATGTCCTCCGGAGTACCCAGGCCCATCAGGTAGCGCGGCCGGTCAACGGGCAGAGCCGCCGCCGTCCAGCCTGTCGCCTGTCGGCCGAGTTGCCGGTCTTCGCCGACGCTGACGCCCCCGATCGCGTAGCCGTCGAAGGGCAGCGCCGCAAGATCGGCCGCCGCCCGCAGCCGCAGATCCTCGAAGAAGGATCCCTGAACAATGCCGAAGAGCCCCGCCCCGGCCGACCGACCGGGGCCGCTGGCGCGCTCCCAGCGCTCGATCGAGCGTCTGGCCCACAGCGTGGTCCGCGCGAGCGACGCCGCCGCCGCATCGCGTTCCACCGGCCACGGCGGACACTCGTCGAGGACCAGCGCGAGGTCGACGCCCAACCCGTCCTGCACGTCGACCACCCGTTCCGGAGTCAGGTCGACGGCACTGCCGTCGTGGGGGCTCTTGAAGGTGACGCCGCGGTCGCTCGTCCGGCGCCTCCCCGCCAGACTGAACACCTGGTAGCCGCCACTGTCCATCGCGACTGGATGATCCCAGCCGATGAACTCGTGCAGACCGCCCAAGCGGACGAGCCGCTCGAAACCCGCCCGTTCCAATAGATGGTAGAGGTTCGTCATCAGAAGCTGCGCGCCCGACGCGAGCAGCCGGTCGTGGCTCATCCCCTTGACGGCGCCCAGGGTGCCGACCGGCATGAAGGCCGGCGTCTCGACGATGCCGTGCGGAGTCTCGAGCCGACCAAGCCGCGCGGCGCCGTCGGTTTCCAAGACCCGGAAGACGAACGGGCGGCCGTCGGTTTCCTCTTCCTCGTGCGCGTTCATGGCGCGCCGGAGACGGTCAGTTGAGGACGACCTCCGAGACCTCGACCTCGGTCGGCAGCTCGAGGGCGAACTGTCCCTCGTCGATCGGCTCGTTGAGGACCATGTCCTCCAGAATGACGAGCCGCTCGTCCCCGGCGGCAGCGACGACCTTGAAGCGCTGCGGCAGATAGGTCACCGGGTCGATCCAGAGATCGATCATCTTCACCCGTTTCGCCACCCGCGGGTAATCCGGGGTCAGATGCAGGTAGAAGGGCTCGCCGTCGGCCTCGGGGAACTGCGCTTGTACGGCGAAGTACTGCATCAACGTCTCCAGGCTGCCGGCTGGCCCCATGTACGTCAGAACCTGCTCGGAGACGCGCCCGACATCCTGCACCTCGGCTGTCCCCAGGTCGACGTGCCAGGTGGTCGCCACGGCGCCGTTGACGACCATGATGACGGGCTTCGGCTCGACGATCTCCCACCGCAGCTGATCCGTCGGCTGGTAGCGGAACCAGCCGAGGTCGACCTCGGGCTTGAGCAGCAGGTCACTGTTGCGATGCTGAATGAGCCGCGCCTGGAGCGTCTCGATCTGGTTCTGCGCGTACTTCACCCGCTCGACGAGCCGGTTCAGACGTTCGCGCAGCCCGAGACCATCGGCCATCGGATCGGGCGGCGCCTGGGCGAGAGCCGGCGACGCGACAAGCCCAAGTGCCAGTAGCGCGGCCCGCAACGAGCCTGAGGTTTGGTTCTTCATGCGCGGCCGGTCGAGCAGCCGTAGAGTAGCAACCGCCCGCGGAGCAACCGGAGGTGCATGCCGGAGCAGGACGTTACCCGTCTCCGCCATCGAGATTCGTGACTCTATCTCCCACACTGGCCTTTCGCGATCCGATCCACGGCTTCATCGAAGCCGACGAGCTGGAGGCGGCCCTGATCCGCACGCGGCCCATGCAGAGGCTCCGCTCGATCCGTCAACTCGGCCTGACCCACCTCGTCTTCCACGGCGCGGAGCACAGCCGCTTCGGACACGCACTCGGGACGATGCACCTCGCCGGCCGCGTCTACGACACGCTCGCGCAAAGCGTCGGGTCGCCGCTCCCCACCGGAGAACGCGCGCGCGGCCGACGCCTCGTGCGCGCCGCGGCCCTGCTCCACGATCTCGGCCACGCCCCGTTCAGCCACTGGGCCGAGGACCTGTTCGAAGACGGCATCGACCACGAACAGATGGGCCGAAGGCTGCTCGAAGGCCCTGAGATCCGGGGCGCGTTCGAGCGGTTCGGGCGCGGAGTAACGAGCGGCGACGTCGCGCGCCTGCTGAGCGACCGGCTCGAGGGACCCGAGCGCCTGTTGACGCCGGTGGTCAGCGGCGAACTCGATGTCGACAAGATGGACTACCTGCTGCGCGACAGCCTCTTCTGCGGCGTCCAGTACGGCATGTTCGATCTCGACCAGGTGATCGCGACCGTCCGCACCGTAGACGATCCCGACGTCGGCGACTTCCGGCTGGGCCTCGACATCGACGGCCTCCACGCTGTCGAAGGACTCATCCTCGCCCGCTACTACATGTTCACGCAGGTCTACTTCCACGTCACCGGCAAGGCGCTGGAGCTCCACTTGAACGAGTGGCTGCATGAGCAGGGAATCACCTGGAGCAGCGACCCCGACCGCTTCCTGGTCCACGACGACGGCGAGATGATGACCCGCATGCGGCGTTCGGACAGCCTCCACGCCCGCGCGATCGTCGACCGCGTCCATTTCGGCCTCGCCCACGAGACCGGCGAACACCTGACGCCGGAAGAGAAGCTCGCATTCGAGCAACGCCTCGAACCTCTGCAGGAGCTCTACGGAGCGGATCTGATGGTGTCGAACTCCGCGAAGGACCCGCACCGCCTCGGCCGGGGCCGGGTACCGGTCCGTCAACCCGACGGCGCCCTCGTCCCGCTCGAACAAGCCAGCCACTTCATGCGCCACCTGCGCCGCATCGACCGCTATCGCGTCTACTGCAGCGACGACGTCCGCGACGACGTCCGACGGGCACTCAAGGGGTAGGACGCACTCCGGCGGACGAGAGGCGAGCCCGTCCGGCGACGGTAGCCGAGTGAACGAGAGCCATGCGTTCACCTTCACGATGAAGGCGCCGTCGACGGCGGGGAGCTACAGTTTCAGCTGGCGGCCGCCATACACCTATGCCGTGGCGGGTCTGCCTCCGGGAATCACGTTCACGCCATCCACCCGGCGGGCGGTGGGAGCGTTGTCGACGGTGTTGACCGAGACGACCTGGCCGATCATCTACAGCGTCACCGACGGGGCCGGGGACGGAGGCCGTAATGCGATCAGGCCGCACCATCGAGGCATCGATGTTCGTGGATTTCGGGGTGACGATGTGTTCACACCAGTCTCTGGAACTGTGACACAGATCGAAAAAGGCCACGGCACGAACCCCTTCGACCCGGATACTGGGGAGTTCGAGCCGATTTACCCGCCCAACGGGAACTACGTGCGGATCGTGGACGACGCGGGAAGGATGCATGTCTTCGTCCATCTGCACACCGTCGACGTTCAGGTTGGAGATACCGTTACGGCCTTCCAACGGATCGGTACCGCCAACAACAGCGGCAATTCCAGGGGAGATCATCTGCACTACACGATCTGGCGCGACAGCAGTCGCACGGAGCTCCTCAACCCGAGGGGTTGCTGGCGGAATGCGAGTAGTTCTGGCTACGGAAGGAGACGGAAATGGCCAAGAAAGGAACGGCTCTTGCGCTGACGTACTGGCTCTTCGCCGCGGTGGACGGGAGCGGCCAATCCACGCCGGAGGAGCAGTGCGTTGTCGAAGGACCTGCTCGGTATGCTTGTGCCGAGGACGATGACGGGCGAGGTCACCAGGCTCATCTTCGAGTTGGGGCCCGCTCATGGAGGGAAGCGCTCCCGGCGCCTCCGCGAGTCTTGCAGGTGGGCTCCGTGCGGGATGTTGTCCTCGTGGGCGGGGGTGCTCCGCTTCGGGAGCCGTGGCCTCTGGATGGATTCCCTGAAGGCACGTTCTGGACACGCCTGGTCGGGCTGGATGGGCCCGTCTTGTCGGTCGAGGGGCCCCGTCTTCGCGGCTTGGCCGAAACGGGCGATTGGCTCGCCTTGCAGGTCATCGACTTGGCGCCCCCGGACACTCAGGATTTTGACCGCGGGATCACCGAACCATGGGCCTCGTCCGAGGCTCCGCTGATCGTCTACCGGTGGGACGGCCGCGAGGTTCGGAGACTGCCTGGCATTCGCGTCTTCGAGGTGTACCCCGAGGATCGGAATGACGACTATGGCTTCAGCGCTGACGGTCGAGCGATCGTTGTCTATCGTGCGAAGAGTCGAGCGTTCGATCTCTACGGCCTGGACGGCGTGGTCGCGGACGAGAGGTTGGAATTGGACGACTTGACGCCAGGGTTCGCGCCGTACGAGTTCGCCTTCATTGACGCGGATCGCATCGTCATGTGGCAGGCAGAGTTGTTTGATCGGGATCAGGCCGAGTGGTTGCGAGTACTCACCCGCACGCAGTCGGGCCGGTTCGTCTCAACGTCGATAGTTCATAGAGATGGCTACATCAGCTTCTTGGGGATCGCGCGGAACGGGTTCATGTTGCTTTCCGCGGATCATGGGCGTGACGTCGTCAGCTCGTCCGGCCAGTTGGTGTGGCGCCTGGGCCGGACGGGTTGGACGGAGCTTCTGGAACTTGTGCCGGAGCACGATCTCCGCCGTTGGCAACCGAGGCTGTTGCCTGAAGGAGGAGGTCTTCGGTTGCGCACCTTCGGCCCGCGGCCGGAACAGGTAATCGCCCGATTCGGCGGCATGGATGAGGCCGCGAACCGCAGGGAGACTCTCGCGGAGCGGGTCACGATTCGCGCCGAGACGCAGCCGCTTGCCCAGGTCTCTGCCGTGGCACGAGTTCCGGTGGGCGCCGCGGTCGATGGAACCGGTCGCTACATGCTCGTCGACCGTGCGGCAGGACCCCAGCCCTTGGAGTGGACCGCGCGGAGCGCCGTCGTAGAACCTTGATGGACCGTCGGGGCCGGCGGCGTGTCTTGACGCGACCCGTCGATACCAGGGAAATCGACCGCGTCATCTGGGGGCGGCTCCATCCCGTCAGCTCGATCAGGAACCGGCAACCGAGAAGGTGGCGGCCGTTGCGGTGCCGCTTGGGAGCAACCTGGTGCTCGGTTCGACCAACGACCTGGACGGAGGGGGTTCACGCAACCGGGAAGCACGTTCGGCTTTCACCTCCATCTTGGGTACCGGGATAGCGCCGGCGTGCGCCGCAATCCGCTGGATGTGCTGCCCCACGAGAACTCCACGTTCAACGAGTCCGCTCCCTCCTCGGTAGCTCCGCTCCGCCCGGATCCTCCAACATGACGGGGATGCCGAGCCTGCTGACGAGTTCAAGCAGCTCCGGCGACAGGGAGTAGCCAACGACGACTACCGGAGCTCCGCCGGGCCGACCAACACTGCGGCGCGAGCGGCAGGGTGGAGGAGTCCGTCGACGCCCGGGCGTCGACTCGCCACTAAGCGAGTGATCGCACGGCCTTCTCGCACGAACTTGGACTCGTAGTTCGTCCGGGGGCCCTCGGGCCAGCCGCCGCCGACGTCCTCGAGGTCGACGGCCGGGTGGAGGGCGAGCGTCTCGCGGACAGCAGCGCCGTACTCGGCGTGGTCGCTGGCGAAACAGAGGCGGCCCTGGACGGGTTCGAGCAAACCCAGCACGAGGTCGACCGTTCGGGGATCGAGCAGCCGTCGACGGTGATGACGGCTCTTCGGCCAGGGGTCGGGAAAGTAGACGTGGACGGTGCGGGCAAGACCCGGCGGCAAGAGGGTCGACGCGAGGTAGAGCGCTTCGCCGCGGAGCAGGACGAGGTTGCCGAGATGGCGACGCGCTGCGCGGTGAGCGGCAAGGCGGAAGTACCTGCTCGCGAGCTCGATTCCAAGATAAGGCTGGTCGACGTTCGTCGCGGAACCGGCGGCCGTGACGAGGTACCTGCCCTTGCCGAAGCCGAGTTCGACCTCCCAGTCGGACCGGGACGAGAGCAAAGCGAGGAGGTTCGAGCGACACGCGCGAAGATCGAGGAACTCGGCTGCGAGCCCCCAAACCGTCGTAGGCAACACGGTCAGAGCAAGTCCCGGCGCCTGGTCGCCTGGAGCGACTCGACCACCTGCCGCACGTCCTGGGCGCGTTCGCGGGGCAGCACGAGCACCGCATCCCCGGCGTGAACGACGACCAGATCGTCTACGCCGAGGACGACGACCGCGCCGTCTGCGGCGAACAGCAGGTTGTTCCGAGCGTCAACCGCCAAGGTGTCGCCCGCCGAGCGGTTGCCGTCGGCATCCGCCGGCAGCGCCTGGGCAAGGGACGCCCAGGAGCCGAGGTCGCTCCAGCCGCAGTCGGCGACGACCGCGCCGATCCCGTCAAGGCGCTCCATCAGACCGCTGTCGATCGAGACCGGCTCGAGACCGGAGTAGATCTCTTGCCGCTCGGCAGCGCCGCCGGTCGCAGTGGCCAAGCGCTCCAGGCCGGCTCTGAGCTGTGGCAGGTATTCGCGATACAAGTCGAGAAGGACGCGGCCGCGAAACAGGAACACCCCCGCGTTCCAGCAGTGGCGCCCGCCGTCGACGAAGCGGGTCGCCGTCGCGCGGTCCGGCTTCTCGGTGAAGCGGAGCACCTGCTCCACGCGGAGTTCGCCGGCGGGACGTTCGGCGAGTTCGAGATACCCGTAGCCGGTCTCGGGCCAGGCCGGAGAGACTCCCACGGTGACCACGTCGAAGTCGCCGCGCTCGACGGCCTCCGCCCCAGTGCGAAGCGCCGCCAGGAAGGCGTCCTCGTCGGCCACCCAATGATCGGAGGGCAGCACCGCGATCACCTCGTCCCGGTCGCGCTCGGGCAGCGAACGCACCGCCCAGCCAATCGCCGGCGCCGTATTCCGGCCGACGGGCTCGCCCAGGATGCGCGCGGGCGCGATCTGCGGCAGTTCGTCGGCGATCGCCGGCGCGAGGTCCACGGTCGTGCAGACCCAGGTGCGTTCGGCGCCGCAAAGGCGCTCCAACCGTCGTGCAGTCGCTGTCACCAGCGAGCCGTCGCCCAGGAGATCGAGCAGCTGCTTCGGGCGCCGTCGGCGGCTCAGCGGCCAGAATCGGGAACCCACCCCGCCAGCCAGGATGAGGCCAATCACGCGGACCACCTGGCGGCAGCTTTGCCGTCGGCCTGTTCCGCGAGGGTCACGCGGCGAACGGGGGCAGGCCTGCCCGGGTTCCCGGACCGTCCCATGCGCAACCGCTCAGTCGACCCCGGGACGCGGATTCCAGAGAGAAACTTCGGGCAGCGTCTTCCGCCGCAGGTCGGGGACCACGCAGTCCGGCGTCGGGTACCCGACCGGAAACAGGATGAACGGCTTCTCGTTCTTCGGCCGACCCAGAATCTCGCTCAGGAACGCCATCGGGCTCGGGGTATGAGTCAGCGTGGCGAGCCCGATCCGGTGAAGAGCGGCGATGAACAGGCCGCAGGCGATGCCCACGCTCTCCTTGACGTAGTAGTTCTTTCGCTTCGTGCCGTCGCTCCTGATGCCGTACAGCTCAGCGAACACGACGACGATCCAGGGCACGGTGGTCAGAAAGGGCTTGTGCCAGTTCGTACCCAGCTTCCGCAGCGCGTCGAGCCACTCCGGCGGCATTCGCCCTCCCAGGTAGCTGTGCCGCTCCTCGGCCTCGGCCGCTTCGCGAATCCGCCGCTTGATCTCCGGATCGCTCACCGCGACGAACCGCCAGGGTTGGTGATGAGCTCCGGACGGCGCCGTCGAGGCGGCTTCGATCGCTCGTTCGATGAGTCGTCGCGGCACCGGCTCGTCCGTGAAGAAGCGAACGCTCCGCCTTCCGTCGTACTCAGCGAACACGTCGTTCGCCCGGCGCTCCATTTCGGCCAGCGGCAACCGAGGCGGCCGATAGGGAACGAAGACCGCCTCGCGCGGTTCACTCACCCATCAGCTCCAGCTCGTCCTGGATCACTTCGACCAACTGTTCGTATGTCGCCGCGCCCTCGAGCGGCCGCCCGTTGACGAACAGCGCCGGCGTGCCGCTGACACCCAGCGCCGCGCCCGCGCGGCGGTCGGCCGCGACGCGCTCCGCGAGGTCGTCCCGCTCGAGGCATGCGGCGAACTCCTCCGCATCGAGTCCGGCACGCGCCGCCTTGTCCTTCAGGTCGTCCGCAGTCAACGCCTCCTGCTCTTCGAACATCAGGTCGTGGAACTCCCAGAAGGCGCCCAGGTCCTGGGCGCAAACGGCAGCCTCCGCCGCACCCTGCGCGTTCGCGTGGATTCGTGTCAGCGGGAAGTGACGGAACGCGAGGCGCACATCGTCCGGGTACTCGTCGAGCACCTGTTCCAACGTCGGTACAACCTGCTTGCAGAAGGGACACTCGAAGTCCGACCATTCGACGATCGTGATCCGAGCGGACTCGCTGCCCCGGACGGGACCGTCCGCCGGATCCGCGTCGAGTCGATAGGGATCGCGCAGATAGTCGATCTCGTGGCCGGCCTCGAGGAACTCGACCCACCGATTCTGCGCCAGGAAGAGCCGGACCTGCGGCGCGACTTCGTCGCGGGCGCCCCGAATCCGGCCTTCGTTCGCGGCGAAGAACTCGTCGATCTCCGCTTCGGTCACCGCCGCCGCGAAGCGTTCCAGGTGCTGGTCCCGGAACACGTCGGGCTCGACTCCCTCCGCCTCCGCCTTCGCCAGCACCAGACGATCGCGGACCAGACCCTCGATCGTCTGCTCGAGGAGGCTGTAGCGCTCCGCCGAGATCTGGAGTCGCCAGCTCGTCGCCTGCTGCTCGAGTTGCTCCAAACGCGGCGCGGCGCGCTCGAGGGCCTCGGCGAGGGTGATCTCCTCGCCGTCGACGCGTGCCACGACCTCGTCTTCGGGCACGGGCCCGGCGTTCGACCTGCACGCGAGAACGGTCAACAGAGCCAACGACAACGCGCCGACGGCGAACTGAAGGGGCCGCCGAGAGGGCTGCCGGTGCTTTCGGGCTCGTTTCATCAAGATCGCCTCCCTGACGCCGCGGCAACGTGATTCAAGTCTCCGGCCGCTACGCCGAAGGTCACTCTACATGCACAGGCGGCGGCTACGGCGAGCCGAGAAGGGCAACAACCGATGTCTCGAAGTCCGTCGCGGGCCAGTCGCCGCCCAGGCGCCGCACGGCCAGACCCTCGATGATGCGATGGGGCGGGACGACGCGCTGCCGCAACCAGTGGGCATCCAGCAGATCCGCGGCGAGTGCGAGCGCCGCCAGACGGTCGCGTCGATCGACGATGCCTGGCGCTGCATCCTTCAGCGCGGCGGCCGCCCGGGTGAAGCCCCTCCGGTCGCGGATGTCGTCGAAGCCGCCGCCCGCGACCATCCGCTCGGCGAGCGCCGCTACCCACGGACCTGTCGCGCCCTGTCCGCGAAGCTCGCGCCAGAGCTCGAGGAGTTCCGCCGTCAGTTCCGCGTCGGCAGCCGGATTCGCGCCCAGGTAGACGACGAGCGAACGACTGCGCAGCGTCGGCGCCAGATCGTAGGCCCACGGGGTGAGCAGGACGAAGTTCCTCGGCGAACCCGTGGCCGGCTCCTCCAACGTCTTCAGCAGGGCGTCCGTCGCATCCTCTCGCAGCCTTTCCGCCTCGGCAACGACGAACACCTGGCCACGGGCCTCGAACGGAGACACGCGGGCGGCACGGACCAAGGCCCGCATGGACTCGACCGAGATGACGGTCTTCTCCTTCCCCTCGCCCCGGTGATCGCGGAAGATGACCTGAAAATCTGGATGGACGACCTTCTTCTTGTCCTGCGGCTTCCGCTCGGAGTGCTCCCGGGCAATCCGTCGGCAGTGCCGGCAGACGCCGCACGGGCGCTCGCCGGGCGCCTGCTCGCAGAGCAGGGCGCGTCCGATCCGATGGGCAAGTTCGAGGCGCTCGACCTCGTCGCCGCCGTGGAGAATGACGGACGGATAGAGCCTGCCCCGAGCCGCGAGTTCGAGCAGCCGTCCCGCCGCAGACGTCACGCAATCGCCTCCCGGCCGCCCTCTGCATGTAGAGGCTCATCGGCCCCGAGCAGATCGTGAAGCGCGTCGGCGACGGCAGCGGCCACGGCCTCGACCGGCGCCGTCGCGTCGATCACGCGGAAGCGATCCGGCTCGCCGCGGATGCGCTCCGCGAAGGAGGCGTGGACCCGCCGATAGAAGGCGCGGCTTTCGCGGTCGATCCGGTCGCCGGCGCCGCCGCGGCGTCGTTCGGCCTCCTCCAGGGACAGATCGAAATAGAGGGTACGGTCCGGCACCCGACCGCCGGTGGCCAGGCGATCCGCTCTGTCGATGAGCTCATTCGGCACGCCGCGACCGCCGCCCTGGTACGCGTAAGTCGAGTCCGTGAAGCGGTCGCAGAGCACGATCGCGCCTCGCGCCAGAGCCGGTTCGATGACTTCGATCAGATGCTGGCGGCGGCTCGCGAACACGAGCATGAGTTCCACCACGCCGTCGACCTGAGCCGCCTCTCGGCGCAGAAAGAGCTCCCGCAGCAGATCGGCAAACGGCGTGCCGCCGGGCTCCCGCGTGTTGACGAACGAGACGCCGCGGTGTTCAAGCTCCTTCGCCAGTCTCTCCAACTGGGTCGATTTGCCGCTGCCGTCCAGGCCCTCGAAGGTGATGAACCGCCCGGTCATGCCGGCGACGCTACCGCACGCGACCCACCGTCTTCACGGCATGTCGACGGGACTTCGAAGCCGGGGCCAACGTTCGCGGAGTTCGGCGGCGACGAGACCGAGGCGACCTGCGATCTCCTCGTTGCGGCGCCTCATGTCGGCCAGATCGACCGGATACACGTTGCGACGTTGCGGGTCCGCCAAGCCAATCAGATTGCGGGCCGCGACGGCGGGGCCGATCCAATCGGCCAGCGCTCGGCCTGAGTCAGATGACCTCGACCGTTCGTCGAGATCGCGGAAGAGCGGATCGAGGACCTCGTCCCCGGCGCCGAGGAATCCCTCCCAGCACCACCCATCGGCAGGCGGATCGACCAGCCGCTGCCGGATCTCGTTGAAGCTGGCGGCGGCGAAGTAGGCCATCGCAACGGGCACGAAGCCAAGCATGTCGGGCATCAACCGATAGGCGGCGACAAGCAGACGCTCGATGTGGTCGGCCTCGGCAGCGAGCTGCCGACCGTAGCGGCGAACAGCGGCACGACCGGGCACGCCGTTGCGGCAGAGGTCCGCGACGCGCTCGACGGCGAGCAGGCTCCAGGCGATGCCGGTCGAGAACATCGGATCGGCGAAGGCGTAGCTGTGCGGCAGCAGCAACCACCCCGGACCCGAGGCGCGGACGCGGCGGTAGGCGACGCTGGTCCGGGCCCCGATCGGTCGAAGCGGCTCCGCTCCGACGAACTGGCGTGCCAGCGACGGGTAGCGGACGAGCAGGGCACGGATCACCCGTTCGGGCTCGTCTTCGGCAGCGAGGTCGCGACCCACGCCGCCGAGCAGGTTGGCCGTCGCGACACGATCCCGCGGCAGCAGAAAGCCGACGCTGGTGACGCCGTCGTCGAACCGAAGCTGGTACATCCAGCCCTCGTCGATCAGATGGTGGGAAGCGCTCCAGCACTCAGGAAACGGCGGAAGCGGTCGACTCTCATCGTCCTCTCCGAGGAACGGCGCGAGCCCGGCAAAGTGGGAGTAGACGAGAGTCGAGTCGAGCCGCGGCGTACCTCTGCCCGCGCCAAGCGCCTCGGCAATCGGGGCGCCGCCCGACGCGTCGACGAACAACTCCGCCTCGATGAACCGCCCGCCGGCGCGAAGCAGCACCGGAGGGCCTGGGCCCGGCACGACCTCGACGACGGTCCGGTCCCGGCAGTCCACGCCCTGCCGCCGGGCGGAGTCGAACAGGAAGCTGTCGACGTCCGCGCGCAACCACTGGCTGTCTGCAGACTCGTCGTCCGGTGACGCCGCGACGATCAGGCGGCGTTCGCCTTCGGCGCCCGAGCGGAAGGCCGACCCCGGACGATGCGAGTAGAAGCAGAACCCTCGCTTCAGCCCACGCCCCACCTCCGGCAAGCGACGCCGCCAGCGGCCGTGAGCGGCCAGCGTCCACAGGTCCTCGAAACCGTAGCGCAGCGCGAGTCGTTCGAGTGCCAGGTTGGCGAGCGGCGTCGACGACTCGCCGAGCGCGAATCGGGGATGCCGGCCGCTCTCGAGCAGCAGCACGTCGCGCCCCTCGGCGGCAAGCGCCCGCGCCAGAATCGAGCCGGCGAAACCGCCGCCGGCAATCACGACCTCGCGACGCTCGGCATCCCCTTCGACGCGCGAGTCAGTCGCTGCAGGCATCGCAGACCGTTCGTCCCGGTCGCCCCGTTCGGTTCATCATCCGGATCGACTCGACACGTGCCTCGCGGCAGACCGCGCAGTCCGAGCCGACCTGCTCGAGATCCCACGGATCGAGCTGCACCGCGGTGCCCGGCCCCGCCGCGACGAGAGCGAGCGCCAGCGCACGTTCGACCAACGCCAGGCTCGGCGGTTCGAACCGGCCCAACCGCTCGAGCCGTTCCAGTTCGCCGTTGCCGCCCCGAACCGGAATGAGCGCCACCGAACGGGCGCCGGCCGCCGCCGCATGGTGGACGCTCCGCGCCGCCCATTCGGCCTGCTCCGCCGCCGGAACGAACGGGGCGCCGACCAGAACGAACACCCGCAGATCGACGCGAAGATCGCGCAGACGTCGAGCGGCCCGGTCGAACTGACCTGGCGTCATCTGCTTGCCGAGCCTGGACAACGCCTCGGGGTGTACGGTCTCCAGACCCATCGCGACTTCCAGCCGGCCCGGCAGCAGGGACGCGAAGCGCTCCACCGAATCGTCAACCAACCGCGGGTGACATTCGACGACGACGCGTTCGAAGCCGGCGACAAGCTGCGCGATGGGTTCGAGGTCTTCCGGCGGCACCGCGCGCCCGTCGAAGAAGTTGCTTGCGTTGTACAGCTTGATCTGCCTGATCTTCCGGCACGGGTCGATCTGCTCGTTCAGGTCGGACTTCGAGCCGTCTGCGGAAGGACGGAGCCGACCGAGCGCCGAGCGCAACTGGGCCGGCAGCGCCCCCTCGGGCGTCGGCCCGTCGATCGCGTGGCGCCAGAGATCGCAGAACACGCAGGTGAACGGACACTCGGCCCCGGTCAGAAAGACGGTCGCCGACGAGATGAACACGCCGTCCGGGCCGCGCTCCGTTTCGACCGTCACGCCCTGGTGCCGCCAGGGGTCGTTCGCCGGCCGGGCCGGTCTGAGCGCCCTGACCGCCCCGGCGTCGAACCCCATGACGGCGCTGCCGGCGGCTCAGGCGTAGAGCGACTGGAAGTGGCGCCGATACTCGTCAGGCGGGCGCTCGAAAGCGTGCGCGACGACATCCTCCGAGGCCGCGCCGTGTTGAAAGCGCCGCTTGGGAAAGACCGGGAAGTCGACACTCAGAACCCGCTCCATGCCGCGGCGAACGACCTCGCCCTTCAGATCGTAGAGCGCCTCGTGCGAGGCGCCGACGAGCTCGGCGAACGGAATCGCCTCGGCGACCGCGACGACCGCCGGCCGGGTGAACGGGCTGAAGCCGGCAAACCCCAGGAAACGGGCGGGCGCGTGCGTGCGCACCGTGGCGCGGCCCAGGCCGCCCGAATAGACGAGCGAGTGCTTCATCGCGTCGACGCCCCAACCCTCCTGGTAGAGCATCGAGTTGTTCACCACGCTGGTAATCGTCAGCTCGCGATTCTCCTCGATCGGATAGTCCTTCAGGTTCTCGTCGCCCCCGTCGCCATCGACCAGCAACCGCCACTCGGGGTAGCGGGCGCGGATCCCCCGAAGCAGAGCGAGCCCGACCGCCGCGCACTCGACATCGAGCGGCTTGTAGTCCTCGATGACCTCCACCGCGGCGAGCGGGTCGACCGCCGCTGGTTCCGCCTCGATCTCCTCGCCCAGCATCTCGAGGTCGACTCGGCGGAGGAACTCTCGGGCCTGCGCAGCGTCGGCGCCGCCGCCGGCGCCGACGGAGAGGGTGAACGCCTTGAGTCGGGCAGCGCTCAACCCACAGTCGAGGAGCGCCCGGTTCAACGCGACGAGCACCGCGCCGCTGTCGATACCGCCAGAGAAGCACACCCCGATCGGCTCGCGCGCCTGTGCCTCCGGCAGCGTCGTCAACCAACTCCGAAGCTCGGACAGCAACGCGCCAACGTAGCGCTCGCCGATCAGGTCCAGGTCCGGCGGCAGAATCGCTCGCGGCGGCGCGAAGAAGCGCTCGTGGACGGGATTCGGATCCGGGCAGCCGATCAACCTCAACGTCGTCGCGTGGTGCGCGGGCACCATCCGGGTGTACGTCGGATGAAACTGGTCGACGTAGCCCTCGGCTTCCAGACAGTCCCGAATCTCGTCGATCCGCTGAGCGACGACGAGCATCGGACCCGACGACTCCTTCGCCAGGAAGTAACGGAGCGGCCGGTCGAGGCTGCGCGCGAGCACCACCTCGACGCCGCGACGGGCGACGAGCGCGAACGAACCATCGATCGACAGGACCGCCTCCGGCCCCTCGAGAAGCCGCTCGCGCGCCTCGTCCGGAGTCAGCCGCCAGAGACGTTGTTCGCTGTCGTCGATCAGGTTGAGAACACGGGCAATCGGCTTGTCCACTACGACGTCCTCCGTGGCTCCGCGGGAGCATGAGATGAGCGCCCGACGCGGCTCTCATGCTACTCTGCCCGCGATGCTCAGGCAGAACCGGCGAGCTCATTCGAGAGCAACGAACGGACTCGACACCGTGTTCCAGACCGCGTTTTACGTCTTCGTCTGTACCGGTGTCTCGCTTATCGCCAGCGGCTGCCAATCCCCGCCCGCCGAGCCTGCGGGTCCCGAGCGCGTCGTCGTCGAGGAAGCGGGCCTTGCTTTCGCCGATCTGCCGAACGGCTGCGCCGAAGCGCCCGACCCGGGCGAGCGGCTGTTCGAGATCGAGTGCGTGCTGCCGGAGACCACGGAGACGCCGGCGGGACCCGCCGGCAGGCTGTGGCTCGAGCTCGGCGAACCGACGGTGTTCGGCCTCGAACTCGACGAGATCGCGAGGAGTCACCGTCCGTTCTTCATCGACATGGAGGGCGGTGAGTTCTTCGGAGGCCGCCAGATCGTCGGCCCCTTGGGGGAGGCGCGCTACACCCGCGGCCGCTACCAGGCCGAGGACGGCGCCAGCCGCCAGCAGATCCGCGTTTTCATGGAACATCCGGTCGAGAACCGACTCGTATCGCTGGTGTACGAGCACCCCGCCGGGGAAGACGGCGATACCCGCGGCCGGATCAACCAGCTGCTCGTGCTCGTCGGCGAGATGGAGCTCGTCGACCAGGCAGCGACGACCGCCGAGCCCGAAACCGAGCGGTAAACCCCGGGCGTTCCCCGGCGCGAGCTCCGCGCGAGGAGGAACGACGCGCTGTCGCGCCGGCGCCAAGCGGAGCTGTTCCCAAAAACGGCGAGGAACCGGCAGCGCCAGAGCTGCCTCTTCCCATATGCCCCCAAGCATCGGAGAACTGCGCCATGTTCCAGCCGCCCTGGCAAGACGACGACGTTGACCTCGACCCAGCGACCGAGTCTTCCGCCGAAGCGCCCTTCGCTGCCAACGACGGAAGCCGGAGCCGGTTCCGGCCGCGCGTACGCATTCGCCCGAAGACTCTCGCCGTCTTCAGCCGGCAACTCGCCGTCCTCCTCGACGCCGGCCTCCCGCTGCTCCAGGGCCTGGACATTCTGAGCATCGAGGGCCAGCACAAGGGCCTCCGCCCGATCCTCCTCCAACTCAGATCAGAGGTCGCGGCGGGCGTCGGCCTTGCCGAGGCGATGGCCCGTCGACCGGTCGCGTTCGGCAGCCTCTACGTCAACCTGGTGGCCGCCGGCGAGGCAAGTGGAGCACTCGACACGGTGATGGGCAGGCTCGCCACCCACATCGAGAAGGTCGCCAAGTTGCGCAACCAGGTGCGCTCGGCGCTGACCTATCCGGTTGCCATTCTCTCCGTGGCTGCCGCAGTCGTCTTTCTCATTCTGTGGAAAGTGATTCCGGTGTTCCGCCATCTCTTCGCAGACCTCGGCGGGGACCTGCCGATGCTCACCCGGATCGTCGTCGGAGTCAGCGAGTTCATCGGCGGGTACATCGTCATCCTGCTCGGCCTGGCTGCTGCGGCAACCTTCCTGATCCACCGCTTGCTCCGGTCCCGTCGAGGCCGCCGCGCCACGGACCGCCTCGTGCTGCGAGTCCCCGTTCTCGGCAAGCTGATGTTGAGGATCATCGTCGGACGCGTCTGCCGCACCTTGTCCGTGCTGCTCGGCTCCGGCATTCCGATCCTCGAGGCGATGTCGATCACCGCCTCGGCGTGCGGCAACGCCGTCGTGGAAGACGCGTTGCACAAGGCGCGCCGGGAGGTTGAGCAGGGTCGTCCGATCCACCAGTCGCTGCGCCAGACGCGGATATTCCCCTCGATGCTCTGCCAGATCGTCTACGTGGGCGAGCAGACCGGCACACTGGGCGCGATGCTCGACCGCATCGCCGACTTCTACGAAGAGGAGGTCGACAACGACATGGAGAGCATGATGAAGCTCCTCGAGCCCGCGCTGATCACGGTCATGGGCATCGTCATCGGCGCGATCGTCATCTCGATGTACCTGCCGATGTACTCGGCGCTCACGCGCATCGGTTGACGCCGGCTACCGCTCGAGGCTCCAACCGTCGCCAAGTTCGCCAGGGTGGGATGGTGGAGCCGATGGGAGTCGAACCCACGACCTCTTGAATGCCATTCAAGCGCTCTCCCAACTGAGCTACGGCCCCCCACGGGTCAGCGACCGCGGAGTGTAGCAGTACGGGAACTCCCGGATCCGCGCAGGTTCCCCGCGTTCCGTCCGTTCCTACGACGACGAGACAGCGTCGGACGAGGCGCTCTTGGGCGACGACGTGTCCGCCGAGCCTCGACCGCTGCCCGAACTGGACGATTCGCCGGACGATCCGCCGGACGATTCGCTGGAAGCGGCCTTGCCGCCGTCGTCGGAAGAAGCGCCGTCGCTGTCGCCGTCAGCAGGGCCGGAGTCCGACTTGCCGTTTCCGCCCTGGCCCTTCCGGGCGTAGTCGCTCACGTACCAGCCGCTGCCCTTGAACTGGAACGCGGGCGCCGAGAGCAGCTTCCGCAGGGTGCTCTCGCCGCACTCCGGGCAGTCGGTCAACGGCGGCGCCGCGAATGGCTGAATCGCCTCGACGGTCTTCTCGCAAGAAGAGCACTGATACTCGTAGAGAGGCATCGCGGCGAAGGATGATAGCAACAGAAGGCCATCGCTGCGGCGCGCCGGGCGTCCTGTTCGGAACGGCGCCCTCGACCGCCAACGGCGTGCCGGCAGGCTTGCCCGAGGCGAGCGCGGGTACTTCCGTTTGACGGCGGGCGGATCCCTCGGATAACAACCCGCCATGCTGTCGCCGGAGGAAGCCTGGGAGGCGCTCGCCGCAGAAGTCGAACTGCTCAAGGTCGAATCGGTCGCCCGCGCCGACGCGGTCGGCCGGGTACTCGCGGAGGATCTTGCCGCAAGCGTCGACGTTCCAGCGCACGATGTGTCGGCAATGGACGGCTTCGCACTCGCCGGCGAGGTCGAACCCGGCGCCGTGGTTCCGGTCCGGGGCACGGTAGCGGCCGGCGACCCCCCGGGCGCCGAGCTCGCGCCAGGCAACGCGATGCGAATCATGACCGGCGCGGCGACGCCCGCCGGCGCCGACCGAGTAGTCCCCGTCGAGCAGACCGACGTCGGCAGCGATGCCGCGGACGGCACGCCGACGATGCGGTTGCTCGAGGCGACCGCAGCGGGAAGCCACATCCGGCGTCGGGCCGAAGTCACCGCAGCCGGTGGTCCCTTGCTCGCCCCAGGCGAGATCCTGACGCCGGGCGGCGCTGGCCTGCTGGCAACCCACGGCATCGGCGAGGTGCCGGTGTATCGGCGACCGACCGTGGCGACCCTGTCGACCGGCAACGAGGTCGTGCCGCCCGAAGCAGCGCCCGGCCCCGGTCAGCTCCGCGACTCGCACCGCGACTTCCTGGGCGCAGCGCTGACGCAGCTCGGTATCGATGCTCGCTCGCTCGGCATCGCCCGGGACGATCCGACGGAGCTTCGGACCCGCGTCGAGCACGGCCTCGAGTCCGACGTCCTGCTGATCTCCGGTGGCGTCTCGATGGGCGACTACGACTTCGTCGAGGAGGTCCTCGGCGCGAACGGCCTCGGCTGCCGTTTCCTGTTCGACGCCGTCGCCATCCAGCCGGGCAAGCCCCTCGTCGCCGCCCGCCACGATCGCGGCTGGGTGTTCGGCCTGCCCGGCAACCCGGCATCGGCGATGGTCACCTACTGGCTCCTCGTGCGACCGCTGTTGCGCAGCATGATGGGCTTCGAGGACGGCTACTGGCGTGGCGCTCTGCAAGGCCGGCTGGTGAGCGACCTGCCCGGCGCCAAGTGGCGAGACCGCTTCCTGCCCTGTCGACTGCACGTCGATGCCGGTCATCTTGCGGTCGACCCGAGACCTCCGCTCGGCTCCCACGACCTGGTGGCGTACGGCGCCGGCTCGGGGCTCGTACGGATCCCGAAGTCGAGCGCCCCAGCCTCCGCCGGTGGCTCCTGCGAGGTCCTGCCGGTTGCCGAGTGGCCGTAGCTTGAGCCCGCTGAGCGACGTTTCCCGGACTTCGCCCGTAGAACAGATGGAAGGACTGACGAGCGACCGTTCCCGCTTCAGGGCACGACAGCCGCCTTGCCCCTATACTGCCCTAGCGGCCATGAGGAAGGAGATTCCGCTTTGATCGCACCGCATGAACACCCCCGTTTCCCGCGCGGCCACGCTGTCGCCGTTGCCCTGGTCTCGACTGGCCTCCTGCTGGCAGGCGGCGGCAACGCAGACGCCCAGGAGCGTTACAGCTACATCGTCTCGCTGAGCCCCAGCCTCGGTGGCAGCGTCGACGGCGACCCGGACGGTGGGCTCGACAACAGCGGCTTCCAGGGCAGCTTCTCCTGGCGGACGGAGCCGCGCACCGTGGTCGGCGTTCGCTTCGGGAACTTCGACCTGAGCGGCCGGCTCGGCGCGCTGACCGATCCCACCTTTCGCTACGCCACGATCTCGGGCGAGTACCGCTTCCAGGAACTCTATTTCCAATCCGGGGTGTTCTTCGGCCTCGGTCTTTATCAGCTGAGCGGCGCCGGCGACCTGTCCGAGGAGGGCGCCGGGCTCACGGTGGGCGTCACCGGCGACTTCCCGATCAACGAGCGCTTCTCCGTGCAGGTCGAGCTCGCCGGCCACTACGCCGACCTGGATTCGGCCAGCACATTCGGAGGCGTCCAAGTCGGCGTCGCCTGGCAGTTCTGAAGTCGTGGGATCCACCCGGGCGACGCGCCGACACTGCCCCTGGCGGAAGCGCATGGGAATCGAACCCACCCCCGAGACGCATCACGGCTCGGACAACGGTTTTGAAGACCGCGGGAGGCACCAGCCCCCGAGCGCTTCCGAGTCGCAGCATATCCTCCGATGAGGCGCGGAACGCACCGGTTCCGGCCAGCGACCGGCGGTCAATCCGTGAACATCGACCCCGTGACTCTCGAAGGAGCAGAACGATGAAGATCCCCGCCGCTCGACGGCTCCCCTCCACGCCTCTGATCACCCTCACGGTGCTGGCGCTCGCGTGCAGCCCGGATGCACCAGCAAACGGCGGCGCGCAATCCCAGGATCCGCCGACGGTCGAACTCGCGGCGCCGGTCGAGGCGGCCGGCCTGTCCATCGCTCTGCCTGCGGCCTGGACCCGGCGGCAGCCCGGGTCGTCCATGCGGCTGCTGGAAGCCGGAATCCCGGGTTCCGCAGGCCCGGGCGAGATCTCGGTGTACTACTTCGGGCCCGGGGGCGCAGGAGGCCCCGCAGCGAACATAGACCGTTGGAAGAGCCAGGTCACGTCCCCGCCCGGCAAGCCCGAGGCGACCACCCAGACCCGTGAGAACGACGGCGTCAGACTGACCTGGGTCGAGCTCGAAGGTCTGGTCAGGGCGAGCACGGTCGGCAGCTTCCCGGCCGCCGACATGCCCGACGCCGCGCTGTACGGCGCGATCATCGAGGCGCCGGGCGGCCCCTGGTTCGTACGCGCCGTCGGACCGGGCGCAACGATGAGAGAGCAACGTCAGGCCTTCCTGGACATGCTCGACAGCGCGCGCCCCGCGGGCTGAGCCAGCAGGCGATTCCGGCGGCCTTTCCGGCGTCTGCCCCGTCGATGTCGGCCGCGCTCAAGGACGCCGTCCACCAACTCGCCGCTACACTGGCCCGCGTAGCGCGCTGCCTGGCCCGCGTAGCGCGCTGCCTCGTGCGTGTAGCGCGACGGCTTCTGACGCTGGCAACCTACCTCCTCCTGCCGCGACCCTGCCTGGCGTGCAACGCGCACGCGGAGCGGGAGCTCGGCCTTTGCCTGAACTGCCGCGCCCAGCTCGTACCGCCGGCGGCGACCTCTCGGACCGGCGACGAACTGGCGGGCGCGGACCGTTTCTACTGGCTGTGGCAGTACCAGCCGCCGTTCGACCAGGTGATTCTGGGCCTGAAGTACCGAAGGCTGGACTACCTGGGCCGCCACATCGCGGACCAGGCTGCAACCGAACTGGGCGCCGAACTGGGCTTGGCCTCGGCCGTCGTGCCGATGCCGATGCACTGGCGGCGCCGACTCGTTCGCGGTCGCAACCATGCAGCGTCCATCGCCCGCCCGCTGGCCCGGCGACTCGGCCGCCCACTTGCACCCGCGCTCAGACGACGAACTCTCGGCCGACCGCAGGTCGGACGTAGCCGCCGCGAACGCCTGGCCAACCCGGGAGTCCTCTTCGCCTGCCGCAATCCGGCTCTTGTCAAGGGCCGCGTGTTGCTGCTGGTCGACGACGTCGTAACGACAGGCGCCACGGCCGGCCGCGCCGCCCGGCTGCTCAAACAGGCGGGAGCGAAGCAGGTCATCGTCTTCGCCGCCGCCCGCACACTCGACGAGTCGCCGCGGCCGACTTGACGCGCGGTCCTTCCGCTATAGTCATCGGTGAATGTCGAGGCGGAGTCATCCCGGCGAAACAACTTCGGCAACGGCGACCGGCCGCCGCTCTCTCCGCGGTGTTCTGGCGCCCGCGGCCGTCCTCGCACTCCTCAACGCGAACCCGCTGGAGGCGGGGCTCGATCCGCCGAGTCTCGGAGATCCGACGGCGGGGCGACTCGTCGGCCGCGTGCTGACCGGCCGCGCGCCGCTCGGGAAGGCCCACGTCTACGTCTACGACGTCGCCGACGAGAGCAAGGCCCGCACGACGACGGACCGCTTCGGTCGTTACGCCTTCCAGCCGCTCGCCGCCGGCGTCTATCGAGTCATCGCCCACCGGCCGGGCTACACGCCTGCGGTTGCCGAACTCACCCGGACCACCGCCGAGTCGGTCCAGTCGGTCGACTTCGAACTCGGCGCCCGCAGCAGCCGCGCCCGGAGCGCGACCAGGGACGACGACGATTTCTGGTCGATCCGCGAACGTATCCCGGCCGATGTCCTCCGCGAGATCCAGATCGCCGAGGCGGTCGCCGACAACCGGCACCGAGCGTTCGAGACGGCGATCGACCAAGCGCGCTTCGAAGCAGAGCTCAGGACCCTCTCCGGTATCGAGGATCTCGGCCAAGATGCCGGCGCCCGGATGATCGGGAGTCAGCTCGACCTGAGAAGTCGCTTCGCCGAGACCCGGCTCGCACTCCGTTCCGACCTGCGGGAGTTCGAGCAACCGGCCTTCGAGGCGGGCGCGGGCGACGCGCCGCTGGGAGACAGTCAGGCCTTCGCTCTCCAGTTGAATCGCCGTGGTTCGAACGTCGAGTTGACCTCCCAGCGTCATCGCTTCCGCGGCAGGACGACCGCGGACCGGGATGAATGGCGCCCGCGCGGCGCCACCGGCCTCGAGAGCTACGGCCTGCGCGTGGAGCAGGCGGCCGGCGGCGGCGCCTCTCACTTCACGGCTCGCTACGAGGCTGACCACAACTTCCATCACGACTTCGGCGGTCCCTACTCGGATCCCACGGCCCGCGAACGGACGACGGGAGCGTTCGCCTCGCCGATGTCGTCGACCACGCTCGAGGTAAGCGGCGGGTACGAACGTCGGATGACAGCCAGGACTTCCTTCGAGACCGGGGTCAGTTATCGCGAGCGTCAGGCCTGGACCGCTCGCGGCCGGGCGAACTGGAGAGAAGACCCGAACGAGCGCTTCGACGTGTTCGGCCGGGGTGACTGGGAAGTCGAGCCCGCGGTCGTGCTTCAGTACGGATTGCTGAGTACGCTCCGTGACGGCAGCCTGTCGTTCACGCCCCAGGCGGGCTTCGTCATCGAACTCGGTCCGCACTGGTCGGCCGAGGTTTCCGTCAGCGAGCGAGTCGACTCGGAGCCTCTGCTGTTTCGCGACTTCCTGCCCGTCCAGTATCGGCAGGACGACACTTGCGGCGTCACGCAAGAGCACTGCTACCGCCTGGAGCTGAGTCGCGGCCTGGGGAGCGACGCGGACGGTCAGCGCGTCGAGTTCGGCGCGAGCCAGCGACATTACGCAGACAGTGTGCGGCTGTACTTCAGTCGAGACATCTTCGAGGGTCTGGAGAGTCTGCTTCTGGTCGAGGGCGACCAGATCGCCGAAGTCCGCTTCGCTCTCGAGCAGCGGTTGGGGAGGGGGATCCGGACCCGCATGAGCACCTCGGCAGCGAACGGCGGCGGCGGCCTGCTGCGAACCGCGGATAGCGACCTCAGACTGCGGAACGACGTTCGCTATCTCGTAGCCAGCGTGGATACGACGTTCGAACGAAGCGCCACCGGGGTTCTGCTGGCCTACCGCTCCGTGCAGCAGGAGTTGTCGACGTTGGCGCGCGAAGAGGCTCGGGAGAGCGAGCCTCCCTCTCCAGGCGCCGGACTGTCCGTCGAGCGCCTGCAGCTCCTGCTCAGCCAAGGACTGCCCTGGGTCAACGGGCTCGAGAACTGGGCCCTTCAGTTCGAGATGCAGCTGAGCCGCGGCCACGTACCCGTCAACCCGACGCTCGAGTCGGACCAGCTCCGCCGCCGCGTCATCGCGGGCATCGCCGTCCGCTTCTAGCAGCGTCCCGTCCGTTAGCGACGTCGCAACGCTGTCGCGCAGGGAACAAACGCGGTTGTTCCATGCAAGCCCGCAGCTCTCAGGGACGTCCTCCGCGGTTGAGCGGCCAAACCCCTGATCCAACCAAACGAAGGCAAACCAATCTCTTGGATCAGGCGGTCGGGGGAACCTCTCGAACCGCCATAGAATGAAGGGTAGGCATCGCCTTCCCCGTGGCACAGGACATGCTTCAGAATCCGGATACGGGTCCTGGGTCATCTGTCGTCCAGTGCCCTCTCCGGCCAACCTGAGGCAAACCGACCACACCCGCTTCCGCGCCACACAGCCCCCGGCAGCCCTCCTCCCATGCGCATCACCGAGCTCAGACAGGCCCGGCTCGGCGTCACCGCATCGCTGCTCCTGCTGACGATCGGGGTCGTCGCCTTGGGCGGCTTCTCGGTCGGGCGCAAGGTCGCCAGCTTTCAGCCGGTGGGCGTGGCTGCCGAGGCGGTCGACGGAGAATTGCGAGTCCTCTCGGCGAACGAGAACTCGGAGCTCTTGCCGGACGACATCGTCGTCCTGGTGAACGGCGAGCGGCCGCTCTCTCTCGACGAACTCGCGGAACTTCTGCTCCGTCGGTCGGAGAGCGATCTGTTCGTGCTGCGCGAGACGGAAGGAGGCGAGGAACTCGTCTCGGCCCGCCATGGGCTGCCGGGGCTCGTCATCGACTGGGCGTATCTGGCGCTCTCCCTGACGGGTATCGGCTACCTGCTGATCGGGCTCTACACCCTGACCCGCCAGCGTAGCCGGCAGACCCTCCTGTTTCACCTGTGGGCGCTCTTGTCCGCCGCCCTCTACTTGTTGACGCCGATTCCACCCTACGACGGCACCGACCGACTGTTCTTCCTCGTCGACGGCTTCTGCCGGCTGCTCCTGCCGCCGCTCACGCTTCACTTCTTTCTTGTCTTCCCGGAACGGCCCGGCTCGCCGTGGGTTCGGCGCTTGATCCCGGCTCTGTATCTGCCGGCCACGGTCCTGCTCGTCAGCCAGCTCGACGCCGTGCTGGGCGCCAATCTCCTGCCCGCGCCGACCGCGGCATCCATCGCCTTCCAGGACCGCGCGGAACTCGTGCTGCTCGTCGCGTACGCGCTGGCCGGAGCGGCGGTGCTGGGCAAGAACCTCCTCGCGAGAGAGAGCTGGGAGCAGGGCCGACAGACCCAGTGGATCGCCTTCGGCGTCGCCGGCGGCTACCTGCCGTTCCTGCTTCTGTACGTCGTGCCGTTCGCGCTCGAGCTCTCCGTACCGGCATGGCTGGACGTCGCGGCTGTCACGCCCTTGGCTCTGGTGCCGCTCAGCTTTGCCTACGCTCTGCTCCGCTACCGGCTCTGGGACATCAAGGTGATCACGCGGGATATCGCCACCTACGCCCTGACCGTACTGCTTGCGGTTCTTGGCTTCTCGTTGCTCAGTCTCCTCATTCGCCGCGGCGTGCCGCAGGACATGGTCATCGCCCGCGGCGTCCTGAACGCTGGAGCAGCACTCGTCGTCGGCACGCTTGCGATTCCGGTCAAGAACGGCCTGGGACGCAGCCTGGAACGGCTCCAGTACCGAGCGCAGCAGAGTCGGCGCGCCCTCGAACGGCTGGGCGCGGAGCTCGTCCACGAGCGCGACCTCGATCGGCTTGCCTCAAGCCTGCTGCGCGAGCTGGAGGAGGGGCTCGGCCTCGAACGGAGCAACCTGTACCTGGTCGAGGGGACATTGCTCGCCGCGGTTCGCCCAGAACCCGAGACGACCGTGTTCCGCCTTGCCGACACGGAGGACTCGCTCTGGAGCGAGCCCTACCGCGCGCTCGTCGACGCGCCACTCGCGGATGCCGACCTGCCGTTGTCCTTGCGGCTCTCGACTCTCGGTTATCGCTACGTCTTTCCTCTCACCGTGCGCGAGCGCCGAGTGGGTCTGCTCTACGTCGGCCATCATTCGGCCGGGGCGCCACTGTCGAGCGACGATCTCACACTCATCCGACAGTTGCTGAATCAGGCGGCGTTGGCGATCGAGAACGCGCAGCTCCTCGAGCAGCGCCAGCGGCAGTTGGACCGCGTATCCGAGCTCCGGCAGTTCAGCGAGGAGATCATCGAGTCGTCGCCCGCCGGTATCGCTGTCGTCGACGGGGCCTCCCGGATCGTGACCGTAAACGGCGCCTTTGCCGACCTGATGGGGCACACGCGCGAGAAGCTGAAAGGCCGGGCGCTGGGAACACTCATTCCACTCGAGCTGTTTCCGCATCAGGGCGAGCCGCCGGCCGAAGTCGAGTTCGTGGACCTTCACCAGAAGCAGAGACACCTCCAGTTGTCCAGCGCCGAGTTCCAAGGCGCCGCCGACGCCCGCCAGGTTGTCGTCGTGCACGACATCTCGGAGCGCGTGGCGATGAAGCGCAAGCTGGCCGAGAACGAGCGCTTGGCAGCCCTCGGCGCCATGGCGGCCGGGGTCGCTCATGAAGTGAACACGCCGCTCACCGGCATCTCGAGCTACGCGCAGATGCTGCTGTCCGATACCTCGGAGCGGGATCCCCGCCGGCGCCTGCTGAAGAAGGTCGAGCGGCAGACGTTTCGCGCCGCCCGCATCGTCAACACGCTGCTCGATTTCGCTCGTCACGGACAGCACGAGTCGGGGCCGGTGGACTTGGCCGTGACCATCCGAGAGAGCTGCGACGCACTGGCCGAGCGCTTTGCGGAAACCGGCGTGGACGTAGAAATCGACCTTCCCGCCGGGCTCGCCATCGGCGTGCTCGGCAACGATGTGGAACTCGGCCAGGTGTTCACGAACCTGATGCTGAACGCGGTCGACGCGATGACGGAAGGGAACGCGGACAGCCGGCGCCTGAAACTCACCGTCAGCTGCTCCGACGACAACGTCGCGGTATTCGTCGACGACACCGGGCCCGGCATTCCCGAGCGCCACCTCGAGCGCGTGTTCGAGCCCTTCTTCTCGACCCGCAAGACGAGCGGCGGCGCCGGCCTCGGGCTGTCCATCAGCCAGGAGATCGTCCGTCGGCACGGCGGCGAACTGGTCGCCTCGAATCTCGGCGGAGGCGGATGCCGCTTCGCGCTCCGGCTGCCGCGGACGACCGATCAGGCGCCCCAGCCGAAGGAGAACGCCAGATGAACATACTCGTCGTCGACGACGAAGAGGTCCTGCAAGACGTCCTAACCGCCCTGATCCGTCAAGAGGGGCACCATCCGATCTGCTGCGCCTCGGGCCAGGAGGCTCTGAGCGTTCTCGCTCAGGAGGAGATCGACCTCGTGCTGCTCGACCTCATGCTGCCCGACATGAACGGCAGGGAGGTCATGCGCCGCATCCGTCGGAGCGACCCGGATCAGGTCGTTGTCATCGTCACCGCCTACTCGTCGATCGAGGGGGCGATCGAGGCGATGCGCGAGGGAGCGTTCCACTACCTGCCCAAACCGTTCAAGAACGACGAGGTCCGGCTGACGATTCGCCAAGGCTTGGAACGCCGCCGCCTGCAGGCTGAGAACCGCGACCTGAAGGAGCAGCTTCGCAGCCGCCAGGGTTTCGACAGCATCATCGGCAAGAGCCGTTCCATACGTCAGGTGTTCGACCTCATCCGTCGCGCCGCGCCATCGAAGAGCAACATCCTCATTCGCGGCGAGAGCGGCACCGGCAAGGAGCTCGTCGCGAAGTCCATCCACGGCAACTCGAAACGAAAGGACGGCCCCTTCGTCACCGTGAACTCGGGCTCGATGCCCGGCGATCTCCTGGAAAGCACGCTCTTCGGCCATGTGAAGGGCGCGTTCACGGGCGCCGTGTCCCACAAGAAGGGCCTCTTCGAGGTCGCTCACGGCGGAACGATCTTCTTCGATGAAATCGGCAACATCCCGTCCGACACCCAGTCCAAGCTGTTGCGGGTGATTCAGGAGAAGGAGTTCATGCGCCTCGGCGGAATCGAGACGCTGCGCGCCGATGTACGGCTCGTCGCGGCGACGAACGCCGACCTCGAGAAGCTGGTCAAGGAGAACTCGTTCCGCGAAGATCTCTATTACCGCCTGAACGTGATCTCCATCGACCTGCCGCCACTGTCCAAGCGGGTGGAGGACATCCCGCTCATTTCGCAGCACTTCCTACGGGCGTACTCGAACGAGAACGAGAAACCGACCCGGCGCCTGACCCCGGAGGCGATGGACCTGCTGACTGCCTACCATTGGCCCGGCAATGTCCGCGAACTCGAGAACGTGGTCGAGCGGGCCGTCGTGCTGTCCGGCGCCGAGGAGATCGGCGTCGACCTGCTTCCCTCGAACATCCGCGACCCGGAACTGCCCCCGCCCGCTGCCGCCGCACTCCCAGACCGCGGCGTCTCGTTCAAGGAGGCGGTCAGCGCCTACGAACGGCAGTTGATCATCAAGGCGCTCCAGGCCTGCGGCGGCGTCCAGAAGCGCGCCGCGGAGAGGCTCAAGGTCAAGCCGACGACCCTCCACGAGATGATGAAGCGACTCCGCGTCACGGTGGAAGGCCGGGCGAGCTCGACAGAATCCGGCGTCACGATCATCCCCCGATGATCGGATGGCGAGTGGGCCACCCGCCTCACTCAGATCTTGTCCAGAAGATGCTTCGCGATCCGCTTGGCCGGTCGGATGCCGCTAGGGTTCCCAACGCAGAAGATGAGCTCGAAGAGCACGGACTTCTTCGAATTGCGTAGCTTCGCCGTCTTGTCCAGCAGCCGCTTACCGAAGATCTCCAGGAGACGTTCCCGGTAGATGCGGGACAGCCCAGCGACGCCCGGCGTTCGCGTCGTGTCTGCGAGTCCCCAGAGATTCTGTTGGGGATCTGGTCGGTAGAGGTCCCGCCAACTGTCTCCCCCGTACACGCGATCCAGGCAGTCCGCCCATGTCTGCGAGATCTCCTCGGGCTCGCGTTCGGTCGGCAGGAGGCGAGACACGGCGCTCACCGGAACGAGGATCTACGTGTCGAAGCACTCGAGGCTCGCCACATGGTTCAAGGTGCTCATGGAAACCTGCGTCGCGAACGGGTCGAGGAAGAGGACGCCACGGACGTTCCTGGGGGGCTTCAGCCCCGTCAGGTACGAGTTCGCTTCGGCGTTCTTCACCCGGATGTTCTGACCGCTGTAGTCGGACCGGAGCTCGTTGAGTTGCGCCGAGCGCTCCTCGTCCTTCTCGATGAAGATCAGCCGGTCGAACGGCCGGTCGCTGACAGCGAGAGCCCTCTTCGCGGAGCCAGCGAGGAACTCGTCCGCTCCGTCCTCCGCTTTCGGCAATGGAACGTCGCCGGTTCCCGCGAAGGCGTCGACGTACCAGAGCTCGAACGTCTGGTTCTTCAGAGCAGTCGTGTACGCGTCGAGATAGAGCTCCAGTACGCCCAACTTGGTCCTGGTCCAGTCGCCGCCGAAGCTCTCGTGAGTCATCGTTCCGTACTGCCAGCCCGACACGGCCGACCGACAGGAAACTCGTTGTAGGTCCTGCCCCGCAGCAGGCGGCCGTTGCGGCTCTTCCGGACGCCGCCCCACTGTTTGAAGAAGAAGGGGACGCCGTTCCGGCGGCACTCGTTCAAGACGCCGACGACCCACTCCTCCCTCATGGGCCGCGCTCCGGGGCCGCTCTCGCCTCCGGCGATGACCCAGTCGATCGCGCTGAGGTCGAACTTGCCCAGGTCTTCAAGGAGAGGTTCGATCGAGGCGAAACGGACGACGGCAGGCGTCTCGCGGAGAGCGTCCAGTCTCGGCAGCCCTTGACGGCGGTTCTCCACACTGACCCCGAACCAGACGTTCGGCAACTCTCCCATCCAGGCAAGCTCGCCGTTCAGGAGCCGCCGCATCCGATCGTGCCGCTTCGTGAGCACCTGGTAGGTGTGCCGCCGGACGTCGCTCATCACGCGGCCGACTTCGGCGATGTACGCCTCCGGCACCTGCGGGTGGAAGAGGTCGCTCATCGAGTTGACGAAGATGCGCCGGGGCCGTCGCCAGCGCCGGGGCTGGTCCAGTTTCGCCGCCGCCAACCGAAGGTCGAAACCGTCCTCGAAGGGGTGGCCGGGAACGCCGCGGAAGCGCTCGGTGAAGCGCTCCGCATAGCAGTGGGCGCAACCGGCGCTGACCTTCGTGCAGCCGAGCACCGGGTTCCAGGTGGCGTCGGTCCACTCGATCGTGCTCTTGTCGGCCATCCTGTCTCCCGTTGCCGTTGAAGGTCCGATTCGTTTCCGACGGGCTGACGCTAAGCGGAAACAGGGCGGAAATCAAGACTGCGCCTTTCGAGCCAGCTCGGCGGCCGCAATCGAGGAGGGATGCCTCTTGCGCCCTCGGTTCAACGAGATCGGACGGCGAAGCCGTTGGGCTATCCTCGACGTAGGGCAGGAGACGATCGGACCACGGGAGGATCCAGGATGAAAGCAGTCTTCGCACTTGTGTTTCTGGCCTTGGCCGCAGTCGCTTGCGGCGACCGTCCGTCGACCGACGCGGGAGAGGACGAGGCGGTCGACATGGCCGCTGGCGCGCCGACCCATCTGGGAGGGTGCATCCTGCTTGACCCGAGGGGCGAAGTCCCGGACGACGTGTACCAGCACGGCGACGTCGTCGCCACGGACGCGATTCCGCCCTTCACGAAGGAACTCCAGGTCTACGGACTCAAGCTGGCGGCCCGCGACGACATCTCGGACGACTACCTCCGCCTGGTGGCGAGAACGATCGCAGAGACGTTCCCGCGAGACACAGGGCTCGACCCGGATCTGCAGCGGCGCGTGCTGGCGAACCACTACCGGTACAAGGCGCTCGTTCCGGTTCCCCTCGGATACGACTACAGCTTCATGGAAGGCGAACAGTGGGCGGCGCTCGAGCGGGAACACTCGATCTGCGACGTGATCATGCAGGACGTCCCCGAGGGTCAGGTGATGGAGGTCGTCGAGCACATTCTCCACTACGTGACGGACATCGGCCTGCACTACGCGTTCCCGGACGTCTGGGGAATCGCGGAGGACTCCGAACTTGCCCGAGCGATGGCGAAGGCCGCGGAGGAGGGCTACTACCAGGCGGACAAGTACCTCGACATCGAGGACGAAGAGGCTCGCTTCCGGGTCCAGATGCAGGAGTTCGCGTACTGGTTCATCACGACGGCCTGGAACCTCCAGGCGCCCTACGGGCCCGTTTGGGAGGACGAGTGGGTCATCCGGGACGAGGAGGAGTTGCGTCAGAAGCTGCCTTCGATGTACGCGGCCTACGAAGCGACGGCGGCGCGCGTGATGGCCGCGCCGAGCAACGCGACGCTGGCGGAAATCGGCCCGACGCGCGCCGAGGAACGGCAAGACTGACTCTGCGTCGCTAAGCGCCAAGGCAAGCTCGGTTCTCGTTCGGCGGGTTCGGGCAAGATGGCGAGCACGGCGAACACGCGGACCGTGGCAGGATACGGCTCTGCTCTATGCGCGTCGCCCGAACCGGCGATGCCGGCGCATGCCGAGGTCAACGCAGATGATCGACCGACTCGAACAGATCGAACAGACCTACGACGAACTGACCGCCAAGCTCGCCGATCCGTCCGTGCTCGCCGATCAGGGGGAGTTCCGGGATGCCAGCCGGGCGCTGTCCGAGATCGTCAACGTGGTCGAGCTCTACCAGCGCTACAAGCGGACAAGGCGGGAACTCGACGAAACGACGGAACTGCTGACCGAGCTCGACCGGAACGACGACCTGTACTCGCTGGCGACCGAGGAGCGGAGCGTGCTCGAGAAGAGCCTGGAGTCGCTCGAGGAGACGATCCGCCACGAGTTGACGCCGAAGGACCCGAACGAGAAGCGAAACGCCGTCCTCGAGATCCGCGCCGGCACCGGAGGCGACGAGGCGACTCTGTTCGCCGGGGAGCTGTTCCGCATGTACAGTCGGTTTGCCGACGCTCACGGCTGGAAGGTCGACATCCTGGATCTGTCCGAGTCGGGGATCCGCGGCGTAAAGGAAGTCTCGGCGATCGTCGAGGGACGCGGCGCCTTCGCCACCCTGCGCTACGAGGCCGGCGTCCATCGCGTGCAGCGGGTGCCTGAGACCGAGGCATCGGGCCGGATTCACACCTCGGCGGTCACGGTCGCCGTGCTGCCCGAGGCGGACGACATCGAGATCGAAATCGCCCCATCCGACCTGCGGGTGGACACGTACTGCGCGTCGGGTCCTGGCGGCCAGGGCGTGAACACGACGTACTCCGCAGTCCGGCTCACCCATCAGCCGACCGGCCTGGTCGTCACCTGTCAGGACGAACGCAGCCAGATCAAGAACAAGGCGAAGGCGATGCGGGTTCTGAAGAGCCGCCTGCTCGAGATCGAACAGGCGCGGGCCGAGTCCGAGATCGGCGAGGAACGCCGAAAGATGGTCGGCACCGGCGACCGCTCGGAGAAGATCCGCACCTACAACTTCCCGCAGAACCGCGTGACGGACCATCGGGTCGGGCTCTCCCTCCACAAGCTGCCGTCGATCCTCGAGGGCGAGATCGAACCGCTCATCGGCCCCGTGCGGGAGCACTTCGAGGCCGAGCGAATCCGGCAGGCGAACCCCGGCGGCGCAAGCTGAGGACGCGCACCAGCATCGGCGAGCTGCTCGATCTTGGCCGCGAGCGGCTCGGGCCGCACGTCGACCAGCCGGGCCGCGAAGCGGCGTTGTTGCTAGGGGCGGCGCTGGCGCTCGATGAAGCGCAGCTCTACGCTCGCTCGAACGACGCGGTCGACCAGCGCGCGGCTTCCCGATATCGGCAGCTCGTCACGCGTCGCGCGGCCCGCGAGCCGGCCGCCTACCTGCTCTGCGAGCGCGAGTTCTACGGCCGTCGCTTCGCCGTCGACCGGCGGGTGCTCATCCCGCGCCCGGAAACAGAACAACTCGTCGAGCAAACGCTTCAGGCGGTCACCCCGACGAGCCAGGTGCTCGATCTCGGCACGGGATCCGGGTGCATCGCGGTCACGATCGCCGCCGAGCGCCCACGAACCCGGGTCGTGGCCACCGATGTCTCGCTCGCGGCACTCGCCGTGGCGGACGCGAACTGCCGACGGCACGGTGTCGAACGCCGAGTCCAACTCGTCGCCGCCGACCTCCTCTCGGCCTCGGTCGTTACCCGCTTCGACGTCGTCGTCTCGAACCCTCCCTACGTGGCCGCGACCGAACGCGGGTCGCTCATGCCCGAGGTCCGCGATCACGAGCCGGCCTGCGCCCTGTTCGCGGGCGACGGGCTCGACATCTACCGCCGGCTGTTCGCCGCCTGCGACGAGTTGACAAGCGGCCAGACGCTGCTGCTCGAGATCGGCGCCGGACAGCTCGAGGCGGTCACCGCGCTCGGCGCGCGAGGCGGCTTCGCAGTCGAAGCCACGACGTTCGACCTCGCCTCGATCCCTCGCGTGCTCCAGTTCCGGCGCTCGTCGTCGCGTCGCCGACGACCAAGGACCTCCCCGTAGCCAGCCGTTACGCCGGTCGCCGCGTCAACTGCGGCGCCGGCGCCGCCGAGAGTTCCCTCAGCATCTCGACTTCGCGCGCGAGGACGAGGAGAAAGCGATCAATCTGCTGCTCGTCGTTCGTCATGCCAAGGCTGATGCGGATGGAGGCGACGGCCTCGTCCGAACTCAAGCCCATCGCCAGCAGCGTCCGGCTCGGTTCGACGACGCCGGAGGCGCACGCAGCGCCGGTCGACACCGCGAAGCCGGCCAGGTCGAGCCGGGCGACGAGTTCCTCGCCGACGAGACCCGGGAAGGCGACATGGGTGGTATGCGGAAGCCGCGGCGACGTCGCGCAGTGAATCCGCGCATCGGGAATCGACTCCAGGCCGGCCTCGAGCCGGGCATTCAGCTCGCCCAGCCGGACGATGCGCTGCTTGAGTTCCGCAACGGCGAAGGCTGCGCAGGCGCCGAAGCCCGCCAGCGCGGCCACGTTCTCCGTACCCGCGCGCCGCTGCCGCTCCTGGCCGCCGCCGACGACCAGCGGCTCGAAGGCGGCGCCTTCGCGAACCCACAGAGCCGCCGCGCCCACCGGACCGGTGAACTTGTGGGCCGCCACGACCAGGTAATCCACGCCCAACGCGCCGACGTCGACCGTCATCTTGCCGGCCGCCTGCACCGCGTCGGAGAGCAGCGGAACACCGCGGGCACGGCAAGCCGCCGCCGCTTCGGCCACCGGCTGGAGCGTCCCCAGCTCGTTGTTCGCAAGCATCAGGCAAACGAGCCGGGTCTCCGGCCGAAGCGCCGCCGCCACCGCGTCGGCGGTCACCCTGCCGTCGGCAGCGGGAGCGAGCCGTGTCACGCGGACGCCGAAGCTCTCGAGCCGGTCGGCAGAGCGCTGAATCGACGGATGTTCGAGTTCCGTGATCACGAGGTGTCCGCCGCCCCGAGCCGCGAAGGCGGAGAACAGCACGGCGTTGTTCGCCTCGCTGCCGGAACCCATGAACGCGAGCTCCGGGGGCCGGCCGCCGATGAGCTCTGCAACCTGCTCGCGTGCCGTTTCCATCGCCGAGCGCGCCGACCGGCCGAAGCTGTGGACGGAAGACGGGTTCCCGTGCCGCTGCCCGAGCCACGGCGCCATCGCCGCCGCCACCCGCGGATCGAGCGGCGTTGTCGCGTTGTGATCGAGATAAACGGGAGGGTGCTGCATGATCGCCGGGTCCGTTCCACCGAACGTGGAGTCTACGCGCGTGCCGGGCGCCGATTGAGAAACGTGCAAGGATCTGGAGTTGCCCATGGAGCAACCGCGCCACGTCCTCGCTCTGGCTGCTGCGGGAATCGTCCTGCTCGTCGGCTCGCCCGACCTCGTCGTCGCCGGCGCAACGGACGAGCCGAAGGAGGAGACCCGCAGGGAGCGGCGGGAACGGAGGGCGGCCCTTCGGGCCGCCGAGGACGCATTGCCGCTCGAGTTCAAGGCGTTTCTCTCCGATGTCCATTTCCTCATCACGGACGCGGAGCGCGAGGCGTTCCTCGAGGTCACCCAGGACTACCAGCGGCGAGCCTGGATCGAGCGCTTCTGGCGCTTCCGCGATCGCTATCCGGACACCCCGCGAAACGAATTCCGGGCACAGTGGGAGGAACGGCTGCGCTACGTCGAGCGGGAGTTCGAAGGTCCCCGTTCCGACCGGGCGCGCATGTTCCTGCTGAACGGCGAACCGGCGGGGCGAATCGAGTTCCGCTGCACGATGGTCACGTGGCCGCTCGAGATCTGGATCTACCGCCAGAGCGACAAGGTGGGCCACGAGTTCTTCCTCGTCTTCCATCGCCGGAACAACCGCCCCGAGTACGAGCTGTGGCATCCGCTCGACGGCGTCGACCGCCTGCTCGACGTCGGCGTAACGGCTGCGAGCGCCGCCGCCGACATGCAGTCCTGCAGGAACGGCGACGTGGCCGCCGCCGCGCTGAACTGGCTGATGCAGAGCAACGGGATGAGCTTCTCCGGACTGATGGCGCGGCTGACCGAACCGCCGGAGCCGCCCTCGGCCGAGTGGACGCTGACCTTCGAGGCCTACACGACGGACGTGCCGGAAGGCGCCGAGCCGCTCGGAGCGAGCCTCGCGGTCGATTATCCGGCGCGCTACCAGGGACGGACCGTGGTCGACGTCGTCGTCGAGATCGACCCGGCTTCTGCCCGCAGCGACGGAATCGGCGGTCAGTCGAGCTACAACTTCTTTCTCACCGGCGAGGTGTTGCGCGAGGGCGCGCTGTTCGAGAACTTCCGCTACAAGTTCGACCTGCCGCTCGATGCGGACAACGCGGCCGCCAACGAGGCAAGCGCCCCCATCCTCCTCTCATTCGAGCGTCGCCTGCGGCCCGGCGACTATCGCCTGGTGGTCAAGATCGAGGACCTGAACGGCAGCCGATTCGCCCGCTTCGACGAAGCGCTCGAAGTGGCGAGCCTCGAGCCGAACGCGTCCCGCCAGCTCGACCCGGCGGTCCAGCGGATCATCGACCAGGCCGAACGGGTCCTGACCAGCGACGTGCCCACCGTCGAACTCGTCGAGCCCACCGGCGAACTGCAGACCGGCCTGGTGCGCTTCGATACCCTGGCGACTGGCGACATCGTCGAGATGCGCTTCTGGCTTGACGGCGCCGAGGTCGCGCGGAAACGCCGAGCGCCGTTCTCCGTCGAACTCGATCTGGGCTCGGTGCCCCGCGTCCATGTGCTGCGGGCCACGGCGCACGATGCGAGCGGCAGCGAGGTCGCCTCGGACGAGATCTCGCTGAACGCCGGCCGCAACCGCTTCGCCCTGCGCTTCGCCGAGCCGCGCCCCGGCGTCGACTACGAAGGCGAGGTTCCGGTAGACGTCGACCTGCAGGTACCGGACGGCTCGCTCGTCGAGCGGCTCGAGCTGTTCCTCAACGACGAGCTGATCGCCACGCTCTACCAGGCGCCGTACAGCCACCGGATCGACCTGCCCAGCGGCGACGCGATGACCTACCTGCGCGCCGCCGCCTATCTCACTGACGGAAACTCGACCGATGCGGTCGTCTACGTGAACGCCCCGGACTACCTCGAGATCCTCGACATCCAGTACGTCGAGCTCTACGCGACCGCCCTCGACCGCGCGGGCCGTCCGTTGCAGGAGCTCCGGCGCGATCAGGTCGTCGTGCGCGAGGACGGCGTCCCACAGGAGATCCTGCGCTTCGAGCGGGTCACCGACCTGCCGGTTCACATTCAGGTCATGCTGGACGTCTCCGCGTCGATGGTCGACCGACTCGACACCGCCCGCGAGGCGGCGCTCGACCTGTTCCAGACCGCCATCGCACCCCGCGACCGGGCGGCCCTCGTGACCTTCAACGATCATCCCTACCTCGCGTCCGACTTCACGAACGACCCGACGAAGCTCGCCGCTGCGCTCGCCGGGCTCAAGGCCGAGCGGGGTACCGCACTCTACGATGCGCTCGTCTTCGGGCTCTACTATCTGAACGGAATCAAGGGCCAGCGGGCTCTTCTGCTCCTGTCCGACGGCAAGGACGAGAGCAGCCGCTTCAGCTTCGACCAGGCGCTCGAGTACGCCCAGCGCTCCGGCGTTGCGATCTACGCGATCGGACTCGGGCGCCAGTCCGGGCCGGCCCGCCGGGCACTGTCGAGGCTCGCGGAACAGACCGGCGGCCGCCGCTTCCTCATCGAGAGCATCGGGGAACTGAGCGGGGTCTACCGCCAGATCCTGGATGAGCTTCGCGCTCGGTTCCTGTTGACCTACCAGTCGACGAATACGAGCAACAGCCGCCGCTTCCGCGAGATCGAAGTCGACGCGACGGCGCCCGGCGTGTCGCTTGACGCCGTCAAGGGCTACTACCCGTGATCCGGGCGGCGCCCCGCGGACAGCACGCTCTGGACAGGACGACCCTGCTCGTCGCCTTTTCCGTCACTGTCGCGTTCACGACGACCGCAGCCGCGGCGCAGAACGCCGGTGAGCCAGCCTTCGAGCCGCGACACGCCGAGTTTCTCGATCTCGCCGAGATCTTGCTCTCCGACCTCGAGCGCGAGGTGTTCGAGGAACTCAGACACCCCCACCAACGGGACGCGTTCGTCAAGCGCTTCTGGGAGGTGCGCGATCCGTTTCCCGAGACGCCGCAGAACGAGTTCCGCGAACGCTTCGACCACGCCGTCGAGATCGCGGAGAAGCGGTTGGGCGGCGAACACGGCGCTCGCTTCGAGGCCCTGCTGCTCTACGGCGAGCCACAGCGCACGATCCGCGTCGCCTGCGGTCTGCTCCGCCCGCTCGACATCTGGCACTACCCGCAGAGCGCCGCCGTGCGCGGCGAGTTCTACCTCATCTTCGTCCGCCAAGGCGGCATCCATCGGCCATGGACGCCGGCGGACGGACTCTCCGGCCTTCTCGGCCCCGGGCAGACGACCGCCCTCGACCGACGTTCCCGAATCGAGGCGATCGGGCGGCAGTGCGCAGAGGGCGGAGACGTGCTCGCAGCGTTCAGCCTGGCGCTCGATTGGGAAGCGATGGCGGACGCGGCAGGCCCCCCCGGTCGCGCGAGCGACGAGTGGGCACGGAGCTTCCTCGATCGCAGCACGGAGATCCCAAGCGGCGCCGAGGCGCTGGCCGCCGAGGTCTCCATGCGTTACCCCGGACGGCGCGGCAGCCGCACCGTGGTCCAGGCGATCGTCGGCATCGATCCTGGTCTGTTGCCGAAACCGGGCGACGAAACCTGGCGGTTCGTTCTGGACGGCGAGGTGCTCCGCGACGACGAGCTGTTCGAGACGTTCCGCTATCGCTTCGATCAGCCCGTTCGACGAGGCGGCGACGGCGCCCTGCTCCCCCTGGTTGCCGAGCGCTACCTGCGACCCGGCCCCTATCGGCTGGCGATCAAGGTACGCGAACTCGGAACGAACCGGTTCTTCCAGGGCAGAGCCGAGGTCGAGGTGCCGGTCGCGGAAGCTGCCGGAGCTGCCGGCAACGCGGGCGCGACGGACGCCGAACCTGCCGCCGGCATCCCCGAGTGGTTGCTCGAGGCGAACGCGCTGAGCCCCCGCGACGCCGAGTCGAATGTCCATCTGGTACGGCTTCATCCGCTTCCGGAACGTCTGCTGACGGGACGGCTCCGCATTCGCGCCGACGCCGAGGGACCGGGCATCCATCACGTCGCCTTCTCGCTGGACGACCGCGAACTGGTCAGCAAGCGGCGGCCTCCCTACCATGTCGAGATCGATCTCGGTGCGGCGCCGCGCGTCCGGTCGCTCCGCGCCGATGCCTACGACGAGCGTGGACGCCTGCTCGCTACCGACGAGCTCGCCGTGAACTCCGGCCCGCACCGCTTCACGATACGGCTCATCGAGCCGCAGCGAGGCGCCTCCTACGTAACGACCGTCCGAGCGGCCGCCGAGGTTCAAACGCCCCGCCATGAACGACTCGACCGGGTCGAGTTCTTCCTGAACGACACCCGAACCGCGACGCTCTACCAACCGCCCTTCGAACAGCCGATTCCGATCGACCCCGGCGAACCGTTGTCCTACGTCCGCGTCGTCGCCCATCTCGAAGGCGGCGCCTGGGCGGAGGACGTCGTGTTCGTCAACTCGAGCCAGCTTCTGGAAGAGGTCGAGGTCGCTCTCGTCGAGCTCTACCTGTCCGTCACGGAGCGCTCCGGCGCGCCCGTCGAGGAACTCGGCGCCGAGGATTTCGATGTTCGGGTCGACGGCTCGCCCGTGGCGCTCGAACGGTTCGACCGGGCCGCCAACCAGCCGGTTCACGCCGGCATTCTCTTCGATACGTCGATATCGATGGAGAACCGGCTCGACGCCGCCGAAGAGGCCGCGCTTCATTTCTTCGAGCTCGTCCTGGGGCCCGACGACCGCGCCTGCCTGATCACGTTCAACGACCGGCCCGACCTCGTCGTCGGCTTCACGAACTCGCCGGAAACCCTGGCCGGAGGACTGTCCGGCCTCGCCGCCGAGGGCGAAACGGCACTCTACGACAGCATTCTCTACGCGCTGTACTACTTCGGCGGTCTGCGCGGGAAGAGAGCGCTCATCCTGCTGACCGACGGCGAGGACTCGGCCAGCCAGCACGGTTTCGACGAAGTGCTCGACTTCGCCCGCCGGTCGCAGGTTGCCATCTACAGCATCGGCATCGACATCGACCCCCGGGAATACCGCTACCGGAGCCGCCTGCAGCAGCTCTGCAACGAGACTGGAGGCCGCTGCTTCTTCGTCTCCGGAGCGTCCGAGCTGAAGCGAGTCTACGAGCGGATCGAGACGGAGGTCCGCTCCCAGTACCTCCTCGTGTTCGAGTCGCCCGAAGCCGAAGCGGGCGCCTACCACGAAGTCGACGTGCAGCTCCGCGGCGGCGCCAGAGGACGAGGTCGACGCGGCGTGACGATCCGCACGATCCCCGGCTACTTTCAGTGAGCGGCCCCGTCCTCGCGAGGTCAGCGAAGACGGCGGTAACGGGACCGCTCGTTCTCGCCTCGGGCTCGCCACGTCGGCGCGAGCTCCTCGACTCCCTCGGACTCGACTTCGCCGTTCGTCCGGCCAACATCGACGAGACGGCCGAGGCCGACGAACGACCGCGCGACCTCGTTCGGCGTTTGGCGCAGAGCAAGGCGGAAGCCGCAGCACGTGAAGGCGAATGGGTGCTCGCCGCCGACACGATTGTCGTCTGCGATGGAGAGATTCTCGGCAAGCCGGCGAATCGCAGGGATTCCCTCCAGATGCTGAAACGCCTGCAGGGCCGCTGGCACGTCGTTCTGACCGGCGTCGCTCTACGACCGCCCACGGGGCCGACCCTGCACGCCGTGGAGAGCACGCGGGTGCTGTTCGCCAAGCTCGACGCCGCAGAGGCCGAGTGGTACGTACAGACCGGCGAGCCGGACGACAAAGCCGGCGGCTACGCGATTCAGGGGCTCGGCAGCCTGTTCGTCAGCGAGATCGACGGCAACTACACGAATGTCGTCGGCCTGCCCCTGCCGACGGTCCGCCAGCTGTTCGCGGGCGCAGGCGCCGAGTTGACCGCGTTCCGGTGTCGATGAACGCGCAAGCGAACGAAACCGGCCACGCCGCACTGCGCTGGATTACGCTAGAATCCTGCCACTTTGTCAGGTTTTCGATCCGTAGATCGACGGGCCCGGGCCGGGGCGTCGGAGAAGCGCAAGGAGCAGGAGAGTAGGTTGTGGCGGTCAGGATGAACGACACGCTACTCGAACTGATCGAGGGCGACATCACCGAGCTGGAGGTCGATGCGATCGTCAATCCGGCGAACGAGGAGTTGCAGCTCGGCGGCGGCGTCGCCGGCGCGGTCCTCGAGAAGGGCGGCGCCTCGATTCAGGACGAGTGCAATCGCATCGGCGGCACCGGGGTCGGCACCGCGGTGATGACGGGCGCCGGCACGCTGAAGGCGAAACAGGTCATCCACGCCGTCGGGCCCCGCATGGGCGAGGGCGACGAGGACCGCAAGCTGGCGGCGGCGGTGAGGGCGGCGCTGGCCCTGGCCGACCGCAACGGGCAACGGACGATCGCGATTCCAGCCATCTCCACCGGCACGTTCGGCTTTCCGGTCGATCGCTGCGCGCGGATTCTGCTGACCGAGGTCCATCGCTACCTCCAGGGCGGCACGAAGCTCGAGCGGGTCGTCGTCTGCCTTTACGGCGACAACGACTTCCAGACCTTCCGCAACGAACTGCGGCGCGGCTTTCGCTGAAACGGGATGCGCGCGTCGGCGCTCCGTAGCGGCGGGCGCCCCTCGTTCGTCGATAGATCTCAGGCTCCGAACTTCGCGAGCTTGCCGGCGTTCGCCAGCAGCAGACCCATCAGTTCGTTCGCCGGGATCGTGCCGATCGCGCCCCGGATCGCCTCCGTTTCGGTGAAGCGGCCGCAGTCGTCGACGAAGCAGTGTTCCGACGACAGAAGGAGCGGCGCCGGATGCCAACTGTGGGCCCTCATCGGCGCCGGTGTCGAGTGGTCGCCGGTGATCGCCAGCACATCGGGGTGCAGCGCAAGCAGTCGTGGCAGCACCCGGTCGACCTCCTGAACGACCTCCGCCTTCGCCGCGGCATCGCCGTCTTCGCCGGCCATGTCCGTGCCCTTCACGTGGAGGAAGAAGAAGTCGTAGTCGGTCCATCTCTCTTCGAGCACGTCGATCAGGGCGTCGACTGTCTTGCCGCAGTCGAGCACATCCATGCCGCAGACCCGGGCCACGCCGCGGTAGAGCGGGTAGCCGGCCAGGGCAGCCGCGCGCAGGTGGTGAAGCTCGCAGACGTTCGGCAGCGCCGGGCGCCTGGAAAACCCCCGGAGCAGGAACGCGTTCGCCTTCGCCTCGCCCTCGAGCGCGGCCGCCAGAGCGGTCAGAGTCGGCTCGAGCCGCTCGGCAGTCTCCGCGGCAGCCTGGACGACGCCGTCGATCGGAACCAGGGAGCGAGGCGATACGCCGAGCCGTTGCGGATCCGTGTCCGCGAGGCGGGCCTCGAGCGGAGCGGCGCCGGGAACGGCCCTGAACAGCAGGACGAAGCGGTAGGCCTCGCCGGCGTGGATCTCGACTTCGACTCCGCCACCGAACGTGCCGCCGGCAGCGACGATCCGCTCCCTCAGCCGGGCGCAGACTCGTTGCCCCTCGGCGGTCGCGATGCGCCCGGCGCGGCGGTCGACGAGGCGGCCCGCCGGGTCGACGGTAGCGAAGTTCCCGCGCGCAACGACCGTATCCGCGTCGACATCGAGGTTCAGGCCGAGCGCCTCGAGCACGCCGCGGCCGATGTCCGCCTCCGACGATGTCGGGTCGTAGCCGAACAACGCGAGATGCCCGGGACCGCTGCCCGGAGTGATCCCCGTTGCCACCGGGACGAGCCGACCGAGCGCGGACCGCTCCGCAAGCCGGTCGAGATGCGGCGTGGTCGCCTGCTCGAGCGGCGTCAGTGGCTGGCGGGCGCTCCGGACGTCGCCGATGCCGTCGAGCACGAGGAACACGATGCGTCGCTCGTTCGACTGAGCGAGCCGCGCGAGGAGTTCCTGTCTGTTCACGGCTCAGGCGACGAAGTAGGCCGAAGCGCGGATCTGAAGCCGTGCCCGCGGCAGGAAGCCCCCGCCGTGGAGCCGATAGGCGGAGTCCCCGGAAAGCACGGGAAGAACCAGCCAGCCGTCGAAGCTCTCGCCCCGATGGTAGGGCGACACGACCGGCTCCAACTCGGCGAGCCGGGTCCAGTGGCCGTCCTCCACGAAACTCGCCCGCAACTCGAGATACGCCTTGTCCAGGTCGATCGTCTTGCCGTCCGCCGGGTGCCAGACGGAAACGACGAATCGCATCTCGTCGTACCGGTGGGTGTCCACGCGCGCACCGTCCTTGTGCTTCAAGGGAAACACGAAGGCGCCGCTGCTGTCCGTCGCGAAGATCTCGGTCGTTGGATCGAAGGCGACCTGGAGTGGCGGTACGTTCGGGCTCATCTTGCGGAAGCCGTCGAAGGACGCGGCACAGTAGCACGAGCTCAGAACAGATCGCTATCCCCCCGGGTGGAGTAACCGCTCTCCCCAAGCAACTCGACCGAGTCCGCGCAGACGAAGGGAACGGAGACCATCTCCAGGCCCTGGGGCTCGGGGCGGCGGACAAAGCCGATCGCGTCGAGTTCCCTGGACCACCAGTTCGGCCGGTCGCTGAACCAGCCGACGACCGGTTGTCCGGCGACTCGCACCTCGGCGAGCAGCGGCCGGAGCGCGGCCAACTCCTCCGGATCGATGAGCGCATCGCCCCACTCGACAACGAGTGGCAGCCGCCTCGCGACGATCCACCCGACCAACTGTCCGCGACGATAGGCCGCGACGAAGTCCGGCCGTTCATCCGGGCAGTCGAAGTAGCGCCAGCGGAGGTACTCGGCCGAGCGCTCGACCAGCAGGCCGTAGCGGCGGCTCACCCGCTCGAACAGCCCGTCGAACGACGCGTCGACCTCGGAGACCTCGGTAATCCGACGCAACTCGTAGCGTCGGGCGAACCAGCGTCGTCGAACCGCGAGCGCCGCGTCGGACGACAGTTCCCGGTGCGGCGCCTCCTCGACGGCCCCGGCGCCCAGGAAGCGGCGGGAGAACTTGTTGATGTTGCCGGTGTTGAAGCCGTAGTTGAACGCGATGCGGCCGCGACAGTGGGTCAGGTAGAAGTGCCGCGCGGTCCGCGCCAGCAAACTCGACGGTCCTCGGCCACCGGCCCGAGCGTTCTTCCGGGTCATCGTGTCGCCGACCTGGTGGCCGTCCGAGGGTAGATGGGCGGGCAGGCCTCGCCAACGCACCGGATAGGCGGAGTACTGAGCGACCAACTCGCCGGTCGGCGCGAAGGCGAGCGATACCCGCGGGCCGCCGCGCGGATTCTCGAGGTACTTCCAGCTCCAATGCGAGAGGCTCCGCTTGACCCCGAAGCTGTCGGCAAACAACCCGAGGATCATCTCCTCGTCGCCCTCGCGATAGCTCCGCACGACGTAGCCGTCGCGCCGCGCCCGGAGCAAGCGGAAGCGAGTCGGCGTACCGCCTGATCGGGCCGTCGAACCGAGCCACTCCGACATTGGCCGGTAGCCGGCCTCGAGCAGCGCGAGGACCATCCGGTCGTAGCCGTCCGGCGCGCCGCTGAGCCGCACGGAAGCCCGGGCCGCTCCGCAAGCCCCGAGCTCCTCCCAGGCCTCGGCGTCACCGGACCCACCGGTCCAGCCCAGCACGACATCCTCGGGCAACTCGGACGGATCGTCAAAGGGCTGCTCGTGAACGCCCAAGAGGACGGCCTCGTCCGGCATCCGCGCCAAGCCATCACGCGGCGCGAGCGAGGCGAGCGCCTGCTCGAGCCCGTTCTCGGGCGCCGCGCCGGCCCGTCGGCGCTCCAAGGCACGGCGCCAGACCTGGGCCGCGCTCGGGTCGGGTCCGCCGTTCACGGGCACGATGCTAACGTCGCCCTCGCCCGCCGCCGACGGCAGCGGTACGATTCCGCGCGTGGGGCCATCGAATCTGTTCGGGCGTACGGTTTCGCGGCAGTCGCTGTTCCTGCTGCGGGAACTCACCGTCCGCAACCTCCGGTCCCGCTACGCAGGATCCGTCCTCGGGCTTCTCTGGTCCCTGCTCAACCCGTTGTGGCAGCTGCTCCTGTTCACCTTCGTCTTCTCCCTCGTCCTCCGTTTCTCGCTGGACGGCGAGCAGACGAGCAACTTCGGCGTGTTCCTGTTCTGCGGACTGCTTCCCTGGATGGCCATCCACGAAGGAGTAAGCCGGGCCGCCTCCGCGATCACCGACCACGCCGACCTCGTCAAGAAGATGAAACTGCCGGCCGAGCTGCTCGTCCTGTCGCTCGTTCTCGGCGCCTTCCTCCACACCGCCGCGGGGGGGGCCGTGTTCATCGTCATTCTCGCGTTGATCGGCGAACTGTCCGTCGCGAGTCTGCCGTTGCTGCTCGTCGCGGCGCCGCTTCAGGCGCTCTTGACCTACGGCCTCGGGCTTGGCCTCGCGGCAGCCAACGTCTACATCCGCGACACGGCGCAGCTCGTCGGTCTGGGGCTCAACGCGTGGTTCTACGTGACGCCGATCATCTACTCCGTCCACCTCATCTCGCAGAACGCGCTCCGCGCCGTCATCGAGCTGAACCCGCTGACCGGGCTGGTCTACCTCTACCGGGCGGCCTTCCTGGGCGGTGGCGTCGAGGTGAGTCTGGTGCCGCTTCTTGCCACCGTGCTCGCCGCCGTGGTTCTCGGCGGGGCGTTCTACGCCCGCGTCCGGCATGGGCTGGTCGACGAGATCTGAGTCCACCGCTCCGCGCCACGCGCTCCCAAGGCTGCCCGAACGTTGACTCTCCCTGCAGCGCCGACGGTCTCGGCCGTCATCGTCCACTACCGAACGCCGCGCCGGCTGGAGGCGGCGGTCGCAGCCCTCCGGCGAGATGCAGAGACCTCAGGCATTCAGCTCGAAATCCTCGTCGTCGACAACAGCGCCGCGGACACGGAGCGGGTCGACGGCGCGGCGAACACGGCGTCGAGCCGGCTCGAAGCTCAGCGCCTCGGCGCCCAAGTCATCGAGCCGGGCTCGAACCTCGGCTATGCCGGCGGAATGAACCTCGGCGTCCGCCACGCGAGCGGTGATGCGCTGTTCCTGATGAACGCAGACGTCGAAGTCGAACCCGGCTGTCTCGCCGCTCTGCTCGAGGCGCTCGTCGATGCGGACATCGCCGGGCCGCGGCTCTTCTGGGACCGGGAGTGCCGGCTCATCCTTCCGCCTCAGCAGGTCCGTTGCCGCCGGGCAGAGCTGGACGCCCTGTTCGCGGAACGCTGGCCGGCCTGGGCGCGATCGTACCGCCGACGGTGGCGGCGCCGCGCCCGCAAGGTCTGGTCGGCAACCGGGCCAATGCCCTCTGTCGAGCTGACCGGCGCGCTGCTCGCCGTAGGCCGGGACTGCTGGCGGCAGGTTGGGCCCTTCGATGCCGGTTACCGCCTCTACTTCGAGGAGACGGACTGGCTGCTCCGAGCCCACAGCCTCGGTGCGCGCGCGGTGCTGGCGCCCGCGGCCCGAGCGGTCCACGCCTTCGACCAGAGCGCTCAGCGCGAGCCGCGCGCCGAAGCCTGGTTCAGGCAATCGATGGAGCGCTTCCGCCGACGACGCTACGGCCGCTGGTTCGCCGCCCTTCTCCGGCTGCTCGAACGGATCCCGCGCAGGTTTTCCGCTCCCGGGCCGCTTCGCCGCGCCCCGGCCGGCGTCCGGGGCGAGACGTGGGTCGAGGCGACGTTCCTGCCGCTCGGCGTACCGGCGGCCGGCCAACGGTTGACCGGCGACGATCCGACCCTCTTCGAGATGCCGCCAAGCGTCGCCGAGGAAGCCCGCGCGGCTCTGTGGATTTGGGCAAGCGACGGAACGTGCCGCGACTTGGGCGCACGAAGAAGCCCGCACGAACGAACGGAACCAGCGTTGACGGACGAAGACCCTCCATCCAGAAGGACGAGGACCGGGGAGTCGGCTACATGAACTCGATCTCCCCGCTCCCGAGGCCGGAGTTCTCGAGCAGATGGAGGTTCGGCGCAGCGAGACCGTGCTCCAACAGCAGGCCCTCGATCAGCACGACCTTGTGCCAGGCGTCGTTGAGCGCCGCAAGCAGCTTGCCGCGCATTTCCAGCACTTCCGCCCGCGCCTCGAGGACTTCCATGTAGTCCTCGCCGAAATCCTCGTAGCGCGCGAGAGCCAGCGCATGAACCTGTTCCGCTCGCGGCACGATCTCCTCGAGGTAGTCCCGAGCCTCGTCGCGCTCGATCTCGTACTCGTGGAAGATGTCCGTGAACTTCGACCGCAGCACGCTCTCCGTCCGCTCGACGTTCCTCTTCCTTTCCCGCACGTCCGCCTCGACGGCGCGTATCCCGTGCTGATTCCGGTTCCAGAACATCGTCGTGATGTCGAAGCTGAACGCGACTTCCCAGCCGCGTGTCGGGTCGGGTTCGTCAGGGCTCTCAAGGTCGCCTTCTCCGCCGCGATTGAACCGGTAGCCGAGTTCGACGGCGGCATCGGGCCTGTTTTCGACCCTCTCGACCCGCAAGGCCGCTTCCGCCACGGCGATCTCCGCCTGGGCGACCCGCAGTTCCGGACTCCGGTCGAGGAGCCGCGTGAGCTCGGTCTCGTAGCTCAGGTCGGGCGGCATGCGAAGCGCGTCGCCCTCGAGCGGCCTCGGCGCCAGAGACGGATCGCCGACCATCTGGGCCAGATCGGTCCAGTGCTTCCGAAGCTCGAGCTCCTCTTCGTGGAGTTCCAGGCGCGCGTGGACGAGCTCCATCTCGGCTTCGAGCAGGTCCGTGCGGTCCTTCAGGCCGACGTTCACGAGTTGCCCGATCGTCTCGACCTCTTCCTCCTCCAGGGCAATGACCTCCTTCTGCAACTCGACCTCCCGCTCCAGCACGAGCAGGTCGCGAAACAGCAGCCGGACGGAGTTCTCGACCGCGAGGCGCTGCTTCTCGACGAGCAACCGACCGAGCTCCGCATCCCGCGCGTGGAGCGCGCGATTCGCGGACAGGCGGCGGCTGATCGGCAGGATCTGGCGTGCGAAGAGCCCCTGCACCCGGTGCATGTTCACGATCTCCTCCTGATACGCAAGGTGGAGATTCGGCCACTGGCTCGACTGCTCCGTGTCGGCCACGGCGGCGTCGACCCGCGCCTGGACAATGGAGATCGTCGGGTTCCGTTCCCGCGCGGTCTGTTGAAGGCCTTCCAGCGTGAAGGACTGCGCTACCGCGGCCGGGGCCATGGCGGCCCCGATCGCGGCTGTCCAGATCGCGACCCCTGTCAACAGGCGAGCCATCAGCGGTACTCGGTATCGGCAGTGCCGATGGCCGAGTTCTCCAGGAGATGCATGTTCGGTTCCATCAAGCCCTTGTCGAGCAGCAGACCCTCGATCAGGATCGTCTTGCTCCAGGCGTCCGCCAAGGACTCGAGAATCTCGCCGCGGGTCGCGAGGATCGCCCCGCGCGCCTCGAGAACCTCACCGTAGTCCTCGCCGAAGTCCTCGTAGCGGGCGAGCGTCAACTCGTAGACCTCCTCGGCCCGCGGCAGGATCTCGTCCCGGAAGACCTGCGCCTCGGCGCGCTCCACCTCGTACTCGTGGAACAGCTCCTCGAACTTCGCGCGCAGGTGGAGCTGCACCCGGTCGACATCGGCGCGCGCCTCGCGCACATCCGCCTCGGCCGCCTCAACGCCGAACTGATTCCGATTCCAGATCGGCACGAGAATGTCCAGGTCGATCACGTCCTCCCAGCTGCTCGGCACCTCCGTCTCGTGGCCGAAGCCGATGAGTCCCTCGTTGTACCGCCTCGCGTAGGTCAAGCCGAGGTCCGGCCGGGTTTCGCGGCGTTCGAAGAGCACCGCCGCGGAAGCTCGCTCGACGAGCGCCTCGGCGGCGCGCGCCTCCGGACTCTCGGCGAGCAGAACGGCGAGCAGCCGGTCGTAGTCGAGCTCGGGCGGAAGTTCCAGAGGATCGCCGGCGAGGTCCGTCCGCGTCAGCGTCGGATCGCCGATCATCTGCGCGAGCTCGGTCCAGAGATGCCGCTGCTCGAGCCGTTCCTCGTTCAGGTCGAGTTTCGCGTGCCGCAGCTTCATCTCCGTCTCGAGGACGTCTGTTTGATCCTCGAGACCGACGTTGACGAGTTGCTTGATCGTCTCGAGCGTCTCTTCGAGGAGAGCGACGACCTCTTCCTGCAGTTCGATCTGCGGGACGGCGATCAGCGCGCTCCGGTAGAGGAGGTGGACCGAGTTGCGAACGCGGATCTGCTGCTCGTCAAGCAGGACTCTGCCGAGGTCCGCGTCTCGCTGATGGACCGCGGCGCTCGCCTGGCGACGACCGCTGGTCGGCAGCAACTGACGAAAGAAGATACCGTGACTCTCGTGGCCGTTGACGGTCTCCGTCGCGTACGCCATATGGAGGTTCGGCCAGAGCATGGACTGCTCGCCGTCGAGGTCCGCCGCTTCCGTCCGCGCTTCGACCATGGCCAACGTGGGATTCCGCGCCGCCGCCGTCTCGAGCAGCTGCTCGAGCGTGAGCGGCTGCGCGTGAAGGGGCGCCGACGCGGCGAGAACGCCAAGCGCCGCGGCGCCGAGCAAACGAACGACCCCCAGCCTCATGCCGTCCTCCCGTCGCGCTCTGCAATCTGCGCCTGGATCCGGTCGAACAGCTCCGGTTCGAGCACGCGGACGATCGTCATCATGCCCATCACCCCGCCGGACCATGTCTCGCGCATCCCCAACGTCTCCGGCTTCGCGACCGCCTCGTCCATCGGCATGAACATGTCCTGCCGGAAGCCAGGCACGGAGGCGTGGTCTGCGGAGTGAGCGCCGCCGCCGTGGTTCATCTGGTTCATGTAGCGCGGACCGACCAGTGCGACCATCTGGTTCATCATGTGATGCGGCAGGTGGCAATGGAGCATCCAGTCGCCCGGATACTCCGCCTCGAACTCGACGTCCCGTGCCTGCGCAACGCCGACCAGAGAGGTGTTCCCCGGCTCCCAGGTCGATTCCGGCATCCGCCCCCCTTCCGTGCCCACCGTCTGGAAGGTGAAGCCGTGGAGGTGAATCGGATGGTGCATCATGCTCAGGTTGACCATGCGGAGCCGCACCCGCTCGCCGAGCTTCGCGAGCAGCGGCGTCGTGTCCGGGCCCGCCTTGCCGTTGATCGTCAGCCAGTTGAAGTCCATGCCGAGCGTGGCCGGCACGGTGGCGTTCGGCTTGATGTCCCAGGTCTGCAGGATGAGACCGTAGTCGCGGTGCACCGTCGGCGTGTAGGCCTTCTTCGGATGCATGATGAACATGCCGACCATGCCGAGCAGCTCCTGCATCGGCATGTGCGAGTGGTAGAAGAACGTGCCGTTCTGGTGAAGATCGAACTCGTAGACGAAGGAGTCGCCGGGGGCGATCGGATCCTGCGTCACGCCGGGCACCCCGTCCATTTCGACCGGAATCTCGAATCCGTGCCAGTGCATCGAGAACGGCTCCGGCAGGCGATTTTCCACGACCAGCCTGACCCGGTCGCCTTCGGTGACCTCGATCGTAGGGCCGGGGCAGGTCCCGTTGAAGCCCCAGCAGTCGATTGTGCGGCCGGGCACGAACTCACGCTTGACCGGCTCGCAGATGATGTGAAACTCCTTGTTCACGCCATCCGTATCGACCTGCCGCGGTTGGAGGGTGGGAAGGTCAGGGCTGATGACGGGGATGGGCGCTCCGCCGCCGGACGAGCTGGAAGACGCCGCGACGGCGCCTGCCGGCGCCGCGGCCGCGGCGCCCGCACCCATGATGGAAGCGAGAAAGTTCCTTCGATTCGTCTGCATTCGATTGTCTCCATCGGTCGTGATCGCCTGAGGTGCTCTGCCGAGTGTCCAGTGCAGGGCGAGATTCGCGCAGCGCCTGCTATGACGTCCTGCCGGTCCGCTCGGGCGATCGTCGGCGAGCTGCCGGTGGAGGACATCCGTGGTCCTGGACGGCGACCGATCAGAGCCGCAGAGGCGGCCAAGGACTTCGTTGAGCGAACCCGGTCGTCCGGTCGGCCCTCGAGGCGTCGCCGTGACCTGGATGAAGCGCCTGGACTCCGGCAGCAGCCGGGGCGACCCCCAACGGCTCGACCTTCTCTACCGGGCGGACCGCAACCGTCGCCGGCTGACGATCCGCGCACAAGGACGAACCCTCGCAGGGGTCGAGCGCGTCTCCCGGGCTCATTCCGTCAGCCTGACCCGGCGAATGACCGCAATCCGGGGCAGCAGACTGAACAACCATCGCCGCACAGGGCGCGTAGCTCAAGCAGGAGAGAAGGAAGACGACGACCGAGGTCACCCATCCGCCGACGGCTCTCCTGTGGGTCATGATTCGAAGACGCTAGCAGAGCCGGGACGTGGCGGCAAATCGGCGAGCTATCCGCGAGCTGCGGAGTTCTCTCCAAGGCGCGCGGATGCCTGACTGCCTGACCTGGGCAGATCCCTAGCCCGCGCAGATGATCGTGAACGCCGCCTCGGGACCATCGCCGTCCGGCCATGCCGGCAGCGCGCCGACCAGGCTGCCGAGGGTGTAGACGCCGACGACCTGGGGAACCGCCCGGTCGACGCTTCCTTCGGCGCACCGAGCCGGGTCGTTCGGCACGTCGATCGTCCAGGTCTGGACGGCGCCCTCGACAGGCGTGGGCGCAGCGCCTGCAAACGCGACGCCAGCCGGTACGAGCCCCCGGCTGTCTCCACGCGTGGCACCCGCCAGGAGAAGGGACACGCGGATGGTACTTGCCGTCGTGAGGTAAGCGTCGCCCACCAGGCTCACCTTGACCTCCGTCTCCGGGCCGCGCTCGATCGGACGCGCGTTCGACACGGGATCGTCGTTCGGCCCGGTCGTCAGGACGAAGCTCCAGTCTCCTGGCCCGCCGAGGAGGCAGTTCTCCGCCTCCTCGATCGGGCCGCTGCAACCCGCCGGGGCTGGCGCCGGCAAGACATGCGGCAGGATGCCGACGCGGCCGGTCGGCTCGTGCTTCGCGTAGGTCGCCGTTCCGCCCTCGAAGGTCGAGAACGCGAGACCGCCCGGGTCGACCGGCCTGGTCTGCTCGTTCCGGAGGACGCCCAGGGGCAGGAGGGCGGCGGTCGCGGAACTCCGGTCGTCGTTCATCCAGTACCAGCCGCCGGCTTCCAGGCCGTGAAGCTCGATGATGCCGCCCTCGTCTGTGCAGAAGACGCCGGTGTCAGGCCCGAGGACCTGCCGGACGATGCCATCCGTGTCTTCCCTGACGGAACCGGAGACGATCACCGAACCGCAGCTGATCGCAAACGTGACGTCGAGCGGAGTGCCGTCGGCGCTCACGTGGCTCGCAGCCCGCTTCCCGACGAAACCGCCGCTCCCGCGAAAGAACGGCGCGTAATGACAGTCGTCTTCCGGGCACGAGACGGTCACTCCATCCTGGGCGGCAAGCGGCGCTGGAGCGAGCGCAGCGACGAGGAGAAGCGCCGGCGCGGCGACAGGGAGGGCGGCCGGTGAACGACGGTTCGCGAGCCGCAACAGGATGGAGGCGCGCATCGAACCTTCTATTCTGACCAAGGGCAGGCGGCAGGGCAACCCTTGCCGAGCTGACCTGGAACGGACTTCCCGCGGACCGGGCGACAGCCGAAATCGCCCTGGCGACGGCTCGGGCCGGGCGCCCACGGTGATACCGCAAGGGGACGCTCTTCCAAGAACGAAAACGAGCGGCAACCTCCGCGCCGAGCCTCGGGTGGCCCGGCGCGGAGGCGCCGCTCAAGAGAAGGCGCTTCGTGACCTGATGGGCCCGGGAGGGCGCCCTCAGGTCACGAGACCGTTCTGGACTCAGGCTACCGAGCCGCCGGGAACGTGTTCTCCGGCACGAGCTCCTCGCCCTGCTGGCTTGCAGGCACCGGAGCGCAGCTCACGTGGAAGCTCACCGTCAGGTCCTTCGTCGGCACCGGCACGACGCCGCCCGTCGGGGCCTTTACCGTCACGACAACGGGTTGCCGGGTATTCCGGTCGACGTTCGTTGTCGCGCAGCGCGCGTCATCCTTCGCAACGCTGACCGTGGCGCTGATCTTCGCGCCGTCCGGAGTGACGTCAGCCACCGTGACACCACCCGGCAGGCTTACATCCCCGCCCGAGACGGTGGTGGCGCCGCCCGAGGTGGCGTTGGTTGCCGTCAGGAGGTGACCGCCGTTCGGCTGAATCGTCACGGTGACGTCGGTTGCCGTGTCACCCGTCGGACGGTTGACGACACCGCCCGCAACGCTGACCGGCGCTGCACTGGCCGTCGCGCCCGGAACCGTCGCCGTGATGCCCCACTGCGAGGCCGAGCTCAGCCTGCAGTCGCTTGCCGCATCCGCTTGACCCGCGCATGCAGCAATCGGAGGCGTCGGCAGAATGTGCGACAGGATCGCCACCCGGCCCGAGCTCTCGTGACGGAAGAACGTCGCCGTTTCCGTTCCGGCCTTCGTCAGGCCGCCCGGATCGACCGGCGCCGTCTTCGCGTTGCCGCCGACATCTTCCGACATGAGAGCCGCCGTGGCGGACGACACGCTGTCGTTGATCCAGTACCAGCCGCCATGAAGAGCGCCCTGGACCTGAACTACCGCGCCGTCCTCGTCGCATTCGACGAGCCCGGCGGCAACGCCGTCCGAAACGGCTGCCTCATACGCGTAGGCGAAGGACCCGCACTTCACGTAGTAGTCGAGCTTCGTCGCATCGGCGGGCGCCGGCGCGACGAAGCCGCCCGAACCGTGGAAGTACGGAGTGACGTGGCAGTTCACGTTCTCTGCGTCGCACGCAGTCGTCACCGTGACCTGGCCGAACGCCATCGCCGGAATCGCGCTGAGAACCAGCGCGATCGTGATGTGCTTCATCAGCTTCATCAGTTTGTTTCTCCTTAGAGCGGCCTCATGCCGCTGTCGTTTGGCCCAATGGCCTCTTCAGCCAAGAACCGTAGAACTTGGATCCGCAGATACCCACCTGCAGAGTCCGATCCGTAGATCAGCCAGAGCGGCGCGGACAACCCGCAGCGGCTCCGGCTACTGACTTCTTGTTGGCAACCGCGTCAATCCGAGCCCTGCTCGGCTCGTCGATCGCCAATCACGCCAACGCTGCGCATCACCTCCCGGTAAAAGACTCCAAGGCCGTCTGTCCAAGTGGGCGAGAGTCTAGCCGACTCAGCCGAAACCGTCCAGAGCCGCCGGCGCAAGGCAATCTGCAAGACGACTCCCGGCCGCTTGCAAGCCGGCAAGAGCCGAGCACGGCGATTTGCTGATCGACTTTACTCTCTCCGAAGGCTGAGGAGCCTACGGGCTTCCAGCGGATTCGTCAAGCCCCGAGGAGTCTGCGAGGCGCCGCGCCCTACCGAGCCCGACGTCGAGGTCATTCCGGCAGGCGAACTCGCAGACGGAAGCCCAAGAACGAAACGAGCGGCAACCTCCGCGCCGGGTCTCAGGCGACCCGGCGCGGAGGCGCCGCTCAAGAGAAGGCGCTTCGTGACCTGATGGGCCCGGGAGGGCGCCCTCAGGTCACGAGACCGTTCTGGACTCAGGCTACCGAGCCGCCGGGAACGCGTTCTCCGGCACGAGCTCCTCGCCCTGCTGGCTCGAGGACGCCAAGGGCGCGCACGTCACGTCGAAGCTGACCGTCAAGGCCGCGGTCGGCAGCGGCACGGCGCCGGCCGACGGGGCAGGCACGGACACGACAACGGGTTCCCGGGTACCCCGGTCGACATTCGTTGCCGCGCAGCGCCCGTCGTTCTTCGCAACGCTGACCGTATAGGTCACCTTCGCGCCGGCCGCGTTCACGTCTCTGGCGGCCGCGACGCCATCCGGCGCCGCCCGGTCCGCAGTGCCGACCTTGCCGCCGGTGACGGTTGCAGCGCCGCCCGACGTCACGTTTTCTGCCGTCAGGAGGTGGCCGCCGTTCGGCTGGACCGTCACGGTGACGTTGGTTGCCGTGTCACCGGTCGGACGGTTGACGACACCGCCCGCAACGCTGACCGGCGCTGCACTGGCCGTCGCGCCCGGAACCGTCGCCGTGATGCCCCACTGCGAGGCCGAGCTCAGCCTGCAGTCGCTTGCCGCATCCGCTTGACCCGCGCATGCAGCAATCGGAGGCGTCGGCAGAATGTGCGACAGGATCGCCACCCGGCCCGAGCTCTCGTGACGGAAGAACGTCGCCGTTTCCGTTCCGGCCTTCGTCAGGCCGCCCGGATCGACCGGCGCCGTCTTCGCGTTGCCGCCGACATCCTCCGACATGAGAGCCGCCGTGGCGGACGACACGCTGTCGTTGATCCAGTACCAGCCGCCGTGAAGAGCGCCCTGGACCTGAACCACCGCGCCCTCCTCGTCGCATTCGACGAGCCCGGAGGCAACGCCGTCCGAAACGGCTGCCTCATACGCGTAGGCGAAGTTCCCGCACTTCACGTAGTAGTCGAGCTCCGTCGCATCGGCGGGCGCCGGCGCGACGAAACCGCCCGAACCGTGGAAGTACGGAGTGACGTGGCAGTTCACGTTCTCTGCGTCGCACGCAGTCGTCACCGTGACCTGGCCGAACGCCATCGCCGGAATCGCGCTGAGAACCAGCGCGATCGTGATGTGCTTCATCAGCTTCATCAGTTTGTTTCTCCTTAGAGCGGCCTCATGCCGCTGTCGTTTGGCCCAATGGCCTCTTCAGCCAAGGGCCGTGGAACCTGGACCGGCAGATAACCATCTGCAGAGTCCGATCCATAGATCAGCCAGAGCGGCGCGGACAACCCGCAGCGGCTCCGGCTACTGACTTCTTGTTGACAACCGCGCTCATCCGAGCCCTGCTCGGCTCGTCGATCGCCAATCACGCGAACGCTGCGCATCACCTCCGGGAAAAAGACTTCAAGGCCATCTGTCCAAGTGGGCGAGAGTCTAGCCGACTCAGCCGGAACCGTCCAGAGCCGGGAACGGCGCGTCGCTTGCGGACCCGCTCGCCCGGCATCTCCCCGAAGTCCCAGCTAGCCGGCCGCCTCCGGCTCGTCACGACGCCCAGGTATTCATGTCCGTTCCGTGAGGCGCCGGCGGCGCGTCCCAGACGACGGACGCCGGGTCGCTCTCTCCCGGCGCCGGCGGGGCGGCGGCGACCAGGCCCTGCTCGAGCAACCGGGCGAGGTTGCGGCCCGCGGCGCTTCGGCGATAACCCGTCGACTCGTCATCCAGGCGACGAACGGCCGAGAAGTGGACCGCCTCGCCGGTGGCAAGACGGTCGCCGTCGTCGCCGAAGGCGCCCATCGGGCGCTCGTGCCGGCCCCAGAGCCGATAGACGAGCGACATCGAATCGCCGAGCGGCGCGAGCGGGTCGGGTGCGGCGCCGGCCAGCACCGAGCCGGGTTGGAACGCGAGGCCGCACTCGTGGGCCCGCGCCCAGATCCACAGGAGCGCGCCGTCCGCGAGGCGGGTGTCCGCCCGGCCACCGCCGACGTCGCTGTGGACGCCCGGAAACCAGAGCTGCTGGACCGTCTGCCCCTCTCGAGGGCGGCAGGTCCAGAGGGTCGGCTCGAAGGGCCGGCGGCCTTCGTCGATGGCGACCGCGTGAAACGCATTCGCGATGTGGCCCCCGAGCCCGACGTCGTGGAACCGATGACGGCGGGCGCCCAGCCCGTTCAGCCAACGAATGGGGACGCCGAGCGCGCCAACCGTGTCCCAGACGCCGATGAAGCGGACCTCGCATCCAACGCTGCGGTCCGCGGTTCCGGGCGGCAACGGGTCCTTCAGCGGGTGCGCCCACCGCTCGACGTGGCGGCGGGCCAGCCGAACACGCTCGCGGTCGTCGCGCAACCGGTAGATGGCCATCGCCCGGAGCGCCACATCCGCGACCGAGACGCCGCCCGCGACACAGCGCTCCGGGTCCGGGATGCCGCACCGCCCGACCAGCCCGGCGAGGCTCCGCGCCGTGTATGCGCCGCGGCTGTAGCCGAACAGGAAGAGCCGGTCTCCCGGCCGGAAGTGACCGCTGAGCCACAGATAGGCAAGCTCGACGTTCCGCGCAAGCCCCAGGCCGAAGACGCCGCCACGCACCCGGTCGAATCGCCCCGTGCCGACCCCCCGGTCGTAGTACCGAACCTGCCCGGTTCTGCCGGCAGTCGCCGGGGCGAGCGCCTGCACGGTCTTCACCACGTTCGTCGGCGACGTCGCATCGTCGCTGTTCCAGGTGCCGTCGAAGCAAAGGGCGACGTTCCGGGGAGCGGCTCCGGCCGCAAAGTCGCGCTGGGCGGGACGCCCGTCGGTCATCCGCAGGTTCCAAGACAGGAGGGCGCGCGGATGGTACGGCAGGTTCGTCGCCGGGACAAGAGAGCCCGCCGGAGAGCTGCCTGAACGGTCCCCGGCGATCAGCCCATGCGGAACAGGCTCTCCATCCGCATCGCGAGACTCATGTCGCCGTCGATGCGAAGCCGGCCGCTCATGAAGGCGGTCGCGCCATCCAGGTCGCCGGCGATCAGATCGAGGAAGTCGTCCGCCTCGAGCGAGACGGTCATCGTCGGCGCATCGTGAGCGCCTTCCTGGACGGCGATGCCGCCGTCTCGTATCGCGGCGTGCCAGACGCCGCCGCCGTCGCCGGAGAGGTCGAACTGGATGACGGCATCGAGGCCGGCGGCGGCTTGCGGGTCGAAGCGCTCCGGCATCTGCGCGAAGAGGGTGGAAAGCGCGGCGGCGGTATCGGTCATCGAGAGAGCTCCTCGGATTGCTCAAAGCCGAGACTCTACCCCCGCCGAGCGGTAGACGTCTCGCGGTACGCTCGGCAGCGATGGACCGCAACGCCTCGATGAACCGCGCCGTCGCACCGTACGGAACCTGGGAATCGCCGGTCACGGCGAAGAGGGCGGCGACGGATGGGCGGCGCATCGACGATCTGGCGGTGGTCGGCGAGTTCGTCTGCTGGGTCGAGCGGCGGCCGGAGGAGGCCGGCCGGAACGTCCTCGTCTGCCGTCGCCCGGACGGCAGGACGCAGGATTTGACGCCGACCGGGTTCGATGTCCGCAGCCGGGTCCACGAGTACGGCGGCGGGGCCTTCTGCCTCTTCGCCGGGAGGGATAACGGCGCGCCGGATCATGCGTTCGTCCACTTCGCCGACCAACGGGTGTACCTCGTCCAGGGTGGCGGGATCGAGCCGCTGACGCCCGCCGACGGCGTTCGCTACGCGGACCTGACCTGGGATCGTCGCAGACGACGGCTGATCGCCGTCGCGGAACGGCCCGACCCGGAGGGCGGCGAGGAAACGGCGGCGCTCGTCTCGATTCGCCTGCCGCCAGCAAAGCGCGGCGGCAGCGCAAGGGCGCGCGCCTCCTCGGATCCGCCGGCGCCGACCGAACTCGCGTCGGGCGCCGACTTCTACAGCTCGCCGAGGCTCTCGCCGGACGGGTCGGCGATGTCGTGGCTCGACTGGAACCACCCGGACATGCCCTGGGACGCCACGGCTCTGTGGCTTGCCGCCGTCGACGACGACGGCACGCTGAAGACGCCCCGGCGGATCGCCGGCGGCGACCCCGCGAGCCCCGAGGCGATCCAGCAGCCGAGCTTCGACGACCGCGGCAGGCTGGCGTTCGTCTCCGACCGGAGCGGCTGGTGGAACCTGTACCGAGTCGAGGACGACGGCGAAGTCGGCGCGCTCTGCCCGAGCGAAGCGGAGTTCGGCGTGCCCCCGTGGCTGTTCGGCATGTCGACGTACGCGCATACGAAAGCCGGCATCGTCGCCGCCTGCTGCGATCAGGGTGTGTGGCGGCTCGTCCGGTTGCCGGAGGCGGATGCCGATGGAGACGCGGCGGCAGCGCCGGTCGAGACGCCGTACACGTCGATTGCCTGGCTCCGCGCCGCGGAGACCGGAGTCACCGGCGCCAGCGCCGTCGTGTTCCTGGGCGCCGCCCCGGACCGCGTCGCCGAGATCGCGCGGCTTCAGAGTCCCGACCGCGCGGACGGGGCCGCAGAGACCGAGGTTCTTCTCGCCACCGGACCCGCGCCCGACAGACGCTACCTCTCGACGGGCCGTCCGATCGAGTACCCATCCGCCGGGGGGCGCCGCGCCTTCGGCTTCTTCTATCCTCCGAAGAACGACGACGCCTGCGCTCCTGCGGAGAGCAAACCGCCCTTGATCGTCAAGAGTCACGGCGGCCCCACATCGGCGGCGGAGCACGTCTACGACAGCGGCATACAGTACTGGACCTCGCGCGGCTTCGCCGTCGTCGATGTGAACTACGGCGGAAGTACCGGCTACGGCCGCGCCTACCGCGAACTCCTGCGCGGCGAGTGGGGAGTCGTCGACGTGGAGGACTGCGTCGCCGCAGCCGAGTGGTTGGCTGCTGCGGGCGAAGTCGACCGGTCGAAGCTCTTCATCCGCGGCGGCAGCGCCGGCGGCTACACCACCCTCGCCGCGCTGGCCTTCCGCGACACCTTCGCCGCCGGGGCGAGTCACTACGGCGTCGCCGACCTCTCGGCGCTCGCGCGGGACACCCACAAGTTCGAGTCGCGCTATCTCGACCGCCTCGTCGGTCCCTACCCCGAACGGGCAGATCTGTATCGCGAACGCTCGCCGCTCGAAGCCCGCGACGGCTTCTCGTGCCCGGTCATCTTCTTCCAGGGCTCGGAAGACCGCATCGTTCCGCCGAATCAGGCGGAAGCGATGGTCGCCGCGTTGAACGCGAAGGGGCTGCGGGTCGAGTACCTCTTGTTCGACGGCGAGCAGCACGGCTTCCGGCAAGCCTCGAACATCATCCGCGCGCTCGAGGCGGAGCTCGCGTTCTACCGCGAGACGCTCGGCCTCCCCCGCCAGCCCGAGGGCGCGGCGACCGGCGTCTGAGCCGGCCCGGGAATACTCGGACTCCCTGTAGTCTTCCACCTGGAAGTAAGGACACGGTGGATCGACGAGGATCGACGACATGAGGAAACGACGATCACGGCTCGCGCTGCTCTGGGTCACCCTCGCGCTCTGGGCGCTCGCAACCGCCGCGGCGCCGGCCGCCGCCCAGCAGCAGAACGACCTGCCGGCGGTATTCTCCGAGGTCATCGACGTTCGGGTCGTGAACATCGAGGTCGTCGTCACCGACCGGGACGGCAACCGCGTCCACGGCCTGGACGCCTCCGACTTCGAACTGCTGGTCGACGGCGAGCCGACTCCGATCGACTACTTCACGGAAATCGAGGAGGGCCGGGCGCAGGCTGCGGCAGCCGACAGCCAGATCGCCGGCGTGCCCGACCTCGAGCCCGAACAGCCGGTCGGCACGAGTTTCCTCCTCTTCATCGACGACTTCTTCTCGATCCAGCGCGACCGCAACCGCGTGCTCGACCGGATCGAGGACGACCTGGCCGACCTGGGGCCGGAGGACCGGGTCGCGGCGGTCGCGTTCGATGGCAAGACGGTCACCATGTTGACCACCTGGACGAACTCGCCGGGGAAGCTGGCCGACGCGCTGGATCAGGCGAGGCGGCGCAGGACCCACGGGTTGATGCGGATCGCCGAAGTGAACACGAACGACTCGGAACGCGCCGAGCTCGCGAGCATCCGCGCCCAGTCCAGGCGTTTCCTGGAAGGAAACTCGGACTACCTGGTCCCCGAGAGCGAACTCCGGAACCACCTCGACCCGACCGAACTGCGCTACGCGACGACCCTCGAAAGTCAACTCGAGCGCTCCGTGCTGGCGGCGGTGGCGACGCTTCGCAGCTTCGCCAACCGGCCTGGGCGCAAGGTCATGCTGCTCCTCGCCGGCGGCTGGGCCATCTCCCCCGCGATGTACACGGTTGCCGACCGTTCGGCGAACATCCAGGATCTCTCGGCGGCCTCGGACGCACGAATGATGAGCTCAAACCAAATCTACGGTCCGCTCATCTCGGCTGCGAACCTGATCGGCTACACGCTCTACCCGGTCGATGTGCCGGGCTTCCGCCCCTCGTTCCCCGGCGAGGCGTCCGTGGGTTTCGACTCGAACTCGCCGACCGAGCCGGGCGGAGGGCGGGCGGGAACGCTGGGTCTCGAGCGCGAGACGCTGCAGCACAACACGCTCTACGCGCTCGCCAGAGCGACGGGCGGCGTGGCGATGATCAACTCGGGGCGAGACGAGGCGTTCGCCGATGCCGTCGCCGACACCCGGTCCTACTACTGGCTCGGCTTCCAGCCGCAGCGGCGCGAGGACGACGCCGTCCACGACATCGACGTGAGACTCGTCGGCAGGCCGGGCCTGAGAGTTCGCTCGCGCGAAGGGTACGTCGACCTGTCGCGCAGCACCGAAGTCACGATGATGGTCGAGGGCTCGCTGCTCTTCGGCAACCCGCCCTCGGCGAAGCCCCTCGGGGTCCGATTCGGCCGGCCGGAGCGGCGCGGCCTCGGCAAGATGATCGTGCCCGTCGAGGTCGCCATTCCGCTCGACGAGGTGACCCTGCTGCCGGTCGCCGGGGTGTGGCAGAACGAGCTCGAGTTCCGCGTCACCGTGATGGACAAGGACGGCAACCGCTCCGAGACGCCTGTCGAGAAGATACGGATCGCCGGCAACCAGGCGCCGCAACCAGGGCAGCACTTCACCTACACGACCGGTCTCGAACTGCGGCGCCGCCAGCACACGTTCGTCATCGCGGTGTACGACCCGCTGACCGGAGCGATCTTGTCAAGCAGCGGCGACATCGGACCGCGTTAGGCCTCGCTCGACGAGTAACTACTCGGAGAGCAGCCACGCGGCGACGGTGGCGGCCGTGAGCAGCACCGCGGCAAGTGGCCACAGGAGGACCCGCCACAGGGGCGGAGCGGGTCGTTCCTTCGCCAACCGGCGACGTTCGGCGTTCAGGCGGTCGAATGCGGATCGCCACTCCCGTCGGTCGGGGCCGGCGGCTGAACGGTCCGAGGCGGCCGCCGCCTTCCGGGCCCGGCTGCGGGAAACGCTGTCCGACGCGGCGCGCACCTTCGGGCGCAGGGCGTCTCCCGTCCGTTCGAGGTGACCGACGAGATCGTCGATCGCGGCTCGCCGCCGGAGGACGTCGCGGTCGAGGGCGATGGCGAATGCGCCTTCGAAGGCGTCGGGCGCGCTGCCCGGGAGCGAGGTGGCGAGATCGACGGCTTGACTGGCAACTGCCCGACGCATGGCCGCCTCCGTGGCGGCGACGAAGGGGAGCTCGCCGGTCACCAGTTCGTAGAGGATGACGCCGAGGGTCCAGACGTCGTCCGCGGTCGAGAAGGAGACGGGGTCGCCGGTCATCGCCTTCTCGGCGCCTTCGATCTGCTCTGGCGACAGGTAGGCCGCCGTCCACAGACTGGACGTCGCCGATGCCTCGATGGCGCCTGCGAGGGTCGCCGGCCCCAGGCTCGACGGCGCCAGCAGGCGGAGGCCGCCGCCGGATTCGAGTTGGACGTTCGCCGGGCGAAGCGCGCCGTGAACGACACCCGCGCGGTGGAGGGCGCGAACCGAGCTTGCCAGCGCAAGGCCCAGCCGCGCCGCCTCCTCGAGGCCTACCGGCGAGCGTTGAAGGCGCTGCCGCAATGTCTCGCCGCCACCCAAGGACCACGCGAGGTGCGCCGGCGGCTCGAAGCGCCGATCGACCACGGCGGCGAACGTCCCGTCGCCGGCAGCCGACGCGAACAGCCGCTCGGCGCGTCGGAACGCAGCCTCGACTTCCGAGCCGGGCGCGTCGCTCGGGTAGCGCTGAACGAGTACCCAGGAGCGGGCGCCGATGTCCTGCGCCCGATAGAGCGCCAGCGGCAGTTCGCCGGGAAGCGCCGCCAGTTCGTTCCCGATCCGAAAACGCCCGATGATGTCGCCTGCTCTCACGCCGGGTGATGTTCGCACGCCGAAACGCAAAGCGCCGCTCCGAGAACCGGAGCGGCGCAGAACAGCGCGGCGAACGCCCGAGTCGAGGTCGGATGACCTCCTTCATGCCCGGGCGTCGACGGGCATCATGGAGAAAGCCTCCGGGATCAGCCAGGCTCGGCGGCGGTGATCGTCAGAGTGACCGTGCCGTCGTCGGCCTTCGTCGCCGTGCCGGTGACCTTCGCGGACTTGCCGCCCAGACTCTCGAGAGTCTCGATCGCATCCGCATCAGAGGCGGCCCGATCGATCTTCACCGCATCGTCGCCGACGAGGAGGCCCATCTCGTTGCCGTTGGAAAGGCACCTCGCGGCACAACCGGCATGGCCCTCTCCCTTCTGGCCGTTGCCGAAGCAGACCATGTCGAGGACCTCCCCGGTCCAGGTTTCTGAAGCCAACGCCGGAGCGCCGAACACCAGGGCAAGAGACGCAAACGCGAACAGAACCTTCTTCATGAGAGATCCTCCAAAGGGGCAGTTAATCGGGAAACCGACAAGCTCCGCGACGATAGCACAAGGGACAGGACGAAGCTGCCGCTGGAGCTGTCCAACGAGACGTGATCGCGAGTCGGCGCTTATGCCATAGTCGCCGGTCATGATCCGGCTCAACCGCTACTCCGCGCGCATCACGCAGGACAAGTCGCAGGGGGCGTCCCAGGCGATGCTCTACGGGGCCGGCCTGACCCCTGAGGACATGTCCAGGCCGCAGGTGGGAATCGCCAGCGTCTGGTACGAGGGGAATACCTGCAACATGCATCTGCTCGACCTGGCGGCTGCCGCGAAGGCCGGCGTCGACGAGGCGGGGTGCGTGGGCCTCCGCTTCAACACGGTAGGCGTGTCCGACGGAATCTCGATGGGCACGGACGGAATGAGCTACTCCTTGCAGTCGCGCGATCTGATCGCGGACTCGATCGAGACCGTGATGGCGGCGCAGTGGTACGACGGGAACATCTCGATTCCCGGCTGCGACAAGAACATGCCCGGCTGCATGATGGCGATCGCCCGGCTCGACCGTCCCGCTCTCGTCATCTACGGCGGCACGATCCGCTCCGGCGAGTTCAGGGGGCGGAAGATCGACATCATCTCGGCCTTCCAGAGCTACGGCGAGGCGATCAGCGGCGACCTTTCCGAAGACGACCGGGAGACGATCGTCCGCCGCGCCTGTCCCGGCGCCGGCGCCTGCGGCGGCATGTACACGGCGAACACGATGGCGGCGGCGATCGAAGCGCTTGGCATGTCCTTGCCGTACAGCTCGTCGATTCCGGCCACGGCGCCGGAGAAGCTCGACGAGTGTCGGCTCGCCGGGCCGGCGATGAGGAAGCTCCTCGAGTTGGACCTCCGCCCGAGCGCGATGTTGACCCGGGCGGCGTTCGAGAACGCGATCATGCTGATCACGGTGCTCGGCGGATCGACGAACGCGGTGCTCCACCTGCTGGCGATCGCCCACGCGGCGCGCGTCGACCTCTCCGTCGACGACTTCCAGAGAGTCAGCGACCGGGCGCCCTTCCTGGCCGATCTGAAGCCCTCCGGCCGCTACCTGATGGAAGACCTCCACGATGTCGGCGGCACTCCGGCGGTGCTCAAGATGCTGCTCGAGCGCGGCCTCGTCGACGGCGACTGCATGACCGTCACCGGGCAGACGCTCGCCGAAAACCTGGCGCCGCTCCCCGGCCTGGCCGCCGGACAGGACGTTGTCCTGCCGTTCGACGAACCGATCAAGCCCACCGGCCACCTCCAGATCCTGCGCGGCAACCTGGCGCCCGAAGGCGCCGTGGCGAAGATCACGGGCAAGGAAGGCGAGCGCTTCGCCGGCCCGGCGCAGGTCTACGACTCCGAGGAAGAGATGGTGGAGGCCCTCGAACGCGGCGAAGTGAGGAGCGGCTCGGTCATCGTCATTCGCTTCGAGGGACCGAAGGGCGGTCCGGGGATGCCGGAGATGCTGAAGCCCACCTCGGCGCTGATCGGCGCGGGGCTCGGCAACGATGTCGCGCTGATCACCGACGGTCGCTTCTCCGGCGGGTCGCACGGTTTCCTGATCGGCCACATCACCCCGGAGGCGCAGGAGGGCGGGCCGCTCGCCCTCGTCCGCGACGGGGACCGGATCGAGATCGACGCCGAGTCGAACACGATCGATGTGGTTCTGGATGACGCCGAACTCGATGCGCGCCGCGCAGCCTGGGAAGCTCCTCCGCTCAAGGCGACACGCGGCGCGCTCTACCGCTATGTGAAGACGGTGAGTTCGGCGTCTACCGGCTGCGTCACGGACGCCTGAACGGCTCAGGCAAGGACGAGCGCGATGCGCTGGGGCATCCTCGGGCCGGGCGCGATCGCCCGCACTTTCGCCGCCGCGGTCGACGCGCTCGACGGGCACCGCGTGACGGCCGCGGGCAGCCGCGATCCTCGACGAGCCAGAGCGTTCAACGAGGAGCGCGGCGATCCCGCGGCAACGGCCGGCACGTACCGGCAGCTCGTCTCGAACCCGGACGTCGACGCGGTCTACGTCGCGACGCCGCATCCCGGCCACCTGGAACACGCGGCGCTGGCGCTTCGCCACGGCAAGGCCGTGCTGTGCGAGAAACCTCTGTGCGTCAACGCCTCCGAGGCACGCCGGCTCTGCGGGATCGCCCAGCGGGAACGGCGGCTCTTGCTCGAGGCGATGTGGACCCGTTTCCTGCCGGCGACCCGACAGGTCGCCCGCTGGCTCGACGCCGGCGCCATCGGCGAGCCGCGACGGCTTCGCTGCGCATTCGGCTTCGAGGCGGGTTTCGACCCGGCGAGCCGGCTCTTCTCACCCGCGCTGGCCGGCGGCAGCCTGCTCGATGTCGGCTGCTACACCCTATCGCTCGCTTCCCTCGTCTTCGGCGATGCAATCACCGGCCGCGAGCCGCCCGAGATGGACGTCGACGCCGAGCTCGCGCCGTCCGGCGTCGACCAGCACTGCCGCGTCACGTTGCGCTTCGCAAACGGCGCGGTCGCGGAACTCGAGAGTGCGGTCAGTCGGTCCTTGGACCAGACCGCGATCATCGAAGGCGCCGGAGGGCGGATCGAGATTCCGAACTTCTGGCGCGCCGAATCGGCAACGCTCGTGCGAAGCGGAGAGGCGGACAAAGCGGAGGTCGCGGAACGGCCGTTCGGCGCGAACGGCTACGAGTACCAGGCGCTCGAAGTAGCGCGCCTGCTGGCCGAAGGATCGACGGAGAGCCCGCTGTTGCCGCACGCCGAGTCCATCGCGCTGCTCGAGCGGATGGATGACGCGCGGCGGCGGATCGGTGTGCAGTATCCGTTCGAGGCCGCGGTCGGCAGGACGGTCGGGACGCACCGCGGGATGGCGTATCGGCGCTTCGGACCCCTGGCAGAGGGTGGCGAACGTCGCGGTTCATCCGCGCGGCCATCCATCACGCGCGCTCCGCTGCCGACGGACGTCGACGACGAGACGGCAGCCGGCGCCTTCGACTTGTCCCGCGTCCTGCTCGGAACGATGGCGCTCCACGGCGACACGGCCGGAGGCCAGAACCACGCCGACGAGCTGCTCGACGCGGCGTTCGAGCACGGCATCTGCGGCGTCGACACGGGACACGTCTACGGCAGCGGCGCCTCGGAGCGGGCGATCGGTTCGTGGCTGGGGCGCCAGGGCCTGGAGAACGAGATGTTCGTCCTGTCGAAGGGCTGTCATCCGGACGCCGACGGGCCGCGGGTGACCCCTGAGGCGCTGGCCCGGGATCTTCTCGACTCGCTGGAGCGTCTGCAACGCGAGCGAGTCGATCTCTATCTGCTCCACCGCGACGACCCGACGGTACCGGTCGGCGAGTTGGTCGACGCGTTCGACGAGCACCTTCGTCAAGGCAGGCTCGGCGGCTATGGGTTCTCGAACTGGCGACGGCAACGGATCGAGGAGGCCTGGAACTACGCGGCCGCGAACGACCGACCGCTGCCGGCAGCGTCGAGCCCGCATTTCTCGCTCGCCGACCAGGTGCGTGACCCCTGGGGAGGTTGCGCCACGCTGACCGGCGCCGGGCCGAGCGCAGCGGCCGACCGCGCCTGGCACCGTCGCACCGGCCTGCCGATCTTCGCCTGGTCGTCGCTGGCGCGAGGGCTGTTCTCGGGGCGGGTGACGCGACGGGCGCTGGCGGCCGACTCGGAACTCGTCGATCCGGCCTGCCGCACCGCCTACGTGCACGAAGCGAACCTGAAGCGCCTCGAGCGCGTCATCGAGTTCGCCGAAGCGACGAAGGCCACGGTCCCCCAGGTCGCTCTCGCCTGGGTGCTCGCTCAGGACCTGCCGCTTTATGCGATCGTCGGTGCTGACTGCGAGAGGGAGATTGAAGAAACGGTCGCCGCAACGGCTCTCGCACTGACCGCCGACGAGCAGCGCTGGCTCCGCGACGGCGGCCGCCGCCCGGAGTCGATGGCCCGCGAGAGTCTCTCCGCTCGCCTGGAGAAGCTCGGCGTCCGCGTCGGACGCCGCCTTCCAGGCCCGATCAAGCGTCCACTCAAGCAGTTGTTCGGCCGGCCGTAGAGGCCGGCGCCGGGTCGGACGAAACGCCAGCCTGCGACAAGGTAGCGTTCGACCATCATGCGGATTGCAGTCGCCTGGAACTACGGCACTCCGCTCCGGCAGTGCAGCTTCCGCTTCGAAGAGTACGTTCGCGGGCTGGAGAGCCTGGGCCACGAGGCGTACGTCGTTTGCCCGAGATCGTCGGATGACGGATTCCCGGTGCCGACCCGCTCACCCGAACACGGCGGCCTCGAGGATGCGGACTTCTGGCAGGGGCTCGAAGCGGACGTCGCTATCCTGCCTTCGTTCCATCAGATGTCCAGCCTGCTGGCGACGATCCGGAGCGCCGGCGTCCGGGTGATTGCATTAGGGGATTCCGACGGTCAGATCGGTCTGCGGGTTTTTCCTCGGGCCACGATGCGGCGCAAGGTGTTCTCCGGCTGCGCCGGCCGCGGCCACCAGGTTCGGCAGCTCCGCTTCTTCACCCGCCGCTATCTGGCTTCGTTCCGCCGTCTCGATCCCCAGGACGCCGAGTTTCTGCGGAGCACGGAACTGTCCGACGTGCTCGTGCTCGGCGCCGCCGAATCGCGCGAGCACTTCCAGAGGTTCCTCCGCTGGTCGGGTCGGGGAGACCTGGTCGACCGGATACATGTCGCGCCGCTCGCCATTCACCGCGTCTTCACCGAGTTTCCTGAACTCGAGCGCGAACGGCGCGGCTTGGTCGCGGTCGGCCGCTGGGACGATCCACAGAAGAACGCACCTCTGCTCGCCCGTGCGCTGGCTCGCTATCTTCCCCGCGCGGGCGACGAGAGCGACGATCCGGTGCACATCTTCGGCGTCGGCGGCGAAGAGCACTTCCGTCGTCTCGGCAAGCGGTTTCCGAACGTCGTCTACCACGGCCCGCAGTACCCGCAGGTCCTCGCCGACACGCTCGCGTCGAGCCGCTCGCTCGTCTTTTCGTCCCGCTGGGAGGGCGCGCCGCATGCCGGTTGCGAAGCGTTGTCGATGGGCGCCACGGTCGTCGGCACACCGATTCCGAGCCTCAGAAGCTGGTCCGAGGGCGGCGCCTACGGCCGGGTGGCCCGCAGCCACCGGGCCGGGCCGTTGGCACGAGCGATCGCCGCCGAGCAGGCCGTCTGGCGACGCGGCGAGCGCGACCCGGTTAGCATCGCCCGAGTGTGGCGGGAGCGGAGCTCGGGCCACGGCGTCTGCCGCGCGATGCTCGACGCCCTCGCCCAAGTCCGACGACAGCGAACAGGCTGAACCACGATGTCCATCCGTCGACCGCTCGAGGTGATTCTCGATACGACCGAGCGCTGCAACTTGAAGTGCAGGATGTGCTACTTCTCTGCCGTCAACCGTCTGCAGTTCGTGCCGTTCGACCGCCAGCTGGGATCCCGCGGCATGATGCCGACCGCGACCTTCGAGCGGATCGCCCAGGATCTGTTCCCCCGCGCCCATCGCGTTGCCTTGGGATGTGCCGCCGAACCCCTGGTGCACCCGAAATTCGTCGACATCCTGCGCGAGGCGGGGCGCCACGGGGTCCCCGACCTGTGGTTTCCCACGAACCTCCTGCCGCTCACGCCGGCAAAGGCAGAGGCGATCTGCGAGGCCGGGGTGAGGACCGTCGGCGTATCGATGGACGGTACGCGGGCAGCGACCTACGAGTCCATCCGGGTCGGCGGCAAGTTTGATCGCCTGCTGCGCTCGTTCGAGCTGTTGAACGAGGTCCGGCGCGGCACTCGGACCGGCCTGCGCCTCATCTTCGTCTGGATGCAGACGAACCGCGCCGACCTTGCCGACTTGCCGCGGTTCGCCGAAGACATGGGCGCACGAGAGCTCGACGTGCGCTTCGTCGCGCCCACCGCCCACGTCAGCGCGGAGGACGAGCTGCTCGACGGCGAGGATCCGGCGGCGCTTCGCGCCGAGCTCGAAGCGACGGCAGCGGACGCCGCCGCGCGCGGCCTGCGACTCGTGTCCTACCCGGACTTTGATGACGGCGGACCGATCGGCTGGCGCGGCCACGTCCTGCGTTGGCGCGCCGGTCTCTACGATCACCGGCGCCTCCGCGGTCGTTGGCGCACCGCCGTGGCCGGCTGCGCCTGGCCCCGACACACGATCGTCGTCCGGCCGAACGGCGCCGTGTCGCCCTGCATTTTCTGGGAGGAGGAACCGATCGGACTCTATCCCGAGCAGTCCTTCGAGCAGATCGACCGCTCGCCGCTGCTCGGCGCGATCACGGACGGCCTTGCCGCCGGCAATCCCTGCGGTACCTGTCGGACCTGTTCGGAGCGCAAGCACGCGCTGTACTTCCGGCTGCAATGGCAGGAACAGGCCTCCGAGCGGTTGGAGCAGCTCGGTGTTGGTCCGGGCGCGGTGGGTTCGGCACAGGACGCCGGTCCGACCGCCGAAAGAACGACCAGCTCGCGAGCATCCGCCGCGGCATCGGCCACGAGCACCGAGCCAACCGCGAGCGTCTGGGGGCTGCCGCAAGAGGTTCGAGCGGCTCTGAACGGAGATGGGTCCGACTGGATGACGAAACTCGCGCCCGCAGAAGCGTTTCCGCGGGTGCTCGTGATCGGCGATCAGGGCGCTGCGGAAGCGCTGATCCAGGCCGGCTTTGCGGCGCGGATCGACGTCGTCGACGGGTCGGTCCCGTTCGCCGCGGGGCTCGACCCTGAAGCGGGCGAGGGCGAGACTCGAACCGGAGAGACCTCGTCCGTCCATCGGCTCGCGTTCGACCCGCGAGAGCCAGCCCTGCCGGTCGCCGCCTACCCTGCGGCGTTCGCGGTCGGCGGCCTGTCGGCCCATCTGCGGCTCGAACGCCTGCTTGCCGCCGTCCTCGACGCGCTCGAACCAGGCGGTTTCCTGATCGTCGACGATTACGTCGGCCCGGAGCGCCATGAGTGGAATGAGCGGACCGGCTCTGCGGCGCGGGCTGCGTACGAGCAACTGCCGGCAACCGCCCGCCGCTTCGCGCAACTGCCCTTGCCACCGCTCGAGGGCGACTGCGCCCGCGCCACGCGCTCGCGAGACATCGAGCGCCTGGTCCGCACCGGCTTCCGCATCCAGAAGATGACCCGCTACGGCGGCGATCTCGTCGCGCCGCTCGGCTACGCGGTCGACTGGTCACGGGCAGCGGGCGACCAGGTCCGTCGTCTCGCCCGGGGCTCCCTTTCAGATCGTCCGCACTACGCCGTGATCGTCGCCCGTCCGCGCACCGGTTGGACCCGCCGAACCGCGGCGTTTCGCTACCGGTGGGGACCACGCGTTCGCCGCCTGTTCGTCTACGAGCCGCGACGGGCGCGGGATCTTCTGCGCCAAGCGGTCTCGGCGATGTCCTCGCGGCGTGGGTGAACGACGGGCGCCGGCCCGTCACTCGCAACGGAAGGCCTGGGTATCGCTCCTCGTCGCGGCGGTCTGTCCCTGGGGATTGTGCTGGCTCCAATAGCGACCGTAGCTGTCACGGACGTGCAGATTGAAGGCCAGGTCGGTGGCCGGTGCGGCAAACACCCAGCGATGGCCGTTGATCGCGCAGCCGTCGAGCACCTTGATCAAGACCTCGGCGTTCTCGCGGCTGAAGAACCACAGCAGGCCCGCCTCGGGCGACGCCCAAACGCCGGACCGGGCCTCGCCGATGACGCCGTCCGGCGTCTCGTAGCACATGCGGACCTCGAAACCGCCCTCGAAGCTGAGCGGAACGTCCGAGGGACGGCAGTCGGTGTAACCGGGCCCGGTCGGAGGATCCGGATATGGGTCCGGGGCGACCCCGTCCGAACTCGAGTAGAGGTAGCGCACCGCGGCCCGGTCGTCGTCCGCCAGCGCAGCGCCGCGGTCATCCGCGTGAACCCTCGCCCGCATCAGCGCCTCGCCCGTATCCGCGTTGCAGTCGCCGCTCGCGCTGTCGCCGCACGGGTGGGAGATGCCGATCACATGGCCGAGTTCGTGGCCCATCACCTGTTCGTGGGACTTCGCGGGATTCGACCTCGAGGCGACCCACTCCGCGTAGCCGTCCTGGGTCGTCATGTTCGCCTCGATGATCTCGAGCGCCTGTACCGATCGATTGCCTGGAATCTCGTGCAGTCGGGTGTTCTCGTCGCAGAAGAAGAAGACGTAGGTGATCGCGATCGTGCCGCCTTCACCCACCTCGTACGATCCCTCGATCTCGTCGTGCGGATCCTCGAACGTGATCGAGTTCACCCGGTCCGACATCTGGATCCGGGGCTCGTCGCTCGATTCTCTCTCGACGAACAACTCGACCCGGCTCTCCGGATCGTCGTTCCAGGCCCCCATCCCGACCCGCACTTCGGACAGGCCTCCGCCGGGGACGCCATCCTGGCCGGCCTCGTGAACGACCATCCCGACGCGCTCCCCGTTGTCGAACTCGCGCCAGCGCACCGGCACTCCGGAACGCTCGCAGCTCTCCGGCGTCACGGTGACCCGGAACGGTTCGGCGACCCGCGACGGCGCCTGGGGAGGCGGCGCAACGAAGTAGTCCGGCGGCCGCTCGACGGCGCCGACGCGATCGTTGATCCAACCGCGGAAACGGCCCGCTTCGCGCGCCTGCTCGCCGGTCGGGGGCGGTTCGACGAAACGGAGGGAAGGCTCCCGCATGAGGAGGACGCGATCGCCGCGCTCTACCTCGAAGAACACGCCGAGGCCGAACTCGACCGTACGGTACACCTCGCCGTCCGGCGCCAGGAACAGAAGCACGCGGTCGCCCGCGCCCAGTTGCGGCAGGCCGTGGACACGGACGCCGAGACCGTCGGGACCTACTCCGCCGGGCTGACGAACGACGACGGCGCCGCCGGGCGCCTCGCCCTTCAGCACCTCCTCGACCGCTACCGTCAGGTCGGTCGAGGGCAGCCGCGCACCCGCCGCCGGACGAACGGCGACGACTTCGCCAAAGACGATCGTCGGCGAACGCTCGACCATCGACGCGTCCGTCGGCAGCACGTAGACGATCGCCGGCGCCGACGCCGAGCACAGCGCAGACGCCGTGAACGCCGCCGCGGCCCGGGCGAGGCGGCCGAGACGAGAATGGCCGCGGATTACTCGCTGCATCGGAACGCCATCGTGTCACTCCTGGTGGGCGCGGTCCTGCCCAGCGGATTGCGCTGAGTCCAGCGTCGAGAGGAATCCTGCCTGTCGACCACATGGAGGTTGAAGGCCAAGTCCGTCACCGGCGCGACGAACACCCAGCGGTGACCGTTGATCGCGCAGCCGTCCAACACCTTGATCAGGACCTCCGCGTTCTCCCGGTTGAAGAACCAGAGCAGCCCGGACTGGCTCGAGGCCCAGATGCCGGCCTTGCCGTCGCCGACGCGGCCGTCCGAAGCTTCCCAACACATGCTGACCTGGTAGCCGCCGTCGAAGACGAGCGGCGCGGTCGTCGGCACGCATTCGGTGAACTCCTCTGGATCCGGATCCGGGTCTGGATCCGGCGGGGCGGTCGGGTGATCGACCGCGAGGCGAATGCCGTACGCCTTCGTCGACTCGTCCTCGTCGGCCACCCAGTCTTCCCAGTCGTCGCCTTCCGCCGCGCGAGCCCGGAAAGCGCGGGCGCCGCCACCGGGACCGTTCGAGTCGGCCATCAGGTACTTCGTGTTCTCGGGCGGGTCGGCCCGCAGCCAGGAGACGGCAACCCAGACCTCGCCGGCTTCGAGAGCGAGGCCCTCGACGGCGCCGGCGATCTGGAAGCAGGTGTACGTGCCCGGCTCGTTGAGTCGAGCGGGCACGTCGAAGGCTGCCAGAAGCTCTCCGGGCCCATCGCCGCCGCCGTAGAAGCCGAGCGCGAAATCGGCCGCGCTGCTCGTGTCTGCCGCCACCCGCGCCATGCACGCGACCGCGTACTCCACGGTCCCTTCGCTCGACAGGTCGAATCGCTGCGCGAACTCGAACTCGAAGAGCGGCTCGTCCGTGTTCTCGTCGATCAGGTAGAAGGCGAGGTCCAGGTCGTCGTCGTCGTACTGGTAGACCTCTGTCGCTCGCTGCCCTACCGAGGACGGTCCGACTCCGGGAGAGGACACTTCCCGCACTCGGGCCGCAACCCGTTCCTCGTCGGCTCGCCTCGCCGCCCCGACGCGGACGGCGCGCTCCGCCGTCGGCACGGCGGCCGTCAGCAGATCGCGGCCGGCTTGAGCTTCAGCCGGTACCGCGGAGGCACTCAGAGAAAGAGCGAGAACGGCGCTCGATACGGCCAGCGGGAGATGCAGATTCATGACGGCAGGACGAGTCAGCGTAACCATCAGCGTGACGAGATGGGAAGACGAACGCTTCGAAGACAAGCACCTGCAAGACAAGCGCCAACTCCGGCGGTGCGGTAACCAGCGTACATGTCGCTTCTCCCTCACGGATTCGTCACCTGCCTGCCGCGTACGAGGATCGACAGGAGAACGCGCCTGTGTCGCGCACGGGCTCGAACAGGCCGCCGCCGGCGTGCCCGTACGTCCGCCGCTCGCCGGTGTCGCGGTCGGCCACCTCGAGTTCGAAGCCGACGTCGGTCAGGCCGGCGACGAACACCCAGCGATAGCCGTTCACCTCGCAGCCGTCCACGACGCGGACCAGCATCTCGAGGTTGCCCGGGTCGAAGAACCAGTACAGGCCGGTATCGGCGTCGAGCGGCCGCAGGTGAGCCTCGCCGGTCCGGTCGCCCGCAGCCCACCGCGCGCGGAGAGTGAAGCGGCCCTGTTCGAGGCACAGGGTACGGTCGTCCGCCTGGCAATCGCCGACCGCGTCGGGAGTGGGCCATCCGCGGCTGGGGCGCTCGCGGTCCGAGGCGTCGTTCGCCGTCCAGCGACTCCGGCCGCCGCGCAGCGATTCGAGCTCCTCGGCCGGCAGCAGGTACTCGCTCTCGCCGTAGAGATTCCCGCCCTGGGGGCAAACCGCGAAGGTGCTCGTGTCCTGCACCGGTCGGAAGACCGCGCCGGCCGGGTTGTAGTACGTCGCGGCTATGCCGGTATCCGCATCGATCACGGTCATCTTGAGTTCGACATCCGTGACGCCGCCGGCGTAGACCCAGTAGCGCTGGTTGACCGCGCAGCCGTCGAGGACCTTGACGACGATCTCGACCTCGTCGGCCAGGAAGCGGAAATCCCCGGTGTCGTCGCTCAGCGGCTCGGCGCGCGCCGCCCGCTCGGTCCGGCTCGGCGTCTGCCAGGCGACGGCGACGCGAAAGCGCCCTTCGTTCAGACAGAGTGTCCGGTCGTCCTCGGCACAGTCGAACACCTCCGCCAAGGTCGTCGCGCCCGCCTCGGCGGTCGGCAGCGAGCTTCCCAGGTGGTTCCGGGCAACGACCTGGTAGGCGCGGTAGGACGCTTCCGGGACGTTCTGGATGACCAGCGACGTGCTGTTCGCCGGCAGCGTGGCGATCCGTTCGAAGTCACTGTCGATCAGTCGTTCGTAGACGTCGAAGGCGGCCTCGTCGCCGGAGCGGTCGAGCCAGCTGAGCTCCAGTTCATGCTGACTGATCGCCGTCACCGCCAAGTCCGTCGGCGCTTCCGGCCCCCGAGGCGCCAGCGGACCGACCTCGGCGTAGAGAGCCCGGACGACGTCCCGCTCGCTCCGGTCGAGGGCGGCGCCGGGGCCGTCTCTCCGGGCGCCGGCGCGCATCAGCGCATCCCGGTTCGGATCGCCGCAGGGAGCGCCGGCATCGGCGGCGCATGCGTGACCCATCCCCAACGCATGCCCCAACTCGTGCGCCATGACCATCTCGTGCGTCCGACGGGGGTCGGGTGTCGATCTGAGCCAGTTGCCGTAGCCGTCCTGCGTCGCGATGTTCGTCTCGACGAGCTCCCAGGCACGGGCGCCGCCACTCCCGGGGACGACGTGCGGGGGATGCGCCGCTCCGCATCGGAAGTACGCCCAGGTCAAAGCGACAACGCCGCCGGCCCGCGGGTCGAGGGACCCGGCGATCTCGTCCCGTGGATCCTCGAAACCGATCGAGTTCCGGCCGTTGCGGGCGAACGTGAATTCGTCGTCATCCTGCGGAGGGAACTCGCGGCGGACGAACCGCACTCGACTGCCGGGATCGTCGTTCCAGGCACGGAGCGCCGCGAGCAGCTGGGCGCCGCCGCCATTCGGAAGGCCCGCCTGGCCAGGGGTCTCGACCGCGAAGCCGACGTTCGCGCCACGGTCGAACTCCCGCCAACGGAGCAGGATTCCAGGCGCTTCGCAGGCGTCGCCGCCGCCCACGGGCCGGAACGCGGCGAGCATCGCAGCCGGGGCGATCGGCAGGCCGGCAGCAAGGTAATCGGCCGGTCGTTCGCCGCCCGCCGCCCGGTCGGCGATCCACTGTCGGAACCGCCGGGCGTCTCGTGGTTCGTGCGCATCATCCTCGGGCGCCCCGCCGCCGCCAAGCGGCGAGGCCGCGTTCAGCCCGGACGCCTGCAGGCCGGGCTCGCGCAGCAAGAGCGTCCGGTCGCCGGCGCGCACTTCGAAGAACATGCCGAGTGCAAGCTCGACCGTGCGGTAGACGCCTTCCACCGCGTCAAGGAACAGCAATACGCGGTCGCCCTCGGCAAGTCGAGGCAAGCCGATCACACGAGCGGCAATGCCGTCGGCGCCGCTGCCGCCAGGTTGGCGGACGACGATCGTGCCGCCCGGGACGAAGCCCTTCAACACCTCCTCGACCTGGACCATGAAGTCCGTAGCCAACGGGCCGTCGACCGGGCCGGGCTCCGCCGCCCGCACCTCGCCGAAGACGATGACGGACGAGCGGGCGACCATCGTCTCGTCGGTCGGCATGACGTACAGGAGCGCCGCTGCCGGCGTCGCGAGGAAGGCCGCGAAAGCGACCAGAGCGACTGGCAGGTCTCGCCGCAGAGCGCGGGACGGGCGGAACGGATCGCTGAGGCGATGAGTCGACATGACGAAGCCTTGGGATTCTATCTGCAATCGATCCGCGTGGGGTTTTCTTCCCGGCTCATCCCCGCGGCCGGGGAGTCCATCGGAACTCGCCGCTCATCCGCCAGCGGTCAGCGGTCAGCGGTCAGCGGTCAGTAGTCGCTCCGCGTGGCGGCTCAGCGCATCCAGGCGAGCTTCGAGTTCGACCCGAGCGGCTTCCCGTTCGTTGGCGGACGACTCGCGGCCGAGAACGATCGGTTCGCCGAAGGCGATGGCGAGGGAGCAGAACGGAAGGCCGACGATCATCCGGTCCCAGCTCCGCAGCCGGAACCTGCGGTCGGCAGCGAACCCGGCGGGGACGATCGGCGCCCCGGACATGGCGGCCAGCACGAGGCCGCCCATCTTCGCGCTGAACGCCGGGCCGCGCGGGCCGTCCGGCGTGAGCACGAGCGTCGAGCGGTGCTTGACGAGTTCGCGGTAGAGCTTGAGCGCCGCTTCCCGGCCGCCGCGCGAACTCGAACCGCGACGGACTCGAACCCCCCAGGAACCAAGAATACGGGCCGAGATCTCGCCATCGGCGGACAGGCTGGAGAGCACCGAGACCGGCACGCCCCGAGCCAGCAGTCGGCGCCGCACGAGGGGCACGGCCAACAGCGCCTGCTCATGCCAGAACGCGAAGATGGCGGGCGGCTCGACTGCCCGCCTGAAGTGCTCCTCGCCGACGATGCGTCGCAGGCGATAGGTACCGGCGAGCCCGCCGCTGGCGAGCCGAGCCAACGCCGCGACGAGCGGTACCCGGAACGATCTCAACCGAGCGCCGCGGCGTAGTCGAGCACGTCGCCGACGGTCTCCATTGCCGCCGCCTCTTCGTCGCTGATCTCGGTATCCAGAGCCTCTTCGAGCCGGACGAGGAGCCTGAGCTGCCTGGGCGAGTCGATGCCGAGGTCCGCCACGAGATCGAACTCGGGGCGAAGCTCGCCCTCCTCGCGGCCGCTCGCCTGAGCCAGCACCTTCCTCGCCGTTGCCCGCAGGTCCATCCGTTGAAGTCCCGATCCCGTGTCCACAGAGGTCACGATCCGAGGGAGAGTTCGCCCCGAAGATACTCCTCCCGGAGCGCGCGCCGCCGGACCTTGCCGCTGCTCGTGCGGGGAATCCTACCGCGGCGAACGAGCAGGAGATCGGCGAGCTGGAAACCCAACGCCCTGCCGACGCTGCGCGCCACCTCGCTCTTCAGAAGTTCGGCATCGGCGCCGCGGCCAGGTCGCTCGATCACGAGAACCGCCCGTTCCCCGTGCGGCGCATCGACCGAGAACGCAGCCGCCCGCTCCCGGCCGCCGCCGCCGAGCGCCGACTCGGCAACCCACTCGATCTCGTGCGGCATGACGTTCGAACCCCCCAGAATCAGGAGTTCCTTCGTCCGACCGGTGATGTGAATCTCGCCGGATGCACTCAGAAACCCGAGATCGCCGGTGTAAAGCCAACCATCGCGGAGAACCTCCGCGGTCGCTTCGGGATCGCTCCAGTAACCCAGCATGACCGCCGGTGAGCGAAGCCTGATCTCCCCGACCTCCCCCGCCGGCAGAACGCGGCCGTCGGGCGCAACGATCGTCGCTTCGACGCCGGGCATCGGCGGGCCGTTCGAGGCGACCTCCGGTCCACCGGCATTCGGGGCTGCCGTGCGCAGACCGTCAAGCGTCACGCTGATCGAGTTGAGCAGGGTGTTCTCGGCCATGCCGTAGGCGGCGCGAACAGCGCCGCGCTTAAGCCCCGCCGCCTCGAAGCGGCGGCTGAACTCGTTCATCGTCCGCGCACGGACCATCTCGGAGCCGCTGATCGCGTCGCGCCACCCTCTCAGGTCGAGCGAGCCGAGACGGTCGTCGCCCACCCGCTCGACGCACTGACGGAACGAGAAGTTCGGCGCTGCGGACATCGCCGTCCTCGTCTGGGCGAACTGCTCGAGCCAGACCCAGGGTCGGGCCAGGAACGCGCGCGGGTTCAGCATGATCAGGTCGGCGCCCACCAGCAACGCCCCGAGCAGGCAGCCCCCCAGGCCCATGTCGTGGTAGAGCGGCAGCCAGCCGACGATCGCGTCCATCAGCGTGCCGTGGGGGGCCGATACCGCCTCCATGCTGGTCCGCGCGCTCCAGGTCGCCGCAGCGTTGCTGACGACAACCGCGCGCTGGGTACCGGTCGAGCCGCTCGTCAACTGCAGAAAGCAAGGTTCCTCGGGTTGCGGCGGCAGTCCCCCGGCCGCGTCGACATCCGACCAACCGGTCGCCTCGAAGGCCCGCAGCGACAGCAGTTTCTGCCGAGGCAGCTGCGGACCGCCGGAGTCGATCGCCTCCTGGATCTGGTCGCTGACGAGATCGCCGCAGACGAGATAGCGCGCGTCGACCTGACGCGCGGCGAAGAGCGCCTTGTCGATCTGGTTCCGGGGTGAACCAAGTGCCCGCGGCGGCGCGACCGCAGCCGGCAAGGCGCCAAGACGAACCGCGCCGAACCAGACCTCGAACCACGGCCAGGAGGTCGGCAGACAGACGACGATCCGGTCGCCGCGGCGGACCCCCAGGGTAGCGAGACGACCGGCCGCCGCTTCGACCGCCTCGAGGACTGCCGGCCAGGTGCGCCGTCCCTCGACCCGCCCGCGACTGTCGAGCAGCGTGATGCCGCGCTCGGGCCAGACCGCGGCGGCCCGGCGGAGCGCGTCGATCAGCGTGGAGGGATGATGTTCCGGCAGTTCGCCGGCGAGAGGCTCAGCCATGAAACTGCAGATCGTAGAGCCGCTTGTACGCGCCGTCGAGGGCCAGGAGCTCCTCGTGGCTACCTTCCTCGACGATCTCGCCGCGGTCCATCACGACGATCCGGTCGGCGCGGACGACGGTCGACAGGCGATGGGCGATGACCAGGCAGGTGCGGCCCTCCATCAGGTTGTAGATGGCGCGCTGCACGACCGCTTCGGACTCCGTGTCGAGATGCGACGTTGCCTCGTCGAGGATGAGGATCGGCGCATTCTTGAGCAGAGCGCGAGCAATCGCCAGGCGTTGGCGCTGGCCGCCCGACAGGTTCTGGCCGCTCTCGCCGATCACCGTGTCGTAGCCCTCCGGCATCGCCATGATGAAGTCGTCGGCGTACGCTGCGGCAGCGGCCAATCGGACCTGTTCGAGCGGCAGGTCGTCCCGGCCATAGGCGATGTTGTTCCGCACCGTGTCGTTGAACAGCACCGTCTCCTGAGTCACGATGCCGATCAGGGACCGCAGGTTCGCGAGCGGCAGGTCGCGGATATCCGCGCCGTCGATCAGAACCCGTCCGGATACCGGGTCGAAGAAGCGCGGCAACAGGTTGACCAGAGTCGACTTGCCCGCGCCCGAAGGCCCGACCAGGGCGAGCATTTCTCCGCGGACGAGTTCCAGGTCGACCTCGGACAGCACCGGCGCCGCGCCGTTCGCGCCCTCGTAGTCGAAGTCGACCTGCTCGAAGCGCACGCCGCTCTCGAGCCGCTCGATGGGCGGCCGAGCGGCCCGGTCGACGATCTCGCTGTCGATCTTCATCACGCCGTACACCCGTTCGCTCGAGGCGACCGCCTCTTGCACGACCAGGTTCACCTTGTTCAGCTTGCGCACCGGGTCGTACATCAGCATCAGCGTGGCGAGGAACTGGAAGAACAACTCGAACGTGAGCCGCCCATCGCGAATCGCGAAACCGGCATAGATGATCAAGCCGGCGCCGAGCGCGGCCGCGATGGACTCGATGACGGGGCTCGACACCGTCGACAGCAGCTGAGCGCGCAGGTTGGCGAGCAGGTGCCGATGAGTCGCCGCCTCGAACCGGCGGCATTCGAAATCCTCCATGCCGAACGCCTTGACGACCCGGTTGCCGCGGATGCCCTCGGCGAGCAACCCGGACAGATCCGCCATCCGCTCCTGGCTGCGAAAGCTCACCCGACGCATACCGCGGCCGAAACGCGCCAGCAGCCAGAGGAACAGCGGCGCTGCGAACAGCACGACGAACCCCATCCGGAAGTGGATCGTCAGCAGGATCGCCGGATAGACGACCAACATCCCCACGGACAGGAAGATGTCGAACAACCGTGCCGCCACCGCGTTCTGCAGCTTCGACACATCGCTGACGACGCGGCTGTACAGCTCGCCGGAGGTATGTTCCTGGTGGAAGCGGCTCGACTGGTGGATGATGTGCCGATAGAGATCGTTGCGGATGTCGGTCGTGACGCTCAAACCGGCGCGCTGGAACGAGTAGCCGCTCACGAACGCCATCAGGCTCCGCAGCATGTAGACCAGCACGAACAGGAGCGGCGGGAAGATGATCTCGCCCCGTCCAGCGACACCCGCCCGCTGCTTCAGGTCCTCGTAGAACTGCGCCGCCCGGGCCTTCAGCGCTTCGCTCAACGCCTCCGCGCGGGCGAACAGCCCGCCGGACGCGCCAGCTTCGGGCAGATCGATACCGCCGACGCGGGGGATCGTCGCGTCCTCGCCGGCAAGCAGGACCTCGTCGAAGATCGGATGGATCACCCCGACCATCGCCGCCGACGCCAGCCCGAAGAGGACGACGGCCGTCAGGGCAAGCAGCCACCAGTGCAGGTAACGCCGCGCATAGCGCAGGAAGAAGGTCAGCAGATGCATGCCGGCGCAGCATACGTGACCGTGAGCCGGCCTACTTCGCGTTGCCCGCCAGCAAGCTCTCGAACTCTGCCTGGTCGACGACGGCGACGCCAAGCTGCTCCGCCTTGCGGCGCTTGGCGCCCGCCTTCTCGCCCGCGACGAGGTAGTCCGTGCGCCCGCTGACGGTGCCGGCGACGGCGCCGCCGAGGGCCTGAATGCGGGCCGCGGCTTCCTTGCGCGTCATGCCCTCCAAGGCGCCGGTGAGGACGAAGACCTTGCCCGCAAGCATGTCGCCAGCGACCGTTTCACCTTCGTCCTGCTTGAAGCGGAGCCCAGCAACGCGGAGGCGTTCGATCATCTTCCGGTTGCGCTCCGAATCGAAGAACTCGCGGACGGACTCCGCCGTGCGGACGCCGACGCCGTCGATCGCTTCGAGTTCGTCGACGCTGGCAGCGGCAAGCGCATCGAGGCTCAACAAGCGGCGTGCGAGCAGGGAGGCCGTGCTGTCGCCGACAAACCGGATACCCAGCGCATAGATCAGCCGGTCGAGAGAACGTCCCTTCGACTCCTCGAGACTCGCGACGATCCGGGCTGCCGCCGCCTCGCCCAACCGGGCAGGCTTGGCCGACGTGTCCTTCTTCCGCTCCTTCGTCAAGTCGGCGAGCGCTGAGACCTCGAGCCCGTAAAGGTCCGCGGGATCGTCGACCAGGCCGCGCTCGACGAGCTCATCGGCCAGCCACTCGCCGACGCCCTCGACGTCCATCGCGTTGCGCGACGCGAAGTGACGCAACGCCTCGCCGAGGATTGCCGGGCAGCCGCTGTTCACGCATCGAACGAGTGCTTCCCCCGCCGTCTGGCGGAGCTCCTCGCCGCACTTCGGGCAATCAGCGGGCGGCTCGAAGGGCGTCGACTCGGGACCGCGGCGCGCCGCGAGCACCGCCGTCACCTTGGGAATGATGTCGCCGCCCTTCTCGATCAGGACGGCGTCGCCGGCTCGTACGTCCTTGCGGGCGAGATCCTCGTAGTTGTGCAGTGTGGCGCGTCGAACGACCGTGCCGGCGATCTGAACCGGCTCGAGAATCGCGACCGGCGTCACCGCGCCGGTGCGGCCGACATTCGCCTCGATACGAAGCACCGTCGTCTCCGCCTGCTCCGCCTCGAACTTGAACGCCACCGCCCAGCGCGGCGCCTTGGCCGTCGATCCCAACTCCTGGCGGATGACCGGATCGTCCACCTTGACGACCACGCCGTCGATATCGAAATCAAGCGCGCTCCGACGGTTCCGCCACTCGCTGCAGAAGGCGACCACCTCGGCACGGTTCGCGCACCGGCGCCAGTGGGGACTGACCGGCAGGCCCATCGCCGTCATCGCCTCCAGGCCGTCGGCGTGCGATCGTTCCGCCCCGCCGTCAAGAGCCCGGTCGGGCACCCACTCGTAGCAGCTCAGGTGGAGACGGCGCTTGCGCGCCTCGCGGCTGTCGAGCAGGCGAATCGCGCCGGCGGTCGTGTTCCGGGGATTCGCATATGGCTCATCACCCGCCGCCACTCGTTCCTCGTTGAGCTCAGCCAGAGCGCTCCTGGGAATGAACGTCTCGGCACGCACCAGCACGCGCCCCGGCGATCCCTCGGGCAACCGCAGCGGCAGCGCGCGGATCGTCCGCGCATTCGCCGTCACCAGATCGCCCACCCGGCCGTTTCCGCGCGTCGCTGCCTGGGTCAGCACGCCCTCCTCATAGAGCAAGGACAGCGAGACCCCGTCGACCTTCAGTTCACACACGAAGGCGAACTCCGCTGCGGGCAAGCGCCGCGTCAGCCGGTCGAACCACTGCTCGAGCTCGTCCCGGTCATACGTGTTGTCCAACGAGAGCATCGGCGGAGAGTGCTCGACCTGCTCGAAACCCTCGGTCGGCTCCCCCCCCACCCGCTGGCTCGGGCTGTCGACGGTGCGAAGCTCCGGATGCTCTTCCTCGAGGGCCAGGAGCTCCGCCATCAGCCGGTCGTAGTCGCGATCTGCGATCTCCGGCGTCGCCTCGACGTAGTAGAGCCGATCGTGCCGCTCGATCTCGCGCCGCAACCGCGTGGCCCGGGCTTCGGGTGATTCCGACATCGCTCCGGATTCTGGCGCATCCGCCGGCATCCGTGCCGACCGGCCCGAATAGAAGATCGGCGAAGCATGCGGGCTAGGATTCGCCGCATGAGCGCTCCGCCCTGGGTGATCGTCATCGATGACGAGGCCGGGTCCCGCCAGTCGATGGCGATTGCGATCGAAAAAGCGGGGCTCGGGGTGCGGCTGTTCGACGACGCGGAGGAGGCGCTCCGGTTCGTCGAGCGGGAACCGAGGGTGCGGCTGGCAGTCTGCGATCTGCGCATGCCCGGGATGGATGGGTTGACGTTCCTGAACCGTGTGCGAGCGCAGGAGATCGACCTGTCCGTCATTCTGGTCACCGGCTTCGGCACGATCGAGTCGGCGGTCGAGGCGATGCGGGTCGGCGCCGACGACTATCTGACGAAGCCCGTCGACCTGTACGAGCTGCGCAGCCGAGTTCTCAAGCTGGTCGAGAACTGGCAGCTGAGGGACGAAGTGGCGAACCTGCGGGAGATGCTGGACGAGCGGTTCGACTTCGACGCGATCGTCGGCCAGGCGCCGTCCATGCAGCGGCTGTTCCAGCAGATGCGCCAGGTCGCGCCGACCCGGGCCTCGGTACTCATCCGGGGTGAGAGCGGCACGGGCAAGGAACTCGTCGCCAAGGCACTTCACCAGGCAAGTCCGCGGCGACAGGAGCGCTTCCTCGCACTGAATTGCGGCGCGATCCCGAACGAGATCCTGGAGAGCGAGCTGTTCGGGCACGAGAAGGGCTCCTTCACCGGCGCGGTCGGGCGCAAGATCGGCAAACTGGAGCTCGCGGCAGAAGGCACCCTGCTCCTGGACGAGATCAGTGAACTGGCCCCCGAACTCCAGGTCAAGCTGCTGCGGGTGCTCGAAGAACGGCAGATCATGCGCGTCGGCGGCAACCAGCTGATCGATGTCGATTTCCGTTTGCTCGCGGCCACGAATCGCAACCTGGAACAGGCGGTCGAGGACGGGGCCTTCCGGGAAGACCTGTACTACCGACTCAAGGTCGTGACGCTCCTGATCCCGCCGCTCAGAGACCGGCTCGAGGATCTGCCGCTCCTTGCCGACCACTTCCTGCGCGAGTTCGCGGCCCGCGAGAACAAGCCTGAGATGCGCCTCTCGGCCAGGGCGCTCAAGTGTCTGGCCGAGCACCGCTGGCCCGGCAACGTCCGCGAACTGCGCAACGTGCTCGAGACCGTCGCGGTATTCAATGACGGCGGCCGGATCGAGGTCGGCGACCTGCCGCAGGAGATCCGAGGCGAGCAGAAAGAACCGGTCGGGAACCCGGTCCAGATCCCCTTCGGCAAGCCGCGGACGATGGCCGAAATCGAACGACAGGCGATCCTGGAAACGCTCGAGCGTACCGGCGGCCGCCGCGCGGAGGCGGCGCGGGTGCTGGGAATCGGCGTCCGCACGCTCCAACGCAAGCTGAAGGACTATCGCGAGCAAGGGCTCCGAATCGAACCGGCGGGGACCAGCGCTTCGTGAGCGGGAACGTCGTCCGTCCCGCGAACCCGCCGGCCGGTCTCTCGGTCAACGTCGACCACGTCGCCACGCTACGCCAGGCGCGGCTCGCCGGCCAGCCGAGTCCGCTCGAGGCAGCGCGGCTGGCCGAGGATGCCGGCGCCTTCGGCATCACGGTCCACCTGCGCCAGGATCGGCGGCACATTCAGGACGAGGATGTCGTCGAACTGCGACAGAGCGTGCAGGGGCGACTCAACCTGGAGATCGCCGCGGAGGAAGCGATGCTCGCCTTCGCCGAGACCGTACGCCCGGACCAGGTGACCCTGGTGCCGGAGCGCCCGGACGAGGTGACGACGGAGGGCGGTCTCGATCTCATCCGGCGCGGGGGGCCTGTTCGCCTGGCCGCCAGACGACTGGCCGCCGCCGGCATCCGGGTCGCCGTGTTCGTCGATCCTGTCCCGGAGCAGATGCGCGCGCTCGAAGAGCAGCCCGACGTGTCGGGTTTCGAAGTGAATACGGACCACTACACGGGCGTTCCAGGCGCCGAACGGGACCGCGCCCTCTCCCTGATCGAGGTCGCGACCTCGATGGGCGTGGAAGCCGGCCGGGAAGCGTACGCCGGCCACGGTCTGACCACGGCGAACGTCGAACCGGTCGCGGCCATCCCCGACATCCGCGAACTGAACATCGGTCACTCGATCGTCTCCCGCGCCGTGCTCATCGGAATGCCCGCGGCCGTCGCCGAGATGCTCGAGGCGATCCGCCGGGCCAGGCCCGGTTAGGCGCGAGCCGCTACTCGCCGAGTTCCGCGTCGAGCACGCCGGCGATCGTCGCGGCGAGACGATTCACCTGGCGGCGGTCGGGACCTTCGACCATCACCCGAGCCAGCGCTTCTGTGCCGCTGTAGCGGAGCATCACGCGTCCGGACGATCCGAGCTGCCGTTCCGCAGCGGCCACCGCGTCGACGACGCCGGGGATCTCGTCGAGCGGTCGTTTCTCCGTCACCCTCACATTGACCAACACCTGCGGGAAGCGCCTGAAGTCCGCCGCCAGGTCGGCCAGGGGACGATCCGACGCGGCAACGATGGAGGCGAGAACGGCGGTCGTCAGCAGCCCGTCGCCGGTGGTCGCCAGGCGGAGATCGACCAGGTGCCCCGACTGCTCTCCGCCCAGACGGATCCCCTCCTGCCGCATCGTCGAGACGACCTCCCGATCGCCAATCCCGCACCGGACGACGGCGACGCCGTGACGGTCGAGCGCTCGCTCGAGCCCCATGTTCGACATCGTCGTCGCCACGATCCGATTCCCGGGGAGCTCCCCGCGGGACGAAAGGTGGCGCGCCCAGACGAACAGCAGAGCGTCGCCGTCGAGGATCCTGCCCCGGTGATCGCTGAGCAGCGCCCGGTCCGCGTCGCCGTCGAGGGCGGTTCCCAGATCGCTCCCGGTGTCGCGGGTGAAGGCGGCGATCAGCCCGGTGCATGTCGACCCGCAATTCCGGTTGATATTCCGGCCGTTCGGCCGGTCCGCCGTCAGGTGGCAAACTGCGCCCAGGCCGTGGAACAGCCGCTCGGCGAGTGGGGCGCCGGCGCCGTTCGCGGCGTCGACGGCGAGGCGCAAACCTCGAAGCGGTCGGCGCCCGGGCAAGAGCCGCTCCAGATGTCCGAGGTAGCGATCGGCGAGGTCGGTTTCCTCGGCAAGCGGGGTCGGCGCCGATTCCGTCTGGCCGGCCGCGCCGTACCGGGCGACGTGTTTCTCGATTCTCCGTTCGGTCTCCGCGTCGACCTTGAATCCGTCCCGGCCGAACAGCTTGAGACCGTTGTCCGTGTGTGGATTGTGGCTGGCCGAAACGACGATGCCGCCGGCGGCCTCGAGTTCGGTGACCAGACGGGCGACGGCCGGCGTGGGTACCACGCCCGCCGAGCGCACGCGGGCGCCGGCAGCCACGCAGGCGGCCGCCAACCAACCGACGATCTGCAACCGGCTGGCGCGCGTGTCACCGCCCAGAACGACGAGCGGACCGTCTTCGGCTGCGGGCGCATCGGACGGGGAGGAGCAAAGGCGGGCAAACGAGTAGCCGACCGCCTGCACCGTCTCGCAGTCGAGCGGCGGCGTCCCGAAAGCGGCTCGCACGCCGTCTGTGCCGAACAGCGGCCCGCTCAAGGGCCGGCGCCGGAGGACTGTGGCTGCTGTTCCGTGATCATCGGTACGGCGATGCGGACGAAGGTCGGCGCGACGACCTGAACGTACTCGCTGTCGAAACGCACGCGCACCTGCTCGGCGACGAAGTCGAGCCCGCGCCCGCCGATATCCACCGGACCGGCCCGCGCCATCTTCTTCAGGGTGATCTCGGAACGAGAGCCCCGCACCTGGATGATCTCCGGGTCGATTCGAACCCCGTCGTGGTCGATACGAGAGCCGCCGATCGGCTCGCCGACGAAGTCGACCTCCACCGGTACAAGGTCCGAGATTTCCTCGTCCACCGTCAGCATCAGCCGGTCCGGCGTGAGCGAGACGACCCGGATGCCCTCCGCATCGCTCGGCAGCACGACATCCTCGGCGGCGAGAATCACCTCGACATCACGGGGACCACCGTAAAACCTGCCCTCGAAGATGTTCTCGCGAAGCGGCACGAGCACACGGATGCGATCGCGGTCGAGCGACGCGATCGCGCCTTCGCTGCCCCGAACGTGAACGAACACGTCGTCGGTCGGCGCGCCGAGGACGATCATCTCCGGATGATCGGGAATCGTCACCCGCGCTTCGACGCTCTCCTCGATGGGTGGAACGGTGACCTCCCGCAATCGCGGGCAGAACGACGCCGGCAGCCAAATGCCGACCGCAATCGTCACCGCGAGCGCCCGGAACGCCCACCGGTTGCCGCTGTCGCTCATGCCGCAGCTCCCGCCGGGCCCTCCGCCATCAAGAGGCCGATCAGCTTGTTGCGCAGTTCGCGCGTCGTCAGATCGCCGAACAGGCGGCCTTCGTGCGCGACGGAGATCCTGCCGCTCTCTTCGGAGACGACGACGACCACGGCGTCCGTCTCCTCCGAGATGCCCACCGCGGCGCGGTGCCGCGTGCCGTGCTCGATCGACAGACCGGCGCCCGTGGTCAGCGGCAAGAAGCAGGCAGCCGCGGCAATGCGGTCTTTCTGGATGACGACGGCGCCATCATGCAGCGGCGTACCGCGAGCGAAGATGGTCAGCAGGAGGTCGTAGGAGATCTCCGCGTCGAGCAGGATGCCGTTCTCGGCATAATCGCGCAGTCCGTCGACCCGCTCGATGACGATCAGGGCGCCTAGCCGTCTGAGAGCGAGTGCATTCGCGGCAATCACGATCTCGTGGACGCCGGACTCGTCCGTCTGGTCCGTCATCAGGCGAAGCAGCGGATTCCGCCCGACGCGGGCCAGTGCGCGGCGGATCTGACTCTGGAACAGCACGACGATGACCACCGGCAGGACCGGCAGCAGGTAGTTCAAAGATACCTGCAGGGTGTCCAATCGAAGCAGGGCGGCGACCCAGGCCGTTCCCAGCAGCACGAGGATGCCCAGCACGATTCGCATTCCGCCGGTACCGCGGATGAGGAGCAGCAAGTTGTAGACGATCAGGCCGACAACCAGGAGGTCGACGGCGTCCCTCCAACTCAGGAGCGCGAAGAGCTGCGAGAGGTCCATCACGCCCAGACTAGGCGTTCCGCCCTGAGGACGGAGCGGCAGCCCGACTCACCGCTCCGGCTTTGGCAGCGGCAGCGGCGCCGGATCCGGTTCGCGACGCTCGGAAGCGGTCGCCGGCTCCGGCGTGCCGGTGACATCTGGAGCGGGCGTTTCCTCCTGGGCAGGCGCCGTCGCCTGGTCGTCCGGAGGCTCGGGGTCGGGCATCCGCGGCGGCTGGTGAACCGGGGTCAGATCGCGGCCCGTCGCTTCGAGAATCATCTCGTAGACCCTGGCGCCCTCGAGCGACTCGAGCTCCAGCAGCTCCTGCGCCAACTTCTCGAGCAGTTCCCGGTGTTCGGTGAGGATCTCCCGGGCCTGACCGTACCCGCGCTGAACGATCGTACGGATCTCGTCGTCGATCGACTGGGCGGTGCTGTCCGAGTAATCCGAGCGCTGCGTGAAGTCGCGGCCAAGGAACACGGGCTCGCTCTTCTCGCCGAAGTTCAGCGGCCCGAGGTCCGACATGCCCCACTCGCAGACCATCTGGCGGGCCATCTCGGTGGCCCTCTCGATGTCGTTCCCGGCGCCGGTCGTCACGTCGTCCTGACTCAGCTCCTCCGCAACCCGACCGCCCATCAGGATCGCGATCTGGGCATCGACGTACTTCCGGCGGAACGTGTGCTTGTCCTCGGTGGGGAGTTGCATCGTCAGACCCAGAGCCCGACCGCGCGGGATGATCGTGATCTTGTGCAGCGGGTCGGCCTCGGGCAGAAACGCGGCGACCAGGGCGTGGCCGGCCTCGTGATACGCGGTGACTTCCTTCTCCTGCTCGGTGAGCATCATCGTCTTCCGCTCGGCGCCCATGATCACCTTGTCCTTCGCGAACTCGAAGGAGGCCATGTCCACCTTCTTCCGGTTGCGACGGGCGGCGATCAGGGCCGCCTCGTTCACCAGATTCGCCAAGTCCGCGCCGGAGAAACCCGGCGTGCCGCGGGCGATGACGCCCAGGTCGACGTCCGGGTCGAGCGGGATGTTCCGGCTGTGCACCTGGAGGATGCCCAGGCGACCGCCGATGTCCGGACGGTCGACGACCACGCGACGGTCGAAGCGGCCGGGGCGAAGCAGCGCCGGGTCGAGGACGTCGGGCCGGTTCGTGGCGGCGATCAGGATGACTCCTTCGTTCGTCTCGAAGCCGTCCATCTCGACCAGCAGCTGGTTCAGCGTCTGTTCGCGCTCGTCATGGCCGCCGCCCAGGCCCGCTCCGCGATGACGCCCGACGGCGTCGATTTCGTCGATGAAGATGATGCAGGGAGCGTTCTTCTTGCCCTGCTCGAACAGGTCGCGGACCCGGCTGGCGCCGACTCCGACGAACATCTCGACGAAGTCCGAGCCGGAGATGGAGAAGAAGGGCACGCTCGCCTCGCCCGCAATCGCCCGGGCAAGCAGCGTCTTGCCGGTGCCGGGCGGGCCCATCAGCAGCACCCCCTTCGGGATGCGACCGCCGAGCTTCTGGAACTTCTGGGGCTCCTTCAGAAACTCGACGATCTCCGACAGTTCTTCCTTCGCTTCCTCGACGCCCGCGACGTCCTTGAACGTGACCTTCTTGCCGCCGGCGTTCAGCAGGCGCGCCTTGCTCTTGCCGAACGACAGCGCCCGGTTGCCGCCGCTTTGCATCTGGCGCATGAAGAAGACCCACAGGCCGACGATCAGAAGGAGCGGTCCCCAGGTCATCAGCATCATGCCCAGAGTGTTCTCGCGTTCTTTCTCGACGTCGATTCGCCCGACGTTCTCGCGCAGCAACTTGTAGAGCTCGGGGTCGTCCCGAATGACCTGGGTGCTGAAGCTGCCGTCGCCGACCCCGTCGCGAGGAGCGCTCTTGTAGGTGCCCTCGACCTGATCGCCGGTGATCGTGATTTCCTCGATCAGGCCCTTCTCGACGTCTTCCACGAACTCGCTGTACGTGATCCGATCACGGTTCGCCGTGCCCTGGCTGAACAGGTTGTAGAGCAGAATGACCATCACGAAGATGGCCGCCCACAGCAGCAGGTTCTTGAGTGTCGCGTTCATCGGTCGGCCAGTAAGCGCTGTCCCGGAGAGTCAACCAGACCCAAGCCTACGCGATTCCCGCCCTCTTCTGTCGGTACGCGCCACCCGCGTCGGGGCGGCAGACCCGCAGGCGGCCCCGGTCGAGTTCCCAACGCCAGCCGCCGCCGCAGTCGCAACCAACCGCGTGGCCGTCGCGCCGACCCTCGAGCTGACGCCGCAATTCGCTCCGCGAGCGGCCCGTCGGCGGATACGGAGCGCCCGCCAGATGGTGGAGTCGAGCAAGCGCCGCCGGCCACAGCGGCGACGCCAAGCGGAGCAGCGCGCCGACGTCGACTTCGCAGCTCTCGGCGGCAGGCCGTGGCTCGAGCGCCGCATCGAGCAGTCGATGAACGGTCCGTTCGGCGTCTCGAGCAGCGTCGGCCAATCCCTCGAGCCGAGGCAGAAGATCCGGCGCGGCCGCCGCGAGCCTCGGCCACAGCAACTGACGGATGAAGTTCCGCCGATGCCGCAGCATCCGATTCGTCGGGTCGTCCACCGGCATCGTCCCAACGGACTTGACGTAGCGCCGGAGCTGCTCCGCATCGAGTTCGAGGAGCGGCCGCAGCAACGGGAACCCCAACCGGGTCGATACCGGCGCCATCGCGCGGAGACCGAGAACGCCGCTGCCGTCCAGAATGCGCAGCAGGACCGTCTCCGCCTGGTCGAACCGATGGTGTGCAGCGGCTACCGCCGGGGCGCCGAGCCGCCGCATGGCCGAAGCCAGCAGTCGATAGCGTTCCGCGCGCGCCCACTCCTCGATGCTCCAACCCGACGGCCGGCGGCGGGCGACGCGAAGGTCGAACGGCGCCCCCGCGCTCTGTGCGATGCGGAGAGCCAGGACGGCGCGACGTCCTGAACCTTCATCCAGTCGATGGTCGACGTGAACGGCGTGCGGCCTCACGCCGAGCCGGGACGCGAGCGAACGGAGGGCGAGCAGCAGCGCGGTGGAGTCCGGTCCGCCGGAGAAGGCGACGACCAGGGGCTTCGCCCGCAGGCTGCGGGCAAGCTCTGGGCGATCGGCGAAGAAGCGGAGGATCCTGGGTTCGACGCCAGCGCTCACTCCGGCCTCCCGGACGAGATCTGGTGGCGGTGGAGGGACTCGAACCCCCGACACAGCGGATATGAGCCGCTTGCTCTAACCGGCTGAGCTACACCGCCCAATCGACCGCAGACCCTACCGGAATCGGCGCCCTGTTCGTGTCGGCCCCGAAGAGCTACTGCTCGCGAAGCGAGTCCTGGCAGCTTCGGAACTGACCGAAGAAGCTGTGCATCGACTCGGACAGGGCTTGGTCGTTCAAGCGGTAGATCACGTTCTGGCCCCGCCGCTGATCGATGACCAGATCCGCTTCCTTGAGCACGGACAGGTGGCGCGAGATGGTCGGCTGCGAGAGTTCGAACTCGCCGACGATGTCGCCGACGCACCGTTGCTGATCCTCCAGGAGCCGGAGTATGTCCTGGCGGGTGGAGTCCGAAAGCGCCTTGAACACCTTCGTCATCTGGCGGGAACGGCGCTCCCGCGGAGGCAGACCGCTGAGTGAGCCGCCGATGCGGACGGCGCCCGGTCGCTTACGTTCTTCCACGATGTGAGGTCTCCAGGTCAGTCGCGCCCATCTCGCCTCCCGCAACGACGCCTGCGGACGGGGCGATTTCTCCATCGCTCCGAAGCGGCGCCAGCACATGGAGAGAGTTGGCCATTATGGCATTTTTCTCGTTGTTCGTCTCGCTCCCACCGGCCGGGATGTTCGGGGCAGGAAGGTGGGTGCGGACCGGGCGCCGGCGAACGTCCACGTCAAACCACCGAGTTCAGGCGGAGGGGCATGTGCAGACCCTTGCGCCGGAGTTCGCGCCGCATGCGGGTCAGCACGGTGGCGACGGTGGCTGGCGGGAGCGCCACGGCTCTCGCTGCCTCCCTCGAGGTCCAGCCGTCAATCACGATCCGCTCCGTGATCCACGCGTCGCGCAGCGCGGTCGTCCGCCGGCTCGCCGCCCGCCAGCACTCCCGGCGGAACCGGAAGCGAAGCTCCTGAGAGTAGATCGCATCGAGCGGATGCTTCGTGTCGTCGGCCAGGTCGAAGTCGCCGAACTCGTCCGCGTCCGGGTCCGGCTTGTCGATGCTGATCGAGGTGTCCCGGCCCCTTTTCTTCGCTCCGCGCGACCGCATCCAGTCGATCAGGGCGCTACGCGCCACGCGCCGCAGATAGGACTTGATCGCCATCTCCGAACGTCCCCTGCATTCCTTCAACACCTTGCGGTTGTTCTGGAACAGGCGCAGGTAGGTCTCCTGGACGACCTCGTCGACGACGTCCTTCGTCGAGGGGACTCCATAACTCTGCGCCTGCGCTGCGAGCAACTGGCGCAGCACCGGTTCGAGGCGGTCGACCAGGGGCCCCCAGTCCGCGTCGCAGTCCGCGCATTCCCGCCAGAGGCAAGCGAGATCGGACGAGTCGTCCCGCTCGATGTCGTTTCTTCGTGGGCTCATGTTCCGCTCCAGGCAAATGGAGCGGAGACGCCCTCAGAGGGTGTTGCCGAGGCCGGTTCGAACGATCCGGTTCAGCCGATGGTCGCAAAGGGCCGGGAAGCGTAGCACTCCAGCGAGCCGAATGGGAGGGGTTCGAGACAACGAATGCGCCGCGCGAGCCCCCGGGCGCCCCTAACCGCGAAAGCGCGCGGAAACGGCGTCCCAGTCGACGACGTTCCAGAACGCGTTCAGATAGTCGAGGCGCCGGTTCTGGTAGTTCAGGTAGTAGGCGTGCTCCCAGACGTCGACACCCAGAAGCGGCGTGAGCCCCTCCATCAGCGGCGAGTCCTGGTTCGGCCGCGCGATGACGGCGAGACCGTCGTCGCCGCTGACCAGCCAACCCCAACCGCTGCCGAACTGTCCCATCGCGGCGCTGTTGAATCGCTCTCGAAACTGGTCGAAGCTGCCGAAGCGGATGTCGATTGCTGTCGCCAGATCGCCGCTCGGCGAACCGCCGCAGCCCGGCCCGATGACCGACCAGAACAGCGAGTGGTTCGCATGGCCTCCGCCGTGGTTGCGCACCGCTCCGCGAATCGAGTCCGGTACCTGGTCCATGTCGCCGAGCAGGTCCTCGACGCTCAGAGCGGCCAGATCCTCGTGTCCCTCCAGGGCAGCGTTCAGGTTGGCCACGTAGACCGCGTGGTGCTTGTCGTGGTGAATCTCCATCGTCCGCGCGTCGATATGCGGCTCAAGCGCGTCGAACGGGTAGGCCAGTGCGGGAACTTCGTGCATGACTCGTTGACTCCTCGTCTGAAGTGGGTTCGTGCCAGGGCGATTCTGCCACGGAGCGACCCATCGAGGGACGATGCGCGCTCGCTCATTGACGACGCCCAGCGCCTGCCCTAAGATCGCCCGCGCCTGCGATATTCCGCCGGGCGGTCGCTGCGGCGGCGCCGGGGAGGTTAGCTCAGCGGTAGAGCACCTGCTTTACACGCAGGGGGTCGCGGGTTCGATTCCCCCACCTCCCACCACGTGAGGTTCAAGGAGCCAACGCGCCGACGAAGGCATCAGGCCAGACGACGAAACGGAGCAGGGACATGAACGGGGTCGTAGTTCAGCTGGTTAGAATGCCGGCCTGTCACGCCGGAGGTCGCGGGTTCGAGTCCCGTCGGCCCCGCCATTCCGCTCCGCGCTCCGCATATCGCCGCCCGAGAGGATCACGGAGGACGCTTCGGTGAGAGAGAAGATCAAGCTCGTATCAAGCGCCGGCACCGGCTACTTCTACACGACGACGAAGAACAAGAAGCTCAGCCGCGAGAAGCTGAAGCTGAAGAAGTACGACCCCAGAATCCGGCGCCACGTCGAGTTCGTCGAAGAGAAGATGCGCTAGTCACTCGCCTGAGCGCCCTTCGGAGCAGCTTCCGAGCGGCCCGCAGGCGCTCGCTCCCGACGGTGTGCTTGAGCGTCTCTCCGGCTGGCAGCGCGGCAAGAGACCCTTCGAGCCGATCGTGAGCCCTGGAGGTCGTCACTTCCTGGCTATCGACTCGGAAGGTCCGAAGACGGCGTGTACAGCACGACGACGCAGCGGGTCGAACTGACGCTTGCGCCACCGCCGTTGCTGCCGGAGGCTGCGGCGCCCGAGGACGGGGAAGAGAAAGTGCAACCCCGGAAGGCCGCGGAAGGCTACGAATAGAGCCAGGGCCCGCAGAACCACCGGCAGCGACGGTCCCACGCTCGCCCAGAGGCAGTCAGAACGCGACTGGACCCCGACGACGATCCGTCACGCGGCCAGGCTGCTCCATCGCCTCGCGACGATCCAGGAGGTCCTCCGCGTCGTCGAGGAGCTCGATGGCGCGGGCGAGCTGGTTGTCGATCTCGGCCAGCGCCCTGAAGCCCTCGGTCAGTCCGAAGGCCGTATTGAAGATCTCGTGGCGGAGGCGGACCCGCGCATAACGGGGGACGTCCGGATCGGCCAGAGCCTCTTCGAGCTGCTCCTCGGCAACGAGTTCCTCATCGACGACCCAGGTCCAGAAACGAACCAGGTAGTCGTCCGGCACCCGCCATTCGGTGGAGTCGATGCCGGACGGCTTCTCCTCTTCGAAAGGAAAACGGTGGAAGGCGCTCCGCGCGAGGAGCCGCTGAATGAACTCCGGCGCGTCGTTCATCTCGACGACCTCGTCCGGGGTCACGCCGCCGCCGCCGAACACTTGACGGCCGAGGTCCGTGTAGAACACCGGGCGCTCGGCGTCGACGCGTTCCGCATCGCCATCCGCGTCCTCGCCGCCGTTGCTTCCTTGTTCGTCGTACTCCGTGTAGTAGTCCCAGTAGGACGAGTAGTCGCGCTGGATCAGGCGGCCGGTCGGCGTGTAGTAGCGGGCCGTCGTCAGCGCCAGGCCCGCGCCGTAAGACAGTTCGTACACGGTCTGGACCAGCCCCTTGCCCCATGTCGACTCGCCGACGACCAAGCCCAGATCGTGATCCTGGATCGCGCCCGAGACGATCTCCGAGGCGGACGCGGAACCGCCGTTCACAAGAACGACGACCGGCAGTCCGAGCGCCTGGTAGCGACCCGTGGCGGCGTAGGTCTGATGGGAGCTGTCGATGCGGCCGCGGGTTTCGACGATCGCGGCGCCCGCGGGAACGAACTGGTCCGAAACTTCGATCGCCTGGTCGAGCAGGCCGCCGCCGTTGCCGCGCAGGTCGAGGATCAGGCGCTCCATGCCCTGTTCTTCGAGGTCGGCGAGGGCCCTCGCCAGCTCGCCGCCGGTCGAGCGCGAAAAGTCGGTGACCCAGACGAAGCCGGTGTCCGCGCGCAGCATATGCGCATGCCGCACCGTCTCCTGGGGTATCTCGGCGCGGGTCACGGTGACGACGAGCGGTTCGTCGAGCCCCGGACGGAGCAGCGTGACGGTCACGTCGGTGCCCTTCGGCCCCTTCAGCTTCCGGATCGCCTCGTTCGAGGTCATCTCCTCGGTTGACTCGCCGTCGATCAGGTGGATCACGTCGCCGGCCCGGATGCCCTTCTCGTAGCCTGGCGTGCCCTCGATCGGCGAGATGACGGTCAGCCTGCCGTTCCGCGTGCCGACGTAGATCCCGAGGCCGTAGAACGAACTCTGCTGCCGCTCGCGCATCGAGTCGTAGGCGACCGGCGGCAGGAAGCTGGTGTGCGGGTCGAGGCCCCGGAGCATGCCGCCAATCGACGAGTAGACCAGGTCGCGGTAGGTGACGTCGTCCACCGCGTAGTGTTCATGGGCCGTCTCGATCAGATCGGTATAGGAACGGACCGGCGCGAACTCGTCACCGTAGAGCGCGAGCAGCTTCGGGCCGAACAGGCCGCCGGCAAACAGGGCGAGGCCGAACAGGGCGAGGGCGAGATTGCGCCAGGATTTCCTCACGTGCATGCCTGCCTTTTCTTCGCTCAACTTCGGCTTCGGGCCACGTCCGACGACTCCTGCCGCGTGACCACGCAAGCCCGGATCGTAGCAAAGGACATCCGCTCCTCAGCCCGTTCGCGGCTTGCGCGCCACCGGCAGCGGCCGCTTGGCGTATCATCCCCGCCCATGTTCGGTCCGATCGGCATGCAGGAGATGCTGTTCATCCTGGCGGCAGCCCTGCTCATCTTCGGCCCCAGGAAGCTGCCCGAGCTCGGGCGCACGTTAGGGCGCGGCATGGCCGAGTTTCGACGCGCGACAGGAGACCTGAAACGCTCGATCGATATGGAGATCGACGACGAGAAGCGACCGTCGCCGCCTCGCCGGATCGACCGGCCCCGTCCCGAAGCGAGCGAGCGTTCCGCCGGAAAGAAGGACGCCGCCACCGTCAGCGCATCCGGCGGCGGAAGTCCGAGTGCCCCCGACGCCTGACGAACCGACGCCGGACCTGCCGGCCGAGTCGTCGGAGTCGACCGAGCTGAGCGAAGAGTCTACGGCGCCAGCTTTCGAGGAAGAGCGCGAGGAGGAGCTTCCTCGGATGACGCTGCTCGAGCACCTCGACGAGCTGCGTCGTCGCATTCTCCGCACGCTCGTCGTCGTCGTGCTGGGGTTCTTCGCCTGCTTCGCGTTCGCCGACGAGATCTACGAAGTCCTGGCCGTGCCGGTCAAGCCGCACGTCGACAAGCTCGCCTTCCTGCGAATCACCGACCCGTTCATCGTCTACGTCAAGGTCGCCCTGTTGGCGGCGATCTTCCTCACCTCGCCCTACCTGGTCGCCCAACTCTGGGGCTTCGTCTCGCCGGGGCTCTACCGCCGTGAGAAGCGCTACGCGATTCCGTTCATCTTCTTCGGCTCCTTCTTCTTCCTGGGCGGCGGCCTGTTCGGCTACTTCATCGCCTTCCCCTACGCGGTCGAGTTCCTGATCAACCTGGGCGAGAACTTCGAGCCGGTGATCACCGTCGACTTCTACCTGAACACGCTGATCAACATCCTGCTCGGCCTGGCGATCATGTTCCAGCTCCCGATCGTCATCTTCATGCTGTCGCAGATCGGCATCGTCACGCCACGGTTCCTCATGCGGCACTTCCGTTGGGCGGTGCTGATCATCGTCGTCATCTCGGCCGCCATCACACCGACTCCCGACGTCGTGAACATGACGGTAGTCGCCGCTCCCACCCTGCTTCTCTACCTCGTCGGAGTCGGCGCGTCCGCCTTGGTACAGCGCCGCAAACGACACCGGGAAGCCGCGGAAGACGAGAAACAGGCGGTCTCCTGACCCCAGGTCAGGAGACCGGGCCCAACGCCTCGATGATCCGGTCGACCAGTTCGCGGGCGGCGCCGCGGCCGCCAGGGGCGGAGAGCACGAGGTCGACGGTGTCCCGAACCTCCGGTACGGCGTCCGCGGGAGCAGCCGAGACGCCGACCTGACGAAGCACCGGCAGATCGAGAAGATCGTCGCCCACGTAGGCGACCTCGGACGCGTCGAGTCGGTGGCGAGCCAGGAAGTCGAGGAAGGCGGCCAGCTTGTCCCGCCGGCCGAGCATGACCTCATCAACTTCGAGATCGGCGGCGCGGCGGATGACGGCCGGCGACTCGCGGGCGCTCAGCAGACCGATCAAGAGCCCCGCGTCACGAGCGCGCCGGAAGGCGAGTCCGTCCTTCACGTCGAACGACACCGCGACCTCATCGCCGAGGTAGTGGAGCCGGCCGTCGGTCAGCACGCCGTCGACGTCGAAGAGCAGGAAGCGGAGCTTCAGGGCGGCGGAGGCGAGCACGGAAGACGGTCAGCGGCGGCGCCGCAGCCCCCAGAGATCGTGGATATGAACGAAGCCGTCCAGGCGACGGTCGGAACCGCAGATGAACAGCGAGGTGATCCGGTGACGCTCCATCGATTCGAGGGCGGAGGCGACGAGGGTGTCGCTCCGCACCGTCTTCGGCTCGCGGGTCATGTAGTTGTCCACCCCGCCATCGAGGAGGGCGCCGCCGCTCGCCGCCGGCGCCGTGTTCAGCAGCCGGCGCAAATCCCCGTCCGAGATCACACCGAGGAGAACCCCGTCATCGACGACCGCGGTGATGCCGAACGACTTCTCCGTCATCTCGAACAGCGCCTCGCGGAGCGTCGCCCGAAGGCCCACCCGGGGCACGGCGTCGCCGCTGTGCATGACCTGACCCAAGGTCATCAAGCGCCGGCCGATCGCGCCGCCGGGATGAAGCGTCGCGAACTCCTCGAGGGTGAAGCCGCGCGCCTCGAGCAGCGCCATGGCGAGCGCGTCGCCGAGCGCCAGGGTGGCGGTGGTCGACGCGGTGGGCGCGAGGTTCAAGGGACAGGCTTCCTGGTCGATCGCCGCGGACAGGTGATGATCCGCGCGCGCAGCGATCGGGCTTCGCGGCGTCCCGGTGATCGCCACGAGGGGCACGCCTCGACGGTTCAGGCCGTCGATCATCCGCAGGAGCTCCTCGGTGCCGCCGGACGACGACGCGGCGAGGACGACGTCGCCAGGCACGATCATCCCCAGATCTCCGTGAATCGCCTCCGCGGGATGGATGAACAACGCCGGCGTCCCGGTCGAGGCGAGGGTCGCCGCCACCTTCTTCATCACGTGTCCGCTCTTTCCCATCCCGGTGCAGACGACTCGGCCGCGGCAATCGCGGATCCGGCGGACAGCCTCGTCGAAGTCGTCGTCGAGCTGGTCGATCAGACCGAGGATCGCCCGCGCCTCGATCTCGATCACCTTGCGGGCGATCTCCAGACTCCGTCCAGCCCCCACCGTGGACGGCCTGGTTTTCGTCGTCATTGTGGGTAGACGTCCGGCTAGCAGCCCGTGGTGGAAGTGGGTGTCGCACCGAGAGCGGTCAGGCGCCCGGGAAGCGGCACGATGAGGGAGCATATCGGGCCAACTTCGACCGAAAAGCAACGATGCTGGACGGGATGCATGGCCGCTCGCATCGAGCGCGACGCTCGCCACGGGCTGCTAGAGCTAGACCCATGGGCCTTCGGCGATCCTCGCTCGATGCACCTCGAGCACGGAGAGCAACAGGCGTTCGGCGCGATCGTGCGGCAGCTGCGTTTCTCGGTCGCAGCGTGCCCGGTCCGGGTCGGGGTGGGTTTCCAGGTAGAGACCCTGTGCCCCGGCGGCGATCGCGGCGCGCGCCAACGGTTCGGCGAAGCGCCGGTCGCCGCCGCTCTCTTCTTCCCTCGCGCCCGGAAGCTGCAACGAGTGGGTCACGTCGTAAACGCAGGCGATGCCGTGCTCGGCCAGGATCGCGAAGCTCCGCATGTCGACGACGAGGTTGCGATAGCCGAACGAGCTGCCCCGCTCGGTCACCGCCACCCGGGCGTTGCCCGTTGTCCGGGCTTTGTCCACCACCCGCACCATGTCCGCAGGGGCCATGAACTGGCCCTTCTTGATGAGCAACGGTCGGCCGGTGCTCGCAGCCGCGACGACCAGGTCCGTCTGACGACAGAGGAACGCGGGGATCTGGAGTACGTCGCAGACCTCCGCTGCCGCGGCGCACTGGTCCGGCTCGTGGACATCCGTCAGCACCGGAAGCCCGCTCGCCTCTCGGACTTGAGCCAGCGCCTGGAGTCCATCGGCCAGACCGGGGCCGCGGAAACTGCTGCCCGAGCTGCGGTTCGCTTTGTCGAACGACGACTTGAAGATGATCGGCAAGCCGAGCCGGTGGCTCATCGCCCCGAGCTCCTGGCCGATGCGGACCAGCCAGTCGCTGCCCTCGATCACGCACGGGCCGGCGATCACTGGCAGGCCGCCACGCCCGAGGACGATCCCCGGCGCAAGTTCGAACGCGTCGATCGACATCGGCTGCTAGTTCGCCTCGGCGCCGGCCGCCGGTAACTCGTCGCCGGCAGCAGCCGCAGCCGCCGTTCGCTCTCGCTGCTCCACCGCGGCGCGAATGTAGGAGACGAACAGCGGATGCGGATCGGCCGGTCGCGAGCGGTACTCCGGATGAAACTGGCAACCGAGGAACCAGGGGTGGTCCGGAAGTTCAATGATCTCGACGAACCGGCCGTCCGGACTGCGGCCGGAGACGACGACCCCGGCGTCCACCAGGGCGTTCAGGTACTTCTGGTTCACCTCGTAGCGGTGTCGGTGGCGCTCGCGGATCAGCGGACGGCCGTCATCCGCGCGGCCCGCGCCGCCGTAGATGCGCGCCGCCAAGGTGTCCTCCTCGATCACGCAGGGATAGGCGCCGAGCCGCATCGTGCCTCCCATCTCGTCGACGCCCAGAAGGTCGCGCAGCTTGTAGATGACGGGATCCGTCGCCGCCTCGTCGAACTCGGTCGACTGGGCGCCGCTCAGGCCGCAGGCGTTGCGCGCCATCTCGATCACCATGCACTGCATGCCGAGGCAGATTCCGAACATCGGCACCTGCTTCTCGCGCGCGAACCGGATCGCCTTGATCTTCCCCTCGACCCCGCGCGGGCCGAAGCCGATCGGCACGAGCAGACCGTCGACTTCGAACATCTCCTGCGGCCAGATGTCCGTCTCGAGATCCTCGGCGTTGATGTAGACGAGCTGCACCTCGACGTCGTTCGCGATGCCGCCGTGCAGAAGCGCCTCGTTCAGGCTCTTGTACGCATCCGGCAGCTCGACGTACTTGCCGACGATGCCGATCCGAACGTGGCCCTTCGGTTGCCGGATGCGATGCACCATGCCTTCCCAGTCGGCCAGATTGCGCGGCGAACCGGGGAGGTTCAGCAGATCCATGATCGCCTCGTCCAGACCCTCCCGGCAGAACATGAGCGGCACTTCATAGATCGTGTCCACGTCGCGGGCGGCGATGACGTGATGAGCGGCGACATTGCAGAACAGGGCGATCTTCGCCCGGGTCTCCGCCGGAAGGTCGCGGTCCACCCGGCAGAGCAGGATGTCCGGCGAGATGCCGATGGCCCGCAGCTCGCGCACGGAGTGCTGGGTCGGCTTCGTCTTCTGCTCGTCCGAAGCGGCGATGTACGGCACGAGGGTGAGATGGAGATTGACGGCATTGTTGCGGCCCAGCTCCTGACGAAACTGTCGGATCGCCTCGAGGAACGGCAGCGACTCGATGTCGCCGACGGTGCCGCCAATCTCGACGAGCACGACATCCGCGTCGCCGGCGACACGCTTCATGCTCGCCTTGATCTCGTCGGTCACGTGCGGAATCACCTGCACCGTGTTTCCCAGATAGTCGCCCCGCCGCTCCTTGTTGATCACCGCCTCGTAGATCTTCCCGGTGGTGTAGTTGTGCCTTCTGCTCGTCCTGCAGGTGGTGAAACGCTCGTAGTGCCCGAGGTCGAGATCCGCTTCCGCGCCGTCATCCGTGACGAAGACCTCGCCATGCTGGTAGGGCGACATGGTGCCCGGGTCGACGTTCACGTAAGGGTCGAGCTTCATCATCTCGACGGTGAAGCCGCGAGCCTCGAGGATCGCTCCCACCGAAGAGGCCGCGACTCCCTTGCCGAGCGAGGAGACGACGCCGCCGGTGATGAAGATGTACTTCGTTGCCATGTCGAATCCTCCCGTCCCGGCCCGAACGGTGCGCTCAGGCCATTTCGCTCAGCATGCGGCGTTCCGCCATCGCCAGATCCATCGGCGTGTCAACGCCGAGGGGCGCTTCGTCGATGATGAGCACTCGAATGCGGATGCCGTTCTCGAGCGCGCGAAGCTGTTCCAGCCCTTCGCATCGTTCCAACGGCGACGGTTCGAGACCGGCCAGCCGCAAGAGCGCGTCGCGGCGATACGCGTAGACGCCCACGTGAAGCAACGTCGAGGGGGGCGCCACGCTGTCCTCGGCGCGACGGCAGTAGGGAATGCCGGCACGGCTGAAGTACAGCGCGTAGCCGTCGCGACCGCAAACGACCTTGACCTGGTTCGGATCACCCAGGGCGCTCGAGTCGACCGCGGCGGCAAGAGTCACCATCTCCTCCTCCGGGCGTGCCCGCAAGTGCCCGGCCAGGTCGCTGATCGCGGCGGGATCGAGCAGCGGTTCGTCGCCCTGAACGTTGATCACTGCATCCGCCTTCCAACCCTGCGCGGCCCATGCAATCCGGTCGGTGCCGCTCCGGCACTCCGCCGGGGTCATCTCGCACCGGCCGCCGAATCCCTCGACGGTGCGCATGATCTCCGCATGATCCGTCAGCACGACGACCGCATCGAGCCCCGTCGCTTCGCTTGCCCTCCGGTAGACATGCTCGATCATGGGGCGCCCCGCGATCAGCCGGAGCGCCTTGCCGGGCAGCCGGATGGAGCCAAACCGGGCCGGGATCGCGCAGACGATCCCCGTCTCGTCCGATACCGGTCGGGCAGGCGACACGGCTCACCCTATCCGCGGCCGACGGCGGCGGTCAATCCGCGGCGGCGACGCGTCATTCCGGGGCCGTCTCGGTCGGCTTGGCCGGTCGTCCGCGCTCGAACCGCAGCCGGGCTTGCAGGAGGGACGGCCGATACGCTCCACGGATGTCAACGACTGGAGGAGGAGGCGTCGAGAGCGTCCGGCGTCTCGCCGGGACGGCGCTCGTCGTCGCCGCACTGACCGCCTGTGCAACCGGCGAGAGACCGACCGGCAACGCCGAGTGGATCTGGCCACGCGACGCCGACGCGACGGCTGGCCGCCCGGCGGCCTACCTGCTGCTCGTCGACTTCGAAGTGCCCGCAGGCGCAGGGACCGCCGGCGCCCGGCTGTTCGTCGCCGCGGACGCGGAGTACGCTGTCCATCTGAACGGACCTCCGATTGCCCGCGGCGTCTTCCGACTCGGCGAGCCGATCGACGAGTTCGAGGTCGGACGTCTGCTCCGCGAAGGAGTCAATCGCCTCGCCCTCGACGTGCGCGTTCCTCACGGCGATGGCGCCGCGCTGGCGGGAATCGAGCTGAGCGACGGTACGATGCCCGTGGTCAGCGATGCGGCCTGGCGCTTCAGCCGCGCCTGGCGCGACGACCTGGTCGAGGGAAGGGAAGAGCTGACCGACGCCGGCCTCGGACGAGTTCGCTCTTGGGGGCGCCCACCCATCGGGCGCTGGGGTCCGATCAGCCGTGGCGCCGCAGCCGAGCCCGAGGGCCTCCGGGGCACGAGCCGCCCGCGGCGCGTGATCCGCACGAGCACTGCGCCCGGCCTGGGTCTCGCTCCGCGCGATCGAGTCGCCCATCGCATCGACTTCGGGGACGAAGTCACCGGCATCCTCGAACTCGACTTGCCCCCCGTCGCCAGAGCGGCGCTCCATCGTGTTCGCTACTGCCTCGCCCATCGGTGTGCTTCCCGCCCGCTCGTTCGGTTCCCGGGCCGCACCGTGTGGCGCGACGCGACTCCCCGGACCTTCGACAGCGTGCTGGTCATCAGTCCCGGCAGGCTCCGCGACGCCCGGGTCCGCCGCTGACAGGACGTCATCGCTTGATTGACGCAGACGGCGGCTCCCTGCTAGAAACAACTCCCCTCGCTGCTCCGGGTCGGCTTCGGCGGTCCTCCAAGAAGTACCCAGGCAGCTCTGTTGCCCAGGTAGCTCAGTTGGTAGAGCATCTGACTGAAAATCAGGGTGTCGGTGGTTCGAATCCGCCCCTGGGCACCACCTGCCCGCGAACACTCCCGGCACGGTCTCCTTCTCGAGGCGATCGCCCGCCAAACGGCGGGAGTTCGCCCTCCGCGGCCTGCTACTCTCCGCCGACGCCGATGCTTCCCGTTCGCCGCGCACTCGTCTCGGTCTTCGACAAGTCGGGCCTTCTGGACTTCGGTTCCCGCCTCGCTCGGCTTCGCGTAGAGATCGTCTCCACCGGCGGCACGGAGCGTGCGCTCCGCGAACACGACGTACCCGTGCAGTCGGTCGCAGACGTCACCGGACATCCGGAGATCCTCGACGGCCGGGTGAAGAGCCTCCACCCGCATATCTTCGGCGGCATCCTCGCCGACCGGCGACGGCCCGAGCACGGCGCCGAACTCGAGGCGCATGCGATCCCGCCGTTCGACCTGGTGGCGGTCAACTTGTACCCGTTCGCGGCGGCCGCGGCTCGAGCCGACGCCACCGTGGACAGCGCCGTCGAGATGATCGACATCGGCGGTCCCGCCCTGGTGCGCGCGGCCGCCAAGAATTTCGCGAACGTCGCGGTGGTCACCGATCCGGCCGACTACGCGCGAGTTCTTGATGCGCTCGAGGCCTCGGGCGGTCTGCCGGAAGAACTTCGCCGCGAGTTGGCCCTCAAGGCGTTCCGTCATACCTCGGACTACGACGCGACGATCCATGACTGGTTTGTTGACGGCGACGGCCCTGGGACCGGCTGTCTGCCAGCCTCCGTCCGGCTCGAACTCAACCGGGAGTTCGCCCCCCGCTACGGCGAAAACCCGCACCAGGCCGCCGCCCTCTATCGCACCATTGGCAGCCCAGGCGTCCTCGGCGGTTTTCGCAAGCTACAGGGCCGCGATCTGTCGTGGAACAACTTGCTGGACGCAGACGCGGCGCGGAAGATCGCGGCCCTCTTCGGCAACGCCGACGATGACCCGGCGGTGGTCATCGTCAAGCACAACAACCCCTGCGGCGTCGGCCGGGGCGCATCGCTCGAGGAAGCCTACGAGCGGGCCCTCGCCTGCGACCCGCTATCGGCGTTCGGCTCGATCCTCGCCGTCAACCGGCGTTTCGACGCGGCTCTCGCCGAGGCGATGGCCGATCTGTTCGTCGAGGTGGTTGCGGCGCCGGCTTACGAGCCGGCTGCGCTCGATCGACTCGGCCGCAAGAAGAACCTGCGTTTGCTCGAGTGCCCGCCGTTCGAGGCCGACGCCGACTCGTTCGAATTGAGAGCGGTCGACGGCGGCTTCCTGGCTCAGCAGCTTGACGCCGCACACGAGAATCCGGCCGACTGGACCTGCGCCACCCGGACGGAGCCGAGCGCTCGCCAGCTGAGCGCGCTCGACTTCGCCTGGCGCGTGTGCCGGGCGACGAAGTCGAACGCGATCGTGGTGAGCAACGAGAACCAGACCGTGGGCATCGGTGCAGGTCAGATGAGCCGGGTCGATTCCTGCCGGATCGCGCTGGACAAGGCGGAGCTCCCGGTCGTCGGCGCGGTCGCGGCCTCCGACGCGTTCTTCCCGTTCCGAGACGGCATCGACACCCTGGCAGAGGCCGGTATTGCCGCGATCGTCCAACCCGGCGGCTCGCGCCGCGACGAAGAGGTCATCGCGGCCGCCGAGGAGCACGGCATCGCCATGCTGCTCACCGGTCGCCGACACTTCAGGCACTGAATGGCACGCTCCAGGCGCCGAGCCACCTTGTCGTCGGCCTTCGCGGCCGCTTGGCTGATTCTCTGCGGCGCCGGCGCCGCGAGTGCGAACGACGCATGGAACATCCTCGCCGACTTCCGGGCGGCCCTCGACCGCTCCGGGCCCCTGTCAGCCGGCTTCGTCCAGACCTTCATCCCTTACGGCTTCAAACCGGAAGAGGGTGAGACGGAACGGGGCCGCCTGGCCATCGACCTGCCGCGCTGTCTGCGCTGGGACTATTCGCCGCCGTTCGAGAAGTGCTTCCTGCTGTGCGATCGCACGGTACACCAATGGAGCCCCGGCGAACCAAGCGGACAGCGCTACCGCCTCTCCGAGCAGGCCGCTCCCGGTCTCGATTTCTTTCTCCTGACGACCGAAGAGCTCCGGCGCCGCTATCGAGCGGTGCTGGAGTCCGACGGCGGCGACCGCGCTCTTCTTGTCCTCGAGCCGATCCTCCCAGGCACGGATGTGGCCGAAGTGCGCGTCGTCATCGACAGAGAACAGCACAGGCTCCGCGAGCTCACGTACTCCGACGCACAACAGAACGAGAACCGTTTCGTCATCGGCGACTATCGAAGCGGGGCCGCTCCAGACCGCTTCCAGCCACCGACGGAACTTGTGTGGGAAGAGCCCCAGGACCCCTGACGCCGAGACCCGGGGAGGCGTCCCCCACCTGTAATCCACAGAAAATCCGCAGTAGCAGCACTCGCTCCGCGCGACAGCTGGCGAACCTAACCTTCTCGCCTTGCTGCACTTCAGTCCGACTACTCCCGACCTGCCGCGACTGGCGCCAGGATCCGCCTTGACACAAGCTTCATCCACCCTGTAGCTTGATTCGCGGATAGGGACTGTGACCGAGAAATCACATCCTGATCCGCCGGTCCAAGAAGAGTAACTTTCGGATCGGAGCGAACGAAGAGCGATAGTCACCTTCGCGTGGCGGGTGCGCTTCGGAAGCAAAGAAAAGAAAGTTATTCTTTGGCAACCGGGCTCGGCGACAAGGGTTGCCGAACGAGTGAGGATGTCAATGCGCGAGCAAGGGTGACTCTTCGCAGGTTCGAAAGCCCTGGTTGACGAGCGGTTCCCGTGGCCAAACAGCCTTTCCGGGGGCGTCGCTTGAAGGCGCAAGCTGGATGGAGTCGCACTGCAGGGAAGGCGGCTTCAGGGAAGCGCAAGTCGGAGATTGCCCGGCAGCAATTGAAGGCTCTGCGTGAACTGGAGTGCCTTGGCCGGCCGGCGCTACGGGGCTTCGTCGTGAAACCCGACCAGTTGAGCGACGAAGTTCCCCGGCAGCGCCAAGTCGGCTGAAGCGCAGGTTACGGTGGCCTTACCGGAAGCCACGGCTGGGGCTGGCAGGCGTCGCAAGACGCCGGTCGCCGGAGGTGGGTCGCAAGACGCCAACTCAATGCTCCAGACGGATGATCGGTGGAGCGTAACCGCGCTCGACGACCCGGACGCTGGCCAAGCTGAACGGTCAACGAACTGCGGACGCCGGATGAGAGACTCAGGTCGATTCGGGTGGGAGTCCCGGAGCGGTCCCTATCCTCTTTTCGCTCGGCGAACGCCCCGGCCCAAGCTGACGACCGACGGAAACTGTCGGCGCCCCGGCGGTCGTTCCCCCTGTAGATGGAAGCGAACGTGGAGCGGCGCGAGCCGACGTGCGTCGACCCGCCGTGGCGGCACGGCCGTCGCGGGCCAGGCGACGCTTCGCCGCTTCCCGCGAAAGACGTGGACCTCCGACATCGGTTCGGCGACTCACCGCAGCCGCGATCATGGATGTCACGAACTCGTCACGAAGGAGTCACGCCCCTCCCGGAACAGTCCCTGCGTAGTCTTCATTCGTGCACTCGAAGGCTCGAGCCGGGGTTCCACCGGACCAGGCGCGTCCCCGGCAGCCGCTCGACACGCCAGCCCAACCAGGAGTCTTCAGGTCGCCTCATGCATCGCGCTAACGGAACGGTGGACGAAGCGGAAGCGAACTCCGCGGAGCCCGGCCGCACGGCAGACCGGAAACGCCGCTACGAGTTCGGCGACTACATGTTCAACCCGGAGACCCTGGAGCTTCACGGCAGCGCGCGAACCGTACGACTCCAACCGCAGCCAGCCAAACTGCTGACCCTTCTGATCGCCGCCCGGGGAGCAGTCGTTTCGCGCGAGACCGTTCGTCGATGCCTCTGGCCCGACGAGGTGCACGTCGAGTTCGATCAGAGCATGAACTCCTGCGTCAAGCGGATTCGGGTCGCGCTCGGGGACAGCGCCGAATCGCCGGAGTTCATCGAGACGATCCCCCGGCTCGGCTACCGCTTCCTGCAACCGGTCCGTGTCGTCCCGTCGGCCGACGAAAACGCACCGGCGCCCGCGGACCAGGGAGACGTGCCGTCACGCCGACCCCGGTGGTCAAAACGAGCCGCCGCCATGCCAGCAGCGGTCGCGCTGGTCCTCCTTGGCAGTACGCTCGTCTGGCGCGCCAAAGGCCCTGGGCCTTCGGCTGGCGACGAACCGCCGCTACAGGTCCTGACCGTTCTCCCCTTCGCTTCCGTCGAGCCGCACACCGGCGCCGAGCCGTTCCGCCAGGGTCTGGCCCAGGAGCTGATCACCTCCCTGGGTCGTCACGGATCGGACCGGCTCGCCGTCGTGGCTCGGGACTCCAGGCAGTTCGCACTGCCCGAAGGCGGCGCCCACGATGTACGGACCGACTTCGTGCTCGGAGGCAAGGTCCAGTGGGAACACGGACGACTCCGCGTCTGGGCCCGCCTTCTCCTGGCAAGGGACGGCACGGTCCTCTGGGCCGAGTCCTACGACGGCGAGGAGGACGACCTCCTCGGACTGGAAGCGGAGCTGGCGACCCAGATCACCCGATCCGTCCTCGATCGTCTGGAACAGATGGCCCAGGCCTCTCAGACCGTCAAGGACTAAGGTCCGTGCGGCGCTGGACGCGGCGCTCCCGGCCGACCCGATGTCGGCGTTCGGCGGTTTCCAGAGCGCCAGGACCCGGGGCGACCGGGCAGATCAAGGGCCGCTTCGAGTTCGAGGAGGAAGCGCGCCCGGCTCATTTCCTCGGCCCCGAAGCGGAGGAGATGCCCGGTGACCTGCTGACAGTCAACGAACGCATACTCCCAGCGCTCTAGACAACGAACCAGGTGGACGAATGCCACCTTCGACGCGTTGGACTGCCGCGTGAACATCGATTCTCCGAAGAACGCCCCGCCTACGGCGACCCCGTAGAGGCCGCCCGCCAGCTCGCCGTTCACCCAGCATTCGACCGAGTGCGCGTGGCCCATCCCGTGGAGTCGGTCAAACGCGTCGATCAAGGGCTCCGTAATCCAGGTGCCCTGCTGGCCGGGCCGCTGGTTCTCGGCGCAGGCGGTCATCACCTCTCGGAAGCGGGTATCGACCGTGACGTCGAAGCTCCTTCGTCGTACTTCCCGAGCGAGGCTCCGCGTTACCCGCAGCCGCTCGGGGTAGAGCACCAGCCGTGGGTCGGGCGAATACCACAGCATCGGCCCTTCTGCCCCGAGGAGCGGCCAGGGGAAGATGCCGGCACGATAGGCGGCGAGCAACCGCTCCGGCTCGAGATCCCCGCCCACCGCCAGCAATCCGCTGGCATCGGCCGAGTCGGGCGGCGGAAACTCGAGTCGGTCGTCCTCGAGCAGGAACGGCGCCCGGCGGATCATCGGGCCACACTATCGCCCGCTCTCCCTCCCGAAACTCAGACGCCTAGACGTTGAAGCGAAAGTGGACAACTTCGCCGTCCTGAACCCGGTAGGTCTTGCCTTCCAGGCGCAGGGTGCCGCGGTCGCGGCAGGCGGCGAGCGAGCCGGCGTCGACGAGTTCGCGCCAGGAGACGACTTCGGCGCGGATGAAGCCGCGCTCGATGTCCGAGTGGACCGCGCCGGCCGCGGCGACGGCGTGGCTGTCCCGGCGGATCGTCCACGCGCGGACCTCGTCCTCGCCGACCGTGAAGAACGAGATCAGGCCGAGGAGGGAGTAACCGGCCTGCACGACGCGAACGGCGCTCGGCTGGTCGAGTCCGGCCTCGGACAGGAACGCCGATTGGTCCTCCGCGTCGAGTTCGGAGATCTCCTCCTCCAGACCCGCACTCACGATGAGGAGCTCCGCGCCGACCGGCGCCTCGATACCGACGCCGACATGCGGAGAAGCGACCTGATCCTCGTTCACGTTGAGCACGACGAGCAACGGCTTCTGCGACAGCAGACCGTAGCCACGAAGCAGCTTGGCCTCCTCAGCGTCGAACTCGAGCGCCCGCACCGGGGTCTCGGCTTCGAGGGCCGGCAGAAGACGATCGGAGAGGAGCGCCCGCTCACGCTTCTCGAGGTCCGTCAGGACCCGCTTCTCGGCCTGCCGAAGACGCTCGAGCCGACGTTCGACGACCTCGTAGTCGGCGAGCGCAAGTTCCAGGTCGACGGTCGCCAGGTCGCGCGCCGGGTCGACACTGCCCGCGGAATGCAGGAGTTCCGGATCGTCGAAGGCGCGGACGACGTGGACCAGGGCGTCCATCGTTCGCAGTTCGGCGAGGTCCAGAGTCTCGCCGCGACCACGGTCCATGCCCGGAACGTCGACGAATCGCACCTGCGCGGGCACGTAGCGCCGAGGCCTGTACATGGCCCGAAGCTGCTCCAGGCGGTGATCGCGAACCTCGGCCATCCCGACGTTCGTCGTCTTCGATCTTCTGAACTTGTCCGTCGCCTGCCGCGAAGCCGTCAGGGCGTTGAACAGAGCTGTCTTGCCCGCCTTCGGCAGGCCCAGGATGCCGAGCTGCATCGTCTTGCCGCCTCCGTCAGCCGGCGCATCCTAACGCTGCTCGACCGAGCCGCGGTTCGCCTCGCCGAAATCTGATTCCAAGGTGCCGGCGAGTCGTCTTGTCGGTAAGCTGACTCGGATGCCGAGCCTGCTCCGCCGACTCGTTCCAGCGGGTCTCAACCAGACCGTCGCGGTTGCCCTGGCGGCACTCAGCTGCTTCCTTCTCGCCGTGCCGTTGACGACCGAGAAGCCAGGCTTGCCGCAGCAGCTCAAGGCGGATGAACCCGCCTACTACCTGATGGCGTTGAGCCTGGTACGCGACCTCGACTTGCGCTATGAGCCGGCTGACGGCGAGCGGCTGCTCGACGAGTATCCGTTCGCCTACACCCGCAACCTGATCCTGATGACGTCGGACGGCTGGGAGACTGTCCACTACAGCAAGCCGATCGCCTATCCGCTGTTCGTCGCGCCGTTCGCTCTGTTCTGGGGCGCGAACGGAATGGTCTTGTTCAACATGGCTCTGCTCGTCGCGATGGTGTGGCTGGGGACGCTGTTCCTCGCTCGGCGAACCTCTCCCGGGGTCGCCGCCGCATTCGCCTGCGGCATGCTGCTGCTCTCGGCCTGCTCGCAGTACGTCTTCTGGTTGCAGCCCGAGATCTTCAACATGTTCGGCATCTTCGGCGCCCTCTACTGGGGCTTCGAGAACCGCCGACGGACGCTATGGGTGACTTCCATCTCGGGCGTCCTGCTCGCGCTCGCGATGTTCAGCAAGCCGATGTTCGTCGCCATTGGCCTCCCGCTCGTTGCCGCCTTCGTTGTTCAACGGCGCTGGCGGCAGGCGGCGGCCTGGGCGGGCGGTCTACTCGGCACGCTCATCCTGCTGTCCGGCCTGTCCTACGGCTTGACCGGCCAGTTCGTGCCCTACTTCGGCGCCGAAGCCCGCGCTGGCCTCCGGTTGTGCGAACCCGGGGAGTGGCCTCCGCAGATCGAGGCGGCCCGCCGCCAGGCACAGGATGCCGAAGCGTCTGCCGCCGGCCCCGCGATCTACACCTCACAGACCGGCAACGACTACTCGTGGCTGCTCCGCATTCCCCGCCCCTCCCCTTGGGAACTTCTCGAAAACGCGCGCTACTTTCTCATCGGACGACATGCCGGGCTGCTGCCCTACCATCCGTTCGTCGCCCTCGCGGTCGGCCTGTTTCTGTGGCGCGGACGGCGCGATCGGCAGCGGTGGTTGCTGCTCCTCGCCCTGGCCGGAATCGCCGCCTACTTCCTGCTCTTCATCGACAAGAACTGGCACGGGGGCGGCGGCTTCGTCGGCAATCGCTACTACACGAGCCTGGCGCCGGCGTTCATGTTCCTCGTCCCGGGGCGCATCCCGCCGCTCGTCCTGCCCGCCGGCTATCTGGCCGCCGGCCTGTTCGTCGGCAACGTCGTCCTTTCGCCCTTCGGCGTCGAGGTGCCGGCGCCGACGCTCCAGGCGCACACCCGCAACGCTCCGCTGCGCTATCTGCCGCTCGAGCTGTCGCTCCGCAACGTTCCCGGCTACGCGCGCCGAACCGAAGGCAATGCCCGAGTCATCGGCCGCCGCGACCGGATGATGTGGTACGACGCCTCGTGGTGGGTCGCTGCGGGCGGACCGACGGAGTTCCTTGTCGAATCGCCGGATCGACTCGACGATCTCGTCGTCCTCGTCTCCTCGCCGCGGGAGAGGAACCATCTTGGCCTGCGGCTCGACGGCGGCCCGCGAGTCGACGTGGAGATCGAGGACAAAGAGCAATGGCAGAGCGTCGTCGTAGCGTCCGAGCGTCCGCACCGGGTCAGGCGGCGCGACGGCCGGAGGAGCTACGTCCACCTCCTGCGCATCGAGACGTCGACCGGAGATCTGAGGAAGTGGACCCGGCGAGGCCCGCCTCCAACCTGCACCGCCTGGGCCTCGAACCCGGTCACCGAGGAGACCTTCTACCTGGGCGCGCGGGTCCGCATACTCGGCACCAGGGATCACGTCGCCGCCGACCTCTATGCGGCGCGCATCGGCACCGTCGGTCTCGTGCCAAGCACCTTGGCGCCCGGGGAGCGGATCTCTCTTCCAGTCGGCGTCCGCAACGACTCGGACGTGACTTGGCGGGAGCAGGGCGCGGTGGGCGTCAGACTCTCCTCCAGGTGGCGGAGAGGGCTCCCCGGCGCCGACGCAAGCGGCGCTCCCGGGCCGCGGGTCGGTCGCGAAGGCCGCCGATCCCCCGTGCCTGAACTCGCCCCGGAAGGCTTCGAAACCGTGATGCTCGACGTACGAGCGCCGAACGAGCCAGGCGACTACACGCTCGAGATCGATCTGGTCTATCAACTCGTCGCCTGGTTCAGCGATCGAGGCGTCGAGCCGCTCCGACTTGGAATGACGGTGGCAGCGGACAACGAGCCGGAGTGATCCCGATCCGGTCGCTCGCGGACTACAGGTAACCCATCGCCTTCAGACGCTCGATCTCGCGACGGCTGCGGTCCCCGTCGGGCGAGACGGCCGGCTCGACCGGAGTCCAGGCGCCACGGTAGGTCGCGACAGCCGGGGGGGAAGTCGAGCCGAACGGCTCGAGGAAGGCGTCGTAGAGGACCCTGCCCGGCGCGTCGTCGGGCAGTGGCAGGCCGAGCAGGGCAAGCAGAGTGGGGAAGACATCCAGAATGTGGCTTTCCTCGAGCCGGTGACCGCTTCGGATGCCGGGACCGTGGAGCAGGAGGACGCCGTCCGGGCCGTGCAGGTGCTGCGTATGGAGCCGGTGCAGAAAGGTCGGCGCCTGGCCGTGGTCCGAGACAATGACGAACAGAGTCTCGGGCCCCAGCAGGCCTTGGAGTTCGCCCACCAGATCGTCAATCCGCCGATAGGTGGAAGCCACGGCGTCTCCGAATTCGTCGATGCCCCGGCGCGAAACGAATGGATAGCGCTCTGGCTCGTGCCACCTGAAGCGGCGGTGGGAGACGGAGTCCGGCTCGTGGCTGTAGAGACTGAACAGCTGCGGCGGAGGATCGCCCTTGCTCCGGTCGTCGGCCAGCAGTTCGACTGCGGCGCGCCTCTGCCACTCCAAGTCGGGCTGACCCTGTACCAGGGGCGCCAGCCGACCGGCAAGCTCGGGCGGCCTGACGAACCAGGCGACGGCGGAATCCCCGGCGGGCGCGGCGCCGCCGACGCCCTCGTTCGTCGCCGCAGCGGAAGCGGCGTCTCGAGCGGTCAACGCTTCGTTCACGCCGTAGGCGAGCAGACGACTCCTCGATTCCAGCATCGGCTGCGCCGGAAAGGAGTAGAAGTAACCATCGACGACGGTCGTCGCCAGCCCTGCCCGGTCCGCGATCTCCCAGATAGGTGGCGAGGGGAGATCGAGCCGACTCACGAAACGCCGTGAGAGCCCCGGCAGCCGCGCCAACGCGTCGATCAACTCCTTGAAGAAGGTCCGGTGAACCGGGAACAGGCCGGCGCCGCTGCCCGGAAAGCGCACGCGGTAGAAATCGCGAATGCCGTGGCGTGTCGGCGCCTCGCCGCCATAGATCGAAGCCCAGAGCACCGCCGAGTTCGCACCAGGAATCGTCTCGAGCCGGCTGAAGGTACCGTTGCGAACGAACTCGGACAGGTGCGGCAGCTGCCCACCCTCGATGAACTCGAGCAGCAGGTCGGGGTCCATACCGTCGAAACCGAGGAGCGCGACCGGCGGCCCGGGACGGGCGACGAGTGCCGCCGGGTCGTACCTGCCCGCGTGCGGCTCTCGCCACTCGCGGCCAAGCACCGGCAGAGCGAGATGGAGGACAACGGCGACCGCGACGGACGCAACGACCAGGCGCCGCAGTCGACCGTCGGCCGCCCGCCGCTCGAGCCAAACCGCGACGACGCGAATCGCGAGAACCGACACGGCCGAGACCAGCGCGACTGCAACCAGCACGACGAGACCCATGCCGGCGGCCGTTGCAGGCTCGAACAGCGGCACCTGCTCGTAGGTCCGCCCGTAGAACAGGAACAGCACGATCAGCGCGACGCCGAATAGGCATGCGGCATGCCGGGCGGGCGGCTGCCGCCCCAGGCGAAGAGGAAGCGGCAGCACACGCAACAGGCCGGAGACCAGGACGAACGCGGCGCCGGCCCACAAGCCGTAGAGGACGACGAACAGGAAGAGCGCGGCGATCGCCGCCATCGGACTCGTCGTCTCGTTGTAAAGCAGATGGATCAGCGAGAGAGGAAGGCCCAGCAGCACCGCTCCCGCCAACATCCCGATGCCGCCGTCCTTCAGGACGGCGCGGAGGCATGCGCCGATCCGCGGGGTCGTTCGCTTGTCGGTGTCCGGCGCCAAATTGGAGTCTCCCGGCCGTGCGCCTGACCCTACCCCGCGGAGCCCCGCCTGCGCATGCGCTGCGGCGACGGGGACTGCTACTGTCGCCCCCCGCTCGGTCAAGGGCGGCGACGGACGGGTGGTCCAAGGAGCAGGAAGTTGGCGAACGTAGTTGTCGTCGGGATGCAGTGGGGCGATGAGGGCAAGGGCAAGATGATCGACCTGCTGTGCCCGGCCTTCGATGCAGTCGTCCGCTTCCAAGGGGGCAACAACGCGGGCCACACGGTGAAGTACGGCAGCGGCGAAGGCAACGAGCACTTTGCGCTTCACCTGATCCCCTCCGGCATCCTCCACGAGGGAGTGGCCTGCTACCTCGGCAACGGCATGGTCATCGATCCCGACGCGTTCCTGGAAGAGGTCGCCCAACTCGAGCGTCGCGGCATCGACGTCGGCGGCCGGCTGCGCGTCTCCGACCGCGCCCACGCTCTGACTCCGAAGCACGTAATGAGCGACCGGGAGGGCGAGGCAGCGCGCGGCGACGGCCGCATCGGCACGACGGCCAAGGGAATCGGACCCGCGTACGAGAGCAAGGTGGCGCGCACCGGCATCCGCCTGGCGGAACGAAAGGGCGTCCGCGGCGCGGGACGATCGGTGCAGCGGATGACGCCGTACCTCTGCGATCTGTCCGTCGAGTTGAACGACCTGATCCGAAACGGCGGCAGGGTGCTGTTCGAAGGAGCGCAGGGCGCATTGCTCGATGTCGACCACGGAACCTATCCCTACGTGACGAGTTCGAACTCGACGACCGGCGGCGCCGCGACGGGTAGCGGCGTGCCGCCGATGGCGCTCGACGGAGCGATCGGAGTCGTCAAGGCCTACACGACTCGAGTCGGCGAGGGTCCGATGCCGACCGAGCTGTTCGACGACGTAGGAAGCCACCTGCGGGATCGCGGACACGAGTTCGGCACGACAACCGGCCGTCCACGGCGCTGCGGCTGGCTCGACCTGGTCGTCCTGCGCCACGCAAACCGCGTAAACGGCGCGCGCTGCCTCGCCCTGACGAAGATCGATGTACTCGACGAACTCGACGAACTCCAGATCTGCGTCGCTTACCGCATCGGCGGCGAGATCGTGCGAAACCTGCCGGCGGAGACCAGCCGGCTGGGGACTGCCGAGCCGATCTACCGCGCCTTCCCCGGCTGGAAGCGGGACACGCGGGGCGTGCTCAACCGGAGCGACCTGCCGCGAGCCGCCCGCGACTACATCGCCTTTCTCGAGCAGGAACTCGAGGCGGTCGTCGACTTGATCTCCTCCGGCCCAAGGCGCGAGGAAACCGCCGTGAGCGGCGGCGGTCCGCTCGAGGAGTGGTTGGGCGAACGGTTGCCGGCCGTCCGATCCGCCGTCGGCAGGTAACACCCCAGCTCGGCTTGCAGAGCTCGCCTCCGACGCCCCGCCCCGCGTATACTGCGCCGGGCCGTTAGCTCAGTTGGCAGAGCACTGGACTTTTAATCCAAGGGTCGGGGGTTCGATTCCCTCACGGCCCACCAGGGCCACCTCCGGGCAGAATCGTCAGGCCCGCTCCTGACGCGATCAGGCGTCGTCCCTGAGGCTCTCACCGCCACGTCCTCGGCGAGCCGCCAGCGCCATAGGATAGACCCCATGCGAAGCTCAACGATGACGAGGCTCCTTCTTCTCTTTGCGTTCGCTCCGCCGGCAGCCGGCGCCGACGACCGCGGCGTCCTTCTCGACCGAATCGATGCACTCGTCGACGACTCGATGGAGGCGACGCAGACTCCCGGCATCTCCGTGGCGGTCCAGCATCGCGGCGAGCTGGTCCTCGCCAAGGGCTACGGCTTGGCCGAGGTGGAGAACAAGGTTCCCGCAACCGAGCACACGGTCTACCGCATCGGCTCGGTGACGAAGCAGTTCACCGCGGCGGCGGTGATCAAGCTGGTCGAGGACGGGAGGGTCTCTCTCGACGACCCGATGACGGAGTTCTTCCCCGACTACCCGGTCGGCGAGTTCCACATCACGGTGGGCCAGTTGCTCGATCACACGAGCGGCATCAAGGGCTACACCGAGATGCCGCCGTTCTGGGAGCAGGGCCGGCTGGACCTCTCGCATGAACAGATGATCGAGCTGTTCTCAAGCGTGGCTTACGAGTTCGAACCGGGCGACCGCTACCAGTACAACAACTCGGGCTATTACTTGGCGGGCCTGCTGATCGAGAAGGCGAGCGGTCGCTCCTACGCGGAGTACCTCGAGGAGACGTTCTTCCGCCCGCTCGGCATGCGGGAGTCCCACTACCTCTACAACGACCCGATCGTGCCGAATCGAGCCGAGGGCTACCGTGTCGAGGAAGGCGTCCTCCTGAACGACGAGCCGCTCTCCATGCATCTGCCGTTCGCCGCTGGAGCGCTTGGCGCCAGCGTCCTCGACCTCATCCGCTGGTCAGTGGCGCTCGGCGCCGGCGAGGTCGTCGGTACGGACGGGCTCCAGGCGATGACGACCCGACGGCGGCTGCCCAGCGGTGACGAAATCGGCTACGGGCTCGGCCTGTTCGTCGGCGAGATGGCCGGGCGCACGAAGGTCGAGCACGGCGGCGGCATCAACGGCTTCCTCAGCCAACTTTCCTGGTACCCCGACGACGACTTGATCGTCGCCGTCCTGACGAACTGCGGCTGCAGCGAACCCGCCTCGCTAGAGGCCCGGATCGCGCGAGCGGTACTTGGAGTGCCGGAACCGGAATACGCTCCGGTCGCGCTGAACGAGAACGACCTCGAGCGCTACACCGGCGTCTACGACTTTGGCCGCAGCCCGCTGCCGGTCAGGGCGAACGACGGCGCTCTCCGCATCGCCGGAAGAGTCACGACGCCCATCGGCGAGCATCGCTTCGTCGGCGCCCGCGATCTGGAACAGATGGCCATTTTCGAAGTCGACGAGAAGACGGGCCGCGCAACCCACCTGCGGCTCGAACGCTGGGGCCAGGTCCAGCGAGGCCCGCGTACCGGCGGTGACGACTAGCAGCGTCCGCAGCTGCGGCCCTCGTCGGGCCGCGCCAAGCCGGGAAGACGACGCTGGCGCGATCTCTCAGTCCCGTCTACTACGACCTGGAGCTGGAGACGGAGCGCCTTCGTCTCGACCTCGACTGGCCCAGGATCGAACGTGAGCAAGCGGGTGACCCGGAGCCCGAAGCTGCACTGGCGCGACAGCGGCCTCCTCCATGCGGTCCTGCAGATTCCTGACCAAGGATCTCTGCTGAGCCAACCCTGGGTCGGAGCCAGTTGGGAGAGCTTCGTCGTGGAACAGATCCTCGGCCTGCTGACAGCTCTCGGTACGGCCCATACCGGCTATCACTTCCGGGCCGGCGAAAGGAATGAGATCGACCTCGTCTTGGAGGTCGACGGAGAGGTCTGGGCGATCGAATACAAGCTGACCACCTCGCCAAGCCCGCACGATCTCGCTCGTCTCGACCGGTCGGCCGAGTTGATCAACGCGAACAGGCGGTTCCTCGTCTCGCAGACGCCGGTCTCGAGCGGTGACGACGGCCGCGCGTCTCACAACCTCGGTTCGTTCTCCAGCTGGCTCCGCGAGCGATTCGGCCGCAAGCCCTGAGAGCCAGCTCTTCGAGTGTCTGAGATGAAACGCAAACGGCGGAGTACGATGAACGCCATGCGATCCGAGAGAAACGCTCTGAACTGCGCCGCGCTCCTGGCCGCGGCGATGCTCGCCTGCGGCCCCGCAGATGAAGACTGGCCCGTCTACCTGGGCGACTCCGGTCGTCAGCACTACAGCGCGCTCACCCAGATCAACCGCGGCAACGTGGACCAGCTCGAGGTCGCATGGATCTACGACTCCGGCGAACCGCGCGGCGCGGGCGGGACGATGTACACGAGCCCCCTGGTCATCGACGGCGTGCTCTACGCGCTATCGCCCCATCTCGACGCCTTCGCCCTTGATGGAGCGACCGGCGAGGAGATCTGGCGCACGAACCTGGAGCTACCCGGCAACGCCCAACGAGGGCTGATGTGGTGGCAGAGCGGCGCCGAGAGGCGCCTGTTCTATGCGCACGGCAAGAACCTGATCGCGGTTCACGCGAAGGACGGCAGTCTGGTCGAGAGCTTTGGCGACGGCGGCTTCCTCGACCTGACGCCGGACGTCAAGCGAAACGGCGTGATCTTCGTCACCGTGCCGGGCGTCGTTTTCGAAGACAAGCTGATCCTCGGCTTTTCGACGAACGAGGACGCGAACGCGTATCCGGGTTCCATCCGGGCTGTCAGCGCGGTCGACGGCAGCCTCGTCTGGCAGTTCGACACGATTCCAAAGCCGGGCGAGCCCGGCTCGGAGACCTGGGCCGACGGAGCGCTCGAACGCGCCGGCGGCGCGAACGTCTGGACCGGCATGGCCCTCGACGAAGAGCGCGGCATCCTGTTCGCGCCGACCGGATCCGCGACGCCCGACTTCTACGGAGCGAGCCGCCTGGGCGACAACCTGTTCTCGGACTCCCTCGTGGCGCTCGACGCACGCAGCGGTGAACTCAAGTGGCACTTCCAGGTCGTCCGCCACGACCTGTGGGACAAGGACAATCCCTCGCCGCCGACTCTCGTCCAACTCGAGCGGGACGGGCGGACGATCGACGCGGTCGCGATGACGACGAAGACGGGACAGCTCTACGTTTTCGAGCGGGAAACCGGAGAGTCGATCTACCCGATCCACGAGATCGAGACGCCGATTCCGAGTACCCTGCCGGGCGAGGTGACGTCGCCGACGCAGCCGATGTCGGCCGTGGTCATCAGCCGGCAGGAGTTCGAGATGACGAATCGGACCCCGGAAGCGCGCAAGTTCGTCGAGGAGCGGATCCAGGGCTGGGATCTGCGGCCGTGGGCGCCACCGAAGGTGGGCACCGTCCTCTTCATGCCCTGGTACGACGGCGGCGGCGAATGGGGAGGCTCGGCGTTCGATCCGAAGACCAACCATCTGATCGTCAATGCGAACGACGTCGCCGGCATCCTGGAACTGACGGAAGTGCCGGTCGGCTTCAGCCGCTACGGCACGTATGCTCTTCACTGCGGCCGCTGCCACGGCCTGGAACTTCAAGGTACCGACATGGCAGGCCCCCTGCTCGGCGTCGGCGACCGCCTGTCGCGCGCGGAAATCCGCCGCATCATCCGCGAAGGCAGCGGCCGGATGGAGGGCTTCGCGCACCTCAACCGCGTCGAGTTGGGCGCTATCGAGGCGTACATCCTGTCACCGGAGCCCGAGAAGGACGAGCCCAGGGGGGAGGTCGCCTACGCGCTCGGCGGCTACGTCTATCTCCGCGACGACGAGAACCTGCCTGGCAACTCGCCGCCCTGGGGGACCCTGAACTCGATCGACCTTGCGACCGGTGAGATCGCCTGGAAGATCCCCTTCGGCGACTATCCCTCGCATCCCGGCTTGGGCTTCGGCGCCGTGAACTACGGCGGGCCGGTGGTCACCGCCTCCGGCCTCATCTTCATCGGAGCGACGCCCGATGAGATGTTCCGCGCCTACGACACGCGGAACGGCGAGATCCTGTGGGAGACGAAGCTGTCGGCCGCCGGCTACTCGACCCCGGCCGTATACAGCGTCGACGGCAAGCAGTACATCGTCATCGCCGCCGGCGGTGGCCGCACGGGCGGCCCGTCGGGCGGCGAGTACACCGCGTTCAGCCTGCCGGAGTAGCCTTGCAGAGCGCTGGAGAGCGCGGAAGAACCCGCTTGCTGGCGGGTAGAAATGCCGGTATTTTTCCCGGATCTTCCGCAGAGACATCGAGCCCATCCTCGAAGGCTCCCGCCGCAGCGCCTGCAACGTTCTGAGTCATCCCATCGAATGCGCTTCTTCCTGAAGGCCCCCGAGGGTGGCTTGCGCTTGGTGCTGTTTTGCGGATGCATCGGCTTCAGCGTGTCGACCCTTATGTGGGTGGTGGGTGGTGGCCCCTGGTGGCTGCCCTGCCTACTCATGGCTGGCGTAGTCGCCTGCTGCGTCCATCATCGCTGGCGCTAGCGCTAGCCCCGCTCGCGATCACTTCTGGCTGGACAGCTCTCGGGCTTGACAAGCTTGACGGGCCTGCTAAGCTAGCCCGCACCCACAACCGGAGGGCCTCCACAACCGGAGGGCCTCCACAACCGGAGGGCCTCCACAACCGGAGGGCCTCCACAACCGGAGGGCCTCCACAACCGGAGGGCCTCCACATTGAGGAGAGACACTTGGTTCCGAAGCACGCTGCTGAGCGTGTTGTTCTTTGCGTTGCTCATCGGCAACGCTCCGACTGTTCTGGCTTCCTCTCCCGACAATCCAGATCATCTTGACTGTACGGAGTCTGGCAACTGCGACCAGGAAACGCCGGTGCTGGGACCGGGTAGCGACTTCTGCGAGGCAGCGGGAAGGGTCCACCGGGGATCGAAGGTCGTTGCCATCGGTTCGGTTCTTGTTTCGCCCATCTGCCCGGTTTGCACCCTCTTCGGTGTGGCGGGTGCGTTAGGCGTCAAGGCTGCGGCACTTGTACTCGATACAGTAGGGAATTGCTGATGGCGAAGAGGTGGACGGTTACCGTACGGTTCGAGGACAGGTTCCTTGGGTACGGCTGTTGGGTGCTCTTGGCGCTTCTCATCGTACTTCTGACATAGCGCACGTTCGTGAGCCGCTCCATGACGCGGCCATGCCCCGCATCGCGGCGGAACCTGTCAACGACTTTGACACAGCGGGTTTCTGGATGTAGTGAGTCGTTTCGCTGTCTCGGCGGCGGGTTTGTTGATCCAGACGGTTCGGGGGAGCGGTTCGTGTTGGGGCGGTCCGCCGACGAACCGCTCCGGGTGGGAAGAATGAGAAGAAAACAGGCAGTAGAAGACACCGGGGACAAGACGGACACGGCTTCATCGTCGCGGACCTTGAGCCACGACGATTCCGCAGATGCTGCGGAGAAGGGCGGTTGCGCGTCCCAAGCACAAGGTTCGAGCGCAAGCGACAGGGACAAGACGACACAACTCGCGACCCTGCTACTTGGCCAGATGTAGGCCGGCCAGCGCTTCGTGCGTCGGCGACGACCGTGGTCGGCGTCCCGTCGCATTGGCCGGCAGAGACGGCGGTCCGTCCGGCCCCTCGGTCACGCGCACCGTAAGCTGATTCCGCCGAATCACGGTGCCCCAAGAGAAGATCTCCCTTCTGTTCCATAGAAGCGATCTTGCCTCAAGCGCCCACGAGCGGATGTCGTCCTCGAAGATTCCGGGACTCGCGCACTGGACGGCGGGAATGGGACTTCCGTTGCCTTCCGGCAGGGCCTTCCGGGTTCCTCGGGTGGCATCGGGCTACTACGCCGTGACCGAAGCGCTGCCAATCGGCCTCGCGGCGTATCCCGCCGCCTGCCAAGGCGCGGGCCGTGGCACTGGCCCTTGGGAGTATCTTCCCACTGGCGGAGAACTGGAGCTGCCGCTCCGGTTCGAGCCGATTGACGAAGGAGCTTTCTGGATTCCCGGCTAGTTGGCTGTTCTCGCCGGAGTAGCCTGCGCTCAGCCGCTCAGCAGGCGCCGAGCCCGGTCCGCGATCGCCGCTCTATTCATGCCGAGGTTCGCCACCAGGTCGTCGTACGGCGCCGAGGCGCCGAAGCGGTCGAGGCCGAGGACGTCGCCTTCCGAACCGGTAAAGCGCTCCCAGCCGAGGGTCGCGGCGGCCTCGACGGCGAGCCGACGACGAACCCCCGGGGGCAGCACCTGATCGCGATACTCCCGAGGCTGAGCGGCGAAGGCCTCCCAGGACGGCATGCTGACGACGCGGACGGCGTGGCCTTCGGAGGCGAGTTCGGCAGCCGCGTCGAGTGAAGGGGCAACCTCCGAACCGGTGCCGATCAGAATCAGGTCGGGCATTGCACCGCCCTCGACCAGAACGTAGGCGCCGCGGCGGACGCCATCCAGCGCGCCGGCGGCGGTCCCCTCGAGCACCGGCAGCTTCTGACGGGTGAGGACGAGAGCGCTGGGGCCCGGCGTCTCGAGCGCCAGCGCCCAGGCGGCGGCGGTTTCATTCGCGTCGGCGGGGCGAATGACGACGAGCCCCGGCACCGCCCGCAGATGCGCCAAGTGCTCGATCGGCTGGTGGGTCGGGCCGTCCTCGCCGAGAAACACGGAGTCGTGGGTGAAGACATGGATCACCCGCTGCTCCATCAATGCCGCGAGCCGCAGACTCGGCTTCAGATAGTCGAGGAAGCAGAGGAAGGTGCCGCCGTAGGGCCGGAACAGGCCGGAGAGCGCCAAGCCGTTCATCGCTGCCGCCATCGCGTGCTCGCGCACGCCGAAGCGGAAGTGCCGGGACGGTGCGCCCGCGGTGTAGTCGGGTTCGCCTTCGAGCAGGGTGTTGTTCGAACCGGTCAGGTCCGCCGAGCCGCCGGCGAGTTCGGGCAGCAGGTCCTTCATCGCGTTCAGCGTGATGCCGGAAGCCGAGCGGGTGGCTACGGCGTCGCCGTGCTCGAAGCGCGGCAACGCGCTCTGCCAACCCTCCGGCAGAGTCCCGGCCAGCCGACGGTCGAGTTCGGCAGCCGGTCCCGGATGCTCCCTGCGGTAGAGGTCGAGGCGACCGCGCCACTCGGTCGCCGCGGCCGTACCGAAATCGACCGCCGGGCGAAACGCCTCACGGGCCGCTTCGGGCACCAGGAACTCCGGCTCGGCGGGCCAGCCCAACGCGGCCTTCGTAGCCGCGCGCTCGTCCGCTCCAAGCGGAGCGCCGTGCGAAGCTGCGGAATCCTGCTTGTTCGGACTGCCGAAGCCGATGTGGGTGCGGACCTTGAGCAGGGTTGGCCGCTCGGTCTCAGCGAGTGCCGCCTCCATCGCCGCGGCGAGGGCGCCGGTGTCGTTACCGTCGTCGACCGCCAACGTGTGCCACCCGTACGCCTCGAAGCGGCCCACCACATCCTCGGTGAAGGAGAGGTCGGTCGAGCCGTCGATCGTGATCCGATTCGCGTCGTAGAGCACATTCAGCTTGCCGAGGCCGAGGTGCCCGGCCATCGAACATGCTTCGGACGACACCCCCTCCATCAGGTCTCCGTCCGAGGCGAGCACCCACGTGCGGTGATCGAAGAGGGTAAAGCCCGGGCGGTTGAAGCGGGCGGCAAGCAGTTCCTCGCCAATCGCCATGCCGACGGCCGTCGAGATGCCCTGGCCGAGCGGGCCGGTCGTCACCTCGACACCGGGCGTCAGACCGTACTCGGGATGGCCCGGCGTCAACGATCCGTACTGACGGAAGTTCCGGAGTTCGTCGAGGCTCAGGTCGTAACCGGCCAAGTGAAGGAGACCGTAGATCAGTGCCGAGGCATGTCCGCAAGAAAGGACGAACCGGTCACGGTTCGGCCACTCCGGATCGCTCGGTGCGAAGCGCAGGTACTTCGTCCAGAGCAGCGCGGCCATCGCCGCTTGGCCCATCGGCGCGCCCGGGTGGCCGCTGTTCGCCCGCTCGACCATGTCGACGGCGAGGAAGCGGAGAGTGTCCGTCGCCACGTCCAGGGCCGGGCGCGGCGACGGCGTTACGCCATCCGGCGATGCGACCTCATCGATCTGGCTCACTGCTCCGACCTTGAATCGAGCCATCGGTCGACGGCTCCCTCAAGCGCCCGGTTCTTCAGGCCGTTGTCGCGGGCAAGGGCGCGCGCCTCGTCGCGGTCCTCGCCACGTCCGGCGACGAGATAGGCGTAGTACAGAGCTCCCACGCGGTTGCCCGAGGCGCAGTGAACGAGGACCGGACGCTCGGCTTGGTCCATCGCTTCGATGAAGCGCTCAAAGGTCTCCGGCATCTCCAGCCGCTCGCGGTCGACCGGCAGGTTGATGTACTCGACATCGAGGTCGCTGAGCGCCGCGGCTTCGTCGAAGCCGCGATCCTCGCCCTCGGCACGCAGGTCGAGGACCAGGGCGACACCGTCTGCGGCCATCTGCTCGAGTTGCTCCGCAGTCGGCTGACCGCCGAACAGGACGCCCGCCTCGGGACGGCTCGCGTTCCGAAGGCCGTGGTCGCCCACGTCCTCCTGAGCCAACGCGGTCGTCGCGAAGAGGGTCGCGAAGAGAAGAACGCAGGTGTGCTTCACAATCGTCGTCATCAGAAAAACCCCAGTTCCAGTCTGGCCGCCTCGCTCATCATGGCCGGGTTCCAAGTCGGATCCCAGACCACCTCGACCTCGGCGGCGGTCACACCCTCGACGTCGCGCACGACGCGCTCGACATCGCCGGGCAGCGATTCGGCGACCGGGCAGTGCGGCGACGTCAGAGTCATCTGCAGCTTGACGCGTGCCTCCGCGTCGATGCTCACGTCGTAGATCAGGCCCAATTCGTAGATATCGACCGGTATCTCCGGGTCGTAGACTGTCTTCAGCGCCTCGACGATCCGGGCCTCCAAGTCGACCGTCGCCGCGTCGGCCACGGTCGATGTCGCGCCATCCATCACGAATCCTCCTTCCGTTCCGCTCCGAATCTACCTACTCCGTCGTCACCGCACCGGAATCGCCGCCCTCGATTGCCGCGCGGAGGGCGTGCCACGCGAGTGTCGCGCACTTGATGCGAACCGGGAACTCGCGGACGCCGCTCAGCACCTCGAGCTTGCCCAAGTCGCAACCGTCAACGGGCGACGCCTCGCCCTTCATCAAGCCCAGAAAGGACTCGATCAGAGCTTCGGCCTTCCGCCGTTCGAGTCCCTGAACGGCCTCCGTCATCAAGGATGCGGAGGCGGTCGAGATCGCACAGCCCACGCCTTCGAAGCTGAGGCTGCGGACGACGTCGCCGTCGGCCTCGAGATAGACCTTGACCTGATCGCCGCACAGCGGGTTGTAGCCCTCGGCAAAGCTCGTCGCCCGATCCAACGGGCCGAAGTTCCGGGGCGCCCGGTAATGGTCGAGAATGACCTGCTGGTAGAGATCCCGGAGATCGGACATCGACAACGTACCGTATCGGTTCTTCAGCCGAAGATCCGTCGCACCTCGCGGAGACCTGCGGCCAACCGGTCGATCTCTCCAAGCGTGTTGTACATGCCAAACGACGCCCGCACCGTGGCCGGTACGCCAAGCCGGTCCATCAGCGGCTGCGCGCAGTGGTGGCCGGCGCGGATCGCGATCCCCTGCTCGTCGAGGATGGTTGCCGCATCGTGAGGGTGCGCTCCCGCGATGACCAGGGACAGCACGGAGGCGCCCTTCGCCTTCGCGTCCCCGGCATGGCCGAGGACCTGCACCCAGGGCAGATCGTTCAGCCGGTCGAGGGCGTGCGCCAACAGTTCCTGCTCATGACGCGCGATCGCCCCGAGTCCAATCTCCTCGAGCAGATCGACGGCCACGCCGAGACCGATTGCGGGCGCGATGGCCGGCGTTCCCGCCTCGAAGCGCTGCGGCGGCGCCGCGTACTCCGAGCGCTCGAAGCTCACGCGGGTGATCATCGCGCCGCCGCCGTGGTACGGCGGCATCGAAGCCAGGTGCTCGAACCGACCCCACAGCGCGCCGATCGCGCCGGGGCCATAGACCTTGTGGCCGGAGAAAGCATAGAAGTCGCAACCGAGAGAACCCACGTCGACCTGCATATGGGGCGCCGCCTGGGCGCCGTCGACGACCACCGCCGCCGCCGAGCCCGAACGGGCGATCTCGACGATGGCCGGGATGTCGTTCACCGTGCCAAGCACGTTCGAGACATGGGTCACCGCAACGACCTTCGTTCGCTCCGAGACGAGGGACCGCATCGCGTCGAGATCGAGTTCACCCCCGTCGTCGATCGGCGCCGCCACCACGCGCGATCCGGCCTCCTCGCAGACGAGCTGCCAGGGAACGATGTTCGAGTGATGCTCGAGCTCGGTTACCAGCACCTCGTCGCCGGGACCGAGCCGCGGCTTGGCATAGCTCTGGGCGATCAGGTTGAGGGCCTCCGTCGTCCCGCGGACAAAGATGACCTCGCGCGAATCCTGAGCGCCGATGAACCGTGCGACCTTGCCCCGAGCCGCCTCGTAGGCGTCGGTCGACTGCTCAGACAAGGCGTGAACGCCGCGGTGAGCGTTCGCGTAGTACCTGCGATAGCAGTCGCTCACGGCGTCGATGACCGCTTGCGGCCGCTGGGCGCTGGCCGCATTGTCGAGGTAGACGAGGGGATGCCCGTGAACCTCCCGGTCGAGAACAGGGAAGGAACCGCGCAACCGTTCGACGTCCAGGACGCCGCCGTTCGATGCGGAATCGCGGCTCAGCGCCGGCGCCGCCACCGCGTCACCCGTCCTGTCCCCGGCCCGCTCCGTTCAGGCTGGAGAACAGTCGGTCCTCGAGGTCACGACAGAGCGGCTCGAACGAGGTCTTTTCGACGAGCTCCCGTGCGAAGGCGTAGACCAGGATGCGGTGCGCCTCGTCGCGGGGAATGCCTCTGGCCCGCAGATAGAACAGCGCGTCCTCGTCGAGACGGCCGATCGTCGAGCCGTGAGTGCAGCGCACGTCGTCGGCGAAGATCTCGAGCTGCGGGTTGCTGTTGGCGAGCGCCGCGTCGGACAGCAACAGGTTGCGGTTCGTCTGCTTTGCGTCCGTCTTCTGCGCCGCCTGGTGAACGTAGATGCGGCCGTTGAACACCGAACGGGAGCGGTCGCGCAGGATGCCCTTGTAGAGTTGGTGGCTCAGGCAGTGCGGTTCCCGATGCTCGACCCGCATGTGGTTGTCGACGAACCGGGCGCCGGAAACGACGTAGAGCCCGTCCAGGGTGCAGTCCGCGCCTGCGCCGTCGAGCAGGGCGACGGTGTCGTTCCGTACGAGCGAACCGCCGAAGGCGAGCGACGCCGAGTCGAAACGGGCGGACCGGGCCAAACGCGTGTGCTGGAAGCCGAGGTGGAACGCGGCGTCGGCTTCGACCTGAAGCCGCGTGTGATGCAGGACCGACCCCGCCTCGCAGACGAACTCGGCCGCCGGACAGGAGAAGTAACTCGTCGTCGGATCCGCGGCGGCGAAGGTCTCGATCACCGTCGCCTGACTGTTCTCGCCGGCGACGACGAGCAGACGCGGGAAGCTGACTTCCACTGGGGGTTCGGCGCCGTCCGCAGCGCCGGCGGCCGGCGCGGGCTGGCTCAGCCAGAGCACCTGCAACGGCTGCTCGATCATCGCGCCAGCAGGGATTCCGATGACTGCTCCGTCTTCGAAGGCGCCGGTGTTCAGCGCAGCGAACGGATGCACGCCGGCGTCCGCACTACACGAAGCGCGCCCGTCGACGCTGTCGCCGAGATGCCGGGCGACGAGTTCGCGGGCGTCGCCTGAAGCCGGCATTCCAGATAACGGCGTTGCCATCATCTCCTCCGGCAGGGAAGACGCCTCCGGCACGTAGCGGCCGTTCACGAACACCATCCGCGAGCACTCGGGGTAGAGGAAGGCCGCGGCGTCGAGCTCGACCGGGTTCACGCGCGCCGCGAACGCCGGCGCCCGACGGAGCAGCGGACCCAGATTCGTCTGCCGCCACTCCTCGCTGCGGCCAGCAGGCATTCCCCTCCCTTCAAACCGCTCGAACGCCTGCCGGCGGCGGGAGCGGACGACGTCGTCCAGGCCGGCGGGGACGTCGCGAGAGCCGAAGAGGTCCGCGTACAGAGCGGTGGGGTTGCCCGGAGCGGCGGTCATCGCTTCAGCTCCCGGCGGCGGCGCCGAGGAGATTCGCGTAGCCGCTTTCCTCGAGTTGGTGAGCGAGGCCGCTCCCTCCCGAGCGGACGATCCGCCCGTCGAGCAGGACGTGAACGTGGTCGGGCACGATGTAGTTCAGCAGACGCTGGTAGTGGGTGATGACGACGAACGCCCGTTCCTCGCTGCGGAGAGCATTCACGCCGGCTGCCACGGTCTTCAGAGCATCGATGTCGAGTCCCGAGTCCGTCTCGTCGAGCACCGCCAGCCGGGGCTCGAGCACCGCCATCTGGAGAATTTCGTTGCGTTTCTTCTCACCGCCCGAGAAACCCTCGTTCACCGGCCGCCGGAGCAGCGCCTCGTCGACATCGACCAGGCCGGCGCGTTCCCGCAAGAGCTTGAGGAAGTCCATCGCGTCGAGCTCCTCCTCACCGCGAGCCTTGCGGACCGCGTTCAGCGCGGCCTTCAGGAAGTAGCTGTTGCCGACTCCGGGAATCTCGACCGGGTACTGGAACGCGAGAAAGAGACCGGCGTGGGCGCGTTCCTCAGGCGCCAGATCCTGCAGATCGTCACCGTCCAACCGGATCGACCCAGCGGTCACCTCGTACTCCTCGCGCCCGGCGAGCACTTGGGCCAACGTGCTCTTGCCGGAACCGTTCGGCCCCATCACGGCGTGGACCTCGCCGGCGTTGACCTCGAGATCGACCCCCTTCAGGATCTCCTGTTCCTCGACCTTCACGTGAAGGCCGCTTACCTTCAACATTGCGCTAGCACTCCGTGCGGCGGCATGTCCCGCCGTCCCTTTGCGGTTCCGACACCGTCGGCGACCCTGAGGATCAGCCGACGCTGCCCTCGAGGCTCACCTCAAGCAGTTTCTGTGCCTCCACGGCGAACTCCATCGGCAGCTCGCGGAACACGTCCTTGCAGAACCCGTTGACGATCATGGACACGGCATCCTCGGTATCGATGCCGCGCTGGTTGCAATAGAAAATCTGATCTTCCCCAATCTTCGAAGTCGACGCCTCATGCTCCATCTGAGCGCTCGGGTTGGCGACATCGATGTACGGGAAGGTATGTGCGCCGCAGCGATCGCCGATGAGCATCGAGTCGCACTGCGAGAAGTTGCGGGCATCCTCGGCCGAGCGCAGGATCCGCACCTGCCCGCGGTACGTGTTCTGCCCCTCGCCGGCGGAGATGCCCTTCGAAACGATCGTGCTGGACGTCCGCTTGCCTACGTGGATCATCTTCGTGCCGGTGTCAGCCTGCTGGCGGTTGTTCGAGACCGCCACCGAGTAGAACTCTCCCACCGAGTCGTCGCCCTTCAGGATGCAGCTCGGGTACTTCCAGGTCACCGCGGAACCGGTCTCCACCTGGGTCCACGAGATCTTGCTTCGCCGCCCCTCGCACAGCCCGCGCTTCGTGACGAAGTTGTAGATGCCGCCCCGGCCCTGCCGATCGCCCGGATACCAGTTCTGAACTGTGGAGTATTTGATCTGAGCGTCTTCGTGCGCCACGAGTTCCACCACCGCCGCATGCAACTGGTTCTCGTCGCGCATCGGCGCAGTGCAGCCCTCGAGATAACTCACGTAGCTGCCCTCGTCGGCGACGATCAGTGTGCGTTCGAACTGGCCCGTGTTCATCGCGTTGATACGGAAGTACGTGGACAGCTCCATCGGACAACGTACGCCTCGCGGGATGTAGACGAAGGAGCCATCGGAGAACACCGCCGAGTTCAGCGCGGCGAAGAAATTGTCTCGCCGCGGTACGACGGAGCCCAGGTACCTGCGAACGAGTTCCGCGTGGTCATGCACGGCCTCGGAAAACGAGCAGAAGATGACTCCCAGCTCGGCGAGCTTCTCTCGAAAGGTCGTCGCCACCGACACGCTGTCGAACACCGCATCGACCGCGACGCCGGCGAGCACCTCGCGTTCCCGCAGCGGGATGCCCAGCTTCTCGTAGGTCTCGAGGAGCTCCGGGTCGACTTCGTCGAGACTCTTCGGTCGGTCGTCGTCGCTCTTCGGCGCCGCGTAGTAGCAGATCGACTGATAGTCGATCGGCTCGTAGCGGACGTTCGCCCAGCGCGGCTCGACCATCTTCAGCCAACCGCGATACGCCTCGAGCCTCCAGTCGAGCAACCACTGCGGCTCCTTCTTCTTGGCCGAGATGAAGGCGATGATGTCTTCGTTCAGACCCGGCGGCGCCGTCTCCTGCTCGATGTCCGTGACGAACCCGAATTCGTAGTCGCGCTCCGCCAGGGCCTCGATCGTGTCTGTAGCGGTTGGCATCAGAAACTGCTCCGAAGCGTAATCAGGTGCGGGACCGCGGTGTCGCCGGCAAGAAAGTCAGGCCGCGCCATTTCGGCGATCGTGATCTCCTCGAGCGCACTCCGCACCGCACGGTTGATCCGTTGCCAGTTCGCCCGGACCCGACAGAACGCCTCGTAGGAGCATTCGTCGTCCGAGTGGTCGCTGCACTCGGTCAACGCGATCGGACCCTCGAGCGCGAGGATCACGTCGGCGACGCTGATCTCGGCCGCCGAACGCGCCAATTCGTAACCGCCCCGCACGCCTCGGTGGGAGTCGAGCAGGCCGGAGCGAGCGAGCAGCTTGAGAATCTTGCTCACCATCGGTGCCGGCAGGTGCGTCTGCAACGCAAGTTCGGCAGCAGGCGCCTGTCCGGTCAACGCGAGCTGGGTCATCAGCACGATTCCGTAATCCGCCTGCTTCGTCAATCGGATCATCTTGGAGAAGTCGTCCTCGGCGGGGTGGGTAGAGGGCGCACACGAACCGAACAGGGACTCAACAGGTCCCGATTGCGAGACTAGCACGGCAAGTCGGCCTGTCAACCGTCCGCCAGGCCGACGCCCGAATCACTCGTCGGCGCCGGTCGCAGCCGGCGCCATGCGGGTGGCGGCGCGACGATCGCCGAGCAGGACCGCGACCCACCGAAACCCGTCCGTGTTCTCGAGCAGGATCTTGACGACCATCGTCAGCGGCACGCTGAGCAGCATCCCGACCGGTCCCCAAACCCAACCCCAGAAGACGAGCGACAGGACGACGACGAGCGTCGAGAGTCCCAGCCGCCGGCCCATCAACGGCGGTTCGATGAAGTTGCCGATGACCATGTTGACGATGAGATAGCCGAGCGCGACGAGCAGCGCTCGGCCCACGCCGAACTGCACGAGGGCCAGAATCGTCGTCGGCACCGAGGCGATGATCGAGCCGATATTCGGAATGAAGTTCAGGATGAAGGCGACGAGCCCCCAGAACACCGCGAAGTCGACGCGGAGAACGCCCACCCAGGCGCCGATCAGGAGTCCGGTGGCGAGACTGACCGCCGTCTTGATGCCCATGTAGTGCTGGATCTCCCGCATCACCCGGTCGAAGCGGGCTTCCGCTTCGGCGCTGCCGAAGGCCAGGCGCACCTTCGCGCGGAACGTGGCCGCCTCGAACAGCATGAAGACGACGATCAGGGAGATGACGAGGAGCGCCGAGAAGGCGGCAGCGGTCGTCCGCAGCGTCCGGTTCGCAAAGCCGACGAGTCTTCCCGGATCGAACAGCGACAGGAGCGCTCTCGGCAGCTCCTCCTGGCGTGCGCCAGTTGGCAGGCCGGCCGCGGACTCCTCCTGGACTGCCGCCGCCCCGGGGGTCTCCGCGCGAGCTGGGGGCGCCGCATCGGCGAACTCGGACAACCAGCGATCGACGGGCACGCCCCGCCCCTCCAGCCAGTCCGCGCTCTCGCCGGCCAGCTCGGTCAGGGTGACCTGGATCTCGTCCATCTGCCCGGCGAGGCGGTTCGCTGTCGTGCCGACCAGATAGCCCGCCACAGCCAGCACGAGGACGTCGAGCAGAATCGTGCCGAGCACGGCGACGACCACGGGCAGGAAGCGTCGGAGCGACGTGAGCACCGGCAGGCTGATCGTGGCGACGAATACCGCGATGAGGAGCGGCGTAAGCACCGCCGAGGCAGCCTTCAATCCCGCGACCAGGACGACCAGACAGGCAGCGACCACGAGCGGCCGCAGCGGCGCCCCGAACTCGCGCGCTTCATCGTCCCGATTCACCCGACGAGTCTACCGGCGGGCTTGCCCGCCTGCTTCCTCAGCCGACGGCAGCCCGATGGGCTTCGACCAGACCCGCGACCACGGCGGGCTCGGCCAGGGTCGTCGTGTCGCCGAGGTCGTCGTACTCGCTGGCGGCGATCTTCCGCAGGACGCGGCGCATGATCTTGCCTGAGCGGGTCTTCGGCAAGCCGGCGGCAATCTGAATGTGGTCCGGAGTGGCGATCGGCCCGATCACCGTTCGCACCTGCTGCCGCAGCTCTCCCACGAGCTCGGCGCGGTCGCGGCGCTCGGCCTCAGGGGTAATCAGCACATACGCGTAGATCCCCACCCCCTTGATCTCGTGGGGGCAGCCGACCACCGCCGCTTCGGCCACCGCATCGTGGGCGACCAGCGCGCTCTCGATCTCCGCAGTACCCAGACGATGACCCGAGACATTCAGCACATCGTCGACCCGACCGGTGATCCAGTAGTAGCCGTGCTCGTCGCGACGGCAGCCATCGCCGGTGAAGTAGAGGCCTCGATACGTGCTGAAGTAGGTCTCGACGAAGCGCTGATGGTCGCCGTAGATCGTCCGCGCCTGGCCCGGCCAGGAGCGTCTGAGGCAGAGATTGCCGCTGGCCGGCCCGTCCGGCAGCTGTTTGCCGTCCGCGTCGACCAGCAACGGCTCGACCCCGAAGAAGGGCAGCGTCGCCGAACCGGCTTCAAGCGGCGTGGCGCCCGGCAGCGGCGTGATCAGAATGCCGCCCGTCTCGGTCTGCCACCAGGTGTCGACGACAGGACACCGACTCCCGCCGACGACATCGTGGTACCAGTGCCAGACCTCCGGGTTGATCGGCTCGCCGACCGAGCCCAACACCCGAAGCGAACCGCGGTCGTACCTCTCCACCCACTCGTCGCCTTCCCGTGCAATCGCTCGAAGCGCCGTCGGCGCGGTGTAGAACAGGGTCACCCCGAGATCGTCGACGACCTGCCAGTAGCGGCCCGGGTCCGGATAGGTCGGCACCGACTCGAACATCACGGTTGTCGCCCCGTTCGCCAGCGGCCCGTAGACGATGTAGCTGTGCCCGGTGACCCAGCCGATGTCGGCGGCGCAGAAGTGGATGTCGTCGTCGTGATGATCGAAGACCAGCCGGTGGGTCATCGCGGCGTAGACAAGGTAGCCGCCGGTCGTGTGGAGCACACCCTTCGGCTTGCCGGTCGAACCGCTGGTGTAGAGGACGAACAGCGGCGCCTCGGCGCCAAGCCGGGCCGCCGGCGCCGTTGCCCGGTGCTTCGCCGTCTCCTCATCCAGCCACAGATCGCGCCCCGGCGTCATCGGCGTCTCGGCGTCCGTGCGGCGCGCGACGAGGATGTGCTCGACCAGGTCGAGACCGTCCACTGCCTGATCGCAGGTGGCCTTCAGCGGAATCGTACGGCCGCCCCTGAGCCCTTCATTCGCCGTGACCAACAGCCGGCAGCCGGCGTCGACGATCCGCTCGCGCAGGCTCTCCGCCGAGAACCCGGCGAAGACGACCGAGTGGACCGCGCCGATGCGCGCGCAGGCGAGCATCGTGTAGGCAAGTTCGGGGATCATCGGCAGGTAGATACAGACCCGGTCGCCGGCGCGAATGCCGAGGGAAGTCAGCACGTTCGCGATACGGCAGACGTTCCGCTTCAGCTCGCGATAGCTGATGCGGTGGTAGCGACCGGGTTCGTCCTCCACCCAGATGAGCGCCGTCTTGTCCGGACGGGCGGCAGCGTGCCGATCGACGCAGTTGACGCAGGCATTCAGTTCGCCGTCCTCGAACCAGGCGAAGTCGACGGCCTCGAAATCCCAACGCCCCGCGGTCCGGGGCCGTCGAAGCCAGTCGAGCGCAGCGGTCTGCTCAAGCCAGAACGTCTCCGGATCGTCGATCGAGGCGCGATACAGATCCCGGTAGGCGTCCAGGCCGGCGACATGGGCGCGCTCGAGGATCGATGGCTTGACGGGAATCATCCGGGACCTTTCTGCCGGGTCACATGGCGATACGAGGCGCTGCTTGACGGACCGCCTCCGAAGCGACGCAGCCCAGGCTCTCGAAGTTCGCGGTGAACATCTGTGCCAGGCGACGCGCGTGTTCATCGTAGGCCTTGGGATCGCTCCAGCTCCGGCGAGGATCGAGAACATCCGGCGCTACGCCGTCGAGGACCGACGGGAAGCGGAGGCCGAAAACCGGATGGACCTGCATCGGCGTCCGGTCCAGACTCCCGTCGAGCACGGCGTGGATGATCCGCCGGGTCTCGGCGAGGCCGATCCGTTGACCCTGCCCGTAGGGGCCCTTTGTCCAGCCGGTGTTGACCAACCAGACCGACGCGCCGTGCCGTCGGACCTTCCGGGCCAGGAGATCGGCATAGACCGCAGGCGGCAGTGGCATGAAGGGCGCGCCGAAGCAGGCGCTGAACGTCGCAGCCGGCTCGGTGACGCCGCGCTCGGTGCCGCCGACCTTCGCCGTGTAGCCCGACAGGAAGTGGTACATCGCCTGCGCCTCGTCGAGTCGGCTGACCGGCGGCAGCACGCCGAACGCGTCGCAGGTCAGGAAAACGACGGCTCTCGGATGGCCGGCGACGCCGCCGGCATCGACGTGCTCGAGATGGGTCAACGGATAGCTCGCGCGCGTGTTCTCGGTCAACGAGTCGTCGTTCAGGTCCAACTCCCGGGTGTCGGGGTCGTAGACGACGTTCTCGAGCACGGTGCCGAAGCGCCTGGTCGTCGCGTAGATCTCCGGCTCGCCCGCGGGGTCGAGGCGAATCACCTTCGCGTAGCAGCCGCCCTCGATATTGAAGATGCCGTCGTCGGACCAGCAGTGCTCGTCGTCGCCGATCAGCGTACGGGCCGGATCCGCCGACAGCGTCGTCTTGCCGGTGCCCGAGAGCCCGAAGAACAAAGCGGACTCCGAGCGGCGCTCACCGTAGTTCGCGCTGCAGTGCATGCTCAGGACGCCCCGCTGCGGCATCAGGTAGTTCATCACGCCGAACATCGACTTCTTCATCTCGCCCGCGTACTCGGTGCCGCCGATCAGCGTCAGGCGACGCTCCAGGTCGGTGACGATGAAGGTCGAGCTGTTCGTGCCGTCGGCCTGCGGGTCCGCCGTCACACTCGGGATGTCGACGACCGTGAAGTCGGGCTCGAAGCCGTCGAGGGCGGCGGCATTCGGCGCGCGGAGGAACATGTTCCGGGCGAACAGGCTGTGCCAGGCCCTCTCGGTGATCACCCGCACCCGGAGCTGGCAGGAGGGATCGGCGCCGGCGAAACCGTCGAAGACGAAGAGATCGCGCTCCGCCGCGGCCGCCTTCATCTTGCCGTGCAGGCGGTCGAACCGCTCGGGATCCATGGGTTGGTTGACGGCGCCCCAGTCCACCATGTTCGCCGACGGCTCTCGCCGTACCAGGAAGCGGTCCTTCGGCGAGCGACCCGTGTGCTCGCCGGTCGACGCGACGAGCGGCCCCCCCACCGCGATGGCGGCCTCGCCGCGACGCACTGCCTCTTCGTACAGACGAGCCACGCTGAGTCGCTCGAATACGCCCTGTCGCCGGCAGGCGACGGAGAAACTCCCGGGGACGTCGGCCATTTGCTTGATCTACCTCTCCGCGGCCCGACGCGAGAGGCTGCTCCGCGTCACCTTCCGAGCCACGAACGATGGCTCCTCGGGAGGGATTCGAACCCCCAACATTTCGGTTAACAGCCGAACGCTCTACCGTTGAGCTACCGAGGAAGAAACCGCCGGTTCCAGGCGACTGCGGCGGACGACATGAAGCTCATCTTAGGAACCGCCCGCGGCGACTGTCAATCGAGGCGAGCGGAAGCCTGCCCGCAGCCGATCACAGCCTGTCGCGAAACCCGCGCAGCTGATCCGCCCGGCGCGGCTGGCGGAGCTTGCGCAGCGCCTTCGCCTCGATCTGCCGAATCCTCTCCCGGGTCACGTTGAACGAGCGGCCGACGTCCTCCAGGGTGGACTCGGCGCCGTCGCCGACACCGAACCGCATGCGCAGCACGAGCTCCTCACGCGGGCTCAATGTCTGCAGCACCCTGGCGGTCTGCTCGCTCAGGCTCTTCGTCATCATGTCGTCGAGAGGCGATAGAGCGTTCCGGTCCTCGATGAAATCGCCAAGATGGGAGTCCGCCTCCTCCCCGATGGGCGTCTCGAGCGAAATCGGCTCGAGCGAGATCTTCATGATCTCCCGGACCTGACCCGGGTCCAGGTCCATTCGTTCGGCGATCTCGTCGACGCTCGGCTCGCGCCCGAGTTCCTGGACCATGGCCCGGCTCGTACGGGTCAGCTTGTTCATCGTGTCGATCATGTGGACCGGAACCCGAATCGTCCGCGCCTGGTCGGCGATCGCCCGAGTGATCGCCTGGCGAATCCACCAAGTGGCGTAAGTGGAAAACTTGTAGCCGCGGCGATACTCGAACTTCTCGACCGCCCGGATCAGCCCGATGTTGCCGTCCTGGATCAGGTCCAGCAGTTGCAGGCCGCGGTTCGCGTACTTCTTGGCGATCGAGACGACCAACCGCAGGTTGGCCAGGATCATCTCAGACCGCGCCTGCTCGCAGATCGCCTCGCCACGCCGCACCTTGTGAAGAGTCGCGGTGACCTGCGCAAGGGACGTGCCGTAGCGCTCCTCGGCCGCCCGCAACCGCGTCCGGTACTTCTCGATGCGGCGTCTATGCAACGCGCCCAGTTCGGACTCGCGCTCCCGGTCGAGAGCGATCTGGGCGCGGCGGATGTCCCGGTCGTGGCGTGAAATCTCCGCGTAGAGCTGCTTCAGAATCTCGATCAGACGGGAGCGGGTCTGCGCGGTCAGCTCGATCGAGCGGATCTCCTCGGTCAGCTTGCCCGCGATGCGATCGATCTCACGTTCGATCTCCTCGAACCGCTCGCCGCCGCGTTCCTCCCGGTCGCGCTCGCGACGAAGCCGCCGCTTCTGGCGATCGAGCCCCTCGATCGCCGCGAAGATCGCCAGGTTCCGAGCGATCCGGTCCTGCGCGCGCCTCCCCAGGTGGGCGCTGCCGTCCGCGAGAAGTTCACGGATGAGGCGGCGGTCGCGGCGCGCCAGCTCGTTGATCCGCAGGAGTTCGCGGAGCACGACGGGGTTGTCGCAGAGCGCCTCGAACACGATCTGCTCGCCGTGCTCGATCCGCTTCGCGATCTCGACCTCTCCCTCGCGGTCGAGCAGATCCACCCGCCCCATCTCGCGCAGATAGACGCGCACCGGGTCCGTCGTCCGGTCCTGGTCGACCTGATCGAGCCCGGGCTCTTCCTCGCGACGTTCCGCATCGCCCATGGGCCGCGCCGGTTCCTCACCGGAGGCGTTCAGGTAGACCGGGGGCCGCCGAATCAGATCGATCCGCAGCGACCCCAGGCGCGCCCAGAACTCGTCCATCTCCCGAGACTCCGCCAGCAACTCGTCCGGCAGGCGATCCTCGATCTCATCCAGAAGCAGGTAGCCCTTCTCGCGACCCTGGCCGAAGACACTCCGCACGGAACTGTGCCGGACCTCGATCCCCGAGGGTGCAGCGGCCTCGACGCGAGGCGTCAAGGCTGCTCCCCGCGCTCCAGGTGGATCCGGCGGCTCAGCATCTCTTTCTCATCGATCTTCCGCCTCAACGTGTCCGCATCGCCTTCGCCCTGGGCGCGCCTGATCTCCTGAGCGAGCAGCTTGAGTCGCTGTCTCGCGTGTCGCTGCCTCAATTCGTTCAGGCTGATACGGAGTTCCTCGGCCGAAAACGCGGACAACCCTTGTAACAGAAGCCCAGCGATCCGGTCAACAGGTCGACCGCCATCCGCATCATCCGGGTCCCGGCGACCGGCTGCCGAAACGAGAGCGGCCTCGTCGATGGACTCGACGCCATCCTCGACTTGCGACCGCACAGCCAAGAAGATGGACCGCAGCGCCGGATCGAAGAACGCTTCGGCGTCCGGCCACTCGATCGTGTCGAGAGTCGGCGCGGCGATGAGCAGCCGCAGCACCTGCTCCTCGATCGACGGCGTGATGTCCAGACGACGGCGGTGCGGTTCGCGCACGTCGTCGTCATCCCGGCGCCGCGGCTCCGGGGCGGCCGATTCATGCAGCAGCAACTCCACGCTGACTCCGAGCCTCTGAGCCGCCCGCTCGTAGTAACCCCGCCGCGCGATCGGATCGCGGACCGCGTCGATCAGGGTCCGTACCCGCGCCGCTTCCCGCGCCCGCGCCCGCGGATCGAGTTCTCCGCGGTCGGACAGGTCGTCGAGTTCCAGATCGACTGCGTCCCGGGCGTCGGCAACCACGCTCCTCACCGCCTCGGGGCCTTCGTCCTGCCGCAGGGAATCCGGATCCTGGCCGGCGGGGAAGCGTGCCCAGCGGACGATCAGCCCGGCCCCGAGCATCAGGCCGGCCGCCTTGCGCGCCGCCTCGATGCCGGCTCGGTCGCCGTCGTAGCCAAGTACCACTTCGTCCGTGTAGCGGCTGAGCAGCCTGACCTGACGGGGCGTGAGCGCGGTTCCCATGCTCGCCACCGCCCAGTCGATCCCGGATCCGACCGCGCCAAGGACGTCGAAGTAGCCCTCGACCAGCAACGCCCTGCCATGCTCGCGGATGCTGCGGCGGGCGGCGTCGAGGCCGTAGAGCAGCGTTCCCTTGCGAAAGCGATCCGTCTCGTTCGTGTTCACGTACTTCGCCTGGTCGTCGCCCAACGTCCTGCCCCCGAATGCCAGAAGCTGACCCGACGGTGACCGGATCGGAAACATGAGCCGATTGCGGAAACGGTCGTAGGGGCGATCCGGGGCCTTCGAGCTCCGCGTGATCAGGCCGGCGGCCTCAAGGTCGCTCTCGGCGAGCCGGCGGCCGAGGTCCTGCACCAGCGACCGCCAGGAATCCGGGGCGAAACCGATTCCAAAGCGGCTGATCAAGTCGGCCGGGATCTTCCGCCGTTCCAGATAGCGCCGAGCAACCGGCGACCGCTGGAGCTGGTGACGGAAGAACCTGTCGGCGGCATCAAGCGCCTCCTGTATGCGCTCCGAGCGTCCCGCACGGTCGTCGTTCCGACCGTCCGCGCCGGTGCGCGTCAGCACGACGCCGTAGCGCTCGGCGAGAGACTCGATGGCCGTCGCGAAGTCGTCGCCGGTGAGCTCCATGTGCAGCTTCAGAGCATCGCCTCCGGCGCCACAGCCGAAGCAGTAGTAGAGCTTGCGCTCCGGGTCGAGCGACAGCGACGGCGTCTTCTCCTTGTGGAACGGACAGAGTGCAACGAACCGCTGGCCGCGTCGCTCGACCCTCGCGTGCTCGGAGACGAGGTCGATCAGGTCGATCGCCTCGCGCACGGCATCCACGGCCCCGTCGGTAAGCCTCGAACGCCCCGGCACGATCGCTCATCCTACTGCGGGTTGGAATCCCGCGGACGGTCACCGCAGACAGACGACGGTCGCCCCGTCGCCACCTGCCGACGGCGGCGCCGCTTCGAACCCGGTCACCGCCGGGTGGCCCCGGAGGCGTTCCCTGACGGCCCGGCGCAAACGGCCGGTGCCGTGACCGTGAACCACTCGCACCTGCTCGCGGCCAGCCGCCAATGCACGGTCGAGGTACCCGTCGAGCGCATCGAGGGCCGGCTCGACCAACTGACCGATCAACAGCAATTCGTCCTCGATCGGGGGAGACGGCGCGGTCTCGACGCGTACCCGCCCCGGTTCCGACGCTCGAGCGGCGGCGACAGGCTCGAGTTCATCGAGCGCGGTCTGCACTCTTTTGCCACGCACCAGAACCGTCGCCCGAGCGCCACGCGTTTCGCGAAGCTCTCCGGTCCAGCCGAGCGAACGGTGGCGAACGGGGGAGCCGGGTCCGATCGGGAGGTCGCCGCCCGGTGGCCGAAGACCCGCGGTTGGCGCGGCCGTCTCGCTCTCGACGTTCGCCGCCGCGCCGTCGACCGCGCTCGCCGCATCCCGGTCGAGCTCGGCGTGGAGCGTCGCGCCGACGCGCGCGAGCGCTCGTTTGCCCGGGCGGTCGGTCCGCGACCTGAACTGGCGGAGTGCGTCGTCGAGGCGACGGCGATTCGCCCGACGGAGCGAATCGACTTCCCTGGTCACCGCTTGGCCCAGGCGCTTCCGCACAGCCCGAAGCGCCTGCCGCTCGGTCTCCAGGCGGCCGCGTTCCTCCTCCGCGTCGGCGATCCGGCGGGCGAGGTCTGCCTCGCGCTCGAGCAGCCGCTCTCGGAGTTGCTCGTTGCGCGCCAGCATCCGCCGGAGCTGCTGGTGCTCCGAACCCAGGCAGTCTTCCGCCCGTTCGAGCCAGGTCCCTGGCAGGCCGAGGCGACGCGCCAGCGCCAACGCCTGACTGCCTCCCGGTGGTCCGACGTTCAGGCGATAGGTGGGAAGTCCGTTTTGGGGATCGAAGCCCATCGCGGCGCAGAACGCCACCGGCGATTCGAGCGCGGCGGCAGCGAGCTGGGTGAGGTGAGTCGTCAGGACGCCGAACGACCGCCGTTCGAGCAGACCCTCGAGCAGGGCGATGCCGAGCGCGGCGCCCTCCTCGGGGTTCGTGCCGGCGCCAACTTCGTCGAGGAGGACGAGAGAACGCGCCGATGCCCGATTCCACACTTCCTGCAGACGCAGCAACCGGCTGCTGAATGTCGACTGTTCGTCGAGAACGCTCTGATCGTCGCCGACGACTGCGACGAGGTGCTCGAAGAGAGGCAGCCGGCTGTCTGGACGCGCCGGCACCGGCAGACCGGCTTGGCTCATCAGGCAGAGGAGTCCGACCGTCTTCAGGGCGATCGTCTTGCCGCCGGCATTCGGCCCGGTAAGCACGAGCGTGCGGCGATCATCCAGACAGAGGTCGAGCGGCACGATGTCGCCGCGATTGCCGGCGGCGCCCAGGATCTCCCGACGGCGCTCAGCCAGACGCGGGTCCAGCAACGGATGACGGGCGGAGCACAGGTTGAGCACGGCCGAACCCTCGTCGCCGCGACAAGTCGGCGCGATGGCAGGCAGGCAGGCCTCTACCGCGGTCGCGAAACGCACCGTCGCCTGGAGCGCGTCGACCGCGCCCAGGAACTCGACCCGTGCAGTGAGCGCCGGCGCGAGCTGCCTCACGTTACGCACCAGTTCCGCGAGGATGCGCGCCCGCTCGGCCTCCCTGTCCGCGTCGATGCGCTCGAGTTCGTCGTTGCCCTGAACCACCTCGGCGGGCTCGAAATAGAAGCTGCGGCCGGACGCGGAACGGCCGCGCGCCAACCCCGGCAGACGTCCCCGGCTACCCGACGGCAAGAGCACGGACAGACGTCCGCCGCGCATCGGCGTCGAGTCGTCGGCGAGGTCGTCGGCATGGGCGCGCACCCAGGTCCGCAGCGTCGACTCGAGCGCGGCCTGCGCGCGACGGCCCGTTCGCACCAACTCCCGCAGCCGCGGCGAGGCATCCTCCCGCACGACGCCGCGTCGGTCGAGCGCTCGGCGCAGCCGGGCGGCCAACGCGGCGCAGCCGTCGAACCTCGCGGCGCCTTCGCATCCGGCGTCCAGCTCGAGAACACGCAGACGCTCGACCTCTACCGCCGCGAGTGGCGTCGCCTCGTCGTCTGCCAGCCGAGACACGACCTCCTCGCTCGTCTCGATGACCGTCGCGAGCTCCAGCAGATCGGCGCCGGTCAGACGATCTCCCCCCGACTCCAGCTGTTCGCGAAGAACCAGCAGCGGCTGCTCGATGTGAGGTACAAGCGCCCCGGCCGCAGCGAGCTCGCCCTCGACCTCCCGATAGAGGGCCCGACGACGCTCGATCTCGCCGACGTCGGTCTGCGGCGTAAGTGCGAGAATCTCGCGACGGCCGACGTCACTGCCGGCGAATCCCGCCAGGACAGCGAGCAGGGCAGGAAACTCCAGCGCCTCCAGGGTAGCCCTGCTAGAGCAGCTCATTCCAGGCTTCGCAGGCCGAACGGCGCCGAACGGCGCGAGAACGGCAACTCAGCGGACGCCGTTCGAGGTGGAACGGGCGCTACGCGAGACCGGCCCGGCGTTCCTCGGCCAACTTGCGGAGCATCTTCTTTCGGGCCTGCATCAGCTTTCGCTTCCGCTTGACCGAGGGCTTCTCGAAGTGCTGACGCTTCTTCAACTCGGTCAGGATGCCTTCCTTCTCGCACTTCCGCTTGAAGCGCCGGAGCGCATTCTCGAAACTCTCGTCGTCGCGTACCTGCACAACCGGCATAGCCAGATTTCACCCTTTCTTCCTGAATCGGACTGGAACCCCGGACCGATGACCCCGAGGAACCGCCGAACGCACGACGACCCCGGAGAGATGCGCATTTTGCACCAGCCGACCCGGCCCGTCAAGGGCGAGGCGTGTCCATCCTGCCTCTTGAGAGACGAGCATCCGCGCGGCAACCCTGGGCAAGCCGGCATCGTAGGCGGACATGTTCGGGGTTCACTTCCTCGTCGAAGAGCGGCCCGATGCCGAGCGTTTCCGGCGCCTACTCGGCGCGCCCTTCGATCGCGTCGGGATCTATGCGGTAGACCTTCCGATCGCTTTCGCGGAAGAACACGCCGGCCGCGGCGCCCTCTCCATGCTCCTCTGGATCCTTCGCGTAAAACCAGGCGAACACGTTCTCATCGGAGAACTCCCGCACCCGGCTGTGGAGCACCTTGCCCAGAACCGCCTCGACCTCGGCCTCCGTCATGCCGGCCTTGACCTGCGCCAGCCTCTCCCTGGAGGGATAGCGCATCTCCTGGTACTCGGCCAGCTTCTCAAGCAACTCCGCGTTGTCCGGATCGTTCACCGCGGCGCCCTCGAGAATCTGGATGGCGCGCCGGTAGTCGCCGCCCTTCACCGCGTACTCTTCGGCCAGGTACATGTTCTCGCGACTCATCATCGTAAAGGCGGCACGCTGTTCGTCGGTTCTTTCCTCGGTGGGATCCCAGGCCGCCTCGTTGATGTAGTTCACCAACTTCGTCATCAGGGCCTCGCCCTCGGCGCCGACCTCCCCGTCGAGAACTTCCACCTCGGAGGCGAGGGCTTCCCCATCGGCGTCCTCGCCCGGTGACGCGGCCTGCAGGCTCGCGAGGGTGGCCCGTTTCTCGTTGAGCGCCGCCTGCGCCTCCTCGAGTTCCGCCCAGGCTTCGGCCCGGGCTGTGGACATGCGCTCCTCCTCCGAGGGGCCGCAAGCCGCCATCGCGGCGAGTAGAACAACGGCCGACGAGCCGATCGCTGAGCGCGCCCACACGGGCCGCCTGACTGGAGTGATTCTCGACATCCCGACGCCTCCTCAGGTCGCTGATTCCGTACCCGCGGACTATACCCCAAGGCCTCGCTGCTGGGGCTATACTGCGTCACTGCGCTCGGGGCCTGAAGGGTCCATAGCTCAGCGGTTAGAGCATCCGGCTCATAACCGGCAGGTCCCTGGTTCGAATCCAGGTGGACCCACTCCCGTTCCGGCCGCGTTCACGTCAGACCATGCAACCTCTTCCGCTCCGAACACCGATGATCGACTGCCCGCTGAACGACGGCTGCTAAACGTTGCTCGGCGGGAGTCTTGGAACCAACCAACATGGAAAGAGTCCTTGACACCATCGTCGACCTGCAACAGACCAGCGTCGAGCTCGCTCAAAGCCGCGAACTGCTCGACGGTGTGCCGGAGTCCATGCAGGAACTCCACGACCGGTACGAGGGGCAACGCAGTGAGATCGGGGAACTCGAAGAAGAGCACCAGACGGCGGAACTCGAGCGGCGCGCCGCCGAGACGGATGCAGCCGCCTGCAGGGAGCAGATCGACCACTACCAGGAGCAGATTTCGCGGGTGACGACTCAGCGCGAGTACGGCGCCCTGCTCAGCGAGATCGATACCGTCCGAGCAAGAATGAGCGAGGCCGAAGAGGCAGCTCTCGGCGCGATCGAACGCCAGGATCAGATCACCGCCAGGCTCGACGAGCTGCGCGGAGCATTCGAGACCGTCAACGAGGCGTACCAGGAAGCGCTGGCCGAGTGGGAAGAGCACAAGCCCGAGATGCGCAAGAGGGTCGAGGCGCTCGAGGGACAGGTCGAGGTCTTCCGGGAACGTCTCCCCAAGCCTGCGCTGCTCCAGTATGAACGCCTGTTCGACCGCCACGACGGGGCGCCCTTGGCGGCGATTCGCATCGTCTCCGGCAGCAGGACGCCGATCCGCCACTGCTCCCATTGCAACTACCGGATCCGTCCCCAGGTCGTGCTGCAGATCCAGACCCAGGGTCTGATCGTCCCATGCGATTCCTGCCAGCGGATTCTCTACCTGAGCGACGGAGAACCCGACTGATCGACCCGGCGGGCGCCTCTACCGCGGACCGCTACGCAGAGATCAAGGTGCGGCTGGCCGAGGCCTGCCGGCGCGCGGGTCGCCGCCCCAGCGAAGTCACCGTGGTTGGCGCCTGCAAGCGCCAGCCGCTCGAGCGAATCGTCGAGGCCGTGGACGCCGGGTTAGGGGCGCTCGGCGAGAACCAAGTCCAGGAAGCTCGGGAGCATCGCGCCGCGTTGGCCCGGAGCGGCCACGCCGGTCGGGTCGAATGGCGCCTGATCGGACCGTTGCAAGCGAACAAGGCCGCGCCCGCCTGCGAGGTCTTCGACGTCTTCGAGGCGATCGATCGGGTTCGCATCGCCGAACGACTGGAGCGGGTCCTCGCCCGACGTCAAAGCGCCCCGCGGTCCTGCCTGCTCGAGCTGAACATCGGCCGCGAAGCGAGCAAGCATGGCTTCCTGCCGGACCAGAAGGCCGAGATGCTCGGCTTGGCCGAACTGGCCCACCTCCGGATTCGCGGGCTGATGGCAATCCCGCCGAACCGCGCAAGCGCGGAGGAGTCGCGGGCCGACTTTGCGGCGCTTCGCCGTCTACGCGACGAGCTCGGGCGACGCGGACTGTTCGGCGACCGCGAGGGACTCCTGTCGATGGGCATGAGCGCCGATTTCGAAGCCGCGATTCAGGAAGGCGCGACCCACATCCGTATCGGCACGGCGCTGTTCGGCCCCCGCATTCCGCGCTGACGCGAACGGCCGATCGACGAAGCTTGCTACCGTCAGGGATCTTGGAAACCCTAGCGGACCTGATTCTCCACGTTGCCGGGCGCCGTTCCGAGCGTGAACGCCTGTTGTCGATTCGACGACGGACGCGGATGGAGACGCTGTCCGGGGCGGAGTTCGTGGCGGCCGTGGGGCGGACGGCGGCCGCTCTCGAAGCGAACGGCGTAGCGAAGGGCGACAGGGTCGCCCTGTTCTCGACGAACCGGCCGGAGTGGCATGTGGTCGACTTCGCCTGCCATCTGCTGGGTGCAGCATCGGTGCCGATCTACCCGACCCTGACTGGCGACCAGGTCGGCTACATCCTGCGCGACAGCGGCGCGCGCTGGGTCTTCTACGACGATCGCTCGAAGCGGGACCTGCTGCAGCGGCTGGATGCCGCTCCAGACGAGCTGCGGCTCGTTGCCCTGGATGCCGACGCGGCGGCGTCCGACGGCGCCCATCTCCAGGGGCTGACCGAACAGGTCGGATCGGGCCCGAACGCCGACATCCAGGCTTTCCGCGGCCGGGTCGGCCGGGACGACACCGCGAGCATCATCTATACCTCGGGCACCACCGGCGATCCGAAGGGCGTCGTCCTCTCCCATTGGAACTTCATCTCGAACGTCCTCTCCTGTCGCGAGCTCTTCGATCTCGGCGAGAACGACCAGGCACTCTCCTTCCTGCCCTTGTCGCACGTCTTCGAACGCACGGTCGACTACCTGTTCTTCTACCGTGGCGTGTCCATCCACTATTCGCCGTCCATCGAACGGGTCGCCTCGCTGATGCCGATCGTCCGACCCACCGTGCTGTGCTCGGTTCCACGGCTCTACGAGAGCGCCTACGCGCGGATCAGCGGGATGTTCGACGAGCAGCCTGCGGCGCGCCGCCGCCTGATCGACTGGGCTCTTCGGGTCGGGCATCGACGAGCCGAACGCGGCGGCGCCGGAATCCGCGGCGCGATCGCCGATCGGCTCGTCTTCAGGAAGATCAAGGAGCGCTTCGGCGGCCGCCTGCGCTTCGCCATCTCGGGCGGCGCCGCGATCGCCGACGAGGTCGCGGCGTTCTTCGATGCAATCGGCATCCGGCTCTACCAAGGCTACGGGCTGACCGAAACCGCACCAGTGCTCAGCGTGAATCGGCCCGAGGCATCGCGCCGCGGCTCGGTAGGTCCGGCAGTGCCCGGCGTCGAGCTCCGTATTGCCGACGACGGAGAGATTCTGGCCCGCACCGAGGGCCTCATGCAGGGTTACTGGCAGAACCCCGAAGCGACCGCGGAAGCGGTCGACCGCGACGGTTGGTTCCGCACTGGCGACATCGGGCGCCTCGACAACGACGGCTTCCTCTACATCACGGACCGCAAGAAGGACCTGCTCATCACGAGCGGCGGCAAGAACATCGCTCCGCAGCCCATCGAACAGATGCTGATCTCTCACCCAGCGGTTTCCCAGGTGATCGTGGTCGGCGACGGCTACCCGTACTTGAACGTCCTCGTCGTCCCCAACTACACCGACCCGCCGGCGCCGTGGACCGAAATGAGCCCGGAGGCCATGCGCGAAGACGAACGGCTGCACGAGACGCTGAAGGCACTCCTCGAGCAGGTGAATTCCCGCCTGCCGGCCCACGAACGAATCCGCCGCTTCCGCCTGCTCGAACGAGAACTGACGATCGAAGCCGGCGAGATCACGCCGACGCTGAAGGTCCGCCGGAAGGTTGTCCACGAGCGCTACCGCAGGGTCATCGCCTCGATGTACCTGAAGAGCCAGAGGGTCGGCTCCTAGTTGAAAGCCCGCGCCGGCCGGGTGCGGTCAGTTGACGCGACTCGACACGTCGGTCGGGTCCGGCGCCTCCTCGATAACGCCGTGCACGTCCTCGTAGCGACGCAGGTTCGTGCCCAGGGCGCGGATGATGCGCTTCAGGTGACCGGGGCTGGTCACGATCCGTGCGCTGACGATGCCTTGGGGCGGCACGACGTTGATGAAATCGAGGATGAACTCCTCGCGGGTGTGGGTGATGCGCAGCAGGTTCGAGTAGGCGCCCTTCAACTCGGCGTCGCCGATCTTCACGTTGATCGACGAAGAGTCCTCGATGCCCTCCTGGCCTTCCTTCGGGGGTTCAGTCATTCCGTTCTCCTCTGGTCACGGTCGTTATCGTCGGGCGAACGCCAGTCGATCGCCGGTTCCGAGTGGGTCGCCGCGTGGCCTTCAGCCACCGACTCGACCTGCCACGCGTGATCGGGCAGATAGACGCCGACGCCCCGAAGCGCCGAGGTTTCGGCCACCGTGAACCGGAACGCCCGGCGCCGGTAATCGTAAGCTCTTCCGTCGCGCTCGTGAACAGCCACGTCGACGGTGTACTCGCCGGGCGCCAGCCTGAGTTCGGGGCACACCAGCCGAACCCGCACCGGTCCGCTGAGCCGTCGCGGCTGGTAGCCCGCCAGTTCCGTGTTCGTACCCCAGCAGTCGGCGCCCCGGGGCGTCTTCACGCCGACGCCGAAGACGAAGTCGGTCAACTCCCTGCGAGGCTCGACGAGCAACTCGAACGCGACCGCTTCGCCGCAACGCAGGCTGTAGCGCTCCTCGCCGTCGACGCCAACGAGCAGGCGAGCCGCCACGATCTCCGCTTCGCCCGAGCCCCAGCGCTCCGGATCCGGCGCCTGCCCCCCCTCCGGAGCCGTCTCGGCAGACGCCAAGCGGCGGACGCCGTGCGCTTCGCCCTCGCGCGCGGCCACCGACTCGCGGTACGCGTCGATGACTCGTCGCGTCTCCCCCATCCCCCGCATGCGGCCCCCGTCGAGCCAAAGTGCGCGATCGCAGAGCTGATCGACCAGGTCCAGGGAATGGCTGACAACGAGGAGCGTGCCGCCCGACTCCAGGTGTTCCTCGATTCGGGTCAGGCAGCGGTGGACGAACTCCTCGTCGCCGACGGCCAGCACTTCGTCGACCAGCAGAATCTCCGGCTCGGTATGGATGGCAACGGCAAAACCGAGCCGCACGTACATGCCGGACGAGTAGTTCTTGATCGGCTCCTCGATGAAGTCGCCGAGACCGGAGAACGCGACGATGTCGTCGAAACGTTCTTCGATCGCCCGCCGGCTCAAGCCGAACAACGCGCCGTTGACGAAGATGTTCTCGCGCCCCGAGATCTCGGGATGAAAGCCGGCGCCCAGTTCGATCAGCGCCGCGATGCGGCCGTGCACCTCGAGTTCGCCCGCGCTCGGCCGCAGCATGCCGGCGACCAGCTTGATCAGCGTCGACTTGCCGGAGCCGTTCCCGCCGATGATGCCCAGCGCTTCGCCGGCATTCACCTCGAGGTCGACGCCGACGAGCGCGTCAACGGTTGCCTCGGCGCCGAGACCGCTGGTCAGGCTGCGCTCGATCAAGGCGCTCTTCAGGGTCCGCAGGCGGTAACCGCCGGCGGCCCGGCGGTAGCGCTTGCCAAGGCCTGAGGCCCGGATCGCAGGCGCCGCAGCCACGTCAGACCGCTTCCGGCAGCGTATCTTTCAGGCGCGAGAACAGCCCGGCGCCCAACACCCAGGAAGCCCCCGCGATGACCGCCATGATGAACCAGACCTCGAACGAAGGCAGCCGACCGAAGAACAGGATGTCCTGGATCGCCACCGTGAACGAGGTCATCGGGTTCAGCTTGACGAGCAGCGCGAGGCGGGGCGGGAGATCGCCCAGGGCGTAGATGATCGGCGCCATGAAGAAGAGGAGGACGAGCACGTTTCCCAGCAGGTCGCGCACGTCCTTGAAGTGGACGTTGATCGCCGCCAGTGCGAAGGCGAGACCGAAGACCATGACCGCCTCGATTGCCAGCACCGCGGGCAGCAGCAGGGCGGTCCAGCCTGAGATCGAATGGCCGAGCAGCCGACCGACGATCAGCGCCCCGCCGACGATCGGCAGCGCGAGAAGGAAGTGGATCAGGTTCGCGGTCGCCGCAACCGCCGGCAGAACCTCGACCGGGAACACCGCCTTGCGGATCAGCGCGCTGTTGCCGGTAAGTGACGAACAGCCCTCGATCAGCGACGTCGACACCCAGATCCAGGGAAACAGCCCGGTAACCAGGTAAACGGCGTACGGCTCGATCTCGACGAGTCCGCGCGGACCCAGGATCAGGCCGAAAACGAAGGAGTAGACCGCCAGGAGGAGCAGCGGATTGACCAGCGACCAGCAGAAGCCGAGCATGCTGCCGCGATAGCGGGCGCTGAGTTCGCGCACGACCAGGGTCCACAGCAAGCTGCGATAGCGGAACAGACATCGGGTGACTCGAACCATCGATCTCCCGGCATCTTACGTGCCGACGCCGCCACCGCCGCAGGGCTCGCACTCGACGTAGACGGGGGCTGGACCGAACCGCTCGGGCGCCTCATCGAGCGGCCGACCGTCGCGATCACGGACCGCCAGCGTCGGGTCGGCGATCTCAAGCCGACGGCCCCGGTCGTCGACGCTCCACAGCACGCGGACGTCGCGGCCCGGAGTTCGGCAGCGGTAGCCTCGCATCCCCTCGGGCATTCGGAGCCGCTCGAGTTCGGCCCCGCCGACTTCGCGCAACAACTGGCGTAGCGCCAGGTACGCGGGCCGCTGGCGGAGACCCTCGCCTCGGGGATCAAGCAGCCCATAGCCGGCCGCTGCCAACTGCCACCAGTAGACCCGCTCGGCGAGACCGGTCCCCAACGCCTCGAGGATGTAGCGGACCAGGTAGTTCGCCTGCGCGTCCTCGCCAACCGCGACCTCGCGGCCGGCCGGCGAGTGGGGGCCCTCGCGAAGCGGCCAGTTGAATTCGGTCACCCAGCTTCGCCCCGACGCGCAGTCCGGCGAACGTCGCGCGAGCGAGCGAAGCACCGCGAGCTTGCCCGCCAGATCGAAGCCAAGCTGCGGGTTCTCGGGAGCGCCTCTACGGTCGACGTAGAGCTGGTTTGCAAGCACGTCGAACCGCTGCTCGGCGCACCCGGAGAAGATCAGGCTGGCGGTCGCGTGCGGTTCGAAGTCGATCACCGCAGGAGCAAGCAGGCAGGCGTCCTCGAGCCGGGACTGGACGACCTGAGCAGCGGCCTCGAACAGACGCCAGTATTCCCTGGGCCGCCAGATACCCCACTTGCTTCGGTTCGGCGCCTGTCCGATAAGGAAGCGGCGGCCGTACGGCGCGAGCTGGTGGACCGCCGACTCGACCCGACGGCGCCACAGGTCGAGGTCCTTGACCAAGGAGCGGTCCTGGCCGAGTTGGAACACGAGGTCGAGCGGCCGGCGACCTGGAGCGGCCAGACTCCGGGCGAGGCGAAGCAGGTCCTCGTCTACGCCCTGCCACAGGTGGAAACGCAGCAGCACGGTGTCGACTGCCAGGTCGTCGACCGCCGTCAGCAGTTCGGCGGCCCCGGCCGAGCCCGGTCCGATCGCGACGCCGACGCCGCGGAGGCGCACCCGCGCCGTCTCACGCTCGACGCTCCGGCGCACCCGCTTCGCCTCGACAAGAGACGCGGCGAGCGGCGGGAGGCCTCGCAGCAGTGGGCCGAGGTGGTGGCGGACGTCGAGGAGCCGCACGCCCAGCCGCTGGCGGCGCGTCGCCTGCTGGAAGGGCTGATCGGTCAGCGGATCCCAGACGGCTCGGTCTTGGGCGCCGACCCCGGGGCCGACGTCTCGAATGTGGGGGTGGGCGCGACGGCGCGGCAGGAGCAGATCGGCCAACCGTCGGATGCCGCGGCGCGTGCCGTCTTTCGACCGGATCTTCAGCCGGAAGCCATGGTGGCAGGCCCCGAACCATGCCCGAACCGGCAACGACATCCCGGCTGGCTGGTAGCCGCGCAGATACTCCGCCCGGTACGACCGCGACAGGATCGGCATCCGGCTGAGATCGCGCATGCGCTGGCTCACCGACAGTCGCCGCCGGAAGCGGGCGCGATTCAGGTCGACCAGCAGCAGTTCCGCATTCGTTCGGGGCGCCGAGAGCAGTACGTTTCCGGACGTCAGATCGCGAAACCAGATGCCGTGACGATGAAGTTCGGCTGCCAGCGCACCCACCCGCCGGAGCAGCTCGGCGCCGTCGATACCGGGGAACCTCGTCGCGGCATCGCCTCCGTTCAGAGCCCGCAAGACATAGCGCAGCTCGAGCGCGTTCTCCACCTTCCTGCATACGTACCAGGCCGGTCCCGCCACCGACGTCGATTCGGCGTAGAGCAGGGGTTGCGGCGTGTTGATTCCCCGTTCGAGGAGTGCCTGCGCGGCAAAGAAACTCAGCTCGGCCCGGCTGCCGCGCCGTCGACGACGAAGCCGTGCCTTCAAGCTGTCGTGGCGAAACTGCTTGACGACGACCCGCACCGGGGCCGATGCCGGATCGGGCCACGGCCAAGAACTCTCGTACAGATAGCTCCGGCCCCAGTGGAGACTGCGCCGGGCATTCGCCGGATCGAGCACCCGCCGAAGCAACGTCTCGAACTCTCCCCCCAGGTGACCGGGAGGGCCTCCGAGAGCTTCTCCGACGACGGCGCCGACCATGTCATCGAACGCGAACCGTTCTGCCGGTCCAGACGACGACCCGATCAGGTCAACGACTCCTTGACCGCCGTGACGACGAAGTGCTCGCGGTGAAGCGTTGGATCAGCCTGCAGCGCAACCGGCGAACCGGAAGCCTCCTCGATGCCGGCAAGGACCTCCGCCTCGTCGCCGCGAAGCCCATCCAGCACCTCGGGATGAACCCGCACCTCCAATCCGTCTCCGCCCTGTCGCGAGCGTGCCAGGCAGGTCCGCAGCAGTTCCTGGCAGATCGTCGCGACGGACTTGATGCGACCGATGCCCCGGCAGCAGGGGCAGGCCCGGGTCAACAGCCGCTCCAGATTCGACCCCCTGCGCTGGCGGGTCAGCTGCACCAGGCCGAACTCCGAGATCGCAAGCGCCCGGTTGCGGGCACGGTCCTTCCGGAGTTCCTGTTCGAGGCGGGCGAACACCTGTTCCCGGTGATCGCTCTGCTCCATGTCGATCAGATCGATGATCAGGATGCCGGACAGGTCCCGCAGCCGCATCTGCAACGCCGCCTCGGAAACGGCTTCCAGGTTCGTTCGGAGCACCGTCTGTTCGAAGTCCGAACCACCGACATGGCCGCCCGTATTCACATCGATGGCGACGAGAGCCTCCGTCTGATCGATCACCAGACGCCCTCCCGACGGCAGTGCGACCGTCGGTTCGAGCGCGGCGTCGAGCGCGGCGTCGATCCGATGGCGATCGAAGAGACCGGGCGCTACCGCCTTGACCCGACCGAGCAGCTCCGGCTGCGCCCGCGACAGGAAGCCGACGATGTTCCGGTGAGCCTCCGGGCCGTCGACCCGCGCGGCGTCCACGTCAACCCCAAGACGGTCGCGGACCACCCGCACCGCGAGGTCCTCCTCGACGCGGAGCAGCGCCGGCGCCCGAGCGACGGCCGCTCGCTCCTCGATTTCGAGCCACGCCCCGCAGAGTCGGGCGTACTCCCGTTCGAGTTCGGGCCGCGCGACGCCCTGGGCGGCGGTTCGTGCGATCAAGCCAGGCGCAAGGCCGAGATCGCTACGCACCGCGGACAGGATGAGCTTCAGCCGTTCCCGCTCATCCGGATCCGCAATCCGCTTCGAGATCCTGATGCGACCGGAAAAGGGCGTCAGCACGACGAATCGGCCGGGCAGCGTGACCTCGGCGTTGATTCGCGCCCCCTTGCCCTCGAGGCCGTCCTTCGTCACCTGGACGATCAACTCCTGCCCGCGACAAACGAGGGCGTCGATCGCGGGCGGCACTGCCTGAGGACGCGTCTCGCGCGGGCTCGAGTCGTCATCCGCAGGCCGGGCGCCCGGCACATCCTCGACGTGAAGATACGCGTCGCGCTCGGACCCGATATCGACGAACGCGGCTTGCATGCCGGGCAGAACACGCCGTACCCGCCCTTTGTACAGGCTGCCGACCTGGCCGCGTTGCGCGCGCCTCTCGATGTACAGCTCGGCCAGGCGACCCGACTCGAGAACCGCCGCCCGTGTCTGGCGCGGATCGTCCTCGATCAGGAGCTCCCTGTTCAACGCCACGCGACGACCCGTTCGGACTGCAACGGCTGCTCTTCAGACGTTGACGAACCGGCGCGCGTCGATACCGATCAGGATCCCCGTGGCCGCACAACAGAAGAGCATGAACGAGCCGCCGTAGCTCAAGAACGGCAGCGGGATTCCAGTGACCGGCAGCAGCCCGACGACCATCGCCGTATTGTAGAGAACGTAGCCGCCAACGAACGCGAGCAACCCGACCGCTACCAAGAGCGCCGTCGGGTCGCGCGCCGACAGCGCGACCTGCATGCCGGACCACAGATACAGCGCGAAGAGAGCGAACACCAGGCCGACGCCGACGAAACCGTGCTCTTCGGCCAGGACGGCGAACACGAAGTCCGTATGCGGCGCCGGCAGGAACCGCAGGCCCGACTGGGTGCCCTCGCCGTAGCCCTTACCGGTCACTTGGCCCGAGCCGACCGCGATCCGACTCTGGCGCGCCTGATAGCCGGAACCCAACGGGTCCGCGCCGGGCGAAAAGAAGCTCTCGACCCGCTGTTTCTGGTAGTCCTGGAGCACGAATGCCCAGACTCCGCCAGCCAGCAGCAGGGCCGCCAGGATCGCCGTCACGGCAGTCCGCACCGTCAATCCGGCAACCAGCACCATCGCCGCGACCGCCGGCACGAACATCATCGCGCTGCCCATGTCCGGCTGGCGGGCGATGACGAGCGCCGGCGCAGCCCCGATCAACGCCGTCAACCAGAGTCCTCCAGGGGGAGGCGTCAGCGTCTGCGCTGCCGCCAGTCGGCTGGCGAGGAGGAGGACCGTCGTGATCTTGCACACGTCCGACGGCTGGCCGCCGAGATTCCCGATGCCGATCCAACTCCGCGCGCCGCCAGCCTCGTGACCGAAGAAGGTCACCGCCAGAAGGGCCAGAAGCGCGAGAACATAGAGCCAGCCCCCGTGGCGAAGCAGGAAGGCGTAGTCGATGAGGGCCATCGCCAGCAGGACGACCATGCCGAGACCGATCCACGCGGATTGTCGGGCGACGTAGTCGGCCGGCAGCTCGGACGCCACGCTCGAGATGAGAACCAGGCCGCTCGCCGACAGTGCCATCGCCGACACGGCGAGCTGCCACGAGACGGAGCGGAAGCGGCTAAGCTGCAGCCACGAATCAGGTCCGAGGGGAATCGCCAAAGTACCCCTCGTGCAACTGCCGCGCCATCGGCGCTGCGACCTCGGAACCCCGGCCGCCGTTCTCGACGAACACGACCACCACGAGCTCCGGCGCGTTGGCCGGAGCGTAGGAAGTGAACCAGGCGTGGTCCGCGTGTTCGGGCGGCAGGTCCTCTGACCGCGTCCAGGTCGCCTGTGCGACGACCTGCGCGGTGCCGGTCTTGCCGGCGATCCGCACCAGAGGGCTGCGGGCGCTGCGGCCGGTGCCGTTCTCCACCACGTCGACGAGAGCGTCGCCGACCTGGGCAATCGCCTCGGGAGCGACACCGACCGACTCGGAGGGCTCGGCGCCGCCAGCCACGATGTAGGGACGAACCAGGTTGCCGCCGTTGGCGATCGCGGCCGTCATCGTCGCCACCTGCAGCGGGGTGGTCAGAAGAGGTCCCTGCCCGATCGCCACCGAAACCGTCTCGCCCGGATACCAGGGCGTGCCGCGCCGCTCCCGGCTCCACTCCGGATCGGGCACCAAGCCCTCCCGGTCGCCGGGCAACTCGACGCCGGTCCGCCGCCCCAGGCCGAGCATGCGGGCATAACGGGCGATCGCCTCGATGCCCAGCTTGACTCCCTGTCGGTAGAAGTAGATGTCGCAGGAATGCCGAAGCGCGCCGGCCAGATCCAGACTGCCGTGACCCTGTTGCCGCCAGCAGCGCCACCGGCGGCCGAAGAGCCTCGTCGTGCCGCCGCAGAAGACGCGTTCCTCGGCATCGATCGAATCCTCGGATAGGGCAGCCACTGCCACGGCGATCTTGAACACCGAGCCCGGGGGATACGCGTTGTGGATCGCGCGGTTCTGCAGCGGTCTGTCGGGCAGCTCGACGATCCGCCGCCATACCTCCGGATCGAGGCGGCGAACGAAGTCGTTCGGGTCGAACGACGGCGACGACGCCATTGCCCGCAGCGCTCCATCCCTCGGGTCGAGCGCGACGATCGCGCCGACCCGGTCCGTCAGCAGATCCTGGGCGAGCTGCTGCAGCGGCAGGTCGATGGTGAGCCGGACCGACTCGCCGGGCACAGCGTTCCTGCGGTCGACATCTTCTCCCGTCATCATGCGGCCGCGACTGTCGACGACCACGATCCGCTCCCCGGCCTCGCCGCGCAGCGACCCGTCCCGCACGTGCTCGACACCGCTCCTGCCGACCAGATCGTTCGGTTCGAGCGATGGATCGCGCTCTTCATCGCTCCTCGTCGGTTCACCCAGGTAGCCGAGGAGATGCGCGGTCTCGACGCCGTAACGGTAGAGACGCCGATGCGACACCGAAACCTGGAACTCGGGGTGCTCGGGAGCGGCAACCCCGAATCGGGCGACCTCGGTCAGCTCCAGCTCTTCAGCCAGCAGAACCGGGACATCCCGCGGAACGCCGACGTAGCGCTGGAGAGCGCGCTCGAGCTCCACCTCGTCCAGATCGAGAACTTCCGACGCGAACTGGATGCTCGCGGCCATGTCGGCGCTCAGGCTCCGATCGATGAGCAGTCCGAACGCCGGGGTGTTTTCGGCCAGAAGCCGGTCGTCGCGATCGAGAATCAGCCCGCGCGGAGCATCGAGACGGATCACCCGCAGGCGGTTGTTCTCGGCCAGCTCGAAGTAGTGCTCGGCGCGAACGACCTGGAAGTACCAGTAGGCGCCGAAAACAGAACAGAGACCCACCGCGAACAGGAGCGCCAAGCGCCTGAGCCTGGCGCCCATCAGCAGGAGGACGCGCTCGGTGCCGTAGTCGGGGCCTTGAGGGTTCAGATTCACGATGCCGTGCCCGGATGAGGACGCTACCGCCAGTCCACGCGCCGCGGACGCAGTGTACGACGCCGGAGCAGCCAGGCCGCCGCCCGGTCGGCCGACCACCGGCAGACGACTCCGGCCGCGGCCGTCCCCGCTACCCGCCCCAGCACCGTCGTTGCCTGGCGTTCGAAGGTGGCGATATCGAACATCGCGTGGAGTCCGAAGACGACGATCTGGTGCAGGAGAGCTCCGGCCGCGATGAGGAGCCCCGCGACTGCGTGACTGCTCGTGAGCACGCGCTGGGAGAGACGCGCGACCGTGTAGCCCACGGCAAGGCAGGCGATCGCGTGGATGCCGAGGAGCGACGCGGTCAGGATGTCCTGAACGAAACCGGCGACGAGACCGCCGGAGAGGCCCTGGAGCGAGTTGCCCCGAAGCGCGTTGATCGCCGCCAAGAGCACGAACAGGTCGACGACGTGAGCCCGCGGCGGCAGCAGTTCGCCCAGAAGGACCTCGATCAGCGCGACCGCCGCCAAGGCGCCAAGGAATCTAGCGGCCGATGCCATCTCCTCCGTCCATGTAGCCCTCCGGCACCGGATCATGCCGCCAAACGAATGCGTGGGAGAGCGAACCGAGATCGACGGCCGGCACCACGCGGACCTCGTGGAACTGGTCGCCGCCCGATTCGACCGAGACGACCGCGCCGATCGGAATGCCTCGCGGGTAGAGGCCGTCGATGCCAGCCGTGATCACGCGATCGCCCGGCTCGACGTCGGCGGAGAGAGGCAGGTAGAGAAGCGAGAGTTCGCCCGCGTCGACGCCGCGAATGATGCCTTGGCGACGAGTCCGCTCGATCATGGCGCCCACGGAGGACCCCCGGTCCGTCACGAGCAGCACCCGCGCGTAGGAGCCGTACGACGAGATGATCCGGCCCAGCAGTCCATTCACGGTAGCCACCGGCCGCCGCGCCCAATCGTCGTCGCGGGAACCGCTCGGCAACCGCAGGACGGCCGTCCGCCGGAGCGAACGATGATCGACGTAGATCACGTCGGTCAGGATCAACTCGCCCGCCGGCGGCACGTAGCCGAACGGCGCCGAGAGCAACTCGGCCTCCAGACGAGCGCCGACCGACGCCGCATTCTTCGCCTGAAGCTCCAGCAGGCGCTGTCGAAGTTCGGCGTTCTCGCGCCGCAGATCCTGCAACGTCCGCCGGCCTCGCCGCAGGTCCTCGAGCCGGTCCGCCGCGCTGCCGACCAGGTTCTTCATCGAGCCCTCCGCCCAGAGCGCGACGTCCTGAGCCCGCTGGGGCGCCTGAACGGCGAGTAGCGACAGAAGCAGAGCCAGGAAGAGGGCGAACAGAACCCCGACCCGACGCTCACTCACCGCGAGGAGCCCATGGTGGAAGTGCGTGTCGCACGGAGAGCGGTCAGGCGCCCGGGAAGCGGCGCGATGAGAGAGCATATCGGGCCATACTCGACCGAAAAGCAACGATGCTGGACGGGATGCATGGCCGATCGCATCGAGCGCGACGTTCGCCACGGGCTGCCAGGCAGCCTCAGCGAACGGAGACCCTTCGCAGGAGGCCGATGTCCTTCAACACACGACCGGCCCCCAACACGACGGCGGCAAGCGGATCGTCGGCGGGGAACACGGGCAGCCCGGTCTCCTCGCGCAAACGTTGATCGAGTGCGTGGAGAAGGGCGCCGCCGCCGGAAAGCACGACCCCCTTGTCCATCACGTCGGCGGAGAGTTCCGGCGGCATCCGTTCCAGCGCCCGCAGCACGGAGTTCACGATGTCGGCTACCGGCTCGGACAACGCCTCGCGAATCTCGACGTCGGTAACGCGCAGGCTGCGGGGCACGCCGCGAACGAGATCCCGGCCCTTGATGTCCATCTGCAGCTCGTTGGGCAACGCGAAGGCGGAGCCCAACTCCATCTTGATCTCCTCAGCCGTTCGCTCGCCGATGAGAAGACTGTGCTTCCGCCTGAGGTACCGGATGATCGCTTCGTCCAACGCGTTGCCGGCCACCCGCAACGACCGGCTGTAGACAGTGCCGGCAAGCGAGATGACCGCGATGTCCGTCGTCCCGCCGCCAATATCGATGATCATGTTGCCGGTCGGCTCGGTGATCGGCAGACCGGCGCCGATCGCCGCCATCATCGCCTGTTCGACGAGGAAGACCTCGGAGGCGCCGGCGCTCATCGCCGCCTCCCGCACTGCGCGCTTCTCGACCGGGGTGATCTCGGAGGGCACACCGACGATGATCCGCGGTCGGGCGAAACGTCGCCCCCGATGAGCCTTGCGGATGAAGTGCTTCAGCATCTGCTCCGTCATCTCGAAGTCGGCGATCACGCCGTCCTTCATCGGCCGCACGAGCGTGAGGATCCCCGGCGTTCGCCCGAGCATCTGCTTGGCCTCCGCGCCGACCGCCTCGATCCGGCTGCTCTGCCGATTGATCACGACGACGGACGGTTCGCGCACGACGATGCCGTTCGCCTCGGTGAACACCAACGTGTTCGCAGTCCCCAGGTCGATCGCGAGGTCGCGGGAGAACCACTGGAGGAGACTCACCGGCCCGACCTCGGCGTCTGAACCCTGTTGCGCGCAGACCCGACCGCCGGCCGCCTTTCCGGGTCGTGAACTGGGGCCGGTCTCATTCGTTCATGCAGGCGCACATGCCAAGCGGGGATGGGCGACGCGGCCCGACCCCGGAATCCGACGGAAGATAGCACAAGGAAGCCGACGAACGTGCCGCGAACGAGGCAACTCCTCGAGCGTGCGATCCGGCCTGTGGCGCCTCCCCGGCAACGCTCGTTCCTGATACTGTTCCCGCCGCCTTGGGTTGAACCGGCGCCGAGCGAACAGGCCGTGCTGAACGTCATCCGCAAGAACATCAAGAGCTTCTATCCGCTGGCCATCGGACTGGCTGGCGTGTTCGTGCTGCTCGTGTTCACCGATTTCCAGAACCTGGATCCGAACCGATCGAATCCGGTGGCAGCGGAGGTGGGCCGGAACGACATCACGTTCGTCGAGTTCGAGCGCAGCTATCGGAACACGGAAGCGCAGTACCGGGAGATGTACGGCGATGCGTTCTCGGGCGAACTGGCCGAGCAGCTCCAACTGCCGGTGCAGACGCTGGAGAACCTGATCAACGAACGCCTGCTCGTCATGGAGGCCGAGCGACTCGGCCTGGTGGTCAGCAACGAGGAACTGCAGGCGGCCATCCTCGACATTCCCGGCCTGACCGACGGCGCCGGGAACTTCATCGGCGCTCGTCAGTACCAGGATCTGCTGCGGGCCAACCGCTTCAGCGTCGATGAGTTCGAGTCGAACCTGAAGCGCGGGCTCCTCGTGCAGAAGCTCCAGGACGCTCTTCGCGAGATCGCCCACGTGACGGACGGAGAGGTGGAGCAACGCGCACGAGAGGACGCGGAACGCGCGGCGATCCGCTACATCCGGGTAGCGGCGAACCGCTTCGCCGATGACGCGGCGCCGACGGACGAGGAAGCCGTCGCGCACTTCGAACAGAACCGGGCCGACTTCCGGCTACCCGAGCGGCGGCGGGTCGGCTATCTCCTCGTCAGCACGAACACGGTCCGGGCGGAACTGGAGGTCAGCGACGAGGACGTCGCCGAGTACTACGAGGAGAACACGGCGCAGTTCGAGGTCGCGGAGCAAGTGCGCGCCAGCCACATTCTGCTCCTCGAGAACGCCGAGCGCAGTCGCGACGAGGCCCGCGCCAGACTCGACGAACTGCGGGCCCGCATCGAGGCCGGAGCGGACTTCGCCGAACTCGCCCGCGAGCACTCGGACGACGAGGCGACCCGCGACGCGGGCGGCGACCTGGGTTACTTCGGCCGAGGCGCAATGACGGCGGCGTTCGAAGAGGCCGCGTTCTCCGCCGCCGGCGGCGATCTCGTCGGGCCGATCGAGAACCAGCTGGGGCCGCGTACCGGCCATCACCTGATCCTGGTCCACGATCGAATCGAGGGCCGCACCCAGACTCTGGACGAGGTCAGCAACCTGATCAACGTCCAGCTTCTTGCCACCAGGGCCGAAGAGGAAAGCCGAAGCCGCATCGATGCGCTCCACGAGCGAGTCGACGAAGAGCCGTTCGGCGGCGAGGAGACGGCACTCGAACTCGCCGCCGCCGAAGGGCTGAGCTTCGAGACGACAGAGGCTTTCGCGGAGAACGATTTGGTTCCCGGAATCGGCCGGAACGTGAACTTCTCTTCGGCGGCTTTCGGGCTCGAGGAGAACGCATGGTCGGCGCCGGTGCGGATCGCCTCCGGCTGGGCGCTTCTCGCCCTGCTCGAGGTGCTCGAACCCCGGGATGCGGAGTACGCGGAAGTCGAGGCGGACGTCCGCGACGCCGTGCGCGAGGAGAAGCAGAACGACCTGCTCTTCGCCGCCCTGAGCGAGGCGCACGAACGGTTGACGGCGGGCGCGAGCCTGGACGATGTGGCATCGGATTTCGACGCGACGATCGAAGAGAGCGGCAGCTTCGGGCTGCGCCAGCCGGTTGGCGCCCTGGGGGTCGCACCTGAACTCTCGCAGGCCGTGTTCGATCTCGGCGTCGGCGACTTCGGCGGTCCGGTCGACCTGCCGTTCGGCGCGGTGTTGTTCGAGGTCAGCGAACGCGAATCGTTCGATCCGATCGGTTTCGATCCAGAGCCGGTACGCGATCAGCTCCTCGCGGAAAGCACCCTGACCCTGCTGCAGGCGATTCTCGAACGCCTGCGCGAAGACGTCGGCGTCCGCTATACGCAGGACTTCATCGACAACTTCGGCCTCGGCGACACCGACGCCGCCGGCGCCTGAACCGGCCGGCGGCGCGCGCAAACGGCTTGATCGGCCATCTCCGCGGGCGCCGCCTGAGCCTCGGGCCCGACCAGCTCGTGCTCGACGTGAACGGTGTCGGCTTCGCAGTGCGGATTCCGCTGTCGACCTGGCAAGAGCTGGACCGACTCGAACCGGACGAGGAGTTCGCCGTCTTCGTCCACACCCACATCCGAGCGGATGCGATCGAACTCTTCGGCTTCTGGACTGAACACGAGAGAACCCTGTTCGAGCACTGCCTGGGCGTGAGCGGAGTCGGCCCCCGATTGGCCCAGGTCGTGCTCTCCGGCGGCTCGACCCAGGAGCTGCTCGCGGCCATCGCCTCCGGCAACGTCGCCGCGCTTGTGCGCATCCCCGGCATCGGCAAGAAGACCGCGGAGCGAATGGTCCTCGAACTCCGCGAGAAGGCGAAACGGATGCTCCAGGAGGCAGGGGCAGCGGCAGCGCCGGATGCGCTTCCCGACGACGGCCCGGAAGCGGAACAGGAACAGGTCGTCGGCGCCCTGGTCAACCTCGGTTATCGCTCGTCCGAAGCGCAGCAGGCCGTGTCGCGGGTGCTCTCCGAGGCGCCGGATATCGACTTTCCGGAGCTGCTCCGCCTCAGCCTGCGGCGGCTGTCCCGGTTGTAGAGGACCCGGAGCGTACGGCTCTCCGTTACCATCACGCCATGGTCGACCAGGGCGCGCCAGACACTGGGCACGACATCCTCTCGGCCGCCCAGGACGCCGACGACCGACGCGTCGAGCCGTCGCTTCGGCCGCAGCGCCTGCATGAGTACCTGGGCCAGAAGAAGATCGTCGACCTGCTCGACATCTACATGCAAGCCGCGCGAGCACGCGGGGAAGCGCTCGACCATGTGCTGCTGTTCGGCCCGCCCGGACTCGGCAAGACGACGCTCGCCCACATCGTCGCGCGCGAAATGGGCGCAACGCTCCGGTCAACTTCCGGCCCGGTGCTCGAACGGGCTGGGGACCTCGCAGCGATCCTCACGAACCTGGAGCCCGGCGACGTCCTGTTCATCGACGAGATCCACCGCCTGGGGCCAACCGTCGAGGAGATCCTCTACCCGGCGCTGGAGGACTTTCAGCTTGACCTGGTCATCGGGCAGGGTCCCATGGCGAAGGTGGTGCGGATCGATTTGCCGAGGTTCACCCTGGTGGGTGCGACGACCCGCGCCGGCCTGATCACGCCGCCGCTCCAGGCCCGTTTCGGCATCGTCCACCGGCTGGACTTCTACAGCCCCGAGGTCCTCGGCGTGATCGTCGGGCGTTCCGCCGACCTGCTCGAGGCGCCGATGGACCAGGGCGGCGCAAACGAGATCGCCAAGCGCAGCCGCGGCACCCCCCGCATCGCCAACCGGTTGTTGCGCCGGGTCCGCGACTTCGCGCAGGTCGAAGCCGACGGGCGCATCGACCGCGCCACGGCTCAGCGGGCCCTCGACCAGCTCGAGGTGGACGAACACGGCCTCGACGACATCGATCGCAGAATCATGAAGGTACTCATCCAGCAATACAGCGGCGGCCCGGCAGGCCTCAAGGCTCTGGCCGCCACGGTGGGCGAGGATCAGGGCACGATCGAAGACATCTACGAGCCCTACCTGATCAAGGAGGGGTTCCTCCAACGAACGCAGCGCGGCCGAGTCGCAACCAGAAAGGCGTTCGAACACGTCGGGCAGCCAGCGTCGAACATGCTGTTCTGAGGGTGGCGCCACCGGCCTGACGCCGGTGACGAGGCGACCCGGCCCGGGGCGTATACGCTATGGCGCCTTCCGGCCAGCGCAGGATCCGGCCGCCCACGATTCCACGATGAAGGTCCTCAAGTTCGGCGGCTCTTCGGTAGCCGATGCGGCAAGACTTGGCGCCGCCGCCCGCATCGTCACGACTGAACTCGACGATGACCCGGCGGCGGGAGCGGTAGTCGTTTCGGCTCTCGGCGGCGTAACCGACCGCCTGCTCGCCGCCGCGGCGAGCGCGCTCAGAGGCGAACGTGGCGAAGCTGCCGCCTGCGCGTCTTCGCTCCGCGCTGACCACCGGGCCATCACATCAGCCATTGCCGCTCCCTCGGACCAGGATGCGCTGCGGGCACGGCTCGATCGCCTGTGCGACGAGCTTCAGGTCGTTCTCGAGGGCGGCGACCCCGGGTTCGCCTCCGGAAGTCTCGAGGCCAGGGCCTTCTTGGACCGTGTTCTCTGCCACGGCGAACTCCTGTCGACCGAGTTGCTGGCGGCTGCGATTCGAGCCCGGGGAGTGCCGGCCGAAGCCCGCGACGCCCGCCCGCTGGTTCTGACCGACCGCGCGTTCGGGGCCGCCAAGGTCGCGCTCGACCCGACGCTCGCCGCGATCGAGCGCCACTTCAGCGAACTGGGGAGCAACGCTCCGCTGCAGGTGGTCACCGGGTTCCTCGGCGCCAGCTCGGACGGCGAGACGACGACCTTGGGACGCAGCGGCTCGGACCTCTCCGCGGCCCTGGTCGGCGCCGCGCTCGCCGCCGAACGGATCGACATCTGGACCGACGTTCCGGGGGTGATGACCGCCGACCCGCGGCGGGTGAAGGGGGCGCTGCCGATCCCGCGCCTCAGTTACGAAGAGATGATGGAGCTCTCGCACTTCGGCGCGAAGGTGGTCTACCCGCCGGCGGTCACGCCGGCCCGCCGACGGGGCATTCCACTGCTCGTGCGAAACACCTTGGACCCGGCACATCCCGGCACTCTGATCGACGCCGAAGGTTCGACCGAGCGGAACCGGGGCACCGCGGTCACCGGCATCTCGTCGATCGACGACGTGCATCTGATGCTGTTGGTCGGCGACAACCTGGTCGGCACGCCGGGGGTCGCCGCTCGTGTGTTCCAGGCGCTGGGCGCCTGCGGGGCGAGCGCAATCCTCATCTCCCAAGCCTCGAGCGAACACTCGATCTGCTTCGCGGTCGAACCCGGCGTCTCCGACGCGGCAAGGAGGGCAGTGGACGACGAGTTCCGGGCCGAAATCGAAGCCGGTTCGGTCCGGCCGCTGCGGGTCGAAAAGGACCAATCCGTTGTCGCTGTCGTCGGGGACGGCATGCGCGAACGTCCCGGCATCGCCGGGCGCGTCTTCGGCATCCTCGGGCGGCGTGCGGTGAACGTTCGGGCCGTGGCCCAGGGCTCGTCCGAGCGGAACATCTCCCTGGTCGTCGCGCGAGCCGACCAGGGGCGCGCAGTGCGCTGGCTCCACAAGGAGTTCTTCGACGAAGAGCCGACCAGAGGACTCGCGCTCTACGTCCTCGGCGTCGGCGGCGTCGGCAGCGCCCTCCTCCGTCAACTTCAGGCTGAGCGGCAAACGCTGAGGGAGCGCGGCATGGAACTCGAGCTGCGAGGCATCGCCACGTCGCGCTTCATGCGTCTCGCACCGACGGACGAGAGGAGTCTCGACCTCGGCGCAGCCGATCATCCGGACGCTTGGCGTCAGACGATCGAGCGCCACGGTCAGGCGAGCAACCTCGACCGTCTGCTCGACGATCTCGCCGCAACCGCGTCGCAAGGCGAACGCACCGTGCTCGTCGACGTGACAGCGAGTCCCTCCATGGGCGCCGCGTACCGTCGCGCGCTAGAGGCCGGCGCCGCGGTGGCGACCGCGAACAAGGCGCCCTTCGCCGGACCCGTCGCGGACTTTCGCGCATTTCGTCCGAGAGGCAGAACGGCCGTCTTCCACGAGGCGACGGTAGGCGCCGGCCTGCCGGTGCTCCACACCGTCGACCTGCTCCAGGAGGCCGGCGACCCGATCGCCTCGATCTCGGGCGTCTTCTCCGGCACCTTGGCCTACCTCACGGGAGAGCTCGGCAAGGGCCGCGTGTGGAGCGAGGCCGTTCGCGAGGCGCACCGTCTGGGCTATACGGAGCCCGACCCCCGCGACGACCTGGGCGGCATGGACGTCGCGCGCAAACTGCTCATCCTCGCCCGTCTCTGCGGCTACGATCTGACGCTGGAAGATATCGACGTGGAGCCGATGCTCGACCTACCCGACCTGGCAGGGATTCCCCTGCCCGACTATTGGAAGCGGCTGCCCGAAACCGACGCCGAGATGGCGAATCGGTTCGCCGAGGCCAGAGCGGCAGGACGGGAACTCGCCTACCTGGCCGAATTCTCCGCCGACGGCGTGACGGCTTCAGCTCGGGTCGGACTCCGCGCGGTGCCGAGCGGCCATCCCGTGGCAGGAATGCCAGCGTCGGACAACATGTTCGTCTTCACCAGCCAGCGCTACCGGCAGCGGCCACTCATCGTCCAGGGACCGGGCGCCGGCGCCGAACTCACGGCCGGCGGAGTGTTCGCCGACATTCTCCGGGCCTGGAGCGCGAGGGCCCGCTCATGATGAGCTCAACGGCGAACTCCGCACCGCTGCGCGCAGCGGTTCTGGGCGCCACCGGCACGGTCGGTCAGCGCTTCGTGACCTTGCTCGCTGACCACCCGTGGTTCGAAGTTGCCGCCGTGGCCGCCTCCGAGCGTTCGGCAGGGAGGACCTACGAGGAAGCGACCACGTGGGTCCAGACCGAGCCCATCGACGAGACCGTGGCCCGAATGACCGTCCAGACGATCGACGAACTGGAAGCCGCCGACTTCGACCTGGCGTTCTCCGCGCTTGACGCCGCCGTCGCCCGCAGGGTCGAGCGAGACGTCTCCCGCAGCACACTCGTTGTCAGCAACGCGAGCGCTCATCGCATGGACGGGGACGTACCGCTTCTGGTTCCCGAGGTCAACGCGGATCATCTCGACCTGTTGCCCGAGCCGCCGCCAGGACGAGCCCTCCCGAACGCCATCGTCGCCAACCCGAACTGCTCGACCATCGGCCTCGTTCTGGCGCTCAAGCCGCTCGCCGCTTCATTCGGCATCCGTCGGGTCTCCGTCGTCACCCTGCAGGCGGTTTCCGGCGCCGGACTGCCCGGCATCTCGAGTTACCAGATCCTGGACAACGTGATTCCCTGGATTCCACGCGAGGAGGAGAAGCTCGAAGTCGAGACGGGGAAGATCCTCGGCCGCGTCGCGGGCGACAGGATCGAGCCCGCCGCGGTCACCGTGTCCGCACAGTGCAACCGGGTGCCCGTGGTCGACGGCCACACACTCTGCGTTTCCGTCGATCTCGGCGGCAGCCCCGGCCTCGCCGAGGTGCGTGAGGCCTGGCGTTCATTCGTCGCCGAGCCACAGAGGCTCCGTCTGCCTTCGGCGCCGAAGCAACCAACCGTCTACCTGGGTGACGACGAGCCGCCGCAGGCGCGGATCCACCGCGACCTGGGACGCGGAATGACGGTTGCCGTCGGCCGGCTCCGCGAATGCCCCGTCCTCGACTTCAGGTTCGTCGCCCTCTCGCACAACACCCTTCGCGGTGCGGCTGGCGGCGCGATGCTCGCGGCCGAACTCGTGGTTGCCCGGTCCGGGCGCCGACCGCCCGGATGACCCGTTCGGTTCGAGCGTTCGCCCCTGCATCCGTCTCGAACGTGGCCTGCGGCTTCGACGTTCTGGGCTTCGCATTGCAGTCGGACGGCAAGGGCAGGTCAGGCCTCGGCGACCTGGTGACGGCGACCAGGCGACGCAGACCCGCATCGAACCGCGAAGGGGTCCGGATCACGAGGATCACCGGCGATGATCGGCTCCCCATCGAGGCCGACCGGAACACGGCGGCCGTTGCCGCCGCCGCGCTACTCGAGAGCGAAGCGCCAGAGGTCGCCATCGATCTCGAGATCGACAAACGAATGCCGCTCGAGAGCGGTCTCGGTTCGAGCGCCGCCAGTGCGGTCGCTGCGGTCGTCGCCGTCGACGAGCTGCTCGGTCTTGAGCTTCCGCGCCCCACACTGCTCCGCTACGCTCTCGCCGGCGAGATGGTCGCAAGCGGAGGCGCCCACGCCGACAACCTCGCGCCGTCGCTGTTCGGCGGCATGGTTCTCGTTCGTTCGCTCGAACCCGATCCTGACGTCGTCGAGCTGCCCACAGCGGACCTCTGCTGCGCGCTGGCCCATCCTCACGCCTGGGTGAACACCCGAGAATCACGCTCGAGCCTCGACCGGGAATTGCCGCTCGGACGTGCCGTGACCCAATGGGGCAACGTGGGCGCGCTGGTCGCAGCGCTTTATCGAGGCGATCTCGAGCTCCTTTCGCGAGCCCTCGTCGATGTCGTCGCCGAGCCCATCCGCGGCCCGAAGGTCCCCGGCTTCTTCCGCGCCCAGGCGGCGGCGATGGAGGCCGGCGCACTCGGGTGCAGCCTTTCGGGAAGCGGGCCGACGCTGTTCGCCCTATGCGACGGCGAAGACCGCGCCCGCGCGGTGGCGACTGCGATGGCAACCACGTTCGAACAGGCGGTGAACGTCTCCTGCGACGAACTCGTCTCGTCGCTGCCCGCGCCGGGGGCCCGGGTCATCGGCGACACCGAGGCCTGAGGCCTTGCGCTTCGTCAGCACCGAGGGCCGATCGCCGGCGGCGACCCTGGGAGAAGCTCTGCTCGAAGGGCCGGCCCCGGATGGCGGTCTCTACGTTCCGGAAATCCTCGAACCCCTGCCCACAGGCACTCTGAACGCGCTCCGGGAGCAGTCCCTGAGGGGAGTGTCGCAGTTCCTGGCCCGTCGACTGTTCGGCGCACAGATCGACGGCCCGGAACTGGACGCTCTGATCGGGGAGGCGCTCGACTTTCCGATCCCCCTGGTCGAAGTCGAGCCCGGGGTCTTCGCACTCGAGCTCTTCCATGGCCCCACGCTCGCGTTCAAGGACATCGCGGCCCGGGTCATGGCGCGGCTGATGTCACGCTTCGCCGCCGGCCACGGCAGCACGGAGACGACGGTGCTCGTCGCGACATCGGGCGACACCGGGAGCGCGGTGGCGCACGCCTTCTCGGATGTCCCGGGCTTCCGAGTCTGCGTTCTCTACCCGCAGGGTCTGGTCACGGAGGCGCAACGCCGACTGTTCACGACCCTTCACGGCAACGTCCTGGCAATCGCCGTCGCCGGGACATTCGACGACTGCCAGGCGCTGGCTCGCTCTGCCTTCGCGGATCGCAACCTCCGGCGGAGCTGCCCGCTCGCCTCGGCGAACTCGATCAACATCGGCCGGCTCTTGCCGCAGGTCTTCTACTACTTCCACGCCTGGGCGCAACTCGCGCGGGCCGGACGCGACGTGTCCTCGGGACCGCTGGTCGTCGCGACGCCGAGCGGCAACTTCGGCAACCTGACTGCCGGCCTGATCGCCAAGCGAATGGGGCTTCCGGTCGACCGCATGGTCGCCGCGACGAACGCGAACGACGTCGTGCCCGCCTTTCTCGAGAGCGGCGAGTTCTTGCCGCGAGATTCCGTGGCGACCATCTCGAATGCGATGGACGTCGGCGCGCCGAGCAATTTCGCCCGCATCCGCCATCTCTACGCCGCTTCCGAGGACCCGCTGGAGGCGCTGCGCCGGGATCTGGCGGGCCGGTCCTACGACGACGAGGCGACCCGGAGGGCGATGCGCGAGGTTCACGAACGTCGCGGCTATCTCCTCGATCCGCACACTGCCGTGGGCTATCTGGGTCTGGTGAACGAACTCGAAACGCTGGGCGGCGGAGTCGGCCTCGTACTCGCCACCGCCCACCCGGCGAAGTTCGCCGACATCGTCGAGGATGCTGTCGGGATCGACGCGCCCGTTCCGCCGGCTCTGGCCGACACCGCGGGGCTGCCCGAGAGGATCGTCCGCATCGAGGCGAGCGACGCCGCGCTGCGGGGGGTTCTTCTCGGCTGACTCATCCGGGGTCGAGCGGCGTGAACACGAGATCTCCGCGTTCCCTCGATCGACCGTCCGGCGCTCTGCCCCACGAGCCCGGCGTGACGAGTTGGCCGTCCACCGCGGCGCCGGCGGGCACCGCCACGCCCGGACCGACGATCGTGTTCACGAGACGAGCGCCGGCGCCGACCCGCGCGAAGGGCATGATCGCGCTCTGAACGACACAAGCGCCGGACTCGAGCACGCTGCCGGTCTCGACGACGCTGCACTCGACGACGGCGGCGCGGCTGATCCGTGCGCCGGGAGCAACAAAACGGCGGCGTCGCCGGCGTCCACCTGCGGTTCGCCCCCAATCGAGCGTTCCCGCGAGGTAGCGCCGCGGCGTTCCCAGGTCGTGCCAGGGCCGACGACATCCAAAGCCTCGGATGCGGCCGCCGGCCAAGAGCAACGGCAGATACAGGCCGGCGATGATGTCGCTCGCGGGCAACTCGGAGGGAAGCGTCTGAAGCGCGGCGGGCGACAGCACGTGAAGACCCTGGAAGGTCCGGGCCGCAGCGCTCGACTCTCCGACTCGAACGCCGCGAAGACCGACCACCAGGCCTCGCTGATCGACCTCGACGCCGCCGCCCAACCGGGTATCCGGCGCCTTCGGCCCCAACTGCAGCGTCACGTCGGCGCCGCTCCGGCGGTGGCGCGCCAGCACTTCACGGATCGGCCAGCGACACAGCGAGTCCCCGTTGACCAGGAGAATGTCGTCGCCCTTGGCCAGGAAATCGAAGAGATTCGCCACTGCGCCGAGCGTGCCGAGCAGATCCGGCTCAACGGCGAAGGCGAGGTCGATCCCCAGTTCCTCCGCCGCCGCCGACAGTTGGGGCCCGAGCGAATCCGCCAAGTGATGCAGGTTGACTGCCACCTCGCAGCCGGCGTCGTGCAGGATGCGAATCGTCCGAAGCGCCACGGACCGGCCAGCTACCGGCAGCAACGGCTTGGCGAGGCGGCTCGTCAAGGGGAGGAGCCGTTCGCCTCGACCGGCGCAGAGCACGAGAGCGCGCACCCGGCGCCCAGTGCCCTTCACCGACAGGTCTCGGTCCCGTCAGGCGCGGACCGCTGGTCGAACACCATGTCCGAGGGCAACTCCGGGCGCTTCCGCCGCGCTTCGCGATACAGCCGGAGGTAACTGCCGGCCAAGGCCTTCTCGGGGTCAAGGCCGAGAACGCGGCAGATCGCCTGAAGACGCCCGGCAGGGAGATCCGTCGCGGTCTGCTCGACCTCGACGAAATCGCCAATCGGCGTGCGGTCGAGGGCGATCTCACAGCCATCGAAGCGCCACGTCTCCCGGACCTTCTCGTAACGCGTCGCGACGACGAAGCCCAGCGCCTCAAGGAATCGGACCGCGGCATCCGGATCGTCGACGGCGAACTCGTGTTCGGCCCGTTCCTTCACCCCGCCGTCAAACCGGGGCGCTGACTTCCAGGTCAGCAAGCTGTGGCTTGCCACAGTCCGCAGACGCAGCAGCTCGCGCCGCGAACGAAGTCGGTTGCCGGCCGGACCATCGCCCCGGTCGAAGACCAGGTTGGATTCGAGGGAGGCCGGCCGCAGAGGTTCGGCGCCGGCAGCGCGAAGCCGCGCACGAACTGCAGAGAGCTCCTTGGCGGCGATCTTGATTTCTCGCTCTCTCCGTGACGCGATCAAGCCCTGACGGCGCCCAAGCGGTCGAGAATGCGGACCACCGTGCGAATGCCCTGGTGGAAGTTGACCACGTCGATCTTCTCGTTCGGAGCATGCAGACGATCGTCCGAGAGTCCGAAGCCGATCAGGAGCACCGGCACGGAGAGCACCTCCGCCAGGGTCGAGACGATCGGTATCGAGCCGCCCTCGCGCACGCGCACGGGCTCACGGTCCCACGCCTCGCGCACGCCTTCGAGCGCCGCCTCGACGAGTGGTCCCTCGAGATCGACGAGCACCGGCGGGGCGCCGTTCATGTACTCCACCTCGACCTCGATGCCGGGCGGGGCGAGCGACCTCAGATACTCGGCAAAGGCGCGAAACACGTGCTTTGGATCCTGGTCCGGCACGAGCCGCATCGACACCTTCGCGCCGGCACGATGGGCGATGACCGTCTTCGCGCCCGGGCCCTGATAGCCGCCCCAGATCCCGTTCACGTCGCAGGTCGGGCGCGCCCATACCCGCTCGAGCGTCGTGTAGCCCGCCTCGCCCCACAACGCGCCGGCGCCGATCTGTCCCGCGTAGTCCTCTTCGTCGAAGGCCAGAGCGGCGAATGCCGAACGCTCCGCGGAAGCGAGCGGGCGCACCTGGTCATAGAAGCCCGGCACAAGGATGCGGCCATCCTCCGGGTCGCGCAATGCGGCGAGCATCGTCGCCAGGGCGTTCAACGGGTTGACCACCGCGCCGCCGAAGGTGCCGGAGTGCAGGTCGCGCCCGGGCCCCTTGACCTGGACCTCGGTATAGAGCAGACCCTTCAAGCCATAGAGAACGGATGGCTGGCCGGGCGCGTACATCGACGTGTCGGACACCAGGGCCAAGTCGCACGCGAGGCGCTTGGAAGCCGGGCTCCGCACGTAGGCCTCGACCGCCTCGCCGCCGCACTCCTCTTCGCCCTCGATGAGGAACTTCACGTTGACCGGCAGGCCGCCGGCGGATGCCATCAACGTCTCGACCGCCTTGATGTGAGTGAAGGACTGACCCTTGTCGTCGGTCGCTCCGCGCGCCACCAGCTGTTCGCCGCGTTCGGTCACCTCGATCGTCGGTTCGAACGGATCGTGACGCCATTCGTCCACCGGGTCGACCGGCTGCACATCGTAGTGGCCGTAGAACAGGACCGTCGGCCGGCCAGGAGCGCCCAGCCACTCGCCGTAGACCAGGGGGTGACCGTCCGTCTCGATGACCTCCGCCTCGAGGCCGGCCGCAACCAGGCGATCGCGGACGAAGCCGGCGCAACGACGCACGTCGCCAGCATAGGCGGGATCGGTCGAAACCGATGGGATTCGCAGGTACTCCCTCAACTGCTCGAGGTTCGCGGCCGCTTCACGGTCGATGCGCTCGAGCGCCGCAGCAAGGCTCATCGTCTTCTCCCGGGACCGTTCACTGTTCGTCGAAGCTCCTGCCGGTCGCCCGCCAGTCGCTCAGGAACTGATCCAGCCCGATGTCGGTCAGCGGATGACGATAGAGCTGTCGGAGCGCCTTGAAGGGCAAGGTGGCGACATCCGCGCCCATCTCCGCCGCCAGAACGACATGTACGGGATGGCGAACGGATGCGACGAGCACCTCCGTCTCGAAATCGTACCGGGAGTAGATGCCGATCACCTGCCGGATCAGGTCCATGCCGTCTTGGCCGATGTCGTCGAGCCGACCGACGAACGGGGAGATGTACGTGGCGCCCGCCTTCGCCGCCAACAATGCCTGGGCCGGCGAGAAACACAGCGTCACGTTGCTTTGGATGCCGTCCTCGGCGAGCTGCTGCACCGCTGTCAGGCCAGCTGGACCGAGTGGCAGCTTGACGACGACGTTCGGGGCGAGCGAGGCAAGCGCGCGGCCCTGGTCGACCATCCCTTCGAGGTCGGTCGCCAGCACCTCGCCGCTGACCGGGCCGGGCACGAGGCCGGCAATCTCGCGCACGGTCGGCAGGTACGGCTTGCCCTGCTTGGCAATCAAGCTCGGGTTCGTCGTCACGCCGTCGACCATCCCCCACTCGAGACCGGCCTCGATTTCGGCGGTGTCCGCGGTGTCGAGAAAGAACTTCATCGAAGAGCCCCTCAGGTCAGTTCACCGGTTCCGCGTCCCCGAGGGCGCCTTCCGATTCGTCGGCGCCCTCGTCGGTGGACTCGCTCCTGTCCGGGATCCGGGCCAAGGCGACAATGTGGTCGGAGTCGTCGAGGTCCATCACCTTGACGCCCTGGGTAGCACGGCCAATCAACGACACGCTGCCTGCCGTGATGCGGATGATCTTGCCCTCGTGGGTGATCAGCACGACGCCGGTGTCGTCGCTCACCTCGCGCACGCCGACTACGGGGCCGGTACGTTTCGAGATCTTCAGGTTGATCAACCCCATGCCGCCCCGGGACTGACGGCGGTACTCGCGAAGCGCGGTGCGCTTGCCGAAGCCGTTCTCGCTGACGGTCAAGAGCTCGGTGCCGAGCGACGGCCGCGCGCTCGCGCCGACGGGCCCGGTGGACTCGACAGGCCGCAGACACGCCATCGAAACGACCCGGTCGTCCCGACGGAGGCGGATTCCGCGGACTCCCCGCGTGGCTCTCGACAGTGCGCGCAGGTCGCTCTCCGGGAACCGGATCGCGCGGCCGAGGCGGGTCGCCAGGACGACATCGCTGCCGCCGTCGGTCAGCTTGACTTCGAGCAGCCGGTCGCCCTCGTCGACCCTCACGGCAATGATGCCGTCGGCACGGGGCCGCGAGTAGAGGGAAAGCGCCGTCTTCTTCACGATGCCCGCCTCCGTAGCGAAGGTCAGGAAGTGGCCCTCCGAGAACTCGCGCACCGCTACCGTGGCGGCGACACCCTCATCGCTGTCGAGTCGCAGCAGGTTGACGATGGCCTTCCCGCGCGCCGCCGGCCCCAGCTGTGGAATCTGGTGCACCTTGAGCCAGTAGCAGCGGCCACGATCGCTGAACACGAGGACGTAGCTGTGGGCTGATGCGACGTAGAGCTGCTCGACGAAATCGCCGTCGCGGGTGGCCATGCCGGTGCGCCCCTTGCCGCCTCGATGCTGCGTCCGATACAAGCTGAGCGGCGACCGCTTGATGTAGCCGGAGCGGGTGACCGTGATGACCATGTCCTCGTCGGCGATCATGTCCTCGATCGTGATGTCCGAGGAGTGGGCGAGAATCTCCGTGCGGCGAGGATCGCTGAAGCGTTTTTCGATGTCCTCCAGCTCGCCGCGGATCTCGGCCAGCAGCAGTTCGTCCGAACCGAGAATCGCCCGTAGACGAGCGATCTCGGCGATCAGGTCGCTGTACTCCTCCTCGATCTTCTCGCGCTCGAGACCGGTCAGGCGCTGCAGCCGCATGTCCAGGATCGCCTGCGCCTGGAGCTGGGTCAGGGTGAAGTCCTCCATCAGGCGAGCACGCGCCTCGGGCGGCGTGCGGCTGGCGCGAATGGCGGCGATCACGTCGTCCAGGTGGTCCAGCGCGAGGAGCAGACCCTCCAACACGTGGGCGCGCTGTTCGGCCCGGGCGAGCTCGTAGCGACAACGGCGAATGACGACGCTGCGGCGGTGATCCAGGAAGTGGCCGAGAAGCTCCCGCAGAGTCAGGACCTGGGGCTGATTGTCGACGATCGCCAGCAGGTTCATGCCGTAGCTGACCTGGAGCTTCGTCATCTTGAACAGGGTGTTCAGGATGACCTCGGCGACCTCTCCTCTCTTCAGGTCGACGGCAATGCGGATGCCGTCGCGGTCCGACTCGTCCCGAAGATCGCTGATCCCCTCGATCTTCTTCTCGCGCACCAGCTCGGCGATCCGCTCGATCAGCCGCGCCTTGTTCACCTGATACGGAATCTCGGTGACGATGATCGATTGGCGGTCGTTCTCGCGGTCCACGATCTCGGCATGGGCTCGCACCTGGATCGAGCCGCGCCCGGTCTCGTAGGCGCTCCGAATACCGGCGCGACCATGGATGAAGCCGCCGGTAGGGAAGTCCGGCCCCGGCAGAACGTCCATCAACTCGTCGAGCGTTGCCTGAGGGCGGTCGATCAGCAGCTTGACCGCCGCGATCGCCTCGCCCAGGTTGTGCGGCGGGATGTTCGTCGCCATGCCAACCGCGATGCCGGCCGAGCCGTTGACCAGGAGATTCGGAATCCGGGCGGGAAGGTAGGTTGGTTCCTGCTCGGATCCGTCGTAGTTCGGCGCCCAATCGACGGTGTCCTTGTCGATGTCCTCTCGCAGCATCTCCTCGGCGATGCGGGTGAGCCGCACCTCCGTGTAGCGCATCGCGGCAGGATTGTCGCCGTCGATCGAGCCGAAGTTGCCCTGACCGTCGACCAGCAGGTAGCGCAGGGAAAAGTCCTGTGCCATTCGGACGACCGTGTCGTAGATCGGCCCGTCACCATGCGGGTGGTACTTCCCCATCACGTCACCGACGATGTGGGCAGACTTCTTGTAGGCGCGGCTCGCCGTGTTGCCCGCCTCCCACATGCCGTAGAGGACCCGCCGATGCACCGGCTTGAGCCCATCCCGAACATCGGGCAAGGCACGGCCGATGATCACGCTCATCGCGTAATCGAGGTAGCTCTTGCGCATTTCGCGCTCGAGCTGCACCGGCACCGTGTCGTGCGTCGGACCAGACGCCTCGGGCGACGGGGGAATGGGAGGTTCGCCCTTGCTCAATGTCCTTGACTCAGATGTCGATGTTCGTCGCGAAGAGAGCGTTCTCTTCGATGAACTGACGCCGCGGCTCCACCCGGTCGCCCATCAGGGTGTTGAAGATCTCGTCCGTCTCCTCGTCCCGGTCCTCGTCGATCTCCACCATGAGCATGCGCCGGCGCTCGGGGTCCATCGTCGTCTCCCAAAGCTGCGCGGGGTTCATTTCGCCGAGACCCTTGTAGCGCTGGACGGAGAGACCCTTCTTCGCCGCCTCGAACAGCGTGTCGAGCGCCTCGCCCAGTGATTCGACTTCGTGACTGTCGTCGTTCGCGCCGGCGCCGTTCAGTCGACGGATCCGGATGGACGGCGAGCGCCAGGCGTCGAGAGCCTGCTCGTTCGCGATGAGAGCCCGGAAGTCCGCGCTCGTCACGAGCTCTTCGTCGATCCTCGCGTGCCGGTCGACGCCATCGCGCCGCGACCGGAAGTGGATCGAAAACAACCCGGCGCCGGCATCGTGGATCGCTACATCGAGGAATCCCGAGGCCTCGATGGCCTCCGCCGCGCGGTCGATTCGGGCGCGGTCGGCGAGGTCGCCCCGCTCGAGAATGCCGCCGCCGATCGTCGCGCGCAGAGCGCCCTGGGGCACTCCGCGGGCGGCGAGAGCCTCGAGCGTGCGGCGGAACATGGCGAGACGGTCGAGCAGGCGGCCGAGTGGATCACCCTCGAACACCGTGACAGCGTCCGGATCGCCGTTCGTCAGCGCTACCTGCCAGCCCTTCCGGATCCGCTCGATCAGGTAGTCGTTGTACTCCTCGTCGTCCTTCAGGTAGCTCGAGCGGCGCCCCTCGGTCACCTTGTACAACGGCGGTTGGGCGATGTAGAGATGACCGCGATCGATGATCTCCTTCATCTGGCGGTAGAAGAAGGTCAGAATCAGCGTGCGGATGTGGCTGCCGTCGATGTCGGCGTCGCACATGATGATCAGCTTGTGGTAGCGAAGCCGGTCGACGTCGAAGTCCTCGCTGCCGATGCCGGTGCCCAGCGCCTGGATGAGGGTCCGGATCTCCTCCGACGAGAGCATCTTGTCGAGCCGGGCGCGCTCGACGTTCAGAATCTTCCCCTTGAGGGGAAGCACTGCCTGAAAACGTCGGTCGCGGCCCTGCTTGGCCGACCCGCCGGCGGAGTCGCCCTCGACCAGAAACAACTCCGCCTGAGCGGGATCCCGCTCGCTGCAGTCCGCCAGCTTGCCGGGGAGATTCGAATTGTCGAGTGCACCCTTGCGGCGGGTCAGTTCCCGTGCCTTCCGCGCCGCTTCCCGGGCGCGAGCCGCCTGGACGACCTTCTCGACCACCCGACGCGCATCGCGCGGGTTTTCTTCCAGGTAGGCGGCCAGCTGCTCGCCCACCGTCGACTCGACCCAGCCGCGCACCTCCGAGGAGACGAGCTTCTCCTTGGTTTGACTGGAGAACTTCGGGTCCCGAACCTTGACCGAGACGATCGCCACCAAGCCTTCGCGGACATCCTCCCCGGAGAGCTTCTCCTTCAGGTTCTTCCCCAAGCCCGACGACAGGACATAGGCGTTGATCGTGCGAGTCAGCGCAGAACGCAGGCCGGAAAGGTGGGTCCCGCCATCGCGGTTGTTGATCGTGTTCGTGAAGCAGTAGATCCGTTCTCGGAAGCTGTCGCTCCACTGCAGCGCGACTTCGACCGACTCGGCCGCGCCCGGCTCGCCGAGTTCGCTGTAGAGATGGATGGGCTCCGGGTGCAGGGGGGTCTTGTTGCGGCTCAGGTGGCTGACGAAGCTCGACACGCCGCCTTCGTACTCGAACGCCGCCTGCTTGCCATCCCTCTCATCCTGAAGGTGTATCGCGATACCGCGATTCAGGAAGGACAGTTCGCGAAGACGCTGAGCCAGCGTCTGGTACTCGAAGGTCAGGTGGCTGAACACTTCCGGATCGGGCGCGAACCGAATCCGTGTGCCTGTTCGCGCGGAGGGCGCGAGCGGCGACACCGCCGCTATCGGGGCCGTCGGGACACCGCGGGCGTAGGCCTGTCGCCAGCTATGACCTTCGCGATCGATCTGAAGGTCGAGGCGTATCGACAGCGCGTTGACGACGGAGAGGCCGACTCCGTGGAGTCCACCGGATACCTTGTACGAGTTCTGGTCGAACTTCCCGCCCGAGTGGAGCTCCGTCATGATGACCTCTGCCGCCGACCGCTGCTCGCCCTCGTGGAGGCCGACCGGGATACCTCGGCCATCGTCGCCCACGGAGACGCTGCCATCCGCGTGGATCGTCACCTCCACGCGGGTGCAGAACCCTGCCTGGGCCTCGTCGATCGCGTTGTCGACGAGCTCGAACACCATGTGGTGAAGCCCGGAACCGTCATCGGTGTCGCCGATGTACATCCCCGGTCGTTTACGGACCGCTTCAAGGCCCTTCAGGACCTTGATGTCCTTCGCCGAGTAATCCGATTCCGACGCTGCTTGAACAGCGCCCGCGCCGGCGTCCGTCATGAGCGGAAAACTATCACACCGCGGCGCTCGAGGTCCGTCTTCCATCACGCCTCAATCATCGTCCCAAGCTACTCAAAACAAGCAACTTAGTTCTCAAATCAACGCCGAAAGAGGCGGCTCGCAGCCAGACGGACCGACGTCTGGCCGGAATCACGCCACCGGCAGACCGAAACGGCCCGACCTCAGAGGCGCATCGGCATGATCACGCACAGGTAACGGCTATCGCCTCCACCCACGGGCTGGGCCAGGCACTGGCTGTTCTCGTCCTTCAGCGCCAACTCCACCCGCTCGGTCTCGACCGCACCCAGAAAGTCCCTGACGTAGGCGGGATTCAGACCGATCTGCAGCCCCTCGGCTTCGAACTCGCAAGCGAGGCTCTCTTCCGCCTGTCCCAGGTCGGGATTGGAGGACGACACTTGCAACACCTCGGGGTCGAGCCGGAACCGCACCATCGGCGCTCGGTCGCCGGTCAGAAGCGACACCCGGTGGACCACGCCGGCCAACTCCTGGCGATCGAACGTAGCCTTCCGGTCGTTGTCCTTCGAGATGACCTTCTCGTAGTCCGGGAAGGCGCCCTCCAGAATCCTGCAGGTCAGCTCGCGACGACCGACGACGAACGCCAGGTGATGCTCGCCACGACGAAAGGCAACGTTCTCGTCGCTGTCGAGGCGCATGAGTTCGAGCAGTGCCTTTCGCGGGGCGAGCACCCCGTCCGCCTCGCTGAGTCCGTCGATGTCCACCTCGATGAGCGCCAGACGATGACCATCCGTGGCGACCATCTCGAACGCTCCGTCCTTCAGCTTGAGGAGAGCGCCGTTCAACTGGAAGCGCGACTCCTCGGCGGACACGGCGAAGATGACCTTGCCGATCATCCGCTTGAGCTCAGCGAACGGCGCCTCGAATGACGCGGACGCGGACTCGGGGTCGACCGTCGGGAGCGTCGGGAAGTCCTCAGCCGACAGGCCATTGATGCGAAATCGGGAGGAACCCGACTCGATGCTCAGCGCGTTCTCGCTCGAACCGCCGGTCGCGAGCTCGACCGGACCGTCGCCCAAGGCGCGGACGATCTCGAGGAACTTGCGCGCCTGGACAGCAGTCGCACCGTCCAGGGCCTCGCCCTCGTCGCCGGCGCACCAGGAAGTGAGCGAGACGTCCAGGTCGGTAGCCGACAGCTCGAGGCGGCCCTCTCGGACCCTGAGCAGCAAGTGGGAGAGGACCGGAATCGTCGACCGGCTCTCCACGATTCCCCGCATCGCCGCCAGTTCCCTGACGAGTTCTTCTCGCTCGACTCGGATCTTCATCTACTCTCTCCTCGAATCAGAAATATACACCAGAAAAGTAGTCGTAGCAGAGCCCCGTTCCGCCTGTGGAAGCACCCGGTTAACCCTTTGTCTACAGTTATTTACGAATAGTCCAGGGGTACTGAGAAACGGCGGAACGAGAAGCGGAGAGAGTGTGTACTTTGCGGAAAACGAGGTCGACGACATGCGTCTCCCCGCCGCCTCTCCGCAGTTCAGCCGAAAGCGCCGCGCAGTTCTTCCCTCGATAATCCGCAGCCATTCCGCAGGCGTTCGCGGGTCCCGTGTCGATGGATGCGAGCAGTTGAGGCGAGCGAACTCAGTTGAGTTGCCGGGTGAAGCGCTCGAGCTGCGCCGCCAAGCGCTCATCCTCGTTCCTGCGACGCTCGATCTGCTCGACGGAGTACATGACCGTCGAGTGGTGCTTGCCGTTGAAGAGGCGTCCGATCTCTGGATAGGACATCCGGGTCAGACGCTTGCACAGATACATGGCGATCTGGCGCGGATAGGTGATCTGCCGCGAGTTGCTGCGGCTCTTCATCTCGCGGACCTTGAGCCCGTAGTGGTGGGCGACCAGCTTGACGATCTGAGCCGGCGCGATCGGGCGTTCCTGGTCCGGCAGGACATCCCGCAGCGCCTCCTTCGTGAAGTCCAGGTCGAGTCGGACGCCGGCCAGCGAAGCGAAGGCGGTCACGCGGTTCAGCAGACCTTCCAGTTCGCGCACGTTCGATTTGACCTGGCGAGCGATGAACAACGCGACGTCCGTATCGAGCTCCTGCACCTTGAGTTTCCGCGCCTTCCGCTGAAGAATGGCAACCTTCGTTTCCAGGTCGGGCGCTTGAATGTCGGCCAGGAGTCCTGAACCGAAGCGGCTGCGGAGCCTCTCCTCGATATCGGGAAGGTCCCGCGGCTGCGCGTCGGAGGTGACGATGATCTGCTTCTGGCGGGTGTAGAGCACGTTGAAGGTATGGAAGAACTCCTCCTGGGACCGTTCCTTCCTGGCCAGGAACTGGATGTCGTCGACGAGCAGCACGTCGATCGTCCGATAGCGCTCGCGGAACTGCGGCATGCGCTCGAATCGAATCGACGTGACGAGCTCGTTGACGAAGTCCTCGGCGGCCAGGTAGGCCACCCTCGTTCGGGGAGCGATGCGCTTCAGGCGATTGCCGATCGCGTGGAGCAGGTGCGTCTTGCCGAGGCCCACCCCGCCGTAGAGGAACAGCGGGTTGTAGGCGATGCCCGGCTTCTCGGCTACGGCCAGGGACGCGGCATGCGCGAACCGGTTCGAGTTGCCGATGACGAACGAATCGAAACTGTACTCTGGAATCAGAGCGATGTTCTGAGCGGCGCCGTCGGCGGCTTGCTGGCCGCTCTTCTCTGCGGTCGGCGCTGACGGTGACGGTTCGTCGCAGGCCTCGCCACTCTGGAACAGGACCTGGTAGGTCGGCCCCTTGAGATCGGCGATCGCCCAGTCGACGATAGGCCGGAACCCCTCTTCGATCGCGTCGACGAAGCGGGAGTTCGGCGCTTCGAGCACGAGTCGGTCCGCGTCTTCGGCAGCGACCCTGAGCGGACCGAACCAGGTACGGAACTCCTCCGGCGGCAGATCATCTCGCAGCTGCCGTCGCAGCGTCAGCCAGACCGAGCTAGGCATCGCCCGGAATCTTGCTGGCTACTGCCGAAATCGCGCGGAACACGAAGGGCGCTCGCCCAGCCCCTGATTCCAGTCGACGCACGTCTCCCCCGGTACTCCAGATGCACAAACCCTTCCCGACCGAGGCGGAAAGCCCGGCTCAGGCGCTCCGAAGAGCGATGCTCCGCAGCTTTTCCGCACAATGTGGAAAACCAGTGACGGTCGACCCAGGTACGGATCGCAGCAGGTCGAACCGATGTTCAGTGGCTTCCGGTCAGGCGGTCTCCGTTGCGTGAGACCGGCAGGATAGCAGCAGGATCCGGCTCGGACAAGGGTTCTCGGGGGACTTTCTTCCTCCATTCTTCACGGGCGAGGACGGTCCAGGGCTGGCCAGCGGATGTAGGTTTCGGTCCTTGTTGAACTTGGCCTCACCGGAAGCGGTTCGGATTCCGCTCCTCGAGTGGTTCGAACGCTGTCGACGCGACCTCCCGTGGCGGCGCTCGAACGACCCGTACGAGATCCTGGTCGCGGAGATCATGCTCCAGCAGACCCGGAGCGAGGTCGTCGCGCGCCGCTATCCGGCCTTCCTGGCCCAGTTCCCGACGCTTGCAGCGCTCGCCGGGGCACGGGTCGAACAGGTTGAGGCGGCATGGTCGGGCCTGGGTTACTACCGGCGGGCTCGGAACCTCCATCGGGCCGCTTGCCTCCTGGCCGAACGGGGCGCAATGCCGAGCAGCTCTGCGGAGTGGCTCGAGTTGCCGGGGATCGGCCCATACACGGCGGCAATCCTGGCGAGTCGTCTTGTTCGCGAGCCCGCACCGGTTCTGGACGGGAACGTCGAGCGGGTACTCAGCCGGTTCCTCGCTCTCTCGTCGACGCCGAAGAGAGCGAATGCCCGGAGGCTGCTCCTGTCGACAGCCGGGCGAATACTCGACCCTCTGCGGCCCGGCGCCTCGAATCAGGCGCTGATGGAGTTGGGGTCCCTGGTCTGCCGCCGGCGCCGGCCCAGGTGCGGGGAATGTCCGCTGCGAAGCGGCTGCCGAGCGCATCAGGATCCGATGCTCGCTCCGGAGTCGTTCCCGGTCGTCCGTCGCGGTCGACCGCGGGAGCAGGTCCACTGCTTCACCGCCGTGGCGGCTTCGAAGGGTCGTCTGCTGCTTCATCGACGCCCTGACGACGCGGAGTGGCTGGCGGGTCGATGGCACCTGCCGACCGTGGAGCTTGACGACGGCGACGAGCCGACACGTGAGGCCGTCGAACTGCTCCAGAAGCACTTTGGGGGCCGCTTCGAGTGCGGCGGGACGGAAAGCAGGGTGCGGCATGCCGTGACCTACCGCGACATCGTGGTTCGCGTCGCGCCCGCGCGGTGGACTCCCGACCCGTGCGCCGCGAGCGTTCTGCGCTGGTTCGACCGAGACGAGATCGGCGAACTGCCGACCTCTTCGTTGCTTCGGAAGACCCTGGCAGCGGTCGGGTGGAGCGGTTCCCGCGCTGGAGCGCCGCCCGACTCCGTCCCCATACACTCGGAGCCATGACGACGTCGACGACCGAGCGGGCGCCGCGGATCCCCTTCGTCGATCTGGCTTCGCAGTCGGAGCGGCTACGGCCCGAGATCGAGCGGCGGCTCGGCGCCGTCCTCGATCACGGCCGCTACGTCATGGGACCCGAGGTGGACGAGCTCGAAGCGCAACTCGGTCGGCATGGCGGCGGCGTGCGCGCGGTGGCTGTATCGAGCGGCTCGGATGCGCTGCTGATCGCTCTGCTCGCACTCGAGATCGGACCGGGCAAGGACGCTCCCGACGCCGTGTTCGTGCCCACGTTCACCTTCACCGCCACAGCCGAGGTCGTCTTGTTGGCCGGCGCCGTTCCGGTGTTCGTCGATGTCGGGGAACGGGACTTCCTCCTTGACCTCGAGTCGCTCGACCGGGAGTACGAAGCGCTCTGCGCTGCCGGCGGAGTAACTCCCAGGGCGGTCATCTCGGTCGATCTGTTCGGTCAGCCCGTGGACGGCGACAGGTTGCTCCAGTGGGCCGGAGAGCGCGGACTGGCGGTCGTCTCCGACGCCGCCCAGAGCTTCGGCGCGACCCGCGGCGACCGGCCGGTGGGATCGCTCGCTCCGGTGTCGACGACCAGCTTCTACCCCGCGAAGCCGCTCGGATGTTATGGCGACGGCGGCGCCGTCCTGTGTGTCGACCCGGCAGTCGCCGACGTGGTCCGCTCGGTGCGCGAGCATGGCCAGGGCGGCGAGCGCTACGAGGTTGTCCGTCTCGGTGTGAATGGGCGCTTGGACAGCATGCAGGCAGCGGTGCTGCTGGCGAAGCTCGGCGTCTTCGAGGAGGAGCTCGCGGCGCGGCGGGCGGTCGCCGCCGGTTACACGAAGCGACTCGAGGAGCTCGCGGCGTCGATGGCTACGCCGTGGCGCGTCACGCCGCCGGAAGTGGCGAAGGACGTGCGGTCGAGCTGGGCGCAGTACACCCTGCGGGTCAACCCCGCGGACGGCGGCCAAGCCGAGACCAGCCGCGACGCCCTGCGCGCCCACCTCGACCGTGGCGGCATTCCCACCGCGGTGTACTACCCGCGCCCAATGCATCTCCAGCCGGCCTATCGGCGGTTCGGCCGCGGCCACGGCTCGCTGCCGACGAGTGAGGCGCTGGTCGGGCAGGTGCTGAGCCTGCCCATGCATCCGTATCTCGGCGATGCGGCGATCGACCGCATCTGCGAGCGGATCGCGGGCCTCTGAGGCGGCTGGGCGTGGCCGGTCGCTCCTGGTCGCTTGAACGCGGCGATCTGCTGCCGGAGCTGTGTCGTCCTCTGCCCGGCGAGAAGGCGACCGCGATGGCGGCTCGGTTGGCCTCCGCCGAGGCTCCGGGCGTGAACACCCTGGTTGAGGGTGCGACGGACATGGTGTGGCTCGAGGCGCTCGGATCGAACGTTCTGGACGTCGACGGCAACCGCTATCTGGACCTCACCGCCGGTTTCGGCGTGGCGGCGATCGGGCATCGCCACCCGGCGGTAGCGGCCGCGGTGGGGCGACAGGCCGAGCGGCTCGTTCACGGCCTGGGCGACGTGTACGCCCACCCGGTTCGGGTCGAGTTGGCGGAGCGGCTCTCTCGATTCGCGCCGCTGCCCGAAGCCCGCGTCTACTTTGCCGTGTCCGGCGCCGACGCGGTGGAGATCGCACTCAAGACGGGCCATCTCTGGAGCCGCCGACCGGAGGTGCTTGCCTTCGAGCCGGCGTATCACGGCGCCACGCTTGCCGCGGTTTCCGCGAGTTCGAGGCCGGCCTTCCGCCGGCCGTTCGACACGCCGCTCGAGTCCATCGTCCACCGTCTACCGCACGGCGCGCCAGCGGCGGAGATCAAGGCTGTGCTCCGTCGGCGGCCCGGCATCGGACTCACGATCGTTGAGCCGGTGGTCGGCCGCGAGGCAACGCGTTGGCCGCCTTCGGGATGGCTGGCGGAGCTCTCGGAAGTGTGCCGGCGGCACGAGATCCTGCTTGCGGTGGACGAGATCTTCACCGGCTTCGGTAGATGTGGCGCCTGGTTCGTATGCGAGGCGGAAGGTGTGGAGCCGGACCTGGTGTGTTGCGGCAAGGCGTTGGGAGGCGGGTTGCCGATCGCTGCGGCGGTCGGTCGAAGCGAGGTGATGGAATGTTGGCGGACGGACGGCGAGGCGCGCCATACGGCGACCTTCGTCGCGCATCCGCTCGCTTGCGCCGCGGCGCTGGCCGCTCTCGACGTGCTGGAAGGGGAAGGACTCGTCGACCGGGCGCTCCGGATGGGCCAGCTTCTCTCGGGCCTGTTGGGGCCGCTCGCGGACATCCCGGTGGTGGTCGATGTGCGCGGCCGGGGCTTGCTCTGGGGGGTGGAGCTCTCCTCGCCCGCCGCAGCGCGTCAGCTTGGCCGCACCCTGCTCGAGCGCGGAGTCATCGCGCTTGCCGGCGGCGCGAATGGAACAGTGCTGCAGATCGCTCCGCCGCTCGTGATCACCGAACGCCAGCTCGAGTTCGCTGCGGGGGCGCTGGTCGAGTCGGCGACAGAAACCGCGGCAGCTCCGTCGGAACGCGGATGAACCGTCCGCTGCTACGATTCTCGACGGATTCTCCATCTTGAGGTCGGGTCATGGGAATCCAGAGGTGACCGAAGGGTTCGGGCCCTGTGAATCGAACGACCCCGAACCTCGTCAGGCCCGGAAGGGAGCAGCGATAGGGTGTTCGTTTCGAGGGCGCAGACAAGCCGGAACCCTTCAGTGACTTCTGTTCAGCGCTTCGAGGCCGGGTTGTGACGTACGAGACGTTGGCGCGCAAGTGGCGGCCTCAGACGTTCGCGGACCTGGTTGGTCAGGAGGCCATCGTCACAGCTCTTGGCAACGGGCTGCGCGAGGGGCGGATTGCGCAGGCATACCTCTTCTCGGGCATACGCGGCGTCGGCAAGACGACTGCGGCGCGAGTGCTGGCCAAGGCCCTGAACTGTCTCGGCGCGGACGGCGATGCGACGGCTCCGGCCGCCGACCCGTGCAACGAATGCCTGGCTTGCCGGGACATCACCGAGGGCGTCGACCTGGACGTACTCGAGATCGACGCCGCGACGTACTCGAAGGTGGAGCAGGTGCGCGAGCTGACCGAGAGCCTGCAGTACGGCCCTGCCCGCGACCGCTACAAGGTGGTCGTCCTCGATGAGATTCACCGACTCTCCGGATCTGCCTTCGACGCGCTCCTTAAGATTGTCGAGGAGCCGCCCCCGCACTTGGCTTTCGTCTTTGCGACCACCGAAGTCCAGAAGGTGCCGGCGACGATTCTCTCTCGCTGCCAGGAGTTCCACTTCGGCCGCGTGCCTGCCGGGCCGATGGTGGCGCATCTCGAACGGATCTGCGAGGAAGAGAGGATCGAGGGCAGCCGGTCCGCCCTCCGGCTGATTGCCCGCGCTTCGGAAGGCAGCGTCCGGGACGCGGTCGCCTTGCTCGACCAACTCGCCACGTTCGGTAGCGGTCGGCTGGACGATGGAGATGTCGGGCGGCTGTTGGGCGGCGTCGAGTTCGAGATGCTCGCGAAACTGCTGGAAGCGATCCTGGCCGGCAAGGGCGCCGCCGTATCCGGCCTCATCGTCCGCCTGGAGGATGGCGGGAGCGACCCCCGCCAGGTATTCACCCAGTTCCTTGGGTTTCTGCGGAGCGCGCTCCACTTGGCCCAGGGTGTGGACGCGGAGCTGCTCGACCTTCCCGGCGAAGCGGCTGCGGAACTGGAGAACCGGGCCCGAGCGGCGGGCTACGAGAATCTGCTGCGGCTGCTCCATCTGCTGCTGGCCAGCGAGACCCTGGTTCGACGAGCCGATGCGCCCGGCCTGGCACTCGAGATCGCGTTGCTGCGCGCAGCCGAACTGCCGCGGCTGATTCGACTCGAGCAGCTTGCGGCCGGGCTGCCTGGCAGCGCCGACGACGAGCCGTCTAGCGCCGAAGATGCCAGACAGTCGGCGCCGAGAGCCGCGCCTCGCCGAAGGGAGACGGCCGAGCCGAAGGCGCGGCGTCGCGGAGAGGCGGCCGACCCGAACGACACCGCGCCTCGCAAAGCCCCTGCTCCGGCGTCCGTTCGTCCACCTGCGGCGGGGCGATCCGGGCTGAGCGAAGAAGCGAGAACAGCGGTCGAGAGGAACCCGACGGTGCGGGCGGTGCTCGATGTGTTCGGCGGCCGCGTGCTCGACGTCCGGTCGCGGACAGACATCCAAGTCCCGAACGAAGAACCCCGGGGAGATCAGGAAATCCGACGATGAACATCCAGAAGCTGATGCGACAGGCCCAGGAGATGCAGGAGAGGATGCGGCGCGACCTGGCGTCGGCCGAGTTCACTGCCAGCGTGGGCGGCGGAATGGTCGAAGTGACGATGAACGGAGAAAAGGAACTGACCGGGGTGCGCATCGACCCCGAGGTGCTGGACCCGGAGGATCCCGCGATGGTTCAGGACCTGGTTCTGGCCGCAGTGAATGAGGCCGGCCGGAAGGCGAACGACTTCGTGAGCCAGCGACTGGGGAGCATGACGGCGGGCATCCCCGGTCTGAGCTGATGTCGCCCGACCCGCTGGCCGATCTGGTGACGGAGCTGTCCCGTTTGCCGGGGATCGGTCCGAAGACCGCGCGACGTTTGGCCCACCACCTTCTGCGCGTCGACCGACCGCGCGCGGAGGCACTCGCCCAGGCGGTCATCGACGTCAAGGACCGGATGATCCACTGTTCCGCGTGTCACCAGATCACCGCCGTCGACCCCTGCTCGATCTGCAGCGATCCGCGCCGCGACCGGACGAAGCTCTGCGTGGTCGAGGAGCCGTTCAACATCGAGCCGATCGAGCGCACCGGAGAGTTCCACGGTCTCTACCACGCTCTGCTGGGCTCTCTCTCGCCGCAGCGTGGCGTGGGTCCGGACGAGTTGACGGTCGCATCCTTGCTCGAGCGGTTGGACGGCGTGGAGGAGGCGATCCTGGCGATGAACCCGAACGTCGAAGGCGAGGCGACGGCGCTCTACCTGGCCGGCCTGTTGGGCAGGCGGGGCGTCCAGGTCACCCGCCTGGCGTTCGGGCTGCCCGTGGGCGGCGACATCGACTACGCGGATCAGGTGACGCTGGCGCGCTCTCTCGCCGGGCGCCGGGCGCTTTAGAGCCGCGACGTTGGACGATCACGCCGCGATGGGGCTGGCGCTCGACGAGGCGAGACGGGCTGGCGCCGCGGGCGAGGTGCCGGTCGGTGCAGTCGTCGTGCGCGGCGAGGTCGTCATCAGCCGCGGACACAACCGCCGAGAGTCCTGGGGCGATCCGCTGGCTCACGCGGAGATGATCGCCCTGTCGCGGGCTGCAGCCGCGCAGCAGGACTGGCGACTGGGTGGCTGCGCCCTGTACGTCACCTTGGAGCCATGCGCGATGTGCGCAGGCGCGATGGTCAACGCGCGGATCGATCGGTTGGTCTTCGGCGCCGCCGACCCGAAGGGGGGCTACTGTGGATCGATCGGTGATGTCGTCCGCGAACCGAGACTGAATCACCGAATCAAGGTATGCTCCGGCGTTCGAGCGGAGGAAAGCGCAGCGCTGCTGCGCGCCTTCTTCCGGCGTTTACGGTCGAACGGGCTTGTCGTTTGAGGGAGAGGTGACCGAGTGGTCGAAGGTGCATGCCTGGAAAGCATGTGTAGGGGCAACTCTACCGTGGGTTCGAATCCCACCCTCTCCGCCATCGGGCGTGGAGGAGAAACGGGAGGAGACCTGCTTCCGGCGGTTCACGAACGGGGAGAGGTGCCAGAGTGGTCGAATGGGGCGGTCTCGAAAACCGTTGATCGCGCAAGTGATCCGTGGGTTCGAATCCCACCCTCTCCGCCATCGTTTCGGCCCGCCGGGCGGTCTCTCGTTCTCCCGAGTGATCGCGCAAGTGATCCGTGGGTTCGAATCCCACCCTCTCCGCCAACCTTCTCCGCCATCGTTTCGGCCCGTTGGGCGCCGGACATCACTCGCGTAGGAAGGAACTAGCGTGAAGAGGACGTTTCAGCCGAACAATCGGCGTCGCAAGAAGAAGCATGGCTTTCGGTCACGAATGAGGACCCGGCACGGGCGCGCGATCCTCTCGCGTAGACGCCGGAAGGGCCGCAAACGCCTGACGGTCTGAACTTGGACCTCTCGAGCAGACCGCAGCGCGACGAAGTCGCCGCGCGGGGAGTCGAACGCATGCGTACTGGCCGGGACTTCCGGCGCGCCTACCGCCATGGGCGGCGTGTACACGGCGACATCGCGGTGCTTCACGTCTGTGCGAACGACCTCGGTCGAGCGCGGCTGGGCCTGACGGCGAGCCGCAGGGTTGGTGGCGCAGTCGTGCGGAATCGGCTCCGCCGGCGGGTCCGCGAGCACTTCCGTCAGCAGGTGGATCACCAGCGGTTACCTGCCGCGGACATCGTTGTCCACCTGAAGCAGGCTGCCGCTGCGGAAGGTCGCCGGGCCTTCCATCGGGAGCTCGCGGAGCTGTTTGCCGCTGCGGCAGGACGCGGTCGGCGGCGAAGCCGTCGCCGGAGACGGCGATGAGTCTCCCGGTCCGCGTCGCTGTCGTCCTGCTCAGGACGTACAAGCGTTGGTTGTCGCCCATCCTGCCGCGGGCGTGCCGGTTCAGCCCCACCTGCTCGGAGTACGGCCGGTTGGCGTTCCAGAGCCACGGTGTTCTCCGAGGTGGTTGGCTCACTCTGCTTCGCCTGTTGCGCTGCCAGCCGTTCGGCCGTGGCGGTATCGATGTGCCGCCCGCGCCGCGCGGCGCTCAGCTCTTCATTGCCGGGATGACTGACGCGAATGGATAACCGAAGGCTCCTGCTGGCCGCAGCGCTCTCCTTGGGAGTGCTCCTGCTCTGGTCGACGTTCGTCGCTCCGCCGCCGCCGGTCGAACCGGCGCGCGTTCAGGCCGGGGCCGATGACGACGGCACGGCCGCGAACCAGACAGCGGCGTCCACGTCGACGAGGGAGATCGCGCCGCTCGCAGGCATTGCGCCCACGTCCGAAGCGGCGCCTCCGCCTCCGCCTGCCATCGAGGCCGAGAGCGAACAGCGGGTGGTCATCGAGTCGGGGAATGCAAAGCTCGAGTTCACGAACCGCGGCGCACAGTTGCTGTCGTTCGAGCTGGCCCGCCCGGACGGCGCTGAACCGGTCGAACTCGTGCGGCGCCGCGAGCGCGGCCAGCCCTACCCGTTCGCGCTCTACGGACCTCAACGGAGCTCTCCGCTGAACGATGCCCTGTTCGCCGTGGAGCGAACCAAGGAGGGCCCCGACCTCCACCTCACCTTCCGTTACAGCGGGGTGCTCGGTGCGGCCACGAAGGTCTTCCACATTCCGGAAGTCAACTCGCTGGAAGGCGGCCTCGCTTTCCGGTACCAGGTCGAATCGCCGGGCGACGCTTGGGGTCTCGTGCTGGGGCCCGGAATCAGGAATCCAACGGTCGACGAGTTGGAGAGCCGGCTGTCGAGTCAGCAGAGGCGCTCCGGCACGTGGTTCAGCGCCGGGGAGATGGAGTCGCTCGAGCCGCGGCGCGCCGAGGACCCGCAGAATCTGGGTGGCAGTCCCCGCTGGGTCGCCCTCGAGGACCGCTACTTCATCACCGCTGCGATTCCTGCGGGCGCCCGCGGCGCGGTCGAGCTTCTCCCGGTCGCCAACCTCGAAGAGAGCGACGGGAGCCTGCGCGGATTCTCGATCTTCGAGGCCGGGGATATCGCCACGGCCGAGTTGACCAGGGACCTGATCGTCGTGCTCGGCTCGGCGGGCGGCGAGCTCGCCGGCCGGGCGTACTTCGGCGACAAGCAGTACGACGCCTTGGCGGGTCTCGGCGTGCGGCTCGAGAAGACCGTTCGCTATGGCTTCTTTGGCGTCATTTCGAGGCCGCTTCAGTTTGGTTTGCGCTGGATTCACGACAACGTCGTCGCGAATTACGGCTGGAGCATCATGCTGATGACGGTGCTCATCCGGCTCGTCCTGTTCCCGCTGACCCACAAGAGCCAGGTGTCGATGCAGCGGATTCAAAAGTTGAATCCGCGGATGGAGGCGATTCGGGCGAAGTACCGGCCGAAGCTGAAGGACGGCAAGGGACGGCCGCGGGTCGACATGCAGCGGAAGATGAACGAGGAGATCCAGGCTCTGTTCCGGGAGGAGGGCGTGAATCCGGCGAGCGGCTGCCTGCCGATTCTGTTTCAGATGCCCGTGTTCTTCGGCTTCTTTCGCCTCCTGAGCGAGGCCGTGGAGCTCTGGGATGCTTCCTGGGTCGGCTGGATCCACAACCTGGCGCAGCCCGATCCGATCTACGTTCTGCCGTTGGTGATGGGCGCCTCCCAGTTTCTCCAACAGCGGATGCTGCCGCCGCCGGCGAACAAGACGCAGAAGCTGATCATCAACACGATGCCGATCTGGTTCACGATCTTCTCGTTCAGCTTCCCCAGCGGCCTGGTTCTCTATTGGCTGACGAACAACCTGCTGGGAATCGTACAGACCGGCGTATACAACAAGCTGAAGAAGTCCGGCTACCTCGGCGGCGTTCCGGCCGCCCAGGAGGCCGGCTCTTCGAAGAAGTGAAGATAGGACGGGAACGATGAGCGGTGCGAGGAACGACATGTTCTTCTCGGGGGAAACCGAGTCGCAGGCGGTACTTGCCGCTGCGAACCACTTCGGCGTTGCGCCGGACGAGTTGGTGTTTGACCGGATGGAGAAGCGCCACGGCTTCGTGAAGAGGCGACGTGTGGTCATCCGGGTCGACTCGACCCGACCCGCAGAGCAGCCCCCGGTTATCGGCGAAGACGCTCGGAACTCGAATCATGTCGCCCAACCGGCGGTCCAAGGGGCAGCAGGCGGCGACGGCTCTACGGCGGAGGCAGTCGACGAATCCCCGTACGAGGCTCCTGCCCCCACGGCCCCGGACGAAGACGACACGGAGGATGCCGAGGAGCCGGATGCGGACGAGCTCCTGGAGATTGCTCGGGACGGGCTTCAGCAGTTGCTGGAACTCGCCGACCTCGAGGTGTCTGCGGAGTTCGTCCTGGTTGGTGACCGCATCGAGGTCGAGCTCGAAGGTGTGGACCGTGAGGTTCTGCTCGAGGAAGACGGCCAGGTCATTCTGGCGCTCCAGCACCTTCTTCCCCGCGTGATGTACGGCGAACTCGGCCGAATCGTGCCTTGCCGACTCGACAGCGGTGGCTATCTGCAGCAGAAGGAAGACCGCCTCCGGGGCCTCGCCCGTCGTGTCGCCGAGGAGGTTGTTCAACGCGGCGGCACGCGGACGCTGCGCCCGATGAACCCGGCCGACCGGCGTGTCGTCCACATCACGCTTGCCGAGGACCCCGATGTCGAGACCGAAAGCGAGGGCAACGGTTACTTCAAGCGCGTGAGCATCCGCAAGGTCTGACGTATCGGGAGTCTCGGGCGGAGGCAGTCGACGCCCCGAGGAGTGAACTCCCTGGGAAGCGTGTTTCACGTGAAACACGGCGCCAGGACGATCGATCGCGGGTAGCCTGTTTCACGTGAAACACGAGGACCTGTTCAGGCGGCATTTTGGCGACAAGCTGACGGCCGACGCGGTTGCTCGACTCGCACGGCATGCGGCGATGCTGGAGAGGTGGAATCGGGTCGTACGGCTCGTCGGTGAAGTCGAACCAGAGCTCTGGGTCCGCCGTCACTACGCAGAGTCGTTGGCGGCTCGGGAGTTCTGCGGGGTCGGGCGGTCCACCGACGGCGACCCGCGTCTTCTGGATCTGGGAAGCGGCGGCGGGTTTCCCGGGCTCGTGTTGGCGGCCCTGGCTCCAGACCGACCAGTAACGCTCGTCGAGGCGCGGGAACGGAAGGCCGCCTTCCTCGCCGAGGCGGCGCGGGAGCTCGGGTTGGCGCGGGTCCAGGTTGTTCGCGAGCATGCCGGTCCCGAACTGGCGGCGCGCCTTGCGACGGAGGTAGAGTGCGTCACCTTGCGCGGCCTTCGACTCGCTCCGGCCACTGCCGCGCGTCTGGTCGAGTCTCTTCCAGACGCCGGACGGGTGCTCGTCTGGGGAGGCGGCGACATCATGCCTGGACTCGCGGAGACCTGTACGGTGGAACAACAGATTGATCTGTCCGGCCGCGGCCGCCGTCGGCTCTTCCTGCTTCGACCCAATCGTCGTGGCTGACGTTCTCGCCGTCGCGAATCAGAAGGGCGGCGTGGGCAAGACGACGTCGGCGATCAATCTCGCGGCGGCTTTCGGGGCGATGGAGCGGCGAGTGCTGCTCGTGGATTGCGATCCTCAGGGAAATGCCAGCCGCGGCGTGGGATGGTCCGGGCGCCGGCCGACACTGTTCGAGGTCCTCGCCGGCGAAGCGAAGGCTGCCGATGTCGTCGTGGCGACGGACTTCCCTTACCTTGATTTGCTGCCGGCGAACCGCGACCTGGTCGGTGCGGAGTTCGGCCTTGAGCAGGAGGCAAACTGGTTTCGCCGGTTGACCTCATCCCTCGGGAGTCTGGACTCCGCCTACGAGCGCATTCTCGTCGATTGTCCGCCGGCTCTCGGTCGACTGACGCTGAACGCGCTCTACGCGGCGGACGCCGTGCTCGTGCCTCTCCAGTGCGAGTACTTCGCGCTCGAGGGGATCAGCGAGCTCGTGTCGACCGTGGAGAGGGTACGGGAGCTTGGGCGACCGGACCTGGGCTTCGCTGGCGTCGTGCTGACGATGTACGACGAGCGCACGAATCTCTGTCGCGATGTGGCCTCGGAGGTCCGCCGGCATTTCGGCTCGATCGTCTGCGATACGATCATCCCGCGCAACGTTCGTCTGGCCGAAGCGCCCAGTCACGGTATGCCGGTCCTCCAGTACGACATTACGAGCAAGGGCTCCCAGGCTTACCTGAGTCTGGCGCACGAGTTGGCGATTCGCCGGCCCCGATGACCGGCCGACGTCGTGGCCTGGGCCGTGGCCTGGATGTGCTGTTCGCAGAAAGCGGTGCGCTGTCTCCCTCTGCGCCGACTGCCGTTCGTGAACTGCCGGTAGCTCAACTCGAGCCGAATGAGCGTCAGCCTCGCGATGACTTCGATGACGGCGAACTCGCGGCCTTGGCTGGTTCGATTGCCGAGCGGGGAGTGCTGCAACCCCTGGTTGTCACGGGCAGTTCGGACAGTGGCGCGACGTATCGGATCGTCGCCGGCGAGCGGCGCTGGCGTGCAGCGCAGCGTGCCGGTCTGGCGACGGTACCGGTCGTCGTGCGCGACGTGGACGGCGAACGGGAGTTGCTCGAACTGGCTCTCGTGGAGAATCTTCAGCGCTCCGACCTGAACCCGCTCGAGGAGGCGGAGGCGTTCCGTGCGTTGAGCGAGGAGTTCGGTCTGGCTCAGCGGGAGATCGCCGAGCGGGTGGGCCGGAGCCGGGCGGCGGTGGCGAACGCACTTCGATTGCTCCGGCTCCCGGGCGAGGTTCAGGAGCAGCTTCGGGCCGGGAAGCTCACGGCTGGCCAAGCGCGACCTCTGTTGGCGTTGGGGGACGAACGCCGCCAAGTCGAACTCGCCCAGCGGGCGGAGCGCGAGTCTCTCAGCGCCCGCGAACTGGAGCGCATCGCGTCTGGCCAGCGGGAGGCGAGAAGAGAGCGCAGCACGAGTACGCCCAGGGTCGACGCGGACACACGCGAGGCCATCGAGAGCTTGACTCGTAGACTCCAGACCCGCGTGGAAATCGCGCGTCGTGCGCGTGGCGGCGGTGTACTCAAGATCCACTTTCACTCCGAGTCCGAGCTCATGCGCCTCTACGACCGCTTGTGCGCGGAGTGATGAACGTCGGAGCAAGTCAACGTCATGTCGAAGATTCTCAGATCCAGTTCTCCCTCGGAGCTGAACGGCTTCCTCGAAGCCGGTTGTGAAGTCCAGGGAGAGCTACGGTTCAAGAAGACCTTTCGCGTGCATGGCCGTTTCTCGGGCACCGTCGAGTCTGAGGGCGAGCTGATCGTCGGCGAGGGCGGCGTCGTGGAGGGCGTCGTCAAGGTCGGAGATCTGACCGTGACGGGTCGCGTGGAGGGCCGGATCGAGGCGTCGAGGCGGGTCGAGATCGCGGTTCCCGGTCATGTGGAAGGGGAGATCGCGTCTCCGATTCTGGTGATCGCCAGCGGAGCGTTCTTCCGAGGCCAGAGCCACATGGGAAGCGGCCGGGGGGCGGAGCCGGAACCGGATGGAGAGCGCGAAGTCCCTTCTGCGGCCGCGTCTACGGAGGATGAACCGGCTGCGGAGTCGACTGCCGAATGAGGTGAGGGAGCGTTGTTACCTGGTCCGAGCCTTCGTCGCTTCGTTGTCGGGTCCGTACGACCGGACGAACGCGATCGGCCGGCGGGCCAGCAGCGTCGGTTCGAAGGCCTCGGTGATGACGCGTCCGTCGATGTCGAGGGCGATCGGCAGGTTCAGGCCGTAGAGCAGGGTCGGCGCCACGTCTTCGATGCCGACGTGGTTGAGCAGGACGTTCTCGCGAACGCCCTGTCCGCGGAGCAGCAACAGGCCGTCGGGCGTTTGCGCGCCGCCGCCGCCGCCGGCCGGCGCGTTGCTTCCGAGGCGAAGCAGGCGTCGAGTCAGGCCAGCTCGGCGCCAACCGTGGGCGCTGACGATCGCCAGCATCCTCGGTCGCGGGAGATCGCCCCAGGCTTCAGCTACCAGGCCGTCGAGGAACGCGTAGTAGGAGGAGAGCCAGCGCGCCCGGTCGAGCCGATTCTGCGCCTGATCGCCTTCGAACTGGACCGCCTCGTAGGCGTCGTAGTAAAGCCGCGAGACGGAGGCGAGGCCGTCCATCACCGCGAACACGACGAGTCTTCGCCGTTCGGGTTGTCTGGAAGAGAGGATTCTGAGGACCTCTGCCTGAGCTTCCAGATCACGGAGGGCCGCGCTGTACAGGGCCGCCGGCGGCCCGTCGCCCAGGCGAGCCAGTCGCTCGTCCCGCATCGCCGACCCCAAGGCGGCGGCCCGCGCGACGCTTTCGTCGGTTAGCCCGATGCCGCCATCGAGTGCAAACCCGTCGAGACCGAATGCCGTTCCGATCGTCCATAGCGGCAGCGCGGAGGACTCGATCCTCCGGCTTCGGTCCGGTGCACCGCGGTCGCCCCAGAAACTGAACCCGACGCCGCGCGGCGAGAGATGGATGCGCCTGCCGGACATCCACGGCGCCCCGAGGGTCTCTTCAGCGACCACGCCGTGGCGAAAAGGAAGCGTTCCCGTTGCCAAGGTCGTCCACAGCGGCAGACGAACGGCCGGTTCGATCGACTCCGTGCGGCCGTAACTTCCGCTGCGCATCATCTCCGCAAAGAAGGGCAACAGGCCTTGTTCGGCGAGCGGCAGGATGGCGTCGAGCGACGCTCCGTCGAGTCCAAGGACGAGGAGGTTCGGCGGCGGCATCGGCTCGATCGCGGCGGCCCGGGGCTGGCTCGGCGGTGGCGGCTCGAAGGCCTCGCGCCTCTCGAAGACCGAGTAGACCGTGAGAACCGCGAGGCAGCCGATTCCCCACCGCGAGCGGGGTCCGTAGGGTCGCCGGCGCGGATAGGAGTGGGCGAACGCGGTGTAGGCCGTGATGAGTGCCGCCAGGGCCAACCACAGCCCCGCCTTCATCAGGCGATCGTGGATGCCCGGCGGGAGATAGGAGGCGTAGTGGTTCGCGTGCCACAGGTCGAGAGCCGCGACGGCGGCGAACAAGGCGGCCATGGTCCAGGCCAGCCGGCGGCACGCTCGCTCCGGCGTCCGCCAACCGAGCGGCATGAGCAGAGAGAAGCTCAGGAAGGCGCCCAGAAGACCGTAGTAGACGCTCGTGCTGAACACCGGTCCGGGCTTGAACGGCAGATGGGGATTCAGGAAGAACAGCAGGCCTGCCAAGTGAATGCCGGCGAGCAGGCCGGGTACCGCGCACGCCGCGCCGCTCTGCAGCCGTTCTCCGTTCACCGCAGTCGACTCTACCCACTCGGGGCAGGACTCCAGAGTGCTACCCTCGCCCCTGCGATGGGGGCCGTCGATGTCCGAGGTGAGGTGCTCGAGGTCCGCCGGTTGCCGCTGCCGCACTTCCTGCTGCGGATTCGGGTCGAGGGCATGCCGCAGGCGGCGGCGGGTCAGTTCGTCATGGTGGCGGGAGACCGGCAGGAGCCCTATCTGCGGCGGGCGTTCTCCGTGTACCAGCAAGAGGAAGCCGGCGGGGGCGCTCTGGTCATCTCCCTGTTGGGCAAGGTTGTCGGTCGTGGGACCGCGGTTCTGGCCGCGAGCGTGCCGGGCGAGCGAGTCCCTGTTCTGGGGCCCCTCGGCACCGGCTTTCAGACTGTGGAATCTCGTGTTGCCGTGGCCGAGGCCCCGGACCTGCGGCCGGTGGCTCTCGTCGCCGGGGGTATCGGCTCTGCCGGTCTTGGTCTTCTTTCGCAGTCGATGGCGAGCGCTCGACGCCGATTCGACTTCTTCTACGGTGGGCGGACTGCCGAGGATCTGGTGGAGGCGGCCGCTTTCCGCTTGTGGAGCGAAGAGTCCGGGGGTGGGCTTGTACGCACCACGGAGGACGGCAGCGAAGGCGGTCAAGGTCTGATCACGACCGCCCTCGAAGCGGCCCTTCGCGCTTCGGGCGAAGGGGAGACGCCCTCCTATCGTGCGCTCTATACCTGCGGCCCGCACGGATTGATGGCGGCGGTGGCGCGCATCGCGACGGCCCACGGACTCGAAGGGCAGGCTGCCGTGGAGACGCCGATGGGCTGTGGCTATGGCGCCTGCCTGGGCTGCGCCGTGCCGTTGGTACGGGGCGGCTACGGACTGTGTTGCCAGCATGGCCCGGTGTTCGGCCTGGCGGAAGTGGTGTGGTGAGCGGCCGGCTGGACCCGTCGACCGTTGACTTGACGGCCCGGGTCGGTCCCCTCCGGTTGCAGAATCCCATACTCACGGCGTCCGGCGCCTTCGGTTACGGCTTGGAGTTCGCCGAGCGGGCGGATCTTCGCCGGCTCGGCGGACTGGTGACGAAGGGCCTGTCTCTCGAGCCTCTGGTCGGCAATCCGCCGGTGCGGATCGTGGAGACCCGCGGCGGGATGCTGAACTCGATCGGTCTGCAGAACATCGGCGTAGAGAAGTTCCTCAGCGAAGTCCTGCCGGACCTGGCGGATCTGCCCGCCAGGGTGATCGTCAACCTGTTCGGCTATGACCAGGACGACTACGTGCGGCTCGCAGAGCGGGTCGATCGCCACCCCGGCATCGCCGCAGTCGAACTCAACGTCTCCTGCCCGAACGTGAGCAAGGGAGGTATCGAGTTCGGCCACGAACCGGACGTCTTGTATCGCTTGGTGGGTCGCGTGCGATCGGCGACCGGCAAGCCGGTCGTCGTCAAGCTCTCGCCCAACGTGACCTCGCCGGCGGCACTGGGTCAGGCGGCGAAGGAGGGCGGCGCGGACATTCTGTCGGCAACGAATACCTTCGTCGGCATGGCGATCGACACGTCGTCCCGACGTCCCGTGCTGTCGACGCTTCGCGGTGGCCTGTCGGGGCCGGCGATCAAGCCGCTCGCGCTTCGCGTCGTCTTCGACGTGGCTCGGGAAGTCGACTTGCCGGTGATCGGAATCGGCGGGATCGAGACCGTCGACGACGTGCTGGAGTTCCTGCTTGCGGGGGCCTCCGCGGTTCAGGTCGGCACGGCCTTGTTTCGGGACCCGCGCGTAGCTGAGCTCCTGGTCTCTGGTCTCCGCGAACGGTTGGCGGCGGACGGAGTGCGCTCGGTCGGCTCCTTGGTCGGAGCGGCCGCTTAGGCTGGATGACGATGGAAAGGCTGGAGCGGATCGCCGTGGCGCTCGATACCGACGATCGCCGGGAGTTCTCCCGTTGGTGCCGCGACTTCGGACCGCGCGTGGGGGTGCTCAAGTTGGGGCCGCGGTCTGTTCTGCGTTGGGGCCGCGAGGCCCTGGCGGAAGCGGCCGCGACCGGCGCCGAGCTCTTCCTCGATTTCAAGTTCCACGACATTCCGAGCACGGTTGCCGCGTCGGTGGGCGCCGCTCGCGAACTCGGGGCTTCCTATCTGACGGTTCATGCTTCCGGCGGTCGGAGGATGCTCGAGGCTGCGGCCGCGGCCGCGGGAGACGGTGTCCGGGTTCTGGCCATTACGGTACTGACCCATCTCGACGCCGGCGATCTGCAGGAACTCGAGCTGCCGGGAACGCCTGCGGAGCGGGTGCTGCGCTCGGCGGGGCTTGCCGAGAGCGCCGGCTGCGCCGGCGTCGTCTGTTCGCCGCTTGAACTCACCGCGCTCCGGGCGGAGTTCGGGCCGCGGTTCCAGCTCGTGAGCCCTGGCATCCGGTTCGGCGGCCAAGCGACCGGCGACGATCAGAGGCGGGTGGCGACTCCCGCCTCAGCGCTCGAGGCAGGCGCCAATCTGCTCGTCATCGGCCGCCCGCTGACCCGGGCCGCAGACCCGGCCGCGGCGTTGGCGGCGTTGGCCGCGGCGGCGGGAGGAGATCGGTGAGATATGCGGGCCAGGTCCAGCTGGCTCTGCCCTCCTTGGTTCAGCGCGGCAAGTGGAGCGTCCGCCGCCAGCGGATGGCCCATCGTCCTCGCTCGCGGTCCCGGGACCAGTAGACGAAGAGCGGCCGCCCTCGCACCGCGTTCGTCGCCACGGCGCCGAAGAACCGGGAATCACGCGAGACATCCCGGTTGTCTCCCAGGCAGAACAGGCCACCCGGCGGTACCGGCTCGGGCCCCCACGAATCGCGGCGCCGGTAGCTCTGATGCAGGTACTCCGACGGCGGGTAGATTCGTTCGTCGACGTGCGTCACGTAAGCCGATTCGTCGATCCTGCGCCCATCTACGAAGAGCTCCTTCGCTTCGAGCTGGACCTGCTGGCCAGCGGTTGCGATGCAGCGTTTGAGCATTTCGTGCCGGGGGTCCTCCGTCCCGCGAAAGCTGACCAGGTCTCCCGGTCGCACGTCGCGCTGCGGCAGGAGTCTGCCCAGGCGGCCGGCACCCGTTCCGAACACGAACTTGTTCATCAGCAGATGGTCGCCCACGAGCAGCGTGGGCTCCATCGACGGGCTGGGAATGCGGTAGGCCTGGACGAGGAACGTCCTCGTGAACAGAGCCAGCACGCTTGCGATCAGCACCACCTCGACGACCGGCCGCCACCGCGAGGAGCGAGAACCGGAGTCCGGCAGGGGTTGGCGGGGCTCTATCGAATCGGTCTGAACGTCCGTTCCCACCGCGTCTTCGTGACGAAGCCCAGGGCTGTGTTGACGAGCTGTCTCATCCGATGAGCCAGGCCGTGCCAAGTGCCGTCCGGCGTCTCGCCGCCGTATGACCAGTAGACCATCACCGCGCGTCCCTTGACGTGGGCGAGCGGGGCCGGCCCCCAGTAGCGGGAGTCGTGCGACGCGTCGCGGTTGTCGCCCAGACAGTAGAGGTGGCCCTCAGGCACGAGCAACGGCCCCCAGTTGTCCCGCGGGGCCGCGTCGGAGCCGAAGGTGCGTGAGTCGCGGTGGATGACGTAGTCCGCGTCGTTCACCCGTTCGCCATTCAGGAAGAGCGTCTTGTCGACCATCCGGAGCTCGTCGCCGGGAAGGCCGACGCAGCGCTTGACCAGGTCCATCGTCGGCTGCTCGGGAGACCGAAAGATGACGATGTCCCCGCGTTGGACGTCGCGTCCGGGCAAGAGCCTCTGCTCCAGCTCTGACGGTTGAGGGCCGAAGATGTAGCGGTTGACGAACAGGTGGTCGCCGATCAGCAGGGTCTCTTCCATCGATCCGCTGGGGATGTAGAAGGTCTTCAGGACGAAGGTATTCGTGAAGCCGAGGAACACGGCCGCAACGATCAACGCCTCCAGGTACTCCCGGATCACCGACACGCGGCGGCCGCCACCGTTGCCGGAGCCTGTACTCCCACTCTCCACAGCGAATCGAATCTACATCACTCGCGGGGCAATCGGCTGCTCGGCTCTCCTCCGCTCGGGAACGCGGAAGAGAACGTCAGGAAGCCGCTCCCGCGCCAAGGCGCCTTGACGACCGAGGCTGCCGCCGCCAAGTCGGGAGGGATTCGTCGCTTACGGTGTCGCCCTTCGCCTTCCCGTTCAGGGCGCTGGACGACGCAAGCCCTCTGTCGATCCGGGCAGCGCGCTGATAAACGTCGAACTTGCAACACGTTGACTGAAGACGCCCGAGTTGGCCGGGAACTTGTATCCAGGAGGCTCATCTGTACATCCAGGAGCAAGGAGGTGCCCATCAGCGGGTGAGCCGAAGAAGCCAAGGTTGGCAAAGGGCCGGGGGGGCGCCCCGGCGTCCCCCCGTCGACTCTCGGTTTCTGGTTCCGGATGGTCGTTGACAACGAGGAGAACTCCTCACCAAATGAACGGAGATGAAGATGAAGAGAGGACGAAGGACAGCGTTGGCAACCCTGCTGGTTCTGGTCATCGCAGCCGTGCTGCCGGCTGGCGCCGCCGAGGGTGTGGTCAACATCAACACGGCGGATGCCGCCGCGCTCGCCCTGCTGCCGGGAGTCGGCCCATCGACGGCCGGACGGATCGTGGAGTACCGGACCGAGAACGGCGACTTCGAGTCGCCCGTCGATCTTCTGCTGGTGCGTGGCATCGGCGAACGGTCGTTCGAGCGTATGCGGCCCTACCTGGCGATCAAGGGTGAGACCACTCTGTCCGAGAAGGTCCGCGTTCCCCGCGATGCGGCCGATCGGAGCGGCGAGTCCGGCTCGGATGGCGGCTCCGACGGCCGTTGAGCGAAACCCCGGCGAGACAGCCGTAACCGCGGAGGCGGGCGTGTCCGCGCCCGCCTCCCCTTGTTCGTCAGCCGTCTTGCCGCGAAGACCGTCCGGCTTTACCCTGCTCGAGTTGCTGATCGTGACGACGATCCTGGCGATTCTCGTCGGCCTCGCCGTACCGCCGCTTCGTCAGCAGATCGCGCAGCACCGGGTCCATCTCGCCGCTTCGGAGGTGTCGTCGGCGCTGTGGACAGCCCGGTCCCAAGCGGTTCGGCACGGTGTGGCGGTGGCGGTCCGCTTCGAATCCGAACCCTCCGCCGGGAGCGAGGGATTCTCGATGTTCTCGCTCTACGCCGACGGCGATGGCGACGGCGTGCGAACCGCCGACGTCGGCGACGGCACGGATCCCCGGATTCGTCGCCCCGCGCGACTCCACCACCTCGGCAGCGGCATTCGCTTCGGCTTCCCGGAGGCTCTCGAGCCGACCGCTTTCTCCGGTGGCCGCCCGCTTGACCGCCTCGACGATCCGGTGCGTTTCGGCCGCAGCGACCTGGCCTCGTTCAGCCCTGTCGGTACTGCAAGTCCCGGTACCGTCTTCCTGACCGACGGCCATCACCTCTTTGCCGTTCGGGTCTACAACCGAACCGGCAAGATCCAGGTGCTCCGCTACCTCCGCGAACGCCGAGTCTGGAAGGGGCTCTAGTTCCCGGGGCGACGACAGCGCCGCCGTCGGGCTCGGATGTCCTCGCGTCGGCGCGGTACGCTTCGGACCATGGCGGTCGACCGGGCCTTCTCGCCGATCCGGTGGAGCGGCGACGAGCTTCTCCTGCTCGATCAGACGGTGCTGCCGGAGCGGGAGCGCTGGCTGCCGTGCAGTACGCCGGGCGACGTAGCGGAAGCGATTCGGCGGCTGTCCGTCCGTGGCGCTCCGGGTATCGGAATCGCGGCCGCCTACGGACTCGTGCTCGGCGCGGACGATTTCGACGCCACCTACGACCTGCTGCTCGCGACGAGGCCGACCGCGGTGAATCTCCGTTGGGCGCTTGACCGTGGCCGTGCGGTTCGCGAGCGTGCAGTTGACAGAGGGGACGCCGCCTCCGTTCGGCGCCGTCTGCTCGCTTGGGCGCAGTCGCTCCACGAGGAAGACATCGAGGCGAATCGTCGGATCGGCCGGTTTGGCCGCGACCTGTTCGGCGAAGGAGACCGGGTGCTGACCCACTGCAATGCCGGCGCTCTGGCCACGGCCGGCTACGGCACGGCGCTCGGCGTGGTCGAAGCGGCCTGGTGGGCCGGGCGGCTGGCCAGCGTCTGGGTCGACGAGACGCGGCCGCTGCTTCAGGGCGCGCGCCTGACCACCTGGGAACTCGCGCGGCTCGAGATTCCACATTGCCTGATTACCGACAACAGCGCCGGCGCGTTGATGGCTCGCGGTTGGGTCGACCGAGTGGTCGTTGGCGCCGACCGGGTCGCCGCGAACGGCGACGTCGCGAACAAGGTCGGCACCTACGCCGTGGCGGTTCTCGCGGCTCGTCACGGAGTGCCCTTCTACGTCGCGGCGCCGCTCTCGACGATCGACCGGAGAACGCCGTCCGGCGCGGACATTCCGATCGAAGAGCGCGAACCCGATGAGGTCGTCCACGCCTTTGGCAAGCGCATCGCGCCCGCGTCAACCGAGGCTCTGAACCTTGCCTTCGATGTCACGCCTGCCGAACTCGTGACGGCGCTGATCACCGAGGTCGGCGTGCTCAAGCCGCCGTACCGGGAGTCGATCGGTGCCGCGTTCGGTGACCGGGACCGCGCCGCCTCCTGCGTCCGCCCTTGACGGTGCGAGGGCCCGCGAAGCGGGTGATCAAGGAGGGGGGTGGTGGAGGCGGTGGGAATCGAACCCACGTCCGCGAGACTCGACTTGAGGGATCTACGTGCGTAGCCTTCACTCGGTTCGTCGCTGTCGGCTTGGGTAGAAGGCCACCGCGACCGACGGTCTAGCTCCGAAGAGATCCGGCCTGAGTTCGGAGCCGCGCTCAGACGTTCGATCCGCTTTGTCGTCGCTCCTGCCAGCGCCGCGAATCAAGGCCCCGGCAGGATCGTGGCGACTCTAGGCCGCCAGTGCCAATTCGTCGTTGGCGAGTATCAATGGTCCGGTTTTCGAGTCGGACTCGGCACGCAACCCCCGAGCCGCATGATCTCCCGTCGAAGCCATGCGCCCCCAAGGACGGGGAGTGTACACCAGGTTGGGTTGGAGCGTCATCACGCTCCGCGCCGAACCCGTGCGAAGGGAGTCGCAGAGCCCGCTCGCTGCCGAGTCGCTGCCGGACCGCCGAGAACCCAAGCGGTGATCGCGCGTATGGTAGGTTTCCGCGGTCGCTCGTTTGGCGAGCCACCGATTGCGGGCCATCGCTTCGCCCCGGCGACCCGGGTCGATCAACCAAGCCGACCGCCAGGAGTCATCAGTTCACCTGACGTCCGTCGGTCGCCAATCAAGCGAACGAAAAAACTCACTGTTCCAGCTCGGCTTCGACAAAGCCGCGCCTTCGCAACAGACTTCGAGGAGAACACGAATGAGGTTTGAGAAATCGTTATCGGCGGCGTTCGTCGCGCTGCTGCTTCTGCCGGCCGCCGCGCCGTTGACGGCGCAGCAGGAAGACGCCGGCCAGACGCCGCCCGAAGAGGAGATCTACGTCGAGGAGATCACCGTCACCGCCACCAAGCGCGAAGAGTCGCTGCAAGACGTCCCGATTGCCGTTACTGCGATCACGCCGCTTCAGATCGAGCGGTCGGGAATGCAGGACATCCGCGATCTGCCGACATTGGCTTCGAGCTTCAACATGAACTCGTCGCAGACGGAATCGCAGGGAACGACGCTCCGGATTCGCGGCGTCGGCACGACCGGCAACAACATCGGGCTCGAGAGCTCGGTCGGCGTGTTCCTCGACGGGATCTACCTGAGTCGACCCGGCATCGCGCTCGGCGACCAGCTCGACGTCGAGTCGATCGAGGTCCTGCGCGGTCCGCAGGGGACGCTGTACGGCCGAAACGTCTCGGCGGGCGCGCTGAACCTGCGGACACGCCAGCCGAGCCTGACCGACAACTCCGGCTTCGTGAACCTGACGGTCGGCAACTTCAACGCGACGAACGTCCAGGCCGGAGTCGGCGGCCCGCTCTCCGAGCGCGTCGCGTACCGGCTCTCCGGCGCGGTCCGCAACCAGGACGGCTTTGTCGAGAGCGCCACCGGCGCCGAGAGCTACACCCGCGACCGGTCCCTCGTGCGTGGGCAGTTGCTCTGGAACTTCAACGACCGCGGTCTGCTTCGCATCATCGGCGACTATTCGGACGCCGACGAGAAGTGCTGCGACGGCGTCGCCGTCCTCGAGTCGCCGGCCGCCGCGCTCGGCTCCTTCCTTGCCGCCGGCCTGCCTGCAGACGGTGGCGTGCTCCACTCCGGGCCGTCGGCCTTCGATGCGCGGCGGTCGAACGCCGGCCAGTTCGTCAATCCGTTCGACCAGAAGGGCCTGTCGGCCGAGTTGACCTACAACCTGAGCGACAGCGTGTCGATGACCTACCTCGGCTCCTGGCGGGACTTCTACGCCTCGTCGATCCAGGACGACTTCGTGGGCCTCGACATCTATGGCGTGTCGCCGCAAGCCGCGAACGGCTTCAACACGTTCGACGCGATCGAGTCGTCCAGCCACGAGTTGCGCTTCACCGGCGACAGCGACCGAGTCGGCTGGCTGGTCGGCGCATTCGCCTCCAGCGAGGACATCCTCGAGCACGCCGGCCTCGGGCTGCTCGGCGACTACACGTCCTTCGTCGATGCGATCCTCTGGAACTACGCCTTCGCCCCGGTTCTGTCGGCGGCGCCGTTCCTTGCCGGCGTGCCCTTGGCGACCGGCGGCACCTTCGGCGACGTGCTCGCGGCCGACAATCAGGCGCTCGCGTTTGCCGGCGGCATTCCGTCAGGCGGTTCCTACGCGAACAACATCTACCGCCAGAAGGGCGACTCCTGGTCGCTCTTCACCCACAACACGTTCCGGCTGTCGGATCGATTCTCGATGGTCGCCGGGCTCCGCTACGTCGACGAGTCGAAGGACGGCAGCTTCGCGCAGCCGGCTGCGAACAACCCGGCCTGCTTCGCAACGTTGGCGAACGCCGCCGCTCTGGCTCAGGGCGCGGCCGGAACGCCGCTTGAAGTCGTCGCGTCGACGATCGGCAACTTCAGCGCGGCCTACAACTGCTTCCCCTTCGCGACGCCCGCCGACTCCGGCGTACCCATCCTGCCGGCCACGTACTCGGACACCTTCGAGGATGACGCGGTCGTCTACACGGTGAAGGCGGTCCACCAGTTCTCCGACACGGTGAACGCCTACGCGAGCTACACCCAGGGCTTCAAGTCCGGCGGCTTCAACCTGGATTCGACTGCCGCCATCGGCGGCGCCGACCCCAGGTTCGATTCGGAAGAACTCGCGGCGTTCGAGTTGGGCATGAAGTCGGAATTCGCCAACCGACGGGTGCGCCTGAATGCGACCCTGTTCGACTACGACATCGAGGACTTCCAGGTCCTCGAGTTCACCGGCGTGCAGTTCAAGACGTTCAACGTGCCGAAGGCGAAGAGCCGCGGCGCGGAGTTCGAGCTGTCGGCCGTGGCGGGGCGGAACGTCACCTTGAACCTGGGCTACACCTATGCGGATTCGGAGTACCCGGAGGACTGCTCCCAGGACGTCACCGCGGCTTCCGTGCTGTCGCTCTGCGGGGCCAAGCTGACGAACGCGCCCGAGAACGTCGTCTCGTTCGGCTGGAACTGGGACAACTCGATCGGCGAGCGGTTCCTCGTCTTCGCGTCGATGGGTGGACGCTGGGAAGATGACCGCCGCACGAGCACGCAGCCCGGCCTGGCGCTCGACATCCAGGAAGCGAACACGAAGGCGAACGTGCGGTTCGGTCTGGGCAGCTACGACGGCCGGTGGGCGGTGGAGCTGTGGAGCAACAACGTGACGGACGAGCAGACGAAGAACGTCACGTTCAATGTGCCTCTCCGGGTCGGAGGCCGCGCCTCCTTCCTCGAGGCGCCCCGAACCGTCGGCGCGACCCTGCGCGTCAACTTCTGACGCGAGCGGGAGCTCGGTTCACCCCGAGCCGCGGAGAACAGGCGCCGCGCCCTGGTTCACAGGGCGCGGCGTCTCTTTGCGCCTGGACGGAGAATCCGCTGAATCGAGTGGCCGGCCCCAGGCCGCCTCGCGTGGGCCGGTGATGAGTCCGGTGATGAGCTTCTAGCCCATCGGCTACATTCCACGACGGACCTCGTCATGAACCACAGCCAGATCGTCAGCTTCCTCTGGGGCGTCGCCGACCTGATCCGCGACACGTTCAAGCGCGGCAAGTACCAGGACGTCATCCTGCCCCTCACCGTCCTGCGCCGGCTCGACTGCGTTCTGGCGCCCACGAAGGAGAAGGTGCTCGAGGTCGAGGCCAGGTACAAGGGCCAACTCGACAATCTCGACGGGCTGCTCCGGAGCGCTTCGGGCTTTGCGTTCTACAACACGTCCCGCTACGACTTCGGGAGGCTCCTCGCGGACGCTCCCGACGTCGCGAAGAACCTGCGTGCCTACATCGCCGGCTTCAGCCCGAACATGCGCGAAGTGCTGGAGAAGTTCGACTTCGACAACACGATTTCGAAGCTGGACGAAGCCGGATTGCTCTTCCAGGTCCTGCAGCGGTTCGGCGACCCGAAGGTGAATCTCCACCCGGACGCTACGGACAACCTGGCGATGGGCACGATCTTCGAGGAGCTCATCCGGAAGTTCAACGAGGCGCTGAACGAGAACCCCGGCGAGCACTTCACGCCTCGGGACGTGGTTCATCTCATGGTCGACCTGATGCTGGCCGGCGACGAGGACGGGCTGCGGGCCCCCGGCGTTGCGCGGAGCGTGTACGACCCCTGCTGCGGCTCGGGCGGCATGCTCACGATCGCCAAGGAGCATGCGACGCGCGGCGAGATGCGCGAAGGCCAGCGCCTGGGCGAGCCCGTGAACCCGGAGGCCCATATCCACCTGTTCGGCCAGGAGGTGAACCCGGAGACCTTCGCCATCTGCAAGTCGGACCTCTTCATGAAGTCGGAAGACGGCGCCGACGCGAGGAACATTCTGTTCGGCAGCACCCTTTCGAACGACCGGCACGCCGGAACCGGCTTCGACTACATGATCGCGAATCCTCCCTACGGCAAGGACTGGAAGCGCGACCAAGCCGCGGTACGAACCGAGCACGATCGGGGCGCCGCCGGCCGCTTCGCGCCGGGCCTTCCGCGGATCAGCGACGGACAGCTCCTCTTCCTGCTCCACATGCTCGCCCACATGAAGGCGCCCGACCAGGGCGGCGCTCGAATCGCGATCATCATGAACGGTTCGCCTCTCTTCACCGGCGACGCCGGCAGCGGCGAGAGCGAGATTCGCCGCTTCATCCTGGAGAACGACCTGCTCGAGGCGCTCATCGCGCTTCCCGAGCAGCTCTTCTACAACACCGGCATCGCGACCTACGTCTGGGTGCTCACGAACCGCAAACGGTCCGAGCGCAGCGGCAAGGTCCAACTCATCGACGCGACCTCGTTCTGGGTCCTGCTGCGCAAGAGCCTCGGCGCGAAGCGCCGCGAGATCCCCTTCGAACGCAAGAAGGACATCCTGCGGCTGCTTCGGGACTTCGAGGACGGCGCGACCCGGATGGTCGTCGAGGATGACGAAGAGCGGGAGGTCGTCGTGAGCCGCATCTACCCGACGGCCCATTTCGGCTTCCGCAAGATCACCGTCGAGCGACCGCTCCGGCTCGACTTCCAGGCCAGCCCCGAGCGCATCGCGCGCCTCGACGACCAGCGCGCCTTCGCCAATCTCGCGGTGTCGCGCAAGAGAGACGCCGAAGCCAAGGCCAGGGACGAAGAAGCGGGGCGAACGAAGCAGGAAGCGGTCCGCGCCTTGCTGAACGCCTTGCCCGGGCGGCTGTTTCTCGACCGAGAGCTCTTCGCGGCCGAACTCGACCGGGGCGCCCAGGAAGCGGGGACGAAACTCACCGCGCCCGTCAAGAAGGCGATCCTCACCGCCCTGTCCGAGCGGAACGAAGACGCGGAGGTCTGCCGCGACCGGCACCGCCGCCCCGAGCCCGACCCGGAACTCCGAGACACGGAGAACGTGCCGCTCGCGGAGAGCGTCGAGTCCTTCTTCGGGCGGGAAGTTACGCCCCACGTCCCGGACGCCTGGATAGACAGGAACCGACGCGACCCGCAGGACGGCGAAGTCGGCCTGGTGGGCTACGAGATCAACTTCAACCGCTACTTCTACGTGTACCGACCGCCCCGGCCCTTGGAGGACATCCAGTCCGACATCCAGCGGGTCGAGAAGGAGATCATGGCGATGTTGGAGGAGATGGCGGGCTGACGCGAAGCGCGGCGCCGGGTGTAGTCTGTCGCCCAAGCCATGGACTCCTCGCACGACCCCCGCCACGCTGCGGAACGGACACGTTCGTCATACGTGGAGCCAGGCGCCCGTTGGCTGCGCTGCGATCTCCACGTTCATACCCCGTTCGACCCGGAAAAGCGTTTCGGAGAGAACATTCAAGACGCGATCAAAGCCCTGCAGAAGTCCGACGCGACTCGGCTCGCCAAAATCGCCGAGCGCTTCGTCGAGGCCTGTCTAGCGGCCGACGGTGGTCACGGAATCGATCTCGTCGCCCTCACTGACCACAACAGCATCGAGGGCTACAAGCGCCTCCGACCGCAGTTCCAGTCCATCGCGGATCGTGCGAAAGACGAAGGAAGGCGGATGCCGGTGATTCTCCCGGGTGTGGAGTTCAGCGTCGGAGGCGAGCGCCCCCTTCATTTTCTTGTCATCTTCGCCGCCTCTACGTGTCCTGAGGAGATAGCGTCCTTGATCAGGCATGTGTTTGGCAGCCGGAGGACCTTCGATCCGAAAGTGGGCACCCCTCTCGCCACCGGCGAGTCGGCGGGGAACTTCCTCAGGAGGCTGTACGAGTACGCGAAGCCCGCAACCGACGAAAGAAACCTGAGCTTTGTCCTGCTGCCGGCACATGCCGACGGCCACCGCGGAGTTGCAAAGGAGACCGGCGCACACCCATACGGCGTCTCGACCAGCCTCTTGGACGAGTTGAAGGGGCATCTCCGGCAGTGGAACGTGGCGCGCACCGAGTGGAACGGCTTCGAAACGGCGCAGCCCTTCGAGCGCCTGCCGGAGGCTTTCCGAGATCTTCTGTGCCGCTGGTGGGTCGCGAGACGGGCGAAGGATTGGGATGCGCTGTCGAGGTCCGAGCGACAGCGGGTACGGGAACAAACGCACTGGCCGCTCGTCGAATGTTCGGATCCCCAGAAGTACGAAGCCATCGGCAGCCGGTTTACTTGGCTCAAGATGGAGGTGCCGGACGTGGAGGGGATCCGCCTAGCGCTGCTTGACCCGGAGTCGCGGCTGCGCCGCATGGCTGACGGTCCGCCCGCTCGGAAGTTCGCCCGCATCGAGCGTCTCCGGGTCGCCGACACGGACTTCTTCCAGGACGTCGAAGTGCCGTTCAACCCGTGCCTGACGACGCTCATCGGAGGCCGTGGCGCGGGCAAGTCCACCGTCATCGAGTACCTCCGCTATGTCCTGGATCGCGCCCGCGGAAACGACCTCCGCGACGCCGAAACAAGCGACGTGCTTACGGCGAAGGAGGAGCGCGACTTCGGTCGAACACGGGGGACGCTCCTACCGAAGCATGAGCTGACCGCCGACATCGTCGTGGCCGAGCGTCGCTATCGCGTCCGCCGTAACGTCGACGGCCTTGAAGTGACTCGGGACGGGGACCAACCGGAAGCTCAGGCTGTCCCTCTTGAAGTGCGCAGCCTCCTGGCGCCCCGCATCCTCTCCCAGCGTCAGATCGCCCGCATCGCTCGGGATCCTGTTCGACAACGCAAGGAACTTGACGCCTTGATGGACTCGACAGGTCTGCGGGAGATAGATGAGAGACGTCGGTCCCTTGTCGAGTCCTTGACCCGTTTTCAAGGCATACGGCGGCGTCTCCTCAATGAACGCGACAGACTCCCATCGCTGCAGACCGAACTGCGAACGGTATTCGACCAGATCCAGCTTCTCGAGGAGGGTGACCGCAGGGAGACACTCCTTAGATTCACGGCGTTCGAACAGGAGCGCCGCTGGTTGGAAGACCTCGAAAGCCACCTGGGCGCCATCGCCTCAAGGCTATCCGACGAGGTCGAGGCAGTCGGCAAAGACGACTTCGGCCCCGGGGCCCCTCCGGTCTCGACCCCAACGGCCCTCTGGCTTCGCTCCGTAGCCAGCCGTCTAGGCACGGCTCATCAGACTGTTGCTACCAGCCTGCAGGAACAAGTCGACGCGCTGCGGGCACTCGCGTCAGACATCCGGGAAGAGAAGACGCCGAAGTGGGAAGCGGACTACCAGACGGCACGAACTGCGTACGAAGACCTGCGCGACGAAATGGAGGAGCGAAGCGTCGACTTCGCACAGCACGAGAAGCTACTGCAGCGACGAGCTCAGCTCGAGCGCGAGATTGGCAACCTGGAGAGGAGCGGCCACGAACTGGACGAGAACGAGCGCAGATTACGCGCAACGCGGCTCCAACTGGTCGAGACCCATGAAACGCGCTTGGCCGCGCGAAGGAAACAGGCGAAATCGCTTGAGGAAATGAACGCCGATGTCCGGCTTGAGGTTCATTCTTTTCGAGACCGTGACGACTTCGAGTCCCGGCGCGAGGATTGGTTTGGCGGCTCGGGGCTCTACAAGGGGGATTGGGAGGACCTCTGCGATTACGTGTTCGCTCAGAACGCCGAGGTGCCCGACCGCATCGCCGCGCTCACGGAGGCAATCCGCGTCGATTTGGAGGACACAGCCAGCGCCGGTCGTGCTCTCGACCCGGCAGACTCCGAGGTCACGGAGCTTCTCGGTCAGCCGCTCACTCGGAACTTCTTCAACGCTCTTGCACGTCCAGAGCGTATTCGTCTCGATGAGATGGAGCGCTTTCTTCCGGAGGACCTCGTCGAGGCGCGGGTCAGGACCGCCGAGGGCCCGTTCAAGACGATCGAGACGGGCTCCGTCGGCGAGAAGAGCACGGCCATTCTGAGCCTGCTGCTGTCTGCGGGCGACCAGCCCATCATCATTGATCAGCCGGAGGACGACCTGGACAACCAGTACGTCTACAACGTTGTGGTGAACCTCTTGCGGCATCGGAAGTTCTCCCGCCAGGTGATTATCGCGACCCACAACGCGAACATCCCGGTCAACGGCGACGCGGAGGCGATCGTGGCGCTTGGAGCAGAGAAACGTTCGGTTGAAGCGCTGGCGGCTGAGGAACCCGGTGTTCGAGGGGTAGTCCTCGACGCCGGGAGTATCGACCGTCCCGAGGTGAAGGAACTCGTCAGCAGGATCATGGAAGGAAGCGCCGAGGCGTTCCGGTTGCGCTCGGAACGCTACGGCTACTGAGCAGGGACACCGAGAAGCATGTTGGACACCTTGGAGGAGATTCGAAGGCAGCTGGAAGTCGGGGAGGATGCCCGGGCAGAGTTCAAGGAGGTTGTGCTAGGCAAGCATGGTGTCCGTGCCCCGAACACGGAGGATATGGCCGGAGAGATGGTCGCTTTCGCGAACACCGAGGGCGGCGTGGTTCTTCTCGGAGTGAACGACGACGGCGTCGTGCGGGGCTTGGCTGTCGACCGACTTCGCGACGTGGAGGAGTGGATCGTCAATGTCGCCAGCTACAACTGTGATCCCCCCATTCGCCCCATCTTGCGAAGGGAGCAGCTGGTCGGCCCTGACGGTGCGGAGCGTGTCGTCGTTCTCGTGCAGATAGGGCGCGGGCTGTACGTCCACGGCACGAGCGGCGGACGCCACTACGTTCGGGTGGGTTCGACCAAGCAACTCCTGAAGGGCACGGCCTTGGCCCGCCTCTTCCAGGAGCGAGGGCGCACGTTCGTCTTCGACGAACAGCCGGTGCCGACGGCAACGATGGAAGATCTGGAACGCGACGACCTGAGCAGGTTCTTCGACCGTCAAGATCCTAGGAGTTCTAGGATCCCCTGGCAGGATCTGCTTCGGAACACTCGCGTCGCAGCCACCGGCGACGGCTTGGTGGAGCGACCTACCGTTGCAGGCCTGTTGGGGTTCGCCGCCAGACCGCAGGCACACCTGCCGTCGGCATACGTGGAAGCGGCGGTGTACCGGGGGCAACGCCTCACGTCGGACGATCTCGTTCACGCAGAAGCGATCATGGGCCAAGTTGGTGGCCAGATAGACGACTCGGTCGAGTTCGTCGAGCGCTTCATGCTGCGGCCTGCGCGCAAGGCGGCCGGCCGCACGGATTATCCTCAGTACGACATCGATGCCGTCCATGAAGCCGTCGTGAACGCCGTGGCGCACCGCGACTACTCGCTGGCTGGCGCGAAGATCCGGCTCTTTCTTTTCGCGGACAGAATGGAGCTCTACAGCCCCGGCAAGCTGCCGAACACGCTGACCATCGAGACGATGCCCTACCGGGTCTTCACCCGCAATCAGCTTCTCGTGAGTTTCCTGTCGCGCCTGACGAGCCGCCGAACGGGGCGCGCCTTCCTCGAGTCGAGGGGCGAAGGCGTGCGCGGCATCCTCGAACGAAGCGAGGAGCATGCGGGCCGTCGCCCGGAGTACGAGCTCTTCGGCGAAGAACTGCGCTTGACGATATGGGCGAAGCCCTCGCCTCATGAGTAGTCCGAGGGCAGCCGCTCCGCTGCTTGGTCGCAGCGTTGCTTCCTGGATGCCGAGCGCACTCGGGCCTGGGGGGCTCTGCTGAATCGGCTCGGAGCTTCGGCCGACGGGACTTCCCTGCTCGTGGAAGCCGGCGAGGAGTTACTCCGCTTCGTGGGCCCCATCTTCGAACGCCTCTTCCTCCAGAGCCCGTTCACGCGGACCTGGCCGGCCGGCGGGCCGTGGCGGCGCGGCATCGGGGCACTGGTGCCGTAGTCCGGTGATGGGCCAACCTGAACTTCCTGTGCGGCGCCCGGTCCGCGGCCTGGATCCCTACCCGGAGTACCGGGATTCCGGTGTCGAGTGGCTGGGAGAGATCCCTGCTCACTGGGACGCCAGGAGGCTGAAGTCCCTCGCACCTGTGCGCCTCGGGAAGTTGGCTGCGAGACCTGAGGACACAGTGTACGTAGGGCTTGAGCATGTCGAGTCGTGGACCGGCCGGCTGCTATTGGAACCGCAGCCCGAGAAGGTCGATAGTGGTGTCTCCTCCTTCGCCGCAGGGGACGTCCTGTTCGGAAAGCTACGCCCGTATCTGGCCAAGGCAGCGAGCCCCGATTTCTGTGGAGTCTGTTCGAGCGAGCTCCTCGCCCTAAGGCCCGCACCCCGGTGCTCGTCCAGGTACCTCACAAACTGCCTGCTTAGCAAACCGTATGTCCGCTGGCTGGACTCTTCGGCCTACGGAGCCAAGATGCCCCGGGTCAACGCGGAGCAGGTCGGAGCCAGTCGTCTCCCTCACCCGCCGCTGAGTGAACAACAAGCCATCGCCGACTACCTCGACCGCGAGACGGCGAAGATCGACGCGCTGGTGGCGAAGAAGGAACGGTTGGTCGAACTGTTTCAGGAGAAACGCGCCGCCCTGATCACCCGCGCCGTCACCCGGGGCCTCGACCCGAACGTGCCGATGAAGGACTCCGGCGTCGAGTGGCTGGGCGAGATTCCGGCTCACTGGGAGGTCTGCCCTGTCTATGCGCGCTACGAAGTAGCTCTCGGCAAGATGCTGGAGGCGAGGCGATTCACCGGTGAGTGGTCGGGCAAGTACCTGCGCAACATCGACGTTCAATGGGACGCGGTGAACGTCAAGGATCTTCCGGTGATGGACTTCACGCCATCGGAACGAGAGCGGTACCTCCTACGTCCAGGGGACCTGCTCGTTTGTGAGGGCGGTGAAGTAGGCCGGGCGGCCGTATGGTCCGGTGAACTTGACGAGTGCTTCTACCAGAAGGCGGTCCACCGCCTGAGACCCCGCTCCGGCGCCGACAAACCGAGGTTCCTCTTCTTTCAAATGTGCGTCTTGGCAAGGCTTGGTGTCTTCACGGCTGGTGGCAATCCCAACACCATTGACCACCTAACCGCGGTTCAATTGAGGCACCTCCGCCTGCCGTCGGCCCCCGCAAGTGAGCAGGAGCGAATCGCCACCTTCCTCGACCGGGAGACGGCGAAGATCGACGCCCTGATTGCGAAGATCCGCGAGGCGATCGACTACCTGAACGAACTCCGCACCACCCTGATCTCCGCTGCGGTCACCGGCAAGATCGATGTGCGGGAACCCGCTTCCCGATGAGCCTCGAGCCGCGCTTCTCCGTTTCCCACGGGATCACCGACCATCTGACGCGGGTCGAGCGGGTTCGCGGTTTCCTGCAAGGAGCCTCGCTCTCCGAAGAGTGGTTCCGCAGGATGAGAGCGGAGGTGCCCGTCCTGTGGATCCCCTCCACACGAGCGCGCCGCCGTCAAGGGATGCACGTTGCCCGAGCCCGCACCCGGCGCGAACCCCGGCGATTTCCGCAAGGTGCTGGCGTATCGGGAGGCGTTCGAGTCCGTATCGTGGCGCCGAAACGCCTGAGGCACGACCGGCGCAATCGGCGCCTACAAGTGCTGTCGCTGAAGGAGGACGAGGCAGGGCCACGTCCGCACTCCCCAGGGCGCCTGAGGAACGGCGTCAGCGGCGCTTCTCTTGAGCGACGCGGGCCCACGTTGAGCTCTGCCTGCACGACCTCCTCCAGGAGACGGACATGAGCTTCAGGAGCCTCTGGGAATCGGAAGTCCCTGTCTCGGTCGAGGAACCGTTCAAGGGAGATCTGCTGGACCGCAGGGAACTCGTCGAGAGCGTTGCGGGTGCGCTCGCGAGCTTCCGCGGTTCCCATGTCGTGGCCATAAACGGGGGCTACGGCAGCGGCAAGATGACTGTGCTGCGGTTCCTTGAGGCGCGCTTGATTCAGCGAGGCTTCCGGGTGCCTCTCCTCAACGCCTGGGAACACGACCACCGACATCCGCTGGAGTCCCTACTGAGCGCTGCTGGCAGGGCGGCCGGCGACCGCGCTTGGAGAGCCAGTCTCAAGAAGGCAGCCGAGGCCGTCCTTCCTGACTTGGTCGGCGAGCTTGCTCCGCCGGGCGCTCGCGGCCTGAGCGAGCAGGTTCTTCGCCGGCTCTTTCGGGACTCCCAACCGCTTGACGACTTTCGGAGGCAGCTGGAGGCTGCCGTAGAGGGAGTTGACAGCAAGGGAGTCGTCTTCCTGATCGACGAACTGGATCGGTGTCGGCCCGACCGGGCGATCGGCATCCTCGAGTGGTCGAAGCACGCGTTCTCGATCGACGGCGTGCACTTCGTTCTGGGGGTACACCTCGATCAGCTGGGGCATACCGTAAGAAAGCTCTACGGAGCGGAATTCGACGGCATCGGTTACCTGGAGAGGCTCATTCACATGACCGTCAACTTGCCGCCGACGACCGTAGACGCTGTCGTGGACCAGGAGTTGAAGACAAGAGCAACCCGCGAGTTGCTGTCTTCCCGCGACTCCAGACGCGATTCCGCCGACGCGACCCATCTTTTCAAGTCTCTTCTCGCCGGAGCGAAGATCGAAGCGCGGGCGGCGATTCGAGGAACGGCGCTGTTCGATACCGTACTGAGGATGTTGCCGGAAGAGAGAAAGCACGTTGTATTCGGCAACCTCCTCGCTGCCATGGTCTTCCTGAAGACAGCGTTGCCTCAAGAGTACCGCCGGTTCATTGCCGGGCAGGCGAGTGACCTCGACATCTCCAGGGAGCTGGAAGAAAAAGGACTGCGGAGAGCTGACGGCACTCACGCCCTTTTCCTTGCCTATTTGATCCATGCACAACGCGAGATCGCCAGCGATCTGCGTTCGGAGAGATTTCCGCTTGAGGAGTCGCTGCTTTTCCAAGACTGCCATAGCAAGAAGCAGGAGGACGAGTCCTCGCGGAACGTGCTGGACCTTGTAGACCGCTTGACCCGGATGGCGCACCGGTACGTGATGAGAGACGACTCCTTGGGCACTCTCTTGGTACTCAGGCGAATCGAGTGGCTGGCGCCGTTCTAGGTCACTCCAGGACCGATGGTCGAGTTTCCCCATCGGCTGAACGGGCGAAACCGCGACGAGCTGTGACCCGGAGCCCTGACAAGCTCTGACACGCTGTGACACCGAGCTGTGACATGACCGCATCGTTCCGACCGTCGTGCCGAACACGACCCCACTGCGCGGGAAGCTCGCCGGGATGACGCCCGCCATCTCCGAGCGGGCGTTCGAGGACGCCATCGAGCGTGCGCTGCTCCGCCACGGCCCGGACGCACGCCTGGACGAAGCGAACGAGATCCGCGAACCGGCCAGGTCGTTCGGCGACGACCCGCTGCCCGGCGGCTTCCACAAGCGCGCGTCAAGCGCCTACGACCGGGGCAAGTGTCTCCTTCCCGCGGACGTTCTCGACTTCCTCCTGGCCACCCAGCCGCGGGAGTGGGAGAAGCTCCGGCAGCACTACGGCGCGGACGTGAAGCCGCGTTTCCTCGGCCGGCTCTCGCGCGAAATCGCCCGCCGGGGCGCGCTCGACGTGCTGCGAGGCGGCGTCAAGGATGCGGGTTGCAGGTTCCGGCTTGCGTACTTTCAGCCGGCAAGCGGGCTGAACGAGGAACTTCGGCGCCTCCACTCGGCGAACCTCTTCGCCGTCGTCCGCCAGCTGCGCTTCAGCGAAGAGACGGACGAGAGCTTGGACCTGGCCCTGTTCCTGAACGGCATCCCCATCTTCACGGCCGAGCTGAAGAACCCGCTGACCGGCCAGAATGTCGACGACGCCGTGCGGCAGTACCGGAACGACCGCGACCCGCGGGCGCCGCTCTTCGCCTACGGCCGCTGCCTGGCCCACTTCGCCGTGGACCCGGAGCGGGTGTTCGTCGCGACCGCGCTCGCCGGGCCGAAGACCCGCTTCCTGCCGTTCAACCGCGGGCGCTTCGGCGGCGCGGGCAATCCGCCCGTGCCGCCCACGCGAGCGGGCTACCCGACGGACTACCTGTGGGAACGGATCTGGGCCCGCGACAGCATCCTCGATCTCGTCCGCCAGTTCATCCACGAGGTCCAGGAGGAGGACGACCGTGGGCGCAAAACGGGCGAGCGCTTTCTCATCTTCCCGCGCTACCAGCAGCTTGACTGCGTGCGGCGGCTCGTCAGCCACGCCCGCAGCCATGGTCCCGGGGAGCGGTACCTGATCCAGCACTCCGCCGGCAGCGGCAAGAGCTACACGATCGCCTGGCTCGCCCACCAGCTCTCGGTGCTTCACGACATGGAAGACCGGCGCGTCTTCGACTCGGTGGTCGTCGTCACGGACCGGCGGGTGCTCGACCGCCAGCTCCAGCAGACCGTCCGACAGTTCGAGCAGACCCTCGGCGTGGTCGAAAACATCGACAAGACATCTCGTCAACTCCGCCAGGCTCTCGAAGCGGGCCGGACGATCATCGTCACGACGCTCCAGAAGTTCCCGGTCATCGCCGACGAGATCGGCCAGCTTCCGGGGAAGCGCTTCGCGGTCATCGCGGATGAAGCGCACTCTTCCCAGACAGGCGAGAGCACGAAGAGCCTGAAGACGGTCCTCGAGGCGAAGAGCCTGGAGGATGCCGAGCAGGCGGATGCCGCCGCGGCGGCGCCGGAGGACGAGATCGAGGATCGCGTCCACGAGGAGATTCGCCGCCGCGGGCGGCTGCCGAACCTCTCGACGTTCGCCTTCACGGCCACGCCGAAACCGAAGACGCTCGAACTCTTCGGCGAGAAGCAGCCGGACGGGGAGTTCAAGCCGTTTCACCTGTACAGCATGCGCCAGGCGATCGAGGAGGGGTTCATTCTCGACGTTCTCGGCAGCTACGCCACCTACAAGACGTACTGGCGCCTGAAGAAGAGCGTCGAGGACGATCCGAGCTACGACAAGGGCAAGGCGGAGCATCTGCTCAAGTCCTTCGTCGAACTCCACCCACACGCCATTCGGGAGAAGATCGCCATCTGCGTCGAGCACTTCGCCAAGCTCGTCGCGCAGCAGATCGGCGGCCGGGCCAAGGCGATGATCGTCACGCGCTCGCGCCTGCACGCGGTGCGCATGAAGCTCGCTCTGGACGCTTGCCTGGAAGACAAGGGCCACCCCTGGAAGGCGCTCGTCGCCTTCTCCGGAACCGTCAAGGACGGTGGCGCGGCCTACACGGAGTCGGGCATGAACTCGGTCGGGCGGCAGGGGATGATCGGCGAACGGCAGACGGCCGCCGAGTTCGAGAAGCCGGAATACCGCTTTCTCGTCGTCGCGAACAAGTTCCAGACCGGCTTCGACCAGCCTCTGCTCCACACGATGTACGTAGACAAGAAGCTCGGCGGCGTGAACGCCGTGCAAACGCTCTCCCGCCTGAACCGCACCCACCCCGGGAAGGAGGGAACGAGCGTCCTCGACTTCGCCAACGAGGCCGTCGAGATCCAGAAGGCGTTCGAGCCGTACTACGAAACGACCCTCCTGGCCGAAGAAACCGACCCGAACCTGCTCTACGAGGTCCAGGGGCGGCTGCTCGGCTTCGGCGTCTTCGCGGCCTCCGACGTCGACACCTTCGCGCGGGTCTGCTTCGCTCGGAACCCGGAGCAGAGCCGCGTCTACGCCGCGCTCGAGCCCGCGCGGGAACGCTTCGCCGAGCTGGTCGACGAGGAAGCGCGAGACTTCCTGAGCCAACTCAACGACTACGTCCGCCTCTACTCCTTCCTGTCGCAGGTCCTGACCTTTGCCGACGCCGACCTCGAGAAGCTCTACGAGTTCGCCAGGCGCCTCCGGCGTCTTCTTGCCGTCGGCCGCGAAGCGCTGCCGCTCGAGGTCCAGCAGAGCATCGACATGGAGTCCTTCCGCATCCAGCGGACGAGCCGAGGCAGGATTGCCCTCGAACGGGAGGTCCGGCCCCTCGACCCAGCCGGCAGCAAGCCCGCGAGCGGCGCGAGCGGCGAGCAGCTGGAGGCCTTGTCGCGGATCATCGAGCGCTTGAATGAGCGCTTCGGCCTGAACCTCGGCGCAGAGCATCGCGTCGCGCTCGAACAGATACGTACCGCCCTGGACCAGGACGTTGGCCTCGGTGCGAGCGCCCGCGTGAACACCCGGGAGAACGTCCGCCTGACCTTCGACCCGAAGGTCGAAGACAAGTTCCAGGAGATCGTCGAGACGAACTTCGGCCTGTACAAGCGGATCACCGACGATCCCGAGTTCGGCCAGGTGCTCAAGGACTACCTGTTCGAGGACTACATCAAGCGGCACCGGAGAGCCGAAGCGCTCCTCAAGCTCCAGGAGTCCAAGACCCTCGAGTTCAAGTCGAGCCTGCGCTGGAACCTGAACGAGAACCGCCAGGACGACCGGCACGTCACCCATGCGGCGCTGAAGACGATCGCTGCGTTCCTCAACACCGACGGCGGCGACCTGCTCATCGGCGTCGCGGATGACCGGAAGGTCCTCGGCATCGACCACGACCGCCTTCAGACGGACGACAAGTTCATGCGGCACCTCGCCCAGGTCGTGCGGAACGGCCTTGGCGCCCGCGCCGGCACCTGCATCGATCCCGAGACGCAGATCGTGGAAGGCAAGACGGTCTGCGTGGTGAGCTGCGAGCGAAGCCCCGAGCCCGTCTACCTGCAGTGGAAGGGCCTGGAGAAGGCCCCGAAGGGCGACCTCTACGTCCGGAGCGGCCCGGGGTCTGTGCGGCTCGGCGCCGAGGACGCCGCCAAGTACGTCGCCACGCGCTTCGGCAGGTAGGGCCGGCCAACTACGCTCCTCTGACGGGGCGTTCGCGGCTTGAGAGGATCGGCGACTACATCACCGGGCAGCGAACTAAGCCGGAGGGCAGATTACCCACTTCGACTGCTTCGCAAACCACTTCCGGTGGCTCTTCGTCTTCCTACCGCAGACCAAGGCATGAGCGGTCTCGTCGGGAAGCGGGTTGGCATGAACTGTCTGCTCCTTCTGGCGGAACCACTTGGCAGCGACTGAGACGAGACCGAAATCCCCATGCCCTGCCATCACCCGGTCCGGGGAGTCGCCTTCCGCAGCGATGACGTCCGTCCGGTAGACGGACATGGGATGTCCGCCGGGACTGTCGCAGAAGGCCGCGGACGAAGGCCGATGCCTTCCGCAGTTCTTGTCGAGCACGAAGTGCCTTCGCGGAATTCGCCGCAACAGGCCCACCTCGTCTTCGATCTCTCGGTCGTCGGGAAACAGCGCCCGGCACTCTTCGGGCGATGTCACGAATCTAGACCGAGGCCCGAGCCAGCCACTCGTTGAGGGCGGAGTCGTTCTTGGCGAGGATCTCCTCTTCCGACTCGCTGCTTGCCACATCTTCTGCATACCATGACGGCGGGAAGCCGGGGTTGAACTCGACTTCGATGTCGACTCCGCCTTGGTGCCACTCGAGCTGAATTCCCCCCGGGGCCGTTGGCACGACGACGGGGGACGCCAAACTCCGAACGACTTCTCCGGCCTGGAGAAGGAACTTGAGCGCCTCCTCGAGGGACTTCTTGGAGACTCGCGCCGCACCGTAGGAGTCCCAGTCCTGAGGTAGTTGCAGGAGTTCAACTGCCTGACGGATGGCCTCCTGCACCGGCTTTGACGGATGTTGAGGCGCCTCGATCAAGCCAGAGTACGGTTGACTGACCACCAGAACCTGCACCCCGGATGGGGCGGTATCGCTTGCAAGCGGGCTTTGCCGGCTCGTCGATGCCCTGAGATCGTCCGACAAGCTGAGAAGTCCGCGAGAACTCGGAAGACCCTTGTGGGCCATGTCAAGCATCTGTTCTCTCCCACAAATCATGCATCAGGCCAGTCGTCAGATCCGCGAATCCACGGACGACCCACTCTCGGCCCACGTCCAGGAACCCAAGAGCGCCCTCCAGTCCTTCCCCGGCCGGCCGACCTCGCGCCATTAGCCGGAACGCCCAGAAGCGCTTCCCGCTCGAGTTCCAAGCGGGGTGAGCGGCGACATGCAAGCGGCCTGCTTCGTTCGGCAAGCGGAATCTCCAGCTCAAGGAGAGGTCCTCGGGGATGGGAAGGAAGGCGGTATCGCAAAGCGGTTGCCAGTTCGCGAGGAGTTTCTCCACGCGCCCGAAGTCCGGCTCGTCCAGATCTACGTGGTTCACATAGGTGACCTCGCACTGGTTGATCGACAGGCCGTCGAGCCTTTCCGTGTCGAGGAACTCGGCCAGAGCACGGACTTCATCCCCGAACTGGTTGCGGATCGTCTCGTACCGAGGATAGCTGTCGTTCTCGCCGGTCTTGCGCCAGTTGTGGACGAATCGGTCCGGCTGAATCTGGAGAAGCTCGGTCTTCTTCTCGTTCAGAAACCACACGCGCGGCGCCGGCGGTTTGTTGCCGAAGGTGATCGTGACGTTCTGGGGATCAGGCGGGTCGAACTCCTCGACCGCGGGCTCCAGCGGGGGGTGCTCTTCAACGAGGGGCAAATGCCGGCGGTAGCTGCTCTGCCAGAGGAGGCCAACGTGAGCCGTCGTCATTCGGCGCAGAGGTTCGAACTGGACCGATAGCGCAACTTCGACGAGCGGCGGCCTGCCGAAGTCGGGTAATCCGGAAGGGCGGCCCTTGGTCACGGTTGAGATGACGAGAGTTGCGGGGGCGAGAACCTAGGCCGAGCAGATCCTGGAACTCGACCGAGCGCCGCAAGACGCTATCACTTCGTCCAGGAGGCGTGCCGACCGCTCGGCCAACCAACTTGCCCGTCATCGGACGGACGGAGGCGACCCCGACGGCGCGCTCTGTCGTGCCCGACCACCCAGAATCTCCGCCAGCACCGGCTCGATGTACCGGCGGAACCGCTCCGGGTCCTCCGACATCGGAAAGTGGCCCAGGCCCTTCATCGTCCGGTACGTCGCGCCCTTGATCTGGCGCGCGACCTGTTCCGACACCTCTGGCGGCGTGGCGGCGTCGTACTCGCCGGTCAGCAGGAAGACGCGGGTCTTCGATGTGTCGATTTCGGCGGCGCGATCGCCCAGGTCGTGGTCGCTTCCCCAGTAGAAGAGGTCGCCCCGGAACACGCGGGGCGCCCCCTGGCTGTAGCACCAGCCGACTTCGCGGCGCAGCGCCTCTGGCGCCTGGGGCGAGGTGAGCCCGATCATCAGCTCGCTCTTGTAGCCGTTGTTCATCCTCGGATGGTCGAGGAGGTCGAGGTTGCCGGGTTCCGACTTGACCGCCGCCTCGAGGCCGATGACGGCCTGGAAAAGGCCCGGTAGGTGGAGGGCGAGGTCCAGGGCGAGGTGGCCGCCGATGGAACTGCCCATGTAGACCGGGCTTTCGAGCTGAAGTTCGCCGACGAAGGTGGAGACGAAGTCCAGCAGGAAGCTCTTCGTCAGCTTGTACTCCTGCTTCCACCACTCGATTCCCGTCGGAGGAAGGGACTTCGCATGGTAGGGCAGGTCGTAGGCGAGCATGTGGAAGCGCTGGCCGACCGCAACGTCCTCAAGCAGGTGACGCCACTGGCGGCCGTCCGAACCGGCTGTGTGCTGCAGCACGAGCGGAATACCGTCCGGGTTCCCGGCCGACTCGAAGTAGACCTCGTAGGCGACGCCCTGTACCTCGAGGTCCAGATAGCGGCCGACGCGTCGAGAAAGGCCCGGTCGAGGGGGTTGAGCGCTAGGCACGCGCTCGCTTTTCGCCAAGGAGCATTCTCGCCGCGTCTCCGTTCGTCTGCCAGCTCAGGATGAGGAGATAGAGCGCGAGGAACGGGGCGCCGAGGAAGAGTCCGCCCAGGCCGAGCAGAAGGCCGCGCGGCGTGAAGTTGTTGCGCCATGCGGCCCAGAAACCCGAGAGGACGAGCATGCCCAGGAAGTCCAGGTTGAATTGGCCCGGCCAACCCGCCTCGGCGATGTCGCCGAAGAAGATGCTGGGGAACAGGCCCAGGCCATGCTCCATCGCGACGAAGACGGTATATGCGGTAACGACCCCGAAGACGAGGCCGAGCAACAGGCGAAATGCGTTCATGCGGAAGCTCCTCTGGCTCGGTTGGTCAGATCGCGCAGCACCTGGACGAGGCGCCGCAGCGCCGGGTAGTAGGCGGCGGAACCCGGCTGATCGTGGTTCATCTCCATCCCGTGGTGCACGCTGGCGAAGAACGGATCTTGGTAGAAGGGCCGCGGCGTCTCGCGCAGCAACTCGCGCCACTCCCCTTCCGGACCTGCGAGGAAGACGTCACAAGGGGCGTCGGCGCTGCACGGCTCGAGGGCGGCGACCGCGCCGTCCTCGAAGCGGACGGAAACGTGCCGGTCGCCCACGCTGAGGCGGAGGTTCGCCGTCCAGTGCCGCGCCGTGTAGCGGAACTCGGGATCCTGCTCGAGAGCCGACTTCAGGCTGTCCCAGGGAATCACCTGGGAATCGTACAGCGCTCCCTGGCTGGTGCCTCAGCGCCCCGTGGTAGAACTCCGCCGGGATGCCCGACCCGGACTTTTCTTCCTTCCCGCTCAAGACGAAGGGCAACCGCTACGAGGACTTCGAGGAAGGCAGAGTGTTCCAGCACCACTGGGGTCGTACCCTGACCGAAGTCGACAACACGCTCTTCGCCACGACGACGCTGCGCTTCGTGCCGCTCTACTTCAACGCGGAGTACGCCCGCTCCCACGGTCACGACGCGGTCGTCATCGATCCGCTCCTCGTGCTCTGCACGGTCGTCGGCATGTCCGTCGAGGATCTCTCCGAGGGCGGCGGACCCTTCCTCGGAATGAACGAGGTGAAATTCCACCGCCCGGTCTACCCCGGCGACACGATCACCGGCAGGAGTACGGTGGTGGACCGTCGCGAGTCCGGGTCGAGGCCGCGTTTCGGCATCGTCACCTGGCAGACGGAGGCCTTCAACCAGCACGGCGAGATGGTCGTCAGCTACCAGCGCACGAACCTGGTTGCCAGGGGCGGGGACACCGCGTGATGAACGAAGGCGTCGGCAGCCTGACCTCGTCCTCGACGTACTTCGAGGACTTCGCCGTCGGCCAGAAGATGCGCCACGCCCGCGGCACGACGATCGACGAAGTCGAGAGCCAGCTCCTGACCAAGTTGGTCATGAACACCGCCGACGGCCACTTCGATGAGCACAAGATGAAGGAGTCGCCCTTCGGCAAGCGGCTCGTCTTCGGCCTGGTGACCGGATCGACGGTGATCGGCCTGGCGACCCAGGACACCGCGGAGAACGCGCTCGCCGAGCTTGGCCTGGACCAGCTGCGCTTCCGCGCGCCGGTGTTTCTCGGCGACTCGCTGACCGCCTACACCGAGATCCTCGAGACCCGCGACGCGGACCGCGACGATGCCGGCATCGTCCGCTTCAAGCACTGGGGCGCCAAGCAGGACGGCACGATCGTCTTCGAAGGAGAACGCGAAGTGCTGATCAAGCGCCGCTCGCATTGGGGAGGCAAGTGAGCCCGGGTCCCCGGGAATCCGGCCCGCTCGGCGACCTTGTCATCGTCGACTGCACGATGGCGCTCGCCGGCCCGTTCGGCTCGGCGATCCTCGCCGACCTCGGCGCCGACGTGATCAAGGTGGAGCCGCCGACCGGCGACATGTCCCGCTCCTCGCCGCCCTTGCCCGAGGATTTCGTCCACCCCGCGGAAGGGAAGGCCGGAGTCGACGGCGGCTGCGATTTCGGCGGGTACTTCCTCAGCATCAACCGGAACAAACGGAGCATCTCGCTCGACCTGAAGGACGAGGCCGACCGTGAGATCTTCCTCAAGCTCTGCGAACGGGCGGACGCGGTCCTCGAGAACATGCGCGCCGGCGTGATGGACCGGCTCGGATTGGGCTACGAGGTCATCCGCGAGCGCAACCCCCGCATCGTCTACGCGGCGCTTCGCGGATTCGGCGACCCGCGGACCGGCGAGAGCCCCTACGCCGACTGGCCCGCCTTCGACATCGTGGCGCAGGCGATGGGTGGATTCGCCCACGTGAACGGCCCGCCGGGCTCGACGGGCTATCCCGGCGGCGCCTCCGTCGGCGATCTCTTCCCCGGCGCCCTGATGGCACTCGGAGTCGTCGCTGGCGTCCATCACGCGCGGCGCGCCGGCAAGGGCCAGTTCATGGACGTCGCAATGATCGACGGCGTCAACCTGCTCTGCGAATCGGTGTTCGCGAACTACGGCTCCAGCCTGCGCCACCAACTGCCGCCGCGCGGCAAGCACCACCACAGCTTGAGCCCGTTCGGCATCTATGACGCGAAGGACGGCGGCGTTGCAATCGCCGCGCCGCTGCCGGCGCAGTGGAAGATCCTCTGTCAGGCGATGGGCCGCCCCGAACTGGTGGAGGACGAACGAACGAAGGCCTTCGCGGCCCGGCGGAAGAACCGGGAGTTCGTCGAGACGGTCGTCGCGGAGTGGACGGCCTCGCTCACCCGCGACGAAGTCGTCGAAGCACTCGCCGGCCGGGTCCCATGCGGCCCCGTGCAGACCGCGGCGGACATCTTCGAAAGCCCTCACACGGCCGTCCGCGAGATGGTGGCAGAGGTCGAACTCCCGGGCGACAACGCGCCGGTCAAGATCGTCGGCAGCCCGATCAAGTACACCGAAACGAAGACCGGCGTCCGCCGCAGGGCGCCCCTGCTCGACGAGCACCGAAGCGAGATCCTCGCCGAATTCGGGATGAACGCCGGCCCGAACACCTGCCCGACCGGGGACGGCAAGGAGAACTGAGCATGCGATTGAGACGTTCCGAACTCGCGGTACCGGCAAGCAACCCCCGCATGATCGAAAAGTCGGCCTCAAGCTCTGCCGACCTCGTCTTTCTCGATCTGGAGGACGCCGTCGCGCCCGACCGGAAGGAGGGAGCGCGCCAGCTCGCCATCGACGGCCTGAACGACCTGGACTGGGGCGCCAAGGTACGCGCGGTGCGCGTGAACGACCACACGACGCGCTGGGCGGTCGACGACGTGCGGTGCATGGTCGAGGGCTCGGGAGAGAACATCGACGTGATCATCTTGCCGAAGGTCAAGCAGCCGCGCGATATCTGGTTCTTCGAGACGCTGCTCGACGGTCTCGAGCGGAAACTGGGGCTGAGTCGGAAGATCGGCCTCGAGGCCCTGATCGAAGAGGCCGAGGGCCTGGCGAACGTCGAGGCCATCGCCACCTGCTCGCCGCGTCTCGAGGCGTTGATCCTCGGCTTCGGCGATCTCTCCGCCAGCATGGGCATGCGCTTCGGCCACGAACTCGACAAGGACTTTCGCTACCCCGGGGACATGTGGTCCGCTCACCGTGTCCGCATGATCGCCGCCTGCCGCGCCGCCGGCATCGACGCGATCGACGGCCCCTTCGGCGACTTTCGGAACGACAAGGCCTACCTGAAGCAGGCTACGTACGCCGCCACCCTCGGGGCCGTCGGCAAGTGGTGCATCCACCCGAATCAGATTTCTCTTGCCAACGACGTCTTCGCGCCGTCGCCCCGGGAGATCGAGCAGGCGCAGAAGATGGTCGATCTCTACAACGAGTCGGTGGCGAAGGGCGCCGGCGCCGGCGGCAAGGGCGGGCAGTTGGTCGACGCGGCGACGTTGCGGATCTACCAGCCGGTTCTCGACCGGGCGCGGGCTACGGGCAGGCTCTAGCTGGCCAGCCCGCATCCTCACCGAGCCCCTTCTCTGTCCGGCGTCCAGGCGTCTCCGCTCGGTCCGTCGACGCGCTCAGAACTCGAACCGCAGGCCGACTTGGCCCTCGCGACCCGGCAGAACTTGAAGCGGCTGACCGAAGGCTGTCGGCCGCCCCTCGCCGGCCTCGACCGCCGCGGGGTTCTGCTCATTCGTCGCGTTGAAGAACTCGACCAGGAAGGTCAGCCGCCTGTCGTTGCCGAGATCGAAGAACTTCGCAAGCCGAAGATCGAAACTCTGGTACGAAGGCGCCTGGAAGCTGTTCTTGGCGATGCTCGTGTCTCGGGTCGAGAAGCTCTGATTGCCATCCGGGTCCGAGAGTTGCGCGGCCGACCTGGAGAAGTGGAAGCCGCTCTGATAGCGGAAGATGCCGCTCAACTGGAAGCCGCGCGGCAGGTCGAACAAACCGAAGAGGACGAATTGGTCGTCCACCGCGAACGGTGACGGTCCCTTGTCCAAGTCCGGACCGTTGTGGAACGTGCCCGCGCGCGGAATGAAGTTCCCGTTTCCCGCCGTGAAGGAGCCGTTCTCGTTCGACTGTCCGGTCGTCGGGTCCGTCACAACGGGCACGATGCCGACGAACGAGTCGGTCGGAGCGGAGCCGGTCGCGGTCGCGCCGGTCAGCGCGCCGTTGCCGAGTTGGCCGCTGACCAGGTTGTCGACCGCGTCCGTGTAGGTGTAGTGCGCAGACAGGCTGAAGCGGTTGCTCAAGCGCTTCGTGTAACCAACCGTTGCCGCCTTGTACTCGCCTTCGAACCATGGCCCGAAACCGCGAACGCCGACTTCGGCGCCGCCCTCGTAGGTCCGCTCGGACCCCGGGATCCGCGACACGAACTCGAGATTCGTCTCGCGAACGCCAAGGATGTTCTTCATCTGACGGTAGTGCAGATCGACCGTCACGAGGTGGTTGCGCCCGAACTGGCGCTTGGCGCCCAGGTGGTAGGCGCGGGTGCGAGGGGTATCGAACGACGGGTCGATCTGGACCGGCAACTCCTGACCCGGAAGGCCCGGGTGAGTCAATGCGCCGAAGGGACCCCAGTACCAGGGAGTCGGCCCGAAGACAGGGAGCGGCACGATCTCGTTCACCCGGGCCAGGTACTCGTCCGGGCTCAGGCCGGTCAGGTCCTGCACGTTGTCGCGAGTGATGACCGTCTCCGGCGGGATCGGGCCGCGGCCGTCGGCGACGATGTTGTTGAAGATGTCGACGCCAAGGTGAGGAGACGGCAGGCCAAACGGACAGTCGGAGCCCTCGACCAGGGCTTGCGGCGCCAGCGGATTCACGCAGAGTCCGAAGAGAAAGGGGATGTTCGTCGTGATGTTGTAGAAACCCTGAGGATAGGAAAAGTCCTGGAGGAGGTTCATGTCGGCGCCCCCGAACGCCGCGATGTTGCGGACGAGGCCCAGACGGAACCGGTCGTAGTACAAACCGGCGCTGCCGGAGATCACCGTCGTGTCCGTCGGACTCCAGGCAAAGCCAAGTCGCGGCGACAGGTTGTTCTTCTCGAACTCCGAGTCGCGGTCGAAGCGCAGTCCCATGTTCACGACGAGCTCGCCGCCGATGGACCAGTCGTCCTGGGCGTACAGCCCCGTGTAATCGTTGTCGAGAGCGACGTTGTCGCCGCCCGCGACGCGCGCTCCGATCTCGGCCAGGGTGAACAGCCCGGAGTAGACCGGACCGAAGCGCGCGAAGTTGCTTTCGGTGGCGAAGAGCTGGTTCGTCAGAACGCTGGCCTCGCTCCCCGTTACTTGAGTCCCGAGATAATCGAAACCAAACTTCATCTCGTGGTTGCCGAAGCTGACCGCCAGGCTCGGACCCGCTGACAGGTACTCCTGATCGAAGTCTGAGCCGCTGGACGGATTGCCGAACGCAACGATTCCCAGGTCGCCGAAGGTCAGAAAGGTATAGGGGGAGCTGAAGATGGAGAAAGCCGTGGAAACCCCCGCCTCTGGGTGAGCCGGAGCTTGGACGTCCGCGTGTTCCCGGTATTGGACGTGGCCTTCGAAAATCCAGGCGCCATCGCCGAACAGCGACGTCTGCCGGAATCCGAACATGGTCCGTTCACGCCCGAAGTTGTCCCGGGTGGACGGGAGATTCGCTGCCGCCGACAACGGCAGGAAGTCGTTCACCTCGCTGTCCGACAAGCTGAGCTGCTGATCGAGCCGGTGCCGGTCTCCAATCTGCTCGGTAACCTTCAGAAAGTAGCGGTCCTCCTCTGTTGTCGCGGGGAAGTCAAACGAGTTCTCGAAGTCTCGCAAGACAGCCGGAGTTGCCGGAGGAAACGCAAAGTTCAGCTCCCGCTCCTCGTCGATGCGCTCGGCCGAAGCGAAGATGAACGCCCGGTCGGCGACCAGGGGGCCGCCCAGATTCAGAGCGACGTTCTCCCGGGACAGGCGGGGCGTTTCGGCCATCGGCTCGAGACTGTTGGACGAGTCGATCTCGTCGTCGCGCACGAAGCCGACGACCGCGCCGCGCCACTGGTTTCCGCCGCCCTTCGTGACGACATTGACGACGCCTCCCGAGCCATGACCGAATTCCGCCTTGAAGCCCCCTGTCAGCACTTCGAACTCCTGGATGGAGTCCTGGGTGAACTGCGAAGCCGCGCCGCTGCCGAACTCGTCCCGATTCGGCATGCCGTCGATCAGGTACACGGCGTTCCCGGCACGTTCTCCCAGAACGGGTACCGCTTCATCGCTCCCCTTGTCCTTTTCCCGGTTGACCTGTACGCCGGGGACCAACTGCATCAGATCGAGATAGTCGCGGCCGTTGACCGGGAGCGTTGCAATCTGGAGAGGGGTCACGACGCCGCGGGTATCGGAAGACCGGGTGTCAAGCAGAACGGAAGCGCCGGTTACCGTGACTTCGTCTTCGAAGGTGCCGACATCGAGCACGAAATCGAGCGCCACTCGCGAGTTGAGAAGAAGTTCGAAACCGGTCGTTACGGCCGGCGCGAAACCCTCGGCGGAGGCGCGGACTTCATACGTGCCGGCGGGAAGAGCGGGCAGGCGATAGCGGCCATCGGCATCCGTCACGACCTGCCGTCGAAGCGATTCGCCGGCAACGACCACCTCGGCGCCGGGAATCGAGGCGCCGTCGACGGAGCGGACCTCCCCGGTGATCGTCGCACTCGTCTGAGCCGGCGCCGAAGAGGGCGCCACTCCGGCCAGCACGACCGCGATGACCGGCAGTTTCACGAAGAGCTTGGATCGGGTTCTTCTCGACTCGAACGAAGACATGCTTCTTCCTTCCTCCTGCGGAGAGAGTGATCGTTGCGACGAACCTGGGCCTGTATAGTCTCGACTATACCGCCGAGCGCCCCGGGGTTCGAGACGAGCAGGCTTGTCCGTTCGACGATACGCTTTGCGACCTCACCCGGGCCTTCCCTTTCCCTTCCCAGGAGACCCGCCGATGAACTCACAGGGCAGACTTCAGAGCGTCCTTGCCGTCTCCTTGTTGTCAGGTCTGTTCGCGGGCGCGGCCGCGCACTCCAGGCAACTCGAGTTCCTGGGCGATCAAGCCGCCCTGGCGCCTCTGGGGGCCCAGATCGAACGGCTGGCGCACCGAGCGGAGGGCGTTGTCGGCGTCGCCGCGGTGCACCTCGAGTCGGGCCGCGGCGTGTTCCTCAACGGGGATGAGCGCTTCCCCATGGCGAGTACGTACAAGGTCCCGATTGCCGTCGAGATCCTGGCTCAGGTCGACGCCGGGCAGCGGTCCCTCGACGACCTCGTGGACATCCGGCAGCGAGACATCGTGGACACTCACGGCGCGATTCGCGACTACCTCTTCCGATCCGGCTCGAAGCTGACTGTGCGCGACCTCCTCGAACTCATGCTGCGGATCAGCGACAACATCGCGACGGACCTGCTTCTCGAGCTGGCCGGCGGCGGTGAAGAGGTCACCACCAGGTTACAGAGCCTGGGGGCCGAGGGCATCCGCGTGGACCGTTCCACCCGCCAACTCATCGGCAACTGGCTGGGGCGAGCGACCAGCGAAGAGGACCCTTGGATCCCTTCCGAGGAGTTCAACCGCCTGGTCGATGCGGAACGTACCGCCGGCCTGGCGCCCAAGGAAATGGCTCGGCTGAACGCTTCCTTCAACGCGGACCCCAGGGACACGGCGACGCCAAAGGCGATGGCGAAGCTCCTCGAGGGCATCTGGCGCGGCGCGGCGCTCTCGGACTCCGGCTCGGCCCTGCTCATCGACATGATGGAGCGATGCGAGACGGGAGAGAACCGGCTGAAGGGCCTCCTGCCAGCCGGCACCGTCGTCGCGCACAAGACGGGGACGATCGGCGAGACGACGAACGACGTTGGCGTGATCTACCTGCCGGGCGGCGCGGGCCATGTCGTCACCGTCGTCTTCCTCAAGGAGTCGAAGCTCGAAAGCAACGAGGCGATGGAGCCGGTGATCGCGGAGATCGCTCGGACCGTCCACGATTTCTTCGTGCTCCACCCCGGGAAGACACCGCCGCGTTGAGGAAGCCGTTCGCTTCCTTGCCCTGGCGCTTGCTGTGGCTCGCGGCGGCGCTCTCTGTCGCCTGCGACCCGCAAGCGGAACCGCCAAGCCAGCAACGCGCCGCGGCCGTCGTCTCCGACCCGCGCCTCGCCGGCCTGGAGGAGTTCATCGAGCAGTCGTTCAGCGACTGGGACGTACCGGGCCTCGCCGTCGCGGTCGTCGTCGATGGTCGGTTGGCCTTCGCCCAGGGGTTCGGCGTCAAACAGGTCGGACGACCGGACAAGATCGACGCGGGCACGGTCTTTCAGATCGGCTCCGTGACGAAGGGCTTCGGCGCCGCGGCCATCGCCGCGATGGTCGATGAGGGACTTGTCACCTTCGACGACCCTCTCGTTCGGCATCTTCCCTGGTTCGAGCTTGCGGACGCCGACCGCGCCGCGCAGATCACGCTCCGTGACCTTCTGGCCCATCGTTCCGGTATCCCGGAGGACTACTTCCCCGCACTCGAGGTCCTCAGCGCCCGGGAGGTCGCCGAACGAGCCAGGCGCCTTGCGAACTATGCCGCCTACGAGGAGCATCGCTACAGCAATCTCGGCTATGGGCTGCTGAGTCTCGTCGTCGAGAGCGTGACGGGAAACTCCTGGGGCGCGTGGCTCGACGACCGCATTCTCACGCCTCTCGGGATGCACTCGACCCATCCGAGCGCCTACGGCCTCTGGGCTTCGGAGTTCGTCGCGCCGACCTTTCTCGGCACCGCGCCTGCAGGCACGCCGAGCATCGACAACGCCGCGGGAGCGAACGTGGCGATGCCTCACGGCTTCGACCGAAACGGCGAGCGCCGCGTCCTCGCCTGGCAGTCCTACGACAACATGCAGGCGGCCGGCAGCGTGGCGTCCACCGCCGTCGACCTGGCAAACTGGCTCGGCATGCACCTGAGCGAAGGTCGCTTCGAGGGCGCTCCGGTTCTCAGTTCGTCTGCAGTTGCCGAACTGCACACCGAGCAGGTCGACGCCCCCGGCTCCTTCCTCTTCGCGGACGAGCCGCAGTCGTCCTACGCGATGGGCTGGCAGGTGGGGTCCTTCGGAGGCCGGCGCCATCTCTCCCACGGCGGCGGCATCTTCGGCTTTCCGGCCTACGTCGCCCTTCTGCCGGAGGCCGAAGCCGGCGTCGCCGTGCTGGTCAACGGCAGCATGTGGACCCCTTACTACCCGCACCAGGAGATTGTCGCCTTCGCATTCGCCCGCCTCCTCGACCTTCCAGAGCGCGACTACCACGCAGAAGCCATGCAAAGCACGGAGGCGATTCACGCCCAGGTCGAACAGGCACTCGCCGCCCAGGCGGCGTTACGCGATCCCGATTCGCCTCCGCCCTATCCGCTCGAGCGCTACGTCGGTACGTATTCGAACGAATTCGGAGAGCGGTTGACCGTCTCCGCGACGGACGGGTCACTCCAACTTGCGTTCTTGGCGCCCGGCGCCTTCTCGGGAGACCTGGAACCGCTCAACGGGAACACGTTCCTGCTCCACTACCACGGCGGCGACGGCCAGGCGTTCTCCCAATCGCCAGCGACCTTCAGCGACGCCAGCACCGGTCAGCCGCTCGAGCTGGATCTCGGCAATCTCGGCGTCTATCGGCAGGGGACTGTGCCGGCAACGCTCGGAGATTGAGCCAAACGTCGCTCGGGAGGTGAGCCACCTCGGCCGTGTTCCGAGTCTACGGGGGATCTTGCTCCTCGTGCTCCTTCGTCGGCCAGTCGTCGTGGCCGTCGGGGGCAGGCTGGGACGTTCCAGTGCGCCGGGGCAGGGCACGCGCTACGGGGTAGCTGCAGGCCCGCAGCCGGGGGACATGGCTACCGCTTCGGAGTCCTTGCAAGGACGAGCCCGCCGATGGGGATTCGCCGGCCTGTTTCCGAGCCGAACGTCTCGAAGTCCTCGAGTTCGAGGCCGCAGGATTCCATTAGGTCCTCGGCGTGCTGGCGGGCCGGCGGGGCGGTCGAGATGCCGAAGTGCCAGCTCTCGCTGTAGACGACTGCTGCCGCGTACCTTGCGTAGAGCCCTTCGGCCACGTATGGCTTCCGAGCGAAGACGAGTTCGCGGCTCATGAAGTCGAAGGCGAGACGCGATCCCGGCGCGAACGCCGCGACAGCGCGCAGCGTCTTCTCGACGGCCTCGTCGTCGAGGTACATCGTGACGCCCTCCCAGAGAATGAACGTCGGCTGCTCCGGGTCGAACCCGCGCTCGATCAGGGAGTCCAGCCAGGATCGCTGGTTGAAGTCCGTCGGTGCGAAGGCGACGTGGGAGGAGTCGACCCCAGCCCTGCGCAGCGCCTCGACCTTGACGCGCTGGGTCGGCGGTTCGTCGACCTCGAAGATCCTCTTGCCTTGGCCGCTCAAGGGTGCGGCGACTGCTCGCAAGTCGCCGCCCTCGGGAAGGGGGCCGTATGAGCGCGTGTCCCAACCGGCGCCGAGTAGGACGAACTGTTGGATTGGACTCTCCGGAGCGACGACGGCGGAGAGCCGTTCGTCGAAGAAGTGGGTCCGATGGCTCATGATCGTCATCATCGAGGACGGCCGCGGCCCGGGATAGGCGAAGAATGAGCCTCGGAAACCGCTCCACCGCGCCGCCGTCGCCATCGTCTTCATCAACAGCAGCAGGACCGCCGGCGGCAATGCGGGCAGATGCGGCGCCATCCGTTCGGCCGCCTCGTCGCTACGACTTCCGATCTGGTGCAGCAACAGGCGCACCATGAACGGCTCGTACGCCGTGCCCGAGACGCCATGGCGTCGATTCCGAAAGCGAATCAGAAAGAGATAGCCGAGCGTTCCAACGATCTGGAAGGGCAGAAACACAACTTCCAGCGCCGCGAACACGAACCCTCGAACGAAAGGCATCGGTTGACTCTCCACAATCCCGTGGCGGCACGCCTAGCCGAATTCGGCGATGACCGGCACGCCGCCGTAGCGGCCACCCAGGTAGCTGCGCTCGAGCGACTCGCGGCGTCTCGGTTTGAAGGCGCTCAGCGGCGTCAGGCTCGCTGCCTCCGTAGCCGGATCCTTGTCCACGAACCAGATCTGGTCCCGGTCCAGAGCGCTCGTCATCGCCGAGGTGTCGTGAAGGGTTGCGACGAGTTGAGCGCGTCGGGGTTTGGCGTCGAGCGGCGCGCTGTTGATGCGCCGAACGAGGGCTGCGACGAGGTGGGAGTGCAAGCTCGCGTCCAGCTCATCCACGACGACGACGAGGTCGTCGTCGAGGGCAGCGAGCCAGGGACCAGCGAACTGAAAGAGCCGACGTGTGCCTTCCGACTCGTCATCCAAGTCCAGGAAATGGGTCTCCGGAGAGCCCTCGAGCCGATGCCCGAACTGGACCTTCCAGGACCACAACGATGTCTGGCCGGCATCCCTCAGGTCCCTCAGCACTGCTTCCGGGAGTTTCATGCGCAGTTCGTCCAGGCGGACGGTATCCCTCCGGGTTCGCAGGGAGGAAACGGCGATGTCGCCGTCTCGCAACACCCTGAGCACTCTGTCGCGGGCCAGCTCGTCACGGTCCACCAGCGAGGTCGTGACGTCCATCGAAATGTCCTCCGCGGGGCCAACACGTAGACGCCGCTGGCACCAGTCCACGACGGGACGGAAGAACTCGCTGTTCAGCTGGGCAGCGGTCGAGACAAGGAGGGAGTTCGGTCTTGTGCTCGCCTGCCAAGCCCGCTTCTCGCCACGCACCGAAGCTCCGAAGTCCCAGGATTCTTCTTCTGTGGCCGGGTCGTACTTGCGGTCGAGCAGCATGCGCTGCCGCCCTCCCTCCGGCCACTGGAGCAGCCACTCCTCGTGGACGCGTTCACTGTCCACTGAGAAGCCGAACTCGTAGACCGATCCCGCCTGAAGAAACGAGACCTCGAAGGTCGTGGGGCGCGACCGACTTTCGCCGTCGAACAGGAACGGCACATGCGGAATCCGCTCCCCGGCCTGGCGACGCTTCGAGGAGTCGATGACGAACCGCTTGACGAACCCGAGCGCCTCGACGAACCGCGTCTTGCCGCTCGCGTTCGCGCCATAGAGGGCGGCGGCGCGGTGAAGTCGGGGAATCCGCTTCACGCCCGTGTCGAACGAGAACTCGTCGTCCTCGGTCTTGCGCGGCGGCTCCAGCGTGAGTTCCTGGCGCTCCTTGAAGCAGGCGTAGTTTGTGACCGCGAAAGAGATGAGCACCATGACCCTCCGATTGGACTCGATCTAGGCTCCTATTCTGCCGGAAATGGCCGCGACCGCCAACTTATAGGCATTGCATGGGCCTCCAACACCCCACTTGGGGCGCCACAAGAAGAGTCATCTCACTCGAGGCAGTCGCTCCCTTCCCCAGCCCGCCAGGCGCGCCCGGACCAGGTCGGTCTCGAGCTTCCGGGACCTGACCCTCTTTCTTCGGGCTCGGAGGCTACGCGCGCAGCTTCCGCGAGCCGAACCACACGCCCGCGGCGCCGATCAACGGGTTGAGCCAGTTGAACCATGTCGGCTGGAGCCCGCCCGCGGTCGCCTCCATCATGGACACGTCGTCGGGGCGCGGTCCTGCCGCCATCTCCGGCGACATCAGGGCATTCACCACACCGAGGACGATCACCAGGCCGATCAGAATCGTGGCGCCACTCGCATCGTGCGCCAACCTGGCGCAGACCTGCCCGCCAACGTACGCGGCCACGAGCCCAAGGACCAGCTGGACGATGACCCAGTCGGCGGGTACCTCCCAAGAACCCGGCTCGAAGACGCGCGAGGGACCCAGCGTGAGCCAGAGGAGCGAGAAGAGTGCGAAGAGCAGGGCGGCCATCGCAAGGTAACCGACGATGGCGGCGAGGATGTTCCTGAGCATGGGACTCAGGCTACCAGGGCATCGTGCGCCCGCTGTGCTCCCTCCCCGCTTCCGCCGAGTCCTCCCTCCGGCCCGCGCCGATCATCACGCCGCGGTCGATCTGCTGCGCGACGTTGCCGGGCAGCACATTGTCGAGGAAGAACATGCCCCGCTCCTTCGTCAGTTCCAGCACAAGCTCGCCGGCGGCGACGACCTCTGGGGGCAGGGGCGGGTCCGCGCGGCCTTCGAGGTAGCCGTAGGAGAGGCCCAGATCGCGCGGGCCGTGCTCGGCGAAGGCGAGGCCGGGAATGGAGAGGGTCTCGGCTGCTCGGTCGAGGGCCTGCTGGTCCTCGAGCTTGACGCCGAGCATGATCTCGCCTGCGGGGTTGAGCGGCCAGACATCGGCTCTCTGGAGATACTCCCGGGTGCTGAGGCCCCAGACCCAGGAGGCGAAGGTGTGGCTGCCCCAGCCGCGGAGGCCAACGCCGAGGATGTCGGCGGCCTGCCGGTGGATCGGGTAGCGGGCGGCTTGTACGAAGCGCTTGACTCCTTCCGGGTCGCGGGCGCGGGCGAGGTGGATGCCGTGAACGCCCTGGGCCAGCGCCTGCTGGACCATCCAGCCGCCGGCGACGACCGTCGTTTCGTCGAGACCGAGCAGGGGCAGGGAGACGATGACGGTTGGCGTCCGGTGGCCGCTCGGAGTCGGGCCCGCGTCGACCAGGCCGCGCATGAACTCGCGGAGCGCCGCGAAATCGAGCGCCACATGCTCCACGTTGTAGATGATGTAGTCGCCCCAGGTGCTTGCCATCCGCACGCCGTCTTCGTAGCCGCCCGTGGAGGCTGCGTAGTAGATGGGCTGGCCGCGCTCGAGAAGTTCGATCGACTTGTTGATCCGTCTTGGCTCGTAGTCCGAAATGGCGCGGGCGGCATCGAAGCCCTTGCCGAAGCCAGAGGAGTCGGCGAGCTGGCGGTACGTCGGGAGCATTCGCACCTCGGTCGCCGACCGGAGGTCGCCCCAGACCACGAGTTCGCGGCCCGAGGCTGAATGGACGACGCCCCAGATGCCGCCGCTGACGACGACGCGGCGGACAAGCTCCTCCGGCGGAAGCGGCGCCGCCAGACTGAGGTGGGTCTGAAAGCCGGTCGGCGAGTAGGAGGCGGCGAGGACCTGAAGTTCCCGGCCGTCTTGGAGGAACTCGGGCCGCCCCGCGAGGTTGTCGTCGCCCGCATCGGCGAGACCGTCGCGAAGCAGCGACGCGCTGACCCTCGCAACGCCGTCGCTCTCGAACGATCCGGCGACGATGTTGTTTCTGAAGAGCGTGGGCTCGAGGCCCTCCTTCGTCTCGATGAGCAGGGTGTCTTCCAGGATCGTGTTGTCCGTGACCTCGAGCTCGCTCCGCTGCAGGTAGAACCCGCCGTTCAGCGCGGCCAGATTGCCTTCAATCCGCCCGCGGCTCTCCATCGTGATGCGCAGAGCGCCGGAATTGCCGGAGGGGTTCGTGTTGCCGAAGAACTGGTTGCCCGTCACCTCGACGAAGAAGTCCGCAGCTCCAGGCAGCGGGTCGAACGGTCGGTCGTAGCGGTGTTCCTGGCCCCCGACGAACAGGCCACCGCCGTCGTCGCCGCCCTGGTTGCCGACAATCAGGTTGTCCCGGAGCTTGGCTGAAGACCAGTAGGCGACGAAGATGCCGCCGCCGTCGTTGTTGTTCAGAGCCCGGTTGCCGAGGACGACGTTGCCCTCGATCTCGGGCGACGAGGAGTTGAAGATGGAGATGCCGCCTCCGTCGCTGCTGCGGAAGGGGTCGTTGCCGCCAGCCACGTTGCCGATGATCACGTTGTCTGCGATCAGGCCGTCGCAGTCCCCGTCGAAGGCGATGCCGGCGCCGCGGCCGGTCTCCGTCGCGTTGTCGACGATCAGGTTGTTGCGGATCTCGGGCGCTCCGCCGTTCCGGCAGAAGATCGCGCCGCCGTCATGGGCTGTCTCGTGCAGATACTTGGGCGCCCAGCCGTCGGGCTGCTGTGTCGCGTTGCCGACGAAGACGTTGTTCGTGAGGACGGGCGAAGCGCCGTCGATGAGGATGCCGCCGCCGGGGCCGCGGACGAGACCGCCCTGGATGTGGAGGCCGTCGAGGCGGGGCCTGGCCTCGCCGCTCGGTGTTGCGGAAGCTTCGACGGACAGGACGCGACCCTCTCCCTGGGCGTCGAGGATGGTGGGGTTCGCGTGGATGTCGCGCGTCCAGCCGACGGGATGAAAGCCGCCGTACAGGTCGGCGCCCGACTCGAGCTGGAGGTCCCGGGTGGGGTAGGCGCCGGCGGCGATGAGGACGGCGGTGCGACCAACGCCGGCTGCGGCGAGGGCTGCGGACAGGCTGGCGTAGGGAGCGGAAGCGTCGCCGGTCGCTGTCGCGTCGTTGCCGGTCAGTGACACATGGAGGACCTGGGCGTAGGAAGCCGTGTCGACGGGAGCGGTCTGAGGGCCGGCTGCGGCCGGAGTCGCCGCTTGGAGGGTGACAGCCGGGAAGGAAGCGCAAACGGCGAGGAGAACGATGCGAACGGGGTTCGTCGTCGTGGCGCCCGCGGCGCGGCGGCTGCCGGCCGCCCCTGCTCGTCTCCCCGAGCTTGTTTGCGGCAGGCGTCTTCTGGAGTTCATTTCCCTACTCTCCTTCCACGAACTGCATCGCGTAGAGCTTGGCGCCGCGCATGCGGAACACGACCTGAACTGTTCGTCCGGCGAGTGGGGACAGGTCGGCGCCGGTTGCGAGCCAGTCGACCTCCTTCGCGATGAAGTCGCCATTGATGTAGACGCAGTCGTCGACGGTGTAGCCCTCGACCGGACGGCCTTCTTCGTCGAGGAAGCCGACCTGAAGATAGCCGACGGCGTCCGTGTCCACGTTGAGTTCCAGGCGGTCGCCCGCGAAGACGAGCGGCTTGGTGACGACCGTCGTCTCGTACCCGTACGGGCTGTCCAGCGAGACGAACCCGTCGAGCCGCTGGACGAGACGGTAGACGCCGCGGCCTTCCGGGTCTTCGATGTGCGGCGAGTGGTAATGGGTTTCGCCGAAGTAGTACTGCCAGAGTTCCTCGCCGCGTCGGATCATGCCGTGGGCGATGTAGGCGGTGACCACGTCGCGCCCCTGGTGGCGGCCGATGCCAACGTAGGCCGGCTCGGCGTATCGCTTCCAGTCGAGTCCGTTTCGGCTGACGGCGATTTGGGATTCGAGCGGCCCGGAACCGAGACCGCGCTCCTCGAGTCCGAGTACCCTGCGCGTCTCCGGCCCGTCGCCGTAGTAGTGGAAGTAGCCGACCGGGAAGGCGACATAGGCGTCCGGGGCGTAGGGGTACTTCATCGCCTTCGTGAGGTAGAAGTCCACGCCGACCGGATCCTCGGGGGTCGGGTCGAAGAGGTGCGGGAACTCCATGCCGAATCCTCCCGGCGTCAGCGGGCCGTTGTCGACCCACCAGGGCAGCGGGTTGCGGAGTGGGTACTCGGCGCGGAGGTCGAGGTACTCCTGCTGGGTCAGCGGCTCGAACGGCAAGGTGGCGCGCAGGTCCTCGTGCTCGGTGACGACCGAACTGCGCTGCGTCACGCCGCCGGGGGTATGGAAGATGCCGGAGCGGTGGTAGGACATGTAGACCTGTCGCTGGTCGTCGTAGTACGTGCTGCTCTGGGTGCCGGAGCGAAACGGCAGGATGATGTTCCGCCGCCGCGTCCAGTTGTAGCCGTCGGGCGAGGTGTAGAGGTAGATGCCGCGCCGCTGGTAGTCCGTCAGGTACTTCCAGTGCTCCTCCGGCGGCCCCTGCGGGTCCCAGAACGGGTTGCCCAGACCGCCGACCATGTCGGGGATCACGATGTTCCGGTGGCCGTTCACTTCGCCCCGCCCCATGTCGGGCAGGTCGAAGTGGACGCCGTCGGTCGACGTGTAGACGGCGAGGTGATCCTCCTCCCTCGAGTTGTAGATACGGATGACGCCGTCGTTCCCCTCGACGACCGTCAGGTGCTTGCGAAACGCACCCTTGATCTCGTCAAGCACGCGCTCGGCGCGCCGTGGCGGGTTGACGACGAACTTCGCGTCTCCGGCGTCCGCGAGGAGAGCGTCGTCGAGGAAGACGTGCTTGCGGCCGCCGAGCGTCAAGGGCCCGGTCGCACGGTCGCCGAAGAGGAGCGGCGGCCCCCCGACCAGTTCGACCGGCTCGGGGACGGTCGCGAAGCTGGCCGGCGGTTCGAAGTCACCGGTATACGCGAGACCCCGGCTGAAGCGGACCTCGTCGAGCAAGCCGGTCAACTTGCGTCCCCACGAACCGTCCGCTCCGAGGGTGAAGTAAGCCTCGTCCCCTTCGGGCAGAGCTGCGAAGCCGCTTGGCGGCGGCAAGGGCTGAAGGTCGCCGTCGACGTAGTGGCGGACCTGACCTTCGGTGGCCTCGTACGTGAAGGCATAGTGACGCCAACCCCCGGCGGTTCCGCGCTCGGTCGGTATCTCGACGGCGGCGCCAGCGGGCTGGTTGGACAGCACGAACCGCGAACGGTCCGCCGACCAGATGAGCCGGGTGACGATGTCGTTCTCGCCCCGAGGCCCGGCGCCGACCTCGAAGACGACGGCCTCGCCTTCCGCTGATCCATCGTCCGAGACTGGAGCTTCACCCGGGGCATGCCAGAACTCGACCGTCCAGTCGAAGGCGCCCAGGTTCAGGGCGTGGACGGTCGGGTTCTTGTGGCCGACCTCCTTTCTCAGGTGGTTCTCGCCGGAGGTCATCAGCGCAGCGAAGTCGGCGTTGAACCAGCTCAGGGGCTCGACCGTCCGGCCTTCCGGCGGAGGCAGCTGGGCCATCCCGAACTCGGCGTCCTTCTCCTCGGCCGGGGGCACCTCAAGCGGCGGGTCGAGCGGAGCGACCAGCAGGGCGTTGCCATAGCGGCCCGGGACGACTTGCGCGCCGAGGCCGAGGGTCAGGACGATGTCGTTGTCGGACATGTCGTCGAGGGTGTGGCTGGGGTAGAGACCTGCGGGTTCGTCGAAGAGCCAGAGGGCGGTGGTTTCCACAACGCTTGGCGACTCGGCGTCGGGCGCAGGGGTGCAGGCGGCGAGAGCGAGGACGAGTGGGGCCGTTCCGACGGCGGCGCCCTTCGAGCGGTTCATCGTTGATTTCCTTCTCGGTTCTGTACGGCGAGGGCGGCGTGCGGAATGACGAGGGTCTCGATCAGCTCGTCGTCGATCGAGTAGATCTCGTACGTCGCTTCGGGTTCCTCGCGAGCGGTGTCGAACGTCAGCAGGCCGAACGAGTCCTTCAGGTTGTAACTGAACAGGGCGCCGGGCTCGTTCGCGTGGGTGTGGATGTTCGTCAACTGGCCGCTCAGCAGATCGTGGAAGGCGTAACCGCTGTCACGCTCGATCGCCCAGGCCTCGGAACGGTGGCGGTCCGACGAAAGGAGGACCACGCCGCGGATGTCGTTCGCTTCGATGAAGCGGAAGATCTCCTCGCGCTCTTCGGGAAAGCCCGACCAGGTATCGCGGCTCTCGGGTTTCGCGCCGTCGGCCCAGGCCACGGGGCTCGCGATGACCTTGAACGTGGCCTCTGAACCCAGGAGGGACTCGAACAGCCAGGCCTTCTGCACCGGACCCAGCATCGTGCGCTCGGCGACGAACGGATTCGTCCGGTAGGTGCGGCCATCGAGCAGGAAGAAGTCGACGTCGCCGAGAGAGAACCCGAACCAGACGCCGGGATGGGACGCCGAGCCATGGGCCGGGTTGTTCCAGTTCCGGTGGAAATGCTCGACCATCGGCTGTTTCCACGCCGGGCGATCGACGTAGGGGCCGAGCCAGATGTCGTCGACGGCCGCGTCGTGGTCGTCCCAGACAGCGTAGACGGGCGTCGAGCCGACGAGCCGCCGGAACTCGGGGCGCGACTGACGCCGATAGTAGGTGTAGTCGTGAAAGGGACCGGGGAACTCCGGCAAGTCGACGTAGACGTTGTCGCCGAGGAGCAGAAGGGCCTGCGGCTCGTGCCCCGCGATCGTGTCCCACATCCGCTCGTTCCGGGGCGTGTAGCCGGCGCAGCCGCCGAAGGCGATCGTGAAGATGCCGGCCTCCCCGGCAGGCGGGGGCGTCCGCAGGGTGTAGCTCCATGGCTGGAACTCGGTGGGTTGCGCCCCGTTCGGGACGACGAGAACCTGGTATTCGTACGTCGTGTTCGGCGTCAGGCCCTCGAGCGTTGCCGTGCCCGTGTAGTCAAGGTCGGCGGAGGTGGCCCCGGAGGCCGCGTGGCGCTCGCCGCTGCTCGTAGCGACGACTTCGAAGCGGGTCTCCCGTGCGGTCCGGATCCAGATTCTGGCCGTCGTCTCGGTAACCGCGCCAAGCATCGGCCCGTGGATGATCGCGTTCTGTGGCCGGGCGGCTTGATCCGTGAACGTCTCGGCGCCGCTGAGCGGCGCGAGCAGTTCGCGCGGGCCGGCGAGGAACCGCCCGGCGGGCATGCCCAGGGCGGTCGCCGTCGTCATCGCCGCCTCGGCTTCGACGACCTGCCCGAGTTGTGCCAGCGCTACCGTCTTGATGAACCACGATTCGGCATCTTCCGCTTCCTCTCTCAGGCGCGCGTCGGCGAGTTCGATGGCGACCTCCGGTCGACCGTCGAGGATCTCCAGGAGCTGACGTTGCCCGCGCCGCTTGACGTAGAGGTCCGCCGAACGTTCGTCGAACATCCGGCGGCTCCACTCGTTCTCGGCCCCGTAGAACGGATGCGGCGAGTCGCCCTCGTAGGCGTCCGGCGGGCCGAACTCACCGTAGTTCTCGCCTCCGGGGTTGCCGACCTCTCTGGCGGCGAGTTCGGCGGCGCGCTCGTCGGCGGGGCTGCAGGCAAGGAAGGTGACGGCAGCGATTGCCGGAAGCGGAATCCAGGCGGATCCGGCTCGCCGCCTCGGGCGGTCGGATGTCCGAGGCCACCCGAGGGTGGACTCAGCGATCCACGAACGCGCCATCTTGAGTCGTCAAGGTGCTCCAGTGCTTCGGCTCGTACGGGAACTTCGCCGCGACGTCCTCGTCGAGGTCGATGCCGAGACCGGGGCGGCTGGGGAGCTCGGCGAAGCCGCGCTCATAGGAGAAGTGCCCGCCGTAGAAGAGGTCCTGCCAGAACGGATCCTGGCCGCTGCCGATTTCGAGGATCGTGCAGTTCGGCGTGCAGGCGCAGACGTGCATCGACGCGAGGGTGCTCACCTCGCTCTGCGGATTGTGCGGCGAGACGTCGACGCGGAAGCCCTCGGCCATGATCGCGATCTTGCGGAGCTCGGAAATGCCTCCGACATGAACGACGTCCGGCATGATCACGTCGACAAGTCGCTCGGAGCACAGCGGAGCGAAGTGATAGCGGGAGGTCAGGCGCTCGCCGGTCGCGAGCGGCACGCGGGTCTGGGCGCGGATCTGCCGCACTTCCTCGATCACCTCGTTCTCGAGCTGGGTCACCTCTTCGACCCAGAACGGCCGGTACTCCTCGACGCGGTTGCAGAACTCGACCGCCGACAGCGGCGTCGGCTTGCCGTGGGCCTCGACGATGATGTCGAAGTCCGGGCCGACGATCCCGCGCACCCGAGCGAGGTGCTCGACGCCGCGGCGGATGGACGCGCGGTGGTTGATCGGCCGGCCGCCAGGATAGAAGCCGCCCTTGACGCAGGTCCATCCGTCCTCCTTCTTCTGCCGCCAGAGATCGAGCTCTTCCTCGTCGTCCGCCGGGCGGCGCTTCTGACGGTGACTGATCCTCTCGAGATAGCCCTCGTGACAGTAGAGGCGTACCTTGTCGCGAGCCTTGCCGCCGAGGAGCTGCCAGATCGGCTGGCCGAGAGCTTGGCCGAGGATGTCCCACATCGCAATCTCGACCGCGGAGAGCGCGGACATGAGAACCGGGCCGCCGCGGTAGCGCGGTCCGATGAACATCCCGCGCCAATGCCGCTCGATCTCGGTGGGGTCCTTGCCGACGAGGTAGCGCTTGTGGTTCTCGACGGCGGCGGCGACGACCTCTCCCTTGTTCGACAGCGTGCCCTCGCCGAGACCGGTGATCCCCTGGTTCGTGTAGAGCTTGACGAAGACGAAGTTCTCGTCGTTGCCGGCGTCGACGAGGAAGGTCCGGAGATCCGTGATCTTCAGGTTGAGAGGCCGGGCGCTCTCGAATGTCCGTTCGAGGGGGCCGGCGTCGGATTCCTGTGCGCCCAGGGACCGGGCGGCGCTGCCGACGCCGAGGCCGAGGGCGGCGAGGAGGGCTTGGCGGCGGTCGAGGGTCGTCACGGTCGGCGGCTCCGCATCACCTCGCGTCGCCTCCGTGTTCGTCGACGAATCGCCAGTCGTGGCGGGCCTGTTCGTAGCCGGGGTTCATCGCCATTTCGCCGGCGCCGATCTTCTGCCGCCAGGCGACGAGGCGCTCCAGCATGCTGTCCGCGCGTGCAGGCTCGTCCCCGGCAAGGTCCGTCGTCTCGCCAGGATCGTTCCCGAGGTTGAAGAGGCTGACCGCGGGGCCAACGCCGGCGATCGAGCCCTCGAACCACTCGATCAGCTTGTAGTCGCCTTGGCGAATCGCGCCGGCCGGCTTGTAGCCGAGGTGGTGATAGTGCGGATAGTGGAAGTAGAGGGTGTCGCGGTCGAGCGAACCGCTGCCGTCGAGCACCGGCAGAAGGCTCAGGCCGTCGATGTCCGCGGGGAGTTCGTCGACTCCGAGGATGTCGGCGATCGTCGGGAAGAAGTCGTCCGACGTGATCAGGTCGTCGTTTCTGCTGCCCGGCGTCACGACCCCCGGCCACTTGACGGCCAGCGGCACCCGGATGCCGCCTTCCCAGATCATCGCCTTGCCGCCGCGGAACGGGTCCTGCGCCTGGAGTTGCTCGAAGCCTCCGTTGTCGGAGTAGAAGATGACGATCGTCCGGTCCGTCAGCGCGTGCTCTTCGATGCGGTCGAGGATCTGCCCGAGCCCGAGGTCCATCGTCTCGATCATCGCGCCCATCACCGGATTGTTCACCGGGTCGTCCGCGCCGGGCTTCGCTTCGTACTTCGCGATCAACTCCGGGTCTTCCAGCAGCGGACGGTGAACCACATGGTGGGAAACGTAGAGGAAGAACGGCTGGTCCCGGTTCGCGTCGAGGAACGCCAAGGACCGATCCGTGATCTCGCGGGCATGGTGAGCGTCGGCCAGGGGGTCGTCCTCGTACTCCGGCTTGACGGTGGTCAGGATGTCGTCGAAGCCCTGAGATCCCGGGTCCATCGGCCGGCCGGGTACATATTCCTTGTCCACGTTCAGGTGCCACTTGCCGAAGTGGCCGGTCGCGTAACCCTGGGACTTGAAGAGCTCGGCAAGCGTGACTTCCTCGAGCGGCAGGCCGGGCACCTCGGCCGGGCGCAGCAGACGCGCGTAGGGATAGGGGCTGCCGGGAATGTAGTCCGTCATCTGGAGCCGCGCCGGGTTCTTGCCGGTCATCAGGCTCGCCCGCGTCGGCGAACAGACGGGGTTTGCCGAATAGGCGTTCGAGAACGTCATCCCGGCGGCAGCGACGGCGTCGATGTGCGGCGTCTCGTAGAAGGTCGTGCCGTGGTAGCCGACCTGGTTCCAGGCGAGGTCGTCCGCAAGAAAGAGGACGACGTTCCAGGGGGGCTCGGACGAAGCGCCTGGGGTGGATTCGGGGGCGGGGCCGCAGGCGGCAAGAGCTACGGCAAACAGGGCCGGCGCTCCGCGCAGGATGCCGGCGGATGTCAGACCCGCGCACCGACTGGCATGTCCGTCGCGGATCGGTTCCTCTGTCATTTTCGCCACCTCCTCAGGTCTCGGTTCGCTTCCGGTCCTTCCAGCCAGCATAGGTCAGGTTGCGGTCCACCTCCCGGGCCGGGAAGAGGTAGCTCGCCGCCCAGGCGACGCCGAACAGGATGATGTGGCTGTAGACGCCGAGCATGTAGTTGTGCTGCGTGTAGTTCAGTGGCCCGAGGTCGAGCCAGATGCGTGGTTCGCCGCCGAGGCTGAACTCCGTCGACGAGAGCAGGGCCGCGGCGGTGAACACGACGCAGGCGCCGATGCCGATGTAGAGCCCTTCCCTGTTCACCCGCGGCACGAAGATGCCGAGCAGGAACATCCCGGCGATGCCCCCCGAGAAGATCGCGTAGAGGGCGAACACGGTCGCCAGCACGCCCGCGTCGCCGGCGGCGACGTAGATCAGCGCGACGACGATCGAGCCGACTCCCGACACCGTGACGACGATCTTGCCGACGCGGACCCTCTGCGCTTCGCTGCTCCGCGGACGGAGCTTCTTGTAGTAGTCGTCTACGGCGACCGCCGCCAGGCAGTTCAGGTCCGAGTCGAGGGACGAGATCGCGGCGGCCAGCAGCGCCGCGATGATCAGCCCGACGACGCCGGCCGGCATCTCGTTCAGGATGAAGTGCGGGAACACGGCATCGGCCCGAAGGCCGTCGGGCAGCGAGGCCTGGCCCTGGTAGAACGCGTAGAGCGCGGTACCGATGAACATGAAGAGCACCCACACGGGCACCACCATCAGCACGCCGCCGACCGACGCGCGGATGGCTTCCCGGTCCGACCTGGCGGTCAGATAGCGCTGGACCATCGTCTGGTCGGTGCCGTACTTCTGGACGGCGTAGAAGACGCCGTTGATCGCCATCACCCAGAACGTCAGTTCGACGAGGTTCCAGTCGAACGAACCGAGGCTGACCTTGTTCTCGGCGGCTGCGACGGTGAAGACCTGAGCCAAGCCGCCGTCGAGCTTGACGGCGATGACGAGCAGCGTCACGAGGCCGCCAAGGATGAGGAGCAGTCCCTGGATCACATCGAGCCAGATGACCGCTTCCATCCCGCCGATGAGGGTGACGACGGTCACGATCAGGCCGAGGACCAGAACCACCGTGACGACTCCGATACCGGTCATGCTGGACACCGCCAGCGCCAGCAGGAAGAACACGGAACCCATGCCGGCGAACTGCGCGAGCACGAAGGCCAGGGAAGCGTAGAGCCGGGCGAGGTAGCCGAACCGCCGCTCGAAGTACTCGTAGGCGCTGAGGCCGATGACCTTCCGGTACATCGGCACGATGAAGCCGATGCCGAGCAGGACGACGATCGGCACCATCAGCCCCTGCACCAGGCGCACCCAGTTGCCGGCGAAGCCGTCGCCCGGGTAGGCGAGGAAGGTGATGCTGCTGATCAGCGTCGCGAAGATCGACAGGCCGATCGCCCAGACCGGCACGTTGCCGCTGGCGGCGAAGTACTTCGAGGTCGTCGATTGGGCCCAGGCGAACCGGACCCCGACACCGACCGACAAGGCGAGGCTCGCCCCGATGATCAGGTAGTCGACAAGGTGCAGGGACGGGCTGCCCACTGCGTGCTAGCAGCCCGTGGTGGAAGTGCGTGTCGCACCGAGAGCGGTCAGGCGCCCGTCCAGCAAGGCGCGATGAGGGAGCATATCGGGCCATATTCGACCGAAGAGCAACGATGCTGGACGGGATGCATGGCCGATCGACTGCAGCGCGACTTTCACCACGGGCTGCTGAACGGCGGCGGCCGCTAGAACGACCAACGCATGCCGGCGTTGAAGGTCCGGCCGGTGATGTTGTGTTCGGACGACCGGCTGCCGACGCCGAGGTAGAGGTAGACGATCTCTTCCGTCAGGTTGTTCGCCTGGAGGAACAGTTCGAGACCGCTGTCGAAGAGATAGGTGAACGAGTAGTCGAGGTACATCGCGGAGTCGTTCCACTCGTCGTAGTCGGCCGACTCGCCGACTTCCGTCATCCAGCGGCCGTTCATGTTCAGCGCGAGCCGGGTGAGGATCCTGTTCTTCTCGTAGATGAACGCCAGGTTGCCCAGCCTCTCCCTCTGTTCCGGCAGCACGTCGATGTCGTCGCGGTCCGTCTGCTCGCCCAGATCGATGCTCAGGACGTTCGTGTAGGTGTAGTTCGCGTAGATGCCGAAACCCGAGTCCCACTGCTGCTCCCAGGCGACCTCGATGCCCATCAGCTCGGCGTTGCCGCCGTTGACCGGCGACTCCACGTCGAAGCCGTCAAACGGCCCGCCGCGCTGAGTTGTCGTGGTGACGAAGTTGAAGTCGTCGATGCTCTTGAGGAACACGCCGCCGGAGATGATCCCGACGTTCGGGAGGAAGCGCTCGACCAGGAAGTCGAGGTTGTCCGAGATCGCCGGATCGAGGTATGGGTTGCCTCGGAGGATCTCTTCGTCGTCCGTGTGCGTGTAGGAGAACGGCATGGAATCCCAGAAGTTCGGCCGGGCCATGCCGCGCGTGTAGGCGGCTCGGAGGTTTGTTTCCGGATCGAGGCGATAGCGGAACTGCAGGTTGGGATAGACGAAGTCGTAGGACCGCGTCACGTTCTCCTGCGTGTTGCTCAGCACGTCGTCGTCGTTGACCACCAGGTTCGCGCCCGTGTAGTCCAGGTCGTTGAACTCGGCTCGCACGCCCATCAGCATCGTCAGGCGACCGTATTCCTGGGTGCTCATCGCGTAGACGCTGGTGATGTCCTCCTCGGCGTTGTAGGGCTCGCCCAGGTTCACGTCGTTGCGGACTTCCTCCTCGAAGCCGCCTGGGCCCTGGTTGGAGTAGAAGAACGAGCGGAAGGCCTCGCGGTTGTACACCCTGCCGATGTTGTAGCCGCCCTCGGTGATTGTCGTTCCGGGGCCCTCGAACTGGCTCAGGTAGAGGTCGTCGCCTCGCCATCTCCACCTCGAGCGCAGGTCGGCGCGTTCCTTGTGCAGAGCTCGGAGCTTGGCGCCGACCTTCAACTCGCCGCTGTCGCTTCCCCACTGCATCGGCCTGGTGATGTCGAGCGTGGCCGCATCGATCGTGCTCGTCGTGTTCTCGAACTTCTCGTCGACGATGTCGAACTCGAACGCGTCGCTCGCGTGAATGTCCATCCGTGCCGGATCCCACCGCGGCGCCTTCCCGCCGAGGTCGATGATGTTCAGGTCGTAGCCGCGTGCCTGGAACTCGGGCCGCAACTGCCCTTCCGGCTTCTTCGTGAACGCGGAGCTCGTCGACAGGCTGAAGTCGAGCAGCGTCAGGCCCAGCCGATGCTCGCCGGCGACGCTGTACGTCGTGCTCTCCTGCTCTTCGAGCCGGTCGTGCAGAGACTTGACGAGCCGCAGGCCCTCGACCTCCGTGGCGCTGAGGTAGTCGCCGCGGTCCCAGCGGATCCGCGTGATCTGGCGGTCCTGATCGTCTTCGCGGTAGTTCTGCACGACGCTGAAGTCGAGTTTGTGGTCCTCGTCGATCCTCACCTCGAGGCGCGCGTTCGCGCCGTAGCGGTCGCGGTCGTTCGCCGAGAACTGGACCTCCGAATTCCGGAGTGCCAGCGGCAGCTCGACCCCGCCGACGGTCTCCCGATCTCCCCACCGCTGCTCGTTGTTGTGCCGCTCGGCCGCGGTCCGCGCGAAGTTGACGCCCACCGACAACCCAAGGTTCTGATTCGTGCCGAGGATGGCCGAGTAGTTGAACGTCGAGCGAGAGTGCGTACCGTCGGCGATCGAGTTGTCGCCCACGCCCAACGTGAAGTTCGTCACGCCGTCCGGCTGGTCGAACGCGCTCCGCGTCTGCAGGTTGATCGAACCGCCGATGGAATCGGCATCCATGTCCGGGGTCAGGACCTTGGTCACCTCGATGCCGGAGAGCTGGGCCGCCGAGATGACGTCGAGCTCGACCATCCGGTTCTCCGTGTTCGAATAGCCGACCTGATGGCCGTTCACCGTGACGTTCGTCATCGCTGACGGCGTGCCGCGCATGGAGACGAACCGGCCTTCGCCGCTGTCGCGCTGGATGCCGATGCCGCTCACGCGCTGCAGCACTTCCGCTGTGTTCAGGTCGGGGAAGCTCTGGATCTGCTCTTCGGAGAGGACGTTCTTGATGTTCACGGCCTCCTTCTGCTCGTTCAGCGCCTTGCTCTGCCCGAACCGGACGGCCTGCACGACGATCTCGTCGTCGAACTCGTAGCGGGCGTCGAGCTGGATCGCCAGGCTGGCCGCTTCCCCGGCCCGAACGGTCACGTTCGTCTCGAAGTCCTGGAACCCGACGTAGGTTACGACCAGCGTGTAGTCGCCGGCGGGCACCCCGACGAGGCGGTATCTGCCGTCACTGCCCGACCGGGTGCGGAACTCGGTACCCTGGAGCGCGACCTCGGCGCCCGGAAGCAGGGCGCCGGACTCTCTCTCGGTGACCGTGCCCTGGACGGATAGTTCGGCCTGGGCCAGAGCCGTGCCAGCGCAGACGAGTACTGCCAACGCGGTGAGGCCGAAACGCGAGAGCAAGTTCACGGACTTCCTGTTCATGGTGCAATCTTCCTCCGAGGTGTTTTCAAACCGTGTCGCCCACGCCTTGGGTGCCGGGGCGTCAAGGACTGCCAGAGGGGCGCGACGTGCAGCCGCCTGAGCGCTGACGCTGTTCAATCCGTTTGATCAAGCTAGCACAGGCCTTCTCTCGGAGGTGATCCGAGCGCGCCGCGATCCAATGCCTTGGATGCCGACCGGAGTTTCTTGATCGTCGATTCAGGGCGCGATCGCCCTCGCCACGCGGAAGCCAATGAAGTAGCTGCGGAAGCGGGAGTAGATCTTGAGCCGCATCGCCGAGCGCAGGTAGGCCGGGCCCCCGTTGTAGGCGCCGCCCCGGGTCACGCGGGCTACGCAGTCCCCGGAAAGCCAGGCGCTGCCGTCGTTCGGAGCGCCCTCGTAGCTCTCGTTCCAGCAATCCGCCGTCCACTCCCAGACGTTGCCGTGGACGTCATGGAGCCCGAACGGGTTCGCCGCGAACGACCCGGTCGGCGCCGTGTAACGGTGGCCGTCGTCCGGCCAGCCGTGATCCTGCTCGCCGTTCGCATGCGCGGCGCTCGGCTCGTCTCCCCAGCTGTAGCGGGTCGCCGCGCCGGCGCGGGCAGCGTACTCCCACTCCGCCTCGCTGGGCAGTCGGTACGCCTCGCCGGTGACGGCGGTCAACCAGAAGACGTAGGCTTGAGCGTTGTCCCAGTTCGTGTTCAGCACGGGCCGCCTGCCGCGGCCGCGTCCCTCGTCGCCTGCTTCGTAGCCGTCGCAGCCGCCGGCCGCGACACAGGCGTCCCACTCGTCGAAGGTCACCTCGCGGACGCCAATGGCGAAGGGCTGACCGATCGTCACTTCGTGCGCCGGGCCCTCGTCTTCGTAGCGCCCTGGTTCATCCGGCGGCGAACCCATGACGAAGGCGCCGGCCGGAACGACGACCATCTCCGGGCATACGCCGCAGTCGCGGAAGGTCGTTCCCGGGTCGGGCTGGGCCTGGGCCGTTGCGCTCAAGCAGAGGATGAGCGCCATGGCGGCGAACGGTCGCGTTGCGAGGTCTCCATCCATGTCGCCGATGGCCGGGATTTTCACTTCGGGTTCCTCGGGAATGCTCCGGCTACGATAGCGGGCGAGCCCGCCGGTTGACCACGGACAATCCAGAGATGACCCAACCCGAGACCGGATCGGTTGGCGATCGCCCGCCTCATGGGCGATAATCGCCCACGACATGGGCGATTGTTCTCCCTTGCCGCGACTTGCGGCCCGGCATCTCGAACGCGCCCTGGCGACATCGCCGGTCGTCGTCGTCATGGGCGCCCGCCAGACTGGGAAGAGCACCCTGGTGCAGATGGAACCGTTCGGCGCCGGCCGTCTCTACCTGACGCTCGACGATCCGGCAGTGCAGGAGCGCGCCCGCTCGGCGGCTGACGAACTCGTTCGAAGCGCTCCGACGGTCACCCTGGACGAGGTGCAGCGCGCGCCGGACCTGCTACTGGCGGTCAAACGGGCGGTCGACCGGGACAGGCCGCGGCGGCCGGGACGGTTCATCCTCACCGGATCCGCGAATCTGCTGTTGATGCAGCGCGTGTCGGAGAGCTTGGCCGGACGCGCCACGTACGTTCAACTCTGGCCGTTGACCAGGCGCGAACGGTTGGGGCTGGCTCAGGCCGGCATCTGGTCGGAACTGCTGTCCACGCCGTGCCGGGAGTGGCTCGGCCTCGTTCGCTCCCGGAACGCGAACCCCGCCGACTGGCGGCGCGAAATCCGCGTCGGCGGCTATCCGACTCCCGCGGTCGAGCTTGGGGACCAGGAGGCCCGTTCGCTCTGGTTCGACGGCTACGTGCGAACATACCTGGAACGCGACCTCCGCTCGCTCGCCGCCATCGAGAACCTGGTCGACTTCCGGCGAGTCATGTGCGCGGCCAGCCTGCGTTCCGGCCAGCTCGTCAACCAGACAGAGATCGCCCGCGACACTCAGGTGCCGCGCGCCACCGTGCAGCGCTACCTCCAGTTGCTTGAGACGTCCTTTCAGTTCGTCCCTCTCCCGGCTTACTCGGTCAACCGCACGCGACGCCTGATCAAGACGTCGAAGGCGTACTGGAGCGACCCGGCCCTCGCCAGATGGCTGGGGGGAGAAGAGCAGGCCGCTGGCGCGCACTTCGAGAACCTCGTCCTCGCCGATCTCCTCGCCTGGCGCGACGTTCAGGTTCCCAGACCCGAGATCCTCTACTGGCGTACAGCCGGTGGCATGGAAGTCGACTTCGTCATCGAGAGGGGCGACCGGCTGTTGGCGGTCGAGACGAAGACGACCTCCAACCCCGGTCACAGCGACACGCGGGGCCTCCGCTTGTTCCGCGACGAGTACGGAGAACGCTGCGTCGGCGGCATCCTCCTGCACGCCGGCGCCGAAACGCAGTGGATGGCGGACGGAGTTCTCGCAGCGCCGTGGTGGCGGGTGCTGTAAAGGGGTTGGCCGAGTGTGGTGTCCGCGAAACCGGGGCAACTCCGTTTCCATCCATGTCGCCGATGGCGAGGATCTTCACTTCAGGGTTCCGCAGGAATGCTCCGGCTACGATAGCGGGCGAGCCCGCCGGTTGACCACGGACAATCCAGAGATGACCAAACCAGCCCGCTTCGGCCCGCTCGCTCTTTCGGCCCTGAGCTTCGTCACCCTCTCGTCGTCGGCCTTCGCCGAGACCGCCGAGTGGTCGCGATTCCGGGGGCCGAACGGCGGCGGCGCGATCGACGCCGGGGCCCTGCCGATCGAAGTGGGGCTCGACCGCAACCTCCTCTGGCGGACCGAGGTCCCGGCCGGCGACTCGTCGCCTGTCCTCGGCGCAGACCGGATCTTCCTCACGGCCTCGGAGGCCGAAGCGCTCTACACGATTGCCCTCGATCGCGAAACCGGAGCGGAACTCTGGCGACGCGAGGCGCCGCGGCCGCGGACCGAGACGCTCGACAACCGCAACGGACCCGCGTCGCCGTCTCCGGTCACCGACGGGGAACGCGTGTGGGTCTTCTTCGGCGACTTCGGTCTTCTCTGCTACGCCGCCGACGGCGAAGAGCTCTGGCGCTATCCGATCGGTCCCTTCGACAACCTGTACGGGATGGGAGCGTCTCCGATCCTCGCCGCGGGAAACGTGGTGCTCGTCGTCGATCAGCAGCAGGACTCTCACGTCCTGGCCGTCAACGCGGATTCCGGGGAGTTCGCATGGCGAACCGAGCGGCCGGCCGCGAGAAGCGGCCACTCGACGCCGGTCCTCCACCATCCGGAAGGCGGTGAGCTCCAGATCGTCGTGCCGGGCTCGTTCTTCCTGACGAGCTACTCGGCAGCGACTGGCGAGCGTCTTTGGTGGGTGAGCGGTCTCTCCTTCGAGATGAAGTCCACGCCGGCAGTCGAGGACGGCGTCCTCTTCATCAACGGCTACGCGATGCCGCTGAACGAAGAGGGGCGGCACGTCCGGCTCGAGCCCTTCCCGGAAGTCGTCGCCGCGCACGACGGGAGCGGGGACGGGAAGATCTCGATGGAGGAGGCGCCGGAAGGCCTGGTGCGCAACGTCTTCTCCTTCTTCGACCTGGCAAGCGACGGCCTCCTCGACGAAGGCGATTGGACCTACTTCCAGTCGGCCCTCGACACCCGGAACAACATCCTCGCCGTCGAGCTCCCGGATGCCGGCCTGCGGGGAGATTTGACCGCCAGCCACACGCGTTGGACCTACCAGCGGAAGATCCCGCAGCTCCCCTCGCCGATCGTCGACGAGGGAGTTCTCCTGATGGTCGACGACAGCGGCATCGCGACGACACTGCGGTCCGCCACAGGCGAGATGATCGAGCAGGGTCGACTGCGGGGCGCGGTTGACAGCTTCTACGCGTCTCCGATCGTGGCCGACGACAAGTTCTATCTCCTCTCCCGCTCAGGAAAGCTCGTCGTCCTGCCGAACGACGGCTCTCTCGAACCGTTGGCGGTTTCGGATCTCGACGATCTGGCCACGGCGACACCGGCGATCAGCCGGAGGACGATGTACCTCCGCACGCGAAGCGCGCTGTGGGCGTTCGAGCGTTCGACCGACGACGCGCCGCCGCGACGATAGCCGGCCGGGCCGGTCGTCGACTCGCCCCTCATCGCGATGAACACTCCGGCGAGCGAAGGAAACTCTGCCGGAGTCGACGTGGTCGCGACGAAGGAGGTCGCTCGACGTGTATTCTCCGTTTGAGCCACGACCGAACAGGAGGACCGTCATGCACCGATCCGGAAGCTGCTGCACCTTTCTTGCGACGCTGGTCGCCGCCGTCGCCTTGCTGGCCTGCCAGACCGATACTGCCGACCATGCGGCCACGGAAAGCGAGCCGGACACTCAAGACGAAGAAGCCGCGGCCGGCGACGAAGTCCACTGGTCCTACGAAGGCGATACCGGCCCCGCCATGTGGGGCGCCCTCGATCCGTCCTTCGCCGCTTGCGACGATGGCATGCGGCAGTCGCCGGTGGACATCGTCGGTGCGGTGGCTGGTGGCGAGATCGCACTCGATATCCGCTGGCAGCCGGGTGACGCCGAAGTGGTCGACAACGGCCACACGATTCAGGTCAATGTGGCGGAGGGAAGCGCCATCAGCCTGGAGGGAAGGGAGTTCGCGCTGCTGCAGTTCCACTTCCACCATCCCAGCGAGCACACCGTGGAAGGAAGCGCCGCCCCGATGGACATCCACTTCGTCCATGCCGCCGCGGAGGGCGATCTCGCGGTGGTCGGCGTGTTCCTGGAGGCCGGCGAAGCCGATCCGACGATCCAGAGCATCTGGGACGCGATTCCGTCCGACGGCGAGACGCCCGGAGCAGTAGCGGCGCTCGACCCGCGCGCCTTGCTGCCGGAGGGAGGGAGCTACTACCGCTATCCCGGATCGCTCACCACCCCGGGCTGCTCCGAGATCGTCAGTTGGGTCGTGATGACCGAAGCCGTCGCGGTTTCTCAGGACCAGATCGAAGCGTTCGCAGCCATCTATCCGATGAACGCGCGCCCGGTGCAAGCTCTGAACGAGCGGACGATCGAGCTGAGGCAATAGAGCGAAGGCGCCCCGGTTGGCCTCCCGCCAAGTCGCCAGCCTGGCAGCGACCGCGCTGCGGACGCTGCTAGACCACCTCGTCTTCCCAGAGCCGCTCCAGGAAGCGCTCCCAGGGCAGGATCCAGATCCCGTCATCCGTTCGCCTGGCCGCTTCTTCGTTGCAGATGACGATCGTACTCCGAGATAGTCGGACGATCTCGGAGTGGGCGTCTACCCGTGCTGCTCAATCCACCAGTCGATGTGTTCGTCCAGGACGATCATCGGCATGGCGCCGCTGCCGATGACGGCGGCGTGGAAGGCCTTGATGTCGAATCGGTCGCCGAGCGCTTTCTCGGCCTTTCGTCGTTGGCGGAGAATCTCCAGATAGCCGATCCGGTAGGCGAGGGCCTGGCCGTGAATGTCGGCTGAGTAGCGGAGGAGCTCGGTGGCAATCTCGACATCGGAGAGCACGACACGAGCGCTCATGAACTCCCGTGCGCGTTCCAGATCCCAGCCGAAGTAGTTCATGCCGGTGTCGAGCACCAGGCGGCAGGAGACGAACATCTCCATGACCAGGCGGCCGTAGAGGTCGTAAGGGTCCTCGTAGAGGCCCATTTCCTTCGCGAGATTCGCGGCGTACTCGGCCCAACCCTCGGTGAAGGCGCCGTAGCCGATCGTCTCGCGGCGGAACCGGGGCAGGTCCTCCCGTTCGTTCGCCAACGCGAGCTGGAAGTGATGCCCCGGAATCAACTCGTGGTAGATGAGCCCCTGGGCCGAGAACAGGGACCGGTTCTCGAGGTCGGAGCCGTTGTAGCGATACTCGCCGCGCGGGTTCGCCGCTGTCGGCAGCTGGTAGACGCCGAAGGTCATCGTCGCCTCGGACGTCGGGTCGAGGCGACGGACGCCGTAGGGCGCCTCGGGCAGCACCTCGAAGTAGTCGGCAATGTGGGGCTCGATCTTCTCGATGTAGCCCATGTAGCGCTCCTCGACCTCCTCGGGCGACGCGGCGATGAATCGCGGGTCGGCTCGTACCTGGTCGAGAAACTCCTTCATCGCGGTCTCTTCGGAGCTGGCCTCGAAGCCGATCTCCTCTCGGAGCGCCGCGAGTTCCGCCTCGATGCGCGCGACCTCGTCGAGGCCGAGCTGGTGAATCTGCTCGGGCGCGAGGTCCGTCGTCGTGTGAAGTCGAACCCGGTGGAGGTAGAGCTCGCGGCCGCCGGGCGCCTCCGACAGACCGACCTGCTCCGGCGCCGACGCGAGGTAGTCGTCGCCGAGTTCAGCGACCAGGCGGTCGAACTGCGCGTTGATTCCGGTCTCGACTGTCTCGCGGACCTGGATCAGAAAGTCCTCTCCCCCATCTCCCACCCGGTCCGCCGACGGGACGAAGAGCTCCTCGGCGCGGCTTCGATAACCCTCGAACATGTCGACCACGTTCGGCGTCTGCACCCTGGGCAGGTAGATGCCGCGTTCCTTCTGTCCGGCGATCTTGTCCGCGAGCTGCGCGATCCCCTGTGCGTACTCGTCGAGCAGATGGAGGTAGTCGCCGCGATCCTCATCGTTCGCGACCGGGGCAGCGTCGAGCACTTCATGGAGGATGTTCAGACTGAAGCCGCCGGCAGCATACGGAGTCACGTTGAAGTCCGCCCAGTAGTGCCTCGGCGCCTCGACCAGCAAGCCGAGGTTCCAGCGCAGAAGTTCGAGCGAAAGCCAATCCTCGTGGTCGACGGCTTCCTCGTCGACACCAGCCAGCCGATCGAGCAGGTCGCTTGCAAAGGCCGCGCTTGCCTCGGCGGCTTCCAGAGTCCAGTCCGGGAGACTCTCCACCTTCTCGCCGCGCCGGAACTTGAGGTACGGGTCGTCGGCGGCGACGAAGGCCAGGTACTCCTCGCCGGCGGCAGCGATCAGCTCAGCATCGGCGGACACTTCGCGGGACGTCTTCACGCTGCAGGCAGCGAGCAGTGGAACGGCGAGGATGACGAGGAGTCGATTCTGGTTGCTCATGACGCCCAAGGCTAGAACACCGCCGCGAGGAGTGGCCGCGAGTTCCCGACCGACGGGCGGCAGGGTCCTCAAGGCGGCGGCAAGCTGCGAGTACGGGTCCGGGCCGCTCGGTGGCGGGGCGAACTAACGGTAGTTCGCCGGGTGCCCCGTTGCGAAGACGACGACCGACTCGCCAGGCTGAATCACGCCGCGATCGCTGAGACGGGCGAGCGCCGACATGGCCGCTGCGGTTTCGGGGCCGATCAGGATGCCCTCCTCCATCGCGACGCGCGCTGCCGTCGACGCGATCTCGGACTCGTCCACCGCGACGGCGGCGCCGCCGGTCTCCCGAAGCGCCCGCAGGATGAGGAAGTCGCCGATCGCTCTTGGCACGCGCAGGCCCCAGACCTGGGTGTCAGGCGCCGGCCACGGCTCGGCGCGGTCGCTGCCCGCCTCGTGGGCGCGCACGATCGGCGCGCAGCCGGCCATCTGGACGACAGCGAACTTCGGCGGCGGACCGCTCAGGAGGCCGAGGCTTCGCAATTCGGCGAACGCCTTTGCCATACCAACGATGCCGGTGCCGCCGCCGGTGGGGTAGACGATCCAGTTCGGCAGTCGCCAGCCGAACTGCTCGGCGATCTCGAGGCCCATCGTCTTCTTTCCCTCCGCGCGGTACGGCTCGCGGAGAGTCGAGAGATCCCAGAAGTCTCCGCCACGCTCCGCGAGCGCCGCGCCGGCGTCGACGAGAGTGCCACCGGCCTCGACGACCTCGGCGCCAAAGCTACGGCAGCGCTCGCGCACCGTCGGCGGCGTGTCCTCGGGAAGCGCCACGCGGCAGGGCAGGCCGGCGGCAGCGGCGTAGGCCGCGGCCGCAATCCCGGCATTCCCGGCGCTCGGAAGCTGCACCCCGGGAGCGCCGAGTTCCCGCGCACGGTTGATGGCCAGCGACAGCCCCCGATCCTTGAAAGAGCCGGTCGGGTTGCCCGCCTCGTTCTTGACGAACACGCGGACGCCCTCGGGCGCCAGGCGACGAAGCCGCAGCAGCGGCGTGCCGCCCTCGCCAAGGTCGACCCGGTTGTGGTAACCGACGACCGGCAACAGCTCTCGATAGCGCCACAGCGTCCAGGGCCGGTTGCGGAGCGCCCTGGCCAGCGTCCGCCCCCGGCCCTCGTCGAGTTCATAGTCGACCAGCCAGGGCTTCCCGGCGGGCGAAAGGAACGCAGGTTCGTCAAGCGGCGCCCGCGCACCCGTCGCCGAGCAGACGAGGTGTCTGGCCCAGGTTTGCGCTCTCTCCGCCATCGACCGATACCGGAACGGAGGGTAGCAGCGGACGAAGGGCAACCGCCCTGGCTGGCAGCGGGTTCTAGGCGATCTTCACTTGGCTGAGATCGGAACATGGGACTTGGCGTAGAGTACCGGCACGACAACCAGGTTCAACAGAGTTGAAGTGAGAAGCCCGCCGAGGATGACCTGAGCCATCGGACTCAGAATCTCGTTCCCCGGCGCGCCCGCGTCCAGCACCAGCGGAACCAGCGCCAGTCCGGCCGTAAGCGCTGTCATCAGAATGGGCGCCATGCGTTCCTCGGAGCCCCGCCGTACGGCGGCCTCGAGCGACAGTCCCGCGCCGAGCAGTCGTCGATAGTTGCTGACCAGCAGGACGCCGTTGCGGGTCGCGATGCCGAACAGAGTGACGAAACCGACCACGGTCGCGAGCGACAAGACGCCGTCTCCAAGCGCCACCGCGACGACGCCGCCGACCAGGGCGAGCGGGACGTTGACGAGCATCGCCAGAGTGTCGCGGTGGCTTCCGAACACAAGGTAGAGGAGCCCGTACATGCCTGCCAGAACGAGCACTACGAGAAGACTCAGGGCCAACGCGCGCCGGCTCGCCTCCTCGAACTGCCCGCCGAAGGTCACCAAGTAGCCGGCTGGCAGGGCCATCTCGGCCCCGACGAAAGCCTGAGCGCGCTCGACCGTGCCCACGAGATCGGCGCCGACGATGTTGGCGGTCACCATCGCCACCCGCCGAGCGTTCTCCCGCCGGATAAGGGACGGGCCGAGGGCGTGCCGCACCTCGGCGACCGCGCCCAAGCGGATCAGATCGCCTGCCGGAGTCGAAACCGGCAGAGCGGCGATCCGGTTCGGCTCGGCCCGCAGCTCAGGCGGCAGTCGGACGACGACTTCGGACGCCAAGCCTTCCTCTACGATCTCGCCGACGACGACGCCCTGAAACAGCGCTTCCACCGCCTCGCCGAGGCCCGCGAGGTTCAGGCCGTACCGGGCCATCGCCTGGCGGTCGAAGTCGACGACGAGTTGGGGCGCCGGCGCTTGCTCTTGGTTCGACACGTCGACGATGCCGGGCACGTTCGCCAGGATCTGCTCGACCCGCGCGGCGAGGGTACGCAGCACGGCGAGTTCGGGCCCTTCGACCTTCACCGCGAGGTTGGTCCGGGAGCCCGAGATCATGTGATCGATGCGGTGGCTGATGGGCTGTCCGAAGGAGACGTTCACCGCGGGTATCCCGGCCACCGCTTGGCGCATTTCGGCGACAAGTTCGTCCTTCGAGTAGCCGTCTTCGAGCGGCGCCAGGACGACCTCGATCTCCGACGCGTTGATCCCCTGGACGTGTTCGTCCTTCTCCGCGCGGCCCGTCCGCCGGCTCGTCGAGACGACTTCCGGGAAAGCCAGAAGCGCCTCTTCGACAAGACTGCCCAACCGATCGCTCTCGTTGAGCGGCACGCCCGGCGGGCTGACGACCGAAATGGTGAGCGACCCCTCGTTGAAAGCCGGCAGGAAGCTGCGGCCCAGGCCGGGCAGGAGCGCGAGGGCGACGATGACCAGCAGCACCGATGAAGACAGCACGAACCGGCGATGCGAAAGGCACCAATCGAGGGTCGGCGTGTAGACCCTCCGGCAGGCTCGCAGCAGCCATGGCCTTCGCGACCTGAGCGCCTTCGCCCGGCGCAGCAACAGCACGGCAAGTACCGGCGTCAAGGTGAGTGCCACGAACAGTGACGCGGCGAGCGCTGCGACGAAGGCGAGGCCAAGCGGTCGCAGCAACCGACCCTCCAGACCCGGCAGGAAGAAGATCGGCGCGAAGACAAAGACGACGATCAACGTGGCAAGGAGAATCGGGCTCAGCACCTCCCGGGTCGCGGCCGCGACGACCTCCTCGGCCGGCCTGCGCTCACCTTTCGGCTGTCGTCGCTCGTCCCGCAGCCGCCGGAAAATGTTCTCGATCGCGATGATCCCATCGTCCACGAGCAGCCCGATGGCGATCGACAGGCCGCCAAGCGTCATCGTGTCGATCTGAAGCCCGAGAGCCGCGATCGCCAGGATCCCGGCGACCAGGGAAAGCGGGATGGCGAACGCAGCAATGAACGTCGTCCGGGCGCTGCCCAAAAAGAGCGCCAGGATGAGGATGACCAGAATCGCTCCGTCGCGGAGCGCTTCGGCGACGTTGCCGATCGCGATTTCGATGAAGTCCGCTTGGCGGAAGTTCTCGCTCTCGAGGATTACGCCTTGCGGCAGCGCCGGCTGCAATCGGGCCAGAGCCTCATCGATGGCGCGAGTCAGGTCCAGGGTATTCACGCCCGGCTGCTTCTGCACGGACAGGATGACCGCCGGACGGTTGCGGTAGGAGCCGGAGCCACGAAGCGGCGCCGGCCCCCATTCGACGTTCGCCACGTCGCCGACCCTGAGTGGAATCCCGCGATCGACCCGCACGCTGGACGCGGCCACTTCCTCCGGCGTGCGGGCCCGGCTGCGCACGCGCACGATGTGCTCCTCCCCCGCCATCACGTGAAAACCGGCGGAAAGTACGCGGCTCGACTCGGCCACGGCGTCTACGACGGCGGCAAGGGAGAGGCCGTGCTGGGCCAGGGCGGTTGGCCGCACCGTGACCTGCAGCTGTTGCCGCTCGCCACCGATGGGAACCGCCCGCGAGACCCCGGGGATCGACAGGAGCGTGCGGCGAACGGCCGTCTCGGCGACCCGGCGGAGTTCCATCGCGCTGACGCCGCCTTCTTCCACGGGCGCGGAGGTCATCGCGATGAACGTGATCTCGCCCATGATCGACGAGATCGGTCCGAGCTCCGGCGACTCGGCCGCGGCCGGCAGCTCGACCCGCTGCAGCCGCTCGCTGACGACCTGGCGGGCGCGGTAGATGTCGGCGCCCCACTCGAACTCGACCCAGGCCAACGAGATCCCGTCGGCGGAGATGGAACGCAGCCGCCGAATGCCTGGCGATCCGTTGATGGCCGACTCCACCGGGTAGGTCACGAGGAGCTCGACCTCCTCCGCGGCCATCCCCGGGGCGTCCGTGATCACGGTCACGGTGGGGGCGGAAAGATCGGGGAAGATGTCGACAGGCAGGTTCAGAATCCACGCCGCGCCGGTCAACGTAAGGAACGCTGCCCCGGCGACCACCAGCAGGCGGTGGCGCAGGGAGAATCGAAGCAGTCGCTCCAGCAGAGGCACCCCGCCGGCCTCAGTGGACGTGGCCATGGGCTTCGCCGCCCGCCATCAGGGAGGAACGGCGAATCGCGTCGCCGCCGCGGGTCACCAGGCGCTGGCCAGGGGTCAGGCCGGTCACCAGCACCCGATCTCCCTGCCGGCCGAGTACAGTGACGGTCTGCCGCTGGAACTCCTCCCCGGACAGCTGCAGAAACACGACCGAAACGCCGCCGTCGTCGACCAGGGCCGAGGAAGGAACGACGATGCCGCTCTCCTCGTCGGCCATGAGTAGCTGCGCCGCGACGGTCGAGCCAAGGGGGAATCCAGCGCCGGCGATGCCCGGTGCCTCGACCAGGACGGTGACAGTACCGGTGCGCGGTGAGAGCTCCGGCGAGACCGAGACGAGCGACAGGTCGCCTTCGACCCGCACTGGCCCGCTTTCCGGGTCGTCGAGGACCAGACCGCGCAAACCCGCGTCGATGAGCCGCCGCGCCTCCCGCGGGGGCAGCGCGATCTCGATCCACACCACATCGGTCCGGACGAGTCGGGCGAGGGCGTCCCCGGCGTCGACCGTTGCCCCTGGAGTTGTAGTAACGGCGGCGATCCGGCCCGAGAACGGCGCCCGAGGCGAGATGCCGGCGCCGTCCTCTCCGCCTTCCCGCGAAGCGCGGGCGGACTCGAGGTCGCGTTGAGCCGCCCGATGCCACGACTCGAGCGTCCGGGCGCGGACCCCTGCCTCCTCGACCTCCCGCTCGCTGACCGCTTCGAGGAGCAGAAGCTCCCTGAGTCGCGCGCTCCGCACCCGCGCGCTCTCCAACTCGGTCGCCAGTGCCTCGAGCTCTCCTTCGAGATTCGCCAGACTCCGCTCGGACGCGACGAGCGGCACGACGCGGAAGAGAGGATCGTTGCGCTCGACTCGGCGGCCGACGAACGGCCAGGAAGCTGCGCCCGCCGGAGGCTTTACGACCCCGTCGACCTGGGCGGTGATCGTGCTCTGCCCACCTGCCGGCGGCCGGAGGGTGGCGACCCCGGCGACACTCCGGGCCAGACGGCCCTCCGTCACCCAAGCGGTAGCGAAGCCTCCCTGCCATTGCTGTTCCTTGAGGAAACGGACCGGTTCGCCGCCGTCGGACCCAGCCGGAAGCGGCGGCGGAGCTTGCAGCGGGCCGCCCTCCGCGTGGTCCGAGGCCCCGATCAGGACTCGACCGGCCGGAATCTCCTCGACCCCGCCTGCGTCTTCGATCCGGAAGAGCAAAGCTGCCTCGCCTGGCCGCCTCGGGGTGAGCTCGATGTCGAAGACTCCTGGACGGACGGCGCCGGCGGCGCGGAACACGTGCCCGCCGGCATCGTCGACGAGAACGGCTTCCACTCGTGCATCGCTTACGGGTGAGAAGTCCGTCAGGCGGGTGACGTGCGTGTGGGCGATGCTTGTCCGCCCTTCGGCCAACGGATCGACCTCGGGGAAGATCTCGAACCGCTCGCCGACAACCGTGGCAGACCAACTCTCATGAGTGTGATCGCCCTCCTGGGCTGCCGGCGAGCCGACGCAGGCTGCCACGAACAGCGTCGCCACGGACATTGAGGCCGGCGCGAAGTGGGCGCGCTGGCTCCTTGGCGACCGGTTCGCATTGAGACGTTCCCTCATGACCCCGGCCCTTCTTCCCGGTTCGGCGCCAGCCGTTCGAGGTCTCGGTGCGCCGCCAGCGCGGCCGCGTGCAGATCGAGGGCCGCCAACTCCGCCTCGGTCACCGCACGATGTGTCTCAAGCAGGTCCGTCAAGTCGCTTTCGCCCTGGCGGAACGCGGCCTCCGCGCCGTCCAGTATCTTCCCGGCCGCGCCGAGCTCCTCACGGGCCTCGGTGAGAGCCTCCGCGAGTCGCGCGAAGTTCCTACTCGCAGCGGTCCGCGAGGCTGCGGACTCGCGCTCCGCGAGTTCAAGCCGCGCCCCGGCCGCCGCCAGGGCCGCGCCCGCGTTCTTCCGAACCGCCTGACGCCGGTCGAAGAGCGGTACGGACCAGGCGACTCCGAAGCTTGGCCCTTCGACCGAGTCCAACCCGATCTTCTGCTCCTGCCAGCCCACAGTGATCTCGGGCGAGGCGAAGCTCGCGCGGCTTGCCCGCTCGGCCAGTTCGGCAGCTGCCAGATTCGCTTCGGCGGCGCGTACCCCCGCACCAGCTCCGTCCACTGAAGACGAATCCGGCAGCTCGGGCAGGACCGGCTGCGCCTCAGATGCCAAGTCCGGGCGCCAGAAAGCTGCTTGGGCCCGGGCTCGTTCCGTTTCCGTGGCGGCGAGGGCAACACGGGAGCGTAGAGTGGTGGCCGCCATTTGGAGCCGTCGGGCCATAAGCCCCGAAGCCTCCCCCCTCTGCGCCCGGAGGGCCTCTCGTTCGGCCAGCAGTTCGACCCGCTGCGTCCGGGTCGACAATCGTTGTCGCCTCTCACTCGCCACCGCCCAGTCGGCATAGGCCTCCCTCATCGCCAAGCGATAAGCGAGCCGGTCATACGCCAGCCGGCGACGGGCGGCCCAGAGCTCGCCCTCCCGTGCGTCGATCTCCGCGCGGCGCGCGGTGTCGGGAAACTGCCAGGAGATACGGAGGTCGGTCTGGCCGCTCGGGCCGGCGGGATCCTCACGCACGGCCTCGACGACTGGGTTGTCAAGGGTCCGGGACTCGAGCAGACGGGCCTCGGCGAGCGCCACGCCCTCCGCGCTCTCGCGAACCGCGGGGTGGGCCCGTTCAAGAACCGCGAGGAATTCGGCCTCGGTGACGACAGGCCGGTCCTGTGCCGTTCCGGCGACGACGAAGAAACCTCCAAGGAGGCCGATCAAGCTGAAACGATGCATGCTGACTCCTTTCCGCGTTCCAGGTTCCGGGCACGAAATCGCACCCGGGCCAGGGCCGCGGATCAGAGCAGCAGAGCGGAATAGGGCCGGAACAGGTGCGGTGGCGGTCCGCGTCGCGAGGCCGCTCCGAAAAGCGATGACCCGGCGAACTTCACCGACGACGGAAGCGGAGTGGCCAGCACTGCCGACGACGACGTTTCGGACCACAGCCACATGGCCGGCGCGTCCAACCTGGCGTCGTGGTCGTGGTCGGGCACCACTTCGTCGTCGTGGTGGTGCCCGTGCGTTGCAGATCTCGCCAAGTCTGCGGTGTCGTGCTCGTGCTCGAACGCGAAGACATGAGCTGCCAACTCCAACCCGGCAACAACCGCGAAGCCACTCGGCGTCTGGCATCCCAGCAAGACGGCTACCGCGACGTAGCGCTTGAGTGGAACGTCCACGGCGGTGAGTGTTCCAGACGGGCGGAGTCTGGTCAACGCGACGGGCGGCAGGCGTCCGACGAGATACACTTGCCGCTTGCCTGCTCAGCCAAAGCCGCACCCCCTCGGTTTGGCCGCCCTGCTGCTCTTCGGCTTGGCCGCCTGCGGCGTGGACTATCCGCCGCCGCCCGATACGGAGCGGATCTCCTTCACCGAGACGCTCCACGGCGTCGAGTTCGAGGATCCCTACCGATGGCTGGAAGACCAGGACAGCCCGGAGACCCGCGCGTTCATCGACCGGCAGAACGAGTATGCAGAGCTGATCGTCGGCGAGCCTCCCGAGCGCGAGTGGGCGAGACGGCGACTCCGCGAGCTGATGGACACGCCGTCGGTCGGCTCGCCGAACAAGGCCGGCGAGTACGAGCTCTTCACGCTTCGCCGGCCGGGCGAGGAAGTCGCGTCCATCGTGCGGCGGGAGGCCCCGGAAGACGACGAGCCCGGGCCGACGAAGATCGACCCGGCCGGCGAGTACGAGGTCGTCATCGACCCAGCGGAAATGGGCAGCGAGTACGCCCACCTCGGGATCGTCTCCGTATCGCCGGACGGAAAGCAGTTGCTCTACAGCATCCGCATCGGCGGCGAGGACGAAACGACGGTCCGTTTGCGGGATCTCGAACAGAACGTCGACCTCGACTTCGAAATGCCCCGGGCGCTGAACGACCAGGCCTTCTTCGCGAAGGACGGCAGCGGCATCTACTCCACGGTCCGCGACCGCATCGAGGGATCGCGCGTCCGATTCCACCGGTTCGGGGCCGACCACGCCGAGGACAACCTCGTGTTCGGAGAGGGGATCGGGCCGCGGGCCTTCGTTCGGGCCGAGCAACTCGACGACACGAAGCTGCTCGTCGGCGTCCAGCACGGATGGGCCAGAAGTGACGTGTACCTCGTGGAGATTGGCTCCTGGCGGGTGACGCCGATCGTCCAGGGCATGGATGCCCGCTTCAATGCCCGCTACAGCGATGGCCGGCTCTTCGTTCGCACGAACCTGGATGCGCCGCTCAACCGCTTGATGGAGGTCGATCTCGACCGACCGCAGCCCGAGAACTGGCGCGAGGTCGTGCCGGAAGCCGAAGATGTGCTCCAGGGCGTGTCGTTCGTCGACGGCAAGCTCTACCTGACCTACCTGCACCATGTAGCGAGCCGAATCCGAGTCTTCGAAGTCGACGGTACGCCGGCCGGCGAAGTCGAGGTACCCGAGCATCACAGTGCGAGCATCCGGGGTGCCGGCGAGGGCAAGGCGCTGCTGTCGCTTGTCTCCTACCTGCAGCCGCCGGTGACGTGGTTGCTCGACCTCGAGGCGGGCACGCGGGAGGTCTTTCGTGAGGCTCGAGCGCCCTTCGACGGCGCCGACTACGTCCTCAAGCAGGTGCGCTACACCTCGAAGGACGGCGCCGCCGCACCGATGTACATCGCCCACCGGCGAGGCTTCGAGCCTGACGGCACGGCTCCGGCCCTGCTGAACGGCTACGGTGGCTTCAACGTCTCCCTGACGCCCCGGTTCAACCCGCTGGCTGCGTTGTGGCTCGAGGCCGGCGGCGTCTACGCCGTCGCGACGCTTCGTGGCGGCAGCGAGTACGGCGAGGAGTGGCACCAAGCCGGGATGCTCCAGAACAAGCAGAACGTCTTCGACGACTTCATCTCGGCCGGCGAGTGGCTGATCGCCGAGGGCTACAGCGATCCGGAACGTCTGGCGATCCACGGCGCGAGCAACGGCGGGCTGCTGGTCGGCGCCTCCCTGACCCAGCGCCCCGATCTCTACCGCGCCGTTCTGTGCGGCTTCCCCGAGCTCGACCTGATCCGCTTCTACACCTTCACCGAGACGAACAACATGCCCGCCCTGCTCGAGTACGGCGACGGCGAGATTCCAGAGCAGTTCGAGTCGCTGCGCGCCTTCTCGCCCTACCAGGCAATCCGCGACGGCGTCGCCTATCCCGCCGTCATGCTCACCCAGGGCGACCGCGACACCCGCGTACCGCCGCTCCAGGCCCGCAAGGTCGCTGCCCGTCTCCAGGCGGCGACGTCATCCGGGCTGCCGGTCATCATGCGTTACCACCCGTACGCCGGCCACGCGGCGAGCCGCGGCCTGCCGATGTCGGAGAGGGTCGAGTTCGTGGCGGCGGAGGCCACCTTCCTGCTGTCGCAGACGGGGCTTAGAGCTCCGGGCGACTACTAGATCTCCCGCCAGGCGCCTCTGTTCAACGTCGTCGATGCTAAGGTCGTCGGTGCCCTTCCTGAACTACCGAGGAGCCCGACCCAGTGAGTCAAGCGCTTCCAGATTCTCCATCCGGCAAGGAGAAACAGGTCTTCTTCGAGTCCCTTGAAGCTGCGGAGGAAGCGGCTCGCCTGCGAAGGAACGCCGCCAGGGAATCCAGCATGGTGATTCGCGTTGAGAAATCGCCATACGGCGAGGGATTCGTCGTCCGCACGGTTCCGCTCGGGTTTATCAGCAGTCCGCGACTTCGGTCGCTTCTCCGGCCGCTCGCGCGAAACTACGGCCGGTGAACGAGGATAAGAGCCTGACCAGGCGCGGCGCGATCAGGGAACTCATCGAACTCGAGCAGGGCCGAATTGACCGGGACAATCGCCGGACCGACCTTGACAGGCGTGCACTGGAACTAGCGAACGCTCAGGACGAACGCCAGTTCCAGTACCATTCCAAGGCCCTGGAAGTCGGAGCGACGGGCGAGCGAGAAAGGCTGAACTTCGCTCGGTCGGTCGTTTGGGCTCTTCTAGGCGTGCTCGTCTTGGCTGTCGGTCTCCTCTTCTACATGGCGTTCCTAGGGAACGACGTCCAGAGGGAAACGGCCATCAGATTCGCCACCACGGTCCCCGTCGGCCTAGCCGGCTGGGCTGTCATCACCGGCCTGTCCAAGCTGCTGCAGATTGGCGTCAAACGCCCGTAATCGAGACGGTGCTCAAAGGACGTGCAATCTCCGCCGGTCGTGCCACTCAGCCGGAGCCCGAAGCGTCGCCCTTGGCAGTCCCTGCAGCCTTGAGGCCCTCCTGAAGTCCCGAAAATGCTCCACCCCTCATCCGTCAGCACTTACCTCTGACAGCCCCGCAATCGGGACGAGGAGAGGAGTCCTACGGCACACCGAAGCTGAGCACGGTCTCTGTGCGCATTCTCCTGTCGAGCGCTCCGCCCTTCCCGGCCCTTGGGGGTGGAAGGTAGCGGTGTCTCGCGGGAATGGTGCGGCTCCGTCGATCCACGAGGGCAAGTTCGGCCCCAAGCGCCAGAGACTGTAGCAACGCAGCGTTGTCGACTTCAGCGCCACGAACGAACGAGTTTCCGATGACGACCACGATCCGCCCGCCCGATGCCACGACTTCGCTGAGCCGCCGGAGAACTTGCTCCATGTCTCTCGCATACCTGCGAATCCAGCCCCAGTGCCGCCGCGCAAAGGACGAGCCGTCTTTCTTCGCCACAAACTCAGACACATCGAGTACGGGCGGTTCGTCTTTCTTCAATGCTCTCTCTGCGCCAACGCTGGTTGCTCTCGTTTCCCGCAACCCGCCCAGCGAATACCCAAGCCATACCAACGCCAAGCGATGCCCTCGTAGATAGTCGATCGCGTTGAGGTACGGGGGAGAAGTGACAGCCAAGTCCACACTGTTGGCTGCCACGCCCGCCAGAAGACGCGCGTCGCCCTGCAGAACCCGCGCTTGGCCGGCGAGTCGGTCGACTCTGAGGCGCCGAATAAGGAACCGGGCGGACCGGAGGAACCCCGCATAAACATCGAAGTCATTCGATTCCGCTACTTTATGAGGCCTGCTGTGAGAGGTATCCCTTGCAAGCGAGGCCATCATCTCCTTCGACACGATGATCCTGCTGAAGGCAAGCCGGAGAGCATCTGCGACCGCGCCTCGGCGCGGCCGAAGAACGGTGGCCAGCCTAGCGAGATCCTCCTTCTGCTGTTCGGCGAACCAGTAGGTGATGAACTCCCGGGTTTCCGCGTCCGCCGGTCGCGTGACATTCGCCTCTGCGAGATTCTGGGCGGAACACACGAGGTCCTCCGCGCCGTCCAGAACCTTCGAGACATCGACCGATGTTGTCCAGACTCGGGCCATCAGAACGGAGAGAGGATCCAGGTCGAAACCCAAGCAATCGAAACCGGCCTCTGACGCGGCTCGAAGAACCGTACCCGACCCGCACATCGGATCGAGAACCACGCTTCCCGCGCTCGCGGCCTTGAGCGCGTCCTGGGCAAGGTCCGGCGCCATCCGCGCCGGGAATGGGTGAATAGCCGACAACATGGTGTGTCAGTACCTTTCCTCCGCCGCCTTATCTGTCGAGGCCAGCTCTGGAATGCCCTGAATCTCTGTATTCAGTTGCTGAAGGATCTGGGTCGAGTCGCTGTGCATCCTCACCGTGTAGTCATCCTCTACTTCCAACCAGCGAGAGCCCAGAATCGCCTCTACTGCCCTAAGGCGAGCTCGAAGCTCCTCGGGGCTGAACTCTTTCAACTCAGCTACTCGCTCTCGGACCGCCGCAATGCTCGGCTTGGCCCTCGCGTCCGTCTTGAGGCCCTCGAGTCCGTCGAGCAAGACCTTCAAAGGCACATGTCGCTCGCTGCGCTGGTGCTTCAGGTTCTCCACCCAGCAATTCGCGTCAAGTACTGATCGCGAACTCTCGAACAGACGCCTGAGCTCTGTGAGAGGCACGCCGTGAAGGTAATGCAGTCGCACCAGCCGCTCAAGATGCTCGATCTTGAGCAGCGACAAGGCAGAGAAGCCGGATTGTCTTAGCTCCCGGCTCAAGGCGCTGCACGGGTCGCACTCCCCTGCGTAACGGTCGGCTATGAAGAACCCGAACGTCGCACCGGCCTCTGTTCGGAAGCGCTCCAAGCTGGCGAAGTCGACTTTCGCGGCAGGAACGGCCTTAGGCCCAGTCGTCGTCTTTGCGTCATAGACGAGAGAGTAGTCGGCGCTTGACTCGGCGTGCCGACCCAGTCGCGCGTGGAGAAGACCATCGGGGCCAGGTTGATTCCCTCCCTTCCGCTCGTATTGGAATCCAAGTGCTAGGAATACCGCGCCGACAGCGACCTCAAACGCCTCCTCGCTATTGCTGGCGGCGCGTAACCTCCTCAAGACCTCCGCCGCTGTAGCCGGCGCCTTGCCGGCCATAAGGCGCAGAACGCGGTCGCGAGTTGCAAGTAGTTCGGCAACAGTTGCCAAGTTGATTCCTTGCAAAGAAAGCTGCCCCTCCAGGACCACCTCCGAGCCGGCAAACATCTCAGCGGCAGGTCTTCCACTAGTCCCGATGAGCTTATCCACGAACGGGTGTTGCGAGTTCACGCGAAGAACGCGCGAATCGGGTTCATATCGAAGCGCAGCAGCGTTCGGTCCGTCCTCAACGAACTCGAAACTCGCGATCGGTTTGTCGCAGATGTGGTCCTCGGACTCCTCGGTCCAATGTCCGCCACTCTCTTGCGCTCGCTCTGGCTGTGCCACGTAGAAAGAACCGTGAGACGTCTCGACGGCACCACGCACGGCTTGAAGAATCGGTTCGGCGATCTCCGCCCGGGGAGCGTAGGAAAGGAGCTGCGCGACGTCGAGTTCCGTGTTCTCTTCCGCCTTGCGCTTGTCATAGGCAGCTCGGCATTGGTTGAAGATCTTGAGCAAGAGCTCCCGGAACTCCCTGACGTGCTCTGAATCCCTGAAGCCTTCTCGCGAGGACAGCAGATGGTCGCGTAGCCCATTCGCCTCGACGTCAAGAGCGAAGCGTGACCAAGCAGCGTGGTTCTGCGCTTTCAGTCCGAAGAGTTCGTCCTCCAAATTGACGACGCGCCCGCGGACTCGAATGAAGAAGCCGTTGCTTCTACCGTACTGCTCCGACTTTCCGCCGGTGAGCTTCTCGCCGAAGATCTGAGCCTGACCCTTAACCGGTCCGAGCGTAGGAAGTTGCTCGCAGATCGGCACCTCGAGGATCGGTGTCCCTTCGGCTTTGCTGGACGTGAGTCGCTCCCTATCCAAGTACACACGGAAGTTAGAGTGAAGAGGCAAGCCCGTCCTCAGGACCCACCGAAGCACTCCGGATACCAGTCGTTGGTACAGTTCCCTGAAGTCCGACAAGCCTGCCGCGGTCCAGTGCGACGCACGGTGGTCACCGAACATGAGGCCCCACGCATCGGGCTCGCGAGCGCGAATGTCAGCGAGCAGACGCTTCGCCTCGGTCTCGCTAATTCTCCGGAGTGAGACCGTCACGGGTTCGTCGTCTAGCTCGACCTTCTCGACCCTGCGGAAGTCCATTTCGGTCAGGAGTAGCTGGTTGTCGACACGGCTGAGGTGAAGTAGGTTCCGGGCAATAACATAGGCGGCGAGCTTGCCGATCCCGAACTGACCAATTGGCGGCCTAGCCTCGCTTCCAGGAGCGTCCGCCTTATCGGAACGGGCTATACGCCAGAGTTTCTGGAAGCCCTCCTGGTTCATCCCGCGGCCATCGTCGATCACCCACAGCCGCGTTGTCGGAGCGGGCGCCTCGGCGGGATCTTGATCGGGTAGCAGCACACGAACCTCCCGGGCATCGGCGTCGTACCCGTTGGTTACGAGTTCCTCGACAGCCTTGTGGGGACTCTTGTAGAGGCCTTCGGAGAAGAGGCGGATGATGTCGTAGCTGATGGGGACCGGGATCTCGGCGACCTCCCTCCCCAGCTGACCGGGTTGAAGCGCTGCGGACATCTTCTCTGTCTACTCCTCCAACAGCCTCGTCTGCGCCAAAGGAGGGCTTCGTCGGAGCTGGCCGTTTGGGAACCGACCGCAGTCCTCCCAGCTCTCAGTCTAGCCTGGGAAGGTGGCTCGTGGCAGCCAGCTGGCGGAGTGAAAGCACGCTACTCAGTGACCCGGCTTCAGAAACGAGGGCACCCGAGTCGAGCAGCGTCGACCGACCGCACCGCTTCTGGGCCCGGTCTTGGCCGTAAGGACGTTTCTGCTGGCCGCGCCGTCAGTAGGCACCCGAAGCCGACGATTGCCGTCGCGGCTTCGCTGCGCGTCACCGAGTCGAGGGCCCGTCGCTACGGCAGCGGGAACTCCTCCAGGTAGCGCTGATAGTCGGGCTCGACGTCGATGTCCAACGAGTTCAGCATCCGGACGACGCCGTTGTAGTAGGAGAGGGTCATCGTCAACTCGACCATCATTCCCTTGTCGAGATGACTCCGTAACGCCCTGAACGTCTTGCCGCGAATCCCGAGGCCGTTCGTCATCTCGTCGGCCGCGGCGAGGACGAGGCGTTCGACTTCCGTCAGCGAGTCCGCTTCCGGCCCGGCCACGACGGCGCGGATGTCGTCGTCGGAGAGTCCGAACTGACGGCCGAGCTCGACGTGGTGGCTGTACTCGTACTCGGTGCGGGTAACGGCGCCGACGCGCAGAATCGCCATCTGGCGAAGGCGCGGGTCGAGCCGGGTCTTCAAGCGAATCCAGAGGCCGAGGCGCCCGAACGCACGGGCGCCAGAAGGGCAGTAGGCGAGTACTCTGAAGAGGTTGAGCGGCGGATCGAGGAGCCTCCGATCTTCGGGGGCGAGATCGTTCGCGTTCAGGTACGGGAGTCGGGCCATCGTCGTCCTCTCTTGCAGGTCGGTCCGATCGCGGAGGGTATCGTCACGGGGCACCGCAGCTTTGTTCCACCCAAGGAGGACTTCCGTGAAGATCCAGCAACCTCGAACCCTGCCGGCCGCTCCGCTCGCGTTGACCCTGGCACTTGGCTTCGCCGTTACCGGCCTGGAGCCGGCGGCAGCTCAGGAGTCCGGCTCCTGGACGATCGGCGAGCGCGTCGTGCCGCCGCCATTCGGTGCTAGCGAGCAGCTCCGCTCGGCCCTTGCCGCGACCCCCGCCCCGAGCGTGGCCGCGTCGAAGGAACAGGCGCCGCAGAGCGACGAGCAGTGGCTCGCGATGCAGAGGGCGACCGCGACCACGAACCTCGACCAGATCGCAAGTGGCTTCGGCGTATCGATCGAGAAGACGGACATCGAGGGCGTGACGGTGTACACCGTGACGCCGGAGGAGGTCCACCCCAGACACGCGGAGCACCTCTTTCTCCACGTACACGGCGGCGCCTACGTGCTGAACGGCGGCGATGCATCCGTCACCGAGGCGGCCATCGTCGCGGCCAGCGCCGGAATCCCGGCGCTCTCGATCGACTACCGCATGCCGCCGGAGCATCCCTTCCCGGCCGCGGTCGAGGACGTCGTCTCGGTATACCGGCATCTGCTGGAAGACCGTTCCGCGAAGTCGGTCGCCATCGGCGGCACGTCCGCGGGCGGCGGGCTGTCCTTGGCCGCCGTCCACCGCTTCATCGCTCTGGGGCTTGATGTGCCGGGCGCCATCTACGCCGGAACGCCTTGGGCGGACCTGACGAAGACGAGCGACAGCCTGTTCACGAACGAGGGCCTGGATCGGATCCTGGTGACCTATGACGGCTTGCTGGGCGCGGCGGCGCAGCTCTACGCCGACGGCCACGACATGAAGGACCCGCTGATCTCGCCCGTCTACGGCGACTTCGAGGGGTTTCCGCCGACGTACCTCATCACCGGTACCCGCGACATGTTCCTGAGCGACACGGCGCGTACGCACCGCAAGTTGCGCGCGGCCGGAGTCGTCGCAGATCTGCACGTCTACGAGGGCGTCGCGCACGCCGACTATCTGATCCTGGTGGGGTCGCCGGAGTCGGAGGACGTGTTCGCGGAGGTCAGCGCATTCTTCAAGAAGCACCTGGAGTAGTTGCTACTCGCTGCGGTTCGCCGTGAAGTCGCGCTCGCCTCGGGGGGTGGTCATCTTGCCGGTCATCGTGTCTCCGTCGACCGCCACCTCGTACTTCATTTGAAACGTCCGGCCGCCCCTCCCGGCCTGCCGGCCGAAGGTCAACGTCTCGCTGTCCCAGGACACGTCGCTCAGTTCTCCGCTCCTGCGAGGGCCGCTCCATGTGCCGCTCAGCTTGCCGTCGACCTCGGTGAACTCGAATACGACCTCGAACGCGCCTTGGGGTGTCTGGCTCTTCGATGTCCACTTGCCGAGAACCGGGGTGTTGTCAGCGGCCAGTGCGGCGGGAGCGAGCGCCAGGACGAACGCGGCGATGATCGGGATGGAATGTCTCATGACAGACTCCTCAATCTGCTGCGGGGCCCGTATATGTTAGCGGCCGGAATTCGTGATGCAGATCGACCACTTCATGTACGCGGTCGCGGCTCTCGACGCCGGCGCCGCGTGGGCTGAGGAGGCCTTCGGCGCGGCGCCGGCGTTCGGCGGTTCGCACGAGGGGCTCGGAACCCGGAATGCGCTGCTCAGCCTCGGCGATACCTACCTTGAGATCATCGCACCGGACCCGGCCCAGCCGGTCGAGAGCCGGATGGTCGCCGGCATGGCGGCGATGAGCGCGGGGGGGCTGGTGACCTGGGCGGCTCGCGGCGATCTCACGGCGACGAAGGCCCTGCTCGAGGATGCCGGGATCTCATCGATCGGCCCGGTGGAGACCCGGCGGCGGACCGCCGACGGCGGCCTGCTCGTCTGGGATCTGCTGTTTCCGCAGGAGGGCGGCTACGGGATGCCGTTCTTCATCGACTGGAGAGACTCGCCTCACCCGGCCGCGACGACACCGGTCGGCGGGGAACTCCTTTCGTTCGGCATTTCAACGCCGGATGCAGCGGAATTGGGTCCACTGCTCGGCGGTCTCGGACTGCGTGTGGACGTGACCGAGGAAGAGCCCGCGCTTACGGTCGTCATCCAAGGCGCGAAGGGTCCGGTAACCCTCGTCTCGACGGAGGAGTCGCGGGGCCTGCAGCCAGCCTCGCGGCGCTGAAGGTCCTCGAGGCGCCTGCGGCCATCGGCGAATCCTGTAGTTTGCAGCTTGCCCCGCAAGCGAAAAATCAACCATCGCGGGGCGACGAGGTACAGAACGATGACCCGGAACACGTCGAAGCAGCTCCTCCCTTTCGCCTGCCGCTCCCTCGCGGTCGCCGCCCTGAGCATCGGCGTGGCGGTCCCGTCTGCCGCTCAACTCGACATCGACGACTGGGCCAAGCGGGCCGGCGAGCAGATCGTCTGGCAGCGGACTCAGTTGAGCGACACCGTCTACCTCCTGCTGCCCGAGCCGGGGCTCGCTGGCAACCTCGCCGTATCCGCCGGCGAAGACGGCATCCTGATCGTAGACGACGCGATGATGCCGGTGGCCCCGAAGATCAAGGCTGCGGTGGCCGAAATCAAGGAAGGCAGGATCGACTTCGTCGTCAACTCGCATTATCACTTCGATCACGCGGGCGGCAACGCGGCGTTCGGTGCGGACTCCGCGATCGTCGCCCACGCGAATGTGCGCAGGCGGCTGCTCGAGAACCGACATGCCGGCGCGAACTTCTCGGCGACGCCGTTCCCAGCCGAGGCGCTGCCGATCGTCACGTTCAACGAGAGCGTCACGCTGCACTGGAACGGCGAGGCGATCGACGTGATCCACTTCGGGAACCCGGCCCACACGGACGGCGACGCGGCGATCTTCTTCCGCGACTCGAATGTGGTCCACGCCGGCGACCAGTTTCCCAACCTTGGCGGCTACCCCTACATTGATCGGGATGTCGGGGGGAGTGCGCTGGGGCTTCGCGACAACATGGCCCGACTGCTCGAGATCGTCGACGAGGACACGAAGATCATCCCGGGCCACGGGCCGCTGGCGACGAAGGCGGACCTGCAGCGCTACGTCGACTACGTTGCGGAGACGATCGACTACATCGACCGACAGAAGGGCTCCGGGAGGTCGCTCGAGGAGGTACAGAGGGACGGTTTGCCGGAGAAGTTCGCGCCCTACGGCAACGGACCGCTCTCCCCCGAACCGGTCTGGATCGGCTACGTCTGGGCCAGCCTGGACGACTGAGACCGGACAGCCAGCCCGCCAAGCCGACCCTCTTCGGGCCGAGGGCTTCGATCCGCTCGTTACTCCCCGCCGGAACTCTGCGGCTGGTCGTACTCCGATTCGAGCAGACGAGCGCCGCGCAGGACGTTGCCCATCGCGTAGTTGCCTTCGTGGCAGGCGTACTCGTAGACCAGGCTGTCCTTCGCCTGCCAGGTGTACTCACCCGCCCAGGGCGCGGCCCACGAGTTCGGATCGTCGACCCGGAAGTGGTACAGGAGATTGCCGTCTTCGGTTCGCGTGAACCGCTCCTCGACATGCATCGTCTCGCTGCCACCGGGGAGCCCGGTCTCGTTCCGGAAGTTCCGGGTGTTGACGACCAGGGTGTCGCCTTCCCAGTGGCCGACGCCGTCGCCAAGCCACCAGTCGATCTCCTCGGGCGAGTGCTCGTCGTTCATGCGGACGATCCTGGCGTCGTGCACCATCTCGGCCAGGATGACGAAGTGATCTTCGGTCTGCACGATACGCGCGTAGTTGTTGTAAAGGCTGGGAAGCAGCGGAGGTCCACCGACGAAGCCGAGGAGGCAACGCTCCGCCAGGGCGAGGGTCTCCGGTCCATCGAAAGGTCCAGGGCCGTCCTGATCGAGCCATGACGCCGTGCCATCGTTGTCGTGGGCGAACGAGGCGAAGTTCGTCATCAGGCGCCGCATCGCTGCCGGCGTCATCTGGGGCCGGCGGCCGTTCTTCGGCTCGTAGATGATCGACGTGCGGAACTTGCCGTCCACCGCAACCGCCTCGGAGCCCGGGTCGATCCAGAAGGCGTTGTAGCCGCCGACTCCGCCGCCGCCGAAACGGTTGTCACCGTCACCGCCCTTGACGGGCGCGGTCCGGTCGGCGCCGCCGCCCTTCCTCGCCTCCTCGACGGACCGCCAGAACTCGTCTCTCTCCTCTTCGAGGGCCTGCGCTTCCTCGGTCGTCAGGTAGAGGTTGTCGCCGTACTGCGGCGGACGATCGACCGGAGTGACCGTGCCGGCGTCGTAGACGCCCGATAGATCGGGCTTGCCGTTCGGCATCCGCTTGATACCGTCTCCTTCCGCTGAGAGTGCCGGAAGAGCGACGAGAAACAGGGCGAGCGAGGCGAGAGTGGCGTTGCGCATGGCGTGAGTCCTTGTTCGGAGAAGATGGACTGGATGCTTGAACGGTCCGACATCCTAGCACCTGTCGGCGTCTCCGTCCTCCTCGCGGTAGTTCCTGCCGCGGCTCAGCCGGAACACGGGGCGAACGAGCGAGTCGAACTGAACGGTGTCGACTACGACGTGCCGCCGCCGTGGCGGGGCAAACGCATCGAAGAGGCCGCGAACCCGGCGAAACTCGCCAAGGCGCCCAGCGAGCTGGCCGGAGAACTCGGCATCTATGTCACTCCGGGAACGCGCGACGCGGTCGTCGCGATGGCTGCGGCCGCACGGAACGCCGGGGTCGCGCTACGGGTGGACTCCGGTTTCCGCAGCTACGGCTTTCAGAAGCAGTTGCTGGAAGGCCTCCTCGCGGATGGCCGGCCGTTCCTCAACGCCGTTCGCTGGACCGCGCCACCCGGCTACTCCGAGCACATCACCGGGCGCGCCCTCGACTTCGTGCCCAGCGACGCAGACTTCAAGGACACGGCGGCGTACCAGTGGCTGAAGCGCCACGCCGCCGACTTCTGTTTCACCGAGAGCTACCCGCTCGGCAATGCTGGCGGCTTCGACTGGGAACCCTGGCACTGGCGTTACGACGACTGCGAGCGCGACGTCGTGGCGGAGGAGCGACCGCCCGATTGAGGATCGACCTCTGGCGACTCCGAGGGCTGGGGCCAAACAGCGAGGCTGCGAGCGGTTGGCGGCTCTACTAGTACGCTCGACGGCGGGAGACACGAACATGAAGACGATCGAGCACCACGTCAACGGGGGACGTTTGTCCGCCTCTTCGGGCAGAACCCACCCGGTCTTCAACCCGGCCACCGGTGAGCCGACGGCGGCCGTCGGTCTGGCGAGCACGGGGGAAGTCGACACCGCGGTAGCGGCCGCCAAGGACGCGTTTGCCGACTGGCGGCGTACCTCGCTCGCCGTGCGGACGAAGCTGATGTACGCCTTCCGGAACCTGGTCGAGACGCACACCGACGAGCTTGCCCGACTGCTGACCGCCGAGCACGGCAAGGTGCTCTCCGACGCCGCCGGCGAGGTGGCCCGGGGGATCGAGAACATCGAATACGCCTGTGGACTCGCCGACCTGCTGAAGGGGAGCTACAACTCCCAGGCCTCGACCGGTGTCGACGTCTACTCGGTGCGCGAACCGCTTGGCGTCGTTGCCGGCATCACGCCGTTCAACTTCCCGGCCATGGTGCCTCTCTGGATGTTCCCGAACGCGGTTGCCTGCGGCAACACGTTCGTCCTCAAGCCCTCGGAGCGCGACCCGTCGGCGCCTCTGCTCTTGGCGGAGCTGTTCGAGCAGGCCGGATTCCCGCCCGGCGTCTTGAACGTCGTCAACGGCGACAAGGTGGCGGTCGACCGGCTTCTCACCCATCCGAACGTTGCCGCCGTGAGCTTCGTCGGTTCGACGCCCATTGCCCGCTACGTCTACGAGACGGGCACCGGCGCCGGCAAGCGGGTGCAGGCGCTCGGCGGCGCGAAGAACCACATGGTCGTCCTGCCTGACGCGGACATCGACCTTGCCGCGGACGCCGCCGTGTCGGCCGCCTACGGCTCGGCCGGCGAGCGTTGCATGGCGGTTTCGGTTGTCGTCGCAGTCGGAGGCGTCGCCGACCCGCTTGTCGATGCGATCCAGGAGCGGATGGTCAAGCTCCGGATCGGCCCCGGCATGGACGAGGATTCGGAGATGGGGCCGCTGATCACCCGGGAACACCGGGACCGAGTGGCCGGCTACATCGGAGCCGGCGCCGAAGAGGGCGCCACCGTGGTCGTCGACGGACGTGACGCGACCTTCGAGGGCGACGGCTTCTTTCTCGGCGTCTCGCTGCTCGATGACGTGACGCCGGACATGACGGTGTACCGGGACGAGATCTTCGGCCCGGTCCTATGCGTCGTCCGCGCCGCCACGTACCGGGATGCGGTCGAACTCGTCGAGCAGAATCCCTGGGGCAACGGCACGGCGATCTTCACCCGCGACGGCGGCGCCGCCCGTCGGTTCCAGGAAGACGCCGATGCGGGGATGGTTGGCGTCAACGTGCCGATTCCGGTGCCGGTCGGTTACCACTCCTTCGGCGGCTGGAAGCAGTCCCTCTTCGGAGATACGAACATGTACGGGCCGGAGGGCGTGCACTTCTACACGAAGGCGAAGGTCGTCACCTCCCGCTGGCCGGACCCGGCGGAGAGCAAGGTCGATCTCGGCTTCCCGCGCAACCGTTAGCAGCTGTCGCTAGTCGAAGGTCCACTCGCGGCGTTCTTGCCCCTCGTCGGGATGCGCCTCGCGGACGACGATCGGCGGAGTTTCTCCCTGCTGGTAGGTGAAGACGTACTTCAGAGCCTCGCGGTTCTCTTCGGGCACCGGATCGACGTGAGTTGCGAGCTCTGGATCGTCGAACACGTTCATCTTGCAGAACTCCTCGCCCTGGCAGACGAACCTGGCCATCTGGACCCAGTCCTCCATTTTCGTCTCGGGCTCGATCCAGGCGCCAAAGGACAGGCCTGTCAGGCCGACGATGTGGAGCGGCGGCGGAGGGTCGGCCTGCTGCTGCGCCGCCGCGCCGAGTGGCAGCAGGATGCCGAGAACGAGGACGAGTCCGCGCCGCTTCATGGCTGGGTCACCTCGAAAAAGCGATCCCATAGCTTCATGCGCTCCTCGTGGAGCCTGCTTCCGGCCTCGATCGCCGGGCCGAGTTCGAGGTGGTGCGCCGAGCCTCTCTCGAACTCTGGCCACGCCGCGAGGTCCGGTCTTCCAGACGAGTTCGGGTCGCCGGTCGCCGCGAAGGCGACCCAGTAGCTCGACATCGCTTCCGCCAGCCGACGGTCCTCCTCTGCGTACTCGTAGTCCAGCTGGTCCAGGTTGTCGAACGCGTAGGCGATCTCGGCCGCATGGTAGGCGCCGAAGAAGTCCTTCTCGGGGTGAGGCGGAGCATGGGTGAAGAAGTAGAGATAGGCGGGTGCGTCTACCGTCTCCGAGAGTGTCGCCCAGGTCTTCATGTGCCAGGCGAAGATGCGATCGGAGAAAGCGTCGATGAAGGCCCTCCTCGCGTCGGCGTCCGTCGCCACCGGATAAACCTCGAAGAACTCGTCGGCGACGTCCGGGAACTGGCTCTTCACGAGGAACTCGACGGCCGCCTTCGTGGACGGCAGCATCCGGCCCATCAGGCTGGTTGCTTCGTCGCGGTTCGAGCCGACGAGCACGGGCACGTCGGCCTGCTCGCCGGCCCGATAGACGGCAGCGATCTGCTTTGGCAACACCCAGCCGTCGATGTTCGGCCTGGTGGCGAAGGCCCCCTGCTTCGAGGCCTCGGCGAGGATCGTCTCGGCGTCGAGTTCCCGAAGCCGGGCCGCCGCACCTTCCCCTTCGATCCCGAGCCGCTTGACGAATGCGACGCCGGCGCTCTCCGCCGTCCCCTGTTCCTCAGCCGGCCCGAGCTCCGGCAGGCCGTCGAACAAGCCGCCGCTCTGGCCGATCACGCGGTGAAAGAGGCCCTTCGCCAGCGGCGACGCCTGGAGCGCGTTGACGCTCCAGGATCCGGCCGATTCCCCGAAGATCGTCACCCGCTCGGGGTCGCCGCCGAAGTTTGCGATGTTGTCCCGCACCCACTCGAGGGCGAGGATCTGGTCGAGCACGCCGTAGTTCCCTGACGCGCCCCGCTCGGACTCTGCCGACAGCGCCGGATGGGCGAGATAGCCGAACGCTCCGAGCCGGTAGTTCATCGTCACGACGACGACGCCCTTCTTCGCCAACGCCGTCCCGTCGTAGAGCGGCAGTGACCCCGAGCCGCGAGTCAGCGCGCCGCCGTGGATCCAGACCATGACCGGCCGCAGGTCGTTCTCCGCCTCGGCGGCGGTCCAGATGTTCAGGTAGAGGCAGTCCTCGCCGACTTCGACAAGAGGCGAAGCGTAGAAGGAACCCTCCGGGTAGGGCGCCTGCATGCAGGACGGAGGCTCGACGAGCGCGTCGATGGGTACCTCCGGCGGCGTCGCGGGCCGCGGCGGCCGAAAACGCAAGTCCCCGACCGGCGGTTCGGCATAGGGGATGCCGAGGAAGACTCGGACGGAGGCGTCGTCTTCCGAGATGTAGCCGATGACGTAGCCGCTCGTCGTCAGCTTGACGAGTCGTGGGATCTGCTGGGCGGCTACCGCAACGGCGGCAAGCAGGCTCGTGGAGACGAGCGCCAGCCCGAGGCGGCGGCGAAAGCGAGCGCTCATCCGTCGGATTCCTCCTGCTTGGTTACTTCGAGACGTCATACGAGGTCAGCGACGCCTGGTCGCGGATGTAGAACGCTCCATGGGCGACCACTGGATGGGCCCAGGTGGGGCCTCCGCGGTCCTCGATTTCGAACCGGCCGCGCTCCTCGTAGCCGTTCGGCGTGGCGACGGCGAGACCGACCTGGTTCCGCTCGCTCAGCAGGAACAGCTTGCCGTCGGCCATCACGAGTGACCCCTTGCCGACGCTTCGGGCTCGCCAGTGGACCTCCCCCGTCTTCGCGTCGACCGCAGTGAGTGCCGGGCCGAAGAAACTGTAGAGAGTCCCCTCGTGCGCGATCACGCCGCCGTGGTGATTCTGAAGACGCGTTCCGAAGTACGCCTCCTCGCTCTGAAAGTCGCCGCCCTCGCCATCGGCGGTGATCGTGAGCGCCCCCCCGCCGATGCCGTATGACGCCGAGTAGAACGCGAGGTTGCCTTCAAGCACCGGGGTCGTGATGTTGATCGCGTTCACGGTCGACGGTCTCTCGTAGCGCCAGAGAAGAGCTCCGTCGTCTGCCCGAACGCCGACTCCGGCCTCGCCCGTAAACCCGAGCAGCACCTCGGTACCCGCGATCTCGCGCAGGATGAGTGACGAGTAGGAGGCGACGTCGCCCAGTTCGCTGGAACGCCAGATCGTGCTGCCGTCGGCTGCCGAGAGTGCCGCAATCGCGCCGCCTCTTCCGCCCGGCATGACGAATACGCGATCGCGAACGACAAGCGGAGACTCGCTGATGCCCCAGCGGGTGTTCGGGCTGCCGAAGCGGTTCAGCATGTTGAACTGCCAGACGACGTCTCCCGAGCTTTTCTCGAGCCTCGCCGCTTCGCCCATCGCGTTGAGGACGTAGAGCGAGTCGCCGTGAACGGTCGGCACGGAGCGTGGCCCGTCCCCTCTGTTCGGGTGGTCGTAGAGCGGCCCCAGCTTCCGGACCCAGACCTCGCCTCCATCGCTCGCGCGCAGGCGAAAGACCGCGCTCTGACCATCCCTTGTGCCCTGCACGTAGATTGCATCGCCTTCGACGGCAACCGTTCCGTAGCCGTGGCCTAGCGTCTCGATCTGCCAATTGACCGGCGGGCCCTCGGGCGGCCACTCGTCGAGCAGGCCTGTCTCCGTCGAGATTCCGGCCCGGTCGGGTCCCCGCCATTGCAGCCAGTCGTTCGCCTGCACTGCAGTCACGGGCCCAAGCGTCATTCCAAGGAACCATGCGGCAGGTCTTCGTCCGCTGATCACTCTCCCTCTCCCCCGGGCTCTCGATCTCCCGTGTAACGTCGTGCGGCGTGCTGGGTGACAGCGCAGGACTATACTCGCACGCTGCATCCGGGAGGCCCCTGGGATCGCCCGCCACGAGGTCAACGGAGAATCACGCGACGATGGAAGTCAACGGCTGTTCGGCGGTCGTCACCGGTGGCGGCAACGGAATCGGCCGGGCCATCGCCCTGGCATTGGCTCGCGAAGGTGCGAATGTCGCCATCGCCGACCTGGAAGAGGAGGCGGCATCGCGTGTCGCGCGCGAAGCGGAGTCGTTCGGGGTCCGAGCGCTCGCGGCACAGGTCGACGTGGCGCGGGAGGAGGACATCGAACGGCTGGCAGACGAGGCCTGGGGCGCCTTCGGGACCGTCGAGTTGCTGTTCAACAACGCCGGCGTCGGGGCTGGGCGTGCTCCGGCGTTCGGGTTCACCGCGGACGACGTGCGCTGGGTGCTCGGCGTGAACGTCGAGGGGGTGCTCAACGGCATCCGCGTCTTCGCGCCGCGGTTCATCGAGGGTGAGCGCGAGAGCCGGATCATCAACACGGGCTCGGAGCACAGTCTCGGCACTCCGTTTGCCGGCTCCGCCGTCTACACCGCCTCCAAGCATGCGGTTCTCGCGATCTCCGACGTGCTCCGCGCGGAACTGCCGGACCATGTCGGCGTCAGCGTGTTCTGCCCCGGCTGGGTGGCGACGAGTATCTGGCGCTCGTCCGAACGGCGACCGGACCATCTTGGGGGACCTCGGGACGCGAATCCGGCGGGCGGCAAGCTCAGCGAGGAACACGCAATGGCGGCGGACGAAGCGGCCGCTATCGTGCTCCAGCAGATCCGGGAGGACCGCTTCTATCTGCTGACGCACCCGCACGTCATCGATTTCGCGCGCACCCGGTGGGAGGATGTCGAAGCCGCATTCGCCGAGCAGGCGCCGCGGTATGAGGGAGATGATCGCTACGACGTGGCCAAGGTCATCGCCCGACTCCGGGCGGAACGGGCGGGTTAGCGCGAACGCCACGGCTACGGGATGGGACAACCCGTGATATGCGGGTTCCTTGAGGAGGCTTGCGCCTGGTGTTGTTCTGCGGTGTTGAGTGGCAGATCCAAACAGCCGCGCTGATCATGGGCTGCGGGACGGCCGAGACCGACGAAGGGTTGCTTCGCCGGAAGCCCCTGCTCGCTATGGACCTCGGCGGGAACTCACAGCTGCTCGCTCGACTCGGCGTCGTCCGCTCGCTCGGTCGCCCGCAAGTCAGTGACGACAACCCCTACTCCGAAGCTCGGTTCAAGACGCTGAAGTACCACCCTGGCTTCCCCGACCGCTTTCCCGAGCAAGCCGCGGCGACCGACTTCTGCAGGTCCTTCTTCCCCTGGTACAACCACGAGCATCGCCATGCAGGAATCGCCATGCTCACGCCTGAGACCGTGCACTACGGAAAGGCCGATGCCGTCATCGAACAGCGCCAGTCCACCCTGACCGCCGCCTGGAGACGCCACCCGGAGCGGTTCGTCGGCGGACCGCCCCAACACGAACCCACTCCCCCGAACCGTCTGGATCAACAAACCCGCCCCCGAGACAGCAGAAACGACTCGCTAAATCCAGAAACCCGCTGTGCCAAAGTCGTTGACAGGTTCCGCGGAACCGACGAAGGAGGGCCGAGTTCAATGAAGCGTAATCCCCTACATCCTGTAGTGATCGCATTGGCCGTGTTGCTGCCTGCACTGCCAGCTCGATCAGGCGCCAACCTCGAGACTTGGGGAACCTACGATCCCGAAAGGGGCTACGAATGGGTCGCTGCCTCGCAGGTGCTGACACCTGCCGGTTTGGTGAAGGCTGCGGGGGTCCATGACCGGCTGCGCAGAGGTCTTGATTGGCAGATTCAAAGCAGCCGCGTTGATCATGGGCTGCGGGACGGTGAAGTTGCCGATACTGACGAGTGGTGTGCTTTGTCGAAAGCCCCTAGGGGCTCCTACGTGCAGACTGAGCAAGACGGCCGCTTCATCTCGGCGCTGCTGCTGGCGGAGGTGGCAGTGACCGCCACGTTGGCAGAGGCTACGCCCGGCTTTTTTGAGAACGGCAACCCGGGGACCCTGTTCGCTTTGACCGAAGTTGTGCCTCTGCATGGAAGATCGGCGACGCCCGCCTATGCCTTGGCTCCAGCAAACCGACTAGTAGTCCACGGCCGCGTCTTCTGCGCGGTCACTCCTTCAGAGTCGGTGGGTGTCAGTCCAATCAGCGGGGACCGGGTGGTGCTCCTGGGTGAATGGGGCGATCATGGCGTGGTCCGGGTAGGGCATTGGTGGGACCGTATTGGCCATCTAGCCTTGGTCGAAGAACGAGACACTCTCCGTTGGAACTTCTTCCCGAACTTCACCAACCCTCCCTTGAGCCTCTCGGAGCTCTACGAGCGAGTGAACGGTGCGGTCTCTGGGGGGTTGATCGACGTAACCTCTAGCCTTGTACTCCAGGAACATGGTTCCCGGGAGCGAGTTGAGTTCGTCGAGAGGTTGGGAGAGTATGAATCGTCTGGTTGCCGGGTCCTCGAAGTTGCCGAGAGGCCCGGCCAAGGATGGACGCCCACGAGCATCTCCTGTCCCGTCACAAAGAGAGTTCAGCGTTGAGAGGCGGGGGCCTACTCAATGACGAGCGCACGAGCTGCACGCCCGCCGACGGTGCGACGAGTGGAGTTGCCCCGGTTTAGTGGACAGTTTGTGTTTAGGTAATCAAGCAGCCTCTCGGTATCGTCTTTCGAAATTGGCGGGCGACAGGTGTCCGATCGCGGAGTGTCTCCGATGGGTGTTGTGCCAGCCCTCGAACGTGCGACGCCGTACGAGAAGCAAGGGATATGGACTCTCGACGCCGAGGCGACGTAAGTCCTCGCGAAGGATGTCCAGCACCGGCCGCACGTCGGTAAGGCCGGCGGTGTACGAAAGCTCGAAGCTGAACCGGACCCGGTCGCCGTCGATCTCCTTGTGTCGCCATCCGCTGATCGCTGCACATCGAGGACGACGTTCGAGTTCCAGTCGTAGTCCGCCGGGTTGCCATGACGGACGAGCAGCCACGCGAAGAGCATCCCGAACATCGTCCAGGCGGACGCCGCGTCGGACGGGAAGAGCGGATTCAGCGTCGCCGGCCAGGAGACCGGTCGCCAACGCCAGCTGCCACGGCTCCTCCGCGGGTCACGCGTTGCGCTTGATGTCGCGAAACGGGCCCTGGTCGGCGCGATAGCCCTTTGGCATCCCGAGCACCCGCTCGGAGATGATGTTCCGCTGGATCTCGTCCGTGCCGCCGGCGATCGAGATCGCGGGCACCGAGACGAGGACCTCCGCGATGATCCCCTCCGCTGCCGATGTCGGTCCGCTCAGCATGGCGTCCGCGCCGCCGATCATCGTGTGGACGTGGGAAGCCTGGCGCGCGATGACGCTCGCCGCGAGTTTGCCGATCGACCCGGCGGGAATGATCTCCGTCGTGCCGGCCCTCCGCTTCGCCTCGGCGCTGTCGGAGGCGAGCCGCGCGCCGGCTTCGAGGCAGATCAGCTTCGCGATTTCCTGTCGCACCGCCGGATCCCGGATCGTGCCGGTCTCGCGGGCCCGCGGCAAGACGAGGTCGACCCGGCCCTCGCGCTGCGGATACCAGGTATACGGCTCCGTCGCGATCCGAAGCTCTTCTTCGTACTCGGCGTAGATCGGTCCCTGCTTCGGCCCGCCGAGCGAGGAACCGCGAACCCGGCGGCTGAAGCCGCGCCGTTCGAAGGAGAGCGTCGTCTTCGCCACGTGCCAGCCGTTGCCCTCGCCGCCGATCAGGTCCTCGGGCGGCACGACGGCGTTCGTCAGGAAGACCTCGTTGAACGACTGGTGTCCGTTCATCTGCCTGAGCGGCCGTGCCTCGACGCCGGGCTGGCGCATGTTCAACAGGAAGTAGCTGATCCCCTGGTGTTTCGGCACGTCCCAGTCGGTCCGCGCGACGAGGAGCCCGAAGTCCGCGTGGTGGGCGCTCGTGTTCCAGACCTTCTGGCCGTTGATCATCCACTTGCCGTCCTTCAACTCGGCGCGGGTGCAGAGACCCGCCAGGTCGGAACCGCTGCCGGGCTCGCTGAAGAGCTGGCACCAGGTGTGCTCACCGGTCAGGATGGGCCGGAGGAACCGCAGCTTCTGGTCGTCCGAACCGCAGGCGAGGATCGTCTCCGAGGCGAGGCCCCGCGGACCGACCTGGGCGGCCGGGATCGCGTCTTTCTCCCTGAAGACCTCGGCGACGATCGCCGTCTGGTCGAGCGTGAAGCCGCGTCCGTACCATTCCTCGGGCCAGTGCGGCGCCGCCCAGCCGCCTTCGAGCAGGAGCTCCCGCCACTCGATCAAGGGGCGGTCGATGCGCCAGTTCGCGTCCAGCCAGCGCGCGACCTCCCGGCGAATCCGCTCCGGATTCAAGCCGCGCCCTCCAGCATCGTCATCATCCGCTCGCGATGGACCGCCGGGGCGCCAAGCAGCACCTCGGAGCTCTTCGCTCGCTTGAACCACAGATGGGTGTCGTTTTCCCAGGTGAAGCCGATCCCTCCCCGCAATTGGATGCCCGCTCTTGCCGCGCTCATGTACGCGTCGGCGGCCGCCGCCTTTGCCATGCTCGAAGCCCAGGGCTCGCCCTCGCCCGCGTCGAGGCAACGCGCCGAGTGGTAGGTCACCGCCCGTGCCAGCTCGATCTCGAGCAGCAAGTCCGCGCAGCGGTGCTTGAGCGCTTGGAAGGAACCGATCGGCCGGCCGAACTGGAACCGCTCCTTCGTGTATTCGACGGTCGACTCGAACAGCTGCCTTGCGCCGCCGATCATCTCGTGCGCGAGCGCTGAGCAGATCCGATCCCAGATCCGATCAAGCGTCTTGGCGGACACCTAACCGATGAACCGTCCGGGAACGTCGGACAGTGTCACCCGGGACAGCTTGCGCGTCGGATCGACGGCCTCGAGCGGCTCGACCGAGAGACCGGCCGCGCCCTGGTCCACCGCGTGCAGGCCAAGCCCGGCCTCCGTTGCGGCGACGACGAACAGCAGGTCGGCAATGTGGCCATCGATGACGATGGCGGCAGTGCCCGAGAGCCGTCCCTGGGCAGTCGCCCGAATCGAACGACCGACGCCGGCCGGCGAGTTCAGATCGTCCAGGACCAGCGTCGCGATCGTCGCCGCCGACGCGATGTCCGGCAACAGCTCGGCTCGCGCGGTCTCGTCCGCTGCTTCCTGAAGCGCGCTGCCGGCCATGACGACGGACGCGAGGAAGGGCCCGCAGAAGAGGGTCCTGCCCATCTCTTCGGCGACGATGCCGAGCTCGACGGCGCCGCCGCCGACCCCGCCGTACGCCTCCGCGACATGGACCCCGGCAAACCCGGCATCGCTCAACAGCTCCTGCCAGACCGCAGGGTCGTAGCCCCGCTCCGACTCCATCAACTCGCGGACCGCATTCGTCGAGGACTTGTCGCGGAGCGCTCGCGCCACGACGTCGCGAAGAAGCTCCTGCTCTCGGGTGAAGTCCGTCTGAACGGCCATCGTTCGTTTCAGGAACCCGCGTGCGCCTCAGGTTCCAGCTTGTCCTGGGTTCTCGTCTCGAAGTCGCTCGCGTCGTGACGCTCTCGGAGCTGGCTCTCGGGCGGGCCGTAGGTGCGGTTCACCATCCGGCCGCGCTTGACCGCCGGCCGCTCGGAAATCTGCTTGCCCCAGCGGCGCACGTTCTCGTACGTGTGGGCCTCGATGAACTCGGCGGCGCCGTACATCACGCCAGCCACCAGGCCGCCGTACCATGGCCATATCGCCATGTCGGCAATCGTGTACTCGTCGCCGGCCATGTACTCCGCATCCGCCAGGTGACGGTCGAGCACGTCGACCTGCCGCTTGACCTCCATCGTGTAGCGGTCGATCGCGTACTTGATCTTCTCCGGCGCGTAGGCGTAGAAGTGGCCGAAGCCGCCGCCCAGGTAGGGCGCGCTGCCCATCTGCCAGAACAGCCAGTTCAGGCACTCGGTGCGGGGGCCGTGCTCCGTCGGCAGGAACTCGCCGAACTTCTCGGCCAGATAGAGCAGAATCGAGGCGGACTCGAACACTCGCGTCGGAGGATCGACACTGTGGTCCATGAGCGTCGGGATCTTCGAGTTCGGGTTCGCCGCGACGAAACCGCTCGAGAACTGGTCGCCCTCGCCGATGTTGATCAGGAACGCATCGTATTCGGCGCCTCGGTGACCCAGCGCGAGGAGCTCCTCGAGCAGGATCGTCACCTTCACGCCGTTCGGCGTACCCAGCGAGTAGAGCTGGAGCGGGTGCTTTCCTACCGGCAGTTCCTTCTCGTGGGTCGCTCCGGCGATCGGCCGGTTGATCTTCGCGAACCGACCGCCGCTCTCCGTTTCCCACTTCCAGACCTTCGGCGGTACGTACTCGGTGGAACCGTTGCCGCTCTCGTCTGCGCTCATGCCGTGTCCTCCTCCTGGTGCGTGGCGCCGCCCGGCGCGTCGGCATCATACGCTTCGCCGCGCGAGCGCTCGTCGTCTTCCGGTCGCTTGTGTGCCGCCGCCGGCGACAGATTTCCTGCGGGCCCGGCGGCAGGCGGGGATGAGCAGGTGGTGCACCCTGGAGGAGTCGAACCCCCAACCTTCGGATCCGTAGTCCGACGCTCTATCCAGTTGAGCTAAGGGTGCACTTGGGCAGCGGTTCCCAGCGCGAAGGAACGCAGACTAGCAGCTTCTGTCGGTCCTGGCGATGGGTTGGACAGCCCGTTCTCAGCTCGCCTTTCCGGCCCCGCGCCGCGCTCCGGCGCCGTCTATCCGCCCGCGCTCTGCATCTCGGGCTGGAGGTCGATGAAACGGTCGCACTGAGCGCGGACTTGCGGGTCGCCGTCGGGTCCGCCGAGGCCGATGACGGTCACGCCGTTCTGCTGCAGCTTGGCGATCAGGGGGAGTAGCTGCGGAGAGGTCGCGGCGACTGCCAGCGTGTTCACGCTTCGCTTCGTGTAGCACATCTCGAGAGCGTCGATGACGATGCGGACGGCAGCCGGACAGCCGCGTTCCTCGCCGGGGATGGGGACATCGACGACTTCGGCGCCGCTCGTGTGGAGTGCCGAGCGGTCGAGCCGCCCGTCGCCGACACTCGCGTACACGCGGCGCAGGACGAGCTTGCCGAACTCGTCGGACAAACGCGCGAACAGATCGTCGAGCACCGGCGAAGCGCCGTCGCCGAGGCTTCGTTCGAGGGCGCCGAGGTCGAGGAGGACCGCCGTGCGGCCGAAGCGCGGGTGGGCTGCGGCCCCAGCCCTTCCAGTTCGAGAGGCCGGCGGAGCGTCCTGGCCTGAAACAGCGTCGGCGCGGTCGCCGCTGCCCTCCGCGATGCTCTGACCGCCGCGGCCGCCACGCCGCCGCCGCCGCCGCCGACGACGCTTCGGCGGCGCTCCGTCCCCGCTTCCGGAACCACCCGACCGGACGGGCGCAGCCGGCTCGGTTGCCGCTTCGAGCGCGGCCGACACCGGCGGCTCGTCGGCGGCCTGTTCGGCGGCCGACTCCGCCGCTGACGTTGATTCCTGCTCGACAGGTTTCGGCTCGACGTCGTCCCCCTCGGGAGACGACTCCCGGTCAAGCGCCACGTCCGACTCGGCCTCCAACGTCGACGCGTCTGCCGCGACGGCCCCGATGGATGCAGGTCCACCGTCTTCGCCGCCTTCGTCTCCGGCCGGGACGGTCGATTTCTCGACTTCGCTCCGGCGAGCGCCGCTTGCCGGCGTTTCGTCTCGTCCTTCTTCCGCGACCGGTCTGCGCCACCAGGGATTCACCGTAATCGAGCCCTCACCAGAGTTCGTCGTGCAACCGGCACGGGGCGGGTTCGCGCGTACGCGCCGCCACCCTGCCGGGCGATGTTCGGAGATTGTATAGTCCCCGCGCAGTGCCCGTGGACGAGCTTCCCTACCGGTACCTGGCCGTCGACGGACCGATCGGCGTAGGCAAGACGACCCTGGTCGAGATGCTCGCGCAGCGCTTCGAGGGCGTGAAGGTCCTCGAAGACGTGGACAATCCGTTCCTCGACGCGTTCTACCGCGACCGGCCCGGGACTGCATTCCAGACCGAGCTCTACTTTCTGCTCACGCGGTACAAGCAGCAGCTCGACCTGGTCCAGACCGAGTTGTTCGAGCCCATCCGAATGGCCGACTACACGTTCGCCAAGAGCCGCCTGTTCGCCTGCATGAACCTGGTCGGCGAGGACCTCATGCTCTTCGAGAAGCTGTACGAACTCCTCGAGCCCCAGCTTCGGGGGCCTGATCTGCTCATCTTCCTGACCGCCGATATCGAAACCTGCATGGCGCGCATCCGCAAACGTCGGCGCGACATCGAGCAAGACATCTCCGCGGACTACCTGGGCGAGTTGATCGAGGCGTACAGCCACCACTACTACCACTACGACGAATCGCCGTTGCTCGTCGTCGATAGCCGCAACCTGGATTTCGAGCACAAGCCGACCGATTTCGAAGAGCTTCTCCATCACATCGCGCGGCCGATTCGGGGCACGGAGTACTTCATCCCCGCCGCGAGCGGGATCTGAACCCTTCGGCCGCCGCCCGCCGAATCCACCCGACGCCGGACGACCACGCCATGAGCCAACCCGAACCACTCGTCATCGCTGACCGCACCTTCGGCTCGCGCTTGATCCTCGGCACCGGCAAGTACCGGGACGACCGGGTGATGAACGAGGCCTTCGACGCCTCGGGCGCCGAGATGGTCACGGTGGCGCTTCGCCGCGTGAACCTCGACGACCTTGGCAAGGGCTCGCTGATCGACCACATCGACCAGAACCGGTATCTGCTGCTGCCGAACACCGCAGCCTGCTACACGGCTGATGAGGCGGTGCGTACGGCCCGGCTGGCCCGCGAGCTGGGCGGCTGGAACTGGGTCAAGCTGGAAGTCATCGGCGACGAGAAGACGCTGTTCCCGGACAACGAGGAACTGCTGCGGGCGACTCGCGAGCTGGTCGACGACGACTTCGTCGTGCTGCCGTACACGACGGACGATCCGATCACCTGCCGCAAGTTGGAAGACCTGGGCGCTGCCGCGGTGATGCCGCTGGCGGCGCCCATCGGCTCGGGAATGGGAATCCGGAATCCGGCGAACCTCCGCATCATCGTCGAGCAGGCGACCGTGCCGGTGATCGTCGATGCCGGCGTCGGCACCGCGAGCGACGCGGCTCAGGCGATGGAACTCGGGGCGGACGGCGTGCTGATGAACACCGGCGTCGCCGGCGCCGAGAATCCGGTGCGGATGGCCCGGGCGATGAAGCTCGCGGTCGAGGCCGGATGGCTGGCGGCCCACGCAGGCCGCATCCCGAAGAAGCTCTACGCGACGGCGTCGTCGCCGCTCGATCAATTGATCGACTGACCCGCAGGGGAAATGACCCGCGCCGCCGGCGCGAACGGGATGCGGCTCTCCGCGTCCGCCGAGCGCGGGTCGTCGACGTCGCCGCGCTCAAGCCGCAGCAGCCCGGCGTGCGCGATCATCGCGGCGTTGTCGCCGCTGTAGCCGAGCGGCACGAGCATCACCTCGACGCCGCGGAGCTCGCCCCAGGCCGTGACCTCGCGGCGGAGCAGCCGGTTTGCCGCAACGCCGCCGGAAACCGACAGCCGATCGACTGACCGGTCGGCAACGAGCCGGTCGAGCCGCCGGATGAGCTGGGCCACGGCGGCTCGTCGGAACCCGGCCAGCAGATCGAGCACGGCCTGCGGCCACGCTTCGTCATCGCCGGCGAGCGCTTGGGACGGCACCGGTGAAGAGGATTCGATCTCGCCGAGGGTCCGCAGGGCCTGGCTCTTCAGGCCCGAGTAGGAGAACGCCAGCTCGTTCGACCGGACCCGGGCGACCCCGAAGGGCCGTGCGTCAGGGTCGCCCCGTTCGGCCAGCCGGTCGACCTCGGCCCCGCCCGGAAACGGCAACCCGAGACGCCGGCCGACCTTGTCGAACGCCTCGCCGATTGCGTCGTCCCGTGTCTCCGCCAGGCTGGTCACCGCGCCGGTCTTGCCGTCGACCTCGAGCAGGCTGGTATGGCCGCCGGACACGACGAGGCCGACCATCGACTCGGGCAGCGGCAGGCTCGCTTCGTCGTTCCGCAGGAGCGGAGAGTAGAGGTGTCCCTCCAGGTGATGGACGGCGAGAAAGGGAACGTCGAGCGAGTAGCTGATCGCCTTGCCCAGCGACAGGCCGACGAGCAGCGAGCCGACCAGCCCCGGACCGCGCGTCGCGGCAACCGCCGAGAGGTCGCTCCAGTCGATGCCGGCCTCATCGAGCGCCGCTGCCGAGACGAGCGGCCAGTTCCGCAGATGTTCGCGGGAGGCCGCCTCCGGCACGACGCCCCCGAACGGTCGGTGCACCGCGAGCTGGCTCGACACCTGAGACGACAGCACTCGCCCCGTACCGTCGAGCACGGCGCAGGCGGTGTCGTCACAGGACGTCTCGATGCCGAGAACGAAGCGAACCGGCGACATCCTCGGCTCATCTGTTGCGGGCATGTCGGCGACGTTATCCTCCCGAGTTCCGGCGCAGCGAACACGCGCCAGGATCCCGAGCCTGCGATGTCGACCTCGAACCTGCCGCAAGATATCCGGGGCGCCACGGAAGGCGGCAATGGCCCGCTGGCCGGCCGGCGCGTCGTCGTCCGTGTCGACTTCAATGTGCCGATGGCCGGCGATCGCGTACTCGACGACACCCGGCTCCGGCGGGCGGCGGGGACGATTCGAGCGCTCGTCCGCGCTGGCGCTCGAGTCCTCCTGCTGTCGCATCGGGGCCGGCCACGGGGCCGGGTGGACCGGGCTTTGACCCTGCGGCCGGTCGCTGCGGCGCTCGGGTCGCTCCTCGGCCACCCTGTCGCCTTCGCTGCAGACACGATCGGCGCTGCGGCACGGGGCGCGGCAGCCGCGACGCGATCAGGCGGCGTCTGCCTGTTCGAGAACCTGCGCTTCCACGCTGGCGAAGAACGGAACGAACCGGAGTTCGCAGCGGAACTCGGAGCGCTCGGCGAGGTCTACGTGAATGACGCGTTCGGCGCCGCCCATCGCGCCCACGCCTCGACCGTCGGCATCCTCCGCCACGCAGGCCGCGCGTACAGCGGCCTGCTGCTCGACCGAGAACTGCGTCAACTCCGCCGTCTGTTGAGCGATCCGCCGCGTCCGTTCGCTCTGGTCACCGGCGGCGCGAAGATCGGCGGGAAGATTGCGGTTCTCCAGCGTCTGCTGCCCCTGGTCGACCGCGTGCTGGTCGGCGGCGGGATGGCGAACACGCTGCTGGCAGCCCGTGGCGCGGAGCTCGGTTCGTCGCTGGTGGAAGAGGACGGCCTGGACATCGCGCGCGAGATCGTCGCCCGAACGGCGGCTCAGGGCGCCGAACTCGTCCTGCCCGACGATCTGGTCGTCACGAACTCTCTCGAGGCTGTCGACGGGTCCGGCAACTCGCGCGAGGTGCGAACGACGCGGACCGTCGACGGCGTGCCGGCTGGCTGGCTCGCGGTCGATATCGGCGTTGCGACGAGGCGCCGCTTCGCGGTGGCGGCGGGGGACGCGAGGACCCTGTTCTGGAACGGCCCGATGGGAGTCTTCGAGACGCCGCCGTTCGACGCCGGGAGCTCTGCCGTGGCGCAAGCCGTGGCGGCATGCCCCGGGTTTACCGTGGTCGGTGGCGGCGAAACGGTCGCCGCAGTTCGTCAGGCCGGCCTTGAAGATCGGATGGGCCATGTCTCGACCGGCGGCGGCGCCTCGCTCGCGTTTCTGGCTGGCGAGGAGCTGCCCGCGGTCGAGGCGCTCCGCGCGGCGCAAGGGAGAACACGATGAAGCGAACGCCGATCATCGCCGGCAACTGGAAGATGAACCTGCTTTCGGCCGACATCGCTCGGTACGCCTCAGCCCTCGATGCGGCCGGTTCGCCGGAAGCCGAGGTCGAGGTCGCGCTGTTCCCGTCGTCGGTGCATCTCGCGCAGGCTGCCGCCGCGATGCCCGCCTGGGTGCGGGTCGGAGCGCAGGACGTGCACGCCGAGGCGGAGGGCGCCTTCACTGGCGACATCGCCGCCGGCCAGGCACGGGACGCCGGTTGCGTCTGGGCGCTCGCCGGGCATTCGGAACGGAGGGAGCATCACGGCGAATCGAACGAGGAAGTCGCTCGGAAGGCGGCGCGGGCGCTGGCCGCGGGTCTCGTGCCGCTGGTCTGCCTGGGCGAAACTCTCGAGGAACGTGAGCGCGAGCAGACGGAGGATGTACTTGCCGAACAGCTCGACTCTCTGCTCGAGTTGCTCTCCGAAGCCGCGGGAGTCCTCGAAACGGCCGATGCCGCCAACCCCGGGTCCGGCGCGATGATCGCCTACGAGCCGGTGTGGGCGATCGGCACCGGGCTCAGCGCTTCACCGCGGGTCGCGGCTTCGGTCCATCGCTTCCTCCGCGGGCGCCTCGAGCAGCACCGGAACGGCCTCGGCGAGGCGACTCGGATCCTCTATGGCGGCTCCGTCAACGCGGGAAACTGCCGCGATCTGATCGGCCGCCCGGACATCGACGGTTTCCTGATTGGCGGCGCAAGCCTTGATCCTGCCTCGTTCCTGCGTATCATTCGTCTTTCGACGGGCGCCGAAGGCGGCACGGCGGCGTAGCCGCTCCGCCCGGAACCGGATGAGGAGACGCACTTGATCTACCTGTTCTATGCCGTCCATGTGGCGGTTTCGCTGTTCCTGGTTCTGGTCGTCCTGCTTCAGCAGGGCAAGGGCGCCGATCTCTCCGTCTTCGGCGGCGGCGCCTCGCAGGCCGCCTTCGGCGCTCGCGGGGCGACCACGCTGCTCCACAAGCTCACGGTCATCTGCTTCGTCGTCTTCATCGGCACCACGCTGTCCATCGGCATCACGCAGAAGCAGACGACCTCATCCGTGATGAGCGGCGTCGAGTCGGTCATGGACGATGTCCAGCCCGCCGAGCCCGCCGAGCCCGAAGCTGCGCCTGGCGAAGCGACGCCGGCCGAGGCCGCCGACCCGGCAGCCGCCGAGCCCGAGCCGGCTGAACCGCCGGCCGACGCGGGCAGCCCCGATCAGAACTAGCGAACGAAGGTGACCCAAGCCGAAGTGGCGGAATTGGTAGACGCGCACGGTTGAGGGCCGTGTGGGGCAACCCGTGCCGGTTCGAGTCCGGCCTTCGGCACCAAGCTGACGTTCGCGGGCGGCGGGAGACCACCTGCTCGAACGCCGGCGCCCGCCTGGCAGGGTCCGAAGCGACGTCGTTGCGGACGCCGCTCGGGCTAGTTGGCCTTCTTCGCGCTCTGGATAATGACGGTCTCGACCGGTTCGGCCGTGCTCATCTGACCCGGTCTGACCTCCGTCTTCGAGATCGAGTCGACGACGTCCAGACCCTCGACGACCTTGCCGAAGACGGCGTAGCCCCACTCGGAACGGCTCCCATCCAGGCCCTCGTTGTCGACCGAGTTGATGAAGAACTGGGCGGTGGCGCTGTGGGGGTCGCCGGTCCGCGCCATCGAGATCGTCCCGCGCTGGTTGGAGAGCCCGTTCTTCGATTCGTTCTGAATCGGGGGGCGCGTGATCTTCTTCTGGCCGCGGGTGTCGAAGCCGCCGCCCTGGATCATGAAGCCGTCGATCACGCGATGGAAGATCGTGCCGTCGTACCAGCCGCGGCCCACGTAGTCGAGGAAGTTCGCGACCGTCAGCGGCGCCTCCTCCGGATTCAGCTCCAGCACGATCGTGCCGTGGCTCGTCTCGAGGGCCACTCGCGGCGCAGTGTCCTGGCCGAAGCCGGGGGTCGAAAGAAGAACGGTGGTTGCGGCGAAGCCTGCGTAGATCAAGAAGCGACTCCATGTAGCAGTCGACGAGCGTTCCATCTGGTCGATCTCCTGGAAGTGAATGCGCCTGGGCTCTATGCCGCAGGCGGCGTGGAGCGTAGCAGCCCTCGGCCCGTGCCGCTTCCTTGCGGAGAGCCATCCCGGTGACCGAGGGGTCGATCGTCGGCCTCGTCCTGGCGGGCGGACGGGGTCGCCGGCTCGGAGGGAGCAAGGCGGGGCTTCGGCTGCCGGGGAGCGTGGTGGGTGAAGCGGACGAGGCGGGGCCCAGCTTGACCGCCTGGGCGGTGCGGCGCCTCGCCGGAGTCGATGCCGTGGACGAGGTGATCGTCGCTGCCGGCGCCGCCGGAAACGAACGCGCCCTGGAGATCGAGACCGGCGCCGCCGACGGCCTGGACGCCATGGCGCCGCCTTTCCGGGTCGACGACGGGCCGGGCGCCGGCCCGGCGGCGGGACTTCTCGGCGCCGCCCAGGCGAGACCGGGTCAGCGTCTTCTCGCGCTCGCCTGCGATCTGCCGCTCGTGTCGCGCGCGCTCTTGACGTTGCTTGCGGAATCGACGGCCGATCTGGCTGCGGCGGCCGAGGATGAGCGCCTCGATTCGCGTCGCGCGAACCCCACCTGCGCGCTGTGGACGCCGACCGCGCTCGCCGTGCTGGCGAGCCGCGTCGAGGGCGGCGACCTCCGGCTCTATCCGCTGCTTCGAAGCGCGGATCTACGGGTCGAGATCGTCGATTCGAGCCGTTGCGGCGACCCGGACGAGCTGCTGCTCAACGTGAATACGCCTGGAGATCTTCAGCGCACCCGCGAGCTACTTCGTCGGGTCGCCGGCAGCCGCTGACCGGCACGTTCGGCAGGGACACATCGAACGGAGGAGGTCGAAGCGGTAGATCCCGGTCCAGTGGCCGTCGGACCAGGCGATGCCGAGAGCGTAGTTCCCGACCTGGGAGACCGATCGCGGGGTGACCGGCTTCGGTGGCGGCCGGTACTTGAGCGGTCCGGCGTTGTGGCCCTGGCACATGGCGCAAGGGCAATAGCCGCGGAGCACGTCGTACTCGAAGTGACTCTCGTGGCCGTCCTGCCAAGTGACCCGAAGCAGCCGCGCCTCCTCGTCGCGCCGCACCTCGACCGGCCAGGCGCCCATTCCCGTCCGCCGACTAGAAGCGGTCGACCATCGGGGTCAGGACGGGGACCTGGACGCGGCGGCCATTCACCCCTTGGACGATGCAGACGATCCGCAACACGATGAAGCCGAGATACGCCAGAAACGCGAACGGCGTGAGCAGGAGAACGAGGCCGCCGGTGACGAAGACGCCAACCTGGAAGACGATCCAGAACGCGAACTCGACGGCCATCAGGACGAGGCCGTGCTTGGCGTGCCACTGGACTTCTCGGTCCCTTTCCTCGATCAGAAGCGGTACCAGAACGAGGATCCAGAGGTAGGCCAGCACGATCATCAGATTCCGGTTCGAGCCCGGTTCCGACCGCGACGAAGAAGAGGGTGGGGTCGGTGGCGTTGTCGGTTCTGTCATGCGTCAACCTTCCCGTGTGGACGGCCCCTGAAGCAGCCGCCGAAGCCGCCGCGGACGCCTTGCGGGGCGTTCTCGCGGAGCGCGAGTGTAGCGCGGTAGAGTTCCCGGTAGCGGGCGACCACCGCGCCGCGTTCGAACCGGGAGCGAGCCGAGTGGCGGCCGTGCTCGGCGAAGGCGAGGCGGCGCGACGAGTCGCTCAGCAAGGCGACAGCGTTCCGGGCAAGGCCCTCCACGTCGCCCACCGGGGACAGGAGACCGTTCCGGCCTTCCGAGATGACCTCCGGAACGCCGCCCGTCCGGGTTGCGACGACCGGTACGCCGAGGGCGAGCGCTTCGAGCGATGCCAGCCCGAAGCTCTCCGTCTCCGACGCGGACAGGAACAGGTCGCTCTCCTCGAGCACCAGTTCGACCCGCGTGTCGTTGCCAACGAAGGACACATGGTCCGCGATCTCGAGTTTCTCGCACTGCCGCTCGACATCGGCGCGGTCGGGGCCGTCCCCGACCAGGACGAGCCGGGCAGGCAGCTTCCGTCGCACCAGGGCGAAGGCAGCGACCACATCGGCCACGCGTTTGACCGGGCGGAAGTTCGAGATGTGGGCGATCCTGAGGTCGGAGCTTGACCGAACGTCCGTCGTCGCTCCCTCGGCCCGTCGCGCGACCGCCGCCGGCACGAAGTTCGGGATGACCTCGACGGGCTCGTCGAGGGCGAACCGCTCTGTCGCCTCCCGCGCCAGGGCATGGGATGGAGCGGTGACGCGGTCGCTGCTCCGTAGCGCCCAGCCGACGATCGCGCGGTAGCTCGAACCGGCGCCCACGCCGCTCACGTCCGTGCCGTGAACCGTCGTGACGACCGGCGGCGGCTGATCGTCGGCCGAGTCCGCCAGAATCCGCTGAGCGAGCAGCGCCGAGACGGCATGCGGCGCCGCATAGTGGACATGGAGAACGTCGAGCCGGGCATCGGATGCGACCTGCGCCAGGCGGTCGGCGATGGCCAGCGTTTGCAGGGGACGATCGAACAGCCCATGGCCGACGACCTCCGAGCCGTCCACCGCGTGGAAGTGGACATCCGGCTGTTCGTCGAGTCGTGGCGGTCGGGCCAGGCTGACGACGTGGACGACGTCGCCCCCTTCCGCCAATGCGAGAGCCAGCTCCGAAGCCACCACGCCGGAGCCTCCGAAGCTGGGGAGGCAGCAGATCCCGATGCGCATCCTGTCCACGTCTACGCGAGCGCCGGGCCGGCGGTTTCCTCAGCGCGCTTCCAGCCAGAGAATCTGGAGATGGCGCGGATTCCGGTCGAGCCGTTCGAGCGCCCGGACGAGTTCGTCGCCGTACGACGCCAGGCAGTGGAGCGACGTGAGCTGGCGCTCCTGGAGGGCGCCGCCTGGCAGGCAGTGCTCGCGTAGCCGGAGCGCGCGCCCGCGGAGGGTCTCGTCTCGCCGCGCGGCGGCAGCAACGGCCCGGCGCTCGAATCGCTCCAGCGTTCGCCTCAGATTTGCGGCCGTCTTCGTCCAGGCGCTCTCGAGTTGCGGGTCGATCTCACGGTGCCCGGCCGAGAGGTCGTCGACGAGCGTCTCGAGCCGGTCGCGCGCGGAAGCGACGAAGCCCAGGCCGCAACGGTTCGCCAGCAACCGGTCGAGCTCTTCGGGGCGGGAGAGGATGGCGTCGAGGTCGAGACCGTCGGCTCGCAGCGCCTCGAGCCATCGCCGCTCCCGAACGCCCATCAGCAGCACCTGCGGCCGCAGCGCCACCGACGGCGCCCGGATGTCGAGTTCCTCATGGAGGGCCCGCGCCTGGGTCATGTAGCCCAGTTCGCCGGGCCCCAGGATCGTCAGCGCGGTGCCGAACGCCGCATCCTGAATCGCCGGGCGCGCCAGCACGCCGGGACTCAGCGACCGCGGATCCGCGAGGAGTCGCTCCTCGAGTTCGGATACCGAGCCTGCACCGCCGCCGCGGAGTCGGTAGCCGTCGTCGCCTTCCCAGATGACGCGCCGCCGCGCGCCGTCGTCGCCGACCAGGAAGAACGGGGATTCCCCCGGCCGCGACCGAACGGGAAGCCGAATGGCGCGTTGCCTGAGCTCGTCTGCAGCTCTCCCGAGCGCGTCGTCGACCTCGCGTCGACGGTCGATTGCCCGCTGAATCACCGGCGCGGAGGCCTCCTTGAGTGCCGGAAGTTGCGAGTCGACGAGGAGCGGGCAGCGCTCCCCAAGGAACCGGATCATCAGGCGGGCAAAGGACTCGGTGAAACCGCAGTCCGGCGCGAGCTCCGGCCGGCATTCGCTGATCCGGCGTCGGTAATCGTCGCTCGGCGACGCCTCGAGCACGCGGTCGAGCAGCGCCGTCGCGCCGGCGCCCAGCTTCCGGTGGCCGACGGGCGCGAGCGGCGCCGGGTCGTCCCCGAGAGTCAGTTCCTTTGCGGCCGTAGGCGGGAAGCACGCACGCGCCACTTCAGCGTAGTCGTGATCTTCCGACGCCATCCAGAACAGCGGTACGGCCTGACTCCCGCGACGGGTCAGTTCCTCGGCCCAGAGAACCGCTGCCGCCGCCTTCGTCAGCGTGAACAGCGGCCCGCCGGCCAAGCCGCACTGCTGACCGGTGATGACGACCAGAGTCGAAGGTTCGGCCAGAGAAGCGGCGAGTCGAGAGCCTGCCGGATGACCGTAGCTCCGGTTCCGGTCTGCCAACGCCTCCGCCAGGGGGCCGCGGTCGAGCTCCGCGCCACCCGTTCCTGCAAGCTCCGCTTCGTCGCCGGGCAGGACCAGGCGGAGCGGGCGGAGCAGGTCGAGATCTTGACCGTTCAGGAACCGTCTCGGCAGGTCGCTCAACAGCCCGCAGGCACAGAGGTCGGGGCCTGGGCTTGCAGGGCTCGACACGACAGCTCATCCTAGCCCGCATCTTCCATCGAGGTCCGTAGCCGGCGGATCCGCGGCCGAAGCAAGGGACTCGTGACCGCATGCGGGCCATTCCGCGCTGGTTCGCGCTCGCGGGTCCTCCCGACAGCGTAGACTGCGGGGATGACTCGCCCCGGCGCAGCCATGCCGGCCCTCGAGCCGCTCGTCCTCGGTCGGGAGGAACGTGCCGTCACGATCGATCCCCCGCTGTTTCTGGCTCCGATGGCGGGAGTCACCGACCGGGACTTTCGGCTGATCGTGCGACGGGTGGGCGGTGTCGGCCTGGTGTCGATGGAGTTCATCTCGTCGCGCGCGATCGTCGACGGCAACCAGCGTACGCGCGATCTGATGCACTTCGTCGAGGAAGAGCGGCCGCTGGCGATTCAGATTTACGGTTCGGACGCGAGCACGATGGCTGAGGCGGCCGAGGTGGTCGAGGGACTCGGCGCCGATGTCTGCGACATCAACATGGGCTGTCCGGCGAACAAGGTGCTCAAGGGTTGCGCCGGGGCAGCGCTGATGGGCGACCTGAGGTTGGCCGGGCGGATTGTCCGTACAGTCCGTCGGCGCATCCGTATTCCGCTGACCGTCAAGTTCCGGTTGGGACTCGACCTGGGACGAGCGAATTACCTCGACCTCGGGCGCCTGTGTGAAGACGAGGGCGTCGACGCGGTGACCCTGCACGCACGCACCGCCAAGCAGATGTTCCGGGGCGATGCGGACTGGAGCCATCTCGCCCGCCTGAAGGAGGCCCTCGACATTCCGGTGATCGGCAACGGCGACGTCACAGCGCCCGAACACGCCGAATCGATGCTCCGGCAGACCGGTTGCAACGGCGTGATGGTCGGCCGAGGCGCGACGAAGAACCCCTGGATCTTCCACCAGATTGCGAGCCACCTGCTGGGAACTGAGGCGCCGGCGCCGACCCTGGTCGACCGACGCGACTTGATCCTGAGTCACTTCCGCATGGTGGCCGCGCGGGAAGAGGGCCGATTCGCCCTCCACAAGCTGCGCAAGTTCACCGGTTGGTACACCTACGGCCTTCCCAGCGGCAAGCGCCTGCGCCAGCGCATTCAGCAGCTCGATTCGGTGGAGAAGTTCCTGCTTGCGGTGGAGGAGTTCTTCGAACGTCAACAGCGCGATCTCGCCGCCTGATCGCCGTGCTGTCAGGGCCCCCGAACGGCATGCTCGCCCAGCATGAGATCTGCCTCGCGTTAACGCCGGACGAGGCACTCGAGGCCCTTTCGGGACGGAGCGAAGCCTGGAACGGCGCCTGGAATCGGCATGGCTCGGGGGGCCAGTTGACTCTCCCCGTCGCCGCCGGCGTCCGTGCCGGCATCGTTCATGGCACGGTTTCGGTCGAGCGGTCGCCGGCGGGCGTTCGCGTCGTCTTCCATGTCGAGCGCTCCGAGTACACGACGAACGTTGCCGCGGTCGGCCTGCTCGGGCTGGGCGCGCTGGGCGTTCTTGCCATGCTCGCCTGGCCGCTTCTGCCCGGCACCTCGCCGAACCTCGCCGGCAGCGGCTTCGTTCTCATTCTGCTCGCCTGGCTGGTCGTCGGCTCGAAGCTCAGGCATCGCAACGTGGACGACTTCCTGGCCGGATTGGGACCTGGCGCCAGCGCGATGCAGGATCCAACGACTTGACGGCTAGCGGCTACATGACGCCCGAGCGGGAGATGCTCAGGAAGGCCGCGCGGGATTTCACCGACCGGGAGGTCTTGCCGACGGCGAACGAACTCGACCCGAAGAAGGAGACGATGCCGCAGTCCTTGATCGACCAGATGGGTGACCTGGGCTTCTTCGGCATCGTGATTCCGGAGGAGTACGGCGGCGCCGGACTCGGTGCGTTCGAGTACTGCCTGGTCGCGGAAGAGCTCGCTCGCGGCTGGATGAGTGTGGCCAGCATCATCGCTCGCGGCAACGGCTTCTACCGCTCGGTCCCCTTCGAAGGCGAGGAACGGCGCAAACGGATCGAATGGATGGCGCGTGGCAAGTACCTCGGCGCGCTCGCCATGTCGGAGCCGGAAGTCGGCTCGGACATCTCCTCGATCACCTGCCGGGCTCGGGTCGAGGACGACCACTGGGTGATCACGGGCAACAAGTACTGGTGCACCTTCGCCGACGGCGCGAACTTCATCCAGGTCATCGCGCGGACGGAGGGTGACCCGGCGAGACGCCACGCGGCCCTGACGGGCATCGGGATCGAGAAGCCGCCCGGGGAGCTGCCCGAGGGCGTCACCGGCTCGCCGATTCCGAAGATCGGCTATCACGGCTGGACGACCTGGGAGCTCCACTTCGAGAACGTCCGCGTACCGATCACGCAGCGACAGCGGGAGGCGAAGGGCCAGGCGTTCTATGGGATGGCTCGTGGCCTGGAGACGGCGCGAGCCCACACCGCGGCACGTTCGATCGGCCTCGCCCAGGGCGCTCTCGAGCAGGCGGTCGCATACTCGAAGGAGCGCATCCAGTTCCGCCGTCCGATCTCCGACTTCCAGGCCATCCGCTTCAAGATCGCGAACATGGCGGCCGAGATCGAGGCCGCCCGTCAGTTGAACTACTCGGTGTGCGCGAAGATCGACACCGGCGTCTCCTGCGCGAAGGAGGCGGCGATGGTCAAGTACTACGCCGCCGAGATGTCGGAGCGCGTCTGCTCCGACGCGCTGCAAGTGCTGGCAGGCGCCGGCTACACGACGGACTACCCCGTCGAGCGCTACTGGCGCGACGCGCGCCTGACGAAGATCTTCGAGGGCACGTCGGAGATCATGCTGAAGATCGTGTCCGACGCGCTGCTCGGCAAGCCGTCGAGACGAGGCCCTTGAACGCAGGCCCGGTTCTTCGCAGCGCCTCTACCTCTCGATTCCGCCGATGCACATGTACTTCATCTCGAGGTAGTCGTCGAGGCCGTACTTCGAGCCTTCCTTGCCCTGCCCGGACTCCTTGATCCCGCCGAAGGGAGCCATTTCGTTCGAAATGAGGCCTTCGTTGATGCCGACGATGCCGAATTCGAGGGCTTCGCTGACCCTCCAGATGCGGCCGACGTCGCGGGCGTAGATGTAGCTCGCCAGGCCGAATTCGGTGTCGTTCGCCAGGGCGATGGCCTCTTCCTCGGTGCTGAACTTCATCAGGGGGACGACCGGGCCGAAGACCTCCTCGCGGAAACAGCGCATGTCGTCCTTGACGCCGGTGAGGATGGTGGGTTCAAGGAAGCACTCCCCCAGGTCGGAGGGTCCGCCGCCTGTCTCGACGGCGGCGCCCCGGTCGACAGCGTCTTCGATGAAGCTCATCACCTTCTCGGCGGCCTCGCGGTGGATGAGCGGACCGATCGTCACTCCGTCCTCGGTCCCATTGCCCATCCTCATTCCGGCTACCGCTCGACCGAGCTTCCCGGCGAACTCGTCGTAGACGCCTTCCTGGACCAGAACGCGGTTCGCGCAGACGCAGGTCTGTCCGGCGTTCCGGAACTTGCAGATCATCGCGCCCTCGACTGCGGCGTCGAGGTCCGCGTCGTCGAAGACGATGAAGGGCGCGTTGCCGCCAAGCTCCATCGATGTCCGCTTCATCGTGGCGGCGCACTGGGCCTGAAGCAGCTTGCCGACCGCGGTGGAACCGGTGAAGCTGAGCTTGCGGACCGTCGGGTTCGAGGTCAGCTCCAGGCCGATCTCCTCGGTCTTGCCGCAGAGGATGTTCACGGCGCCCGCGGGGAGGCCGGCGCGGTTCGCGAGCTCGGCCAATGCGAAGCTCGAGAGCGGCGTCTCGTTCGCCGGCTTGCACACGATCGTGCAGCCGGCGGCGAGGGCGGGCGCGATCTTGCGGGTCAGCAGGGCGTTCGGGAAGTTCCAGGGCGTGATGCCGGCGACAACGCCGACGGGCTGCCGGATCGCGACGATGCGCTTGTCGTTCGACGGTCCGGGGATCGTGTCCCCATAGACCCGCTTCGCCTCTTCGGCGAACCACTCGACGTAGTTCGCGCCGTAAGCGATCTCGCCGCGTGACTCGGTCAGGGGTTTCCCCTGCTCGGCGGTCAGGATTCGCGCGAGGTCTTCCTGGCTGGCCATCATCAGGTCGAACCAGCGCCGCAGCAGCGCGCCGCGTTCCTTGACCGTCGTGCGCCGCCAGGTCTCGAACGCCCGCGCGGCGGCCTCGATGGCTCGCCGGGTCTCGGCCGCGCCGCAGCAGGCGACGTCGGCCAGGACTTCGCCCGTCGCCGGGTTCTCGACCGCGAAGGTCTCGCCGGAGTCCGCGTCGCTCCACTGACCGTCGATGCAGGCCTGCGCTCGGAGGAGATCTGGATCCCCCAGCGTCAGAGAACGCGTCGAGGGGCGAGGGTTCATCGCTGGTGCATGCGCCAGGGTGCTGGCTTCCGGCCCTCAACGAGAGGGATCGTGTCGCCGCTCACCGGCAGGCAACCCGCATCGGACGGTTACTCGGCGCCGCCGGTCGTTTCGGCGACGACTCCGGGCCCACGCGCCTGGGGCGGCTCCTCGTCGTTGTAGACGCAGGAAATGAAGCCCATCAGCATCTCGTCCGTCGATTGCGGCCCGAACACGACCTCGCGGTCGGGATTGAAGCCCCAACGCTCGGCTTCTTCCGGCGAGTTGTCGAACCACATGTCGATCCGAAGGGTGCTGCCGGCGGGAAGCACCTTCGGCTTCGAGTACCAGTAGATCTCCTGCCAGTCGAAGTCCCAGTCCGGCACGTGAAGGATGAGCTCCTCCGTGCCGTCCGGATAGAACGCCGTGTACTTTGCTTCGCGGCCGCGCATGTGCATGTGCGGGAGCATGCCGAGGATCGTCACATCGCGGTCGAACGTGCGTTCGGCCGTGTCGTGCCAGTAGTCGTGGCGGGCCGGGATCTCGAACTCGAAGTTGCTGATCGGGAAGAAGTGGATGGGGTGCTTGACCGGCTTCGTTGCGAACTTGAGCGCGATGGACGACTGGTCCCACCCGCCGCTGCCAGGGCCTGGTTCCTTGTGGTAGTGGAGATCGAAGGTCAGCGTCGCGCCGACCTCGAGCAGCGAGCCGTAGCCCTCCGGCCAGACGTGCGGCGGAGAACCGGAGGTGGCGCCGCCGAGGTAGTTGCCGTCGCCGCGGGTCTCCTCGTCGTTCGGCCCCTTGACGAAGATGTTGAAGTGGTGAACGAGCTCGCTGCCGCGGCGGAACTCGATCTCCTGCACCCACTTGTCCTCGGGCAGGATGTCCGGCGTCAGCACCAGGCGGTGCTTCGTGTAGATGTCCTTCACGTCATCCTCGACGAAGTAGGGCTCGGGCATCTCGAGCACCAGGTCGGGATCGGAGAAGACCCAGCCGTCGTCGTCCGGCCACTCGATAGGCGCCGGACCGTCTTCGGGCCGCCCGGAGGGGGCGCCGGCCTCGACCCACCGTCCGATCGTCGCGATTTCGCCGTCCGTCAGGCCGCGCTCGTTGCGGAAGACGCCGTCGAAGTGCTCCGACGCATCCCACGGCGGCATTTCCTTCGAGGCAGTCATCCGGACGATCGAGCGCGCCCAGGGCCGGGTCTCCTCATACGTCGTGAGCGACATCGGCACGCCGCCACGATAGATCTTGCTGCCCGAAGGCCGGTGGCACTCCTGGCAGTTCTCCTGCAGGATGGGCAGGACCTCCTCATAGAATGTTGGCCCTTCCGCTTCAGCAGCGCTGTGAGCCGCCGCGGCAAAGGCCAAGCAGCAAGCAAAACCGACCAGACGGAGACTCGTCATCGCCACCCTCCTGCAGAAGAAGCTCGGATCCGGGAGAGCTTACCGCATCCGTTGGGTGCGCGGAGACGCCGCGCTCGGCGGCAAGCGAGTGCGGCGTGATGTCCGCGATGCGAAGCGCGGCGACCCGGTTGCCTTGGACGAGCGCCGCGGCAGCCTTGCAGTTGTCCGCGGCCGGTCCGGGCGGCCTCCTGAGCGCCCGCGGCGGCGGCGGCAGCGCGAGGAACCAGGGTCGGCGCTGGCGGCCCGACAGCCTTGATGAACCAACACTGGAGAGAGACGATGAGACGCATCCTCTACACGGCCCTGCTCCTGCCTCTTGCCGCCGCGGGCCTTCACGCCCAGGACACGGCGACCGAAGACGACGACTCCGCAACGGCTTCCCCGGTCGGTACGGTGATCGAGGAGCTCGTCGTTACCGCTCAGAAGCGCGAACAGGACATCAACGACGTCGGCATCACGGTGAACGCCTTCTCGTCCGAGCAGCTCGAGAATTACGGGGTCGACAACGCGGAGGAACTCGAGAAGCTGGTGCCGGGCCTGACCGTCACGAATTCACAACCTTCGGGCGCGCCCGTCTACACGATCCGCGGCGTCGGCTTCAACGACTTCTCGACCTCCTCGTCGAGCACGGTCGGCATTTACAACGATGGCGTTTCGATTCCTTATCCGGTGATGAGCCGCGGCGCTCTGTTCGACATCGACCGGGTGGAAGTGTTGAAGGGCCCCCAAGGCGACCTCTACGGCCGGAACACGACCGCGGGTCAGATCAACATGATCACGAACCAGCCAACGGCCGCTACCGAAGCGGGCGTCAAGCTGGGTTACGGCGCCTACGAGACCGTCGACCTCGAGGCGTTCGCCGGCGGCGCCCTGAGCGATCGGGCCCGCGTCCGGGTCGCGGTCAGGTCGACGCAGTCCGGCGAAGGCTGGCAGAAGAGCATCACCCGGCCCGGCGACGAGCTCGGCGAGCGCGACGGACTGGGCGCCCGCGCTCTCTTCGACTTCGACCTGAGCGAGAGCGCCGTGCTGCGGCTCAACGTCCACAGCTACCAGAACAGATCGGACAACATCGCGGGCACGCCGACCAGCATCTTCGGCGTGCCGGTGGCTCAGAACTACGGCAACGAGGACGCGGACTGGACGCCCCACCACCGGCCGACCAACGACGCGGCGATCCAGGGCGTTTCGGCGACCCTCCAGGCCAACGCGGGCAACGTCGGCATCACCACCATCACCGCCTTCGACAGGTTCGAGCGGGATGCCCTCTACGACACGTCCGCGGTACCCGAGTCGGACGCCGACATTACGAACGACTCGGAAATCGACGTCTTCTCCCAGGAGCTGCGGTTCGAGTCGACCACGGACGGGGGCGTCTACTGGACCGCGGGCGTCTTCTACTCCGAGGACAAGATCACCGAGAGCTACGAGATGGACTTCACCGCCTTCCAGGGGCTCCACTTCGACAACCGCTACGTCCAGGAGAGCGACTCGCTGGCCGCGTTCGGACACCTCGAGACGCCGCTCTCCGACCGGTTCCAGCTCACGCTGGGCGCGCGCTTGACCGAGGAGGAGCGGAGCTTCCGTGGCTGCACCTACGACACGGGCAACGGCCTGATCGCCGGCTTCTACAACTTCTTCGTCACGCCGTTCTTCTTCAACCCGCTCGGCTTCAGCCCCGCTCCGCTGGCGCCGGGCGACTGCGGCGTGTTCAACGACCTCGCGGGCACCGCGGGCTACGGAGACTTCGCGGTGTTCGAGGACTCGATCAGCACGGACGATCTGATGGGCAAGGTCTCCCTGAACTACAGTCCGAACGCGGACGTGCTGCTCTACGGAACGATCTCGACCGGCTTCAAGTCCGGCGGCTTCAACGGCGCCGGCGCCTTGACCCACTCGCAGTTGCAGGCCTACGACAAGGAAGAACTCGTCTCCTACGAACTGGGCCTCAAGTCGACCCTGCTGGGAGGCGCGCTTCAGCTCAACGCCGCCGCCTTCATGTACGACTACACCGACAAGCAGGAGCTGTTCAATTTCATCTCGCCCGTCGGCGATGTCGTCGGCATCAACAACGTGCCGGAGTCCGAGGTCTTCGGCATCGAGGTCGAGTCCGCCTGGTACCTCGCCACGGGCCTGCGCTGGGACCTGGGCGTGGCCTACCTCGACAGCGAGATCCTCGAGTTCACGGGCAACTGTCCGGCGGGGCTGTTCTTCCCGCCGCCTCCCGACTCGCTGCCCGCGGGCTGCCCGGCGCCGAGCACCTTCGGCAACGTGCTGACCTTCGACGCCTCGGGCAACCGTCTCGACAACGCGCCCGAGTGGCAGATCGCGAGCACGCTGAGCTACACCTGGTCCGTCGGCGGCGGCCACTTCATGAACCTGGCCGCCGACGTGAGCTACAAGGACGACAACGAGGGCAGCGGCGCCGCGCCCACCGCTCTCAGCCTGTTCTACATCCCGGACTACACGATCGTGAACGCGAGGATCGGCTTCGGCGACGTCCTCGGTCGCTGGGACGTGGAGCTCTGGGGCCGCAACGTGACGGACGAGGAGTACTGGCACTCCACGTCTTCCAGCAACAGCACGACGATCCGGCTGAACGGCATGCCGGCGACCTATGGCGTTTCGGTCGGCTACAGGTTCTAGCTCGAGCGGCGAACGGCGCAGGCCCCTGGGCTGGCGACCGCTCCTCCTTCTCGCTGCTCTCGCCCCGGCCCTCGCCTGCTCGCCTGCGGGCAGCGGCGGCGCGGACCTGATCCTCACGAACGGGCGCATCTACACCCTCGATGCCGCCCAACCCTGGGCGGAAGCGGTTGCGATCGTCGACGGCGCGTTCACCTTCGTCGGCTCGACCGCGGAGGCTCTCGAACGGCGTGGCCCGAACACCGAAGTTCGCGACCTCGGCGGCCGGATGGCGATGCCGGGCATCTACGACGCCCACGTTCATCCGGTGCTCGGCGGCACGGAGGTGCTGCTCCAGTGCCTGTTCCCGCCTACCGCCGGACCGGCCGAGATCGAAGAGACCCTGTCGGCCTGCGTGACCGCCGATCCCGGAGCGGCCTGGATCGAGGGCGGGCGCTGGACGAGCAACTTCTTCGTCGAACACGACATCGGCTCGCCGCGGGAGTGGCTGGACCGAGTCTCTGGCGAGGTGGCGATCAGCTTGGCGGACGACACCGGCCACAACCGCTGGGTGAACAGCAAGGCGCTCGAACTTGCGGGCATCGATGTCGGCGCCGTGGTCGAGGGCGGCGAGGTCGTGCTGGACGAGGCGACCGGCGAGCCGAACGGCCTGCTCCTGGAAGCGGCGATGTACCCGGTCTTCCAGGCGATTCCCCGGAAGACGGCGGAACAGGTGCTGCGCGCCGCTCGCGAGTCGATTCGGACCGCGAACCGCTTCGGGATCGTTGGCATCAAGGAGGCGGGCGACGAGGGAACCGGCGTCACCGCGTACAAGGCCCTGGCCGACGAGGGGGCGCTCACCGTGCACATGGCGGCGTCGATTGCGATTCCGCTGGTCGAAGGGACTCTCGACCTCGACGTCGACGCCCTGGAGCGCCTGCGCGAGGAGAACCGGGCCCCGAACCTGGACACCGACCACGTGAAGATCTTCCTTGACGGCGTGCCGTCCGTCGCGCGGACGGCGGCGATGCTCGACGACTACGAGCCGGAGGAACCGGCCGGCACGACCCACAACGGCGAACTGCTGGCGCCGCCGGAGGCGCTGAACGCCTGGCTGCAGGAACTCGATGCGCTCGGCGTCACGGTGAACGTCCACACCGCCGGCGACCGGGCGGTCCGCGTCGGGCTCGACGCCATCGAGTTCGCTCGCGAGCGAAACGGCGACTCCGGGCGGATGCATCAGCTCGCTCATGCCGGCTTCGTTGCGATCGAAGACGTGCCGCGTTTCGCCCAACTCGGCGCGGTCGCCGACATGTCGCCGGCCATCTGGTATCCGTCGTTGATCTCCGACTCCATCCGCGCCGCCGTCGGCGACCGCGCCGACCGGTCCTGGCCGGTGCGGGAACTGCTCGACGCCGGCGCCCACGTCATCGTCGGCTCGGACTGGCCGGCCGTCATCCCGGACATGAACCCCTGGCCCGGCATGGAGGCCCTGGTCACCCGCGCCGACCCGTGGGGCGGTTATCCGGGCAAGCTGGCGCCTGAGCAGGCGGTGACCCTGGAAGAAGCGGTCGAGCTCTACACGCTCGCCGGCGCCCGCCTGCTCGGCGTCGAGTCGCGCGCCGGCACGATTACAGCCGGGAAGTCCGCCGACCTGATCGTCCTCGACCGGAACCTGTTCGAGTCGCCGGTCGAGAACATCAGCGACACGACCGTCGAGTTGACGCTCTACGGGGGTAAGACCGTCCACGAGAAGTAGATTCGTCGTGCGCCGGCGCCGATGCCTCGAAGAACGCCTTCGACGTCAAGTTCCCGGAAGTCCACTGGACGAACCTGGAGATGACGTACATCGCCGGCGAGACGGAGTCCGCGGCTGGTAGGGAGTTGCTTGGTAGCCGTGGCGAAATCAAGCCGTGCGGTAGCGAATACCACAGCCGTGCCACGCCGAGGGCGGCCAGCGGTCCATCGCAGCGCGGAGAACGCAGGCGGCGCAAAGGCACCCTTGCCGTACTTCATCGCTTGTCGGAGACGAAGACGCCGGGATCAGCGTACTTGGCGCGATCGCGCTCTGAAGAGCGTGAATGACGCGACCCTCGAACTTCGGTCAAGGGGGCCGGCCGGCTCCGAGCGAGCCGCGATTCAGTGTTCAGGGACCAGGGGAACCCCGCGCGACTCGCGCTTCTGCCGGTTTCGCTCGATCTGAGCGCGAAGAGCTGCAAGCTCTTCTCCTGTCCGTTCGTCCTGGCTCTTGCGCTCCATAGCGATCAGGTAGAGCGAGAGGACCGTCTCGTCGGCGCTGTCGTAGATGAGTTCGATGAGTCGCTGGCGCGCTTCCCACATGTCAAGTTTGGAAGGCATCAGGCTGTCGTAAGTGTCTCGGAACTCAGCCAATACGACATTGTATTCGTCTAGCACCTCAAAGTAACGGTCGGGGTCCTCTGTAGCCCTGAGCTTGTCGCCCGCCCGCGTCAATTTGTCCCCAGCTTCGAGCATGCCCTGGGTCATTTCTCTCATGCGCTGGTCGAAGGCGTCTTCAGGCTCTTCGGAGCGAAGATCCGCTGGGACGAAGATCGCGCCTGACAGAAGGACGGCAAGAAGTGCTGATTTCATCGTAGGTCTTTCCTCATCGTGGTTCTTCCTGTGTTCGAGTTCCGTGGCATCACGAGCGCGAGCCTAGCGGATGCCGGGACCGATCGTTGATCCTCGGCACTCGCGTAGCTCCTTGAGAGCTAGATCGTAGGCATCTTGCGCGTCCATGCACTTTTGGGAAACGAAGATCGTCCCCCTCCATGCCAGTTTGCACTCGCGATCTTCAAAGTCGGACGCGGCGTTCAGAGCCATCAGCTCATCCGAGCACCGCCTCTTCTCCTTATCGTCGTGGGGGTTCGGGTGGCACGTAAGGCAGGTGGTCCGCGGCGGCTCCGGTGGTGGCGGTGGCGGCGGCTCTTCCGGCGGTGGCGGTGGAGGGTCGTCTTCCGGCATTGGAGCCGTGACCGTTAACTCCTCGTCACAGTCTTGGTGTCCGTTCTCTTCGACTGAGCAGTTCGGCCAGCGGGGCGCCCGATGGTCAGGCTATCGCGCTACGTGACGCTTGGGCGAGGGTCAGGGCCCCACCCGGGCCCTTGGCGAAGCGAGGGGCCCGACCGCGTGGAGTACGCTCTTCGGCAGCGGCCATGCTGACTCCCGAAGAACTCCGCGAGCTGATCGCCGACCATGAGTCCGACAGGGTCGAACTCACCGGCACTACGAGCGACACGGACAAGTTCGCCCGAGCGATTTGCGCCTTCGCGAACGACCTTCCGAACCACCGTCAACCGGGTTACCTCCTGATTGGCGTGGACGACGAGAAACGGCTGAGCGGCCTCACCGTCGACGACCCACTGCTGCGAAGGCTCGCTGAACTGCGCTCGAACGTGAACATCGAGCCCCTTCCGGTGATCACGGTGCAGAAGCACACCTTGCCGGAGGGCGACGTGGCCGTCGTTCAGGTCATGCCGTCGGACCTGCCCCCGGTTCGCTACAAGGGGACCGTCTGGATCCGTACCGGTCCATCCCAGCGGCGAGCGAATCGGCAGGAAGAGAGGCTGTTGATCGAGAGGCGAACCGTCGCCGCACGGGCATTCGATGCGAGGCCGTGTCACGGCGCCAAGCTCGAAGACCTGGTGCGGGACCTGTTCCTCGTTTCCTATCTGCCCGCCGCTGTAGACCGAGCGGTTCTCGAGGAGAACGACCGGCCCGTGCGGGAACAGTTGGCCTCTCTGAGGTTCTACGACCTGGACGCCGACTGTCCGACGAACGCCGCCATCCTGCTGTTCGGAAGGAACCCGCTCCGCTGGGCGCCGGGGGCCTGGGTCCAGTTCGTCCGGTGGTCGGGGACGACCATGGCGTCCGACCCGGTCAACGAGAAGCGATGGAGCGGCGACCTGCTCTCGGTCCTGCGCGAACTCCAGTCGTTCCTCTCGTGGTCGAGACAGTCCCGGCCGGTTCCGGAATCGGCCCTACGAGAGCGAGCATCGACCGATTATCCGGTCGTCGCTCTACGTGAGCTCCTGCTGAACGCGATCATGCATCGCGACTACGAGTCGAACGCCCCGGTCCGGTTCTCCTGGTACGAGGACCGCATCGAGATCCAGAGCGTGGGCGGCCTGTACGGCGCAGCGTCGCCTGAGAACTTCCCTCGGCAGACCGACTACCGCAATCCAGTGATTTCCGAAGCTCTTGCAACCCTCGGCTACGTGAATCAGTTCGGCCGCGGCGTCCTCCGCGCCCAGGAGGCGCTCCGTCGCAACGGAAACCCGGAAGCCGAGTTCGAGTTCCAGCCCCATCACGTCCTCGTCACAATGAGAGGTAGAGCGTGAAGACGATTGCGTTCTTCAACAACAAGGGCGGCGTCGGCAAGACCACTCTCGTTTATCACCTTGCCTGGATGTACTCGGAGCTTGGCCACTCGGTGTTGGCCGCCGACCTCGACCCGCAGGCGAATCTGAGCGCGTACTTTCTGGATGAGGCCAAGCTGGAGGAACTCTGGCCGGACGGGGAAACCCACCGGAGCGTCCTCGGTTCCGTCGAGCCGATCCTGAAAGGCCTTGGCGACATTCGGGATCCCGAGCCGCAGAGAATCGTTGACAGGCTGGCTTTGCTGGTCGGTGATCTGGGACTCTCCAATTTCGAGAAGAAGCTCTCGTCGGCATGGCCCGACTGCATGGCGGGCGACGAATCCGCGTTTCGAATCGAGTCGGCGTTCCACCGTCTCCTTCGGCGCGCCGCTTGCGCAGAAGAGGCAGACCTCGTACTGATCGACGTCGGGCCGAATCTGGGAGCGATCAACCGTGCCGTGCTCATCGCGGCCGACCATGTCGTGCTCCCGTTGGCGCCGGATCTGTTTTCCATCCAGGCGCTTCGAAATGTCGGGCCCGTTCTCGAGGAATGGCGAAGAGACTGGCAGGATCGTCTGGGGCGGGCGCCGACGGCGTTGGACCTGAACCTGCCGGCGGGCGCAATGCGGCCCCTCGGCTATGTCGTCATGCAGCATGCCGTCTACGCGAACCGCCCGGTACAGGCCTACCAGAAATGGGCCGACAGGATTCCGGGCGCCTACGGCGAGGCCGTGAGCGACCGGGGCGCGGATCCTGCACTGTCAAGCGACGAGGATCCGGAGTGTTTGGCCACCCTGAAGCACTATCGCAGCCTGGTGGCCATGGCCCACGACGCTCGCAAACCGATGTTCCATCTCCGCGCGGCGGACGGCGCTCTCGGAGGCCACATCTACGCCGTCAAGGAGTGCCATCGCGATTTCGAGCGTCTGGCCCGTGCGATTGGGTGTCGTTGCGGCCTGTCTGCCTGAGGGTCGGCAGGGGAGCCGGTCGCCCGACGCCCGGCTGTCCCGGTTGTCGGCGATGCGGGCGACGCCGATAGCGTAGAGTTCGCCGGTATCGCTTGTCTTCTGACGATGGTCCAGAACCCGCAACGGATCCTGCGGGCTGTTGGAAGTCCAGCTGGCTTCTGCCTCCTGCTGGTTTCCGTCCTGCTCGCCGACGCCCACGTCGCGGCCGCCGAGCCGGACGCGCGCGCCCTCTACCGTCTCCACTGCGGCGGCTGCCACGGGCAGTCCCTCGAAGGCGGCCTCGCGGAGCCGCTGATCAAGTTGGACTGGCGGTTCGGCCGGGACGGGTTCTCGGTCGAGAGCAACATCCGCCACGGCATACCCGGGACGGACATGCCGGGATACCTGGACGAACTCTCGGACGAGGAGATGGCGGCGCTGGTCGAGCTGATCTACAGCGTCCAGACGGAGGAAGTGTGGATCGCCAGGCCGTTGCCGCCGACGGTCGAGACGGAGCACTACACCCTGCGGGTCGAGTACCTGGCCGCCGACGAGTTGGAGAACCCATGGGGCATCGAGTTCACGGGGCGTACGGAGGCGCTGATCTCGGAGGACGCGGGCTACCTGCTCTGGCTTCGGAATGGGAAGGTCGACCCGGAGCGGATTACCGGGTTGCCTCCGGTCGATCTTGCGACGTCGACGGGCGGTCTGATGGACATCGCGCTCGACCCGGACCATGCGGCGAACGGTTGGGTCTACGCGGCGATCAGCCACTCGGAGGACCCGAACGACCGCTACGCCCGCGGGCTGACGCAGATCATCCGCGGCCGGGTCGAGGGCTATCGGTGGCGAGATACGGAGTACCTGTTTCGGCTCGGTCCCTCGTACCACCTGCCCGACAGCAAGCACTGGGGCGGCCGGGTGCTCTTCGACCGCGACGGTTTCTTCTACTTCTCGATCGGCGACATGAGCGCGGCGAACAACTCGCAGGACCCAGCCATGCCCTCCGGCAAGGTGTTTCGCGTTCGCTCCGATGGCGGCATCCCGGAGGACAACCCCTTCGCCGGCAGCCAGGAGGCTCTCGGCTCGGTGTTCACGCTCGGCAACCGGAACGTCCAGGGCATGGCGCAGCACCCGGAGACCGGCGAGATCTGGGCCTCCGAACACGGCCCGCGCGGAGGCGACGAACTGAACGTCTTGGTGGCGGGCCGGAACTACGGCTGGCCGCTCGTCACCTTCGGGGTGAACTACGACGGCTCGACGATCAGCGAGCGGACGCACGCCAAGGGCATCGAGCCGCCCGTTGTCGAATGGACCCCCGCGCTCGCCGTGGGGCCGGTCGAGTTCGTGACGAGTCCTGCGTTCGAGCGATGGCGGGGGGACCTGCTCGTCGGGTCCCTGTCCTTCGAGGAACTCCGGCGTCTGGAGATCAACGACGGCCGGGTCACCCACCAGGAGCTCCTGTTCAAGGGCCACGGCCGGATCCGCGATGTGAAGACCGGCCCCGACGGGGCGGTCTACCTTCTCTTGAACAACCCGGGCGCGTTGGTCCGCCTGACGACGGCGGAGTGAGCTCGCCGTGATGAGTCGCGTGGCGGCGGGCTGTCCGTCCGGCCCGCGTCAGGATCCTTGCCGGAGGGTGGCAACACTCCTTGTCGGCATTCTCGCGTCACTTCACGGCGGCGTTGCGCTTGCTCAGTCTTCTTCCCCAGCCGAGGTCATCTCGATCGAGCGCGCGACGCTCATTCCGATGACCTCCCGAACGCCGTTCGTGCTCGAAGCGCATACCCTGGTCGTTCGGAACGAACGGATCGCCGACATCTGCCCCAGCAGTGCGGGCTGTACGCCGTCAGGCGCCCGGGTCATCGACGGAGCGGGGAAGTTCGTCATCCCGGCGCTCGCCGACATGCACAACCACTTCGGCGGTTTCGCCTGGGACGGCACGGACGCCTCGCGCATCCGCATGCGCGACCAGAATCTGAGGCAATACGTCATGTTCGGCATCGCGACGACGAGGGACCCGTCTGGCGGGCCGCAGGTCCTGGAGATGCGCGATGCGATCGAACGCGGCGACCTGTTCGGGCCGCGCGTCTTCGTCTCGTCGCCGTTGATGGACGGCGACCCGCCGCTCTTTCCGTTGCCGCGGACGTTCACGGCGCCCGAGGAAGCAGCCGAGTTCATTCGCCGGAGCGCGGCGGAAGGCTATGACCTGGCGAAGGTGTACACGGCGCTCAGCCCCGAGGTGTTCGACGCCGTGATGACCGCCGCCGCGGAGACCGGCCTGACCGTCGCGGCCCACGTACCTGTCCTCGTGCCGCTCGAGCACGCGCTCGAGAAGGGCCTGCGCTCGATCGAGCACCTGACCGGCTACGACGTCGCCTGCGCGGCGCCGCGCGTCTCGATGAGGCCAGTCGCCCAGGATATCTACCAGGGCTGGGCCTGGTGCTCGCCCGAAAAGGTGGCGGAGCTGGCGGCGCTGACCGCGAGATACGACGTCTGGAACGTGCCGACGCTTGCCCTCTGGGACAACACGGTGACCGAGTTCGACCGTCCGGAGCGGGACGGAGGCGAGGTCGGCAAGTACGAGCACCCGACGACGCCCGGCGGAATCGAGTGGCTCTACACGCTCTACGGACCGCGGGAGCGAGCCGGAATCACCGGCACGCGTTCGGCGCGGCTGGGCCTGGTCAAGGCGCTTCACGACGCTGGAGCGCCGCTCCTCGTCGGCACGGACGTCTCGGCGATCGGCTACACCGTGCACCGCGAGATGGGTCTCTTCGTCGAGGCTGGGCTGACGCCGTACCAGGTTCTGGAAGCCGCAACGTCGGAGGCCGCCCGCTACATGGGCCGGGAGGGAGAGTTCGGCGTGCTTGCGGTGGGTGCGCGGGGCGACGTACTCCTCCTGGACGCGAGTCCCCTTGAGGACATCGGCGCCACGCGTAGGATCCACGGCCTGATGTTCCGGGACAAGTGGTGGTCGAAGCAGGCGATCGACGCCGAGCTCGAGGCGCTCCAGCGCGAGTATGCGGAAGACGAGGCGCGCCTTCGGGAACTCGGAATCGGAGGGCGGCAATGAACGGGGATGCAACCCGGTCTCTCCGCTCAGGCGCCCTCGGCCTCTGGGGCATCGTGTTCCTGGTCGTCGGTTCGGCGGCGCCGCTCACGTCGATGATGGGCGCGGTGCCGCCGCCGCTGTCGATTGGCAACGGCATTGGAGCCCCCGGCGCCTGGGTGTTGACCGGCGTGGTGCTCACGCTGTTCGCGGTCGGCTACGCGACGATGAGCCGGTTCGTGACGAACGCCGGCGCGTTCTACGCCTATATCGCGCGCGGCCTCGGCCGGCCGGCGGGCCTGGGCGGGGCGCTGGTTGCCGTGCTCTCCTACAACACGATCCAATGCGCGCTCTGGGGGCTGTTCGGCTTCTTCTCGGTGAACATCCTGAATCCGAAGCTGGGCGTCGACGTTGCGTGGTACTGGTGGTCGTTCGTCCTGATGGCGATCACCGCGGCGCTCGGTTACTTCGGGATCGAGCTCTCGGCCAAGGTCCTGGGCGTCTTGTTGATCCTCGAGGTCCTCATTCTCCTCGTATTGGACGTAGCCGTCCTGTTCGCCGGCGGCGCGAGCGGTCTTCAGGTCAACTCGTTCCACCCCGCCGAGATCTTCTCGGGGGCGCCGGGAGTGACCTTCGTCTTCGCCTTCGCCACGTTCGTCGGTTTCGAGGCGACCGCGATCTACGGCGAAGAGACGCGGGATCCGAAGCGCACCGTGCCGCGGGCGACGTACCTCGCGGTGGCGATGATCACCGTCTTCTACGCCCTGACCTCCTGGTCGATCGTTCAGGCCTACGGAGAGGACCGTGCCGTCGCTGCGGCGTCGGAGAATCCCGACGGTCTGTTCCTGGACGCAACTGCCCGTTATGTCCACCCCTTGTCGGCCAGCCTGATGGAGTGGCTCATCCTCACTTCCATCTTCGCCGCCCTGCTTGCGTTCCACAATGCGGCCGCGCGGTACTTCTACGCGATGGCTCGCGAGGGACTGCTGCCGCGGCAGATCGCCCGCACACACCCGCGCTACGGTTCGCCGCACCTCGCCGGACTCCTGCAGGCGGAGGTCGCCTTCGTCATCACCCTCGTGTTCGTGGTCGCCGGACTCGATCCGTATGCCGACTTGTTCGCTTGGCTGAGCGGCATCGCGGCGCTCGGGATCATCGGCCTCCAGTGCCTGACCTCGCTCGCCGTCATCGCGTTCTTCCGCCGGACGGGTCTCGATGCGCGGATCTGGCAGACCACGGTGGCGCCAGGGCTGGGCGCGCTCGGCCTGGCGGCGGCGATCGTGTTCGTCGTCGTCAACTGGGATGCACTGACCGGGGCGGGCACGGGTCTCGTCGGTCTGTTGTGGCTTGCCGTGCCGTTCTTCTTCGCCGCCGGCATGGTCTGGGCGGCCGCCATCCGCAAGCGCGACGCGACTGCCTACGAGCGTCTCGGTCACTTCATCGAAGAATCAGCGGACGGGGAATGACGTGAACGTCACGGAGCAGACCGAGCGACTCGGCGAGCAGGGCGTCAGGACGCTCCGGGTCATCTACCCCGATCTCCACGGGATCGCCCGGGGCAAGGATCTCGTTCTTGCCGACTGCGGCCACGAGCTGGAGGCCGGAGTCGCCTTCTGTTCGGCGATCATGACGACGGATCTGGCGCATACGCCGGTCCTGGGCGGCGAGATCGGTTACCCGGACTTCTTCGCGCGTCCGGATCTCTCGACCGTGGCGGCACTGCCCTGGGCGCCGGATGTGGCCGCCTGCCTGGTCGACCTGGTCGATGAGGAGGGCAAGCCGCATCCGCTCGACCCGCGGGGCGCCGTACGGCGGGCGGCGGAGGGCCTGGCCGAACTCGGGCTCGACCCGATCGTCGGTCCAGAACTCGAGTTCTTCCTGTTCAAGCCGGACGATCAAGCCCCAGAGGGCGCCGTCCGCTACGTCGATACGCTGTCGCGCGTCTACACCGTGGGCGCCGAGAGCGACCCCGGCGGCGCCCTGGGCCGCATTCTCCACGCATGCGCCGAACTCGGCCTTGGCGCTTACGCTGCGAACCACGAGTTCATGAACTCCCAGTACGAGATCAACCTCCGGCACGGCCCCGCCCTCGACGCCGCCGACCGCGCCTTCCGCCTGAAGGCGACCGTCAAGGAGATGGCCGTGCTCGACGAGATGCGGGCCACCTTCATGGGCCGGCCATTCAACGACCAGGGCGGCTCGGGGCTCCACCTCCATCTGTCCCTTCAGGACTGCGAGGGCACGAACCGGATCGGGGATCCGGCCGGGCCGGACGGTCTGAGCGCGGCCGCGCGTTCCTTCATCGCGGGGGTTCTGGCTCATGCCGGTGCGCTGATGGCCTTTCTCAATCCGACAGTCAACGCGTTCAAGCGCATCGCGCCGGATTCCCTGGCGCCGATCAACGTGTCCTGGGGGCTCGACAACCGGACGACCTTCGTCCGCGTGCCGCCGGAACGCGGCAAGGCCGCGCGTCTGGAAATCCGTGTCGGCGACGGCGCGGCGAACTGCCACCTGGCGATTGCCGCCCTGCTTCAGGCCGGCCTCGACGGCGTGCGCCGGGCACTCGAGGCGCCCGAACCGACCGCGGGCGACGCCTACCGGCACGAGGGTCTGGCGCCGCTGCCGAGTTGCCTCGACCAGGCCCTCGACGCGCTGGAGGCAGACGACCTGTTGTGCGATGGCGTCGGCCGCGAGATCGTCGGCGCCTTCCTGACTCTCAAGCGCTTCGAACTCGAGCGTTACCACGGCTGGGTGACCGACTGGGAGCGCAACGAGTACCGGATTCAACTGTAGGGGCTTCGGACCCTTGGCGAATACAGCCGGAGCTTCCTTGGCGGCCGAGGTCGATCTCTGCGACCTGGACCGGTTTGCCCTCGGCGTGCCGCACGAGTGGTTCGCCCGGCTGCGGGAGGAGGCGCCGGTGTACTGGCAGTCGGAGCCGAAGGGGCCGGGCTTCTGGTCGATCACGCGGCATGAGGACGTCGTCCGCGTCTCGAAGGACCCGAAGCGCTTCTCTTCCGAGGTGGGCGGCACCTCGCTCGAGGACCTCGAGCCGGAACACGTCGAGGCGCGCAAGTCGATGATCGACATGGATCCGCCGCGCCACTACAAGCTGCGCTCCCTGATCAGCAAGCGCTTCCTGCCGCGCGCTCTCACCGCCTTCTCGGACCACATCCGGCGCCTGTTCCGAGGCATCCTGGAGGCTGCGGTCTCCCGCGGGAACTTCGACTTCGTCGACGATGTGGCGGTCGAGCTGCCGATGCGGGTGTTCGCCGAGATGCTCGGCGCGCCCCAGGAAGACCGGCGGCTCATCGTCGACATCGGCAACCGCATCCTCGGCGCGACGGATCCGGAGTACGTCGACGACTACGAAACGGAGCGGGAGCGCTTCAAGCACCTGCCGTTCTCGAGCCCGGCGTCGCTTGAGATGTTCGAGTACGGGCGGAAGCTGGCGTCCGCGCGCCGCGCCGAACCGCGCGACGACATCGTGACGGACCTGGTGTTCGCCGAGGTCGACGGCGAACCGCTCACCCCGCGCGAGTTCGATCTCTACTTCCTGCTGCTGGCGGCGGCGGGGAACGAGACGACGCGGCACTCGCTGGCGGGCGGCCTGTTCGAGCTGCTGCGCCACCCCGAACAGGCGGAGCGCGTCGTCGCGGGCGATGAAGCACTCGCGGCCACCGCCGCCGACGAGGTGCTGCGGATGGTGACGGCGGTTCACTACTTCCGGCGTACGGCGACCGAGGATGTCGAGCTGCGGGGCGAGGTCATCCGTGCGGGCGACAAGGTCGCGATGTGGTATTCGAGCGCGAACCGGGACGAGGACGTGTTCGAGGATCCCTACCGCTTCGACGTTGGCCGCAACCCGAACCGCCATCTGGCGTTCGGCATCGGCCCGCACTTCTGCCTCGGGGCCTACCTGGCGCGGCTCGAGATCCGGATCGCCCTGGAAGAGCTGCGGCCTCATCTCGACCGCCTCGAGCTGGTCTCCGAGCCGGAGCGCCTGCGCTCGAACTTCTTCAACGGCGTCAAACACATGAGCGTTCGCTACCGATGAGCGGAGGCGCCCTGGACAACTCGCAGGACCCGCGGAGAGCAGGCTGCGGCGTGAGGCCGAGGATCGGCATCGTCGGCGACGTACGGGACGCGATCGTCGGGCCGTGGAACGAGGTCGTCTCGATGGTGCCGCACGACTACGTCTCGGCGATCGCCGCCGCCGGCGGCGCGCCGGTCATCATCCCGAGCGTGGAGCCCTACGACGAGGAACCCGGTGCGGCCCTCGACGGCCTCGACGGCATTGTCTTCATGGGCGGCAAGGACTTCGATGCGCGAATCTACGGGGCGGAACCGCACCCCGAGAACGACGAGCACAACGAGGTGCGCTACCGGGTCGAGCTGGCGCTCGGCCGGGCCGCGCTCGACCGCCGGATGCCCATCCTGGGGATATGCCGGGGCTTCCAGCTCCTGAACATCCTCTACGGCGGCGACCTGGAACAGCACCTGGGCGACCGGCTCGACATGAAGCCGCACCGCGACGTGCTGGGCGAGTTCACGAGGCACCGGGTGACCATCGAGGCGGGGACGAAACTGGCTTTGGCGGTGCGGACGGGCTTGGGAGAGGGTGACCTCCAGATCGCTTCCCATCATCACCAGGGCGCCGGTCGGCTTGGCGACGGCCTGCGGGTGGCTGCCACCGCGCCGGACGGCGTGATCGAGGCGCTGGAGGATCCCCGGCTGCCGTTCTGCCTCGGCGTTCAGTGGCACCCCGAAGTCACGGCGCCGGAGGACGGAGGGCCGCTCTTTCGCGCGCTTGTCGATTTCTGTTCATCCGATCGATCAACGACCTGAGGATTTGGAGCCAATATGCCACTCAGGGGCTACAGCGGCCCTCTCTCGGCCAGCGGTCGCGGCGGTCTCGTGCCGGCGCCGCCCTGGCACTACTCCTGCGACTTTCTGATCGTCGAGTACAGGACGGATCCGAAGGCGATCGCCGCCCTGTTGCCGACGGAACTCGAACCTGCCGAGCGGCCGGACATGGCGTGCGTCATCTTCGCCGACTGGCAGTCCTGCTCGGACGACCTGCACGAGCTCGAAGACCCGATCCAGTCGCAGTACAAGGAGTGCTTCATCGTCGTCGGCGCCGAGTTTCGGGGCGAGCCGGTCTCGCGCTGCGTGTACATCTGGGTCGACAAGGACTTCGCGATGTTCCGCGGTTGGGTGCAGGGCTTTCCCAAGAAGCTCGGCTCGATTCACATGACCCGCAGCTTCGAGGTCGGCAAGGCTGCCTGCCGGCTCGCCCCTGGCGCCCGCTTCGGAGCGACCTGTGCAGCGAACGACCGCCAGATCGCGCGCGCCGTCGTCGAGCTCGAGGGGATCAGCGAGACGGGACCGACGGTGAATGCTCCGCCGATGGTCAACACGCGGCACTTTCCGGCCGCCTCCGGCCTGGAGCCCACGGTCTTCGAGATGGTCCGCGCCGGCGGCTACGACCGGGAAGCGACCGAGGTATGGGAAGGTTCGGCGGAGCTTTCGTTCGGCAGCGACACGTTGGAGGACCTCGGGGCGATCGCCCCGCGCGAAGTCCACCGCGGGTTCCGCTTCTCCTTCGCGTACAGCGTCGCCGGCGTGGAGGTCGTCGGCCCGCACGACCGGGAGCAACTGCGATGAGACGCGAGCGCCGCGCCGACGATGGCGCCTGGCTGCCTCCGATCGACCCGCCGTCGAAGATCATCGGCGTTCACCTGAGCTATCGCTCCCGCTGCGTCGAGTACCGGATGGACCGGATCCCGGAGGCGCCTTCCTATTTCATGAAGCCGACGTCCTCGCTGAGCGCTCACGAGCAGCCGGTGGCGCGGCCCCGCGGCTGCCGCTTCCTGAACTACGAGGGCGAGATCGCGGTCGTCATCGGCCGGCGGGCGTCCGGCGTGTCCGTCGACGAGGCGCTCGAGTACGTGCGTGGTTACACGCTGGTCAACGACTTCGGCGTCCACGACTTCCGGCACGCCGACCGCGGCTCGATGCTTCGGGTCAAGGGCCAGGACGGCTTCGGGCCGATGGGTCCGGCCCTGGTCGATGCCGGCGACGTCGACCCGAACGACCTGACGCTTCGCACCCTGGTCAACGGCGAGGTCGTGCAGGAAGCGAAGACCGGAGACGACCTCCTGTTTTCGTTCGCGTACCAGATCGCCGATCTGAGCCGGCTGATCGCTCTCGAACCCGGCGACGTGATCATGACCGGTACGCCGGCGAATTCGCGGCCGGTCGAGCCCGGCGATGTGGTCGAGGTCGAATGCGACCCGATCGGCACGCTGCGCAACCCGATCGTCGAGCTGGAGCGCCGCTTGCAGCCGGTCGGCGAGCAGCCTCGAGTGACAGGCGACACGCTGCACGTTGCGCTTTGCGTGCCGGAAGACGAGACGGAGCTCGCGGCGGCCAAGGAGGCGGCGGGCTTGTGAGGGCGGGCGCCTTCAACGCGCGCATCGACGTCGAGGGCGTCTCCGTGCCGACGGGCCACCTGATCGGGGGCCGGCGGGTCGGCGGCGCCGCCGGGTTCGATGTCCGTTCGCCAATCGACTGGGACTGGAAGCTGGCCGAACTTCCCGAGGCCTGCGCTTCCCAGGTCGATGACGCCGTCGCCGCGGCGCGCACCGCGTTCGCGGACTGGGCGGCGCTGGGTCCCGAGGGGCGCGCGCCCTACCTGTTCCGCCTGGCTGACGGAGTCGAGCGTCGGGCCGCCGAGATCGCTCAGGTCGAGACGGCGGATAACGGTTCGCTGCTGGAAGCGATGCGGGAGCGGGTGATTCCTCGCGGGGGCATGAACTTCCGCTTCTTCGCCGAGTATGCGGTGTCGCGTCTGGCGGCGCCGCCTCGCACCCTGCCCGGCGGCGAGCGGAACACGGTTCGGCACGATCCGGCCGGAGTTGTCGCCGTGTCGACGCCCTGGAATGCCCCCTTCATGCTGGCGACCTGGCGTGTGGGTCCGGCGCTCGCCGCTGGCAACACGGTGGTTCTCAAGCCGCCGGAGTGGGCGCCGCTCACCTGTTCCCTGCTCGGCGACCTGGCGGAAGCGGCGGAACTGCCGCCCGGCGTGCTGAACATCGTCCACGGCGGGCCGAAGACCGGGGCGCTGCTGACCGGCCACGCAGGCGTCGACCGGATCGCCTTCACGGGCTCGCCGGCAACCGCCCGCACGGTCGGCGCCGCGGCCGCGGCCGAGCTTACGCCCGTCTCGTTCGAACTCGGCGGCAAGTCGCCGTTCCTCGTCTTCGCGGACGCCGACCTCGAGGCGGCCGCGCGCACCGCGGCGTACCAGTACGACAACTCGGGCCAGGTCTGCCTTGCCGGTACCCGGCTGCTGGTCGAACGGAGCTGCCTCGACGCCTTCATGGAGCAGTTCCTGGAGGAGGTCGAAGCGATTCGGGTCGGCGACCCGCGGGAAGCCGGGACGACCTACGGCCCGCTGATCCACCCCAGGGCGCTCGCGCGCGTCGAGGCGCACGTCGAGAAGGCGCTCGCCCAGGGAGCGGCGCTTCGCTTCGGAGGCCAGAGGAGCGGCGGCCTCTACTACCCGCCGACCCTGTTCGCCGACGTGCCGTCGGGCGCCGACATCCTGCGCGAGGAGGTGTTCGGGCCGGTCCTTACCCTGCAGGCGTTCGATGGCGAGGAGGAAGCGGTCGCGCTCGCCGAGTCGACGAGTTACGGTCTCGCGGCGGTCATCTTCACGCGCGACGAGGCCCGGGCCGGCAGGCTCTCGCGCCGCATCAGCGCCGGGACGATCTGGGTCAACTGCTTCTACGTTCGCGACCTCGAGACGCCCTTCGGCGGCACGAAGCACTCGGGTATCGGCCGCGAGGGTGGACTCCACTCGTTCGATTTCTACTGCGACGTGAAGACGGTCTGCGAGCGCATCACCGCGTTTGCAGGGGCCTCGACCGGAGCGTCCTTGTGATCCGCGGCATCCACCACGTCGGTCTTGCCGTCACCGATCTCGCCGAAGCATCATCTCGCTGGCAACGGCTGCTTGGCCTGAGCCCGGTCGCCGCCGACGGCGTCCTGCTCAGGTGCGCCTACGAGGACTTCTCTGTCCACTTCTGCGAGGGCGAACGGGGGCGCGTCGAGTATGTCGCGTATGAGCTCGAGGCCGGCGTCACGCTTGCCGCGGCCGGGAACCGTCTGTCCGACGCGGGCACGTTGGCTTGCCCGATCGAGCTGCCCTCGGGCCGGTTCGGGCTCCGCACCGCCGATCCGGACGGCAACGGCGTGGTCGTCGTCGAGCAGGTCGCACCGGATGATCCGCGGCCCGACGTCTGCAAGCACTCGGACACCCTGCCGGGCTTCCATCCGCGCCGGTTCCAGCACGTGAACTACCTCACCGCCGACACCCAGCGCGCCGTCAAGTGGTACGTCGAGGCGCTCGGGCTCAAGATCACCGACTGGATTGGCGACGACGCGTGCTGGCTCCATGCCGACCGCGACCATCACGTGCTCGCGTTCCTCGACAAGGGATACGCCCACATCCACCACGTCGCCTTCGAGTTGACCGACTGGGGCGAGATGCGCGTCGGGCTCGATCACCTCGCGGCCCATCGGCGGCCGATCGTCTGGGGGCCGGGGCGTCACGGCATGGCCCGGAACCTGTTCGCGTACTGGCGGATGCCCGAGGAGGACACCTTCATCGAGTTCTTCGCCGACATGGAAGTGCTCGGCCCGAACCACCAGGTCCGGCACTTCCCGGACGACGCCTTCGCTTCGAACACCTGGGGCCAGCTGCCCCCGCGCTCCTATTTCCGCTTCGACGAAGAGGCGATTCGCGCCGAGTGGGAGCAGTCGCAGCAGTTGGGTGCGCCGCTCTCGTAGGCTGCTTCCTGTCGCGGCCCGAGCCGCTTGGTTATCGCCGCCGGTAGAGCCTGCCGCCGGTCGAGACGTGCCGCATCCGCCCGTCGGCCTGGGGGTTGACGAACGACAGGATGGTCTGCGGCGCGGTAGCCGCGATCGCTTCCGGCAGGGAGACGACGAAGGAATGCTCGCCCACCGGGTCGAGCGAGAGGGTCGGCGTCGGGTCTGTCGACGTCGTGTCGTAGAAGGCGACCTTCGCGCGGGAGCTCAGGCTCAGGCGGCCGTCTTGCTCGGTGACCGTGTGCTCGGCGGCGACATCTTCGTAAACGCCCGCGTAACGCCGCGGATCGATCTCGATGTCGAGCGCGGGGAACCGCCGAGACGCCAAGGGCTCGAAACCGGAGGCCTTCTGCATCCAGGCGTTGACCAGCTCGAAGGCGGCCAGCCCACCATGCGCCGAGTTCGTGAGGACGACGATCGCGAAGTCGGACTCCTCGTGCGCGGAGAACCAGGAGAGGATCCCCGGTCCGCCGCCGCCGTGGCCGAAGTCGCCGCCTGGGCCCAGCATGAAGCCAAGACCGAAGGAGCGGACGGCGCCGATTCCCTGAACCGCGGCGGTGTGCGTCCGCATCGCCCGCGAGCCTTCCTCGGAGAGGAGGCGTTCGCCGTTCAGCCCCTCGCCGCCGCGGACGTGCGCAGCGACGAAGGCGACGAGGTCGCGTGCCGACATCATGGCCGTCGAGCCCGCCGGAGCGAAACTCAGCGGCAGGAAGGCCTGCGACGTTCTCTGCTGCCGACCAGTCGCCGGGTCGAGGAAGTGGCCGACGGAGGCGCGGTGGAGCAGGGCGTCCTGCGGCTCGACCACGGAGTGTTCGAGGCCGAGCCGACGGAAGATGCGTTCCTCGATGAGTCGGTACCAACTGTCCCCAAGCACCCGCTCGGCCAAATGACCGGCGATCACCATCGCCGTGTTGCAGTACGAGCAGTCTTCTCCGGGAGGGAACAGTTGACCGAGATGACGGGCGCGTTCGACCGCTTGGCGGATCGTCTCCTGGTCCGGTCCGTGGTCCGGGATCATCTCGCCGTCGATGCCGCTCGTGTGGTTGAGCAGCATGCCGACCTTGATCGCCCGAGTCGCTTCCGGGTCGGCGACCGCGAACTCGGGCACGTAGTCGAGCACCGGAGCGTCGAGCTCGACGAGGCCTTCGTCGACCAGCTGCATGACCAGAGTCGCGTTGAGCGTCTTGGTGATCGAACCGATGTGCATCACCGTGTCGTCCGTCACCTCGACGCCGGTCGTTGCGTTCAGGATGCCGGCGGCTGCGGTGTGGATCGCGCCGCGGTGGTAGACGGCCGCGCTCGCGCCGACGACCCTGTGGCGCTCGAGCGCCTGCTCCAGGTCGCCCTGGAGTTCCGTTGCGCCGGGCGCCTCGTCGGCCGGCGCCGTCTGCCCGAAGGCTGTCCGAAGCGACGGGAGGGCCGTCGCGGCAACCGCGGCGGCGCTGCCGGTCAGAACGTCTCTTCGGGTGGGCCGCATGGGAACGGGAATCCTACGCTCGGTCGGCCGTCAGCGGAAAGCGGCAGGTAACCCCCGGAAAGCGCCGGAAGTCATGGTCCGCGGTGTGCACCTCGCCTCTATGGGTGCGGGCCAGCACTGCGATCTGCGCGCCGGTGACGAGGTCGCCGCCCGCCGATCCCGCGGCGGCGAGCATCTCCAGGACGTGCCTCACGTGGTCCTCTCCCGGCAGCAGAATGCGCGTGACGGGGTGGGCGGCCCATTCGGCGACCAGGTCGCCGGCAGTATCGAGGGGTAGCGGTTCCCTGAAGAGCCGGCGGTTCGTGCTGATGCGCAGAAAGGCGAAGAGAACCGCCTGACAGAGTCCGACCGGAACCGAGCCGCTCAAACAGGCGCTCCACCACTTCGCCGCGCGCGCATGAAATGGGCTGGCTTTGTCGACCGAGTACAGAAGGAGGTTCGCGTCCGGAACGATCATTCCGCGCTGGAAGATCCAGCCGTGAGACGGCGGGTCGCCTTGAGGAATGCCTCGGCATCCAGGTCGGCTTCGAGGGCCGACAGCTTCCCGAGGTCATGGCCAGCCCTGAGCTCCATGCGAAAGGTCCTCTGGACGAACGGTGCACGCTCCGAAACACCGGCAATTCCAGCCAGCCCCTGCCGGACGGCGTCGTTCAACGCTTGCTTGAAGGTCTGTCCTCGTTGCCGCATCGCCTCGCGGAGCATGGACTCCGTGTCGGCGTCGAGCGTGACGGTCGTTCGCATCCGGGCATCATGATGCCTGATGTACCTGCTGTCAAGGCACTCGCAGGCCCATGCCTCTCAGCCCGAGAAGTACACCATCACCGAGGCGACGATCAGCACGAGCACGATGGACAAGGTGCGGTCCAGGCTGCGCTTCGCGGGGTCGGACTCGGCGAGGAGATTCGCGTTGCCGGCTCGGCTCCAGGTCAGCCCGGCGACTTGCTGCTCGGCGGGCGGTGGGAACCAGAGACTCACCGCCACCAGCACGACCGCGCAGATCAGGAACAGGAAGATCGCGACGTGCATGAAGTTGATGTCGGCGAAGGCGTAAAGGGCGCCGCTCAGGCTGCCCTTGTTGAGTTCCGCGACGAGTCGGCCGATGCCGAGGACGAAGCCGACGCCCAGGGAGGCAATCGCCCCCTGGGCGTTCAGGCGCTTCCAGAACAGCCCCAGCAGGAACACGGCCGTGATCGGCGGTGAGATGTACCCCTGGACGCTCTGAAGGTACTGGTAGAGCGTGCCGGAGATGTTCCGCATCAGCGGGATCCAGAGGAGTCCCAGGGCGACGAGCCCCAGGGTCGCCGTCTGCCCGACGAGAACGAGGCGCCGTTCGGAAACGCCCGGTTGGAGTTTCTTGTAGATGTCGATCGTGATCAGGGTCGAGCAGGAATTGAAGACGGACGAGAGGCTGCTCATCAGGGCGGCGAGAAGGCCCGCGATGACGAGTCCCCGCAAGCCCGCCGGCAACAGGGCGACGACGAGTGCCGGCAACGCCTGGTCGGAGGAGGCGAGTTCGAGCTTCCCGGACTGCGCCAGGCAGTAGGCGATCACGCCAGGCACGACGAAAATGAAGAGCGGCAACTGCTTGAGGAAGCCGGCGAGGATCGTCCCGCGCCGAGCATCGTCAATGCCGCGCGCCGAAAGCGCGCGCTGGACGATGAACTGGTCGGTGCACCAGTACCAGACCGCGATGATCGGCGCGCCGAACGCGATGCCGGTCCACGGGAAGTCCGGGTCGGACATCGGCTTCCACATGTCGAAGAAGCCGTCGCCCGCGGTCTCGACCATGGCGCCCCAGCCGCCGAGTTCGGCCAGACCGAGGATCGTCACCGTCGAAGCGCCGACGATCAGGACGATCGCCTGCAGCAGGTCGGTGTAGACGACGGCCCGCAAGCCGCCCAGCACGGTGTAGACGCCGGTCGCCGCGACGACGACGAGGGCGCCGGTCCAGAAGTTGATGCCCATCAGGGTCTCGAACACGACGCCGCCCGCGTAGATCGTCACGGAGATCTTCGTCAGGACATAGCCGACCACCGAGATGACGGACAAGTACCAGCGGGCCGCGGGCGAGTAACGGCGCTCCAGGAACTCCGGCATCGTGAACACGCCGCTCTTCACATAGAACGGTACGAACAGCCAGCCGAGGACGAGAAGGATGAGCGAGGCCTGGAGCTCGAACTGACCGAGCACGAGGCCGCTCTCGGCGCCGGTGCCGGCGAGGCCGACGAGGTGCTCCGAACCGATGTTCGAGGCGAACAGGGAGGCGCCGACGACGAACCAGCCGACGTTGCGGCCGGCGAGGAAGTAGCTCGACGAGGTGCGTTCGCCGTGCCTTACCCGCCTGATCGCCCAGAGAGCGATGGCGAAGACGCCGGCGAAGTAGAGGGCGACGACGGTCCAGTCGAGAGCGGTAATCCTTGCCGTCAGCATCGCGTGCCTCCCCGAGTCGTCAGCATCGCGCCCTTACGGCCGAGGGATCCGCGGGAGCGACCGCGATGCGGGAAAACCGAATCGCGAAGGGGCCGGACGTGTTCATCAGGAAGGGCGTGTCGATCCGGCTCATGTCGGCGCCGCCTCGCCTGAAGCAGCGCAGCGGAACCTGCAAGGTCGCCCACTCGCCTCTCGGGAGCTTCTGAACGGCGCCCGTTACGACGAGGCCTCCGGTACACGGGTAGACGCAGTCCATCCGCATCTCGACTCTCGTCGTCGGCCGCGTCTCCACCAGGACGTCGATCTCCAGGGCCATGTCTTCTTCCGTCGCGGCCGTCATGTCGACGGGACTCGGCGTCTGCAGGAAGAGCTGGGCCTGATCACGGCCGTCCCAGTTCGCCCTCCTCGCGTCCTCCTGCACGTTCCGGTCGACGGCGGTCAGAGACAGGCCGAGCGAACCGCGGGTGCGGCCTCGGCCGCCCGGCGCGGGCACATGCCAGTCGGCCTGGTCGCCCAGGAAGAACCCCCATCCCGGGGCTATCCGTCCGGCGGCGAAGAGCACGCGGTCCTCCGACGCGGCTGCCGAGGGCTCGACGGCGGTCGTTCGGACCGGCGGCGCTCCGGCCGACCGCGTCTCATCCAGGGCGGGGACGTCACCGTCGTCCGCATACGTCAGGCCGTAACCGTAGGGGAAGAGTGGGTCGTACTCCGGGTCGCCCACATTGAGGACCGTCTGGTCGAGCGAGCGTGGCCAGGAGAAGGAGAGCTTGCCTCGGAAATCGTGGGCAACCTCGCCATCCGCCGCGCTGAAGAGGACGTCGGCTACGCCGGCGCCCTCGGAGCCGGGCAGCCAAGCGGCGACGAAGGCGTCCGATGCGTTCATCTCGGGATTCACCCACAGTGGGCGCCCGGAAAGGAAGAGGGTGACGACTGGAATTCCCGCGGCCCGGAGCCGCTCGATGAGCTCGACGTCGGACTTGTCGCCCGGGCTGTACTCGAGGGTCGCCGCGTCGCCCTGGCCTTCGGCGTAAGGCGTCTCGCCGGTCACGTAGATCGCCGCGTCCGGAAGACCACCGCTGTACGCGCACCCCTGGCAGAGGACGGCCTGACCGCCTGCTGCTTCGACGGTCTCCTTGATGCCGGACCAGATGGACGTGGCCCCCGGGAAATCGTCGTTCGTGTTTTCCGTTCCCTGCCACGTCAACGTCCAGCCGCCGCTCTGCCGACCGATGTCGTCGGCCGCGGGCCCCGAAACGAGGACGAGCGAGGTTGGAGGGAGAGGCAGAAGACCTTCGTTGTTCTTCAGCAGAACGAGGGATTCGCGCACCGCCTGCCTGGCCACGGCGCGATGCTCGGGAGCTCCCAGCAGATCGAATCGCCCGCCGAGCGCTCGCTCGGAGGGCCGCCCGCGGTCGAACAGACCAGCTCGGATCTTCACTCGCAGAATGCGCCGCACGGCGTCGTCGAGCCGGTCCATCGGAATCTCGCCGGAGCGCGCCTGCCGCATCGTGTTCCTGTGGAGCGCCTTCCAGTCTTCCGGGACCATGAACAGGTCGAGCCCGGCTCGAACCGTCTCGGCGCAGCTGTCGTTGCTGCAGTCGGGCAGCTGACCATGGCCGTTCCAGTCGCCGACGACGACGCCGTCGAACGCCATGCGCCCCTTCAGGACGTCCGTCAGAAGCCCGGCGTGGCCGTGCATCTTCGTGCCCTGCCAGCTGCTGAACGAGGCCATCACCGCCTGCGCGCCCGCATCGAGCGCGGCAACGTATGGCGCGCCGTGGATGTCGCGGAGTTCTTCCTCGCTCGCTCGCGTATCTCCCTGATCTCGGCCCTCGAACGTGCCGCCGTCGCCCAGGAAGTGCTTCGCCGTGGCGATCACCCGATCCTCGCCCAGGAACCCGGGGCTGCCGACTTCGCCCTGGAGCCCTTCGACCAGGGCACGGGCGTACGCGACGACGATCTCCGGGTCTTCCGAATAGCTCTCGTACGTGCGGCCCCAACGATCGTCGCGGGCGACGGCGACGGTCGGCCCGAAGTTCCAGTCGAGGCCGGTAGCGCGCACTTCGCGAGCCGTGATCTCACCAATGTTGCGGATCAGATCCGGATTCCGGGCTGCGCCGAGCCCGATGTTGTGAGGAAAGATGGTCGCGCCCATCACGTTGTTGTGGCCGTGCACCGCGTCCACGCCCCAGATCACCGGGATGCCGACGCCCCCGTCCGAGGTGTCCGTCGAAGCCGCCCAGAACGCGTCGGCCAGGGCGAGCCAGTCTTCCGGCGAGGCGCGTTTGTCGTTGCCGGGAAACGACCCCCCGCCGTTCAGCACCGAGCCCAGGTCGAACCGGCGCACGTCTTCCGGCGTGACGGACCGGATCTCCGCCTGAATGATCTGTCCGACCTTCTCTCGCAGGGACATCCGCTCGACCAGGGCGTCGACCCGGGCTTCGAGGTCTGCATCCGGCGGCAGCGGCGGAGCGAGAGCGGGCCAGAGGTCGACCTGAGCCTGAGAGCCCGGAGTCGGCTGGGCCGAGGCCCCGGCGGAGCAGGCCGCCACCAACGCGATGTAGAGGAATACCGTTGGGTAGCGAAGTTGACCGTTCCTCGGGATTCTCATCGCCCCCCCCTGTCTCATCCGACCCTCATGCGGCTTCCATCACGTTCAGCATCCGTAGACGGTAGTTTGTTGCGGGCCTCCGCGGCCCGAGCCTCCGAGGTGAGCGGGAGGACCAGGCGAACGAGCCGAAGCAGGTCACCTGGTCCTCGTCACGTCGCGCCGCGTCAGAACGACAGCTTGAAGCCGACCTGAATCTGTCGGGGGTCCCGGGCAGCCTGCGCTTGGCCGAAGTTGTTCGGCACCGTGTAGCCGGTGATTGTCGACGCCAGCCAAGACTCCGGAGTATCGAACGTCACGCTGGTCGGTTGCATCGCCGTGTTGATTCCCACGAAATTGTCACGGTTCGTCAGGTTGAAGATCTCCAGGCGGAACTGCCCACCGACACGGTTGCCAAGGGGAATGTTCTTGTAGAACGACAGGTCAACCTGGAAGAAGTCCGCCGCAGTACATTCACCCCGCTTGGCTGTGCTCAGCGTCCCGAGCTGGAAGCCGGTCAGCGTGTAGGCGTCCGGGTTGATCACCTGCAGGCCGCTGCCGGAGCATGAGACGCCCGTGCGCAACGGCGCCATGTTGCCTGTGTACCCGGTACCCCCGACGCCGCTGACGAAGGGCACCTCGCCGGTCGTCACATACAACGCTTGACCGGACGCGTACTGGACGATGCCACCGATCTGCCAGTTGCCGAACAGAGCTTCGACGAAGCCGCCCTTGCCTTCGAGGGACGGCAGGTTGTGGATCAGATTCGCGCTGAGGACGTGATCCCGGTGCAAACCGGCGTAACCCCAGTCGAGGTCTGGGTTCTCACGATCAGTGATCTGCCCGGAAAACGCGCCGGCGCCCGCCTGGTTCAGCGGGTCGTTCGCCTTGTGGCTCTGCAGGGTGTAGGCGACCTTGAATTGCGAGCCGCTGCCGAACCGCTGGATGTACTGCAGCTGCAGGCTCTCGTATTCGGAGTCGCCGTTCGACTCCCAGTAGGTGATCAGCGCGTCGCCGAACACGGAGTACGGCCGCAGGCTGCCGCGAAGCCCCAGGTTGTTGTCGCCGGTGCCGACTCTGGCGTACTCCAAGCGGTCGGGAATGCCGTTTCCGTTCTGATCGCCGGAGGGTACCTGATTGATGTCGGAGCGACGGGTGATGTGGCGGCCGCGCGCGCCGGCGTAGTTCAACTCGAGTGTGCTGCTGCGACCCAGGCGCTGTTCCCAGGCGAGGTTGTACTGGAAGTTGTAGGGAGTCTGGAAGTTCGGATCAATGCCGAAAGAGGGCACGCCGCTGCTCTGGGCGAAGCACCCTCCGCAGGGTTCCTCAGCCGTATGGAACTTGCGGATACCCGACTGCGATTCCTTGAAGGGTGGATTGCCGGCGAATTCGAGCTGGATGTTCACCCGGTCGCGCTGGTAGAACTGCCCGAAACCCGCCCGCATCACGCTCCTGCCGTTGCCGAAGACGTCATAAGCCAAGCCGAGACGAGGGGCGAAGTTGTCCGTGTCGCTGTCCACGAGTCCGCGGCCCGGCCCATCCGTACCGCCCAGGTAACCGTTCTCGCCGCAGAAATCCGTGCCCGGAACCTGGGCTAGCCCGTTGCAGGGGTCGTTGCCCAAGGCCGGATCGAAGAGTTCCGGCACGAACGTCGTGATCCGGTCGTCGGTGGCGTAAGGCCACTTGTAGTTCGAGTAGCGGACGCCGTAGTCGAAGTTGACGCGAGGCGTGATCTGCCATGAGTCGGCCACGTAGAACTCGGTGTCTTCCCAGTTCAACTCCGGAACGGGTTCATAGGAGTTCTCGCCGAAGCCCCACGTCATGTCCTTCAGCAGGAAGTCGGCCAGGATGTTCCCGGTCGTGGCGCCCCAGCCGTTGTAACCGGCCGCGCCCCAGAATCCCGGCGTTTCGAAGGCCGAGGAACCGCCAATGTACTCTTCCTTCGTGTTCTCGCTGTACAGGACGCCGGCCTTGAGCCAGTGCTTGCCGAAGACCTGCGAGTAGTCGTTCTTGAGGACGCTGAGAACCTGCTTGTTCTCCCAAGGCGCGATGTTCGTCAGCGGCTGATAGCCCGCGGCGCCCCAGAACGTCGGGTGGCTGCGCTCCGCTCCGCCGGTCTTGTCGCCGAAGATCGTCGGGATCGCGGCGTTGATCTGGCTGTTCAGTTCGGACTGGTAGCCGCCGCGCGAGATCGTGATCTCGTTCCCCGAGCGGGAGTAGTTGATCGTGTTCACGATGTCGCTGCCGATCGTCTGACTGAGCTGAAGCACGAGCGACTGACCGGGCTGGTCCCAGGTCGAGTCGACGGCGGGGAAGGGGTCGTCGCCCCACAGGCCATTCGCCGCGCCTGCGTTCGGAGCGCCGTTCACCCAGGAGTCCTGCGTGTAGCGCAGCATGAGCCGGGTGCGATCGGTTGCGTCGTAGTCCAATCTCAGGTTCGCCTGATCCCAGTCGATGGGTGTCGCCACCGCTTCGACCCAGTTGTTGCAACTGCCGTCGACCGGGTCGGTGTTTGGCAGAGGATAGAGATTCAGCATTCCCTGACCGCCGGCATCGATGCGGTCCGGGGGAATGACGTTTCCAGGGAACGGCTGCCCGGTCAGCGGATCGGTTGGGATCGCCGAGCTGCAACCTTCGATCCGCGGACCGCTGAAGTCTCCGGCACGCTCCTGAGCCGTCGGTACGAACGCCGTGCGGACGATGCCGCGTTCTTCTTCGTTCCATTCGGCCGAAAGGAAGAAGTGCAGCTTGTCCTTCTGGATCGGTCCGCCCAGCGTAAAGCCGTAGTCCCTGCGGTCGAGGGGCTCGGTGTCCTTGCCAGCCTGTCTCAGGAAGTAGTTCGTCTCGTTCCAGGAGTCATCCCGCATGAAGACGTAGGTGCTTCCCCGGAGGTCGTTCGTGCCGCCACGGGTCACGAGATTGATCTGCCCGCCGGCAGCGCCGCCGAACTCCGGGCTGTAGCTGTTCCGGTGAATCTTGATCTCCTCGATCGCCTCGATCGACGGGTAGATCATGATCGTGCGATTCGACCCCACGTCGTTGTTCTTCGAGCCATCGACCATCCACAGGTTGCCGGTCGTGCCGCTACCGCTGATCGACATGTCGACGCCCGCCAGCAGGCCCTTGTTCTTCGTGTCGAAGCCGTCGGCCGTGGAAACGCCCGGCTGCAGCAGGGTCAGCTGGACGAAGTTCCGGCCGTTCAGCGGCAGCTCGCGGATCTCCTCTCCGGTGATCAGGCCCGAGACCTCGCCGCTCATCGTGTCGATCGGAATCGCCTCGGACTCGACGGTGATCGTCTCCTCGACGTTGCCGAGCTCGAGTTGGACGCTGACCTCGCGGACGTCGGCGACGTTCAGCGCGATGTCGCTGACGAGGGTCGTGTTGAAGCCGTCGAGCGAGACGGTGATTTCGTAGGCGCCGACCGGCAGGTCGCCGAAGACGTAGATGCCGGAGGCGTTCGTGAACGCCGTCCGGTTCAGGCCGGTTTCGGTGCCCTCGAGGTTCACCGTGGCGCCGGGCAGAGCGTCCCCGTTCGGGTCGGTGACGGCGCCTCGGATGCTGGCAGTGAACCGCTGTGCCGCGAGTGGCGCCGCGAGCATCGAGAGGATGAGGATAAGGGCGAGTCGTCTTGCCATGGGCTTCATACCTCCTTTGAGGGGTAAACCGATTTAGTCGACGGTCGCGAAGAGCGCCGAGCTGCTCTTCACGCTGCAGCTGAAGGAGTGGCTAAATCGTTTTAGCATGCTAGGGTGCGACTGTACACACCGCGTCGGATTTGTCAAGAGTCGGTGAAGGTCCGTGCTTCCGGCCAGCCGGCGGGCCGAGGCTGCCAGGCGCGCCGAGAGGGGAGCGACGGACGATGATCAGCGGCAGGTCCGGAGCAATCGGCGGCCTGGAGTCGAAGCCCGAGCAACGGGTCCGGCTGAAGGACGTGGCGGCGCACGTCGGCCTGTCGCCCACCACGGTTTCCCTGGTCATGAACCGTTCGCCTGCGGCGAAGGGGATTCCACCCGAGACCCAGGCGAGAGTCCGCGCCGCGGCGGAAGAGCTCGGCTACCTCCCCAACTTCATCGCCCGCTCGCTCAGGCGTCAGCGGACGTTTGCCGTCGGCGTTCTCCTGCCGGAGATCAGCGAAGGCTACGCGGCCGGCGTCCTTGGCGGGATCGAGGATGAACTTCTGCAGGAAGGCTATTTCTACCTGGTGGCGGGTCATCACTCGAGACAGGACCTCCTGGACCGCTACCTTCAACTCCTGGCGGAGCGCTCGGTCGAGGGACTCATCCTCGTCAACACGCCGGTGGAGCAGCCGCTGTCGCTACCGGCGGTCGTGGTGGCCGGGCACCGGGAGTTGGCGGGCGTGACGAACGTCGTCATCGATCACCATGTCGCCGCGCGACTCGCGTTGGCCCATCTGACCGAACTCGGCCACCGCCGCATCGCCTTCTTCAAGGGTCACGCGCACTCGGCCGACACCGAGCCGCGTTGGCGCGCGATCGTCGCTGCGTCCGCGGAACTCGGCCTGGAGATCGACCCGCGGCTGACGCTGCAGCTCTCCGGAGGACCGGCGGGCGAGGAGTTCTCGCCCGAGGAGGGCTATCGCGAGGGTCACGTCTTCGGCCGGAAGCTGCTCGAGGTGGGCATACCCTTCACAGCGCTCTTCGCTTTCAATGACGTCTCGGCGATCGGTGCGATGCGGGCGATCGTCGATAGCGGGCTGCGGATTCCGCAGGATGTATCGGTCGTCGGCTTCGACGACATTCTCAGCGCCGCCTTCCAGAACCCGAGTCTGACCACCGTGCGGCAGCCGCTCCACGAGATGGGGCGGAGGGCCGCCGCCGAGCTCTTGCTCAAGCTCGGTGCAACCGAAGGCGGTTCGGCGGCGACGGTCACGATCGAGCCGACCCTGGTGTATCGGGATTCGACCGGTCCGCCGACCGATCGTGCCTGATTCGCGCTGGACCTCGCTCGACATCGGCGCTGCAGGGTCGGCGAGGACTCCCCTCTACGCGGGCTTCTTTCTGACCGGCGTTGTCACCGTCCTTCTCGGGCCCCTGCTTCCCGAACTCTCCAGGGAGTGGCGCCTTCCGGTCGAAGAGTTGGCGCCGCTCTTCGTCGCGCAGTTCCTCGCCAGCGCCGTCGGGTCTTTCCTCTCGAGCTACCGGCGCGGCTTGAGTCTGGTGATCGGCTATCTGCTGATCACCATCGGTCTGCCGTGCCTCGCGATAGCGAGTTGGCCCTTCGCCCTGGCGCCGGTAGCAGCCATCGGGTTGGGACTCGGGCTGGCGATCCCGGCCACGAATCTCCGGGTCGCTCACTCGCAGCCGACCCGGCCGGGGGCCGCGCTCTCGTCGCTCAATCTGGTTTGGGGCGCCGGCGCCGTCGGCTGCCCCATCGCCTTCGCGGGTCGTCCGGGGGGGACCTCGAGCGACGCCGTGCTCTGGGGCCTTGCGGCCGCAGCCGGCTTGGTCGCCGTGCTCCTTGTCCGAGCCCCGGATGGCGAGGAAGACGGGAGCGATGTTGCCGCGGCCGCCGCCTCCGTTCGGGCGGAGGCGCCGGGCGCCCCCACGCTGGCGCTCGCCATCGTCGCGGTGATTCTGTTCCTCTACGTCGGGATCGAGAACGCCGTCGGAGGATGGCTGGTCAGTCTGGCCGACGAGTACCAGCCGGCGCGCTCGGCGGTTTCGCTTTGGATCGGAGCCGGCTTCTGGGCGGCGCTCCTGGGCGGCCGCGCGGCGGCGCCGCTCCTGCTGCGCCGGATGTCCGAGCGCACGCTCTACGCCATCTCCCTCGCCGTCGCCGCGGTGGGGCTTCTCGGGCTCCTGACCTCCGGTTCCCAGTCGAGCGTGGCCGTTTCGGCGGTCGCGGTCGGCGCCGGGCTTGCGCCCGTCTTTCCGCTCACCGTCTCGTTCCTTGCGGAACTGACCGCCTCGACGCGCTCTCGCTCAACCGGCTGGGTCTTCGCGTTGGCGGGTACGGGAGGCGCCGTTCTTCCCTGGCTGGCCGCCCGGTTGGCCGGCAGCGCCGAGCGTTTGGCGGTCGGGTTCGCCGCGCCGACCGCGGGTCTCCTTCTTCTGGCTCTGCTGTTCGGAATGTTGCAGCTGGTCGGAACGCAAAGCCACCGCCCGTCTGACGGTGGCAGTAGACTGACGCGATGACGTGGTTCAACTTGCCTCGGGGACCGGCGCTCGTGTTGGGGATCCTCGCAACCTTCGGACCGGTCCAGGCCCAGGATCCCGAGCGATTCTCGTTCAGCGAGGTCCTCGACGTTCAGCTTGTCAACATCGAAGTCTGGGTCAGCGACAACCGCGGCCGTCCCATCACCGGCCTGGGCCCGGAGGATTTCGAGGTGCGCGAGGACGGCGAGCTCGTCAAGGTGGAGTTCTTCAGCGAAGTCTCCGGGGCCGTGACTGGCCGCGTGGACGGGGCGCCCGGCGCTGATCGCTCACAAGCGTCTGGCGTGGCCGCTCCGGCCGTCGAACCGGTCCATCTCGTTCTTTACTTCGACGATCTGAATCTGGGTCCGGCGAGCCGAAAGCAGGCGATCCAGGACCTTCGGACCTTCCTCGACGACGGGCACTTCCCAGCTGAGCGCGTGCTCATTTTCCGGCAAGATCGGAACCTGATCACGGAGGCATACTTCGGGTCCCGGCGGGAGGATCTGGACGTTGCGCTGGACCGCATCGGAACATCGCCGGGACTGGGTGTCCAGTCGCGGCAGACGAAGCGCCTTGCCGTCCAAAGACTGGACCAGCTCTGGCAGGAGGCGAAGGCGCTCTCCTCTTCCGGGAGCCGCCGGACAACGGAACCGGCGCCCTGTCAGTGGTTCATGCCCAGAGCGTTGCCCGAAGTCGAGACGTACGGCCGCACCAGCCGGGATCGAATCGCCGCTACACTCGACCATCTGACGTCCGCGACTCGCTTCCTGGCCGCCCTGCCTGGAGTGAAGGTCCTGTTCTACATCAGCGACGGCCTCGAGCGGACCCCGGGCATGGACCTGCAGGACTTCGTCACCGGGTTGTGCCCGGCGAGCGACCGCTTTCGCTCGCTCGCGCCAGCCGAGGAACTCTCCGGCGGCTTTCACGAACTCACTCGGCACGCGAACGCGAACAGGGTGACGATTTACGCTCTGCAGACGAACGGCCTGCGCTCCTCGTTCCTGAGCGTTGCGGAACAGGGGTCTGTCGACTTCCTTGGAGCGAATCCGTTCAACAGCTCGTTGCGCGAGGCCGAGCGCGACGGACTGGCCGTGCTCGCCGACGAGACTGGTGGCCGCGCCATCTTCAACCGCAACCGCTTCGACGGCGAACTTGCACAGATCGCGGGCGAGATGGCGAGCTACTACTCCCTCGCCTACCGTCCGCCTCACGGCGGGGACGGCGGCGAGCATCAGATCAGGGTTCGGGTCCAGGGAAGGAACCTGCAGGTTCGCCATCGCCGCGGTTATCGCGACAAGAGCCCCGATCAGCGGCTGGCCGAGACGCTCGACGGGGCCCTCTATCTGGGTCTGGTCGACAATCCGCTTGGCGTCCGGCTGGGCGCCGGTCGCATGCGAGCGGCCGGTGGCGGAAAGAGGCGCTTGCCCCTCCACGTCATGGTACCGGCGGCGCGGGTGGCCTTCCTGCCCTTCGAGGACAAGGAGATGGCACAGATCCAGGTCCTGGTTGCGAGTCGTCACGCGGCGACCGCGCGGGTGGTTCGTGAAGAGAAGACGTACCAAGTCGAGGCGCCGCCGGATCGTGAGACCCGCCTTCTTGATCTGGTCTTCAATCTTGAGATTCCGGACGGCGTGAACCTGGTTGCGGTTGCGGTGCGGGACGACGCCACCCGAGAGACCGCGTTTGTCTCCACCACCGTGGCCGTGGGCGAGAGGAATGCCAGGAACGGGCCTTGAGCGTCCGGTTCTCTGGTCTGGCCGACGGCCCGGCACTGTTGGGCTTGGTTCTCGCGGTTGCGGCGACGTCCGAGGCGGCGTCGCAGGTGGAGGCTTCTCTCTCCTCCAGAGGACCGGGGGCTGCCATGCAACACGCCCTGATCGAAGCGGAGCGGATGCTCCGTCAGGACGAGCCGCAGGCTGCTGAGAGCTGGTACCGGCAGGCCTTGCTCGAGGGCTGGTTGCTGTTCGGCGACCTGCATCGGAACGCCGGAGCGGCAGCCGCGGCGGAAGCGGCCTACCAGAGTGCCCTGGTCTCGGCGCTCGAAGAGCGGCGGCCGCTTCTCGCCCTCGCCGAGCTCGCGCTCGAATCCGGGGATCCAGAAGTCGCGATCAACTACCTGCGACGTTTGCTGGCACGCAGCTCGGGCGACGGCCGTGCGGTTCGGCTGCTGGCTCAAGCGTTCAACGCCGCCGGTCGACCGGAGTTGGCCGTGCACCAGTTGGAACGGCTTGTCATGGAGGCGCCCGAAGACCTCGAGTCTCAGTTCGCGCTTGCCACGGGCTACCTTCGACTGGAACGGCCGGAGGCCGCGGCGGAGCTGTTCGATACCCTGGTCGACGAGCGCCCGATTCCCCAGACCTGGGTCCTCATCGGCAGCACATACCGGGACTTCGGCGAGTACACGCGGGCCCGCGCCTCGCTCGAACGCGCCCTCGAGCAGGACCCGGCTGTCCCGCGGGCGCACTACCACCTGGGACTGCTCGAGCTTCAGAGCGACGGCCAAGCCGGTGTGGCGCCAGCGATTCAGAGGTTCGAGTTGGAGCGGCGCATCGCGCCTGAGGATCCTGTGAATTCCCTCTTTCTGGGAATGGCGCTGGTTGTCGCACGACGCTTCGAGGAGGCGCTGGCGCCTCTCGAGATCGCCGCGCGGTCGGAGTTGGGTCGGCTCGACGCGCTGCTGCATCGCGGACAGGCTCTGCTTGGTCTCGGTCGGCCGCTGGAAGCGGCGGCCGCGCTCGAGATGGCTGTCGCGCTTACGGCGGATCGTCCGCCAGGCTCACTCGATGCGGGCCAGATGGAGGGTCTTCACTACCGGCTCGCTCTCGCGCTTCGCAGGTCTGGCCGGGAAGGTGAAGCCAAGCCACACTTCGAAGCGGCCGAGCGCTACTCCGCGGTCTCGACGGAGGATTCCCGCGACCGCCTGGCGATCTACCTTGGAAACCGCGAGGACGGCGGACAGAATGCGGCCCTTGCCGCGGCCAGCCTGGGCGCGACGGCGGCGGCGTCTGGCCTCGGGCCGGAGGAACGGCAGCGCCTTCTCGAGTCGGTTCGAACCACGCTGGCGCGCGCCTCCTTCAATCTCGGCGTCATGGCGACGCAGTCTCGGCGCTACGTTCGGGGGGCCGACCACTTCACGAAGGCGGCTTCGGTCGACCCGGACTTTCCGGAGGTCCATTACTCGCTGGGCATCGCTCATTTCAACGCCGGCCAGTTCGAGCGGGCAACATCTCCGTTGATCACGGCGCTGGAGCGGCGGCCCGACGACCTGGCGCTTCGGCGAATGCTCGCTCTCGCCTGGCTGAACGCTGAGACCTACGATCGGGCGGCCGAGCTCCTGGCAACAGATCCGGGCCGAGCCTCCGACCGATCCCTCCAGTACGCCTATGGCCTGGCCCTGGTCCGGAGCGGTCGGATCGCCGCCGCCCAGCCGGTCTTCGACCGGTTGCTTGCAGAGCACGCCGACTGGCCGGAGCTCAACGTGCTGCTGGGTCAGGCCGCGGCCCAGGAAGGCGATTTCGAGGCCGCTGTGAAGCACCTTGAGCGCGCTCTCGAGCTGTCTTCTGAGGTCGCCGAGGCGCAGGCGACCCTCGGCAACATCTATCTCCGTCAGGGGCGTCTCGCAGAGGCCGTAGCGGCCTTTCGCTCCGAACTGGCCTCCTACCCCGCCGATCACCGATCGCGCCATGTTCTGGCGACTGTCCTCGAGCTGGACAACCAACCCCAGGCCGCGTTGCGCGAACTCGACCTGGTTCTCGCAGTGACGCCGGACTTCGCCGACGCCCGCTATCTCCGCGGCAGGATCCTGCTGGAGGAGGGTCGCCTCGACGAGGCGGCCGCGCAGTTGCTGGCGGCTGCCGAGCTGGCGCCCGAGGATCCGAACATCCGCAACCAACTTGGTCTGGCCTATCAGAAACTCGGTGACCGGGAAAAGGCGCGGGAGCAGTTCGAGATCTTCCGTTTGCTCAAGGCGAGGTCGGAACGGTGAACGCCCGCATACTCGCCTGCGGCGCGGTGTGCTCGGCTCTGATCGCGTTGGCCGCGGGTTCCCGGCCTGCGAGACCCTTGGCGCGGCCAGCCGGAACGGAGTCGGTTCGGGCGCTGCTGGAGCAGTCCCGCTCTCTCGCCTCACGAAACCAGGTCGAGGCCGCCGCCGCGACGCTTGGCCGCGCGATCTCCCTGGCGCCGAACTCCGAGGAAGTCCTGAACGCCTACGCTCGCTTCTCTCTCGGTCGAGGCAATCCGATTCAGGCGATTCTGGCGCTCGAACCTCTGACGCGGATGCACCCGAGTGATAGCGAGTACGCCTACCTGCTAGGTGTCGCCCGCATGCAGGTCGGGGAGATGTCCGACGCCGTCGCGGCGCTTGGCGATGCGGCCGCGCTCGACCCCGGCCGCGCCCTGCCCCGCATCGCGCTCGGCTTGGCGCTCAACCGCGAGAAGCGGTTCGACGAGGCCCGGGAAACGCTGGCCACCGCGCTCAGACTGGAGCCCGGCAACGTGGAGGCGCGGGCCGCCATGTCGGAGGCCGCCGAGGGACTTGGCTTGCGAGACGAGGCGATCCGTCTGGCGGAGCTGGCCCTCGCCGTCCATCCCGATCACCCCACGGCCCTCGTGACGGTGGGAGTGACCCACTTGAAGGCGGGGCGCTTCGAGGAGGCGCGGGAAGCACTGAGCAGGGCGGTCACCGCCGAGGCCGACTCGATCAAGGGGCACTATCAGCTGAGTCTTGCTCTGGCCCGACTTGGCGACCGCGAGGGGGCCGAGCGTCACCTTCGGTTCTCCCGCGAAGCGCAAGCGGCGATCGACGAGCAGATTCACCAGCTGCGCACCATGCCGACGCTCGAGTCGAGGACCGGGCGGTGAAGGGCACGCGGCGTTCCCTGCTGGTTGGCTGCTCATTGGCGGCGGCGTTGCCGACGTTCGCGGAGGATCCATCTCCGCGGTTCCGGGACGTCGCCGAGGCCGCGGGGATCACGTTCCGCCATAACTCCGCTCCCGAGAAGAGGTACATCGTGGAGTCGATGAGCGGCGGGGTCGGGCTCTTCGACTACAACCGCGACGGCCTGCTCGACATCTACTTCGTCAACTCCCTCACCGTCGAGACCGCGAACGAGCCGGAGTCTTCGCATAGCGCGCTCTACCGAAACCTCGGCGACGGCAGCTTTCGCGACGTCGCCGAGGAGGCAGGCGTCGCCCACCCGGGTTGGGGCATGGGGCTTTGCGTGGCGGACTTCGACGGCGACGGTTGGCAGGATCTCTACGTCACCGGCGTCGGACGGAACCGGCTCTACCGCAACTCGGGCGAGGGCACGTTCGCCGATGTCGCGGGGGAACTTGGAGTAGCGGCGTCGGCCTGGTCGACAGGTTGCGGCTTCGCCGACTATGACCGTGACGGCGATCTCGATCTGTTCGTCAGCCGCTACGTCGAGTTCGACCTGGACAACCTGCCGGAGTTCGGCAAGGACAAGACGTGCAAGTACCGGGGCATCTCGGTCCAGTGCGGACCGCGTGGTCTGCCGGGCACGTCCGATCTCCTGTTTCGCCAGGAAGCGACCGGCGCGTTCACCGAGGTCGGAGAAGAGGCGGGGGTTCGCGACGCGGACGGTTACTTCGGTCTCGGTATCGCCTGGGTCGATGTCGACGGCGACGGCTGGCTCGACCTCTACGTCGCGAACGACTCGACGCCGAACTACCTCTACCTGAACCAGAAGGACGGTACCTTCGAGGAGTCCGGGTTCTTCATGGGTGTGGCGGTGAGCGAGGACGGCGCCGAGCAGGGGGGGATGGGAGTTGCGGTTGGCGACTACGACCTGAGCGGGCGGCTGAGCCTCTTCGTTTCCAACTTCGCGGAGGAGTACAACGCGTTCTATCGGAACGAGCGCGATTTCCTGAGCGACGTGTCCTTCCGAACCCGAACCGCGCCGCCGAGCCTTCCCTACGTTGGTTGGGGCGCCGCCTTCTTCGACTACGACCACGACGGCTGGGAGGATCTGGTCGTGGTGAACGGCCACGTCTACCCTCAGCTCGACGGGGCGAAGCTGGGGGCTTCGGCGCCCTACCGTCAGCGCAAGCTCCTCTACCGCAATCTGGGCGACGGCACGTTCGAGGAGGTCGCGGCCAAGGCCGGGCCGGCGTTCCTGGCGGAACGGGTCAGTCGTGGTCTGGCAGTCGGCGACCTGGACAACGACGGCCGGCTGGACTTGGTGATCAACGACCTCGACGGGTCGCCGATGGTGCTTCGCAACGAGACGGACGGCGGCCGCTGGCTGCAGGTCAAGCTCGAAGGTCTGGCCGGGAACACGGACGCTGTCGGTGCCCTGATTCAGGTCACCACGGGAGATCAGAGCCAGGTCCGAAAGATCCGGAGCGGCACGAGCTACCTGTCACAGGATGACTTCCGGCAGCACTTCGGTCTGGGAGACGCGAAGACGGTCGACACGGTCATCGTGACCTGGCCGGACGGGTCGACGACAACGCGTCGGAACGTCGCCGCGGACCAGCTGCTCGTGGTGGCCCAGGAATAGTCGACCGCGCCGGCTGGAGTTGGGGATGAACGGGTTCGCCTCGCGCCCGCCGCCGCCCACGCCGCGGATGCCCGAAGGAACAACCCGCTTCACCGAGAGGTCCGCTTGACGACTCGGATGCTCATCTCTCAGCGGAGACGCAGGGACAGCTCTTTCCGTTGACAGTGAAACGCGCCTGTGCCAGACTGATCGGCTGAGACGCGGGGTGGAGCAGTCTGGTAGCTCGTTGGGCTCATAACCCAAAGGTCGCAGGTTCAAATCCTGCCCCCGCTACCAAGTTTTCGACAGGGGCGCGGCGTTTGCCGCGCCCCTTCGTTCGTCGGCGCTTCTTCGACGCGCGTCCGTTACACGAACTGCCCCAACAGCCTCGGGGCCGGCGCGACCCGGATCCCCTCGGGTGTTACGAAGTCCTTCGTGCCCGTAGCCGTCACCTGCCAGGCTTCGCAGTCCGGGAAGCGGACCTTGAAGTAGCGCAGACTCTTGTCGAGTCTCCCGTCGGCCCACTTGCATTCGACGCAGAGCACAGGCTGCCGCCGGTCGGTGACGACGAAGTCGACCTCGCGGCCGTCCGTGTCGCGGAAGTAGCGAAGTTCCAGGTCGCGGCCCCGGGTGTCCTGCTGATGGTGCACCCACTTGAGCAGGTGGCAGGCGATGAGGTTCTCGAAGCGCGGCCCGTCCGCCGGCACGACCGTCCAGTCGACGTGGTAGTGCTTTTGCTGCTTCTTGACCGCCCGGATCGCCCGGGCGCCGAAGGGCGACAGCCGGAAGATCGCGTAAAGCCGCTCGAACACCCCCAGCCAGTCGGCCACCGCCTTGTGACTCACCTGGAGATCCTCGCGGACCGCGTTGATCGAGAGCGGCGAGCCGACGAGCTCGGGGATACGGAGCATGAGGAGTTCGAGCCGGCCGAGGTCCTGAACGCGCTCGAGACTCGCCACCTCCTCGCGGATCAGCAGGGTGCGGTGCTCGCGGGACCATCTTCGGGCCTCGACTTCGCTGGCGCCGAAGTACGGTTCGGGGAAGCCGCCGAGCAGCAAGAGGTTCTGGAGCTCGCGGGTCGTTCGCAGCTCGAGTTCGGCGGCGGACAAAGGGTGCAGGCGAAGGAGATGGAAGCGGCCCTGGAGCGAGTCGCCGCCGAACCGGTAGGCGTCGAGGCGGGCGCTTCCGACGACGAGAATCCGCCGCTCTGCCGCGGCCCGTGCGTCGTACAGCCCCTTCAGGTAGTTCCGCCAGTCTCGATACTTGTGGATCTCGTCGAAGACCCAGAGACCGCCGGTCGGCAGTTCGCGTCTCAGAATGCGCTCGCGATCCTCCGAGACGTCCCAGTTGAGATAGCCGTCTTCAGCGCCGGAGAGACTACGGGCGAGCGTCGTCTTGCCGACCTGCCGGGGGCCGGCGACGAATACCATCTTCCGTTCGAGGTCTCGCTCGATCTGCTCCGCCAGGTACCTCGTTGCCGTTGCCACGGCACGCGAGACTACCAGCATTTTCGACTGCAGTCGAAAATAACCATAGACGTTTTCGCCTGTTGTGGAAGATGTCCGCGGTGATTTCGCGCGCGGACCGCGTGGCCGGGGTCATTCCAACCGCAACGATGCGAAGATCGTCACGAGCAGCACGGCGCCGATGACGACGAACGGCGCCGTCGGCGACAGGGTCTCGAACAGGTAGCCAGCCAGCAGCGGAGCGACGATCTTCGCGCCGTTGCCGAACGCCTGCTGGACACCCAGGACCTGGCCGACGACTCCATCGTCGGGAACTCTCCTCGAAACCTGGGAGGTGCTGGAGGGGAACAGGAGGGCGGTGCCGAGGGGAATCAGAAACACCGCGGCGGCGAGAGTCCACCAGCCGGAAGCGAACGGGATGAGAACCAGCCCCAGGCCGAAGCTGAACGCACCGCGACGAAGCACGCGAATCTCGCCCCAACGCCGAACCGCCGGGCCGAGGACGAAGAGGCGGAAGACGATCGAGAGGCCGCCCAAGTAGGCGAAGAACCACCAGATGGTCGATTCGTCGACACCGAAACGGTGGGAAAGGTAGAGACCGATCACGGCGGTCATCCCCGCCATCCCGATGTAACCGGCCGCGTAGATCCAGATCAGAAGATGGAGAGGTCGACCCGGCTCGACGACGACCCGAGCGACGGCGCGCAGGATCGAGTAGTCGGTCTCCGTCGGGGCGGCGCGTCCCGTCTTCGCCGGTCGTGGCCGCGGGCGGGACTCGGGGAGCCAGAACAGAGCGAACAGAGCCGCCATCGAGCAGAATGCGGCAACGGCCACCCCCGGCCCCGCGGGGTGCATTCGACTGACGAGACTGCCGAGCGCGGGGCCGATCATCGCCGCTGCGGAAGTCACCGAGGACACCCAACCGAGCGCCTCGGCCCGCCGTTCGCCGGGCACGACGTCGGAGATGTAGGCGAACACGACCGGTACCGTGCCGCCCCCGACCCCCTGCACGAGTCGGCTCGCGAGCAGCACCTCGAACGACTCGGCCAGCGCGAAGGCCAGATACCCGAGCACCGAGACGACAAGCCCGAGCAGCACCGCTGGCCGCCGACCCGACCGATCGGCCAGACGCCCCCAGAGCGGCGCCGTCGCCATCGACGCAAAGGCGAAGGCGGACATCAGGACGCCAATCCCGGTCGGCGTCGCGCCGTAGCGTTCTGCGTAGAACGGCAGGAGTGCGAAGACGAGGAAGGCGCCCAGGGTGTCGACGAACGCAACGACCATGAGCGCCGCGAGGCGATGGTCGATCAACCTGGCCCCCATCAGGCTCTTTCCGCGACGACGGTGGTCTACAGCCGTCCGCCGGCGCGGTCGTCCCAGGCGATGAAGGCGGCGGCGCTCAGCAACATGAGCAACACGCCGTAGGCTGCCGCGATACCGGTCTCCTGGATGCGCAGGCTGGACTGGATCTCGATGGAGATCGGCCGCGTATCGTATGTGTAGAGCACAATCGAGGTCACGAAGTCGCCGAGCATCGTGATGAAGGCGAGGCCCGCACCGGCGACGACGGCCGGGCGCAACAAGGGCAGGACGACCTGGACAACTGTACGAACGGCGCCGGCGCCGAGACTCGCGGCGGCTTCCTCGAGCCGCGGGTCGAGCTGGCGAAGCCCCGCGAACACGGAGCGCCCGGTGAGCGGCAACGAGCGCACGAGGTAGGCGAGCGGCAGGATCCAGAGCGTGCCGACCAGCACGAAACGTCCGACCCAGGGCGCATCCACGCTCATCGCAGCCGCCAGCGCGAGAGCGAACACCGTGCCCGGAATCGCCCAGGGCAGGGCCATCATCGCCTCGAGTGCGCGCCCCGGCAACCCACCGCGCCGAAGTGACAGCCGCGCCGCGAGAACGCCGAGAATGACTGCCGCGAGCGTCGCGGTCGCCGCCATCCAGAGTGAGTTCAGCGCAGGCCGCAGCCGTTCGGTCGACGACAGGAGTTCGCCGTAGTTGACCAAGCGAAGCACCGGCGGGAACGCCTCGACGGTCCACGTATTCGGCGGCACAAGCGACATCAGAATCAGCGTGCCGTGCGGCAGAAGCAGCACCGTGGCGAGCGCCCACGCGCCGGCAACCGCGGTGATGCGGGCGCCGCGGGTGTGAATCCGCCGGCGCGCTGGCGGCGTACCTCGGGCCCCCGAGGCGAGATCGAGGCCCGGGTCGATCCGACGGAGAACGAGGAGGGCGACGAACGCCACGATCGCCAGCATCGTCGTCTCGACATAGGCCATCCGGAGGTCGCCGTTCAGCTTCGAGGCGACAATCTGAGTCGTCATCACCCGGAATCCGCCACCGAAGATGTACGGCGCGGAGAACGAACCGAGCGAGGTCATCATCGTGAGCAGAGTCGCTCCCGCCAACGCCGGTCGCAGCCGCGGCAGCGTGACCCGGAAGAGGATCTGCGATCGGCTGGCGCCCAGACTCTGGGCAGCTTCGATCGCCGCGCCGTCCTGGCCGGACAACCCCGCGCGTGTGAACAGGTAGAAGTAGACGTACATCGAGTACGTGTGGACGAGCAGGATCGCCCAGGCTCCGGTCAGACGCCAGGACACGTCGAGCCCCAGACTCTGCAGGCCGCGCGCGGCGAGACCGCTCTCGCCGTAGAGAAACAGGAACGCGATGACGCCCACCAACGGCGGCAGCGCCACCGGGAGGGCGACCAGCGCGCCGAGCAGGCGCCGACCGGGAATCTCGTTCCGTTCGAACAGGAAGCCGAGAGGTACGCCGACCACGGCCGCAGCGAGGGTCGACAGAACGGAGATCCAGAGCGTTCGCCACATCGCGTTCCACTCGTCGGCGCGGGTGAAGAAGGACCGAAACGCCTCTGTGGTCGGTCCGTCCGAGTCGGGTCCGCCGACGCCGAACGCCTCCGCGGCGACGACGAGCAGCGGATAACCGACCAACCAGGCCAGGAAGGCCAGCACCAGCCACGGCATGAACGAGCGGAGCTGCGGCGCCCGCCCGCCGGCTGCGGCGACACTCAAGCCCCGTCCCCGGTTCCTTCGACGGGAAAGGCGCAGGGCGGCGGTTCGTCGGTTCGCTGCCTGACGACGCCAACTCCCGTCAACCCGGTCGCGGCGCCTGGCATTGCAACCTCGACACGATGCCCGCCCGGCAAGCGCACCGTGTAGAAACTGCTGCTGCCGGTGAACCGCTCCGACTCGATGTCGGCCGGCACTCCCGCCCCTGCCCCAGGCTGAAGCTCCAGGGACTCGGGCCGAACGCAAACGTCGACCGCGGCGCCCGCCTGGAGTCCGTCCTCGCCGCGGCAGCGCCAGATCTCCGCTCCGGCCTGACCCTCGAGGCGTACGTCGAGCGCACCGTCTACGCCCCGCGCCCGGACGACGCCCGGCAGCACGGAACAGCGGCCGACGAACGTGGCGACGAACCGCGAGGTCGGATCCCGGTAGAGCTCGGCCGGGGCGCCCACTTGCTCCAACCGGCCCCCGTTCAGGAGGCCGATCCGTTCACCCAGCTCGAACGCTTCCTCCTGCTCGTGCGTGACGAGCACCGTCGTAATGCCGGTCTGCTTGACTGCGTGCCGGAGGTCGGCCCGCGTTTCCTCGCGCAGCGCCGGGTCGAGGTTGGACAGCGGCTCGTCGAGCAGCAACACTCGCGGTCGCGGCGCCAGCGCCCGAGCGAGAGCCACCCGCTGCTGCTGGCCGCCGGAGAGCTCGGCGATCCGGCGCGATTCGAACCCGGCCAGACGCACCAGCTCGAGCATCTCGTTCACCCGGGACTCGATCTCACCCTGCGTTCCGCGACGCACCTTGAGCCCGAAGGCGACGTTCTGTGCGACGGTCAGGTGCGGAAAGAGCGCGTAGCTCTGGAACAGCATGCCGACGCCGCGGCGAGCTGGCGGCAGGTGCCCGATCGACTCGCCGGCGATCAGCAACCGACCCCGGTCGAGTTGCTCGAAGCCCGCCAACAGGCGCAGCATGGTCGTCTTGCCGCTCCCGCTCGGCCCCAGGAGGGCGAAGATCTCGCCGGGCTCGACGGTGACCGAGACGCCGACAAGCACGACGGTTTCGTCGAACGCCTTGCAGACGTCATCGAAGCGGACGGAGACGCCGGGCGCCGTCACTTGGCAGGCCGCGGCAGGGGCGCGAGCCGGTTCATCCTCCGCCCTGGCCCCGCACGGAACGGTCCCACTCCGCCATCCATGCGGCGCCATTCTCTTCGATCATCCCCCAGTCGACCTCGGCGCGACGGAGTCGCGACTGCACGTCGCCTACCCAGGGTGCAAGCACTTCCGCGTTCAGGTCGCTTCGTGCCGGCAGCCGGAACGCCTCGCGTACCGCCAGCCTGAGCGCCTCGGGCGCGCCAAGCCACTCGACGAAGGCCTCCGCCTCGGCCGACTGACCAGAGCCCGCGACGACACCGACGGAGTCCTGAATCACCGCCGTGCCGCTCGACGGAAATCGGTATGCGACCGGCGCACCCCGGTGGATCAACGTCAGAGTGTCCGTCATCTCCCAGAGGGTGAGAACGCCTTCCTGGCGGGTCAGCTTCTCGTGAAGGACAGCGGGGCTGTGGACGTACTCCCTGGTCTGGCCATCGAGCCGCCGCAGCCAATCGAAGCCGGCTTCGGCGCTTCCGGTTTCGGCCACGGAGTCGGCCAGGATCTTCCCGAAGATCGTCCGCATCGTGCCGCTCGCGAGCGGGTCGCGAATGATGATCTCGTCCTGCCAGCGTTCGTCGAGGAGATCGTCCCAGTCGCCGGGGGCTTCGTCCTCGGCGATCGCGTCGCTGTTGTAGACGATGATCGTCGGCGTCTGGTAGAGCGTGTAGTAGAAGCCCTGCGGGTGTCGGTCGGCGGGTTCGAGGGCGGCGGCCCAGGAGGGCTCGAACGTCGCCAGCAGGCCCTCGGCGGCGCCGCGCGCCAGGATCGTCGCCGGGCCGCCGAACCACACATCCGCCTGCGGGTTCGCCCGCTCCGATCGGATCCGGTCGTAGACCTCTTGCGACCCCATGTCGAGCCAGCGGACGTCGACATCCGGCCGCACGGCCTCGTACGCCTGCTCGACGGCCGTCAGCAGGTCTCGGCCGTGCGGCGAGTAGACGACCAGGTGCGTCCTGCCATCGTCTCCGCAGCCCGACAGGGCCGCGGCCGCGGCGAGCGCAGTCACGATCGATCGACGAGTCAAGGCGTTTCGCATGGGTCGGCAAGTGTACGTCGCGAAGGAACGGGACGGCGCGGGCTGCCTGGGCTCCAGGCGACCTGGCTCGGATGGAACCGCCGGAGGTTGCGGAAATACGCGCGATGGGCCTTGGCGAGCCAGTCGAGGTCAAGCGCATCGGCGTCGCCGTTCTCGGCGAACTGGCCTTCGAGCAGGCGGCGGGGGTAGACCCTCATCTCGCCGACGAGCAGGACGGGCTCGCCGTCCTCGGTCGTCGCTTCGACACGGAGGCCCTCGGCCTCGAGTTCGCGGCGAAGGAGGAGCTCCAGACGCCGGACTTGCTCGGGGCTAGCCCGCACGGTCGAGGCCTGCCACGAGATCTCGTTCGGATGGGACGCGCCTCAGCTCGTCGTGCCGGGGCGGGTGTGTCCCTTGGGTGACCAAGGAGACCGCCACCATCGCGATCAGACTGAAGACCGGGGCGATCAGCGTGTCGAGGCCGCGGTAGGCATCCGCGACGGCGAAGTGAAGCGCGAGCCGCGCGGCGCTGCCGGCAAGGACGCCGGCGAGCGCCCCGGTCGTGTTCGCCTTCGGCCAGAACAGCCCGAGCAGGAGCGGAACGAAGCAGCCGGCGAGCACGATGTCGAACGCCAGAATGAGGAGGATGCCGGGCTCCGGCCGGAGGTAGGCGAAGACGACGGCGCCGGCCATCGTCGGCAGGGCGAGCCAACGGGAGAACGTGAGCATCCGTTCGTCGTCCCAGGTCGAGCGGCTGTGACGCTGGACCAGGTTGCGGGTGATCACGTTCGCCAGATCGAGCACGACGCCGCTCGCGGTCGACATGCTCGCCGCGATGATGCCCAGCAGCACGAGGCCTCCGATGAAGATCGGCAAGTCGACGAGCGCCAGGTCGACGAGCAGGGATGAGCCCCCGGCGCGACCGAAGTAGTGGGCGGAGAGGCCGATCAGCGAGACCGAGAGGCCGACGACGAGGGTTGTTCCGGCGGCGACGTAGCAGCCGCGCCTTGCCGAGCGGCCCGAATCGGCGGAGATCATCCGCTGGATGAAGTCGATCGCGACGATGTCGCCCAGCGCCAGCGACCCGAGGGCCGCCCAGTTGACGAGTGCGCCGCTCTCCCGCGAGAACAGCCCCGCGAAGCTCATTGCGCCTTCGGGAGCTGCGCTCAGCAAGTTGCCCCAACCGTGGCTGCCGCCGAGCCAGGCGAACGCAACGACGATGCTGACGATGAAGATCCCGACCTGCAGCACGCTCGTGGCGATCGTCGCGTAGAGCCCGCCCGAGACGGCGTAGGCGAGGATGCAGAGCGCGACGGCGATCAGCATGGCGACGTAGGGCGCGCCGAAGACGAGCCCGAACAGCAGGCCGAGGCCCGCCAGGTTGCCTGCGACGAGGACGACGTTGCTGAGCAACATGAGACCGGCAGCCAGAGTCTCGACGGAGACGTCGTAGCGCCTCCGGTAGAAGTCGGCCAGAGTCAGGAGTCGCATGCGATGAAGCGGCTCGGCGAACCAGGTCCCGGCGATGAGCAGGCACAGCGCCAGTCCGACGGGGATGACGGCGCCCGCCCAGAAACCGCCAGAGTGGACGAGGGACGCGTTGCCCACCGAGCCGTTCGCATCGAACGCCTGGGCGCACAACGTGATGCCGACGACGCCGACCGGCATCGCATTGCCGGCGACATAGTAGTTCGCTGCCCGGCCGCGGATCTTCGTGTACGTGCGGACCCCTACGACCAGCGTAAGAGCGACGAACAGGAGAACGGCGACTCCGATCGGCGACACGAACCGAGTCTAGTTGAGTTGGCGGCGCTATAGTCCGCGCAAACCTCGGCCGCTCCGGCGGTCTTCAGAGGGCTTTTCGTGATCCAGAACGGTTCCAGCCGGAAGGCGAACCCTCTTGCGGCCGGCGCCGTCTTCGTCCTCGTATGCGCGCTGATCGGCGCCGCCCCCGTCGCGGCAACCGCTCCTGAACCCGTCGATCAACGGGTCGTTGCCGAACTTCGGGATGAGGGGTTCCGCCGCTCCCAGGTCATGGAGTTCGCTCGGGTTCTCACCGACAACTACGGACCGAGGTATGCGAACTCACCCTCCTACGACGGCGCTGCCCGCTGGGCTCGGGACACCTTCGAGGACCTCGGGCTCGAGGCGACGCTGGAACCCTGGGGAGAGTTCGGCTTCTCCTGGGAGAACCGCTACGTCTCGGCTCACATCCTGGCGCCGCAGTATCAACCGGTGATCGCCTACGCCATGCCCGGCACTCGTGGAACGGACGGCGTCATTGCGGGCCCCGTCGCAGCCGTCAACCTCGTCGGCGTCGAGTCCCGCGCCGACCTGGAAGCGCTGCGCGGTTTGCTCGGCGCGAGGATCCTGCTCGTCTCGCCGCAACGGAAGCTGGCGCCCAACTTCTCGCCGCAAGCGGTCCGCCTCTCGGACGAGGAACTCCGAGGCATGGCCCGGCTGGACATCGACCGGCTGGGAGCGGGGGAACCGCCGAACGGCGACGAGGCGCCCGAACCGGCGCTGTCCCGCCACGAGGTGGAGACCTTTCTCGAAGAACACGGGACGGCGGTTCTGGTGGACATCGGTTCGGCCAACGTGGGGCCGATGGACAAAGGCATCGTCCACGTCTCGGGCGACGGCGCCTTGCCGCTCGACGAGCCGGTGCCGATGCCGCGCGTCGTCGTCGCGGCGGAGCACTACAACCGGGTCATCCGTCTGCTCGAACACGGGACGCCGGTCGAAATGGAGATCGAGGTCAGAAACGAACTCAGCGACGATGACCCTCTCGATTACAACGTGATCGCCGAACTGCCCGGTGGCGACCTCGCCGACCAGGTCGTGATGATCGGCGGCCACCTGGATGCGGAGCCGGCCGGTACGGGCGCCACGGACAACGCCGCCGGCAGCGCGATCGTGATGGAGGCGATGCGACTGCTGCGCGCAATCGACGCGCGGCCGCGACGGACGATCCGGGCGGCGCTGTGGGGCGCCGAGGAGAGCGGACTCCTCGGTTCCCGGGCCTACGTCCGCGAGCACTTCGGGGGACCGGAGGCGGAAGGAAGGCTGGCTGCTCACGCGAACCTGTCCGTCTACTTCAACGTCGACTGGTACGGCCGCTTTCGCGGCATCTATCTTCAAGGCAACGACGAGACCCTGCCCATCTTCCAGGCCTGGATGGAGCCCTTCGATGACGTCGGCATGTCCTGGATCGTGCCCGGAAACACCTGCTGCACGGACCACATGGCGTTCCTCGAAGCCGGTCTCCAGGGCTTCCAGTTCATCCAGGACGACCTCGAGTTCTTCAACGCGACGTTCCACACGAACATGGACGTCTACGACCGGCTGATCGCGGACGACCTGAAGCAGGCGGCGGTCATCCTGGCGAGCTTCGCCTACCACGCCGCGATGCGGGACGAGCTCTTCCCGCGCGCCGACGGTCTCCGCAACGGGCGCCGCTGGCACAAGTAGCGGGAACGAGAAACCAACCGATGGAGTACCGCGTTCTCGGGCGGACCGGCGTCAGGGTCGCTCCTCTCTGCTTCGGCAGCGACAACTTCGGCGATCCAACGCCCGAACCGGAATGCGCCCGGATGCTCGACGCCGCGATGGACGCCGGCATCAACCTCGTCGACACCGGCGACGTCTACGCGGATGGCGAAGGCGAGCGGATCATCGGTCGGGCGCTCCAACGAAACGGCCGCCGCCACGAACTCCTGATCGCGACGAAGGTCGACCACGGGCGCCGCGTCGTCGGCGAGAGCGTGACCGACTACACCGGCAGTCTGGGCCCGAACGAGTACGGTCACTCGCGGCTCAACCTGATCCGCGCCTGCGAAGGATCGCTGCAGAGGCTGCAGACGGACTACATCGACCTCTACCAGCTCCATCGCCCGTCGCCGGAACTCCCCTGGGACGAGATCCTCCGCGCCTTGGACGATCTGGTGCGGGCAGGCAAGATCCGCTACATCGGCTGCTCGACGCATCCCGCCTGGATGGTCGCCGAGGCGGTGATGACGAGCGAGCTGAAGGGCTACGCTCGTTTCGTCAGCGAGCAGCCCCCCTACAACCTTCTCGACCGGCGGATCGAAAACGAGCTGATCCCGATGTGCGAACGGCTGGGCCTGGGCGTCATCACCTGGGCGCCGATGGCGATGGGAGTCCTCGCCGGACGTTACCTGAGCGAGTCGGACTATCCCGAAGGATCCCGCGCGGCGCTCCGAGGCGGCTTCTACGCCGACCGGGTCACTCGCGCCGGCATCGACGTCGGCCGCAGGTTCGCGGCGATCGCCGCCGAAGCGGGACTCACTCCTGCCCAGTTCGCGATTCTGTGGTCCAAGGACCAGCCGGGCATCACCGCACCGCTCATCGGCCCGCGGACGCTCGGTCAGATGGAGAGTCTCCTGCCGGTACTCGAGATGTCGTTGACCGACGAGCAGCGCGAGGCCTGCGATGCGCTCGTGCCGCCGGGCAGCGTCGTCGCCGACTTCCACAACACGGCAGACTGGATGAAGATGACCGTTTCGCCGCGAACCGGAAGCCCCTGAACGCATGCACGTCTCCAACGTGGTCCACGCTGTCGACACCCATGTCTGCGGCGAGCCTGGCCGAGTCATCGTCGGCGGCATCCTCGACGTTCCCGGGGCAACGATGTTCGAGAAGATGCGCTACCTCGAGACGGAGGCGGACGAGCTGCGGCTCTGCATGCTGCGGGAACCGCGCGGCTATCCCGCGGCAAACTGCAACCTGATTCTCCCGGCGACCCATCCCGATGCGGCCGCCGGTTACGTGATCATGGAGCAGATCGAGTACCCCGGCATGTCCGGCACGAACACGATCGCCGTCGTCACCGTGCTGATCGAGACCGGGATGGTGCCGCACACCGAACCGGTGACGGAACTCACCCTGGAATCGCCCGCCGGCCTGATCCGCGTACGCGCCGAGGTCGCGCGCGGCAAGGTGAAGCGTGTGGAGTTCGAGAACGTCCCGGCCTTCGCCGTTCACCTGGACGCCGAACTGGATGTCCCCGAACTCGGCAAGGTCACCGTCGATGTCGCGTACGGAGGCATGTTCTACGTCATTGCCGACGCCGACCAGGTCGGGCTGACGCTGAAGCCGGGCGAGGCCGCCGAGGCGACCAGGGTCGGCGAGATGATCAAGGCCGCCTGCCAGGAGCAGTTGCCGCCGCCGGTCCACCCGCTGAATCGGGAGATTCGCGGAGTGACGATCGGCCAGCTCTCCGCGCCGCCGCTCTCCCCCGTTGCGCACCGACGGAATACGGTGATCGTCTCGACCGGCAAGCTCGACTGGAACAAGCCGCTGACGTTCACCGGCGCTCTCGACCGCTCGCCCTGCGGCACCGGCACCTGCGCGAAGATGGCGGCGCTCTGGGCGAAGGGCGAACTGCCGCTCGGCCAGGACTTCGTCCATGAGGGGATCCTCGGCACCACGTTCACCGGCCGGCTGGTTCGCGAGACGAAGGTCGGCGACACGGACGCCGTGATCCCGACGCTGGCGGGCACGGCGTGGATCACCGGCTTCGCCCAGTACGTCGTCGACCCGGAGGACCCCTTCCCGAACGGCTTCACGGTCGGCGACATCTGGGGCGGACACGAGGACTGACGTCAGATGAGCTTTGCCATGAGCGAAGAGAGAGTCATCGTGATCACCGGCGCGTCGAACGGTCTCGGCGCCGAACTGGCCGAGCACTTCGCGCTGAAGGGCTTCCGGGTGGTCATCCACTATCTGAACGAAGCCCGCGGCGAAGCGGTCTTCGAGCGGATCGCCAGACAGGTCGATTCGGATCGATTGATGAAGCGCCAGGCGGACGTCGGCAACCGGGAGCAGGTGCGAGCGATGTTCGACGCCGTCGTCGACCGCTTCGGACGGGTCGATGTCCTGATGAACTTCGCCGGCATCAACCGCGACGCCCCCTTCGTCGAACTGAGCGACGAGATGTGGGACTCGGTCCACTCGGCACACCTGAAGGGCCACTTCATCTGTTGCCAGGAGTACGTGTTCCACAACCCGGACCGGCCCGGCGCGATCGTCACCGTGGCAGCCGCCTGCGGCCAGATCGGGCGCCTGAACGGCGCGAACTTCTGCAGCGCGAAGGGCGGGATCCTCGCGCTGACGAAGTGCTTGGCCCGCGAACTCGCGCCCCGAATTCGGGTGAACTGCCTCGTGCCGGGCTCGGTCCGGACCCAGGAGGTCATCGATCGTTACCATCTCGACACGGAAGAAGGGCTGGCGAAGGAACTCGGCTCGCTGCCGATGGGGAGGCTGGGCGAGTTCGAGGACGTGAACCGAATCGTCGAGTGCATGATCGACGCAGAGTTCACGACCGGCGCCACCTTCTACGTCAACGGCGGCCAGTACATGCATTGAAGCGCCTGACCGCCATGCTCTGGAGTTTCGTCCGCCAGCCGTTGGAGGCGGCGGTCTGCACGATCCTGGTCGCCCTCGTCGCCGTTACGTTCTCCCAGGTCGTCTTCCGCTACGTCCTCCAGGCTTCTCTCTCCTGGTCGGAGGAACTTGCCCGGTTCCTCCTCATGTGGTTCGCCGCCCTCTCGACCGCCTACGCGATGAAGACGGGCGCCCACTTCGCCCTCCGCTTCGTCGTCGACCGCTCTCCGGCCGCGGCGCAGCGCTTCATCGGTTTGCTGGTTGCCGGGAGTACGGCCGCGTTCTTGCTCGTCTTCGCTTACCAGTCGCTTCGCTTCGCGATCGAGGTTCGCGACATGCTCGCGCCAGCGACCCGGATGTCGATGGCGATTCCCTACTCTTCAGCCTTCGTCGGCAGCGCCCTCACGCTCTACTACGCGATCATCCAGACGCGCCGCGAGTTCCGCGCCGACGGCGCCGAGTAGCGACGGCACGGCGATGGGCATCCTCATCATCCTCACCCTGATCGCTGCACTCCTGCTGGGCGTGCCGGTCGCCATTGCGCTGGCGCTCTCGGCGATGGTCGGCCTGCTCTACAGTTCGCCCGAGTTCCTCATCGTCCTGCCGCAGAAGTTCCTGGCCGGGCTCGACTCGTTCCCGCTGCTGGCCGTCCCGCTGTTCGTGCTCGCCGGGGCGCTCATCTCGCACGGCGGCATGGCGCGTCGGATCATCGACCTGGCGATGCAGTTCGTCGGCCGCCTGCCCGGCGGCCTCGGCCTGGTCGTCATCCTCTCGACGATGCTGTTCTCCGGCATCTCCGGCTCGCCGAGCGCGAACACGGCGGCAATCGGCTCCGTCGCGCTGCCGGCGATGCGTCAGCGGCGGTATCCGCCGGCCTTCGCGACTGCCGTTTTCGCTTCCGCGGGCGGCGTCTCCACCCTGGTACCGCCCGCGATCGACCTGATCATCATCGGCGTCGTCTCCGGGATGTCGATCGGCGCCCTGTTTGCGGCCGGCGTAACCCCCGCGATTCTGCTGGGACTCGCGCTGATGGGGTTCACCTGGGTCCGCGCGCTCGACCTCAACCTGCCGCTCGAGGAACGCGCGTCCTGGTCGCGGAGGCTGCGCGTGATCCGCGACGGCATTCTGCCGCTGTTCATGATCGTCATCATCCTCGGCGGCATCTACGGCGGCGTCTTCACGCCGACCGAGGCAGCGGCGGTTGCCGTGGTCTACGGCGCTCTCGTTTCCTTCTTCGTCTATCGGGAACTCAAGCTCGATGATGTTCCCAGGATTCTGCTCCAGACCGCGTCGCTCTCAGGCGTCGTCCTGTTCGTGCTGGGTACGGCGTCCATGTTCTCGTTCGTCCTGACGTTCGACCGCCTGCCTCACCTTCTGGCGGAACAGATCTCCATCCAGGCGCCGAACTGGATCGTCTTCATCTTCTTCGTTCATCTCATCTTCCTGGCACTCGGCATGGTCATGGACGCCCTGCCGCCGATCATCATCCTCGTGCCGATCCTCCTGCCGGCCGCGCTCGCTCTCGGCATGGATCCGATTCACTTCGGCATTCTCGTCGCCGCGAACGTGGGCATCGGCATGATTTCGCCGCCGGTCGGAATCTGCCTGTACGTCGCCTGCGGCATCTCGAAGACGCCGATCGAGAAAGTGACGCCCAAGCTGCTCCCCTTTCTGGCGCTCCTGCTCGCGATGCTTGTGATCCTCACCTTCGTGCCGCAGGTCACGCTCTGGCTGCCGCGGGCCCTCGGCTATGAGTAGCGTGAACCGAAGGGCGGCGATCCTCAGCGTCTTCCTTCCGGCTCTGCTGCTCGCCGGCTGTCGCGGAAGCGACGGCGTGACCGTGCTGAAGGTCGCCCACAACGGCCCGATCGGACATCCGTTCCAGGCAGGCTTCGAGGAGTTCCGTCGGGTCCTCGAGGAGCGCACCGACAAGGCGGTGCAGGTACAGATCTTCGAGAACGAACAGCTCGGCGCCGAGGAGGAGGCGACTCTGATGGTCAAGCTGGGGGCGCTTGCCGCCTCGGCCGCCAGTGCCGGGGGCGGCATCGCGGCGTTCGTCCCGGAGGCGGAGATCTTCAACTTCCCCTTCATCTTCCGCGACCTCGACCACTTCTACCGGGTGGTCGACGGCCCGGTCGGCGAGCGCGTCGCAGAGCGCATCGAAGAGGAGCTCGATGTCGTCGTTCTGGGCTATTGGTTTGCCGGCCGGCGCAACGCCTGGAACGCGAAGCGGCCGATCGTCGAACCGGCCGACTTCGAGGGTCTGAAGATCCGCGTGATCCCTACCCCGATCCTGGTCGACACCTTCAACGCCCTCGGCGCCCAGGCGACGCCGATGTCGTTCGGCGAGCTCTACTCGGCCCTCGAGCAGGGCGTGGTCGACGGCGCCGAGACGGACCACGTCGACCTCTACGGGGAGCGCTTCTACGAGGTGACGAAGTACGTTTCGTTCACCCAGCACCTCTACCTTGCGGTGGCACTCATCTTCAGCCGCAGGCTCTACGACGAGCTGCCGCCGGACGTCCAGGAGGCCGTGCTCGAGGCCGGCGAAGCGTCGGTCCAAGTCGAACGGGCGGCGATGGCGGCGATGACTTCCGACGCGCGAGTCGAGCTCGAGAAGCTGGGGATCGAGTTCAACGACGTCGACCGCGGCAAATTCGAGGAGAGGGTTCGGCAGGTCTATCTCGACAACGCGGAACGGGTCGGCGGGCTGGAGGCGATCGAGGAGGTCGTCCGCCAGTAGGTAGATGAGGTTCAACCTGCCGAATCCGATTTGACGCTCGCCTTTCGCATCGCTAACGTTCTCTGGTTCGCGATACAGAATGTTCGGTCGGCACGATGGAGAAGGCCGGCCTGCGCGTCGTCGCGCGAGGAGAACGTCGGACAACCAACAGGAAAAGGAAGGCGGCCATGAAGCACCGCGGAACCCCAGGTTCTCGCACTCCTGCCCGGATGGAGACCGTCCAGCGGACGACGCTCGCGGGAGCGCTCCTCGTCTTCAGCTGTGGGGTCGGATGGGCCCAGTCGATCGAGCGCGGCTCGATCACCGGCGCGATCACGGACCCGAACGGCGACCGGATGCCGGGCGTCAACGTCACCCTCACGTCGACGGAACTCGGCGCGACGAGCGAGACGACGACGGACGAGAACGGCCGTTACCGGTTCGTCGCCCTGCTGCCGTCCACCTATACCGTCGAGGCCTCCATCGAGGGCTTCTCGACCGCACGGCAGGGAGACATCGAACTCACGGTCGGCAAGACCCTGAGCGTCGACCTCACGATGCAGTTGGGGAACGTCGAGGAGGTGATCATCGTCGAGGGCTCGCCTCTCATCGACGTCCGCAGCTCGACCCTCCAGACGACGGAGCTGAACAACGAGATCCTGATGGATGTGCCGACCGACCGCTCCATCCGGAGGGTCGTCCAGCTGGCGCCCGGCGTCCACTCGGAAGGGACGGACGGCCAGCGCCCTTCGGCCTTCGGTTCGTCCGATCAGGGGGTCCAGTTCTCCGTCGACGGTGTGATCATCAACAGCCCGGAGGCGGGCGAGAGCGAGGTCGCTCTCGGCTTCTTCTCGGTCGAGGACGTCACCGTTCTCGGCGCCGGGGCCTCCGCCGAGTACGGCGGCTACAGCGGAGTCATCGTCAACGTGACGACGAAGCAGGGCACGAACGACCTGAACGGCCTGGTCGATCTGCAACTCGCGGACAACGACTGGCAGTCCCAGAACACGAACGACCCGGATCTGCAGCGCAGCGGCAGCGACCGCTCGGACACGGACGTCCACTTCGACATCGGCGGGCCGATTACGCCCGACAAGGCGTGGTTCTTCGCCTCGGTCAAGTACCGCGAGGAGGATTCGACGGCCAGCGGCGGCCATGTCAACGCGCCGAGCCTGGAGGCGCCCCGCTATGTCGGCAAGATCAACTGGACGCCGACGCAGGAGAAGATCTTCAGCGGCATGCTCGAGTACAGCACCCGCGACGGGCTCTACCAGGGCGCGGACGAGGGCGATCTGGTCGCCCCCGGCGCCACCTTCAGCAACATCCAGACGCAGTACCTGTTCAACTTCAACTACACGGACATGCTGTCCGACGACACGCTGCTCGATCTGAAGTTCGGCGGCTATCACCAGCGCCAGACCGAGCTGCCGGACAGCGGTGACACGCCCGCCCGCTACGACCAATTCGAAGATCGACTCTCCGAGAATTGGTGGGGCCCCTTCAACGCGAACCGGGAGCGCTACCAGCTGATCGCCTCGGTCAGCCATTTCACGGACGACTTCATCCGCGGCGAGCACGACTTCAAGTTCGGCGTCGAACTGCAGAACACGCTGGTCAACACGCTGAGTGGGTTGTCGGGCGGCAAGCTCTACTACGACTTCGCCGGCGAGCCGGACATCCTCTACGAGAGCACCGGTTACGACACCTATGCCGACACGGACAAGATCGTCGGCTACGTGCAGGACTCCTGGGGGATCAACGACCGGGTGAGACTGAACGTCGGCTTGCGGGCCAACTACTGGCGCGGCGCCGTCGAGTCGGACGTGAACGCCGTCCGCTTCGATCAGGGCACCGTATTCACGCCGGATCTCGCGATCGCGCCGCGCATCGGGTTGAACGTCAATCTCGGCGAGAACAACGACTCCGTCCTGAAGGCGCATTGGGGGCGCTATTACCACCAGGTCATCTCGCTGTTCTACAGCCGGCTGGCGCCCGAGAGCGACTGGACGGGCTACCTCTGGAACGCCGACGACGAGGTCTGGGAGCACGACTTCACCGAAGCGCGAGGTCCTGGCCAGTGGACGATCGACGACAGCCTGGGCGTGCCCTACATGCACGCCTGGGACGTGGGCTGGGAGAAGGTCCTCTCGCGCACCGTCTCGCTTGACCTCACGGCGACCTACCGGACAAACCACGACTTCCTGGACGGCGTGAACCTGACCGGGGAGTTCGAGCCCACCCGCTACACGGATCCGAGCAGCGGGCGAACCTACAGCGTTCTCGACCAGACGAACGAGGGCGAGAACCGCTACTACTTCACGAACGTGAACTACTGCCAGGACTACGGCCAGGCCTACAAGGAGCTCACCTGCTTCAAGAAGATCCGCAAGTATGCGGGGATCACGGCGAGCCTCTCCAAACGGTGGCGCAACAACTGGCAGTTGCAGGCCTCGTGGACCTACGGCGAGGCGAGAGGCAGCGACAACAACACCCTGTCCGAATTCCAGGAGGCGAGGGGCTCCTCGCTCGGCGGCTCGACCTTCTTCAGCGATCCGAACTCGCAGATCAACGCGTACGGGAATCTGACGATCGATCCGACGCATCTGATCAAGGTTCTGGGCAACGCCGAGCTTCCCGGCGGGATCATCGTCGGCGGCTACTTACGCTTCTTCTCGGGGAACACGTACAACCAGGTCATCCGGGTGGAGGACATCGATCAAGAATCGGAGATCTACGGCTATCCCGCGGGCTCCTTCCGTGTTGACGACGGCATCAGCCTCGACCTGAGGGTAGAGAAGGACTTCAACATCGGTGGCGACCGCTCGCTCGGCGTCGGTATCGACGTGTTCAACGCCGGCAATGCGGACACGGTGATCGAAGCAGAGCAGACCCTGAACAGCGACAGGACCTTCGGCGCCCCGGTTCGTCTGGTCCGCGGACGGGTCTGGCGACTGGGGGCGCGCTACCGCTTCTAGAAGCGGGACGCTGCTGGCTCGCCTGGACTCATTGAACGAGCGTGGCCAGCAGCGCCCGTCAGCGTCGATTGGGGCTTGCAGCCGCTACGGCGGCTCTCGTCGCGGCCGTCCTCGTCGGCGTGCGCTTCCTCCCGGAACAGGACATTACCGCGCCTTCCGGCCACCCGCTGGGAAGCCTTCCGACCGGCGTTGCCGCAGACGATCTGAGCCTTCTGCTCATCACGCTGGATACGACCCGGGCGGACCGCATCGGGGCCTACGGATTCGCTGACATCGAGACGCCGCATCTCGATCGGCTGGCCGCCGAGGGGGTGCTCTTCGAGCAGGCGCAGGCGGTGGCGCCGCTGACCTTGCCGGCACACTCGTCGATCTTCACCGGACAGTTTCCGCCAGCTCACGGAGTCAGAGACAACGGGGGTTTCTATCTGGGCGACGAGCATGTCGTTCTGGCGGAGATCCTGCGGGACGAGGGTCTGCGTACCGGCGGCTTCGTCGGCGCCTACGTGCTCGACGCGAAGTGGGGCATCGCCCAAGGCTTCGACGACTACTTCGACGACTTCGAACTCGGCGACACCGTGCGCCTGGCGCTGAACGAGATTGAGCGGCCGGCGGGTGAAGTTGCGGACAGAGCGTTGGCGTGGCTCGACGAGGCGCCGGACGCGCGCTTCTTCTCCTGGGTTCACTTCTACGATCCGCACTCGCCCTACGAACCACCGGAACCGTTCGCCGAGCAGTACAGGAACCGGCCCTACATCGGCGAGATCGCCTACGTCGACTCCCAGGTCGGCCGATTGCTGGACTGGCTCGACGAGAACGGACGCACGGACGACACCGTCGTCGTCGTGATCGGCGATCACGGCGAGAGCCTCGGCGAGCACGGCGAATCCGGCCACGGCTTCTTCGTCTACGAGGGGGCGACCCGGGTTCCCTTCATCCTCCGCGCGCCATACGACACGATGCGCGGCCACCGGGTCTCCGACGTGGTCCGAGCGGTCGATGTCTCGCCAACCGTCCTCGACCTCCTGGGAGTCGACGCGGGACAGGCAGAGCGGGATTCCTCCGTCGAAGGCGCAAGCCTCGTCCGCCTCTTGACCGGTGCGGCGGGACCGCGCCTACCGGCGTACGCGGAGGCCGTCTACCCGCGCTATCACTACGGCTGGAGCGATCTCGCCGCGCTGCGGCTTGCGAACATGAAGTACGTCGCCGCTCCGCGCCCGGAGTTGTACGACCTGGCCGTCGACCCGGCCGAGCTGAACAACCTGTACTCCATGCGGCCGGACGAAGCGAACCGGATGGCCTCGATGCTCCAGGCTCTCGAGTCGAGATGGGCCGACGCGGCGAGGCCGGCGGCCGTCGAAGAGGTGGATCCCGAAACGAGAGCGCGCCTCGCCGCTCTCGGCTATCTCGCCAGCTTCGCCGGCGCTTCCGGGGAACCCGTCGACCGCTCCTCGCTCGGTGACCCGAAGGACAAGATCCACCTCTTCAACCTGATGCGCACCGCCCGCGAGGCGTCACTCAAGGGAAACCGGCAGGCGGCCGTCGCAGCTCTCGAGCGGGTGCTGATGGAGGACCCGTCGGTGATCGACGCCTGGGTCCGACTCGGCGACGAGCAGGTGCGCGGCGATGACGCGGACGCCGCGATCGAGAGCTATCGCAGAGCCATCGAACTGAAGCCCGACTACGCCCACGCGGTGATCAACCTCGCGAACGCCTACCGCAGCACCGGCGCGAAGGAGGAGGCGATCCTGGGCTACCGGGAGTTCTTGCGCCTTGATCCGCGGAACGCGGTGATCCACTACGAACTTGCGCGGATGCTGGTGGAGCGCGGCGACCTCGACGGTGCGGACCGCCACCTGAAGGAGGCGGCCGCGCTGTCGCCCGAAATGGGCGCGGCCGTGGTCAGCCAGGGCGCCGTGGCGCTGCTGCGGTCAGACGAGGTCAACGCGGAACGGCTGTTCGAGGAGGCTCTGGCGATCCAGCCGGACGTGCGACTCGCCCACTTCAACCTCGCCCTGCTCGCCGAGCGACGCGGCGACACTCGTGCCGCGGTCGACCTCTATCGTCGGGAACTCGACTACCACCCACGGAGCTACCGGGTTCACTTCAACCTCGGTCGACTGCTGGACAGCCTCGGCGACCGCTATGGGGCGACCGCGGCGCTCGAGAAGTCGATCGAAGTGAACCCCGAGTTCGCCGTCGGCCACTTCTTCCTGGCGAAGTCCCTCGTCGATCGGAATGAACAGTTGGACCGGGCGATCGAACTGGCCCGCACCGGCCTGGAACTCGACGCCGGCGACATGGCGCCGATGGGCCGCTACCTGCTCGCCGACATCTTCGCTCGTCTCGGTCGGCCGCAGGACGCCCAGCGGGAGCTCGCCTCGGCCCGAGCCCTGGAACGCGAAGATTGATCGCCACGCCTCGCCGGCTGTCGCTACCCGGGCCCCTGGTCCCGGCTCCCCTGCTTCGCGGTTCCTCTGCTGCTGCGGACCCGCGTCTCCTCCTCGCCCTGAGCCTCGTCCTTGCCGCCTGCGTTGGCGGGCCGGACTCCGCCGACCCCGCCTCCACCACGGAACTGGGGGTTTTCACCGACGCCGCTCCCGCCGCCGGGCTCGATTTCTCCTACCTGAACGGCATGTCCGGCGAGCACTACTTCAACGAGATCATGGGCGGCGGCGCCGCGATGCTCGACTTCGACAACGACGGGGACCTCGACCTGTACCTCGTCCAGGGCGGAATGCCGAGCCCCGAACTCACTCCGGAGGACACCTTGTTCCCGCCTCCTCCCGGTACGCCGGTCACCGACCGCCTCTACCGGAACGACCTGGAAGCCGGCGCCGGCGGCGCCGGTCTTCGGTTCACCGACGTCACCGAGGCGAGCCGGATCGAAGCCTCCGGCTACGGGATGGGCGTCGCCACGGGCGACTTCGACAACGACGGCTGGACCGACCTGTATGTCACGAACTTCGGCTCGAACGAGTTGCTGCGCAACCGCGGCGACGGGACGTTCGACGACGTGACTGTTGCTTCGAGCACCGACGATCCGCGCTGGTCCGTCGCGGCCACGTTCTTCGACTTCAACGGCGACGGCTGGTTGGATCTGTACGTCGGCAACTACGTCGACTACTCGCTTGCCACCCACGCGCCGTGTCCGCTGCCGAGCGGCGTACAGACCTACTGCGCGCCGGGCGCCTACCGGCCGGCGGCCGACAGCCTCTTCCGCAACCGGGGAGACGGCACCTTCGAGGACGTGTCGATTCCTTCTGGAATCGGCTCGGCGCCTGGCTCGGGGCTCGGCGCAGTCGCCGCCGACTTCAACGGCGACCGCTTGATCGACCTCTACGTAGCCAACGACCTGATGTGGAACCGGCTTTGGATGAACCGGGGCGACGGGACGTTCGCCGACAACGCCCTGCTGGCGGGAGTCGCCGTCAACCGCGAAGGCCAACCCGAGGCCGGGATGGGCGTCGATGCCGGCGACTTCGACGGCGACGGCGACCCCGACCTCGTCCTCAGCCATCTCGAACAGGAGACGAACACCCTCTACGTCAACGGGGGCGCCGGGCTGTTCCGGGACGAATCGGCGTCGTCTCGACTCGGGCCGCCGAGCCTGCCGTTCACCGCCTTCGGTATCGGCTGGATCGACTACGACAACGACTCCTGGCTTGACGTTCTCGCCGTGAACGGCGCCGTGATCGGCCTCGACGCGTTGATCCGGGAAGGCGACCCGTATCCCCTCCGGCAAACGAACCAGCTCTTCAGGAACCTGGGCAACGGCAGCTTCGCGGAAGTCACCACCGAGGCCGGCGCAGCCTTCGCGTCTTCCGAAGTCAGCCGTGCCGCGGCCTTCGGCGACGTCGACAACGACGGCGACCTGGACGTCGTCGTCGTGAACAGCAACGCGCCCGCCCGGCTGCTTCTGAACCAGGTCGGCCAGGATCGTGCCTGGCTGGGCCTCCGACTTCTGGCTCACAACCGCGATGCACTCGGCGCCCAGGTCCTCGTCCATCGGGAGGGTGCGCCGCCGATCTGGCGCCACGTCCACACGGATGGCAGTTACGCCTCAGCCCGGGACCCCCGTGTACTGGTCGGCCTCGGAAGCGAAAGGGACGCTCCGGCCACCCAGGTCGAGGTCCGGTGGCCGGACGGGGCCGTCGAGCGCTGGAGTGATCCGTCGCCGGCCGAGTACCGGACTCTGGTCCAGGGAGAGGGAGAAGCGGTTTCTTCGCGCGAGACGGCTGGTCCCCTTGAGTAGTCTGAGGAGGCGAATGGACGCGACATGAGTGGAGGATCCCCCTGAGAGGACAGCCCGCCGGCTTCGCCTCGAACGCGGCAGCGCGGAAGGCGCTGCCCGTCCTGACGGTCGGACTCGTTTCCGGCGTCAGCGTGATCATCGGCGAGGTGGCGCTGGCAACGCTGGTGTTCACGGGCCCGTTGGCCCCGTATCTACCCCAGGGAATCGGCCTGGTGCTCTTCGGCACGTTCGCCGCGTGCCTCGTCATCGCGCTCAGAAGCGGCTTTCCAGGCGCCGTCTCGGCGCCGGCGGTACCGACGATGATCGTGCTGGCGGTCATCGGCGGCTCGCTTGCCGCGGAAGGCGACGAGTTGCTTCCGACGATGGTCGCGGCCATCGTTCTGGGCACGCTCGCCACCGGGGCCTGCGCTCTGCTCATCGCGCGCTTTCGCTTCGCCAACCTCGTCCGCTTCATTCCCTATCCGGTCTCCTCCGGCTTCGTGGCAGGAACCGGGGGACTCGCGTGTCTGGTGGCCCTCTCGCTGATGGGCGTGCGGCTGAATCCGGAGACCCTGGCCTCGCTTGCGGATCCCTTCGTCGTGGCGAACTGGGGCGTCGGCGTTGCCTATGGCCTCGGCCTCTACTTCGCGACCCGGCGCTGGAACAGCCCTCTGCTGATGCCCGCGAGCTTCTTCGCCGTCGCGGGCCTCTACCACGTCGGCATGGCGCGATTCGGCATCTCGGCGGACGAGGCGGAGGCCAAGGGCCTCCTGTTCGCGGGCATGTCCGGAACGGACTCCTGGCCCCCGGTGGCCCTGAGCGACGCCGCGTTGATCGACTGGCCCGCTCTCGCCGCGCAGATCCCGAACCTCCTCACCCTGGTCCTGGTGACCCTTCTCTGCATCGTCATGTATGTGGGTGGTCTCGAGCTGGCTTCCGGGCGTGAACTCGACTGGAACCGGGAATTCGGCGCCGTCGGGCTTGGCAGCGTGGCGGGCGCGCTCGGCGGCGGCCCGCCGAGCTGCTTCGTTGTTCCCACCTCCTTGCGCAGCCACATGTTCGGGGCCGGCGAACGGCCCACCGGCGTCATCGTCGCGCTCGTGGCCGCGTCGCCGCTGCTCTTCGGCGATGCCTTGCTGAGTCTCGTGCCGGTGCCGCTGATGGGCGGGGTGCTGCTGTTCACCGGCGTGGCGATGCTCGACCAGTGGCTGGTCAAGGTGCGGAGGCGCCTGCCCGGGAGCGACTACGCGATCATCCTCGCGATCTTCGCGGCGATCCTGACGTTTGGTTTTCTCGAGGGAGTCGCGCTCGGCCTTCTCATCACGATCGTGTTCTTCGTCGTCCGCCTGAGCCGGGTCGATGTCGTCGCGTCCACGTTCACCGCGCGGGAACGTCAGAGCAACCGAATTCGCTCGATACCGGATCGCGCCATCCTGCGAGACCACGGAGAGCGGGTCCAGGGCTACAGCCTCCGGGGCTACATCTTCTTTGGCGCCGGCTACCCGCTGGCGGATCGGCTCCAGCGGTCGCTCGCCGACGAGCCCAGGCCGACGTGTATCGCGCTCGACTTCCAGGCCGTGTCGGGACTCGACTTTTCGACCGCCAGCGCGTTGTGCCGCTTCATCCTGACCGCTCGCCGCGCCGGCGTTCAGGTGGTGTTCGGCGGGGCGCCCGCAACGCTCGAGAAGGAGCTGCGGCGGAATCTGCCGGCGCCGGTATTCGGCAGCGTCGTCTTCGCCCCGGACGCCGATCAGGCGCTGGAACACTGCGAGGACGCGCTTCTGTCCACTTGCCGGCCGCCCGAAGAGGCGGAAAGCGAGGCGCCTTCCCTGCTGGAGGTCGTCGGCGCCGACATGGAGCGCCACCTCGACCGACAAGTCCTCTTCGAGGATCTGGTCGAAGATCTCCGGAAATGGCTGGACACTCGGGAGCACGCCCCGGGCGAAGCTCTGTTCGCCGCCGGCGCGACGAGCGACTCTCTGCAGTTCATCACGGCCGGGCGGGCTTGCGTCCACGACGCGGCCGGCGCGCGTCTTCGCGAACTGGTGCCGGGCGATGTTGTCGCGCCCCAGGCGTCTCCAGAGGCGTCGGTTGCGGCGCTGCAGGTCGTCGCGAACGAGCCCTGCAGCACGGCGACGCTGACCGCTTCGGCCCTGCGGCTGCTGGAGGAGAGCGACCCGGACCTCGCTCTCAGGTTGTACCGGTTTCTTCTCCGCGCCCAAGGCGTGCCGTTATCGTCCTAGCCACGCCGAGCGATCGGAGAACCGAAGATGACGAACGCCGACAGCCCCGGTTTCCCGGAGCGACCACACAACGGGGCGAAGGGCGTCCGAGGAGAACGCGACCCCCGACGAGCGCCGATCGCCATCGTCGGCATGGCGTGTCGGTTCCCGGGGAGCGCCGGCCTTGCCGGATTCTGGCGCCAACTCGCCGCCGGGGAGAACGCGGTGATCACGGGTCCGCCCGGATCCGTGATCGGTCGCGTCGGCCACCTGTTTCCGGCATCCGAGAGCAGGAACGAGGTTCTCCGACACGGCGCCTTCGTCGAAGATCTGGACCTCTTCGACGCCGAGTTCTTCCGCATCTCCCCGATCGAAGCCGAAATGCTCGATCCCCAGCAGCGGATGATGCTCGAGACGAGCTGGCATGCGCTCGAAGACGCCGCGATCGACCCCGAGAGCCTGAGAGGAAGCCGCACCGGCGTCTACGCCGGCGTCAGCATCAATGACTACAAGGACATGGCGGTCGACACGCCTGCCACGGCGGAAGCCGCCGCGGGCCTCTACGCCTTGACCGGCACTGCATTGAACACCGCGATCGGCCGGGTTGCCTTCGTCCTCGGCCTGGAAGGCCCGTCGATGGCCATCGACACCGCATGCTCGTCCTCCCTGGTTGCGATCCATCAGGCAGCCGGTGCCTTGCAGCGCTTCGAGGCGGACCTGATCCTCGCCGGCGGCGTCCACGCGACCCTGGTCCCGCGCCCGTTGGAGCTCCGCGCGAATGCGGGAATGCTGTCGCCCACTGGCCGCTGCTGGACCTTCGATGCCGCAGCCGACGGATTCGTCTCCGGCGAAGGCTGCGGCATGGTCGTCCTCAAGCGTCTCGACGAGGCGGAAGCCGACGGAGACCGGATATGGGCCGTCATCCGGGGCTCATCGGTCAACCAGGACGGCGCCAGCCAGGGATTGACGGTGCCGAGCGCTCCCTCCCAGACGCGAGCCATCGAAGACGCGCTGGAACGCGCCGGCGTCTCGGCCGCCGACGTCGACTACCTGGAGGCTCATGGAACCGGCACGGTGGTCGGCGACCCGATCGAGATGGAAGCCGCAGCAGCGATCTACGGGCGCGGGCGTCGAGCGGAGCGCCCGCTCCTCATCGGTTCCGTCAAGACGAACATCGGACATCTCGGACCGGCCGCTGGGGTCGCCGGACTCATCAAGACCGTTCTGGCGATGAGGCACGGAGTCATCCCGAGGCATCTCAACTTCAGGAATCCGAATCCCCGGATCGACTGGGATGGGATTCCCGTGCGGGTGACCGACAGGAGAATGGACTGGCCGTTCCATCCCGGCCGGCCTCCCCGCGCCGGCGTGAGCGCCTTCGGATGGTCCGGCACGAACGGCCACCTCCTCGTCGAGGGGTACGGGAAGCCGGACGCCGATGCCGGTCTCCCGGCGGGCCAGGCCCTGCCCGTGGTCATCTCAGCCGGGTCCACGCAAGAGCCGGGAGTTCGCGACACGCGGTTGCTGCCTCTATCGGGCAGGTCGCCCGGCGCCCTTCGCGACTCCGCGAGCCGCTACCTGTCGTGGCTCGACGAGGTGACGAAGGGCCTGCCACCGGAAGCGACGGCCGCCGACCCGCATCTGTCGGACCTGGCCTGGACGGCCGCTGTCGGCCGGCGCCACTTCGCGCACCGGGCCGGCCTCGTGTTCCGCGACCTCGCCCAGCTCCGACAGCGGCTTCAGGAGCTGGCCGCCGGCCCGGACGGCAGCGCGCCGCGCCAAGGGAAGAAGGTCGCCTTCGTCTTCACCGGCCAGGCCAGTCAATGGCCGGGAATGGGCAGGGCCCTCTACGAACGGGAGCCCGTGTTTCGGTCGGTACTCGATCGCTGTGACCGGCTGCTCCTCGAGGACCGAGGGGTCTCCCTGCTCGACGTCATGTTCGGAGAGAAGAACCTCGGTGGCCTGCTTGACGAACCAGCCTGGACCCAACCGGCGATCTACTCCCTGGAGTGCGCTCTGGTCGAACTCTGGGAGAGCCTCGGCGTTCGACCGAGCGTGGTCGTCGGCCACAGCCTGGGCGAGATCGCGGCGGCGCGGACCGCGGGCGGCTTCACGCTCGAGCAGGGTCTTCGCTACGCCGCCGCCCGCGGCGCCTTGATGGGCGCCACCCGCCCTGACGGCGCGATGGCCGCCGTCTTCGCCCCTGCGTCCCGCGTCGAGGAGGCGGTAGCAGCGCAGAATGCCCGTTCGGAGGACGAGGACCTCTCCGTTGCCGTGGACAACGGGCCGCAGCAGGTGGTCAGCGGGCCGGCCGAGGAACTCGAGGCGGTGCTCGCCCGCTTCGAGGCCGAGGGCGTCAAGGTGGCGCGCCTGCGGCGCAGCCCCGCTTACCACAGCGCCCTGATCGAGCCTGCCCTGGACGAGCTGGAAGCCGCCGTTCGAGAGATCGCGCCTTCGCCGCCGGCCCTCTCCGTACCCCTGGTCAGCAACCTCAGCGGCCGTTTGCTCGGCGCGGACAATCGGATGGACGCCGCCTACTGGCGGCGCCACGCGCGCGAGCCGGTTGCCTTCCGAAGTTGCGTCGAGACCCTGGCCGAACTCGGCGTCGACGCAGTCGTCGAGATCGGACCCCACGCCGTCCTGGGACCCGTTGTCTCGATGAACTGGCCGGCGGAGGCGCCTGCCGGACCTCCCGCGGTTCTCGCTAGCCTGAAGCGTCCGCCGCGGGACGCCTCCGAGCCGGTCGTCGACTCGAGCGGCGGTTTCGTCGAGGCAGGCGCCGCTGCCTACGAAGCGGGGCTCGACATGGACTTCGCCGGCCTCTTCGGCGGCGAGGCACGGCGCCGTGTCGCTCTGCCGGTCTATCCGTTCCAGCGCGTCCGGCACTGGATCCGAGCGTCGACGCGCCGTCAACAGACCGCGGGCCACCCACTTCTCGGCAGCCGACACGAGTCGGCCCGCGGCCAGGTCACGTTCGAGACGGAGGTGTTCGCTTCCGATCCCGCCTGGCTGCTGGACCACCTGGTCTACGAACGGGTGGTCGCGCCCGGCGGGCTCTACGGCACGATGGCGATCTCGGCGTCGCTGGCTGAAGGGTCCGGTCCGGCGGTAGTCGACGAGGTCCAGATCTACAGCCCCCTGATCCTGGACGACGAGGATCCGGGAGACGGGGCGAATGGCCCGGGCCGGACAGTGCAGTTCGTCCTCGACGCCCCGGAGGAGCCCTCGAAGCGGCGCTTCGAGATCTTCAGCAAGGGAGGAACCGAGGAAGGTTGGACGCTTCACGCCGCGGGCAAGCTCGCCTCGGCCGCGCCGGTCGTGGAACCTCTCCCGGTGCTGGACATGGACGGCCTGAAGGCCGCCCTGGAACCCCAGGACCCGACCGGCTTCTACCGGATGCGGTCCTCCACCGGTATCTACCTTGGCCCGTCGTACCACACCTTCGAGTCCGCCTGGGCAAGGGAAGGAGAGGCACTGGCAATCCTCGCCCTGCACGAGTCCGTGGAATCGAACGGCGCGGAAATGCACCCCCTGCTGCTGGATGGCTGCTTCCAGGCGCTGTCCATGGCGCGCCATCTCACGGTCGACGAGCACGGCGCGGTCTACATGCCTTTCGGGTGGGAACGGCTTTGGGTCGCGGGTCCGATGCGGGAGAGAATCGTCTGCCACGCGACGATCAGGAGGAAAGCCCCAAGGAACGGCGCCGACGCCCGATCGGCCGGTCCCCCGGAGGTCGTGACCGGGGACGTGCGCTTTTATTCGACCGACGGCGCGCCGCTTGGGGGCCTGTTCGGCTTCACCGTCAAGCGGGCGACCCGAACCGCCCTGCTGTCGGCCGGGTCCAGCCTGAAGGACCTGGTGTACGAGGTCGACTGGAGAGAGAAGCCGATCCGGGCTGGCCTGCCGGATGCGGGTTTTCTCGTCGATCCCGCTACCGTCGCCGCGCAGTCGCGGACTCTCGCCGATCACCTGGAGGAACTGGGCGTTGCCGCGTCGGACAGGGTGGATCTGCTCGGGGAGCTCGAACGGCTGTCTCGGGCCTACGCCCTCTTGGCGCTCGAGCGGCTCGGATGGAAGCGGGAAGCAGGCGCAAGGGTCTCGCCGCGGCGCCTCCGCCGGCGCCTCAAGGTCGTCGACGAGCACCGGCGCCTTTTCGACCGTCTGCTTGGCCTGCTCGCCGAAGCGGGAATCCTGACTCCTTCGGACGGTGGGTTCGTCGTCGCCGCGGGGGCGGATGATGCGCTCCCCGGCGAGACGCCGGCGGACCCCGAAGAGCGCGTCCGCCAACTCATCGAGAAGCACCCTCACGGTGCGAACGAGCTCGGTCTTCTCCGCCGATGCGGCGCCTCCCTCGCCGAAGTGCTTCTCGGCCGCGCGGATCCACTGCCGCTGCTGTTCAGCGACCAGGGAACGGACGCCTCGGACCTGTACCTCCATGCCCCCGCGTCCCGAGCCGCGAACAGGATGCTGGCGGAAGCGGTCGCCCTCGCCGCGTCCGAGCTTCCCGACGAGCGCCCTCTGCGGGTGCTCGAGGTCGGCGGCGGAACCGGCTCGTCGACGGAGGCGATCCTCCCGAAGCTGCCGCCCGGACGCGTCGACTACACCTTCACGGACATCTCGGCCGGCTTCTTCGCCCAAGCGGAAGAGCGCCTGGCGTCGGCCTGCCCGTCCATCGAATACCGCACCTTGGACATCGAGGCGGAACCGTCGGCTCAGGGCTTCGACTCCCACGGCTACGACCTCGTGATCGCCGCGAACGTGCTGCACGCCACAAGGGACCTGGGAGAGGCGCTTGCCCATTGCCGCGATCTCCTCGCCCCGTCGGGGCAGTTGATCGCTGTCGAAGGACTCTGGCGGCGAGCCTCGCAGGACCTCACCTTCGGGCTGCTGGACGGATGGTGGCGGTTCGCCGATGCCTATCGGCCAGACCATCCTCTGGCGGCCCCCGCCGAATGGCGCCTGGCCCTGGGCGACGCCGGCTTCTCCGGGGTCGAGTTCCTGGGAACCGCGAACCTGGACACCGACCAGCTTCTCGGTTCGAGCGTCATCCTCGCGCGGGGCCCGGCCGAGATCGACCCGGCGGCCGGGGCCTGGGTCATCGCCGCGGACGAAACCGGGGTCGCGGCGAACCTGGCGGCCGACCTCGTTCGCCGCAAACAGACGGTCCTTCTCGTCCATGCGGAAGGCCGCTCCAGCGAATCGACGTCCGAGGCGCCCGGCATCTCGGCGACCGCTCTGGACCCGACGGACAGGGAAGCCTGGGGATCCTTGCTTCGCGGATTGCCCGAGGATCCGCCGCTCAGGGGTGTGGCGCACCTCATGGCTCTCGATGGACACGGGGCGTCGGCGACCGCCGCGGAAATGGCGGAGGACGTGACCCACGCCGCGTCCACCGCTCTGGCCTTGACGCAGGGCATGATCGACGCCGGCGCCGCTCCGGCCGACGGCGTCTGGTTCGTGACGCGCGGTGGGCAGGTCCTCGAGCAGGACCTGCTCCGAGGGCAGTCCGGAGAACTCGCCGGCGCGGCCTTGTGGGGCTTTGGCAAGGTCGTCTCCGGCGAAGCGGGCCATCTGCGACCAAGATTGATCGACCTGGACCCGGCGGGCGGAGATCCCGACACCTCGGAAATCGCCCTCGAACTTCTCTTCGCGGAACCCGAAACGCACATCGCCCACCGGGAAGACCGCCGCTACGCGGCCCGCCTGGTTCGAAGCGCCACCAACGAGACGCGGCTCGTGCCGCCGGAGGATACGGACTGGTTCGTCGACGTCGAGGCTCCCGAGGCCGGCCGGACGACGCTGCGGGCGAAGCCCCGGCCCCAACCCGCTCTCGGACCGGGCGAAGTCCGCTTGGCAGTCGAGGCCGCGGGGCTCAACTTCGTCGATGTCCTGACAGGCAGTGACGCGGTGGAGTCCGGGGGCGAGATCGGCCGCGAGATGGTTGGCAGCGTCCTGGAGACCGCCGAGGACGTCGCGGGTCTTTCGGCCGGCGACCGGGTCGTCGGGATGGGCTTCGGCTCGTTCACTCCCGAGATCGTCGCGAAGGCCGCCCTGGTCGCGCCGGCGCCCTGTGGATTCTCCGTTCCCGATCTCGCAACCATCCCGGTCTGCTACGTGACCGCCGAACTCGCCTTCCGGCTCGCCGGTCTCAAGACCGGCGAGCGCGTGCTGATCCACGCCGGGGCCGGCGGCGTCGGGCTCGCCGCGATTCGGCTGGCCCAGGCCGCCGGCGCCGAGGTCTTCGCGACCGCGAGCGCCCCGAAGCAGACCTTCATTCACTCCTTGGGCGTCGAGCACGTGTTCCATAGCCGGCATACGCGGTTCGGAGAGGAGATCCTCGAGGCGACGAACGGCAAGGGCGTCGATGTGCTGCTGAACAGCTTGACCGGCGAGGGGTTCATCGAGGCGAGCCTGTCCAGCCTGGGTTCGGGAGGCCGCTTCGTCGAGATCGGGAAGCGGGGCATCTGGAGCGGCGAGAGGATGTCGGCATCACGCCCGGACGTCGCCTACTACGTCCTCGACGTGGACGGCTTGAAGCGGAACGAACCGGGCCGGGTCGGCGCTTCGCTGGCCCGGGTCATGACCCGTCTCGCGGCCGGCGACCTGTTCCCTTTGCCCCGTGCGGTCTGGCCTTTTGCCGAGCTCCCGTCGGCGATGGACTCCATGCGCAACGCGCGGCACATCGGCAAGAACGTGATCAGGATGCCGCCGTTGGCCAGGGGCGGACTGCGGCCGGACCGTACCTACCTGGTCACCGGCGGCCTGGGCGGGATCGGCTGTGCAGTGGCCCGCTGGCTTGTCGCGCACGGGGCCGGCGCGATCGTCCTGAACGGGCGCCGGGATCCCGACCCCGAGGCCGACGAGACGATTCGCGAGTTGCGGGAAACCGGCGCCGAGGTTCGGGTGGACATCGCCGATGTGACGGACATCGCCGCTGTCGACGAGATGCTCGCCCGGATCGATGAAGGCCCGCGGCCTCTCGGTGGCGTCATCCACAGCGTGGGCGTCCTCTCGGACGGCGTCATCGAGAATCAGTCCTGGGAGCGGTTCGAAGAGGTTCTCTGGCCCAAGGTGGTCGGCGGCTGGCACCTCCACCAGGCAACCAGAAGCCGGGACTTGGACCTGTTCGTCCTGTTCTCCAGCGTGACCGGCGTCGTAGGCAACCCCGGACAGTCGAATCACGCCGCCGCGAACGCCTTCCTCGACCAGCTCGCCGCCCACCGGCGCGCGCTCGGCCTGCCCGGCCAGGCGATCGCGTGGGGCGCCTGGTCCGACATCGGCGAAGCGGAAGAGCACCGGGAGAGGATCGAACGGCAGCTCGCGGACACCGGCGCCGGTTGGATGACCCCCGAGCAGGGCATGGAGGCTCTCGACCGGCTCGTCAGGCAGGACGCGACCGCTCCCACGGTCGCCGCGATCGACTGGACCTTGATGGCGGAAGGGTCGGGCGTCCGTTCGCCGTTCCTGGACGACCTCCTGGTCAAGACGAAGACTCGTCAGCCGACGGCCGCGGACTCCGCCGCGACCGGGCTCATGGCGGAGCTTCGCGAGGCGCCGACGGACGAAAAGCGGAACCTCCTCGCGTCGTTCATTCGGCAGGAGTTGAAGGCCGTGCTCCGGCTGTCATCTTCTCCGTCGCCGACCGCCGGCTTCTTCGACCTGGGCATGGACTCGTTGATGGCCGTGGAGTTGCGCAACCGTCTGAACCGGGCCCTGGCCGGCGAGTACACCGCGTCGAACACGATCGTGTTCGACCATCCGAGCGTCGCGGAACTCGCACGCCACCTGGCCGAGGAGATCGAGAACCTCACCGGTGCGCCGCGAGGCCCCGAGCGGCCTGCCCGAGAGCCGCGGGCAGCGGTGCGCGTGGAACACGACGGAATCGCCATCGTCGGCATGGCTTGCCGCTTCCCCGGGGCCCCCGATCTACCGAGCTTCTGGGAGCAGCTCCTGGCCGGCGCCGACCTCGTTACGGAAGGCCGCTCGGAATTCCATTCCTGGCACGATCTCGTCGGCGATCCGGCGGCCCGCAACCCGGCCTATCGATGGGGCGGCTATGTCGGAGGCCTCGACGAATTCGACGCGAGGTTCTTCGGCATCAGGCCCATCGAGGCGGAGGCGATGGACCCCCAGCAGAGAATGCTCCTGGAGACGACTTGGCAGGCGCTGGAGGATGCCGGCATCGATCCGGTCGGCCTCCGGGGCAGCAAGGCCGGAGTGTTCGCCGGCCTGAACGTGAGCGAGTACCGCGACCTGATGATCGCAAGCGGCAGGGAGGGCGGCTACTTCGGCACGATGTCGAGCATCGCTGTCGGCCGCATCGCCTTCACCCTGGGCCTGATGGGACCGGCGGTCCCCTTCGAACTGAACTGCGCGGCGTCGCTGGCAGCCGTCCATGGAGCGGCCACGGCGCTCGAACGGGGCGAGGTGGACCTGGCGGTGGCCGGCGGAGTCAACGCGATCCTGTCGCCCGCGTTCACGCGGCTCTTGATCGAACACGACATGCTGTCGCCGGACGGCCGGTGCGCGACGTTCGACGCCTCGGCGCAAGGCTTCGTCCGCGGCGAGGGCTGCGGGGTCGTCGTCCTCAGGCGCCTTCGCGAGGCAGAGGCGGCAGGCGACCGGATTTGGGGCGTGATCCGCGGCTCGGCCGTGAATCACAACGGCACGGCAGCCGGCTTGACGATTCCGAGCGGACCCGCCCAGGAACAGGTGATCGAAGACGCGCTCCACCGGGCCGGGATCGCGCCGGCGGACGTCGACTACCTGGAAGCTCACGGTACCGGGTCGAGGATGGGCGATCCCATCGAAGTCCAGGCTGCGGCCGCGGTCTACGGCCGGGGACGGCAGGCCGAACGGCCCCTGCTCATGGGTACGGTGAAGACGAACATGGGCCACCTGGAGACGGCGGCCGGCATCGCGGGACTGATCAAGGTCGTCCTCGCGATGCGCCACGGTGTGATTCCGAAGCACCTGCACTTCGAGACGCCGAACCCCGGCGTGGACTGGGATCGGTTGCCAGTGCGGGTCACGTCGGAGACGACGGACTGGCCGCTCGGAAACGGTCGTCCAGCCGTTGCCGGCGTGAGCGCCTTCGGGCTCTCCGGCGCGAACGCCCACGTCATCGTGGAGGGCTACGGCGCTGCGAACGGCGGCGGCCCATGCAGGGCGGACCTGGGACCCGAAGGACTTCCGATTTCGGTTGTCTTGCCCGTGGCCGAAGCGGCCGCCGAGATGCGGCCGAACGAGGAAGAGCATCCTCCCCGTCGGACGCGGCTCCTGCCTCTTTCCGCCAGGTCGGACGCGGCCTTGCGATCCTTGGCTGTCAGCTTTCTCGCCTGGGTGGACGAGCACAGTGACGCGGCCGCTTCCGACGGCGGCGCCGCCTCCGAGCTTCTGTCCGACATGGCGTGGACCGCGGGTACCGGACGGCGCCACTTCCGACGCCGCGCGTCCGTCCTGTTCGCGGACGGGAGTTCGCTCTGCGCCGCGCTCGAGACACTCGCCGAGTTGGAAGCCCGCCCGACGCCGCCGGAGGTCCATCAGATCGCGTTCGTCTACGGGAGCCTCGATAGCGAATGGACGGGTAAGGGAGACGAGCTGTACCGCACTGAACCCGTCGCCCGGGCCGTGCTGGAACGCTGCGACAGAGCGCTTCGCGACGAAGGAGGTCCTTCGCTGCTGGACGTGATGTTCGGGCAGACCGACCCTGCGGACGACTTGGACGACCCAGCCTGGGCCTATCCGCTGATCTACGCCCTCGGGTGCGCTCAAACGGCGCTGTGGTCGAGTGTCGGGATCCAACCGAGTGTCGTTGTGGGATGCGGCGCCGGCGAGCTCGCGGCGGCACGCTCTGCCGGGACCTTCAGCCTGGAGAACGGGCTCCGTCTGGCGGTCGCCCGGGGGGCGTGGCTGGCGGCAAGGGAAGACTCCGCGAAAGCGGGAGACGCGGCAGCCGCGTTGGATCGGGTCGTCGAGTCGGTCCGCTTCGAGGCGCCTTCGCTCGCCCAGGTCCGCGGTGCGACCGGCCGCGTGACGACGCCTGGCGAGGCGGTGGATCCGCTCTACTGGGGCCGGCGGACGGACGAGTCCGTCGCTCCCGGGCGATGCGCGGAGACCCTCGCGGATCGAGGAGTCGACGTGCTGCTTCAAATCGGGCCGCGGGGCCCCAGCGCGGTCGGAGCCGCATGGCCGGACTCAGGCGCCACGGAGGCCGGGAAGGAGGCCGCTTCCTCTCCCCTGGTGCTCAGAGGCCTTCCGACGCTCGCCGTCAACGACGAAGAGAGCGACGGCAGCCAGTTTCCGGTAGCTGTGGCACGCGCCTACGAAGCCGGTCTGCCGGTCGCTTTCGCGGGGCTGTTCGCCGGCGAGAAACGGCGCCGGATCGCGCTGCCCGGCTACCCGTTCGAGCGCCGCCGCCACTGGATCGAACCGCCGAAGCGGTAGTTCGTTGGCTGCCGGTCAGGGGTTCTCGAGAAGACCCGTGCCGCCCAGGAACCTGCGGAGCATCGCGGCGCAATCCGCGGGCTTCTCGAGCTGGAGGAGGTGGGTCGCTTCCGGGACGAAGTCGTAGTCGACGCTACGGATGTCCTTCAGGTCGAAGCTCGGCAGGAACGTGTAGGGGAGGGTCGGATCCGCGCCGATCACCTTCGTCGGGCAGGAGAGCAGCTCGAGATCGAGCAGCGGGGCGAAGCCCCTGACGTACTCCGTCAATTGGGCCTCGAACTCCCGTGGACATCGAAGTTCGTATCCTTCGCCGCTCGTCGCCCTTCTGAGGGTCGTCCTCGCGACGAGTTCACGCACCCCGGGCAGGACGCGAGCGAAGGTCGGGAGGTACCCGAGCAACTCCGCGAACTCCTCTTCCGACCGAAAGGCGGGCGAGCGGCGCCGGGTCTGTTCCGACGCGCGTTCGGCCGCCGCGTCGAACTGCGTCTCGCTCGCGGATGGTTTGCACAGGGGCGGATCGAACAGAACCAGGGCGGAGTACGGTTCCGTGAGCGAGAGGATGGCAATCAACGTCGATAGCGAGTGGAAGACGCCGACCGTCGGCTTGCGTCCGTAGTGCCGGTCGATCGCCTCGAGAACGAGATCGTGATCGTGAATCAGGACCGGGATGTTGTGGTTCTTCCGATCCCCGACGGCGTTCCACCCGTGATTCCTCAGATCGTAGACGACCAGGTCGAAGTCGTCCGCGAGAAGGGACCAGAACGGGTAGTACGAGTCGACGGCGAGACCGTTCCCGTGACTCACCACCAGGCGGAGCGGCGCGTGCACGTTGCCGTGCCGTCGGACCAGAGTGACCGCCTCCTCGTCGAGCCGCACCTCGTGCACCGAGAGAGGTTCGGGTATCTCCCAGGCAGTCAACGCGACCCCTGCCACGATGCCGATGAGTTGCGCACGACGCGTTCGAGCCCGCTACGGAGCCCGGAGTCCGCGGCCGCGCTCTCCATCTCGCCCCGCCAGCGTCTCGCGAGCGAGCGCTGCAGCGAACCTCGAGTCGCCGAGGTTCTCGAGCCGCCATTCAACGGCAGGCATTGGCGGAATCCGGAGCAGGCATTTCCTGGCGCCCCGGCACATCGGGAGCGGTATCTCGAAGCTCGTCGTATCGAGGGCCAGACCGAGGCCGGCAGCCTTGAGCAGGGCCTCCTTCATCGTCCAAAGGCTGTAGAACAGCTCTACTTTGCGAGCTCCGCCGGCAGCCGCGAGTTCCGTCTGTTCGCCGGGCGCGAACAACAGGGGGATGTCGCCCTCCATATCGCGCCGTGCCGAACGCTCCTCCACGTCCACACCAATCCGCCCCTCCGGCGTGGTCGCGATCAGGCCGTGTTCTCCGCTGTGGCTGACGCTGAAGGAGACACGCGCCGGAAGTCCGCCGACGAGGGCAAACGGCTTGCCGCGCACGGACGCGCCAAAGGAGAGTTCGTCGTTGCTACAGCCAAGCTCTGCGCAGAGAAGTTGCCGCAGGGCCGCGCGGCAGAGGGTGAATTGGCGTCGCGGTCGGGGGTGAACGAACCGGCGCCGGCGCTCTTGCTCGAGTCCGTCGAGCCACGGCAGAGCCTCCGCCTCGTGGTCCGCATCCGGCGCCAAGTCCAGATGAAGAACGACGGCCGGGCCGGACTCGTGAAACCGGCGTCTCAACGCGGCGGAAGCCGGGAACGCCGCGGCCGGCCTGGAACGCGCCCGCGTGACGTGGCCCGTGTCTTACCCGCTATGCGAATCGAGGTAGGAAGCGAAGTCGCGCATCGTCTTCCACTTCGCGACATCCTCTGGAGGAACCGCAACACCGAACGCATCACCGACCCTCTTGATGAAGGCCACCGCGTCGAGCGACGAGACGCCCGCGTTCCCAAGGGCGGCGTCCATGTCCAGATCACCGTCGATGTCAAGGTGTTGCCGAGCGAGTTCCTGAATTCTGTCCGCGGTCGCCGTCATCAAATGCGCTCCTCTTGAGAGTCGTAGACTGAGTGTGTACGCGAGTGTAGCAGCCTTGATCCGAGAGAACGGCCCGTGGCGTCACGCCGGCCGCTCCGGACATCGGTCACTGAGGCGTCATCCCCGCGGCGAGCTCCGTTTCGCGATCTCCGGCGATCCGCGTGTGGTAGAGGAGACGCGGCTCTTCCGGATCGTACGGTTTTGCCCGATGCAGCACCCGGCGATTGTCCCAGATCGCCACATCGCCTGCCCGCCAATCGTGCATGAACGTACGCGGAGGCCGGCAGGCGAAGTGCTCCAATTCGTAGAGCAACGCCTCGGACTCCTCCGCGGACAAGCCGGGAATGCCATAGGCATGCCGGCCGATGTAGAGCATGGATCGGCCGGTAACGGGATGCACCTTGACCAGGGGGCGCAGCGGCTTCTCGCCTGCGTAGAACCCGTAACCGGCCCCGACCTCAGCCGCGTGACCGATCAACGCCTGGGAGTGGAAGAACGAGTGGTATGCCGAGAGCCCGGCGATGCGTTCGCGCGTCGCGTCGTCCAGGCTTTCGTAAGCGGCGCACATGTCGGCCCACTCCGTCTGGCCGCCGAACGCCGGTACGACGACGGCGCTCAAGACGGAGGCCTTGGCTGCCAGCGGCATGTAGGAACTGTCGATGTGCCAGCCTTCGTTGCCCTTGAGAAGCATGGCGAGGTGGTCATTTTCGGTCTGCGCCCCGTATACGGCCGGGTCTCCAACCGGGAGTACCGTGGCGACCTTCTCGTCGTCGAGATGCTCGATCTCCCCGAAGCGTCTGGCAAAACCGGCCTGCTGGCCCACGGTCAGATGCTGGCCAGGGAAGATGAGCACGCCGTACTCGAGGAAGGCCTCCTCGATCGCCGACCAGGTCGCCTCGTCCAGGGATGCGAGCCTGGCGCCCGAAACGACCGCTCCGCACGTCGCGTCCGTCGGCTGAATTCGTAGTGAAGCAGTCACGCGGATCCGATCGTGTGGGGTCGACAGTTTCCGGTGAAGCTAGCACGGCCTACCGGTCCGCCGCCGGTGCCGTCGCCGTCCTCAGTACGGAGGAAACGCATCCGCTTCCCGGGCGCAGCACGCCTGTTCTCGTTCGTACCGCTCCAGGTTCCGCGCCAGGCGACGATACTCGCCGCTACGGCCCTGCCGGCGCGCCTCTTCGACAAGCGTTCGCTGGACGCTGACGGCCTCCTCGAAGCGGCCTGTCTCGGCCAACGCCATCGCCGCCGTCTCGGCGTTCGGCGCGGCGGGGTCGGCCTGGACGAGTGAGCCGGCGATCGTCATCGCTCGCGGGCCGTCGCGCAGAGTCGGGTCGGGGGCTCCGGCGAGCAGTCTCGCCAGGGCGTGAGCGGCCCGCCCGTCCGCCGAATCCACTCGAAGGCGCGCTTCGAGCGTGGCCTTGGCATCCGAGAAGCGCCCGAGTCCCATCAGCACCGTCGCCTCGCGCAGCCAGGCCACGCTCTGCGCTGGATCCATCTCGCGAACTCGGATGTAGTGCGGCAGCGCTTCCTCCAGCCGGCCGGTCCGAACCAACGCCTCCGCGAGGCCGAAGTGAAGACGAGGCCTGCGATCCCCTTCGGGGACCTCGCCCAAAGCCGCCTCCAGTTCGACCACCGCCTGCTCGAAGTCGCCGGACTGCGCGAGCACCGCCCCAAGTCCCAGCCGGGCATCGCCATTCCCGGGATCCCTCCCCAGGACTTCGCGGAACGCCCTCTCGGCGTCGGCGAAACGCCCCCTTCGGCTCTGGAGTTTGCCGAGGGCCAAGAGCGCGGGCGCGAGCGCCGGTTCCAGTTCGACCGCTCGACCCAGGTGCTCCAGAGCGCGGTCGGTCCGTCCCAGCTCGGCCAACAGGGCACCGAGGTCCGAGTGAGTCCGGGCATTCTCGGGCTCCAGACGCACGGCGACGCCGAAGTGCTCGATTGCCCCCTCGGCGTCGCCGCGGCGAACCAGCAGCGTCGCCAGGCTCTCGTGCGCACCCGCGTTCGTCGGGTCGGCCGCCACGGCCCGCCGGTAAGCGGACTCCGCATCGGCGAGCCGACCTTCGCGGGCGGCGGCGTGACCGCGGTCGAGGTGGGGCAAGGCGCCAATGGCAAGCGTCGTCAACTCGTGCATCAGCGGATCGGCCATCGCGACACGGTTCGGCCCGCTTTGCGCCAGCTCGTCCTCTGCCCGGTCGAACTCGCCCAACTCGCGGTGGGCCTGGCCGAGGTGGTAGTGGATGACGGAGGCGCGCGGCTGGAGCTTCAGCGCACGCTGAAACTGCTCGATGGCCTCGGGATAGGCGCCCCGTTCCTCGGCGACCCGGCCCATTCCGTACGCCACGGCGGCCGAGTCGTCCACCGCCGCTGCCCGGAGGTAGAGGAGTTCGGCCTCGTTCATCCGTCCATGTTCGAGTTCGAGGTCGGCTAGCCGGATAAGGGTCGGCAAGTCGTCCGGGCGAAGTTCGAGGGCGCGCCGAAACGCCGGCTCCGCGGTCTCCATCGCCCCGGCCCCCGCAGCGAGAACTCCCAGGTAGTAGGCCCAGGCGAATGCATCGGAGTCGAGTGCGTGCGCTTGCCGGTAACAGGCGAGAGCTGGTTCCAGCAGGCGGTGGGCCTGGTAGAGGCGGCCCAGGTCGCCGATAGCCTGTGCCCTGGCGGCGGCGCTTGCGTCATCTCGAGCAAACAGGACTTCGAGCTCCGCGCGTCGGGCCTCGATCTCGCGGGCCAGCGGCGGCTCGAGGTCCGCAAGGTCCGGGTGGGGGATCGACTCGCCGGGCAGGGTATCTTCCTGCAGGTCAGCGACGCAGCCGACGAGCGCTGCAAGAAGGAGGCACCTGAGCGCGGCTGGCCGACGATAGCTCGTCAAGTCCCCGGTACGCATCATCGAATCGTAACCGTCCTCAGCGACCTGTATTGTTCCCGGACGGCCTCGGCCTTTCTCCGAGGCTCCCTTACGTTTCGGCGAAAGGAGCCGCCATGCGCCAGTCTCTTCTTCTCGCTTCGATGGCCGTGGCCATCGCCTGCGTCCCGACGGCGCCGCCCGCCTCAGAGCATGCCGCCTCCCCCAGTCACGCCGACCTGCTCCAGCTCTTCGAGGACTTTCGCGTCTTCCAGGAGCCGATGATCGTTGACGGCGTACCTGACTACACCGCCGAGGCGATGGAGCGGCAGCGCGGGGAGCTCGAGGACTACAAGGCCCGGATTGCCGCGTTCGACATCGCCGACTGGACGGTATCCGAGCAGATCGACCACCACCTCGTGCGGGCCGAGATGAACGGACTCGACTTCCACCATCGGGTGACGAGGCCCTGGTCGCGGGATCCTGCGTTCTACCTGATGTCCCAAGGCGGGGCTGGCCCGGCGATGTCCGGATTCCAGACACTCTTCCGACTCGAACCGCCGTTCAGGGAGGAGGAACTCGCGGACTACCGGACGACTCTGCGGGCGGTGCCGACGATCTACGAGCAGGCACGGACGAACCTGACCGAGGCGGCGCCGGACCTCGGCACGATCGCGATCTGGGCGGCGCCGCGGGAGGCGCGGATCTACGAGGAGATCGCGGAGCAGCTCGCCGACCATCACCCGGAACTCGTCGCCGACGCCGAGGCCGCCCGCGAAGCGGTCCTCGCCTTCGGCGCCTGGGTCGAGGAGAACAAGCCGTCCTGGACCGGCGCCGCGGGCATCGGCAAGGAGAACTACGACTGGTGGCTCCGCAACGTTCACCTCTCGCCCTACGGCTGGGAGGAGAGCCGGATGATCGTCGAGCGGGAGTACGACCGGCTCGTCACCTTCCTGGCGCTGGAAGAGCACCGCAACCGCGACCTGCCGCCGTTCGAGATTGCCGACACGCCGCGGAAGTACGCGGACAATCTGCACGAAGCGCTCGCCTACGTCGTCGACTTCCTGCGCGACGGCGAAGTGATGACCGTGCCGGACTGGGTGGATCCGACGGACTACAGCGACCCCGACGAGCCGCCGGAGCCGCTTCCGTCCGATGCGAGCATCGACCACAAGGCGCGCGAACGAGAGATCCTGCCCGGCGAAACCCACGAGTACATCGGCCACATGCTCGACGACCAGCGGCGCCAGCGGGACGAGCGACCCATCCGCGGCGCCGACCGCCGCTTCAACATGGAGTGGATGCGGATGGAGGGCTGGGCCGTCGCCCTGGAGGAACTCACGATGCAGGCAGGCGTCCTCGACGAACGGCCGCGTCGGGGCCGCGAGGTCGAGTACCTGATGAACATCTCCCACATGAGCCTGGCGTTGCCGGACCTCGCAATGCACGCCAACCTGATCACCTTCGACGAGTCGCGGAAGCTCTGCGCCGCTCTGATGGCGAAGGGCTGGTCAGAGGAGAACGAGCGGATGGTCTGGTACGAGATGCAGTCCAACCTGCGCTTCCCCGGCTTCCACACCGGCGTGGTCGTCGGCAAGGTCCACTTCATGAAGCTCTTCCGCGAGAGAGCGATGCAGCTCGGCGACGAGTTCGTCCTGCGAGATTTCATCGACGAGTTCCTGGCCGCCGGCATCATTCCGATCTCACTCATCCGCTGGGAGATGACCGGCTACGACGACGAGATCCGGCATCTCCTCGGCGAGGACGACGTGCCGAATCGGCTGTTCGACCCCGTGCTGCAGCTTGCCGGCCGGCTCTAGCGGCCCGTCGCGTGGGAGTGCCGGACGTTCCGCCAGATGGCGGAGCGGCGGCGGCCGGCTCCGCCGGTCACTGAATCAGGATGAGCTCCGTCTGCGGCGGCGACAGGTACTCGATGCCGTCGTCGCCGGCGAGTGCCTCTTCGTGGGCCCACCAGAGCAGGTACTGGTCTTCCCCTTCGGGCGCCGGCGAGGGCAGGTAGAAGAAGTACTCGATGACGAAGTGGTGGTGCGGCGCGAGCGGAATGTCCTTCGACCAGTCCGGGCCGAGAGAACCGATCCGGGGGCCGAAGTAGGTCTCGACGGACGCGGGCCGAGCGCCCTTCATCTGGCCGTGGGAATCGATCGAGATGTGGGTCTTCGAGATGTCGAAGCTCTCGGTGTAGGCCGGGAAGTCGTTCCTCGGCGTGACCATGTGGAGCTGGTTGTCGCGCACGACGATCCCGGCCTCCTCGAACTTCCGTTCGTAGTCGCCGATGATCTCCCGCGGCGTCAGCCCGGCCCGGATCGTCTCGGCCAGGATCGCCTCGACGCGCAGGTACTCGTCCCAGAGATCCTGGATCTCCGGCGGCGGTTCCGTCTCGCCGTCGCGCAGCACGTAGGCATACATGCCGATGCTCGGGTTCGTCAGGATGTCGCCGCCCTGGACGACGGCGCCCTCCCACCCATCGCTGCGGCCGCGCTGCGACTGACCGGTTCGCATGCGGCGCATGATCGTCAGTTCCGTCTCGTCGATCCTCGTGACGCCTGGCTCGATCGCGTCCAACGCGTCCTCGAACAGCCAGAGCTCATCCCGCCGCATCCGTTTGAGGAGTTCGACCTCGCTGGGCACATGCCGGTTGATGTAGTCCATGATCAGCCACTCGGAGGAGATCAGCCGGCTCGCGTAGGTTGGGCCGAGTTCCTCGGCAAGCAACAGGTAGTCGGTGTGCGAAAGGCCGTCGATTTCCCCACGGTAGGTCGGCCACGGGCCCAGTTCGCGCTTGAAGTTGACCGCGATGACCCGTGGGTCGCGCTCGGCGACGAAGTCCTCAAGCCCTTCGAAGCGGTAGTCGTACTCCGTCAACGGGCCGCCGACCGGCTCCTGGACGCGGACCGCCGGGGCGACGATGTCGTAGGCGCCGCTCTCCTCGACGTAGCGGTAATCGCTTTCGCCCCAATCCCGGTGGGTCGCGCCCCAGCGCCGGCCGAGAACGGCCCGTTCGATCCGTTCGCCGCCGCGGTCGGTGAAGACGAAGACGCCCGAGGCGCTGCCCAGTTCGTGGATCCCGAACGAGTCGGGGATCGACTCCCGCATCACGTGGATCCACATGTCGACGCCCCGCTCCTTCATGATCGCCGGGAGCACGAGATCGAATTTGTCACGCCGGATCTTCCGGTTCACCGCTTCGTAAGGAGAGCGGAACTCGTACGGCTCGATGACGAGCGGCGCGCCGTCGTAGTCTCCGTCCGGGATGACCATCGGGATTCCGTACTCGGGATCGCTCAGAATTCCAAAGAGGACAGGCTCCCCTTCCCGCAGTTTCTCGGGCGTATCGAGCCGCCACTCGTGGCCGATCTGCTCGAACCGTCCCGGCAGGTCCTGGGCGCCGATCAGCGACGTGTACACCCAGTAGATGTACTCCGACGCCATGCAGCCGTAGTCGCAGGTCTCGTCGTCGTAGGTGTACCAGGCGCCTTCCGGGTACTCTTCCGGCGGCCCATCGAAAGCCCCGCCGCGAGCGATATCCATCGCGTCGGTCAAGACCGTCCCCGGCCTGGTCCCGAACACGTCAGGGTAGGCCACGCCGTAGCCGTGGTCCGTCACCATGTGCCAGATCTCCTCGAGGGCGGCGTCGAATACGCCGCGCCCGCGGGCATCGATCTCGGTCTCCTCGTCGTAGAGACCCTGACCTCGGGGCGCGTTCCTCCAGTCCATCTCCTCGGCTTCCTGCTGAGTGCCGGTCATCACGATGGCGCCGCCGGTGTCCAGGATCGCCTGGTGGACCTGCGCGTTGTCCACCTCGCCGTCCTCGTCGTTGTCGAGGAACTGGGCGAGAACGCCAGCGGCGTGCAGGAGCTTCTCGTCGCTGGTCGTGTTCGTCGCGTAGATCGGCACGCCGTGGACGATCACCTTCTTGACCCAGTCGACCTCGTTCGCGGATGTCTCCTGCACCGACGGCGCGGCGCAGGCGGCGACGGCGATGGAGCAAAGCAGAGCCAGCGTCGGTCGCCTTCGCCGGGAGCGGGCCAGAACCTGACCGGCCCGTTCCCTGAAGAACCGCGTCTCCGTCCGAGCGTCGGCCTTCGAGCGGTTGGTTGTCCCACCCGCGCACCGAGTGACCTTCATCGTTCGTCCTCCTTGCAGCGTTTCCGCACCGACGACCCGGCAGTTACGGCGCCAGGAGTTCGCGCCGGACGGCGTCTTCGATCATCTCCTCGGCGTAGCGCCAGAGTTCGGGCGCGCCGTCCTCGATGCAACCGTTGATCTCGCGTACCTGATCCGCGCTCACGCCGTTCGTCTGCCAGACCCGGCCGCCGTTCAGGTAGTTCAGCAGCATCGGATGCAAGCGGTCCAGCGCCTTCGCGAACTTCGCCTCCGGGGTGCGCTGCGCCTCGAATTCCTCCCAGATCGCGCGCAACCCGGTCGCCGTCTCGCTCGGCAACAACCCGAAGATCCGCTCGGCCGCATCCCGTTCGCGTTCCTCCTGGTCCTCCACTCCCGCTTCGTCGTAGACGAAGGTGTCGCCCGCATCGATCTCGACCAGGTCGTGCACGACGAGCATCTTGAGCACCTTGAGCTGGTCGAGCTGGGAAGCGCCGGCCGCGTGCTCCGCGAGTACAACGGCCATCAGCGACAGATGCCAGGAGTGCTCCGCCGAGTTCTCGCGGCGGACGTTGCCGAGGATGGAGGTCCGCCGCAGGACCTGTTTCAGGCGGTCGGCCTCGACCAGAAAGCGCATCTGCCGCGCCAAGCGTCCATTCTTTTCGAGCATCCCGCAACGGTATCCAATCCCCTGGCGGGGTTACGGCTCCAACGGGATCGTCCCGTCGCTGAACCGCAGCGCCTCGACGCCTTGCAGCATGTCTACGCCGTCCCGGTCCGCCCGCGAATCGGTCACCGTCACTCCGTTTGCATTCCCGCTGACCTCGTAATCGGTCGCGGGACCGCTGAACGCGGCCGTGTCGTAGCCCTCGCCTCCGCGAACCGTGTCGTTGCCGCCGCCGCCTTCAAGCAGGTTCGCGCCCGCGTTGCCGGTGAGTACGTTGTCGTGGGCGTTGCCCACGAGGTTCGCGTCGCCGTCGCCGGTCAACGCCACGCTCCGCAGGTGCTGCGTCTTCATCGTGTAGCGCGCCTCAGGGTCGAACCTCATCGAGAACGTGCCGGTGAAGTCGAGCGGCAGCTCCGGCGTGTAGGTCAAGTGCGGCGGCAGGAACTTCCGGATCAGGTCGAAGCCCAGCCGATCCTGCTCGCGCATGGCCGACCTGCTCCCCGCGAAGTACCGCCCGAAGTGCGAGTGACCTTCCGGAATCTCGCCGGATTCGATGTCCACGGCCTCGTACATGGTCGGCGGCACCGTCCAGAGGTCGTAGTAGTTGTCGATGAGCACGCCGACATACTCGTTCGGGTGCTCCTGCGGTTCGTCGTCGGGCCAGCCGCGCCACCCGTTCGTCTCGGCGACGTCGTTCGCCGCCCGCATCTCGGCAATCATCGATGGGAGCGTCGGCTTGATCCCGTAGTCGTGGATCAGGTGCCAGATCTCCTCGTACGAGGCATCCCGAGTCCTGTGATCCATGTAGTCCGCGTCGCCCGGCGCCGGGCACTCGTTCGCGCGGAGATCCTGCATGCTGAGGTCGGTCGCCCCCGCCAGCCCGGACCGCATCGCAGCGTTCAGGTCCTCTTCCGTGTTGAAGAACACCATCGTCGCCTTGCGGTCCGCCATCGCGCTGGCGATGCCGCTCTTCTCGTTGCCGTACTCCGAGCCCGGGAAGTCCGCCAAGAGATGCCGCATCACGTTCAGACCGTGTTTGATCTGGTCGCGCGTCCAGGCGTCCGAGACGAGGAAGTGGATCCGCCTCCCGTCCGGCGTCGGAACATAGGCGTACTTGACGAAGTGCTCAAGGAAGATCTCGGGCACATCGTCCGGCAGGTCGACGATGCCGTCCGGCGAGCCGGAAGTGTCGATTTCGGGAAGCGTGACGAGTTCCCGCGGGCCGCAGGAGGTCAGCAGGAGGACGATGACCGCCACTCCCGCGAACGTTCGACCGATTCTCATCTGCTCTTCTCCCTTCCGCTGATCTGAAGGGCAGCCCTCAGGTGATGCCAAGTGCGCCCGCTGTCGGTGCGCCGTTCTTTCCGGCCGGCTTCCCGCCCGCTCCACGGCGGCTTACGGTCTGCATGCTCGTCGGTTCGCGTCAGTCCGGCAGGTAGAGCTCCCAGAAGCTCGCCTGACCCTCATCCTCCGAGCGGTTCACGATCTTCCCGTTCTTCATCACCATGGACAGACTCCGCAGGTGCGAGATGTGCTCGAGCGGGTTCTTCTCGAGCACGATCAGATCGGCGAGCTTGCCGACCTCGACCGTACCCAGGTCGTCCAGCATTCCCATCATCTCGGCGCTGTTGCGGGTCGCGGCCTGAATGGCGCCCATCGGCGGGATGCCGTGGAAGACGAACTGCTCGATCTCGAGGATCCCGATCTCCGAGATCGGGTTCGAGTCGCTGCCGGTCGTCAGACGGATTCCCGCCGCGTACGCCTTGTTCAGCACGTCGCGCGCGTGGTTCGCGTACTCCGGGCTCCGTTCGTCGGCTTCCGAGACCCGTACGCGGCCTTCGACGACCTCCGGCGGAGCGATGTAGCCGGCTTCCGCGATCAGCCGTTCCCGTTCGGCGATGAACTCGGCGCTCAGATTGCACTGAATCGTCGGGTCGAGGAAGGTGCCCGCCTCCGCCATCATCCGGATCGTGTCGTCCGAGAGGTCGTTCCCGTGCTCGATGCTCTCGGCGCCGGCCATCACGGCGATCCGGGTCGTCGCATCGTCGGCATGAACGGTTACCGGGATGCCGTGCCGGTGAGCTTCCTCGATCCCGGCGATCAGCTCTTTCGGCGGCATCCGGTCGCCGATGAACTTGATGAGCTCGGCCCCTCTTGCGATGTTGTCGGCCACCGCGGCCCGGATCCCCTCCGGCCCCTTGCCGGTCCTGACCAGCCAGTCCGTGTCGCCGTCGGTCGATAGCGGCGGACCGCCGGCAACGATCCGGGGCCCGACGAAGGCGCCGGAATCGAACGCCTCCTTCCAGGCCACGTCGATGAAATCCCGGTCACCGGTGATCCGCAGCGTCGTGAAGCCAGCCTTCAGCGCGTCCATCGCGTTGCGGCCGGCGCGGATCATCGCCCGCGGCAGCGGCTCGTCCACCAGCAGGCCCTTCGGGTCAGGCAGCAGGTCGCCCAGATGGGAGTGGTTGTTCCACAGTCCCGGCAGAACGTAGGCGCCTTCGAGATCGTGGAGATCGACCGGGTCGTCCGATTCCGGCGGCTCGTACGGAAGCTCGGAGATCGAGGCGATCCGCTCGCCGACGATGACGATCGCCATCCCCTCCTGCATCGGGCCGCCGTTGCCGTCGATGATGTTCGCGTCGGTCAGAACGACCGTCTGCGCGGCGAGGCCCGCCGGCAGGAAACCGGACAGGAGGATCGGCATCGCCCGAACCAGACCGGCGCGGAGCGTTATCATCGCTGTCATCTTGAGAAGCCTGGGCGGGATTCTACACGACCTTGGCCGAAGCTCCGGTCTTGCGCGAGCGCCGCGACGTGGGGCGCAACCGCGGTCGGGCATTGCTGCCGCCGAGCGTTGACGATGCTCGGAGGGAACACCTCGCTGCACAGGACGCCTGCTTGACAACACGGATGCTCATCTCTCATGGGACAAGACGGGAGGGGCTTAGAGGGCGATGTCAGAGTTTCTTCAGAAGATTGACATCATCCCGGACATTCCGATCGGGCCGATAGATGTTTCGGTCAAACATTTGGCCGCAGCGGTGGGCCTGGTGGTGCTGACCGCACGCTGGCTGCGGCGCCGGTTTCCGAAGTCTGATTGATGCCGGTCTACCGGGAGCGCGTCGGAGCGGAGCAAACGTCTGTGCGAGGAGCGAAGGCCCGTGAGTGATAGCGAAGAACCGCTCGTGCCACGACACTTTCCGGCACCCATACGGTGGCTCCTGAACGTCCTCCTCGGGTTGATCGCCCTAGGTTTCTTTCTGGGAAGAACGTGCACAGTGATTGAGGACATGATCCCCAAGCGCCTCTCGAAGGTCCTGGTCCCTTCATCCCGCCAGTCCATGTTTGACGGCGGCCAATCGCGTCCCTCGCACCCCCTCAACCAGCGGACTCGGCGAGGACGACAGAGGCAGGACCAGTGAGCGACGATCCTGAGCCGCTCGTGTCGCCACGCTTCCCGCCGCCCCTCAGATGGCTGCTGTACTTTCTTCTTTGGGCTGTCGCCCTCGGTCTGTTTGCAGGAAGAACATGCACGATGTTCCAGAACGGATTCTAGGGTCAAGCGGCGCTTCAGCGTTGTGTGTGGGCTTGCAGTGAATCGGGAGTCAAATCGAGTCCGCCGAGATGGAAGTAGATGGCGAGGCGGAAGTGCTCTCGATTTCGATAGCCGTGCGCTCTTCGCTTGATCTCCTGGATCCTCGCGTTGATGCCCTCGGCGCTGGCGCTGGAGATGCTGGACACGGCGGCGTTGATGACGGCCTCCCAGTGATCCCTGATCATCTTGGCCACTTGCTTGATCGGCGCCAAACGGCTGCGGACCGCCCAGCCGTACCAGCGCTTCCAGCGCCGCTCTGCCCAACCGCGGCTCGCATAGCCCCACGAGTCCCGCGCCATCTCCTTGATCGCCCAGGCCCGAGCCACGCGAAGGTGACTCGTGCGAAGAGCAGCGAAACGTCGCCGCTGCGAGCGGGTCATGCGGCCCTTCCCCATCAACCACAGGTAGCGGCTTCGCTTCAGACGCGGATCGCCTGCCTCAAGCAACTCCCGCTGCTCGGCGCGCCGAACCAGGTCCACGGCGTGGTTCAGGTGCGCGACGATGTGGAACCGGTCGTGCACGATCGCCGCGTTCGTGTACGCCTCCACCGAAGAGATGTAGGCCGGCCACATGTCCATCGCCACCTGCTCGATGCCCGCGCAGGTCGTCTCGCCCAGACCCTCGAAGTAACCGTCGATGGCCGAACGGCCGCGACCGTCGGCCACATGGGCCATCCAGATGCCGCCACCTGCGGTGTCTGCTGTCGTAGCCCGGACACCGCTCGCCGCACTCGGGGCAGCGGGTCTCCCCACGATGCTCGACGTGAATCTCCACCGTGCCGCCAACCACCGCGCCGCGACGTCGCGGATGCGGCTCGTCCATACGGAGCACCACCTCCCGCACTCGCCAAGGCGGCTTGATCCCCAACAGCCTCTCGAACGTCCTCGCACTCTTCATCCCGCCAGTCTATGGGGCACCGGCGGCGGCCTGATCTCGAACCATGGAGCACACCTCAAATCCGGGCAAGAAACTGTCCAACGGACCGGGACCACCTCAAACCTCAAACCGCGTTGCTCGCTCCCCGCACAACGGCCTGAAGACCCGAAGAACCCGGGTGTGTTCCTCTCTTGCTATGGAGGCTTGACACTTCTGCTAGCATCTTTGGCGTAACGAACCGGAGGTGCTCCACAAACAACCGGAGGTGCTCCACAAACCGGAGGTCCTCCACAACCGGAGGTCCTCCAATGAGGTATGAGACTTGGCTCCGCGAAACGCTGACCGGGCTGGTTTTCGCGTCACTGCTCGGTGGTTCGCCCGAACTGGCGTCAGGCCAGCCAACCGTTGGCGACCCGCAACCGCGTGGTACTCACGGGGAGAACGCCAGCCAACGACCTGCGACACCCGAGACTCTCAAGAGCGTCGTCGAACAGCTGTATGCGGGCGCAGTCGCGAGCGGGTTTGAGGAGAGGCAGATTGTCGAGAATGCCCTCAACAATCTGGTTGGTCGGGTCAGCGGCTACCAACTCCAGCGCATCTATGCCGACGCGGTGCTTTCCAACGCGGTCCCCTTCTCCGTTGTCCGCCAAGCCCTGAGAGAGCTCGGGCACAGAAGAGAAGTCTGGGAGTCGTGGCCGCGCGAGAAGGCGAACCTGATTTATGCGCTATCTATCGTATCGGGAGGCGAACCGGACCCGGTGGTCCGTGAGCGCCTGCGTACCGCTCTGGAGTCCCTGAGCGGCCGTGGCCGTGGCGAATTACCACCGAACGAAGGCGCCACTGAGCCAGTCGCCGAGGAGGAAGAGAAGAAGGGACTGGCGGTTGTCCGCCAGCCTTTTGCGACGCCGAATGCGGCCCGGGGGACCCGGAGCACCCCTTCAACATCTACGAAACGGACATATACCGCGAGTGGTTGCTCTGGCATGAGTGGTTTCATGGTGGCCCCTGTCCAGCCTGTTGGACGCCTTGGGAGCTACTCATAGACGCCGAGCGGATTGAAGCCCTGGCTGACGGAGCTTGCGTCATCACACAGGCTGTTTCCGCTGTCGGCACGGTCGCTGATGTCATTCGTATTATCAAGGAAGATCCGCCGAAAGGAAAGATCTGGAAGAAGAGAATCGTGAAGTGGTTTGCCAAAGCAGGGATCAAGTTGACCGTCTCACAGGTCACGGGAGTTGGTGGGATGCTGAACGCCGCAGCCGTACTATGCGAGCTTGCGGAGTAATCTCATGCGCCTGCGCCGACTCAGAGAACTTGCGACTACCGTCGGTGGCGTACTCCTGTTTCTCGCCGTCGTTGCTTGGGCCATACTCAAATTCTCGTGGGTCCTAAAGTAGACGCTGTTTGAGCTAAGGTCGTTGGTCGGCGCTTCAGGGTGGTGTGGGCGCACGTAGTGATTCGGGAGCCAAGTCGAATCCGCCGAGATGGAAGTAGATGGCGAGCCGGAAGGCCTCTCGATTTCGACAGCGGTGCGCTCCTCGCCAGGTCTTCTGGATCCTGGCGTTGATGCCGTCGGCGCCGGCGCTGGAGATGCTGGACCCGGCGGCGTTGATGACGGTCTCCCAGTGGAGGAGACGCTACGCAAGGCGGAAGGTGTAAGGACCGCGAGACCAGAAGGGAGCAAGCCGATGTCACAGCCTCGACGAGCGCTGATGGCCGTCGCCGGGCTTTTGGTCCTTGGGGCCGTGAGTACGGCACGGCAGCAGGACCTGCCGCCGTTGTTCTCGGAGGTCATCGACGTCCGCGTCGTGAACGTCGAGGTCGTCGTCACCGACCGGAACGGCAGACGGGTCTCCGGCCTCATGCCATCAGACTTCGAACTCCGGGTGGACGGAGAACCCGTGCCCATCGACTTCTTTACCGTCATCGAAGAAGGGCGCGCACTGGCCACCGCCGAGGATCAGACCGTGGCCGGCGTGCCGTTTCTCGACCCGGACGCCCCGGTGGGCACGAACTTCCTGCTGTTCATCGACGACTTCTTTTCGATCAAGCGCGACCGGGACCGGGTGCTCGACAGGCTGGAAGAGGATTTCGCGGGCCTCGGCGCCCAGGATGAGCTGGCGGCGGTCGCCTTCGACGGCAAGAAGGTCGAGATGCTCACGACCTGGACGAACTCCCCCGCCGAGCTTTCCGGCGCGCTGCGCGAGGCGCGGCGCCGGACGGCCCACGGTCTCATGCGGCTGGGCGAGATGCAGGCGAACGACCGGGAACGACGGGAACGAGAGAGACTGCAGAGGGAGCCCGAGGCGATACCGCGGAGCAGCCTGGACCACGCCGAGCTCCACTACGCGACGAACCTGGAAGACCAGTTGGAGCGGTCCGTGCTGGCGGCCGTGACGACCCTGCGCAGCTTCGCCAACCGCCCGGGGCGCAAGGTGATGCTTCTCCTTGCAGGCGGATGGCCCGAATCGCCCGCGCTCTACACGATCGCGGGGCAGGGGCTGGCCGCGGCTGATCTCGCCGTCGCTGCCGATTCCCGACTGATGAGCCGGGAAGAGATCTACGGTCCCCTCATCTCTACCGCGAATCTGCTCGGTTACACCCTGTATCCGGTCGACGTGCCGGGGTTCCGCTCGAACTTCAGCCTGGACGCATCAGCAGGGCTGGACGGCAACAGAGCGTCCGACCCATCAGCGGGGGAGTTCCAGACACGAGAGCTCTTGCAGAATGCGACCCTTGAGCTGCTTGCCAGTTCGACCGGAGGTCTGTCGATGGTCAACGCCCAGCGCGACACGGCGTTGGTCGACGCAATCGCCGACACGCGGTCGTACTACTGGCTCGGGTTCGAGCCGCAGCGGCGCGAGGACGACGAAGTCCACGACGTCGAAGTGCGGATCGTCGACCGCCCGGATCTGCGAGCGCGAGCCCGGGAGAGCTACGTCGACATGTCGCGCGCCACCGAGCTCACGATGATGATGGAGGGCTCGCTGCTGTTCGGGAATCCGCCCTCGGCGGCGCCGCTCGGAGTGCGACTAGGCAAGTCGGAGCGTCGCGGTCCCCGGAGGATGACGGTTCCCGTCGAGATCACGATACCGCTCGACGAGGTCCAACTCTTGCCGGTAGCCGGCGTCTGGCGGAACGACTTGGAAGTCCGCATCACGGTGATGGACGAGCACGGCAACCGCTCCGAGACTCCGGTTGGGAACATACGGATCGCCGGACAGAAGGCGCCGCAACCGGGACAGTTCTTCACGTACGAGACGGAGCTGAAACTGCGTCGCCGGCCTCACACGTTCGCCGTCGCCGTGTACGACCCGCTGACCGGTTCGATCCTGTCGGCAAGCGGACAGATCGCGGTGCGGTGACGCTTCTGCGAACTCGTCGCGCGATCGCAGCCTCTATTCGGCCGGCGCCGCCCTTTCGCGAACAGACCCGTACGTCACCTCGACGACGCGGTCGAGACCGTCGACCGCCACCGACTGCCGGACACCGTCCGGCCAGAGCACCTCGACGCGCGTCAACTCGGCCACGGATGCGGTGTCACCCAGGCCGATCGTCACCGCCGGCTCGACCTGGCTCTGGTAGCTCCGGGTCGGCATGACCCGCCGCCGCTGGATGACCGGTCCGGCCGCCGTCAGTTGCTCCACCTCGACCCAGGCGCCGATGGCGTCCATGTTCACCCGTTCGCCGTCGCCGCGAAGCAGGAAGCGCAGCCAACGGTGTCCGGTCTCCTGGTCGTTTCGCAGGAGGAGCGGTCGATCCCCGGTCTGGAGCAACAGGACGTCGAGGTCGCCGTCCCCGTCGATGTCCGCGTAAGTCGAGCCCCGGCCGACGAGCTTCGCGGTCAGCCCGTCTCCCGGCGCGGGTTCGACCGGTACGAAGGTCGCCGGTGCGTCCGGACCCGCGTTCCAGAACAGCTGCGGCGCCTGCCGGTATTGCTGGCTGGGTTCGACGACCTCGATGTCGTCTTCGAGATGACCATTCACCTGGAGGAGGTCGAGGCGACCGTCGAGGTCGTAGTCGAAGAAGAACAGGCCGAAGCTGAGCACCCTTCGGCTCGGCGCGCCGATACCCGCGGTGATCGCCTCGTCGCTCCACAGAGTCGGGTCGCCCTGGGAGACGTAGAGGGAGGTCATCTCGTTCGCGAAGTTCGCGATGGCGAAACCGAGTTCGCCGTCGTTCCGGAAGTCGGCTGCGTCGGCGCCCATCGCCCCGGTCGCCTCGCCGTCCCGGCCGTAGGCGAGTCCGTACAACTCGCCTTGCTCGCTGAACCTGCCCTTGCCGTCGTTGATCAGCAGGAAGTTCCGCACCGTGTCGTTCGCGACGACGACGTCGATGTCGCCGTCTCCTTCGATGTCCACTGGCGCGAGGCCCAGAGCCTTCGCCACCGGCGTCTCTGTTGCCGGATTCAGGATGTGAAGGCCGGCCTCTTCCGAGACGTCGGAGAAGACGCCGGCGCCGTCGTTCCGGTAGAGGTCCATCGTCGTGCCTCCGTAGTTCAGCGGCGGCCCGTAGGCCCGCCCCACGCCGGTCAACTGGTAACCGACCTCGATGTCGATCTCCCGCGACCACCGCACGTAGTTTCCGACGAGGAGATCAAGATCTCCGTCCCCATCCGCGTCGAAGAAGGCGCTGCTGCTGCTCCACTCGGTATCCGCTCCGGCGACGCCCGCAGTTCCGGTGATGTCCTCGAAATGCGGACCGCGTTCGCCCTCTCCTGTCACATTGCGGAACAGACGATTCGGGCCAACCGCGGACACGAAGACGTCGGTCCAGCCGTCTCCGTCGACGTCGCCGACGGCAACGCCCGTGCCGTAGAGACTGATGGCGAGACCCGAGCCGGCGGTGCGATCCGCGAACTGGCCGCCGCCATCGTTCGCATATAGCGACATTGTCGGGCCGCTGCCGGGAGAGGTATCCCAAGTCGTCGAGTTGACGAGCAGGAGGTCCTGGTCGCCGTCTCGGTCGACGTCGAAGAATGCTGCCCCGGCGCCCATCGTTTCCGGCAGCAGGGCCTCCCCCGCGGCGCCGTTGACATGGACGAAGTCGATTCCGGAGTCGGCGGTGATGTCGGTAAAGGAGACCGTGGGTACCTCGGGAGCTGGAGCGACCGGCTGAGGCGCTTCGACGGCGATCTCCCGCACCTCCTCCGGCGCCGAGCGGAAACCCCGCGCGACGAGAGCAGCGAGCAAGGCGAGCGCCGCGACCGCCGCCGCCACCTTGAGCGACACGCCGACCGCGCGGCCGATCACCGCGTCGTCGGCTGCTGCAAGCTCCTCCTCGGGCAGATCGTCAGCGACGTCCTTGCAGACCTTGGAGTCGAGCTCCTGCTCGCTCAACCGTCCGCTCCAGCACCCGCAGTGGGACCGCCCGGCACGGTGATTCCGTCGCGGCTGCCCTCGAAACGACCCGGACGGTTCAGGTCGTAGATCACGATGGCCTCGGCTGCATGGTCGGCCGCAGGGTCGGCTCGTCTGGCCGTGGAGATCGCGCGATCTCTCGCGTTGTCGTCGCGCTTGTACTTCGCGTGCAGAGCCTGATGACGTTCGGCAGTCTCGCGGTTTCCGAGTTGGGCATGAATCAGGCCTGAGTTGTAGTGCGCGGCGACGTTCTCCGGATCGATCCGGAGCGCATTCGCAAATGCATCTCGTGCCTCGTGGAGGCGAGCCGCCCGTTCGTCGGCGCGCGACGCACCCCGTTCCCGCTTCGCCCGTTCGAACAACGCGAGGCCCAGTTCGTTCCAAAGTCGCACATCGCGGCTGAAGTCGAAACCGCGACGCCGCATCTCCTCGCTATCGGCCTCGAGAATGGAACGGAAGTTCCGGGTCGCCTCGTCCACCGCGCCATTCTGCAGATTGACGAGTCCCGAAAACCAGGCCACGGACCAACTCGGCGCCGGCGGATCAAAGGCCGCGGCGCGCTCGAGTGCAAAAATCGCATCGTCGCGGACCGTTCCCTGAGCAAGATGGACGCGGGCGAGATTCAGCGGGCCGTCGGGCCGTCCCAGCTCCTCGACCTTCGTGAAGGCCTCGATCGCCTGCCGCAATTCGCCACGACCGGCTCCCCCCTTGCGCAGGAGCCCGATCCCGTAGTCGTTCCATCGCTGCCAGGTCGGCTTCGCGGTTGCCGGCTCTCTCGACAGGTATTCGCCGGCAGGGGTTGCGGCGCCGGCGACGCGAAACGTAAGCGAGTCGCGCGCCAAGTCCAGGATCGGCAACTCGTTGGCAGTCTCCGGGCCGAAAATGTGCCTCATGTACGTCGTGTCGAACTTGCGATATCTGAGTGTCGCCTCGACGGTCAGGCTGGTAGCCGCACCCGACGGCGGCACGGTCAGCCGATAGTGCACCGCGTCCGCCGCGCCGGGGGGAATCTGGTTGTCGTAGAGCGGCACGAAGATGTCCTCTGCATTGCGACGGTCGATTCGCGCTCCGTAACGGTCGAGCATGTAGACGTTGACGAAGTGAGACCACGGGTCGACCCGGTTTCCCTCGCCGATGCCCCCGCTCCGGCCGACGAGGCGACCGTCCTGGTCGTGGACCGCAACGTCCAGCCAGAGCTGGTTCGAGTCGGCCGTGCCCTGGGTCAGGTGGTGGCCCAGGCCGAGTGTCCGGACGACGACCTCGAGCAGGTAGGCGGCGCCGGGCTCGAGCTCCGGCGCCTCGGGACGAAGCGGGGCGATCAGCTCGCCGTCGATGGTCCCGCCCGGCTTGATCCCGAAGATATCGATATCGACGGCGCCCCGGTTGAAGTCTCGGTGCGCCTCGATCACCCACTCCGGGAAGTTCAGCAGATGGGGAATCGCGGTATTCGCCGACGGGAACAGATGGTCGTGGACCATCGTCTGCTGAGGTTGGTCGCTCTCGGGGTAACGACGGGCGCCGAAGTCGTCCGATGGGATGAACTCCATGTGACAGCCGTTGCAGTTCGGCTCCGAGCGCTCCGGATAGTAGAAGCTCGCCACGCCGTGCCCGGAGACGCCGGAGAGCAGGTGGGAGTCGTAGTGGTTCTGCCCGCGCAGGAACTTGTAGTGGTTCAGCTCTTCCGGCAAGTGGACCTTGTGGCAGGCGCCGCAGAACTCGGAGGTCTGGTGGAGCGGCTTGAGGAACGTGCGCCGGTGAAGTTCCGGCTTCGCCTTGACCAGCTGGTGATTGACGAAGCGGAGCAGGGGTTCCTCCGAGAACGCGAAGGGATAGTGCTGTGGCTCCTCGATCGTGAAGTCCGCGTTGCCGCGGGGACTGTTGATGTGCGTGATCGCGTGGCAGGAGGTACACGTGATGCCGGCCTGCGCCGCCGGCTGATCGAGGGCGAAGTCGGGATCGTCGAACGCGCCGGAGAAGAAGATGACCGGATCGTGACAACCGGCGCAGAACCTGGACGCCTGAACGTCGCCGGTGCGTTCGAGCGCCTTCCTGCGGGTTTCCTGTACGGAGAAGCTGTAGGCCGGATTGTTGAACGAACTGAAGCGATGCGCGCTGTAGGTCCAGCGCGCGTGAACATCGGCGTGGCACTCGGCGCAGTACGCGTCATTCATCAGCGCCCGTTCGGGAATGAAACCGCCGCTCGCCGTACGCGCAAGCGACGGGAAGAAGTACCGCTCTCCCGAAGCCGGCCCCTCCACGTTCCACGCTCGCGGGTCCTGGAACTGGAAGACGAACGCGACCCCGACGAGCACGACCGCGGCGACAGCAACCCGGCCGCCAACGCGCCAGCGGATGCGCTTCCCCGCCAGCCGGTGGAGGACGAAGAGCCAGGCGGCGACCAGAGGCGTCGCGACATGCAGCCAATAGGCGACGCCCCGAACCGCCGGGTCGTTCACCGCGATGACGCCTTCGATACGGGTCAAGACGACGCCGCTCAAGAGCAGCAGCAAGGCCGTCCCGAACAGGGCGTAGCCGACCTTCACTGCGCGACGGTTCGGTCGCTTGCGCGCATTCCGCATATGGGCGAGCCCGAACCAGATGACTGGCAGAACGAACAGCGCGCCGACGAGAAGGTGAATCAGGAACATCGAAATGTAGAACCAGTTCTGGTAGGTCTCGCCGGTCAGCGACTCGGCGACGCGAACGCCGGAGAGGTAGAACGAGTTGACGGCGAGCAGGGCGAACAGGACGAACACGACCCACAAGAGCGGCTTGAGCCGCGGACCAATCGCCGGCCGATAGCGCCGACGACGTGACCCCGAGGCGCCGCCGGCGATGACGTGCGGCTCTCTTCGAGCGCTCATCGGCGCCCTCCGGTCGCCGCTTCGATCTGATGTCCGACGAAGCCGTCGAGCTCCCGCAACAGCCGATGGGTCACCGCGTAACCGGAGCGCCGGACCCGCGCCGAGGTCGTCTGGCCGGTGACCCGCACCGCGAATGCGTAACGCGGCGGCGCCTCGCCGCCCGAGGGGAGGAAACCGACGTAGTTCACGTGAAACGGCTTGCCGGGGTCGCGCGCCGTGCCCGTCTTCATCGCGACCCGGAGCCTTCGCGGCGCGACCCGGTTCGCCGTGCCGCCCGGCGCGACAACCGCCCGCATCGACTCGTGAAGCGCCGGTAGCCAGGCCGGGTCGAGCACCGGTTCTCCGCGCTCACCGGCGCCGGTCGCCTGCTTTCGCGGCGAGATGCCGAGCAGTCCGTCCGCCTGCAGCACGAAGCGCGGCTCGCGCTTGACGCCGTCCGACAGAATTGCCGCGAACAGTGCTGCGCCGAGAGGCGTAATCGACGCCTCGTCCAGGCCGATGGACAGGTCGCCCAGGCGCTTGCCGGAGTGTCGATACTCATGTACGACACCCGGAACGTGGCTCGAACCCGGCAGGCCGCCGCTTCCGGGGCTACCGATGAGGAAACCGTAGCGCTCGTACTCCTCGACCAGCGCCCGATCGCCGACCGCCATCGCGAGCTCGGCGAAGGCAACGTTGCAGCTCGTCGCCATCGCTTCGTTCAGGCCCTGCAAACGGCCCTTGACGGCACTGCAATAGAGCCGTTCGCCGCCGATCAGGACCGAGCCGCGACACCGCATGTCGGCGATCATCCCGTCCGGGTCGAGGCCGGCGCGCATGACGGCGGTCGTCGTGATCAACTTCGCAATCGAGGCCGGTTCCCTGGGGTCGAGTACGCTGTCGCCGCCAGACTGGAGGAGGCGGCTGGGCGAACGCTTGCTGACCGCCGCCAGCACCGCCGCGGTTGGAAGCTCGAGGATGACGATGGCGCCCTCCTCGCGGCCCAGGGCCCGCTCGGCGGCGACGCTCCAGGCCCGGTCGATCGTCAGGCGGAGAGCCCGAGCGTCAGCCGACGTGGCGGCCATCGCCGCCGGGCCCGCGGCAGCGAGCCCGGGCGGCTCCAACGCCGGTGGCAGCAACCGGGTCGCGAGTTGCGGCGGCATCAGGCCCTCGGGCAGGTCAGGTTCGAGTACCAGGGACTTGTCGGCGTTGATCGCCCCCAAGGGGCGTCCGCGGCGGTCGAACAGAAGCTGCTGAACGCCAGACGCGTCGACTGCCAGGGCGCGGGAGAGGCGAAGCTCGAAGGCCGAAACGGGCGAGTCGTCAGTTGCGAGCGCCGGCGGCACGGCCCTGGAGCGAAGCCCCAGCTCGAGTTCCGCTGCACGCAGAAGCGCGGGCGGCAGTCGGTCGGCGTAACGCGGGAAGAGCGCCGCGACGTCATGCCAGCGTCCGGCGCCGGCGGCGCTGCGGGCCGCGAGGCTGACGAGCCCAGGCGCCTCCGCGGCGAGCCGGTCGAAACCCGTGCCGGCAACGGCGTTCTCGACCATGTCGAGCTTCTGTTCCGCCTGCCGGACATCGCTCCGAACCTGCCATGTCCAGACCGCGAACGACGCCGCTGCCAGCAGCAACGTGACGTACACCCTTCGACGCGGCGGCCACAGCACACGCGCTGTCACTGCGGCCGACCGAGTCACGAGCGAGATCGTACCCCGGGAACGCCCCGCCCTGCCGATGATCGCTTGGGCTACGCTTCGGCGCTGCCATGACCTCCGACGAATCCCAGCCCAATCCGGCAACGAGCCTGCCCGCTTCGGTCGAGCGGATCGACCTCGGAGATCGGGAGGTGTTCCTCGTGGGGACCGCCCACGTCTCGCCGCAGAGCGTCCGCGACACGCGGGACACGATCGAGGCTGTCGAGCCCGACACCGTCTGCGTCGAACTGTGCGAGGCCCGCTACCACAACCTTGAGGACCAGGAGTCGTGGCGCAACCTGGACATCTTCCAGGTCCTGCGAGAAGGCAAGGCGCCACTCCTCTTGAGCTCTTTCCTGATGCACTCGTACCAGCGCCGCATCGCTCAGCGCTTCGGCATCGAGCCAGGCGCCGAGATGCGCGAGGCGATCTCCCGGGCGCGCGAACACGGCGCGCGGCTTGAACTCATCGACCGCGACATCCAGGTCTCGCTCAAGAGGACCTGGGCGTCGCTCGGTTTCTGGCAACGGATGAAGGTCGGCGCGCAACTTCTGGCCAGCGCCTTCATGAGCGACGACCTGAAGGAGGAAGACATCGAGAAGCTGCGCGACGGCGCGCATCTGACGGACCTGATGAGCGCCCTCGCGAGTGCCCTGCCGAGCGTCAAGGGCACCCTGATCGACGAACGTGACGCATACATGGCGGAGAAGCTCCGCCTGACCGCCGGTCCACGCACGGTGGCGGTGGTCGGGGCCGGGCACCTGCCAGGAATTCGCGGTCTCGCGGCCGGAAAGTCGAACATCAGTTTGCTTGAACAGGTCCCGAAGCCGCCGCTTTGGCCGCGAATCGCCAAGTGGGCGGTGCCTGTCGCGATTGTCGGAATCCTCGCCTACGGCTTCCTGGCGGGCGACGCCGAACGCTCCGTCGAGTCCATCCAGCTCTGGATTCTGATCAACGGGGGGCTGGCCGCTCTCGGCGCCCTGATTGCCCTCGGCCACCCGCTGACCGTTCTCGCCGCCTTCGCCTCGGCCCCGCTGACCAGCCTGAACCCGTTCATTGCCGCCGGCTGGGTCGCCGGACTCACCCAGGCCCTGCTGAACCGTCCTCGCGTCGGGGACATGGAGAACATCGCCGATAGCCTGGGCTCCGTCCGCGGCTTCTGGGCGAACCGCCTGACCCGCGTTCTCCTCGTCGTCGTGTTGAGCAACCTGGGAAGCACGCTGGGCACGTTCATCGCCGGCACCTGGATCGTCGCCCGTACGATCTGAAGCGGCCCACGGGCTGCTGGAGGATCAGGCGAGGTCGAACCGGTCCAGGTTGGCGACCTTGCTCCAGGCCGCGACGAAGTCGCGCACGAACGCCTCCTCCGCGTCGTCCGAAGCGTAGACCTCGGCGATCGCCCGAAGCTGAGAGTTCGAGCCGAAGACAAGATCGACGGCGGAACCGGTCCACCGCACCTCGCCCGTGCTGCGGTCGCGCCCTTCGTAGACACCCTCGCGCCGAGCGCTCGCCTGCCACTCGGTTCCCATATCGAGCAGGTGGACGAAGAAGTCGTTCGTCAGCGTCTCCGGCCGCTCGGTGAAGACCCCCAGCTTGGACTCTCCGGTGTTCGCGCCCAGAACGCGCAGGCCGCCGACGAGGACGGTCATCTCGGGAGCAGTCAACGTGAGCATGTGGGCCCGGTCCACGAGCAGCTCTTCCGCCCGCCTCCGATGGCCGTCGCGGAGGAAGTTGCGGAACCCGTCCGCCGTCGGTTCGAGGACGGCGAACGACTCGACGTCCGTCTGCTCCTGCACGGCGTCCGTGCGGCCCGGCGAAAAGGGAACCTCGATGTCGTGCCCGCCACTCTGCGCCGCGGTCTCGATGGCCGCACAACCGCCGAGGACGATCAGGTCGGCGAGCGAGACCCGCTTGCCGCCGGATGCCGAGCGGTTGAAGTCGGCCTGGATCTGTTCCAGGGTCGTCAGGGTTTCGGCCAACAGGGTCGGCTGGTTGACTTCCCAGTCCTTCTGCGGTGCGAGGCGAATGCGAGCCCCGTTCGCGCCGCCGCGCTTGTCCGTGCCGCGGAAGGTCGCTGCTGCACCCCAGGCGGTCGCCACCAGGCGGGAGATGGACAATCCGGAGGCGAGGATGCGGCTCTTCAAGTCCGCCGTATCCCGATCGTCGATCAACTCGTGGTCCACCTCGGGAACGGGGTCCTGCCAGAGCTGCGGTTCGGCTGGCACGAGCGGGCCGAGACAGCGGCTGCGCGGGCCCATGTCGCGATGGGTCAACTTGTACCAAGCCCTCGCGAACGCGTCGGCAAACTCGTCCGGATTCTCCCAGAAGCGCCTCGCGATCGGCGCGTAGACCGGGTCGACCTTCAGCGAGAGATCGGTCGTCAGCATCATCGGAGCGTGCCGCTTCGACGGATCGTGCGCATCCGGCACCGTGTCGGTTGCCGCAGCGTCCTTGGGAGTCCATTGATTCGCCCCGCCCGGCCCCGTGACCAGCTCCCAGTCGTAGCCGAACAGGTTCTCGAAGAAGTTGTTGTCCCACTCGGCGGGCGCGGTCGTCCAGGCGCCCTCCAAGCCGCTCGTGATCGTATCGCCGCCCTTTCCGCTGCCGAACGTGTTCCGCCAACCCAGGCCCTGCTCTTCGAGGCTGGCGCCCTCCGGCTCGGCGCCGACATGCCGCCCCGCGTCGGCGGCGCCGTGTGCCTTGCCGAACGTGTGACCGCCGGCGATGAGCGCGACGGTCTCCTCGTCGTTCATCGCCATGCGACGGAACGTCTCGCGAATGTCGCGGGCCGCGGCGAGAGGATCCGGGGTGCCGTTCGGCCCCTCCGGATTGACATAGATGAGACCCATCTGTACGGCGCCGAGGGGATTCACGAGTTCGCGGTCGCCGGTGTAGCGCTCGTCGCCCAGCCAAGTGTTCTCGGGCCCCCAGTAGATGTCCTCCTCGGGCTCCCAGACGTCCTCGCGGCCACCGGCGAATCCGAGCGTACGGAAGCCCATGGACTCGAGCGCGCAGTTACCGGTGAAGATCATCAGGTCGGCCCACGAGAGCCTCCGGCCGTACTTCTGCTTGACCGGCCAGAGCAGGCGGCGCGCCTTGTCCAGGCTCACGTTGTCCGGCCAACTGTTCAGCGGCGCGAAGCGCAGGGTACCGGAGGCGCCGCCGCCGCGCCCATCGCCGATCCGATACGTGCCGGCCGAGTGCCACGCCATGCGGATGAAGAGCGGGCCGTAATGGCCGTAATCGGCCGGCCACCAGTCCTGCGAGGTCGTCATGACAGCTTCGATGTCGTTCTTCAGCTCATCCAGGTCGACCTTGGCGAATTCCTCCGCGTAGTCGAAGTCCTCACCCATCGGATCCGAAAGCGGGGAGTTCTGGTGGAGCGCCTTCAGGTTCAACTGGTTCGGCCACCACTGCTGGTTTGCCGCGCTGCCCGCCACCGTGTGGCGTTCCACTCCGCCCAGTACTGGGCACCCGTCCATGCTCGTCGTCTTCTGTCCCATCGTGTTCGGCACCTCGCCCTGACCTCTGTTGAAGATGATGATCTGCGTCCCCGGAAGGTCTCAGCCGGAACCGGGTGAGTCGGCTTGCCTCTCATCCGATGAGAGACGAGCCCGAAGCGTGGGTGGTTCTACGAAAGCGGGCCGGCATCGAGCCCGCCGACTCATCGCGCCGTTCTCCGGGCCTCCCGTAGTCTAGCCCGCATATTCTGCCGACCCTCCTCCTGCGGCCGTGGATCGGCTCGCAGTCATGGGACCTGTCGCGGCTCTTCCGTGTCCGCCCCGACGGTGACCCTTCCGAGGCGGGCTGGACGCGCCGGACCTCGACACGAGACTTTGAACGGTGTACCATGTTGCGCATCCCGAACAGGTTCGCCGCACAGGCTGGCCCAAAGAAAAGAGGAGTACCGTCATGGAGAGCAGACCCCGAGCCGTTCCGGTTGCCGCCAGGATTCTCCTCTCTCTTGTTCTTGGCCTGTCGGCGCTGGCTGTGGCTTCCGCACCGGTCTGGGGTCAGAGCGGCAGCGTGTCTGGAACCGTGAGCGACACGAACAAAGACCCCATCCCCGGCGCGATGGTCAGCCTGGAGAGCGCGGACGGGAGCGAGGCGGGCTCTGCGATGAGCGGCGCCGATGGCGCCTTCTCGATCGAAGGCGTCACCGCCGGCGCGTACACCGCGACCGTCAGCCTCGACGGCTTCCGGTCGGTGAGCCAGTCCGTCCAGATGAGCGCGGGCGGAGCGGCCACGTTGTCCTTTGAGGTTCGTCCCGCGTACCACGCGACGGTCGTCGTGACTGCGGAGAGGGTCGAGGAGAACGTGATGGAGGTACCGATGACGATCTCTGCGTTCGATTCGGCGCTGCTCGAGGAACTCGTCATCCAGGAGAGGACGGATCTGCAGAACCTGGTTCCCGGCCTCCAGTTCGGCGACGAGATCGAGCAGCAGGGCCAGGGAACGTCCATGCGCGGCATCGGCACCAGGAACGCTCAGTACGATCAGGCCGACTATGCGGTAGCGACCTACGTCGACGGCGCTTACACGCTGGGCGTCTACGGCACGACACCGGGCGGCGGCTTCGACCTCGAACGCGTCGAGGTCGCGCGCGGACCACAGGGCACCTTGAACGGCCGCAACTCGATCGCGGGAGCGATCAACCTTGTCACCAAGGGCCCGACGGATGATTGGGATGCCGAGCTGATGGGGGAGATCACGGACGTTTCGCAGCAGCGGCTGAACGCAGCTGTCGGCGGCCCGCTCGGCGATGGTCCGTTCAGCTTCCGCCTGACGGGCGGCAATCACACGGGCGACGGCCGACAGAAGAACGTCGGGGATGGCGGCGACCATGACGCACCGGACCAGATGTTCTACGCGCCGCAGGTCCGAGCCGAAGCCGACCGGTTCTCCATCAGGGCGCGCTGGTCCCATGTGGAGGACCGCGGAACGCCGCGGGGTTTCGTGCAGCTTTCGAATGTCGACCGGACGATCGCCGGCTACTCCAGGGACCGCTACTACCTGTGGGAACGCCGAATCCGGCCCTCGATCCGAGCTGTGGCAACGATCTCCCGGCATGGAACTGCCCGGGCGAGGTGAAGAACAGGGTGGCGTTCAACTATCCCGGCTCGAATGAGAGCGAAGGCGACTTCGGAACTCTCCGGGCTGACTGGCAGGTCTCCAGCTCTCTCGGCATCAGCTACAGCGCGAGCAGCGGCGACACGGTGCAGCGCGCGCTGAGGGATGCCGACTACACGGATCGCGTGCCGGTCGGAACGCCGCCGGGCGGTGCGGGCCTGGGGGGCGACCCGAACTCGCTGGACCACACGCTGACGGCGTGCACACCGTCACTTTGGCCAGGTCTGTGCCCCGAAGGAACGGTGCAGTTCTCGAATTCGTTCTACGACCTGCCGTTCGAGTACGAGGAGAACTCGCAGGAACTTCTGTTCAGATCGAGCTACGCCGGCGACTTCAACTTCATCGGCGGGTTGTTCATGTACGACAACCGACGGTCCGGGACGATCCATCGCCACGACCTGCAGGTTCCGTTCCGCTTCGGGACCGCCGACGAACAGGCCCGGAGGCTCGGGTCGGTCTATGGTGTTCCCGTCGACAGTTGCCAGGACGTCCTGACGAAGATCGTCGAGGGATTCGGCATCGGCACGAGCGACCCGGCCGGCGACGAGGAAGGGCTCTACTGGTACTGCCCGGAGGGCGACGACCTGAGCCATCTTCTCAGTTTCTTCAACACGGGAAAGAACCGGACCCAAGCCGCGTTCGTTTCCGGCGATTACCGGTTCAACGACAAATGGGCGTTGTCGGGCGGCGTGCGCTACACCGAAGACGAGAAGGAGCAGAAGCCCGAAGACCAGGGCGGGTTCTTGACGCTGACTCTGGGCGGCGCCCCGGTCACGATTGCGCTCGCAGGCGAAGGCAATCCGTTCCCTCAGACCTGGTCTCGACCGATCGGTCACCTCGCCCTGGAATACACGACGGACGCAGGCCATCTGACGTATGGCCGGATCTCCACGGGTTTCCGCTCCGGCGGCTTCAACATCGGTCTGCCGGGTCAGGTGCCCCCGTACATCAAGGAAGAGACGCTGGTCAACTACGAATTGGGTGCGAAGGGCTTCTTCCTCGACTCGCGCCTGCAGCTCTCCGCGGGTCTCTGGTACAACGAATTCGACAACTACCAGCTGAACGCCCTGCAGGCGCCGCCGCCGGGGGTGGACATTCCGGTCTCGATCTACTCCGACACGCCGCTCGTCGAGTTCACGACGAACATTCCCGACACGACGATTCAGGGCGTAGACGTCGAGTTCAGCTACCGGGTCGGCGCCTTCGGCCTCCGGGGCTTCTATGCCTGGCAGGACTCGGAGATCGGCCCGCACGCCTCGGTGATCGACGGCCATCCGTACGGCCAGACGGCAATCTGGAATTACATCGATTTCGAGACCGGCGAGCCGGCGACCAGCGAGTACGATCTGCCGACGGATCAGACGGGGAACCGGTTGCCGAAGCAGCCGGAGCACAAGGTCGCGCTGACGGCTTCCTGGTTCAAGTCCCTTGGCCCCTCCGCCGGTCACCTCGTGCTCCAGTCGACGTACGCCTACACGGGCTCGGCGTATCCCAGCATCGGCAACATCGACATCTGGGAATTGCCGGCTTTCGATCGGCTGGACCTCGGCGGTACCTGGAGCGCGCCAAGCGACAGATGGTCTGTCTCGCTGTTCGTCAAGAACATCATGGACGAGGTCGCGGTCATCGAGTACCTGCCGATCTCCGGGAACGGAGGCGTCCCGGCCTTGGGCTTCGTGACGCCTCCCCGCGAAGCCGGGATGCAGGTCCGATTCCGGCCGTTCAACTAGCGGCGACAACTCGCTTGGCCGTGGTCAGGGGGATCGAAGCCTTGTTCCGATCTCCCCTCGCGCTTCTGGTCGTGTCACTTGCGCTTCCCGCCCCTGCCGGCGCGGAGGAATACGTGCTGGGAGCGGATTCGATGCGGCAGGAAGGCGTTCCGACGGGCACGCTCGAGCAACGCGACTGGACCGACAGCCGCATCTATCCGGGCACGACCCACGGGTACTGGGTCTACGTGCCGGCCCAGTACGCCGCTGCGAATCCCGCTGCCGTGATGGTCTTTCAGGACGGCGAGTTCTACCTCGATCCCGACGGTCTCGTCCGGGCGCCGACCGTCTTCGACAACTTGATCCACCAGGGCGAGATGCCGGTGACGATCGGCATCTTCATCGACCCCGGCACGAAGGAGATCCCGTGGGACCAGCGGAGCAGCCAGTACACCCCGCTGGACGACACCTACGCGCGCTTTCTGCTGGAGGAGATCCTGCTTGAGGTAGGCAAGGACTACAGACTGACGAACGAGGCGGCCGGCCGGGCGATCGCCGGCATGAGCGACGGCGGACTGGCCTCGTTCACGGCGGCCTGGGAGCGCCCGGACGCCTTCAGCAAGGTCGTCAGTCACGTCGGCAGTTACACGAGGCTCGAAGGCGGTTCCCGGTACCCGTATCTCATCCGAAAGACCCGAGGGAACCCGAAGCCCATCCGCGTCTTCCTTCAGGACGGAGAAGACGACATCAACCTCGTCGAGGGGAACTGGGCATTGGCCAACCTTCAGATGGACTCGGCCCTGATGTTCGCCCGTTACGACTACCGCTTCGAGATGGGCACGGGCGGTCACGACCTGAAACATGGCGGCGCCATCTTCCCCGACACGCTGCGGTGGCTGTGGCGCGACTATCCCGGCGTCAAGGGCGCCGGAGAGCCGGCGGATCCAGCCGCCGTGTCGGGCGAGTGGGAGGTTGTAACGAGGGTCCTCGGCGAGTTTCGCCAGAGCCTGCTGACCCTCGACGAGAAGGACGGAGCGCTCGCGGCGACGCTCCTCGACGAGGTGGATGGCGAAATGGAGATCACGGAGGCGCGGTACGAGGACGGCATCCTGAGTTACGAGTACGCCGCGTCCGGATCCCAGTCAACCTGGGGCAAGGGATCGGTCGGCAAGCTGAGCGCCTGGCTGCAAGTCCGGGGGGACGCCTTCCGCGGCGCCTTGAGCCCCGACACGCCCCCCGAGAGCGACTTCGCGGTCATCGGCCACCGGAGAAAAGGGAGGCAGGCTCGCTGACTTTCCCACCAGCCCGAGTCCGAGGCCCGACGGCAAGGTCGGCGCGATTCTCGTCGAAGCGACCGACGCTGCCCCACGATACGATGAAGCCGTCTCCTTCATCGACATCGACGACTTCGCGTGGCAGCTTCTGACGAACCCCTGCACATCGAGACGCCGCTCTTCGAGTCGCGGCCGCTGACGAGCCACGGAAGCCGCACCGTGTGGCTGAAGCTGGACGCGCTGCAGCCGCCCGGCTCGTTCAAGATCCGCGGCATCGGTTTCGCCTGCCAGGAGTACGTACGGCGCGGCGCAAGGCGCCTGATCTCCTCGTCCGGCGGCAACGCCGGGATTGCGGTTGCTTACGCCGGCCGTCATCTCTCGACGCCCGTCCTCATCGTGGTGCCCGAAACCACGTCCGACAGGGCGAAGGGACTCATCCGGCAGGAAGGCGCCGAGGTCATCGTCCACGGCGATTCCTGGCAGGAAGCGAATGAACTCGCCGCCTCGACGGTCGGCGCGTCCGACGTTCTGGTTCATCCGTTCGACGATCCCCTCGTCTGGCGGGGACACGCCACCTTGGTCGACGAGGTCGCGCGATCCGGCATCAGGCCGGAGGCCGTGGCCGTCTCCGTTGGCGGCGGCGGGCTGCTGTGCGGCCTCGTCGAAGGGCTGCGGCGCAACGGCTGGGTCGACGTCCCGGTGATCGCCGTCGAGACGGAAGGCGCCGACTCCCTGGCGCGGTCGGTGCAAGCGGGTCATCGGGTCGAACTGCCCGCCATCACGAGCCTCGCGACGACCCTGGGCGCGAAGAAGATCTGCGCGCAGGCGTTCGATTGGGCCAGGGACCATCCGCTTCGAAGCGTCGTCGTCTCGGATCGGGAGGCCGTGTCCGCCTGCCTGCGATTCCTCGCCGACCATCGCGTGGTCGTCGAGCCGGCCTGCGGCGCGTCGCTCGCCGCCGTGTACGACGGCGCACCGGAGCTGGACGATTTCGAGTCCGTCCTCGTCGTCGTCTGCGGCGGCGCCACGACGACGCTCGGACAATTGGAAGAATGGGCGGATGAACTGGGGTGAGATGCGACGGATCGCCGTCGCCATGCTGGCGTCCGGGGTGGCCTGCACCGGCGCCGATGTCACGCCGGCCGGGCCTCGAGTCGGCGCCGACAACGCCGCCATCGACGCGATCTTCGCCTCGTGGGACAAGCCGGGGTCACCGGGATGCGCACTCGCCGTGGCGCGGCACGGGAACCTCGTCTACTCGCGCGGCTACGGCTACGCGAACCTCGATTACGACATGCCGATCACGCCGCAGACGGTTTTCGACGTCGCGTCGGTGACCAAGCAGTTCGTCGCCGCGGTCGCCAACCTGCTGGCGCAGGAAGGTACGGTCTCGCTCGACGACGACGTCCGCAAGTGGCTTCCGGAGCTTCCCGAGTTCGAAGCGCCGGTCACGCTGAGGCACTTGATCCACCACACCGGCGGCCTGCGCGACTATCTGAACCTGTTCCCGCTCGCCGGCGCCGGCGACTACTACTCGGTCTCCCGCGAGCAGCTCCTGGCGATGATGTCGCGACAACGCGCTCCGGCGTTCGCTCCGGGCGAGCGCTACGAGTACAGCAACACCGGCTACATGCTGCTGGCGCACGCACTCGAGCGCGCAGCTGGAACCTCGCTCGGCGAACTCGCTCGGGAGCTCATCTTCGAACCGCTCGGGATGGGCAGCAGCCTGATGTACGAGAACCGCGAGCGGATCATCCCGCGGCGCGCCACCGGCTACCACCGCGACGAGGAAGACCAGCTGCGGATCGTCCACAACTACAACTTCGAGATCGCCGGCGACGGGCAGCTCTACACGACGGTGGAAGACCTTCTGATCTGGGACGACTATCTGCACGGCGCGAACGAACCGGCCATCTACGAGTCCATGCTGACCGAGGGGACGCTCAACGACGGCGAACCGATCGGCTACGCCCACGGCATGACTCTCGGCGAGTACCGCGGCCTGCGCACGGTGGGGCACAGCGGTCACTCCTGGGGTTTTCTGACCGAGCTCAGGCGCTACGTGGGACCGGGTCTTTCGATCGCCGTCTCGTGCAACGCCGAGTACGGGGATCCTGGAGAGTCGGCGCGACGGGTCGCCGACCACTATCTGGCGGATCAGCTCGGCCCCGCGGAGAGCGACGCGGACGAGGAGGATGGCGAAGGGGATGAAGACTCGCCGCCCGTGCCTTCCCTGTCCTCCGGCGAGCTGGCCGAGTTCGCCGGCAGTTTCTTCTCGCCCGAACTCGACGCCGCGTACCGCTTCGGCGTGACCGACGGCGGGCTCTTCGTGCGCATCGAACAGCAGCCCGCGCTCGACGTGAAGCCAGTCGCCGAGGACGAGTTCAGGGTCGAGTTCAAGAGCCGGGGATGGGCGGCGTCGCCGGCGCGGCTCGAGTTCCAGCGCGACGAGGACGGCGCGATCACCGGGTTTCGACTGACTTCGGGTTCGGAGCGGGGGCTCGTGTTCGAGAGGCAGCCGGCACTGGAGGTTCGGTGAGCGGAAGGTGGACGTCAACGCTGCCCGGGTCCGCCCTCGCAGGAGGAGATCGGTCAAACCTGCGGGCTGGATCTTCCTTCGGCCGAGCGGCCGCGTCCGCAAGCGAGGCGGGGTCGAAGGAACCGAAGACTCGGTGAAGATCCTCGTTCTCGCCGATGTGCACGGCAACGCCGAGGCGCTCTCGACGGTCCTCCGACGGGAGCGCGACGCGGACACCACCGTCTTTCTCGGCGACACCGTGCTGGGAGGGCCTCAGCCGAACGAGACGATCGAGCTGCTGCGAAGTCTCTCTGGAACGATGATCCGGGGCAACCACGACGTGGAGATGCTTCATCCGCATCCGTTCGCAGGCTGGCCCCCGCCCTGGCGGGCATTCGCGCAGTGGCTGTCCGCCACCCTCGATCCTTCGGCCTACGACTTCATCGCCCGCCTGAAGCCCGAGGCCGAGTACACGGTCGGCGGCATCCGCATGTTTCTGAATCACGGCGTACTTGCCGACAGCCCGAAGCAGGCGTTGCCCGACACGCCGGACGAGCGACTCGTCGCTCTCGCCCGGGGGAGCAACGCGCCGCTCGTGCTGTTCGGGCATTCCCACATTCAGTTCCGGCGCACCGTGAACGGCCAGCAGTTCATCAATCCCGGCAGCGTCGGTCAGCCGCGCTGCGGCCGGCGACTTGCCTGCTACGGACTCATCACGAACGGTACGTTCCGCCACTGTCAGGCCGAGTACGATCCAAGACCCTGGCTCGAGGCGGTCGACCGGATCGCCGTGCTCGCCGAGTTCCCCGAGTTTCGAGCGGATCTCAAGCGCGGCCTGCTCCGCGGCTACGGAATCGGCGAAAGGGAACCCTGGACCCGGTTCGCCGCCCAGGGCTACATTTGAGGTCAAGGCGGACAACGAGATCCCGGGCACGAAGAAGGACATGAGCGCATGATGGCAACCAGAGCTTCGCTCGACGCGACCGATTCGAACTCACGGATCGGAAGACCCTCCACTCGACGCGAGGCGAACGTGGCCGCGCGCCGACAGCGGATTCTCGACTCGGCGCGCGCGCTGCTCGCCGAGGACGGGCCGGAAGGTCTGTCCATGCGCAAGCTGGCCCGACAGGCCGGCCTGAGCGTGACCACGCTGTACAATCTGATCGGCTCGCGCGAGACAATCCTCCAGGCGCTCATCCACGACTCGACTGAACGGCTCGGAGGGGCGGCGCCGAAGACCCGCAAGACCCGCGACCCACTCCGTCGCGCCCCGAGGGCGCTCGACAGCATGCTCAGCTACATGATCGAGAATGGCGCCGTCCTGCGGCCACTCATCGTGGCCGAGTTCAGCACTGGCCGTTTTCTGCAGAAGCTGGGTCAGCAGGACCAGGGCAAGAACTTCTTGCACTTCAAGCGAACGGTTCGCGACGCGATCGGCGAGGCCATCGCCTGCGGCAAACTCCGCGAGGCGGTGGGGCTCGACTTCCTCGAGGAACAGCTCTATGCGAGTCTCGAGCTTGCCCTCGACCGCTGGGCCTTCGGCTTCTTCGATGACGAGACGTTTCGGCTCAGAAGCCTGGGTGGCTTCTATCTTGGTCTTCTCGCCTTCGCCGAGCCCGAGCTCCGGCCTCGTCTCGAACGGGAGCTTCGCCGCGTCGAGCGCCGCCTCGAGCGGCATCGAACGACGAAGTAGCGCCGCCGAGAGCGGCCCCCTCAGCCACGGCGGGGTCGTCGGCCGCTCTGCCCGGACGACCCCGTGCCGAGGAGCTCGTCCCGCCCGACGTCGAACTCGGTCAGGATCCGGATGAGCGTGTCGAGACTCACCCGCAGTTCGTCCCGCTCGATCCGCGAGAGATCGGAAACCGGGATGCCGAGGCGTTTGGCGAAGGCTGGCTGCGTCAGCTTGTTCTTTCTCCGCAGGCGCCGAATCCGGTGGCCCATCATCTGGACCTGCTGCGACATTCCGGTCAGCTCCTGTCTGCCCTCCATGGTCAACGGACTTCGATTCTACGTGGCTGGCAGGGCGAGGCGCCAACCGCGGTTCGACCGCCCATGGCGGTGACGAAGGACGGACGCGGCACCTCGAGGAGAGCCGCGAGATGAAGGTGACCGACGGAAGACGAGCTATCGGAGAGCCGCGACCTCGACCAGACGGCGGAGTCCGGCTTCGCTATCGCCGTCGATGTGAATCGCCAGGACACGCCGTTCGCGTTGAACCAGGACCTCGTAGTCGCCCCAGGCCTGCGCGAGTTGGACTTGGCCGAAGGTCAGGTTTTCACCGGGAATCGGGAGGTCGACGGCCGGCGGCTCGGCGGTGACTTGAAGGAAGAGACCGCGGTTCGGGCCGCCCTTGTGGGCCTGGCCGGTCGAATGGAGGAAGCTCGGACCGAAGCCCAGCACGGTCGCGGCGCCGGTCGAAGCGGCGATGCGGCGGCGAAGCGCTTCGAGCAGCTTCCGGTTGCCGGCGCTCCGGTCGACGTAGGCCGACAGGACGGCGTACCCCCGCTCGGGAAGCGCCGCGAAGTGGGTCCCCAGGAGCTGGCTCAGCCCGAGCCCACTGACCTCGCTCAGCCGAACGACGCCGCCCGGAGTCGGAGCGTCGCCGGCCTTCATCCGCTCGACGTAGCGCCGGGTGACCACCTTGGATGACTCGACGTCCGGCTGGTCGAAGGGGTTCATCCGAAGCAGCGCCCCGGCGACCGCCGTTGCGAACTGCCAGCGGAAGAGCTCGCCACCGAGGTCGGCCGGCAGGTCCGCCTCGAGCTGCGCGAGCGGTCCACCCGCCGGCGCTCCGTCGCTCGCGCAACGGCCGAGGGCGATGTCGAGCCGGTCTGGCGCCGGCGCCAGGGGCAAGCCCTCCGCCAGGACCGGCAGGAGCAGCACGTCCCCCTTGCCCAGCGACTCGGCGAGGAGTTGTTCGACCCACGCCGCCATCTCGGCGCATTCGCGCGGCGGATGGAGATAGAGCTTGTCCAGCCCGCAGTCATGCGCCGCGGCGAGGAGCAGGCCCAGCTCGACTCCTGGATTCGCGGCGCCCTTCGCGTGGTCCCCGCGGCAAGCCCCGGCCATCGAGCGGGCGCTTGCCAACAGCGGCTCGAGGTCGATCCCCGCAACTCCTGCCGGCGCCAGGCCGAACGCGGAGAGCACGGAGAATCGTCCGCCGACGTCCGGGTGACCGAAGACGACCGCCGCTCCGGCGGCCCGCGCTCGGGACTCGAGCGCCGAACCGGGATCAGTGATTGCCAGCGCGGAGGCCGAAGCCGCATCGCTCAGTCGGTCGAGCAGCAGTTCGAACGCCAACCAGGTCTCGAGCGTTCCGCCCGACTTGGACGCCGCGATGACTCGGAGATCGGCCGGGGCGACTCCGTCGAGCGCGACGCTGATCTCCCGCGGGTCGGTCGTGTCGAGAACAACGAACTCCGCGTCGACCTGCCGCGGCAGTGCCCGCCACAGCAGGTCGGCGCCAAGCGCCGAGCCGCCCATGCCGAGCAGCAGGCATCGTTCGAACGGCGGTCCGGAGAGGCGCTGGGCGAGCTTCGCGGCTCCCGTATCGACGCGTCTGCCGTCGGCATGGACGAACGTCAGGCGGCCGAGTCGCTCGACATCGAGCCAGCCGAGCCAGTCCTCCTCGCCCGAACCGGTCCAGAGCGAACCATCGCGGGACCAGAGCCGGGCCGTGCCGTCGAGGTCGCGCCATTGCCGGCGCCGGCGTTCGAGGGCGGCTGTGAAGGCGGGACCAGGGTTCGCGAGGCGCATCTGCGCGAAATCGTACCGCCGGGCCGGAAGAACTCGCGGGCGCCGCCTGTTAGTTTTGGCCGATGACCCGAGCACCTTCGAACGCTCCCACCGAACGGCCGCGGATCGCTGCCACGGCGGGCCTCCTTGTCCTCGCCGGGTTGGCCTTCCTGCTGGGCTCACGGTGGCAGGGCCATCTGCTCCAGGCGGAAAGCCAAGGCGAGCCGCGGCCGGTGACGCCGAGTTCCGGGCTGCTCCCAGCGGAAAGAGCAACCGTCGACCTGTTCCGGGAAACGCAGCCGTCGGTCGTTTACATCACGACCCTGCGCGAGCAGCGGGTCAGCTTCTTTGGACGCGGCTTCGACCGCGTCCAGGACGGCACCGGCAGCGGTTTTCTCTGGGACGACAAGGGCCACGTCGTGACGAACTTCCACGTCATCCGCAACGCCCGGGCCGCCGAGATCACGCTCTACGACCAGACAACGTGGTCCGCTTCCCTGGTGGGAATCGACCAGGACATGGACCTTGCCGTGCTCCGCATCGAGGCCCCGCCGGAGAACCTGCGGCCGATCCCCGTCGGCTCATCGAGCGACCTTCAGGTCGGCCAGTCCGTCCTCGCGATCGGCAATCCTTTCGGACTCGACTACACGCTGACCACCGGCGTGATCAGCGCCCTCGACCGGGAGGTTCAGTCGATCAGCGGCCGCGAGCTGGAGGGCGTCATCCAGACCGACGCGGCGATCAACCCGGGCAACTCCGGTGGTCCTCTCCTTGATTCGAGCGGTCGATTGATCGGCGTGAACACGCAGATCGTCGCGGCGGGCGGCGCTTGGGCCGGCATCGGCTTCGCGATTCCGGTGGACACCGTGAACTGGGTCGTGCCGGAGCTCATCGCACACGGTCGAGTCAACCGTCCCCAACTCGGGGTCACGCTCGTCGAGGGCACGCGGATCCGGCCGCCAGTCAACGGCGTGGTGATCTGGGAGGTCGCGCGAAACTCGGGCGCGGACCGTGCCGGGCTCCGCGGCGTTCGCCAGGGGCGGGGCAGCAACATTCTCCTCGGCGACGTGATCACGGCAATCGAGGGCCAGCCAGTCCGGTCGGTGCCCGATATCCGCGCGGTACTCGAGCGCCAGCAACCGGGCGACACGGTCATCGTGAGCCTGCTCCGCGGGGACGAGGAAGCCGAAGCGGAGGTCGAACTCTCCGCGCCGCGCTAGCCAACGTTCGTTCGGCTAGACTCGCGGCTTCCGTGAAGCAGCGCACGTTCTTTCCGAAGGCGCTCGTCGCCGCCTCTCTCCTGGCTTCCTCCGGTCTGCCGAACGTCGAGGCGCAGGCGGCGAAGCCTGGCAACGGCGACATCGTCCCGGTCACGGACGCGATGCTGCGGAACCCGAGCGACGACGACTGGTTGATGTGGCGCCGGACACTCGACGGCTGGGGCTACAGCCCGCTCGACGAGATCACGCCTGAGAACGTCGGGAAGCTGCGTCTGGTCTGGTCTCGCGGGATGAGCGAGGGCCGTCAGCAGGGAACGCCTCTCGTCTACGACGGCGTGATGTATATGCCGAACCCGATCGACGTCATCCAGGCCATCGACGGAGTGACCGGAGACCTCATCTGGGAGTATCGGCGCGAACACCCGGACAACATCCTCCAACAGGTCGGCGCTCTCGCCGCGAACAACCGGAACATCGCGATCTACGGCGATCTGATCATCGATACGAGCGTCGACGAATTCGTCTTCGCCCTGGACGCCGCAACCGGCGAGCTGGTCTGGGAGACGATGATCCTCGACTACAAGACCCAGCCGGCGATGCAGAGTTCCGGCCCGATCATCGCCGACGGCAAGGTCGTCTCGGGCCGGAGCTGTCTGCCCCGCGGCGGCCCCGACGCCTGCGTCATCGTCGCCCATGACGCGACGACCGGGGCAGAACTCTGGCGAACCCGCACGATTCCGGCGCCTGGGGAGCCCGGCGACGAAACCTGGGGCGACATCCCGTTCGAAGACCGCACGCACGTCGGCACCTGGATGGTGCCGAGCTACGACCCTGCGCTCGAGCTGATCTACATCGGTACGTCCGTCACCTCGCCAGCGCCGAAGTTCCTGCTCGGGGGCAGGGAGCTTCGACACCTCTACCACAACTCGACGCTAGCGCTTGACGCGAACAGCGGCGAGATTGCCTGGCATTATCAGCACCTGAACGACCACTGGGACCTCGACCACCCCTTCGAGCGTCTCCTCGTCGATACCGCGGTCGCGCCCGATGCGAACGAGGTCGACTGGATCAACCCGCGGATCGAGCCGGGAGAAGTACGAAAGGTGGTCACCGGCGTTCCCGGCAAGACGGGCATCGTCTACACCCTGGATCGCGAGACGGGCGAGTTCCTCTGGGCGCGGCCGACCATTCGTCAGAACGTGATCAGCACGATCGACGGCGCCACCGGCGCGGTCACCGAGAACTCGGAAGTCGTATTCCGGGAGCTGGGGCAGGAAGCCTACGTCTGCCCCACCTTCATCGGCGGCAAGGACTGGCAGGCGGGCGCCTACAGCCCGCTGACGAACGCGATGTACATGCCGATGCGTAACTCGTGCGCGCGGATGACGGCCACCCGGGCAGCCCGGCTCGCGATCTACGCCCTGGAGGCCGAGCACCAGATCGCGCCCGGCACCGAGCTGAGCGGCGCGATCCACGCCGTCTCCGCCGCGACCGGCAAGTCGCTCTGGACGTACGAGCAGCGGGCCGCTCTGATGTCGCTCGTCGCAACTGGCGGAGGGCTGGTCTTCGTCGGCGACGGCAACGGCCGGTTCCGGGCTCTGGACGCCGCAACCGGCGAGAGCCTGTGGGAGATCAACCTCGGCTCCCCGGTGACGGGCTTCCCGATGACCTACGGGGTCGATGGTCGGCAGTACGTCGTCGCGAGCACCGGCAGCAGGTCGGCAGCTCTCCTGTCCGGGCTCACGCCGGAGCTCCGGCCGAGCTCGGGCAACAACCTGTTCGTGTTCGCGCTGCCTTGACGTCGCCTCGCCGCCCGGCGCAGTCGGAGCTCCCGGCGCCAAGCCTGTCGCACCGCGCGCCGTCGGACCAGGAGGGAAGGCTCGACTGGCTGGGAGGCAGGGATTCGAACCCCGATTCTACGGTCCAGAGCCGCATGTCCTACCGTTAGACGACCTCCCAGCGGTAGCGGCCAAGCGGGGAAGTCTACCGCGAACGGCGAAGGCTGCACATCGCAGGACGCAACCTGTCGAGGTGAGCGTCGGAATCGACCGGCACTTGACCTCACCCTGCGTTTCAATCACTGTATGACAAGCCAGACAGTCGACGACCCGAACGAGGAGAGGAACATGGCGATCGCCTTCACGCTGAACGGCCAGTCGACGACGGTCGACGCGCCCCCGGAGATGCCCCTGCTCTGGGTCCTCCGCGACGAACTCGATTTGAAGGGCACGAAGTTCGGTTGCGGCCGGTCCTTCTGCGGAGCCTGCACGGTCCATGTGAACGGCCAGCCGGAGCGCAGCTGCCGCATGCCGGTCTCGCGCGCCGAAGGCAAGAACATCACGACGATCGAGGGCCTCTCCGCGAACGGCGCCCACCCCGTGCAGCTCGCCTGGCAGGAGATCGACGTACCCCAGTGCGGTTACTGCCAAGCCGGCCAGATCATGTCCGCGTCGGCGCTCCTCGCGAGCAACCCGGCGCCTACGGACGACGACATCGACGAGGCGATGAGCGGGAACATCTGCCGATGCGCGACGTACGCCCGCATCCGAGCCGCCATCCACCGCGCCGCGAAGATCGCGGAGGCAGCCCCGGTCGACCACGAAACGGCGACGGGAGCGGGAGGGAGCGAGGCATGACCCGTCTGGACAAGAGCGGCAACATCTCCCGTCGCGGTTTCCTCCACGTGACCGCCCTGGCAGGCGGGGGCATGCTCCTCGGCGCTCGCTTCCCGCTGAACGGCGCCGCCGGCGCAGTTGCGGCGACCGCCGACGCGGAGACGGCTCTCAACGCGTTCATCCGCCTGACGCCGGACGGCATCGCGACGATCATGGCCCAGAATCCCGAAATCGGGCAGGGCGTCAAGACGATGCTGCCGATGCTCATCGCCGAAGAGCTCGACATTCCCTGGAGTCAGGTGCGCGTCGAGCAAGCGGACTTCGACGCGTCGAAGTACCGCGGCCAGATGGCCGGCGGCAGCATGGCTACGCCGATGCACTACGACTCGATGCGACGCGTAGGCGCCGCCGCCCGCGCCATGCTCGTCCAGGCCGCGGCGAACGAGTGGCAGACCACGCCTGAGAAGTGCGCGACCGAAGCGGGAGTCGTCCGCTTGAAGGACCAGTCGCTCTCCTACGGCGAACTGGCAAGTGCCGCGGCCAAGCTCGAGCCGCCGAATCTACGGACCGTTCCGCTCAAGAACCCCGCTGACTTCAAGATCATCGGCCAGGCGATTCCCGGCGTTGACAATCCGCAGATCGTCACCGGCAAACCTCTCTTCGGCATCGACGTCGTCGTGCCCGGCATGAAGTATGCCGTGTTCGAGAAGTGCCGGGTCCATGGCGGCAAGGTGAAGAGCGCGAATCTCGACGCGGTGAAGGCGGCGCCCGGCGTCACCGACGCCTTCGTCGTCGACTCGACCGCCACCCGCCAGCCGACGAACGGAGTCGCCATCGTCGGCGACTCCTGGTGGCTGGTCAACGAGGCGCGCAGCAAACTGGAGGTCACCTGGGACGAGGGTCCGACGGCATCCCAGAGCAGCGAGTCCTTTGATCGCCAAGCCGGGGAGCTGTCGAAGCAGGCGCCGCAGCAGAGCCTGAAGGCGGACGGCGACGCAGCGGAAGCGATGGCCTCGGCGGCGAAGACGCTGAAGGCCGCCTACCGTTACCCCTTCCTCGCCCATGCGCCGCTCGAACCGCAGAATACGACGGCCCACGTGCGCGAAGGCGAGGCCGAGTTCTGGGCGCCAACCCAAACGCCGCAGTTCGCCCTGGGCGACCTGAGCCGTGCGCTCGGCATTCCCGCGGGCAAGATGACGATTCACCTGACCCGCATGGGCGGCGGCTTCGGTCGGCGACTGACGAACGACTACATGCTGGAAGCCGCCTTGATCTCCCAGCAGGCGAAAGTCCCCGTGAAGCTCGTGTGGACGCGCGAAGACGACACCCGCTTCGACTACTACCGGCCCGGCGGCTACCACTACCTTGAAGCCGGTCTCGACGAGGCAGGCAACCTGACGGCCTGGCGCGACCACTTCGTCAGCTTCGGCGAAGGCCAGCGCTTCGCCTCGAGCGCGAACATGCCGACGAACGAGTTCCCGCAGGGGTTCGTGCCGAACTTCGAGCTTGGGGCATCGAAGATGCCGCTCGGCATCCCGACCGGGGCGCTCCGCGCTCCGACCAGCAACGCGATCTCCTTCGTCGTCCAGTCGTTCATCGACGAACTCGCTACCGCGGCCGGCAAGGACCCGCTCCAGTTCCGGCTCGACCTGCTCGACTCGGTTCCCGCCGGCGCGAGGACCTCCTTCGACCCGAAGAGGATGAAGGCCGTGCTCGAACTCGTGCGCGACAGGTCGGGCTGGAGCAAGGCGGACCTGCCCGAGGGCACAGCCCAGGGCGTCGCCTTTCACTTCAGCCACCGGGGCTACTTCGCCGAAGTCGTCCAAGCCACGGTGAGCAGGAGCGGCGAACTCGGGGTCGACAAGATCTGGGTCGCCGGCGACGTCGGCAGGCAGCTCGTCAACCCGAGCAACGCCGTGAATCAGGTCCAGGGCGCCGCGCTCGACGGTCTCGGCCAGGCGTTGGACCAGGAGATCACCTTCGACGGCGGACAGACGAACGAGAGCAACTTCCACAACTTCAAGCTCCTGCGCATCGACCAGGCGCCGCCCGTGGAGGTCCACTTCGTGATGAGCGACAACCAGCCGACCGGCCTCGGCGAACCCGCGCTGCCGCCGGTCCCGCCGGCGCTGTGCAACGCGATCTTCGGGATAACCGGCAAGCGGCTCCGCTCGCTGCCCATCTCCAGGCACGACCTCAGCTGGGCCTGACCGCCCGGCCAAAGAACTGCGGGTTCCGCGCCATGGAACCGTTCGGTAGAGTCGGGTAGATGAGCGACAGCCAGCGCAAGGACAGGGAGGCGGCCTCCAAGCAGGAGGGGGCCGACCGCGAAGGACCTGTAGAGCTCTATGTGACCAGCCAAGGCGCCTGGGGTATCAAGGACTTGAAGGCATTCGGCGAGCGCGAAGACGTGCGTCGCTCCTTCAAGACGGCAAAGCGAGTCGTCGAGCGGGCTCGCAAGGCGGCGGCCGGGAACCCGAGCCGATAGACGGTTGCCGCGTTGGGTCTCGGGCTGCTCCGGATCAGACTTGCAGAAGATCGCCATCACCACCGCACTCGCCGCGCTGATCGCCGCGCTTGTCGCGACGGCCCAGCAGGCGGAGCCAGGCGCCAAGCCGTCGCTCGATGGCATGGCCGTGCCGGCCTACACGGTCGACGGCGAGCTCATCCGCCCCGAGGGCTACCGCACGTGGGTCTTCGTCGGCGCTTCACTCGGTCTGAGCTACAGCGAAGGCGCCGCCGAGCGCGAAGGGCCCGGCGCGTTCACGAACGTCTACATTCAGCCGGAGGCCTACCGGTACTTCATGGCGACCGGCGAGTTCCCGGAAGGCACGATGCTGCCGATGGACGTGTTCGGGCCGGGTTCCCGCGAGTCGATCAACCAGGCCGGTTACTTCGAGAAGGACTTCCTGGGGATGGAAGTCGCGGTGAAGGACAGCGAGCGCTACCCCGAGGGCTGGGCCTACCTCAGTTTCCGGGACCGGGCGGGCGGCCTGAGACCGTCGGCGTCGGCCTTCCCGAAGGACCGCTGCTACGACTGTCACGCGGAGCACGCCGCGACGGACAACGTGTTCACGCAGTTCTACCCGATGCTGCAGCGGGGGGAGTAGGAGGGAACTCCGGGCTGGCGGGGCTTCAACTTGACAACTTGGGTGGAGCGTCTGCCAGAGTCGGCTGATGAAGTCTCCAGCTCGCTGATCCAGCCGCTATCGCGTCACTCCGCGTCCGGCGGCGGCCCTCCACTCGCCAGCTCGACGATGAACCTCTTGAGCGGCTCGAACGCTTCGGATTCGATGGCCCAGAGCGACTTCCTCGCGGCCACGACGAGATCATCTGTTGGGTCGGCATGAACGGCGAAGTACGCGAAGGCGAAGGCCTTGTCACGCCTATTCCTTGTACTCCACCGCTCGCCTTCCCGCGCTGCCTCCACGCACTCCAGATAGCTCTCGGCGCAGTCGGCCTCGGCGCGGTCCGCAACCGATCTGCGCAGTAGGGTTTCGAGAGATCCGGGACTGTCCAGGTCCGGCACGACGAAGACGCCGATCTTCGGGTGCGAACCGGTGAAGACTCCAGCCTTCTCCGGCGCTGGAAGTTCGTTTCTCGCGAGGGCGTCGGTGGCGCTTTGCCAAGACCTTTGCGGGTTCTCGTCCGCGTCGATGACGATGCCGACTGCTTCCAGCCCGCCGAGCTTGACTCCGTCTGCCGCGACAGCGCCGACGACGTTCGACAACGTCCCCTCCTCCTTGAAGCGAACGACGTCGACCTCCGAGCCTGCGGGCAGCAAGCGCTGGATGATCGCCTCGTCGGCTCTGCCCTCGACGAGAATGACCTTCCTGCTCTTGATCTCCAACGGAACGGCTACCGCAGCTCGAGGTCGATCTCGAAGGCGCCGTCCAGACGGTCGCCGGTGAAGCAGGTGGACCGCACTTCGTTCTCTTCGTTCTGGAAGAGGCCATGCACGGCCAAGTCCGTCAGGTCATCCCGAAAGGCGCCTATCGCGGCGTCGATGCACTCGGCACTGTGGGTCGTGGCGAACACCTGAACTCCCAGCTTCTCGGAAATTTCCTTTAGATGACGCCAGAGGTTCGGGAGTACCTTGTAGTGGAAACCGTTCTCGATCTCGTCGATGAAGACAATCCCCCGACGCACCTCAAAGGCATCCACGACGAAGCGAAAGAGCCTGGTCATGCCGCCCCCCAGCTCGTGCAGAGCACGGCGCTGCCCGTCCTGCATCGTGGCCGAAACATAGGGCTTACCGTCTTCCTCCCGGATGAGTATCTCGACATCTCTGACATTCGGCCGCAAAGCGCACAACACGTTGAGCAAGTAGCTTCTCTCGCCCTGATCGACGAGCTTGGAGAAGCGCTGGACGTGACCCTCGGCCATTCTCGGGTCATCCAGCATGATCACGCCGCCCGCCCTGTCAGTGGGTACCTGGAGCTTCGGCACCGCGATGTTGCCCTCAGGAGACTGGAAGAACGTCCAGTTCTCCGAGTCCATATCCACCTCTTGGCCGTCGACCCATATCCGCAGCCGTCCGATGACGGGAAGCGGAAGGTCCTGCGGCGCCCCGTCTACGGTCCCTGCGCGGCCGCCATTCGTCATCCCGTGGGCAACGGAGGAGAAGCGCTCGAATTGCAGCCAGAGACGAGACTCTCCCTTCAGTTCAGCCCCCGTCAGCTCGATCCTCTCTCCGTCCGGCACAAGAGCGGAAACCGCGTCCACGGGTGCCCTGGTCCCACGGTGGAGGTGTTGATTCCACGGCAGGGAAGGGTTATAGCGGCCGTGAAACAGCCAAAGCGCCTCGATGAGAGCTGTCTTTCCCACGCCGTTCTCGCCAGTGAAGAGGTTCACCCGCGGAGCAAGCGTGCTCAGCTCCAGGCCGTTGATTCCCCGGTACTTCTGAACGCTGAAGCTACGAAGGTGGGACACGCTCTGTTCCGTTTCTGCTGGTGGCAAACGGCGGACGCACCGGGGATCCGGGATCGTCGTGGCCATCTCGGCGAGACCCGGGCAACCGTTGGCCTGCGCGCCGGCAGAGTGCCCATGGCCACTCTGCCGAAACTCCCCGGCGAGCTTCCGCTCCGGTGGACTGTATCAACCACCGGCGGCCTCCCGCTGCATTCCATCGGGCGTCGACCGAGCGCCCAAAGGCGGCCAGCTCGACAGAAAGATACTGCCGGCTTGGGCGGCGCGCCACCATAGCGCCCTTACCTCCCGCGCTGTCTCATCCGTGGCGGCTGGCCGGGCTTCCACGGTGCTGACTGGGGAACGGCGCACAGTTCGCACGGTAGGATCTTCCGCCGCATGGGTATGAAGCTTGATCCCGACGATGCCGTGGTGCAGCCGCTCCAGAGGGAAGCTGCGGGAAGTAACTCCGTCTTTTCGGTGGTCGCCGAAGCAGGCCTGCGGCGAATTCCCGGCTGTCCAGCAGCGGACGAGCGGCCCAGTCGGGACCTGCCTCCGCTGCCGACCTGGAAGGGCGGCGCCTTCAAGGTCGACATCGCGGACCGCGACGCGCTCTACCGTTGCATGGAAGAGGGCGGTTGAGTGGCGGCGTTCGCCGCGCACATCCGCGCCTCCGCGGTTCATCGACGATGATCGTTCCACCGGTCCTGCCAGATCACGCCGCCTTCCTGACCCGTGAGCACGGAATGCACCGCATCTGCACCCGGGATACGGACTTCCGCCTCTTCCGCTTTCTGACCGTCGTCGACCCGCTGGACGATCCGGAGTGAGCGGCGAAACGAGGGTGGCTGCTGCCCGGAAGCTGATCGAGGCGGCGTTGCCGCTTGAAGCGATCAACGCGGCGTCGGCGCGGGAGAAGTCGATCCGGCACGGGCACCCTTCGACGTTGCACTTGTGGTGGGCGCGGCGGCCGTTGGCGGCGGCGCGGGCGGTCCTCTTCGCGCAGATGGTGGACGACCCGTCGGCCGCGCCGGAGGCGTTCCCCACGGAGGAGGATCAAGACCGGGAGCGGGAACGGCTGTTCGGGATGCTCCGGGAGTTGGTCAAGTGGGAGAACACGACGAACGAGGAGCTCCTGGAGCAGGCGCGGGAGGAGATTCGGGAGAGCTGGCGGCGGGCCTGCCGGGCGAACGCCGGTCATCCGCGGGCGGCGGAGCTGTTCGACCCGGCGACCCTGCCAGGGTTCCACGACCCGTTCGCCGGCGGCGGTGCGCTGCCGCTCGAAGCGCAGCGCCTCGGGCTTGAGGCGCATCAAGGGAACCCGGCGGTCCCTGGTCATCTGGCGGAGAGGGAGGGATTCGAACCCTCGGTCCAGGTCACCCCGGACAACTGCTTAGCAGGCAGCCCTGTTCGACCACTCCAGCACCTCTCCCGGACGGAGAAGTGTAGCAGCGCAGGGCGGCTCAGCGGGTTCTCTGCAAGTGGAGGCGACAACCCGAACGACGTGCCGACGCCGCGCGCCGCGCGCCGGTCGACGATCAGGTCGCCGCGCGGTCGGCGACGTCGGCGCGGGCCTGCGCCGTCTCCAGGCGATCCTTCAGACCGGCCTGGTCTTCGAAGCTCGCGCGCGCATACTCCGCGGCAATCGCGTCGAGTTCGCTCCGGGCGCTCGCGCGGTCGATGTCTTCGGCGGCGGCCGCCGTCTCGACGAGGACCGTCACGTGATCGTCGGACACCTCGCAGAAGCCGGCGCCGACGGCGACGAACCGCCGCGCGCCGCCGGCCGCGGGCTGGTAGCTCATCTCCCCCGGACGGAGCGTGCTGATCAGAGCGGTATGCCCCGGCAGGATGCCCAGATCGCCCTGCCGCCCGGGCAGACCGACGTCCGAGCACTCGATCTCGAGCAGCTTCTCCGCGTGAGTCACGAGGACGAGGTTCAAGCCGGCCACGTTCATTCGCTCCCTTCGTTCCGTGTCGACGCCGCTTAGGCCGCGAGCAGTTTCTTGCCCTTGTCGACGGCCTCATCGATCGTGCCGACCATGAGGAAGGCCTGTTCGGGCAACTCGTCGAGTTCGCCGGAGAGGATCGTCTTGAAGCCTTCGACGGTGTCTTCGATCTTCACGTAGCGGCCTTCGAGGCCGGTGAACTGGGTCGCGACGAAGAACGGCTGGGACAAGTAGCGCTCGATCTTCCGTGCCCGGGCGACGACGAGCTTGTCGTCCTCGGACAGCTCCTCGACGCCGAGAATCGCGATGATGTCCTGGAGGTCCTTGTAGCGCTGGAGCACCTGCTGGACCTGCCGGGCGACGGCGTAGTGCTCGTCCCCGACGACGGCTGGTTCGAGGATCTTCGAGTTCGAGTCGAGCGGATCGATCGCCGGGTAGATGCCCTTCTCGACGATCGCGCGCGAGAGGGTCGTCGTCGCGTCGAGGTGGGCGAAGGCGGTGGCCGGCGCCGGGTCGGTCAGGTCGTCGGCAGGAACGTAGATCGCCTGCACGGAGGTGATCGAGCCCTTCTTCGTCGACGTGATCCGCTCCTGCAGGGCGCCCATCTCGGTCGCCAGGTTCGGCTGGTAGCCGACCGCGCTGGGCATCCGGCCGAGCAGGGCGGACACCTCGGAGCCGGCCTGGGTGAAGCGGAAGATGTTGTCGACGAAGAGGAGCACGTCGCGGCCTTCGACGTCCCGAAAATACTCGGCGACGGTGAGCGCCGAGAGACCGACGCGGAGCCTCGCGCCGGGCGGCTCGGTCATCTGGCCGTAGATCAGCGCGGCCTTGCTGTCCTTCAGCGCGTCGTGGTCGACCTTCGTCAGGTCGAAGTTGCCGGTCTCCTCGTAGCTCTCGAGGAAGCCCTCGCCGAAGTTGACCACGCCGGCCTCGACCATCTCACGCAGGAGGTCGTTCCCCTCGCGGGTCCGCTCGCCGACCCCCGCGAACACGGAGAAACCGCCGCCCTGTACGGCGACGTTGTTGATCAGCTCCTGGATGAGGACGGTCTTGCCAACGCCGGCGCCGCCGAACAGGCCCGTCTTGCCGCCACGGGTGTAGGGGTGCACCAGGTCGATGACCTTGATCCCGGTCTCGAACATCTCGGTAGACGTCGACTGATCCTCGAAGGCGGGCGCCTCGCGGTGGATCGGCCAGCGTTCCTCGGACTCGACCGGGCCCAACGTGTCGACCGGCTCGCCGAGGACGCTCAGCACGCGCCCCAGGGTCGCTTCGCCGACCGGCACGGAAATCGGCTCGCCGAGGTCCTTCGCGCCCATCCCCCGGACGACGCCGTCGGTCGGCTGCATGGACACCGCGCGCACCAGGTTCGAGCCGAGGTGCTGCGCGACTTCGGCCGTCAGGTCGATACTGCCGTCGTCGTTCTTCACGCTGACCGCATTCAGGATCTCGGGCAGCTGCTCGGCCGGAAACTCGATGTCCAGGACCGGGCCGATGACCTGGACCACCTTGCCGGTGGCGCCGGAAGTCGTGCTTGCTTCGCTCACGGTTGGTTCTCCGTTCTCTCTCTAGCCCTCGAGGGCGTTCGCGCCGGAGACGACTTCGATCAGCTCGGTCGTGATCTCCGCCTGGCGCGATCGGTTGTATTGCAGGGTCAGCTTGTCGATCAACTCGCCGGCGTTCTTCGTTGCGCTGTCCATCGCGGTCATCCGGGCCGCGTGCTCCGCCGCCTGCGATTCGAGCAGGACGCGGTAGATCTGGAAGGTGACGAAGCGCGGCAGGAGTTCGTTCAGAATCTCCGCCTCCGACGGCTCGTACAGGTAGTCGCGGTGGGCCTCGACGGCCGCCCCGGCGCCGGACTCGTCGCCCAGCACGTCTTCGCGTGCAATCGGCAGCAGCCGCTCCCACCGGACCTTCTGACTCAAGACGGAGACGAACTCGTTGAAGACCGCGTAGACGGCGGCGTACTCCCCGCCGATGAACGCCTCGGAGACCTCTGCGGCAAGCTCTTGCGCCGCCTCGTAGCGGAGTTCCCGAAACAGGCCGCGCCGCGCGCCCCGCATCGGAGCGCCTCGGTGAGTGAAGAAGTCCGCGCCGCGGTTGCCCAGCGCGAGCACGTCGCCGTTGCCGGAGAGGGCGTCGAGTTCCTGCGAGGCGCGCCTCGTCACGTGGGCGTTGAACGCACCGCACAGGCCCTTGTCGCCCGTGACGACCAGCACGAGCGTCCGCCCAGGAGTGGCGTCCTCGCCGCCTCCGTCACCGCCCGCGGGCGCGAGCAGAGGATGCTCCACCTCGCCAGCCGATACGGACGCGAGGTGCTGCGTGACCTTGCGCAACTCAAGCGCGTACGGCCGGGTGGCGAGTACCTGGTCCTGCGCGCGGCGGAGCTTCGCCGCCGCGACCATCTTCATCGCCTTCGTGATCTGTTGGGTGTTCTTGACCGACCGGATGCGTCGGCGAAGATCAATCAGGCTCGCCATCGTTCAGGCCTACCTCGGAACCGTGCCGCTCAGTTCTCGTCGACAAGCGCGTCGGGCGTCTCTTCGACGAAGCGCCGGAACGCTCGCGCCATCGCATCCATGACCGCAGCGTCGAGCTCGTCGCTCAGCTTGCCTTCCTCGCGAATCCGGTCGCGCAGCTCCGCCTCTTCGTCGCGGAAGTGGCGGTGCATGAACGCCTCGAAGGGCCGCACCGCCTCGACCTTCAGGTCGTCGAGGACGCCGCGGGTTCCGGCGAGGATGGACAGCACCTGATCCTCGACCGGCAGCGGCGCGTACTGTCCCTGCTTGAGGAGCTCGACGAGCCGTTCGCCGCGCGCCAACTGCTGGAGCGTGACGCGGTCGAGGTCGGAACCGAACTGGGCGAACGCGGCGAGCGACCGATACTGCGCCAGGTCGAGGCGCAAGGTGCCGGAGTTCTTCCGCATCGCGTTGATCTGCGCGTTGCCGCCCACCCGGCTGACGGAGATGCCGACGTTGACCGCCGGCCGCACGCCGGAGAAGAACAGGTCGCCTTCGAGGAAGATCTGGCCGTCCGTGATGGAGATCACGTTCGTCGGGATGTAGGCGGAGACGTCGCCGGCCTGGGTCTCGATGATCGGCAGCGCGGTCAGCGAACCGCCGCCGTTCGCGCGCGAGAGCTTCGCCGCTCGCTCCAGCAACCGCGAGTGAAGGTAGAAGACGTCGCCGGGATACGCCTCTCGCCCTGGCGGCCGACGGAGCAGCAGGGACACCTCGCGGTAGGAGGCGGCCTGCTTCGAGAGATCGTCGTAGATGACCAGCGCATGCTGGCCGTTGTAGAGAAAGTACTCGCCCATCGAGCAGCCGGCATACGGGGCGATGAACTGGAGCGGCGCCGGCTCGGATGCCGAGGCGGAGACGACGATCGTATGCTCCATCGCTCCGCGGTCTTCGAGCGTCTTGACCACCTGGGCGACGGTCGACCGCTTCTGCCCGATCGCGACGTAGACACAGATCACGTCGCCGCCCTTCTGGTTGATGATCGCGTCGACGGCGACGGCCGTCTTGCCGATCTGCCGGTCGCCGATGATCAGCTCACGCTGGCCACGGCCGATCGGGATCATCGAGTCGATCGCCTTGATTCCGGTCTGCATCGGCTCGGACACCGGCTCGCGATCGACGACGCCCGGGGCGATGCGCTCGAGCGGGTAGCTCTCGGCGGCCTCGATGGGCCCCTTGCCGTCAATCGGGTTCCCGAGCGGATCGACGACGCGGCCGACCAGGCCCGGCCCGACGGGGACTTCCATGATGCGGCCCGTCCGCCGGACCTCGTCGCCTTCGTCGACCAGGCGAGACTCGCCCATCAGTACGGCGCCGATCTGGTCCTCCTCGAGGTTCAGGGCAAGTCCGTACACGTCGTTGGGAAACGCCAGCAGCTCGCCGGCCATCGCCTGTTCCAGGCCGTAGACCCGGGCGATGCCATCGCCTACGCTCAGAACTGTGCCGACCTCGGCGACATCGACTTCGGCCTCGTACCCCGCCAACTGGCGCTCGAGGACCGCTGCGATCTCATCGGCTCTTACCTGCATATCTGCTCTACTCCTTGAGTGCCTGGGAAGCGCGGGCAAGGACCTGCCTGCGCAGTGGTCGACGCGTCTGCCGCCTCAGAGCTCCTCGGGTACGGCGCCGGGCGCCGTCAGCTTCGATTCCAGGGCGGCCAACTGGCCGCGCACGCTCGCGTCGTAGCGATGGCTGCCGAATTGGGCCACGAAACCCCCGATCAGGCTCGGGTCGATCCGGCTCTCCAGCCGGACTTCAGACCCCGAGAGCCTCTCGAGCGCAGAGACCATCCGCGCCTGCTGGTCGGCGTCGAGCTCCTCGGCCACGGTGATCGTCGCGCTGATCACGCCGCGGGCGCGGTCGATGAGTTCATCGATCGCCTCGAGAATCGCCGACAGGTGGATCAACCGGTAGTTGTCGAGCAAGAGCCGGAGGAGCCGGCGCGCGAGTTCGCCAGCCCCGAGCATGTCGGCGATCTGATCGACCACCGCCCGCCTCTTCGTCGGCGGCACGCCCGGGTTTGCGGCCATCCGCGCGAGGCGCGGAACGGCATTCATCGCCTCGGCAAAGGCGGCCAGATCGGCTCGTGTCGCCTGCGCCTTCTCCAGAGACCCGGCGGCGCCCATCAACGCCTGGGCGTACGGCTTGGCGTAACGGTAGATCATTGCGCTTCGGCCCCCGAACCGCCGTTGTCAGCGCGGCTCTCCAGACTGAGGATCCCGCGGTCGAGTATGCGGCGGCGGGCGGCGGAGTCGACTTCCTGCTCCAAGCGTGCCGCAGCCAGGGAGGTGGCGAGCCGAGCCGCATGCTCGGCGAGTTCGACCCGGGCTCGCGCCGTGCGGTTCCTGATCTCCGTTCGGACCTGCTCCTTCAACCGCGAACGCTCCCGCTCCGCGAGGGCGACGATCTCCTGAGCTTCTCGATCTCCTTCCCGCTCAGCTCGCTCGACCGCGCGCGCGACCTCGGCCTCGAGTTCAAGGAGCTGGCCTTCAAGCCCAGAGCGCAGTTCTTCGGCGTCGGCGCGCTGGCGCCGCGCGGTCATCAGGCTGTCTCGAATCCGATGGCGGCGGATGTTCAGGAGTTCGACGATCTTCGGGCCAGCCAGGTAACCGATGCCCCCGAACAGCAGGATCATGTTCACCCAGGAGAAGACCCACCGCGGCAGGCCGAGCCAATGCGTCGACTCGCCGCCTGCATCCGCGCCGAATGCAACCGTCGCGCCGAAGAGCAGGATGGTGAAGAGCGCCACGGTGGAGGGCAGCGGCGCGCGTGGGGACCTGGCGGTCATCCGCCGGCTCATGACGGCGCTCCAATCAGCTTCGCCGTCATCTGGCCAGCGAGCTGCTCGGCCCGCGCCTCGAGTTCGCTCCGCTGCTCCGCCGTCTCGGCTTCGAGCGTCGCGATCGCCTGTCGGAGTTCCGCGTCCGCCTCGGCGCGAGCTTCGGAGACCATCCGCTCCCGCGCATCCTCGGCTTCCCTTCGCACCCGGTCGCGGCGGACGGCGGCTTCCGCGCGGGCCGCTCTGAGCTTCTCACGCTGCTCCTCGATCCTCGCCTCGACCTCCGCTTGGGTTCGGTCGAGCGTCTCCTGAGCGGTGATGACCTCGCTGTCGCGTTGCCTCAGCATCTTCATGATCGGCCGCACGAGGTACAGCCGCACCACCAAGTAGGTGGCCCAGAAGATCGCCATGATCACCAGCAGACTGGCGTCGAAGTCCACAGCTATTCGTCCCGCGGGATTCCGGGTCTGTCTTTATCGGGGTTCTGTGCAGGCGTTCATCCGGCTCGGCGTTCCGGTTTCTCCCGAGCCCGAAAGCGTCGGTAACGTAACACGGCTCCCCGAGAGGGTCAACGACGGGCAGAGCGGTCGAGCTACGCCCCTCGTCCGCCGGCTGGCACGGCAGGAGTCCCCTTCGTCGCGCCGACATGGGCCAGGCTCCGACCGCCGGTCGAAGAGCGCACCCTGCTATCTTCCTTCGCGTGGCGCGGGCGCTGCAGTTCCTGGTCGGGTTGGCGTAGCAGGTCGGGGGGATGGTCCGCCTGGAGTGCGTACCGAACGTGAGCGAGGGCCGCGACCGTCAGGTGATCGACGCCTGCGTAGCTGCGGTAGCGACGCCGGGAGTGCGGGTGCTCGACACGTCGTCGGATGCCGACCACAACCGGACGGTGTTGACGCTGGTCGGCGAGGGGGACGCCCTGGTGAGGGCGGTAACCGCGCTGGCTTCTGCCGCGGTCGAGCTCCTCGATGTCCGGCGGCATCGGGGCGTGCATCCGTTCCTGGGCATTCTCGATGTCGTACCGTTCGTGCCGCTGTCGACATCCAGAGGTCCGGGAACGATGTCCGAGGCCGTGCGGACCGCGAGGCTCGCTGCCGACTCCCTGGCAGCCATCGGGCTACCCGTCTTCCTGTACGGCGAGGCGGCGGCCAGCCCAGAGCGCGCGATGCTGGCGGAGCACCGGCGCGGCGGCCTGAAGCGGCTGGAAGGGCGGATGGCGACCGGCGAGTGGCCGCCGGACCGGGGTCCGCGCCGGGTTCACCCGACGGGGGGAGCGGTCCTGGTCGGCGCAAGGCCGCCGCTCGTGGCCTTCAATCTGTTGCTCGACACGAGCGATCCGGGCGTGGCGAAGCGCATCGCCGCAGCGCTTCGCGAGTCCGGCGGCGGCTTACCCGGCGTTCGGGCACTCGGCTTCTTTCTTGAGCGTCGCGGCCGCGCCCAGGTCAGCGTGAACCTGACGGACTGCGAGCGAACGTCCCTGCTCGAGGTGGTGAATCGTGTCGAGCGGCTCGCTCGCGCCGCGGGGACCGGCATCGTCGGTTCGGAGATCGTCGGTCTGGCGCCGAGGAACGCCGTGGGCTCAGCCAGCGCCGAAGACCTGCGGCTACCCGAGCTCGGCGCCCGCCAGTTCCTGGAGACCCACCTGGAGGAGCCCGTCGAGTAGTCGCCGAGGCATGTCGTCGAACGAACCGGAGGACATCGTAACGACGACATCGCCGGGCCGAGCGTCGGCGAGGAGTTCACGCAGCAAGTCGTCGTTCGACTCGTAGGCGGTCGCCTCGACGCCGAGGTCACCGATCCGAGCGACGACGGCGTCCGGATCGAAACCCTCCGCGCCCAGTCGCTCGCGGTGGAAGATCGGAGCGAGAGCGACGCGGTTCGCATCGATGAACGCCGCCGCCAGATCGGCCGCGAACTGCCTTCGCCCCGCACTCAGGCTGCGCGGCTCGAACAGGGCGATCAATCGACGATCCGGGAATCTCTGTCGCAGCGCCGCGAGCGAAGCGGCGACTTCGGACGGATGGTGCGCGAAGTCATCGACAACGGTAATTCCTGCCCCTTCGCCGATCACCTCCAGCCGACGCTTGACGCCCCGGAAAGTGGAGAGCGCGTCCAGGACGGCGTCCTCGTCGAGTCCGTCGGTGCGAGCCGCGGCCCATACCGCCATCGCGTTCAGTGCGTTGTGCTTGCCCCAGACGCTCAGTTCGATCCGCTGCCGGCCACCGACCTCTTCCAGCTCGAAAGAGATCCCCTGCCGGCTGCTCTCGACGGGACCGGCGAGCCGGACATCTCCGGCCCGGGCGCCGTACGTGACCACCGGGCAAGGGCTCGCGGGCAACAGGCGCTCCACGGTCGGATAGTCCGCACAGGCGACGAGAAGCCCGGTCGGCGGCAGACGTTCGACGAGACCTGCGAAGGCGCGCTCCAGGCTCTCGAAGTCGGGATAGAGATCCACGTGATCGTGTTCCAGGCTGGTGACGATGAGCATGTCCGGCCGGTAGTGCCAGAACTTTGGGCCACGGTCGAAGTAAGACGCGTTGTACTCGTCCCCTTCGATGACGAACCGGGCGCCCTTGCCGAGCGCGAAGCCGGAGGGCAGGCCAATCGGCACGCCGCCGATGAGAAACCCCGGGTCGGCGCCCGCCTCGCTGTATACCCAGGCCGCCATCGCGGTCGTCGTCGTCTTCCCGTGGCTCCCTGCGACGACGAACGGTCTTCGCTGCCGCAGCACGAAGCGGTCGAGCGCTTCGGGCATCGACAGTCGCGGCAGGCCGAGTTCCTCCGTCGCCAACGCCTCCGGGTTCGTCCGCGGCACCGCGTTGCCGACGATGACGAGATCTGGCGGCGGCTCGAGATGCGCCGGGTCGTAGCCCACCATCGGCTGAATGCCGGCATCGGCGAGGAGCCCGCTGGTCGGCGGATAGAGAGGTCCGTCCGACCCCCGCACATGGTGACCGAGCGCTCGCAGCAGGCAGGCCAGCGGCGCCATACCGGTGCCGCCGATGGCGATCAGGTGGATGTCGAGCGGCGGCGACCCGTTGCTCATGGCTCTCGGCGCGGCGGGCGCCCCCACAGCGTCGCCTCGTCGCGGGTCGGCGCCGGACCGCGACGGCGGCGAGCAAGAACCTCCCTGGCCTCGGCCAGCCGCGGCTCGAGTGCGCGCCTCTGGAGTTCGGTGAGTTCGTTGATGCCCGCGAGCGCGAGATCGAGCAGTTCGTCGAACTCGGGACGGGTGAAGACGCGGCCCTCGGCCGTACCCTGGACCTCGATCAGGTTCCCCTCGCCGGTTGCGACGACGTTCAGGTCGACCTGGGCATCGCGGTCTTCGATGTACTCGAGGTCGAGCAGCGGTTCGTCCTGGCAGATCCCGACCGAAACTGCAGCTACCGAATGTTCAAGCGGCAGCTTCTTCAGGTCGCCCTCGAGCGCCATCCTGCATAGAGCGCAGACGAGTGCGACGTAGCCGCCGGTGATCGCCGCCGTGCGCGTGCCCCCGTCCGCGCGGATGACGTCGCAGTCGACGGTGATCGTGACCTCGGGAAGCTCGCCGAGCCGCACCGCGGAGCGGAGCGATCGACCGATCAGGCGCTGAATCTCCGCCGTACGCCCCGACGGCCGACCGCGCGAGACCTCGCGGGCGGACCGGGTCAGCGTGGAGCGCGGCAGCATCGCATACTCGCCGGTAAGCCATCCCTGCCCCTTGCCGATCAGCCACCTCGGCACGCGCCGCTCGACGCTGGCTGCGCAGAGTACCCGGGTGGCGCCGAACTCGACCGACGCGGAGCCCTCGGCGAAGGGCATCGCGTCAAGCTCGATTGTCACCGGGCGCAGAGCGGACGACGGCCTTCCGTCGCTTCGCCTGAAGCCACCGCCTCGCTTCGTCGTCATGTTTCGACCTCCTGGCCCTTCGTTTCCGACTCGTTACACATCGGTTCCACTCAATCCGCCGGCTCGCCGAGGATCCGTTCGGCAAGTCTGGCAAACCGCGGACCGGCGTCGGAAGCGAAGAGTCTCACAGTCTTCGCCCCGCCGCGGAGCACCGTCGCTTCAGCTTCGGCCAGGGCGGCCGGAATGTCCGTTGGGTGGCCCTGTTCTGCTATCTGCGACGACCCGGCATGACGAGCGGCTCGATCGGCGCCTTCAGCACGACCGTCTGCTCCTTCGGCACGTAGCAGACCGTCTCGCTGCACGCCTGGTAGACGACGTCGACCGGAATCTCGATCTCGGTCGGCTTGTCCTGAATCGGCCAGTCGAGAATCTCGGAGTTCAAGGCGATCGGGATGGCGATGTCCGTCGCGCCTCCCTCGTACACGTTCAGCGTCACGCCGAGTTGTGGGAACTCGCGCTCGGAGGTCGGCGGATAGACCGGCTCGCCGGTCCTCACTCCCTTCGTCGGCGCCACCGTCGCCGTCGACGCGATGAAGCCGTCAGGCAGCGGATCGGCGTAGATGTGGAAGCCGTCGGCGACCTCGAAACGCACATGGAGGGTGCTCGTGTACTCGAACTTGAGCGCCTCGTCGGCGAGGAAGACGGAGACCTCGACGTGCTCGTCGCCCAGTTCCGCAGCGGGAGCCTCGTGCTTGGCCAGGATGCGGCCGATCGCGCTGTCGCGGATCGTCCCCGCCGACGTGCGCGTCGCGTAATGGCGGTGGAAGAACTTCTCCGTCACCCGGCCGTCGCGGTCAACGACGTAGACCCCCGGGAAGGGAATTCCGTAGAACCCCCGCTCGGTCGCCCGGTTGAACGCATCCGCGTCGGGATCGATCGTCGTGTTCAGGATGCCGAACCGCTCGATGACCGCCGAATCGTAGTCGGAGAGCAGGTCGTAGGTGATCTTCCGATCCTCGGCAAAGGCCTTCAGATGCTCCTGCCCGTCGTAGCTGACGCCGTAGACCTTGATGTTCTCGGCGTCGAAGAGCTCCAGGTTGTCTTGCAGCTCGACCAGCTGCGTGCGGCAGTACGGTCACCAGACGGCGGAACGGTAGAAGACGACGACTGCCTTCGCGTCGCCCCGGTCCGCGTGGAAGTCGATCAGCTCGCCGTCCTGGTTCGGCAACTCGAACTCGGGCAGGCGCTCGCCGATGGCTGGACCGGTCGGGAAGTCGTTCTCCGCCGGGTAGCGACGGCCGGGGTGGCTCGTCGGAATGGGCACCGTGATGCCGAGATCGTCCTGCCGCGCCTCCGGCGACTGATTCTCGTGGGCGCCCTTGACTCGTACGTCCTCCTTCTCGGCGCTGTTCTGGTTCTCGGCGCTGTTCTGGGCAAACGCGGGAAGGGCGAAGGACATCGGTACGAGCGCGAACAAGGCAAGTCGGCCTCTCTTCATGGGTTGAACGCTCCCTGTGGCGGTGACTTCGCGTACGAGAAATCGCCGAATCGACCAGCGTGCCAGCAACGTTCTGGCACCGTACCAGCAACACTCGTCAGCATCAAACGGGGCCTTGCGCTCAGGCTCGGACGCTAGACTAGCGGCCCGACGACCCGAAAGGACAGTGAGAATGAAGCGACGACAGGCCGGGCGCGGTCTGCTCACTCTCACGATCGCGGCGGCCCTCGCCAGACGGCGTCGTTGAAGCTACCGCGCCAGATGCCTGTCGAAGAACCCCACGATCACGTTGTGCACTTCGTCCGATTCGGGCAGGCGCGGGTTGAACGCGAAGGTCGCGTGCCCCAGGCCTTCCCAGACGTGCAGGTCGGCCTCGACGCCCAGGCTGACCAGCTTGTTGTGACTGGCCAGCACGCCGCCGAGGGCGAAGTCGCGGGTGCCGCTGATCAGCAGCGCCGGCGGAAAGCGCGCGAGCAGGTCGTCGTGGTCGCCGGGAGCGACGACCGGGTCGCCGGCCGCTACGCCACGGAAGTAGCCGCTCGGCTGCGGTGGCGCCGCCGGCTCGACCGGGCGCGGGAAGCCGTTCATCGCGGACACCAGGTAGGCGCTCTCGCTCCGGCCCATCTTGAAGACGCCGGGCGTGTCGCCGTCAGTCGTCGGAATGCCGGCGCAGAAGAGGCCGATGGCCCCCGGAAGGGGCAGGTCGTGCACGAGCATGTAGGCGACCGTCTGCGCCGTGAGCATCGCGCCGGCCGAGCACCCGTAGATGCCGATGTGGGCGGCGTCGTAGTCCTCGAGCATCGCCCGGTAGACGGCGATGACGTCCTCGACGCCGGCCGGGTGGCTGTACTCCGGGGCCATCCGATAGTCGGGGCTGATCACCTTGTAGCCGCCGATGTCTGCGACCTGTATCGCTTCCGTGTGGCTGAAGTAGCGGGCGCCAACGCTGAAGCCGCCGCCGTGAATGCTGATCAGAAGCCGGTCCTTCTTCTCTGCGGTCACGCCCCGCTCGGGAACGAACACCTCGGTGTAGACGCCTGCGATCGTCTCCGCGGAGATCTCGACCGAGTGCTTGGCCAAGGTGTCCCGATAGATGGCGGTGCGGTAGTAGCCCTCCGCAACGCACTGCCGCGCCGCGCGTACCGCTTCGAGATCGCCCGCGACGTCGTTCAGGTTCGCGCAGCCCTCGGAGAACGTACCGAACTCCGGGCCGTAGACGTCGCGGAAATGCCTCATCGCCGCCCGCGACTCCTCGCTCAAGTACGAGGTTTCCGGCAGGTCGAACGCAGGGACGTGAACGGTACCGTCAGCCTCCACGCGGGGACGCTCGTCCTGCTCTGCGGGCTCGGAGCAGGACAGGGCGCCCAGGGCAAGGGCGGCGGCGCAAAGGCCGATGGATGTGCGCATGCCCACAGTCTAGCCAGCTTGCGAGGCTTCGCGTCGGACCGTCACCTCGGGGTCGCCTCGGTGGGAAACTGACTCGGACGATAGCCTCGGTCATCAACCGCAGGAGAACTCCCATGAGTCATCGAGTCGTCCGTCTTTCCGGATCCCTTGGCGCAGAGGTCCACGATCTTCCCCTGGCCGACGCCGGCCCCGACGAGGCCGCAACGATCCGCTCGCTGCTGCTCAAGCACCAGGTCCTGTTCTTTCCCGATCAGAATCTGAGCGTCGAGCAGCACGTCGCCTTCGGCCGGCACTTCGGCGAGCTCGAAGGGCACCCGCATCTGAACAATCCGTTCATCGACCACCCCGAGGTCTTCGAGCTGGTGGCGACCCGCGGCGGCGTCGCCGATGAATGGCACAGCGACATCAGCTTCCAGGAACAACCCTCGGTCATGGCGATCCTGAACATGGTCAAGTGTCCGCCAGTCGGCGGCGACACGATGTGGGCGAACATGTACAAGGCCTACGAAGAGCTTTCGCCGCCTCTGCAGGAACTCTGCGAGGGCCTCACCGCGCTCCACGACGCGACGCCGCACGGCAAGCCGGAGAAGATGACGATCCATCCGGTCGTCCGGGTCCACCCGGAGACCGGCCGCAAGTCGCTGTTCGTCAACGAGCACTTCACCCGCCGCATCGTCGAGGTGAGCCACGAAGAAAGCGACCACCTGCTGAAGTACCTGACGAGCTGGGCGACGAACCCGCGTTTCACCGTCCGCTATCGCTGGCACGAGGGGACTCTCGCGATGTGGGACAATCGTTGTACCCAGCACTTCGTTCTGAACGACTTCGACCAGGAACGGGTCATCCAGCGCGTAACGGTGATGGGCGACAAGGTCGACGGCGCCAGCGAGCCGCGCTGGGAGCCGTACATCCGCTCGCGTCACGCCGGCGCAACGAGCCGCTACGACCGCCAGCTGAACAAGTTCCTGAAGGGCCGGTTCACTTCGCTCGAATCGAACGCGAAGCAAGAAGCCTCGGCGAACTGAGCGCCCCCTTGGGGCGATGGCGGCATCACCGTCTCGCCGGTTCCGGTCGTGCCGGCCCTTTCCCGCCTCGATCGCTCGAACCCGGCGCCGTATCGATGTCGACCCAGTCGAGGCTCACCGGTTCGGCCAGGATGCGGCGTGCGAGTTCGGCGAAGCGGGGAGCGGCGTCCGTCGCGAACAACTTCACCCTGCCGGTGGGGGCTCCGCTGTCCGCGGCGGGCTGCCGCCCGCCGTTCCCGAACTCCTCGGCGACGAGGCGGCTCGTCGATTCGGCGGAGTCGACCAGCTTGACCCGAGGGCCGCAGACCCGTTCGAGCGTCTCGCGGAGCAGCGGATAGTGGGTGCAACCCAGGAGCAAGGTGTCGATTCCAGCTGCAAGCAGCGGCTCGAGATAGCGGGCAGCGATGCGTTCCGTGATCTCGTCGTCCTCCCAGCCCTCTTCGACGAGCGGTACGAGCAGAGGACAGGCCTGCTGGGTGACGCGAAGCTCCGGGTCGAGCCGCCGAATCGCTCCTTCGTAGGCGCGCGACCGGACGGTCGACTCGGTGGCGATCACGCCGACGTGCCGCGAAGCGACCGCAACCGCGGCTGCCGCGCCGGGCTCCACCACCCCCCAGTAGGGCGCGCGCGCCTCGAGTTCGCCGAGAGCCATCGCCGACGCCGTGTTGCAGGCGACGACCAGCGCGTCGATGCCGCGCCGTTCCAGGAAATCGACATTCGCCTGGGAGTAACGGCGCACAGTGCGGCGGGATTTCGTGCCGTAGGGCAGGCGCGCGGTGTCGCCCAGATAGAGGATGGACGCGGCGGGCAGCCAGCGCCGCAGCGCCGCAACCACGGTCAAGCCGCCGACCCCGGAGTCGAAGACGCCGATCAAGGGGCCTCGCAAGGACCTACGTCCTCAGCAGGCGGGCGCCGGTGGGGACGCCGTCCACGATTCGACTCGGGCGCCAGCTCTCAGAGGAGTCCATCTCTCAGGCGTCGCCGGCCGTCGATTCCGCGTTGCGCTCCAGATCGGCCATCAAGGGGCGCGTCGTGTCGACGTGGCCCGAGAAGGTAGGCCGTTGCTCGCCATTCCACAGGAAGACGACTCGCTCGACCCCGAGGTCGTTGAGTACCAGGCTGTTCACTACGCTGTAGACGGCGAGCAGCTCGTCCTGCAGGCCCATCGGCGGTCCATCGCGGCCGAGCACCGGGTTCGCGACGCCACCGGCGGTCGGTTCACCGTCCCTGTCGAGCTGCTCGACGGTGAGATCGACGTAGGCAACGCCGCGGTTGATCTCCAGCTCGAGGAGTCGAACGCTGTCGGGCAAGGAGGAGTGAAGCGCCTCGTCGCCTTCCGGCCTGGCCGCCTCCTCCGAGACCGTCGCCCGCGACGCCGGGCCGGCGATCAGGGCGCGAACGATGACCGCCGCCGTCTCCTCGGCGCTGACGGCAGCCTGGATCGGGTACTCGTCGCAACGGAGTTCTGACCTGTCGCTCGGGAAGCACAGGGTCGCCAGGAACTCCTCGCCGGGCGCCACCGTTCCGACTTCGGCCGCCGGCTCGCCGTCTGGCGCATCGCTGCCGCAACCCGCGAGCAGAGCGCCTGCCGAAACGACGAGAAGAACCGTCCGCCGGACTCGGCGAAGGAGGTGCGCCGTCACCTCCTGGGCCTCCGGAGCGGATTCCCCGTCTGGTCGTCGTCCTCTCTATTGGCGCCGATCATCGCGTCCCGATAGGTCCCGATCGCTCGCACGATCGCCTCGACCAGGGCGACGCGTTGCAAGCCGGCTGTATCGGGACTCTGGAAGGGCGCCTCGGCGACCCGTCGGGCCCCCAGGACAGGTCTGTCATCGAACCGAACGGCGCGGCGCTCCGCCAAGCGACTCTGCCCATCGGCTTCGCCCTCGGCGTCGTCTTGCGGATCGTCCTCGGCATCGTTCTCGTCTTCGTCGCCCAGCAAGCCGAACTCGATGAACACGGCAGGCATCGACGCGCCGGTCAGGACCCGAAGCGGCGCTCGGCCGACCGACCCTCCCGGGCGTCCAAGGACGATCGACATTTCGCGCTGGAGCAGCCGCGCGAGGAGAAGGCTCTGTTCGAGGCGCCCGTCGTGGGCGCGCTCCCAGGGTTCGAGTGGCGGCACGACGAGGGTGATCTCGTCGTTGCTCGTCGACGTCCGGCCGCGAAGCGGGCCGCGAGAGGTTGCGTCTCTCCTGGACTGCAGCGTCGCCGCCGACTCGTCCGTCTCTTCCAAGCCCTCTGCCGCCGCCGACGTGCCGAACCGCGACGGCGGCGGCTCGAGCAGCCAGGTCGCTACCTGCGCCGTCTGTCCGGGCGCGCCGTCGGCATGCGCGTGGAGCGAGAGAAACAGATCCGCGCGGTGCTGGTTCGCGACGGCGGTCCGGCCCTCGAGCGGCACGGCGCTGTCGTCGTTCCGCGTGAGTACGACGCGCGCTCCGAGCCGCTCCTCCAGAAGCGCACGCAGTTCCTGGGCCAACGAGAGCGTGAGGTCCTTTTCCGCATCCCCGGACGACGAGACGACGCCCGTGTCCGCGCCGCCGTGGCCCGGATCGACGACAACCCGGAACTCGCCAAGTGCGTCCTCGAGCCGCGTCAGAGGCCGAGGTCTCTGACCGATCCGGTCGCGGGCGACGTCGATGACAAGCTGGACCCGCGGCGGACTGCCCAGAAGGTACGGTTCCGAGGCGGCGGCGCGAGGCGCCAGCCCGATCTCGATCGAACGCTGGCGGACTTCGATCCAACGGACCAGGGGATCCTCCAGCCGCCGCCGCGCGCGCGGCTCCATCACGCCGGACAAGAGCCTCACGCTGATTCCGCCGGGGTAGCGGTCGACTCGGTAGCGCGGCCGGCCCGAGAAGGTCACCGCCAAGGTGGTCGCACCGAGGTCATGCACGCGCTCGATGTCCACGGCGAGCCGCCGCTCTCCCGTCGCAGTGACCTCCAGCCGTCCACGCCGACGGTCGAACTCGAAGCGGTAGCCCAACTCGGCCGGATAGGCGGCGGACAAGGCGTCAAGCGGAACGAACAGGCGCCGCGGTTCCGTTTCCGGCGGCGCCGGATCGTCCGGATCCTCCCGCTCATCTTCCGGAACCTCGGGCCTCGGCTCCAGCCAGGGCGTCACCGAGAGGTACTCCATCTCGCCGTCGACGACGACGACGCGCCCGAGCGGCCCCAGAATCACGTCGCGGCCCGCGATCCGCAACGTGTGGCCTTCACCGAGCGGCCCGATCTCGAGCGCGCCCCCCACCACGTCGACGACGGGCGCGAACGCGACCAACGGCCCACGTGCGGTCTCCATCCAGGGCAACGGCGCCGCCCGCCGCTCGAACACGATCACGCCCTCGCCGCGAGACAGGATGACTGTCTCCGGCTCCTCCTGCTGGGCGAACACGGGCGTGAGCGCCAGCAAGGCGAAGCCGGCCTCGAGCAGCCCCTTACGGATCCCCGCGCGACAGAACAGAAGCACCTGGGCAACCTAACACCAGCAGACCGGGAGCGGATTCCGACCTCCTGGCGCGAACCAGGAGCGACCCTCGCGGGCAGGCAAATCGGTTCAAGCGGCAGCGCGCGGTGGTAGCCCGTACGGGATTCGAACCCGTGTTACTGGCGTGAGAGGCCAGCGTCCTAGACCCCTAGACGAACGGGCCACGCGAACACGGCGCAGGGCGCTCGAAGATAGCACAAACAGGCAGCGATGACGGGATCCGGCCTTGTCTCAGGAGATATGAGACTTCCGTCGCGCCGAGCGGACCTCCTCGTCGAATCGGGCCGTTCCCTCGGGGCTCGGCGGCGTGGGCGGCAGGCCGCCTGCCGGTCCGATCCGGCCGGAGCAAGACGTCCGCTTCGGCTCGTGTAATCTCGAACCCGTGGCGGCGAAGTCCCAGAAGCCGACCGAGAGCCTGTCGGCGCTCTTCGAACGTTCGCGTGAGAGGTTGCAGCGGTCGCTGCCGACTCTGCTCGGACTGGGGTTGCTGGCTGCACTGACGTACCTGGCGGTGGCCGGGGCCGAGAGTTACGCGCGACTCGAGATGCTTGCCGGGCGCGAGGCGGAGCTTGAGATCGATCTGGAGGAGACGCGACTGCGGGTCGAGCGACTACGGCGCAAGGTCGAACTGTTGCACGATGATCCGGTGATGCTGGAGCGGCTGGCGCGCGAGGAGTTGGGGCTGGTTCGCCCCGATGAGGTGGTCGTCGTCCTGCCGCGGTTCGCCGAGTAAACTCGGCCTTTGGGCGGTGTCTCCCTGGCGTGAACTGGCCCGCCGCATTCGTCGCGGCGGGGACTACCGCGAGTTGGCCGGGGCTTCACGCGCCGCAGTCGTTGGTTTGCCGGTGCGGGCGGCGTCCATCGTCTTCGGACTCCTGGCTGAGGACCGCGAGTCGCCGCAACTCGTCGTCGCTCCCAGCGAAAGCGACGTGCTCGCCTGGACGGAGGCCGCGTCACTGTTCCGGCGTCGCGGGGCCGCCCCCGTGTTGTCCTTTCCGTCACCGGCGCTGACGCCCTATCAGCAGGCCGAGCCGTCGCTGGTCGCGCGAACTCAGGAGAGTGTCGCCTACGATCAGCTGCTCGGCGCCGAACGGGTCACGGTGATCTGCACGCCGAGGGCCTTGTTCCACCGTCTCGCTACCCCGGAGGCCTTCCGGCGCGCGGTCGTCGAAGTCGAGGTCGGCGGAGAGGCGGAGCCGGCGGACCTGCTCGTTCATCTCGTTGCGCACGGCTATCGGCAGAGCGATCTGGTGGCGGCTGTGGGCGCCGTGGCAAGGCGCGGCGGCGTCTTCGACCTGTTCTCGCCGGGAGAGGAGCGCCCGGCGCGACTCGACCTGTTCGGCGACGTGATCGAGAGCATTCACCTCTTCGACCCAGCGACGCAACGTTCGGAGGAGCCGGTCGACGTGCTCCGTATCCGGCCCCTGACGCCGTTCGGCGTCGAGCCGGAGCGGGCCGCTCAGCTGGCGCACTTGCTTTTGGACGAGCGGAGCGACGCTCTTTCGGAGCAGGCGCTCTCTCAGTTGGCGGAAACCGTGGCCGGCGAGCCGTTCGCCGGTTGGGAGAAGTACCTGCCGCTGATCGAGCCGAGCATCAGCCTGGGCGAGCTGATGGCCGAGGCGTCCGTGGTGGTGGTCGACGAGGAACGGGTCAGCCAGGAGATCGAACAGCACGCCGACCTGCTCTGGACCGAGTATGCGAGACGCTCCGAGGACGGCGAGATCGCGGCCGAACCGGAGAGACTGACGGTGCCGGTGGAGGCGATTCGAGGCTTGGTTGAAGGCGCTGACTTCTGCGTCGGCGGCGTCTTCGACACACCGGCGCCGGGGCGCGTCCGAGTCGATTTCGGAGCGATCGAGACGGAACTCCTGGTCGACCAGACACCACGTTTCGCGCGCGAAGTCGAGACGGCGGTTGCTCGCGGCGAGGATCTCTGGCTGGTCGCGCGCTCGGAGCGGCACGAAGCGCTTCGCGGCGCTCTGGGCAACCGCGAGATCGATTGGGATGGCGGGGCGGTTCGCATGATCGACGGTAGCCTGCGGCGCGGCTTTCGCCTGCCGGCCGCAGGGCTGGTGCTGTTCGGGGAAGGCCAGTTGTTCCGCCAGGGTCTGCAGCCGCGTCGTCGCCGGCGGATGGCGCCCTTCGTGCCGGGGCTCTGTGATCTGCGGCCGGGCGAGTTCGTGGTTCACGAGGATCATGGAATTGGCCGATTCCTCGGGTTGAAGACGGTGGCCGGACCGTCCAGCGGTGCTCCGGACCTGGATGGTGACGGGTCGGCGGCGTCGGCGCAGCCGTCGATCGAAGTCATGGAAGTCCTCTACGCCTCCGGTCGCGCGCTGCTTCTGCCGCTCACCCGGATCGACGAGATCGAGCGTTACAGCGGCATCGAGGGTGTCGCGCCGCGCCTCGACCAGCTCGGCGGCACAAGTTGGTCGCGGAAGAAGAGCCGGATTCGTCGCAGCCTGAAGGCGATCGCCACCGATCTTCTGAAGCTGTATGCCGAGCGGCGATTGGCAGAGGCGGTGCCGATGACCGGCGACAGCGACCGCCAGCTCCAGTTCGAGAGTGCGTTCAGCTACGAGGAGACGCCCGATCAACTCGAAGCGATTCAGGCGATCAAGGCCGACCTCGCGCGTGAACAACCGATGGACCGCCTGCTTTGCGGCGATGTCGGCTTCGGCAAGACGGAAGTGGCCATGCGGGCCGCGTTCCAGGCGATCGACAACGGTCTGCAGGTCGCCGTACTCGCGCCGACGACGATTCTCGCCGAGCAGCACTTGCGCACGTTTCGGCGGCGGTTCCAGGGCTTCGACGTCGAGATCGAGATGTTGTCGCGCTTCCGTTCGCGTGCCGAGGTCCGCAAGATCCGCGAACGTCTTGCTGCTGGCGAGATTCACATCCTGATTGGCACCCATCGACTGCTCGGCCGTGACATCGACCTGCCCTGCCTGGGCCTGTTCGTGATCGACGAGGAGCAGCGTTTCGGCGTTGCCCAGAAGGAGCGCCTGCGTGAATTGAAGCAGAACGTTCACGTGCTTGCGATGTCAGCGACGCCGGTGCCCCGAACCCTCCAGTTGTCCCTGGCCGGCGTGCGGGACCTGTCTCTGATCGAGTCGCCGCCCCGCGACCGGATGGCGGTCGAGACGCGGATTCTCGCGTTCTCCGGCGATCTCGTGCGGGAGGCGATCGAGTTCGAGGTCGAACGTGGCGGCCAGGTCTTCTACGTCTACAACCGGGTCGACGACATCGAGGAGATGCACCGTTACCTGCGAGAGCTCGTGCCGGATCTGCGGTTGACGGTCGGCCACGGGCAGATGGACGAGGCGGAACTGGGCCGGCGGATGCGGGCCTTTGTCGCCGGCGAGTTCGATTTGCTGCTGGCGACGACGATCATCGAGAACGGCATCGACATCCCGAACGTGAACACCATGTTCGTTCACGGGGCCGATCGTTTCGGCTTGGCCCAGCTCTACCAGTTGCGCGGACGGGTGGGTCGCAGCGACCAGCTGGGTTACTGTTACCTGTTGGCGCCGCCGGAGACGGCGCTGACCGAGGAAGCGCGGAAGCGGCTCGCGGCCGTTCGGGAGTTCACGGAGTTGGGCGCGGGTTTTCGGATCGCCGCCCGGGACCTGGAGATTCGCGGCGCCGGCAATCTCCTGGGCGCCGAGCAGAGCGGACACATCGCCGAGGTCGGAATGGAGACCTACATGAAGATGTTGGAGGCGACGATCGTCGAACTGCGCGGCGACGCGCGGGCCGAGGTTCATTCCGTGTCGATCGATCTACCGGCAACGATGTCGATCCCCGACGACTACGTCAGCGAGGCGTCGTTGCGGCTTGAGATCTATCGTCGGCTGGCGGACGCCGAGGAAAGCCCCGAGTCGCTGCTGGCCGAGCTCCGGGAGCGCTTCGGTCCGCCCCCGGAGCCTGTTCATGTCCTCGTCCGTGCCGCCGAACTCAAGCGGGTTGCCGAGGCCATCGGCGTCCAGTCGATCGTCCACCGGAAGGAGCGCTTGACGGTACGGCTTCGCCGCGACGCCAGGGTCGATGTCGACCGCCTGATTCGCTTCGTGTCCGAGCGCGATGGGGCGCGATTCAGCCCCGACGGCGAGCTGGCGGTGGCGGAGATCCCGGGTCGCGAATCGCTCGAAGTGGCGCTGCAACTCATGGATCTGCTGGGCGGCTGCCCGGCGCCGGGAATGGTGGCTATGGAGACGGTTCACTGAGCGCCGCCCGCGGATGGTGGTTGGCTGGGGCGCTCGTCGTCGCGCTTGCCTGCGGGGGAGGCCTGCCGAATGGTGTCGTCGCCCGCATCGGCGGCGCCGATCTGAGCTACGCGGACTTCGAACGCTACGTCGAGGCCTCCGTCGAGGTGGAGGCGTCTCGCTTCGGCAGTGTCGCCCTCTCCCGTCTGTTCGAACGCTTCGTCGACGATCGGCTCCTCCTGCTGCACGCGACCGACCTGGGCCTGGTGGACGCCGAGGCGTCGGTCAGCGACGCGGTCGCCGGCCTGCTCGAGGCGTCGCCGGTCGAGATCTCCGACGCCGAGATCAAGCGCTACTACCGCGACTACCGGGAGGAGTTTGCCCGTCCGCCTCGGGTGCGGCTGCGGCAGATTCTGGTCCAGGACCGCGAGTCCGCCGAACAGGCGCTGGCCGAGCTCGAGGCCGGCAGGGAGTTCGGCGAGGTTGCGGCGAGGCGTTCAGTCGCCGCGAACGGAGTCAGGCAGGGCGACTTGGCGCGCGACCAGCTTCCCGAGGCCCTCGCCGAGATCGTCTTCGCGCTCGGGGATGGTGAGTGGAGCGAGCCGCTCGAGGCAGAGTACGGTTATCGCATCTTCGAGGTCGAACGACACTTGCCGGCTGAGGTGCTGCCGTTGACCGCAGCCACGCCGGCGATCCAGCGCCGACTCTTGGCGGAGCGCGGCGAGGAGACGATTCGGGTCGCTCTGGAAGAAGCTCGCCGGGAGTACAATCCGAAAGTCGTGACGGAGCGTTTGCCGTTCAGGTACAGAGGTGTGTACGAAGAGCCGCCGGCCCCGTTACGAGGAGCAACGAGATGACGCCAGCCCGCAAGTTACGCCGATCACCTGGACTGCTGTGGGCCCTCGCGCTGGCACTCATCGTGTGCGGCCGGCCGGCGGTCGCGCAGTCCGCGCCGGACAGGGACAATCGCGTCGTGCTCCGGGTCAACGACCGGATCGCGACCCTCTACGACTATCAGCGGGCAGTGGCCGCCCAGATCGATGAGATTCGGCGAGCGCCCGGGCTGACCGAGCGCGAGCGCGAGGAGCAGTTGCGCGAGGCCGGTCGCCTGGTGATGAAGGCGCTGTTCGAAGAACTGCTCCTCATGTCGCGCGCCGACCAGCTGGCGATCGTCGTCGATGAGAGCGATGTCGAAGAGCAGATCCGCTCGACGTGGGAGCAGTTCGGGATCGAGAGCCAGGAGCAGTTCGAGCAGGCCCTCGGGCAGTCGGGCATGCGTGAGGAGGACTTCCGGCAGCAGATGCGCAAGATGTTGCGGGCCAACGCGGTGCGCGGCCGCGAGGTGGCGGCCCGGGTGACCGTCGAGGAAGAGGACCTGCGTCGTTCCTACCGGGAGAACCAGGACCGCTTCCGGATTCCTGAACGCGCCCGTTTCGAGGAGGTCGTTCTACTCGAAGGCGTGGTATCTCCCGAGGAAATGGCTCCCTTGGCCGCGGAGGCCAGGGCTGGGCTTCTGGCCGGCGGCACGGCCGAAGCGGTGGCGGAGGAACTGGGTGACGGCGCCACCGCGGTCGACGTCGGCTGGGTCTCCCGGGGAGACCTCGCGCCAGCGCTTGATTCCGTCGCCTGGGACCTGGAAGCCGGCGGAGTATCCGAGCCGGTCGACGCGCGCGGGGGCCTGCATGTACTCAAGATGCTCGAGCGGACACCGGCTTCCGTGCAGCCGTTCGACGACGTGCGGGAGGCGATCGAGCGGAATGAGCGCGGACGTCGGTTCTCGGAGGAAATGGAGCTCTACCTGGAGGAACTGGCCGAGGCTGCCTACATCGTCGAGCGTCTTCCCGAGGAGGCCGAGGGCTACCGCCCGGTGGCGGCGCCGTCGCTGGATGCGGAGGCGTTGGGCCTGTTCGCTCCGTTCGCGCCCGTCGGCGAGTCGGAGCTTCCGGCCGAGCCTGGCGTCGAATCGTCGGACGAGAGGGACGCCGAGCCGGCCCCCGACGCCGAGCAGCAACGCTGAGCGGTCGTCAGCAGCCGTGGCCGGCTGGCGGACACCGTGTCGGTGAACCTGCTGGTCGTGGCCCGTCATCTTGGAACCCGAGTGTGGAGCAAAGTGGTCTGAAGTAGACAAGAGTGGCCCAAAACTGCTAGTGTCCCGCGTCTGACCGTCAGTTTGTGGGCGTTGCGCCCACGAGGTCTGTTGGGCGCGAACGATGTTCCGAGGACATGCAGAGGCCAAGATCGACGCGAAGGGTCGTCTCAAGGTCCCCGCCGTCTTCCTCCGCCCGCTGCAGGAACGGTTCGGGCCGGATATCTTCGCGACCTCGTTGCGCGGCGACTGTGCGTGGATCTATCCGCTCCGGAACTGGGAACGGATGGAGCAGCGTCTGGCGCGATTGCCATCGACCCACCGTCAGCGCCGGAAGTACGAGGCGCGGGTCAGCTACTTCGGACAGCAAAGCCGACTCGACTCCCAGGGGCGGCTGATCATCCCGAGCCGTCTCCGGGAACGAGCGGGAATCGAGGGTGAGGTCGTCGTCTTCGGCAAGCCCGATCGCCTGGAGGTCTGGAACCTCGAGCGGAAGGAAAAGGAACTCGAAGAGAACCCATACACCGACGAAGACCAGGACGAGTTGACGGAGGCTCTGGAGGCGCTCGACGAGCCGGGCGCCGGGGACGGTTGACGATGTGGGCGGCCGAGGACCAGGCGTTGTCCACCTGCCCGTTCTCGTCGACGAGGCGCTGCAACTCCTCGCTCCGGAACGCGGCGGCTGGTTCGTCGACTGCACGGTCGGGTTGGGAGGGCATGCAGCTGAGATCCTGCGCCGATATCCGGCGGCCAGGGTTCTTGGCATCGACCGCGACGCGGAAGCGCTCGAACACGCAGCCCGTCGCCTCGCCCGGTTCGGTCCGCGCGCGCAGCTTCTGCAAGGCAACTTCCACGCTCTTGACGAGCTCGTGGACGAAGCCGGCGTCGGCGTCCCAGCGGGAATCCTCGCCGATCTGGGCGTTTCGTCGATGCAGCTCGATCAGGCCGAACGCGGCTTCAGTTTTCGCCGTGCCGGGCCGCTCGATATGCGCATGGATCGATCGGGGAAGACGGCAACGAGAACAGCGAGGGACATCGTGAACCTGGAACCCCAGAGCGTGCTGGAGGCCGTGTTGCGTGATTACGGCGAGGAGAGGCAGGCTCGTCGAATCGCTCGGGCGATTGTCGAGCGTCGCCGCCGCCGGCCGATCGACACGACGGACGATCTCCGCCGGTTGATCCACGAGACGGTCGGGTCCGCTGCGCGCCGTCGCCGGGCGCCACGCGGCACGGTCCCTGGCCGGTCGATCGACACCGCCACGAAGACGTTCCAGGCGCTTCGCATCGCGGTGAATGAGGAGTTGTCCGGGCTTGCATCAACGCTCGATGGGGCGATCAAGCTCCTCGAGAGGGACGGTCGGCTGGTCGTCATCTCGTACCACAGTCTGGAAGATCGGATCGTCAAGCACGGTCTTCGCGCGGCGGCGCGAGGCGAGGTCGACCCGATCACCGGTCGTCCTCGCGCCGAGACGCGGCTCATCGAGGTGATGACGAAGAGACCGATACGCCCCGAGCCGAGCGAGGTGCAGTACAACCCGCGCTCGCGGTCCGCTCGGTTGCGGGCGGCCCGGAGGCTCTAGCAGCTTGCTGGGAGTCGGATGCCGTGAAGACCGGCTACAGCATCAGCAAGGAGGTGTCGAACTCCTTCCTCGAGCGCCAGCGGGACCCGGCGCGGCTGCGCGGTCTGTGGTGGCTGGTGGCGGTCGTGCTGCCCTTCGCGGCGGCGGCGCTCGCCTATACCTGGGTACACGATCAGGGCCTTCAGGCGGGTTACCGGATCGAGCAGCTCGAGCGGCAGTTGGAGGAGCTCAGGCAGCAGGAGCGGTTGCTCGAATCCCAAGCGACGCGTCTCGCGCGGCCGGATCGGCTTTCCGCCCTGGCCCGGGAACAACTTGGAATGGCGCCGCCAACCCTCGAGCAGATGGTGTTCCTCAGCTCTGAGAGCGCGTCCATCGTCGCGGCGGGGCTGTCCGAGGAGCCGGCCCGATGAAGGCGTCCGCCCCCCGAGCCCGGAACGCGCGGCGGCGCTACCTGGGAAGGCTCGCGCTGTTGCTCGTCGTTTGTTCCCTGTGGATGGGTGCGATCTGTTGGCGGCTCTTCGACCTCCAGGTCCGCGGAGCGGAGACGTACCGCGAGCGAGCGGCTCGCCAGCAACGGAGCGAGGTCGTACTCAACCCGGAACGGGGCACGATCTACGACGCTCGCGGCCGAACGTTGGCGGTGTCGGTGCAGACGAAGACGCTCTACGCCGAGACCTCGAAGGTGACCGACAAGTCGACCGTTGCGGCTGCCGTCGCGCCCCTCGTCGGTCGCCCGCCGGAGCGGCTCGAGGCGCTGCTCGAGAGGTCGGGCCATGTGCCGCTGGCGCGGAAGCTGGACCGAGCAGTCGCGGACGGCATCGATTTGTCCGGGTTTCCGGGGTTGTACTTCCTGAGCGAAAGCAAGCGCCAGTATCCGATGGGATCGCTGATGGCCCACGTACTCGGCTTCGTCGGCACGGACCGCAGCCTCGCCGGTCTCGAGTATCGCTACGACGAGGAGGTGGCGGGCGAGGCGGTCAGGCGTCACGTGCTCCGGGACGGGCAGCAGCGGCTGGTCGTCGTCGCGGGTTCGTTGCACGAACCGAAGCCGGGGGCGGATCTTCACCTGACGATGGACGCGACGATCCAGCACCTCGCCGAGCGCGTTCTGCGGGAGACGATCGAGTCGACGAGTGCCGCCGCCGGGAGTGTCGTCATCCTGGCGCCGGAGGATTCCGCGGTACTCGGAATGGCGTCGTACCCGACCTTCGATCCGAACAGCTTTGGTGACTTCGGCCCGAACGAGCGTCGCAACCGGGCGCTCCAGGATGCCTACGAGCCCGGGTCGACGTTCAAGACGATCACTGCGGCCGGCGCCTTCGAGCGGCAGGTCGTGCACGCCGACCAGCTGATGGACTGCGGAAACGGCCGGATTCGCGTCGGCAAGGCGCGGATCCGGGATCACGAGCCGTTTTCCGAACTCACCTTCCGATCTGCGATTGCCAAATCGAGCAACGTCTGTGCGATCAAGGCGGGCCTGCTGGTCGGCGGGCAGCGCATGGAGAGCCTGGTTCACGCCTTCGGTTTCGGTGTCCCTACGGGAATCGATGTCGGCGGCGAACATCCAGGCATCTTGCCCGCTCCGGATTGGGACATCGAGACCACGGCCTACGCGGCCTTTGGCCACGGCTTGGCCGTCACGCCGCTCCAGTTGGCGAACGCCTATGCCGTGATTGCGAATGGCGGCGTTTGGAATCAGCCGTACATCGTGCGGGCGATGGAGCGGGAAGGGGAGGTTACCGATCTGAGGCCGCGGGGCGGCGGGCGACGCGTGGTCTCCAGGTCAACGGCGTTCCGAGTCGTCCGGCTGCTCGAGGAGGTCGTCGTCAGTGGCACCGGCCGCCGCGCTGCGATCGCCGGCTATCGGGTAGCTGGCAAGACGGGCACCGCCGAGAAATCGGACTCGACCGGCTACTCGGACACCGGCCGCGTAGCCGGGTTCGTTGGTATCGCTCCGGCTCGGGCGCCTCGTCTGGTTTGCCTGGTGATGATCGACGAACCTGCCGAGTCGACGGGCGGAGGCGTGGTCGCGGCGCCCGCCTTTCAACGCATCGTCAGCGAGGCGCTCTTCTATCTGGGCGCCGTCCCGTCCCGGCAACCAATGGGCTACAGCCAACCGACCTGGCTCGAGCCGGCGCCGGTTGCCGTTGGCGAGGAGGCAGAGGTCCGCATGGCGGCCTCGCCGCCGGACGAACAGCCGGACGATGCGGCGACAAGGAGCGAGTCGTGGGCGGGGCCGGGATCCACCTGATGAAGCTTGGCGACGCGGTCGTTGACCTGCCGTTGCGGTCCCCGCTGGGGACCGGCGACGCGGACGTCGAGATCAGCGGATTGGCGCACGACTCGCGCCGCGTCGAGAGGGGAGACATGTTCGTCGCCTGGCAAGGCGACGTCCACGACGGCCGCCGGTTCGCGTCCGAAGCCGTGGCGCGTGGCGCGGCCGCGGTGATGGCGTTCGGACCGCCGTCGCCGACGGCGAAGTTGCCGCCGGTACCCTGGCTCGAAGTCGACGACCCACGCTCTCTCATGGGGCCGGTGGCTGCGCGGGTCTACGATCACCCGGAAGCCGAGCTCTTGACGGTGGCCGTTACCGGCACGAACGGAAAGAGCACGACCACCCAGTTGATCGCCGCCTGTCTGGCTGGGACGGGCTCCGCGTCGGCGGTGGTCGGCACGCTCGGCCACTTCCTCGTCGAACTCAAGCGAGGAGCGCCGGATCTCGAGCCACTGGGCTCGGGGTCGACTGGGCGCACGACGCCGGAGGGCGGCGATTTGTTCCGCGTGCTGCGGGAGGCTGCGGACAGCGGCGCGCGGTCGGCAGCCATCGAGATCTCATCCCATGCGCTCGATCAGGGCCGCGTCAACGGCCTGGCGCCGGACGCCGCCGTGTTCACGAATCTGAGCCGCGATCACCTGGACTACCACCCTTCGCTGGAGGCGTACTTTCGCGCGAAGCGGCGGCTGTTCGCGATGCTGCGGCCGGGCGGCCGGGCGGTCGTCAACGTCGACGACGAGTACGGGCGGAGATTGGCGGCCGAGTTGGCCGGGAAGGTCGACGTGTTTCGGTTCAGCGGTGCGGGCGACCCGGAAGCGGAGGTTCGGGTGACGGGGGCCGAACTCGATTTCGACGGCATTCACGCCGAATTCGATACGCCTGCGGGCGCGATGACGATCGCGAGTTCCTTGCTCGGCAGGTTCCATCTAGAGAATCTGACTGCCGCCGTTGCCGCCGCCTTGGCGGTCGGTGTTCCAGAGCCGGTCATCGCGGCAGCGATGGCCGAACAGGCGCCGCTCGCGGGCCGACTTGAACCGATAGCTGCCGGCCAGGACTTCCCCGTGCTGATCGACTATGCCCACACGGACGGCGGCTTGCGCGCGGCGATTCGAGCGGTGCGCGAGCTGAGCGGGCGGCGGATCGTCGTCGTGTTCGGCTGTGGCGGCGACCGGGACCGGGGCAAGCGGCCGCTGATGGGGCGTGCCGCGGCCGAGCTGGCGGACGTGACCATTGTCACCGACGACAATCCCCGCAGCGAGGATCCGGCCGGAATCCACGCGGCGGTCGTGGCGGGCGTCGAGAGAGTCCCCGGTGCGTCCTGGGAGGTTGTTCCGGGCCGGCGCGCGGCGATTCGGCGGGCGGTTGAACTCGCCGCTTCGGAACCGGGCTGGACGGTGTTGATCGCCGGCAAGGGCCACGAGGCGACGCAGGAGTTCGGCGACCGCACGGTGCCCTTCCGGGATCAGGAAGAGGCTCGGGCGGCACTCACTCGGTTGAAACGGGAGCGGTGCGGTGAAACGTCCGCTGGTTGACGCCGTTCACGTCATGCGCGGGCGCCTGAGGGGAGAGGCTGGGGCTTCCGTCTCCTATCGGGGCGCGGCGATCGACTCGCGGCAGGTCCAGGGCGGCGAGCTCTTCTTCGCCCTGCCCGGCGAGCAGACGGATGGGCACCGCTTCGTCGGCGCGGCCCTCGCCGCGGGCGCTGCGGCGGCGGTCGTCACCGAGACGGTTGCCGATGTGGAGGGCGCCCAGATCCGCGTTGCGAACGTGATGGCCGCGCTTCATGACCTCACCCGTCATCACCGCCGGCTGCTGCCGATACGGGTCGCGGCGATCACCGGCTCGGCAGGCAAAACGACGACGAAGGACCTGCTTGCGCTGCTGCTCGGGGCGCGTTTCCGGGTCGCGAAGAGCCCCGGCAACCTGAACAACCTCCTCGGTTTCCCGATCACGTTGTTGGCGGTAGACGAGGACCGCGAGTGGTTGGTCGCCGAGATGGGCATGTCGCTGCCGGGCGAACTGGCCGAGGTGAGCCGTCTCGGGCGACCGGATGTGGCGGTGTTCACGAATGTACGGCCGGCACACTTGGCAGGCTTCGAACAGGGTCCTGGGAGCGGGGGTCTCGAAGCGATCGCCCGCGCCAAGGCGGAGCTGCTCGAGGGACTGGCGGAGGATGGGCTGATCGTCGCGAACGCAGGCGACCGGCGGGTCGTCGGCTTGGTCGAGCGCTACTTGGCCGAACGAGGTCGGAGGACCGATTCCGGGGGCTCAGGACACGTCGTCTGGTACGAGTTGGAACCGTCGGCGACCTCGCGCGCCGAGATTCGGGCGTACGATCTGGCGCCGCTCACGGGCCGGCCCGGGACCCGCTTCACGTTGGATTGGCACGGTTCGTCGACGCCTATCGAGTTGCCGCTTCACGGTCGAGTCAACGTGGCGAACTTCCTCGCCGCGGCGGCCGCAGCCCTGCGGCTGGGCGTCCCGCTCGCGGCGCTTCCCGACAGAGCCCGGCGACTGCGGCCCGGGTCTGGACGCGGGGAGGTCCTGGCGCTCTCCTCGGGTGCAACTCTCGTCGACGACTCGTACAACTCGAACCCCGAGGCGGCACGGCTGGCGCTTGAAGCGGCGCGGCTGTTGCCGGGGGGCCGCCATGTGGCCGTCCTCGGTGAAATGCTCGAACTCGGACGCGGCGAGCGTTGCTACCACCGGGAGCTGGGCGCTGCAGCCGCTCTGCTGGGCTTCGACCTCGTCGTCGGCGTGGGCAAACTGGCAGAGGACATCGTCGGAGCTGCTGCCGCGGCGGGGGCCGAGACGATGTGGTTCGAAGACGCCGTCTCGGCGGCCGCGGAGGCGCCCGGGCTCATTCAGGCGAACGATGTCGTGCTCGTCAAGGGCTCGCGCGGCGCGGCGCTCGAGCACGTCGTCGGGTCGCTGGTCGCCAAGGGCGCCAACTGATGTTGCTCGATCTGCTGTTGCCCTTGGGCGATCGGTTCACGCCGTTCAACGTCGTCCAGTACATCACCTTTCGTTGCGCCTGCGCGGCGGTCACCGGCGTCGTCCTGAGCCTGGCGCTGGGGCCGCGGTTCATCCGCATCCTGCGTCGGCAGTCGATCGGTCAGACCATCCGTGAAGAGGGGCCGGAGCGTCACCAGAGCAAGGCCGGTACGCCGACCATGGGCGGACTCTTGATCCTCTTCGCGGTGATCGTGCCGACGCTGTTGTGGTCCGACCTGTCCAACAGGTACGTGTGGCTGGCAGTGGGCACGACGATCGGACTCGGCGCGGTCGGTTTCGTCGATGACCTGCTGAAGGTCCGGCGGTCTCACAGCCGAGGTCTCGGCATGAGAGCGAAGCTGGGGTTGCAGCTCCTGGTGGGTGTCGCCCTCGGCGCCGGTCTCGTGTCCCTGACGACGCTCGACACCACGCTCAGCTTCCCGTTCTTCAAGACCCTGTTCATCGAACTGGGGCCGTTCTACGTCCCGTTCGTCGCGATCCTGATCGCCGGCTCATCGAACGCGGTGAACCTCACGGACGGTCTGGACGGTCTGGCGATCGGCGCCACCCTGGTGGCCGCCGCGACCTACGCGATCTTCGCTTACATCGCCGGCAACTCGATCGCCGCCCGCTACCTCCAGGTGGCCTACGTTCCGGGCGCCGGCGAGGTGGCGATCATCTGCTCGGCCCTGGTTGGGGCGAGCCTGGGCTTCCTCTGGTTCAACGCGCATCCGGCACAGGTGTTCATGGGCGATGTCGGCTCGCTGGCCATCGGCGGCACGATCGGTGCAGTGGCTGTACTGGCGAAGCAGGAGTTGCTGCTCGTCCTGGTCGGCGGGCTCTTCGTGCTGGAGGCGCTGTCCGTGATCGTCCAGGTGCTGTCCTTCAGGACGACCGGGCGCCGAGTGCTGCGCATGGCGCCGCTTCATCACCACTTCGAGCTGCGGGGCTGGAGCGAGAACCAGGTCATCGTGCGGTTCTGGATTCTCGCCGTCCTCTTCGCCTTCCTCGGACTATCTACGTTGAAGTTGAGGTAGGGCAGTGGCGGTAGCGACGACCCGCGCCGAAATGAGCCCGGCCCCGCCGGTCGCCGCATGGCGCCATGCCCTGGTCTATGGCCTGGGCGCTTCGGGTACGGCCGCGGCTCGCGTGTTGGCGGACCGCGGGGTGCGGGTGACGGCGATCGACGCCAGGCCTGCCGACGAACTCGGGTCGTCGGTGCGCGCTCTGCTTGAGTCCGGGGGGATCGAGCGTTTGTTGGCGGAGTCGGATTGCGGCCTGCCGACCGAGTTCGACGCGGTCGTGCTCAGCCCCGGCGTGCCGCCGGACCGGCCGCTGCTGCGAGCGGCCCGTGCTGCAGGGGTCTCGATTCTGGCCGAGGTCGAGCTTGCCTGGCAACTGCTGGCGTCGTCGTCGCCGCCGTCGGTCGTCGCGGTGACAGGGAGCAACGGAAAGAGCACGACGACTGCACTCACCGGCGCCCTGCTCGAGGCAGCGGGCTTTCGAGTCGAGGTGTGCGGGAACATCGGCAGACCGCTCAGCGACTGTATCGACGGTCCGGCGGGAAGACTGTTCGTCGTCGAACTGTCGAGCTTCCAGCTCGAGGCGACGGATCGGTTCCGCCCACGTGCCTCAGCCTTGCTGAACATCAGTCCAGACCATCTGGACCGCTACGACGGTGTCGCCGCATACGCGGCAGCCAAGGCTCGCATCTTCGAGAATCAGATGGCCGGCGATGTTGCCGTGGTCAACGGCGACGATCGTGAAGCGTGTCGGCTGATGGATGCCGAGGGCGCTTCGCGGACAGTTCGGCGCCGGTTGTTCTCGCGGAGCCGGAAGGTCGACGACGGCTGTTATCTCGACGACGGCCGAATCATCGAAGTGGGGCCCGACGTTTGCCGAGAGCTGTTCCATGTGGACGATCTTGCGCTCGATGGCGTGCACAACGTCGAGAACGCGATGGCGGCGGCGCTGCTGGCATCAGCGATGGGCTCTGAACCAGGCAGCTTCCTGCGGGGACTCCGCGCCTTCCGAGGTCTTCCGCATCGCCTTCGTCTCGTCGGGACAACCGCCGGCGTGGAGTACTACGACGACTCGAAGGCGACGAATCCGGCCGCGACGGTCAAGGCGCTCGCGGCATTCGATGACGGCAGCGTCCACCTGATTCTCGGCGGCCGGGCCAAGGGCGATACGGATCGCTTCGCCGAACTGTCGGCGCTCGCCGCGACGAAGGCCGCTGTCGTCTACCTGATCGGAGAATCGTCTGCTGCGATCGAATCCGCGCTGCCTGCCGGCCTGGAGCGTCGGCGTTGCGACTCGCTCGAGCGGGCGGTCGAGGCATCGGCCGCTGCAGCAACGAGTGGGCAGACGGTGCTGCTGTCGCCGGCCTGTGCCAGCTTTGATCAATTCGAGGACTTCGCCCACCGGGGTCGTTGCTTCGAGCGCATCGTCCGCGGGTTGGCGGCCACGCCGGCAGCCGAGGAGAGGGGGGGCGATGGCTAAGCGGCTCGCCACGGACAAGGTCCTTTTCTCGGTCGTCGTCTTGTTGGTCGTCGGGGGGCTGGTGATGGTCTACTCAGCGCATCCGCCCGACCCCGACGGCGGCCTGAAACGGCAGTTCGTTACCCAGTTGGCGGCGGCGATCATCGGTATGGCGGCGATGCTCGCGCTGATGAACATCGACTATCGAATCTGGGCGCGACCGTCTTTCGTCCACTTGGGGCTCGTCGCGTCGCTTGGTCTGTTGGGTCTGGCCTTGATGGCGCCTCCGATCAACGGGAGTAGCCGGTGGATTCTGTTGGGCCCGTTCACCTTCCAACCCTCGGAGATGGCCAGGGTGGCGGTGATTCTGTTCCTCGCCTACCAGATTCACCGCGGCAGGGAACGCATCAGCCAGCCCCGCTTGCTGGCGCGCGCAGGACTCGGCGTCGGGCTGGTCACGCTGCTCGTGCTTCTGGCGCCGGACTTCGGCAGCGCGGCTCTCATCCTGGGAATCGCAAGCATCATGCTGTTTCTGGCCGGGTTGTCGTGGCGCTGGATCGTGCCCGGCATCGTGCTCGCGCCCGCGCTGCTCGGGGTGTTCATCTGGTCGGAGCCTTACCGCGTCGAACGGGTCATCGGCTTTCTCGAACCGGAGACCGATCCGTCGGGGAATGGCTTCCAGGTACTCCAGTCCCTGATCGCGATCGGTTCCGGCGGGTTCACCGGTCAGGGGCTGGGGGAGAGCGCGCAGAAGCTCTACTTCCTGCCCCTCGCGAGTTCGGACTTCATCTTCTCGATCGTCAGCGAAGAACTGGGATTGCTCGGCGCCGCCGCGGTGCTGGCGGCATTCGGCGTGCTGGCGTGGCGGGGGTACGTTGCCGGCCATGCGGCGCCGGATGTGTTCGGACGGTTCCTCGCCTGGGGTCTCACCTCGGCGATCCTGATTCAGGCGCTGGTGAACATCAGCGTGACGGTCGGTCTGGTGCCCGTCACGGGCACTCCTCTCCCCTTCCTGTCTCATGGCGGTTCCTCCTTGGTCATGACCCTGGTCGCCTGTGGCTTTCTGCTGAGTGTCTCGGAGCATGGATGACCTCTCGCGGCTCGGGCCGGACGGTCGTGTTCACGGGCGGCGGCACGGCTGGCCACGTGTTTCCTGGACTCGCGGTGGCGGAGGAACTGCGTCCCCTGGGCTGGCGGCTCGCCTGGATCGGACGAAGCGGCGGCATCGAGGAGCGGCTGGCCCGAGGGGCGGAGCTCGAGTTTCGGGCGGTGGCGGCGCGGCCGATCGTCGACCGCGGCCTGCTGGCGCGGACGGCGGCGCTGGCCGTGCTCGCTCTATCGACGTTCCGAGCCACTCGGCTGCTTCGCCGCTTGGACGCTGCACTTGTGTTTGCCACCGGTGGCTTCGTCTCGGCGCCGGCCGCGTTGGCGGCGCGTCTCTGCGGCTGTCGCCTCTATCTGCTCGAGCCGAACGCGAGCAGTGGGGTCGCGAACCGGGCGCTGTCACGCTTGGCGAACGAGGCCGGCGTGGCATTCGAGTCGACGGCGGCGCAGCTTGCCTGCACGGCGCGAGTGGTAGGGGTTCCCGTGCGGAGTGCCTTCCAGGATGTCGGCGGACCGCCGTTGGCGGACGACCGGACCCACGTCCTCGTGCTGGGTGGCAGCAAGGGATCGGAGGCCTTGAATCGCGGTTTGCCGGCCCTCTTCGCTCGCGCAGCCAAGCGGCGGCCGATCAAGGTGATGCACCAGTCCGGATGGACGGGAGTCGAGGACACCCGGAGTCGCTACGATCGGCTGCGAACGAAGGCGCTCGAAGCGACGGTCGTACCGTTCATCGACGAGGTAGCGGAAGCGATGGCGGCCCACGATCTGATCGTGTCGCGCGCGGGCGCGGTGACGGTGGCCGAAGTCGCGTCGGCCGGCCGGCCGGCGATCTATGTGCCGTTGCCACTGGCGGCGGGACATCAGCGCGGCAATGCGCAGGCGATGGTCGCCGCCGGGGCGGCGATTCTGGTCGAGCAGGACGGTCTGGACGACGCCGAGGCTGCGGAGCAGGTCTCCAGGCTGGTCGCCGACCGCGAGCGACTCGCCCGGATGGCTCGGGCGGCGCGCGCTCACGGCGGCAGCGATGCTGCCGGGAAGATCGCCAGGCGTCTGAGCGAGCTGGCGGCAGGCGGGAGGTGCGCATGATGCCGCTGTTTCTTCGTGCGGCTGGCCTGGAGCGTGTTCATTTCGTCGGCATCGGCGGCGCCGGCATGAGTGGGATCGCCGAGATCCTGCTGAACTACGGGCTCGAAGTCAGCGGTTCCGATCTCGAGACCTCCGAGACGACGGACCGGCTCGCCGAATTGGGCGCCGTCGTATGCATCGGCCATCGCGCAAAGAACGTCGACACGGCAGATCTGGTCGTCGTTTCGTCGGCAGTGCCGGCGACGAACGACGAAGTCATCGCCGCCCGTCGGCGCGGACTGCCGATCGTTCGTCGGGCGACGATGCTGGCCGAACTGATGCGTCTCAAGTACGGAATCGCAGTCGCCGGCGCCCACGGCAAGACGACGACGACATCGTTGATCGGCAGCGTGCTGACCGAGGCGGGTTTCGATCCGACCGTGATTGTCGGCGGTCGGCTGCGGGTATCCGGTACTGGCGCACGTCACGGAGACAGCGAGTACCTGGTCGCCGAGGCGGACGAGTTCGACCGCAGCTTCCTTGATCTGGCGCCGGTCATCGCGGTGATCACGAACATCGACCTCGACCATCTCGACACGTATCGCGACCTGGAGGACATCTGCGACGCGTTCGCCGCCTTCGCCGGTCGGGTGCCCTTCTTCGGCCAAGTCATCGGTTGTGTCGATGATTCGCGCGTGAAGGAGCTGCTGCCGCGGCTCGCCGACCGGCGGATCGTGACGTACGGTTTCGAGGAGGGCGCGGATCTGCGGGCGCAGGGTCTCGAAGTCACAGCCCTGGGCGTCCGTGCCGAGGTGGTCGACCGCGCCGAAGGTCGGCTGGGAACGCTCGAACTGCCGATGCCGGGGCGGCACAACGTGCTGAACGCGCTGGCGGCGGTGGCTGTGGCGCGCGCCCTCGGGCTCGGTTTCGGCTGCGCGGCGGCCGCGCTGTCGGAGTTCAGGGGCGTCCATCGGCGCTTCGAGCGGGCAGGTTGCTTTCGCGGCGCGGCGGTGGTCGACGACTACGCCCACCATCCCACGGAGGTCGAGGCGACGCTGTTGGCAGCGCGGGAGTTGCTCGAACGGACCGACGGCGAAAACGGAAGGCGCAGCGCGGGCGGCCGCAAACCGCGGATTCACGCCGTGTTCCAGCCGCATCTCTACAGCCGCACCCGCGACCTGGCCGAGGAGTTCGGCCGCGCGCTGCTGTTGGCCGACCACGTGATCGTCACGGACATCTACGCATCGCGCGAGCAGCCATTGCCGGGCGTGAGCGCGGACCTGATCGTCACGGCCGCGACTTCGCGCGGTCATCGCTCGGTCGTTCGCTGCGGCGCCTGGCGGGCGGCAGAGCAACGTCTCCGTGGGAACGTCTGCCCTGGTGATCTCGTTCTGACCCTGGGCGCGGGCGACATCTACCGGTTGGCGGAGCGCCTGGTCGCCGACGACGGTGACACGCGATGAGTCCGCCCCGCAAGACGGCTCAAGGACCGTTGCCGCGTCGTCGGCCGCGGCGAGCGCTGTGGCTTCTCCTCGGGGTCGGGAAGGTCCTGCTCGGCATCGCTCCGGTGATCGGCGTGGGAGTCTGGCTGGCGACGGCGCCGGTATTCGATCTCGAACTCGAAGTGGACATGGGAGAGAGCGAGTGGGTGACCGAGAACTGGGTGCGGAACCAGCTCGCTCCGGTGGTGGGGCAGAACTTGCCGCTGCTCTCTCTCGAACGCACCGGCAGTCGGCTCGACCACGAATGGGTCCGGGAGGCCCGGCTGGTCAAGCGACTGCCGAGTACGCTCATGGTCCACATCTTGGAACACCGGCCGGCTGCCGTGTTCGAGGCCGGCGACAGGTCGTGGGTGATCGATCGAGACGGTCGCGCGATCACCGATTGCGAGCGGGCAAGCGAAGTCTGCAGGCAAGCCGAAGGAACCCGGGCGAGAGACGCCGGCTTGGTTCGCTTGGCGATTCAGAACGTGCTTGCGGCCGGTGGGCCCGGCGAGAGCGCTTCGTCCACCCTCGAGGCTGCCGAGCTCGAGGCGCAGTACGGCTCGGGTGAAGTGCTGGCGCGCACGTTGAAGCGCGCAGTCGACGTGGCCGCCGAAGTCAAGCGGTTCGATTGGGGCCGCGAGGTGTTCTCGGTCGGCGTTCTGAGCGAGGACGACTATCTGCTCGCCTCGAGCGGTCGTCCGGGCGCCGTACTGGTTCGCGGCAGCGATCTGCACGCGAAGGGCTCGGTGTTCGAGTTGCTGCGGGCCGCGATCAGGGAGCACAACGACCCCGAGGTCGTCGACCTCCGATTCAGGGACCGGATCGTCCTGTCGACGCGGGCGTTGGCCGTCGAGCGCCGTCCCGCGGAGAGCGGCGCAGTCGGGACCCCTCGTAGCCGGGGAGGAGGATGAGGATGCCCAGGGCGGATACGCCGTTGGTCGCCATCGATATCGGGTCGGCGAAGGTCGCCGTGCTGATCCTCGAGCGCGGCGAGGCCGAGGCCGAAACGACTCTGGAGGTCGTCGGCGTTGGCAAGGCGCCGAACCGCGGCACGCTGAAGGGCCACATCGTGAACGTCGAGGCCACCGTGAGCGCGCTGACGCGGGCGACCGAGGAGGCCGAGACGATGGCCGGAACCGAGATCGCGCGCGCCTTCGTCGGTGTTGGAGGCAGCGACCTCCGCTCGCGGAACAGCCATGGCACGTCGAACCTGGATCGCGGCGACCGCGGAATCGCGGCGGCCGACATCGACCTTGTTCTGAACGCGGCCCGCGGCGTGCCTCTGCCCGCCGACCGCGAGATTCTGCACGCGATTCCGCAGGAGTTCGCGGTCGACGATCACGGCGGCATCGCCGATCCGCTGGGAATGCTGGGCAGTCGTCTGGAGGCCAAGGTGCATTTGGTGATGGGTCATGCACCGCGCACCAGGACGTTGGTGCGTTGCCTCAACCGGGCCGGTGTCGAGGCGGCGGAGGTCGTCTTCGAGCCGTTGGCAACCGCTGAGGCGGTGCTCTATCCGGACGAGAGGGAGCAGGGCGTTCTCTTGCTGGACGTCGGCGCCGGCACTTGCGGCTTCGCCTACTTCCACCATGGCGAGGTTCAGCACAGCGGCGTTCTGCCGTTCGGCGCCGGCCACTTCACTGCCGATCTGGCTTCGGTGCTTCGCACCTCGAACGACTCTGCGGAGAGACTCAAGATCAACCACGGCAGCTGTCTGACGGGTCTCGCCGGCAGCCGGGAAACTGTCGCCGTACCGTCGGTAGGCGGCGCCGGCAGTCGCCGCGTCGCCCGCTACCAGATCGCGGAGATCCTTCAGGCACGGGCCGAAGAGCTCTTCCACCTGTTGCAGCTGGAACTGGAGAAGGCGGGGTGCGCGGATCGGCTTGGCAGCGGCATCGTGCTGACCGGGGGGGGCTCGAAGCTCTCCGGCCTGCCAGAACTCGCTCAGCAGTTCTTCGCCTGCGATGTGCGCCATGGCGTACCGCTTCATCTGGAAACCGGGATCCAGGGTCTGGTCGATCCGGCCTGGGCGACGGCGGTCGGTCTGGTGAGGTACGCCCTCGCCTCCGAGGAGGCGAGGTTGCCGGCGGTCCGTCATCGCGGCGTTGGCAGGGTGCGGTCGGTGATGGGCAATCTGCGCTCCAAGTGGAGCCATCTCTTTCGATGAGTGTTCGTTCTGAACCGGAGGGTTCAAGAAGGGGGAAACCATGATTCTTATGGCAGATCACGAACCGGCGAGCGGCGATCCGATGGTCGATGACACGGCGATCCGGGATGAGGACTTCGGCCCGGCCCTGATCAAGGTGGTCGGGGTCGGCGGGGGCGGAGGCAACGCGGTCGATCGGATGATCGCCGGGAAACTGGACGGTGTCGAGTTCATTGCCGCGAATACGGATCTCCAGGCGCTCCGGCGTTCCGAGGCGAAGACCAGATTGCAGCTCGGCGGGAAGATCACTCGTGGTCTTGGCGCCGGAGCGGACCCGGAACTCGGTCGGACTGCGGCGCTTGAGGACACGAACAGGATCATCGACGCGCTGAACGGCGCGGACATGGTGTTCCTGGCGGCAGGCTTGGGCGGCGGGACCGGAACCGGCGCGGCGCCGATCATCGGCGCGCTGGCGTCTGAGGTTGGCGCTTTGACCGTGGCAGTCGTTACCAAGCCGTTCCTGTTCGAGGGCCGGCGGCGGATGATGCTCGCCGAGCAGGGCCTCGAGGCTTTGCGCCAGGCGGTCGATACGGTGATCGCGATCCCGAACGAGCGGTTGCTCAACTTCGTCGAGCGGGGGACGACTCTCGCAGACGCATTCCTGACCGCCGACGACATGCTTCGTCAGTCGGTCCAGGGCATCAGCGATCTGATCACGAGGGCCGGCGTCGTGAATGCCGATTTCGCGGACGTCAAGGCGGTCATGAGTCTCCAGGGCGTTGCGGTGATGGGTACCGGGATTGCCTCGGGGGAGAACCGGGCACTCGAGGCTGCGCAAGCCGCGGTGTCGTCGCCGTTGCTCGATGACGCGTCCATCGACGGCGCCCGTGGTTGTCTGATCAACATCACCGGAGGGCCGTCCCTGGGACTGCACGAAGCTGCGGACGCTGCCCGCACGATCTCCGACGCGGTCGATCCGGACGCGAACATCATCCCGGGTCTCGTCATCGACGAGGAGATGGGCGAGGAGGTCAAGGTGACCGTGATCGCCACGGGCTTCTGGGATGACGAGACGGCCTCCGCTGCCGAAGACGGCGAAGATGCCGAGACCGGGGACTCCGGCGTTCAAGCGGGCGCCGCGCCGCTGGCGCGGGACGGCGACGGCGAGGATGGGGGCTTCCGTCAACGCCTGCTGGCCGAGCGTCACCAGATCGACCCGAGCGGCTACGGACCGAGTTGGCGGAACGTGGACGACTACGACATTCCGACGGTGCTCAGGAAGCAGCTCGACTGAGCCGCCACCGGGCGCTCCGGCGTCGCCGTTACATCCGTTCCGGGAGCGGTAGGCCGAGGATCCCCGCCAGCGACTCGAGTGTTCGCTCGAAGATCCGGGTTGCGGCGAGGCGGGCGTCGCGGAGGTCGGGATCCTGTTCGTGGAGGATGGGATGCCGGTGGTAGATGGCGTGGAAGCGCTGCGCCAACTCCACGGCTTGACGGGCGATCAGCGACAGCTCAAGCGTCGAAGCCGCGCGTTCGACGGTTGCCTGACTCTGCGAGGCGAAGAGAACCAGGTCCCAGAGATCGTCGGGCCAAGCGTTCGCGGGAAGCTGGGCGGTCCGCGCTGTCGTCACGCCGTCCTCCTTGCCGGCCGCCAGCAGCCGGCGCCGGATGTTCTTCGCGCGCACGCCGGAGTACTGGAGGTACGGCCCCGATTCGCCCTCGAAGGAGGTCGCTTCGTCGATGTCGAACGCGATGACGCGGGTGGTCGTCGTCCGCGCCATGAAGAACCTGAGCGCGGCGGTCGCGATCTGACGGGCGAGTTCGGCTACCTCGCCGTCGTCGGGCGCCTGGTCGTCGCCGTCGCTCAGGCGTTCCTCGATTTCGCGCCGGCTCTTCGCTTCGAGCTGATCGAGCAGGTCGTCCGCCTTGACGCCGACGCCCTTGCGGCCGGACATTTCGAGTCGACCGTCGCCCCCGAAGCCGAGTTGTTCCGCCGTCTTGGCGGACAGCGCCACCATCTCGTAAGCGAAGTGGATGCTCTGCCGTGCCTGTTCCTCGTGGCCGAGCGCGTCGAGTCCGGCGCCGACGATTCGCTGCAGGTAGGACTGGCGGGCGTCGATCACGTTGATCACGCGTGAACCGGCGCCGAACGACGGCCGCTCAGCCGAGCCGGACGCGCCGCGGGGATCCGCCTCGGGCGCCGTCAGCCACAGGTCCTCGGTCAACGGCGCGTACTCGAAGTCTCGGCCAAGAAGCCCGAACTTCCACAGCTGATACGCGATGTCCTTGCCTACGTAGGTCACCGTGCCGTCCGAGCGAACGATCACCTTGTCGGGATCTTCGAGACCCTGGAAGCCCTCGCTTTCGGCGAGAGGCATCACCCAGCAGCCCCGGTTCTTCCCTGTCTTCTCCAGCCGTACGGCGCCGCTCTTCTTCAACTGCTCGAACGCGGCATGGAAGAAGTCGAGCCGGAGGATCTCGCTCTCGCGGGTGAGGAGGTCGTAGTCGACGTCGATGCGCCCCATCGTCCCCAGGTGCCGCCCGACGATCCGTTGGGAGACCAGGCGGCCGGCCTGGGCGCGTCGGCCTTCGCCGGATTCGAGAGCATGCAGGGTGCGGCGGCGAAGTTCCCGTCGCTCCGGGTCCTCTTCGTACCACGCGCCAACCGCACTGTAGAGATCCCAGCAGGTGTAGTCGAAAGGCTCCGGCAGGCTCTCGATGTCCACGAGGTCCAACCCGCGGAGGTCGAGGAAGCCGACGACCACGTCGGCGACCTGGACACCGGTGTCGTCGATGTAGTTCTGGACTTCCGTCTCGTGACCCAGAACTCGAAGGGCCCGGGCGAGGACGTCGCCCAGCACGGCATTGCGGAGGTGGCCGATGTGCGCCGCCTTGTTCGGGTTGATGTTCGTGTGTTCGACGATGACCTTCCCCGGCCCGCCGTCGGCCGTCGGCGCGACCGGCGCCGCGTCAAGCAGCGCGGCGGCGAAGCCGACTCGGTCGAGGTGGAAATTCACGTAGCCTGGCCCCTCGACGGTCACCCGCTTGAAGCTGGCCGGCAGGTCCAGGTTGCGCGCCAACTCCTCCGCGATCGACCGTGGCGCCTTCCGCAACGTTCGCGCCAGGTGCAGGGCGCAGGGACTCGCAAGATCTCCCAATCGCCGTGACGGCGGCACCTCGATGATCGGTTCGTGATCGCTGTCGAAGGCTCGCCTGAGGGCGGTGCGCAGCGCGTCGGCGACCTCGCGTCTTTTGCGCTGCAGCATTGGACCTGGAAGTCTAGCAGCGTCCCGAGCGACGTCGCTCGGGACGCTGCTGGCCGAGCCGATGCTCGTCGCTTCGGTAGCATCTCATTCGATGACCGAGTCTGAGCGGCCTCTGCCGCCGACCGTACCGACGACGGTAACGGCAAGGCGTGTGCTCGTCCTGGCCCCCCACTACGACGACGAGGTGCTGGGCTGCGGCGGTCTCTTGCTGCAGCTCGCGGCCTCTGGCGCGCACGTCACCTGCGCGTTCCTGAGCGACGGCTCGGGCGGCGTCGAGGGACCGCCGGAGGGGCAGACCCGATCTCGATATGCGGAGATCCGGCGTGCCGAGGGCGACGCGGCGGCGGCGGCGCTCGGGGTGACCCGCGTCGAGCATCTCGGCCAACGTTACGGTTTGCCGGATGGAGGGCTCGCCTCGACGCTGGACGCCCTGGCCGGGCATGTCGGCGCTCTGCTTGAGGCGCATCGGCCGGACCTCGTCTTGACGCCGTCGCCCCTCGAGGCAACGGGCGACCACCAGGCGACGTTCCGGGCGCTGCACGAGGCGCTGATCGCGCGTCGGCGGCGAGCTGCCGCTGCCGACGGCGAATCGTCGGCTTCCCAGGATGACGATGCGGCGGCGGGCGAACCGCCGCTCCAGGTCCTCTGCTACGAAGTCAACCATCCGTTCTATCCGGACCTGTTGGTGGACGTCACCGCCGAGGAGGACCGAATCGCCGCAGCGATGGGTCACTATCGGAGCCAGCTGGCACGTCACGACTATCTCGCCGCCTGCATCGGGCTCCGGCGGTTTCGCACCCACAGTCTGGGTGAAGCCTGCCGTGCCGCCGAAGGCTACTGTGGGCTTACGGCCAACGACTTCACTACCCGCAGCCCGGCGCGGCTGATCGCGCACTTGGGCGGTGTTCCAGCCCTGGTCGCCGTCGACGCGCCGCGCCGGGTGTCCATCATCGTTCGTACCTTGAATCGCCCGGGCCGGCTGACCGAAGCGCTCGAGAGCCTCGCGGCAAGCGTTTACCGCAACGTGGAACTCGTTTTGGTCAACGACGGCGGCCGTCGGCCGGACGTATCTGCGGACTTTCCGTTTGCTGTCCGGCGCGTCGAACTCGCCCGGAATCGGGGCCGCGCCGCGGCTGCCCAGGCTGGCGTCGAGCGGTCCACCGGCGACTGCATCGGCTTCCTGGACGACGACGACCTGTTCATGCCGGAGCACCTGGAGAGCCTTGTCGCGATGCTTCAAGGCGACGTCGAGGTGGCCTACAGCGATGCGGCCGTCGTCGTCTACGAGGCGGGCCCTCGCGGTTGGAAGGAGCAGGCTCGCCGGCGGCCCTACAGCCGAGACTTCGACCGTGGGATTCTGCTCCTCGACAACTACATACCGTTTCATACCCTGCTCTTTGACCGGGCGGCTCTCGAACGCGCCGGTCCCTTCGATGAAGAACTTCCGGTCTTCGAGGATTGGGATCTTCTCCTTCGGCTGTCCCGGTCGACGAGCTTCGTCCACCTTGCCCGGGTGACCTGCGAGTATCGTCACTTCGTCGATGGAGGGCCGGGCCGCGGCGAAGGTTCCGGCCACGCCCTGGGCGGTGCGGCTTCCGGCCGGGACGACTTCATCAAATGGAAGGCGCGGGTGATGTCGAAGCACTCCGACGAACTTCGTCCCGCCACCCTCGCCTCGGCCGTGGCCACGCTTCGCCGTGACGCGGTCGTGGCCGGCGAGGCGGCCAGAGCCGAGATTCGCGAGCGCGAACGGGAGGTTCTCGCTGCCCAAGGCGGCATCGGCGATCGGGACCGGGAACTGCGGCGTCTCTACGAGCGGGAGCAAGAGCTGGTAGGGGAAATCGAGGCGATGAAGGCGACTCGGACTTGGCGACTGCACGAGCGCCTCCATTCCTGGCGGGACTCCGGTTGACCGGTGCGGCGCGCGCCGGGAAGCGCGTCGGCCTGCTGTGCAGCGAGGCGCTTGGCGATCGCGCCGCGGGTATCGGTATCCGTTACCTCGAGATGGCTCGTCGGCTGCCGGGATTCGGCTTCGACGTCGCCCTCGTCTCGCCCTGGCGGTCGAGCGAACCACCGCAGATCGGCCACGAGGCGGTCGATGCGCGACGCTTCGGCTCGGCGCCTCTGCCGCGTCTGCTTGCCGATTGCGAGGCCGTCGTTGCCCAGGGTCAATTGGCCAACGAGGTACTTGCCGCCCTGCCGCAGCTGCCGACGGTGATCGATCTCTACGATCCGTTCCTCGTCGAGAACCTGACCCACGTCGATGTCCTGGGTCTTGATCCGTACCGGAACGACCATCGCAGCTGGGTCCATCAGCTGGCGTCGGGCGACTTCTTCCTGTGTTCGTCGCCCGAACAACGCGTCTACTATCTGGGCTTTCTCACCGCCTTGGGCCGGGTCAATCCGCATCGCTATCGCGACGACCCGGACCTCTCCGGGTTGATCGCCACGGCGCCCTTCGGCGTGCCGGACCCGGTGCCCGCCTACCGGCCCCTGCTGCCGGAACGATCCAAGGGAGAGAAGCGCGTTCTGTTTGGCGGTCTCTACGATTGGTACTCCCCGGAACCGCTGCTCGAGGCCTTTCGGGATATTCGGGACCCGAGCGCCCGTCTTCTGTTCGTGCGCCAGCCGCCGGGAGCGCGCGTACCGCAGCGCCTTCTGGCGAGGATCGAGGCAGAGAACCCCGACGCGGAGCGGATCACGTTCCTGGACTGGGTCCCGTTCGAGCGGCGCTACGACCTGCTGCGCGATGTCGACGCCCTGGCGGCATGCCACGAACCGAGCCTGGAGACAGATCTCTCGCTGCGCACCCGTTTCGTCGATGCGCTGGCGGTCGGTTGTCCGGTGTTGACCACGGAGGGAGGCACGGTAGCTCGCCTTCTGGGTGAATGGGACGCCGGTCTGGTCGTGCGCTGCGGCGACGTGGCTTCGATCCGGGACGGCCTCGCGGAGCTCATCGCGGGCGGACCCGAAGTCCGAGCGCGTGCCGAGCGCGGTCGGAAGCGGACCTTGGCGGAGTTCTCCTGGCCGCGTTGTCTCGAGCCGTTGGTGCGCTTTCTGTCCGCGCCTCGGATCGATCCGACGAAGACAGAGTTCGCGCACCGGCCGTCGACCGTGGCGCCGGCGGACGACTTCGTTTTCCGACTGCGGCGCTGGCTGCGGGCGCGGCTTGCGACCGTGGCGGGACGGCGATGACGAACGGAACCGGCGGTTCGGCAGGGATCATCGACAGTGTCGATGTGCTTGTCGTCAGCTGGAACGGCAGGGAGCATCTCGAGACCCTGCTGCCGGCACTCGCCGACCAACAGGATCCGGGCGTGCCGGTGCGGGTCAGGCTGTTCGACAACGGCTCGACGGACGGTACGGTGGCGTGGGTGCGCGCCGAGCACCCGCAGGTCGACCTCCTCGAACATCCCCGGAACATCGGCTTCGCCGCCGCGAACAACCGACTGGCCGAACGGAGCTCTGCCGCCGCTTTGGCGCTGGTGAACAACGACACCCGGCCGCGCCCCGACTGGCTGCGGGAGCTGGTGCGGGCGCTCGGCGAGGCGGCGCCTGACGTTGCGGCCGTCTCCGGTTGCCTGGTTGACTGGGAAGGCGGCCGTCTGGACTTCGGGCGTGGCGTGATGACCTTCGATGGCCACGCCTTCCAGCTGGACTATCACCGAAGGCTTGCCGACGTAGAGCTGCCGGCGGAAGGCAGCGAGCTGTTCTTCGCCTGCGGCGGCAACATGATCATCCGCCGCGACTCGTTCCTGGCTGCCGGCGGATTCGACGCCGCGTTCTTCGCCTATCTCGAGGACGTCGACCTCGGCTGGCGGCTGTGGTCCGGCGGCGAACGCGTGCTGTCTGCACCGGCGGCCGTCGCCCGCCATCGGTCGATGGTGACCAGCCGGCGACTGGGCAACGCGAATCGGGGCATGCTGTTCGAACGGAATGCGTTCTTCGTGGCACACAAGAACTACGACGCGGAGCTCTGGCCGTTGGTCATGCCTGCGGTTCAGATGACCCTGCTGTCCCGTACCCAGTACCTTCTGGCGCACCGGAATCCGAACGGCCTGGAACTCGCCCGTGATCCGTTCGGCAGCGTGGACGACCCGCGTCCGTTGACGGCAGCGCCTCGCGCCGTGAGGCGGTCCGGTTGGCAGCGGGTCCGGGATGTCGTCGCTCTGCGCACACGCTTGCGGCGCGTCCTGCGCCGCTTGTCGGGCGAGCCGCATGGGGTGGCGTCGGTGGCCGACGACCAGACGGTGGCGCAGATTCGAGCTCTCGCGTCCATCTTCCGGCAGCTCGACGCCGCGGCGGCGCGTCGCCGTGCGATCCAGACGCGCCGGCAGCGATCCGACCGGGAGATCCTCGAGCGTTTTCCGCTCTACCTGGCGCCTACCTATCCTGGCGACGAAGAGCTGTTCGAGAGCGTAGGGTTCGCGTCGCTGTGGCCCGAGGAACTTCCCTTGGCGCGTCGCCGTTTGGAGGAGCTGATGGAGGTCGATGAATGACCGAGGCGCCCAGGTGGAGCGTGGTCATCCCGACGTTCAACCGTCTGCCGGTTCTGCGCGAGGTGCTCGAGGCGCTGGCCGTCCAGGACGGGCCGCCCTGCGAAGTCATCGTGGTGGACGACGGCAGCACGGACGGCACCGCCGATTGGCTCGACGAACAGGCGCGTGGGACAACAGGCCGATCAGATGACGGCGATGGCAAGCCTGGCATGGAGCTCGCGGTCATTCATCAGTCGAATCGGGGGCCGGCGGCTGCCAGGAATCGGGGAGTGGGACTGGCCAGAGGCCGATGGGTGGCCTTTCTCGGTGACGACACCGTCCCTCAGCAGGGATGGTTGGCCGCACATGCTCGGGCTCAAGAGGAAGAACTCGCCTGTGCCGTTCGACGGGTCGGCGGCCTGGTGGGAGTGGTGGGCCGTACGGACTGGCATCCGCGGGTGCGGCGCACGGGTTTTCTCGATTACATCAACGAGCGCGGGCTGCAGTTCGGCTATGCCCTGATCGAGGACCCGAACGACGTGCCGTTCAACTTCTTCTACACCTCGAATCTGTCAGTCGACCGGGAGGCGATCGCGGCGGAGCCGTTCGACGAGGCGTTTCCGCATGCCGCATGGGAAGACATAGAAGCGGCCTATCGCTTGCAGGCGCGAGGCTTGCGCCTGCTCTACCGGCCCGGCGCCCGGGTCGCCCATGACCACCCTACGGATCTCGCGCGTTTCGGCCGTCGGCAGTACCGCGCAGGCTACTCTGCAGCCGTCTTCTTCCGGCGCCATCCTGCGCTTGGGCCCTTCCTCGGTCTCGAGAACGGTGCTCCACCACCGGCTGGCGGACTCGGTGCCTCCGCGCTCGGTTGGGTGGAGCAGAAGTTGGCCCGCGTGTTGCAAAGGTCAGCGATCAGATTGCCCCGGCTATGGGAGAGGACGATGCGGCGCCAATATCTGGAAGGACTCAGAGACGGCTGGTCAGATGGGGTCGGCTTGGACCGAAGGAGTGCATGATGAAGGACACACAGAACAAGGGAACGCTGCTCGGTCGACCACTCACGGTCTTCGTCCTGCCGTTCGTCGCGCTGCTTGGGCTGGGAACGGCGGCTCGCGTTGAGGCGGCACGTACCGGACACGGCCCCGCTTCCATCGCCCGCAGCCTGGCCGCTTCAACTCCGCTCGCGATCGCCGCTCGCGCATCAGACCGTCGCGTCGGCCGCGCTCGCGAAGGGCGTCGGGTCGTCCGCCACCGGATCGTCCGGCCCGTATACGGGTCGATCGGCTGGTACTCCGGCTGGCCTTACGGCTACTACGGCGCATACGGCTACTACGGTCCAGGGGCGCTGGTCGGCTTCGCCCCTGCGGATGCCGGCGCGCTGGATATCAACACCAGGCCGAAGAAGGCCTCCGTCTACATCGACGGTGAACTCGTGGGTCGCGCCGACTCGTTCGACGGCTTCCCGCGGTATCTCTGGCTGCGGGAAGGAAGTTATCGGCTTGCTCTTCACATGGAAGGCTACCGGACCCTCGAGCGCGAGGTGCGGGTGCAGCCTGGGGTCGTGATCAAGATCAACGACGACTTGGCGCCAGGCGCCTCCGTGCTCCCGGGGTCGGCTTCGAGCGCCGGTTCCGCTCCTCCTCCTGCCGTTACGCGGCCGCCAGTCGCACCGACGCCTGCCGAGCCCGAAGCGGCGCCCGCCGAGTCGTGGCGAGTCGAGAATCGTGGGCGGCCGATCGGGCGTGACCTGCGCCGAGAGCCGGCCCGGCTGATTCTCGCGATCGAACCGGCCGACGCCGTGGCCTACCTGGACGGCCGGCTGCTCGGCTCAGGCGCAGAACTCGCTCGGCTCCATGCCCCGTTGATCATTGATCCCGGCAGTCACCGGCTGGAGGTCGCCCGCCCCGGCCATGCCTCCGAAGTGCGGTCCTTCGATGCCGAACGCGGACAAGACGTCACGCTGCGCGTCGTGCTGCAACCGGATTGAGGATCCAGGACGGCGTAGGGAGTCTCCTCGGCCCTTCCGTGGGACAAGACCGGCACGAGCGGATACGAGGTTCCGTTTCGACATTGAGATTTGCTCATGCTACGATGAATCGGTTGTGTCACAGGAGACGCTGAGTCGTGCCGAAGCGCCCTTGGGAGCGCCGGCTTGGCCTGTTCCGTCCGGTGTCGAGCCGCTTCGCGTTCTGATTCCGTCCCCGCTCGGTGCGCTCGGCCTCGAGTTCTCCGGGCGTCTCGTCGCCCGACTGGTCATTGAGCCGCATGGGCCGGAGAGGGAGGTCTTTCCGCCGCTCGCCGCGGCCGAGACGACCGATTTCGTCGACGAGGCGCTCGGCAGATTGTCCGAGTATTTCGCCGGCGCCCGTCGCGACCTCGATCTTCCGTATGACCTGGAGCGGATCGGCGTCGACGCGTTGTCGCGGCGGATCTTCGCCGAGACGGCCAGAATTCCATACGGCCACACTCGCACCTACCGGAACGTGGCGACGTCCTCGGGGCAGGCGGACCGCTACCGACTCGTTCGTTCGCGGCTGATGGCGAATCCTCTGCCGCTCCTCGTGCCATGTCACCGTGTGGTGCCCCGCCGGAGCGGTCCGGGCACCTACGTCGGGGGGGCGAAGTCCAAGGGCTGGTTGCTGGCCCTGGAGCGCGCGAACAGATCAGAGTGAGCGAGCCTCGTCCCAGATCGCCTCGAGCGCATCGTCCAGTGTGCGCCGCATGTCCCAGCCGAGGGCGCGGAGCCGACTCGGGTCGCCGCACATTGCGGATGTATCGGCAAGTCGCATCCGAGCGGCGTCGACCGCGATCTCGACGTCGAGACCGCTGATGTCGACGAGACGCCGAAGTACGGCCGCCATTTCAAGCGCTTCGCCGCTGGCGACGTTGTAAGCGCGACCAGAATCGCCGCTCCGGATGAGCAGCGCGAAGGCGCGGGCGCCGTCGTCCACGTGGACGAAGTCACGCCGCGAGGCCAGGTTGCCCACGCGGAGTATCGGGGGCGCTCTGCCGGCCTCGATCGCGGCGAGTTGAGCCGCGAAGGACGGCAAAGCGAACCCGGAGCTCTGGCCCGGCCCGATGAGGTTGAACGGCCGGACGACGATGGCGCCCTCGCGAAGAGTCAGCCATTCCATCGCGGCCTTCGTCAGGCCGTAGGGCGAGCGGGGACTCAGTCGCCGGTCCTCGCTGACCGGTAACTCGGCATCCGGCGCCTGCCCGTAGACCTCGGCGCTCGAGGCGACGATCAGACGGCAGGGGCGGCGAAGTGATCGCAGAGCAGCCGCGACGTGGGCCGAGCCTTCCACGTTGACCCGGTAGTAGTCCTCCATTCGTTGCCACGAGTCGCCGACGTTCGAGAGAGCGGCGAGATGGATGACGGCGTCGGGTTCGGTCTCCCGCACGGTGCGCGCGGTCGCGTCGTCGTCGCAGATGTCGAGTTCTCGCCACTCGACGCGCGGCTCTGTCTCTCTCTCCGTTGCCTGAGCGCGGCAGGCGATCACCGTGGCGCCGTCGGCGACGAGGCAGGCCAGGAGTCTGGCGCCGACGAATCCCTCGGCGCCAGTGACCATGATTCGCGTCACGACTCGGCTCTGCTCTGCCGGAGTCGTTCGAAGTAGTCGTCGAGTGCCGGTCGCCACTGCTCGACCTTCCGGCGGACGAGCCGTTCGAAGCGGCCTACGTCGAGCACCGAGTAGCGGGGGCGCGGTGCGGGCCGGCCGAGCTGGGAGGTTGCGATCGGTTGGACCTCGGCGCTCAGCCCGAGGGCGTCGACGATCTGCCGCGCGAAGCCGTGCCAGGCGGTCGCCGGATCGTTCGCATAGTGGACGATGCCGCATGCGCCGGTCTCTACGAGATCGGATAAGGCGCGGGCGAGATATGGCGCGTACGTCGGACAGCCGACCTGGTCGCAGACGACTCGGAGGGGTTCGCCGCGGCCGAGAGCGGCGGCGATGGCGGATACGAAGTTCCGGCCGCCGGGGCCGAACACCCAACTCGTCCGCACGACGAGTCCGCCGACGTCGACGACGGGCTGCTCCGCTGCCAGCTTCGAGCGGCCGTACGCCGTCTGCGGCGCCGTTCTGTCCTCTTCGCGCCAGGGCCGCTGGCCCCGGCCGTCGAACACGTAGTCGGTCGAGATCTGGACGAACCGGCTATGGCCGCGCAACGCCGCGGCAAGGCGGGACGGGGCACGGCCATTGATCTCCATCGCCCGCTCGAACTCTCTCTCGCAGCCGTCGACGTTCGTCAGGGCGGCGCAGTTGAAGACGATTCCGGCGCCGAACTCACGCGCCAGTCTGACCGCATGGCTCGTGTCCGTGATGTCGGCGGCGTCGCGGTCGGCGGCGAGGACGGCGGCGCCACGAGAGCCGAGTTCGTTCGTGAGCTCGCGTCCGACCTGGCCGCCGGCGCCCAGCACGAGCGCCCGTTCGATCACGGCGCCCATCCTTCCGCTCATAGCGTTTCACTCTGGCCCCCGGTGATGTCGAAGAACGAACCGACGCTCTTCAGAGTCACCAGCAGCCGATACTGGGTGTCCTGCCGGAGGGATGTGCGGAACTGGGCAATCTCGAGGTTCAGTCCGTAGCAGCAAGCCGTGAAGTCGATCTCGTGGCGTTGGATCTGCAGCATCTGCTGCTGGACGTCGTAGCTCAACCTCGTGTTCAACCGCAGCTTGTTCGGGAGCACCGTCAGGCCTGCCGAGACCTGGATGTGGTGGCGGCGCGTCTCGTCCAGTTCCGGTCGGCGGCGGAGCGCCCATCGCAGACCGACCGAACTCGCGTCGCCCAGGCTCAGGCTGCCGGAGATCCCGGTCGAGAGGAGGCCCGAGAACAGCGTGTCGTACAAGGCGTCGACCCGCACGCCGGTGCGTCGCGACGGATTGAACCGGAAGAGCGCGCCGACCGGCCCGTTCCCGCTGGTGAGCCCTCGGTCGGTCGAGCTGAGCAGCGGCTTGTCGTCGTCGAGCGAGAGTTCGCGGAAGAGCTCCAGAGAGAGAATCTCGAACGCGCCGCCCTCTTCGGGGTCGGCTGGCTTCGCAAGCAGGCGATTGAACAGGCTGAAGCGCGCGACGTTCTCTCCCCGCAGGCTGTCGATCTCGTCGAACAGGGGGATGCGCTGGCGGTCGTCGAAGTCACGGAAGTAGCCGTACTCGATGCGCGGTTCGATGACGTGCTTGAGGCGCGAGAAGCGGCCGTTCCCGGCGAGGTCGAAGATGCGCGACAGGCCGGGGCCCACGATCTCGGCACGGGCGGTGGGGACGATGCGCAGCAGATCCTCGCCGCGAAACCCGGTGGCGCCCGGGAGAGTCAGGTCGTCGTCGGCGGTGATCAGACTGTCTCCGTACCAGGTGAGCTGTCCACCCGCGGAAATCGACAGGGACAGCCAAGTGGCGAGCGGTACAGGAATGCTGATCTCGGGCGCCAGGCTGAACCGTCCGTAGCGGCCGCGTTGGCTCTCGGAGCGGTTGAGATCCAGGTAATGCAGCGCGCTCTTCATCTGCAGGTAGAGCGGCGCCGCGCCGAGTCGGGTCGAACGAAGCTTGTACTCGATTTCCGGCAGTTGGCGGAACTCGATCTCCCGGTTGGCGGAGAAGTACGTCCGGCGCTGATCCAGCTGGATGTTCAGCGACTGGTTGCCCCAGTTCCCGCTGATGAAGGCGTTCGAGTAGAGCTGGCGCAAGCTGTTCCGGTCGACGCGGCGCTCGAAATCACGGAAGAAGTCGAAGTCGGACACGTCCTCGAACCGGACCACGCCGCGGAAGCCGCCGGGGAGGTCTTGCGAGCGATGATCCCAGCGCAGGCGCCAGCGCTGCTCGCCGCGCTCGACATCGTCGATCAGGTAGCCGTCGAACTCGCCGGCCGTGCCCTCGCTCGGGCGGTAGCGGAACTCGGTCCCCAGGGCCCAGAACGACTCCTCGGAGAAGGCGTCTTCCGTGCCCGCGGTCGCTCCGCCGTAGAGGTCGACGATGAATGTCGCGTCGTAGCTTCGGTTCATCGCCCAGTAGTAGGCGAGACCCAGCGAAGGGCCCCGTCGGGTGGAGAATCCGGGCTTCGGCATCAGGAAGCCGCTCACCCTCGAGCTCTGGACCGGCCACAAGAGGTAGGGGAGATAGAAGAGAGGCGCCCTGCCGGTCCGAAACGAGACCCCCCTCGTCTTCGCGTAGCCGTTCGTGTTCACCTCGACCCGCCGGGCGCGGAAGCTCCAGGCCGGGATGCCGTCATCGCCCTTCTCGCAGGCGGTGAACTCGGCGTCCAGGATCGAGTAGCGTTCCTCGCTGAGTTTGCGGATCTCTCTGCCGGTGAAGAAGAGATCCGTGCCGACGCTGCCCTCCCCGTCGAAGATCGAGGCTGTCTCGTTCGCCAGGTCGAGGTCGAGTCGGGAACCGCGCAGTACTTCGGCGCCGCGTATCAGAACCACCGAACCCTCTGCATGGATCCGTTCCGCCTCGCGGTCGTACTCGAGCCAGTCGCCCATCGCCTCGTAGTCGCGGAAGCGGATCCGAAAGCGGTTCGTCAGCCGATGCTTCTCCTCCGTGCCCTCCATCGATCCCGCCCAACCCTCGATCCGGCCTCCGCCGGCCTCGTCCTCGATGGGGAATGCGAAGGTGGCGGCGCCTGGCGGCCGGTTCGGATCGTCGGCTTCGCTGAGTTCCTGCTGGCCCGCCGCCGGCAGTGCCGCCAGAGCGGCCAGCAGGACCGGCCCCAGCGACCGGCTGAGGTCAGTGGAGCGCATTCCGTCGTTGGCTCGTGGGCGTGATCTCCGCGAGAGCGGGTTGGGGACGGCAGTAGGCAAATCGACCCTCGGCGCCGAACAGCCGGGATACGTGCGGCCCATCGTAGCGCGGAGGCGCCGGAGGAGGCCGCGCGAACTCGGGGAATCCGTTTCTTCGACGTCGAATTCCCGGTGTTCGGGGAACCTCTTCCGGGGGCTCGGCCCGACTCCGCGGTTGACACTGCTCCGCGCTCCGCTTCAGAGTGGCGGCACTGTGCGTTATCTGGGCATCGACCTGGGTTCGAAGCGTGTCGGCGTTGCTACCGCGGAACAGGGGAACGGCTTCGGAGTGGCGATGCCGTATGGGGCGATTCGACGAACGAGCGACCGGCAGGTGATGAAGGAGCTCTGCGCCTTGGCGATCGAGTATGGAACGGATGCGATGATCGTGGGCGAGCCGCGCCGCCTCGATGGCAGCGTCGGCTCGGCCGCGGAGCGCGCCCGCTCCTTCGCCCGCAAGCTGAGCAAGGCGTCGGGTCTGCCGGTGCGGATGGCCGACGAGGCCTTGACTTCCGTCGAGGCCGAACGGATGTTGCGCGAGGCGGGAGTCGATCCGCGGCGCCATCCGGAGCGGGTCGACGCGGTGGCGGCCCAACTCCTGTTGCAGCAGGCGCTCGATGACGAGGCGGGCAGGTGACGTCGCCGCGCCGCAGTTGGCGGCGGCGCGTCCTGCCTTGGGCGGTTTCGACCTTGACAGCGATCGTTGTCCTCGTGCCGCTTCCTCTCGCCGTGGTCCTCTGGGCCGAGCGCGAGCTCGACAGGCCGCGTGGCGACGGCACAGTGGAGATGGTCGTCGAGCGGGGCGCGCCGCTGGCAGCGATTCTGGAGGACCTCGCCGCCGCGGGGGTCATCGGCAACCCGCTGCTGGCCCGGCTGCATCTCGACTATCGGCGTTCCGGCCAGGCGCTCAAGGCCGGCGAGTACCGCTTCGAGCAGCCGCTGAGCGCCGTCGACGCGCTCGACCGCCTGATCCGCGGCGAGGTGATCACCTATCCGCTCACCGTGATCGAGGGCCTGACCCTCGCTGAGACGGCAGCACGGTTGGCTGAGCAGGGCTTCGGCGAAGTTGACCGGTTCATCGCCGCCATGTCCTCCCCGGCTCTGATTGCCGACCTCGACCCTGAGGCCGAGACCCTCGAGGGGTACTTGTTCCCCGATACCTATGCGTTCCCGAGCGGCGTCGGGGAGGCGGAGATCGTCGCGGCGATGGTGAAGAACTTCCGCCGGCGGGTCGAGGGTCTGGTCGCGCCGGCGTCCGAGGCCGGCCTGGACGTTCGGTCGCTCGTGACGCTGGCCAGCATCGTCGAGAAGGAAGCCGGCGCGCTCGAGGAGCGGCCGCTGATCGCCGCGGTGTTCCACAACCGGCTCGCACGAGGTATCGGTCTCTACGCGGACCCGACGATCATCTACGCGCTGAAGATCGCCGGGGCCTGGGACGGCAATCTGCGACGCGAGGATCTGGAACTCGACTCGCCCTACAACACGTACCGTCGTACCGGACTGCCGCCCGGGCCGATCTGTTCGCCCGGCGAACACAGCCTGCGCGCTGCGGCCAGGCCGGCCGCCGTGCCCTACCTCTACTTCGTGAGTCGCAACGACGGTACCCACGTGTTCGCGGAGACCCTCGCCGCGCACAACCGGAACGTCGCTCGCTGGCAGGTGCGCTACTGGAGAGAACGTCGCGGGCAGGGTCGCTGACGATTCGGGACGCGCGGGCTAAGCTCAGGCCCGTGCATCTACCGACCCTGAACGCGATCCTGAATGCCACCGCGGCGTTGCTGCTGGTGACCGGCTACGTCTTCATCCGGCGTGGCGATCGGGTGCGCCACAAGCAGTTCATGCTCGCGGCTCTCGCCTGCTCGACCGCCTTTCTGGTCTCGTATCTCTACTACCACTACCAGGTCGGCTCGGTTCGCTTCGAGGGCGAGGGCGCTGCGCGGACCGTTTACTTCACTGTCCTCATCACTCACACCGTGCTCGCCGCCGCGGTGCCGGTGCTGGCGATCGTCACGGTTCTTCGCGCGTTGCGGGAACGCTTCGACAGGCACCGTCGGATCGCCCGGATCACCCTGCCGATCTGGCTCTACGTTTCGGTGACCGGTGTGATCGTCTACTGGATGCTCTACCGCATGCCGTCGTGATCGGGATGTTCCGGAGTCCGCCCGCGCGCCGCCGACAGATGACGTCGATCTCCGCTTTCGCGGTATGCGCTCTTGCCGCGGCGGCCGCTCTGAACGCTCAGGCGCCGGTTGCGGGAGCGGACTGGCGGATCGACGAGTGGACCGCCTTGGAACGAGAGTTCTTTCTCGACGGTCCTCAGTTCCTGCTCGCTCCCGCCGAGTCGAGGCGCGTGCAGGGCCTGCCATCGTCGGAACGTCAGGCGTACATCGTCGATTTCCTGGCCCGCCCGAAGGTGTCTCGGGCCGTCGAGCAGCGTCGGAGACGGGTTCGCCAAGCTGGCGTCTCCTTCTTCGATGTCCGAGCGCGACTGCTGTTCCTGCATGGTGCGCCGGACGCGGTCGAACCGATCGACTGCGACCGGACCTTTCGGCCGCTCGAGCTCTGGCGCTATGGACCGGAGGAGGGCGAGCACGAGTATCTGGTTCTGTTCCAGCCGAAGCCGAACGAGGTTTTTCGGCTCTGGCTGCCGGACGACTCGAAGCGGGTGCTCTACACGCCGGAGATGGAGTACTGGCTCGAGCAGTACGAAGAGCTCCGAGGCTTGATCCGCGCTCGCCGATTCGACCTGCAGTTGTGCCGGGAGGCGCGCCGGGTCGACGACGTGACCGGCGTCGCCGCCCTGTTCCGCTTCCGCCGCCAGAGACCGACCAAGGCCCAGTTCGAGAAGTGGCTCGCGCCGCCGGCCGACCTCGACGCCTGGGCGGACGAGGCGGCGGCGGACGAGGTCCCGGCGGCCCGGGAACTCGCGCTCGACGAGCCGATCGTCACCTTTCCCGAGCGTCGGGGGCAACGGCTCCTCGCCCGCATCCTCGTGTCGCTGGCTGCCGACGCCACGGTCGAACCGTTCCTGGACGATCTGGGCAACGAGGAGACGCGGATCAACGTTGAAGGCGCGGTCGAGCAGCCGGGCCGGGTGTTCGACCTGTTCAAGATGCGTTTCGTCTCCGGCGCGCCGGACCCCGAGCGGGCCCTGGCGTTGCCGATCGAGCAGCTCGTACGCCCTGGCTCGATGGTGCTCGTGCGGCTGCTCGTGCGGGACGAGGTGGGCGGCGCGGCGACGTTTCTGTCGGTGCCGCTCGACGTGCCGTTCGAGCCGCAGCGGGCGCCCGCCGATCTGGCGTCCGCGGAGCGGCTCTTGATGGCCGCGGAGGACGTGCCGGAAACACTGCTCGGAGCGAAGAACAGTCTGGTGCTCGTGCCCCCCGAGAGCGACGTGGTGCTCGGTCTCTGGCGCGCCGAGACGTTGGTCACCGGCAACGACATCGTTGCGATGCGGTTCCTCGTCGACGAGACGCTCCAGGTGACGCGCCGTCGGCCGCCGTTCACCGCCGAGCTCCGGCTGTTGAAGTACCCGGCCGAGCAGGTCGTCCGGGTGGAGGGACTCGACGAGGACGGCGAGGTCGTCGCTTCGGACGAGTTGGTACTGAACCAGCAGCGCGGCGAGTTGCGGGTGCAGATCGACGAGCCGCGTCGCGGTGTGCGGATCACCGGCCGGGCCCGGGTCGCGGCGACGATCGTCGTCCCGGAAGAACGGCGCGTGACACAGGTCGAGTTCCGGATCGGCGAGGAGACCCAGGTGGTGCTCGAGCGCCCCCCCTGGCAGGCGGAGATCGACGCTCCCGAAGGTGTAGGCGACCAGGATCTCGTCTATCTGACGGTCGTTGCCACGCTCGACGACGGCACGGCTGCCGAAGACGTCCGCTTCCTCAACGCGCCGGAGTTCACCGAAGCGGTGGAGGTCGATCTGGTCGAGCTCTACACCACGGTGGTTGACACTGCGAACCGGCCGGTGACCTCGCTCGTCGAAGCCGATTTCACGGTACTCGAGGATGGACGACGGCAACAACTCGCCCGTTTCGAACTCGTCGAGGACCTGCCGCTCACGCTGGGGGTCGTCATCGACACGTCGGGTTCGATGGAGACCTCGCTTGGGGAGGCGCGTCGCACCGCATCGCAGTTCCTGGCCAACCTGATCACTCCCCGCGACCGTTCCTTCGCCGTCGCCTTCGCAACGCGCCCGGAACTCCTCATCGGGCGGACCTCGGACGTGAGCGCGGTCGCGAACTCGATCGAGGGGTTGCGGGCCGCTGGCGCGACCGCGCTGCACGATGCGCTGATCACCAGCCTCTACTATTTCCGCGGCGTTCGCGGTCGCCGCGCGCTGGTCCTCTTGTCCGACGGGGAAGATACATCCAGCACGATTCCGTTCGCGGATGTGCAGGAATACGCGCGGCGTTCCGGCGTGGCGATCTACACGATCGGCCTCGAGATCGGCCGTGGCCAGCTCATCCTGCGCAACAAACTGAAGGGACTTGCCGAGGTTACGGGAGGTCGCTCCTTCTTCATTTCGAAGGCTGAGGATCTGGCGCCGGTCTACGGCGAGATCGAGCGCGAGCTGCGATCCCAATACCTGCTTGCCTACACCTCGAACAACACCGGTGGCGACGAGGCGTTCCGGGAGATCGAGATCAAGGTGAAGGGCCGGTTCGAGGCCCGTACGATCAGCGGCTACTACCCGTGAGACGGCTGCTGACGACGTTCGTGCTGCTGCTTGCGGTGCTGCCGGGGGCGGCGCGGGCTCAGCCGGAGGCCGGAGTGTTTTCGTTCGAGCGGCTGAATCGCGTCTACGACAGGTTGATCGACGATCTGGCGTCGATTCGTATCGGCCCGGCCGAGGTCACGCTGCGATCGCCTGAGCACGAGCTGACCGTCGTTCACCATGCGGCGGCCCTGGCGCCGGGCCGGGATGGCGTATACGAGGCGACGCTCGAGATGGAGATCGAAGGCTCGGGACGGATCGTCGCGGATGTGGTCATCGGGAGCCTCGAAAGCCAGCTCGATCAGCAGGTGACGGTGCCGCGGCAGACCGTTTCCCTGGAGGGTGCGATCCGCGTGAAGCGGACCCAGGACGGCTATTGGATCCGGACCGAGCGGATGCCGTCGGCAACCCGAGTCCGCATCGAGAGCGAGCTCGGAACCGAGCTCGCCTTCGTGTGCCGTCAGATGGCCTTGGTACTCGTCAGCCTCGATTGCGATGCGATCGAGCGCGCCGTGACCTTGATCGAGACGCCGCTTCCAGCTGCCGGCGGCGAGTATCTGATCGGGTTCGAAGAGACGACACCGGAGGAACGGGCCGCGTTCGACCGGTTTCTCGAGACGCTTGCGACGGGCGCCGCGGCCCCGTGACCGGCAATTCGGGCGTCCGGGTCATCCCACATGGCTGCTCGAATCCGCTAGAATCCCAGGTCGCTCGGCCGCTTCCGGCCGCACCAGGAGCTTGAGCGTCCATGGCTACCCGTAGCATGATCTCCCGCCTCTATTACTTTACGATCGAGGACGAGGGGATTCTCGCCGAGTCGTTCGCCGCACTCGACTCGGAGACCTTTGCGATCGCCTACAAGGTCGAGGATACGGACGATGTGTTCGTGATGACCAGCGAGACGCGCGACGCACTCGACCGGGCCGACGTTCCGTACAACCTGCTGGCCGAGGAGGAGGGCTCGAAGATCGCGCTCTACCATTCGCCTCTGTCGCGCGAGGAACTGTCGGACTTCGAGGATCCGCTGAAGGCGCTGGCGCTCGCCTACCGAGCGATCGCCATGGCCTGTGTCGGTGTGAACGGCGAGTCGGACCTGGGCTTCGATCTGAGCCAGGGGGTGCGCAACTACACCTACTTCACCGCGCCTGCCGGCCACACCTTCATCTGGCGTCTGTTTACGCGCCGCGACGAGGCACGTCGGTTCCTGGACAAGCTGACGATCGGCGACAAGAACGCCCTCGAGTGGGCGGATGCGATTCCGATGGAGTCGATGGTCGAGCTGACCGGCTTCCATTGAGCTGATTCGCTTGCTCGGCCGCGAACTGCCAGTCGGCACGTACAGTGTTTCCCAGTTTGCGTGGGAGATGAAGGGCCTGATCGCCGACGCCTATCCGTCGGTGTGGGTGGCCGGCGAGATTCAGCGCGTACGCGCCGCGGCGCGTGGGCAGCTCTATTTCGAGTTGATCGAAAAGGGCCGCGGGGACCGGGTGAAGGCGAAGCTTGACTGTGTGATCTGGGCCGACGACCGGGTGGCGGTCGAGGCGGTCTTGCAGACGGCGGGGGTTGAACTCACCGAGGGTACGGAGCTTCGTTGCGCCGGCCGTCCCGATTTCTGGCCTGGCGGTGGCCGTCTTCAATTCACCGTCGCCGGGGTCGACCCCCTGTTCTCGCTCGGCGCGCTCGAGCGGCGCCGGCGGGCGACGCTGAAGGCTCTCGAGGCCGAAGGGCTGCTCGAGCAGAACCAGCGCTTGTCCTTGGCGGCGGCGCCGCTCCAGCTTGGCCTGGTCACGTCAAAGGGCAGCGCGGCCTACCACGATTTCCTGGACACGTTGATGCGGTCGGGTTTCGGCTTCGAAGTGCGGCTGGTTCACGCAGCAATGCAGGGTGCGGCTGCAGAAGACGAAATCGCTCACGCGTTCGCCTCTCTGCATGCCTGCGCGGCCGCCGGGACCGCTCTGGATGCGATCGTACTCATTCGCGGGGGCGGCTCACGCTCGGATCTCGCGACCTTCGACAGTCGTCGCGTGGCCCGCGCGGTGGCCCGCGCGGGCGTGCCTGTCGTCTGCGGCATCGGCCACCAGATCGACCAGTCGATCGCCGACATGGTGGCCCATACCTCGTGCAAGACGCCGACCGAGGCGGCGGAGTTCCTGGTTTCACGCGCGGCAGCGACGCACCTTGCCGTCGAGGCGGCGGCGCGTCAGCTCGCCGGCCTGACGCTCGACCGGCTGCGCGCCGCGGACCGCCGCTTGGCCTCCCTGCCGCAGCGTCTGGCAGTGCCGAGCAGGGCTCTGCTGCGCGTCAGGTCGAGGGAGCAGCGGTCGCTCGAAGGCCAAATCACCCGGGCCGCCAGCAGGGTACTCGCGTCCGGTAGCGGCGAGTGCAACCGTCAGGTTCGCCGTGGACTGGCAGCCGCTTGGCGCCTCCTCGCGGGCGCCCGGAAGCTCCAGGGCCGAAGACGCGACGACCTCTTGCGGAGCGCATTCAAGCCGGTTCATCGCGCCTCGGAACGGGTCGCGGCGCACGGTCGACTGTGCGCTCAGGTCTCGCCGGAGCGGACGCTGGAGCGAGGCTTCAGCTTGACCCGTCGCGCCGACGGCATCGTCGTTCGACGGCTGGCCGACGTGTCGTCGGGAACCGAGCTGTCGACCGAGGTGGCGGACGGGACGATTCGCAGTACAGTTGACTCTGTTGCCGTTGCCGCCAAGGTTGCCCGGAAGCGGCGGCAAGGGGAGACTCGATGAGCAGGGACGACAGGCAGAGCCCGGCGGACCTGAGCTTCAGCGAGGCGATGGACGAGCTCGAGTCGGTGCTCCGGCGGATCGAGGGCGAAGAGATCGATATCGACGAGCTGGGTGCGGAACTCGGACGGGCGGCACAGTTGCTCGAGGTATGCCGGAAAAAGATCCGCCGCGCTGAAGTCGAGGTACGGCAGATCGTCGAGCAGATCGAGGAGGAAGGTGGCGGGAGCGACGACGTCGGCGCGGCGAACGATGCCCCGGTCGCTCGGAGCGCCGGCGAGCAGACCCGTTTGGCCGCTACTCGCGGCGGCGACGACGAGATCCCGTTTTGATGATCAAACGTCAGCGGACGGGCTCCGTCGTATGCCCCGGCTGCGGCCGACTGGTGGGCGTGCAGGACGAGAAGTGCTGGAACTGCGGTCACCGGCGGCCGAGTCTGTTCGGCTTCTCGCGGGTGCTCCAGCGGGTCGGCAACGAGGCCGCATTTCCCGTCATTGTCATCTCGCTCTGCGTGATCATCCTGGTCTTGGAGTTGGCTTCGGCGAGAACCCGGATAAACACGGACCTCGGATTCGGCTTCCTCGCGCCCGATCTCGATACCAGCTTGCTGTTCGGCGCGTCGGGGTCCGTGCTCGTGTTCGACCTGGGGCGTTGGTGGACCATCCTGAGTGCCGGGTGGCTCCACGGCGGTTTGCTGCACATCGGCTTCAACATGTACTGGGTGTACCAGTTGGGACCGCCGATGGCACGCCTTTACGGTCCTGCCCGCGCCGCGATCATCTACCTCGTCTCCTCGGCAGCCGGGTTCTTCGTGACGAGCGCATTGCCAGTGTTCGCACCCTGGATGCCACTCACCCATCGCCGCGTCACGCTCGGCGCCTCCGCGGCCGTGTTCGGCTGGTTGGGCGCGCTCATCTGCTACTCGCGGCGGAGCGGGGGCAGAGCGTTCATGCGCCAGGTGATGGGCATGGCGATACCACTCGTCCTCTTCGGTCTGCTGATTCCGGGAATCGACAACTGGGCCCACCTCGGCGGACTCGCCGGCGGCTATCTGCTCGCGAGTCGCTTCGGCAACCAGACTGCGGAGACGCCCGGCCACGTCCTGTTCGCCCTGGTGCTTCTCATCGTGTCCGTGCTGACGGTGCCGTACTCCATTCTGAGTTGGTCGATCTGACGAGGCTGACGAGGCATCGACGCGAGGTCGCTGTACACTCCGCGCGCTCATGCCGAGGCGCGCGGACATCGAGTCGATCCTGATCTTCGGGTCCGGCCCCATCGTCATCGGGCAGGCCTGCGAGTTCGACTACTCGGGAACCCAGGCTTGTCGCGTACTCCGGCGGGAGGGCTACCGGGTCGTCCTGGTCAACTCGAACCCGGCGACGATCATGACCGATCCGGAGTTCGCGGATGCGACGTACGTCGAGCCGCTGGTTCCGGAGGCGGTCGAGAGGATCATCGAGCGTGAACGACCGGACGCCCTGCTGCCGACCGTCGGCGGCCAGACCGGGATCAACCTGACCCTGGCCCTTTCCGAGTCGGGGATGCTCGAGCAGTCGGGAATGGAGCTGCTGGGCGCGGGCATCGAGGCGCTGAAGCTCGGCGAGGATCGGCAGCTCTTCAAGCGGGCCATGGTCGAGGCAGGTCTCGAAGTGCCGGAGAGCGGCACAGCGACGACCCTCGAGGAGGCGCGTGAGATCGTCGAACGGCTCGGTTTCCCTACGATCGTACGGCCGAGTTTCACTCTCGGGGGGGAGGGCGGCGGCGTCGCGTTCAATCGGGACGAGGTCGACGAGGTGATCAGCCGGGCGCTTCAGGCGAGTCCGGTCTCGCTCATCCTGCTCGAGCAGTCCGTGCTGGGTTGGAAGGAGTTCGAGCTGGAGGTCATGCGCGACGTGGCGGATAACGCGATCGTCGTGTGTTCGGTCGAGAACGTCGATCCGATGGGCGTTCACACCGGCGACTCGATCACCGTGGCGCCTCAGCAGACGCTGTCGGATGCCGAGTATCAGGACATGCGGGACGACGCGTTCACGGTCATCCGTACGGTCGGCGTCGCCACCGGCGGTTCGAACATCCAGTTCGCGGTCGAGCAGGGTACGGGGCGCCGGGTGGTCATCGAGATGAACCCCCGCGTGTCCCGCAGCTCGGCGCTGGCGTCGAAGGCGACCGGGTTCCCGATCGCGAAGATCGCGGCCCAGCTCGCGGTCGGTTACACCCTGGACGAGATTGCGAACGACATCACCGGCAAGACGTACGCAGCCTTCGAGCCGACTCTCGACTACACGGTCGTCAAGATCCCGCGCTGGGCGTTCGAGAAGTTCGAGCGCGCCGCCGGCACGCTGGGCACGTCGATGAAGTCCGTCGGCGAAGTGATGGCGATCGGCGGCAACTTCCGCGAAGCGCTGATGAAGGGGCTTTCCGGGCTCGAGCTCGAGGCGCCGTGGCCGCGCCAGGAGGAGCTGGTCAGCGATCCCGTGGGACTTCGGCGACGCCTCAGCATCCCGAACTGGCAGCGGCTCTTCGCGGTGTTCGCCGCATTTCGCCAGGGCTGGTCGGTCGATGAGGTCAAAGCGGCTTCGGACATCGATCGCTGGTTCCTCCGCGAGATCGACGCGGTCGTCAAGCTCGAGACGGAGCTCGCCTGCTGGGATGTCGGCTCGGTACCGTACGACCTGCTTCGCCGCGCCCGTTCTTCCGGCCTTTCGGACGAGCGCGTGGCCGCACTTCTGGGCAGCGAGGAGAACCAGGTCGCGGAGGCGATTCGGGAGCGTGAACTCGACCGGGTGTACAAGCGGGTCGACACCTGTGCCGGCGAGTTCCAGGCCGTCACGCCCTATCTCTACTCGACCCCGGGCGTGGAAGACGAGGCCCTGCCGACCGAGCGCAGGAAGGTGATGATTCTCGGTTCAGGCCCGAACCGGATCGGCCAGGGCATCGAATTCGACTACTGCTGCGTGCACGCCGTGTTCGCGCTCCGGCAAGCCGGTTACGAGACCATCATGGTCAACTGCAATCCGGAGACCGTCTCGACGGACTACGACACCTCGGACCGGCTCTACTTCGAGCCTCTGACGTTTGAACACGTGATGGCCATCTACCAGCGTGAGCAGCCGTTGGGCGTGATCGTCCAACTCGGCGGCCAGACCCCGCTCAAGCTGGCGCGGCGTCTCGAGGCCGCCGGGGCGAACATCCTCGGCACGTCGCCCGAAGCGATCGATCTGGCGGAGGACCGGCGGCGCTTCGGCGACCTGCTCGCCGAGGAGAACATCCTGCTGCCCGCCAACGGCTCCGCGGTGTCGCTCGACGAGGCCTGCCGGGTAGCCGATGGCATTGGCTACCCGGTAGTTGTCCGTCCCAGCTACGTGCTCGGCGGGCGCGCGATGTCGATCTGCTACGACCAGCCGACGCTGCTGAACTACATGCGCCGGGCGACGGACGTGTCACCCGGTCAGCCGGTGCTGCTCGACCGCTTCCTCGAGGACGCGTTCGAGGTCGATGTCGATCTGGTGGCGGACGGGGAGCGGGCGGTGGTCTGCGGCATCATGCAGCACATCGAAGAGGCCGGCATCCACTCCGGCGACTCGGCCGCGGTGCTGCCGCCGTACCGCGTGAGCAAGGAGGACCTCGACCGCATGCGGGATATCGCGGCTCGCTTGGCGTTGCGTCTCGGCGTCGTCGGTCTGATGAACGTGCAGTTCGCGATCTACGACGGACGCGTCTACGTGCTCGAGGTGAACCCCAGAGCCTCGCGGACGGTGCCGTTCATCGCGAAGGCGGTCGGCGTGCCGTTGGTGCAGATCGCGACGCGGCTGATGGTCGGCGAGACGCTTGAAGAGGTCGGCCTCCTGGAAGAGCCGTCGGTCGACCGCTTCTTCGTCAAGGCGCCGGTGTTTCCGTTCGACCGCTTTCCCGGCGTCGACCCGGTCTTGGGACCCGAGATGAAGTCGACCGGCGAAGTGATGGGGATCGGCCGCAGCTTCGGCAGCGCCTTCGCGAAGGCCTGGCTCGGCGCCGGCCACGCATTGCCCGACGGGGGCGCGGCGTTCCTGTCGGTGAACGACCGGGACAAGGCGGCTCTTCTCAAGGTCGCCCGGCGCCTGCAGGGTCTGGGTTTCGATCTCGTCTGCACGGCCGGCACGGCGGCGTATCTCGGCGCCCGCGGTATCGCGACCCGGCGTGTGAACAAGGTCGCCGAGGGCCGGCCGCATGTGGTGGACAGCCTGATCAACGGCGAGGTCAGCCTGATCGTGAATACCCCGCTCGGCGGTGAGTCGCACGCCGACGACATGGAGATCCGGACGACCGCGCTCAAGTTCGACATCCCCTGCGTGACGACGATCTCGGGAGCAATGGCGGCAGTTCACGCGATCGAGGCGCTCCGCGGCAGCCGTCTACAGGTCACCAGCCTGCAGGATCTCGCAATCGGCGCCGTGCCCTCAGCGACCGTCGCGAATGCGGTCGATCTCGGCGTCTAGCCGATCCGAGAGGCGTCGCCGCTCGACCTGGTAATTCTCCTCTTCTTCGTGGCGGGTGGCCGGATCGGGAGAGAGGTTCTTGCGGTGGAGGATCTCCAGTTCGGCCAGCTTCGCTCGGTGGCGCGCTCGGGCGTCCTCGATCCGCCGACGTTGGTCTTCGCTCAGAGCGGCGCGTCTGGGCGCTTCGATGCCCTGGCTCGACAGCTTCTCGAGCGCTCGTTCGTAGGCTGACTTCATCGCGCCGTCCAGCTTCCTGCCTCGTTCACTCGTCGTACTCTCCCCAGACCGCGCGCAGGCGGTCCGAGATCTCGCCCAGGGTTGCTCGTTGGCGCACGCAGGCGAGGATGAGCGGCAACAGGTTCGCGTCGCCGCCGGCGGCCTGCTGGAGGTCGTCCAGCGCGCTGGCGGCGGCCGCGGCGTCGCGCTGTTCGCGTACCTTCCGCACCCGTTCGATCTGCCGTTCCTCGGCGCGCGCGTCGATCGCCAGGACCGGGGCGCCGCCATCCTCCTCCTGGGTATACGCGTTGACGCCGACGATGACCTCCTCCTTCGCTTCGACGTCGAGCTGGTGACGGTAGGCCGCGTTCGCGATCTCGTTCTGCTGGAAACCCTGCTCAACCGCCGCCGCGGCGCCGCCGAGTTCCTCGATCTGCTCGATCATTCGCCGCGCTTGCGACGCGAGTTCCGAGGTCAGCGCTTCGATTGCCCAAGAGCCGCCGAGCGGATCGGCGACGTCGGCGACCCCTGTCTCGTGGGCGACGATCTGCTGGCTGCGGAGCGCGACTCGCGCGGAGGTCTCCGTGGGCAGCCCGAGAGCCTCGTCGGCGCCGTTCGTATGCAGAGATTGAGTGCCGCCGCAGACGGCTGCCAGCGCCTGGATCGCGACGCGCGCGACGTTGTTCTCGGGTTGCTGGGCGGTGAGCGTCGAACCGCCGGTTTGGGTGTGGAAGCGAAGCCAGCAGGAACGTTCGTTCTGCGGTTGATAACGCTCCCGGACGAGCTCCGCCCAGAGCGTGCGAGCGGCGCGGAACTTGGCCACCTCTTCAAGGAAGTTGTTGTGCGCGTTGAAGAAGAACGACAGCCTCGGAGCGAAGTCGTCGATGCCCAAACCGCGTTCCAGCACGAGATCGACATAGCAGAGCGCATTCGCGAGCGTGAACGCGATCTCCTGAGCGGCGGTCGAGCCAGCCTCACGGATGTGGTAGCCCGAGATGGAGATCGGATTCCAGCGCGGCACGTGTTCGGAACAGAAGGCGATCAGGTCGGCGACGAGTCGGAGCGACTGGCGAGGCGGATAGATGTGCGTGCCGCGGGCGATGTACTCCTTCAGGATGTCGTTCTGGACCGTGCCGCCAATCTCGCTCCATGATGTCCCCTGTTCTTCGGCCACTGCCAGGTACATCGACAGCAGGATCGCGGCGGTCGAGTTGATCGTCATCGAAGTGGTGACTTGGCCGAGCGGTATCTCCCGGAAGAGGGTCCTCATGTCCTCAACGCTGTCGATGGCGACTCCCACTCGTCCCACTTCGCCACGGGCCGGCGCTCTGTCCGAGTCGTAGCCGATCTGGGTCGGCAGGTCGAAGGCTACGGACAGTCCCGTCGTGCCCTGCTCGAGGAGATATCGGTAGCGTCGATTCGACTCCGTGGCGTCGGCGAAACCGGCGTACTGGCGCATCGTCCACAGGCGCTTTCGGTACATCTCCCGGTACAGGCCGCGGGTGTACGGGAAGTCGCCCGGGGGCGGCGGACCGCCGTTCGCGTCGCCTGAATCTTCGCCGGCGAAGTACGCGGGCAACTCGATGTCCGAGCTCGTTGCGCGTCTGCTCACGACCGTGGAGTTTATCGCCAGGAATCCGCAGAATCTGCCGGGTTTTCCGAAGTCCGCTCGGTCGTCGTCCACATTGATCGCGATACAGCAATGTCTCGATAGTCGCCAATATCTAGTGGTTCGCACCGCGAGACACGTCCATATGATGTGGTTGAACGTCTCCCGCATGGTTGATCTTGGGAGCTGTCTCGGCTAGAGTCCAGCTTCTGGCGAGAACGGGCGCTGACGTTCGGCGGCGCGCTTCAGCGACGCTGAAGGAGCGGATGTCGTCGCCGGAGCCGAAGGGAGGACAAATGGCGGTGGACGGTGGTTCGGGCGGCAGTCGAGGCGGGCACGGAGCTGCAGGAGCGGAGGTCGGCGGGAAGCAGGTGATGGCAGCGTCGGCCTCAGCCGGCCCGGCGCGGTCGGCCCCTCCCGCCGCCCCGGCCAAGTCCTCGCGCGCCGCCGGGCTGACGATCGAGCGGCGCTACACGACCGCCGATGTCCACCCCTTCGACTCCATCGAGTGGGATACGCGCGACGCGGTCATCGCGAACGAAAAAGGCGACACGGTGTTCGAGCAGAAGGGTGTCGAGGCGCCGAAGGCGTGGTCGCAGACAGCGACGAACGTCGTCGTATCGAAGTACTTCCGCGGCCAGCTGGGCACGCCCGAGCGCGAGTCGAGCGTGCGCCAGTTGATCTCGCGTGTCGCCGACCGTATCGCCGACTGGGGCCGCGAAGGCGGCTACTTCTCGACCGAGGAAGATGCCGCGGCATTCCAGGCTGAACTGACCCACATCCTGGTCAACCAGTACGCCTGCTTCAATTCGCCGGTGTGGTTCAACGTCGGCATCGAAGAGGCGCCGCAGTGCTCGGCGTGCTTCATCAACTCGGTCCAGGACACGATGTCGTCCATCCTCACTCTGGCCAAGACCGAGGGCATGCTGTTCAAGTTCGGCTCCGGCACCGGCAGCAATCTCTCGACGCTGCGCTCCTCCGCCGAGACCCTGGCCGGCGGCGGCACCGCCTCCGGGCCCGTGTCGTTCATGCGCGGATTCGACGCCTTCGCCGGCGTGATCAAGAGCGGCGGCAAGACCCGGCGCGCCGCGAAGATGGTCATCCTCGACGCCGACCATCCCGACATCGTCGACTTCATCCGTTGCAAGGAGGTCGAGGAGCGCAAGGCCTGGGCGCTGATCGACGCCGGTTACGACGCCGGCTTCAATGTCGTCGGCGGCGCCTACGACTCGATCGACTACCAGAACGCGAACCACTCCGTGCGCGCCACGGACGAGTTCATGCAGGCAGTGGTCGACGACGCGGATTGGACGACGCGCGCGGTCGTCGACGGCCGGCCGATGGCGACGCACCGGGCCTCGGAACTCCTCGGCATGATCGCGGAGTCCACCTGGGTCTGTGGCGATCCGGGAATGCAGTTCGACACGACGATCAACCACTGGCATACCTGTCCGAACACCGACCGGATCAATGCCAGCAACCCGTGCAGCGAGTACATGTTTCTCGACGACACGGCGTGCAACCTGGCGTCGCTGAATCTCATGCGGTTCTACGATTCCGGGAGCGGCTTCGACACCGCGTCCTTTCGGCACACCTGCGAGATCGTCATCACGGCGCAGGAGATCATCGTCGACAACGCGAGTTACCCGACGCCGAAGATCGGTGAGAACTCCCACGCCTACCGACCGCTCGGCATCGGCTACGCGAATCTGGGGGCGCTGCTGATGGCCCGTGGCCTGCCCTATGACTCGGACGCCGGCCGCGACTACGCCGGCGCGATCACGGCGCTCATGTCGGGTGCGTCCTACCTGCAGTCGACCCGCATCGCCGCCGTGCGGGGTCCGTTCGAGGGCTTCGAGGCGAACCGCGAGCCGATGCTGCAGGTCATGCGGAATCACCGCGCTGCGCTCCGAGACATCAACTCGGCGCACGTGCCGCTGGCGCTTCTCCAAGCGGCCAAGATGTCGTGGGAAGGCGTGGTCGAGGAAGGTGAGCGGCACGGTATCCGCAACAGTCAGATCTCCGTGCTTGCGCCCACCGGCACGATCGCGTTCATGATGGACTGCGACACGACCGGAGTCGAGCCCGATATCGCCCTGGTCAAGTACAAGAAGCTCGTCGGCGGCGGGATGATCAAGATCGTCAACCAGACCGTTCCCTTGGCGCTGGAACGCCTGGGGTACGACAAGGCGGAGACGCGGGCGATCGTCGAGTACATCGACGAGGTCGGCACGATCGAGGGTGCGCCTCATCTCGCCGACGAACACCTGCCGGTCTTCGACTGCGCCTTCAAGCCGGCCGCGGGTTCGCGGTCGATCCATCACCTGGGACATCTCCGCATGTTGGCGGCGGTACAACCGTTCATTTCGGGCGCGATCAGCAAGACGATCAACATGCCCGAAGAGTCAACGCCGGCGGAGATCGAGGAAGCGTACCTCGAGGGCTGGAAGCTGGGGCTCAAGGCGGTGGCGATCTACCGGGATGGCTGCAAGCGTTCTCAGCCGCTGTCGACGAGCGACGGCGCGGATGCAGACGACGACCGGCAGGCGGCCGGCCACGCGCGCGTCGCGGCCGGCATCAGTCGCCGTCGGCTCCCCGACGAACGCCAAGCGATCACGCACAAGTTCTCGATCAACGGCGCCGAAGGGTTCATTACGGTCGGCCTGTACGAAGACGGCCAGCCGGGCGAGATCTTCCTGCTGATGGCGAAGGAGGGTTCGACGATCTCCGGTCTGATGGATGCCTTCGCCCAGTCCGTGTCCGTCGCGTTGCAATACGGAGTGCCGTTGCAGATCCTGGTCGACAAGTTCTCGCACAGCCGCTTCGAGCCCTCGGGATTCACGAACAACTCCGATATTCCGATGGCCAAGTCCGTCATGGACTACATCTTCCGCTGGTTGGCCTCCAAGTTCCTGTCGCCCGAAGCGCAGAAGATCGCCGGGGTGATCCGCCCCGCGGAATCGCATCGCCAGCATCCCGCGCAGGCAGCCGGCGCCAAGGGAACGGACGAGAGGAGTGCTGACGGCAACGGGAAGGCCGGTCAAGGCAGGGCCCGCGACCTCGCCCCGGTTACCTTCCTCCTGCAGCAGGACGCGCCCTCGTGCCACGACTGCGGGGCGATCATGGTCCGCAACGGCAGTTGTTACAAGTGCATGAACTGCGGTTCAACCAGCGGCTGCAGCTGAGGCCGGATCGGTTCGGCGCGGGCGGAGTGCCTGGTTTCGAGAGGGTGTGACGGACGCCGAGGCGCCGAGCTTCGTTCACGAATCGAGCCGGAAGGGGCGCCACCGCAGGGCGTCGGTCAGGCGCGGCCTGCTACGCTTCGTCCATGTCCAGACCTTGGGCCATCGTCCTTCTTGTCGGCTTTGCAGCTCTCATCGGGGCTGTCGTGTTTCTCGGCATCCAGGCGGTCGAGCGGGTCCACATGGCCGGGGGTGTCGATCCCGCAGACGTCGACTCGTTCGTCGGCAACTTCCGGTTCGACACGCTGGACGGCGGGCGCCTCGGACCGGAGGATTTCCGAGGCGATGTGGTCGTCATCGACATCTGGGCGACCTGGTGTCAGCCGTGCCGGGTGCAGAACTCGATTCTCGAGGGGCTCCGCGAGGAGCTCGCCGATCAGGGTGTGAGCTTCCTCGCCGTGAACACCGGCGAAGACGTCGAAACGGCGCAGGCTTACATCGACGACAGTCCATTCTCCTACCCGGTGCTGCTCGACCCGGAAGACGAACTGATGGGCAGATTGGGCTTCTTCGCCTTGCCGACGCTCGTGATTCTCGATCCGGAAGGCAATGTGTCCTACGTCGCGGCGGGCATTACCGGCGCTTCCGTTCTGCGCCAGGCCATCGAGAGGGCGCGCCTGGGCTCGTCGACGTAGGCGAGCGGGCTCACACGAAGAGACGGTCGCGGGCCCGCCTTGATGAACATCCGCAACCTGTCGATCAAGTGCGGTTATTGCGATACCTACCAGACGCTCTGCGCGTACCGAGCTCGCGACGATTGGAACGTCTACGTCTACGAGTGCGAGAACGACCTGTGCGATCCGGACAAAAGCCGCACCCTGCTCGAGGTGCCGCGGGAACTCGATGAGTTCGCGCGACGGGATCCGACCTGGGCCCACGGGCGGCGACACAGCGGCGGTCAGGACGAGTAGTCGGGCCCCGCGACGCGCCGGTCGGTCAGCGGTTCGACCGCGGAAACGGCGCGAGCCGCTGTCGGCGGAGCGCCTGGAAGTGCTGGCCGCGCTCGCGGTCACACGGACGGTCGAACTCCGCATCGAGAAGCTGGTACTCGGCGGCGACGGTCTGGGGCGCTGGCGGGGGCTGCCGATCTTCGTGACGCGGACCGCGCCCGGCGACCTGGTCGAAGCGCGGATCGTCGAGCGGCGTCCGAGCTACGCTCGCGCGGAGGTCGAGCGCTTGCTCGAGAGCGGGCCGCGGCGACGGGAGGCGCCCTGCCCGTACTACGACCGTTGCGGCGGCTGCCAGCTTCAGCACATCGACGACGAAGCGCAGCTGCGTTTGAAGGCGGAGGCCGCCGTCGAGACGCTGCGGCGTTTGGGTGGAATCGACCCGGCGGCGATCGACGCCTGCCGCTTCGAGCAGCCTGTCGCCGAGCGAGCGTGGGGCTACCGTCTGCGCGCGCAGCTCCACGTGGAGAGCGACAAGAAGGGGCCTGTCCGAATTGGTCTGCGGCGCCGGCGCAGCCACGACCTGCTGGAAGTCGACCGGTGCCCGGTGCTGGCGCCCGCGCTTGAGGCTCGCCTGTCTGGACTGCCGGCGGTGCTGGCTGCGACGGTAGAGACCGGGCGGCCGCTGCCGAGCCGGGTCCACTTGGCCACGGCGGGTCTGGATGCCGGAGACCCGGTGGTCGGCGCTCCTCCACTCGAGGGGTTGGCGGGCGGCGTGCTGGAGACGGAGATCCTCGAACGGCGTCTCACGTTCGACGCCCGTTGCTTCTTCCAGGCGCACGGCGGGTTGCTCGAGGCGTTGGCGGAGGCGGCAGTCGGCCCCTACGCGGGCGATTCGGCTGTCGAGCTCTACGCCGGCGTCGGCTTCTTCACGCTCGGGCTTGCCGCCCGCTATCGCTCGGTCGTCGCCGTCGAGGGTCACTCCGTCGCCGCCCGCTACGCGCGGAACAACCTTCGCTGCAACGGGCTTCGTCACTGCCGGGTGGACCGGGTCGCCGTCGAGAGTTGGGTCGAGGGTCGTGGTCGCGAAACGGGTCTCCCGTCGGACCTCGACCGCGTACTTGTCGACCCGCCGCGCGGTGGCCTGGGCGCCGAGGTCGGCCGGGCGCTGCTACGGGCCGCTCCTCGGAGGCTCACCTACGTTTCGTGCGATCCGGCGACACTGGCGCGGGACCTGGGCCGGCTCACGCGCCGCTTCTCCCTGGAGTCGGTGGCGTTCTTCGACATCTTCCCGCAGACCTCCCACATCGAGACCGTCGTCCAGTTGCGACGGAACAGTGCGCCCGGGTCAGCATGAAGTCCGCGGCCCCATCCAGCCAGGCTACAGTCGGCGGCGGTAACTCGCGCCCTGGCCGCTGGTCTCCGTCACCGTGACTTCGACCGTCTCGATGCGCGGTGCTGTCGTCTGCCAGACGTTCCGCAGGCGCCGCCACAGCATCCGGGCAAGCGCTTCCACGGTGACATTCCGAACCGGCAACAGGAGGACCTCCGCGGCCGGGAAGACGTAGCGCCGAGGGCCGAACCCTGCCGACACGACGTCGTCTTGCTCCGTTACATCGACGTGTGGGCAGTCCGCAGGCAGCAGCACCCGCTCGTCGAGTTCGGCGCAGAGCGACCGGATGGCCCGTTTGGCGCTTGCCAGGGGCATGAGGAAGTCGAGTTCGTCGAGAGTCCTGCCGGCGAGCAGCACGGAGACGCGATAGTCGTGACCGTGGAGCTGCTCCGCTTCACCGGCGCCGAACACGGTGAAGTGCGCAGCGGAGAACTTGAAGTCCTCCTTGCTCAGCCGAAGCGAGTAGGACGGGGTCACCAGCAGATCAGAGCGACGTCTGGCAGCCCGTGGTGGAAGTGCGCGTCGCGCCGCGAGCGTCCGAGTCGGATCGCCCGTCGGCGGGCGATCTGATCGTCATCCAGCGCGATTCTCGTCACGGGCTGCCAGGTGCGTCGTCAGAGAGCGGCGCGACCCGGTTCTACGCTCGGGCGCTGAGCGCCGCCTCGACTTCGCCGTCTTCCGGGAACCGTCCGAGTTCCTTCTTCGAGAACACGAGATGCCCGTCTACTGCTACTTCGAACACACCGCCGCCACTCCGGATCAAGTCGCTGTCCAGGCCGAAACGCTCCTTCAGCTGAGCCGCCAGACTGGCGGCCCGAGGTTCGTAGTTTCAGGCCCCGCAGTATTCGATGGTGACCTTGCTCATCGCGATTCCCCCTCTGGAGCTCAGGATGACCGGGCGACTCCCAGTCGAGGTCCGCCGACGCGGTCTACGGTAGCATGTCCACGTGCCTATAGCCGAACCGGCGGCAGTTTCCGCCTCGGGTCAGAGTCGTCCGGCTGCACTGGACGGAGAACGCGTTGCGCGGCTTGCCGTCCGCGTCCGCGGAGTGCTTGAGGAGCTCGGTCTCGACCTGGAGGACCCGAACCTCAAGACGACCGACGAGCGGGTCGCGAGGATGTACCTCGAGATGTTCCGCGGCCTGAATCAGGGTTCGAAGCCGCGGGTCACGACGTTTCCCAACGAGGAGAACTACCGGGCGATGGTGATGGAGAAGAACATCCCCTTCTACTCGATGTGCTCTCATCATCTGGTGCCGTTCTACGGCCACGCCCACATGGCCTACGTGCCCGGGGAGAAGATCCTCGGGCTGTCGAAGTTTGCCCGCATCCTCGAGTTCTACGCCAAGCGTCCGCAGTTGCAGGAGCGGCTTACCGAGCAGGTCGTCAGCTTTCTCGAGGACGAGCTCCGGCCGCGCGGCGCGATGGTCGTCATCGAAGCGCGGCACCTGTGCGTCGAGATGCGCGGCGTCGAGAAGTCGGGCGCGATGACGGTGACCTCGGCGCTTCGCGGCATCTTCCACGAGCGGCCCATCCGCGAGGAGTTCCTCGACTTGCTGAAGGGTCGCTGACGATGAGGGCGATCTCCATAGCCCTTGCGTTCGCGTTCGGTCTGGCCGTGGCCGAGACAGCGGTCGCCGCGGACAGCCTGGAGCGGCTCCACCCGGACGAACTGATCAACCCGTTTCTGGGGCCCGAATACGCACGGTGGATGGTGGGCCCCGTGGCGCAGCTAGCCAGCGAGGACGAACGCGTTTTCTACCTCCTGATCGAGTCGGACGAGGAGGCGAGCGCCTTTGTCGAGGAGTTTTGGAGCAGTCGCCCGGCCGGCCTCCGCCGCGAATTCGAACTGCGCGCCGCCGAGGCGGACAAGCGCTACTCGGAGTCGGGTCTTCTCGGGCGGCGTACCGATCGTGGCATGGTCTACGTGCTGTTCGGCGATCCTGAGAAGACGGAGTGGGAGCAGTATCGGAACATCGACGACCCGAACGTGGAGCTGTGGACCTACCCGAAGAAGGTCGAGAAGGGGCTTCATGGCAAGAAGCCGTCGCGCCGCTATCGCTTCGCACGGAGCGGCGACGTGATGCGGCTGTACTCGAACGATCCCGCGGATCTCGAGAACCGCCGTCGCCGGATGTTGCGTCGGGCTACGGAGCCGCGCCGGCCCTGGCGCCCCTGACTAGCTCTCCCGCGGCGGTTCGCCGAGCGCGTCGAAGTCGAGTCGTTCGGCCGGGTCGCTCGACGACTCGTCATTCGGAAACAGAAAGTCCGTCATGTGACGGGCGAGCGTCGCCTGGGCGCTCGGATCCATGAAGTTCAAGCGCAGCTCGTTGATCACCTTGATCTCCAATTCCGTCCACCGTTCCCAGCATGCCGTGCAGACCTCCGCCGCGATGCGCTCGCCCAACGTTCCGGGAAGAGGCGCTTCGGCAAGCGGGATGCTCTCTTCACCGCAGCGTGCGCAGAGAGTCATCGGCCTTCCTCGACGGCGGCGCCCGGGTCCTCGCCGGCCGCGCGGTCCTGCGTGTCGCGGTAGCGTTGCCGGATACCGGCCTTCTGCCGGTTGCGGACGAGCCAGCGGAGGAACTTCGATTCGTTGATTCCGACGATCAGGTCATCGAGTGCCTCGAAGACCGCGGGATCGTTGATCAGCCGAGCGGTCGTCCCGTCGCCCTCGGTGACCCTGGTCAGGGTCTCGTCGAGCCGCTCGAGGAGCTTCCCGATCTCGCTCGTCACGGATTCGCCGAGCGCTTCGTCGCGAATCAACCGTTGAAAGAGGCCGTCGGCGTTCCGCAGCTCGGCGGTGACAGCTCGCAGGTCGGCGGCCGCGACTTCGGTATCGGCCAACGTCGTTTCGAAGCGGGCCTTGAGGTCCGGGTCGCGCAGCAGAGTCGGCGCCAGACCGTCCCCCTCGCGCAGCTCGGCCAGAGTCTCGTCGATGCGGTCGAGGGAGGACGCGAGTCGGTCGCCCATCTCTTCGTCGGTGAGCAGACGGCCGAGCACACCTTCACCCTCTTCGACCTGGTTCGTCAGGCGTTCTACGGACTCGAGGGTCCGGATGACCGTATCGGTCAGTCGCTGGTCGTCGCGGGCAGTGACGAGTTCGCCGAGCAGGCCCTCGCCGCGTTCCATGCGGCCCAGAATCGTCGACAGGGAGTGGACAGTGGCGACCACGTGATCGACGACATCCACCCCGCTCGCGATAAGCTCGTCGACGTCGGTGGGAAGCGCCGCCGGGATCTCCTCGCCCGGCGCGATCCGATCTGCCTCTGGAGAGCCGGAAGTGATCTCGATGTAGCGGTCGCCGAGCAGGCCAAGGGTCTTCAGGCGGGCCAGGGAGTCGCTCCGCAGGCGGTCCCCGTAGCGGCGTTCAACGCTGATCCGCACTTCGAGCATCTTGCTGTCGGGATTCTCGCTGAGCAGGATGCGGTCGACCCTGCCGACGTTCACGCCGTTCAGTTGCACCGGGTTCCCCTCGGCCAGGCCGGCGGCGTTCGGGAACAGGATGCGATAACTGCTGCGGGGAGTGAACAGCAGACTCTGATCGCCGATAGCGAAGATGAAGCCTGCCAGGACGACGATGGCGACGAGCACGGTGAGCCCTACTCTCGCGCTATTCGATTCACGCTGCATCAATGTCCTCCTCTGGGGGCAGTTGACGGCCTTCCAGGAATGCCCGGAGCTTAGGCAAGGCGCTCCGGTCCGCCTGCTCCCAGGAACCGATGAACCGGAACCGGCCCGCTTCGAGGAGCGCCACGCGGTCGCCGACCTGGCGGGCGAGTCGCAGATCGTGAGTGACGACCACGGAAGTCGTGCCGAGCTCGCGCTGAGTGCTCGAGATGAGACTCGAGATCGTCGCGGAAGTGACCGGGTCGAGGCCGGCGGTCGGTTCATCGTAGAGCACGACCTCCGGCTTCATGACCAGCGAACGGGCGAGTGCAACCCGCTTCTTCATGCCACCCGAGAGCGCGGCCGGCATCCGTTCCTCGACTCCGACCATGCCGACCCAGGCCAGCGAGTCGCCGACTCGGGCACGGATCTCGTCCTCGCCGGCCAAGCGGTGTTCACGGAGCGGAAACGCGACGTTCTCGAACACGTTGAACGAGTCGAACAGCGCTCCGGCCTGAAACAGCATGGCGATCCGTCGGCGGAGCGGGTACAACTGCCGCTCGTTCAACTGGAGCAGATCCGTTCCTTCGAAGAGCACCTGACCGGCTTCGGCCGGATCCAGCCCGTTCAGTTGCCGCAGGGTCAGGCTCTTTCCCGAACCCGAGCGGCCCAGAAGGACCAGGCACTCTCCGCGCTCGACGTCGAAGTTCAGGTCGTCAAGCACGGCGCGGTCGCCAAAGCGCCGACAGAGACCGCGGACAACGTAGAGCGGGTCCGGCCGGCGCTCTGCGCCCGGAGATGGATCAGGCGAGGACATGGAAGAGCTTCGTCAGGAAGAAGTCGGACACGAGGACCATGATCGACGCCCAGACGACGGTTCGCGTCGTCGCACGGCCCACTCCCTCGGCGCCGCCGCGTGCGGTGAGACCGTTGTGACAGCCGACGACGGCGATGAAGTAGGCGAAGACGACCGATTTGCCGAGACCGTTCATCACATCCTCGATCGTGAGTGCCTGGAACACGTCGTTCATGTAGAGGCCGTACGACAGCCCCAGCTGATTCGTGGCGATGAACAGGCCGCCGAGAATGCCAAGGCAGTCGCCGAGAATCGTCAACACAGGGAGCATGATCAAGCTCGCCGCGAGCTTGGGTACGACGAGCTTCTTCACCGGATCGGCCGCCATCGAGCGGAGGGCGTCGACCTGTTCCGTGACGTTCATCGTGCCGAGTTCGGCGGTCATCCCGGAACCGATGCGGCCGCCGACGATGAGCGCGACGAGCACCGGCCCCAGCTCTCGTGTCAGCGACTTGGAAACGACGCTGCCGATGTAGTACTTCACCCCGAGTTCAGGCAGACTGTAGGCCGTCTGCAGCGCCAAGACCATGCCGGTGAAGAGCGTGGTCACGGAGGCGACCCCCAGGGACCTGACGCCGAGGTGTTCCATCTGATGAAGCCATGACCGGACCTCGTAAGGCGGTCTGACCAGGGCCGCCAGGCCGCGGCCCGCAAGCCGCGAGATGGCCCCTATTTCACCTAGAGGGGACTTGAAGTCGCTTGATTCCTGGGAGCTTGTTCGCAGCATCTTCCTGCCCCGGGCGAGACACTCGGCGCCCCTACCCCGGTGGGGTGGCGTGGTGTAGCTTTCACGCTGTCTTGACCCGAATGAGCGCCATGTCGAATCGGAATCCTAGCCCGGCGAGGAGCGTCGGGCCGCCCGAGACCTCGGGGCCGTGCACCGCGGAAAGCCGCGGGAGAGCGCCCATTTGGGCAGTTGCGATGGCCACCGTGACGAGCAATCTCTATCTCGCGATTGGCAGTGTCGCGATGGGCGTGGCCGCCGCCCTGGCTTCCAGGTTCCCGGGCCGGGACTGGGCCGGAGCTGTGGCGAGGGCCTGGGCCCGTGGACTTCTCGCCTCGAGCGGGGTCCGCGTACGCTGTACCTACCCTGGCGGGGTCGATGCCTGGCGGCGGACCGCCGCTGGTCGCTCCCTCGTCTACATGGCGAATCACCGCAGCCTGTACGACATCGCCGCACTGCTCGCGGTGCTCGATACGCCCGTCAGGTTCCTGGCCAAGCGGAGTCTGTTCCGGTTGCCGGGATTCGGTTGGGGGCTCAGGGCGGCCGGGTTCGTACCGGTCGACCGGGAGGACCGGAGCCGTGCCGCCGAGACCTTTGCGGCCGCCTGTGGACTCCTCTCCTCGGGCGTGTCGGTCGTCGTGTTTCCCGAAGAGACGCGGAGCTCCGGGCCTCGGATGAGGCCGTTCCAGCGGGGCGGCTTCCTGATCGCCTTGAAGGGCCGGGCGCTGGTGGCGCCGGTCGGAATTCGCGGTACCGGGAGTATCCGGCCGAAGGGTGGGCTCCTCGTCAGGCCGAGGATCCTGGAGCTGAACTTCGGCGACGTGGTCGACCCGCGACGTGCCGGCGGCGTTGGCGGTCGGCGGACCTTCATGGCCGATGTCGAGCGGACCGTAGGTGGATTGGCGGGGCTTCTGACCACGCAGGACGACGATGACTGAGGCCCTCGAGAATCGGGTCCGCGAACGTCTGCGCACCGTCACGTTCCCGGGTATGAAGCGGGACGTCGTGTCGTTCGGCTTCGTGCAGCGGGTGGCGGTCAGCGGCGGCAAGGCGGTGATCGATCTGCGCATCCCGACCCGCGATCCGGATGCTGCCACCCGGATCAGACGCCGGATCGAAGCGACCGTAGGCGAGCTTGCTGACATCACCGAGGTCACCGTGTCCCTCGAGGTGGCGACCGCGCCGGCGCCGGCCACGGCTCGCGATCCGTCGCTGCTGCCCGGTGTGTCTCACGTCGTCGCCGTTGCCAGCGGCAAGGGTGGGGTCGGCAAGTCGACCGTCGCGACGAACCTGAGCGCAGCGATGGCGGGCCTCGGCTTGCGGGTCGGTTTGCTCGACGCAGACATCTATGGCCCTTCCATCCCGTTGATGTTCGGCATCAGCCGTCGCCCCGAGATCGTCGACGGGAAGATCCAGCCGTTTGAACGGCATGGCGTGCGCGTCATGTCGCTTGGCTTCCTGCTGGATCCCGACACACCGGTCATCTGGCGCGGCCCGATGGTGATGAAGGCGCTCGGGCAACTCCTCGGTGATGTGGATTGGGGTGAACTCGACTACCTCCTCCTTGATCTGCCTCCGGGTACCGGCGACGCCGCGTTGACGCTGTCCCAGAAACTGCCGCTGTCGGGCGCCGTGATCGTCTCCACGCCGCAGGATGTGGCGCTGATCGACGCGCGGAAGGGGCTTGCGATGTTCCGCAAGGTCGAGGTGCCGGTGCTGGGGCTGGTGGAGAACATGTCAAGCTTCGTCTGTCCGCACTGCGGCGAGGCGACCGACGTCTTCAAGCGTGGCGGCGTGGAGCGCACGGCCGAGTTGCTCGACTGCGAGGTGCTCGGGTCGATTCCGCTTGACGGCGCCTTGGTGCGCGGAAGCGACGACGGAGTGCCGATCGTCGTCTCCGACCCGGAAGGCCCTCACGGGTTGGTCTTCCGGGACATCGTGACGGCAACGGAACGACGTCTCCTGGAGCTGGCATCAGCTCGACCGACGCTCACGATCGTCTAGCTGCGGTTGGTAGGGCTGCGGGAGGATGCGGGTCGCGGTCATAGCCGACGCTCACCTCGGAGGACCCGGGGGTGACGGCGAGGAGTTGGCCCGGCAGCTTGGGGCGTTGCGGGCCGAGTGCTGCGCGCGAGTCCTGTTTCTGGGCGACCTGTTTCACCTCTGGGTGGGCGCCCGCCGTTTCGAGACCTCCGAGCTGCGACGCCTCCTGCCGGCAATCCGAGGCCTGCGGCAACGTGGAATCCGGGTGTCCTACGTCGAGGGGAACCGGGACTTCTTTCTCGCCGGCGGCGACTACGACGATCTGTTTGACGAGATCGCCACGGAGGTGGCGTTCGAGTCGTCCGGCACGCGTTACCTGGCAGTTCACGGCGATGGACTCGATCCACGGGACTGGCGCTATCGATGCTGGCGCGGTCTGTCGAAGAACACAGCCAGCCGATGGCTCGCGCTGCGACTTCCCCGCGGGCTGAGCAACCGCGTCGCTCGGTCGACGGAGCGGGGTCTGGCGGGCACGAACCTCCAGCACAAGTCCCGCATTCCGGACGCCGCGCTGAAGGACTACGCGGCCGCGCGCCTTAGCGAGGGTCACGATGTCCTTCTGCTCGGCCACTTCCACGTCGCTCGCCGTTTCGAGGTCGAGGGCGGTGAACTGCGCATCGCGAACGCCTGGTTTCGGGAGCGAAGGCTGCTGTGGCTGAACTGACCGGACGTTTGCCGGATCCCTACCCGCTTCGCCGGGCAGGCTCGGTGAGCGGCGCTGTCGAACCGCCGGGATCGAAGAGCATCTCGCACCGAGCGCTCAACCTCGCCTTGATCGGTCGGCGCCCGCTTGTCGTCGAGAACATCCTCGAGGCGGACGACACCGCGGCCTTTCTCGACTCGCTGGAACGGATGGGCTGGGGGATCGACCGTCTGGCGGAGAGAGAGCTCCGCCTGGAACCTCCTCCTGCCGGTCGCAGTGCCTCCGAGTCTGTTCGCCTCGATTGTCAAAGCGCTGGGACGCTGCTGCGCTTTCTGGTGGCTGCCTGCGCGGTGACGCCCGGAGTCTTCCTCGTCGACGGTTCTCCGCGGCTGCGCGAACGGCCGATCGGGCCTCTGGTCGATGCGTTGCGGCGACTCGGCGCGCGCATCGACGACCTGGGCGCGACCGGCTACGCGCCCGTTCGGATTCACGGTGGATCCCTGGCTGGCGGCCGGGTCGAGGTCGACGCCGCGCAGTCGAGTCAGTACGTTTCCGCGTTACTCATGTCCGCACTCGCCGCGGCCGGCGAGACGAGGATCGTCTCGCCGCGGCTGGTCTCCGGTCCGTACGTGGAGACGACACTGCAGGTCATGCGCGACTTCGGGGCTGTCGTCGAGGCGACGATGAGCGGCGGTAGCGGGGAATTCGTCGTCAAGCCGCATCGCCCGAAGGCGCCGAACGGGCGCTATCGCGTGGTTGGCGATGATTCGGCCGCCGCGTACCCCGCTGCTGCGGCCGCGCTCTGCGGCGGTGCGGTGAGCATCCGGGGCTTGGCATCGACATCGACGCAAGGTGACCGCGCGTTCCTCCAACTGCTGGAACGGATGGGCGCCGCGGTGCGGTGGTCGGGAGGTGAACTGCGGGTTCGCGGCACAGGAGCGCTCGGAGCGCTCGACGCTGATCTGGCCGAGATGCCGGATCAGGTGCCGACGCTGGCCGCCGTAGCCGCCTTTGCCGATGGCGTGACGAGCATCCGCAATGTGGCCCACCTCCGAATCAAGGAGAGCGATCGCCTGGCCGCGGTCGCCAGCGAGCTTGGCCGCGCGGGGGTGGTTGTCGACGAGTGGCCGGACGGTCTGCGTGTCGTCGGCAATCCAAGCCTGGTCGCTCCGCCCGGTTCGCCCCGCGTAGTCGCCGAAACCTACGACGATCACCGGATCGCGATGAGCATGGCGCTGGTCGGGCTCAGGAGAGGCGGCCTGTCCATACGCCATCCGGAGGTCGTGTCGAAGTCCTACCCCGGGTTCTGGCGCGATCTGGAGGGGATTCGCATTGACTCGCGCGTCTGATGCATCGAGAACCGCGACGATCGGACCCGCGGTCTCGGGACCTTCGGTGAAGCTCAAGTCTGTCAGCCCCCTTCGCCTTCGGCACCAGGCGCTCGAACCGATTTCGGAGGGCGCTGCCGTGGCTGCCGTGGCGGACGGTGCGTCAAAGGACCGTGAGCGCGCGGCCTTGTTGCTCCAGGGCGCATCGCTCGTGAGCCACCTCGACCGGGTCGGTTGGCGGGTCGCGTCGTGGCATGAGACCGTGGTCGACCAGCGCGGCGCGCTGCGGGCGCCGGCCGGCTCGGTGACATCGGAACGCGATGATCGGCTGCCGCAGGCCATCGTCCGTTCCCTGGTCGAACTCCTGTTTGGTAGCGAAGACGTCGCTGGAAGGAGCGTCGTTCGCTCGGCGCTGAGGCCCATGCTCGCGAGTTGGTGTGACGGACTGTTGCCGCTTCCGGGAGACCGGCTGGTTACGGACATCCTCGATCGGGCGCCGTTCCTTTGGGGGCCCGAGTTCGTCGCCGCGCGGTCGTCCCTGTTTGCAGTCCTGGACGATGGCCAGAGCGATCGGGTCGTCGTGGCCGGGCCCTATCGCTGGCAGCGCGCTCTGTTGCGGGCGGCTGGCGGTGACCCGCAACGGCAGTCGGAGATCCTCTGCGGCGACGGTGCGGAGGCGTGTTGGCTGGGCGGTGACGACGGGGATGGCCCGGTGGAGTCGATTCGTCGGGGTTCGTGGCGGCGGCCGCTGGGCGTGTCGGGGCAGTGCCGGTTGGTTGGTGAAGAGCGTTCCGCAGCCGCACGGGCCCTCCTCGAGCGTGGCCGCTTCGAGGCGGCGCTTCACCTGATCGAGACGTCGCGCCGCACTGAGGACATTCTGATTCGTCTGGGCGCGCAGGTGCGGATGGCGAGGATGACTCTTGCCCGGCGATCCCTGAGCACGCTCGAGTCGCGCCGACTCGAAGGCGCGGCGGCGCTCGAACGATGCAGGTTGGCTATCTGGATCCACGCTTCGGCCGGCCGCCCGGCGCCGGTTCGCGAGTGGTCGGAGCGGGCGCTTGATTTGGCCCGCGGCAGCCACCGCGCCCGTGGCCGAGCCGTTGCCGCGTTGGCGAAGTGGGAACTCGGCGCACTCGATGACATGGCTGGCCTACTCGAGCCCGATGAGCAGAGCGAGGAGGAAGGGGACTGGTTGCTGCTTCTCGCCCGCGCCCGCATGCTCCGGAGCCGGGGTCGCGTTCAGGAGGCAGGAGCGCCGCTTGGCACGGCGATCCGGCGATTCGGACGCCGGCTTCCGCTCTACGAGCGCGCCGGACTGTGGAATGAACTCGCGGCGATTCGACTTGCGGCGGATGACTGCGCCGGCGCCGAACGTGCGGCGCGGACCGCAGTCGCCCTGTTCCGCCGGTGCGACGGTCCTGCGGCGTGGACCGAGGCGCACGGCCACCTCGCTCGGATTCGCGTTCGCATGGGTCGCCTGAAGGGTGTCGCTCAGACCGTTGAGAACATGCGGCGGTCGAGTCTGATGGCCGGCAGTGCAATCGGCGTGGTCGATGCGCGCGAGGCGGAGGCCCAGCTGCTGCTCGCGCAGGGCCGGTGGCGCGAGGCCCTGGAGTGCGTTCAGGACGCCCGCCAGGTGCTCCGGAAGCGGCGACTCGAACGCTCCGAGGGTCGTTCGCTCGCGCTGCTCGAAGCGCAGGCCCTGCTCCATCTGGGCCGGCGGGATGAAGCTGCCGCGGAGCTCACCGGATTGATGACCGGGACCGCTTTCGAATGGACTCCGGCCGAGCGCCGCGTTCTGCCGCCGGTTCTGTTGCAGGCGGGGCTCGATGCGGTCGCCCGGTCGGTCGCCGTCGGTACGGACCAGGCGGATCTGTGGCGGCGGCTGTCCGATGGCAATCGTCCGACTGCCGTTGATTGGCAGCGCATCGAGAAGCTGAATCCGCATCGCCTGGCGACCACGGTCCACGAACTGGTTTGTCTGGGAGTCGAATCGATCCCGACCAGTCTGCTCTTCCAGGCTGCCCGGACTCTCTCTGCTTTGGGGGCCGAGCCGTTGGCGCAGCGTGTGGATGCGGCACGACAGGGACCCTGGAAGGGCGTCCGGGCGTTCCTTGAAGGAACGGATACGGGCGCAGACGCGCTACGCCGTCTACTGTCCGCCGCGGGGCGTCCCGAGGCGCGCATCGAGCTTCGTACGGCGGAGGGTCGAGGCGAAGGTTCTCGCGATGGGTACGAAGTCCTCCTGGCGGGCCCGGGCGGGGCCGCAGAACTGTCCGTGGCGACGCCGGGCGGACGGCTGGTGCTCAACGCCGACCGGATCGACGAACCGGAGCGGGCGCTGATGACTCTGATCGCAAGCCGGTCGCCTGTGGCTTCTTCCCGACGTAGCGAGGTTACGGAGTTGGCGGAGGCAAGAAGGAGCGCCGTCCACGGCATGATCGGCAGGAGCAAGCCTCTGCTCGAAGCTCAGGCTCGAATCGAGAAGTTCGCGGCGCACGACCTGCCGGTGCTGATCGTCGGTGAATCCGGAACCGGGAAGGAGTTGCTGGCACGTCAACTGCACAACTCAAGCCCGCGTTCTTCCCAGCCTTGGTTGGCCGTGAACTGCGCGGCTCTTCCCGAAGGCCTGCTCCTTTCTGACCTGTTCGGTCACGTTCGCGGTTCATTCACAGGCGCCGACCGCGACCGTATAGGCGTGTTCGAGACCGCCGCCGGCGGCACCGTGTTCCTGGACGAGATCGGTGAGCTGCCCTGGGTGGCGCAGGGAATGCTGTTGCGCATTCTGCAGGAAGGGGAGATGCGCCGCGTCGGGGAGAGTCGCCCGCGCCGCCTCGACTTTCGTCTCGTGTCGGCGACCCATCGCGATCTGTCCGCCTTGGTCGAAGCCGGCAAGTTCCGGGAGGATCTCTACTATCGATTGCGCGTGGCGCATGTGGATGTGCCGCCACTGCGTGATCGCGACGACGATGTGACCCTGCTGACTGCTCATTTCCTGGATCGCTTGGGCGGAGCTACCCGCAAACTGCGGCTTGACGACACGGCGAGAAGGCGCATCCGTACGCATTCCTGGCCCGGAAATGTCCGAGAGTTGAAGAACGCCATCGAAGCAGCGGTGGCTCTCGCTGACGGGCCGGAGATCACCTTCGAAATCCTCGGGCTTCCCGAGAAGGACGATCGACCGTCGGAGAAGACCGGTCATTATCACTTCGAGGTTCAGCAGTACCAGCGACGTCTGATCCGGGATGCAATCGCCGGCGCCGACGGCAACCACGCTCAGGCGGCGCGAGATCTCGGGCTGACGCGTCAAGCCCTGTCGTACCTCGTGCGCAGGTTGGGCTACTCGCCCGTTACCGACCGATGACCGCGCTCTCCTGCCGTCTTGCGGTCGTTGCCGGTCCGAAGCGGTTGATTCGCGTTCTGCTATCGTCGCCCGCCACTCAGGTGTTGCAAGGGTCTCGATGATCGAACACGTTCAGAACGAAGGAGTCAACCAGTGAGTGCCGCAGCCAGGAAACTGCTGACCTTGAGCGATCTCGCCCGTCGTACGAACATCTCGTTGGCGACCGCCCAGCGCTACAAGAAGCTCTATCAGGATCGTATTCCGTCGGAGGGCGCAGGTCGCGGGCAGCGGTACCCGTTGGCAGCCGTTCGGGTCGTCAACCAGTTGAAGAAGGAGCGTGCGGCGAATCGCGGCGCCGGGCGGAGAACGACGACCCCGAAAGCTGCGGCCGCGGCAGGATCGCTACTCACGCTGACCAGCATTCGCGAGCAGACCGGGATCTCCTATCCGACTCTTCAGCGCTACGTGAGGCTCTTCGGTGACCGGTTGCCGCACGAGGGCGAGGGGCGCAAGAAGCGCTTCTATCCTGAAGCGGTCCCCGTGTTCAGGCAGCTGCGGGCGGAGAGTCGGCCCGGACGCCCGCCGGCCGCGGGGTCGGCCGCTCAGTCCGGGCGGAAGAAGACGAGAGGGCGCAAGAAGAAGGTCCGCGCGACGGCCGTTGCCGGGGCGCCGAAGCTCCTTACTCTGACTGCGATAGGTGAGCAGACGGGAATCTCGAATCCGACTCTTCAGCGCTACGTGAGGTTGTTTCTCGACCAGATACCGCATGAAGGCAAGGGTCGAAAGAAGCGCTATCACCCGGAAGCGGTCGCCGTGTTTCGGGAACTGCGGGCCCAGAGTCGTCGCGGTCCGAGGCCGAAGGCTGCGCCGGCTGCCGGCGGAAGGGTCGCGAAGAAGGCGGCCAGGCAGGCCGCTCCGAAACGCAAGGCGGGTCGCAAGGCGAAAGCGGCCGCGTCGACGAGCGTGGAGGTTCGGCTGGCGGCACTCGAGTCGCAGGTGGGCCGGGTCCTCGAGATCCTGGGCCAGCCGATCACGATTCGCTTTGGCGGCTGACATCTCGCGTCTTGGGGTGAGTCAGCTCAGGTGGTCCCAGCCGCCTGCCGGCAGTCGCTTCGTCTTGCCGTCCCTCGAGCGCAGTCGCAAGCTGCGTCGCGCGGTCGTCCGACCAATCTGTCGGCAGCCGGGGTAGTCGACGGAAGTTCCTGGCGGAAGCGTGAAGAGGAGCGCGTAGTCCTCGCCGCCGCCGAGACTGAGTTCGATCGGGCTGAGGGCGAGGTGACGCGCGAGTCGACGCGCGTCAGGCTTCATGATCAGGGCCTCCTCGTCGAGTTCGCAACCGACGCCGCTCCGGCGACAGAGTCTTGCGAGGTCGTTCGCCAGGCCGTCCGATACATCGATGGCGGCGCCCACAGGTTGCCTGCGGCCAAGGCGCAGACCGAGTTCAAGTTGCGGCAGCGGCTTCAGGTGGCGCCGAACCACTCGGCTGCCGACGCGTGACAGGTCGGTAGGGAGGTCGCTTGGCAGGGTGATGCGACGTCCGACGATGCGAGCGCCGCGTCGGACCAATTCGAGCCCGAGCGCCGATTCTCCGAGGACTCCACCGATCCAGAGCCCCTCGTCGGCGCGAGCTGCGCTTCGCTCGAGCGGCGCCGCGCCGCTCGGAACTTCGCCGATGACTGTCAGGCTCGAGTCGAACTGGCCGGGCGTGGAAGGTCGCGCCGTGTCGCCGCCAATCAGCTCGAGTCCGGCGTCTCTGCAGCAGCGGACCAGAGCGGAAAGAAAGCGCCGTGCCGCCCCGGGATCGTCGCTGCCGATGGCCGCGAGCGCCCAACGCGGCTCGGCGCCCGTGGCTGCGAGATCGGAGAGACTCACGGCGAGCAATCGTCTGGCGACAAGCGCCGGGTCGAGATCGGGCGGGACGTGGACGTTCGTCCGCTGTGAATCGACGCTGAGGGCGAACCGACGGCCGGCGATTTGGATCAGAGCTGCGTCGTCACCGATTCGCGCGCCCGGTCCGAGTGCGCCGGCGAGCCACTTGATCAGTTCGTCTTCGCTGCCGGGCACGGGTCTTCGGGCGCCGCGTCCAACAGCACCGCATCGAGTACATGGTCGAAGTGGTCGACGAACAGAAGCTCGAGACCACGCCGAATCGACTTCGGTATCTCGGGAAGATCGCGCCGGTTTCGCTCCGGCAGCACGACCTTCTGTATTCCTGCGCCGCGTGCGGCGAGGAGCTTCTCCTTCAGGCCGCCGACGGGCAGCACCTCGCCGCGAAGCGTGATCTCGCCGGACAGTGCGATCGTGTGATCGATCGGGCGGCCGGCAAGCACGGAGACGATCGCGGCTGCGATCGTGATTCCGGCGGAGGGGCCGTCCTTCGGAACGGAACCTGCGGGGACGTGAACATGCAGATCGTGCTGACCGAAGAACTCGGCGCCTGGACGGGCGGATCCTTCCGCGTGTCTGGCCAGGGCGCAACTGAGTGCCGCCTGGGCGGATTCCTTCATCACGTCGCCGAGTTGCCCGGTGAGGACGAGCCTGCCCTTGCCGGGTGTCGCAGCGACCTCGATGAGCAGAAGATCCCCCCCGGCCGCGGTCCAAGCGAGCCCGGTGGCGACGCCGATCCGGTCACGGTCGAGCAGTTCTTCGCTGTAGTGGCGGGGCTGACCAAGCAGGTTCGTCAACCGAGCGGGCGTTACCCGCAGTGCGCGGGTGTCTCCGCGCGCTACCCGCACCGCCGCCTTGCGGCAAAGCTTGGCGATCTCGCGTTCGAGATTCCGCACCCCCGCTTCCTTCGTGTAGCCGCTGATCATGCTGTGAAGCGCCTCCGTCGAGATCTTCAACGCATCGTCGGCGAGACCGTTCTCAGCGGTCGCCTTGGGAATCAGATGGCCCTGGGCAATCGCCACCTTCTCGTCCTCCGTGTAGCCGGACAGCCGAAGCACCTCGAGTCGATCGAGGAACGCCGGCTGGATCGGTTCGAGCAGGTTCGCGGTGGCGATGAAGAGCACCCGCGACAGGTCGTACTCGACGCCGAGGTAGTGGTCGCGAAACGTCGAGTTCTGTTCCGGGTCGAGCACTTCGAGCAGGGCTGCCGACGGATCCCCCCGGTAGTCGACCCCCAGCTTGTCGATCTCGTCCAGCATGAAGACGGGATTGCTGGTTCCGGCCTGGTCGAGCCCCTGGATGATCCGGCCCGGCTGCGAGCCGACGTAGGTGCGTCGGTGACCGCGGATCTCCCCTTCATCGCGGACGCCGCCGAGAGAGATGCGAACGAATCGGCGATCAATCGCGCGGGCGATCGAACGCCCGAGAGAGGTCTTGCCGACACCGGGCGGGCCGACGAGGCACAGGATCGGTCCCTTCGCGTCGGGCTTCAGCCGGCGGACGGCGAGATACTCGAGGATGCGCTCCTTGACCCGATCCAGATCGTGGTGATCCTCGTCCAGCACAGCCCTTGCGTGGTCGAGGTCGATCATGTCCTCACTTGTGACGGACCAGGGCAGACCGGTCAGCCATTCCAGGTGGCTTCGAATACTCGCGTTCTCAGCGCTGTCGGGCGAACCCTGTTCGAGTCGTCGTACTTGGCGTTCGACCTCGGCGGTCGCCTCTTCGCTCAAGCCGCGCTCCTTCGCGGCGCGCCGGAAGAGCTCGATCTGACCTTGCAGGTCGTCGAACTCGCCCAGTTCCTGCTGAATTGCGCGCAACTGCTGTCGCAGGAAGTACTCACGCTGACTGCGATCGATCTCGTTGCGGGCCTGGATCGAGATCTGCTGCCCCAGGCTGAGCAACTCGATCTCCTGAATCAGCAGGGCGAACACCTTGCGGAGCCGCTCGAGCGGATGGAGGGTCTCGAGCACCTGCTGGGCCTCATCGGGCTCCAACTCCAGGTTGCTCGCGACCAGGTCGGCAAGGCGGCCGGAGTCCTCCAGATTGGCGGCGAGCATCGCGACTTCGGCGGAAATGTCCTTGCCGAGATGAATGGCCTTCTCGAGGCCGTTCCGGACGCTGCGAATCAACGCCTTCGTTTCGGTGGGGTCCTGGGGACTCCGATCTTCCTCCACCTTCGCCAGACGAGCGCGAAGAAACGGCTCGGTCTGGCTCAGATAGCGCAACCTCGTCCGCTCCAGGCCCTGGACCAGAATGCGGACCTTGTCGTTCGGCAACCTGAGTATCTTCGAAATGTAAGCTGCCGTACAGATCTCATGAAGATCTTCGTCCCCGGGTTCGGCCAGCGGAGACTCGCGTTGCCAGGTGATCAGAATGAGCCGGTCGTGCGCCAGCGCTTCATCGACTGCCAGCCGACTCCTTCCGCCGGGGACCGCCAGCGGCCGGGTGATGTAGGGGAAGACGACCGCGTCCGGTAACGGTAGAACGGGCAGAATGTCGGGAAGCGGCGGCGGGGCCGTCTGGGCGGCGTTCATCTGGTCCATGCCGGGAAGGTAGCAGCCCGCGTGGCGGTCCGATTGCCCTGTGGACGATCTCAGTCGCGGCGTGAGGCGTCGAGCAGCGAGCGAAGCTCATCCATGAACTCGGCGACGTCTTCGAACTCGCGATACACGGACGCGAAGCGGACGTAGGCGACTTGGTCGAGCGCCTTCAAGCGGTCGATGACGAAGTTGCCGAGGTCGGAGGTCGCCATCTCGCGTTCCTCCTGGCGGTGAAGGAGCGCCTCCGCCTCGTCGACGATCTCCTCGAGCGCCGTCACGCTGACCGGCCGCTTCTCGCAGGCCTTGAGCAGACCGGCGAGGAGCTTCCGGCGGTCGAATTCCTGCCGCCGACCGTCCGACTTGATCACCCGGTAGGCGATGTTCTCGATCTGCTCGTACGAGGTGAAGCGGCGCTCGCAGTTCAGACACTCACGCCGGCGCCTCACCGTTTCGCCGTCCCGGCCCTCACGCGAATCGACCACGCGATCCCGGTTGACACCGCAGAATGGACATCTCATGGCCGCCGCTCCAGGTCGGCACGCTACCACCGTGGGTCGAGCGCTTACGGTCAGGCGGTTCGGTTCAGGCCTGGCTCCCTGGCCAGCCGTTTCGAGAGCTCCTCCGGTAGAATCGCGTTTGCCATGGCCCGTGTCCCGGATGAGCTCAGCGAGCGCGACCGCGAGATCCTGCGTGACGTGATCTACGCCTACCTGTCCTCGGGTGAGCCTGTGTCGTCCCGACGGGTGGCCAAGGACCGCCAGATCCAGCTCTCCGCGGCCACGATCCGCAATGTGATGGCCGACCTCGAGGAGATGGGCTATCTGCGCCAGCCGCACGTCTCGGCCGGTCGGCTGCCGACCGAGGCCGGCTTCCACCTGTTCATCGACGATCTGATGTCCGCTCAGGCGGTGAGCGAGCGTGACCAGCGGCTGATCGACGATCGGCTCGCCACTGCCGGCGTTACCGGCCAGGAGCTGACCGAGGAGACCTCGAAGCTCCTGTCCGAACTCTCCCATCATGTCGGCGTCGTGCTCACGCCGGCGCTCGGTTCGGCGGTCATGCGGGCGGTCGAGTTCGTCCCGCTTTCGGGGCGCAAGGTTCTTTGCGTCGTCGTCACGGAGAACGGCTTCGTCGAGAACAAGCTCGTCGTCTCCGACGAGGTGATTCCACGCGAGGACCTCGTTCGCATTTCGAACTACCTGACGGAGAACTACGCTGGGCGGAGCCTGTTCGAGATTCGCGAAGAACTGCTGCGAAAAATGAGCGACGAGCGGGCCCGGCTCGATGAGCTCCTGCGCCGCACCGTCGAGTTGGCTCGGGAGGGCATGGACATCGGTCATGCACCTTCGCTCGTGGTCGACGGCGCCCACAGTCTGTTCGATGCTGCCCAGAGCATGGCGCGCCTGGAAGGGATGTTCCAGATGTTCGCCGAGCGCGCGCGGCTCGCGGGCCTGCTCAACCGCTGCCTTGATGCGGACGGCGTCCGGGTTGTGCTCGGGCAGGACTCGCGGTTGACGGAGGAACTCGGCTTTGGGCTCGTCGTGCGCAGCTATCGGGCGGGCGACGGCGTGACAGGGTCCGTCGCCGTGGTTGGCCCGGCCCGGATGGAGTACCCGCGTATGGTGCCCCTTGTGAACTACCTGGGCGGCCGTCTGTCCGAGGCGCTGGCCGGAAGCCTGTGAGCAGCGCCAGTTCCCCTCCGGTGTCATGACGGTCGAACCTCTCGATGAGAGTGCGGAGAGCCGGGCGCCCAGGCAAGCTGCCGACGGTGACGCGGAGATTCCGGAGGGCGAGGTGAACGCGACGCCGGCAACCGCTCACGCCGACCCAGCCGCCGACGGCACGGGCGACTTCGCGTTGGATGAGCTGCAGGAGCAGCTTGCGAAGAGCCAGGATCGTCTGCTCCGCGCGCTGGCCGAGCAACAGAATCTGCAGAAGCGGATGGAACGCGAGCGCAACTCGTACCGGGCGACCTACACAGCCGCGCCGCTTCGCGAGTTCCTCGCGGTGATCGACAACCTGGACCGGGCGCTCGAGTCGGACGCTTCGCCGGATGACTTCCGTGCCGGGGTCGAGATGATCCGGCGCCTGATGTCCGACCTGCTCCGTCGATTCGACGTCGAACCGGTCGAAAGTCTGAACCGGCCGTTCGACCCGAATCTCCACCAGGCGGTGGCGCGGACGGAGAGCGCGGCTGTCGACGAGCCGACCGTGACGGCCGAATTGCAGAAGGGCTACACGATCGGTTCCAGGCTGCTGCGCGAGGCGATGGTCCAGGTCGCCGTGCCGGCTGCGGGCGTCGGCGATGCGGAAACCGAGCCGGACGCCGGGAGCTAGCTCCGTCATGCCTCGGGACTACTACGAAACTCTGGGACTGGAGCGTTCGGCCACGCTGCAGCAGGTCAAGTCGGCCTATCGCAAGATGGCAGTCAAGTACCACCCCGATCGCAACCGGGGCGACAGCTCGGCCGAGGAGAAGTTCAAGGAGGCTGCCGAGGCTTACGCCGTTCTCTCCGACCCGGAGAAACGGCAGCGCTACGATCGGTTCGGCCACCAGTCGACCCGCGGAGATGCAGGTTTCGACCCGACGATCTTCGCCGACTTCTCGGACATCCTGGGAGATGTCTTCGGCTTCGGCGACATCTTCGGGGGCCGTACGACCGGTCGGCGACGCCGGTCGGGGGCGGATCTCCGCTACGACTTGCGGCTGTCGTTCGAGGAGGCCGCATTCGGCGCCGAACCGAAGCTGCGGATACCACGATTGGAGCGCTGCGATGCATGTGGGGGCAGCGGCGCCGCCCCTGACGCCGGCCCTGTGACCTGCCGCACGTGCGCGGGGCGCGGCCAGGTTCAGTTTCGCCAGGGCTTCTTCTCCGTCGCCCGGACTTGTCCCGACTGCCGAGGGCAGGGCTCGGTGATCCGCGATCCCTGCCCCGACTGCGGCGGCCAGGGTCTCGCCGAGCGGCAGCGCTCGATTCAAGTCCGGATTCCCGCCGGTGTCGACTCGGGGGCCAGACTTCGCTTGCCCGGCGAGGGCGAGCATGGGCGCAACGGGGGGCCGCCGGGCGACTTGTACGTGATGATCGACGTGGAGCCGCACGAGCGATTCGACCGACGCGGCGCCGATGTGCTGAGCACGGTCAAGGTCGGCTATCCCCAGGCCGTGCTCGGCTGTTCGGTCGAGGTGGCTACCCTCCACGGCGCCGCGAACCTGGATGTCCCGCCCGCCACCCAGCCCGGGTCCACCTTCGTCCTGAGATCCCAGGGCATCCCGCGGATCAATGGCCGCGGTCGCGGCGACCACATCGTCGAGGTGGAACTCGAGGTGCCGGGTCCCCAGGATCTGACGGACGAGGAGCTTGAGCACCTGCACGCGCTGGCCGCGGTGGACGGCTACGGCAGCAAGGTCCGCGAGGAGCGGTCCTTGTTCAGCCGGGTCAGGGACTTGTTCGCGGGACCGCAGGAAGAGCCCGGCGCTGCCGACGACGAGCGGAAGGCCGAGCGCGGCGTGGAAGCTTGAGCTTGAGCTCTGGGCGCTGCCCGTGAACCACCTGCTGGTCGATGCGAGCGACCTCCGGCGTTCCACGGTCGAAGTCGAGGGTGACGACTATCGTCACCTGTTTCGGGCGCGTCGGCTGGCGGTCGGCGACCGCCTGCGGCTGGTCGACGGCTGCGGCCATGCCCGCTGGTCGCAGGTCGAGCGGGTTTCGGCGGAACGCGCGTGGCTTCAGGTTGGCGAGCAGGCGCCGGTGTTCGAGCCCGTCCGATGCCTGACGCTCTGGGTGTCTCCGCTGCGTCCCGAACGCGCGGCCTGGCTGGTCGAGAAGGTAACCGAACTCGGAATCCGCGAGCTTCGCTGGTTGGTCACGGCGCGCAGCAGCCGCTCGTTTTCGGAGAGGCGTCTGGCGCGCCAACGCCGGGTGGCCAAGTCGGCGCTCGAGCAGAGTGGCGGCGCCTGGATGCCGCGGATCGAGGCGCCGATACCGCTTGCCGAGACGGGGCTGGGTAGTGGTGCAGTTGTGCTTCATCCGAGCGCTGAGGCGCCGCTCCCGGCGGTGGCGGACCTCGCGGCGTCTCTCGTCATCGGCCCGGAGGGCGGTCTGGCGGACGAAGAGATCGACGACCTGGTGGCCCGGGGCGCCGTGGCGGCCCACCTCGGATCGCGGGTTCTGCGTACCGAGACGGCCGCCGTCGTCGCCACCGCCGTCGTCTTCGCCGGCGTTGCGCTCGGGGATCCGGGATCCTGAAGGCGCCCGTTTCGGCGGTATCCTCGCGTCGTTTCGGAGGAGCCGTTGCGAAGCGAATCGAGGAACCGGGAGCGCACCCGGAAGCCGGCCTATGATCGGGGGCTCGATCTCCTGGCCCGACGTCCGCACTTCGCGGCGGAACTCCGGTCGAAGCTGGGGCAGCGCGGTTATGGCGAGGCGGAGGTCCAGGCCGCGGTCGAGCGCTTGGTTGCTGGCGGTTACGTGGACGATCGCGAGACGGCCCGACTGCTCGTTCGTTCGTTGCAACGTCGTGGCTACGGCCGGCGCCGGCTGGAACTCGACCTCTCACGCCGAGGGGTCGAGGCCTCGACGGTGCTCGACACGCTTGCCGACATCGACGACGAGGGAGAGCTCGAACGAGCGGGTCTGGTGGCGGCCCGTTGGCGATCGGGACATCCGTCGCAGGGCGTAGACGCGCTGGCGCGGCACCTGGAGCGCAGGGGCTTCGCTGCCCGTACTATTGGCGCCGTGCTGTTCGACCTGTCCGATGGGGGGTCGGGCGCCGGTGAGCAGGCTTGAGCCGCACGGACACGTCATGTTGAGCAGGGACATTCGAGACAGCTTCATCGACTTCTTCGTCGAGCGCGGCCACCTTGCCGTGTCGAGCGCTTCGCTCGTGCCGCGGGACGACCCGACGCTGCTGTTCACGAACGCCGGCATGGTGCAGTTCAAGGACTACTTCCTGGGTGTCGAGCAGCCGCCGTCGCGGCGAGCTGTGACTGCGCAGAAGTGTCTCCGCGTCTCGGGCAAGCACAACGACCTGGAGAATGTCGGCCCCAGCCCTCGCCACCACACCTTCTTCGAGATGTTGGGCAACTTCTCTTTCGGGGACTACTTCAAGGCCGAAGCGATCGAGTCCGCCTGGAAGCTGGTCACCGAGGTATGGGACGTGCCGCCCGCGCATCTGTTCGCCACCGTGTTCGAGCAGGATGACGAGGCGGCCGAACTCTGGGTCAGGATCTCCGGTCTTCCGCGCGAACGGGTGCTGCGCTGCGGCGAGAAGGACAACTTCTGGGCCATGGGCGATACCGGCCCCTGCGGCCCGTGCAGCGAGATCTTCATCGACATGTTGCCGACGGAGCCCGCCGTGCCTTGGGAGGAGGGAAGCGACTCGGGACGCTACCTCGAGATCTGGAATCTCGTGTTCATGCAGTTCGCGCGCCACGAGGACGGCACGAGCGACCCGCTGCCGAATCCGTCGATCGACACCGGCGCCGGGCTCGAGCGAGTCGCCGCGACCCTGCAGGGCGCCCACTCGAACTACGACACGGACCTGTTCGAACCGCTGCTCGACGCGGTGGCGGCCGCGGCCGGCTGCGGATACGGCAACGACCGGGAAGCCGACGTCTCGCTGCGGGTGATCGCCGATCATCTGCGCGCGATCGGTTTTCTTCTGGCCGACGGCGTCCTTCCCGGCAACGAAGGGCGAGGTTACGTCCTCCGCCGCATTCTCCGTCGCGCCTCGCGCCATGGCATGAAGCTCGGTTTCGAGGAGCCGTTCCTGGCCGGGCTGCTGCCGGCGCTCGAACCGACCTTCGGCGGCCACTATCCGGAGCTCGAGGCTTCGCGGGCGTTGTCGTCTCGGACGGTGACCTCCGAAGAGACCCGCTTCCTGGACACAGTGGCGCTGGGCGCCGGCCGAGTCCAGCAGGCGATCGAGAAGGCCCGGTCGCGGGGGCGGTCGACGCTTGACGGGGAGGCGGTCTTTCGGCTTTACGATACGTTTGGCCTGCCGCTCGAGACGATGCGGGAGATCGCCCAGGAAGAGCAGTTCAGGCTGGACGAAACCGGGTTCGAGGCGGCATTGGAGCGCCAGCGCCATCGGTCGCGGACAGCGCTTGGCGGCGTTCACGGCCGGGGCCTGGGCGCTCGCGAGGCGGCCTTTGCGGATGGCGGGCTTCAGAATGCGCCGGAAACCGAGTTCGTCGGCTATCGGGAGCTTGCGGCCGAGGCCGAGGTCGTTGCGCTCGACGGTTCCACCGACGGCGATGCGTACCGCGCCCGCGCTCTTTCGGGCGGCGGTTACGCCGTCTTCGACCGCACTCCGTTCTATGCCGAGGCTGGCGGCCAAGTCGGCGATGTCGGTTGGATCACTTGGCCTGGCGGCCATGGGCGGGTTCTCGACACTTTCCGCGAGAGCGGCCATGTGGTCCATCGTGTCGAGGTCGAGGGGGGCGCGCTCGAGATCGGCGCCACCGTGACCCTCGCGGTCGATGAGGAGTTGAGACGGGCCGCCGAGCGCCACCATACGGCGACCCACTTGCTCCACGCGGCGCTTCGGCATCACCTGGGCGACGGCGTGCGGCAAGCCGGATCGCTGGTCGCTCCGAACCGGCTGCGCTTCGACTTCACTCACGGCGAGCCCGTGACAGTGGCGGAATGCGAGGCGATCGAGGACACGGTGAACGAGTGGGTCCGCCGTGCTCTACCCGTCGGCGTCGAATGGCGGGGATACGACGAAGCGGTAGCGGCGGGCGCCATCGCCTTGTTCGGTGAGAAGTACGGTGACCGGGTGCGGACGGTCGAGGTTCCCGGTTTCAGTCTCGAATTGTGCGGCGGCTGTCACGTGCGGAACTCGGGCGAGGTCGGCCCGGTGGTCGTGGTCGGCGAACGCGGGGTGGCCGCAGGAGTGCGTCGTATCGAGGCGCTGGCGGGGACGCATGCCGAGCAGCTCTACCGTCGTCGCGGCCACCTGCTGGCGACGCTCGAATCCGAGCTCGGTGCGTCCGGCAAGGGGGCAGCGGACGAAGTTCGGGCTCTCAAGGACCGCCTTCGGCAAGCGGAGCGCGAACTGTCCCGGGTCCGCCTGGGTGTGCTGGCAGGCGACGGCGGTGCGGAGCGGAGCGCGGCGGAAGGAGGCGACGGCGCGGGCGCCATTGCCGGCGTGGATATCGTCCTGCGTGAGGTGCCCGCATCGAACGTGGCGGAACTGCGCAGCCTGGCCGATGTCCTAAGGGGGCGTCTGGACTCTGGTGTCGTCGTCCTCGGCGCGCTGGACGACGGCAAGGCGAAACTGGTTGCCTCGGTGACGAAGGACCTCGTCGACCGGGTAGATGCGGCGGCAGTGGCGCGAGCGATGGGTGCGTCCATCTCGGGCAGTGGCGGTGGTCGCCCCGACTTTGCCCAGGCCGGCGGCCGGGCCGAGGATTTGAACGACGCATTCAACGCCGCCCGCCGCTACCTCGAAGACATCCTGAGTCCTTAGGGGAACCCGACGACGTGACCGATCAGGATGACGTCCGGCAGCAGCCGGCTGAGGGAGGACTGCGCGCGGGTCTCAATCTGCCGAACGCCTTGACCCTCAGTCGCATTCTGCTGGCGCCGCTCCTGGTCGTCGTCTTGCTGACGAAGGTCGACGGGTGGGAGTTCTGGGGCCTGGGGGTTTTCCTGGTCGCCTCGATCACCGATTTTCTGGACGGCTTTCTCGCCCGTCGGCGCAAGCAGGTGACGGCGCTGGGCAAACTGCTCGATCCTGCCGCTGACAAGATTCTCACCTCGGCGGCGTTCATCTCCCTGGTCGGGCTTGGCCTCGCGCCGGCTTGGATGGTCGCCGTGGTCATCGCACGCGAGTTCGCCGTGTCGTCACTCCGCTCACTCGCAGCGGCCCAGCATGTCGTGCTCGCCGCCAGCTTCGCCGGCAAGGTGAAGACGACGACCCAGATCGTCGCCATCTCGCTACTGATCATCTCGGCCCAGCTGGGAGCGTTCAACGTACTCGCGCCGGTCTCGCTATGGGTGGCCTTGGCGGCGACTGTCTATTCGGGCGTCGAGTACTTTGCGCGGAACACCCGCCGTCTTCTCGCCGCCTACGGGACAGGACCCCGTTCCGAGTGATCGGTCGCATTCTCGTCTGGCTCGCCTCGTTCGCGAGGCGCCGGCACCGCGCCGTGTTCATCGGGGCGGGGGTGCTCGCCGTGATCTGTCTTGCTTCGGCGGCGCAGATCGAGTTCGATACCGAGATCCTCAACCTGCTGCCGCGGGACGACCCGGTCGTCACCACGTTCCGCGCGACGATCGAGGACTTCGGCAGCCTCGACTATCTGCTGGTCCTCGTGCGGCTCGCCGAAGACGCGCCGCTCGATCCGTACCTGGCGTTTGTCGATGAGCTGGGAGCCTCGATCGAGGCGCTGCCCGAGATCGACTATGTCGATTACGACCTGGGCGATTTCGAGGTCTTGATCGAGGACTTCTTCGCCCATGCCTTCGTCTACCTGGACGAGGCTGGCCGCAACGAGGTTGCCGCCAGATTGAGCGATGACGGCGTGCAGCGACAGGTCGCCGAGCTCGCGCGCCGGCTCGCCACTCCGCAGGCGCTGCTGCTGCGCGACCTGATCCTGCTCGATCCGTTCGACATCCACGAAGTCTTCCTCGACCAGCTCGAGCTGTCGCGAGGAGGCCTGAAGGTCGACTGGGCGAGCGGCTACCTGCTGGCGGAGGACCACTCCCGGGCACTGCTTGTTGCGCGGCCATCCGAGCCGGCGCAGGAAGTCGAGTTCGGCCGCCGGCTGCTGGCGGCCGTGGAGTCGCGGACCGCGGAACTGCTCGCCCGCTGGCCGGAGTTCACGCGCGGTGGCGACGATGAGGCTCGCCTTCCACCACCCGAAGTGGCACTCGGCGGCACCTATGTCACCGCCGTTTCCGACGCGGGGACGATCGTCAGCGGCCTTGTGTCGAACCTGGCGACTTCCCTGGTCGGCGTTCTGCTTCTGTTCGCCTTGGCGTTCCGGCGAGTGGGACTCGTCGTTTACGCCTTTCTGCCGCTCTCCTTCGGCCTCGTACTCGCGTTCGGCTTTGCCGGTGTCGTTCTGGGGGAGCTGAATTCGCTGACGTCCGGATTTGCGGCGTTGCTCGTCGGGCTCGGGATCGACTTCGTCATCGTCTCGTACGGGCGTTACGTCGAGGAGCGTCGTCGCGGCGCGGACCTCGAAGCCGCGCTCAGGGCAATGAGCGGTTCGTCCGGGCGGGCGGTCTGGACCGGCGCGATCACCACCGCAGCGACCTTCTACGCCTTCCTGGTCACCGACTTCGCGGGGCTCCGCCAGATGGGCCTGCTTACCGGTACCGGAATCCTGTTCTGCATGGTTGCCGTGCTTCTGCTGCTGCCGGCGATGCTGGCCTGGCGCGAAGACCACCGTGCCCCTGGCGGGCGGCAGCCGCGGCTCGTGCTGCACGGCCTGGGCGCTCGGCGTTTGGTGCGCTGGAGCTTCAACCATCCGGTCACGGTCATCGTCGCGTGCGTCGTCGTGACGGCGATGGCAGGGGCGGTGACGCCGCGGCTCGAGTTCGAGGACGCGATTCGTGAGCTGCGACCGAAGGGCAACCCGGGCGTCGAGGTCGAGGACGAAGTTGCGGAGCACTTCGGCTCGGGCCTGCGAAACACGATGATCGTGCTTTCGGGCGACGACCAGGCGAACCTGATGGAACTGTCGAGCGTGGCGGAGGCGGGCGCGCGTGATCTCGTCGACAGAGGCATCCTGGCCGGCGTCGATGGGATCGGCAGCCTGGTGCCGCCACAGGCTCGGCAGGCGGAGAGCCACGCCTGGCTGGAGGAGCACGCTCACCTGTTCGAGCCTGAGCGCCTGGAGTCTCTCTTCGCGCGCCACGCGACAGCGGAGGGCTTGCGCGTCGAGCCGTTCGCGCGTGGCCTCGATCTGCTCATCGCTGCGGGTGCCAACCGGGAAGCCCTGACAACCTCGTCACTTCGGGAGTCGCCTCGCATTTCGCGGATGCTGGACCGCTACATGAGCCCCGACGACGCGACGAAGCTCGTCGTCTATCTCTATCCGCCACCCGGCCAGTGGCGTCGCAGCGCACCGCCAGGTGTCCCCGAGCTGGTCGACCGTCTGGGAGAACGGGCGGCTCTGTCCGGCGTCAACGTCGTCGGGGAGCGGCTGCGGAACGGAATCCGGGTCGATGCCGTGACCGCTTCGATCATCGGCTTCGTGCTCGTGGCGCTCCTGTTGTTCCTGGACTATCGATGGATTCTGAGTACCTTCCTGTCGCTGTTGCCGCTCTCAGTGGGGGTGGTGTGGATGCTGGGAGTGATGGTGCTGACCGGCCTGGACATGAACTTCTTCAACGTCTTCGTCGTGACGATGATCATCGGCATCGGCGTCGACTACGGCGTGCACATGGTTCACCGCTGGCGCGAGGTGGGTTTCGGCTCGGAGGCGCTCGCCGGCGAACGACTCGCGGAGAGCCTGGGGGAGACCGGCAAGGCGATTCTGCTCGCCGCGGTGTCGACCAGCGTCGGTTTCGGCTCGCTGGCCCTGTCGCATTATCCGGGCCTGCGCTCGATGGGCATCGTCGCCATTCTCGGCGCGTTCGCCACTGCCTTCGTGGCGATCACCCTGTTGCCGGCTCTGGTCGCTCTGGGTCGTCGGAGGACGTCTCGGGCGGCGGCTGCCGCCAAGGCGAACCGGGTCGAGGGAGGAGCCTGATGTTCGACGGTCTGCAGACCAGGCTGCAGGGCGTGTTCCGCTCGCTTCGTTCGGAGGGACGGCTGTCCGAGGACCAGATGCGTGGCGCCGTGAGGCAGATCCGACTCGCACTGCTTCAGGCGGATGTTCATGTTCGGGTGGTCCGCGCGTTCATTGCCCGCGTGGAGGAGGAGGCTCTGGGCGAGGAGGTGCTGCGCAGCCTGACGCCCGATCAGCAGATTGTCCGAATCGTCCGCGACGAGCTGATCACCCTGCTGGGTGAGCCGGGCAAGGAGCTGGAGCTTCAGGGCAGCCCGGCCGTTCTGCTTCTTTGCGGCCTGCAGGGTTCGGGCAAGACGACCACCGCCGGCAAGTTGGCGGTCCGCCTTCGTGACCAGGGCCGCAAGCCGGTCCTCGTCGCGGGAGATCTCCGGCGGGCCGCGGCGGTGGAGCAACTCAAGCAGGTCGGAGAGGTGGCCGAGACCGCTGTCATCGAACCGGAGGATGGCGAGGGACTCGAGACGTTCGCCGGCCGCGCACTGTCGCTCGCCCGAGACGATGGGTTCGATGCGGTGATCTTCGATACCGCGGGCCGGCTCCACATCGACTCGGAGTCGATGAACGAACTCGCCGTGCTTGCCGATCTCCTCGAGCCGTGCGAGACGCTGTTCGTGTGCGACGCGATGACAGGCCAGGACGCCGTCCAAAGCGCCGCTCGGTTCGCTGAAGGCGTCTCGCTGACCGGCGCCGTGATGACGAAGCTCGACGGCGATGCTCGCGGCGGCGCCGCCCTCTCGCTCCGTGGCGTAACGGACCTTCCGCTCCGCTTCATCGGCATCGGCGAGAAGCCCGAAGACCTCGAGAGATTCGCCCCCGACCGCCTCGCCTCCCGCATCCTCGGCATGGGTGACGTTCTGTCCCTGATCGAGAAGGCCGAACGCGTCGTCGACCGCGAGGAGACCGAACGCATCGCCCAGCGCATTGCCCGCCAGGAGTTCACCCTGGAAGATCTCCGGGATCAGTTGCGGCAGCTGCGCCGCATGGGCCCTCTGTCCCAACTCCTCGAGCTCCTCCCCGGCCAACTCCGCGGCGCGGCGAGCCCCGCCGACGTCGACGAGACGCGCTTCGTCGCCGTCACCGCCCTGATCGACTCGATGACGCCCGACGAACGTCGCAACCCGGTGATCCTGAACAAGAGCCGTCGCCGTCGGATCGCCCGCGGTTCCGGCCGCACCGTGCAGGAACTCAACCAGTTGATCAAGCAGTACCGGCAAATGCGGAAGCTCATCAAGCAGACCCGCGGCCGCTGGATGAAGAGCGTGCGGGGGCTGTGAACAGCGCCGGCTTTGTCCTTCGTCCGCGCGTCGGAAACTGCTAGACTCCGCGGCTCACTTTCGCCTCCGGTCCCCGGGTGGCGTGCAACTCCAAGGAATGAGACGACGATCATGGTGAAGATCAGGTTACGTCGGATGGGCTCGCGGCATCGGCCGTTCTATCGCGTGGTGGTGTCGGACAACAGGAAGGTCCCGTCCTCGGCGGTGATCGAGGAGCTTGGCCACTACGATCCGCGGAAGGACCCGGCGGTGATTCGGATGAAGATGGATCGGATCGAGCATTGGCTGTCGAAGGGCGCGCAGCTTTCCGACAGCGTGCGCGGACTCGTGCGGCGGGCGGATGCTGCCGGGGCCGACGCCTGAGTCGGATGTCCGAAGTCGCAGACCAGCTCGCCGGCGTCGTACGGGCGATCGTCGATCGCCCGGAGACGGTTCGCGTCGAGGAGATCGAGGAGGAGGACGCAGTCGTACTGCGGCTTCAGGTCGCGTCCGAGGAGCTGGGCCGAGTCATCGGCCGACAGGGACGTAGCGTACGGTCGCTGAGGGCGCTGCTTGAGGTTCGCGGCGAGGAGACGGGCGAGTACTACGAGCTCGAGATCGTCGAGCCGGACTGAGCAGCGACCCGATGCGGCCCGCTGCCGGCGGCGCCCGCATACCCAGTTCACATGTCCAGGCAGGTGGAGGATGGACGACGCCACAGACATGGTGACGGTCGGCCTCGTCGTTCGGGCGCACGGCGTCCAGGGTGAAGTCGCGGTGATTCCCGAGACGGAGAACCCGGCCCGGTTCGAGCGTGGTTCGGAGTTGTTCGCCCGCACCGACCAGCTTCGCCGCCGGCTGAGGGTCCTGTCGAGCCGGCCCCACAAGGGTCGTCATCTCGTGCGGTTCGCGGAAACGCCGGACCGAGAAGCCGCAGAGTCGCTCCGCGGCGCCGTGCTCGAGGCGCCGACGGCCAGCGTGCCGGTGGCGGAGGAAGGGACGTTCTACTACTTCCAGCTCATCGGCTGTCGGGTGGTCGACCACAAGCTGGGCGATCTGGGCGAGGTGGTCGACGTCGTCGAGGACGGCGGCGGACTGTTGCTGGCCATGTCGCCAGGCCGGGCGCAGGGTGCAGTCGGGCAAGGCGGTACGCCGGCCGGCGCCGGTAGCCGTCGGCCACTGCTCATTCCGTTCGTCCGCGAGCTTCTACCCGTGATCGACATGGAGGCCCGGCTGATTCGAACCGAGCTCCCGGATGGTCTGCGCGAGGCATGCGAATCGACGTCATAACGATTCTCCCGGCGATGTTCGAGGAGTTCCTGGAGGCAAGTCTGATCGGCAGGGCGCGCGCTGCCGGCCGGCTGGAAGTCCGCGTCCACGATCTGCGGGACTACACCGACGATCCGCACCGCAGCGTCGACGACGAGCCGTACGGCGGCGGAGGCGGCATGGTGATGACGGCGCCGCCCTGGCTGAGGGCGGTTCGCGCCGTCGTCGGCGGCGATGAGAGGGCGCGCCGTGTCCTCTTGTCGCCTCAAGGACGGCGCCTGGACGACGCGAGGGTGCAGAGTCTGGCCGCGGAAGATCGGTTGGTGCTCCTTTGCGGCCGCTACGAGGCGGTCGACGAGCGGGTGCGCCTGCTGGTGGTCGACGAGGAGCTCTCGATTGGCGACTACGTGCTGTCGGGCGGCGAGGTGCCGGCGATGGTGGTCATCGAGGCGCTGTCGCGGCAGATCCCGGGCGTTGTCGGCCGGAGGGCATCGGTCGAGAACGAGAGCTTCCGCGTCGGCCTGCTCGACTATCCGCACTACACGCGGCCGGTGTCCGTCGAGGGCGTCTCGGTACCGGAGGTCCTGCGCTCCGGCGATCATGCGCGTATCGAGGCTTGGCGCCGACAGCAGGCGCTCGAAGCGACCCGATTGAAGCGTCCGGATCTTCTGGATGGCGACCTCGGCGCCGGTCCGGAGGTTGCGGGAGTGGCCCGGAACAGGCGATAATCACCGTCTTGCCATTTGTCCGGGTGCGAACAGGACGAAGCCGTCCGGCAGCAACGAGGGCGCCCGGCGAGACTCTACGGGAATCGGAGAACAGGCGCCGCGGTTTCCCATCCACGGTCGATGAACAGGTGACACGCAATGCACGAACTACAGAGGGTGGAGCAGGACTACGTGCGGGACGACCTGCCGGGCTTCCAGGCGGGCGATACGGTCAAGGTCCACGTGCGGGTCACGGAAGGAGCCAAGGAGCGCATTCAGATCTTCCAGGGTGTGGTCATCGCCCGCCGAGGTAGCGGTACGCGGGAGACCTTCACCGTGCGCAAAGTCTCGGGTGGCATCGGGGTCGAGCGGATCTTCCCGCTCCACTCGCCGGTCATTCGCCGCATAGAGCTGGTCCGCCGCGGCAAAGTGCGGCGGGCGAAGCTGTACTACCTGCGCAAGCGTCGCGGCCGGGCTGCGCGGATCGAGGAGCGCCGCGACCGCTGACGACAGGCGCCGGCCTTGCCGAGCTGTTCGCCGAGAGCTACCGCCTGCATCTGCTCCGTGGGCTGGAGGATGAGCTTGTCTTCGCTGGCCATCGGTTGATCGCCGGCGTCGACGAAGCGGGACGGGGCTGCCTTGCTGGTCCCGTCGTGGCGGCAGCGGTGGTCGTTGCGCCCGGCGTGCTTCTGCCGGGCGTCGATGACAGCAAGCGTCTGCGGCCGCGGTATAGGGAACGCCTCGCCGGACTCATCCGGCAGAGAGCCACGGCGTGGGCGGTCGGCGTTGGCGACGCCGCCCTCATCGACCGCGTGAACGTCCTCGAGGCGACACGCTGGTCGATGCGCCGGGCGCTCGAGTCGTTGCGTGTGCGTCCGTCCGTCGCGCTCGTCGACGCGGTATGGCTCGATGCGGTCGAAGTTCGCGGCGCGGCGGTGCCGACCGTGCCTCTGGTACGCGCGGATGCGCTGAGCTTCGCCGTCGCCTGCGCTTCGATCGTTGCGAAGACCTACCGCGACCGGCTGATGACGGCGTACGACGACGAATACCCGCACTTCGGCTTCAAGCAGAACAAGGGCTATGCCTCGAAGCGTCATCGTCAGGCGCTGCGCGACTACGGGCCGACGCCGCTTCACCGGATCACGTTCCGTTCGGTGTTGCCCTCTTCGCCCGGCCCGGCCGGGCGAAGCGCTCTGAACCGCCGGTAGGATCTCAGCCTGTGCGTCAGAGTCTCCTGCGCCTCGTCATCGGCGCCGGCATCGTCGTCGCCGGCGGTCTGGCGTTCTGGTTCGTGCCCAAGGTGCGGGAGGCGCGGATGCCGACGCTGGTGCGGGCGATGGTTGGCGTTGAGGTCGACGGCGACGGCGTGGGCCGGGTGGGCTTGGTGGAGGCGGAGGCCGGCTCGGACTATCGGCTGCATGCGATTGTCGAGGCGGCGCCTGGCCGGAGCGGCGACGCGGAGCGCCTCGTCTACTACAGCGCGACGCCGCAGGTTCTCGTTGAAGGTCGGCTTGTCGAAGCCCTGCCGGTCGACGAACTTGATGTTCTGGGCTCCGTCCGGTTGCTTTGGTTCAGCGTCGAGTACGGCGTTCCCTTCGAGAGTCTCGAGGACGGCGCTCGTCTCGACGATTTCGACTATGAGCCGTTCTTCCGGCCCGAGTGGGGTAGTTCCTGGTCGATCGACGGCACTCTGGACGCCTCCTTCGACGGCCTGCTCGACCAGGACGGCCCGGATCTCGTGCGCGACTTCGGGACGCTCCGTTACCAGGTCTGGGTCGAGGTGTCCCGAGACGAGGACGCCATTGTGCCGGACCTTCGTCTCACGTCGGCCGCTTTGCCCGATGCGACTCGGCTGGTAGCGCGCCTGCCGGGAATCCTCGGTCCGCCCTCCGCGGTGTTCGGTCTGCCCGCCATCGTGCCCGGCGAAGGCTCTTGGAATGAGGCGGAGCGGGCCCGCCTCGCGCGGCTCTACGACGAACGACTCGCCTTCAGCCAGGTCAGTCTGCTGCGCGAGATGCTCGAGCGTGGCGGCGTCGGTTGGGACGATTTGAACTGGGACCTGATTCCCCTCGACGGCAGTACGCCTTGGCAGCGCCACGCTGAGGGATCGCCGGCGGCGGGCGACTTGGTTCGGGTGGCCGATCGTTGGGTCGTCCTGTATCGCGACGACGACGGAGACGGCTCTCCGGGGATGCTCGACGGCGCGGATCTGTGCTTCGACTTCGATGCTGGCGCGGCCGTACGGAGGCTCGATCAGATCTTCGTCGTCGGCAGCGACGGCGAAGGCGACGTGCTCGTCGCGTCGACCGAGCCGCCCGGCTGACGACCGGGGAGGCTATCGCGCCGGCGGAACAGCGCCTGCGACCGCGGCCTCGATCGCCTCGGTCAGCTTCCTGCTGCGGAGGAGCTCGCTGAACACGTGAGGCTCGCGGTTCGGACGGTAGAGGGCATAGAACGGTATGCCGTAGCGACCGAAATCGGCCAGGTAGCGGGCGATGTCGTCGTTGCGATTCGTCCAGTCGGCCTGCATGGCAACCACATCGTGGCGGGCGAACAGCTCGGCGGTCTCGGCGGTCTCCAGCACCAGGCGTTCATTCACCTTGCAGGTGGCGCACCAGTCGGCAGTGACGTCGACGAACACGAGACGGCCTTCGGCGGCCAGCGTCTGGGCTTGGACCGGGTCGAACGGCACCCAGTCGAGTACCTTTGCGCTTCGCCCTTGCGGTCCGCCGCCGGCCGAACTCGCGTCGGCGCCGGCCGCCAGCAAGAGGACGAGCCCGCCGGCGGCGACCGCGCCGACTCGGCTGAGCACCCGGGGTACGGTGCGCTTCATCTTCCCGAACAGCCACACGAACAGGGCCAGGCTGAGCAGGCCGACTTCCAGGAACGCCAGTCGCGCGCTGTCCATCTGAGCTGCCAGGACGTACAGCAGCCAGATCGTCGTGCCGGCCAACAGGAAACCCATGACGCCGCGGAGCGTGACCATCCAGTCTCCCGGTCTGGGCAGCATTCCGGCGACCTTCGGAGCTGCTGCGAGTACCAGATAGGGCGTTGCCAGCCCGATGCCTACCGCAGTGAACACGGCGACGATCGTCGTCGCCGGTTGACTGAGTGCGAACCCGACCGCGGTGCCGAGGAACGGCGCCGAGCACGGGGTCGCCATCAACGTGGCGAAAACACCGGAGAAGAAGTGTCCGGAGGCGCCTTCGCTCTGACCGCTGCCGCCGAGGCGATTCGCCAGTGCGGCCGGCAGGCCGATCTCGAACAAACCCCACACGTTCAGGCAGAACAACGTGAGCACGAGTGCCAGGAAGGAGACGAACAGCGGGTTCTGGAACTGGATTCCCCAACCTATCGCCTGGCCCGCCGACCGGGCGAGCAGCGTCGCCCCGGCGAGGGCCCAGAAAGAGACCAGGATGCCCGCAGTGGTGGCCAACGCACCGCCGACGATTTCGCGACGGGGGCGGCCGGACGACTGAACCAGGCCGAACAACTTGAGCGAGACGATCGGCAGGACGCAGGGCATGCCGTTCAGGATGATGCCGCCGAGCAGGGCCGGAACGAGCGCGGCGAGCAGGGTCAGGCCCGCGTTGGCGTCCTCGGGCACGCGAGGTGGCGTGTCCGTTGCGAACGCCGGATGGCTCGTCGCCTCGCCACTCTCGTCGCCACTCTCGCCAACCTCGAGCTGAAGCGTCGTCTCGGCGGTCGTCGGCGGCAGGCAGGTCAGTTCGTCACAGGCTTGGTAGGTCAGGATGACCGGCGCCTCGACCATGCCTTCCGCGGCATCCTCGGGTAGCTCGAAGTCCGCGAGAATCGTCGCGCTGTATTCGTAGACGGCGAGCGGTTCCTCTTCGAACTGGGCCTGCCACATGACGTGGGCCGGGTAGCGGATACTGGGTTCCGGCCATCCCGCCGGAAGCTCGATCAGGAGTTCGGTCGGGATGAGATACTCGTAACTTGGCCAGTGGCTCTGGATGTGCCAGCCGTCGTCGATCGTCACGAGCGCTGCGACGCGACCGGAGCTGCCGGGAGCGTAGGAGGTGAGGTCGGCGATCGCTTCTACGGCGGCCTTGGGCGGCGGTCGGAACTGCCCGGCGGCGACGGCCGCAAGGGCGAGAAGAACGACCCCGATCAGGGCCGTTCGGCGCCTGAGCCTGCTGGTACGATCCGCTTTCATGGCTTCTGGTGAGCGCGAGTCGGCGACAATGGCGGTTTCGAGGCGGGTGGCAGGACTGCGCCGGGCAGGAGCCGAGATTCTCGATCTGGGAGCCGGAGAACCCGATGCCTCCTCGCCGAGGATTGCGGTGAACGCTGCCAAGCGAGCCCTCGATGAGGGCCGGACGAAGTATACGATGCTCGAGGGAACCCCTAGGCTGCGCGGTCTCCTGGCCGCGAGGTACGCGCGGCTCGGCGCGCCGTGGGAGGCCGCGAACACACTCGTCACGGTGGGTGCGAAGTCCGCCCTGTATCAGCTTGCGGCGTCTCAGTTCGAGGCCGGCGACGAGGTCGTCGTGCCGACGCCCGTGTGGGTGAGCATCCCGGCTCAGGTCCGGCTCGCCGGGGCCCAGGTCGTACCCGTGCCGATGACTGCCGCGGACGGCTTCCGTATTCGCGCCGAGCCGCTGATCCGTGCGATGACGGAACGGACGCGGGCGGTGATCGTGAATTCGCCTTGCAATCCGACCGGGGCGGTTGCGCAAGCCGAGGATCTGGAGCGGCTCGCCGCGGCCTGCGCCGAGCGCGGGGCCCTCCTCATCTCCGACGAGACCTACGAACGCTACGTCTACGACGGGAGATCGCACGCCAGCGTCGCGTCGTTGGCGGCGCGCTATCTCGACGCCGTGGTGCTCGTCGGTTCGTTCTCGAAGACATGGGCGATGACCGGCTGGCGGGTCGGCTACCTGCTCGGTTCGCCCGAGGTCGTCGCCGCCGCGGCGACGATTCAGAGCCATGCGACCTCGAACGTAACGTCGTTTGCGATGGCGGGCGCCGAGGCGGTGCTGGAACGGGAGCCGTCCGAGACCGCAACCTTCGTTGTCGCCTGCGAACGTCGTCGGGATCTGGTCATCGAAGCGTTCCAGCGCATCCCCGGGGTATCGTGTCTGCCGCCTGCCGGCGCCTTCTACGCGTTCCCCGATATCAGGGCGTGCCTGGACGACGGTTGTTCCGATTCGGGCGCCTTCTGCCGCCTGCTGTTGGAGGAGGCCGGCGTTGCCACGATTCCTGGGTCGGCGTTCGGCGGCGAGGGTCATCTGCGGCTGTCCTTCGCCTGCAGCGATCAGGTTCTCGAGGCGGGGCTTGAGCGAATGGCCGAAGTGGTTGCTGGTCGCCGACGGCCCGGCGCCGCGGCGGGCGCCGCGGTGGAGACGCCGCGATGATGAAGCGAAGCGGCCTTGCCTTCCATCTCGTCACCTTGTTCGGCATCCGGGTGCGGATTCACTTCACGTTTCTCCTCCTGTTTCTGTGGCTGGCGATTCTGGCGCCGAGGCTGGGCAGTAGCGGCGTCCTGCTGGGGCTCGTCGTGCTGGGTCTTCTCGTTTCTGTTGTCGTGCACGAGCTGGGTCACGCTCTGACTGCGCGCCGCTACGGCATCGAGACGCGGGAGATCGTGCTGACGCCGGTGTGCGGCGTCGCTCGGCTCGACGGCTATCCGCAAGGGGGAGCGGAGCTGGCGATCGCGAGCGCCGGCCCTTTGCTGAATCTGGCGCTGGCCGTCATCTTGTTCCTGCTGCAGGCGATCGTCGGCATGCCGCCTGGGGGCCTGGGTCCCGTGGTCGACCTGGGGTCGGCGCTCGCCTGGCTGATGCTCGGCAATCTGAGCCTCTGTGCGCTCAACCTGGTGCCGGCGTTCCCGCTCGACGGCGGGCGCATCCTGCGCTCGGCGCTGTCGTTTCCTCTGGGCCAGGAGCGGGCGACGAAGATCGCGACCCGCCTGGGAATGGTGTTGGCGGGTCTGCTGGGTCTGGCGGCGCTCGTCCCATGGCGAGTCGGCTTCCCGTTCAATCTGCTGCTGATCTTCACCGCGTTCTTCGTGCTGGTTGGCGCGAGCCGCGAGTCGGCGGCGGTGAAGACGCTGGTCGCCCTTCGAGGTCGCCGTGCCGGTGAGGCGATGATGACTCGCTGCGAGCGCCTTGCGCCGCAGGACACGATCGACTGGGCGTTGCGCCTGTTGCTGTCGACGAATCAACGCCAGTTCCCGATCGTCGACGGTTGGGGACGGGTCGCCGGCGAGGTCGACCGGGATCGCCTGCTCGACCTGGTCGCCCGTTGCCCCGGCGACACGCCGCTGCTCGAGTTGATGAACCGCGATCCTCTGCTGGTGGCCGAGGATTGCGATTTGCTCGAAGCGCTGCGGAAGCTGCAGAACTCGGCCCGGGCTCTTTGGGTCGTTCGCGACGACGAGTTGCGAGGAATGCTGACGGCCGAGGGCTTGTCCCAGTTCGTCGAGGTATGCAGGCGACTCCGCCATCGCGACCCAGGCGTGGTCGAATCGTCCTAGCCGCTGCTCAACTGCGGCTGGCTGCTAGGATGGCGTCTTCACTCTCAAGTCGGAGGGAAGGCGCGTGACCGACGAATCAAGCGGATCCGGGTTCTCGCGACGGTCATTCCTGCGCGGCGGCGCCGCCGCTTCGCTTTCGGGCGGTCTGGCGGCAGGCCTCTTGCCGGAGTCGGCGAAGGCGGCGCGAAGAGCCGCGGAGGCAGAGGACGTCGTCACGGTCGGGCCGGGCGGCGTCGAGGTCGAACTCGAAGTGAATGGCGAGTTGCGGAGGCTCGAGGTCGAGCCGCGGGTCACCCTGCTTGACGGGCTGCGCGACCGCCTGGGAGTGACCGGGCCCAAACGGGTATGCGACCGCGGCACCTGCGGTGCATGCACGGTGCTCGAAGACGGAGCTCCGATCTACGCCTGTGGCAGGTTGATGATCGAGGCTGCGGGCCGCAGCATCACGACGGTCGAGGGGCTTGGTTCACCGGACGCGATGAGCGAAGTGCAACGTGCGTTCGTCGATAACGACGCCCAGCAGTGCGGCTACTGTACGCCGGGCTTCGTCGTGGCGACTTCGGCGCTGCTCGAGCGGTACCCCCAGCCTACGGAGGAACAGATCGAGGCAGGCCTGGGCGGCAACCTCTGCCGTTGCGGGACCTACATGGGCATCCGGGCGGTGGTCGCCGCCGGTGCGGGGACGGCGGGGGGCTGAGGGCGATGGCGGACTACTCCTGGCCTGAGGCGGAGCTCCGGGCCCTCATCGGGAAGCGTCCGGTACGGCTGGACGGTCCGGTGAAGTCGACCGGCTCTGCGATCTATCCGTCCGATCATCATCCGCAGGGCGTTCTGGCGGCGAAGATCCTGACCTGCCCGCACGCTCATGCCCGCATCGTGCGGATCGACACCGGCGCCGCCGAGGCGATTCCCGGCGTGCGCGTCGTCCATGTGATCCAGGGCGAAGGCGCCGAGATTCAGTGGGCGAACGACGAGGTCGCGGCTGTCGCCGCGACCAGCGAAGACATCGCGCGCGACGCGGTGCGGGCAATCCGCGTCGAGTACGAGGTGCTGCCGCACTTCGTCACCGAGGAAGATAGGGACAGCGCACCGGCAGCGAGGCCGGCCGCCGAGCGCACCGAGGGCGATCCGGATGCCGCCTTCGCCGCCGCTCACAAGACGGTCGAGCAGACGCTCGGCATGCCGCAGATGGCCCATATGTGCCTGGAGCCGCACGGCCAGGTCGCGGCCTGGGATGGAGATGAGCTCGAAGTCCATGCGTCGACCCAGGCGGTGTCCACGCTCGGAGGGCAGTTCGCATCCGAACTCGGCATACCGGCGGCGTCGGTGCGGATCCGCACCGAGTACATGGGGGGCGGCTTCGGCTCGAAGTTCTCGCCCGATCGCTGGGGCATCGTCGGCGCCGAGTTGGCGCGCCGGGCCGGCGCGCCGGTCAAGCTTTTCCTCGAGCGCGACCAGGAGGTCGCCGTGGCCGGCAGCCGGCCATCCGCCTTCGCGCGGATCAAGGTGGCGGCTGACGAGCAGGGCAAGCTGGTCGCCTGGGACTCCGATTCCTGGGGCTCGGGCGGTTTGCCCGGTACCGGCCAGACGCCGTTGCCCTACGTCTTCAGCCGGCTTCCGAACCGCCGCACGCGGCATACGTCGATACCCACGAACCTGGCAGGGTCGCGGGCCTGGCGAGCGCCGAATCACCCGCAGGCCTGTTTCCTGACGATGGCCAGCCTGGACGACCTGGCGCACGAACTGCGTCTCGACCCGATCGACTTTCTGACCCGGAACCTCGACCTGACGGGTCGTGCCGCGACCTACGTCGAGGAACTCGGCATCGCTGCCGAGATGGCATCCTGGAAGGAACGCTGGCAGCCCCGCGATCGTCCGCGCGAGGGTCCGATACAGCGTGGCTTGGGGGTCTCCATCCACACCTGGGGTGGCCGCGGTCACGGCAGCAACTGCGACGTCACCGTCCATTCCGACGGCACTGTCGAGGCCCGCATCGGCAGCCAGGACATCGGCACCGGCACCCGGACCGTCGTCGCGCAGGTACTGGCTGAAACGTTCGGGATCGGAATGGACGCCGTGCGGGTCGCGATGGGCGACAATCGCTACCCCCAGTCCGGTCCCTCCGGCGGCAGTTCCACGGTCGGCGGCGTTTCCGCGTCGACCCGGCGGGCGGCGCAGGACGCACTCCGGCAGGTGCTGACGCTCGTCGCGCCGGATCTGGACGCCGAGCCCGAGGACCTCGTCGCGTTCGGAGGTCGGGTGTTCGTCGGGGGCGAGCCGGACGGCGGCATCTCGTGGCCGGAGGCGGCGGCGCGGATTCGCGGTACGCCGATCAGCGCTCAGGGCCGCAACCCGGGTCCGGGTCGCCTGATTTCGAGCGGCGTCGGCGGCGTACAGATCGCTGAAGTCGAGGTCGACATGGAGACCGGCGTGGTTCGCGTCGAACGGATGATCGCGGTTCAGGACTGCGGCCTGGTCGTCAATCGACGCCTCGCCGAGAGCCAGGTCTATGGCGGCCTGATCATGGGCGTCGGCTACGCGCTGTTCGAGGAGTGGATCCCCGACCCGGTCACCGGACGGCTGCTCAACGCGGACATGGAGTTCTACAAGTTGGCCGGCCTGGTGGACGTCGGCGCTCTCGAGGTCCACATGATGACCGGTCCAGGGTACGACGATCGGGGCGTGATCGGCCTGGGCGAGCCGCCCGTCATTTCGCCGGGGGCCGCTATCAGCAACGCCGTGGCGAATGCGATTGGCATCCGCGTGCCGTACCTGCCGATCACGCCGAACCGGGTGCTCGACGCGCTGGAGAGCGGTGGAGGCAGCGCCTGATGCGACCGTTCCGCTACGCGGCGCCGCGCACGGTGGAGCAGGCCGTCACGCTGCTCCAGGTCGAGGGCAGCGAAGCACTCGCCGGCGGTACGGATCTGCTCGCTCTGCTGAAGGACGACGTCGAGCAGGTCGACAGGTTGGTAGGGCTCGCCGGCATCGACGCCTTGGCCGGAGTCGACGTTGCCGACGGCACGCTCCGCATCGGCGCGACGACAACCCTTCAAGAACTGCTCGACCACGAAGGAGCGGTCCGAGCGCTGCCGGCGCTCGAGACGGTGATCCTCGGCGTGGCAAGCGCCCAGCTACGGGCGATGGGCACGGTTGGCGGCGACCTGTTGCAACGACCGCGCTGCTGGTACTACCGCCGTGGCTACGGACTGCTGCCGGTGACGGCGGACGGCCGTTCGATGGTTGAGGCGGGCGACCACCGCTACCACGCTGTCTTTCCCTACGGTGAGGCGCGGTTCGTCAGCGCGTCGAGCCTTGCGCCGCTCTTCGTGGCGCTTGGCGCGGAGGTTCTCGTCGCGGGGCCGCAGGGAGAACGAGAGATGCCGGTCCAGGCGCTCTACCGTGCGCCGGTCAGTGATTCCGAGCGGGAGAACACGCTGGCGGCAGGCGAATTGGTCGTCGCGGTGACGGCAAGGGTCGACAGACAGCGCGCTGCGGTCTACGAGGTCCGCCAGCGTCGCTCGCTCGACTGGCCGCTGGCTGCTGCTGCGGTGGCGGTTGAAGGCAGGGCGCCGGTCGAGCGGGCGCGGGTCGTCTTGGGACACGCCGCGCCCGTTCCTCACGTTGCGGCCGCGGCGGGCGAATCGTTGGCGGGCCGCGAACTGTCCGCCGAAGCGATCGACGACGCCGCGGCAGCCGCGGTCTCTGGCGCAGCGCCGCTTCATGGCAATCGGTACAAGGTGGCGCTTCTGAGCACTGCGGTCAGACGGGCTTTGCGGAAGCTGTCCGCGATGGAGGTGTGACGCGATGGCTGATCGACTGCCCACCGCACCCGAGTTGTGTCGACGGCTCCGATGGAAGGCGATGTTCAACGCCCTGGCGCCGCGCGAAGCGGGCATGGAAGACGATCCCCAGCACGAGATCGACGATGGTTTCGTCTGGTGCACGCACAACATGAACTGCCTGGGGCCCGACGGTCGGGTGGCGTCGAAGGACGATTGCCGTCGGGGCCGGGACTGCTTCGAGAGCTACGGAGATGCGACATGAGAACCGATCCGAAGACCTTCTCGCACCCATCCTCGCCCCTGCCGACGCTGTCGCTCGCGCTGCTCCTCGCGTCGCTTCTTCTCGCCGTGGCCGATGGAGCTCGCGCCGGGATCTCGGGCGCCTACGTCGAGGCGCGCACGGCCGATGTCTACACCGGCCCCTGTTTTGCGAACTCGGAGGTCGGCTTGGTCGGCAACGAGGCGATCATGGCCTGGCGGATCGATGAGGGCGACTGGGGCGGTGTCGATCTGGCGGGGCTTTCCGTCCTGGCGGTCGTGCGCGCCGAAGCGACGTTGGGCGATCCCCATGCCGAATCGAAAGCGGCTCGGTCGGTACTCGTCGTCGACGCTCGGGCGGACGCCGTTCAGCAGCAGGCTCTCGAGGGATTCGCGCGGGGCATGGCTGGCGGTTTGCTGGCCGACGTGACCCGAGTGGAGACGGCGGACGTTTCGTTCGAGGTTGCCTCGAATGGCGCCGCGTCGGTCGTTGCGGGCGACCTGGCGGCGCTCCGCAGCCGACCTCTCGACCATCGCGACCACCTTTGTGGCAATGAGATCGTCTACTACCCGCCGCTGGCGCCGACCGAGCTCGCCGCGCCGGGGGTCGCCCTCGAGCACACGTGGCGGGGTGATGGACTGGGTGCGAGATGGAAGAGCCCGGAAAAGCGCAGCACCTTCGTGGGACGGTTCAGCCGCTAGCCAGCACGAGGTCCTGGCCAACCCCACGCCGGTTCGGTTTCCACGGAATGATCGTCAACAAGCGGCAGATAGGCGACGTCAGCGTGCTTGCGGTCGAGGGAGTCATCCGGCTCGGCTCGAGTCCAGCCTTTCTGGCCGATGAGCTGAAGCGCAGTCTGGCGGAGGATGCCGGTAACATCCTGCTTGATCTTTCCAAGGTGAACTACCTGGACTCGACGGGCATCGGCGAGCTCGTCGGGTATCTGGTGCGCTTGAAGGCGCAGAATCGGAAGCTGATTCTCATTCAGCCCTCCGAGCGGATCGTGAAGCTCCTCACGGTGGCGAATGTCCTCACGCTGTTTCCGACCTACGCCAGCGTCGAGGAGGCGCTGGCCTCGGAAGAGAGTGCGGAATAGCAGCGTTCGCAGCGATGTCGCTTGCGACCGCTTCTAGCCCTAGCGCTAGCCTGGGTCCACCGTCAGCACGAACTGCTCGGGAAGAAGTTCAGCCAACGAGAATCGGCGCCAGTTCGCTGGCTCCGGCGCGCTGGCGACGACCGAAACGACCGGCAGGTCAGCAGTGAACTCGGCGAGCGCTTCCCGGCACTGCCCGCACGGAGTACTGGGAGGAACGGCGGCAGTGGCGACCGCAAGCGCCCGGAAGGCGCGCTGCCCGGCGGCGACCGCCGCCGACAGTGCGCCACGCTCCGCGCATAGCGAGAGGCCGAGGACCCGGTTCTCGACGTTGCAACCGACGTAGACCCGCCCGTCGACGCCGAGCAAGGCGGCGCCGACCCGGAAACTGCTGTAGGGAGCGTGAGCCTTCTCGCGGCATCGAACGGCAGCATCGACGAGCGTCTCCCAGTCGATCTCGCTGTCGTTCGGCGGTCCCTCGCCGGCAGGAGACATGCCCATCTCGTGACCGTACCAGCTTGCTCGGCTCCGAGGAGACCCGCGTTGCGTCTCGGCGGGGCCCCGACAGCATCTCCTCGAGCCGGGCAAGCTCGGCACGGGGCGACGAACGGGACAACGAACGGTTCGGGCTCGCCTTGGGCTGGGAGCACACGGCCTCGGACGCTGGACGCTGTCCTCCGATCGAAGCGTGATAATGTCCCGAGTCTTGAGTGTGTTGACTTTCTCGGGCGCCGCCATACCCTCCTTCGTCGTTGGCACGGGCGGTCTCCTCCAACCTTCCGACCCGCAACGAGAGGCGTTTTGACCGAACCACCAGTCGAGCCGCCGGCCGGCGGCGAGCGAGTCGGCTGGCGGGACGACGCTCTGGTCGTGCCCGGTCGGCCGATCGTGCCCTTCATCGAGGGGGACGGCATCGGCCCGGACATCTGGAATGCCGCTCAGGCTGTGATCGACGCCGCGGTCGCGAGGTCCTACGGCGGCGAACGGCAGATCGCCTGGCTCGAGATCCTGGCCGGCGAGAAGGCGCTGGAACAGACCGGACAGTGGTTGCCCGAAGAGACCGTGAACGCCGTCGAGTACTACCGGGTGGCGATCAAGGGCCCGCTGACGACGCCGGTAGGCGGCGGCATCCGCAGCTTGAACGTCGCACTCCGGCAACTGCTCGATCTGTACGCCTGCGTCCGTCCGGTTCGTTACTTCGAGGGCGTACCATCGCCGATGCGCGAACCGCACAAGGTCGACATGGTCCTGTTCCGGGAGAACACGGAGGATGTCTACGCCGGCCATGAGTGGGAGCAGGGCTCCGACGAGGCGGCGGCGCTGATCGAGTTCGTTCGCTCCCGGCTGGGTCGCGAGATTCGCGCCGATTCCGGCGTCGGCATCAAGCCGGTCTCGGTGACGGGCAGCAAGCGCCTGGTTCGCAAGGCTCTCCAGTATGCCCGGGCCGAGGGCCGCGACAGCGTCACCCTGGTGCACAAGGGCAACATCATGAAGTTCACCGAGGGCGCCTTCAAGGAGTGGGGTTACGAGCTCGCTGCCGAGGAGTTCGGTGACTGCACGGTGTCGGAGGACGACCTGTGGTCGAAGCACGACGGTCGCCTGCCCGAGGGCAGTATCCTCGTCAAGGACCGCATCTCCGACGCGATGTTCCAACAGGTCCTGCTGCGGGCCGACGAGTACGACGTGATCGCGACGACGAACCTGAACGGCGACTATCTCTCGGATGCTCTCGCGGCGCAGGTCGGCGGCCTGGGCATGGCGCCTGGTGCGAACGAGGGCGATGGCGTCGCTCTGTTCGAGGCGACCCATGGCACGGCGCCCAAGTACGCCGGCCAGGACAAGGTGAACCCCTGTTCGGTCATCCTCTCGGGCGTGATGATGTTGAACTGGCTCGGTTGGAAGGAGGCCGGCAGATCGATCGAGAATGCGATCGGTCGGGCGATCCGCCAGAAGCGCGTGACGTACGACCTGGAGCGCCAGATGAAGGGCGCCACGTTGCTCCAGACCTCAGAGTTCGGCCAGGCGATCATCGAGAACCTCGACTGAGGAACTTCCCGCCTTGAAGATCCACGAGTATCAGGCGAAAGCCCTGCTCGCTCGGTTCGGCGCCAGCGTCCCGCGGGGCGAGGTCACCGAAGACGCGGCGGCTGCGCGATCGATCTGTCGGGATCTCGGCGGTCGTTGCGTGGTCAAGGCACAGATTCACGCCGGCGGCCGCGGCAAGGGTGGCGGCGTCAAGGTGGCGGGGAGCCCCGAGGAGGCGGAGAATGCGGCGGGCGAGATCCTCGGCATGCAGCTGGTCACCCACCAGACCGGACCGGAAGGCCAGCGGGTTCGGCATGTGCTCATCGAGGAACTGCTCGATATCGCGAATGAGCTCTACCTCGGGGTCACACTCGACCGAGCGGCAGGGAGGCCCGTGTTGATGGCCTCTCGCTCCGGCGGCATGGACATCGAAGAGGTAGCCGGCACGAACCCCGAGGCGATTCTGCGCGAGCTGATCGATCCTCTGCTCGGCGTGCTCCCCTTCCAGTCTCGTCGAATCGCGGCCGGTTTGGGGTTCGAGGGCGGTACGGCGCGACAGATCCAGAAGGTCGTCGCGAGCGTGGTCACCGCTTACGTGCAGACGGACGCCTCGCTCGTCGAGATCAACCCGCTGATCGTCGACGCGAGCGGCGATGTCCATGCACTCGATGCGAAGATGAACTTCGATGCGAACGCGATGTTTCGGCAGCGCGAGATCGCCGAACTCCGCGACCTTCACGAGGAGAACCCGCTGGAAGTCGAGGCGTCGAAACACGGCTTGAGCTACATCAAGCTGGACGGCAGCATCGGCTGCATGGTGAACGGCGCCGGCTTGGCGATGGCGACGATGGACATCATCAAGCTCTACGGCGCGGAGCCGGCGAACTTCCTGGATGTCGGCGGCTCGGCGTCGCAGGAGGCGGTCGCCAGTGCGTTCCGCATCATCCTCTCGGACGCCGCGGTGAAGGCGGTGATGATCAACATCTTCGGCGGCATCGCCCGCACCGACCGGATCGCCCGCGGGGTCGTCGCGGCCATCGGAGAACTCGCGGCGGACGGCAGACCGGTCGACGTGCCGGTGATCGTCCGCCTCGAGGGCACGAACGTCGAGGAAGGGCGTCGGGTCCTCGAGGCCGCCGACTTCGACTTCATCGTCGCCGACGGCATGGCGACGGCCGCCGAGCGCGCCGTGGCGGCGTTGGGAGCCTGACGGCGATGGCGATCCTGGTTGGCAGCGACACCCGCCTTCTGGTTCAGGGGATCACGGGTCGCGAGGGCCTGTTCCATGCGAACGGTTGCCGCGAGTACGGCACGAACGTGGTCGGGGGCGTCACGCCTGGCAAGGGCGGCAGTACGATCGAGGGGTTCCCGGTGTGGAACTCGGTCGCCGAGGCCCGGGGAGCGACCGGCTGCAACGCGACGCTCATCTTCGTGCCGCCGCCGTTCGCGGCCGACGCGATGATGGAGGCCGCCGACGCGGGGGTCGAGTTGATCGTCTGCATCACCGAGGGCATTCCGGTTGCCGACATGGTCCGCGCGAAGATGTTCCTCGCCGGTACCCGCAGCCGCCTGCTGGGTCCGAACTGCCCCGGTTTGATCACCCCTGGCCAGGCGAAGGTCGGCATCATGCCGGGCCACATCCACGCCGCCGGCAGCGTCGGCGTGATCAGCCGGAGCGGCACGCTGACTTACGAGGCGGTCTGGCAGTTGACGAATGAGGGCCTTGGTCAGACGACCTGTGTCGGCATCGGCGGTGACCCGGTCAACGGGACGAGCTTCATCGACGTGCTGGAGCGGTTCGTCGACGACGACCAGACGGAGGCTGTCGTGTTGATCGGCGAGATCGGCGGCACGGCGGAGGAAGAGGCGGCGGAGTACATTCGCGAGCATGTCGATGTTCCGGTGGTCGGTTTCATCGCCGGGGCCACGGCGCCGCCGGGCCGGCGCATGGGCCATGCCGGCGCGATCGTCGCCGGCGGCAAGGGGACTGCGGACGAGAAGAAGGCGGCGCTCCGCGCGGCCGGCGTGCTGGTCGTCGACTCCCCGGCCGAGATGGGCGCGCGAGTCGCTTCCGCGCTCGCTTCCTGAGCGCTCTTCGCCCCGCACCCACCGAGGAAGACAGAGGAGGTAACGCGTGCAGGAAACGCTGACGATCATCAAGCCCGACGCCGTGGGCGCCGGGAACGCCGGCCGGATCATCGCCCGGCTGGAGGACGAGGGGTTCGAGATCCAGGCGGTTCGGCGCCTCAGGTTGTCGGCAGCTCAAGCCGGCGCGTTCTACGCCGTGCATCGGGAGCGTCCGTTCTACCCGGATCTCGTCGCCTTCATGACGAGTGGTCCGGTCTTCGTCATCGCACTCGCGCGGGACGACGCCGTCGATCACCTGCGCGCGGTCATGGGCGCTACGGACTCCTCACAGGCCGCCGAGGGCACGATCCGCCAGCTCTACGGCACCGACGTGCAGAACAACGCGATTCACGGCAGCGACTCGACGGAGAACGCGCAGATCGAACGTGACTTCTTCTTCGCCGGAAGCGACCTCGTCGGCTGAGCGGAACGGGGTCGGGAGCGTCGTCGTCAGAGACTCGCTGTCGGTTGAACGGCCGCTGCCGCCGGGCTGAGAGGGCCTGATAGCGTCGCCGCTTCCCGCGAGCGTCAGGACCGCGCACGGCACTGGGGAGGAACCGAATGGCGAGAGGCGTCCAACTGTTTTCCAGCCGCTGGGGGCTCATGCTTGCCATGCTGGGCATGGCTGTGGGCACGGGCAACATCTGGAGATTTCCCCGGATTGCGGCGTCGAACGGCGGGGGTTCCTTCCTCGTCGCCTGGGTTGTCTTCCTGCTGCTCTGGTCCGTGCCGCTGATTCTCGCCGAGTTCGCGTTGGGCAAGAGAATGCGGAAGGGAACGGTGGGGACGTTCGCCGCGATGATGGGCGACCGGTTCGCCTGGATGGGCGCCTGGGTCGCTTGGGTAGCAGCGGCGATCGGCTTCTACTACGCGGTGGTCATGGGCTGGACCTTGCGCTACTTCTTCGCCGCCGTCATGTTGCAGCTTCAGGGCGAAGGGTCGGCCCAGCTCTGGGAGGACTTCTCCTACACTCCTCAGGTGCTCGGGTTCCACGCGCTGGCGCTGGCGATGGGTGTGATCGTCGTGCTGAACGGGATTCGGGGAATCGAGAGCGTCGTTCGGATCCTCATGCCGGCGCTCCTCGTGCTCGTCGTCGTGCTCGCCATTCGGGCGGTTACGCTGCCGGGAGCGGTGAACGGCCTCGAGTTCCTGTTCAGGCCGAACTGGAGCGACCTTCTCGACTCGAACGTCTGGCTGCAGGCGTTGACCCAGAACGCCTGGGACACCGGCGCCGGCTGGGGTCTCGTGCTGACCTACGCGGTGTTCTCGCGTCGTCGAGAGGACACGAACCTGAACTCCTTCCTGCTCGCGTTCGGCAACAACAGCGTCTCCTTGCTGGCCGGCGTCATGGTGCTCTGCACGGTCTTCTCGCTGATGCCTGCGGCCGCCGAACAGATCGTTGGCGCCAGCAACGAGGGCCTGACGTTCATCTGGATTCCCCAGCTCTTCAACGCGATGCCGGGCGGATCGTTCTTCATGGTGCTCTTCTTCACGGCCCTCGTGTTTGCTGCCTGGACGTCCCTCGTCGCGATGTTCCAGTTGGTCAGCCTCGCCCTGGAGGAGGCCGGTCTCGAACGGAAGAAGGCGATCATCTCGATCGCGGTCGCCGCCTTTCTCCTCGGCGTGCCCTCGGCGCTGTGGCAGTCGTCCTTCGTGAATCAGGACAACGTCTGGAGCGTTGCCCTGATGTCCTGCGGCCTGTTCTTTGCTCTGCTCGTCATCCGCTACGGCGTCACGCGCTTCCGCGTCGAGATGATGAACGCCGGCGACCAGGACCTGGCGGTAGGCGCCTGGTGGGACTGGGCCATCCGGCTGGTCGTCGTCCAGGCGTTGGCGCTGGTCGTCTGGATGATCTGGAGCGCCCGCAACGAGCCGCTCTGGGGGCCGCTCGGCGTCGGCAACATGTTCGCTCAGTGGATCGTCGTCATCGCGGTGCTCATTGCGCTGAACGGCGTCTTTCTCCGTGGCCTGAAGAAGCGCGCGGAGAGAGGGTAACCGACCCCGGCGCAGGGGTTGACGAAGGGCGCGAACCGCTTCAGCGGACGTCCGGCCGGCGGCGTCAGCTCAGGCGGCGGTGGAGCCAGGCGCGGACGAGTTGGACCCGCTGCCAGGCCTTCGGCCAGCGGTGCATGACGAAGGTGCGGAGGCGGCGGTTCAGCCGGTCGCTGGCAAGGGACAGGAGCGCGATGCCCAAGGGCACGAGGACGATGAAGGGCACTCCGGGCAGAGGCCCCAGAATGAAGCCGACCAGGAAGAGGAAGGCGCCCAGGGCGAAGAGGACGAGGCGGACCCAGGCCCGCAACGGAGCGAGTTCCGGCTCGCCGTGGGCAACGGCGGGTGGGTCTGTCCGTTCATCCGAGTCCGTGGCGCTGGGACCCCTGGACCTCCGATGATTCTCGCCCTCTCTCATCGGACGGACTTCGAGTCGGCGTCGGCAGCTTCGAGCTTCAAGAACCGCCGTTTGCCGACCTTGAGAACAACGGGGTCGCGATCGACGCAGACGGGGAAGAACGGATCGTCGATTCGCTCACCGCCGAGCGATACGGCGCCTTGCTTGATCAGGCGCCGGGCCTCGGCGCGGCTCTTCGCCAGGCCGGCGTCGACGATCAACGCCAGCAGCACGGCGCCGTTGCCCACGAGTCGGGTTTCCATGTCCTTCGGCACGCCGCCTCTTCGGAACATGCGTTCGAACTCGTTCTGCGCCTCGTCGGCGGCCGCGCGGCCGTGGAAGCGCGCAACGAGATCGCGTGCGAGATCGGCCTTTACGTCCCGCGGATTCACTTCGCCGCGTTCGACCTCCCGCTTCCGGCGCTCGATCTCGGCTTCGTCGAGATCGGTGAGGAGCAGTCGCCAGTCCCACATCAGAGAGTCGGGAATCGACATCGTGCGGCCGAAGATCTCGCGCGGCGTATCGTCGAAAGCGATCGCGTTGCCCAGGCTCTTCGACATCTTCTGGGTCCCGTCGGTGCCCACCAGGAGCGGCACGGTGAGGGCGATCTGGGGCTCCATGTCCCGGGCCCGCATCAGGTCGCGGCCCACGAGGAGGTTGAGCAGCTGGTCGTGTCCTCCGAGTTCGATGTCTGCCCCCATCGCCACCGAGTCGTATCCCTGAGTGAGGGGATAGAGAAGCTCGTGGATCGAAATCGGCTCGTTGTTCTCGAAGCGGTAACGGAAATCGTCTCGCTCCATCATCCGCGCCAGCGTGCAGGAGCCGGCGAGTCGGACCAGCCCCTCCGCTCCAAGCGGCGACAGCCACTCGCTGTTGTGCTGGATCTCGGTTTTCTCCCGGTCGAGAACCTTCCACGCCTGTTCCTGGTAGGTCGCTGCGTTGGTCAGCACTTCGTCGCGAGAGAGCTGCGGCCGGGTCGCCTTCTTGCCGGTCGGATCGCCGATCATCGCGGTGAAGTCGCCGACCAGGAAGACGACGCGATGGCCGAGGTCCTGGAAGTGCCTCATCTTGCGGAGCAGCACGGCGTGGCCAAGGTGCAGGTCGGGGGCCGTCGGGTCGAACCCGGTCTTGACCAGCAACGGCCGGTCGGCTCGGCGGGACTCCGCGAGCCGGTGTCGGAGCGCGCTCTCCTCGACCAGGTCGACTGTGCCGCGCCGAATCAGCGCCATCTGCTCGTCGACCGACGGGAACCGGCTCATGGGCGGAGGGTAACAGCGGCAGCCGACTCGAGATGCCCTCGGGCGACGATGCGGGCGTCGCCCGACAGACGCCAGCGCGGCCCGGCGTTCTGATGCGGATCCGCGTCGTCCACTCTGAGCTCGAAGCCGCTCCGGGTGCGGGCCTCGACGGGAAGTTCGAGCTGGCGTTCGGCAACCGCGCAGGCGACTGCGGCGACGACACCGGTGCCGCAGGCGAGGGTCTCGGCCTCGACGCCGCGCTCGAAGGAGCGGATGCTCAACCGCCGTGGCGGCTCGAGCCGGACGAAGTGGACGTTCGCCCCCTCCGTCCCGAGATCCGCGTGGGCGCGGAGCAGCGGCCCCAGCGTCCTCAGCGGCGCGTTCTCGAGGTCCTCTGGCCACCAGAGGACGAAGTGGGGAACGCCGACCTCGATCCGATAGCCGCGAATCGCCTTGCCGTCGACAGGCAGTGTCGTCGGCCGCTCCGCGCCGGTCGACGGCCGCGGCACGAGGACGGAGGTGCGGGTCTCGTCGACCGGTTCGACGTCCAGCGCGCCGGCGCCCGTATCGATCGTCACCCTCGACGCGCCCGGCGCTTGCTCGAAGGCGAGCCGCGCGGCGCAGCGGGCAGCGTTCAGACACAGGGCAGCGCGGGCGCCGTCGGCGTTCGCATAGTCGAGAACGAAGCGCTCGGGAGCCCTGCGGCGGAGTGTGAACAGCCCGTCGGCGCCCACCGAGACGCCCCGGCGGCACCAGGCAGCGATGACATCTTCTACCGGCGCCGGCTGGTCCAGGAGGGCGATGAAGTCGTTCCCTGCGCCGGAAACGAAGACGTACGGCGTCGTGTCCCGGTTCGTCACCGCTGCGCTTCGCCTTCGCTGTCGTCGTCTTCTCCGCTCTCGTCACCTCGGCCGTCACCATTCTCGTCCGTGGCGCCCTCGTCGTCGGCAGCCTCGTCCTCCGTTCGCGTGTCGGCTTCGGAGGTTTGCTCGCCCGCCTCCTCGGCGACGGCGGGGGGCGGCAGCGGGGGCAAGACCGGTCCCTTGCGGCCGCAACCGACGTTCACCAGGGCCAGCAGGAGGACGACCAGGAACGCCGCGTACGGAGTTCCTCGCGTTGACCGACTGTGATCGCCCGGCTCAGAGGACATAGCGACTGAGGTCCCGGTCCCGGGCGACTTCGGCGAGCGCGCGGGTTACGTAGTCTTCGTCGACCTCGAGCGTCACGCCGTTCATGTCCGGCGCCTCGAACGACACGTCCTCGAGCAGGCGCTCCATCAGCGTCGCGAGGCGGCGGGCGCCGATGTTCTCGGTGTGCGAGTTGACTTCCACCGCCAGGCGGGCGAGCGTGCGCACTGCGTTGTCGCGGAAGCGGACCTCGACGCCCTCGGCGCCGAGCAGCGCCTGGTACTGCTTGGTCAGGGCGCTGTCGGGCTCGGTCAGGATGCGGACGAACTCGTCCTCGCCGAGTGCGCTGAGTTCCACGCGGATGGGGAAGCGACCCTGGAGTTCCGGGATCAGGTCGGACGGCTTGGCGACGTGGAAGGCGCCGGCGCCGATGAACAGAACGTGGTCCGTCTTCACCGGCCCGTACTTCGTCGTCACGGTGGTGCCCTCGACGATCGGCAGCAGGTCGCGCTGCACGCCTTCGCGCGACACATCCGGGCCGTGACCGCCGCTCCGGCCGGCGACCTTGTCGATTTCATCGAGGAAGACGATGCCGGCCTGCTCCACTCGGAGCTTCGCCTCGGCGGCGATGTCCTGACGGTCGATCAGCGCCTCGGCCTCCTGGCGCCGCAGGATCTCGCGCGCCTCGGCGACCTCGACCATCTGCCGCTTCCGCTTGCCGAACATGCCGGGCAGCATCTCCTTCAGGTTGATGCCGACCGCCTCGACCCCCTGCGGCGTGAACATCTCGAACTGCGGCTGGGACGTGTCGTCGACCTCGATCTCGACCATGCGGTGGTCGAGCCGGCCGTCGTCGAGCCACTGCCGAAAGCGTTCCCTCGTCTCGGTCGGCGCGGAATGGCCGGCGTCGGCGGCCGAGGCGCCGGTCGACGGCGACGCTTGGGGCACGAGGATCTGAAGCAGCCGCTCCTCGGCTCTCTCGGCCGCTTCGGCTTCGACCGCCTGACGCTTTTCGTCGCCTACCATCGCCACGGCGAGTTCCATCAGGTCGCGTACGATGGACTCGACATCGCGGCCGACGTAACCGACCTCGGTGAACTTCGACGCTTCGATCTTCAGGAAGGGAGCGCGGGCGAGCTTCGCCAGCCGCCGCGCGATCTCGGTCTTGCCGACCCCGGTGGGTCCCATCATCAGGATGTTCTTGGGTGCGATGTCCTCTGCGGTCTCGGCGTCGAGCTGCTGGCGCCGCCACCTGTTCCGCATCGCGATCGCCACGGCTCTCTTGGCGTCTTTCTGGCCGACGACGTGCCGGTCGAGAGTCGCGACGATCTCGCGCGGGGTCAGGTTCTCGACGAATGGAGCGCCTGGCAGCGCTCTCTCCGTCACGGCGCGACCTCTTCCTCGTCGAGACGTTCGACGGTGATCTCGTGGTTCGTGTAGACGCACAGGTCGGCAGCGATTCGCATCGACTCGGCAGCGACCCGTTCGGCCTCGAGCTCGGTGTGTTCGAGCAAGGCGCGGGCTGCCGCGAGAGCGTAGTTGCCGCCGGAGCCGATGGCGAGCGGCTGGTCGTCATCCGGCTGCAGCAGGTCGCCGTTTCCCATTGCCAGGAAGCTGCGGCTGCCGTCGGTGACGATCATCTGCGCCTCCAACTGGCGGAGTGTGCGGTCGGTGCGCCAGTCCATCGCCAGCTCGACGACCGCGCGCTCGAAGTTGCCCTGGTGCTCCTCGAGCTTCGCCTCGAAGCGCGAGAACAGCGCCAGCGCATCCGCGCCGCCGCCGGCAAAGCCGACCAGCACCCGGTTTCGGTCGGCGCTCCTGATCTTGCGGGCCCGCGATTTGACAACCGTGTGCTGAGCGCCGTTCGTGACCTGGCCATCGCTGGCCATGCAGGTGACGTTGCCGCGACGGACCAGCAGGATGGTCGTCACGGATTGTCCCGCAGGATGTCCCGGAGCGAGATCTCGGGTGAGGTCCAGCCGCCGGCGCCGGCGTAGCGCCCGATCTCCCTGCCGTTGCGGAAGACGATCGCGGTGGGCAGTTCCGTCACCTCCAGGCGGTCGACCTCGGCGTCGCCCCATGGATTGTCGTCGCCGAGACCGTAGTAGGTGAACCTGATCGGGGATCCCTCGAGTTGCTCGTGAACTCTCAGCCCGCGCGGCATGTAGCGTTCGCATACGTGGCACCAGTTGCCGAACACGGTGCGCACTTCGACGCCGTCGCCGATTCCAGGCAACTCGGCGATCACTGCCTGGTTGCTCTCGTAGGCAGCGGCCGAGCGGCGATAGCCGGGCGTATGTCGGTAGAGATCCTCGAGCGAAGCCTCGCCTGACCAGGAAGGCTTCTGTTTGAGCTGGGCGCGGATGCCGTCGACCATGAACTCGAGTCCCTTCGGGATCTGGCGGAACGGCGTCTGCGGGCCGAACAGGGCGCCCGGCAGCAGATCGACCGTGTCCACCTGCTGGGCGGGAGCGATCTTCAGCAGTTGGACCTTGCTGGTCGTGCCGTTCCGGGCGGAGAGCAGCACTGGCGAAGGCAGTTCGTCCGTCACCACGAGAAAGGCGCCGGCGGTGCGCGACAGGTAGAGCTGGGCTTCCGGCGCCTCCGCTCCCTCGAGGAAGAGCTGGTAGTCGCCGACGAGTTGGAAGCCGGTCAGGTCGTTCTGGCCGGCAGCCGGGCTGACGGCCGCCAGCGAGATGCTCATCGCGGCGAGCGCGAGCGTGAGCCTGACGGGCGAACCTGCAGTTGGGGTTGTCATCTTGATGTCCTTTCTCGAATGGCCTCTGCCGTGACCGGCGTGGCGTCCTCGGGCTGGCTGGCGGGAGTATGGCCTCAGCCGCTCTGGGCCCTCGGATGGCTGTTCCGATAGACGCGGAGCAGACGGCCCGTGTCCACGTGCATGTAACGTTGAGTGGTTGCCAGGGAAGCGTGGCCGAGCAGCTCCTGGATCGACCGCAGATCGGCGCCCGACTCAAGCAGATGGGTGGCGAAGCTGTGGCGGAGCGTATGTGGATGTGCGCCCACCGCCTGGGCCGTCGCCGCAACGTAGCGGTCGATGATGCGCCGCACCGAGCGGTCGGTCAGGCGTCCGCCGGCGTGATTCAGGAACACGGGCTCGCTCACGTCGTCGATGGCCGAACTCCGCTTGCCGAACACGTTCTCCCAGACCCCGAGCCAGTCGCGCAGAGCCTCGGCGGCGGGTGCGCCGAACGGGTTCATCCGTTCCCGGTTGCCCTTGCCGACGACCCGCAGCACGCGAGCGTCGAGATCAATGTCGCGCCAGTCGAGCGCCACGAGTTCGCCCACCCTGACGCCTGAGGCATAGAGGAGTTCGAGCAGTGCGCGGTCGCGTCGCCCGAGCGGACCGGGTCGTTCGGAAGGGGCCTCGAGCAGCGCGTCGATCTCGACCGCCCGCAGATGACGGGGAAGAGTCTTCTCGACCCGCGGCGTCGGCACGGACTGGGCTGGGTTCTGCTCCATGCGGCCGACCAGGCAGGCGTAGCGGAACAAGCCGCGGAGCGAAGACAGGTGGCGTCCTTGCGTGCGGCGCGCGAGCTGGCGCCGGTGAAGCGAAGCTACGTACGAACGGACGAGGAGTTGGTCGATGTCCGCAAGGTCGCGGTCGTCGCTGCCGCTGGCTGTGCGGAATTCCGCGAACGACCGGAGGTCACGGCGGTAGGCCCGCAGAGTGTGCCGCGAGCAGTTCCGCTCCAACCCCAGATACTCGAGGTAGTCCGCGATCAGCTCGGCGAGCGCTCCTCGGCGCTCCCCTGAGCCTGTCGATTCGGAATGCTGGACGGTGCTTGCCACGACGGTGCTCCAGTTCGGCTCATGCTATCGACCCAGGCGTCCAGCGCCTGCCTGGCGCGGGCGACGTAGGCGGCGCGGCGGTCGCGTCGATGCAGTCGCCTGCCCAGGGGGCTGAGCAGCCCGTAGTTGATGTTCGTCGGCTGGTAGCGTTTCGGGTTGGACTCCGTCAGATGGCGGGCGAGCGCACCGAGAGCCGTCGTGTCGGGAAGCGGGGGCGGCGCGTCTCCCCGCGCGTCCTCCAGCAACAGGTAAAGCGCAATCACCAGTCCGGTCGCGGCGGACTCGAGATAACCCTCGACACCCGTCAGCTGGCCGGCGAGCCGCAGGTGCGGCGCGACCTTGAACCGGTACCAGCGATCGAGGTGAAGAGGCGCGTTGATGAACGTGTTGCGGTGGACCTGGCCGTAGCGCACGAAGCGCGCGGAACCGAGCCCCGGCAGCATGCGCAGGACCCTGCGCTGCTCTGGCCACGTCATGCGTGACTGGAAACCGACCAGGTTGTAGTGGCTCCGGGCGAGGTCCTCCTGGCGGAGCTGGACCACGGCGTGGGGCCGCTCGCCGTCGGGGGTGGTGAGCCCGACCGGCTTCATCGGTCCGAAGCGCAGGGTGTCCTCGCCGCGGCGGGCGAGTTCCTCGATCGGCAGGCAACCCTCGAAGAACAACGGCCGCTCGAACTCGCGCAGCTCGATCGTCTCGGCTTCGAGCAGCTCGTTGCGGAAGGCGCGGTAGTCGCCGACGCCGAGAGGACTGTTCAGGTAGTCGCTGCCTCCCTTGCCGTAGCGAGAGGCACGAAAGAGCCGATCGTGGTCGAGGCTGTCCCCGGCGACGATCGGAGCGATCGCATCGTAGAAATAGAGGTGGTCGGCGCCGATGATTCCCTCAAGCTCAGCGGTCAGCGCGGCGGAGGTCAGCGGTCCGGTGGCGATGACGGTGCAGGTCCTGCCCGGTTCGGGCAGCGAAGTCAACTCCTCGCGCCTGAGCTCGATCAGCGGGTGCGACTCGATCGTCGTCGTGATGTCGGCGGCGAAGCGTTGGCGGTCGACCGCGAGCGCGCCGCCGGCCGGTACCGCGTGACGCCGGGCGGCAGCGATCGTCAGGGAAGAGAACCGCTCCATCTCGCGCTTCAGCAGACCGGCGGCGTGCTCGGGATCGTCGCTCCGCAACGAGTTCGAGCAGACCAACTCGGAGAGGTCGCTGCCAGCGTGAGCGGGCGTCGAGCGCTCCGGCCGCATCTCGTACAGCGTTACCGGCCGGCCCCGCGAGGCGAGCGCGAAGGCACACTCGCTGCCGGCGAGCCCGCCGCCAACCACTACGACGGGCGAAGTCATCCGTGGATCATGGCAAAGGGCGCCGAACCTTGACAAGGGGATTCGCTCTACTATCGTCCCTGAACCGATGAGTGTCTCCCTTGTCATCGTCGAGTCTCCCGCGAAGGCGCGCACGATCGAGCGCTACCTTGGATCGGGCTACCGGGTCGAGTCGTCGATCGGCCACGTACGCGACCTGCCCCGCACCGCGGCCGAGGTGCCGCAGAAGTACCGCGGCCGCCCCTGGGCCCGGCTCGGCGTCGACGTCGATGGCGGATTCGATCCCCTGTATGTGATTCCGTCCGAGAAGAAGAGTCAGATCACGAAGCTCAGGGCCGCGCTGCGCGGAGCGGACGAACTCGTTCTGGCCACGGACGAGGATCGCGAAGGCGAGGCAATCGCCTGGCACCTCAAGGAGGTGTTGCGCCCCAAGGTGCCGGTGCGTCGGATGGTCTTCCATGAAATCACGAAGTCGGCGGTGGAAGCCGCTCTCGAGGAGACGCGAGACATCGACCACCGGCTGGTCGCCGCCCAGGAAGCCAGGCGGGTACTCGACCGTCTGTACGGCTACGAGGTTTCGCCGGTCCTGTGGAAGAAGGTCCAGCCGCGGTTGTCTGCGGGCCGTGTGCAGTCGGTCGCGACCCGCATCGTCGTCCAGCGGGAGCGGGAGCGGATGGCCTTCGTGCCGGCGGACTACTGGACCGTCGAAGCGGAGCTTCGCACCGAGGACGGGGAGGCGCGCCGTTTTCCGGCCCGGGTCTCCACGATCGCCGGCCGGGCGCTTGCTCAGGGCCGCGATTTCGACCGGCTTACCGGGAAGATCAAGACGAAGGCCCGTCTCCTCCTCGAGGCCGATGCGAAGAAACTCCAGGAGGAGTTGCCTGCGACCCGTCCGGCGGTCGTCGAGGTCAAGGAACGGCCGTTCACGCGCCGGCCCTATGCTCCGTTCATCACCTCGACCCTGCAGCAGGAGGCGGCGCGCAAGCTGCGCTTCTCCGCCCAGCGGACGATGCGGGTGGCGCAGGGACTCTACGAGAACGGCTACATCACCTACATGCGGACGGACTCGACCGCGCTTTCCGGCCAGGCGATCGCCGCGGCGCGTGGCCAGATCGTCGATCTGTACGGCCGGGAGTACATGCCGGAGAAGCCGCGCTTCTATGCCAAGGGCCGGAACGCGCAGGAGGCGCACGAGGCGATCCGGCCGTCCGGTACGAACTTCCGAACGCCAGATCAGGTTCGCGGTCGTCTCGAGCGGGACGCCCACCGACTCTACGAGCTCATCTGGAAGAGGACACTGGCGTCTCAGATGAAGGACGCCACCGGCACGAGCACGACGGTACGGTTCGCGACGGAGACCAAGTCCGCAGGCGCAGTCGAACTCAACGCCTCCGGCCGGGTACTTCGTTTCGATGGCTTTCTCCGCGTCTACGTCGAAAGCCGGGACGACCCGCGGGAGAGGGCCGAGGACGAAGAGCGTTTCCTGCCGGCGCTTCGCTCTGGCCAGACAGTCCGCGTCGAGGATGCCGAGGCGAAAGGGCACACGACGCAGCCGCCCCCGCGCTTCACCGAAGCCAGTCTGGTCCGAGAGCTCGAGGAGCAGGGCGTGGGGCGTCCGTCCACCTATGCCGCCATCCTGCAGACGATCGTCGACCGTGGCTACGTGTGGAAGAAGGGATCGGCGCTTGTGCCGACGTTTCTCGCGTTCGCCGTCACCAGGCTCCTCGAGGAGCACCTGGGTGATTTGGTGGACCTCGACTTCACGGCCCGCATGGAGAGCGATCTCGACCAGATCGCGGATGGCGACCGAGAGGCTGAGCCGTGGCTGCGAAGTTTCTACTTCGGCCGCGAGCCGGCTGCGGGCAAGGAGGGCCGCCCGGGCCTGCAGTCGATGGTCGGCGCCGGAGTGGACGGGATCGACGCCCGCGCGGTGTGTTCGCTCAAGCTGGGCGAGGACGAGGAGGGGCGGGAAGTGGCGGTTCGCGTCGGTCGCTACGGTACGTACATCCAGGCCGGTGACGGATCTCGGTTGACCCTTGGCGAGGACCTCTCGCCCGACGAACTCACGCTCGAGCGGGCGCTCGAGTTGCTTGCGGCAACCGAGGTGTCTTCGGGCCCGCTTGGAGCCCATCCCGAAACAGGCCAGCCCATCTACGTGAAGACCGGTCCCTACGGCGACTATGTGCAGTTGGGGGACGCCGTCCCGTCTGGCGCGGGGCGGAAGAAGAAGGGAAGCAGGAAGAAGGCGAGCCGAGGGAAGAAGCCGAAGATGGCGAGCCTGTGGCCGTCCATGGACCGCAACGAGTTGACGCTCGATGACGCGCTCCTGTTGCTGTCGTTCCCGCGCGACCTGGGAGCCCACCCTGAGAATGGCGAGCCGGTCACCGTCCAGGACGGACGTTTCGGCCCCTACGTGAAGTGCGGCAAGGAGAGTCGCAGCCTGGCTCGGCACGAGCAGTTGGCGACGTTGACCCTCGAGGAGGCGTTGGAGGTCCTGAGCCAGCCCAAGCGTCGCCGGGGCGGCGGCCAGTCCGTGCTGAACGAACTCGGCGAGCACCCCGAGACCGGTCTCGCGCTGTCGGTGCGCAAGGGACGTTATGGACCCTACGTGACGGACGGGCAGGTCCACGCCTCGGTACCCAAGGGGCGTGCGCCGGAGGAGTTGACGCTCGACCAGGCGGTCGAGCTGATTGCTGCCCGCGAAGCGAAGCTCCGGGATCAGGGGAAGGACCCGCGGGCGCCGAAGCGGCGCCGACCCGCGCGGAAGCGCCGGGCGAAGAAGAAGACCAGCTCGTAGCAGCGTCTGCGCGCCCTCGCTACGAAACCTCGGCGAGATATCCGGGTTAACGGTTGGCGATGGCGTAGGCGCCGCCGGGGAGGCGCCGAACGAGTCCGTCGACCTCGAGCCGGACCAGGGTGGCGAGCACGGTGGGGAACGGTACGTTCAGCTGGCTGGCCAGTTGCTCGGCGTTGCGAGCGCCGCCATGGAGTGCGCCCAGCAGGTTCGCTGGCTCCGAGGCGCTCTTGCGGCCGGGATCCGAGGGCCGGTCCGTATCGGCAGGGTCATCCGTCGAACCTGTGGCTTCCGCCGTTGGGCCTTGCTGCTCGAGTCGCTCGAGGATCGCCGTCGGGAGGGTCTCCAGCAACAGGTCCGGATCGATGGCCGGGGTGGCGCCGTCGCGGAGCAGGAGATGCGCTCCTGCCGACGCGCGGGAGAGCACCGAGCCGGGAACGGCGAGGACCTCTCGGCCCAGATCGAGGGCCAGCCGCGCCGTGATCAGCGAGCCCGAGCGGCTTGCGGCCCGCACGACGATCGTCGCGTAGCCGAGCGCGGCGATGATGCGGTTGCGAATCGGGAAGTTCAGCGAACGCGGTGCGAAGCCGAACGGGAACTCGCTGACGACGGCGCCGCAGCGGGCGACCGCCGCGGCGAGACGCCGGCTGTTGCGCGGATAGTCGATGTCCAGGCCGCAACCGAGGACAGCGGTCGTGCGGCCTGTACCCGCGCGGGCTCGGATGGCGCCTTGGTGGGCGGCTTGGTCGATGCCGCGCGCGAAGCCGGAGATGACGACCAGGCCGGCGGCGGCGAGGCGTCCGGCGAACCACTCCGCCACTTCCAGGCCGTAGGAGTCCGCTTTCCGGGAGCCCACGATGGAAATGCCGGGAGTCGTTGCAAGGTCGCCGCGCACGTGGAGAACGGGCGGCGCCTGAAGGCCGAGGTCACGCAGCGGTTCGGGGTAGGCGGCGTCGCAGAGGGTGACGATCGCCGCGTTGCTCTCACGCGCCTTCGCGAGTTGGGTGTCGACGTCGGTTTGGGCGGCGCCGGCGGCGGACAGGAGCTGGCGCACGCGGCCCGGCCGCGTCTCGAGTTCGGCGGCTGCTTCCCGCGCGAAACCGTTGTCGTTGAAATCCCTGGTCGAACGGAGGCGCTGTCCGAGGGCGCAGATCAGGCCGCGGTCGCCGTTCACCAGGTTGAGTGCGATCAGAGCGCGCCGGGTATCGTCTGCACTCCCGCGAGACAGGTTTGGAGCGTGGCTCGTCATCGAATCTCCGTCTGCCGCTCTGCTCTCCGGCCTCACGCCGGCAGCGATCGGCCCGTACGGACTCAGACGGATTCCGCGGCTGTGATCTATACTGGTTGGGTGAAGCGGACTGTCCAACCTTGGCCGCGCGTACATCTGCTGACCGCCGTCGTGTTGCTCTTGGCGTCTCTGGCGGGTGACGTCCACGGACAGAAGCGCAAGGTGTCGGCCGAAGCGAAGCAGCAGTGGGAGTTCGGCGTCGACATGGCGAGCCGCGGCTTGTGGAGCGAGGCCTTGTTCCGCTTCGAGCAGGCGCGTCGTCTGGAGCCGGACCACCCGGAGATCCTGAGCAACATCGCGGTGGCGCATGAGGCCCTGGGGCTGTTCGAGGAGGCTCTGGACTACTACCGGCAGGCGCTGAGGTTGGCGCCGCGGGAGCGCAGCGTGCGCCGGAACTACTCGCGCTTCGTCGAGTACTACCAGAACTTCAAGGGCGACGCCGGCGAGGAAGAGGGTGAGGAAGCTGCCGCTCGGTCGGCGACGGAGGCGGCGCCTGACGCTGCCACGGCAGGTCGTGGCGGTCTCGTGACGGGCGAAGCGGACGAAACCGAGGGCGTCGATGAGAAGGACGCGTCGAGCCGCGGGAAGGTCCCCGTCCGTTGACGCGGCTCCGGTCCGCATCCGACCGTCGGTTTCGTGGAACGGTTCTTGCTTGAGATTGGAGACGAGGTGAGATCGACGAAGTGGATGCGTAGCGGGCCGGTTCTCCTTGCACTGGCCTGTCTGTTCGGTGGACTGACGGGGCCCTGGGGCGTCGCTCCGGCCGCGGCCGACGGCACCGTAGATGTGCGCCTGAAGTTGCCGATGCGTGCTCGCATCGACCTCGCCGAGCGCGACACGCTGCTGCCGGCGCCCTTCCTCGTCGTCAGTCAGGAAGGCGAGGGCCGTATCGAGGGCACGGACATCGACGTGCAGGGCGAGTTCGAGCGCTACCTGAACAAGGTACTGCGCCGCGACACGGACTTGCGGATCGTCGAGGCCGGGCGCATCGACTACCCGACCTACGACCTGGAGATGTTGGCTCGGGACGAGGGCTTCTGGCGCAGTCTCGGCGAGCGCACCCAGTCCGATCTGATCCTCGCCGGCACACTGGACTTCGACATTCAGGATCGGTCCGGCTATCGGACGGAGGAGTACACCTCTCCGTTCGATGGCCGCACGATGTATCGGCAGGTCCTGGTCGAACAGACCGGTTTCGAGTACGACATTGTCGTGATGGTCTTCGACGGTTTGACCGGCGAACTCATGTACGACGACAACTTCAAGGACTTCAAGAGCTTCGAGGGCGAGCAGGCGGACCCGCTGCAGGGTATGTTCGAGAATCTGTACGCGTTGGAGGACCGCATTCTCGGCGTCTTTACGCAGAAGGACATCGAAGTGTCTCGGGTCATCTTCACGCCTTGAGGAGGAGCAGGTGAAAGCAGTGGAACATCGACCGATGCGACGGTCGGGGACTCGTATCGCGGCACTCGCCGCAATTCTGGCGATCTTCTCGGCGGCGTTCCTGGGCGCCCAGGGCTTCGGCAAGAACAAGATCCGCTACGAGGAGTTCGACTGGCGCATCTACCGCTCGACTCACTTCGACATCTACTACTACTCCGAGAGCGAGAACCAACTGCAGAAGGTCGCATCGCTCGCGGAGAGCGCGTATGACCAGCTCTCGCTCGACCTGGACTTCCAGATCCAGGAGCCTACGCCGCTGATCATCTACAACACGCACTCCGATTTCCTCCAGAACAACGTGATGATCAACTTCATCCCGGAGGGGGTCGCCGCCTTCGCCACGTCGGCCCGCTTCCGGATGGTGATGCCGATTGACCTGCCGGATGTCGAGCTGTACGAGCTGATTCTCCACGAGCTGACGCACATCTTCCAGTACCACATCCTGTTTCAGGGGAGCCTCGGGCGGGCGATCACGAACAGCCCGCCGCAGTGGTTGATGGAGGGAATGGCGAGTTACTTCGCCAAGGACGAGAGCACGTCGGATCGGATGTACCTGCGCGACGCCGTCGTCAACGACCGGCTGCCGCCGATCACCTCCGGCCAGGCCGGCGGCTTCTTCGCCTACCGCTACGGTCACGCGGCTTTCGATTTCATGGAAGAGCGCTGGGGGTCGGACGGGGTGATCGATTTCCTGTTCGAGTTCCGCAACACCCTCGGCTCGCGGGTGGGTCGCGCCATCGAACGTGCCTTCCGCATGGATCCGGAGGATTTCGACCTCGAGTTCCGGCGTTGGCTGCGGAACCGTTATCTGCCTGAGTTGGTGGCGACCGGCGAGCCCAGCGACTTCGGCCGTCCTTTTCGCACTCGTCCCCAGGGCAGCCAGGAGACTTCCCCGGTCGCGTCGCCCTCGGGCGACCTGGTGGCCGCCTTCTCGACCTTCCAGGGCGATATCGACCTTGTCCTGTTCGATGCCCAGGAGCGCGAGCCAGTCAGGAACTTGACGAAGGGCTACACCGCAGACTTCCGCCACTACGTTGCCCAGATGCTCAGCCTGGGTCGGAAGCATGGCAGCGACATCGCCTTTTCGCCGGACGGCAACTCGCTCGCCGCGTTCGTGCGCAAGGAGGCAGGCTACTCGCTCGCGCTTGTCAACGTGTTGTCCGGCGGCGTGCGGCGCGTCATCGACATGGAGATCGAGCAGCAGACGGGGCCGGCCTGGAGCCCGGACGGCGAGAGCATCGCGTTCGGCGGCAACCAGAACGGGCAGTACGACATCTTCCTCTTGGACCTGGACTCGCTCGAAATCCGGAACCTGACGAACGACGAGGTGTTCGACGGTGCACCGTCCTTCTCGAACGACGGCAAGTGGCTGGTGTTCGCGTCGGTCCCCGGCGAGACGGCGCAGCTGTTCCGCATGAACCTGGAAACCATGGAGCGGAGCCGGCTGAGCAGCGACGAGTTTCACAACACGGACCCGGTCTTCTCGGGCGACGACCGGACGGTCTACTTCACCTCCGACCGGACCGGGGCCGAGAACATCTTCGGCCTCGACCTCGAGACCGGCGAACTTCGCCAGTACACGAACGCGATCACAGGCTGCTTCCAGCCCACGGTGCTGACCCAGGCGGGGCGCGATGACCGGTTGGTCTATACCGGGTTCTGGCAGGGACGTTTCGATCTGTACGAGACGGACATCGACGAGCCCATCGGCGAGGTCCAGATGGTCGACTTGGGCGAGCCAGGCGAGGCAATCCCAGCGATTGAACTGTTCGAGCCGGATATCCAGGTCTCCATCGACGAGTCGAACAAAGAGGACAAGCGCGGTTGGCGGCTGTTTCTGGAGGATGCCCAGACGCTGGTCGGCGTCGACGACAACCAGACCTTCCTGGGGCAGATCTACTTCCAGTTCTCGGACTTCCTGGGCGACCGGCGGCTGTTCACGACCTTCGCCTCGGTCGAGTCGTTCTCGCAGTTCAACGTCACCTACTTGAATCTCTCGAACCGGCTGCAGTGGCAGGTCTCGCTGTTCGACGACCGTGCCTTCTACGTTGGCTACAACTACCAGTACGGCTACTACCAACGCGGTCGCTCGCTGTTCCAGCAGACCGGCGCGATCTTCTCGATTTCCTACCCGATGAGCTTCTATCGGCGCTTCGAGCTAGGCACCGGCTACATGCGACGGAAGCTCGACGTCCAGGCCTACGCGCGAGACAGCGACTTTCGGTTGATCCTCGACGACTTCGGGCGGCCAATTCCGACCATCCAGCCCCGTGAGGACGACTACCCGGTCGTGCAGGCGGCGCTGGTCGGCGATACGACGGTGTTCGGCCCGGCCGGACCGTCGAGCGGCCATCGTTATCGTCTGTCGACGGAGTACGCGCCGGATCTGGAGGGGTCGGGTACGTTGACCCAGACGGTGCAACTCGACGCGCGGAAGTACTTCCCGCTTACCCGGCGGGGCGTTTTCGCGACCCGGTTGTTCGGCAGCGTGCGGACCGGGAACTCGCCGAACCCCGTCTACTTCGGCGGCCTCGACACGGTGCGGGGCGTCGACTTCCGCGACATGGTCGGCGATCACGGCTTCTTCGCCAACCTGGAGCTCCGATTCCCGCTCATCGACTTCTTCGTCACGCCGATCTGGACCTTCCAGGGCATCCAGGGACGGTTCTTCCTCGACGTCGCTGGCGCCTACTTCAATGACGTCCAGGACTTCAACGTCTGGGATTCCGAGAACAGCCGGCTCGACGACGCGATAGCGGCTTACGGTTTCGGGCTCACCGTCCGCATGCTCGGCCTCGACCTGCATTGGGATTTCGCGACCCAGTGGGACTTCAAGGAGTCGGGCGACAGCCGCACGACATTCTGGATCGGGCAGCGTTTCTGACGCGGGGTCGCGGGCGACGCCGACGGCAGGCGCTTGATGTCCGGGCAACTGTCGCTCTTCGGTGACGGAGCGCTTGTCGCTTCGGCCCGGGAAACGAAACTCCACGCCCGGCGCCGCCGAACGGGGCAGGACCGGGGGCTGCGGGCGGCGGTGCTCGGCTCGGGGAGCGGCGGCAACAGCACGATCGTCGAGGGCGGCGGCGGCTGCCTGCTCCTGGACGCTGGATTCTCGTGCCGCGAGCTGGAGCGTCGGTTGGAGCTCGTGGACCGTTCCGGCACGGACATCGACGCCGTATTGCTGACCCACGAACATGACGATCACACGAGGGGCGCTCTCCGGTTCGCGCAGCGCTACCAGGTTCCCGTGTACGGCACCCGCGGCACCTACCGTGGACCCCAGCTGCAGGGCATGGGAGCGTTCGCCCGACCCATGGGTTCCGGACTTCCGTTCGTCGCTGCCGACTTCCGGATCGAGGCGTTCCCGGTATCTCACGATGCCCGCGAGCCGGTCGGCATCGTGGTCGAGAGCAGTTGCGGACAACGGCTTGGGTTGGTCACCGATCTCGGTCGGCGTACCGCGGAAGCGTGGCGGAGACTTGCTGATCTCGACATTCTGTTGCTCGAATCCAACCATGATCTCGACATGCTGCGCACAGGGCCATACCCTTGGCGCCTCAAGGAGCGAGTTGCCTCGCCGCGGGGGCACCTGAGCAACGAGGAGGCCGCCGCGGGGATCGAGGACCTGCTCTCGGATCGGTTGTCCTGGATCGTCCTGTGCCACTTGTCGAAGACGAACAACTCGCCGGCACTGGCTGCCGCGACGGTGCGCCCGGTGCTCGAGCGCAACGGATCGCGGGCCCGACTCGTGATTGCGGAACAGCACCGACCGGGGCCGTGGCTGGGGGTCGGCGCCTGACTGCGGCCCGAACGCCCCGTCTCGGTCGGCCGCTGCTCGCCGCGCGAGGTTGCGCTTGACTGCGGACGCCAGCCGTTTCGTGGCTCGCGTGCTCGTCTATCCGCGAGCCGAAGTGCTCGACCCTCAGGGGCGCGCTATCGAGGACGCTCTGAAGCGAATCGGCATTCAAGGCGTGCAGGGGATTCGCGCCGGCAAGAGTTTCGAGGTTGAACTCGCCGCCGGCAGCGAGAGTGACGCGGAAGCGGCCGTCGATCGCATGTGCCGTCAGCTTCTGGCCAATCCGATCGTCGAGGACTTCGTGGTGGAGTGGATCACGCGATGAAGTGCGGGATCGTCGTGTTTCCGGGCAGCAACTGCGATCACGACGTGTATCACGTTCTCGCGCATGTGCTGGAGCAGGAAGCGGTGTTCTTGTGGCACCAAGCCACCTCGCTCGAGGATTGTGAACTCGTCGTGCTGCCCGGCGGGTTTTCGTATGGGGACTATCTTCGCGCTGGGTCGATGGCGGCGCACTCGCCGATCATGGCCGCGGTGCGGCGCCACGCCGAGGCCGGTGGGCGGGTCCTCGGGATCTGCAATGGCTTCCAGATGCTGCTCGAAGCGGGTCTGTTGCCTGGCGCGATGCGGCGCAACCGGGAACTTCGGTTCCTGAGCACGGACGTCCACGTGCGCGTCGAGCGCGATGATCTTCCTTACTGCGCCGGCTACCGGCGCGGCGATGTGCTCTGCATGCCGATTGCCCACGCCGAGGGCAACTACGCCGATACCGAAGATGCCCTCGACGAGTTGGAACGAAACGGCCAAGTCGTGTTTCGGTACGTGGACGCCGAGGGGGAGGCGGTTCGGTGCGCGAACCCGAACGGCTCGAAGAGATCGATCGCTGGCGTCTGCAACCGGGCGCGCAACGTGCTTGGACTCATGCCGCATCCCGAGCGTTGCGCGGAGGCGCTGTTGGGCAATCGCGACGGCTTGGCTCTGATGGAAGGCGCCGTCAGCCAGAGCGCCGCGGTTCGGCGCGCGGCGGCAACGAAGGTCGACGGGTAGCGGCTCGTGGCACTCGGTTCACTCACCGCCGAGCCGCTAGTCGATGCTCAGCTCGCGTTTGATCATGGCCTGACCGACCAGGAGTACGATGGGCTCTGCGAGGTCCTGGGTCGCTCGCCGACGTGGACGGAGCTCGGCATCGCCTCGGCTCTTTACTCGGAGCACTGTTCGTACAAGTCGTCGAAGATCCACCTGCGACGGTTTCCCACCAGAAGCAGACGGGTAGTTCACGGACCGGGAGAGAATGCCGGCGTCGTCGATATCGGCGACGGCTGGGTCGCGGCCTTCAAGATGGAGAGCCACAACCACCCCAGCTTCATCGAGCCGTATCAGGGCGCCGCCACGGGCGTCGGCGGCATCCTTCGCGACGTGTTCACGATGGGGGCGCGCCCCATCGCTTGTCTCGATTCGCTTCGCTTCGGTGACCTCGATGGGCCCGGGGGAGCGCGTATGCGGCACCTTGTCGATGGCGTCGTGCGGGGCATTGGCGATTACGGCAACTGCGTGGGTATTCCCACTGTCGGCGGGGAAACCGGATTCCACAGTTCCTACAATGGCAACATCCTGGTCAACGCGTTTGCTCTCGGCGTCTGCCGGCGGGAACGCATCTTCACCGCGAGCGCCTCGGGCGCGGGGAACTCGATTCTCTACGCCGGCAGTCGTACTGGCCGAGACGGCATCCACGGCGCGACGATGGCCTCCGAGGCGTTTGGCGGCGAGAACGAGGCCAAGCGGCCGACGGTGCAGGTCGGCGATCCGTTCGCCGAGAAGGCTCTGCTCGAGGCCAGCCTGGAGGCGATGCGCACGGGCGTCGTGCTCGGCGTTCAGGATATGGGCGCCGCCGGGCTCACGAGTTCCTGTTTCGAGATGGCGGCTCGGGGCGACGCCGGGGTGGAGATCGACCTCGATCTCGTGCCGCTGCGGGAGTCGGCACTGACCCCGTACGAGATCATGTTGTCCGAGTCCCAGGAGCGGATGGTCTTCGTGACCCGGCGCGGGCAGGAGAACGCAGTGCTTCAGATTCTCTCGCGTTGGGGAGTCGAGGCGCGGAGAATCGGCCAGGTTACGGATGATGGCCGGGCCCGGCTGACGTTCGGTGGCCGCATCGTCGCCGATTTGCCGGTTGAGCCCCTGGTCGATGGCGCGCCGGTGTACGATCGGCCCGCGGCGCCGCCCGGCGATCTGACTTCTCGTCAGGAACACGTCGAGCCGACGGTGCCCGAGAATCCGCTCGCCATGCTCGAACGTCTGCTGGCGACTCCCGAACTCGGCGACAAGACGTGGATTCACCGGCAGTACGATTCGACCGTTCGAACGAACACGATCGTTGGCCCGGGTTCGGATGCGGCGGTGCTGCGGCTGAAGGGCACAGGCTCGGCGCTTGCACTGACGTCGGACACGAATCCGTCGTACTGTTGGCTCGACCCGCGAATCGGCGGGCGGCAGGCCGTGGCCGAAGCCGTTCGGAATCTGGCCACGGTAGGCGCCGAGCCGGTCGGAATGACGAACTGCCTGAATTTCGGCTCGCCCGAGAACCCGGAGATCTCCTGGCAGCTCCAGGAGTGCATTTCGGGTATGGCAGAGGCATGCCGCGCCTTCGATGTTCCGGTGATCTCCGGCAACGTGTCGCTCTACAACGAGACGGAGGGCGAGGCGGTGCATCCGACTCCGACGGTGGCAATCGTCGGCGTGATCGAAGAGGTGGAATCGCTGGCGGCGGCGGGCGAGCTGCATCTGGTGCTTGGTGGCGGCTTCTGGCGGGCCGGAGACCGTGTTCTGTTGCTGGGTTCGAGCCGTGCGGAGTTCGGCGGTTCGGCCTACCAGCGCTTGCTCTATGGCATCGAGGCCGGGCGGCCGCCGAGCGTCGATCTCGCAGCCGAAGCGGCTCTCGCTCGGCTGCTGCGCCGGGCGCGCCGGCGGGGCTGGCTCAGCGGCGGCCACGACCTTGCGGAAGGGGGCCTGCTGGTCGCGCTGGCGGAATGCGTGATGGCTCGCGGCCTCGGGTTTCAGGGCGCTTTTGCGGGCGGCCCTCTCGACCTGTTCTCTGAAGCCCAGGCGCGAGCGATCGTCGCTGCTCCGGGGAGCTCGGTCGAGCATGTGCTCGCCCTGGCGGAGAAACACGGCGTTCCGGCGGTGGAGCTCGGAGAGGTTGGCGGAGAGCGCCTCGTCCTCAGCTTCGATGGCGGCGTCGTCGACGGCGCCGTGTCCGACCTGCAGTCGGTTTGGACGGAGGCTCTACCGCAGGCTGTCGGTTAGGCTCTGCGTCTCGCATCATGTGCGGCATCTTCGGCATCGAGGGCGCGCCCGACGCGGCGAATCTGACCTACCTCGGCCTGTACGCTCAGCAGCATCGCGGTCAAGAGAGCGCTGGCATCGTCTCCTGGGATGGCGAGCAGCTCCACGCACAGCGCGGGATGGGCAAGGTCGCCGAGATCTTCGACCACGACAAGCTCGGTTCCCTGCCGGGCGCTCGTTCGATCGGCCACACGCGGTACTCGACAGCGGGCTCGAGTGTGATCTCGAACGCTCAACCGATCGTCGTGATGACCTCGATGGGACCTCTTGGCATCGTTCATAACGGCAACCTGGTGAGTGCGACCGCCACCCGCCACGAGTTGGAGGCGACTGGGTCGATCTTCCAGACGACGAGCGACTCAGAGGTCGTCCTGCACCTGATGGCTACCCGTCCACGTCAGGAGATTGTCGAGTCGCTCCTCTGTGCACTCGGCGACGTGCGGGGCGCCTACTCACTGTTGTTGATCAGTCAGCAGGGCCTGATCGCGGCGCGCGACCCGCGCGGTTTCAGACCGCTGATCCTCGGCGAGCTCGACGGACAGTACTGCTTCGCGTCCGAGAGCTGCGCTTTCGATCTGCTTGAAGCGCGGCCACTTCGCGAGTTGAGTCGAGGGGAAGTCGTCGTGGCCTGCGGCGGTCGTCTCGAGAGCTACCGCCTGCCGCCGGTAACGGCGGCGGCGCGCTGCGTGTTCGAGCACGTCTACTTCGCTCGCCCCGACAGCGAGGTCTTTGCCGATTCGGTCGCTCAGGCGCGACTGGATATGGGGGCCCGCCTGGCGCAGGAGGCGCCGGTGGAGGCGGACCTCGTCGTGCCGGTGCCGGACAGCGGCCTGTATGGCGCACTTGGCTACAGCCGCGCGTCGGGCACGCCAGTCGAACTAGGCCTGATTCGCAATCACTACGTAGGCCGCACCTTCATCGAGCCGCAGCAGTCGATCCGTCACTTCGGCGTCAAGGTCAAGCTGAACCCGGTGCGCGAGCTGATCGCCGGGCGGCGTGTCGTGCTTGTCGACGATTCGATCGTCCGCGGCACCACATCGCGCAAGATCGTGAACATGGTCCGCGAAGCCGGCGCCGTCGAGGTTCACGTCCGCGTGACGTCGCCGCCGACGGCTTTCTCCTGCATCTACGGTATCGATACGCCGACGCGCAGCGAGCTGATCGCGTCGGATCACTCCCTTGAGGAGATCAGGCGGTTCATTCGCGCCGACAGCCTCGCCTACCTGTCTCTCGAGGGACTGCTGGGGTGCGTTTCGGGTGACGCAGACTCCTATTGCACTTCCTGCTGGACCGGCGAGTATCCGGTGCCCGGTGAAGGCCCGGGCGAGGCGCAGGGCGAGCTCTTCCCCTTGCGTCTGGAAGCCGGCTAGAGACGGTTCGCCTCGATGAGGCCGGCAACTGCATATCGTGCCGCCGGAGTCGACCTGGAGGCTCAAGAAGAGGCGCTGGAGGGGATCGGGGACCTGGTCGGGTCGACGTTCACCGAGGGTGTGCTCAGCGGCCTCGGCAGTTTCGGCGGTCTGTTCGAGCTGCCGGCCGATGTGCGGCGTCCGGTTCTCGTCGCTTCGGCGGACGGCGTCGGCACGAAACTGGCCGTGGCGCGAATGGCGGCCGACTTCAGCACGGTGGGCGGCGACCTCGTGAACCACTGCGTCAACGACATCCTGGTTCAGGGTGCGATCCCCCTCTTCTTCCTCGACTACGTAGGTGCAGGCCGGCTCGAGCCGGAAGCGATGCGCGCTCTGGTTGGCGGTGTCGCCTCTGCTTGCCGCGAGAACAACTGTGCGCTTCTGGGCGGCGAGACAGCGGAGATGCCGGGCTTCTACCAGCCGGGTGACTACGAGTTGGTCGGCTTCATCGTCGGCGTGACGGAGCGCGACCGGATACTTGACGGCTCTGCGGTACGAGCCGGCGACGGGTTGATCGGTCTGGCCTCGGCGGGTCTTCACACAAACGGCTTCTCGCTGGCTCGGCGCGCCTTGTTCGATCTCGCCGGATTCGACCTCCGGTCCCGCCTGCCTGATTCCGGCCGCACCCTTCGCGACGTGCTTCTGGCGCCGCATCTTTCCTACCTGGATCAGGTCCGTCCGCTGCTGGGCGATCCGCGAGTGCACGCTCTGGCCCACATCACCGGCGGCGGAATCACCGACAATCTGCCGCGGGTACTGCCCGAGGGTCTGGGCGCGGTGATCGAAGCCGGCGCCTGGGCGATTCCCGAGGAGTTCGCCGTGATCCAGCGTGTCGCCAAGGTCGACCTGGAGGAAATGTACCGCGTGTTCAACATGGGCGTCGGGATGGTCGTCGTCGTCGATGCTGCGGGTGTCGACGACGTTCTGTCCGAGCTTGAGGGGGCGGGCGGCCGCGCCTTCGGCCTCGGCGCGGTTGTGCATGGCGAAGGCGTGACCTATCGGTGCGAGCGCTCCGGGCTCGAGACGTCGACCGCTCGCGGACGAGGCCGCAATGAAGGATGAGCTCGCGCGAATTGCCGTCCTGATCTCCGGCCGGGGCAGCAACCTGGAGGCTCTTCACCGGGCGACCGAGGATGGAGGGCTAGCGGCCCGCATCGTGCTCGTGCTCAGCAACGTAGCTTCGGCTGCGGGTATCGAGCGCGCTCGGTCGCTGGGGCTTCCAACCGTGGTCGTTCCGAGCCGCGATGCGCGTTCGCGAACTGCCCATGAAGCGTTAGTTCGAGCGGAGATCGAGCGGTCCGGCGCTGAGTGGATTTGCCTCGCTGGCTACATGCGGCTACTGAGCGCTGCGTTCGTTGCCGCCTACCCGAACCGGATCCTGAACATCCATCCCAGCCTGCTACCGG